>NZ_JBEFOB010000003.1:2775000-3258501 GCF_045063745.1 Nonlabens sp. Asnod2-A12 | reverse complement strand
TGCAAATCTTCACGACTCACTAACTGATCTTTTAACCTATCTGAAGAACATTTGCCTCGTTAAACATTTAGCTGTTTTCCTAAGCGGCTGCAAATATACAACCCCTTTTGTTTAAATTCCTAACTTTCTATTAAGAAAATCGAAATAAAAACAAAGAAATTAATTAATCCTTTACTAAACAACATCTTACAATATATTAAAATTAAAGAAACATTACCTCAGTTAGAAAACCCTTATAAAATGACATTATCTTCATCTCGAGGAGAAGCCAACAAATATTTATATCGATAATACATTAATCCAAATGAAAGAGTTAAACCTGTTAATAATCCTATCCAAATCCCTTGCAAGCCTAAATCAATATACTTACTTAGTACATATGATATAGGTAAACCAATCACCCAATAAGACACGAAACATATAAGACTAGGAATCCAGACATCTTGTAGTCCTCTTAGTGCACCTAACATTACGACTTGAAAACCATCACTAAGTTGAAAAAAGGCAGCTATTAAAAGAGCTCCTGCTGCTAGTTGCACAACCTCCCAGTCATCGATATATAAATACGGAAGTTGATTTCTGAATAAAATGAAGCACAATGCAAAAAACAGTTCAACAATAAGGGTCAACAAAAATATAGACTTGACAATCCTTTTCAACTCGTCAAATTGATTCAATCCTTTTTGATTACCGACTCTAATAGTAGCCGTCACACCTAATCCTACTCCAACCATAAAAGTTAATGCTGATAGATTCAATGCTATTTGATTTGCAGCCTGACTACTAGTCCCAAGCAATCCAGATAAAATAATCGCAGCTGTAAACAAGCCTACTTCAAAAAACATTTGCAGAGCAGTAGGAAAACCTAGGTTCAACAATTTTGTAGTAATACCTGTAGATTTGACCTTTACGAAAACGAGGTATTGTTTCAATTCCTTTTTAGTTAACAAGAATGCTAGAACTATCAACACCATTACTATTCTAGAGATAAACGTTCCAATCCCTGCACCTTCTACCTCTAATCTTGGAAAACCGAACTCTCCATATATAAACAAAAAATTCAAAAATACATTTATCAGATTAGCTATTATAGAAGCTGTCATGGAGTAGACCGTTTTTGATAAGCCATCAATAAATTGCTTGATAGCCTGAAACATCATTAACGGAATCAAAGACAACGCAACCCATCTCATATAAGGGATAGCCAATTCCACAACTTCTTTAGGTTGATCTAACATAGACAAAATAGGCTCACAAAGAAGAACCACAAAAGTCAATAGCACACCTATTATCGTACATAATATAAAACCTTGCTTAAAAATTGAGCCTATTCTACCTATATCCTTTTTAGCATCTGCTTCTGAAACAAGTGGGGTTATCGCAAATGAAAAACCGATACCTATAGAAAGCGCTATGAAAATTAATGTATTCCCTAAAGATACAGCCGCAAGTTGTGCCTTACCCAACTTACCTACCATAACGTTATCTGCGAGCGCTACTAATAAATGCGCTATTTGCCCTACCATAATCGGTACAGCTATTTTTAAGTTTGCAGAAAATTCTCTTGTATAATCTTTTAGTGCCATCTTGAATTGTAAAGAGGCGCAAAAGTAGTGAGATTCAAGATCTATACAACCATCTAATCCATGCTATTATCAACCACTCCATACTGGTCAAAAAGATAAATTAAGCTAGTCATTGTAGCTGCCCCTAATTCTAATTCTCTTTTATTAACCGCATCAAAAGTATCATTTGCCGCATGATGAAAATCAAAATATCTTTGAGAATCAGGGCGTAGACCAGCTAGTACTGTACCACTATCTTTTAGTGGACCTACATCTGCACCACTACCTCCTTTTTCAAAGTAATGAATTAGGTAAGGTTTGAAAAGCTTTCTCCATGAATGAACGACCTTCATTTGATCCTCTGTCGCATCAAAGCTAAAACCTCTAGGCGAAAAACCACCTGCATCACTTTCTAAAGCAAAAATATGATTTTCGTTTTTTGCCTTTGCTTGTTTTGCATATTCACGAGCTCCTTTTAATCCATTTTCTTCATTCATGAATAACACGACTCTTATTGTTCTCAAGGGCTGGTAATCTAATTTTTTCAATGTTTCTAAAACCTGCATAGATTGCACTACACCAGCACCGTCATCATGACTACCATCACCTAAGTCCCAAGAATCTAAATGACCACCTACTATAATTACTTCATTAGGGTACTTAGTTCCCTTAATCTCTCCTATTACGTTATAACTTTCTACATCACCCCAAACTGTGCAGTCTTGTTTTAAGAAAAACTGAAGATTCTTATCTAGAGACAAGTAAGTATGCAACTTTTCAGCGTCGTTTGTACTTATTGCTGCAGCCGGAATATAATTCTCTACATCTAGGTCTCCATAACTCATTGAACCTGTATGTGGGTAATCGTCCAGTCTCAAATTCATTGATCTAACTATGACACCTACAGCACCGTATTTACCAGCTTCTTCTGCACCACTGTATCGTTGATCTACACAGCCACCGTATGCCTCAAAAGTTTGAATTTTTGTAGGATCCATAGGTCTGTTATAGAACACTATTTTACCTTCTATTTCTTTTCTCCCTATTTGGGCTAATTGCTCTAAAGAAGTAACCTCTACCACTCCAGCCTTTATACCAGCCTCTCTAGTGGGAATAGAACCACCTAACGCACACACATTAACATTAATAGTTGAAAAATCATTTAATTGTATGTATGCAAATTCTGGAGTGCCTCGTGTCCATTTAGGTACCATTACAGATTGTAATTCTGTACGAGAAGCAAATTTTGCTATTTCCTTTTCTGTATACTCAACAGCTCTTTGAGCTTGTATGGAACCGGATAATCTTCCTCCTATATTATTAGAAAGATAATCTAACCACTCATAACTTTTGGACTCTGTAAGACTGTAGTCATAAATACTCTTAAGCATTAATGAATCTGCTTGAGATGTTTGTACTAGTTGCGCTTTCGCGAAAGCGGAACACAACAAAATAAAGAATCCAATAGTATGTAGTTTATTCATTTTCTAGCTCTTCAATGTATTTTTTAATATTTCCTGAAACCTCATCATCTATTTGAGGTGGCTGAATGTACTCTTTTTGAGAAAGAGCATCCACCAGTATTTTTGCGACCAATAATCTAGCCATAGGTTTATCGTCTGCAGGGATAATGTGCCATGGAGCAACGTCTGTATGCGTGTGTCTAATAGCCTGTTCATAACAGTACATATATTTATCCCACAGTTTACGTTCTTTAAGGTCGTCTTTTGAGAATTTCCAATTCTTTTCTGGTGTTCTCAATCTTCTTAACAAGCGTCTCTTTTGTTCTTCTTCACTTAAATTAAGGAAAAACTTAAAGATAAAGGTCCCGTTTTGAGTTAGTTCCTTTTCAAAATTATTGATCTGATTGTAACGCATTTGCCAAAAGTCTTCTGTAGCATCTTCTGGACCATTAAAATCAGGTAAATTCTCTGCCATGAGATATTCTGGATGTACACGAGTAACTAAGACATTTTCATAATGAGTTCTATTAAAAATCCCAAAATGCCCCTTAGAAGGTAGCGCTATATAGTGTCTCCACAGATAACCGTGAGATAATTCTAAATCTGTAGGGACTTTAAAACTGTGTTGTACAACACCTCTTACATTAAAATCTTTAAACACCTCTCTTACCAGACTGTCTTTACCAGAGGTATCCATACCTTGAAAACACACCAGTACTGCATGTTTATCATGAGCATAGAGTCTCGCCTGAAAATCTGCAAGTTCTCTTCTTACTTTTTCTAGTTCCTTTTTTGCTTCTTTTTTTGAAAGCACCTCCTTAGGTAACGTAGAATGTTCTTTAAGCTGCAACTTTGTAGATGCCTTGAATTCTTCTGAATGAATTTTATACATATTATTTACTTGCAAAAAGTTTTACGTCGGACTCGCTTATTTCTTCACCACCTAATATAATGAGTCGTTCTACAACGTTGCGCAACTCTCGTATATTACCTGTCCAATCGTATTCTTGTAATAATTTAAATGCTTTGTTCTCAAATTTCTTTGCTGCATTACCTTGCTCTTTGGCAATTTTTGCTGCAAAATGATTAATGAGCAACGGTATATCATCACGTCTATCATTAAGAGCAGGTACATTAATTAATATTACTGCTAGTCTATGATATAAATCTTCTCTGAATTTTTTATCCTCTATCTCTTGTTTAAGGTCTTTGTTAGTCGCTGCAAGAATTCTTACATCTACCTTTATATCCTTATCACTACCTACACGTTGTATTTTATTTTCTTGCAAAGCCCTTAATACTTTGGCTTGCGCTTTGGCACTCATGTCCCCTATTTCATCTAGAAAAATAGTACCACCGTTTGCTGCTTCAAATTTTCCTGCTCGGTCTTTATTTGCACCAGTAAAGCTACCCTTTACATGACCGAATAACTCGCTTTCTATTAACTCGCTAGGTATAGCTGCACAATTTACTTCTATAAAAGGACCTTTTGAACGGTCGCTTTTTTCATGTAACCAGTGGGCAACAAGTTCTTTACCTGTTCCGTTTTCTCCAGTTATTAAAACTCTTGCATCTGTAGGCGCTACTTTTTCAATGATATTTTTGATAATAACGATTAACTCGCTTTCTCCTATCATCTCATAGTTTTTACTTACTTTTTTCTTGAGACGTTTATTCTCTACAACTAGCTTTTTATTATCTAGCGCATTGCGTACCGTGTTTAAAAGCCTATTTAAATCTGGCGGCTTTGAAATGTAATCAAAAGCTCCTAAACGCATCGTATTTACTGCCGTATCTAGATCTCCATGTCCTGAGATCATGACGATAGGGATTTCTGGCTTTATTTTCTTAACAGCCTCTAGAACCTCTACACCATCCATTTTAGGCATTTTTATGTCACAAAGAACAAGATCATAATCATTATCCTTTATCAACTCTATACCTTCTAGACCATCTACTGCCTCTACTACATTGTAATCTTTACTTTCTTCAGATAATATTTTACTTAAAACGCGACGTATCGCGCCTTCATCTTCTATAAGGAGAATATTTGCCATTATTATATTTTAAACTTTATTCCTATTCTAGAATAAAAAGTATTAGTTTCATTAAGTGTTACCACGTCATCACCATTATCATCTCTTAATCTTATGTCATTGATAAATGTGTAACCTGTATAAATATAAGCCGAAATATGCTTAGTAAAATTATGTTGATATCCAGGACCGAACATCGCTACAGTCATAGAAACATCTTCTGCAACACCTCTAGTTGTAGGCTGGTCGTTTTGAATATTTGCATAAAAACCATCTAGACGTGCATATAACTGGACATCATTTTTTTCATTAAATCTGTATTTAAGATTCATCTTAGGAGCACCTAATGTAAAACTCCAGTTTTCATTAAGCTCTCTATAATAATTAAGATACGGTAATGGGAATGGCCTACCTGCTGTGGTCGAATACTGCACTCCTACTACTAGTTGCCATGGTTTACCACCATCTTCTCTTTTCTTCTCATTTTTGATAAAGTAAACACTACCTACAAAAAAGTAGTCGTCGCTACGTGCTTTTCCCTCATCAAAATTTGATGCTACTAGAACACCGGTTCTAGATCCAAAACGCCAGTTATTTTTCATAGGAAATGTATAGCCCAGCGCCACTTGAAAACTCTCGTATCTATCAGAACCAAAATCTGTGGCTCTAAAATTATCTTTAACTAAATATTCTACGTTTCGGTATTCTAGGTAAGGAACGAGATAACTAGCCTCTCCTACTTTGAGTGGTACATTTACAAAAGTCCTGAATCTTCTAAAACTGTTATCAGAATTACTCTGAGGAAAGTATGTGTACTCTGCTCTAAAAAGATCTGTTCCTTGTGAGTACGCTTTCGCGAAAGCGAAAACACAAAATACTATACAACTAGTTCTAATAATCTTATTTAATCTAGTCATTTTTCCTATTGTTAGATTCTTCATTTATTGAAGATTTATTTATAATATGAATATCTCTTTGTGGGAAAGGAATACTCACGTTGTTTGCTCTGAACGCTTTATCTATATCAAATCGTATAGCACTTTTAATACGAGGCTCTGTAAAAGCATCTTTTACAAAAAAATAAACCGCAAAATTTAATGAACTGTCGCCAAATTCATTGAACATGACAAATGGCTCGGGACTTTGCAGCACTCCTTTTTGATTACTGACACATTCTATAAGTAATTTTTCTATTAATCTGGTATCACTACCATAAGCAACACCCACATTTACTTGCTCTCTGGTTTTAGGATGGTTTTGAGTATAATTATAAACTATTTCTGACATAAAAAGATGATTAGGTATAATCAATATTTTATCGTCACGAGTAATTATTCTCGTACTCCTTAATTTTACCTCAAAGACACGACCAACTTTGTTATTAATTTCAATAACGTCATTTACTAGAACAGACCTATCTGTTAAAATAGTTACCCCAGCAATTATATCTTTAAACAGATCTTGCAGTGCAAAACCTAAACCTACAAATAAGGCGGCACTAGCTGTTAAAAGCCCTGTCAGGTTTACACCACTAGAATGCAAGACTGATATAATTACAATTATATAAACAATGTAATTAAAGAATTTAAAGGCACTCTCAAATTTAAGTTTATCTGGAATATCCATCTTGCGTGTAACTACTTTTCTAATACCTCTCAATATTAGTGTGGTTACTAAAATGGCTAATACAGCAAGAATAAGCATCCAGGTATTTAAATGAAAACCTCCATTCTTACCTGATGATATAATCTCATAAGTGAGAAACTCCTGTATCTTATCCCAATTCAAACTCATAATTAGTATCGCAGCCATTTATACAGCTCTTTCCAATTTGTCTTTTTACCGTACATTAAAATTCCTATTCTATAAATTTTTGCAGCTAGCATCGCTACACCTATTATACTTATGTATAACAACAACATACTTAATACTATTTCCCACCACGCGATCTCGCCAAAAGGTATTCTCATTAACATCACTATAGGTGAGGTTAATGGAATGTATGAAAATATTACTGCCACAGTACCATGAGGATTATCCATGACTGAAAAGAAACCTACGTAAATGGCTAACATTAATGGTAAAATTACCGGCAACATAAACTGCTGTGTATCTGTTTCATTATCTACAGCGGCTCCTATCGCTGTATAAATAGATGCATATAAAAAGTAACCTCCCATAAAGTAGATAAAGAAACAAATCAATATTTTGAGAATAGGCAGTTGTACAATGTCATTTGCAATTAACTGAAACTTATTAGGATCTTGTGCTTGTGCAAGCATGTCTGCATTTGCAGGTGTAGAAAATGCGTCTACTCCAAAAAAGGTGGTCGCAACTATCATTAATATAAAACCTACTATTACCCAAATTATAAATTGGGTGATACCAGCTAAAGAAGTTCCTGTTATTTTACCTATCATAAGATAGATAGGTTTCACACTACTTACTATAATCTCAATAATACGATTTGTTTTTTCTTCTATCACAGATCGCATCACCATATTACCATAGATGATAATGAACATCATTAACAAATAACCAGCGATACCACCTGCAGCTATTTTAATCCAGCCAGACATTTTACTGGTCTTTTCTCCTGTAAAATTTTGTACTTGAATCTCCTTAGTTACTTTACGACTATTGATCACATTAATATCAATACCAGCATCTTTCAGATTATTAGCGGTAGCCTCTTTATTAATTTTATCTTCAATAGATTCTAAAAAACCTTGAGATGGAGAGTCGTCCGAGTAGAAACTTAGGTCAGTTAATTGTCCTTTTTGCGCTTCTATTAATATCAAACCATAGTAATCTGCTTCTTTACTTGCAGTTATCGCAGCTTCTTTAGAAATACCATTAAGTTTAATATACTCGTTGCGGTTATTTGATTCAAATAATGAAATATAATTATCTTCTGTTTGATCTAAGATGGCAATTTTTCTACTCGTATCAGAATTTATACTTGTTAACAATCCTATCAATAAAGCAACACCCACAAATATTAACGGACTTACAAAAGTCATGATAATAAACGTTCTATTTCTTACTTTATTAAGGTATTCTCTTTTAATAATGAGCCACAATTTATCCATGTTGCTGTACAGTTTGAATGAAGATATCATTAACGCTAGGAATTACCTCACTAAAATGGGTTAATTCTCCTAATTGTGTTAATCGATTTAATGCACTAGGTACATCTATATGAGTAGGTATTTGAATTTGAACATCTAGCGTATTATCTAATCCAGATAAAACTATAGGTTGCGCATTAAATTCTACCGGTATTTGTTGAAAAGCAACGTCATTATTTTGACAAATTAAAGACACCGCATATTTGCGATCTCTATAGCGCTGTTTTACATCGCTTAGCTTGCCTTGTAAAACAAGGTTAGATTTATTAATAAGTGCTATATGGTCACACATTTCTTCTACACTTTCCATACGGTGAGTAGAAAAAATGATAGTTGCCCCATCATCTCTTAATTTTAAAATTTCGTCTTTAATAAGATTTGCATTTACTGGGTCAAAACCAGAAAATGGCTCATCAAAAATCAATAAACTAGGCTCGTGCATGACAGTAACAATAAATTGTACCTTTTGCGCCATTCCTTTAGAAAGTTCTTCTAGTTTTTTATTCCACCAGCCTTCTATACCTAATCTGTCAAACCAGTATGTCAGTCTATCTTTTGCCTCTGCTCTTGACAGACCTTTAAGCCTGGCTAGATAAATGCACTGCTCACCTACCTTCATAGATTTATAAAGCCCACGCTCTTCTGGCATGTACCCTATATCTTCTATATGATTAGGTTTTAATTGCTCGCCATTAAGAAGGATCTTCCCTTCGTCTGGCATTGTAATTTGATTTATGATTCTTATAAGTGAGGTTTTACCAGCACCATTAGGTCCTAACAAACCATAAACACTCCCTTTGGGTACTGAGATAGATACATCATTTAATGCTGTATAATCCCCATATACCTTTTTTATATGTATTGCTTCTAATGCGTTTACCATCTATCTATTAATTGCGCTAAATTAACAAGAACGATATGGTATTGCTAAAGATTTAGAATAAATTAATAGGAATGCGAGTTAAAAAAAACATGTAGATCATGTAAATATGTAGATTCTATAATTTAAAACCCTATTAATTACAAAAGGTCATAAAAAAACCCACCTCCCTAAAAATAGGGAGGTGGGAAAAATTGCTATGAAAAAGAAAAATAACAAATGGTTGGTTGACCATTCGTTGGCATAAATATATACTATTTTTTCTAATTCATTAAGTTTTCTTTAAGAAAACATGTCTTTCACTTTTTCAAAGAAAGATTTATCTCCTTTTTCAGGAGCTGGATCAAAATTTGAATCTGTCATCATGCTTTCAAAAAATTCTTTTTGCTCTTTAGTTAAATTACGAGGCGTCCATACATTTACATGTACTAACAAATCTCCGGTAGCATACCCATTAAGATTAGGCATTCCTTTACCACGTAATCTTAAAATCTTACCACTCTGTATTCCTGCTTCTACCGGTATGCGTACTTTTCCTGTTACTGTCTGGATTTCTTTAGAAGTTCCCAAAACAGCTTCAGGTACACTTACATATAGATCATAATGAAGATTGTTCCCCTCACGCTGTAACTCTGCATGTGGTTTAACTTCTATATCAACAAGTAAATCTCCACTAACTCCATTTCCTGGTGCGTCATTTCCTTTTCCAGAAACTTTAAGACGCATGTCCGACTCTACACCTGCAGGAATTTGAATAGTTACTGTTTCTTCAGTAGCTATCATTCCTTGAGCATCTGCTCCAGCTGGTTTGTTATTTAAGATTTGTCCTGCACCACCACATGTATTACATGGCGCAGCAGTTTGCATGCGACCTAGTATAGTGTTTTGGATTCTAGTAACCTGACCGCTACCATTACAGGTAGTACAAGTTTTATAAGAAACTCCAGGAGCTTGTTTTTTACGTTTTACTTTAACTTTTTTATCGACACCGTTTGCAGCTTCTTCTAGTGTAAGAGAGACACGTATACGTAAATCTTTTCCTTTTACTCTGCGCTGGCCTCCACGACCACCGCCGCCGAAACCACCAAAACCGCCGCCGCCACCGCCGCCGAAAATATCACCGAACTGACTGAAAATATCGTCCATGTCAAAACCTCCAGCACCGCCACCGCCGCCGAAACCGCCTGCGCCTCCAGAAGTATATGCCTGGTGACCTAACTGGTCATAACGAGATTTTTTTTGTGGATCACTTAAAGTTTCATAAGCCTCTGCAGCTTTTTTAAAGTTCTCCTCTGCTGCGTCATCTCCAGGGTTTTTATCAGGGTGGTATTGAATTGCTTTTTTTCTATAAGCTTTCTTTATCTCTGCCGCTGTTGCACCTCTTTGAATATCTAATATGTCGTAGAAATCTGCCATAATTATTGTCCTATAACTACTTTAGGAAAACGTATAATTTTGTCTCCTAGTTTATATCCTTTTTCAATCACGTCTACTATTTTACCTTTCATATCATCACTAGGTGCTGGTATTTGAGTAATTGCCTCGTGTACGTCTGCATTAAAGGTATCTCCTGCTCTCACGTCAAATTCTTCTAGACCTTTATTATTTAAGGTATTAGTTAATTTGTTTGCAATTAACTTTACACCACTTGTCAGTTGCTCGTCTTCAGATTTATTGATCTCTACCATTGCTCTGTCAAAATCGTCTAAAACTGGCAGCATGTCTTTTAAGACACCTTCTCCTGCGGTTTTAAATAATTCTATACGCTCCTTTGCAGTACGTCTTTTAAAGTTCTCAAACTCTGCAAACAGACGTAGGTATTTTTCTTTTTCTACTTGTAATTGATCTTCTAGAATTTCTACATCGCTGCGCTCGTCTTGTACCTCTTCAGTTACTTCTTGCTCCACAACCTCAGGTGCTTCCTGATCTTTCAAGTCTTTTTCGTTTTTATTCTTTGCCATCTTCTGACGATATATTTTAAATAAATTCAACACTTTTTTATCGAGGTGTTTTTAAGGGTTACGCTTTCGCGAAAGCGAGATAGCCACAATAATTTTCACCTACCTAGACGCGATAAGGCAAAAGTGTTGCCATTTAAATTTGTGTGTCAAAATGTCACCGAGAATAATTAATATAGATTTAACGATGTTATTTGTCTATACATTTAGTTTTGTGATTCAATTAAACATAAGAATAATGAAACGTAATTTATTGAAAATCGCAGGTATGGCTCTAGTTGTTGCTTTTACCGTAGCTTGTAAAGAAAGTAAGAACGAAGTAGAAGCAATGGATAGTGAAGAAGCTGCTGTTGCAACTGTAGAGGCTGTTACTTTTAATGTAGATACTGAAGCTTCTAACATCGCATGGATAGGTTCTAAGCCTACTGAAGATCATACTGGTAACATTTCTCTTGCTAGCGGTATGGTTAAAGTAAATGGTGATGTTGTTGAGAGTGGTGAATTTACTATAGACATGACTTCTATCGAGGTGACTGACCTAGAAGGAGATGCTGCCGGTAATTTAAAAGCACACTTAGAAGGTACTGTAGAAGGAAAGGAAACTGACTTTTTTAATACTCCTAAATACCCTACTGCAAAATTTGTAGTAACAGGTCTTAAAGTGACTGATAACAATACGACTCTAGAAGGAAATCTTACTCTTAAGGATGTAACTAAGAAAATCGCTTTTGACGTTACTGTAAAGTATGATGGTGATAAAATGATGCTTACTAGTGAAGACTTTACGATAGATAGAACAGACTGGGGTATCCAGTATGGCTCTAGTAACTTTACTGATATAGTTGCTAACAAAGCAATATCTGATGATATTACATTAACTTTAAACATAGTTGCTACTAAGTAATTATTCTTTTAAAGTCTTAATTTTAAAAGCCTTGCAATCTAAGATTGCAAGGCTTTTTTATTTATGGGTAAGATGGTATTTTTACTCTCTCAACTTTTTCCATGAAAAACTTTTTACTCTCCACGCTTTCTATATTTTTCTTTATCACTACTACTGCACAAGAAGTAGAGTTTATGGATCCTGATTTAATCAACACGTTATATGATTATGAGCAGGTAGAGATAGACTCTGTTCTTACTATAAAATTACCGTCTGATTTTTTTGAAACTACCGAGAGTGAAGATGGAATTGAGTCTCACTACTGGTTCGGTTATGGAGAGAATGACGTGGTTTATATGGTACATCGTGCTAGAATAGATGAGAGAATATGTCTATCTAACAGGCGTGAGTTAAAGAGTTATTATGATAATACCTTAAATGACTGGACCAAAGATGAGGAAATCAAAGTGGTCAAAGACGAACGTGTTGTAGAGAACGACGTATACCAAGCTTATTATATCTATAACGAAATGGATGAAGACGGAGAAGAGATGATCCAGAATTCTTATCGATTAGTCCAGATTAAAGAAACTCTTTATCAGATAGGTGTTACACAACCTTTAAAAACTAAGGACAGATCTGTGGATGAAGATTTTTTTAATAGTATAGTGATACAACCAAATTTTGCTTTAAAAAATCAATATACAGCGTGTGGCACTTTTGATTTAATTTTTGGTGATGAAGATGACGACTCTTCTACTACCGCTTATGAAATAGGTGAAATTTTAGGTGGCTTTGCTTGTGTTGCTATATTCTTATTACTATTCGGTCTAGTAATATTTTTTATGGTTAGAACTAATAGAAAGAATAAGCAAAAGGAATGGGATCAATTTAATAGTTAAGCTATTGCTTTACTTTAAATAACTCCTTAAAGCTGCTTCTAATTCTGGGTATTTAAAAGAATAGCCTTTTTCTTCTATTCTTGAACTACTAGCATGCTGACTAGCGAGAACTATAGAAGACATTTCACCTAGCATTACTTTCATTATAAATTCTGGTACGTTAGGGAGAAACACTGGTTTACCCATCACTTTTCCTATCCTATTCATCATAGGTCTATTTCTTACAGGATGTGGAGCAACACCGTTATAGACGCCTTCTAGATCGTGATTAAGTATGTGGATGAAAATACCAGATAAATCGTCTATAGCGACCCAACTTTGCCACATTTTACCGTTCCCAAATCCTGATCCTGCATAAAACTTAACCGGTTTAGACATTTGCTCTAACGCACCACCTTTGCCAGAAAGTACTATTCCTATGCGCACGATGGCATGAGTGAGGCCTAGTTCTTTAAATTGAGTTCCTATTTTTTCCCATGCGATACAAACATCTGCTAAGAAATTTGTTGCCGTAGGTGGTATCTCATCTTCTCTCAATGCTTTACCTTCTTGATCATCTGGATAAATACCTATAGCGCTAGCTGTAACTACATGCTTTACTTGATGTTCATTCTCTTTAAGTAAATTTAAAAGCAAGTTAGTGCTGTCTATACGACTGTTGAGTATGCGTTTTTTTGCTGCGTCTGTCCATTTTTGAAAAACAGTCTCACCTGCTAGATGCACGATAGCATCTACACCAGCTAGACACTTTGCATCTATAGTCATCTCATTTACATTCCATAAAAAGCCTTTATGATTACCGCTGCTTCTTATGGCGCTCTTTCTGGTAGTTAAATAATGAACCGTATGTCCTTGAGACAATAAATCTTCTGATATTTTTGAACCCACTAGACCAGTTGCTCCTGTAATAAGTATAACCATGCTACGAAGTTAATTCTCAAACTAATGCGATACCATTATGTTTTAAATTAATTAACAACAAATAATAATCCTGACCCAATGTACTTTAATAAAGGTAGATGGGTCAGGTGTAAGCATATTATAATCGAACTGCAATTTCTTTATCACTTTCTATAGTAATTTTTGCATCATCCCAAGAAGGTGGGCCGTAACTCATAGGGTTATTACTCATACCATAAGCCTCCTTAGGCATTCCTTGATCTGTAAAATCCATTTGATTATTACCGTTTTTATCATGTAATACCATAACCGCATATTCTCCTGCTGGAATATTTTCAAATATCGCAACAGCAACACCGTCTTTAATTTCTACGGTTGCAGATTGTAATGGGGCAGCTTTCATGAATTGGTTTTCGGTACTTAGACTGTAAACCATAGTACCTTGGTCATTCTTTGCATTATCGACAGTAACTTTTAAAGTAAAAGTCTCTTGTGCACTTAGAGCCATAGAAAATAATAAAACGATAATAGTAGTAAAAAGAGTTTTCATAAGTAAGTATTTTAATTTGTTAGACAGGACAAATATGCAGCACTTTTCTAGTTGAGAATAATTGCATTAACCCAACTGTATTATTTCCTTACTCAATTGTAAAAAGAGGATACCAACAATAGTATCAACAGTTTAGTTTTAAATTAATGACATGATAACATAGAGATAAAACCAATGGAATAAAAAACTGCTTATTTTGAATAAACCGATTTTGTGAAAAAACGTCCCGTAGAACTCGTAGTAATTTCTGACTCACATCTAGGTACTTATGGCTGTCATGCGTTAGAGCTTAATCAGTATCTCAAATCCATACAACCAGCACATTTAATTCTCAATGGAGATATTATAGACATATGGCAGTTTAGAAAAAGTTATTTCCCTAAAGAACACCTTAAAGTCATTAAGAACATTATTAAACTAGCCAGCAAAGGGACTAAAATCACCTACATCACTGGTAATCATGATGAGATGTTACGCAAATTTTCTCCTACCATAATCGGTAATATTACACTAGTGGATAAGGTAATTCTAGATCTAGACGGTAAGAAAACTTGGGTTTTTCATGGAGATGTATTTGACGCCAGTATACAGCACAGTAAATGGCTAGCAAAACTAGGCGGTTATGGTTATGATTTTCTAATAGTTTTCAATCAGCTTATAAATTGGTTTTTATTGCGGCTAGGTAAAGAGAGGTATTCATTATCTAAAAAGATCAAAAACTCTGTAAAAGGTGCTGTGAAATTTATTTCAAATTTTGAAAAGACAGCTACAGATCTTGCGATAGAAAATGGATATGATACGGTAATATGTGGGCATATCCATCAACCACAAAAAAGAATGGTTTATAATGACAAAGGAAAAGTACTGTATTTAAATAGCGGTGACTGGATAGAAAACCTTACTTCATTAGAATACCATAATGGAACCTGGCAAATCCTTACCCATCCACCTTACCATAAAAAAGAATCATCTATAGAAGTCGATGATATAGAAGAAATTAATCTGCCTAGTCTTATCGCATCTATAAGTTCTCCACATTGATTATAGAATATTATTAAATAAACCGACTATTTTCATTTTTTAAATAAGGCATCTAATATCTTTACCTTATGAATAGATATGTGCTCGTTTTACTTTCCCTTTTTACTTTGATTTCTTGTCAGAATCAAGAACAAAAGATAGATACATCTACCGTATTTAGATATAATGAGCATGCAAATGTGACTAGTCTAGACCCAGCTTTTGCAAAGGACCAACGTAATATATGGGTTTGCAACCTGCTTTATAATGGCTTAGTAAAACTAGATAATCAGCTAGAAGTGGTGCCCGATCTTGCTAGCCACTGGGAAGTTGATAGTACTGGTACTTCTTATAAATTCTATATTAAAGAAGGTATTTATTTTAATGACGCTTTCGCGAAAGCGAGAACCGTAACAGCAACAGACTTTAAATATTCTCTAGAACGATTAACAGACCCAGCGCTAGCTTCTAATGGTGCCTTTGTTATGAAAAATGTCACAGAAATCAATGTTTTAGATCCATTGCAATTAGAAATTAAATTAAAGCAACCATTCCCTGCTTTTTTAGGCTTGCTTACCATGAAGTATTGCAGTGTCGTACCAGACGGAAGCTCTAATTTAAGAGAGCAACCTATAGGCACAGGACCTTTTTATCTTAAAAAATGGCAAGAAAATGTAAAGATGGTATTGCGTAGAAATAACAATTATCATGAAAAAGACATAGACGGTAATGCCCTACCCTATTTAGAAGCCGTTGCGATTACTTTTAAAACAGATAAGCAAAGTGAATTTCTAGAATTTGCTCAAGGCAACTTAGATTTTATAAATGCCATAGACCCTAGTTACAAAGATGAATTGTTAACTACTAGTGGTGATTTAAAAGAAAAATACATTCCTACCGTAAATTTAAAAAAAGCTCCTTTTTTAAATACCGAATACTTAGGCTTAAAGATAGATTCTAAAACTACTGAATTACAAAGTCAGCAATTGCGCCGAGCAATTAATATGGGATTTGACAGAAAAAAAATGATCAAATACCTGCGTAATAACATAGGTACACCAGCAGTGCATGGTTTTATACCTAAAGGAATACCTGGTGGTGGCATAGTAAAAGGCTACTCCTATAACCCTACGCAAGCTAGAAATCTAGTACAAGAATACATAGCAGCATCTGGTAACCAGTCTCCTTCTATAACTATAAGCACAGGAGCTAATTATCTAGATTTATGTGAGTTTATTCAAAAAGAATTACAAAAAATAGGTATCAACACTGCCGTAGATGTAATGACACCATCTACATTAAGAGAAGCTAGAAAAGCTGGGCAATTAGACATTTTTAGAAGCAGCTGGATTGCAGATTACCCTGATGCCGAAAATTATTTATCGCTCTTTTACTCTGGTAATTTTGCTCCTAACGGTCCTAATTATACCCATTTTAAAAATAAAACTTTTGACTCCTTATATAAAGAAGCGTTATCTACCGCAAGCGCTTCTACTAGAAAACAGTTATACATTAAAATGGATAGTATAATTATTAAAAATGCGCCTATTGTACCCTTATATTACGATCAAAGTGTACGTTTTATATCAAAGAATGTAGAAAATTTAGAGAGTAATGCCGTGAACATGCTCGATCTGACTAGGGTAAAAAAGAAATAATTATAAGTTACATAATCTATAGGAAAAAACGCACATATAAGTTGATCTCATAAAGTTATAACAACTATAAAGGTCTAATCAATTCAAATTTAGATATTTGTATCCTTAATGTGTTTCTACACATTTACTTTTGAATCATTTAAAATCTTTAATCTTACCGATAGCAAGACCTAAAGAGATAATAATGGATAAAAAAGAGCTTAAAATAAGAAACTGTAAAGCAATCTATACCTTATCTTTCCGCCTATGATGGTCAACAATGTATTATTTGATTTTGATTCTAAAAGCGATTTAGAAAACTGGAGTGTCTTAAACGATACGGTAATGGGAGGTACTTCAAAAAGTTCTTTTGAACTTAATGAAGAAGGTCATGCTGTTTTCAGTGGTAAGGTTACTCTTAAAGACGATGGTGGTTTTGCTTCTGCAAAATATGACTGTCCTGACACTAAATTAGGAGACGCATCGATTGCTGTCTTAAGAATCAAAGGTGATGGTAAAAATTACCAGTTACGTTTTAAAGAAACAGAATCTGACTACCATTCTTATATTATCACATTCCCTACTACTGGAGAGTGGGAAACTATAGAGTTAGAAGTAGATGAAATGATACCTTCTTACAGAGGCCGTCAGTTAAATATGGAAAACTTTCATCACACCATGATTGACGAGTTAACTCTTTTCATAGGTAATGGTGAAGAAGAAACTTTTGAACTTCTTATAGATAAGATAGAATTTAAATAAAACCTGTTTGAGAGATTTATTTTATAGCACTTTTAATAATTATACAGAACATGTAGATTATATAAAGAGCTGTTATGATGTTCTCTTAAATCAATACAACTCTACTTCTAGATATTATCACAATATAGATCACTTAAAATTCATGCTCAAGGAATTAGCTCAATCGAGTATCATTCCATTAAACAATGAAGCATTAATTTTAAGTGTCTTTTATCACGATATCATTTATAAATCTACCAAAAAAGATAATGAGTATCAAAGTGCGTTGGTTCTTGAAAAGCACCTTGCTAAAACTGGTTTTAAACATGTAGAGCTCTGTAAAAATCAAATTAATGCCACTAAGAATCATGCAACCAGCTTAATAGATCCTGACACTAATCTACTTATAGATATAGACCTTGCCATATTAGGCCATAAAAAAAACGTTTATCAATTATATACTGAAAACGTAAGAAAGGAATACAGCATATACCCTAAATTCATTTACAACCCTGCACGTAAAAAAGCGATGCAGCATTTCTTAGAACAAGATCGCATCTTTAAAACCGACGAGTTTTATAACCTTTATGAATCTATAGCTAGAGATAATATAACTAGAGAAATAAATAATTTATAAGAGTCCGCCCTAAGACAGACTCTTATTATAAATTAAGTTATAATTTAAAGCTTAAAGCAACAATAATTTGCTCAGGTCTAGTATCTATGGTTACCGGTCCTCCTATAGATATATTATTATTTATAAAAGAAACCTCGTTGTCATTAAAACCACGTTCATATCGCACGTCTATACCTAGATTACCTAGGTTTACTCCTACACCAAATTGGGCTCCTACAGTAAAATCTTCTGACACATCACTTAGTTCTACGTCTTCTAAATCTGTATCAACTACATACTGTAAAGATGGACCTGCAAATACATGTAGTGGACCTATAACATTAAACCCTACTAAAATAGGAGCATCTAGTTTCTGTAAGTCAAATGTTACTCCATTATATTCATTACTCAATTTTGTATATTGTATTTCTGGTCTTAAATAAATAGGCCCTAAATCTAGCTTACCGAATACACCTATATGATATCCCAACTTTTCATCTGGGTTATCGATTATAGTACTTCCATTTTCTTTTAAATCTCCAGTAGATCCATAGTTTAATCCAGCTTTGATACCAAAACCGTCATCTGTTTGTGCTACACCTATCGTCCCGATAAGTAATAAGCAAATCATTAAAAATTTCTTCATAGTAGTTTAGTTTTAATTATAACGCAGTAAACATCTTTATTATTGAGTAAATGTCATAATCAAATTACGCAATATTTCTTGACATTTTTGTAAAATCAACTTTAACATTTTCATATACTTAAATCAATTATTCTTAAATACATTTGTACCAACAACTAATACAATAGTAAATAACTAATATGATTATAGATGATTCTTCTGTTCCGCTTTCGCGAAAGCTAATAACTACCATCATAAAGAAAGGAGCCAAAGTCACTGAGACCATAAGTTCTACAGTTAAGGAACAAGGCATCACTTTACAACAGTTTAACGTATTGCGCATCCTGAGAGGTCGCAAAGGGAAAGCTGCAAGTTTACAAGACGTGAGTAAAGATATGATTCACGCAAATTCAAATACAACAAGAGTTATCGATAAACTAGTCGATAAAAAATATGTAGATCGCATACAATGTCCTAATGATAGAAGACAAATAGAACTTACTATCACAAAGAAAGGACTAGATGTACTAGCTATTCTAGATGATAAAGTAAACAATGCCGAAGCCGAAATAACTAAAGGTCTAAATGAAGAATCTATGACCTCTTTAATTAATGAATTAGAAAAAATATAAAACATTTACCTTAATACTTGTATAAACAAATAACATATAAACAATTAATTTAATACCTATGAACATTATCCTAAAATCAGCTATGATACTTGCCGTTGTTGCAGGAACTAGCTTAATCACTAAAGAAGTAAAAACAGTAAACGTTGAGACCAGCACAGCAGTATGGACAGGTAAGAAATTTGCCGGTAGCCATAGTGGTACTATTGACTTAAAATCTGGACAACTAGAGTTTAACAATAAACAGCTTACTGGTGGTGAATTTATTATAGATATGAGCAGTATAGAAGTTACAGACCTATCAGGTGGTACTAAAGCTAAATTTGAAGGACACTTAAAAAGTGATGACTTCTTCTCCACTGCAACGCATGAAACAGCTACTTTAAAAATAACCAAAGTAGATAACACAAGCTCTCCTTATAAAGTTAGTGCTAACTTAACTGTAAAAGGCATCACAAACCCCATCACCTTTGATCTTACTACTACAGAAGACACTGCTACAACACAAATAGTGATCGATCGCAGTAAATACGACGTAAAATATGGTTCTAAAAGTTTCTTCTCTGGTTTAGGAGATAACTTTATATATGATAATTTTGAAGTAGATATCACTTTGAAATACTAAAAATACGATTATGTAATTATAAATCTCAAGAGCAATCTTGAGATTTTTTTTGTTTACCACTTACCTTTCTTTTAGAATACCACTTCCCTATCTTTGATGTTTAACCTAAATTATGATTCCGTTTTTATTCATTAGTGGAATGGCCGTGTTGTATTTTTTAGGCACTGCTAGTAACAATGCTTTTAAAAGATCCAACAAGAAACGAGATTATAAGAAGAGATTTTATAAACGACGCAATGAAAATATATACTAAGACAGGAGACAAAGGTACTACAGCACTATTCGGTGGTACACGAGTACCTAAACATAATTTAAGAATAGATAGTTACGGTACTGTAGATGAGCTCAATTCATGGATGGGACTTATAAGAGATCAAGAAATATCAGTACATACCAGTAAAATCATCAACCTCATTCAACACCATTTATTTACACTAGGTGCTATTCTTGCTACTCCTCCAGAAAAGGAAACGCTTAAAAACGGCAAAGACCGACTTAACATCTCAAAAATCAGTGATGAAGAAATAAACATGTTAGAGACCGAAATGGACGATATGGACAAGGAATTACCACCTATGACTCATTTCATCCTTCCTGGCGGCCATCCATCTGTGTCATATTGTCATATTACAAGAACTGTTTGTCGTAGGGCAGAACGCTTAGCGTCAGAACTTAATGAGATCACACCTATAGACCCACAAGTTTTAAGATATCTCAACCGACTATCTGACTACCTATTTGTATTGGCACGTAAATTGTCTAAAGATTTACAAGCCGAAGAGATAAAATGGATCCCAAATAAATACTGATTTTCATTTTATTCAGAAACTGTAACTAGCGCTCGTAAGTCGCGATAACAGTAACATCTGTATAAAAGAAAATAACAATGTGGGGCAACTGATGAGCATTTTCAGCAAACATTTTGATTTTCAAAAGCTTAGACGCTCTTGTAAATCTTGAAATCAAAGTAAAAATAACTTGCATAAATCGACGAGAAGTTTATTTTTGCAAAAAACTTAACGAGTAAAAATATGTATTGGACACTAGAACTGGCATCTTATTTAAGTGATGCGCCTTGGCCTGCAGAGAAAGATGAATTGATAGATTATGCAATTCGTACTGGAGCACCTTTAGAGGTAGTGGAAAATTTACAAGCCATTGAAGATGAAGGTGACTTATATGAGTCTATTCAAGAGATCTGGCCAGATTATCCTACAGACGACGATTACCTCTGGAATGAGGACGAATACTAACGATCAGAGTATCGGATAAAAAGTCTCCAAAAGAGGCTTTTTTTTTGCTTTAATTTCAGATATTAGCACGAGCAGTTTGTATTTTTTAAACTGTTATAAATCAAATAAATAAAAACCATGGGACTATTAGATTCCGTTTTAAAAGTATTCGTAGGCGATAAGTCTAAGAAAGATATAAAAGAATTACAGCCTATTGTAAACAAAATTCTCAAATTTGAGCCTCTTCTAGAGCAACTTACCATTGATGAATTAAGACACAAAACAGTAGAATTTAAAGAAAAGATTGCTGCTGCAAAGGCTGACACGCTATCTAAAATAGCATCACTTAAAGAAACTGCAGAGAACGAAGAAGACATCGATAAACGTGAAGAAATCTATAATGAAATAGATCAATTACAAGATGTAGCTTATGAGCAAACTGAAGCCGTTCTTAACGAGATCATGCCAGAGGCTTTTGCTGTAGTTAAAGAAACTGCAAAACGTTTCTTCCATAATTCTGAATTAAGAGTTGCCGCTACCGCTAGAGATCGTGAATTATCTGGTACCGTTGATTATGTAAGCCTAGATAACGACCATGCTATATGGCAAAATTCTTGGGATGCGGCTGGTAAAGCAATCACATGGGACATGATTCATTATGATGTTCAATTAATAGGTGGAGCAACTTTACACAGTGGTAAAATTGCCGAAATGCAAACTGGAGAAGGTAAAACACTTGTTGCTACCTTACCTGTTTACCTTAACGCACTTACCGGTAATGGTGTACACGTAGTTACTGTAAATGATTACCTAGCAAAACGTGATGGTGCATGGATAGGACCTCTATTTGAATTCCATGGTCTTACTATAGACTGTATCGATTATCACAAACCTAATTCCGAAGAAAGACGTCAGGCATACCTTGCAGATATTACTTATGGTACTAACAACGAGTTCGGTTTTGATTACCTGCGTGATAACATGGCGCATGCGACTAAAGATCTAGTACAACGCAAGCACAACTACGCAATTATTGATGAGACCGATTCTGTTCTTATAGACGACGCTCGTACCCCATTAATTATTTCTGGACCAGTACCACAAGGTGACCGTCAAGAATATGATGTATTAAAAGCTCCTGTAGATAACATCGTTAATGTACAGAGAAAAGAACTGGTACAAACTCTTGCACAAGCTAAAAAGCTTATTGCAGACGGCGATGCAAAAGAAGGTGGTAAACAATTACTACGTGTATTCCGTGGATTACCTAAAAACAAAGCATTAATTAAATTCTTAAGTGAAGAAGGTATCAAAACGTTACTTCAAAAAACAGAGAATTTCTACATGCAAGATAACAACCGTGAAATGCCTAAAGTTGATGAGGCACTTTACTTTGTTATAGATGAAAAAAACAACCAAGTAGAACTTACCGATAAAGGTATAGAATTCTTATCTGGTGAAGACCAGCCTGACTTCTTCGTTATGCCAGAAGTAGGTATGGAAATTAACCGTATCGAGAATGCAGGCCTATCTGCAGAGGAAGAAGCTGAGAAGAAAGAAGATCTTTTCCGTGAATTCTCTGTTAAGTCAGAGCGTATTCACACCCTTAACCAATTACTTAAAGCCTATACTCTTTTTGAAAAAGATACAGAGTATATCGTACAAGGTCAGGATATAAAAATTGTAGATGAGCAAACTGGTCGTGCTATGGAAGGACGTCGTTATAGCGACGGATTGCACCAAGCTATTGAAGCAAAAGAAAATGTAAAAATTCAAGATGCTACTCAAACCTTTGCCACTATTACCTTACAGAATTACTTCCGTATGTATAGAAAGTTATCTGGTATGACTGGTACTGCGGTAACTGAAGCTGGTGAATTCTGGGAAATCTATAAACTAGATGTAGTAGAAATTCCTACTAACAGACCTATCGCACGTGATGACAGACAAGATCTTGTTTATAAAACTAAACGTGAAAAGTACGGTGCAGTTATAGAAGAAGTAACTAAACTTAAAGCAGCTGGACGTCCAGTACTTATAGGTACCACTTCTGTAGATATTTCAGAGCTTCTTAGTAGAACACTACAAAGAGCAGGAATAGATCATAACGTATTGAATGCAAAGCAGCACAAACGTGAAGCAGACATCGTTGCAGAGGCTGGTAACCCAGGACAGATAACTATTGCAACAAACATGGCCGGTCGTGGTACAGATATTAAATTATCAGACGAGGTAAAAGCAGCTGGTGGTCTTGCCATTATAGGTACAGAGCGTCATGACTCTCGTCGTGTAGACAGACAGTTACGTGGTCGTGCAGGTCGTCAGGGTGATCCAGGAAGTTCTCAATTCTATGTATCTCTAGAAGATAACTTAATGAGACTATTTGGTTCTGAGCGTATGGCAAAGACTATGGATAGATTAGGAATGAAAGAAGGTGAAGTAATTCAGCATTCTATGATCTCTAAATCTATTGAACGTGCACAATCTAAGGTAGAAGAAAATGCCTTCGGTGTTCGTAAAAGATTATTAGAGTATGATGATGTAATGAATGCGCAACGTGAAGTAATTTACAAGCGACGTCACAATGCATTATTCGGTGATCGTCTTGCGGTAGATATCGCAAACATGATTTATGATATATCAGAGAACATTACTAACGGTAATAAACAAGCTCAAGACTTTAAAAACTTTGAGTTTGAATTAATCCGTTATTTCTCAATGAGCAGCCCTATTACAGAAGAAGAGTTTGCTGCCAAAGATGATAAGACCATAACAGATATTATATACTATGCTGCTTATGAACACTATAAGCAAAAAATGGAGCGCACTGCTGCAGAGGTATATCCTGTTATTAAGAACGTAATGGAAAATGACGAGCGCAACTATGAGCGCATCGCTGTTCCATTTACAGACGGTATTAAAACTCTTAATGTTGCAACTAATTTACAAGAAGCATATGATTCTGAAGGACGTTCTTTAGTAACTGACTTTGAGAAAAACATTACTCTAGCCATTATAGACGAAGCGTGGAAAACACACCTACGTAAAATGGACGAGTTAAAGCAGAGTGTACAACTAGCTGTTCACGAGCAAAAAGACCCTTTACTTATCTATAAGTTTGAAGCTTTTGAATTATTCAAAGTAATGATTGACAAAGTGAATAAGGACGTAATAGGTTTCATGTTTAAAGGTGATTTACCATCTAGAGATGCGGCAGCAATAAGCGAGGCAAGACAGAAACAAGCAGAAAAGACGAGTACGCAAAAAGAAGAAGTTCTTAATAGTGACGAGCAGGCTGCAAAAGCTAGAGCCGTAGGCGCTGGCGCTAGTCAACAGCAACAACGTCCTCAAGTAACAGAAACTATCACTCGCGACCAACCTAAAATAGGTCGTAATGATAAGGTGATTATCAAAAACGTGATGACAGGAGAAACTAAAGAAGCAAAGTACAAAGCTGCGTTACCTTTAATCAATTCTGGACAATGGGTTTTAGATAAAAAAGCATAGTTAGAATATATTTCCGCTTTCGCGAAAGCGAGAACAAAAAAATGCCTTACTGAAAAGTGAGGCATTTTTTATGTAAAGAAAACTGAAGTTATCTAACCAGTTTATTTCTTGAATAAATTATCTAAAGACCAACTGTTTAAATGTAAAAACCAAATAAGAAAAGCAAAAAATGCTGCATGGATCAATTGCGAATTTATCACCGCCCAGTTTTCTACCAGACAGCTCCCAAAAATTAAAGAGATCATTACCACCATACCAGCCACTGAAGCTTTTTTAGTAAATAAACCTAGGACTAATAAAATCCCTATAGCAAACTCTGCAACGGTAAGTGCATACCCAAAAGGAGAAACAAGAAAATCAGGCAACATAGAGTCGGCAAATTTCTTTACCATTCCTTCACTGAATTTTGCGATTTTAGGCAAGCGCACCAGCCCATGGCCCAGCATACTTACTCCTATAGTTATTCTAGTTAAAACGTAAACAAGGTTTTTATTTTCCATCATATTTAAAATTTAAACAGCAACAATACCTGTATTTAATCCTAGCTAATAAATCTTCTTGTTCTATAACATACAAGAAATAAGCTTGGTCTTATCCGACAATCTGTAAAACTGTGTTTCAATTCATAAAATTAAAACAATAATGCTTTTAACTCCTCACCATTAACATTATGGTATGATTTTATAACAGTTCGTTCTGTCTTCAAACATCCTAGAAATTTGCTCAAGCAAATTATCAGGGACTAAGGCGAGGAGCCTACTATATTCTTGACATTAAAAAGCTCCTTTCCTTAGACAAGGAAAGGTGGGCAAAATGAGCGGTAGCGAGTTTTGGTCGGAAAGGATCGACACGGTGTTTGAAATGATTCTAAGTTCTTTCTAAATACAAGCACTTTTCAACCACTCCTGAGATTGCATCACGGCTGGTGCCGCGAGACCAATCTGTCCTCGCACATCCCAGAAATTTGCTCAAGCAAATTATCAGGGACTAAGGCGAGGAGTAATTAAAACTCAAAATACTTAAAAGCTCCTTTCCTTAGGTAAGGAAAGGAGGGCAAAATGAGCGGTAGCGAGTTTTGGTCGGAAAGGATCGACACGATGTTTGAAATGAATCTAAGACCTTTCTTAATACCAGCACTTTTCAACCACTCCTGATTGCATCACGCTTGGTGCCGCGAGACCAATCTGTCCTCGCCTTTTCTAAGACGAGGAGCCATTGAAAATCCAGATACTCAAAAGCTCCTTTCCTTGGATAAGGAAAGGTGGGTCTCGGCATAGCCGAGAGTCGGAAAGGATCGACGCGATGTTTGAAATAATCGCGACGATTTTATTATATTCATATCATGAAGCAAAGGAAACCTATTCATGATTTACCACATCTTAAAAATCATCGTAAATCTTTGCGTAAAAACTTAACACCGGCTGAAGCATTTTTATGGACTGAATTAAAAACTCAAAAGTTTCATGGTTTAAAATTTAGAAGACAACATTCTATTAAAAATTTTATAATCGATTTCTATTGTGCTAAATTTAAATTGATCATCGAGTTAGATGGTGATTATCATGATGAACCTAATCAATTTCAGAAAGATGAAAAAAGAGATGCTGATTTAACCAATTTGGGTTTCACTATTTTAAGGTATGAAAATAAGTATGTCTTTGAAGAATTAGATCATGTACTATCAGATATTAAGAAGCATTGTGGTTTAGAATGAACTTAGTTAGTGATTTCCATCATTTTTCAACCACTCCTGATTGCATCACGGCTGGTGCCGCGAGACCAATCTGTCCTCGCCTTTTCTAAGGCAAGGAGCCATTGAAACTCAAGATACTCAAAAGCTCCTTTCCTTGGATAAGGAAAGGTGGGTAAAACGAGCCATTGCGAGTTTTGCTCGGAAAGGTTGAGGCGATGTTTGAAATCAATCTAAGACCTTTCTTAATACCAGCACTTTTCAACCACTCCTGATTGCATCACGGCTGGTGCCGCGAGACCAATCTGTCCTCGCCCATCCCAGAAATTTGCTCAAGCAAATTATCAGGGACTAAGGCGAGGAGCCTATTATATTCTTGACATTTAAAAGCTCCTTTCCTTGGATAAGGAAAGGTGGGCAAAATGAGCGGTAGCGAGTTTTGGTCGGAAAGGATCGACACGGTGTTTGAAATGATTCTAAGTTCTTTCTAAATACAAGCACTTTTCAACCACTCCTGATTGCATCACGGCTGGTACCGCGAGACCAATCTGTCCTCGCCCATCCCAGAAATTTGCTCAAGCAAATTATCAGGGACTAAGGCGAGGAGCCATTGAAACTCCAGATACTCAAAAGCTCCTTTCCTTAGGTAAGGTAAGGTGGGCAAAATGAGTCATTGCGAGTTTTCGTCGGAAAGGATCGACACGGTGTTTGAAATGATTCTAAGCTCATTTTAAATACAAGCACTTTTCAACCACTCCTGATTGCATCACGGCTGGTGCCGCGAGACCAATCTGTCCTCGCCTTTTCTAAGGCGAGGAGCCTACTATATTCTTGACATTAAAAAGCTCCTTTCCTTAGACAAGGAAAGGTGGGCAAAATGAGCGGTAGCGAATTTTGATCGGAAAGGATCGACACGGTGTTTGAAATGATTCTAAGCTCATTTTAAATACAAGCACTTTTCAACCACTCCTGATTGCATCACGGCTGGTGCCGCGAGACCAATCTGTCCTCGCACATCCCAGAAATTTGCTCAAGCAAATTATCAGGGACTAAGGCGAGGAGCCATTGAAACACCAGATACTCAAAAGCTCCTTTCCTTAGACAAGGAAAGGTGGGCAAAATGAGCGGTAGCGAGTTTTGGTCGGAAAGGATCGACGCGATATTTGAAATAATCGCGACGATTTTATTATATTCATATCATGAAGCAAAGGAAACCTATTCATGATTTACCACATCTTAAAAATCATCGTAAATCTTTGCGTAAAAACTTAACACCGGCTGAAGCATTTTTATGGACTGAATTAAAAACTCAAAAGTTTCATGGTTTAAAATTTAGAAGACAACATTCTATTAAAAATTTTATAATCGATTTCTATTGTGCTAAATTTAAATTGATCATCGAGTTAGATGGTGATTATCATGATGAACCTAATCAATTTCAGAAAGATGAAAAAAGAGATGCTGATTTAACCAATTTGGGTTTCACTATTTTAAGGTATGAAAATAAGTATGTCTTTGAAGAATTAGATCATGTACTATCAGATATTTAGAAGCATTGTGGTTTAGAATGAACTTAGTTAGTGATTTCCATCACTTTTCAACCACTCCTGATTGCATCACGGCTGGTGCCGCGAGACCAATCTGTCCTCGCCTTTTCTAAGGCGAGGAGCCATTGAAACTCCAGATACTTAAAAGCACCTTTCCTTGGATAAGGAAAGGTGGGTAAAATGAGCGGTAGCGAGTTTTGGTCGGAAAGGATCAATGCGATGTTTGAAATGAATCATAAACCATAAAGAAGAAAAGAGCTATTTTTAAATTCTCAAACCAACTATTATGAAACCTCTTTTTAGAAATATAATAGCCGTTATCGCCGGCTGGCTTATAGGTAGCACCGTAAACATGGGCTTCATTACTTTAGGTCACAGCATCTACCCTATAGAAGGTTTAGATCCTAACGACATGGAGGATTTTGCACAAATTATGCCTACTCTAGACGCTCAATATTTTATATTTCCATTTCTAGCACACGCATTAGGCACCCTGGTAGGTGCTATCATTGCAGCACTTATCGCGGCAAATCATAAAATGAAATTTGCTCTTGTTATAGGTATATTGTTCTTATTGGGTGGTATTGCCATAAACATAATGTTGCCTGGACCGCTATGGTTTACTGCGCTAGACATAATAATGGCTTACATTCCTATGGCATTTATAGGTGGGAAAATCGCTCTAAATTTCGCTAAAAAATAAAAACATAGCTCATATTAAGAAAAGGACGGTTCTTATCTCGCTTTCGCGAAAGCGGAATCTAAAAAACTCTTTTAAATCTGTAAATTCTATTTACTTAGATCAAGCAAATTTTTCTTTCAACTTAGAAATATTACAAGCCAGCTTAGGAGTAAACTGTGACTGTGCATATTGGGTGTAGAAATGATGATTTTCTAGAAAGGACAGGTTTAAATCTAACCATTCTTGATCTGTAAAATTTAAAGACATCGTGTGCTGCCACTCTGCTCGTAAACTGCTGTTTAAATCCATAAAATTCACACTACCTAAATGACTTAAATCAGAATCACACATGATTTTTTCTAGGTGATTTTGAGGAGTCTGCGGTAGTTTAGTCACCTTAATTAAATTCTTTATGGTAAGGATTTGATCTTCTGGATAATCATGCTTTTTAAGAAATCTCTCGGCAAATGTGCAACTCAACTCTTCATGACCTTCTATAGTTATCGCGTTACCTGTATCATGAAAATAGGCAGCGATAATCAGTAACTCTCTAGAGGTATTATCCATTTCTTCTTGCTGTGCAATTTGAGAGCAAGCAAGAGCGACATTGCGAGTATGCAACCAGTTATGAAAAGAATAGTTTTTGCAATGACTATTTTCAATAAGGTTTTTACAATACTCTTTTACTATTTCAATTAATTGATCATTCATAAAAATGTACTTTATAAATTAGCCTCGTCAGTTATGGATAATAAGACCACAATTTTAACGGCTGTTAAAGTCATATATTATTTAAAATGGTGGATTTTATCGTAAGAATTTACGCTGTAATATTCAAGTGCCTATAAGTATTGTATAGAAATATTAAAGTGCGTCATTTAATTTTATAACTTCACTTAAATTTGTTAATCAATCAGCCTTTAAACACCACCGACTTGTCTCAAAATTCTCATATCAATCCTAATTTAAAACGTAAGAAAGAAGCGGTAAATGTGAATCGCCTTTTTAACGACCTACATTCAGGACAGGTAAGCGCATTGAGTCGTGCGATAACTCTAGTGGAGAGTACAGCTGGTAGTGATTCCGCTTTCGCGAAAGCAATAATTAAGCAAGCTCTACCCTACTCAGGAAACTCCTTTAGATTAGGAATTACCGGTGTGCCAGGCGTGGGAAAATCTACCTTTATAGAATCGCTGGGAAGACAGCTCATAGAACACGGCAAGAAAGTAGCCGTGCTCGCCATAGATCCATCCAGTAACATATCACGAGGCAGTATTCTAGGCGACAAAACTAGAATGGAAGAACTGGTTAAAAGCGACCAAGCCTTTATCAGACCGAGTCCAGCAGGAACCACATTAGGCGGCGTGGCACGTAAAACACGTGAGGCTATTATTTTATGTGAGGCAGCAGGATATGATTTTATCATTGTAGAAACCGTAGGTGTAGGACAAAGCGAGACCGCAGTCCACTCCATGACCGATTTCTTTTTACTCCTAAAACTGGCAGGCGCCGGCGATGATTTACAAGGCATCAAACGAGGCATTATGGAAATGGCAGATGCAATAATCATCAATAAAGCCGATGGCGATAACCAACTAGCCGCAAAACACGCTAGACGCGAATTCAAAAATGCCGTTCATTTAATGCCTAGCAAAGATCACAACTGGCCTACTCAAGTATTGACTTGTAGTGGATTAAACAACATAGGAATCACTGAAGTCATCGAAGAAATTGACAACTACAAAACGCACGCTACCAATAACCTAAGCTTCACCAATAAACGCAACGCGCAAGAACTCTACTGGTTCCACCAGACCATAGAAGACGCCATTAAAACCAACTTCTACAACCGCCCAGAAGTGATTTCAAAACTGACTGAACTCGAACAAGAGGTTTTGAGTAAAAAGAAAAGCCCATTTGATGCGGCTGGGGAATTGTTGATATAATTAATATAAAATAAAAATATGACAACAACAGAAATTGTGATGTTGATCGGGATTGGCTTGACCTTTTTAATAGGTATTTCCAATCTTATAATAACATTTAGAAATGTACGTAAGACGGCTTTTATAAATTCAGTTACTGCATCAAGGATTAAATACATACAACAACTAAGAGAAAGCATTTCTAGATTTTGTGGACTTGCCCATAGCTATGAAAATAAAATATACAAGCTAGAATACAATGAAGTTTGGGAATTGCACAAGGAAGCTAATAATTTAAGATACCTCATTCGACTCTATTTAAATCCAGAAGATGATTATTGGGACAGTAAAATAATCAGTTTAATAGATCAAATTCTACTAAAAGCTGATCAGCAATCAACTGAACAAATTAATGAGCTTATTACAATTACTCAATACCTGCTTAAATTAGAATGGGAAGGTGCCAAAAAAGAAAGTGAAATCGGAGTTATTTCGGATATAGAAAAAAAAGAACTTTATAATAAATATGTAAGTATTCATAAAAAATCAATGATATGAAATTGAAAAAAGAGGTCTTTTTATATACAGGAATCATATCAATGAATACTGGTTTAATTTTAATAGGTTTAGGACTAGGTTGTTCTTTTAACGAACCTGGTATAGGTGTAATAATTGGTATAGGAATAGCTTTAACATCTACATCAATTATCCTTTTCAAACTTTTCAGAAGATTCAATGCGTACAATTTATAATACTTGGTTTAAAATTAAAATCTAAAAAAGATTAAAATTTTGCAAATTAGACCGAATCTATTATAGATTGCTAAATAGTAAGCTATTTTATTAGGATGTTTTGTTAGTAGACAATGGTTTCAAAATAGAAAGACTGAAATATCAAAAAAAAATAATTTATTAGTTATCGGAACAAATTAAAGATGAAAAAGATTAAAGAAACATCAATTGAATGGGCGTTAAAGCATGTACGTAAATTCTATGATTCAGATTTCTATCCTAGATTATTTGAATTTGAAGCTATCCAACATAACTGGACAAAAGTGAAAGATGAGTTACTGAATATTGATTTAGATGATTACGCACCACAAAGCCCTTTCATTTGTTTAGCTCCTAAAAAAAATTATACCTTTCGTGTTGTTCACCAGCTTGATCCTATTGATACTTTACTATATACTGCTATTCTCTATGAATTCGCCCGTAAAATAGAAGAATATAGAATACCGAATGATAAAAATATCGCTTGTTCATATAGAATTGAACCTGACATATACGGCTCTTTTTTCAGCACAGACTTGGATGGCTTTTCAAAGTTTAAATCAAAATCTCTTGAGTTAGCTAAGAATAATAAAAATGGTTTCGTCCTTGTATGTGACATAACTGATTTCTACAATCAAATTTATTTGCACAGAGTAACAAATGTACTTGAGGAGGCAGGAATAGAATCCCCTAAAGTACTTGAGATTTTTTTGTCAGCTCTTAATTCAAATATTTCTAGAGGTGTGCCTGTGGGACCTGCTGCAAGCATTTTGGTTGCTGAGGCTATTATGGCAGATATTGATAAGAAAATCATATCAAATACGACCACATTCACAAGGTATGTTGATGACATGCACATCTATTTCGATTCTTTTGAAGAAGCTAGTTTTTTTCTTCATGAATTAACAAAATACTTATATTCAAATCACAGATTAGTTCTTTCAACAGAGAAGACTTTTATTAAAAGTAATAAAAACTTTATCGAAAATCATTTCGAAGATGAAGAAAGCATTGAACAAGAAGCAATTCATCAAAATCTAGCTGACTCAACTGAAGCTACTTTTTATGATCCATATGGATTCGATATGTATGAAATACCTGAATTCGAAGACCTAGAATCAAGTGAAAAATTTAAGGTTAGATCTGAAACTTATAAAGAAATTTTTGGACAAGCCCTTTTATTTGAGCAACTTGATTTAGGTATAATGCGTCATTTATTAAGAAAATCCGGCAAATATAAAGTTCGTAGTATCTTACCACTAGTGTTTGAAAATTTCCGAATACTTTTACCAATTATAAGAGAGATAGTTGTTTACCTAGAAAGAGTAATGAATGAAAGTTCTGCTAAATTTCATCGAGATAATATTCAAAAAATGTTGGATGATGAATTAGTTCAATTACCTTTTGTCAATATTTGGATTTATACATTATTACAAAATCCAGTTTTCAACTCAATAGAATTAAAAATTGATTACTCAAAAATCTTAAGAGTGAGAGAACAGGCACTAATTGCGAAAAGATTAAATGATACAACATGGATAAAGGATCATAAAGATGGCCTAGATGTTTTAGGACCTTGGGATAAACGAGCCATACTCTATTCAGCTACTATACTATCAAGTGACGAGCTAAAACATTGGGCTGGATTAGTGTCCTCAAGAGGAAATATTTTAGATAAATCAGTAGCATCATTTGTTATTTCTAAGAAAAAAAGAAAGATCAAACCTATTGAATAACCCAATTTAATAATTTGCATTATTACTTAAATCCCGTGATTTTGTTACCTCTTCACAATCTATAAAACATCCAAATGAAAAATAATTTCAAATTTCTTTTTCTAATAACTTATGCGCTAATAAGCTGTCAAGAAAGCAATAAAGAAAACACACCAACAAAAACCTACCTAGAAGAATCCCATTCCTACGCGCAACCTAATGATGTAGTGATTACACATCTAGATTTAGACATTAATGTAGATTTTGACACACAAGTTATTAGTGGAACAGCGACTTATGATATTGAGAATAATGGCAGTGAGCAAATCATTCTAGATAGTAAATTCTTAGAAATTGAAAGCGTTACTCAAAATGGTGAACAAACAGAGTTTGATTTAGGTGATTTTGATGAATCATTAGGGCAACCTATAACCATTGCTATTAAAGAAGACACTAAACAAATTGCTGTCACCTACTCTACCACGGCGAAAACAGAAGCCTTACAATGGCTCAACGCTCAACAAACTGCAGATAAGACGAATCCGTTTCTATTTACACAAGGTCAGGCGATATTAACTCGAACATGGATTCCTATTCAGGACAGTCCGCAAGTGCGTATTACTTATGATGCGACTGTAAAAGTTCCTGCACAGCTTATGGCAGTTATGAGTGCTGAAAACCCTAAAGAGAAAACAGCAGATGGCGTTTACAAATTCAAGATGGAACAACCTATTCCGGCATACCTCATCGCTCTTGCCGTTGGTGATATTGAATACAAAGCGATAAGCAAACGTACTGGTGTTTATGCTGAGAAATCAATGCTGGACAAGGTGCACGAAGAGTTTTCTGATATGGAAAAAATGGTCGGTGCAGCAGAGAATTTATACGGTGCTTATGATTGGGAACAGTTTGATGTGATTGTGTTGCCACCTAGTTTTCCTTTCGGTGGTATGGAAAATCCGCGATTAACCTTTGCTACGCCTACAGTTATTGCAGGAGATAAAAGCTTGACTTCTCTTGTAGCACATGAGTTGGCTCATTCTTGGTCAGGTAATTTAGTGACCAACGCGACATGGAATGACTTCTGGCTCAATGAAGGTTTTACCGTTTATTTTGAAACTAGAATTATGGAAGCGCTTTACGGAAAAGACCGAGCAAATATGCTTGCATTAATAGGTCGTCAGGATCTTGAAGACGAGTTAGAAGCATTGAGTGAGTCACCTAATGACACAAAGTTAAAACTAGATCTAAAAGGCCGCAATCCAGATGATGGAATGAACAGCATCGCATATGATAAAGGCTATCTGTTTTTACGCACGCTAGAAGAAAAAGTAGGACGTGAAAAAATGGATGCATTCTTAAAAGCATATTTTAAAAAGAATGCTTTTTCTACCACAAATACTGAGGATTTTATCGTTTACCTCAACGAGAATTTACTGGAGAAAAACAACGTTACTTTCAATACTGAGGAATGGATTTACCAGCCTGGTGTGCCAGAAAATGCAGCAATCATAGAGTCTGATGCGTTTTCTAATGTAGAAATTACACTAGAGCAGTTCTTAGAAACAAATAAAATAGACACTGCCGTAACACAAAACTGGACACCACAAGAATGGGTGCATTTTGTACGCAATTTTCCTCCAGGAATAACTTTAGAGCAAATGAAACAACTGGACGACACCTTTGATTTTACCAACTCTAGCAATTCATATATCAGTATGGTATGGTTTGAGCAGTCTATTTTAAACGGTTATGATGGTAATAATGTTGATTCTAAAATTTCAGAATTCTTGAATACAGTAGGAAGACGTTGGTATGTTACTACACTTTTTAACGCTTTCGCGAAAGCGGACAGAATAGACGAAGCCCTAGAAATTTACAAAACCGCTAGAGGCAACTATCACAGTGTGACCGCAAATACAGTGGATGAGATGTTGGGGTACAAATAGTTCATTTCCAAATTCACTGTTTATTCTAACAGCTCATTTTCTATTTTGAGGAAAGGTGGGCAAAACAAGCGGTAGCGAGTTTTGGTCGGATAGGTTGATATGGTGTTGGTAATTAAATCTAAGCTTTTCTTTACACAAGCATCCTTCAACCACTCCTGATTGCATCACGGCTGCTGCCGCGAGGCCAATCTGTCCTCACCTATCCCAGAAATTTGCTCAAGCAAATTATCAGGGACTAAGGCGAGGAGCCAATTACATTCTTAACATTTAAAAGCTCCTTTCCTCAGATGAGGAAAGGTGGGCAAAACAAGCGGTAGCGAGTTTTGGTCGGATAGGTTGACACGTTGTCGTAATTAAATCTAAGCTTTTCTTTATACAAGCATCCTTCAACCACTCCTGATTGCATCACGGCTGCTGCCGCGAGGCCAATCTGTCCTCGCCTATCCCAGAAATTTGCTCAAGCAAATTATCAGGGACTAAGGCAAGGAGCATCAGATATACTTCATATTTATAAGCTCCTTTCCATAGGTGAAGAAAGAACTCAATTCATAGAATACGTTAAATGTTGGTTCATAATTAATTTTTAAAGTATCTTTTATCATTCTTAAATCGCATTGATAATTTAAAAATAAAAAGCATGTCAGTTTCCATACAAGATCCCTTATTACCATTCTTACCTTTATTATATATCGCCTGGGCTGATGGTGTTCTGGAAGAGACCGAAATAAATTTTATCAATAAAAAGATTAATGAGAACAAAACCATAAAACCAGAAACCAAAGATATGGTTTGTAAATGGTTGAATCCTCAAAATCCACCATCTGCTAGAGTACTGGCTTATTGGAAAAACTACATAAAACAAAATGCAGATCTTTTAAATCCATCTGAAAAATCAGATTTATTTTCCATTGGTGCACAACTTGCAAAGAAGGAAGATACAGAGGATTGGGTAAATGATGAAACTAAAGAATCGCTCCATTTAATAGAAGATTATCTAGGAATAGTAAGTCGTGAAGCAATACGATCTGTTTATGAAAACGATCCTGTCACATCAACATACTTACCTACAGAAAACTTATCTGAAAAGGCATATTCTAAACCTTTAAAAGCTCTTTTACAACATGGTTATCCGGACATTAAATCTAGTGTCCAAAGTATTCTTGACCCTCATAAAGAAGCTATAGAAAGTTATGACGACGATTTAAAAACGCGCAAAGAAAAAGTACTAAAATGGTGTAAAGAACTAGCAAACGCAGGTTTAGGAAACCTAGCCTATCCGCCAGCTTATGGTGGATCTGGTTCTATGCCAAAATACGCTGCTGTTTTTGAAGAGGTATCTAAGTATGATTTGAGTCTAACAATCAAGTTTGGAGTTCATTTTGGATTATTCGGTGGTAGTGTAGAATCTTTAGGTACTAAAATCCATCATGATAAGTATTTAAAAGATATAGGTACGATGGCATTACCAGGTTGTTTTGCCATGACTGAAATGCACCATGGTAGTAATGTAAAAGCATTACAGACCACAGCTATTTATCAACCAGATGATAAGACCTTTATCATTAATACTCCATCACAATACGATAGAAAAACATACATAGGTAATGCTGGCATGCATGCTCAAATGGCAACCGTGTTTGCTCAACTTATAGTGAATGAAGAAGAGCATGGTATTCATGCTTTTCTAGTGCCTATTAGAGATAGTAAAGGAAATACCTTAGATAATATTACAATAGGTGATAATGGTCATAAGATGGGATTAAATGGTGTGGATAATGGTACGTTACATTTCAATGCTGTAAAAATTCCAAAAGAAAATTTGCTGAATAAATTTGGTGATGTGGACGAAGACGGTAAATACACCAGCCCTATAAGCAGTTCTTCAAAACGTTTCTTTACCATGCTAGGAACTCTAGTGGGTGGTAGACTTTGTGTCCCTATTGCAGGACAATCTGCTGCAAAAAAAGCTTTGAATATGGCTGTTTATTTTGCACTAGAACGCAAACAATTCGGACCACCAGGAAAAGAAGAGCAATCTGTTATGGATTATCCTACACATCAAAAGAAATTGATGCCGTTAATTGCAAATGTCTTTGCTTATGACTTTGCTCATGATTTCTTATTAAATGATTATTCAAATAATAAAGAAGCAGATAGCCAGCAAGTAGAAGCACTTGCAGCAGGATTAAAAGCACTGAGCACATGGAACACTACAGAAACTATACAGATATGTAGAGAATCTTGTGGAGGAAAAGGCTATTTAAGTGAAATGTATTTTGATCTACTTAAAGCAGATACAGACATATTTACCACATTTGAAGGAGATAATACCGTGTTGTTACAACTAACAGCTAAAAGTCGTTTGACCTATTTTAAAAAGCAATTTGGTAAAATGGACTGGTGGGATACTCTCAAATATATATCTAGTATTGCTTCCACTAATTTAAGTGAGTTGAATCCTCTCGTGACTAGAGACACGTCTGAAGATCATTTATTAAGCGACGATTTTCAGATCGATGCCTTTACGTATCGAGAAGAGTTCTCATTACGCACACTTGCTATGCGATTAAGTAAGAAAATTAAAAATGGAATGGATAGTTATGATGCCTTTCTAGATGTTCAAGTACATTTAATTGATATGGCGAGCGCCTATATAGATCGAGTTGTTCTAGAACGATTTATTGTTACTATTGATGAACAAAAGGACGATAGTGTTAAAGAAGTACTGACATCACTTAAAAACCTATATGCTTTACACCTAATTGAAAAAAATAAAGGCTGGTACTTAGAACATGATTACATATCAGGATCAAAGTCGTTGGCCATAAATAAGCTTGTTGCAAAGCTTTGTAAAGAGTTAAAAGAAGAAAGTCAGCAGTTAGTTGATGCCTTTGATATACCTAGACACATGACAAAAACAGCTTTGAAGTTTTATTAAAATCTAAAAATCCATCTTTAAAAACGAGTATTAAATCTTGTTCTTAAAGATGGATTATATAATAAGTAATTAAAGATTATTGTTCGTTTTGTAATGTCTTTACATCTGCTATAAGATGGTTTATAGATGTGGTATTTAGACCATTATAAATACCTCGTATATGTCGGTTTTTATCTACTAGAATAAAGTTCTCTGTATGTAAAAAATCATCATTACTTTTTATTTCTCCCAGATCTTCTTCTACAAAGTATTCATTTCTTCCTAGATTATAAATGACTTCCTTATCTCCAGTGACTAGATGCCATTTATTAGGATTCACCTTTTTTCTTTCCGCATATTTTTGTAAAACCTCTGGTGTATCAAAATCTGGAGTTACAGAATGAGAAAGTAGCATAACATCGTCACTTTGTAAAAACTCTTCTTGAATGCGAGTCATATTTTCGGCCATTTTAGGACATATACCTGGGCATACTGTAAAAAAGAAATCTGTGATATAGATTTTATTATCAAAGGTCTTATTAGTAACGATTTGCCCATTTTGATTAGTCAACTCAAAATCAGGGATTTTATGAAAATCTTTTAGAGAATCGCTATCACTAGAAAACCATTGTGGAGTAAAACTAGCCTCACCATAATATGGCAGTGCCTCTACTCTACTTTCATTTTTTTGTATTCTTAATGTCGTTGTTTTTTCAGGTTCTGTTTTACAACTAGAAATAAATAAAACACTACAAAGTATCAGACACCACAGACTGGTTCTCGAGGTTAAAGCAAAGAGTTGCTCTTTTAAGACCAAAGATTCTGCCATTTTTTGCTTCATAATTATTGTAGATTTTTCCGTTTTCGCGATAAGCGGTTTGCATACCATCTTCACGTCCATTAAGTAGATTCATTTCTTTAAAAATAGAACCAGACTTGTAATACTGGGTCTGTTTACCTTGTGCTATACCATTTTCAAATAAAGCTACAGATCTTAAATTCCCATTGCTCCACCACGATCTAGTGGTTCCATCTTGTAAACCGTCTTTATAATTAGATTCAAAACTGAGCAATCCTGTTTCAAACCACTTTTTATAAATTCCATTACGTTTACCATTAAGGTAGGCGATCTTCTCTGCCATGACATCATTATTATAATGTTGCACCGCATATCCTGTAAAGGGCTGCTCTTTAAAAAGAAGAAGCCCTTCATTAGGTTTTAAAGTCAATTCCTTTTTATCCACTTCTACCAGCTGTATTGAATTCTCCATTTGAGAATCATTTTTACAACCTATCGTTAAAGCGATAATAAATAAGAATATACTACTGTATGTTATTTGCTGTACCTTGATAATCTCCTGGGAATATGATGTAATACTGACTTAAATATAACTCGTTTTGAATGTGGTAATGATACTCTGCAGTAGTTGCGTGCTGCGTTGTAGATGTATGACCGCCAGACGCATCAAGATCTGTAGGATATGTACCTGTAGAGTTACATTTTCTCCCGTAGATAAAGAAACCATCAGATATAATACCTATCAACGCATCATCATCATCAGAAAAAGCCTTAGGTTCTAAATGGTAATGATAACTCTGTGGACCTGTGTGTGCAGCTGTATAATCTAGAGAACCTACTGCATTATCAAGAGGTACATTAGGACCTTCTTCATCATTATAAATAACAGAACCACTTACAGCAATTCCTATAGCACCTAATCCTGTAGCAGATGAACTAGAAGCTAACGCTGGAGATGCAGGAACTGTTAATGTGTAAGAGCCATTAAAATCGTCAATATTACCAGGTGCCATTTCTGCCTCACTAGTTACAGTAGGGTCTACATATAATACGTGATCTGTAGCCGCTGGCCCAGTTACTACCACGTTTCCATCTGGACCTGTTAAAGAACGTGTGTTTGTATTAGACCAGTATGGAGAAGTATGATTAGGCAAACCGTTAGTTTCTATAACAAAATTAGAACCACTTACCATCGCTGTCACATTATTAGAATCAAAGTCTGCAAAGGCAGCGTGTAATTCTGTAGTGGCAACACCACCGTCATCATCTGTAGGAGTGCCTGATGACGCATCGTCGTCAGACCCACATGAAGTTAATAGAGCTCCTGAAGTTAACCCTAGTACTAGTAGGTTCAACATTATTTTTTTTGAAAGTAATTTCATAGTCAATAATTTTAAGTGAAAGAGGTACTTCCCGTACGTCATTAAACAATTAGACTTACAAAATACATAAAGGTTTAATTAATTCTTAAATAAATTATAAAATATTAATCTTAACAGTTATTTTAATCTTAAAATTAATAGAATTTGCAATAAAACAAAGTTGGTGTGCTTTTTCATGCAAGCTTATCGCTAGAGATTTTTGATCGCTATTTTTAATAGTAACTACAGGATTTAACTGGACTGTTTTAAAACCGCCACTAGCATCAGGATGTAACTCGAGTATTCCATTTGCTGTGTCTTTATAGCCCATAATTTCTATCCCTTCCTGCTGGCATACATAGAAGTAAGACATCATATGACAGGAAGAAAGTGCGCTAAGTAGTAAATCTTCTGGATTACGTTTATCTGGCTCGCCTTTAAATTCTCTAGCGGCGCTGACGTTTATACTCTCCTTTCCATCAATTGTAGAAGTATGAGTTTTAGGATTAACAAATTGATTTTTTTGCCATTGGGTATGGACTTCAAAATGAAATTCCTTTTTCATCTATTTTTAAATTATCGTTGTAGATATTCCGTATCTCGCTTTCGCGAAAGCGTACAACCAGACAAAAATTAAACCTAGAATAAGCCCCATAAACGCGCCCATAAGCACATCTCCTAAATAGTGAACCCCTAGGTAGACACGGCTATAGGCTACTAATACTGACCAGACGATCATAACGATACCTATCGTTTTATGTTTTCTCTTTAATAGAAACCACAAGAATGTGGCTAGCGCAACGGCGCTGCTGGCATGACCACTATAAAACCCATAAGTACCGCCACTCTTACCTACTTTAGAAATAAGTCCTTCTAATGCTGGCTCTCTAAAAGGGCGGAATCTTTCCATGCTGTCTTTAAAGAAACTAGCTAGTTGATCGCTACAGGTTATTAGTAACGCTATAGCTATTAATGCAATAACTAGATTGCGAGTACCTAGTTTCTTATATAAAATATATAAAACAAAGAGATATAAAGGAATCGCGTACAGCTTATGAGTGATAATGTTAAAGAATAAATCTACAGCATCATTACCCCAGTCGTTAAGAAAAAGTGTCGCGTCCCAGTCTAATTGTTTGATATCTTCCATTTACTTTTCGTAAAGTTCCATTTGCTCATCATAAAATCTGCTCGCTTCTTCGATAAGATTTTTAGTTTCTTCTTCTAGCTCCTCAGCATCTTCTTTAGTCACCTCTTCTAGAAACTCTACCTCATCATCTTTAAGGTTGATGATAAATCTTGGGTAATCTAGGTGAATGACAAAAATATCTTCAGGATAATGAACGTTATCGCCCATAAGAAATCTAGGAAGTTCCATTAGTTGTTTTTATTAGGTAAAAATATCGTTTTAGTATCGAATAATCTCTTTTAAAACCAGCTTTACCTTATTTAATGATGCAATCTAATAAATTCTGAATATAGAATTCACTATATAGAATTGAAAAAACTAAATTTGTTCCATGCGAAAGAAACTAAGAGCTGATAATTTACAGAAATCCTATAAAGGTCGTCCGGTAGTTAAGGGCGTGTCTTATGAAGTGAATCAAGGAGAAATAGTAGGATTATTAGGACCTAACGGTGCTGGTAAAACCACTTCTTTTTACATGACAGTAGGACTGGTAAAGCCTACTGGTGGTGACGTGTGGCTGGACGATAAAAAAATCACACAATACCCTATGTACAAACGTGCGCAAAATGGTATAGGTTATCTAGCACAAGAGGCTTCTATCTTTAGAAAATTAACCGTAGAAGAAAATATACTAGGTGTATTACAACTGACTGACCTTTCTAAGAAAGAACAAAAAGAACGTTGTGAAAAACTTCTAGAAGAATTTAGTTTGCAAGACCGTCGCAATAGAAATGGTGATTTATTAAGTGGTGGTGAGCGACGCCGTACAGAAATAGCTCGCGCGCTAGCAACAGACCCTACTTTTATATTACTAGATGAGCCGTTTGCAGGTGTAGACCCAGTTGCGGTAGAAGACATACAGAGAATAGTTGCACAACTGACTAAGAAAAATATAGGTATTCTTATTACTGACCATAACGTGCAAGAAACGCTCGCTATTACTGACCGTACGTACTTAATGTTTGAAGGTAAGATCTTAAAACACGGTTCTCCAGAAGAACTTGCTGAAGATGAAGTCGTACGTCGAGTTTATTTAGGACAGAATTTTGAGTTGAGAAAGAAGAAGATTTTTGAGTAGAATTTATATCTACTTTTGATAAATTATTTTAAAAAACATCCCGAGCAAAATACTGTTGTAAACTCCCATAAACATTTAGCTCTGAAATAATCAACAATAAATATGGATAAAGCTTATCGCCGCACCCATGATAAGCATTAAAATTAAACCATAATCTTTCATGATTTTGGTCTTTAAAATGATCTTATTTGGTTGTTTCTCTCGAAACCATTTCAACCATCGTACGTGAATAAACATTACGATAAACGCAAGACCTAGAAATATAAATGGTAGATATAACTCCATTTAGCTGCGCTTCATCATATTATTCACTACACTCATCAAGATATAAATCACGATAACGCAAGGCACTGCATAAATTTGAAGTGTTGCTATTAATGTAATACACAAAGCGATAAAGATCCAGCGTATTTCATTTCCTTTCCAGCCGAAGCTTTTAAACTTTAAAGCAAATAGAGGCAATTCTGCATTGAGAATATAAACACTTAACAGTGTTATAACCGTTAAAATATAGGGATTAGTAAGCGCCTCTGTAACCCAGCCAGCGTTATAATCTTGTGCGATAATACCTAATGAAATAATCAAAATCGCATTTGCCGGTGTCGGTACTCCTATAAAAGAATCGGTCTGTCTGGTATCTATATTAAATTTGGCCAGTCGGTAACAACTACCTAAAGTGATTAAAAAACCTATTACTGGCACAAATGGATGTGCATACCACTGCTCTGGTGGTGCTGCCTCAAAACTTGTTATCGTATTTGTCAGGTTATATCCTACAGCATCGCTCAACATTTGATACATGACTATTCCTGGTACAAGACCACTGGTAACCATGTCTGCAAGAGAGTCCAGTTGTTTACCTAGCTCGCTAGAAACGTGGAGCAATCTCGCGGCAAGACCATCAAAAAAGTCAAAAAATATTCCAGCTGCTACAAAAATTCCAGCCAGAATAAGCTGGTCATTAAACGCATAAATAGCTCCTATACATCCACAAAGCAGATTCAATAATGTAATAATATTAGGTACCCAATTCTTCATGATACAAATATGCAGTTTTTTACTGATGTGTTTTGCCTACTTTTGAGGCAATATCCACAGATTATCATAGTTATTAACTCAGAAACTAAGATATTTGTGACTTACTAAAATTTGTACTTGAAAAATTATTACTTTTTACTATTTGCTTTATGTTCTGTATGTGCTCATGCGCAAACATCTAGAGCCTATTCTAACGAATTTTTAAATATAGGAGTAGATGCCGCAGCTCTAGGAATGAGTAATGCTGTCGTGGCTAGTACAGATAATGTAAATTCTGTTTACTGGAATCCTGCTGGATTGATAAGAATGGAAGAGCAAGAACTATCCTTAATGCACTCGAGCTACTTTGCAAACATTGCTCAATTTAATTATGGAGCATATGCCATGCCTATAGATGATCAGAGCGCATTTGGCTTTTCTGTCATACGATTTTCTGTAGATGATATTTTAAATACCACACAGCTTATAGACGATCAAGGAAATATAAACTACGATCGTATTTCTACCTTTTCTACCGCAGACTGGGCTTTTACATTCTCCTATGCTAGAGAGTCAAAACTAGATGGTTTTTCTTATGGAGCAAATGCCAAAGTTATACGCCGTGTCATAGGTGAATTTGCAAGCTCATGGGGTTTTGGATTTGATGTAGGGTTACAATTTAAACGTGGCGACTGGCAGGTAGGTTTTATGGCACGCGACATTACAACTACCTACAACACATGGGCTATTGATGAAGAGAAGTTTGCCGAAATAAGCGGTGCTGTAGAAAATCAGAATCAGGAATTACCAGAAACTACCGAGATTACATTACCTAAATTACAATTAGGTCTAGCGAGAACATTTACATTTCACTACGACCACGTTCTTACTGCCGAGGTTGATCTGAACATGCGATTTATACAAACTAACGATATTATTTCTAGCAGTGCCGTAAGTGCTACACCAGCGCTAGGTCTAGAATATGGATTTACCGACTTAGTATTTGTACGTGCAGGAGTAGGTAATTTTCAAAACGTGCAACAACTAGACGGTAACGACAGTGTCACCTTTCAACCTAATATAGGTATAGGTTTTAAGTACAAAGGAATCGCAGTAGACTATGCACTTACCGATATAGGAGATTCTAGCGAGGCGTTGTATTCTAATGTCTTTTCAGTAAATATCGACCTATCTGTTTTCAGTAAGTAAGAGATTAACTTCCTATTCGATTTTTAATTATATGCAAAGACCTTAACTTAGCAACAGATTAATTTATACATGAAACTTACCAGCATATTACTAGCCATTTTATCAGGAATTCTATTATGGTTAGGATGGCCTACTTATGGGTTTGCAGGGCTATTATTTGTCGCATTTGTGCCATTACTTATTTCAGAACGTAAATTGCGTTTAAGCGACGGTAAAAAAATCGCTGGAAAAGTATTCTTACACTCCTATCTTACTTTTTTCATTTGGAATATCGCAACAACCTACTGGTTGTATTTCTCCACGCCATTTGGTATGTGGTTTGCTGTTTTAGTAAATACAGCGTTAATGAGTCTGGTTTTCTTAGGTTATCATTACCTAGCTAGAAAAGCAACACAAGGCGCAGCACTTACCTTTCTCGCCTGTTTATGGATCAGTTTTGAGAGATTGCATTTGGACTGGGATTTTTCATGGCCTTGGCTCAATTTAGGTAACGGTTTTAGCGAGACTACATCTTGGATTCAGTGGTATGAGTATACTGGTACCTTTGGTGGTTCTTTATGGATATGGCTGGTTAATATATTTGTTTTTGTTGCTCTGTTACGCTTTCGCGAAAGCGGACTTACCACAAAGCGCAAATTCATTATCAAACGCTCTCTAGGACTTACAGCTATAGTCATAATTCCTATACTTATTTCACAGGCCCTAGTCATAGATATCATACCCTTTCAAAAAGGTGGAGGTACAAATGTCGTGATCGTACAACCTAATATTGATCCATATGAGGAGAAATATTACCTCACTAATGATAGTATTATTCAAACTATCATGAGTCTGGCAAAACCAGAAATGGATGAGTTTACCGATCTAATTATTACACCAGAAACCGTATTAGCAGATGACGTACGGCTGAATAACCTCACTCAACTTAAATTCCACCCTACAGTACTTTCCGTAAGACAAGAATTATACGATTACCCTAATACCAATTATCTAGGTGGTATTTCTATAGATGAAGTGTTTACAGATAAACGTAGAGCGACCGATCAGACTAATTTATTTAGAGATGGGAGAACACTTTACAATAGTTACAACAGCGCTATGTTTCTATCTGCTAGTGGGTCTTTAGGATTGTATAATAAATCAAAACTAGTCGTAGGTGTTGAAAATTTCCCCTACAAGAGTATACTGCAACCTATTTTAGGTGACGCTATGCTAGATTTAGGCGGTACCGTTTCTACTAAGACTACTCAAGAAGATAGAACTGTATTTACGGCTATCGATTCTACCGTGGTTGCTCCGGTAATATGCTACGAGTCTGTTTATGGAGAGTACGTAACTGATTATGTGAAAAATGGCGCACAAATTTTAGCCATTATTACTAATGATGCCTGGTGGAATGATACACAAGGACACAAACAACATTTAAGCCTGGCTAGATTGCGAGCGATAGAAAATAGAAGATGGATAGCACGTAGTGCAAACACAGGTATAAGCGCTATAATAGATGATCGTGGTGCTATTAAACAATCACTAGGTTATGAAGAGCAAGGTGTTTTAAAGGGAACTTTACTGCCTAAAACAGAGCTCACATTTTACACCACTCATGGAGATTATATTGCTAGAATAGCCACAGTAATGGGATTGTTTGTACTTCTCTTCAGTATTTTTAGAAGAGGAAAAATGAAGCGAAAATAACTACTGACCTTTAAAGAAGATTACTGTACTTAGTGTTTTTACTATTATTCTTATATCTAAAAACACACTGCGTTTTTTGATATAAAATAGATCGTACTGCAGTTTTCTTAAGTGATCTTCGTCAGTAACACCATACTTAGTCTTTACCTGTGCCCAACCTGTTAAACCTGGTTTTACGACATGGCGCGTTTCATAAAAAGGAATTTTTTCTGACAGTTGTTCTACAAATATCTCTCTTTCTGGTCTAGGGCCTATAACACTCATATCCCCTTTTAGGATGTTTAAAAATTGAGGAAATTCATCAATACGTGTTGCTCTCAAAAACTTACCGAACTTTGTAATACGCGCATCATTAACTACCGCAAACTGTGCTCCAGATTTTTCTGCATCGGTAACCATTGTTCTGAATTTAATAATCTTGAATAGTTTTCTATTAAGACCTACTCTTTCTTGTGTATAAAATAAAGGACCTCTATTGCCTATTAAATTCCCTAAAAAAACAAATGGAACTAATGCTATACCTATAAGGATACCTAAAACAGAAGCTACTAAATCAAATAAACGATGATATACTAAATACAGTCTATTTTGATTATTACGTGCAAATGGAAAGTACCTATAAAAATCTTTACCTACATATTGTACAGGTACTCTATCTGTCATTTCTTCATACACTTGAGTGTATTCTCTAACAGAATAGCCGTTTTCTACTAGTTCAATAAGCCATTTATAAAGATTAGAAGTTATTCCTTCTACCTCATTACTAGCCACGACTATCTCTGTAACGGACTGATCATGTAATAACTCGTGAGCATCTTTTATACCTATAGATTTAACTCCTACTATATGACCTTGCTCTATTGCTGGACCTGTATTTATAAAGCCGCTTATCTTATAATTAGGATCTACGTCTTGCAAAGTTTGAGCTACCAATGCTGCATCACTGGAGTCTGCAATGATTATGATATTCTTGTTAAATCTAGAACTAGCAAATAACTTTATATAAACAGCTCTCCATAAAAGCAATGGTAAGGTAACTGCTAGATAGAAGTATAAAATCTGTATTCTATTTTCTGGTAGTACCGGTGTAAAAAACGGTGTCAGTAAATACACTAACGATGTTACCGATCCTGTACTTACAGCACTTCTTAGAGTACCAGTAATACGACTGGCTCTTTGAAGGTTATACATTTCAAATACTGTAGCAAAAAACAATAAATAACCTGCGAGAATCACAGACCACATCCACTGTCGCTCATTGATCAAAAAATAATCAAATTGAAAAATGATTCCTAATAAATACAAAGCACATAAAACCACTATAACATCAATAAAACGCAACAGTATTTTGCGTTCAGACATTTCAAAATGAATAGGTTTTGACACTTTGGTTAAGCTTTAAGCATGTAAATATACATTTTTATACGTCTAGCAATGCTCTCCAATCTTTACTTACTTCACTCCATGAAAATTGATGAGCGTACTTTTTTGCTGTTTTAATGATGGTGTCACACTCTAACGGACTTGTTATCAACTCATCTACCGATTTCACCATCGCATTAACATCATTATCCGGAATTAATTTACCAGTAATTCCATTATCAATAAGATAAGAAATACCACCTACATTAGTGGATATGATAGGTAAACCTAATGCCATAGCTTCTATTAAACTTACCGGTAAGTTGTCAAAATGCGTCGTATTGATAAATATGTTCTGTGATTTACTTAATTCTACCCATTGTTTTTTAGATAATAATCCTGTAAAAGTCACTTTTATATCTAGACTATTAGCCAGTCTTTTACATGCCACTTGGCTACCATCTTTATCTGGACCAACCATAGTTAGACTAGCTGTAGGATATTTTTCTTTAAGTTCTTTTAAAACCAGTACCGCCATTTGCGGATTATAAATTTCGGCAAATGAACGTACCCAAAGTAATTTAGGCTCTGTTATTGATCTTTCTATAAAAGGATAATTTTCTATTTCAATAAAGTTATTGATCTTAATAATATTATTAAACCCTGCATTTATAAATGCTGAACTTAAAAAATCACTTGGACTTATTACTTTATAAGCGTTATCAAGAAAATGTTTAATGGCTTTAGGATTTTTCTCTATCCTACTAGGTAAATTACCTCCATGTAATATAGGAATGTACTTAATATTTAAGGACTTACAAATACGCGAGATAGTGATTGCATACCAAAAGTTCTTAGTACTATACGTATCAATTAACACCACGTCTGCCCATTTTCTATTTAAGTAGGTCATGCGCATCATGTGCAACATGCGTTTGCTTATGTTTTTTACAGAAGAGGCATACCTTACCTGATAACCTTCTTTTTGTAACAATGGCCCTAAGGTATCTATAGTTGTAGCTGTTGCACCTTGTTGCGCTAGTTTGTTACCTATGTAGAGGATATTCTTCATTAAGCTACTGCAATAATGGGAGATTCTAATTCTGTTTTTTGTTTTTTCTTAACCTTAGGTTTAAACACATAAAGTAGTGATAATCCATAGAAAAAAGCAGGGGCTGCAATACGCATCGCACTGTGATTAATAGTAGCAATCCAGAAAATCAGGAACGCATAAAAATAGATATTTCCTTTATGTGAAAGCCGGAATATGAGTGGTGTAAATATTAAAACCAGTAAAGACAGTATACCTATACTGCCATGCTCAGAAAGTAATCTACTGGTCTCGTTATGAGATGCGGCCAGAATACCATCTTTTTTTGCCCTATAGTATTTTACCTGACCTGCTCCTATACCTGCAATAGGATTCTCTAAAAAAGCCTCAATTTCTATCGATATTAATTTTGCCCTTCCTGTAGATAAATCAGACTTAGCTCTTCCTGCCGCATCTTCATTTGCATATCGTTTATCTATAAGACCATTAGTTACAAGAGAAGTAAAACCCCATGCTAGTAATAGCCCTAAACCTATTACCGCTAACTTGGGTAAAAATGAAATCCTAAACTCAGATCTTTTTAAAATAAATAAGGTCCCTATAACGGCTATAATCATTAAGAACGCCGTAATAACTCCACCACGTGAAAAGGTAACCCAACCTCTATATGTCATTCCTAATAATAAAGTAATATCCATGATATTATACCACATATTTTTAATACGTAAAAAACGTACAAAGCAAATAAACATACCTATACCTAATGCTGTTGCGACCTGATTAGGCCCATAACCACCAGAAGCTGCAAAGTTAGAAGCCGTATCTGTAATCACGTCACGTATATCTGGTGTCACCACAAATAGATAAAACATGAGCATGACTATAGGCCCTACACTCAATTTTAAAATCTCGTCTAGTCTATCAGTACTTATTCTACGCTGGAAACAGTAAATAGCGACTATACCTAGCGTTACCGGACCACTTAAATTAAAAGCTACAGCTTTTCTTAAAGACTCTGATATAGGTATATTTTGTGATGCAACCACGATACTGGGGACCAACAGCAGTAAGTAGAACACAAAGGGAATCGATTTCAGTGAAAAACCACGCAGCAATATTCCAGCCAGCATAAAGGCTATCACTAGATATTTAATCATCTCATAGAAAAACAGCGCACTATTCATACGCAAGAAAACCTCTAAGCAGGATAGATAACAACAGGCCAGTATAACCTCCATGTTCTTATCTGCACTCGTAAATAGTCTTAGTATAAAATATATAATTGCTCCATAAAAAAACACCTTAATTAAAAATGGAAAAGCGATCATAAAGATCGTGATCAGAATATGGCCTGCTATTATAAACGGATAAGGCAGTTTCTCAAACTTGATCATTAAAAATGGGAGGAATTAAGTGTCATCACAAAACGCAAATTTACTGTAATAAAAATAAGGCTTATTATTTTTGGTAAATCTAGATTATAACTGTGCTTTAATTTTAAGCAACTCGGCTTTAACATGTTCTAGTTTGCTTATTATTTCAAAGGTATTAAGCTCATTTTTATGATTTTTCATATAATCTTGAGCACCATCTAGTGTAAAACCTTTTTCTTTTACTAGATGATAGATGGTTTTAAGGTTTTCTATATCCGTTTTAGAAAACTTGCGATTACCTCTTGAATTTTTTTTAGGCTTTAAAACGTCAAATTCTTTTTCCCAAAAACGCACCAAAGATGCATTTACTTGAAATGCTTTGGTTACTTCTCCCATGGAGTAGTATAATTTTTCTGGAAGTTCTATATGCATGATATGCTTATAACGTGTTTAAATATACTTTCATATTAATCTAGAGAAATATTTTCTTGTTGCGATTTTTGTAGCAACGCATTGAACTCATCTGGTGTTAGATTACCATAATAAAAGTTGATAGGGTTAATACGTTCTTTGTCCTTAAACACCTCATAATGTAAATGTGGCGCTTGTGACCTACCGGTACTACCTACATAACCTATAATATCACCACGTTTCACCTTTTGTCCCGGACGCACATTATAAGGTTTGGACCTTCTTAAATGCGCATAAAGCGATACATAACCAAAACCGTGGTCTATCCTTATATGATTACCATAACCAGAGCTATTAGCATCTGCTCTTTCTACCACACCATCTCCTGTTGCAAATACTGGTGTCCCTCGTGGCGCTGTAAAATCCATCCCAAAGTGAAATTTTCTAGTCTTATTAAAAGGATCTGTACGGTAACCATAACCACTCGCCATACGAGTTAAATCTTGATTACGCACCGGTTGTATAGCAGGTATAGATGCTAGTAATTTCTCTTTATCTTCTGCTAGAACTGCTATTTCTTCTAGAGATTGTGACTGTATTGCTGTTCTTTTTTTAAGTCTATCTATAGATTCTCTTAACGCAATTATCTTTTTTGCACTAGGTTCTCCCTCATATTCCTTATAACGATTCACCCCACCAAAACCTGCCTGACGCTGCTCTGCAGGAATAGGATTTGCGTCAAAGTAAATGCGATAAATATTATTATCACGATCTTCTATATTTTCAATAACTGTAGACAGTCTAACCACATCATCCTGTACATCATCTAGTTGCAGTTCTAGATATTCTATTTTATCGCGTGATTTTTTTAATTCTGGAGATTCTAAGAAAGCATCAGCAAAGAAAAAACATCCCAAACCGAAACAAAAACTCACTACTAAAAACAGCAAGCTGCGGAAAAAAAACCTCCTTTTCTTAGTCTCTACCTTACGGTAAGAAAGCGTTTCAGAATCGTAGTAATACTTGACCTTTGACATATGGTTTATTATGCTATTTTTGTGACACTCTACGAGATAAAAATAAGTAGAAAAAAGTTAGTAATTATTCCGCTTTCGCGAAAGCGAGATCATAACCTACTTTATCACGTATAGCAAAAATAAGAAAATTGAATTAACCGCTAGTATAGCCAGAATGAAGTCAAAACAAATACGCCAAACATTTCTTGAGTTTTTTGAAAACAAAAAACACCAAATCGTTCCAAGTGCACCCATGGTGATCAAAAATGATCCTACCCTGATGTTTACTAACGCTGGTATGAATCAATTTAAAGAATACTTCTTAGGAAATTCTGATCCTAAAAATAACCGTATTACAGATTCTCAAAAGTGCTTGCGTGTAAGTGGTAAACATAACGATCTAGAAGAAGTAGGTGTGGATACTTATCACCACACGATGTTTGAGATGCTGGGTAACTGGAGTTTTGGCGATTACTTTAAGAAAGATGCGATTTCATGGGCGTGGGAATTACTGACTGAAGTTTATGGTATCGATAAAGACTGCCTTTATGTAACCATTTTTGAAGGTGATAAAAGTGAAGGCCTAGAACGTGATACAGAAGCTTATGATTACTGGAAAGAACTCATAGACGAAGACCGTATTCTTAACGGTAATAAAGCAGATAACTTTTGGGAAATGGGCGCACAAGGACCTTGTGGACCATGTTCTGAAATACACGTAGACATAAGAAGTAAAGAAGAAAAGGCAGCAGTAGATGGCGCTACTCTTGTTAATATGGATCACCCACAGGTGGTAGAAATCTGGAATCTAGTTTTCATGCAATACAACCGCATGGCAGACAGTTCTCTTAAAAATCTACCTAACCAACATGTGGATACCGGTATGGGATTTGAGCGTCTTGCTATGGTATTACAAAATGTACAGTCTAATTATGATACAGATGTTTTTACACCTCTTATTAGAGAAATAGAAACCATAACTGGACATACTTATGGAAAAACAACTCAAGAAGATATCGCAATACGTGTAATTGCAGACCATTTGAGAGCTGTTTCATTCTCTATTGCAGACGGACAACTACCTTCTAACAATGGTGCTGGTTATGTAATACGTATGATATTGCGTCGTGCGATACGTTATGGATTTACTTACCTAGGTAAAAAAGAACCTTTTATTTACCAGTTAGTAAATACACTTTCTAAGCAAATGGGTGATGCGTTCCCAGAGCTTAAATCTCAAAAGAACTTAATTCTTAATGTCATTAAAGAAGAAGAAGCTTCTTTTTTAAGAACACTAGAAAATGGACTTACTCTTCTAGATTCTATGATCTCGGGCATGAAGTCTGCTGGTTCTAAAACCCTAGATGGTAAAAAAGCATTTGAGCTTAATGATACTTATGGTTTTCCTAAAGAACTGACTCGTCTTATATTAAGCGAGCAAGGTCTAGAAATGGACGAAGAAGGATTTGCCATTGCTCTTAAAAAACAACAAGACGACTCTCGTAAAGCTAGCGCGACAGAAACTAGTGACTGGACTGTTCTAGTAGATGACGATACACAAGAGTTTATAGGTTATGATAAACTAGAGGCAGATGTGCGTATATCTCAATACCGTAAGGTGACGAGTAAAAAAGATGGCGAATTATACCAAATAGTATTTAACATGACTCCGTTTTATGGAGAAAGTGGTGGACAGACTGGTGACAAAGGTTATCTAGAAAGTGCTAGTGGTGACACAGTGTACATAGTAGATACTAAAAAAGAAAACGGCCAGACCGTACATTTAACTAAGAACCTACCTAAAGAAATAGGTGGTACTCATAAAGTAGTGGTAGATGCAAAGCAACGCGCACGTACTGCTGCAAATCATACAGCTACTCACCTACTGCACCAGGCGATGCGTAAGATATTAGGTACTCATGTAGAGCAAAAAGGTTCTATGGTAAGAAGTGCTAGTTTAAGATTTGACTTCTCACACTTCTCTAAAGTAAGTGCAGAAGAACTAGTAGAAATAGAAAACTTTGTAAACGCACGTATTAGAGAACAATTATCTCTAGAAGAAAATCGCGATAACACATATGACCAGGCAATGGAAGATGGTGCTATAGGATTATTTGGCGAGAAATATGGTGACGTAGTTCGTACCATTAAATTCGGTGAGAGTAACGAACTTTGTGGTGGTACTCATGTAAAAAACACTGGAGACATCTGGCATTTTAAAATCACTAGTGAAAGTGCTGTTGCATCTGGAATACGACGTATAGAGGCAATTACTAGCGACGCAGTAAAAGATTTCTTTACAGAGCAATCAAAAAGCTTTGAAGAAATTAAAGCCGTTTTAAAGAACCCTACTAAAAACCCAGCAGAATCTATTGCTGCGCTACAAGATGAAAATGCTTCTTTGAAAAAAGAAATAGAGCAACTTCTTAAAGCAAAAGCTGGAAACCTAAAAGGTGATTTAATAGCAAGTGCAAAAAGCATTAATGGAGTGAACTTTATCGCTACAAAAACTGATCTAGATGCAAAGTCTGTTAAAGAGCTTGCTTTTAATATCGAGAAAGAAATGGAAAATCTTTTCTTAATCATAGGAGCAGCAAACGGAGATAAAGCAACCCTAACCGTAATCCTAAGTAAGAATCTAGTAGAAGAAAAATCACTAGACGCTGGTAAAATAGTTAGAGAACTAGGTAAACATATTCAAGGTGGTGGCGGTGGCCAGTCTCATTTTGCCACTGCTGGTGGTAAAAATGCTGCTGGAATAGATGCGGCACTTGTTGCTGCTGAAGGGTTGATCTAATTTTCTTTTTATTATTACAAAATGAAAGAAGTAGAGATAAATTATAGAGTTGAAAAAAAGGAGTTTGTTAATCATAGGATGCGCATGCTCTTAAAACCAAGAAATATCATAATTTTCGGTTTTTTTATAATACTCTTACTATCATTCAAATTTATTGTACCACTTATTAGTCCAGGGCAAAATGTGGCTCCTGAGCAAGGTTTCATCTCGATAATGATTAGTGTTTTACCACTTATTATTGTGCCCATTCTGATTGTTCTGTATTTAAGGTATCAGTTTAAAAAAGTATACGATAATACCGCAGACTTTCAGCAAGACGTAAAGGTCGTTATGGATGAGAACGGTTATTTTGGAAAGTCTGCCTCTTCAGAAGGAAGAAAAGATTGGAGCGCTATCCATAAAATTATTCAACAAAAAGAAATGTTAGATATATATTTTTCTAAACAACTTTGCGCTTCTATTCCTATGAGGTTTGTGAGTTCTGAAAAAATAAAAACCTTGAAACAAATTCTTAATAAAGCTCAGGTAAACAACAACCTATAAAACAAATGGTCTATTTAAATTTAAATGGACCATTTGTTATTTCACGTCACAGACTGTAACATTTCTTCATTAAAAGCTACTAATATTATATGGGAGTAGCCACTAAACATTTACTAGATAAAATAGACCGCATACGTGCAAAGGGCGACCAGCGTAGAGCAGACCGTATACATGACGCACGTTTTGCTACTGCATCTTTGTATAAGACAGCTGGCACATGCAAGGTTTTTACTCCACAAGAAGTAGCAGCTGCCAAAGAACTATACCAACAGAAATTACAAAAAAGTAGAATAAAACACAAAATCATCTGGATCTTAACCATAATCCTAACACCAGTGTGCTTTTATCTAGGTTATTTATTTCTATTCATGTTTGACTTTTAAAATTATAGAATATGGGATCGCTAGCATTTATTACAGCCATAAAAACTAATGCAAAACAGTTAAAATCTAGGTCTAAATTTAAAGGACTAGATGCTGACACTGGCATCTACAAAGGAAATATTAATAAAAAAGACTTTTCACAAGAACAAATACAGGCCGCAAAAGATGCCTTTCAATTGCAGGTAAAAGCAGAGAAAAAGAAAACACTTATAGTACTACTCCTTACCATAGTATTAGTCCCTATTTTGATATATGGACTTATAAAACTCTATCTATTTACATTTGTTTAAACCTTAAATTAAGATCGTACCTTTGAATGAATTGATCTTAATACCCCATGAAACTTAGCACACCTGTTCCTGTTTTAAAACTATCTAGCCCTATAGATTACAACTCTAAAGTGGTTCTACTAGGCAGCTGTTTTACCGAGAACATAGGTTCTAAGCTATCCTATTATGGCTTTGATACGAGTATAAATCCTTTTGGGATTATTTTTAATTCTACTAGTTTAAGAGTTCTAGTAAATCGAGCTATTCACCATAATCCGTTTACACGAGAAGATATAGAAGGTGATTATTCTTATCTAGTGCATTCTGATCTTAATAACAAAGATCAAAATCTACTATTAGATCAATTAAACACCGCTTTAAAAAAACTAGAAACAGATTTAAAACAGGCTTCTCATCTATTTATAACTCTAGGTACTGCGTGGGTTTATCGTCATATAGAAAAAGATATAATAGTTGCCAACTGTCATAAACAACCGCAACAATTGTTTATTAAAGAACTGCTCGATACAGAAACCATAAATAAGGATCTAACGAGTATTCAGGAATCGGTAAAGAAGGTAAATCCAGAAATAAACATCACCTACACCCTATCGCCAGTGCGTCATATTAAAGACGGTTTTATAGAAAACACACGTAGTAAATCGAGATTGCACGACGCGATACAGACTCAGGTCGATTTAACTAACGCCACTTATTTCCCTGCTTATGAAATTGCTATGGACGAGTTGAGAGACTATAGATTCTATGCTCGTGATATGGTACATCTTAATGAAATAGGTGTGGATTTTATATGGTCTCGCTTTCGCGAAAGCAGACTTAATAACAACACCCTAACACAACAAAAAGCGGTAGAGAAATATAGAAAACTATCTCAACATCGTGCTACAGATACAGAGGCACATCAACTGCAAATGCAACAGATGCATGCTAAAATAAGTGCGCAATATCCTGATATAAAATTATAATGAAAGACATATTTAAATACATCATAAGTGGTTTAATAGCGGTTTCTATATTTTATTTGGGCTCTAGATTGCTAGATAGAAATAAAGATCGTGAGTTATTACTAGCACAAACGGCACTGATACAAAAGGAGATTAAGAATACGAGTAAACTGGTGGTCACAGAAATGAAATATGCTAAGGTATTTACCTATGAAGGTACAAAATCCTATGGTTGGGACTTTTTTAGAAGTCAAAAAAGCGCGATAATAATTTCAAATGCCGAGGCTCAAATATCATATGACCTTAAGAAGTTAAAACATGAACTAGATCCTGAATCAAAAACTATTTTTATTACTTACATACCTCAACCAGAAATTAAGGTTAATCCCCATTTAGATTATTTTAAAATGGATGACGGTATCTTAAATAAATTTGAAGCTAAGGATATCAATAAGATAAACAGACAGATAGAGACTCAACTTAAAGAAGATATTCTAAAAGATGAAGTTATAAAAAATGCTCAAAACAGATTATTAACTGAATTGAGCAATATTTATATATTGAGCAGTTCTATGGGCTGGAAAATGGTCTACAATGACACAGAAATTAACAGCACAAAAGAAATGAATACTATCTTATTCTAGATCGTATTATTCTTTGATCTCATAAGCCTCTGCAGCTTTATCAAATTCTGCTTCTAGTAACTGGTAATATTTATTATAGATCTCTTTTTTAATATTACACAACTTACCATTGCTCTCTAATGCGGTAGAAAACTCTTCTTGAGTAATTTTCTTATCCATAAAGTCTGTAGTTAATTGCGGGCGTTCTTGTTTACACGCTGCATAATTGTTGTATGCCTGTACATATAACTGGTACGTTTCACTGCTTTTTATAGGATCTTGTGTATCAGTTTGAGAATCTGATGGTGTTGTGTTGCAACTAGCAAATAATGCAATACAAAGAATGATAAGAACTCTTTTCATAGGTATAGTTTTATGCGTTAAAAATAAAGAGTTGTTATTTTTTATCAAAATTAGAATTGCATAAAATAGGTCCCAAAAGCGAAAATCCCTTTCTGAATTAACAGAAAGGGATTTTCTAAACTAACCAAACCAAATTATTTATTACGTCTGCGCTCTTTGTATTCTCTAATCATTTTACGCCTGAAATCTAATTCGGCCTTTTTTAATTTAAGAAATCGCTTTGCGCCTATTACTTGTATTATTTCATTGTGCTTGTAATCTAAATTAGTAGCACCTATTTTTTGATCTAACTGAACCATCTCATCCACATAAGCAACTGCTTGCTTCTCTGTCATGGTATCAAATTCTCCTTCTAGTTTTTTGATAAGATTTTTCTTTACTTTTTCTAGACGAGAGCGTTCATCTTTTACCTCATTATATAAAGGCCAGAATTTTTCTGCTTCTTCAGAAGATAGATTTAACTCCTTATTAATGTGTGCTATGGCAAGACTCTTAATCTTATCATGCATTTCTTTATTGCTGTGATTATCACGACCTCCTTCTGGGCCTTGTGCTTTTACCACAAAGGAAAAAAGCAGTACGAATACTATTATTAAATTTTTCATTCTCTTATAATTTGATCTAATGTTGCGTCTTCCATAAGGTAGTCTAACAACTCGTTATCTGTAAATTCTTGTTCTATTTCAGTATCGTTAAGTATGCTATTATCTGCATATAATATCTCTACAGACTCTTCATCTTGTAAAAAATTAACGTCTACTATATAATCTCTCAACTCTTGATCGTTAAGGTCTGCAAAAGTAACTTCGTCTGTAGTAAACAGACCATTAATAGTTACAAAACCTATAAATATAGCTGCCATTGCTAACAATGGGTATAACCATGTATTATTTTTTGAAGTTTGAAGAGTTACAACTTTCACCTCTTTTTTATCTTCTTGAACTTCTTTTAAAATACGATCTTCAAGAGTAGAAAAATAATCTTTAGGAACACTAAAACCAGCGTGTTCTACGATCTCGTCTTTTTGTGTGTTTTCTAACACACGATCTGTAAGTGAATCAAAGTAACCTTCTGGCACTTTAAACCCTGCTTGTGTATGTTGATTATTGTTTTTCATATCCTTATGACTGTGTTTAAGTCAATTAGTTTAATTCACTTTAATAAATTGTTCCACTTTCTTTGCTGCTATGTGGTACGTACTTTTTACAGCACCTTCACTTAAATCCAGTATCGTCGCAATATCTTTAAATTTAAGATCGTCGTAGTATCTATAGTTAAATACCTCTCGCTGTCTATCTGGTAATTGTGCAAGTGCTTTTTTAAGAGCTAGTTCTATCTCGTCGCTAGTAAAATAAACATCTGCCTCTAGTTTTTCAGTTAAATGATCTTGCAGTTCTTGAGAAGATATTTGTAAAGTCTTTCCTTTCTTAGTTAAAAAAGTCATGCTTTCATTATAGGCTATCCTAAACATCCATGTAGATAATTTACTATCACCTTTAAAGTTTTTTACTCCTTTAAAGATTTTAATAAACACATTTTGCAACACATCGTCAGCGTCATCATGGACTACTACCATTTTTCTCACCTGCCAGTATAACTGTTCTTGGTATTGAGATACCAGCAGTCTGAACCCTTTATTAGCCGTAGCCTCATTAAGGATCAAAGAAATTATTTCTTGGTCTGGTGTTTTACTCATATATCTAAGACTCGCGCAAAGTGTAAAGGTTTAACAACTATAAAAATAATTTAAATCATTCATTAACATTAGGATAAAACATAATAATTATCTTCACGTTTTAATATAACTATGAATCGAGACCACACACCACATTACGACACCTCTTTCCAGCCACTATCTATAGTGAATGACGAGGCAAGAGCCCTTTTTTATAAAAAGACCTATGGACATGTTGCTATCGCTACATTACTATTTGTGATTATAGAAGCAATTTTATTGCGCATAGAACCCCTAGTTAATTTTATGTTTAGTCTAACACAGGGCTGGACATGGTTGCTAGTATTAGGTGCATTTATGATGGCTACCTCTTATGCAGAAAAGATGGCGCATAAATCACATGACCGTACGCAACAGTATCTAGGCCTGTTATTATTTGTAGTTGCAGAGGCTGTTATATTCCTACCGCTAATAGCTATTGCATTGCAATATCAGGCAGCTCTACAAGGTGGAGAAAGCAATTTATTAAGTCAGGCAGCCATCCTTACATTGGCTCTTTTTGTAGCGTTAAGCGCTGTAGTTTTAATTACTAAAAAAGACTTTTCATTCCTTAAAAGTATTTTATCTGTAGGTTTTATTATCGCAATAGGATTAATTATCGCAGGAATGATTTTCGGATTTGATTTAGGACTTTTCTTTAGCGGTGCTATGGTACTTCTTGCTGCTGGTTCAATACTTTATCAGACATCTAATCTGGTACATAAATACCACACAGATCAGTACGTAGGTGCAGCCTTAGGTTTATTCTCTTCTTTGATGTTACTTTTTTGGTACATCTTAAGAATTTTTATGTCTCGCGATTAATTTCTTACACCTCATATCGCTACAGGCAAATCCTAATAGTGAAACATTATGGATGGGACCTTATGTCATAGCTGGTATGATAATAGGGCTAGTTCTAGTAATAATTCATTTAAGTCTACGTGTTCTTCAAAGAAAGCGCGACTTTATATGGTACAGACAGTTATGGAGCAATGCACGGTTACCGCTTTCGCGAAAGCGAGTCCTAGAAACATATCCTTTTTACATCCATCTCTCTGAAAAATATAAAAGGCAATTTGAACATAGGGTGGCCACCTTTATAAAACAGAAAGATTTTAAACACAGGTATCAAGACACGGTAACTGATGAACAAGTGGTTTTAGTAGCTTGTGTTGCATGTCGTTTAACCTTCGGTAGGCGCAATTATCTTTTTCCCAGGTTAAATACTTTATTACTTTTTCCAGAACCGTTTAAAAGTCCTGCTACACAAGAATACCATAAAGGTGAATACAATCCTATAGCAAAGGTTCTAGCTTTTTCATGGCCCGATTTTAAAGAAGGAATGGATATCGTAAATGATAACCTGCACTTAGGCCTGCATGAATTTACACACGTACTTCATATAGAAAGTGAGCGCAGTAGTGAGATAGATGCTTTACGTTTTAAAAAATTTACACGCAATATTCTTAGAGAACTCATGAAGCCGGCAGTGCGCAGCAAACTAGACAACACAAAGTTTTTTAGGGATTATGCTTTTACAAATCAGTACGAATTCATGGCTGTTCTTATAGAGTACTACTTTGAATCTAATAAAGATTTTAAAGAACAATTTCCATTAATGTATAGTCATCTAACTAAGGCACTTCTTTATGAAGAAGAATGGATTATTTCTTAATAGGCATTTAAAATATCAAGATTGTAAAAAAATCGACCGAGTAGACTTACTCTATTTATAAAAGATCACCTAATATCGACGCATATCATTACGACCTAAAAAGATAGCGCCTAGACCTGCTATAATAGGTGTACTAATAAACCATATACTCAGACCGCTACTTAATAACAGAGATGCAACTGGTAATAATAAACCTAGGACAACAGCTACTATACCTCCATAAAATAATGCTTTACCTCTACTATGCAGGCCTTTTAATTGATCTAGACGTATAGCTCTTTTATCTACTCTTTTAACTATGTGTGCAATATCTTTTTGATCTGTCCCTTGTTCTTTTAGTATCCTACGCAATTTTGAAAAATCCATTCTCTTTTCAGAAATTTCTTTTGCATAATGTTCTATCTGCACAGATATATCGGTATACTTATCAACCATTATTTAAACTATTTAAGGAGTAAATCTAACTTATTAATAGAGAATCTAGTTTAATATTAATGTCAAATAGTCGCATTAAAAAACCCCAAAGGTTTTAAAAACCTTTGGGGTAGTTATATAACAACTAAGAAAAGAACTAGTCTCTAGTTAATTTCTTGTAACGTATTCTTTTAGGAGCGTGATCACCTAAACGTTTTTTCTTATTCTCTTCATATTCTGTAAAACTACCTTCAAAAGAATAGATTTGAGAATCTCCTTCAAATGCAATGATATGCGTACAAACTCTATCTAAGAACCATCTATCATGCGATATAATTACTGCACAACCAGCAAAGTTATCAAGACCTTCTTCTAGTGCTCTCAAAGTGTTTACATCTAGATCGTTTGTAGGCTCATCAAGAAGTAAAACATTTCCTTCTTCTTTAAGCGTCATGGCTAGGTGTAAACGGTTGCGCTCTCCACCAGAAAGCGTTGCTACCTTTTTGTTTTGCTCACTACCTGAGAAATTAAAACGACTTAAATATGCTCTAGAATTAACCATTTTACCACCCATCATGATCATGTCCTGACCATCAGAAAAGTTTTCCCAAATAGATTTATTTGCATCTATATTAGAGTGCGATTGATCTACATAAGCCAGTTGTACTGTTTCTCCTACAGTAAAAGAACCTTTGTCTGGTTGTTCTTGATCCATGATCATTTTGAAAATGGTCGTTTTACCAGCACCGTTAGGTCCTATAATACCTACTATACCATTTTGTGGTAATACAAAGTTCAAGTCTTCATAAAGCAATTTATCGCCAAAGGCTTTACTCACTCCATTTGCCTCAATAACATTTGTACCTAAACGTGGTCCATTAGGAATATAGATCTCTAGCTTTTCTTCTTTAACTTTTTGATCTTCATTTAAAAGCTTATCATAATTACTTAGACGTGCTTTTTGTTTCGTCTGGCGACCTTTAGCTCCCTGACGCACCCAGTCCAGTTCTCGTTTAAGAGTTTTTTGTCTTTTAGACTCTGACTTTTCTTCTTTTGCAAGACGGTCTCCTTTTTGCTCTAACCAGCTAGAATAATTCCCTTTCCATGGAATACCTTCTCCACGGTCCAGTTCTAGAATCCATCCTGCTACGTTATCTAAGAAATATCTATCGTGAGTTACCGCAATTACAGTTCCTTTATATTGAGCAAGGTGTTGTTCTAACCATAATACAGATTCTGCATCAAGGTGGTTAGTAGGCTCATCCAGTAATAGAATTTCTGGTTGTTGTAATAATAATCTACAAAGTGCTACACGACGTCGTTCACCACCAGACAGGTTTTTAATTTCTGCATCTCCAGGTGGAGTACGCAATGCATCCATGGCTATTTCTAGTTTAGTATCTAGTTCCCATGCGTTTAATGCATCTATTTTATCTTGAAGAACAGCCTGACGATTCATCAGTTTCTCCATTTTATCTGCATCAGTATAAACCTCTTCTAGACCGAAGTCGTCGTTGATTTTATTATACTCATCTAGTACAGCAACAGTCTCTGCCACACCTTCACGTACTATTTCCATTACGGTTTTAGTCTCGTCTAGTTGTGGTTCTTGTTCTAGATAACCTACATTATAACCTGGCAAGAAATTAATATCACCTTGATAGTTCTTTTCTATCCCAGCGATAATCTTCATCAGTGTAGATTTACCAGAACCGTTCAGTCCTAGAATACCTATTTTTGCACCATAGAAAAAACTAAGGTGAATATTTTTTAAAACTTGTTTTCCAGTACTTTGATAGGTCTTTGAAAGACCTGACATGGAAAAAATTACTTGTTTATCGTCGCTCATTTGATGTGCTTTTTTCTTGTAATATTTTATGTAATTGGGTTAAGGAATTGTCTTGATATCGCTTTCGCGAAAGCGTAACCGCATCCATCCCTTTAGATTTAATATAAAGACCTTTTTCAGAAAGATCCAGTTGTTCTAATTCTTTAAAGGTAAAACCAAAAGTTTTTCTACCTATTAATTTTACCGTAATCGATTTAAGACTGTAAGAAACAGAATTGCGTGTGGTAAAACCATCAAAATTAAGAAAGTAAAATAAAGTTACTGCTATAAGTGCTGTTATAGAACTGTACATTCTTAAGTCATTAAAGAAGAATACCGCAGCGCAAATAAGCATTATAAAGGCTAGCCCTAATATAACTTTATGACGCAAGGTGTTTAAATCTTTAAAATGAATAACTTCTCTCACCTACACTCTACCTTTAAGTGCATTAAAAACCCAGGCTATTGCAAAGAAACCTAGTCCTATTGCTGCAAAACCAAATCCTACATCTGTATAACGGTATGCGCCTAATGCTATTAAACCTATTCCTATAATTATCATGACTAACGTAGCCCAACCTAATACCCCATTCTTGTTCAATGCCATAGTTCAAAATTAGTTTGCAAATATACACAGTAAACTAAAGCTTTAGGCCTTTTAAGCAATCGTTAAACGGTACTTTATATGGATAGATAGAAATACCTTAAACTTGTTTTGAGGTTTTATTAGAAATGTAGATGTAAAATAAATTTACCAGCTACCACCAGCACCACCGCCGCCAAAACCACCGCCGCCGAAGCCGCCAAAACCACCACCGCCAAAGCCACCTGAAGAACCACCACCGAAGCTACCGCCGCCAAAACCGCCGCGCCCCATATTACTTAAAATAATAATGTCGAGTAATGAACCACCAGAACCACCTCTACCTCCATTATTGTCATTTCCTTTGTTTTTAACATTCATAATAATGAAAAATAAAAACACTGCAAATATTAACAAAACACTCCATGGAAATGGTTGTCCACTGCCAGCTGTACCTTGAAACTCGCCTTGTAGGGTTTCAAAAATAGCGTCTGCACCTAGGTTTAAACCGTTGTAATAATTGCTATTCTTAAAATTAGGAATTAAAACTCTATTTACTATACGCTCTGCATCTCTATCTGACATTATAGATTCTATACCATAACCTGTATTGATATCTACCTGTCTATCATTTATAGCTAGAATGAGTAATATACCATTATCCTTTCCTTTCTGACCTATACCCCATTCTTGTCCCCATCTAGCGCCTAAACGATCTAGCTCTTCACCATTTGATGATTTTATGGTTGCAAAAACTAGTTGAGTAGATGTGGTGTCTGCATAGCGTTTCAGTTTATTATTGAGAGATGTTCTTTGAACAGGTGTAAGCACCTGGCCAGCATCATAAACATATGGTGTTTGTGAACTGCTACCTGGCTTTGCTGGAATGGTGAATTGTCCAAAAGCAAGATTTGAAAATCCTATGAATACGATTAAGATTTGGAATAAATACCTCATTAACTTACAGATATTTCGTCAGGCAATTCATTAACATCATTTACATCCCATGGAAAATAGGTCGCAAGTTTTTCACCCACGAGCTCTATTCCTTGAACAAGTCCGTTTTGGAATTCGCTTTCGCGAAAGCGAGACAATACAACATCTCTAACAGACGTCCAGAAGTCATCACCTACTCTAGCGTGTATTCCTTTATCACCTATGAGGGCAAATTTCTTATCATCCACGGCTACATAGAAAAGAATTCCATTCTCTTCTTTAGTATTATCCATTTTTAATAAATGAAACAATTCTTGTGCGCGAGTGATAGGCTCATCACAGTGCGATTCTAGATGCACACGTATCTCACCACTAGTTAGCGACTCTGCTTTACGTATGGCATCTACTATTGCTTTTTCTTGTGATGCTGTAAGGAAATCTTCTACTTTAACTGACATGATTAATCGTCGCCAAATAAGTCACCTACATCTGGAGCTTTTTCTGAACCTGCGTCTGCCTGATAGAATCCTGAAGGATTAAAATCAAAAATGCCTGCTAGTAAATTACCAGGGAATTTTTTAATGTGAATATTATAAGATCCTACAGCGCCATTATAGCGATTGCGCTCTACGTTAATGCGGTTTTCTGTGCGCTCTAATTCATTGATCAATTCAAAGAAATTTTCATTTGCTTTTAAATCTGGATAGTTCTCATAAGTAGCAAGTAATCTTCCTAAACCAGAACTTACCTGACTCTGCGCCTGTGAGAATGCCGCAAGGTTTTCTTCAGTAAGATTAGTTGCGTCTACATCTATAGCTACTTGAGTAGCTTTAGCTCTTGCTTCTATAACACCTATTAAAGTTTCCTGCTCAAACTCTGCATATTTCTTAGCTGTAGAAACAATGTTAGGAATTAAGTCGTTACGACGTTGATAACTACTCTCTACATTTGCCCATGCGCCGCCTACACCTTCACTTAAACTTACTGCACTATTGTACCAGTAAATACCATAAATAACTATTAATCCTAGTATTATTCCAGCTAGACCTAATCCACCACCTATTTTTTGCATCTATATATTTTTTAATTCTTTTGTTAATTCTAAAATCAAAGTTACATGAAAATTAGAAATCTGTTTTTCTTAAATAGTTAAGTCAGTATTTTTAGGTTGTAAACTTTGTAAATACTCTGGCGTTTTTAACAGTCTAGAACCGTACCAAGAGAACAACTCACCATCTACCACCTTAAAATCTGGTGTAACGTTAGGTTTTATAAGGTCTTGAGACGGTGCTGTTAGAAAGGCTAGTTTCATCTCAGCAATATCGTCTGTAGTAAATGGATAAGGTTCTGAAGATAAGAAAACAGCATCTGGCTGTAACTTAATCATCGCCTCCATATCAAGTTCTGGATATCTGGTAAGTTCTTGAGCCGCATTAGAAAAACCTGCTCTTGCCAGCATGTCATTAATAAATGTACCTGTACCGACTGCCATGTATGGCTTTTTCCAGATAAGGTAAAGAGCTTTATGATTTACTTCTGGCTTAGGCAATGTTTTAAATGCGCTAGAAATATTGCGTATCAGGGATTTTGCTTTAAACTTAGTTCCTGTTATTTCTCCTACATCTGCTATCATCTCTAGAGCTTGTTCTAGAGTGTCAATGTCAGAAACATAGGTAGGTGCTATGTGATCACAAAATTCAACGATCTTCTGATTATTTTCTTCTCTATTACAAATAATAAGATCTGGCTGTAATTCTATAATGCGAGATTCTACTATTTTTTTAGTTCCACCTACTACGGTTTTCTCATCTATTAATCCTGCTGGGTGTATGCAGTAACGAGTCACACCTACCAGCCTGTCTGCTAGACCTAAGTCTATAAGTAATTCTGTCTGAGATGGTACTAGTGATATAATACGTTGTGGTAGCTGATCTAACTCGATCATTCTACCTAATTGATCTGGTATTTTACAAAACATTAATCTAGTGCATTTTTAGTTACCCATAATTTGTATCCAAAAATTGCCATTTGCAATTTACTTGCTTTAGCTAGATCTAATCGCTTTTTTGTAAAGCTGGGTAAAACCGCTTTATTTAATCGAGCTAGTATTTTGAACACATCTTTCTTCATACACCAAATGTAAGGTTTTGTAAGCCTTTACTTAAGTATTAAATAGTAAAACCCATTCTAAAGGCTAGAATGGGTTTTACAGGTAATCCAAATGAAGTTTTAATTACTTAAACGGCACCATGCTTATAGATGGCGAGTCTGATCCTTCTTTAAAGACAATTTTTAATTCTTTATAGCCAGCAGTAGATTGATATGCATATTGAGAACCATCGATATCAAACTTTAATTTCACTAAGCGATCGTTTTTCATGCGATGTGTTTTTAGTTTAAAAGTATGCCCAGCATCTTCAAGTCTTTCTCTCAGCTTTTCAAAACGCTCTTCTGACATATCATCAAAGTGGAATTCTGATTCGATATTATCGCTTGGGTAAACATAAACAACATTTGTATCTCCATACCCAACTCTACTTACTCTTTTAGAACCTATCTTTTCCAGCAATTCTGCACGTCTCGCTTCTTTGATTTCTGTCTTTTTATTAATTAAAGAATCTCTTCTTTGCTGGTATTGTGACCTTCTTCCTTCTTTAACTTCTGTCCTTATACTTATTAAGGAATCTCTACGAGCAGCATAGCCAGCTTTCATTTCTTCGCGTTTTTGAAGCATTTCTTGTTTTTTAGACATTATCAAGGCTTGACGATTATCCATATCAGCATTTTTAGTGGTAATAAGAACGACACCATTTGTTGCTTTCTCACCATAAAGAGAAGTAGCTTCTTTATTTTTAAGAACAGAAACACTCTCAATAAGCTTAGGGTCGATAAGATTTGCAATTTCTGCATTGGTCTCTTTTCCATTAACTATCATTAAAGCTGAATTTTCACCTAGATCTAACTTTTCAATACTGACGTTTTTTGTTATAGTAGTAGAAACACCGTTCTTACTCGTGTGCACAGTTTTTGGAGAATCAAAATAGATAACATTTAAAGAGTCCAAATGAACGTTTTTCAATCGTGCTTGTATCATATTCTTAAGAGAATCTATATCATTAAACTGAAATGAATCACTGTTTAACAAGCTATCTATATTTTTGCCATTAGTAGATTCCATCATTGAAAAAATAACTGCATTCCTTGCTTCTTCTCGAGCAATCAGCTCTTCCATTTGTGCTATTGTTATTAAGCTGTCACCACTTTTCACTAAAGAATCAGAATCTGATGTATACGTGTAAGATGAGGTAATGGTAGAATAAGAGTTTTTATTTGCTACACCTGTACAGTCTCCCATACTCCACGACTTAGAATCTCCCTCAATCTCTCCTTTTACACAAATGGATTTTATACCACTTGTAGCACTGTATTCCTGAGAACCTTTGTAACCGTTATTGTCATCTATAGAAATCTTGATTCTTACTATTTTCCCTCTTTTGATTTTTAACTTACTGTAATTAAAATCTACATTGTATTCTTTCTTTAAATAAGTCTTCTTTTCATCAAGATATTCTTTTGTAGAAGTAGGTTCTATTGAGAAGTTTATGGTGTGGTCAAAATCTATAATAGGATCTTCACTCCACAGTTCTTGTGCTATTCCTATCTCTTCTTCTGAAGTAGTTGTTGCATTTTCAATTGTATCAATAATAGAGGATTCATCATTATTATTTGTGACAGAATCCATTTGTAGAGCATTTTCATTTTTAACATACTCTATTTCTTCCACCACATTAAAACTGTAGAGAAAAAGTACGATAACTGGTAGTATCAACGCATATTTATAGGCATTCCAGTTGGCAGACGCTTCTTTTTGTAACATAACAATTCGTTTTTTGATGAATGGTGTGAAAAAATTATTAGCCAGTGCTGGTTGCATATGACTTGCAGCAGCACTTAATAAAGTGCGCTCGTAGCTTATTCCTGTAGTGTTTTTAACTTTGGCTTTTGAGTCGGCAATAAATTCTAGGTTTTCACCTATCTGTCTCTTTAACAACCACACTAGTGGATTGATCCAGAATAGGGCTTTAAAAAGATGCGACGCAATTAAATCTATAGAATGCCACTCTCTAGCGTGGACTTTCTCGTGTTCTAGAATTAAATCTAGTTCTGGCGATTGCTGGTCTGACGTAGAGTAACATATATAGTTAAAGAAACTGAAAGGTGTCAGCTTTCGCGAAAGCGTAACTATAACAAACTTACCAGATCTCTTTTTATCACCAGAGCTTATTAAGCTGCGCAGAGAACTTAATTCTACTATCATTTTACCTATAAAAAATATAGAAATAGCGACGTATAGATAAAAGAATAGCATGGCATAGTCAAAGGCTACTGCAGTTTCTTCTACAGTAGGCTGCTGTAAAACAGATGCCATAGGTGTCGCTAGTTGTTGGGGCAAATAGACCACTTGTTCTGGTTGCTCTACATAAACGGTTTGGGTAATTTCTACTAGCGGAAACAATATACTTGCTGCTATACCTGCCAGTAAAAACCATCTGTTTGCGTTAAAAAATGTAAGCCTGCGTAGTAAGAAATGATAAACAAGTACAAATATGCTAAGTACTCCAGCGCTTTTTAAAAGATATTCTATAGCTGTTTCCATCTTATTTTTCTTTAGATTCTATCATTTCTAAAATCTCTCTCAACTCTGTCGCGCTTATTTTCTCTTCTTTAGCAAAAAAGGAAACCATGTTTTTATAAGAGTCGTTAAAGTAACTAGTCATGGCATTATTTACAAACTTGTTGCGATAGTCATCTTTTTTTATCACTGGAAAATAACGATGTGTTTTACCGAATGCCTCATAACCCACATACTTCTTCTCTTCTAGCTTGCGCACAATAGTAGAAACCGTATTATAATGATTAGTCCCTTTTAAATGAGGTACTATTTCTTTTACAAAGGCTTTTTCTAGATGCCAAAGCGCCTGCATTACCTCTTCTTCTTTTTGCGTTAATTTTTCCATTTCTATATGATTTACTTTGAAACTACTTTTATTGATGAAACAAACATATAACTATTGTTATAGTTATCAAACTATTTATGTAGTTATTAAACTAATCGCATAGTTAATTGTTGTTATTGACTGTTTATTTTTCTTTTAACAACTTACAATTCCTTTAACTTTGCATTAAAATCAAGTATCGTGCGCATAGACATTATAACCGTATTACCAGAATTAATAAGAAGTCCCTTTGAAGCATCCATTTTAAAACGTGGTATAGAAAAAGGTCTTGTAGAAGTGCACATGCATGATTTAAGAAAATACGGACTTAATAAATACAATCAAGTAGACGACTATCAATATGGTGGTGGCGCTGGTATGGTAATGATGATTGAGCCACTGGATAAATTAATACATGAGCTTAAAGAAGGTCGTGAATATGACGAGGTTATCTATATGACACCAGATGGTGTGACTCTTAATCAAGGAATGGCAAACCATTTATCCCTTAAAGAGAACATCATGATTATTTGTGGTCATTATAAAGGAATCGATCAACGTGTGAGAGATCTTTATATTACCAGAGAGATTTCTATAGGTGATTATGTACTGTCTGGTGGTGAGTTAGGTGCAGCCGTTTTATGCGATGCATTGATAAGATTAATTCCTGGCGTGATTAGTGATGAGACTAGTGCATTAACCGATAGTTTTCAAGATGGTTTACTTGCTCCACCGGTTTACACGCGTCCTGCCGATTATAAAGGACATAAAGTGCCGGATATTTTATTAAGCGGTCATTTAAAAGCGATAGAAGAATGGAGAGAAGAAAAAGCCTTTGAAAGAACACGTGAACGAAGACCTGACCTTTTAAATGAGGATTAGTATCAAAAATCGGTTAAAAAGTTTTAACTTTACGATACAATATTATTATGAATAGAATTTTACTCTTTATTTTATTAAGCGTTTTTACGTTATCACAGAGCACTGCTACTTTGCAAAAAGACAGTAATGACTCTACTATTACTGTGAAAACAGATAAGGAAAAAGAAAAATTAACCGTTCTTACTAATCCTGTAAAGGATGGCTATTTAAAAATAACTTTTACTAGTGCTCAAAGTAATGATATTACTCTTACTATAATTAACTCTCTAGGAAAACAAGTATATAATGCAAAAAGAGGTGTAAACAGCGATGTACAAACCTTTGATGTATCTAAGCTTACTGCTGGTATATACTTCTTAAGAGTGAGTACTTCTTCTTCTAACTTTGTGAAAAAGCTGATCATACGATAATTGATATTTAAAAACTCTTGTTTTTATTTGTCAGTTTATAACAAGTTTGTATTTTTGCAGCTCGTAAAAATTAACCTCTGACGATAATCGTGCATGTTATTCATTACTCAATCTAATTAATTCCTATTTACATGGAAAAGTTAATAAAATTCGTACAAGACGAATTCGTAGAAAAAAAAGATTTACCTAAATTCTCAGCTGGAGATACTATCACTGTATACTATGAGATTAAAGAAGGTGAAAAAAGTCGTACTCAGTTCTTCCGTGGAGTTGTTCTTCAATTAAGAGGTACTGGAGCTACAAAAACTTTTACAATTAGAAAAATGTCTGGTAACATAGGTGTAGAGCGTATCTTCCCATTAAACTTACCAGCTATTCAGAAAATCGAAGTGAACAAGTATGGAGCTGTACGTAGAAAGCGTATCTTCTACTTCAGAGAACTTACTGGAAAGAAAGCACGTATCAAAGAAGCGCGCAGAAAGTAATCTTTCTACCATATATATTAAAAAGCTGTCCACATCGGGCAGCTTTTTTTTGTGTAATAAATTCAAATATAGAAATCTTATCGCCAATTTTAACTGTGGCAAGATGCTGTTATACTCTAAAACAAACCATCTATTTAATTTATTCTCACGGTAAAAAACCTATATAATCACACATCGATAATATATATAGAATTAAACCGCTCTTATTTTCAAATTAATAAAATAAAGGTATTTAATTTATCAATTTCGCAATCCAGTTTACTATGCTAAGGATAAGCTAAATCTGTTTTAAAAACCTAGTCAAAACCTTATATTTGTGTACCGCATATTTACATCGCAAACGATTGAATATGCTACATTAATTTTTAACCTTAACCCTATACAACATGGCAGATCAACCTAAGATCATATATACAAAAACAGATGAAGCACCAGCACTAGCAACTGCTTCTTTCTTACCTATCATTAAAAAATTTATCGCTCCTGCAGGAATTGATATTGAGACTAGAGATATCTCACTTGCTGGTAGAATACTTGCTGTTTTCCCAGAAAGATTAAAGGAAGATCAAAAACACGATAACGCTCTAGCAGAATTAGGTGACCTAGTTAAGCAACCTGATGCTAATGTTATCAAATTGCCTAACATATCTGCATCGGTACCTCAACTTAACGATGCTATAGAAGAACTGCAGGCAAAAGGATATGATATTCCTAACTATCCTGAAGATCCACAAACTGACGAGGAGAAAGATGCTAAGTCTCGTTATGATAAAATAAAAGGTAGTGCGGTAAATCCAGTATTACGTGAAGGAAACTCTGACCGTCGCGCTCCTAAGCCAGTGAAGCAATACGCAAGAAATAATCCACACTCTATGGGTGCCTGGAGTAGTGATTCTAAATCTCATGTTTCTACTATGACAGCAGGGGATTTTGCACACAATGAAAAAAGTTTTACAACTAGCAAAGCTACTACTGTAAATATACAATTGGTAGATAAAGCAAACAGAACTCACGTACTTAAAGAAGGCCTTGAATTATTAGAAGGCGAGATTCTAGATGGTACCTTTATGAGTAAAGATGCTTTAATAGAATTTCTAGAAGAACAAATAGATGACTCTTTAGAGAAAGATATACTTTTCTCTCTACACATGAAAGCAACTATGATGAAGGTCTCTGACCCTATCATCTTTGGTCACGCAGTAAAAGTATTCTTCAAGCCGTTGTTTGAAAAATATGCTACAGTATTCAATAAATTAGGAGTTGACGTAAATAATGGATTTGGTGATCTATTAAGTAAACTTCATGAATTACCTGAATTAGAAAGAGAAGAGATTCAAGACGAAATACGTAAAGTATTAGAACACAGACCATCTCTTGCTATGGTAAATAGTGACCATGGTATTACTAACCTACACGTACCTAGTGATGTAATTATTGATGCTTCTATGCCAGCAATGATTAGAAACTCTGGTCAGATGTGGAATAAAGAAGGTAAGTCTCAAGATACTAAAGCCGTTATTCCAGATAGCTCTTATGCTGGTATTTATGACGCAACTATCGAATTTTGTAAAAAGAACGGTGCATTTGACCCTGTAACTATGGGAACAGTACCTAACGTAGGGCTTATGGCTCAAAAAGCTGAAGAATACGGTTCTCATGATAAGACGTTTGAAATAGGTTACGGTGGTAAAGTACAAGTAGTAGACGCAGATGGTACTGTATACCTAGAGCACGATGTAGAGGCTGGAGATATATGGAGAGCATGCCAGACTAAGGACGCACCTATACAAGACTGGGTAAAGCTAGCTGTTTCTAGAGCTCGCGCGACTAATGATCCTGCTATTTTCTGGTTAGATGAAAATAGAGCTCACGATGCTGAAATCATTAAAAAAGTAAATCTTTATCTTAAAGATCACGATACAGAAGGACTAGACATAACTATCGCATCTCCTATTAAAGCAACAGAGCGTACTTTAAGAAGAATGAAAGATGGTGAAAACACAATCTCTGTAACTGGTAATGTATTAAGAGATTATAATACAGATTTATTCCCTATTCTAGAAGTAGGTACTAGTGCAAAAATGCTTTCTATCGTACCATTAATGAATGGTGGTGGTCTTTTTGAAACTGGTGCTGGTGGTAGTGCTCCTAAGCACGTACAGCAGTTTGAACAAGAAAATCACTTACGTTGGGATTCTTTAGGAGAATTTCTTGCACTAGCGGTTTCTTTAGAACACCTTGCTATTTCTAATAAAAATGAAAAAGCACAAATTATTGCTGACGCACTAGATAGAGCCACTGAAAAATTCTTAACTAATAGAAAATCTCCATCTCGTAAAGTAAACGAGCTAGATAATAGAGGTTCTCATTATTACCTTGCAACTTACTGGGCACAAGAACTAGCAGACCAAGATCTAGACGAAGAACTTGCTGCACAATTCTCTCCTCTTGCAAATAAACTTGTTGAGAATGAAGAAACGATTACAAGTGAGTTAATCGCTGTACAAGGAAAACCTATGGACATAGGTGGTTATTACTTACCTAATTCAGAAAAAGAAGAAGCTGCAATGAGACCTAGTGCTACATTAAATGCTATCATAGACTAATTATAAAAGTATAAAAGCTTTTTTAATTATCAGTTTTAAAAATCCTCAAGCTTTGCTTGAGGATTTTTTTTATCTCTCGATATGACAATTCAGTAATCTATTTATACAAGTCAGGTAATTATTAAATATCAAAGCTACTCCATACATTTATATTTGATAAAAAATCTACCAACATGGAAAACCACTACACCACGTTATATTACACTTTAATGTACATACATTTAATCACGGTAATCCCATGTGTATTTATAGGCGCCTACCTTCTACTATTCAGTAAAGGGACTACCTGGCACAGAAATTTAGGTAAGTATTACATGATCTCTATGATGGTAACCGCGATAGTTTCTCTTCTTATGCCTGCCATGGTAGGACCGCAATTCTTAAACCACTTTGGTTACATTCACTTATTCAGCCTTCTTACTCTATGGTCGGTTCCTACTGCCTACATCGCAATTAGAAAAGGACAGGTTAAAAAGCATAAATTAAAAATGGTTTTTCTTTACATAGGTGCATTAATCATAGCAGGCGGCTTTACATTCATACCTGGTCGTTTTATGTACGAAGCCTTTTTTGGGTAGTATGATTTTGTGGATCTCGCTTTCGCGAAAGCGGAATAAACATCATTATCCTATTAAAAATACTGCCCTATCCCAAAGACAAAACCCTGCGTAGCGTCAGGCGTGACTCCTACACCATAATCTATTCTAAAAATAGTATTGAAGATACGTTTATGAATAAAACGCAAACCTATACCTGGATATACTCTTATGTTTTGAGACTCACCAAAATCGGTTAATTCTCCTCCTGGATTTCTCCACGTCCCAGCATCTACAAAGGCATTTCCTTGCAGTACAAACCAGTCCTTATCTATAAAAGAATGACGGTATTCTGTATTTAAAACTATAGCCGCCGTACCTCTATCGATGGTATTACCGACACCGCGTATATTCAAATTATTATCTACCGCAAATGGCGCAAAAGGAGAATCGTCATTAGTAGAAAAACCTACTCTTAAACGATTTGCCCAGTTACCACGCTCTCCTATTCTATGAAAATAGGTGAAATCATTTCGCCATATAGTAAAACTAGGCAACGCACTATCAGAACTATCTACATATTGTAAATTAAAGAGACTCTTAAATCCTTCATGATACTGGTAGTAACTATTTACACCATTGTATTCATAAATTAACTTAGCTAAAAATTTACTTACCTCTAAGTTTTGTGGGACCGCAGTAGATGTGGCACCACTTAAATAAGTGTATTTCTCAGTAAAGGTGCTCAACGCTATTTCGGCACGATGATTTAAACTTAACTGATGTAAAACACCAGCGGTAAAAGAGACATTATTATATTTATACTGCGCTACCTGATTATTAAAAAAAACAGGCTCTTCAGTTGTGAGCGATTGCGCCATAAAGGATAATCCCCACTTTTTATTAATTAAATAAGGTGCTCTTATATTAAGACCATAAGAATCAAAGATGTCTTTTTGATAAAAAATACCTACGGCTACACCTTTGCCAAATGTATTGAACTCGGTAACACCTAATCGGTAAGCTACCTCATCTTCATCTGTGGTATAAAAATTAAAATATGGGATAATGGTAAAATTCTCTTGTACACCGTAAACTATTTTATAATCACTATCTACTTTATGCACTTGATAATAAGCATGTGCAATCCCAGCTTCACGTTTTAATCTTATAATATCATTTTCTAATAGTGTGCTATCTAGTTGCTGTCCTATCTTTAAATTAATGATAGATTTTATATAAGGTGTTTTAGTCTTTTTATTATCCTGTATTACTATTTCTTGGATAGTCTGACTATAAGAAAAGACACTTACCACTAGCATCGCTAGAGTGATAAATGTCTTAAATTCTTTATGAAACAATGTTTCTATTTTTAAAGTACAAGTCGCAAACCTAAATTAAAAGTCTCTCCTAGTCCTGTATTATTACCTCTTACAAAGTTAGTATAAAGTGTCTCTACATTAAGCTCTTTAGTTAATTGATATTTAATACCACCACCTAATGCCGTAAAATCCTGTTCAAAATTATTTCCTAAATCGATACGTTGTGAGTGTTGTGCTAGTGCGAGAATAGTAAATTTAGAAGACGGGAAATAACTCAAGAATATACCTGGTGTTAAGTTTAAACTATTATTTGCAAAACTACCATCTACTTGTACGCCATCGCTATTAAACTCTGCATCTTTACCTAAGCTGAATTCAGAATTCAACTCAGCAAATATTTGCCAGTCTTTACTTGGGAAAGTGTAATCGTAGAAAAATCTATTCTGAATACGGAAACTTTTCTGAGCTAGAAAAACACCATCCTTTACCTCATCTTTAACGAGCGGTATAAACACAGAACTCTGAATAGAAAAATTATTTATAGATTCAAAAGGAACGAATTTTACAGAAGGTGCAAATGCAGTAAGACCAGATGCTCGCTCACCTTCTATATTCTGAAAACGTAAAGTTTCTAACGGCCATTTATCTCTTATTACATTACTACGCAATTCTAGAATTACACCTACATTCCATTTCTTATTATTACCTACTCCGGTATATGCCTCTAGAGTAGAAGTAAAAAATGTCTGTCTTGCTTCTCTCCCATCACTGAAGGTACTTTCTGTCTGAGTATAAAGGTTATTGAACCACTTTATATCATATTGTCCTTTACCTATCAACTTTGATGGTGTTAGTGTCTGTATTACAGACCCTTCTTCTTCACTACTCTCTTGTGCCTGTACATTTACACATAAAGAAATTACAAATGCTGCAAGCAGCCATAAGTTGGTTGTTTGAATTTTCATGGTTTTATTTTTTATTGATTTTCCAGTTATATGGGTAATATGTGATTTTTGTTTTAGCGGCAAAAGGCTCTTTTCTATACTTATTTATAAAATCTAGAGTTTTGCCATCTTGCTCAAAGTCTGCCTTGTACCATTCAAATATTTGAGATACTGCTACTTTCTTACCTGGCTTTATAAATTTATCGTTATTAATTGCAAGCTTAGTCTGTTGCTCTAATTGTGCATTTAGTGTAGCCGGCAAATAAGCCTTAGATATTAGAGGTGGACAACCTACAGCGCCACAAACTAATACAAAATGAAATCTTGCATCCTTAAATTTTGCACGCAGCATCTTATTCTCAATATCATTTAAAGTAATGTTCTCACCAGCGATGGAGTACTTTGTCTTATCAAAAAAACCAGACTTATCTAGTGGCGAAGAAATAGGATAATTATCTACCAGACCTTTTATTACATGTAGATTATAAGCATTAATCCAGAATGCTTGAAAATCACTCGCACTAGATGTCTTAACTCTTATCTCCTGAGATAAAGAAACTAATTGATCTAATTCACTTCTATCAGCATGTATAGCGCTATAATCTACTTTACCACTTTTTACATGTTTCCCTAAAAAGGAATCTAGTTTATTGTGAAAAGAACTTAAATTCTGTGCGGTTCCCGTACTTGCTATGAGCAGTATTATTAAGAAACTATATAGTTGATTTTTCATGTTTTTAATTTTTATCAAAATTAGACTTGTTTGTTATAATTAGCGTTCTTTAAGTTATCATTTAAACTTCAAGTATTATCACAAGAGTATAACAGTTAGTTACCACCTTACTTATAACGTTAGATTACACTGCAAACATAGTTTCATATACCGGTTGCTATTTGACATATTATGCCTTTACGATGCTATATTTTTCCCGTTTAATGGTTTATGACTATGTAATTTTAAGATACACGCTTTCGCGAAAGCGAGAACAACACTATCAATATCACATATTAAGACATAAAAAAAAGGGAAACACCACTAGAGCATTTCCCTTTTATTTTAAAGCTTAAAAATCCTAAACTATTCTGTAGCTGCAGGATACCAGTCTAGAAGAGTTACCTCTATATCACTGTTGGTATCATTAATCATTTGTTTAAATTTTTCTACATCTTGAAAACCGTCTGTACCGCGGTAGTGATATGGCACTACTTCTTTAGGCTGAAATTCTAAAACAGCATTTGCCGCCTGATCTATGTCCATAGTGTATGGTAAATTCATACATACAAAAGCTTTGTCTATATTTTTCAAAGCTCTCATTTCTGGAATATCTTCCGTATCGCCAGATATATAGATACGGTATCCGTTTTTCTCTAGCACATATCCATTACCTCTACCTTTTACATGTTTATCTAATCGACCTTCAGTAAGGTTATACATAGGTATCGCTTCTATAGTTAATTCATTAACCGTAGTAGTATCACCATTATTAAGTACAAATGCAACCTGATCTTCTTTAATCTTTTCATTTACAGCGCTAGGCACAACTAGCTCTGTACCGTCAGTTCTTACTGCCGCTAGAGTTTCTGCATTGAGATGATCTCCATGTATATCTGTTACTAGAACAAGGTCTGCGGCAGGCATTCCTTCAAAGGCAGCAGCGCCACCTATTGGGTCTATATAAATAATTTGCCCATTCCAGTCCAGTACAAATGTAGCGTGTGATACAGGTGTCACTTTTACATCATTAGTCTTAACAGCATCCTTCATATCTACTTGCTCCATCGTAGAAGTTGCGTCTTCTATAATTGTTTCTTCCTTGTTTTCTTTACAAGAGATTGCCATTATAGAAACAGCTGTTAATGTGATCCATACTTTTTTCATCGTTTCTTTTTTTAAGTAAATCAAATTTAAGAACAGTACAATTGGTTTTACATAAAAAAAACTAAAATGATTGATTCAACAACTAACACTTTAAGATTAAGTAAGATAAACACATTCTATAAACCTTAAATTAAAATGAATAACCATTCTATAACTTTAAACAGGGCGATCGATAACAAATTTGTAAAACAAGCTTCATCTTGAGTTCTCATGTTTTAAATCAGTTAAAAATAAATTTGGCCAACTAAAAAACAACTAATAAAATGAAAACAAAATCTTTACTTTTTGCTGCTGCAGGAATAATAGGACTAACAGCATGTAATGATGACGATAATCAAGCTATCAATCCACAAGCTGAAAACGTAGAATTAAGAGCACACTCAATTACACCTAATTTCTTAAAAACTACTTCAGATTTTTCTTCTGTAAATGTTTACCCTATACTTTCCAGTGAAGATCAACTAACAGAAACTCCAGAATTTGTTTACGGTTCTATGGCAGACGGTCTAGGATTAATTTATAATGCAGACCAGCAAGACTACACTCTAATTAACAATATAGAAGCTGACTATTCTATAGCACGTATAACATTAGATAACACATTTAAACCAGTTGCTGGAGAATATATATTAAATGAAGAAGCAACAGGTTCTACAGCACAATGCTCTGGTTCTTTAATTACAGTAGATGAGCATGGTTTCGGTCCTCTTTACCTTTCTGGTGGAGAATGGGGTGGCGCATCAAAAGGTGTTTTTGCAACTGAAATCACTAAACACACTTCTTCTAGAATGTTTCCAGAAATGCTTACCGCAATGGGACAGTGGAGTACAGAAAACGCAGTAGCAATAGGTAAAGATGCTTATGATGATAAAACTGTAGTATTTATAGGTGATGACCACTCAGATAACAACACACCATCTGGACAGTTAGGTATGTATGTAGGTGATCGTGGTGATTTATACAATGGTAGTGTTTATGGTTTAAAAGTAGATACTGCAGGCATCAACTTTGAGATGGATATGATAGAAGGACAGTCATATGACGCTTCTTTTGTTGAATTAACAGAAAAAAACATAGACCTACTAGATGCTGAGGCAAAAACTAAAGGCGTTATGGGCTTTTCTAGACTAGAAGACATAGACTGGAGACGTGGCGATGACGGTAATCAAAGAGAAATTTACTTTGCAGTAACTGGACGTAAACAAGACGCTCTAGTAGGTAAAGGTTCTTTATACGGTCGTGTATATAAGGTAGAATTAAATGAAACTGATCCTACTGGACCTGCAAAAATTACTTGCGTTTTAGATGGTGATAAAATAGGTGGCGCTGCATGGGGTTTCCATAGTCCAGATAACATTCTTGTGACAGAGAACTATGCTTATATTCAAGAAGATCCTAATGGTTATTTTGATGATGCTGTAAGAAATCACTACGCTAGATTATATCAATATAATTTAAACACTGGTGAACTTAAAGTAGTCTTAGAATGTGACCAGGTTAGTGCAACTGCAGCAGGAATAGGTAGTGAAACAAGTGTATGGGAAATAACTGGAATGATAGACGTATCTGAACAGGTAGGAATAGACGGTACTTTTATGGTAGTTACCCAAAATCACGGTTGGGAGCCTGCAGACGGTAGTTCTTTTTCTGACCCTAATGCGGTAACTAACGTTGCTAGCAGTAGAAAAGAAGGTAGTATGTTATATGTTCTAACTGGATTAGATAGATAAGATGACACTATTTTACTTAAATGTAATAAAGAAGACCTGCTTTACCGCAGGTCTTCTCTTATTAATGATATCTTGTAAACAAGAGTCACCTCAATACGTTACACAAGTAGAGCTGCAGCCTTCTTTACAACTGCAAGAACTATTTATCAATGACCTTACCACGTGCAACAGTTATATAGATTCTCTTAAATCAACGACTCATACAGACAGCTTAAAATTCTATTTTAAAAAAGCGCGTGTAGAGTTTAAAAAGATGGAACCTATTCTATCTTTTCAAGATTTAAATAATTATAATTTTTTAAACTCTCCTAATATTGTTAAAGTAGAAGAAGAAGATCTTACTGATATAAAAATCAGCAACCCTAGTAGCTTTCAGACACTAGAAGAAAACATCTTTAGCGATGCTCCAGACGTTGCATCTATTCATAATACAGCTGCTAAATTACAGTCTAGATTACAGGTTCTAATAAGAAATACCGACATAAAATTTTTTAAACCTTACCACGTTTTATGGTTGATACGTAAACAGTTTATACGCACCGCGACTACTGGGGTAACCGGTTTTGACTCTCCTGTTTTAGAAAACAGTTTGATGGATGCTGTTACCGCTTTCGCGAAAGCGGAACAAATATTAAACCTCTATGATCATAACTTTAAAAACGACCAATTAAAAAGAACCTGGAAGCAAAAATTTCAAGATTCAAAAGAATTCCTAGAAGCTAGTAACTTTGAGGAATTTAATAGGTATGAATTCATAAAACTACACATAGATCCTATGTTGGTATTATGGAACAAAACCGCAAAAGACTGGCAGGTGCAATTCCCTTTACAAATGGCCATTGATAATAACGCCACTAGCTTATTCTCTAAAGAAGCTCTCTCTATAGATTATTTTGCAGGGCATAAAGTAACACCATTAACAGAGGATAAAATAGCTTTAGGAAAACGTCTTTTTAATGATAATCAATTATCTACTTCTAAAGAAATAAGCTGTGCCACTTGCCATAAAAGTGATATCGCTTTTACTGACGGACTAGCCATACCCAAAGGTCTTACTCGCAATAGCCCTAGCCTCACCTACAGCTCTTATCAACAAGATTTTTTCTATGATAAAAGAGCCGGTAGTCTAGAAGGACAAATAGTATCTGTTATTAATAATACACAAGAATTTCATTCAGATTTAAAACGCTTTACAGAGCATATTAATGAAGATGCAGAATACATAACAGCCTTTAAAACCGCTTACAACACTACTATCGATCAAAATACGGTAAGAACAGCTATCGCAAATTATGTGCGCAGCCTTAATTATTGGAATTCAAAATGGGATCGCAATATCAGAAATGAGGTCAATACGCTTACCTATTCAGAAATTAATGGTTTTAACCTCTTTAATGGTAAAGCAAAATGTGCTACCTGTCATTTTGCCCCTGTATTTAACGGCACCGTTCCACCAGATTTTATGGAAACTGAAATAGAGCATCTAGGTGTACCTACAAAATCTGTGACCGAAAATGCTGTTATTGATGAAGATCTAGGAAGATTTAATGTCTATAAAACAGAGAATAGAAAACACTTCTTTAAAACACCTAGCCTTAGAAATGTAGCTATTACTGGACCATATATGCATAATGGAGCATACAACACTCTAGAAGAGGTTATTGAATTTTACGATCTAGGTGGCGGTTATGGAATAGGCATTACAGATCAAGAATACCAGACACTCCCGACAGACCCATTGAACTTAACAGATCAGGAAAAAACAGATCTTATCAACTTCATGAATACACTGACTGACGAAGAGTTTTTAAAAGAATCCTACACCACTAAGTAGATCTAACTTATTCAAGAAGCGCAGTTTAAAAAATTGCGCTTCTTTTCTATCACTTCAAAAAAAAGTAAACAGCTATATATAAAAGTATGCCGACTATAAGCGCTATTATAGAACGCCATATATATTTCTTCTTTAAATCCTCGAGCAGTAACACACCTAATTCTGAAGATCTATCTCTCCTCTCCATCTTTTGAAACTCTTTTCTAAAAGACGACAGATTCCTTAAAACATAAAGCAACCAGAAAACAATTAAAAAAACCGGTAAAAACATAAACTGCCATTCTTCAATAAGCGTAGTAGATTGCATCATATTATGGAAGATCATTAACTAGAGTAGCAAGTGCTTTACCTACCTGATTTGGGTAACCATACTTAGGCGCAGCCTCACAAATATGAATATATCTAGGTAATCGATTTGATTGTTTAATTATTTCATTAATCATACTTCGCATTTCCTGAAAAGAATATCCCACAGGTGATTGCGCACTAGATGGAAAATTTGCAACGGCATCCATGTCTACTTCTAGAGCAAAATAATCAGAATCTATATGCTGTAACGCCATTTTTACTTCTGCATTCACATCCACATGTTGATGATTAAACTTACTGTAATCGATAACATAATTATTACTAATTAGATCAATCATGGGCTGGCTCAAATAATTCTCTTGAATCCCTATCATAAAATAAGATTTCAAATGTCCTTCTTGAATCGCGTGACTAAAACCATTACCACTATGCCTTCCTTTTGCTGCTCTCAAATCTGTATGTGCATCTATATTGATACAGTCTATAGGTCTTGTATAACCACAAGCTCTCAACAAGGGATAACAATTATTATGTCCTCCACCTATCACCACTGGTATTTTACCAGCTTCTATAATTTTTAATGCAATTTCACTCACACGTTGATCCAGCACCTGTACAAGGTGACTTAATTCCAGCCTATCATCATGTAGGGAAGAATCTAGACCAGCAGCTCGTGACATAAGATCTTCGGTATTCACGTTTCCTAAAACGCAAAATCTACTCACAGCATTTAAAGATGTATTCTGTAAACCTAGAAAGGAATTTAAAAAAGAAGACCATGCCTCACTCGCTCCTGCTCTACCTAAATTTGCTCGCACTCCTATATCTTCAGGTATTCCTATTATGATATAGTTAGCTTTTAAATCAGCTAGATTTTCTAAATCATCACTGATTTCTATTTCTTGAGCATAAATTCTAGAAGTATCTTCTAATTCAGAAACACCTTCTTCATTAAGGTCAAATCGCTTAGAAACATATTGATCTAAATTTTCTCTGGTAAATAACTCAAAATGCGACTTCATAGACTTTAAATAAATTCACCATCAACAACTACCTGATCAATAATCACCTGACCAAAGTTATAAGGTATAGCAGCAATACCATCTATATTTTTAAACACCATTAAATTAGCTCTTTTACCTATCGTTATACTACCCAACTCATCATGAACTTCTAGCGCATGTGCTGCATTTACAGTCAGCGCATTAAAAGCACGTTGTGGTGTCATTCTCATTTTAATACAAGCAAGAGAAAAAACAAAGTTCAAATTACCTGATGGTGTACTACCAGGGTTATAATCACTCGCAAGAGAAACAGCTACATTTTGATCAATCATTTCGTTCACTGGAGCATAATCTAACCCCAAAAAAAATGAACAACTAGGTAAAGCTGTGGCAATAGTCTTTGCCCCAGATAACGCAGTAAAGTCTTCATTTCCCATTACTTCTAGATGGTCTACACTTACCGCACCTGCTTTAACAGCTGCATCTATAGCACCTAATGATGTGAACTGATTCACATGTACCTTAGATTTAAGACCATAAGCACTACCTGCTTCTATAATACGCAACATTTCATCTACAGTAAAATAATTCTTTTCACAAAACACATCTACATAATCTGCCAGTTGCTCCTCAGCTATTTTAGGCAGCATTTCTTCAATTATCAACTTAATATATTCTTCACGATTTTCTTTGTATTTGACTGGAAAAGCGTGTGCTCCCAAGAATGTAGCTTTAATAGGTATGATACAATTATTACTAGTACCACTTTTTTTCAATCGTGATACGACTCTTAAAATTTTTAATTCACTTTCTACACTTAAGCCATAACCACTTTTAATCTCTATGGCAGTTGTTCCTTGCGCCACTACATTATCCAGCCTCAGGCGTGCTTGTTCATAAAGCTCATCTTCCGTCATTTTCTCTAACGATGCAGCACTATTTAAAATCCCTCCACCGCGAGCAGCTATTTCTTCATAAGTAAGACCATGGATTCTATCCTCAAATTCTCGCTCGCGTGTAGCTGCAAAAACTAAATGGGTATGACTATCCACATATCCAGGTGTGATGATTTTATCCGTACAATCATAAACCTCTTCTGCAGGATGTGGTAAAAAGTCGTCCATGCTCCCATAATCCTTAATTAAACCATCTTCTAGCCATAAATAAGCATTTTTAATAGACGGTAAATCATCCATCTCTTTCCCTCTTAATGGTTCAGTAGTTGATTTTCTAACTTGGACTAATTCTTTGATATTTGTAAATAGTATACTCATACTGTGAAGATAATTAACTCTTCAAGAAATCAAGGAATATTCTACCAGCTTTTATTTGCAATTATTTCAATTATATATTTCACTTTTAATTTACATTTAGCAAGAACTATCTTATTAATTTCGGCAACATGAAAGAAAAACACAACCATAACTACCTCTGTGTTCACGCAGGTCAGCTTAAAGATGACGTTTACGGTGGTGCAACTGCTCCTATATACACCTCAACTGCTTATGATTACCGCGGCGAGGGAACAAATTTATACCCACGATATTTCAATACGCCTAATCAGATTGCATTAGGTAAAAAAATGGCCGCTCTAGAGAATACTGAAGCTGGTATGATATTCGGTAGCGGTATGGCAGCTATCAGTGCCGTTTTCTTAGCGTTTCTTAAAACAGGTGATCACGTAATTATTCAACGTGCTATTTATGGTGGTACTGCACATTTCATATCAGCCGAATTTAAAAATCTCGGCATAGAGTACACCATGATAGAACATGTAGATCAACAGAGTTTAGATGCTAGCAAGCAGCCTAACACAAAAATGATCTATATGGAGACACCTAGTAATCCTTTGTTAGAAGTTACAGACATGGATTTGGTTTCCGCTTTCGCGAAAGCGAACTCCTTAACAAGTGTTATAGATAATACTTTTGCCTCACCTATTAACCAGAATCCTGCAGATTTTGGAATCGACATAATCATACATAGTGCTACTAAATATTTAGGCGGTCACAGCGATATTTGCGCCGGTACCGTTAGTTGCAGTCAGGTAAACATGGATAGAGTATGGAATACTGCAAAAAATTATGGTGGTAGTTTAAGCGATCAAACTGTGTGGCTTTTAGAACGCAGCATAAAAACTCTTGCTTTGAGAGTTAAAAAACAATCCAAAAACGCTAAGAAAATTGCTAAGTTCTTAGAAAAACATCCAGATATTAAAACGGTTAATTATCCTGGTTTAAAATCTCATCCACAATATCAACTGGCCAAAAAGCAAATGAGAGCATTTGGTGGTATGATGTCTTTTGAGCTGAAAAACCATATAAATCAAACTGAGTTTTTAGAAAATCTCAACATTATATTCCCAGCACTTAGCCTTGCAGGTGTAGAAAGTACAATTCTAGCCCCTAGCACAACATCTCACAGTTTATTAACTCCACAAGAAAGGTCAGAACAAGGCATTTCAGATAAATTACTTAGGTTTTCTGTAGGTATTGAAGAGGTAGATATTCTTATTGAAGATTTAGAAGGAGCCATGGAAAAGAGTCGTAAAAAAAAATAATATGAAATTAGACATACTTGCCATAGGCGCACATCCAGATGATATAGAATTAAGCTGTTCTGGTGTACTACTTAAAGAACAGTCTTTAGGAAAAAAAACAGGAGTACTAGACCTAACAAGAGGTGAATTAGGCTCAAGAGGTAGCGCTGAAATAAGAGATCAAGAAGCTGCTGTTGCTGCAAAAATCCTTAAACTATCAGTTAGAGAAAATCTAGCCTTCAAAGATGGTTTCTTTACAAATGATGAAGCACACCAATTAGAGATTATCAAAATAATTAGAAAGTACCGTCCAGAAATCATACTCTGTAACGCTGTTAAAGACAGGCATCCTGATCATGCTAAAGGTTCTGAATTAACAAGTGTCAGCTGTTTTCTATCCGGATTAAAAAGAATAGAAACTACATTAGATGGTATAGCACAAGAACACTGGAGACCTAAGCATGTCTATCATTATATTCAGTGGTTAGATATAGAGCCTGATTTTGTAGTTGACATATCTGGATTCATGGATCAAAAAATGGCATCGGTTCAAGCTTATGGAACACAATTTTTTAATCCCAATGATAGTGGACCTAAAACACCTATCAACTCAAAGAACTTTTTAGATTCTATAATGTATCGCAGCGCAAATTTCGGTAGGCTTATAGGTACTGAATATGCAGAAGGCTTTACATCTGAAAGACATCCTGCAGTGAATAGTATTTTTGATTTGAAATAATTTTAAAAAAAAACAAGAAATTCGTTCACAGTATTAAGAATTATATTAAATTTGCATCCGCTAAACGCGAGTGGTTGAATTCTAGAGTTCCACTTTAAAAAACTCACATTGATATGGTGGTTGTAGCTCAGTTGGTTAGAGCGCTGGTTTGTGGTGCCGGAAGTCGCGGGTTCGAATCCCGTCTTCCACCCTAAAAGGTCTTAGTTTTTACTAAGACCTTTTTTTATTTTATAGAATCTCAAACTATAACATTGTACTTCTACTCTATTAAAAAAATAAATTAGAACATAATACAGTTCTTTTATTGCTACATAAATACTCAGTGATTTATTATAAGATTCTTAATAATATCAGATAAACGTAAACTATCCTTAAAACAAAGTTATAAAGCAATAAAGTGCACAAATGATAATCAAAATAAGCACTATTTATTCTACATTAATTCATTGCCACCACAATTCAATAAAATAACATTTGTTAAAATTTATTACATGTGGATCATATTTGCGTTTACAATAGGTATTTAAAATCGAACAAAACATACACTATTAAACCCCTTAAAACTTCCTATTAGAACTTTATTGATAGAATTCTCGGTTCTAACCAACTTAATCCTACTAAATTAATAGGGAATTAAACTTAAATCTGTTAACCATCGATAAATTTTAACACACTTATCGATCGTTTATTTTAAATCAAAAATGTATTTCATCGAAAAAAATAGACGTTTAAAAGCATGGAAAAAACCTCTGATCCATGACTATCAATAGGAATATGATAATATTTACGTTAAATAAGACTATTTCAAGTTTTATTTAAATATCTAGAATCATATGAAATTTCCTATACTTTTAAATCACCAAATAAATAATTTTTCAAACCCTTAAATCTTTTTATTATGAAAAAATCACTAATCAAACTTTCATTAATCGGACTAGCATCCTTTGCAATGCTATTTACTTCATGTGAACAAGATCAAGAAATCACAGTTGATCAAAAGGAAAGTACCTTAGAATTAGCTAAAAAACACGCTGAGAAAATAGGTTATAATCCAGACGATATTGACATCCGTGATTTTCACTATCCAGACGGTACCATTGAAAAAAGAATCTATATAGAAGATGACATCGCTCTATTAGAAGAACAGTTTTTTGCACTAGAACAAATTAACAGTTTCACAAAACAGTTCAGAACTAACAACCTTGTTACAGGTAATAACAGGACTATAGACATAGTAGGCTATACAGGTAATAATCAATACGGTCTTTCTAGCAAAGCTCAAACAGGTCTTAGATGGGCAGTAGCTAACTACAACAGACTTAACAATGTGACCCTAAATTTCAGATTAACTTTCGGAACTAATTTAAACAATGCAGATATGTATGTTTACGACACTTCGTTTAACACTTCTGATCAGGGTGGTGTTGCAGGTTTCCCTGATTCTAGCGGTAGACCTCATGATGCTATTCAAATTTACAACCTAGAAAGCTTTTCAACTAATGTAAATGAACACGTTATCACTCATGAAATAGGTCACTCTATAGGCTTTCGTCACAGTGATTGGTTTTCAAGACAGTCTTGTGGACAGAGTGGTGAGTCTGCAGGGTCTAATGGTGCAAACTACATCAGCGGTACTGTCAATGGATGGGACCCTACTAGTTTAATGAATGCTTGCTTCTCTGCTCAAAGTGATGGAGAATTTAATGCTAATGATAAAATTGCATTAGATCAAATGTACTAATCCAAAAATTATCATTCAATTAGCCTCAAGCTCGACCCTCACAGGTCGAGCTTTTTTAATTCCATTAATTCACATCCAATAAAACAATTTATCTATTTTCATCCTAATACTAATAACTTTAAGAGACATTTTTCAATAATCAACACTTCATTGACACACTGAAAAACCTTAAATAATCACACTAAATAACTTTTTTAACAATACCTTATATCTTAAAGGTTCGGTTTGTTCCGAACTTAATTAATACTTTTGTACCATAAATATTGAACTTATAAATAAGTTTTAAAAATGGAAAGTAACGTTTGTAAAAAAAGAATGGATTTAGTTGAGAAGCTAGGTGTACATTTAGAAGGTAGAGAACAACTTGCTCCTGTTGCGGCTCGCATCTTATCCTACATTATTCTAACTGGTAAAAAAGGAACCACATTTGAAGATATGGTACTTACACTTTGCGCTAGTAAAAGCACAGTTTCAACTCATTTGAATCATTTACAAGATTTAAATAAGATTAAATACTTCACTAAAACTGGCGATCGTAAAAAATATTTCGTGATTAATAAAGATACCATCATCCAACACATTGATAAAATGGTAAAACATTGGCGAGAGGAACGTGAAATTCATGAAGAAATAAAGGTGTACAAGGAATTACAAAACACCGATAAAATCGAAAATGAAGATGAAAAATTCGATTTGAGCTTTCATGATAATTATATCAACTTCATAGAAGATGCAAGCGCCTCTATACAAGCTTTAAGAAAAAAAATAACTGAAAATAAAATCAATATTTAAATACAAATAATAATGAAAAAGAATAATATATATTTTATACTAATGCTTAGTGTATTTTTCACATTAGCAGGTTGTGGTAGTAAAGAAGACCAAGCACCACCACAAGCACCACCTCCTAGCCTACCAATTACTACATTACAATTAAAGACAGTGACAGGCTACACGGATTACCCAGCAACTATAGAAGGTATAGTAAACAGTGATGTGAGAGCAAAAACATCTGGGTATATTGAAAAAGTATATGTAGATGAAGGTCAAAAAGTGCGTAAAGGCCAGCTATTATTTAAACTAGAGACACAATCTCTAAGTCAAGATGCTGGTGCTGCTAAAGCACGAATTAACGTTGCACAAGTAGAAGTTGATAAACTAATACCTCTTGTTGAGAAAAATATCATTAGCCCTGTGCAATTAGAAACAGCTAAAGCAAATCTTGCTCAAGCTAAAGCTAATTATAGTGGCGTTGCAGCAAATATTGGTTACGCAACAATAAAGAGTCCTATAGATGGATATGTAGGTTCCATTAACTTTAGGGAAGGGGCATTAATAAGCCCTAATGATGCAACAGCGTTAACTACAGTAAGTGAAATTGATCAAGTTTATGCTTTTTTTAGTTTTAACGAAGCTCAATACATAGATCATTTACAAAGATCTAAAGGAAAGAATAAAGAAGAACGTATTAAGAACTCACCTGACCTAAGCCTAATCTTAGCAAACGGAAAAGAATATTCTGAAAAAGGACGTATTCAAACTAGCACTGGGCAGATTAATCAAAATACAGGTACTATTCAAATAAGAGCAGCTTTTGCTAATCCTAATGAAATATTAACCAACGGTAATAGTGGTAAAATTAGATTCCCTATAGAATATAAAGATGCGATAGTAGTTCCGCAAAGTGCAACTTTTGAACAACAAGGAGATATTTTAATATTCAAACTAGGTAAAGACAATACAGTTTCCACTACTATCTTAAAAGTACAAGGTAGTGTAGACAATTTATACGTTGTTGAATCTGGCTTAGAGATTAATGATAAAATCGTTATTTCAGGCGCTAGTAAATTGAAAAATGGAATGACCATTTCTCCGGTGGAAACTTCTTTTGAAGAAGCTACTAAACCTGTACCAACCTTATTTAGAAATTAGATTATAACTAAACATATTTATCATGTTAAAAACATTTATTGAAAGACCAGTACTTTCAACAGTTATTTCTATAATCATAGTTTTGTTAGGTGCAATAAGCATCGGTACATTACCTATAGAAGAATATCCTGATATTGCTCCTCCTACTATAAAAGTAACAGCTAGTTACACAGGGGCAAATGCAGAAACCGTATTAGAAAGTGTAATCATACCGATAGAAGAACAAATCAACGGTGTAGAAGGTATGACCTACATCACATCAACTGCATCAAACAATGGTACAGCAGAAATCACTGTTTACTTTGATCAAGAAATCGACGCAGATATTGCAGCTGTTAACGTTCAAAACCGTGTTGCTAGAGCAACACCTTTATTGCCACAAGAGGTTACACAAACAGGTGTAATTACTCAAAAGCAAGAAACGAGTGCATTAATGTTTATATCAATGTATTCTGACAGTGAAAATTACGACGCTACTTTTATTCAGAATTATTTAAAGATTAATGTAATTCCTGCTATGCAACGTATTAGTGGTGTTGGTGATGTGTCTGTATTCTCACAACAAGATTATGCAATGCGCATCTGGTTAAACCCAGAAAAACTAGCTTCTTATAATTTAATTCCTTCTGATATTTCTGCTGTATTAGATGAACAGAATCTAGAAGCTGCCGCCGGTTCATTAGGTGAAAATAATGGAGCCTCATTCTCATATGCTTTAACTTATAGCGGTCGTTTTAAAGACGAAAGTCAATACAGTGATATTGTAATAAAAGCACTTGGAAATGGTGAGTTTTTAAGACTAAAAGATGTTGCAACTATAGAATTAGATGCACAATCTTACTCTTCAAATGCGATGAGTTTAGGTCACCCTGCAGTTTTCATGGGAATCTTTCAAACTAAAGGTTCTAATGCACAGGAAATCATAGAAAACATAAAAATAACATTAGATGGGATTGAAAAAGATCTTCCTGATGGCTTAAATATTTTTGTACCTTATGATACTAGTTTATTTTTAAATGCATCCATTGAAAAAGTAATTCATACTTTACTAGAGGCATTTGTACTTGTTTTCTTAGTAGTTTTCTTATTCCTACAAGACTTTAGATCTACTCTAATTCCTGCGATTGCCGTACCAGTTTCAATAATAGGTACTTTCTTCTTCCTAAATATTTTTGGTTATTCAATTAACTTACTAACGCTATTTGCATTAGTACTAGCGATAGGTATTGTGGTAGATGACGCCATTGTTGTTGTAGAAGCGGTTCATGCTAAACTAGATGAAGGTGAAAAGAATCCTAAAAATGCTACTCTAACTGCGATGAATGAAATCTCAGGTGCCATTATATCGATCACATTGGTAATGGCTGCTGTATTTATTCCAGTAACGTTTATAACTGGTCCTACTGGAGTATTTTATGAGCAATTTGGTGTTACTCTTATTATTGCAATTTTAATTTCTGCTGTTAATGCATTAACTCTTAGTCCTGCCCTTTGTGCGCTATTATTAAAAGGCCACAATGAAGATGAAGAACTAAAAAGCAAAGGTCCTGTAAAACGTTTTTACGCTTTATTTAACCGTGGATTTAATGCTACTATAGAAAGGTATGGAAGATCAATTCAGTTCTTGTATAAAAAGAAAATCATATCTGGAATATTATTGATTATTGCTGTGGTTGGAATCTATTGGGCTGCAAACACTACACCTACTGGTTTTGTACCTAATGAAGATAGAGGTATAATCTTTGCCAATATAGAACTTCCTGCTGGAGCATCATTAGATAGAACAGATGCTGTTGCGAGACAATTGTATTCTAAAATTGAAGGTTTAGAAGGTATAGTAGGTGTTAACTTTATTAAAGGTAGAAGTATCATTAATGGTTCTGGTAGTAATTATGGTTTTGGAATTATTAAATTAGAAAACTGGAGTGATAGAGAAGATCCATCACTATCTGCTCAAGCTATTACTGGAAAACTATTTGGAATTTCAGCAAGTATACCTGAAGCAAATATCATTTTCTTCTCACCACCTAGTATTCGTGGGTTTGGTAATGCTTCTGGTTTTGAAGTAAATTTATTAGATAAATTTGGAGGTGAATTCAAAGACCTGGATCAAGCAAATAAAGATTTTGCTGCCGCGTTAATGCAACATCCAGAAGTGAAATATGCACAATCTGCATTTAGCACTAACTATCCACAATACGAAATGGAAGTTAATGTCCCATTAGCTAAAGAAAAAGGAGTGTCTGTATCGAGTATATTTTCAACACTACAAGGTTATATAGGTGGTGTTTATGCCTCAGATTTTTCAAAATTCGGTAAACAATTCAGAGTATATATTCAAGCATTACCAGAAGATAGAGCTGATGTAAGTGCATTAAATAGCATGTATGTTAGAACGGACTCTGGCGAAATGACACCTATTACACAGTTTGTAAATTTAAAACGTGTTTATGGCCCACAGTCGGTAACTCGTTTCAACCTATTTAATTCTACAAGTATTACTGGTGCTACTAACGATGGCTTTAGTACAGGTGATGCAATTAGAGTTATTGAAGAAGAAGCTGCAAAATTACCGAGTAATTATACCATTGCTTATTCTGGTTTAACTCGTGAAGAGGTGAGCGCTGGAAGTCAGACAATATTCATATTCATATTAAGTATTGTATTTGTTTACTTCTTGCTTAGTGCACAATATGAAAGTTACTTATTACCATTTGCAGTCGTACTATCCCTACCTTTTGGAGTATTCGGAGCTTATATAAGTACTAAGTTGTTAGGACTGGAAAATAATATCTATTTTCAAATAGCATTAATTATGCTTATCGGTTTATTAGCTAAAAATGCCATACTTATTGTGGAGGTTGCGTTACAAAAACGTAGAAACGGTGAGTCTATAGTAGACGCAGCTATCGATGGAGCAAAATCTCGTTTACGTCCTATTCTAATGACATCATTTGCCTTTATACTCGGACTAATGCCTCTTGTACTAGCATCTGGAGTAGGATCAGAAGGAAATAAATCAATAGGTACTGGTGCAGTAGGTGGCTTACTTATAGGTACCCTAATAGGTGTATTTGTTATTCCTATCCTATTTATATTATTTCAATGGTTACAAGAAAAAATTTCTGGTCAACCACAGGTAAAAACTATTGAAGATTAAAAACTATGAAATTTAAAATATCACATAGAATTGTAAATAAAGGAATCTTATTATTAATCATCTTGGTAACACTGCAAAGTTGTTTTGTTGCCAAGGATTATGTAAGACCTGAACTTACTAAAGAGACAGAGGCTCTTTATAGAACTGAAAACCTACCTTCAGATAGTGTCTCTATTGCAAATTTATCTTGGAAAACCTTGTTTAAAGATCCATACCTTCAACAGTATGTTGAAGATGGTCTTAAAAACAACATGGATGTACGTATAGCAATACAACAAATGATTGCCGCACAAGCTTATGCAAAACAAGGAAAAGCAGGGTTCTTGCCTACTTTGAATGTGGGTCCTAATTACACGAGACAGGAGTTCTCTGAAAATAGCCAGTTTGGCTCTATTTTTAGTGGAGGGTTAGACACTTATGACGTTACTGCAAATTTATCTTGGGAAGCAGATATCTGGGGTAAAATAAGAAGTAATAAAAGAGCCACTCAAGCATCATATTTGCAAAGTGTTGCAGCTCATCAAGCAGTTAAGACCCAGCTTATATCTAGTATTGCAAATACTTACTATAACTTATTAGCTCTAGACGCTCAATTAGAAATAACTAAGAAGACTATTGAAACTAGACAAAGTGGTGTAGAAACTATAAAAGCATTAAAAGATGCTGGACAGGTAACGCAGGTTGCTGTAGATCAGAATATTGCACAATACAATAATGCAAGAGCTCTACAAGTAGATATTGAAACAGCTATTTTCAAAACTGAAAACATGCTTAGTATATTGCTAGGGAGATCACCTCAACATTTTGAAAGAAGCTCACTCGATCTTCAAAATCTAGAACAAGAAACCATGTTAGGTGTACCAGCTACATTGTTAAGCAATAGACCAGATGTAATGGCAGCAGAGTATAGTCTAATTCAATCTTTTGAGTTGACTAACGTAGCTAATAGTAGTTTCTACCCATCTTTAACATTAACTGCATCAGGAGGTTTACAAAGTTTACAGCTAGAAGATTTATTTAAAACTAATTCTTTATTTGCAAATATAATAGGAGGATTAACACAGCCTCTTTTAAACCAGCGTAAACTTAAAACTCAAAAAGAAGTAGCCCTAGCAAATCAAGAAAGCGCTCTTATTAATTTTAAGAAAACGCTATTGACTGCTGGTAATGAAGTATCAAATGCTTTATATAGTTATGAAAACGAGGTCAAAAAATTTGAGTTCAGAAAAAACGAAGTCGAGGCTTTGAGAACTGCCGAAACAAATTCTGAAGAGTTACTCAAAAATGGGTACGCTACCTATTTAGATTTATTAACAGCTAGAGAAAGTGCCTTAACGGCAGAGCTTAATGTAATCGACAGTAAACTATTACAGCTTACATCTATAGTAGATCTATATGAAGCTCTGGGAGGTGGATGGAGATAATAACTACTAAGTGAGTAGTATATTTTTTATTGTACTAGCAATAATATAAAAGGAGGATTGGGGTATGATTAGTCACACTCAATCCTCCTTTTTTTTACTTTATTTCAAGTTTTATAAGATCACTTATATAAAAGAGCATGGCTTATATTAAAATGACCACTCACTTTCATTGAAAATTACATTACAATGATTCCAAGAATCAATATTCAAGACATAAAAAAAGACTTATCATTTTAAATGATAAGTCTTTTGTTGTGACCTCGACAGGATTCAAACCTGTAACCTCTTGAGCCGTAATCAAGTGCGCTATTCAGTTGCGCCACGAGGCCATTTTTAATTACTTTAAGGTAGCAATTTAAAATAAGTTTTAAACTTATCACCTTTGCCTCCGAACATATCATTCTTTAGCGGCTGCAAATATAGTTTAATTTAAAAATACAACAAGGCTTTTTTTGAATAAATTTTAAAAAATAAATTTTAGAGTATCAATAACCCCTTCTACTTCTAATTAAATACCACTTCATAACCTAATACAGTAAACCCTTTTTTATATTTATCGCATGAATAATACAACTCTCTCTAAATTTATTAAAGACATACCTAACTTTCCTAAAGAAGGAATCGTTTTTAAAGATATTTCTCCTCTACTAGCCTCAAAAGAAGCGAGGGAATCGATGACTCAATCTCTTATTGCGCCATATAAGGATAAAAATATAGACGTAGTAATAGGCATAGAATCTAGAGGTTTTCTTTTTGGAATGTTAATGGCCGATGCTCTAAATGCAAAATTTGTAATGATGCGTAAACCTGGTAAATTACCAGGAGAGATCATATCTCAAGAATATCAATTAGAATACGGCACAGATACTCTTGAAATACAAAAAGACAGCTTATCATCACGCGATAATGTCTTGATCCATGATGATGTACTTGCCACTGGTGGTACTGCAGCAGCTGCCTTATCATTAGTAGAACAAACTGGTGCCACAACAGTAGGGTATAGTTTTATTATAGAATTAGACTTCTTAAAAGGTAAGGACCTCTTAAAAAATCCTAACGTTCATTCTATTTTACACTATTAATCATTAATTAAGAGCCAGACTATTCCAGCTAGACTGAAAATCTTTATCAAACAAAATAGCTTTGTGCTTTGCGGTTCTTAAACCCTTATATCTTTTATATTGTTTAGGGCTTAAGAATTGTATTGCATTATTTTTCATCCCCAATGCGCTATTAATTTTGGTACGTTGTAATTCACTTAACGGTAAGTATTTATAATCGCTATGCTTGAGGTAATAGTCCTCATCTTTGCTCGATGCATAATAGGATTTATCAAGGCCTATTAATTTCATATCTCTACGGCTGGCAAATTGATCTAGCTGCTCATTACTAGTCACTGTATTATCATAAGTTACCTTTACGACCTCATATCCCTTCATAAAACCAGCCTCTGTATTTAACACTCCTAGTTGTGAACCCAGTTCTTTCTCTCCAGTCCAGAAACAGTACATACTATAATAACGATCTTGTTGACTAGCACTACTCACATGCAGCTCTTCTCCTAACAGTTTCATATAAGCAGGCACTTCTTTCTTATAAATAACCAGCGCCTCCTCCATAGCGGTGTAAAGTCCTTGGGCTGTATAATTACCTGCTACACGTTTTACCATTTTATCTCCTTTATCATTTACAATGTTAACAACAGGATTGTTCCAGGCACTTTCTGTATATTTTTCTAAAATTACACGATCCTTACCTCCTTTATTATTATAAATGGCAAGTGGTATAAATTCATTTTCGATAACCTCTGTCATTAAGGGATTACTCAATACATCCTTACCATAGTTTTGGCAAGTAGAACAGCCTGGCACCTCTTGAAATAAAATTAAAACTGGCTTTCCAGACTCTTTAGAGCTTTTAAGAGCCTGATCATAATCTCTATACCATGAAACTTTACCTAACTCTGTAGGTTGATTAGATGGATTTGTACGTGTTTGCGCTGTGGACATTGCTATACCAACTAATAAAAATGCGCAACATTGAATTGTCTTTAAAATATTCATATCTTTTTCCTTTGATTTAAAGGTAAATGAAGAATATATAAGAAGTATCACGGTAGTATAAACTTTGTACTATCTATTATGTTTATTGGGTTTCCGCTTTCGCGAAAGCGAGAATCAAACTAACCCTATTCACCTAACACTTCTGATGCCCACTCAATAGCTTCTAAAACAGTAGAAGCCACCATAAATCTCTTTGCATAAAATTTACTCTCAAAAAGTGCTGTTTTCTTACCTATTAAGGAAGTAGTGATAATACAAACTCCTAGTAGGTTATCAATTTTTGAAGTTTCTAAGTAGGTTATAGGATTTACAGTATACTCCAGCGTACGATTAGAAATGTACACCCAATTTTTATCTGTAAAATGATTCAAGATAATGTCTCGCATCTCGTCATTATTCTCTGGCTTAAGAACAACACCTTCATTTATTTGAGCTATTACATAATTCCCAAATATAAAAAGCTCACCATAATCTAGATTATGATATAAAATTCGTGACATAAATAGGTTGGTTTATTGCCGGCAAAACTAACATTAACTTTTATCACCAACTCCATCTACTATACTAAATAGCAATTAATTAACATTTAAGATTACCGTGATCGATTTTTTTCAAGGACACGATCCATACAATTAATCCCATCTATTCCAGCACTAATAATACCACCGGCATATCCTGCACCTTCTGCACAAGGATAAAGCCCTTTAATATCAACATGTTCGAGAGTTATAGGGTCTCTAGGTATATTGATAGGTGAACTGGTTCTACTTTCTGGGGCATGCAATACAGCATCATTAGTATAATACCCTTTCATCTTTTTACCGAATGCTACAAAAGCAATCCTTAAACGACTCGCTAACATGTCTGGCAATACTTTATTTAAATCTACACTAGTTAATCCAGGATGGTAAGAAGTTTTAGGGAAATCTGTAGATACCTTTCCTTCTACAAAATCCATCATGCGTTGTGCCGGTACTCGTTGCGTTTTTCCTGCTGCAAGCCAACAATCGTATTCTACTTGTTTTTGAAAATCTAGTGACACAAATGGATCGTTAGGGTTATTAGGGTCATAATTAGGAAGATCTTCTGGAGAGACGCTTACCACTATCCCACTATTAGAATAAGGATTATTACGTTTACTAGGGCTCCAGCCATTAGTAACTACCTCTTCTGTATCTGTAGCGCATGGAGCAATTATACCGCCAGGACACATACAGAAAGAGTAAACACCCATACCATCTACCTGCTCTACTAGGCTGTAACTAGCTGGTGGCAAATATGGGTTTTGATCGTCTCCATGGTATTGAATCTGGTCTATAAGCTCTTGTTGATGCTCTATTCTTACCCCTATTGCAAATGGTTTTGCAAGAATCTTTACATCTCTTTTATGCAGTAAATTGAATATATCTCTAGCAGAGTGTCCAGTGGCTAGAATTACATTATCGTACTCCTTCCACTCTACATCATTAATTTGTATCGCTTTGATTTTATTATTCTCATGACGTAGGTCGGTCATTTTGGACTCAAAATGCACCTCTCCTCCAGCCTCAAGAATAGCTTCTCTCATAGAGGTAATAATTTGTGGCAGTTTATTAGTCCCTATATGTGGATGCGCATCTACTAGAATATCTGGCGTCGCACCAAAATCTACAAACCACTCTAACGCTTTAAGAACGTTACCTCGTTTCTTTGATCTAGTATATAATTTACCATCACTATAAGTACCTGCTCCACCTTCTCCATAACAGTAATTTGATTCTGGATTAACAGTATGATCTTTATTAATCGCAGCGAGATCACGTCTCCTAGAACGTACATCTTTACCTCTTTCATAAACTATAGGTTTAAGACCACCTTCTACAGCTCTTAAAGCGGCATATAACCCAGCTGGTCCAGCACCTATTATAGCTACTTCAGTGGCAGCAGAAACATCTTGTATTTTATAGACTTCTCTTTCAGGGATTTCTTCTCCTGTAAGCCATAATTCTATTTGCAAGTTGTACTTTACTTTCTTCTGTCTCGCGTCTATAGATCTTTTTCTAACGTTCCATTTTTGAACGTCATCCATACGCAGGTCTATTTTTTCAAAAACCTTATGTAGTATATGATCTTCGTCTTCAAGGTGATGCGGTAAAACAGAAATTTGCACTAGTTTGCTCATGTGACAAAGGTAATAGAGAACATACCAATAAAAGGAAAACATATAAATGAAAAAAAGCCTTTTCCACAAATATGAAAAAGGCTTTTATTAAAACAGTATATAGATTTATTTACTGTACTTCTTTAAATTCTCTATTTGTGTTTCTATGGCTGTTTTAAATTCTGCCTTCATTCTATTGAGTAAGTCAGTTACTGGTACCGAATCCTTAATGGTAGCACTACCTTGTCCTGCGCTCCATATCGTTTTCCATGCTTTGGCCTCGGTATTCATTTCTTTACCAAAGTCAATTTTTACCTTGGCCTTCATTTGCTCTTCTGTAATACCAGCTGCATTTAAACTAGCGCCTAAAAAGTTTGCACTAACTCCAGAAATAGCAGCTGTATAAACTATATCGCTGCAACCAGCCTCGATAATCATATCACGATAATCATCTGTCGCCTTAGACTCATCTGTATTTATAAAACGTGTACCCATGTAAGCGAGATCTGCACCCATTTGTAATGCACTAGCTACATCCTGACCAGAACTCATTGCACCAGAAAGTAAAATAGTCCCTTTAAAAAACTCTTTAGTCTCTCTTATAAAAGGCATAGGATTATTAGTCCCAGCATGACCACCTGCTCCTGCACAAACTAATATTAATCCGTCCACACCAGCTTCTTGAGCTTTTTGAGCGTGACGTTTCTTAATTACATCATGAAATACAATTCCCCCATAACTATGTACAGCATCTACCACATCGCTCACAGCACCTAATGAGGTGATAATAAGTGGCACTTTATGTTTTACACACAGTCTTAAATCTGCTTCTAATCTTGGATTACTTCCATGAACGATAAGATTAACACCAAAAGGTGCTGCCGTCTTTCCTGTTTCTTTTTCCCATTGGGATAATTCCTCTTTTATCTGTATCAACCATTCTTCAAAACCTTCACTAGAACGCTGATTAAGTGCTGGAAAAGTACCTACGATACCATTTTTACAGCAGGAAATAACTAATTCTGGTCCAGAAATTAAAAACATAGGTGCTGCAACAACTGGCAACGATAGTTTATTTGTGAATTGTGAAGTGGTCATAAATATTGTTTTCATCAAAGTTAACAAAGTATTACTATGTATGCATAATAAATTAAACAGATCTTTAAAAAACTACCTTCTGCACGAACTAATCACAATAGACATTACATTTGTAACAAATTGATTGTGCCTCCGTTATTTTATAAATTGTAACCTCTAGCCATTGAAAAAGTTTATATTATTAAGTGTTTTTAGTGTTCTCGCTTTCGCGAAAGCGCACTCACAAAAAGCAACTCTATCAGGAACTATTACCGAAGAAGCATCTGGGGAAACCATGCTTAACGTAAATGTTATTATCACAGATTTACAAACCGGTACGATAACAAATGAATACGGTTACTACTCTATCACACTGCCTGTAGGAACCTACAACATTCAATTTACCAGTATAGGTTATGCTACGATAGAACGTAGGATTTTACTAGAAGAAAATCTCAAATTAAACATCTCTCTTAAAGAACAAGGAGAAGAATTAGATGCGATTATACTGACTAACGATGTAGAAAAATTAAGCACAAAATCACCTCAAATGAGTGTGAATGCTCTTTCTATAGAAACTATAAAAAAAATACCTGTCGTACTAGGAGAGACGGACTTAATAAAGTCTCTTACTTTATTACCTGGTGTTACTAATGCTGGCGAGGGCGCTAGTGGTTTTAATGTACGAGGTGGCGCTGCCGACCAAAATCTGGTTCTACTTGATGAGGCTACTCTTTATGGAAGTGATCATTTATTTGGTTTCTTCTCTGTATTTAACCCAGACGCTATTAAAGATCTTAAACTGTATAAAGGTGGTATACCGGCTAGATATGGTGGTCGAGTTTCTAGCGTGCTGGACATCTATCAACGTGATGGAAATAAAAATAAACTGAGTGGTACTGGTGGTATAGGACTAGTGGCAAGTAGATTGCTATTAGAAGGTCCTATTATTAAAGAAAAAGCATCATTTTTAATAGGCGGTCGCAGTAGTTATGCCCATTTATTCTTACCACTATTCGACGTGGATAATGTCGCTTATTTTTATGATTTAAACGCTAAGGCTAGTTTTAATCTGGACGATAGTAACCGTTTGTATATGTCTAGTTATTTTGGTCGTGATGTTTTTAATGTAGATAATCTTTTCAGTAACACTTTTGGTAATAGTTTTGTAAACCTGAGATGGAACCACCTTTTTAATGATAAGTGGTTTTCTAACGCATCGCTTATTTACAGCGATTACAATTATGGATTAGAATTAGACTTTGTTGAATTCACCTTTGACAGCGGTATTTCTAATCTTAATGCAAAGTATGACCTCACCCATTTTGTAAATGATAAGGTGAAAATGAGATATGGAATCAACACCATTTACTATGAATTTGACCCAGGAAAAATTAAACCTACCAGCTCTACCAGTGGCATCAATGAAAGACAACTCGTTAAAAAATATGCGTGGGAAAACGGCATCTATGCAGACGGCGAGTTTACCCTAAGCGATAAAATTAATATCAATGCAGGTTTAAGAATAAGCAGTTTTAATAGATTAGGGCAGGAAAGCCTTAATATTTATGAAAATAATGAAGCACTTTCTTATAATGAAGAGTTAGAAATCTATGAAAGTGAAGATGCCGTAGATACTTTTTCCAGCAGTCGCAGTGAGACACTAGAATCCTTTATTAATCTAGAACCTAGATTTTCTATAGCCTATTCTATAGATGACGACACGAGTATTAAAGCCAGTTACCAGCGTATTAATCAATACATACATTTAATCTCTAATACTAATGCACCTACCCCATTTGACTTATATGCACCTAGTGGTACATTTATTAAACCACAAAAAGGAAATCAAGTAGCTGCAGGTTTTTTTAAAAACATAGGTGATTATTCTATTGAAACAGAGGTTTTTTACAAAACAGTAAAAAATAGACTGGATTATATAGACGGTGCAGATCTTATTGCAAACGATGCTGTAGAACAAATACTATTAGAAGGCGAAGCCAGAGCGTATGGTCTAGAATTTTTATTCAGAAAAAACGAAGGGAAATTACAAGGCTGGATAGCCTACACACTCTCAAAAAGTGAACAGCGCACTCCTGGAAGAACAGCCGTAGAACCAGGCATTAATAATGGAGAATGGTATAATGCTGCGTGGGATAAAACCCATGATCTTACCATAACAGCAAATTACGACCTGAATAAAAAATGGGACCTTGGCGCAAATTTCACTTTACAAACAGGACAGCCGGTCACGTATCCAAACGGACAGTATGAGTTTAACGGTTTATTTGTTCCCACATTTGAGTCTAGAAATAGTAGTAGACTGCCTATTATTCATAGACTGGATTTTTCGGCAACTTACACACCTCAACCTAATAAGAAAAAAGGATGGCAATCGAGCTGGGTTTTCAGTTTATATAATGCCTATAATAGACGCAATGCAGTAAGCATCTCATTTGCCGAAAATGAAGATACTGATAGAAATGAAGCTACACGATTATCCATTTTTGGTGTCGTACCAGCCGTCACTTATAATTTTAAATTTTAAGAAAATGAAAAAGTCACCTTACATAATTATCGCTCTACTTTTTCTCATATCCTGCTCTGATGTGGTAGAATTAGATCTTAATAATTCAGACCCTAGACTAGTTATAGACGCTAGACTAGAACTACAGGAAGACGGTACCACTAGTTCTATTGTAGAATTAACTCGCACGGCAGGCTTTTATATAGAAGAAAATCCTAGCGTTACTGACGCTACCGTTTTTATAACTGAAGATAACGGTACAGTACACAATTTCACAACCACAGGTAATCAAGGCATCTATACTAATAACACTATAAACCTGCAGGATAGCAACATCTACACACTAACCATTGTGGACCAAGCAGACACCTATACCAGCAGTGAGCAACTAGAGCGCACTTCTACTTTTACAGGTGTAGAGCAAGAATCTTTTGACGGTTTTGATGACGAGTTTTTACAAATAACGGCATCCTTTGATGATCCTGCAGGACTAGGCGACTTTTATCTATTTAAGTATGACGACATAGATAATGACCAAGTAGATATAGGTGATGATGAATTTATAGACGGTAATAATGCTGATACCATATTCTTTGTAGAAGATGCTGTACCAGGTACAGTTGCAACTATAAAAATAATGGGAATAGACCAGAGATGCTTTAATTTTTATGAGGTATTATTACAACAGGCCGGAGATAGCGGCAGTCCATTTGCTACTCAACCTGCAGTAGTCAGAGGTAATATTATTAATTCTACAGATTCAGATCGTTACCCATTTGGATATTTTAGAATATCCGAAGTTTTTGAAGTAGAATACACCATTCAATAAATAACTAAGTTACTCGCATATTACATAAGGCACATAATTCTAAACAAAAAAAGAGTGACTTATAAAAGTCACTCTTTTTATTATTTAGTCTCATATTATAATTGACAACTTATAATCTGAAAATAGATTTATTTTCATCCATAAAGCGCCAGTGATAGCGAGGGTCATTACCACTAAAACGTTCTACTCGATTGCGTTCTGAACCTCTATAATCTAGAGCGATTATAGTTGGATACTTTACTTTATATTTATCTGAGAGTTTTTTATTGGTCTTTTTCTCATTCTCGGAAATGATATCATCGCGATAAGGATTATCTAAATACACGATATGATATTTTGCAGATTCTTCTACAAACTTATCGGTGTGAAAAAAGTATTTTTCTAGTTTAACACATGGTGTACACCAGTCACTACCTGTAAAATAAACCAAGATAGGTTTTTTAGTTTTTCTAGCCTCTTTCTTAGCTTCGTCTAGACTAGTTAACCATTGTAAATCATAAGTCACTTCTTCACTATTAGCAACTTGAACATCGTTAGAAGCCTCGTCTTGCGCACTAACGGCCATGGAAAAAAGTAAAAACGGAAGAATAAAAAGTAGTCTCATTTGTTTAAATTTTCAATTCAAAGGTAAATTAATAGTAGATAACAGACAATTATCTTGCCACTTTCTAAACGTATGAAATCATTTCTTGTTGCGGCTTGCGCACTTTTTTAAGTTGAGCCATAAAATCGTCAGTAGAGCGATGTCCCACAGGAAGCAATAGCACACTTTTTAATCCTTTACTTTTTAGATTCAAAAGCTCATCCATTTTCTCTGGCACAAAACCCTCCATAGGACAGGAATCTATCTGTTCATGGGCACAAACTGTAAGTAGATTACCTAAAATAAGATAAGCCTGACTCCTTGCCCATTGCTCAATTTCTAATGTATTTTTATTTGAAAAACTATCTATTAAAAACTCCTTAAACGGATTTAAAACCTCGTCTGGAGTGTTGCGTACTTTTTTAACCAGCTTAAAATAAGAATCGATAAACGGTTCATCTACCTCTGTAATGCATATCACAAGTACCGCGCTAGCGCCCTTAACCTGCAACTGGCCATAAGAATGTGCCACCATTTGGTCTTTTACCTTTTGGTCTGTAACGATAACTAACTTACAAGGTTGCAAACCATAAGAAGTTGCTGTTAAGTTAAATGCCTGCGCTAGCACATCTAACTGTGCAGACGATAACTTTTTATCAGCATCAAATTTCTTTGTTGCATACCTCCATTGTAAACTTTCTATACTATCCATATGTATGATGCGTTATATTTGTGATCGAGAGATGGATGTTAGTTTCGCTTTCGCGAAAGCGGAATCTACACCAAACATCTTCCTTATTTAAACGTAAAAATAACCTACGGAAAAGATCTTTTATTAGCTTTCCAATAACTTATTTCAATGCAAGACATCGATACACGTATTAAAGAATCAGAAACAAGTATTTTTAAAGCCGTTTTTCCTAATACAACAAATCATTACGATACCCTTTTTGGTGGTACCGCGTTGCATCTCATGGACGAAGTTTCTTTTATATGCGCTACGAGATTTTCTAGAAAAAAGGTAGTGACTATTAGTACTGATAAAATAGATTTTAAAAAACCTATTCCTCAAGGTAGCATTATTGAGCTGGTAGGGAAAATTTCTAAAGTAGGTAACACGAGTTGTGTCGTAGAAACCAGCATTTATATGGAAGACATGTACAGCTACTCTAGAGAAAAGGTAGTAACAGGTACTTTTACCTTTGTCGCAATAGACGATAATAAAAACCCTACCTCTATTCTATAATATGCGCAGACTCTTAAACATACTAGTATTCGGTATTATAATAGGTCTCGCTGGTATACTTATTTTACAATTACATGTAAAACGTACCTCTAGAGACGTTATCACAACTCATGTTAGCGAGTTAAAAACGGCTTATACCGGTATCGTTCTAGGGGCTAGTGTAAAACCAGACAAGACACTTTCTCCTATTTTACAAGATCGTGTAGATGCGGCACTACTAGCCTATGAAAATAAAAAGTTTAAGAAATTTCTACTCAGTGGTGATCATGGTGAGAAAAACTATGACGAAGTAAATGCCATGAAAAATTATCTAAATGATAAAGGCGTACCAGACGAGGATATCTTCTTAGATCATGCAGGTTTTGACACCTACGACACCATGTTTAGAGCACGCGATGTTTTTAAAGTCGACAACGCTATCATATTCACACAAGAATTTCATTTACCACGTGCTGTTTACATCGCAAAGAAAATGGGCCTAGACGTACAAGGTTATGTTGCAGATAATCGTGAATACCCTGGCAACAGTCATTTTGCAAGAAGAGAATGGCTTGCTAACATAAAAGCATGGATGGAACTTAATATAGATAAATCACCTACGTACACAGGCAAGGTGATCCCTATTACAGGAGAAAGCAGCTTATCACACGATAAAAATTAAATTTCACGTTTTTTCCCCTTATAATTAGGTGAGTGAAGAATCTATCGTATTTATTTAAACAAATCACCTGGTTACAACCTTTTAACTATCAACCCATTAATAATAAATTAAAATTAAAACCTTTATTTTATTTCAAAAATAGCCGATTTTTAAAAGTTTAATTATATATTTGCAACCGCTAAAACAAAAAGCTTTTTTTGTTTTAATAGACTGGAGAAGTGGCAGAGTGGTCGAATGCACTGGTCTTGAAAACCAGCGAGGGTCACACCTCCGGGGGTTCGAATCCCTCCTTCTCCGCTGCAACCCTGATAATCTTTTGATTATCAGGGTTTTTTATTTTCTATCTATTTACAATTTAATTAGACATTCCGCTTTTGCAAAAGCGAGACAAACATCCATCTACTCATTAAGGTAAAACCACCTACTTATTATCTATCTTTAGAACAACAATTTCTACAGGAATGAAAAATAAAGATTACGACCTTATATGTGTAGGCGCAGGAATAATGACTGCTACACTAGCTTTAATTACCAAAATATTAAAACCAGATCATAACATATTAATTCTAGAACGTCTAGATGACGTAGCCCTAGAAAGTAGCGCTGCATGGAATAATGCCGGTACAGGACATAGTGCACTATGTGAGCTTAATTACTGTCCCGAAAAAAACGGAACGGTAGACATTAAAAAAGCGGTGGATATTTGTACACAATTTGAGATGTCTAAGCAATTCTGGAGTTTTCTAGTAGATCAAAATCTTATCAAAGACCCTCAATCTTTTATCAATCCTGTACCACATAACAGCTGGGTTCACGGTAAGGATAACGTAGAATATCTAGAGCACCGATATGAAAAAATGAAGGAACACTTTATGTTTAACACCATAGAATATAGTACCTCCATTGAAAAGATGAAAGAGTGGTTTCCGTTAATTATGGAAGATAGAGATGGTAGCGATATTATGGCTGGATCACGTATAGATCGTGGTGCAGAGATGAATTTTGGAGCGCTGACTAGACATTTATTTGACATTTTAGAAAACGAATATGGCGTTACTGTTAGTTGCAATGAAGAGGTACAAGATGTAGATCCTGATGATAATATAGAATGGGATGTCATTACAAAGAATACCATTACTGGTAACGAGAGACATTTATGTGCTCATCATGTATTTATAGGCGCTGGTGGCGGTAGTTTATTGCTACTTCAAAAAGTAGAAATAGATGAGAAAGAAGGTTATGGTGGTTTTCCAGTAAGTGGTGCATGGCTAGTCTGTAAGAATAAAGAAATTATTAAACAGCACCTAGGTAAAGTATATTCTAAGGCAGGACCTAACGATCCACCTATGAGTACACCGCATCTAGACACTAGGTATGTGAATGGAAAACGCGAGTTGCTATTCGGTCCATTTGCTGGTTTTAGTCCTAAGTTTTTAAAGAAAGGTTCTTATCTAGATCTGTTTAAATCTATTAAAACAGGTAATATCAAACCTATGCTAGATACCTTTTGGGACAACCTACCTCTTACCCAATACCTGATCCATCAAGTATCCATGTCCTTTGATGACCGTATGGATGATTTGAGAAAATTCTATAAAAATGCAAAAAATGAGGACTGGGAATATAAAGTTGCCGGACAGCGCGTTCAAATAATTAAGAAAGACGATTATAAAGGCGGACAGCTACAATTTGGTACAGAAGTAATATCAAGTAAGGACGGCAGCATCACTTGCTTACTAGGTGCCTCTCCAGGAGCATCTACATCGGTAAAAATAATGCTAGATGTTCTAGAAAAAGCTTTCCCAGAAATAGCAGAAGACCCAAAATGCTTAGAAAAACTACAACAAATGATTCCGTTTTATAAAACAGATGTTACTGAAGAATTGTTCCATCAAGAACTAGTAAAAGCACAGCAACTACTAGAACTAGACAAACCATTAGTATAGATTCTTACCTATCTTGATTTAATAATAAAAAAGGAAAGCTGTAACTAGCTTTCCTTTACTCTTTTACTCATGCTCTTTTAAAGCTATAAGCATTATAAATGCCCAGTTCATAAGAACGCGTTACAAACGCTCGCGACGTGGGTATTTAGGGATTTTAATTTTCAATATTTTGGTTGTAATAGTTTTGATTTTAATTATAAAATTTGATAAACTAAAGTTGTTAAAAATTGTGATTCTTTCTATAGCTTCTACTCTCATTATTAATGGAATTTGGACAATTTCTATAAATCAAAATGAAGTCTCTGAAGAACTGTGTTCAAAACTAGAGGTATCTGATAATAAATTATCTGGAGAATATTTAAGTTATTCGGAATACGATTATTTATCTGAAAAACTCACATTTAAGAATATTCCAACTGATAGTAAAGACATAAGATTTGACTTTTCGAAAATAGAAGGTGATCATGAACTATTTAACGTGTCATTTATTATTAGTGATACTACCTTTATAACATCTTATCAGAAATCTAATTTGGAATATGAGATTAAACAAACAATTACTAAGAAAAACGACTCTTTATTTATGATAAAGTATAGAAAAAAAATAATGATTCACCCCTGATGGCGTGAGTGGGCAAATCGCAGAACCTCCTGCTGGCACCAGTATAAACGACCGCTAGTGCCAGTTTGTAACTGGTACCGAGTGTGAGTAAATAAGAGAGTTTAAAAGAATATATAAAGAAGTCTTTTCCACGTCGCGCTCCCCTGCTGGCGCCAGTATACACGGCCGCTAGTGCTAATTTGTAATTAGTACCGAGTTTGAGTAAGTAAGAATAATTTAAAAGAATATAAAGAAGTCTTTATAGTGATGTAAGGGCTTTTTCTTTATACATAGTTAAGTACACTAAGAAGTAAATGATAACTTAAATTATACACAATTTAACTGATAAGCAGTTAATTCTTATTCCATAAAACCTATATCATCAATTTGTAAAACAGTGTGATCATCTTGAAAATTCCTAGCACTAGAGTATTTCCAGTCTACAGGATCTATCACAAAACCTGTTTCTACAGGGTTATTATGAATATAATTTACTTTTTGCTTGATTACGCTAGGGCTCCATAATTCAATAGGTTGATTGTGGTGTTGCCAGAATTGATATTGAGAGGTATTAGCACTTTTCTTACCTGCTCTTTCAAACATCCATAATAACCATTCTTTTCTGCTTTCTTGAGGATTTTCTTTAATTGCTTGCAACACTTTCTTTGCAGTATATTTTTTAAAATCTCTCAGTAATTCTGATGGTTGATCAATAGATGATCTAAATATTAAATGCACATGACTAGGCATGAAACAGTAAGCATATAATTCCATTGATTTATGCTTTCTACAATATTCTATACTACTGGCTAACTCATTAAAATAAACATGTCTCGTAAAGACATCTACCCAGTTAACTGTTGCAAAACTTACAAAGTAAGCACCACTTTTATTATGGAATTTATACTTTCTACTCATCAACTAAATATACGGAAAGTTAAAATAATTTATTAAGAGTTAATTTTTTAAAACAACAAAGTCTGTACGTGTTGCACAGACTTTGTTATTCTTAGTATTTCACTCATACTCGGTACCAGTTAAAAACTGGCACTAGCGGTTTGTATACTCGCGCCAGCAGGGGATGAACAAACAACTTTTTCATAAATTAAATCGTCTGACTCCATGCTTAATCGATGATGTTCTAGATTAAAATGATCCATGAAGAATTCGAATTCATCTCCATTAATATGCTTTCTTAATTTTATATTGGCGATCACTTCATTAAAACTATGTGATTCTTGTTCTTTAACGATCTTAGAGAAGATTTCTTTGTTAGCATGATCATTATAAAAATCAAAAGAAGAAAGCTCTATTATTTGTCCATTATCTTTGACAAGAACAGGACCTGTACCTATAAGAATGAATCTATCGTTAAAGTTACTTTGAATATACTTTTTAGAAGAATAAAAATAATACGAGCATTTATTTTCTTCATCTCGGACCACTTTCGTGATAACATTGTTGGTACCGATAATATCATTTAACAACTCCATACATCAAGTCTTTTGCTTCTTCTTTCTAGCGGCAGGGAACAATACGTTGTTTAAAATCAAGCGGTATCCTGGACTGTTAGGGTGCAAACTCAATTCTGTAGGTGGATCTCCTACTCTATGCTGGTAATCTTCTGGATCGTGACCACCGTAAAAGGTAAAGAATCCTTTACCGCGTATTCCATGTATGTATTTTGCTTCTTTGTTGGCTCTATTTTCTCCTAGTACGAGCACATTTTTCTTTACTTCAGGTCTGTAAAAACTAGTGGTCTGTCCCATAAAACCTTTAACTAGACTGGTGTGATTCTGGTTTAACATGGTAGGAATAGGATCCCATTTTGCGCTAAAATCCATTAAAGAAAAGTAATCCAACTCTCTTTTAATATCACGCTTTGTAGTCATATCTATAGAGCTAAATTCATACACCATAGGAGAACGCTCTAGTTTATAATCGGTAAAGGCAAACGTCTTAGAATAGTCTATCTTATTTTGATAACCAGCCTCACTTGCATCGCCATCAAACATAGGCTCTGCAATATCGACACCTTCAGCACCCAGTGCTATGTCAAAACTGTCTGTTGCACTACACATCGCAAACATAAAACCACCACCTACTACGTAATCTCTAATTTTAAGAGCTACATCTCGCTTTTCTTCACTTACTTTATTGTAACCTAATTTTTGCGCTAGTTCTTCAGCCTTTTTCTTTTCTTCTATATACCATGGTGCTGCTCTATAATTGCGGTAAAACTTACCATACTGACCAGTAAAATCTTCATGATGTAGGTGCAACCAGTCGTATAACAACAGCTCGTCTGACAGCACTTCTTCATCATATACCTTTGTATACGGTATCTCTGCATAGGTAAGAACCATGGTTACCGCATCGTCCCATGGCAATTTACCGCTAGGCGTATAAACAGCTATTTTAGGTGCTTTTTCTAGCAAGACTTCTTGCATATTTTGTGATGGGCTAGCGACTAGTTCTAGGATAGAGCTTACCTCTGCCTCAGACATCTCTTCATAGCTCACACCTCTCACTATCAGCTCGTTTTTAATCTCTTGCACGTTAGGCACTAGAAAAGAACCACCACGATAGTTGAGCAACCACTTTACTTTGGTCCCTTTAGAAAGTACCCAATAAGAAATCCCATAGGCCTTTAAATGGTCCGACTGTGTGTCTGCATCCATTGGGATAAATAAATATTGTGCCTGTGCAAATAGCCCACTTGCACATAGTAATAACAGTAAAAAATATCTTTTAAACATTCTTGATAATTATGTTGATCTCGCTTTCGCGAAAGCGGAATTATAACCCACTAATTCCTAAATTATAAAAGCAGTCCACTAATATAAGAATTGAAAACGAGATGTAAAGCAATAATTAAATCAAGTCTTAGAACTAGAAAGGCATGTCGTCGTTAGGGATGTCAAATGCATCTCCTGGACTTGCAGCCTTAGGAGAGTCAAATGCGTCTGGTTTAAATGTGTCGTCGTTTGCGGCATTCATTTTAGAACCAAATTCTTCTGGAGCTCCAAAAAACTGATCGAGGTTATCAAACTTACCGAACTGACCTAAGAACTTTAAACGTATAGAGTCCGTCGCACCGTTACGGTGTTTTGCTACTATAAATTCACCTTGATCCTTAGTCGGGCTGCGGTCGTCGTCATCCCATTCTTCTAGGCCATAATATTCTGGTCTATAGATAAAGGATACAATATCTGCATCTTGCTCGATCGCACCAGATTCACGCAGGTCAGATAGTAGTGGACGTTTAGACCCACCACGAGATTCTACCGCACGAGATAGCTGCGATAGTGCTATTACTGGCACAGAAAGCTCCTTAGCTAGTGCTTTAAGGTTACGCGAGATAGTTGAAATTTCTTGTTCACGGTTACCACCTTTGGCACCTGTTTGCGCGGTCATTAACTGCAGGTAATCAATCATGATTAACTTGATACCATATTGAGAGGCAAGTCTTCTACATTTTGCACGCAGGTCAAAGATAGAAAGCGATGGCGTGTCATCAATAAAAATAGGAGCACGTTCTAAATCTTTTACTTTTACGTTTAACTGTTCCCACTCATGCGCTTCTAACTTTCCTGTTCTAAGCTTTTCAGAACTCAGTCCAGTTTCTGAAGATATTAAACGTGTAATTAACTGTACCGAACTCATCTCTAGAGAGAAAAATGCCACCGGTATATTACTACCTACAGCCACATTACGAGCCATACTTAGTGTAAAAGCTGTTTTACCCATACCTGGACGTGCAGCGATAATAATTAAATCGGACGGCTGCCATCCACTCGTTAATCTATCTAGATCTGTAAAACCGGTAGGTATACCAGATAGACCATCACGATTTGCAATTTCTTCAATACGTTCTTTTGCCTGACGTACTAAGTCCATGGCAGTTTCTGTACTTTTTCTTATGTTACCTTGGGTAACCTCATATAGTTTTGATTCTGCTTTATCAAGTAAATCAAATACGTCTGTAGACTCTTCATAAGACTCGTTAATAATCTCTGTAGAGATCTTAATAAGACTACGTTGTATGAATTTTTGAAGAATAATTCTTGCGTGGAATTCAATGTGCGCTGTAGAACTTACTAATTGAGATAACTGTACAAGATAGTGGTCACCACCAGCAGCCTCTAGTTTTTCAATTTTACGCAATTGAGCACTAACGGTTAATAAGTCGACTGGTTTTCCTTCTTTAAAGAGTAGATCAATGGCTTCAAAGATAAATTGATGGCTTTTTTGATAAAAAACATCTGGAGAAAGCAGGTCGATAACCTCATCTACTCCTTTACCATCAATCATCAACGCTCCTATCACAACCTTCTCTAAATCAACTGCCTGAGGCGGTATTTTACCTTTCTCTAGGGTGACAACAGAGGTGTTTCCTGATACATTATTAGCGCGTGCTTGAACTTTTTCCATAGAACTCAAAAGTAGGTTTTAAATAAGGTTTATTAGAATAGGGTTATGATAAGGTAGTCAACAATCGCACCATAAAACACGTTGATAACATGTTGATAACCACGATTGTTTTTTGAAAGCTAGTAAACTTCACTACTACCAAAAAATAATTATTGATTTATAATACGCTTGTTAAGTTGATAAGTCTTTTAACTTTAAAATTAAAAACAAGCGGTTAAAAAAGCTACAAAATTATAGATATAACTTTGTAGCTTTATGATATAATATGGTTTTGTAAAAGGAAGGATTATCCTTTATAAACACCCATGTTTGCATATTTATCCATACGACTATCTACTAGTTCTTTTGAATCTAGATCTTTAAGGTCGTCGTACTGTCTAAGAATACAATCTGCAACAGATTTAAATATAGTCTCTCTATCTTTATGCGCTCCTCCTTGTGGCTCGCGTAAGATCTCATCTACTAGCTTCAACTTTTTCATATCAGTTGATGTCAGTTTAAGAGCATCGGCAGCTTTTTCTTTGTATTCCCAGCTTCTCCATAAAATAGAAGAACAAGATTCTGGTGAGATTACAGAGTACCATGTGTTTTCTAACATGACTACTTTATCACCTACACCTATACCTAGTGCTCCACCACTTGCACCTTCACCTATAATCATAACGATAATAGGTACTTTAAGGCGTGTCATTTCAAGAATATTTCTAGCAATAGCCTCACCTTGACCGCGCTCTTCAGCTTCTAGACCTGGATAAGCTCCTGGAGTGTCCACTAATGCTACGACAGGCACACCAAATTTTTCGGCACTTTTCATTAATCTAAGTGCCTTGCGGTAACCTTCTGGATTTGCCATACCGAAGTTGCGGTACTGACGTGTCTTTGTGTTAAAACCTTTTTGCTGACCTATAAACATGAAACTTTGCTCGCCTATTTTACCTAGACCACCTATCATCGCTTTGTCATCTTTAACATTGCGATCACCGTGTAGTTCTAACCAGGTATCACCACATATAGCTTTTATGTAATCTAAGGTGTATGGACGGCTAGGATGACGTGACATTTGTACACGTTGCCATGCCGTAAGGTTAGCATATATATCTTTGCGAGTTGCTTTAAGCTTTTTCTCTATTTGTTTAATGGTTGCACTAACATCTACATCACTTTCCTGTCCTATCGCTAGTGTTTGCTGAAGCTTTTCTTCCAGCTCTTTAATCGGTAATTCAAATTCTAAATACTCCATATTAGGGAATTCATATTTTGGGTCAACAAATATAGTGATATGAGTTGAAGTATACGTCTAATTGATTTTGAAACTATACCTAATTCTAAAACAATCATAACTTCTACACTTTAAAAAAACACACTAAAAAACTGATTTAAAGATATTTGAACTTCAAAACAACAACTTTTCAAAACGATATAAAATAGCAATGAATTCTTTACTTAAAACGGAATGACCCTAGATGAATAATTAAGCTCAATATTCACTAAACACGTAAAGTCTCCTACTATAAAAGAGTACTGCCTGCCTATGTCATTAAATAGGAAACAACATCTATTTCTTAGCCAGTCGTGTTTTCAATATTCCATTACTTATGATTACCGCTAGAATAACTAAGGCACCTATATAGAATTGTGGTGTCATTTCTTCAGAATCTCCTAGAATAAGATAGGCTAGAAAAATCCCATAAACCGGTTCTAAATTTGTGGTTAACATAACGGTATAAGCACTCAACACCTTCATCACTTTTACACTTGCTATAAAAGCATAAGCAGTACAAACTGAAGCTAGAATACCTAACCACAACCAGTCCATTTGAGTAAGTGCTGTAGGTAGTACAAAATCTACTGGCAAGAATATAAAAAAGGTAGAAAGCAATACCACACCGCTAGACAATTCATAAAATGATATCAATGATGGCGGATGATCCTTTGCCCATTTTACATTCATAATAGAAAATACAGCACTCAAAAAAGCACTTATTAATCCTAATATCATACCTGTTACATACTCCGTCTCTATCTGGAAAATATAATATAGTGCACCTATTATCACTGCTCCAAAAATAAGCTCGTACCACACAAATTTCTTAGAAGTAAATATAGGTTCTAGCAACGCTGTGAAAAACGCTCCCATACTCAGCATAGCCAGTGTTACAGAAACGTTAGATTCTTTTATTGCACCAAAGAAAGTAACCCAGTGCAATGCTATTACCACGCCTGCTAATAAGAAACCTAGAATACGTTTGCGCGGTAAAGCTCCTTTACCTACTAACTGTAATGGAATTTTTTTCCATTTCATATAGATAAATATGAGTGCTACTGCAATACTCATGCGCCACCATACTAGCGGTATAGAGTCGATACTTATTAACGCACCTAATACTGCGGTAAAACCCCAAATAAATACTATAAGATGTAAGTGAAGGTAATTGAGTAATTTATCGTCTCGCATTTCTTATCAGGAAAAGTGCCACTATGGCAAAGAATATATTAGGAAACCATACTGCTATCCATGGATCAAAGGTACTTTTCTCTGCAATGGTACCGAATACCTTATCGAGAAAAACATAAGTCATCGCTATCACTATACCTATAGCAAGATTAATTCCCATACCACCACGCTTTTTAACAGATGACACTGCGACCGCTATTATGGTAAAAATAAAAGCACTTACCGGTATCGAGGTACGCTTGTACTTCTCTACATAGTAAATATTCATATTTGCATTACCGCGCTTTTCTTCTAACTCTATAAATTCATTGAGCTTTGCATACTGGTAGGTTTCCGCTATATACTCTGATGGTGTGAGTTCTGCAATGTCAAAATCAAAGAGCGTGTCTTTTTTCTGCTCACGTTCTATTTTCTCTCCATTTTCAAGAATGATTCTTTTCTTATATCCACTTAAAGTGTAGGTACTGTCTTTAAACTTTATACGGTTGGCATAGATTTTATACTTCAACTCATTTTCTTCAAAATGTTCCAGTGTAAAATCAAAACCTGTCTGACTAGAAGACTGGTAATTACTTACATAAATGTAATCGTTATCATTTATTTGCCTAAAAACATTGGTCGTTTTTTTATCACCTCCACGTTTAAAGTATTTGTACTGAAACTCATTAAACCCTGCGGCAGAGTCTGGCACAAATACAGCACTAAAAATCAACGCACCCACACAGACTATACTCGCACCTATTATATAAGGACGTAAAAATCTATTAAACGAAACACCAGAACTTAAAAAGGCAATTATCTCTGTATTCATAGCCAGTTTTGATGTAAAAAACATGGTAGAAATAAAGAGGAATAAAGGAAATAAGAAATTAGAAAAATACACCGTAAAATCTAACAGGTACACAAAAACCTCACCAGCAGGAACATCCTTACTTATGATTTTACCCACCTTTTCTGCAATATGCACTGTTACCATAATAGGTAAAAACAATGCCAGTAACAGCAAGAATGCACCTAAGTACCTTTTTAATATGTATTTATCTAATATACTTAACACTAGAGTCTGTTATCTAATTGTTTTACCATTTTATCCTTCCACGTAGAGAAATCTCCAGCAAGAATATGCTTGCGCGCCTCTCTCATTAACCATAAATAGAAAGAAAGATTGTGTATGGTACAAATTTGTCTACCTAGCATTTCATTAACCGTAAATAGATGACGCACATAAGCCTTAGTATAAGCCGTATCTACCCATGCATAATTTGCAGGATCTAATGGAGAAAAATCTTCTTCCCACTTCTTATTCTTCATATTCATAGTACCGTGAGCCGTAAAGATCATACCATTACGACCATTACGAGTAGGCATTACACAATCGAACATATCTACACCTAATGCTACGTTTTCTAATAGATTAATAGGCGTACCTACACCCATAAGGTAACGTGGCTTCTCTTTAGGTAAAATAGCAGTAACCACTTCAGTCATGGCATACATTTCTTCAGCAGGTTCACCTACAGAGAGTCCACCTATGGCGTTACCAAATTGCTCTGTTGCTGCGATAGCCTCGGCACTTTGCTTTCTTAAATCTATATAAGTACTACCTTGTACAATAGGGAAAAGCGTTTGCTTGTGTCCATAAAGATCTGGCGTCTCGTCAAAACGAGTAATACATCTCTTCAACCACCTATGAGTCATATGCATACTACGACGTGCATAATTATAATCACAAGGATAAGGTGTACACTCATCAAAAGCCATGATAATATCTCCACCTATACTGCGCTGTATATCCATCGCACGCTCAGGAGTAAACGTATGGTAAGAACCATCGATGTGAGACTTAAACTTTACACCTTCTTCTTTTATCTTTCTATTAGAACTTAAAGAATACACCTGGTAACCACCAGAATCAGTTAGAATAGGTCTATCCCAATTCATAAACTTGTGCAGTCCACCAGCTTTTTCTAGAATATCAGTTCCTGGGCGCAAGTACAAGTGATATGTATTACCCAAAATAATATCTGGATTAATCTCTTGTTCTAGCTCTCGCTGGTGAACTCCTTTAACCGTACCTACCGTACCTACCGGCATGAATATAGGCGTCTCAATTTTCCCATGGTCAGTGTGGATTACTCCAGCTCTCGCCTGACTCTTTGGATCGTTTTGTAATAAATCAAATTTCATGAATGGCAAAGATACTATTTGTTAGTTATGAGTTAAGAATTAAGCGTTAAGAGTTTTTGATATGTTTCGCTTTCGCGAAAGCGAGAACAACATCCAGCCCATTCCCTACCTTATAACTAGCATACTTTTTACATATTTACGTTCTATTGTTCACAAAACCTATCATATCGTTAATAACTGACCAAAGTATTAAACCATCTTATAAGTCAATAGTCTTATTTTTGAAGGATCATTTAAAAACTCCAAAATGGCTGATACACAGCACTTAAAAGATTTAGTAACGCAAGTACGTCGCGATATCGTTAGACAAGTACACGCCGTAAGTAGTGGACACCCAGGTGGATCGCTAGGTTGCACAGAATTTCTAGTAACTCTATACAACGAGGTTATGGATCACGACCCATCTTTTAACATGGATGGTGTTAATGAAGATTTATTCTTCTTATCAAACGGTCACATATCTCCAGTTTTCTATAGTGTATTAGCTCGCTCAGGATATTTCCCTGTAGAAGAGTTAAGTACTTTTAGAAAATTAAACACAAGATTGCAAGGTCACCCAACTACACATGAAGGCTTACCTGGTGTACGTATAGCAAGTGGCTCTTTAGGTCAAGGAATGAGTGTTGCTATAGGTGCAGCTGCTGTAAAGAAATTAAACGGTGACACAAAAACTGTCTTTACTTTACACGGTGATGGTGAATTACAAGAAGGTCAGATCTGGGAAGCTGCTATGTATGCTGCGGCAAACGATGTAGACAATCTTATTTCTACTATAGACGTTAATGGACAGCAAATAGACGGTAGCACAGACCAGGTACTAGCTCTAGGTGATCTAAGAGGTAAATTTGAAGCCTTCGGCTGGAAAGTAGTTACGGTTACAAAAGGTAACGATGTAGACGCTGTTCTTGCAGGTATAAAAGAAGCTCTTACTCTTACAGGTAAAAAGCAACCTATATGTATTTTATTACACACTGAAATGGGTAATGGAATAGACTTTATGATGGGATCTCATGCATGGCATGGAATTGCTCCTAATGACGAGCAACTTGCTGAGGCATTAAGACAGAATCCAGAAACCTTAGGCGACTATTAATTTAAAAGAGCATCTGCCCAGCAGATTTTAGATATGAAAATTTACGAAAACACAGGAAGTAAAGACACGAGATCCGGATTTGGAGATGGACTTACTGAACTAGGACAAAAAAACGAAAATGTAGTAGCACTTTGTGCAGACCTTACTGGATCGCTTAAAATGAATGCTTTTGCAAATAATCATCCAGAGCGTTTTTTCCAAGTAGGTATTGCCGAAGCTAACATGATGGGAATGGCAGCTGGTATGACTATAGGTGGTAAAATACCTTTTACTGGTACGTTTGCAAACTTTTCTACTGGTCGTGTATATGACCAGATCAGACAAAGTATTGCTTACTCTGACAAGAATGTAAAAATATGTGCTTCTCACTCTGGATTAACTCTAGGTGAAGATGGTGCAACACACCAGATTCTTGAAGATATAGGATTGATGAAAATGCTACCAGGCATGACAGTAATCAATACTTGTGATTATAACCAAACTAAAGCGGCAACTCTAGCTATCGCTGAACACCACGGACCTGTTTATTTAAGATTCGGTCGTCCTAAGGTAGCAAACTTTACTCCAGAAAACGGAGAGTTTAAAATAGGAAAAGCTGTCTTACTACAAGAAGGAACTGATGTAACTATTATCGCTACTGGACACTTAGTTTGGGAAGCGCTAGAAGCTGCAAAAGCTCTTAATGAAAAAGGAATAAGCGCAGAGGTAATTAACATTCACACGATAAAACCTCTGGACGAAGAAGCTATAATCAAATCTGCTAAGAAAACAGGTTGCGTAGTGACTGCTGAAGAACACAATTTCTTAGGCGGTCTAGGTGAAAGTGTTGCGAGAACTTTATCTCTTAACCATCCTACTCCACAAGAATTTGTCGCGACTAACGATACCTTCGGTGAAAGTGGAACACCAGCACAATTACTAGAAAAATATGGCTTAAATGCTGAAAATATCGCTCTTAAAGCTGAAGCGGTAATTAAAAGAAAGTAATTTACTTACACTCATAAATCAAAAGAGTCTTTAATAACATATTAAAGACTCTTTTTTATTTAGCCTATTTTAAAAACGATAGGCTATTTTTGGAACTATAGAAAAAGAATTTAAATCTCTAGTAACAGCTCTCTCCATCTTAAATGGTGTGTATTGAACGTCCATAGAAAATTGCACCATAGAACTATCATTAAAGGTATGGTCCCAAGATAGACCAGGTGCTATCAATACAGAATTGATACTGTCATAATCTAGCGCTTGCGTTCCTGCAGTTTCTAGCGGATCAACAAATATAGAAGCTATCCCTAGAGCAATACCAAAACCTAGCTTATCATTAGATTTTTGATAGATATACTTATTAAACTTTATATATCCATTAATAATAGATGTTGCTTCTATCTCAAATTGTTCTATTCCATCTGTTATTAGAAAAAACTCTTTTTGCTGTGGTACAGCCAGCTGTATTCCTAATTCAAAAGATCTATTTCTTTTTAAATCTGGCACAACGTAAGCCAATTCAAACAGAGGTGAATTATCAATAAATTGAGATAACTCTCCATTGGGCAACCAATAACCTACACCTATTTTCAAAAACGAGTTTTCTAAAGAAGATTCGAGAGCATCAACCTCATCATAGTCATAATAATCTTGAGCAGATAAGGAACATGCAGCTAGTATAGCTATCGTAGTAATAAGAAATGCTTTCATAAGTTGTAATTTTATAATTCAAACTTATAGCGATAATCACATTTAAATTTGCAATAAATCAAACCTAAAGAAATATCATTTGCGAAAATCACAACTGCACTGAAATAAAAAAAGGAGCTTCATGTAGAATGAAGCTCCTTTTTATAAAGTCTTTTATGAGAAGTATTATCTATGAATCTGCATCTAGATAATCAGGGATACCATCACCATCAGAATCTAAAGCGTCATCTGGATTTCCATTACCATTAGGATCTGCATTTTCTAAAGCTGTAGGTATTCCATCACCATCATCGTCATCATCTAGATAATCTGGGATACCGTCTCCATCTGTATCTAGTGCATCGCTAGGATTACCATTACCATTAGGATCTGGACCTTCAAATCTATTCTGGATACCATCACCATCGATATCGATATTTACCTCATTAGAGTCTAAATAACCAGGTATTCCATCGCCATCAAGATCTTCAGCATCGCTAGGATCACCATCACCATTAGGATCTGGGTTCTCAAAAATAGTAGGCACTCCATCTCCATCATCATCTGCATCTAGATAGTTAAAACCACCTATTAAATCTTCATCAGTATTATCTCTATCGTCAGGAGATTGCAAATCTAAATCACCATCCAGATCTTCAAATCTTGAAAGAATACCATCACCATCATGATCAGACAAATTAACTTTTCTTAATTGGTAAGTAAAAATAATAGGAGAATAAGCAGGTATACCTGTAAGAGACGTACTAAAATAAGCCAATCCAGAAGGCATAAAAACTGCTCCTACTCCAGAGTCTGTAAAAGAAAAAGTACCATCAGCATTTGCTGTTATGGCAGTTGCCTCATTCAATTCTGACACACCAGCAGCAAATCCATCTACCACACCACCAAAGACACTTGCTCCAGGTAAATCAAACCATATAGAATTAGTAGACCCATCAAACACACTGTTATCCAATAACAACCCTTCATAAGAAACCAGCGTACTGTCTGCAAACGTAGGACTCAAAGCACCACCACCCTGACGTACGTTTAATGTAAAATAAGTATAATCTATACCATCTCTAGTTAAAACCCTAGAGTTAACCTGGCTTGCAAGTGGCGTTTTACCAGCATTTACATCTGCTATAGTGTCAAAAACTATATTAAAATCTGCACCTGCAGGGTTAGTTGCAAATTCTTCATAGTTATAAAAATGAGTATTTAAATACTCCTGCAATTCTGCAAGATCTTCTGTATACACCTCATTCCTATCTCTTATTACAACATCGTTATCATCGTCAGACCCACAAGAGACCAACACCATTCCTATTGCAAGAAAGGATAATAAATACTTAATTTTTTTCATCATCAATTTTTAAAGCGATCAAAGATAGTATTTTCAACTATTTTTGTAGTGATGTGATAACGTTTAATAACAAAGCTTCTTATGCGAGTAGACAAATATTTATGGAGTGTACGATACTATAAGACCAGAAGTAAAGCGACAGATGCCGCAAAAAAAGGTCGTATTAGAGTAAATGACTCTATTGTAAAACCTGCTAGAGATGTATATCCTGGCGACATTATTCAATTGCGTAAAGATCAAATAGAATATAAGGTAGAAGTACTAGATCTACCAGACGGCCGTGTGGGTAACAAGATTGTTAGCCTATATAGACTAGATCGTACGCCTCAAGAAAATTTTGATGCAAAGAAACTTATAGCCTTAAATCAGGATTACTACAGGATTAAAGGAGAAGGACGACCTACTAAAAAAGATCGTAGAGATCTTACTAATGTCTTGAACCAAGAGGAAGAAGAATGAAACACGGTAAAATTTATTGGGAAAACAGATATAAGAACAACTCTACCGGTTGGGATCTAGGCCATCCATCTTTACCGCTTACCCATATTATAGATAATTTGCGTGACAAGAACAGTAAAATACTAATTCCTGGAGCTGGCAATTCTTATGAAGCGATTTATTTAATAGAATCAGGTTTTAAAAATGTTACCGTACTCGATATTGCTAGCCAGCCTTTAGAGTCGCTTAAAAAGAAGTTTTTACTTAATGATAACCTTAAAACGGTACAAGATGATTTCTTTCAACACACTGGGAAGTATGATCTAATATTAGAACAAACGTTCTTTTGTGCTTTGGAAACTCGCTTTCGCGAAAGCTATATAAAAAAATGTCATGATCTATTAAATGAGAATGGTCATGTAAAAGGTGTTCTATTTGATTTTGACTCTCAAAGAACGGAACCACCATACACAGGAAATAAAGAAGAATATATCAAGTTGTTTGAGAAAAAATTTGATATCATTGAAATGAATAGATGCCAGACATCTGAAGATTCTAGAAAAGGAAAGGAACTCCTAATAAATATGAAAAAGAAATGATTAAAAATGAAATTCTAGACCATAATCAGGTACAACATAAAATAAGAAGAATTGCTTATCAAATAGCCGAAGTATATTTAAACCACGACCGCATCATACTAGCAGGAATAGTGGGCGGCGGTTATACGTTTGCAAAAGAGCTTAAAAAGGCTCTATCTAAAATAATAGACACAGAAATTGTTTTGTGCAAAGTAACCATAGATAAGACCAACCCACTTGCAGCTATTCAAACCAGTATACCTACTAGTGACTACGAGAACAAAGGAGTAATTATTTGTGATGACGTCCTGAATAGTGGTACTACCTTAATATATGCGGTAAAGCACTTCTTAAATGTACCACTAGATCGTTTAAAAACAGCTGTATTAGTAAATAGAAACCACAAAAAGTACCCAGTAAAAGCAGATTTTAAAGGCCTCTCTCTTTCTACTACTATAGAAGAACATATAGAGGTACAGTTAGAAAAGAAGCCCTTTAGTGTGATGCTAGAATAAACTAGCCGCTATTTGCTGTGCAACTTCACTTGCAGTTTCTTCATCTACTTTTATTTTTAAACTGGCCTGATTATAAAATGGTCTACGTTCAAATAAATGCTTTCCTATAAATTCTAACATCTCTTCTTCAGAATTCACATTCTGTAGAAGAGGTCTTTGGTCTTTCTCTTTCATCAACCTATCAGATAATATAGGTATAGGAATATCTAAATAAACCGTCTTTACATCTTCTAGATTATTTAGAAAGTTCATAGAATCAAAATAACATGGTGTACCACCACCTAATGATAAAACCATGTTTTTATCTAAACCCATTAATTTTTCTAAAACTTCTTTTTCCTTCTTTCTGAAGTAAATTGCACCTTTCGTCTGAAAAATTTCAGAAACTTTAATTTTTTCTTCTTTTTCTATTTCAAAATCTAAATCTAAGAAATCAAAAGAGATATCGCTTGCAAGATACTGACCTACAGTAGATTTGCCCGACCCCATATATCCTAATAAGATTATTTTAAACGCCATTTTTTATATTTTTCTAATTAAAAATAAGATTTTTTAAAAATAATCTAAAAAAAATTAGGTTGGAAGAAATAAAAAGCGGTATATTTGCAGCCGCTAACACGAAGATCTGGTAGCTCAGTTGGCAGAGCATCTCCCTTTTAAGGAGAGGGTCCTGGGTTCGAGCCCCAGCCAGATCACAACAATTGTTAACGAGAAAGTCCTTAATTTATTAAGGACTTTTTTTATTTACCTGGGTGCTGAAATTGGTAGACAGGCACGGTTGAGGGCCGTGTGTACTTTGTACGTGTGGGTTCAAGTCCCATTCCAGGTACAACACAAAAGCTAGATAATATTTATGTTATCTAGCTTTTGAATTTTAAGACCTTTTCTTAATCATTTTTACATAAGCCCCTGTCGCATTCCATATCTATTTTAAGAACCATAGAGACACTTTGTGATTTTATAAAGTTAATAACGTAACATATGTTAATTAGGCGGTTAAAACACCTTAAACGCTCTACATACATAAATACTCATTCCTACCAATAGATCAACCTGCTTTATACTATCATCTATTTAATAATTGATTGCTTTTAAATGAAATCGGTACTTGATTTTTGCTAGGTAAAATAGAGAATCATAGATAAAGAAATACTTGCAAGAATCCGGTTTACCATCACCCTGTTAGTAACAGGACTCCTCTAGTACGAGGCTAGACCTTCATTATACATAGAGCATTTGCTTAAAAAGTACAGTTAGACGACTATAATTACTAATTGAGTTACGCTTTCGCGAAAGCGAATTCAAAACCATCACTGCACCTAATTATATAGCAAGGCCTTTTTTACTCTAAACAGAAAACCAGTTCATGCAAAATCAATAAAAATGAATCGCATATAGTTTATCAAGAATTTACTTTAATAGTTAATTAAATATCAATTTAGTTCGTGATAAGTAATTTTGTTTAACTTTACCGCGTAATAAGTAAACAAATTAGTTTTGATAAAAAGTAAGTTCAGTATTAAAGACCTAGAGAATTTGAGTGGTATCAAATCTCACACGATAAGAATCTGGGAGAAACGATACAATCTATTAGAACCAGACAGAACAGAAACTAATATAAGAACTTATGACCTCAGTGCATTGCGCAAGATTTTAAATGTTAGCTATCTTAAAAATGCTGGTATTAAAATATCTACAATCGCTAGTTTAACGGGCAGTGATATTGAAAATCAGGTGCGTAATCTAGCTATAAGAAATAATAAAAACGACCACGCCATACAAGAGTTAAAACTTGCGATGGTTAACTTTGACCAGACCATGTTCAGTAGAGTTTATGACTCTGTACTGCAAGAGGTAGGTTTTACAGGTGTTTTCTATGATTTGTTCATTCCCTTTCTAGAGGAATTAGGTTTCTTATGGCAGTCTAAAACTATCAATATTGCGCATGAACATTTTATCAGTCATTTGATTAAACAAAAGGTTCTTATCAATTTAGAGAAAGTTCAATATCGATCTAAAAATGATAGCGATAGTGTTTATGTGCTATTTCTACCTGAAAATGAAATGCATGATCTAGGATTATTATTCTTAAATTATGAGTTATTAAAAAGAGGTAACAAAACTATTTACCTAGGTGCCAGCATGATACTAGATGATTTGCCTTTCTTCAAAAACAAAGGTGTTAATCCTACGTATATAACCTACGTAACTGTACAACCTGTAGAAAAAGAGCTACCATCTTTCTTAAAGAAATTTAACCGTAAAGTGAACCGAGATAGTGATATAGAACTTTGGATTTTAGGACAAATGGCTCAAAAAATAAAATCAGAACAGTTATCTGATAATCATAAGGTCTTTAAAGGCATATCAGACGTTATAAATAATATACCTCAATTAGTAGAAGCATGAACAAAGTAGCAGTTATAGGATCTGGGTTTTCATCACTTGCAGCAGCTTGTTATCTAGCAAGAGACGGCTACGAAGTTACTATCTATGAAAAGAACGACACTGTCGGTGGTAGAGCGCGCAGACTTGTTAAGGATGGTTTTACCTTTGACATAGGTCCATCATGGTACTGGATGCCAGATATTTTTGAGAGATTCTTTGCAGATTTTAATAAAAAACCTTCTGACTATTATCAGTTAGATAAGCTTAACCCTGCATACTCTGTTGTTTTTGAAGATGATAAAATTGAAATAGCAGATAATCTAGAAGACATTAAATCTACTTTTGAAAAAGTAGAAAAAGGTAGTTCAAAACCTTTACAACAATTTATGTCTAAGGCTGAGGAAAACTATGAGATCGCGATTAAAAATCTTGTTTATAGACCTGGAGAGTCTCCGCTAGAATTGATTACACCACAAACTGCTCAAAAAGTAGGAGCTTTTATAGGCAACGTTTCTAAAGATGTAAGAAAGAAATTTACTAACCCAAAATTAGTTAGTATCTTAGAATTTCCTGTTTTATTTCTAGGTGCGACACCTCAAAACACACCTAGTTTTTATAACTTCATGAACTATGCAGATTTCGGTTTAGGTACATGGCATCCTAAAGGTGGTATGTATGAAGTAATTCTAGCTATGAAAAAACTTGCCGAAGATCTAGGTGTAGTTATCAAGACAGAGAGTCCTATAGAAGAGATTCTTGTTGATGAAAAAGGTAGAATAGAAGGACTAATTACTAAAGGACAAAAACACCTTTACCCTATTGTTCTTTCTGGTGCTGACTATCATCACTCTGAAACACTATTGCCTAAAAAACACAGACAGTACTCTGAATCCTATTGGGATAAAAAGACTTTTGCTCCTAGCTCATTGATCTTTTATGTAGGTTTTGATAAGAAGTTAAGGAATATAGATCATCACAATTTATTCTTTGACACTGATTTTACAAAACATGCAAATGAAATCTACGAAGACCCTAAGTGGCCAGAAGAACCTTTGTTTTATGCAAATTTCACGTCCCTAACAGATCCATCTACAGCACCAGAAGGCTGCGAGAATGGTTTTTTCCTTATTCCGCTAGCACCAGATTTAGAAGATACTCCAGAATTAAGAGAAGAGTATTTCAATAAAATCATGAAAAGATTTGAATTGCGAACCGAACAAAATGTAACAGATCATATTATATTTAAAGAATCATTTTGTGTTAATGATTTTATATCAGAGTATAATAGTTATAAAGGTAATGCCTATGGAATGGCTAACACTTTATTACAAACTGCTTTTCTTAGACCTAATTTAAGAAGTCGCAAAGTAAAAAACCTATATTTTACAGGTCAGTTAACAGTACCAGGTCCTGGAGTGCCACCGTCACTTATATCTGGAAAACTAGCAGCTGAACTTATTAAAAAAAATGACCACTAATGAAGAGCTTATTTGATAAAGTTTCAAGAGAATGCAGTAGAGCTGTAACACATAATTACAGCACATCATTTTCACTAGCCAGTAAAATGTTAGGACCTAGCATACGTCAGGATATCCATAATATTTATGGATTTGTAAGATTTGCAGACGAGATCGTGGACACTTTTCACGATTATGATAAACGCGACTTACTAGACCGTTTTGAAGAAGATGTAAAAAGAGCTATCGATGATAAGATAAGTCTAAACCCTATTTTGAATTCGTTTCAAGAAACAGTTAATAAATACGATATCACACCAGATATGTATGGTGCCTTTATTCACAGTATGCGTCTGGATCTAGATAAATCCATTTATCTAACTGACGAAGAATATAGAAATTACATCTATGGAAGCGCAGACGTCGTAGGGCTTATGTCTTTAAAAGTCTTTGTAAAAGGTGATATGGAGAAGTACAACGATCTTAAAGATGACGCCATGAGATTAGGTAGTGCCTTTCAAAAGGTGAACTTTTTGAGAGACCTTAAAGCAGATCTTGACACGCTAGAACGAAGCTATTTCCCAAATACAGATCTTCATGATTTAAGTGAAGAGGACAAAGCCAGACTTATTCAAGAAATAAAGGAAGACTTTGATGCTGGTCTCAAAGGTATTCAAAGATTACCTATAGAAGCCAAATTAGGAGTTTATACCGCATACACGTATTATAGAAGACTTCTCACTAGATTAGAACGCACTCCTTCTAAAGAAATTAGAAACGCAAGAATACGCGTGCCTAACTACGAGAAAATATTTTTATTGTCCAAAGGCTATATGGCCTATAAACTCAATATGATCTAAACATGGATGTACTATACTGGATAGCCATATTTATTGCCACATTTTGCATCATGGAATTTAATGCCTGGTGGATGCACAAATATGTCATGCACGGTTTTTTATGGAACCTGCATGAAGATCACCATCATAAACAACACGATAGCTGGTTTGAAAAAAACGACTTCTTTTTTGTCTTTTATGCTGCAATAAGCATAGGTTTAAAACTAGTCCATAGTTTTTATGACATCTGGTGGACATTACCCTTAAGTGCTGGTATTCTAGCATATGGTATTGCGTACTTTATAGTGCACGATGTTTTTATACATCAACGTTTTAAGTGGTTGCGTAAAGCAAATAACAAATATGCCAAAGGATTGCGACGTGCTCATAAAATGCACCACAAACACTTGGGTAAAGAAGATGGTGAAAACTTCGGTATGCTAGTTGTCCCGTTCAAGTATTTTAAATAATTTATGAAAACAGCCATAGTTATAGGCGCTGGAATAGGTGGTCTTGCCATAGCATTAAGGCTTAAAAAACAAGACTATCATGTTATAGTAATTGAAAAAAATGACTATGCAGGTGGTAAACTACATGCCATAGATCAAGATGGATATCGATTTGATCTAGGTCCATCTTTATTCACATTACCTCACCTTATTGACGATTTATTACAACTGTTTCCAGAACATGAAAACTTATTTTCTTACCGTTCTAAACAAATAGCTTGTCATTATTTTTGGGAAGATGGCACCGTTTTTAAAGCCAGTACAGATTCACAAGAATTTGTCCGTACTGCGGCTGCCATATTTAATGAAAATGAGAAAACGCTATACTCCTATCTTCAAAAAAGCAAAAAGAAATACAACCTTACCAAAAGTCTATTCTTAGAAAAATCACTTCACAAAGCATCTACTTATCTGTCCATGGACACGGTAAAAGCTCTGATCAACACCCCTTTTTTAGGGATTTCAAATACACTAGATCAGGAAAACCAAGTTTTCAAAAACCCCAAACTGACTCAGCTATTTAATAGATATGCCACTTATAATGGATCTTCTCCTTATCAGACACCTGGTATTATGAGTATGATTCCTCATTTAGAATTGGGTCTAGGCACCTATTATCCGCACGGTGGTATGCACAGCATTTCACAATCATTGTTTGAAATGGGTGAAAAGGTGGGAATAGAATTCCGCTTTCGCGAAAGCGTTACCCATATCAATCACCTCGATAATCAAGTAACAGGTATCACAACAGATCGTGCAACTTATGAAGCAGATCTCGTTGTTTCCAACATGGATATTTATCCTACCTATCGCAATTTAATGAAGGATATCAAGGCTCCAGAAAAGACACTCCAGCAAGAGCGATCTAGCAGTGCGCTTATTTTTTATTGGGGAATCGATAGAGTTTTCTCAGAACTGGACCTGCACAACATTCTATTTTCTGAAGATTATCATACAGAATTTGAACATATATTTGAGCACAAGACCTTGTCAAAAGATCCTACTGTTTACATTAATATAACTAGTAAAGAATCACTAGAAGACGCTCCTGCAGGACATGAAAATTGGTTTGTTATGATTAATGCACCAGGAGATTATGGTCAGGACTGGAAACAAATCGTGCAAGAAGCTAAAAAAGACATCATCAAAAAAATTGAAAAATGTCTAGGTGTACATATTTCAAATCATATTAAAACAGAATATATCCTGACACCTCAAGGTATCGAGGCTAATACCAGTTCTTATCGCGGTGCTCTTTATGGCGCAGCTAGTAATGATAAATTTGCTGCATTTTTAAGACATCCTAATTTTAATAAACAAGTGAAAAACCTTTATCACGTAGGTGGATCTGTGCATCCAGGTGGTGGAATTCCTTTATGTTTATTGAGCGCACAAATCACAGCAGACCTTATCTCTAAAGCTAATTCATGAGAATAGCAATCATCTTTTTATGGATCATTCATATAGCTGCCATTATAGGTATTGCTATAGGATATGAAGATTTTTTCTTACCTAAGTCACCGTTTACGATGATTTACTTGTTATTTCTATTGATATTCTTTTTCAAGATAGAGTCACGTAAGGCTGTGCTGTTATTTATCGCTTTTATGTTCACCGGCATTCTCGTAGAATGGATAGGTGTGCATACAGGTAGCTTATTCGGTGATTATTATTACGGTATAAATTTTGGTCCTAAAATAGATGGAATCCCTGTACTAATAGGTGTCAACTGGGCTTTACTTACCTTTACCACACATGTTATTGCTAAAAAAGTTTTCACATCACCTATAGCCATTATAGCTAGTGGCGCGGCACTTATGGTAGGTCTAGATTTCTTTCTAGAACAAATATGCGATTTTGCTGGATTCTGGCATTTTAAAAATGGTGCCGGCTGGTATAACTATATTTGCTGGTACGTGGTAGCTGCTATTTTACATGCCATAGCGTTACATTTTAAACTTAAAGGAAATAAAATTCTTTCTTATCATTTATATGGTGTACAACTACTTTTTGCAATAGGTCTATGGATAGTCATTACGATATAGCCATAATAGGCATGGGTTGCGCTGGCAGCCACATTGTGCAAGAATTACTGCGCCGTAAAACCGATCTTAACATTGTTATTATAGATGATTTTAAGGCTTTGTCGTTAGATAAAACTTGGTCTTTTTGGGAAAAAGGAAATGGTAAATGGGACCATTTAATCTCTCACAGTTGGAAAAAAGGCAGCTATATAATGCCTGATGATTTTATACCTCTCGATCTCGATCCTTATGTGTACAAGACTATTGAGAGTCGTGATTTTATCGCTTTCGCGAAAGCGGAATTACAACAAAAATCTAATTACACTTTAATTGAAGAGAAAGTAAACAACGTAGAATATGATGATGAAAAAGGGCACAATAAAAAAATCCACATAGATTACTCCACTGGAACCCTAAGCGCTTCTATAGTTTTAGACAGTCGTATAGATCCCAAGTTTTTTAAAGATACTAAAGCCACTACTCTACAACAACATTTTAAGGGTTGGGTGATTAAAACAGAGCGACCTACTTTTGATCCAGAGGTGTTTACCATGATGGATTATAGATTAAGAGATGCTGGCACGACTAGCTTTACCTACGTCTTACCTTATTCTACAACACAAGCTCTTGTAGAATTTACCTATTTTTCTAAAGATGTGGTAAGCGATGATACTTATGAAAAGTATCTCCAAGAATATATTGCAAAGTACTTGCAGCTTACTAACTTTTCTATTGAAAAAACAGAGCAAGGTGTTATACCTATGACCTCCTATAAATTTGAGCAGCACCATAGAAAAAACCACTTAAAAATAGGCACCGCTGGTGGTTGGGTAAAACCATCTACTGGTTATAGTTTTAAAATGAGTGAGAAAAAAGCAGTACAATTAGTAGATAATATTACTTTAAAACGAGAGCTGAATCATGGTATGATTTCTAAGAAATTTCGCTTTTATGATGATATCATGCTCGATGTATTACACAGTGATAATGCTCGAGGACCTGAGGTTTTTCATACTTTATATAGAAAAAACAAGATACAGACTATATTCAGTTTTCTAGACCAAGAAACTAGTTTAAGTCAGGAGCTAGGTATAATGCTGCCCATGACATCAGTACCATTTTTAAGTGCTTTCTTTAAAAAGTTATTTTAAGCTTTGAGGTATTTCAAAGTCTGCCCATGTTCCTTTAATACTATAGGGTTGGAATCTAGTAAATAACTCTTCTTTATACCATTGCAATGCCTGTGTTTGTTGTACTGCATGTCTGTGATTCTGACTGCGGTAAGCAAATTTCTTTAAAGCTCTTGCGTCGTTCCAAAGGCTAAAAGTAGCCATTTGAGTTACTGGTCGCTCTCCTACTCCTGCAGTGAATAGTAAGTTAGGGTTATCAATTAAATCTACTTGCGATTTAGGCACATAATCCCAAAACTTCTTAAGCATATTTAGTTTAATAGTGGCTCTAGTAATAACGGTTATAAACTCGTTATGTTCATCTAAGTTCTCACTCACCTTAAACGGATTTTTCTTAGACCACTGTCCGTGCGCTTTTATACATTTCATATAGAAAGTAAGCTGATTAGAACTGTGCTTTAAGTATCTACTGTATAAATTTGAATTGGCAAAAAAGCTTTTTGCAGACTCTTCATTCTCCCATACTTGTAATAATCCATAAACACTCCAGTCTGGTTTGGGATCAAAATTCTCCTTTCCTGAACCTAACAACTTATAGAACTCTAGTCCAGCTGTCTTTTTTAATGGACCGTGTGCAAATTGCATCATTCCAAAAGCCCAAACTTTTTGTTTAAAGCTAGGATATTTAAAAAAAGTAAGCGTTGTGATTTGTTGAGACATAAGAACAAAGATAGATGCCTCTTACTTTAAATGAATAAAATGTTGTGGTAAATTAATATTTGGAAATAAAAACTTATAGCACCGTCTTTTATAAGTCTGCCTTCATTAATTGATAATCAACTGATCTATTACTTCTCTTATTTCGGTACTATTCCAGTCTACCGCACCTTGTTCTTTAATTATAACTTTACCTGTTGCATCTATAATATAGCTGGTAGGTATGCTAGATTCATAAAGTTCTTCAGGTGTATTCATTTGTGGTAACACAACTGGTATATCAAACTCTTTTTCTTTTAAAAATCGTTTTACTATTTCTGGATCTTCATTAGTAATTAAAAGAAAATCTATTTCATTACCATAATCTTTAAACAATTTATCGATACTAGGAAATTCTGCAATACAAGGAGGACACCATGTCGCCCAATAACTTATAAAAGTCACACGTCCTTGTCCTATTTCAATTCCTTTGGAAATTCCATCGAGCGTTCTCAAATGATAAGTAAAAGGCTCAAGCTGTTGTTGATCCTCTTTATCTAAAGTAGACGGAGAAAACAACTGTACTCTTATTTTTTGAAGCGCTACCTGAATAGGCTTTCTAGTTTGAGGAATAATAAGTAATGCTATTACAACAATAAAAATTATATTACTGAGAGAAAGCTTTTTCATAAACTATTCTATAGATTGCTATGACTTAGCTAACAAAGATAAATGGCTGTACAATTAAAATCGTTAATTTACTGTTGTAAATATGAACCATCCTTTTAAATAATGAAACACATATTGATAGTAATAGTACTGTTTTTACTTTCTTGTAAACAATCTGATAGTGACAAAGAACCTATTTCCGTTATACATGAAACTGTTGTTATAAAAAAAGAATTGATAGTAGAACGTAAGAAATCGATTCCGACTGCAACTCATTTTGATTATCCGGTAGGCAAACCAAATGCAAAGGGATACTACAATGCACAAAAATTTAGTGAAAACGATCATTTAGGTGATGACTGGAATGCTGTAACTGGTGGCGATTCAGATTTAGGAGACCCTATATATGCAATAGCAAATGGTCAAGTCACTTTTGCAAAAGATATAGGCAGCGGTTGGGGAAAAGTAATTAGGATATCACATAAATTACCAGACAGTACTTATATAGAATCACTTTATGCTCATTGCGATCAAATTTTAGTTTCAACAGATAGCATCATTAAACGCGGAGATCAAATAGGTACTATAGGAACTGCAAATGGTGCTTACCTCGCACATCTACATTTTGAAATTAGAGATAGCCTAGAAATGCATATCGGTGGTGGTTATTCCGAAACTACGGAAGGTTATTTGAATCCAACTAAGTTCATTAAGGACCATCGATGAAATTAAGTCAGGTTGCAAGGGATAGTGAAAGCGAATACAAAGACAACAATCAACAAAAAAGCCTTTTGGTTTCTCAAAAAGCTTTTTTTTGTCGCGCGCGTTTGCAACGTGTGCTCAACAAGCTGAGCATTTGTAATGCGATTCACAATAAGCTATCTTGCTACTATGTCGGAACGATACAAAGTAAAAGATCAAGAAGAAAATTATTTTATCACATTAACGGTTGTAAAATGGATTGATATATTCACTAGAGATCGATACATTCATGTTTTAGAGGACTCATTAAATCATTGTATTAAAGAAAAAGGACTTATTGTTTATGCCTATGTCATAATGCCCAGTCATGTACACATGATAGTAGGAACTACTGGTAAACCAATAAATGATATTATTAGAGATCTTAAAAAGTTCACTTCTAAAAAAATAATTGTTGCTATCAATGAACCTGGAGAAAGTCGCAAAGAGTGGTTGTTAGGTACTTTTTCTTTTCTCGCTGATAAGTCCAAAAGACATTCTAATTATAAAGTTTGGCAAGATGGCTTTCATCCTAAAATAATGGATAGAGTTAAAAAGTTAGAAGCCGCTTTTAACTACATCCATTACAATCCTATAGAAGCAGGTTATGTGAAGGAAGAACGCCATTGGATTCATAGTAGTGCTAGTGCATATTTAGATGATGGAACTAGTAATGTTGAAATTACTAAATGGTATTAAAAGTTGAATTAACTTTGTGAATCGCATTGCAAATGCTTAACTTAAAACGAACGCGTTGCAAACGCGCGCGACGAGAGAACCAGAAGATTAAAATTTGATCTTTAAAAATGTCTTTAAATTTATTCCGCTTTCGCGAAAGCGGAACTACAACAAACAAAAATGCCTCTTGAAATCTCAAGAGGCATTTTAATATAATAGAAAACGTGGTATTAAGCAGCGTTATCTTCTTTAATTTTATTCAATGCACTTCCTTTACGGTACCACTCAATTTGAGCAGCATTATAGGTATGATTTACTTTTATGGTATCCTTAGAACCGTCTGCATGAGTTACCTCAATGTTTAATGGCACATCCGGAGAAAAGTCTGCAAGGTCTACAAAGTTGAAGTTATCATCTTCTTGAATAAGATCATAGTCTGCCTCGTTTGCAAACGTAAGTCCTAACATTCCTTGTTTTTTCAAGTTCGTTTCATGAATACGTGCAAATGATTTTACAATCACTGCTACTACACCTAGATGACGTGGCTCCATCGCAGCGTGCTCGCGAGAAGATCCTTCTCCATAATTGTGATCTCCCACTACTACTGAAGGGATCCCTGCTGCTTTATAAGCTCTTGCTGTGGCTGGTACAGCTCCATACTCGCCATCTAACTGGTTCTTAACAAAGTTAGTTTGCTTATTATATGCGTTTACGGCACCTATTAAACAGTTGTTTGAAATATTATCTAAGTGACCTCTATAACGCAACCATGGTCCTGCCATAGAAATGTGATCTGTGGTACATTTACCAAATGCTTTGATCAATAATTTTGCTTCAGAAACATCTGTCCCAATAGGTGTAAATGGCTCTAATAACTGAAGACGATCAGAGTCTTCGCTAACTTTTATCTCCACACCACTTCCATCTTCTTGTGGAGCTAGGTAACCATCATCTTTTACTTCAAAACCTTTAGGAGGCAATTCCCATCCTGTAGGCTCGTCTAGCATTACTTCTTCTCCATCTTCATTAATCAACTTATCCGTGATAGGATTAAAGTCTAGTCTACCTGCTATAGCAATGGCAGCAACCATTTCTGGTGATGCTACAAAGGCATGCGTGTTAGGATTTCCATCGGCACGCTTTGCAAAGTTTCTATTAAATGAATGTATGATAGAGTTTTTGGGCGCGTTTTTAGGATCTTCATAACGTGCCCACTGACCGATACATGGCCCACAAGCATTGGTGAATATCTTAGCATCTAGATTTTCAAATATTCCTAAAATACCGTCACGCTCTGTGGTGTAACGCACTTTTTCTGATCCAGGATTTATACCAAAATCTGCTTTAGTTTTTAATTTTTTATCAATTGCTTGTTGTGCTATCGAGCTTGCACGAGAAAGGTCTTCATAAGAAGAGTTCGTACAAGAACCTATAAGTCCCCATTCTACTTTAAGTGGCCAGTCATTTTCAGTTGCTTTTTCATTCATAGAACCAACTTCAGTCGCTAGATCTGGAGTAAATGGCCCATTTAAATGTGGCATTAAGGTATCTAAATCGATTTCAATTACTTGATCAAAATATTGCTCTGGGTTTGCATACACCTCATCATCACCGGTAAGATATTCTTTAACTTCATTTGCAGCGTCTGCAATATCAGCTCTATCAGTTGCGCGCAGGTAACGTTCCATTGAGGCATCATACCCAAATGTAGAAGTCGTTGCTCCTATCTCTGCTCCCATGTTGCAAATTGTTCCTTTTCCTGTACAAGAAAGGTTTGCAGCACCATCACCAAAATATTCTACAATTGCGCCTGTACCACCTTTTACGGTAAGGATTTCAGCTACTTTAAGAATTACATCTTTAGGCGCTGTCCAACCTGATAATTTACCAGTTAGTTTAACACCTATAAGTTTAGGGAATTTTAATTCCCAAGCCATTCCTGCCATAACATCTACAGCATCTGCTCCACCTACACCTATAGCTACCATTCCTAATCCGCCAGCATTTACGGTGTGAGAATCTGTCCCGATCATCATACCTCCTGGGAATGCATAGTTTTCAAGGACTACTTGATGAATGATACCTGCTCCTGGTTTCCAAAAACCGATACCATATTTATCTGATACGGACTCTAAAAAATTAAATACCTCGTTAGAAGTATTCAAAGCATTTTGAAGGTCAGAACTAGCACCGTTTTTTGCTTGGATCAAGTGATCACAATGTACTGTGGTAGGTACAGCAACTTCTGTTTTACCAGCCTGCATGAATTGTAATAAAGCCATTTGTGCAGTGGCGTCTTGACATGCGATACGATCTGGTGCAAAATCCACGTAATCTTTTCCTCTAGTGAAGGGTTTTCCTGGAATTCCATCCCAAAGGTGTGAATACAAAATCTTCTCAGCGAGTGTAAGGGGCTTACCAGTTAGTTCTCGAGCTTTATTAACACGAGACGGTATCTCACTATACACTTTCTTAATCATATCGATATCAAATGCCATAAGGTATATTATTAGTTTTATTAGTGTTTTAAATATACAAAATTATAGAAGTACTATTTATAATATAAATATAAAATTGACCACTGCACTGATAGTTAAAATTAATAACAAGTAGAAATAATAGCAATTAAAAAAGCCTGAATCTAATGATTCAGGCTTTAATTCTATTAAATAGTTTGTTGTTTTAAGCAACAACTAAGTTCTTAGTAGAAGGCTTGAATTTAGTTAAAACTATACCTTCAACTGCTGCTTCATATTCTTCCATTGTAGGTGTTCTTCCTAAAATTGTAGATAATACAACTACTGGAGTAGAAGATAATAAAGACTCACCTTTTTTACCGTCTGTATCTCTTACCACTCTACCTTGGAATAAACGAGTAGAAGTAGCCATTACCGTATCACCTGGCTCTGCCTTTTCTTGGTTACCCATACAAAGGTTACAACCTGGACGCTCTAAGTATAACATATTTTCATACTTAGTACGTGCTAGTCCTTTAGGCGCGTTATCATCAAATTCAAAACCTGAATATTTAACTAAAACATCCCAGTCTCCCTCTGCTTTTAATTCATCTACGATATTGTATGTAGGAGGAGCCACAACTAGAGGTGCATTAAACACTACTTTTCCTTGTTGTCTCTCGATATTCTTTAACATCTGAGCTAAGATTTGCATATCTCCTTTATGAATCATACATGACCCTACAAAACCTAAATCTACTTTCTTAGTACCACCATAATAAGATAGTGGTTTAATATTATCATGCGTATAACGCTTAGAAACGTCTTCATTATTTACATCTGGATCTGCTATCATAGGCTCTACAACCTTATCTAAATCGATAACTACTTCAGCATAATACTTTGCATCTCCATCTGGCTTTAAAGCAGACTTCACACCTGTTTTAATCTCAGTAATACGGTTATTTGCTTTATCAACTAGTCCTTTAAGATCTTGTTTTGGGTTATCCATACCCTTATCAATCATAATCTGAATACGATCTCTAGATATTTCTAACGATTCAATTAAAGTCTCATCTTCAGAAATACAGATAGAAGCTTTTGCTTTCATCTCTGCTGTCCAGTCTGTAAACGTAAATGCTTGATCAGAAGTTAAGGTACCAATATGTACTTCAATAATCTTTCCTTGGAAAACGTTTTCTCCTTCAAATTGATCTAACATTTGCTCTTGAGTAGCATGCACTACATCACGGAAGTCCATGTAAGATTTCATTTCTCCCTTAAAGGTAACCTTTACTGATTCTGGAATAGGCATAGTAGCCTCTCCTGTAGCAAGAGCTAAGGCAACGGTTCCTGAATCTGCTCCAAAGGCAACACCTTTTGCCATACGAGTGTGAGAATCTCCACCGATAATAACATCCCAGTCATCAACTGCAAGGTCATTAAGTACTTTATGAATAACGTCTGTCATTGCATGATACTTCCCTTCTGGGTGACGTGCTGTTACTAATCCGAAGTCGTTCATGAACTTCATTAATCTAGGGATATTAGCCTTAGACTTATCATCCCATACAGAAGCTGTATGACAACCAGATTGATAACCACAATCAACGATAGGAGAAATAACAGTCGCTGCCATCATTTCTAATTCTTGAGAAGTCATTAAACCAGTAGTATCTTGAGAACCTACAATGTTTACTTCTACTCTTACATTAGAACCAGCGTGTAACGTTTTTCCTGGTGTTGAACCTACTGCATTTTTATTGAATATTTTTTCAACTGCTGTTAAACCTTGTCCTTCTACAGATACTTCTTTTGCAGTAGCATATACTTGAGGCACATCTATATCTAAAACTTTACAAGCAAAGGTTTGTAATTTTTTACCAAAAACAACTGCATAAGATCCACCAGCTTTGATAAACTCCATTTTAGGTGGAGTTAAAGCTGTAGAGATATCTTTTAATTCTTTATCTCCGTTATATAATTTCTTGGTTTTTGTATTGATAGTAAGAACCGTACCAGTAGCTACAGAATATTCTTCTTTAAGAATAGCCTCACCATCTTCATCGACTATCGTATTACCGTCTGCATCTTTTTGCTTAACCCAGTTTTTTAAATCAATACCTATACCACCAGTTACTCCTACGGTAGTTAAGAAAATAGGTGCAATACCGTTAGTACCTGCGATTACTGGAGCGTAATTAATAAACGGTACATATGGACTAAAAGGAACACCAGTCCATAGCGCTACATTATTCACACCAGACATTCTTGAAGAACCTACTCCCATAGTTCCTTTGTCAGCGATTAACATCACTCTCTTATCAGGATGTTGCTCTTTTAAAGCTAACAATTCATTCTGCATGTCTTTATTATGCTCAAACATACACTGACCATGTAATTCACGGTCTGATCTTGAATGCGCGTCTGCACCAGGAGATAATAAATCTGTAGAGATATCACCTACACCTGCAACAAAAGTTACGATCTCTATTTCTTCTTCTACATCTGGTAACTTAGTAAAAAACTCTGCCTGTGCATAGCTCTCTATAAGTTCCTTAGCAATAGCATTACCATCGTTAAAAGCTTTTTCTAACTTTTCAGTATCTGCTTCATATAAGAATACTTGAGTTTTTAAAACTTTGGCAGCATCTTGAGCAATTTGAGCATCATTACCTAAAGCAAGATCTAATAAAACCTCTACAGAAGGTCCACCCTTCATATGAGATAATTGTTCAAAAGCAAAAGCTGGTGTAATTTCTTTTACCGCTTCCTGACCTAAAATAATTTCTTTTAAAAACTTAGCTTTAACAACAGCAGCACTAGTCGTACCTGGTAAAACATTATAGATAAAAAAGTTAAGAGACTGCTCTCTAAACTCGTTATTTACGTCTTTAATTTGCGATATAATTTCGCTTAATAATTCAGCTCCATCTATAGGTTGTGGGTGAAGTCCTTGTTCTTTTCGGTCTTCAATTTGCTGAAGATAGTTCTTATAAGTATTCATATATTTTATAATAGTATTCGGTTCAATGTAAATTAAGATATGTCTTTATGATGTAAACTTTTTCTTACTGACAGTCTATCATCAGAAGCCATAATCATAAAAATAATTTATCATTTTTAATGGATTGCGAAGCTACAAAAATGAGCCGTTAAATGAAAGTTTAACACAGTATCACAGTAGTTTAGACATTATCAAAATAGCGAGGTTTTAAAAGGATAGATTTTATCAAATTGACAATTTAAACAACCTTAAATTATCAATTTGACAAATAACTATATCGATAGTAGTATTTTAGCTTTCGCGAAAGCGTAATTGTTTATGCTTATACCGCTATTAAATAATATTGAATATAAAAAAAGCACCTCGTAAAAGGTGCTTTTATATAATTTAAGTCAGAAAACTGATTATAGAATCTGCGCGATAATACTTTCTTCTGTATGACCTTCCGCTTCTGCTTTGTAATTTTTAATAATTCTATGTCTTAAGATACCTGTAGCAACCGCTTTTACATCCTCAATATCTGGACTGTATTTACCGTTAACCGCAGCATGTGTTTTTGCAGCTAGAATTAAATTTTGCGATGCTCTAGGACCGGCACCCCAATCTATATATTGCTTAATAATTTCTGGAGCCTCATCACTTTTAGGCCTCGTTTTACCCACTAGTTTAACTGCATACTCAATAACATTATCTGCAACAGGAATGCGCCTTACTAGTTGTTGAAAATCTACTATTTCCTTTGCCGTGAACAGTGCATTTATCACCGGTTTTTTATCACTAGTAGTCGCCTTTACCACATCCACTTCTTCTTGATAAGAAGGATATTGTAAAAAGATAGAAAACATAAATCTATCTAACTGTGCTTCTGGCAATGGGTAAGTACCTTCTTGCTCAATAGGGTTTTGTGTAGCCAGTACAAAATAAGGTGCATCTAACTTATACTTATGACCAGCAACTGTTACAGATTTCTCTTGCATCGCTTCTAGAAGAGCTGCTTGAGTTTTAGGTGGTGTACGGTTAATCTCATCTGCAAGGATTATGTTAGTAAACACAGGTCCTTTAATGAATTTAAACGTTCTATTCTCATCGAGAATTTCACTTCCTAAAATATCACTAGGCATTAAATCTGGTGTAAACTGTATACGTTTAAAATCTAATCCTAGAGCTTGCGATATCGTATTAACCATTAAAGTTTTAGCCAGTCCTGGAACACCTACTAGAAGTGCATGACCACCAGAGAAAATAGAAATCAATATTTCATTGATTACGTTCTCTTGACCTATTATTACTTTGGCTATTTCTTTTTTAAGTTCCTGATGTTTTTTTACCAGGTTATCAATCGCAGCTACATCTGACATGTGGTGGGGTTGGTTTATTAACTATTTATTTCCAAGCATTCAGAATATCGCACTCATTATATTCTGATCCTATTTTAATATAAGTATCGGCTATTTTTTCATTACGCCATTTATTGATAGCTTTTACTTGCTTATCTTTTAATGCAAGATCCTTAATCTTTAAATAATCTTGAGCATAATTTGCTTTATGGTCTGGAATTTTATCGATAACATAAACTAGCTTAAAAGATTTTGCTCCTGTTGGACTTTTTTCTTCTATAATACCACTTACATCTCCTTTTTCAAGAAATTGTAATGTGGATGCCATATCAGACTCAAGTCTAGTGATCTCTACTCTACCAGTTCCTGTGTTAGGATTAATAATTTTACCACCATTTTGAGCTGTTCTTTCTTCGTCACTTATTTCTTTTGCTGCCTCACCAAATTCGATCTCCTTAAGAATGATACGATCACGCATAGCATTTAATTCTGCTTTTGCTTTTTCTATCTGACTTACCGATATATATGGTATTAATAGAATGTGTCTCACCTGTCTTATCTGTCCTATAACTTTCTCTACATAAAGAATGTGCCAGCCGAATTGAGTCTCAAAAGGCTCACTGATTTCTCCTTCTCTTAATGAAAATGCTTGATCTTTAAACTCTTTTACAAATGGACTAGATCTTTGTAATTCTAAAACACCACCAGCACGTTCTGTCCCAGTATCATCAGAATAAAGAGTTGCCTTTGCGGCAAAATCTGCACCATTATCAAGAACATCTTCTCTATATTCTTTAAGTTTATTAACGACTATATCTATTTCACTTTGTTCAGCCTCAGGAATAACGACTATTTGCGCCATTTCTACTTCTGTGTTAAAAAGAGGCAATTCTTCTTCAGATATTTTACTGAAAAACTCACGTACTTCTTCTGGTGTAATCTCTACCTGCTCTGTAATTCTTTCTTGCATGCGCTGTGCTAGCAATACATCACGATTTAATCTATTAAGAGCTTCTCTTACCTGAGCTATATTATCCTTTTTATAGAAATCGGCTACTTTTTGCTCATCAGTAGTCTGTAAACCATTCTTAAAATATTGAATAGTTTGCTCTGTTCTACCTTCTATCTCACGATCGCTTATGGTTATACTATCTTGAATTGCATGGTGGGCATACATTTTTTCTGACAGTAGGCTTTCCATTAATTCACAATTTGAAATATTAGCTATTCCAGACTGTCTATTTGCTTGCTGCTTAGCACTTACAATATCAGATCCTAAGATTACATAATCTCCTATCACACCAGCGACACCTTCTATAAGGAATCGTTTCTTTACAGGTTTTACACTATCCATAGCGGCTAGAGTTTCTGCAACGATCTGGTTATCTACATCTACAACATCATTATCTGTCGTAGTTGTTTGTGCGGTTACCGCTTTCGCGAAAGCGAGAACGATAAAAACACCTAGGTATTTAATTGTTGATTTTAAGTTTATCACTGTTAATAGCGTCATTTAATAAATCTTTTTCTAATTTTTTAATATAGGCAAGCTTGCTTTTATTGAGCAAAACCTGTTTTACTGTAGGCTTAACATAAGATAAAGGCGCACGATCACCGCGTTTGAGCACTTTATTGAAGCGCACCAAATATACACCAAGACTATCTTCTAGTTTCCAAATTTTATTCTCTTTTATATATAACTTTTCATTTACAGGGTTGATTACATTCATGGCGTCAAAAAGATGGCTCTTTTTAACCCATATGCTATCATTTAAAAAGTAATTGCGGTACGATAATTTTAAACTATCGATCTTTCTCAACGAAGGTACATCTCCTTTATTGAACCATTTAGTTATTTTTTGCAAATCAGTGTTAAGAGGATCTAATTGCAGGTATCTAAACTGTACTAAATCTTCATTTAATTTAAAGTCTTCTTTACGTAATTCATAAAATGCTTTAATTTGATTTTCTGAAATTATAGTATCCAGATTTTGCTTAGTTAGATCTTTTAAATATTCTTGAGCATATAATTCTACACGATAATTCTCTACTAACTCTTCTAGTTCTTGCTGGCGGTTTTGACCTATATTATCTCGAGCATTATCTAACAACAGATAATCTGTAGCCCATTTATTGATATAAGCATCCATAATTCTTGTGCTATCTGCCACGGTATAATCAGATGGCAGGATGCGCATTACATCACTTTTATCTAAATAATGCTTTCCTAAACTAACTACAGCGTCTGGCTCTGTTTCTTTTTCAAAAAACTGACAGGATGCTAGACTAGCTGCTATTAATATGTATATAAATCTTTTAATCAAGTTGATTTTCTATTGCTTTTTTTACTTTTTTAAACACTTTTTTACTCACCTTAATTTGATGGCCATTTCTTAAATTATCTAACCAGTTCTTTTCTAGTTCTTGCTGGTAGTCATTTACCACACTACCTCTAGCCTCTTCTAGTGTTTTATTTGTAGGCTCTTTAATTCCTTTAACATCTATCACCTTATAAAAGCTATCGCCGGCATCGTGATAAACAGAAGAAACTCCCAGTTTTATTTCAAAGTTATCTGGCAACCTATTATAAGTTTCTTCTACCTCTCCACTAGAAACAATGACTTGAGTCTTATTATCGATATTTAAACTGCTTTTTATATCATCTATCGCTACTTTTTTAATGAGCTGCTGACGTACGTTTTCAGCTATATCACGAGATACATTTTGAGTTAATACGATGTCTAGTCTTCGTTTCCATTTATAATCCTCTCGGTGATTATTAAAATATTCGTTTAAACCTATAGAATCGTTTTTTGCCTTGTTCCATATTTCTGTCTCAATGAGATCAAAGACTAGAAAACCTTCTTTAAATTCATTATACAAAAATCTAAATTCTTTGTTATCTCTCTCCAGATTTTTATCGTAGTATAACATCAACTGGTCGTTGCTATATTCTGTATAATAAGCATCTAACTTTGCTTTCTTAGATGGATAAGGTTTAAAATCCTTAGCCATTTTAGTTTCTACATACTTTAAGAAATCTCCTATTTTATAAGAAGCCTCATTGATAGTAAAAAGCTTTTGATCCAGACCTGTTAGCTGATCATCAAATTTATACTTTCCAGAAAGTAGTAACGTATCGTTTACCATCGTATATACGTTTTTTGGCAACGCATTTTGATTTTCTATGTTATAGAGGGTCTTTAATTTATTTATAAAGCCTTCTGTTATTTTTCTAGATCTTGGAGATTTTTTAATTTTATTCTCTAACTCCTTTTTTAAATCATCATAAGATTTAACAGGATGTTTTTCTAACAATTTAATAATGTGCCAGCCAAATTTAGTTTTTATAGGCTCACTATAATCTCCTACATTTTTCAATGCAAACGCAGCGTTTGCAAACACCTCGTCCACACCACCTGTGCCAAATTTATTTAATTTACCACCACGAGCAGCACTGTTACCATCGTCAGAGAATTCACGAGCTAATTGTTTAAAATCTTTGCCCGATTGTACCTGTTTATAAATCTCTAGAATACGCTCTTGAGCATTTTTACTACCAGAATCTTTTTTATCAAAAGCCATGATATGCGCCACTGTTAACTCACCAGGATTAGGTCTTGTATCATTAACATAAACTATATGATAGCCAAAGTCTGTTCTAAATGGTTTAGAAAAACTGCCTTTTTCTGTTTCAAATGCAGCATTTTCAAATTCATATACCATTCTAAAAGAACCGAACCAGCCTAGATTACCTTCATTACCTGCGCTAGGGCCCTCACTTTTAGTTCTTGCTAGAGAAGAAAAACTGGCTCCATTTTTCAATTCTTGTTCGACATCATGGATTTTATTCCATGCCTTTAACGTGTCTGCAGGTGAAGCTGCACGATCTACTTTTATGAGAATATGACTTGCATTTACCTCTTTATTACCCCGCTCATAGGCCTCTCTCACTAACTGATCTGACACCTCGTTATCAGTTAAATATGCCTGTGCAATACTAGAACGAGTGCTCTCTATTTCTTTAAGGTAATCTTCTTTTTTATGTAAATCTAGGCTATAAGCCTGCTGCAATTTAAGACGATAATCAATATAAAGATCGAGATAATTATCAATGTTTTTTTGATCTTCATCTTGTACTATATCTATGTTTTTAAAGTAAAACTTCATAAATGTTCCAGCGTCATAATCTGTACCATCTATGGTAAGCAACGTTTTATCTCCTATGTCTTGTGCCGTTGCTTTTACCGTCAGAAAAAAAACACTTATCAATAATAGACTACTTATATACTTCATATAGTTCCTTTTCAAGGATTGCAAAAATAGTTATTTAAGATTGCCTTTCAAAACGCTAGAAACTAGCAATTATTTTAAGGTTACCGTATAAGTTTTAGATGCATTTTACGACTGCTCTTCTATGATAAAAAGTGAGAATGTAATCGAGATACTTTTACCCATTAATCAGGTGATGGAACTATTTAAAAATGAAGACTTTTTTCAACACTGGCAAAAAGGGTTAGTAAGCTCAAGACCTCTATCTGGCGAGCCCGGAAAAGTAGGTAGCACTCGTGATATGAAAATTAAGGTAAGCGGTGCTATTATTAACATGAAAGAAGAGATTACTGCTGTAGACTTGCCACATCTCTGGGAAGCCACTTACCGTACTAGTGGTGTACTTAACTTACAGAGTAATCGCTTTCGCGAAAGCGAAACTATCATAAAAAACAAAGTAGTAAAATCTACCCTATGGAACGTCAACAGCATTTTTAAATTTACAGGTATGATGAGAGTAATAGCTAAAACAAGACCACAACTCTTTACTAACCAAACCTATCAACACATGAAAGATTTTAAGATATTTGCAGAAAGTAAAATACCAGTAAAGCAATACTAATTTATGAGACAACTAAAATTAATTTGGGATTTTAAGGGCCCAGATGCTCAAAAAACTGCAGCTCACCATCTTATACATTTAGATGAATATGTAAAGGAAAATAAAGTAGAATCTCTAGCAACTGGTACAGAACAAATAAATAAGAATCATTTTATAGCATTTCTAGCACTAGAAGAGTTATTCATGCCAGCAGTGCGAGATGCACTAAAACCACACCGCGGACAATTATGGCAACCGTCTAATTAAGTTTTTTTACTTCTAATTTAGAAAAACGCTCAACTGCTCGCCTACCCAATAAATGAACTAAAGATCCCCATACTAAAAAATAGAAAATACGAGTGAGGTAATAAAAATCTATGATATCGCTGTAAAAGGCCACTAGAAGAAAAGTGTTAGACAGTAAAAAGCCGAATGATATATATAGATAATTACCATTTCCTGTACGATCATCTACTTGTAAAAATGATATTATTGTAATAGAACAATATATCATTCCTGTTATCGCATAAATATTATACAGATGCAATAGCCAGCCCTCTATATCTAGAACTACAATTTCTAATAAGTAGTTTAAGAAATAATACAACCCTGCATTAGTTAAAATTAAAAGTAATACGGTAGTCTTACAGATTGATTTCCATTTAATAAATTGATTAATAGAAATAACAAACAATAAAAATGCCGCCGTAGAAGCTACTAAATACAGTAGATGCGTTACGGTGAAATTGAGATAGATGTAAAAAACATCGGTAAGCACTAATAATAATGTACCTAATAGAAATCTGGGTATTAAATATATTTTATACCTAGACACCAAATAACCGCACCCCACAACACTTGTTAATAACCTACTCCATCTTATCAAAGATAAATCTTCAATATAAACGGAAGCAAAGTTTAATAACAATAAGGTTGCTATTATTACTATAAATTCTTTATGTAAAAACTTGCCAGGCAACTATTAATTCCTTTTGGACAAAAATAAATTATTAATCCTTTGTGTGGTAAATTACATTTAAAACCTGAATTAAACATCGTTTAAAAACCTATTTTAAAGATTAAACGTTGATAAAGTTTTATTACACACTCTATAGTCATTAAAATTTTATAATGAAAATATACAAACTTAATAGATAAGCTTGATTTTAATTGAACTATAGAGTATTCTAAAGAGTCTCGTTTTAATTAATAAACTTTAGATTTGAAATTATATTATATTTTCATACGTTTCATAGATTTTCCGTTTATTTAATTACTTTTCTCAAATGTCTATTACCTCCTTATTCACTACCATTTTAAAATCAGATCAGATTTTAGGGCCTGATGATCTATCACATCGATATCATCATATATGGCACATGGATCAACCATTAAATGCTCTATGCGTTCTCCTACCAGAAACAACGCAACAAGTAAGTGAGATCATGAAAATTTGCTATGCACAAGAGCTGCCGATAGTCGTTCATGGAGGCCTAACTAATCTAGTAGGTAGTACAGAGACAACAGGCAACGAGGTAGTTATTTCTACAGAAAGATTAAATAAAATTGAGGAAACAGATACAGCAAGCCGAACTATGACTGTACAAGCAGGTGTTATTCTAGAAAATATACATAACGCAGCTACAGAAAAAAGCCTCTTATTCCCTTTAAATTTTGGAGCAAAGGGTAGCGCACAAATAGGTGGTATTATTTCTACTAACGCTGGTGGTTTAAGGGTTCTCAAATACGGCATGACTAGACAACTTGTATTAGGCCTCGAGGCAGTAACCGCAGACGGGACTATCATCTCTTCTATGAAAAAGATTATTAAAGACAATAGCGCTTATGATCTAAAACAATTATTTATAGGTAGTGAAGGGACACTAGGTGTTATCACTAGAGCTATACTTAAACTAGAAGAAGCTCCACAAAGCCGTAATGCAGCCTATATCGCATTTGATGAATATGAAGATGTGGTAAAATTTCTTAAATACATGGATAGCCATCTAGCAGGAAAAATGAGCGGCTTTGAACTGATCTGGAAAAACAGTTATCAGCAAATGACAAGTGTAAGTGATGCAGTAAAACCACCACTACCTTATGATTATAATTATTATGTATTAGTTGAAGCCTTAGGTAGTGATCAAATAAAAGACCAGGAAGAGTTTCAACAAATTTTAGAAAACGCATTAGAAAATGATCTTATTCTAGATGCCGTAATGGCGCAATCTCCTAGTGATATAGAATGGTTTTTTAGAATTAGAGAAGACGTTAATAATCTAGTAGACTTCATGAAACACGATCAACACTTTGATATAAGTCTACCTATACCATTAATAGGTTCTTATATAAAAGAAAGGTATGAGACGCTTGCATTAATAAATGGCGTTGAGCAGGTATATGCCTTTGGCCATGTGGCAGATGGTAATATACATTTCATGATAGGCAAAGAGAATTTGAGTGTCGATCTGAAAAAAGAAATCGACCACTGTATCTATGGTGATTTAAAGGAAATAGGTGGTTCTGTAAGTGCAGAACATGGTATAGGAACGCACAAAAAAGATTACCTAGAACTATGTAGAACAAAAGAAGAAATATCTTTAATGAGATCACTTAAAACATTAATGGATTCTAAAGACTTATTGAATCCTGGGAAGATTTTTTGAGTATTGCCGCCGCTTTAGCTGCTTCTTTTTGCAAATATGCCATATAAGCATGTCGTACTAAAAAGAACAATGCAAACAAATAAGCTGCTCTATCGATTAGAAAAAACAGTTTGGGCTCAATTTTATAATAAAATGCAAGCATTGCAACAAAATCTGAAAATATTAAACCAAATAAAGCATACATAAAGTAAGCTGTTCTAAAACTCAGACGCGTTGCATTCAAAAACGCAGACAATAGACAAGAAATCAATCCTGTATAACCAGTCATCTTTATTAAATAATAAGCTAGTCTAGTTTCAAATAATTCCCTTATATCTGACACTGTGAATTCTAAAATGTAAATATTAAAAAGAAAAACCAATATAAAAACAATGTAATCTAAGCTAGTAACACGCCTCCATTGTATTTTTCTCAAAGCAGAAATACTTAACGTTAGATAAATAGCGATAGACCACAAAGTATATGTGATTAAACCCAAATAATGCTCATAAAAAACCATGGAAACATCAGAACAGACTAACATGATGAAAATACTGTATATAATTCTGTTTTTATAACTTATGTAGAAATGAAAGTACAGTAATGCGGTAATTGAAGATAAGAGTCTAACTAACCTAAATTCAATAAGCTCAAAAAAGAATATGGTTATGATGTTTAAAACAATGAAAATCATTGCTATATAAAGCATCTGTTTATTTTTAGATAGTCTAGCTAATCTATTCATGGACCTCTGTCTAATAAACAAAAATAGTCATAAAGTGATATAAATTACATGAATACAAAGTGCTTATTTACCCTTTAAGATTATTAAGAAACATTCTAAACCTAACGCTGCATTATACCTCTTTTCTATAATAAAATAGTCTTTTTAAAAATTACCGTTTATCCGACTTTGTGTTTTTAGGCGATAAAAAGAATCAACTCTAGCCACATAAACAGCTCAAATAATTAAACAAAAAAAAGAATGTCTCTTATAAAAAAACATCCTTTTTTTTTGATTTATTAGGATAAATCTACCCATTAAAACCTCTCAGCTTTATAGCCGTAAGAACTTTCTTTGTGTATAGAGGGAAATCTGCATTCTGAATCCAGCTGTAGTAACCAGGTTCTTTTTCTAGAACATCAACAATTCTTTTTCCTTTATGTTTCCCGAAGTTAAAACACTCTTCTCCTTGATCATTAAACGCAAGCATCCCAGCAAAATCTACAGGTTTTCTACGTGTAGAGAATTCTGCAAGCGATTTCATATCGTTATCTAATTCTGGATAGCGATCTAACTGTCCTTTAAGAACCTCATAAGTTGCGATGGTATCAGCCTCTGCACTATGTGCGTTAGTAAGATCTTTGTCACAGTAGAATTTATAAGCAGCCACTAGTGTACGTTGTTCCATTTTATGAAAGATGTTTTGCACATCTATCGCATTGCGATTACCCATATCAAAATCCACACCGGCGCGCAGCATCTCTTCAGCAAGAAGTGGTATATCAAATCTATTAGAATTGAAACCAGCAAGGTCAGAGTCTTTGATAATATTATGTACCTCGTGCGCTCTTTCTTTAAAAGTCGGTTCATCTTTAACCATATCATCGCTTACACCGTGTATAGCAGTAGTCTCTGGCGGGATAGGAATAGTAGGATTTACCTTAAAAGTATACGTTTTTTCTTCTCCATTAGGAAAAACCTTATGTATAGAAATCTCAACGATTCTATCTTTAGAAATATTGGTTCCTGTTGTTTCTAGGTCAAAAAAGCAAATAGGTCTGTTGAGTTGTAAATTCATAATAATACTGGATATTTATTTTAAAGGATCCGCTTTCGCGAAAGCGGAACAACCACTATCACTGATACAGAAATTAACTAACTTTACAAATATAAGTTTGTGCAAGGCAGCTAGGCATAAAATTTGAATGCATTTATTAAAATATTATCATGAAACTCATTACTATTCTTTTTTTACTATTATTCATAACACCAGAACAAAATTCTCATAAAGGCATAGATATCACTGTGCGCAATGAGCGTAAAAGTATTGTGTATGTAGCAGAGAATACGACTGGAAAGGATATAGACCTATTCTTCAGGGTAGAGAGTTCTGGTTTTAGACGCAGTGCAGACCGACCTATGATTACCACCATACCAGCAAAAAAGAAAATAGACCTAATAGAATTAATACCTCTTAAAGGTGCTGACACTGTACATTCTTACATGGCAATAGTTACTGAAAAGGATAACAGCATGATGTTTAAAAAATCAGACACAGTGGTTAAACAAATAAGACGCGAGGCATCTAATGGTAATTAAACTACTTTTATTTTACTAAATAGTTCTTTGCGCAGTAAAACTAACAAAACGACTAGATAGAATAAATAATTACCTAAATAGGCTATTACCACACCTTCTTCTTGATAAATAGGTATAAAGTATATTGATAGCAAATAAAAAGATAGAATACTTAAAACCTCAGCAGTTAAGTAACGCCACAAGTCATTAATCGCAATAAATCTGAAAGCGATTACTGTGGTGATTACTCTTATAAAATCTCCTAATAATTGCCATTTAAATAAGGGTTGGGCACCATTAAACTCTTCAGTAAAAAGTATGGAAAGAATTAAATTTCTAGAAAGATAAATAGTCACTAGTCCTGCTATAACTATAGGTAGCATCGTTTTATAAAAATGTACTATCGTTATTCTATAATTCTTAAGGCTGCTATCTTTACTTAGATTAGGTAATACATAAAGACTCACTAGGCTGGTTACAAAAAGCATGTAATAACCAGAAATACGCACTACAGCTTCCCACCACCCTGCAGCTACATCACTCACCTCTACCCTAACCGTATTACGTACTAGAATATTAACAAAAGGTATAAGCAATGTACTAAATAATGCCATCGCACTATATTTTAATAGTTGCCCACTTGTGCGTTTATCAAAATTTAAAGCTAGCAATTCTTTAAGTGCTATTTGAGCTTTTACCCTAGTAAACCAAAACAAAACTCCTACTAAACATTGTGTAAATGGAACTAACGCAATAGCATAAAGTGCTCCAGTTAAATTATGCTCAAAGCTTAAATAAGCTGATATTAAAAAAACAATTAAGCTAATTATAATATTGAGCGTTATGAATTTCTTATACCATTCATATCCTTGCATTAAGCTAGTTATAAAAATGAAAAGAACATAAAATGGCAACCCTATGGCAAACAATTTAAATACTAGAGAAAAATCTGCATCTACAGCAATGAGTTCTTGATCCAGCCATCTTGCCGAAAAAAATATAACAATAGCAGCAACCATGCTTGTTACAATAGACATGGTCCAACCAGTATTTATAACCTTTTTTAAAACTACTGGATTCTCCTTATGTTCTGCAGTGTTTTTAACGAGTCCATTTTCAAGACCTAAAGAGGCAAAGCTCCATACTCCTTGTGTAAAATTGCGCAAATTACCTAAAACACCCATTCCTGCCGCACCTACATAATTTGCAAGAACCCAAGACATAACGGTACCAGTTCCTATTTTTATAAGTATATAAATAGAATTGAATCCTGCTACTTTAAGAAGTAGGTTTTTATTAAGTTTATCGAGCAGTCTTCTCATTTAATAAGCATTTACTGCTTTTACAATAAATTCTACATCTTCATTACTCAATAAAGGATGACATGGTAAACTCACCTCGGTACGATGTAATTCTTCGGTAACAGGAAAACTAAGATGATTCAACTCTTTAAATGCCGCTTGTTGATGTGGCGGTATTTCATAATGCACACTTGTTCCTATTCCTTCATGATCGAGGTAATCCATAAAAACTTTTCTATTAGCAACATATACAGGAAAAACATGTGACACACAGTTGTTCAAAAAATCAGACGGTAATAGTTTTACTTTTACGTTATTGATATGCTGGTAATAATAGGTAGCTATTTCTATTCTTCTGGTATTATCTGCATCCAGCATTGGTAATCTGTTAGATAAGAAAGCCGCTTGCAATGGATCTAATCTAGAATTAACACCTATAATATTATTTACAAATCTACTCTCTCTACCATAATTAGCCACTTTACGACACATGTTTGCTAGTTCAAAATCGTTGGTAGTTATTGCACCTGCATCACCTAGTGCACCTAAATTTTTAGTGGGGTAAAAAGAAAAAGCGCTAGCCCTAGCTAGATTTCCAGATCGTTCACCTAATTTATTTGTAGCACCATGAGATTGTGCGGTGTCGCAGTAAATGGGTAAAGAATTATCTTTTGCAAAAGCATACACCTCATCATCTACTAATTTTCCATAAATATCAACAACGATGATCGCATCATACTCTAGAGTTACCTTGCGCAACACATTTGCAGTTAAGGTAAGTTCTTCTACATCTACAGGCACAGGTCGCATACCTGCATGGATAACACTTAAAAACGTAGCTATGTACGTATGTGCTGGTACCAGTATAGAAGCGTTTTGTGGTAAGTTACCTAGAGCAACTTCGGCCTTTAAAATAATAGTTAAAGCATCTAATCCATTCCCAGTTCCTATACAATGACTAGTACCACAATAGACTGAAAACTCTTTTTCAAATCGGTCTACATATTTACCTCCTATAAATCTGCCAGAAGCATGAATTTCTTTAAATGACAAGAGGTCTTCCTGAGCAAACCTATCGTTTAAAGGTTTGAGGTCTAAGTATGGAATGTAAGGTGGAGTCATCTCGGTCATGGATATTTAACGAATATATCAAAACAAAAGTGCTTTAACTAAAAGCATTTACTATGTCTACCAGATTACCCAATAATCCTATGACTAATAAAATGAAGAAAAAAGTATTGATCCCTATACCCACGTACTTTTTCCAATGGTACTTTTCTTTAATACTCAACAAGCTTAAAACAAAACCCATAACCACAGTAACAAAAAACAAGGTCATCAAATAACCTGTAATATCATTAATATTATTTCCTGCAGTTCTAGTCGTATAAGATAGTAAAGTAAAGACTAACAGTAGCACACTAGAAATAATGGCCATGTGAAAAGATCGCTTTGTATTCTTCATTTGTTAATATTCTGTTGCAAACATAACTGCTTTTTTCAATTTTATAGATAACACTACTTAACATTGCTTAACGACACGTTAGCATCTTAAACTTGGTCATTGCATTAAATTTGTACCATCATAAGATAAGAAGTTCTTGTTTAGATTATTGAATTAGCCTTTAATTAATTATAAACACCTCTATATATTATGAAAAAGAAAAATAAGTTAAGTTTGGTTGGTAAACCGCTAGTGAATAAGTGTCTGATAGCACCTTTTTACTAGTGGTTTTTATCATTTATAGAGTTTTTAAAGCTCAATCACCCATCTTTTCCACTCTTCTTCTACACAACCCAATTGCTTCTTAAAACGCAACAATCCCTCATTAATAGCTCCGTCACGTTCATTTACAGGCCCATAATCCATTATAGAAAATCCTTTTTCTTTAAACTCTTTCATCGCTTCCATATAAATAAAGCCCACTGCATCGGTTTTCATACCTTTTAATGAACTAGATGCATATTGCGATTTCACTACTTTATCTTTTATAAAAAATGTAATTCCGGCCAGTAATTCTCCATCTCTCCATGCGTTGTGTTGAATTATTTGTTCAGGAAATCTAGAGTGCAATAACTCTATCTCTTCCACATTATGTACTGGCTTAGATGCATGTCTAGAATCTAGTTGTGGTACGAGTACAAAGTCCCAAAAAGATTTAAAATCACTTCCTTTATGAATTGATAAACCATCAAATTTCCCATTACGGTAACCTATACTCTTTTTAGGAGAAACATTAACCTCTTCCTTTAGGTTCACATATTGATTATGTAAAACACGATTTATCTTAAACCCATAATTTTTTAAATATTTTGCTATTTCACTATTTATAGTATTGTAAGATAAAGGTGGTGGTTGTAATTCCGCTTTCGCGAAAGCGTGCCCCTTAACATACTCCACAAATAACTCTAATACTAAGTCTATATTCTGGGCGCTGATTTTGTTTAAAATCAAACCTCCATAACTCAAACCACGATGGCTATAAATAGAATCCTGAACCGTATGTGCAGGAATACAACAAATTAATGCGTCCTCATTAAAAACCAACAGACTATGATCTTTAAACCGATCGTGATGGTAGTCCATAAAATCTCTATGCAATAAAAATGTCCCATTAATAGAATGATCTATAAAATCATTCCATACTCGTTTAAGATCAGGATGGTATTGTTGTATCGTTAAAGTCAAAAACTAGTGTAATTTAATGCTAAGATAAGAGAATGCTACACCTTTAAACAAGCTTAGTAGTTAGTAAAAGTATAGAGCAAAAAAAAGCAGATTCTTGCGAATCTGCTTTTTCAATATAATTAACTTAATCCGTGATTAAGAAAGTTGTTTTCCTGCGCGTTTACGCTCACCCTCATCAAGAATAACTTTACGTATTCTCAAGAAGTTAGGAGTAACCTCAACATATTCATCTTTCTGGATGTATTCTAGAGCTTCTTCTAGAGTAAATTTCACTGGTGGAGCGATCTTTACTTTATCATCATTACCTGCACTACGCACGTTAGAAAGTTTCTTTGTTTTAGTAAGATTAATTGCTAGATCATCTGGTCTAGAATTTTCACCTACTACCTGACCACCATAAATCTCTTCACCTGGTGCGATAAAGAATCTACCACGATCTTGTAATTTATCCATAGAATAAGGAATAGAAGTTCCTTTTTCCATAGAGATCATAGAACCGTTGATACGACCAGCGATTTCACCTTTATAAGGTTCGAAACCTACAAAACGGTGATTCATAATAGCCTCACCAGCAGTAGCAGTGATCAATTGGTTTCTTAAACCTATAATACCACGAGAAGGGATTTTAAATTCACAAACCATACGCTCACCTTTAGGAGCCATACTGGTCATTTCACCTTTTCTCAAAGTAACCATTTCAACAGCTTTACCACTTACCGCTTCTGGTAAATCGATAGTAAGCTCTTCTACTGGTTCACATTTAACACCATCTATTTCTTTTATGATAACCTGTGGCTGTCCTATCTGTAATTCATAACCTTCACGACGCATCGTTTCAATTAATACAGAAAGGTGTAATACCCCACGACCGAAAACCATAAATTTATCTGCACTACCAGTATCGTGTACCTGTAGAGCAAGATTCTTTTCTAATTCTTTAGTAAGACGGTCATTAATGTGACGAGATGTTACAAATTTACCATCCTTACCGAAGAAAGGAGAATCATTAATAGTAAACAACATACTCATTGTAGGCTCATCGATAGCGATAGTTTCCATCGCTTCAGGATTTTCAAAATCAGCAACACTGTCACCTATTTCAAAACCTTCTAGTCCTACTATAGCACAAATATCACCAGCCATTACTTCTGTTACTTTGGCTTTTCCCATACCATCAAAGACATAAACTTCTTTGACTTTAGTTTTAGTTTGAGAACCGTCACGCTTACAAAGAGTCACGTTTTGACCTTCTTTAATAGAACCTCTTTTAATACGTCCTATCGCGATACGACCTGTATAGTTAGAGAAATCTAGAGAAGTAATTAATAACTGAGTAGTTCCTTCTTCTACAACAGGTGCAGGAACATGCTCGATTACCATGTCTAGAAGAGGCTCGATGTTAGTCGTCTCATCTTTCCAGTCATCAGACATCCAGTTATTCTTTGCACTACCGTAAACAGTAGGGAAATCTAGTTGCCATTCTTCAGCACCTAATTCAAACATTAGATCAAAAACAGACTCATGTACTTCATCAGGAGTACAGTTTTCTTTATCTACTTTATTTACAACAACACAAGGTTTTAAACCTAGGTCTATTGCTTTTTGTAACACAAAACGAGTTTGTGGCATCGGTCCTTCAAATGCATCTACTAGAAGTAGCACACCATCGGCCATATTTAATACACGTTCTACTTCACCACCAAAATCGGCGTGACCAGGAGTATCAATAATATTGATTTTAGTTCCTTTATACATTACCGATACGTTCTTTGCTAGGATAGTAATCCCGCGTTCACGCTCGATGTCATTGTTATCAAGGATCAATTCTCCAGTGGATTCATTCTCACGGAAAATCTCACAGTGGTGTAAAATCTTGTCTACTAACGTAGTCTTACCGTGGTCTACGTGAGCAATAATTGCAATGTTTCTAATGTCTTTCATAAAAATAACGCTTGTTAGCGGCTGCAAAAATAGGCTTATTTATTGGTTTTTAGCGGTTTATTAGCATAATTAAGCCATTTCTCTCAAATACCTGATTTTCAACTAGGTTTATTGTTATTAGTTTCGCTTTCGCGAAAGCGGAAACAACATTTAAACCATTCTCATTTTTACAAGTCACAGTATCATAATTATTTCTTAAAATCGAATACTATGAAAAAGTTAACCTTGAAATTTTTGAGCTTACTACTATTAGCAACTGTACTGTTTTCTTGTGAATCTGACGATGACACTACAACTGGTGGTACTACAGATACAGGTGCTGACGTCGCAACTGTAATAGATGTCGATTCTTCTTTATTCATTACCTCTACAGTTACTTCTATAGTCACAACACCTTGTACTCTGTCTGACGGTACTGTGACAGACTGTTATGAGATCACCACCACTAGCCTAGCAGATGATCACAACATGGGACCGTGGTGTCCTGATAATATAAACGACGACGCTAGCCAAGGCGGAATATGGCTGGAAGGTGGAGAAGTTTATGATGTAGATGGGGCATTTATACAAAATCTAGCTACATTTTATAACGATAATACTTGGAATATGTACGACGCAAATGGTGATATTCAAAAAACAGAGACTCTACAAGAATGTGAAGAAGCAGCAAATCCTAATGTAGGTGCACAGTATGAGAATTATTGTGTAGAATGTCTACCGTCTTATGTGGCAAACCTAACGCAAACTTATTTAATACCTATCACACCTGTAAAAACTACTACCGCTACACAATTCGGTATGGGAGGCGGCGGTCCTGGTGGGCCTGGCGGTGGAATATCTCAAAGAGGTCTGGCTTTTAATGGTGTGGTATTTGACGCGCCTGCTCCTACTAATGCGATATTGAGCGCTTATACTCTAGCACCTTTTGATGATGCTGGTGGACATATTAATCTTACTGCTGGATATCACTATCATGCAGCAACCGGTTTAACTACTCAAATCGCTCAAAATGACGGACACTCTGCCATGATAGGTTATGCAATGGATGGACATGGATTATATGAAAGACTAGACAGTAATGGCGTAGAACCTACTGACCTAGATGAATGTAGAGGACATTATGACGAGATAAGAGGTTATCATTATCATGTAGCTGCTCCTGGAACTAACAGTTTTATAGACTGTCTATATGGTGCAACGGTTAACTAATATAAAAACAAGTACAAAAGTGGTCCTATAACTAATCGTTTTAGGACTACTTTTTCTTAGATTAAAAAATATGAAATTACTCAAAATCACTATAGTATTTATGTTGATGAGCTTAACGGCAGCTGCCCATCAACCTACTACATCTACCACTATGTTTTCTAAAACTGAAAACGGCACGTGGGTACTGCAAGTAAACTCTTCATTAACGGCTTTTGAAAGTGAAATTCACTATCATTATGGAAAGGATAGCTATAAAACAGCACAAGAATTTGAAGAGTTAGTAATAAAATATCTTAAAAAACACATCGTGGTACTAGCTAATAATAAAATCGTGATTAACTTAAATCAGGCTTATGTAAAATTAGGTCATGAGACTAATGTTGTTTTTGAAATAGATGCCATCCCAACTCCCCTAACATCGATGACGGTTACTAACAATAGTTTTAAGGATATCAACCGTAGTAAAAGTGCTTTTATAATTTTAATGGATGGTTATGAAAAAGATCATTTTGTTCTAGAAAAAGACAACAATTTCACAGCTTCAATAATCAATACTGGTTCAAAGTTTGAATTAAAAGAGGTTTCTGAAAAACGAAATAGAAATGTTATAATCTATTCCTTATTAGCTATTTCCCTTATGATATTAGTATCTTTATTTACATATTTTTACTTTAAAAATAAAAAGTAAACCGTACATACTCAACCATTATAATTATGAAATTAATAATTAAAATAGTACAGCTAATTTCACTGGCATTGATTACAGTTTTAATAACTAACTGCAAGAGCAATACCAGTACAGATAAAGTAATAAGCAGTGAAGTACAAGTCGATAGCTCTCTCTTTTTAAAAGAAAGTGTTTTATCAATAACAAAAACTCCTTGCACCTTATCTGACGGCACTATTACAGAATGTTATGAAATAGTCACCAACAGCACACCACAAGACCATCAAATGGGTCCATGGTGTCCTAAATCCATAGATGACGATGCTAGTAAAGGTGGTATATGGTTAGAAAATGGAGAGGTTTATGATGTAGATGGTGATTTCGTTAAAAATATGGCGACCTTATATAACGACAGCAAATGGAAAATGTATGATGAAGACGGTATTATATATAGAACCAAAACAATAGAAGAATGTAGAGAGGCTGCTAACCCTAACGTAGGTGTAGAATATGAGAACTTTTGTGTAGAGTGCTTACCTTCTTATGTAGCAGACCTTACACAAACTTATTTAATACCTATCTCTCCGGTAAAATTAGATCAACCTTATTCTCTAGAATCCAGAGGCGGTGGTCCGAGAGCAGATGGACATCCTCCAGTGGATAGAGAAGGAAATGGTCCACCACCAGAACGTCCAGAAAATGGAGCTAGACCAGATTTTAATGCTAGAGGTCTTGCCTTTAACGGTGTCAGATTTGACGCACCAGCACCGACTAATGCTATTTTAGGTGCATATACACTTGCTCCTTTTGATGATGCTGGAGGACACATCAACCTGAACGCAGGTTACCATTATCATGCTGCCACAGGTATATCCACACAAATAAAACAAGAAGATGGTCACGCCACAATGATAGGTTATGCCATGGACGGTTACGGCATGTATAATCAGCTAGATGAAAACGGCAAAGAACCTACAGATCTAGACGATTGTAGAGGACATACCGATGAAAAACGCGGCTACCATTACCATGTAGCTGCAGCAGGCTCGAACAGTTTTATCAATTGTTTTACAGGTGCCACAGCCATGAACTGAATCTATAAACCAATTAACAGGTCTTACTAGCTAGTAATCGTTGTACTTTATAAACATCTACACCTTTTGAAAATTTCTTACTTACACTAGGTAAATTTTCACTGCTTATCCATATTTTAAGTTCGGCATCTAGATCAAATGTACCAGCAGTTTCTAGCGAAAACCTAGAAACACTCTTATAAGGCATGGATTTCATTTCTATTTTCTTACCTGTTAGACCTTGCTTATCGATTAAAATAAGTCTGCGACTGGTAAACATGAATACATCTCTCATAAGAATAAATCCCATTTCTATAACCTCTTCATTGATTAACAAATGTCCATACTCTTTCATTAATTTATCATGCTCTACCTCTCCAGCATTGCCTAAAATCTTATCAAATAATCCCATCTTAATTTTATTTCTAATCTACCATAAAATAACAACATCTCACAACCACTATTTTCATAAATAAGACCTAATCGTTAAGTCTTTATTAATCTAAGAAGATTGTATGCAGATAGTTTTTCTTAGGTATTTGTAAATCATACCTTTGCAGCTGATACAAAAATATCAATTTTTATGAGTCAAGTTAAAGCAGATGACACTATCAAAGTGCATTACACAGGGAAATTAAAATCTACCGGACAGGTTTTTGACAGTTCTTTAGACAGAGAGCCATTAGAGGCTCAACTAGGTCAAGGAGCGTTGATACCAGGTTTTGAAAAAGGTCTTGTGGATATGAAGGTTAATGAAAAGAAAACTATTGAAATCCCTAAGGAAGAAGCTTATGGAGAAATCATTCAAGAGCTTTTCCATAAAGTACCTAAAGACCAGCTACCTCAAGAAGTAAAGCCAGAAGTAGGTATGGGATTGATTTCTCAAAACCCTGATGGTTCTGAGCGTCAGTTGCGTGTTGCACAGGTAGAAGAAGATCACATCGTTGTAGATGCAAATCACCCACTTGCAGGTCACGACCTTGTATTTGAATTAGAGGTTTTAGAGATTAACTAATTCTCTATTTATTTCATAAAAAATCCCATCGAGTTTATTCTCGATGGGATTTTTGTTTTTTTTATAATTGACCTTTTTCTAAAAAAAACTTGTTATGGAGTGAAAAATTAAAGAAACATCCCCTGTAAAGGGTATTTTTAAACAAATAAAATCAATGTAACTTTAGAGCCAACTTAAAACCTTTTAAATTATGAAAAAATGGATTCTTACAGCATTAATTATATGCTTGGCTAGTAGTAATATTTATGCGCAGGCAAAGAACTTTGATGGACTATGGGAAGGAAATATTGAAAGTACGGATGGCGAAAGTGTTTTCATACGACTCTTTATAGAGGATAATAATGTCTACCTGACAGATACAGATGAGGATGGTGACCTAGCCAAAAATTTTTCTAAAGAAGTTATAGTAAGCAAAGGTTACGGCGGTCAACTTAACGCATTCTGGATGGATTCTGGTGGTGTATGGACAGAAACTCAATTCTATTCTTTATCATGGACCTCTAGTAATAAATTATCCATCTATCACACTAGACATGTTTCTAATGAGTCTGACGATACAAATGGTTATACAGACTGGGGCTACTCTGCAGTTGGGACCCTTATCAGAAATGATGATTATTAAATAAAATTAATTAAGAGCGTTTATAATGAATATAAACGCTCTATTTTTTTACTCAAATAACATATTTTATACTTGTTCCGCTTTCGCGAAAGCGAGATTAAAATAAAAAAATCTTAATAGACACGCATTGAGAACACGTATCCATTAAGATTTAAAAATTGTATTGTATTAAATCTAATCAATAACCGTTGCTCTTGTTATAGGAGTATCGCTTTTTACAACAACAAAAGAAGATATAGGATAAAAAGACTCATCTGTAGTAGTGTTAGTCCAGTCTTCAAAATCATATTCAAAAGTAAACGTAGTCCCAGCCATACTCGATGTAAAATTATCTATTCTAGTAGGCACTTCCATACCGGGACACCATCCTGCTCTATCTGGCATCCAGTTTCCTGGTGCCTGATTATTCACAGGATTACTAGCACAGCCTAATGGTGCTAGGTCGTGTTGAAACATATTTGCTCCATTAATTAATACGCCATGAGTTCTGAAACACCACTCAGCACAAGTACGACCGTCTGCATCTCCAGATGCTGCCTGTCCCCAACCTGAGATAATGGTTCTTAAATGTGTGCTTTGTGCATTTGCAGGTACAGAAATGGACCTAGTTAAATCTTTAGTATGTGCCACTCCATAAGGAACACCTGCTGCAGAGCCATTATCATAATTCAACACGCGTGTAATACCATAATAAGCATAATCTGGAGTACCTTCTATATAATCAAAATCAACACTTACCTCATAACCTCTAGCATTCCAGCATTCTGTTCTTATTCTTAATTCTACATTACCATTTAATAAAGACTTAAAATCGGTAACATCAAATTCAAAACCTCTAGCAAGTTGGCTATTATCATTCCAATAAGGAGTAATAAATCGCGCTAACTCATAACGCTCTCCAGACGCTACATCAGTCACTTTTACATTTGCATAAACATCCCACTCATCACAACCACCTGTTGGACAGGTTAGTTTTACATACATTTTAATTGTCTCAATATTAGTAAGGTCATTATGTAAGTTATATGACTGCACTGAAGTTTGAGAAAAACCACCACCGAATGCCACACGCTCTCTATTAAAGGTTTGGTAATTATGGATAACAGGTACTCCATTACCACTTAATGCCACTTGTAAATCGGTAGAAACATCAGCACTTTGAATGGTTACAACACCTTGAAAAGCACCTATCGTATCAGGAAGGAATTTAACATAAATCGTGTTAGATCCATTTACATCGGCAGGAACGATACTTAGGTTGCTGGAAAAATTAACCGCATCACTAGAAATTTCAAAATTTCCAGTAGCAGAAAGATCTATTTGTGACACAAGAGAAGAACCAGTTATAGAAAAAGATCGATCTTGTGAGGTTTCATTTGCAGCTGTGTCACTAAAATTTAACTGACTTACTGATGTTGTTAAGGTAACACTGTCTGTAGCACCATCACCAGCAGTGTCGTCATCACCACTACAGTTTATAATTATGAAACAAAGAGTGAGTAAACTGAGTAAATTAAAGGCTGTTTTGAGAGTTTTCATTATAGTTTTTTAAGTTTCTGCAATATACATAAAATAAGCTTTTTAACATTTATTATAAGTATTCTTCAATAATTTAAGAGTACCATTTCGTTTTCAAAACTCACTTATTCTCAATAAAAACCTCATCAAAAATTACTAGTTTATTTAAGATGAATTTATAATCGCAACAAAGACATCTTATTCTCTTTTATTTCATTGATAACAAAGCACTTTAAAATCTTGAACTTAAAGGCATGAAATAGTATCTTTGCTATCTTCTAAAATTGAGTCAAAAAATATGTTTGATAATTTAACTGACAAACTCGATAAAGCGATGCACGTCCTTAAAGGACATGGAAGCATTACCGAAGTTAACGTTGCAGATACTCTTAAAGAAATACGTCGCGCACTAGTAGATGCCGATGTTAACTATAAAATCGCAAAAGAATTTACATCTAGAGCTAAAGAAAAAGCTATAGGTCAAGGTGTATTAACTACTCTTAAACCAGGACAGCTACTTACAAAAATTGTAAAAGATGAGCTTACTGAATTAATGGGTGGTGATGTTGCTGGAATTAACTTAAGTGGTAATCCTAGTATTATTCTTATGTCTGGTTTACAAGGTTCTGGTAAAACTACTTTTTCTGGTAAACTCGCAAATTTTCTTAAAACTAAAAAGAGTAAGAAGCCTCTTTTAGTAGCCTGTGATATCTATCGCCCAGCGGCAATAGACCAGTTACACGTAGTTGGAGAAAGTGTAGGTGTAGAGGTTTTTTCTAATCGTGAAGAGAAAAATCCGGTTAAGATTTCTGAAGCGGCTATCGCATATGCAAAACAAAATGGCTTTAATGCTGTAATTATAGATACAGCTGGACGCCTAGCTGTTGACGAGCAAATGATGACCGAAATTGCTGACGTACACGCAGCGATTAAACCACATGAAACTCTTTTTGTAGTAGACTCTATGACAGGGCAAGATGCTGTAAACACAGCAAAAGCCTTTAATGATCGTCTTAACTTTGATGGTGTAATCCTTACAAAGTTAGATGGTGATACTCGTGGTGGTGCTGCACTTTCTATTAAATCTGTTGTTGATAAACCTATCAAATTTATAGGTACTGGTGAGAAAATGGAGGCTATCGACATTTTCTATCCAGAACGTATGGCAGACCGTATTCTAGGTATGGGAGATGTTATCTCGCTGGTAGAACGTGCCCAAGAACAATTTGATGAAGAGCAAGCTAGAAAGCTGAGTAAAAAAATCGCAAAGAACCAATTCGGTTTTGATGATTTTCTTTCTCAAATCCAGCAAATCAAAAAAATGGGTAACATGAAAGATCTTATGGGTATGATTCCTGGTGCAGGAAAAATGCTTAAAGATGTAGACATAGACGATGACGCATTTAAAGGTATTGAGGCTATTATACACTCTATGACTATAGAAGAGCGTACAAAACCACAAGTAATCAATGGTTCTCGTAAAAAACGTATCGCAAAAGGTAGTGGTACTACAGTTACAGAAGTAAATCAACTGCTCAAACAATTTGACCAGATGAGCAAAATGATGAAAATGATGCAAGGTGGTAAAGGAAAAGCGATGATGAATGCTTTAGGAAAAATGAAATAAACAACATTCTTTCACCCTTATCAAATAAAAATTCAATCCCATGTTAACGCTTGGGATTTTTTTATCTCATTTATATAGTAACGCAAACCTTATCGTTAACAAGTAGATAATAAGTGTAGACGATTAAATTTCTTAATTTCACTCTTATTAACCAATTTTACAACGGAATTAACCATCACACACAACTTATGATTATTCTCGACGGAAAGAAAACAAGTAATGATATTAAGAACGAGATCACAGATACCGTTCAAGCAATGAAAGATAACGGTGAGAAGGTACCTCACCTAGCAGCTGTTATCGTAGGGAATGATGGCGCAAGTCTTACATACGTAGGTTCTAAGGTACGCGCTTGTGAACGTGTAGGTTTTGAAAGCACTATGGTGCGCATGCCTAACACAACTAGCGAGACAGAGCTACTTAAAGAAATTAAAAAGTTAAACGATAATCCAGAAATAGATGGGTTTATTGTACAGCTTCCTTTACCTAAACAAATTGATACTCAAAAAGTGTTAATGGCAGTAGATCCAGATAAAGATGTTGATGGCTTCCACCCTACTAACTTTGGTAGAATGGCACTAGACATGAGTACTTTTATCCCTGCAACACCATTCGGTATTCTAGAATTATTAGATCGTTATGGTGTAGACACACAAGGTAAACATACCGTGGTAATAGGTAGATCTCACATAGTAGGAAGACCTATGAGTATCTTAATGGGTAGAAAAGGATTTCCTGGTAACTCTACAGTTACCCTTACACACAGTCATACAAAGAACATTACTCAAATTACCTCACAAGCAGATATTATCATAACAGCATTAGGAGTTCCTGGATTCTTAAAGGCAGAAATGGTAAAAGATGATGTAGTTATTATAGATGTAGGTATTACTCGCGTACCAGACGATTCTCGTGAGCGTGGTTATTATATCACTGGTGATGTAGATTTTGAAAACGTATCAAAAAAAGCTAGTTACATCACACCTGTTCCTGGTGGTGTAGGCCCTATGACTATCGCCATGTTATTAAAAAACACGTTGCTTGCTAGAGAACGTCACAGAGCAGCAAACAGATAATCAACAAGAGTTTTATACAAAGTGCCTGTCTAGAAAGTATCATAATTCTAGACAGGCATTTTTATTATTATAACTTACCACATGAATTGAAGGCACTGAATAAAATCAAATTACACTCATTAACGTGATTTATCAACTCTTTATCGCTATAACCACTACTTATACCGATTAACAGAATAAAAAGAATAAATACTCACCTATAGTGCTCCATTAAAATTATTTTTGTCCTCAACACATTTATAATATGAAAAATACTTTTAAACTCATACTAGCTTTATTATTTGTAACCACTCTTGCCAGCGCGCAGAAAAAAGAATCTTATCAATCTCTAATGATGGAATACTTTTCTGTCAGTGGTATTGATGCAGAATATGAAGGTGCTTATGATGGTATGGTTAAAATGGTACAAGATGCCTATCAAACTCAAGAAGTACCAGCAGACACATGGCAAAAATTTTACTCCAACAAAAATGCATCTGTTGCAAAATTTAAAGGAATTCTAGCATCAGAATACCGTGCTGTTTTTGAAGATAAAGAAGACCTACGCAATTTGATTAAGTTTTACTCTTCTGATACTGGTATCCAATACAGAAAAAACAGAGAAGGAATGACAGATAGTCAAAGAGCAGAATTGCAAACTTTCAAAAAATCTAATACAGGATTAAAACTATTCGGTCGTATTGCTCAAATTAATAAAGCAAAAGAAAGTGCTAGTGTATACTGGTCTAGAGAGTTAATTTGCTCTGTTACCACCCAACTTAAAGAGCAAGGTTATCAAAGCTCTATGCACATGCCTAGCTGTAATTAATGGAAGATTTTCTTAAGAAACTGCCACATCTAGCGCAGCAAAACAAAAAAGAAAACACAGATTACTTTAAAAAACTACGCAAGAAAAAACCTAAAGGTCTAGACGGCGCAGTTCAAGAAATACACAACGAGGTATTTGAAGAAGTTGATTGTTTAAAGTGTGCCAATTGTTGCAAAACTACTGGCCCACTTTTTACGCATATAGATATCAATAGAATTTCAAAACACTTCAGAATGAAACCTAGTGACTTCATCGATCAGTTTTTAAAAGTAGATGAAGATCAAGACTATGTCTTACAACAAACTCCATGTCATTTTTTAGGCGCAGATAACTATTGCTCTATTTATGAAGTAAGACCTAAAGCATGCAGAGAGTACCCACACACAGATAGAAGAAAAATTTATCAAATAGGAACACTTACCGTTAAGAATACGAGTATTTGTCCAGCTGCTTATAAGGTCGTAGAACTTATGAAATCACGTATTAAATCCTGATTACAAGAAGTTTCTGACATTTAAAATGTTATATTTTTTCTAAAACATAGCTAAGAATAGTTAAACCATGATTAATTATTCGATCACAGCGCTATATTTGTTTAGATGAACAAGTTACTAACTCTTTTTGTACTCCTAATTATTTGCACAGCCTGTGACAACAGACCTATAGCAACAGTTACAGCTATTGGTCAAGACGGTCTTAGAGAAACAGTTTTACCTGGTGATAAGGTTAAAGTGATTAACTTTTGGGCCACATGGTGCGCACCTTGTGTAGAAGAATTACCTTATTTTGAAAGTATAGGAAGTTCTTACCTAGAAGATGTAGATATGATATTTATCTCTCTAGACGAAAAGAAAAATATTCAAACTGCCGTAGAGCCTTTTCTTAAAAAGAAAGAAATTAAATCTACTGTCCTCCTATTAGACGACCCATATGCTGCAGAATGGATACCCATAGTAGACCAGCATTGGGATGGTGCAATTCCTGTGACTTTAATCGTTTCAAAAAATAAAAAACAATTTTATAATAAAGCTTTATCAAAAGCTGATTTAGAAAAAGCTATAAAGGAATTCTTATGAAAACTTTAAAAATCTTAACTGTCGCGGTGGTAGGCGCCATTGGCATCGCAGTAGTGTCGGGCATGTTAGACACGCACGAGCGTACTAACCTATTTGCTGAGCGTCCAGTGCCTAATGAAAATAAAAAGCAAACTCCTGTAAAAGAAAAAGCAACTGTTCTTAAAGGATATCATATAGGTGATGCTGCAACAGACTTCTCACTAATAAACATAGATGGAGAAAAAGTTTCCCTTAAAAATTATGACGATGCTAAGGGTTTTATGGTCATCTTTACCTGTAATCACTGCCCGTACAGTGTCGCATATGAAGATCGCATTATTGCACTAGATAAGAAATACAAAAACCTTGGCTATCCGGTAATAGCAATTAACCCCAATAATCCTGATGAATATCCTTCAGATAGTTTTGATGCAATGAAGGTTAGAGCAAAGCAAAAAGGGTTTACCTTTCCTTATTTAGTAGATGCTGGTCAGAAGATTTACCCACAGTACGGTGCCACAAAAACGCCACATGTTTTCTTACTTAAAAAAGAAGGAGATCAAAACATCGTTAAATATATCGGTGCGATAGATGATAATTATCACGATGAAAATGCAGTGAAAAACAACTATCTAGAAGACGCCCTGCAGTCTCTAATACGTGGAGAAAAAATAGCTGTAACCACCTCAACAGCCATAGGGTGTCGCATTAAGTAAACAACTATAATTAATTTCTATACTAGCCCATGATGTACTCATGGGCTTTTTACATTTCTGAGCGTTATAAATCGTATTTTTGCATAAAATTTAACTAATGATTCTTGAACAGTATTATACGAAGTGTCTCGCTCAAGGAACCTACTATATCGCTTCAAATGGTGAGGCTGTAATCATAGATCCTTTAAGAGAAGTACAACAGTACATTGATCGTGCGGCACAAGATGGTGTAAAGATTAAGTATATTTTTCTGACACATTTTCACGCAGACTTTGTTTCTGGTCATGTAGATCTAGCAGATAAAACAGGTGCTACCATTGTAATAGGGCCTAATGCTGTTACTAGTTACGCTTTCGCGAAAGCGGAACACCTACAAACATTTAACGTAGGAGACATAACTCTTCAATTACTGCACACCCCTGGACATACCATGGAATCTTCTTGCTATTTATTAAGAGATGCCGAAGGAAAGGAACAAGCGCTTTTTAGTGGAGACACTCTATTTATAGGCGATGTAGGAAGACCAGATCTTGCTGCAAAATCAGATCTAACTACTGAAGATCTAGCCGGTCATTTATACGACTCTCTTAGAAATCATATCATGCCGTTACCAGATCACGTGATTGTATATCCAGCACATGGTGCAGGTAGCGCTTGTGGTAAAAGCATGAGTAAAGAAACTAGCGACACGTTAGGTAATCAAAAGAAGACCAACTATGCGCTTAATCCACAACTGGACAAGCAGGCTTTTATAAAAGAAGTAACCGACGGTATCGCGCCTCCACCAGGCTATTTTCCAAAGAACGTATCCATGAATAAAGGGGTAAATTCTAGCATAGATGAGATTATCGCTAGAGGAATCACTCCACTTAAACTGAACTCTTTTAAAGCACTGGCTGAAGATGATGACTATCTAGTTCTAGATGTGAGATCACCACAAGAATACACCGCTGGCTCTATTCCAGGATCATGGTTTATAGGTTTAGATGGACAGTTTGCTCCATGGATAGGAGCTCTTATTGAAGACATAGATCAAAAGATAATAATCGTTGCACCTAGTGGTAGAGAAGAAGAAACGGTGACTAGACTTGCTCGAGTAGGTTATGATAATGCTCAAGGTTATCTAGAAGGTGGTTTTGATACTTGGAAAAATAGTGAGAACGAAATTTCTAAAATAGAAAATATTACAGCTCAAGATTTTATAGACGGCCTAGAAGATGGCAGTATTAAAAATCCTATCGACAGTCGCAAACCTGGAGAATATGAAGCTGGCCACATAGGTAATGTGCCTATGCATACTCTAGACTTAGTTCATGAAGAGGTGAAAAAACTTAATTCCCAAGATACCTATCACGTACATTGTGCTGGTGGTTATCGCTCGGTAATTTTTTCTAGTATAGCTGCAGCTAACGGTATACCACATATGGTAAATGTAGAAGGTGGATACGGAGCAATCAAGAAAACAAATCTAAAAAATCAAAAAATAGTTGCTACGAGCAGCTGTTCCCTATAAATTATGACAAATTTAAATAACCAAGAGTGGAAAGAGCAAACAGCTCAAGATAATAATTCTATTATACTAGATGTGCGTACCGATGACGAGGTGAGTGAAGGTATGATTCCTAATGCGCTACATTACGACATCTTTAAACCACAAGAGTTTATGGAGGCCGTTAATGGAATGGACGCAGATAAAAATTATTATGTGTACTGTCGTGCTGGTAGTCGCAGCATGCAAGCCTGTCAGATTATGGAACAACTTGGGATTAAAAATACATTTAATCTAACAGGAGGTTTTAGTAACTGGGATGGAGATACTGCAATGAAATCATAATGAAAAGGTTACTCAACTTCATTATTGTATTACTGCTAGCGCTAGCATTTCACAGCTGTGTAGAAGAAAAAGATGGTACCATTAATAAAGTATCTATACAACAAGCTGAAGAAATTATCGCTGTAGAAGGTGTAAAGGTCGTGGATGTAAGAACTAAGTCAGAGTTTACTGAGAAGCACATCAAAAATGCTGTAAATATCGAGGTAGAAAATGACGATCTTAATTCCTATCTAGACACTATGGACAAAACCCAACCTCTATTAGTGTATTGTAATAAAGGTGGTCAAAGCGCTAGATGCGCAAAAATCTTGCAGGACAAAGGTTTTACTCTCATATATGATATGAAAGGTGGTATAACCAAATGGGAAGAAAGCGGTAGAGAAGTTATCGTTAAAAACTAACAAAAAGCATTTATGGAACTTAATAAAATACCTAACATAAAACATACAGATTCAGACAATTTCTTTTTACTTGCTGGACCTTGTGCCATAGAAGGTGAAGAAATGGCACTGCGCATTGCAGAGAAAGTCTTGAAAATTACAGACGATCTTAAGATTCCTTATATTTTTAAAGGAAGTTTTAAAAAAGCAAATCGCAGCCGTATTGATAGTTTTACTGGAATAGGTGATGTAGAGGCTTTAAAAATATTACGTAAGGTTTCTGAAACTTTTCACATACCTACAGTTACCGATATCCATGAGGTAAGCGATGCCGCTCTAGCAGCGCAGTATGTAGATGTATTACAAATACCTGCTTTTTTAGTTAGACAGACAGACCTAGTGGTTGCAGCCGCAAAAACTGGTAAAGTAGTAAATCTTAAAAAAGGTCAGTTCATGTCTCCTGAGGCTATGAAACATGCGGTACAAAAAGTAAAAGATTCTGGTAGTGATAAAGCATGGATCACAGATCGTGGTACTATGTTCGGTTATCAAGATATGATCGTAGACTTTAGAGGTATTCCTACCATGAGAGAGTTTGCTCCTACTGTACTAGACGTAACGCATAGTTTACAACAACCTAATCAATCTAGTGGTGTTACCGGCGGTAGACCAGATATGATAGAAACTATAGCAAGAGCCGGAATTGTAAATAACGTAGATGGGCTTTTTATAGAGACTCATTTTGATCCTGCAAATGCAAAGAGTGATGGTGCAAACATGCTAGACTTAAAACATTTAGAAGGATTATTGTCTAGATTAGTTACTATTAGAAAAACGATTAATTCGTTTTAATAAAAACCTTGATTTTATTAAGCGGTGCTATTTAACTTATTAAATAGCACCGCTTTTTTGTGCTTATTATTCTCAAAAAGTAACATTAAAAATTATGTTAAATAGAATAGAACTAGCTTAAATCTGCCGTTTTGATAGTTTTCTACCACCTAAATGCGCTGACTTTTATTATAAAAAAGAAGTGTAAATCGCATATTTTAAACATTTTAACAACTTTTAACAAATCACCTGAGCCTCACTAAAATAAGGTGTTTAACATTTCATTTGTTGCTAATTTCACATAATAACGTGAACAAATTGTAAAGCTCTTACACAACGATGAAACAAAAGAGATATTTGCATGTCTATTAAGTAAGCTATTAACACTTAAAACTTTAAAACATGAAAAAGCTAATTTTATTAACCGTTATTCTTTTTGCAGGTATATGTACTGCACAATCTATTCAAGAAGTAAGTAACTTCTCAAAAATCAAAATTGATACTGATGCACAAGTAGAGATAGTTTACTCTACAAAAAACCAAGTTGCTATCAATAAAGATACTCAGGATCTAAGTATTTCAACAGAAGGTAAGTCCTTAACAATAAAGCAAAATTCTAATGCTAAAATTGAAGACTTAAAAATCAGAATCTACACAAATGATTTGACAGCTCTTTCTGTAACAGGAGATACTAAAGTAACGTTATCAAAATTCAAGTATCAAAATAAAATGGTAATTCTTGTAAAACAAGGCGCTATAGTTGATACTGGAGATACAGAAATTAAAGATTTACAAATCATACGTACTGACGACAGTAAAGTTATTGCAGCAAATGCAAAAAACACTAAAGAAACAGTAGATGGTGTTCTAGTTGCGTTCAACTAGAAATAAACTCTTATTCTTAATTAAAGGCTTCTTGTAAATTCAAGAAGCCTTTTTTTATGTGCAATTCATTAGATTTCAAAGTTAAGGAACGAGCAAGGCGTTAAATTTACTTTGAGATCCTTTAAACACATTTGCATCTACTAAGGTTTCTACCCCATTTACTGGCATTCGATCTGTATACTGCCAGAAATCCCAGTCTGCGTCAGGTAAATCCACACGATTATAATTTGCTATCCATAAATTAGGATACGATTTAAAATAACTGTCTGGTTCTAGAAAAGAATTATAAAAACTATCACCTGTGTAAATAATGGGTTTTACTCCATAATGATCTTCTACCAGCTGTATCCAGTTTTTCAATCCTTTTCGTAACGAGGTTACATTTTGAATAGAGCTTATATCTTCTATATCCAGCACAGGAGGTAAATCTCCTTTTACTAGTTTTACCGTTTCAATAAAATGATTTGCTTGCGTGGTACTATTTACATCGCTCCAGTAATAATGATATGCGCCTCGTGATAATTGTGTATTACCAGCGCCGTTCCAGTTTTCTGTAAAGCGATTATCGCTATCTATTCCTACTGTGGCTCTTATAAACACAAATTTTAATTCTTGTGTAGTATCAGGATGTTTTATCTCTTCCCAATCTATCTCTCCTTGATGGTGTGAGATATCTATCCCTTGAATTTTATATTTTTTAATACGGCTATGCAAATAAGCATTCGTCGGTTTTCTAGAAGAATTGTGGTACGAGTAACGCTCCATGACCACTATCGCTGTAATAGTTGTAAAGATTAAAAACACAACAACCAGCAAGATCCATTTACTTCTACTCATTTCTTTTTCATGGATTTGCGTATGACACTTAACTCTTGTAAAGTCTCAATAATAATAGTGTCATTGATATCCTCTAGATTTTTAAATCTTAGAGATCTCAACATTTTTCTACCTTCTCCAGCCATTAAAACACCGTGCTGATTACTTAATCTATCTCCATAGCTTAGTCCTAAATCGACAAAAGTCTTTCTGAAATTAAAAAAACAAAACATCGTTTTATCGTCTAGATAATAAAAAGGCATGTGCCATTTATACTTCAATTGCATCTCAGGAAAATTTGATTCTATTAAAAACTGCAAGTGTAGCATTACCGCACGATACGGCTCTGGTTTGTTATTGATATACTCTTCGGCTGGATTCATGGTTTAAAGTTAGAAGTTATTCCGCTTTCGCGAAAGCGAGATCTCAACAAACTTTACTCCACTTAAAATAAATAATAAAAAGCTTTCATACTATCCTGAAATACATTTACTTTGTATTTCAAAGTACTTTAATTATGACAACAGATAAATATCTAGACGACATTAAAGAAATTAAATCACTCATGAATAAATCTACCAGATTTATATCTTTATCAGGTATGAGTGGTGTCATGGCAGGTATTTATGCATTGATAGGTGGTGTTTTTGGGTACTTTATCATTGAAAAAGCGAGAGAAAATGGTACAAGAGACACTCTTAGCAGGCTCACCACTACCCCATGGGATCAAAATCCATCTTTACAAATACTAGTTGTGGCGGCTATCGTTTTATTCATGGCTGTACTTACTGCATTTTTTCTCACTAAGGCAAAAGCATCAAAACACAAACAAAAAGTATGGACCAAACAGTCCATAAGATTAGTAGTTAATTTTATGGTACCACTTAATATAGGAGCCTTATTCACACTGGCTTTATTACAATATAATTTAATAGGTCTAGTAGCGCCAGCCATGTTGGTTTTTTATGGACTAGCCTGCATGAATGCAGCACAATTCACTTTGGGAACGGTAAAATACTTAGGCTTGAGCTGTGCAATTTTAGGGTTAATCAACACACAATATATAGGCTACGGATTGTATTTCTGGACAGCTGGTTTTGGATTGTGTCACATCATTTATGGTGCAGTGATGTATTATAAGTATGATAAATAGTAGTGAAGCTTTCAGTTTTAAGAATTAAAAATTACACCATGAAAAAACATTTTAATAAAACAGTATTCATTCTTTGTATAGGGCTGTTATTCATGTCTTGTGATACAGAACAGAAAACTACTGTTGCAATAGACGACACCGTAGAAAGTGCAGAAGATTTTACAATAAAAAAAGATTCTACAGCTATAAAGGTTTTAAAACTACCAGTGCATATAGATAGTACTCAGTATTTGTATCATGCTATCGCTATAGAACGTGTAGCTATTGATGACGATTTTTCTATTAGTAAAAGTAGGTATGGATCCTATGGAGCAGCATCTACTTCTTATAAAAAGTATACTTTTTCTGGTGAATATGCAGGGTTTATAGTAGAAGATATACAAACCGGTAATAAAATTAATGTGATCAATGAAGGGATTACTATTACTAGCGCAACTATATATAATAAGTTAGAGAATAATCCTCGTGTAGAATTTGTCCTGTATAAGGGTCATAATCTAGATACTAATAAAGATAAAAAACTTAATCACAATGATTTATCAGCTTTATTCATAAGTGATCTAGATGGGTCAAATTTCACAAAATTGACAGAAGATTTTGAGGAATTTAACGGTCAGCGATTTATAGTAGAAAATGATAAATTATATTTTCAAACTCAAAAAGATGTAAATGGTAATGGTATTTTTGACAGCAGTGATAACTACCGTAATTACGTAGTAGATCTAACAGCACCAGTTAAAAAAGCTGTGCGCTATGATGAGCAGTTAATGAATATTACAAAGCAGTAAACCGACTCATGAGTCTCATAAACAAACTAAATAAAGCATTTGATCACCGTATACGACTAGGCATTATGTCTGTGCTCGTAGTAAACGATCATGCCGATTTTAAAGAACTCAAGGAGTTGCTCGATGTTACCGATGGTAACCTGGCCAGTCATACTAAAGCTCTTGAAAAAGAGGCATATATAAGAGTAGAAAAGAGCTTTATAGGTCGTAAACCGAACACTAAATATATCGCTACAGATGTAGGTAAACTAGAGTTTAAAAAACACATCGAGGCGTTGGAAAAATTAATAAGTGGTTAAAGATATATGAATACTTTAAAGCAAGTATCTGTTCCATAACATTAAACAGTGAGATATCTGTGAAACTTAAAATTAGAAATAAAACTGATTTAGTTGTACTGCCCATAAGACTCGGATAAACTATAACCCAAATTAAAACAGCATGAAGAATCCATCACACATACCCAAAATCAAGAAAACATTTTTTTTACACCTTTACTTTGAAATTCAAAGTACTTTAATTCTATTCAGAGAGGTCTTCGTTAATTTTTCTTTTGAGCTAGCCAGTACGGTTTATATAAGATTTAAAACAGGTCCGTCATGGAATGTGCATACTAAGCAACTACTCTCCTATCCGACAGATAGTTTAGGATATCACTTAGGCTGCTTTTTAATTCAACATAAATTAGAACCTCAACCTAGATGTGAAGATCACGATGTCTTTCATGTTCTCACAGGTTATAAAATAGATACCGCTCAAGAAATAGCCATGCAATACTGGTTATGGGGCAATGGAAAGCGCAGTCCTTTTGTACTGCTTGCCATGCTCGTAGGTGTCATTCTTTATGTAGATCAATACAGCTTATTCATTATTGCCATCGAGGCAGGACATAAAGCATCTCCTATTCATGATATAGATTTTAAACAAAATTTATACTCTCCTATATCTCTTATCAAACCCATTAGTATCACTTCAAACTAAAACCATGAAAAAAACAATTATCATCATTCTAGGCGGGATCGTATTCTCGACCTTATTTTACACACAAGATTTAGGAATTAACGCCTTCATTTATTCCCTATTTCTCATCATTGCATTAGCTATTTCTAGGCATCAAATACTATTAAAAAGCACCATTATATTAAGCGCAGTAGGAATGCTAGCCAGTGCTACCGCAATAGCTGTTCATGGTTCTGCATGGAGTATTGTTGGTTATTTTTTAAGCACCTTATTATTTATAGGTTATGTAGCCAGTCACCAAACCAGTATATATTTGAGTTGGCTCAATGGAATTTACAATACTGTTTTAGGTGTTTTTCATTCGTTTTTTTATCAAATAGAAGAACCTGAAATCACAACACCTAAAAAAGCCGTAGATGTAGGACAACTAGTTAAAGTTATTTTTGTTCCTCTAGTTCTAGTAGTAGTCTTTACTCTTTTATATAGTACAGCAAATCCTGTTTTCAGTGATTTCCTTACGGCTATAGACCTATCGTTTATTGATATATTCTGGGTGTTTACCGCAGCTTTAGGCGCTTTAATTATGGCAAATATTCAATCGCCGCAACCTATAATCGAAATTACAGATCAGGATATTAATTACCCAAATGAACTGGCTCCTAAAAAATTAAACGATCTACAACTGCTCACTGTAAAAAACGAAAAGCAAATAGGCTTTATCTCTATCATTTGTCTTAACATCTTACTAGTAGTTGTTTTAATAACTGAGGTTTTATTTATAACCAACATGTCTGGATCTAGTAAAGCCAGTGTACTTTCTGACGCAGTACATCAAGGTGTGTATGCTTCTATAGTCAGCATTATACTCGCTATAGGTGTGATAGCATTTATATATCGCGGTGACTTAAATTTTATTAAAAACAATGAAAAACTAAGAATACTCACCTACAGCTGGATAGGTCTTAACGCATTACTAGTAATCAGTATTTTTATTAAAAACTATGCATATATCACAGACCATGGGTTAACCCATAAACGTATAGGTGTGCTGGTGTATTTATTACTTACCATTATAGGGTTAGTCACAACATACTTAAAGGTTAGTTATCGTTTAAACTTTGTTTATTTAATAAGACGCAACATGGCCATAGGATATACAGTCATCGCTATCTACGGACTCATCAACTGGTCTGCTATCATTACAGATCACAATATTAACGTACAACAGGTAGACCGTCCTTATCTAGAGAGTCTATTGCCTCAAAATGCGCTAGTCCTTAAAGATCATGGCCTTTATGAAGAATACACAAAACAAGTATACCGCAGTGGTAGCAGTCGCGATAGATATTATGAGTCTAAATTTTTAAATCGCAACTGGCAAGAGTTTAATTATATCGCTTATAAAATTAAACAAGACCAGCATGAGATTACTAAATAGATTAACTAGCGTTAGTCGCTTATCGATACAGTTTGCTCTGGCTTCTTTTGCTTTAGGAACCTTAATTCTAGGACTCTATTTAATTACGGCAAATAATGTATTTGCCGTCCTAGGATTTGGTTTTCTAGTAATAGCCGTACCGTTTAATTCATTAATACTATTAAGTGTTTTTATACAATTATTGACAGGTAAATTAAGTATCAAAGAGTTCTTTTTCAGCAGTTATGTATTATTACTTAACGTACCTATCGCCCTGTTTTATTTTCACATTGTCACCACATACACACGTTTATAAAATGAAAGAATTTATCTCACATCGGTTTACAGAGTTTAAACAAGTTAGTTTACTGACCCTATTAAGTGTTTTTCTACTCGCATTGCGCATGAAAATTACACACGACTTCTTTTTACTTTTCTTAATCTGGAATTTGTTTCTTGCTTTTATTCCTTATTTAATGGTGGTTAGGTTACGCTTTCGCGAAAGCGTATCTACAACAAACATCATTCTTACTGGCATATTATGGCTCGCCTTTTTACCTAACGCGCCTTACATCATTACCGATTTAATTCATGTACGACATGCGAGTAGTGAGTGGATGGTTTATGAAGTATTAATGCTAGTTAGTTTTGCCATTACAGGATTATATCTAGGATTTTTAAGCCTGAGAGATATGAGCGCCGTTCTCCAACAAAAAGGCTGGATTACTACCTCAAAATACCGCTCACTTTTTGAATATACTATTCTTGCACTGTGCGGTTATGGCATTTATTTAGGACGTGTATTGCGATGGAATAGTTGGGACATTATACAACGTCCAGAAAAATTATTTTATGACATGGGAAATCTTTTTATACATCCCTTTTCAAATCAAAAAGCATGGTTGCTTATTATGAGTATGAGCTTATTTTTAATCGTTATATTTTCACTTTTCAAAAACAACACCATTGTTACTAAAACTGCACCGTAAACAAAAATCACTCTACATAGCTACTGCCGTCTTTTTATTAATTATAGAAGTACTTATAGAACGCTATGTGCACGATAATTTTGTAAGACCTTATTTAGGTGATCTACTTGTAGTGATATTGATCTATGCCATAGTTATGGCCTGTAGTAAAATTAAAGTATGGACCGGTGCGATAGCCACCTTACTATTTAGCTATGCCGTAGAAACAGCACAATATTTACAATTAGTGAATCTATTAGGACTAGAAGAAAACAAATTTGCCCGTATAGTTATAGGTACAAGTTTTTCCTGGTGGGATATGCTCATGTACACTCTAGGTTTTATAACGGTTATTATACTAGAGAAAACCATTTCTATGAACAGCAACTAGAACTGTGCAACACTCTTAAATCAAAAAGCGAGTTACTTAACAGTAACTCGCTTTTTCAAATATCTTGAAATAATAGTTTTAGAACTTAGTCTGCTCTCCATACACATAATCGTGTAAATATGAAAAACGCTCTGTTAGTTTACCATCACTAGTAGTCATTTGTGCTCTTTCTAGAATACCATCTTTGTCGCCATTAAAAAACGACGGTATCACATACTTTTCAAACATCTCGCCAAAACCTTCACTCGCATCCTTAGGTAACTCACATGGTAAATTATCTACCGCCATGACCGTAATCGATCCTGGAGTTTTAAATGCGACCTCTTTTTCGCCTTGAGCGTCATAACCATAAATAGGGTCGGCTATGGTGCTAGGTCTTAAAGTAGATGCAATAGGACCATCTATATCACAACTCACGTCTGCCACTAGGCTTATTTTAAAATCAGATTGTTTTGCATCTTCTCTTGTAAACAAATAAGGTGCGTTATTTCCATAAAAATGCCCAGTGATTAACATATCAGTCACTTTGGCAAATTTCACAAAATCACTTGCCAGTAATTCAGGGTTATTATAACACTCTGTTTTAGTAGGCTGTAAACCATCTTTGCGAGTATAATAATCTTCTACGTCTAATATGGTAAAAGTAGTTTGATCATTTTTAAACTGACCTAGTTGTAAATATTCTTTAGGCTTTAATTCTTTAATTTCTAGCTCTTGTAAAATCTCTAGAATACCGCCGGCTACCTTTCCATTACCTGTCATTGCTATATTGATAGCTGGCAATAAATTTTTAATACTTTTTAATTGTGCTTTAAGAGCTGCATAATCTGGCAAGGATTCTACCTTAGGTAAATCATATAAACCATCTCGCAAACCTAGTGCTCTAAAACCGTTGTACGCTCCTACTATACCGGCATATCTACCAAAACCGATTAATCGCGCACCATTTTCTCTAGTAATGGTTTCATGATCATACAGTTCTATTTTTTTATCCAGTATGGTTTTAAGCAACTCTCTATTATAAGGTTGCTTTTTAATAGTATGAGAAAAGAAAAAATACTTTTTATTGGGTATCAGCGCCTCTTTAGGTACTTCTTTTACACCTATCATAACATCAGCCGCAGTTACATCTTCTTGTACTGCAATACCATGAGATGCGTACTGACTATCTGGAAAGATTCTTATCGGTGAGGATTCTACTATAAATTCCGCTTTCGCGAAAGCGAGATCTAAACGACTCAATTGCTCTGGAGTAAAGACTACTCTTCTATCCGGCGGGCTCTTTCTTTCTCTTATAATCGCAAATTTCATGGGCTAGGTTTTATCGCAGCAAGATAAGGAAATAGCTCAAAAATTGCGAGTAGGGAAAAAATGAATAGTAGTAGGGAAAAAAGACCCAATATCGCACTGGTAAAGCGTCGCATCTTTGCCATATAAATAAAAACAATAATTAAAATAAATAAATCATGAAAAAATTAATAACACTAGTAGTAATCGCTTTAGGAATGGGTATGACAACACAAGCTCAAGATAAAATGATGAAAGAAAAAATGATGGACCAGACGGTAAAGACTATCGCTCTAGAACAAGTAACTGGAGAATTTGTACAAAAACAAATTACTGTAGACGCTGGTACATATGTATTTGACATTAAAAACAACAACGTAGGTCACAATGTAGGTTTTGTACTTGTAAAAAAAGGACAAGATATTTCTAATCCAAAAAACCACATTAAAACTGCTTATGTAACAGAGCAAGTTGTAAATAACGGTACACAACATTCTAATGCGACAAAATTAGAAAAAGGTGAGTACGTATATTTTTGCCCATTAAATCCTACTTCTACAGATAACTTACTTATCGTAAAGTAATACGAGTGAAGTAATAGCTTTCCCCTCGATTGAGACTATTAGTCTGTTTAACTAGTTTCAATTTTAAATCCCAGTTTTAATTAACTGGGATTTTTTTTATGTAAGTATTTGGCATAGTTTTTACAGTAGTATGTGTGGTAGATTCTTATATTTGCCATCCGTGTTTTGAAATGTAAGTTTTATACGAGCATTTTAAAACAGGTGATTCATTTTCTTTTTATCATTAATGAGAATGAAAAAAAAATGGGGTCGACTGGTTTTGACAGCGAGACCGACTTGATTGTAAGCATGTAGAGCGCTGGGAAACAGCTCTTAAATCTCATTTTTCAAACTTTTTTAAACGGCGAGAATAACTACGCCCTAGCTGCATAATCCGAATTACAGTAGGATAGTGCCTCGGTCTACTAGGTAGACAAGCAGGAAATCTCTCAGGAGCCTTGATTTACGGCGACTGATTATGAGATTTCGTAAAAGTAAATCTATTCTCATCAGGGCTTTGATGATGAGGAGAAACTCAATTGAAGACAAGCGTAAAATTGGTAGTTCTTGACCGGCCTTACGACTGAAATTAATTAAGAACTAAACATGTAGAAAGCGATGAATTCGCTCGTTTGGACGAGAGTTCGATTCTCTCCGACTCCACTTTAAAGTCTCGTAAGCCCAGTGTTTACGAGGCTTTTCTTTTTGAGCTGTAAAAATAGCTGTAAATCACATCTATACGATATCTAGCTTAGTCGCTTTGTTATATGATGCGAATTTAGTAGTTTTAGTTTTATAACACCTTATAAGTAGTAAGATTATGCTCAAACTAAATACGATAAATCAGCACACCGCTATATTCTCTTTTTATGTACTTCTCAACTCAATCTCTCCTGTTTTTACGCAAAGATTGTTGAGAAATAAGAAATCATACTATTCTTTGATTTTTAGTCTTAGTCTATTAACAGTAAGTTTAACATTGTTCAGTCAATATTTCACCAAGGATTATGAGATTTTATCAAAACTTTCTATTTACGCTGGTATATTTTTACTAATTCTTTCAACTCTCCTTTTCGATGATTTTTGTAAAAATAAAGCGAAAGAGAAAACAGAAAATTTAGAAGATAAAAATGCTAAGAGATTAGATACTCTGGATATTAAAACTGAATCTATTACAGTTGAATTAAATAATATGGGAAGCGATTTATACGCTACAATTGACCTATCCAATAGAAAAAATACTCAATTAGAAACTGATATCAGCTCTTTAAATAAGAAGGTTAATTCAAAACACTTAGAGCAAATTAATAATGTAAAGGAATTAAAAAACCTAATCCATTCAGAAAATTCAAAATTAGAAACTGATATCAGCTCTTTAAATAAGAAGGTTAATTCAAAACACTTAGAGCAAATTAATAATGTAAAGGAATTAAAAAACCTAATCCATTCAGAAAATTCAAAATTAGAAACTGATATCAGCTCTTTAAATAAGAAGGTTAATTCAAAACACTTAGAGCAAATTAATAATGTAAAGGAATTAAAAAACCTAATCCATTCAGAAAATTCAAAATTAGAAACTGATATCAGCTCTTTAAATAAGAATGCTGATTCAAAACATTTACAACAAATTAAAAATGTAAAGGCATTAAAAAACCTAGTTCATTCAAAAAATATAAAATTAGAATCCTCAATTTTAATTATTAATGCAAGTATGATGACTTTGAAGAACCAGTTTCTTGAACTCCCTAGAATGTATATGAATAAAACTGATGAGAAGCTCTCAATAATAGAAGCAAACTCTATAGTTGAAAAGGGATTTCCTGAATTTTATGAAGCAGTGAAAAAACTTGACTATTTTGATCGAATTAATAACAAAATACGTTTTGAAGATTATCCTTTGACGGAACGTCAAGCATATCAAACTATGATAGTTTACTTTCAAAGAAAATATGAACTCCCAGCAAATGCTGGGAAAACAAAAATATATGATCTCTTCAATGAAAATTTTAAAATAAGAGGAGGATCTTTAAGTAGTGATAATTGGAATGGGTTTAAAATAAGTCATTTACCTAAAATTGATAGCAACTGCTTATATCAACATTTATTTAAAGATCTTATTATGTTAAATAAAACTCCGTGACAGAAAAATTGATATCTTAATTATACCATTTGAAGGAAATTTGTTGTGTTAAACAATAAAAACAATTCAACATGTCTACAAATGTCAACCCATTCACTCCTATCTTTAACGAGCTCGCTGAGATGAAAAAACTTCTCTTAAGTATCAAAAACGCTCCGAAAGAAGATTATTCTTTAAAGTATTACACGAGAAAGGAAGTTGCCGACTTAACTAACTCCTCAGTTCAAAGTGTGGACAACTACATTGAGAAAGGGTGGATTCAAGCTCAGAACTTTGGGCCTAAGAAAATACTGATCCACCATTACCAGATCTTCTCAAAAGAGGACAACTCTTTAATTAATTTTAAATACAAAAGAAAGGCTTAAAAGTTCATCACAACTTTTAAGCCTTTTGTATTTCTATCAACACCTACTAACTGCCGTAGATGACAAATTTACGGAAATAATCACTAAATATGTCAGATATACCATATTTAAGGATAGGTACATCCTATTATAGAATTGTACAAATCCCGACGTTGAATAATGAACTAAATGAAGCTTTACTAGAATGGAGCATCAATACGATAAAACTAGATCATAACTCTAAATATCTACATGACATTCCCAAATATTTAGGAAAAGTATGCTTTCCAGATCATTTCAATTTTCAAAAGGATATTCATGGATTCTACAATACCTACTCTCCATTTAAATGGAAACCTGAGAAAGGAAGTTGTGACTCAACTATTGGCTTTTTTAAACACATTTTTGGTGATCAAGTAGAGTTTGGACTAGATTATTTCAAATTATTATATGAAAAACCAACACAAAACTTACCTATTCTATGTCTGGTCAGTCGAGAAAGATCTACTGGAAAAACCTCTTTTCTAAAGTATCTAAAAGAAGTGTTTGGGTACAATATGACTTATTTGGATAGCCATTCAATGAGTGGCAATTTCAATTTAGATTGGGGAAACAAGTTAATTCTTGCCTGTGACGAAGCTTTCTTTGATAAAGCTGAAACAGTTGAAAAAATCAAACACTTATCTACCTCAAACAAGAATAAGATTGAGGCAAAGGGAAAAGAGAAATATGAAGTAGATTTTTTTGGACACTTTGTATTAACCAGCAACAGAGTAGATTCATTTATGAAAATTGATCAGGAAGAAACTAGACTCTGGGTACGTAAACTTCCTGTTCTCAAAACAGAAGATGTTCATTTTCTAAAAAAAGTGATTGAGGAAATACCAGCTTTTCTAAACTTTATAATAGAAAGGAAATTTGCTAGTGAAAATAAAACAAGGTCCTGGTTTACTCCAGAACAAATCTTTACTCCAGCCTTACAAGCTTTAAAAAACAACAGCAGAGATAAAGTAGGAAATGAAATTGCTCATTTTCTATTCACTGTTATGGAATCGCTAGATGTTAATGAGCTACAATTCATAGTAGGAGATTTAGCTGATGGCCTAAGCAAGTTCAGAAATAATATTACTCTAGCTGAAATTAGAAAAACCATTCAAAAAGAGTGGTCTTTGGAAGGGAAAGACAACTCTTATAATTATTCCAAATTCTATTACGATAAAGAAAAACATCTAAAGCTGAAAAAAGCAAAAGGACGCTATTTCACCATTACTAAAAGTTTCCTGATAGAAAAATTTGATGATTTGATGACCTAGCATTCTATATATACTCTAGAATCAGTAATAATAAGAGATAGAGGTCATCATCAATCCGTCATCAACACATCATCAAATCATCATTTGAATAATGAAAGGCTCTTCAATCAGAAAACTTAACCATCAATGATGATGCTTTGATGATGACAAAAAATCAGTATTACAAAGGGATTCAAGCCGGAAATCATCAAATCATCAAAATCATCACTTTATTAGAACTCAAAACATATCATACAATGAATTGTAAAGAAGCAAAAAACATATCCATTATACATTACCTATCAAGTATTGGTTTAAAACCTGAAAAAGATACCGATAATGAATCTTGGTATCTGTCACCATTCAGGACAGAATCAACAGCATCATTTAAAGTAGATCATATGAAGAATCTTTATTATGACTTCGGAGAAGGTATTGGAGGTACAATTATCGATCTAGTAATGAAAATCAGAAACTGCAATGTAGCTGAAGCTCTAAACGAACTCTCTAAGGAGTCTTTTTCTTTTCAAGAGCAAACTACTATTCCACAAATAAATATTGAACCCAAATACTTGATTAAAGCTATCAGACCATTATCTAGTCCAGCTTTACTAGAATATTTAAAGGAAAGAAAAATTGACTTGGCTATTGCAAAGCAATTTTGCTGTCAAATACATTATCAATTCTCATCTGACAAAACCTATTATGGAATAGGATTTAAAAATGATTTAAATGGCTATGAAATAAGAAATAGATATTTCAAAGGATGCTTAGGGAGAAAGTTTATTACAACTATTTCTCAAGAATCAAAAACACTTTCCCTTTTTGAATCTTGGTCGGACTTTCTTTCTTACCTCACTTTAAAAAAAGAAAAACCTGTTGAAGATTATATGATTCTAAATAGCACTTCTCTAGTTCGAAAATGTTTTGAGGATATTAAGAAATACGAGAGAGTAAAAACTTTTTTAGATAACGATGAAGCGGGAGAAAAAACGACTCTTCTATTAAGAAAAAATATGATTTGTGATTTTAAAGATTATAGAAAATACTTTGAAGGTTTTAAAGACTTAAATGATTTCTTAGTGAACCGAAAAAAATTGAATTGAGAGGTAATTCGAGTAGTGTTTAGAGGCTCACAAAAGTGACCATCTAAACGAACTCGAAATGCTCCCGATGGTCGGCATTTAAAAACAAAAAAATCATGAAACGTTCAAAGAGAATTCAGTTAAGAGTGACAGCATTAGAACATGCTCGGTATATGAAAATTGCTAAGAAAAATAGAATAAGTCTTGCTGAGTTTGTAAGAAAAAAATTAGATGGACAGCATCTCGATCCAAAGCTATCAAATAAAGATTTAGACTTAATGAAAAAACTATTAATCGAGTCGAACAGATGGCAAAGTATTAGTAATCTATTCAAAAAAAGAGATCCAAAAATTTCTGAAGAAGTCAGTGTTTTAATAAAAGAATTGAGAGAAATAATAATTCAAAATTTCAGATGATGGCACTTGCAAAATGTATATCCCACACTTCAGAAAGTATGGGATATGGATGGAATGAAAAAGAGAAAAATGCAACCGTTATTTCTCAAAAGCATATGATAGCTAATTCCCCAAAAGAGGCTGCAGAAATGTTCAAATTAGTACAGTCCACAAATAGTAATTGTGATAAAAACACCATTAGTGTTGTGCTTTCCAGATCTAACAAAGCGAACAATCATTTTACCAAAAAAGAATGGAAACAATACATCAAAGATTTTATAGAGGAAATGAATCTTGAAGAGCATCAACATATAGGATTTAGGCATTTTGATAAAAATCATGATCATGTTCATTTATATATAAACAGGATAAATTTTAAAGGTGAAGCATATAAGGATTCCTTCATTGGATCAGAGTGTGGTATAGCAGCTGATCGATTAAATATTAAATATGGTATTGAGCGTCCGAAACAAATCAAGAAAGATCGTGAAGAAAAGCTGAAGAGTGACCACAGAGATATTAGAGCATCAATTTACAAGCATCATTGTTTTGTATTAGATAAAATTAAACCTAGTAGTTATTCTGAATATGTTTCCGCTTTCGCGAAAGCGGACATAAAGGTACTAGCGGTTACAAGTAAAAATGGTCATCTCAATGGCTTCAGATATGAGAAGAATGGTATCTCATTCAAAGCAAGTCAAATTCATCGATCTATGAGTTTAGTCAATTTGAACAAAGTCTTATTTCCTTCTATGAATAACAACGAATTGAAAAAACAGAATTTTAGATCTTATAATGGTAGTTATGGTGCTAAAGGAAATCAAAATGACATTTTAGAACAGTTAGATAGCTATACAAGTTCTTACAGTTCTCCTATCGTTCCAAGTGACCAAGTTCAGGATTTTGGACCAGGTGATGATGAAATCATTAAAAAGAAGAGAAAGAAGAAAAAACGTAGGGGAAGATCAATATAATTAAAATTAAAAATTATGGCAAAAACAAAAGCAGAACAGAATCAAGAGATTCTATTAGAAAATCTATTAAAGATTTCAGAACAGGTAAATAGTCTGAGTATTGAAAAACTAACTACTAAAAGTGAATTATCTACCTTCAAGAGTAGTATTGCAAATCAACTAGACTCAGCAAAAGAGAACTTACAAAAAAACCAGTTAAGGCTAGACAAAGAAATTAAACTCTCACGAACAAAAGCGTTTGAAGACTTCTTATGGATCAAAAAAGTATTAGGCCATCAAATTAAAAATGACAAAGCAGAAACTATTCTTCAACTTTCTGGATCGACTTATAGTACTTTAAATGATCTCAAAAATATAAATCAAACAATAGTGGATAAAGTATGGTATTTGAGATTCTATCCTTATGTCGTAGGTCTAGGTCTAGCCACCTTAATGTTCTTCTCTATAGAGAGAAGTAGAGATGCATTTGAAAGCGGAAGAAAAGAAGGAGTACAAATTGCTAACAAAGATTTTTCTTTATTCTTAGAAAGTTCACCAAATGCTCTTAAAGAATATCACTCATGGTCATCCAATAAAAAAGAACCTTCCTTTTTAGAAACAATAGAATTAATTATAAATAACTAATAAAACAACAAAGAAATACTTCAAGCATTAGGGTTGATCTAATAACATTTATTAAATTTAGCCTATCAATTTATCAGTAAATTGATTTAAAATATTGAAAGCGTTTAGCTTCTGATTTGGTTTTAAAACTCGCCAGTTTTCACAGTAAACAAAAGCATATTATGAAGATAGGTGTTACCAGAAATTTAAAGCAAAGAATAAGCAGTATAGAGAACTCTACTGGATTTAGAGTTCATCATGAACGTATTAATATAATAACACATACCAATAATTCAACAATATTATTACTTGAAAAAAATTTATTAGACATCTCCAAGAAATGGAAAGCCATATGGGATCCGGAAATAAATTTCAGTGGAATGCACGAATTTAGACTTTTAAAAAGTTGTTCCTCGATGTTGGATGACTACCTTTATAATCAAAAAACATATGGTTATGAATATAATTTTTATACAGGAGTAGATCTTTGTGGTCAGTATAGTCACAAACTTCCTAAAGTTTATTACCCTATAAATGAAACTATTAAAGGAATATCACCTATACTTCAAAAAGATATCCAAAAATTCTGTGATCAAAAAAACATCAAATTTTACGACTTTGTAAATCTCGCTATATTTAAAGCCTTAGAAAAAGAAGGCGAGCAAAGAGCAGATATAGAAATAAGAAATTATGACGATTATTACAAGATCTAAATCTATAAACGAATTGTCTTAATATATAAATGAACATATGAAAAATGCATTAACATACATTGAAGAACTGGAGAAACGAGCATCTTGTAGTATAAATATTAATTACTCTTTTGAAGGATTAACAAGTGAAGCTTCCTTTGATGACTACATAACTAATATTATCTATTGCGAGTTTGGGGAGATTACTGATATAGAAGAATTAGAAAACCAGGAATATGAAGTTTATAAAAGTTTTTGTGAATCAAATGAGGATATAGATTTAATGGAACAATACGTCTGTTTATCAATGCAGCTGGATTTTGTTTTATCGCTTAAAGATCTATTGGCTGGCATGAATATTTCGATTGAACAAATTGACGAATTTGAGGATGAAGGGTTTTAAGGCCTTGATTAATAGCATTATTTAATGCTGTTTTAACTCTAACTGCTCCAGATGAAAAACAAGTACGAGGATACCAAACGCCCATAGGAATTGAGTTTTAGTTTCTTTGTACCCTATTAAGTCCTCTACTTGATTTTCTTCTGTCAAATCGATATGAGCGATAACCTTTTTTATATTTTTAGGACTTATTAGGTTTGTTTTATAACTATCAGAACCTAGGGCTGCTTTAAACTCATCAGCAGTCCTTTCATAATTCTTATTGTGAAGTATTCCTGCTATTTTCTTCTTTTTTATTGCTTTTAATCTACCCCAATTACCTTCTCCTTGCCAAAATTCCAAAATCTTATAGGTTTCTAATAAGGTAAAATTTCGCCGTCCACTCAGACCATTATCTTTAAAAAATGATCCAAAGTATTTATTATCACGAGCATTTAATAAAGTTTTAATTCTTTCCCTTTGAACCAAAGTTTCTACTTTTAAATGGACTTGATTTAGGTGAATTCTTTCCTCTATTTCCTCCTTATGGGTTTAATGAAACCTTAGAGCGACAGCTCGTTTATCCTGCAGTAGTAGATATCTGTTTAACCATTCGTAAATCTATTTTGAAATATGAAGGTAAAGAAGCTGGAGACGACGACACGGAAGATATTATGACACTTCGCACCATGCTCAACTTTGAACGTGCCTACGAGCTTGAAATGAAGCAAGAAACTGGAATGAAAGATGAATTTGGTAAAACCTATCGCAAGATGCCTAACGGGAAAACACTCAAGGATTCTTTACACAGCTACTTCATTGCTATGACTAAAGAAAAAGCGGAACACATCAAGACTAAAATTAATCTGGAAGGCTTTTTAAATTTTTATAAAAGTAGTGGGATGAAGCAGGCTTTTATTACGGAGTTTAAAAGACGGATTGGGTAGTGGGAATTAAAAAGCCCGCAGCAAGTGCGGGCTTATTCTTTATTATTTTATAGTGCAGAACTATAGCACAATGTATAGTCGGGCACTGGGCTGCAAATATATACAGCATTTTAAAGATAGCAAAATATATTCCAAACTAAAAATTATATCCCATTTTTGACTCAATAATATGTTTCAACACTTGATTTTCAGCGTGTTTGTTGAATAATCTTTGAATGTCTTCCTGCATTTCATCGTGGCGTGTTGTAGATATTTGTGATAAGATATAGAGAATAACTTTTATAGACGAGTCAAGAGAGTGTCTATTATCATTATTGAATTCAAATGCTGGAATACGATTTATACCTTTTGGTGTATGAAAATCAAAAATTACGGCACTGTGTGCACAGACATTTCTAACTTGTTTAATAGTGGTCATAAAGTTGATGAATTTTTTTACATCTCTAATATCGTAGCAACCGGCAATTCTCTTTTTTATCTCTTCGTCCTTTAGAGATGTAAATGTTTTAAGTATTCCACCAAAAGTAAAAAACTCAATAGTTTTCCACGCTGGCGCATATCTATCATTGATATAATTTTTATGATGATTTTTTATAGGTTTATTATTTCTAATAAATTCATCATCATAATACTTGCCAAAATTCTGAATATAGGTATTAGACATTGCGGAAGCATCTACAAACCAAGTTGGAGATGTCTTGTATTTATTGGATACATAATACACCAGTTTTGTTCTAAAATTGATTTCAATACGATTCATATATCTAGAAAGTATGTTACGCAAGTCGACATCTAAATAATAAAGAGCGATGATATCTGAAAATTTTGTATCAGGTTTCAAAGTATGCTTTGCGTCAATTTCAAATGGTTGCCAATAGAAGCCAAGACGGTAATATCCTATATCTAAAAGAAACTCTTTGATTTTGGATACTTCATAATCTAACACCATACCGCGTTCTTGAAGAAGCTCAATCTGACGGTCTATACTTGTGGCCTTTCTTCCCATTCTAATCTTGCTATTTTAAATGTTTTTATTTTTTAATGATCTAGACAAAAGTTCAATAACTTCTTCATCAGTAAAATTCTCATTCGATTCTAGTATCTCCTTTATTTCGTCACTTTGATTTTTTAGCGAATTCAAAAGATATTTGAACTGAATACCTACTTTGTTTTTGGATTTGTTCTCTAAAGTCATCGAAACTTCATCTTTATATGACATAAATGAATCATATAACTTATGATAAGCATTACCAATACCACCAGAAAAAGGCATCATTACAGGTACTGTATCTTCTCTTCCACCAGTAAGTATTTGATCATTTGATATACCTGGATAAGGGTCAATATAGAAAATCTTCCTTATACCTAATTGATAGGCTTTTTTTGAGCACAACTCACAAGGACTTGCAGTAGTAAAAAGTATGCCTTTAGCGACTCCTTGACCTCCTAACTTAGTTATTTGAAGCATAGCATTTTCTTCTGCGTGTAATGAACGAGTATGTACTTGATTAGCTTCTCCTTCGTAATGATTATGTACTGTTTTGAAACAAAATGAACAATTTTTACCGTTCAAGTCTTGTTTATTTTTATTTAGAGCATCGGCGAAGTAATCTTTGATAGCTTCCTTAAAGTCTCCCGGAGAATCACCCTTATACTTATAAGCTGAGTTACTAGAAACATTGCCCTTTTCAAAAGGGCTATAATGCCTTGATTTTATCAATAATTCTTCATCTTCGTTATTAATTAGATCTTCTACGTTTCTAAGATTACAAGGAGTATGACCTTTTGCAACGTCGTTCCAACCAATAGATTTGACGTGAAAAGCTTCATCAGTTATAGCAGCACCAACATTTCTTGAAATACATCCAGAATTTAACTTAGCGGTGTTTGCAACTTGCATACATCTTTCAACTGCACTGGGAGTTATAATCCCAGGTTGATTTATAAGTGCAATCAATTTGAGTAGCTGTTCCTCCCTAGTTAAAAAGTTATGCTTACCAAATGGTGGTTTATACTTTTCTAAAAAGTCCTCTAGTAATGATAATTTAAGATTAAGAATATGAAAATCACTTTTTTGAATACAATTTTCTACATCTGGAGCATAAAATTTTCCTTTTGCAAAATCCCCTGTTTTATATTCTATTGCATCTAATTCTAAAATTTTGGTAGCCACTTCAGATTGCTCTTGAGGATCTTCAATTGTATGTGATAATCTATCTATTATACGAGTTTTAGAATTTTCTAAAACATCTTTCGTTGCCAACATATAAAATGCAGAATAGCGCTCTTTAAAAAACATAATTTCTAAAGAGTTTCTCAAGGAGTCAATTACAATTTTTGTAGAATTTTCTCCATCTGTATGTTTTTTAGCCTTAATAATTCTATTAATTACGGATGCTATTGTGTAAATATACTCGACACTTACATTATCAGTCTTAATTGGGTCACCACATTGTCGAATATTACAAGCGATGTGGTGTAACATATTTGTACCTCGATAGTGACCTTCAGATCCAAGTGCGTCAAATATTTTCGAGCATAGACTGCGGAATTTTTTGCCAAAAAAAATAGTGCTAAGTTCTTTTAACTCTTCTTCCTCTCTAATGGTTGTCAAAGAATCTAGTTTCTGCAATCTATTAATGGTATTCTTAAATTCTTTATGTATAGATGTTATTTTAGGAAAGATGTTTTGAAAAGCTTTGCTATTATCATCATTTTTGTGTTCTTTATAAAGACTTGAAAGTAATTTTTTAAGGTATTTAAGATCATTGCCGTGCTTATGAAAGAGAAATAAAATGATCACATTTTTATACTTAATCTTACTAAACCTAATCCAATTATCACCGTGACTCACGTATTTTTTAAGAATAGAATATTTTCTATAAAAAAGATCGGTTGAATCTAAATCTTCCAATTTTCTGAGACCTTTCTCCTCTAGTGTTTTATAATCTGAACAAAGCAAATTAGCAATTGTAGTGCAACCTGAGCCTGTTCTACCTGTAAGCCCTATAACCGTAAATTCTCTTCTTAAGGAGTATAAATGATCTAATTTCATAAACTTCTATTTATTTAATATCTTCTAAATCTCAAACCCACCTTCCAGAATAAATTTTTGTAGCAGTTTATCTACTTTAACATTTACCTTAAACGCTGGTATCGCTGTACCTTCAGTCTTTTCAAAGTAAACTTTTGCTTTGTCTTTATCTACGGTGTCTTTTAAGTCTGAAAAACGTCCGTACTCATCTATATTCTTCTCTGTACGACCAGAGTCCATCATTTCGCGTAAGCGTGTTTCGTCTAACCCTAAAACGGTAGCCACTTTTTTAATCTGATCGTTCTTTGCGTTATACTGGTAGATAGTTATGTAATCTTTAAGTGTTTTGCCAGCTTCTAATTGTGCATTACCGCGTTGTACATCGTGCAAAAACAAGTTAGCGTACTTCTGTTGCTCTTGTGTTAAGCTTGCAAAGGACTTGTGCAACTCGTTCAAAGTTTGCTGAAGCTCTTCTTTACTTACGTCTTTACTTTGCAGTTTTTTGAGGTACTTCTCAAAACGTGAGTTCATATAATCTGCATCGATCTTACCGGTGTCTATTTCTGTTAGATGTCCATTGATTTCATAAGGTGAACTAAAATCGCCACCGCCACCTATGCCTAAAAGTTCCTTATATCTTAGTACAAGAATCAAGTAGGTGTCTTCGTCCAGTGCAAGTTGAATCACTTTCCTGTCTTTGCCTTTGCCAAAAATATATTCTAATGTATTCCAAGTAAAGCCTTGTACTCTTGCAGCTTCCATAAATGTATTAAACTCATTGAACAGCTTTGCAAAACGACCACGTTCCGATAAATCTTCTGGTAGCTTTTCAAAGTTGGAAACACCTGCGCTATCAAACAGCTCTTCTATTTCAGAATAGGTAGCATTCATTACACTAAGATTAAAATCTAAGTGCTGCACAAATAGCCCGATTGCCTTATCTCCAGAATACAATTTAATTGCCGAATTTATATTACGATGCATAGTGTGTGGTCTGCGGTAATATCGGATGGTACCGTGTGGCTTATCTGGTCCAAAAAGACGGTTTGTGCGTGAGAAGGCTTGTATGATATTTTCATACTGCATACGCTTATCCATATATAGCGTGTTTACCCATTTACTATCAAAACCTGTTAGCATTTGATCTACCACAATCATTATGTCCAACTGTTTTTCGGGCGCTGTTTCTATACGTTGATAAGGTTGTTTATGAGACATTCTCGAAGCAATGTCCTTTTTCATTTTACCAAAGGTGGGCAATTTAAAGTCCTGACCATAACGCTCGTTGTAGTCTTCGATAATTTCAACAAGCGCTTCTTCTTTATATTCAGATCCACCATTATTATCTATAGAAGGATCAAACAATGCTGTTATTTTTAAATGTGGCGCAGCCGCTTTTAACGCACGATAATAGGTTATTGCCATTGGGATACTACTGGTGGCAAATATGGCGTGAAATTTACTATTCTGGCTCAAAACCAACCAGTTGTCCAAAATATCTTCTATCACTAAATTATAGTGCTGTGATCTATCGTATTGTGACTCTGGAATGTGATCTTCAATACCAGTTTCATAAGTTCCAGCAGTTGTATATGCGCCTGCCATCTCCACATCATTCATATACTTTAGGAAGATTTTCTTCTTTTTAGTATCTGCAAGTGCTTCTTCTACGGTTTGTGCTTTTGCTTTTTCTAACGCTACAGCAGTGCGTAAATCTTTGTCTTTATAGGTTAAGACTTTATAGGGATCAAAGCCTAAAACGTTTTTATCACTGATACCATCTCTAATCGTGTAGCGGTGCAACTCGTTACCAAAAACGGTACTCGTGGTATTCATTTTCTTTTGGTTCTCTTTTTCAATAGGTGTGCCTGTAAAACCAAAGAAAATTGCCCAAGGAAATGTTTCCTTAATCACAATCAACATATCGCCAAAGGTGCTACGATGCGCTTCATCTATAATAAAAACAATACGCTTGCTGTTCATTATTTTAATATCTGCTCCATTTGCGCCTTCTTCTTCGTTGATGAGGCTCATCTTTTGGATAGAGGTCACGATAAGTGTATTTGCAGGATCACCACTTTTTAGTTTGGTAATCAATACACCTGTATTTTCAGTCGCTTGTACGTCTTCATCATCATCAGAAAAAGCACGGTATTCTTTTAAGGATTGCGTACCTAACTCAATACGATCCATTAAGAAAATAACTTTATCTGCATCTTTAGAGCTGGCTATAAGTTGCGCGCTCTTAAAACTGGTCATTGTTTTACCAGAGCCTGTGGTGTGCCACACATAACCACCAAGTGCCTGTTTACTTTTCCAATCGGTTTTAGCTACTTTATCGCTAATGGCATTTGCAGCATAATACTGATAACTTCGCATTACTTTAAGTACGCCATCACTACTATCTGGTACGGTATAAAAACCGATAAGCTGATGCGCCATTGGTATAGATAGTAAAGAGGTTGCGATATCACTCCAATTATTTATAGGCTCGTTATTAAAGTCTGCCCAAGTGAAATAAAAGTCTTTATTGAATTTGCCGTCTGGACCAGGATTTGCAAAGTATTTGGTTTGCTCAGGCTCCATCGCTACAAATACTTGCACTAGTGCAAACAGTCCAGAAAACTTACCAGCCTTAGCATATTTTTCTATTTGATTATAGGCTTGACTTACTGGCACATTACTGCGTTTAAGCTCTATATGTATCAATGGCATACCGTTTATAAGCAACATTACATCGCCGCGATGGTCGCCTAAAATGGCTTTCTTTTTGTCAAATCTGGGTTGTTGTACGATTTGATACCTGCTTTGTCCTGCTGCTATCTCGTGACGGTCATAAATTTTTAAACTTACTTCTTTACCAAAGTGCAAAGTATCCTTTTGATTATCGCGCGTGATGGTTACCGTTTTCCCATTTATAAAACCGTTTAATCGCAATGGTGTGCGCAGCTCATTAATTTGCTCCAGTATTTGTTGCATCTCGCCACTGGTTAATGAGTGGTCATTCAACCTATCGATATCGCGGTTGTTCTCAAAAAGAATGCTTGCCCAATTATCCAGTAAGTCTTTTTCTGTTGGGTTTTTTATAACCTCACTTTCCCAACCTTTATGAGATAGCGCCTCAATTAAAGCGGCTTCAAAATCACTTTCTTTATGAAATATTGTTGTCATATACTGGTGGGTATTACTCTTGAGACACAAAAAGCTTACTCAAGCAGGCTTTTTTGATTTGGTTGAGTTTTTTAAGTTGTTCTTTGTGGTTATTAATTAAGTTGTCAAAATTTTTGAAGTAGTTTGAAACCTTAATTTGTTCTTCCCTATTCGTAGGGTACAAAAATTCAAAATCCTCTACACTACTTTTAGAAATATTTAATTGAGACATTCCTGCACCTTGCATTTTGAAATAAATCTGATTAACATTAATTGTGTAATATAAGAACAGAGGCAACACTTCCAGTTCAGGTCGTAATAATGCGACGCGTTGATTGAGTACATATTTGTTATTCTCTGGTATTATAGCTACTCTACCAAGTAAATCACCGTGTCCAACATCGCTTAAAATCATAACCAAATCATCTTTGTTTAAAGTTAATTCAGCATTGTTAATGAATTTTCCAGAAGGTTTTAATCCTCCATCAATAGAAATAGAATTAAGATTGATTAATTCATATTTACCAGACATAGATTGTTCACTTTCATAACCTTTACCATTATGATATTCTGTTACATCTGATAAAATACATTTCTCCCATTCCCCATCAAAGCCATTAAAACGTATCTCTGGCACACTTGCACCATCCTGCGGAAACATTTTAATGAGCATTGCTTTTTTAAGGTTGGTTAGTTTTTTGAGTTGGGTGTTGTGGTTTGCTAAAAGACTATCTAAATTTTTAAAAAAATCACCTATTAGAATTTGTTCCTCTAATGGTGGATATATAAGATATGTTTCTTCAAGATCACTATTCCGTATATGTACAACTGATTTTCCTTGTGCTTTTCTAACAAGCTCCTCGTACATTTTACCATTAGAAATTGATAATGCTAAAAATGTTGAGTCAATTAGTTCTTTCGGTTTAATTATATTTAAATCACCACCGATAATGATGTTATCATTTTCAATTACGGATGCGCGAATAATATCCTCAGCCGATTCTCCTGATGATGGAATAATTACTTCGCCACCTTGACTATAGATAGATCCATCTTTAGGTTCAGTTAAAGTGTCAACGTCTGCAATATTTACCTGATACTTTGTATAAAGTCGGCCATATAGAATAATGGGGTGGCCTTCAAGTTTAATATCTTTTTTACTATAGTCCTTACCTTTTGAAAAATCAGCTAATTGTAATAACTGTTCTTCTTTTAAAGGTTTAGTTGAAGTACTAAAACGCATCTCCACATTTTCACGATGTTTTTTCATTAACCTTCAGTTTTAAGTAAATTCTTAAACTCATTCATTGCCTTCATATCGTGCTCGTTCCCTGTTAGATCGTCCAGTAAATCGGCAAGTGCGTTTTCCGCTTGTTTAATGTCTTTGGCGACCTCAGAGTATGTAGTGGCATACTTATCGGCAAGGTGTTGTAGCTTTCGCGAAAGCGTATCTATTGTATTATCTGGTAAACTCTGTAGTGATTTTACAACTGGATTAATCCACTTGTGTTGGAGTAGCTCGGTAATTTGAGAATCTGTTACCGCTTCAATAGTGTCCTTGGTTTTTAGGTGCAGTGCTAAAGCATCAGTTTTTACTTCTTTCTTTAATTTCTTTTCTTCGGTAAGTAAACCATCTACTTTAATAATCGTTTTTTCATAAGGCTCTAATGCCAGCTTGCTGTCTTTTTTAAGTGCAGCACGCAATTGTTTTGCCTCTCTTATAACAGCTGCATTTGTAAAGCCTGTTTTTGCCTCGTTTACGGTTTCTTCTTCTTTGTCGTCTTCATCCAGGTCTTCAAATATGCTTTCTATACTTGCAGCAATTTGCACCAGTTTGTTTTCTTTGTCTTGCAATGCTGCTAAGTCTTCACTTAAATAGAGTTGTTGTACTAACTCAAAAGGCATAATGCGCCCTTTCCAGCCGTCTTGTACCTCAGTGTCCTTACCGTTCTTTTTCTTCATCACCATATTAGGGTCTACTATGCGCGTGGCTTCGATGCCTTCGGTTTGTATGATCTCGAGATCTACTTTTATGGTTTGCCATTTATCATCTAGCAATTGGTAAGCTTCATATTTATCTATTAAAGCAATAGTGTCCAATCTGGTAAAGATGTCGCTGCTTAAAATGATTTGCTCTTTAGATATACCTATTTGTGTGGGATCGCTTAACAATCTGTCATTTAAGTAAGACTCAAAACTGTGAAATGCTTCTTTGTACGCTTTCGCGAAAGCGGAAACACTAGAATGTGCATAGAGACCTTCTTTAATGTCGTTTACTTTTAATTGCGCATTTATAGCTGTTGTTTTCTCAAAAAGTGAGGCGCGTAAATCTGGTAATGCCTCCCAATACGCTTGCAAAGCATCAATTTCTTTTACAGGAATACCGCCAAACATTGCCGCGTAGATATCCCAACTTTCTGCTGCTGGCGATGAATCTACATAACGTGGTATGTTTAGGTTATAGTCGTTTAATCGTATGGTGTCGCGCGTTACTTTTTTAGAAAATTTAGGGGTGTCCTTACGGTCACGTACCACATCTGCAATACGCCTTATATCACTGGCACGTAGTTTATTGTTTTTACCTTCTTTTATAAATCCTTTTGAGGCATCTACTATAAGTACATCGGTGTTGGTTCGTTTCTGCTTCAATACAATAATAATAGTAGGAATACCAGTGCCAAAAAACACCCCAGCTGGCAGCCCGATAATGGCATCAATGTGGTTTTCTTCAATAAGGTGTTTACGTATGTTACCTTCTTCACCACCACGAAATAATACACCGTGAGGTAGTACGATATTCATAATACCATCTGGCTTTAAATGGTATAAATCGTGTAATAAAAATGCAAAATCTGCTTTGGTTTTAGGTGCCAGCCCAAAACGCGAGTAACGAGGATCTGACTCTTTATTTGCTGATGTCCATTTTTGAGAATATGGCGGATTAGAAACTACAGCATCTACATAAAGTGTGTTGTAACTATGTACGGGATCGTTTTCATCAAAATATGGCCAGTCGTCTTCTAAAGTATCACCATTGCGTGTCTCAATATTATCAGGCTTTAAGCCACGCATTACCAGGTTCATTCTGGTAAGGTTATACGTGTTCTTTTTAAGTTCTTGGGCAAAGTATTTTATGTTGTCCTTATCATCCATATATTTTGCGACACTGCTACCTATATTGATAAGCAAAGATCCAGAACCACTACAAGAATCATAAATCTGTATTTCTTTACGATCTTTAAGATGGTCTGAAACAATCTCAGACATTAAAACAGAAACCTCGTGAGGTGTGTAAAATTCTCCTGCTTTTTTACCTGCATTAGCTGCAAATTTTTCAATCAAATACTCATAGATAAAACCTAGCACATCATAATCTTGCTTACCATTCATAGGGATATCCTTGATAAGATATAGCAAGTCTCGTATGGCTTTGGTACGTTTTGCAGCGGTCTCGCCCAGCTTACTTAAACCAGTTTCCAGCGTATTAAATATACCGTCAAATAATTTTTTATGTTTGGAACTGATTGATCGATTAAAGGCAGATAGTGCCGTAATTACGTTGTCCTCACTAAAATCTGCACCTTCTTCTATCCAAGTATGAAATAGATTATTATAAGACAGAAAATAGCCGATGCTCTTTTTAATAAAATCAACGGTCTCTGTATCGTCCTCACTTAGTGCTTTTATATTTTCCTCTGTAAAATCATTTTTACGGGCAAACTGTAATTGTTTTTCAGATAGGTATTTATAAAATATAAAACCCAGTATGTAATCTTTATATTCATTTGCCTCGATTTTAGATCGCATTTGGTTGGCAGATTCCCAAATTTTTGCGGCAAGTTGTTGTTTATTCATAGACATGCTTTCGTCTCGCTTTCGCGAAAACGGAATTTAAATTAAAAACCCTAAAACGCACTTATCCAAATATATAAGGACAGGTGTGTTTTAGGGGATTATAAAGATACTAGGAAAAAAGAGAATTGAACCTAAAATTTCAAAAATGTATTATAGATTATATCATATAATAAGAATTAATAGGTAAACTAGGTATAAAGTTCACATATCACCAAAAACCCTATTCACAGCATTTATTCTTGCCGTATCATTAACTTGATGGTACATATTAAAGGTTTTAATGTCTTTGTGGCCGCTTATGCTCATAATGGTCTTGTCAGCAATACCTTTATTTCTCATTATAGTTATAAAACTTCTTCTAGCAGTATGAGTTGAAACACGCTCATAAAAGTATTTTATAAATCGCTCCTGCTCTACTCCTTTAGTCCTGGTATACTCTACCTCGTGATCAAAACCAGCTTCTTTTAATATCACTTTTATTGAATCGTTTTGTTTTTGATTTGATATTAAGGGAAGGTTATAATTATATTTTAAAAGAATATCCAGAGCTATTTTAATTAATGGAATTTCTCTAGATGGTTTAGAGGAGTCTTTTTCTTCTTTTAGAATGATGTATTGATCATTAACAACATTCCTTTTATTAACTAGCTTCAATTCACCATAACGCATACCTGTTAGTGTTTGAAATATGAACACATCCTTTCTTTGATTTAGGACTCTACTAGAACAATGAAATTCATTCAATAGTTTTACATCTTCTAAACTAAGTGCCTCTTCTCTTGTTAGGACTCGAGTAGGCTTCTTAAAATCTTCAAATGCTGTATTAAAAGCAAAACCATTTTTAACAGCCCAAAACAAAAAGGTTTTTACTAGCCCTATATTGCGGCTAAATGTATTAGTATAATGATTCTTGTGCTCAAAGCAAAAGTCAGTAAACTCAATATAGAACTTCTTGTTTATTTTACTGAAAGTCAATTTATAACTTTTAACCTCCTGAAATTCCATCAAAAGATTCCTAATATTTTGATATCGCTTGATAGTTGAATTCTTCCACTCCTTAAGTTTGATTTTTTCTTCAGTAAACTGGTCATAGACTTCAAAGAAGGAACTTACACGTTTTACACGCTCAAATTCCCTATTTAAATGCTCTTTTAAGACATTGCTATCAAAGTGGACATCACCTAAATTAGATTGCGCCTGTACACGTTCAAACACGTCCTGAAACTTTCTTAGGGTTTTAGAAATTTGTGCTTGATCAATGGATACGTTTTTACCTGTTTTATTGGGTTGCTTATTTTTGAAATCCCAATGGGAAGGAAGTATCGATTCTTTGGTAGAATAAACTAATTTCTTTTTCTCTTCATTGAAATAAGAGATGAACAAAATGAGCGTTTCATTTTTGGCATTTCGATTTCTCAAATTAAATGTACATTTCATAAAATAAATTTTAGTTATCTCGACGAACGGTAGCGTTGTCAAAATCGTTATAAAAAAGTTTATATCATGTTATAAAAAAATGATATAACAAGACTTATAATTCAGCTGTAAACAACTGTATTATAACAACATACAACTAAAATTTAGTTATCCAAATATGTACTCCAACATTCTCTCCGACTCCACTTTAATAAACCTTAATTAGTTAATTATTATCTAGTTAAGGTTTTTTTTACGCTTTACAATGTACGATTATTGTACGGTAAGATGTTTTAAAGTAACACTATTAAGTTTTTGTATAAACAAAATATTCTTTTTTGAGCACCTTTGCTACACTTGGTGCATATGTATAGAGATATTGAACTTCTATCTTCTCTTACAATAATATTCAGGACGAACCAGTAAATTATTCGTCTTAAAAATTCTCTACACTACTATTTTACTTTCAGTACATTATACCCTATTTCTATAAACACTAACCCATTGAATTCAAGCTAAAAACGTGCATGCATCTAGAGATATTTAGATAAATACGCAACTTATTTATTTAAAACCCCATTTTATGATAACTTTTGTAACAGCTGTTAAAGATTCATTAAAAATGGTCATTAAGCTAGTTTTAAACACAAACGGTGTTGTATCAATATATATATTTGCCTTTCTCAAAAAACAACCAAGTAATTTATTATCAAAGTTTTACGCTTTAATATAAATTAAAACAGCCTATATGAAAGCCAAACTCCTAAACTTTACCCTGTCATTCTTACTGTTATCCTTAATAGGTGTTTCTACTTGTTTTGGTCAGGAAATAAAAAGGTATGACGGTAATTTAAAAATTGCATCTTATAAAGGGAATGCCTATTATAATTACTTCCTGAAAAATGGTGATTCCATTAAAACAGGTCCATTTTTGTTTAATAGCAAACAGGGAACAGAGTTGGACACCAATCCCTTTATGATTAGTGGGTCCTTTAAAGAAGGTTTGCCAGATGGAAAGTGGGAATTTAAGTTTGGTAACTATTCTCTTCAAGCAGAAAAAAAGTTCGTAGATTATCAATATGTGGTTCAGGTTAACGGTGTGCAACGACACATTACAGGTTCTTTTAAAAACGGAATACCTACAGGAGATTGGTTTATAGAAATGGACAGTCTTAAAAACTCTGCAAAAACCACTTCTCTTTTTAAAAGTAAAGTTTCTTTTAAGGACGGTATTCCACAACAATCTTTCCGTATAGAGAATACAGATAGTTACATGATCGGTAGGTTATTAAGAAATGGTGATGCACATGACTCCTGGTCTTTATTTACCAAAGATGGTATAGACGAATTAGAAAATTGGAAATTTGACAAAGGCACACTGCAAGAAATTACACAGTATCGCGATAGTGTAGAAAATAAACTATCCATACCTGCAAATATCAAAGTTGCCGAGAAAAGTATTTATCTAGACCAACATTATATAGAAGTATTAAAGTTGAGCTTAATGGACAAAAACAGTGGACTCCAACTAGACGCTGGTCTTAGTAAGCTATTAAAAACTAATGCACGACACTACCACCATATAGAAGATATATTAAAAAATTTAGACCTTAATATTTTGCTGACTAACATTTCTGTTAATGTCCCAGAATATCCTATCGCTGAGCAGGAAGAACAACAATTTTCAAAAATCAACACTAACTATAAACAGTCTAAAGAAATAATAGACTTCCTATTATCAGACACTCAGGTCAACTTACTAAAATTAAGGGATTCCGTTATTAAAAACCAATACGAATATGTAGGTCATTTACAAGAACAGTATGTAAACCCTATAGAAAAACTAATGGTTTACCATAATGAAAGCATCACTAAACATATTCAAAGACCTATTTTAATAAAAGGACTATTTAACGATGAGCAATCTCTAGCTTCTACCATGGTTATGGGAGACCCTGAACTACCTCATCTTAAATTAGAAAAATATGACCTTACCGAGGTGACTGATTTGAGTGATCGATTACTAGAAACATTGCAAATCCTACAGCAAAAACTGGACGGTCAGGTTTTAAAAACTAACAAAGAAGACAAATACATCCACCAGGAAAAAGGACTGATTGAACAAGCAAATCTGGTGAAAAATACGGTAGATTCGGTACAAAAAAAGGACCATTCTAAGAATGTCAGAAAAGCACTAGAATCAGTTAATGAATTTATAGACCAGACCTTAACCTCCTATTCTGTCATGTCAGAAAGTGAACAGAAGATAAGAAGATCTGAAGAATTAATCACCTGCTATAAAAATGCTATAGAGCTTACACATACGCTATCACAGCTAGATCAAGAGCACAAAAAGATTAAAAAGCTCTATCAAGATCAAGTATGGAATCCATTTACGGCTACCATAATGGATGAAGACGTAAAGAAAAAAATTACCAAAGCTTATTTTAAAGAAATATCTCCCTATTTAATTTCAATAGTAAAGAAAGACATGTCCTGCGAGGACATCACTATGATAGATAATACCTTTAAGGAACTCGACGCTCGTTTAACTCTGTTAAGAGAAGAAGATACCCAACGACTAGAGAGAAAAATAAAACGAACTAAAGACCCTACTAGCCTACTACAGCTTTTTGGACTACTACAGCAACAACCATAATGAAAAGTACTCTATATATGCACACAAAAAATATAATGGTCGTGATCTTGTTGCTATGTTTCGCTTTCGCGAAAGCGCAAGAAGAACAAATTGAACCGACAGAATCTAAGTTTAAAGAGCCTAAAACTAAATATTGGGTAAACACTTATGGCAACATGAGAATATCCAAAAGACTTTTTTGGGTTGCTCAAACGCACTTTAGGTTTGAAGAGACTAAGGACACTCCATTTGTAGGGCAACTTGGGCAAATTTATAATCGACATGCCATAGGTTACATCTATAATGAGAAAGCAAACTTTGCACTCGGTGGTGTATTAAGGCTTAATTTTAATACCAGTGAAGATGGTAGCGGTCCTAATATGATCCCAGAATACCGTATCTGGCATCAATATCAATTTGCCGTTCCATTATGGACTTCTATGGCTTATCATAGACTGCGTGTTGAACACAGGTGGACAAAGGGATTTGGAGAAGATGATGATTTTATCTTTAGAAATAGATGGCGCTACATGTTCCGTCTCAAAATACCCCTCAATACACCTAAGTTGCAATCAAAAACACTGTACATCGCTCCAGAGTCAGAATTGATCTTACAAAGTGGTAAAACAGTCATAGGTAGCCCTCTAGAAGACCTACGTCTCAACGCCACAATAGGTTACATCATAAACCCTAGGCTCACTGTAGCTGCCGGATTTATGTATTCCTTTGGACAAACTCTAGAAGATGGAGGTATATATAATCAAAATTATACCGCACGTATGCACATTTACTTTTCTCCAGATTTACGTAAAAGAAAAAACAAACTGCCTGAAATCCATTTCAGAGACTAAAAACTATGAAGATGAAGAGATTTTTTCCTTACCTATTAGTACTTGTATCCATTGCCATCGCCATTTATTACATGATGCGATCAAATGATTTGCAGAGTGCCCTGAATGAAAAAGAAACCACCGCACATATACCAACCGTAACTGACAACCAGCTAGAACTAGAAATTGCAGATTCTCTATTGGCTATAGGTAATTATCGTGAAGCTCTACACATGTATAGCAGCATGGAGAACACTACTGGTACAGATATAGAACTTAGAAAAACTGCTTCTACAGCATTATTACAACTTCAAGAAGATCAAAACAAGAAGGCTGTTAACGTGCAAAGCACAACTTCATCAAACGATGAGAAAAGTAGGCTTTCCACGCCAGAAATCATGCAGTACGACTCACTTTCTTATGCATTAGAAAAAGCACAATTGCAGCTTAAAAGTATAAAAGGCCAGTTGCGTCAGAAAGCCTTTGGAGAATACCTAACCTTTAAAAGTAAAAAAGGCAACCGACTCCATTACGTAGGTCAGGTAAAAAACAAAAAAGCAAACGGACAGGGAATTGCCATATTAGATTCTGGTAGCCGTTATGAGGGCGACTGGATGGATAACATGCGCCACGGACAAGGAATCTTTTATTGGATCGATGGTGAACATTATGAAGGCAGTTATGTTAACGATCAACGCAGCGGTTTAGGAACATATTACTGGACTAATGGAGAAAAGTATGAAGGCAACTGGAAAGACGACCAGCGCAATGGTCGCGGTACCTTTTATGATGTAAATGAAAAAGTAGTCACCAGCGGCATATGGAAAGATGACAAGCTTGTTGAAGAAGATTGATAATTTCATACTTCTCTAGTCTGTAAATAATTGTTTAAAAGTTTCGCTTTCGCGAAAGCAAGATGAACACTAACATTCCTGAAATTTCACAAACAGTCAAAAGTTAGAAAATCATCACAAAAAAGATACCTTTTTAAAATGCTAAAATTTTAACTACATACTTTATTGAAAAAATTCAAACTCTATAGTTGAAAACCAAAAATTAACGCCGCTATCATTAGAATAGTGGTGTTTTCTATATGTGATTGACAAGTTAAAAAGAGAATTTTAATCCTTCTACAAAATTCTTGAATCACGACGAAAATCATCTTTATTCTCATAATCTGAATTGAGAATAGGATATCTCATGGATGTTTTACCAAAACTATTCTCTCCTGTTTTATGACAGTAGTTTTCAGAATAATACATGTTCTCCCATTTGTTCCATTCATAGTACGCCTCTTTAGAAAGTGGTTGTGCAGGATTAAAAGGTATTTGCTTTCCTGTTCTAATACAATAACCAAAATCTGGTGACTCTTCTTTTTTACTAGGTGAAATGTTTCTACTGATTGCAGTTGATAATTTATCTACAGGTTTTTTTCTTCTTCGTTCTAATGTTGCCTCATCACTTTGAGTATTAATCACTACAGGATCGTGAAAAGTGGTTATAGACACCTTCTTATAGTTAGGACAAGAACTATCAAAATCTTTTGTGATGTCGTATAAAGTTTTAGCTCCATGAAAGTCTTTAGCTAGACCAAATAGTTTTTTCTTAAAAAGTGGACGCTGAATAAAAAGACAATGTGCTTCTTCTATTATTTTTTCAAATGAATTATAACAATCAATAAATGAGTTGCTATTACCTATCATGACCTTTCTCAAATGAACACCAGCTTCTACATTATTATTTGCAGAGTAGTCATACAAGTTCATAGAAGTTATAACCGCTTCATTATAATTCATATAACATTTAGCATGTAATTTTGGCTCATATAGAATCGATATATTACTATGTGATTTAAAATATTCTAAATCATCTTTAGAAATACTTCTGTAAATATCATCTTCATTTTTACCTATCAAAAGTTTTAAATGAACATCATGATCTTCTGTAGCTTTATCAAGTACTTTTTTATATTGATCATCTAGTTTGATATAAGGTGATACAATAATGATTTCCTTTTTTGCTCTCAGAAAAACATCTTCTATGAGATCATTTAATTTATCTCCTGTGTAAAAGTCACTCATAATTCTATTCCTATCTATGCCTTTTGAAATTCTCTGCCTGATCTAATATCTCTTTGTAAACCTCATTACGTTCTATCGGCGGATATCCATTCTCATCTAGAAGGATTATAATTCCTGCAAAAAGAGATGCTTGTATAGCTGTATTGTTTTTCCAGTCCGGAAAGTCCGTTTCTTTATCTACTAGATTTTTTACTTTTTTAGCTAGTTGAATAAGTTTATCCTCTGGATAACTGAAATCATACTTTATGCATAGTGATTTTAGAATGTCATAAAATGCTTTTTCTTGAAAACTGATTCCTAAATTATCTCCAGCATCAAACTCTTCTTTTACCTTCCAAATTAAATCTGTTACCTCTTGACTAAAATCTTTATAAGTCTCAGCTTCCCATTTATCTGCTTCACGCTCGTTATAACGTTTTACCAGCGCTTCCATTTTTTTACTAAAATCTACACCAGCTACCTTGTTATTCTTCTTTAACTCACCTATCGCCTTTTTAAGAAGCTGTTGTAATAATTTGATTTTAGTATTAGGCAGTTTTATTTTATCAATTTTTGCCATATAATCTTCATCAAAGAGATCATATTCTACAGCATCTTCTTCTCCTATTTTAAAAATCTCGGTAACTCCATCACTTTCTAATGCTTCTTTAATCATGTCACGCACCTTTGCGTTCATTTGTGCGGTGTCAGGAGCGTCTCCTTTAGTGAGTTTAAAAACTATACTTCTTATGGCTAGATAATAATGTACTTGATCTCTTTCTATCTGTTTAATTTTTTCACTACCAGAACAAATATCATAAGACGCTTTTAAACGTTTTACCATATCCATAAAGCGCTTTTCTTGTTGTTCTGCCTGCATCACAAATTCAGACGCCTTCTTGAGATTGAGCAACTGCTGCATTGCGATTCCTGTAAAATATGGCGTACTATCAAACTTATGAAACATGCGATTTAGCAAGTCCAGCATGTCACGCATCACTCCTACTGACTTCTCCACCTCTTCCATGTTCTCCTCTTCGCCTTCTCCATATTTTTTTAAGGCGATATTCATGCGCTTTTTAATACCTATATAATCGACGATTAATCCCTTTTTCTTGCCAGAAAATTTCCTGTTAACTCGAGAAATAGTCTGTATAAGATTGTGTTCTTGTAATGGTTTATCAATATAAATTGTGTCTAAAAATGGCACGTCAAAACCTGTTAACCACATATCTACAACAATGGCTATTTTAAAATTAGACTTACCATTTTTAAATTGCCTGTCCAGTTCTTTACGATAGTCCTTTGTGCCTAGCATATCATAAAGCTTCTTATCGTCGTCCTTATTTCTGGTCATGATCAGCTTCACACGTTGCATAGGTTTGATTACCTTCATTTCCTGTTCAGAAAGTTCTACTCCTTCTTCAGCAACCTTAACTTCTGCCCATTCTGGACGTAGTAAAATCAAATGTTTATAAAGTTCGTAAGCTATTTCACGACTGCTACTCACAAACATCGCTTTACCTTTTACCGTAGCACCTTCATTCACTCTAGTTTCATAATGCTTTACAAAATCTTCAGCAATAGCTTTTAAACGGTCTGGATCGCCTAGAATAGCATTCATGCTAGCACTTTGCTCCTTACTGCGCTCTACTTGATAGCTGTTTGCTCCAGCTTCTTCTACCTCATTATAGTATTGTTCTATTTCTTTAAGTTTACTATTCTTGAGATTTACAAGAGCTGCTCTACCTTCATAAACTAATCGTACCGTGATTTCATCTCTTACAGATTCTGTCATGGTATAGATATCTACTACTTTTCCAAAAACATCAAGGGTCGCGTCGATAGGTGTTCCTGTAAAACCTACATAAGTCGCTTGTGGTAAGGACTTATGCAAGTAGTGCGCAAATCCATAGCTTTTCTTCACTCCTTTATCAGTGACTTTAATTTTTTGATCTAGATTGGTCTGACTTCTGTGTGCTTCATCACTAATACAAATCACATTATTTCTATCAGTTAGTACTTTGGTATCTTCTGTGAATTTGTGAATGGTAGTCAAATAAACGCCACCACTTTCTATACCCTGCAATCGCTCTCTTAAATCTTTACGACTTGTGACGCTTATGATATTTTCATCACCTAAAAAGGCCTTAGCATTAGTAAAGCTCTCTGATAATTGATCATCTAGATCTGTGCGATCTGTAATAAGAATGATTGTAGGATTATTAAAGTAGACACTCTTCATTAATAACCTAGCTAGATATAACATAGTAAAACTCTTACCACATCCTGTAGCGCCAAAATAAGTCCCACCTTTACCATTACCATCTGGTCGTTGTGCTAACTTAACCTGATTGTACAAAGCTCTTGCAGCATAGTATTGTGGATAGCGACACACTATCTTCATGTCCTTTTTACTGCTATCTGGCATGTAGATAAAGTTGCGCACAATATCACGTACTCTATTCTTATGCAACATTCCTTGTACTAGAGTAAACATGCTATCTATTCCATCCACATCTGTCGCGAGACCAGATACACGACGCCAGGAATAATAAAAATCATAAGAGGCATAAAAAGAACCTGCTTTATTATTTACTCCATCACTTATCACACAAAAAGCATTGTATTTAAAAAGAGAAGGAATATCACGACCGTATCTAGTCGTGATTTGTCTATAGGCATTATGAGTGGTGCAATCTTCTTTTATCGCTGTCTTAAATTCAAAAACCACAAGCGGTAATCCATTCACATAAAGAATCCCATCAGGTATGCGGCCCTCTGGATGGTTTTCTACTATTTTCATTTGTGTGACAAAACGGTAGATGTTCTTGTCTTTATTGGTATAAGCTGTATCAGGTTCTGGCTCTGCAGCAACATGATCTACGTTCATACTATTTACTTGTTCTTCTAGACCAGAATAATCTATTAAATAAGCATGAAAATCTTTCTGCTTATAGTCTTCACGTTCTAGTATAAAACCATCGCGCAATCGCTGCATGATTTTTTTATTAGTTTCATAAAGGTCAGACGCTGGTAATTTCTTTAAGTCTTGTATAATGACTTTAATTTCCGCTTCTGTTATTCCATTATCTGCATATTTACGCGTTAGATAATTTTTTAAATCATCTTCTATGAGCACATCTTCTGTGGACCTATTCAGGTGTTCTCCATAAGTATGAGGATAACCTTCCTGAACAAGTAATTCTGTAAATGTTTCTTCTAGTTGTGCTTCTGTAAATTTCTGCATACACTTATTTTAGTTTCGCTTTCGCGAAAGCTATTTTATCGACAAATTTTCTTTCCACCTTTCAATAGGGATATCAGAATAAAGATACTCAATTAATGCTATGAATATTTCTCCAAAATCCTTTCTTATGTTCCTTAGAGCATGATCTGCAAAGCTACCGAGTTCTTCCACAGTTATACTATACGTTTTTACTAGTAGGTGGTGGTAATTACTATTTAATTCACCTGAATTCTTATCTTTAAATTGTAAGTGATTGCTAAACTCTTTTTTAATTTCATCAACTCTTGCTAAGTCTTTTCTTATCACCTCTACTATAATTTGATAGCTTAATCCTTTCCCTGAAATGAGATTGTGAGTTGCTACGGTAAAGAAAGTATCCATGTGGTTTTCCTCATCCCAAAAATTTTTCCATTCAACCTGATTCCCATATTGCTCTAACCCCAATTTACTTGAGATCAATTGGTATTGTTCTAGCATGAAGTTATGACCTTCATGTAATGTTTGTTGAGCCATATTGATTTTAGAGGCATGCTCGAAATAAAATTTTGCAGATTGATTCATAGTGTAAGTAGTTGAAAGCTTTTCTATCGAATTAAAAAAATCATTTAAATAAACGACGTTTGACTCTTTTGTAATCTCATCAAAATCTAGTTCTTGTTTAATTCTTGTTACCCATTCCCAATGAGTAATGTTGATAAACTCATCCTTTACCTCATTTGGAATAGCATGCGGATTAAGAGTTAATAAAACTCCTACTTTTTCTTGCTCAGAAACTTTAATGTAATTCCAGTATTCTCTAAGAGAATTGTGTAGGTGATGATATATTTTATTTTCAATGATAATCGTAGATGGATTGAAATTATCTTTAATTAAAATATCAATTCTTCCTTCGTCAGTACTAAACTCAGTTAAGGCATAATGACCTGAAAACTTCAATTTTTTGTGACACTTTTCCTTTATTAATTCTAATAAACTGGATAAAAAAACATTTGCAATTGTGGTATCATTACAATTAAGAAAGTAGGAGTAAATATTGCTATTAATTGTCTCGTTATGCGCTTTTCTTATGATCTCTAAAAAACCAACTTTATCCGATTCGAGCGGAATTTCGTGTTGATTCAAAAAGGTATTAAGTTCTTCAAGTTTCTCAATCATCGATTCTAATGATTTTATCAATGTTAGTTTTCGCTTGATTTAGCATCCTTAATTTATTAAGGCTCAACTTAAAAGGATGTTTAGCTTTTAAATTTCGATTACCGTTCAATAAATAATTCTCCCAAATAAAACCGCCTGTACCATTATACAATTCTTCAAAAGTTCCACCTTCATTGATTAAGATAGCAAGGAAATAACGTGGTGTCTTATCTTTATTTTGTGGAAAATAAATGTGTCCTTTAATTGTACTTTTAATTTGTACCTTTTTCTCTTCATCTCCAATAACACAACCATCATAGCGATGTTTATTAGCTCTAAACAATCTTAAGCCATAAGCCTTTGCTGCAATAACTTCACCTATGTCACCGACTAATTTGCCATCTAAAGTAAATTTAGGTTTGTGATCATCTTCATTATCATTAGTAACCTCATTGTATTGCTTATTTAAAGAAGCTACGATATCTTGTAATTGTTGGATTTCTTTCATGTGATTGACTTATAATTCTTGAATATCTTTCTCAATCAACTTAAACTGATCTTTTACATCTTCTCCCATATAGAAATCAAGTAAGTCTTTTTTAGTGAGCGTTCCAGATTCTAAAAACTGAGCTAAATACTTTTGATTGAACTCCATCAACAAAATCGATTTCTCGATCTGCTTGAGGATTTCTTTATTGTTGTCAATATTTCTTTCTACAAGATTTTTAACCGTTCTGATTTCATTAATATCTTTTAAAATACGAGTCACTAGAATTGATAAAATATCTTTATCAAAATCTAATTCTTTTGCATTTATAGCGATATCTCGCGCCAGCATGTATGCAATAATTAAATTAGAATAATCTCCTTTTTGAGAATCTATAACGGCAACAAAACCGATCTCTGGAATAAAACCTACGTTTTCGGTGAATTTTAGAATTGAATTATCTACTAGCGAAATATCAAAAACAATAATACTTACTTTAGAATTTCTATTGGCATTTGATTCTATAAGCTGACTCCATGCGGTATCTGATTTTCTTATGAAAATATCTTTCCCATCAATAGGTCCTAGCTTTACACTTTTATCAAACTTACATTCAATGGCTATTTTCAAATCTGGATCATTATTCAAACGGCAAATAATATCTCCAGTTTTATTTCTGGCTAGTTCTCCTGCATTATTACCTGTGAGCATTGCTGTATCTGGAATACGTTTACTCTTAAAGTATTCATTCAGCTCCTCAGCTATTTCATCTTCTGCAAGTGTTCCTTTTATAGTGGATTTATAGAACAGCTCTTTTTTCATCTCAAAAATCATTTTAAGACTTTCTAGTTCTGTTCCTAACTCGTTAGTAGTTTTAGAAAGAAACGAAGAAATACGATCTTCCATTAAAGCAAGTACACCTATGTATAAAGCTCGTATAAACTTTTCATCACGATCACTTGCCGGTAGGTTATCAAAGTAATTGAACACAATAGAATTATCGACTTCAAATTTTTGAATCTCTACGCGTTTTAGTTTTTGGTTGAGTTTTATTGTTGCCATGATATTTATATTTATATATGCTTCAATAGTTTGATGGAAACTTCAACAATAAGTTTTTCGTACTCTACAAGACTATTTTTATTTACCTTCTCAGAAGGAACATCATTTTGACTAGGGTGAGAGATGGAATTGAAGTTTCTTCGACTATAAAACTTACCAATTGTAAGTTGATCCTTTAAGCTAAATGCAGAGTAGGAAATTATATTTTTAACAGTAGACTTGTCACTAAGTTTCATTGATTTTTTACACATTTCATGAAAAAAGTTATGAAAATGATTAAATGCTAAGTCCCATTTTTTGAGTCTTCTATAACTAATGTAATATTTGATTTGTTCTACTATTGAATTACAAACAATATCTTTCTTAATCAATAAATCAATCAAATATTCATATTTATCACTCTTACGACTGTATAAATAATTTGATTGACTTTGTACTTTTGGAATTCTATATTCATTATTTAATCTTGCAAAGAAACAAGTTTCATCATATAGCTTTGTGTAAGGTATTTCAATTTCATTTTCTTTCACGAACGTAACTAAGTATTTTCCATAATTATCTTGAAGAAGTTCAGCTTTAATTCTATTTATTTGATCATAAATTATTTTATTATCTAAAGCTTTTTGCGCAATTAAAATATGAACGATATGTATATGCCTTTTATCAAAAGGATTGAAATTGTTTTTTAAAAAATTATCAATAGGCTTTCTGTACAAATACTTTCCTGATTTATTTTTTATTAAAAATAATACTATTAAAAGGTTGATATAATCTACGGTTAGAACGATCTCTACATTTTCTAACGTTTTAATTAGTTGTTTTGAAACATCTTTTTTCAATAAAAATTTTTGAAATTTTTCATTAAATATTAATTTAAAATTTTCTCTATCATCTTTAGTTATTTTCAGTCTAAACTCATCCTCCTCAGAAAATATAAATTTCTTGATGGCTATATTAAACTCATCGAACTTGTCGTTTATTAAAAATTTCGAGTCAGATACCTTAACTTTTTCATCTATCGATTTTTCTTCGTCAACTAAATGAAATCCAGAAGTATTCTTTTTATTCAGTTTAAGAAAACTTACTTTATCGGTTTTAGATTTCAAATAGCGTCGTACTGTTTTAGAAGGGTTAACATTTAATCCTAATTTATTTAAAATCCAATTGATAATTTTTGATTCTATTTCCAAAAGTTCTTTATAAACATTGGCATGAATAAGATTTCCTGGATTATCAAATACAATAGTTATATCGTCTACATACCTAATCATTCCTTTGAATGATAATTGGCAGTCTTTACAAAGGGTTTCTATTTCCATATCGAAGGGAATTAAATAAAAATAGCCATAATAATCACTAATAAAATTCTTTCTTCCTTGAGGTATTGAAGTTCTTTTTGACATTAATGACTCAAAGTAAAACTCCATCGCTTGATAGGAATCTGAATCTAGATTATTCTTGTTTAGAATAGATTTATTAGCATATTGATAAACTCTATGCAATAATTTTTCATGAACTATTGTTTCAAAGTATTGAGTTATATCTATCTGTAGAACTGCGCAATTTTCGATGGCTAGCTCCTCTAATTTTTTTTGATATTTATTATATTCAGTTTTATAGTTGTTTGAAACTCTCCATTTATCCTTATCACTTTTATATTCACTATTTATCAAAAATTTTGTTGGATAGAAAGGGAAAACCGACTTTTCATTAAATTGAATTGATCCAATTGTATCATAGCAAGTATCTACAATGTTTAAGCCTATCGCATTATATAGAATCATTGAAAAAGTAGAAAAATATCTGTACTCTCTAGTACCGGTAGAATTTTTAGGAATAGTCACACGTTCACAAGAAAAAAACTCAGGTAAAGCAAATACTAAATCTGTTTCAATAAATTTTTTATAAAAAGTCTCAACCTTAGCCTCACTTAATTCTAAAATATGATCTTTAATTAATCGAAAATTAACGTCAAGAATATTATCCGTTTTTTCACAATATGATCTACATATAATATATGCATTTTTGAATCTTTCTAAGGTTACTATTCTCGACAAATCTTTCATACAAATTTTTTAATATATTTTTTTTACTGGAATTTAATCCTGCCTAATAAGGTATCTACAGGTAGTTGATGTACGGAGTATTTCGCCATTTTAATGAAATTTACTATTTCCTCCTTTACGAGCTCTTTTCAAATGACCTGCGTTAGGATTATCTTGTTGTAAAAAATGTTTCGCTCTTGATTTTGACAAAAGTTGTTCTATTTGTCTGCGCTCAGATATTTCTGTTGCATTGTAATCAAACTGAGTATTTAATGCCAAAGTAATATCTTTCAAAAAGAAAGAATTTTTATTTAAACCAACTATATAATTATCTAATTCTTTATTCCAGTTTTTAGGTCTTTCAGATACTAATAAGCGCATCAACTCATGCTTTAACATGCTGTTTGATTCCGTTTTTGCTTTATTAATTATCAATGGACCCATTTTTTTAGAAAAAAGGTCATCCTTATAAAAATTCACAATATTGAGAGGAACAGCTGTTAACACCGCTAGTCGTTTTTCTTCTGGAGACTTATAGTTAATAGTATCCTCTAGTAAATGAAAACTCGCTCCATCATATGAAGCTCTTCCACGATCAGCTAGAATAGGAGTTAGTATTATTAATAATTTAGAGATTTCGTTCCAACCTTCAATAATTAGATCTAAAAATTTCACCTTTATATCTGCATCTACATAATCACTATTCCTCAATGCTCTTGATCCAGCCTCAATTTGAGTCATCAAAGTTTTAAATGAGTAGTCCTTAAGTACATTATTAATTACTTGAGAATATGGCTTTTTTTGATTGTATGTTAAATCATTATGCTTATCCTTTACTTCCGAAGGCAGACCTGAAGACAAGACATTTTCACTTATCTTTTTCTCTTCTTTTTGAAGTTCTTTAACGTCTGGAGTCCATTTTATATTTTCAAATGGATTTAAAGAGTCAATTTTTACTTTAGATTTTACTGATAAAAGTGTTTTCTCGAAATCACCCATTAATATCTCAACAGCATCTTTTTTATTTCGATCGATTCCTGTATAAAATTCTACTATTTCTGGAAAATCAACATATCGTTTTTCTTCAAAAACAGTTTCTCTAAATTTTTCATTAATATTCATTCTATGTGCGGCAAAATAAAATATCCAATAAGCATGAGAGAAGAAGAAGTCGTCAGTTTTTTTTGATAAAATTCCATTGTCAAATAATGCACCAAATAAGAAATGATTATCTATCTCAATAAAATTATCAGATTTTATAGTATTTAATTCGGTAACGAAATAATCCTTTGAAAATTCGAAGTCATTTCTTCTAATAAGTAGTTCACAAAATGCTCCAAGTAAAAACGTAGTGTCTTTTATATCTGGCTTCTCGTCATGATAAGATGGAATTTCATATTCTTCAAATATGATTGCTAAAATAACATCCAAAAGCTTGGTTCTATTTACGGCATTGTATTCTTGGCCTATTTTTGTGGAGGCTTTAAGTATTGATAAACAGTTTTTAGGTGTGCGATGCATATTGAGAACTGCCAAATCTTTAGACATTTTATCAACTGCCTTATCCTCATCGACTCCAATTTGTTTTTTATTAGAATAATCGACAATAAACTGCCTTAAAGCAGATTTACGAAGAGCTAATAAATTATACCTGCTAAATTCTCTATTTATCTTTACTTGTTCCTGATCCTCGCCACTTGCTGCAAATAAATTATTCTCAATTGTATTGAAAACTATAAATCTAACATCAGAAAACTCTTCACTTAAATTTTTTAAGAGTTTAAGCATTCCTATTGTCTCAAATTGGACTGAATCAACTAAAATGGAATCAATTTTTTCAGTTTCTGTCTTTAAAACATCAACGATGTAATTTTTAACATCTCTAATCGCCTTATGCTTCTTTGTTTTTTTTGCACAAACAAACGCAAAATTCTCTCCCTTTTCAAATGCCTTAAGCTTTATGTAATGTGCTAAACAAGTCAATCCAAATTCAGGTGGAGATTTGATTATTATGTTTTCTTTACTATTTATTAAATCAATTATTTCTATTCGCGATTCATAACTCTTTTCAGGATTCTGATCAATCTCGGAGTCTTTAGTAACAACAGGCTCTACCCAAGTTGATAATTTTTCATTATAACAAGTCAATGCATTTTCAAGTTCATTACTCAAAACTTGATGGATTAGTTCATATTGACTAATACTATTTTCAGTAGAGACTTGAGGTTCACATAACTCTTTGTATAGCAACTCTAATTTACTTTTTATCGTTTTTTCAAAGTTTGTTATAGAGTCATAGTCAGAATACAAACCTTTGCTCTGTATAGAGCTTTTAAACTCTTTGACTTTTGAAAATTGATTCTGGTCAAAATCTTCTGGATTCATTTGACCTCCGTAAAAAAAGAAAGTGACTTTTGTATCAGGATTTTCTTTCTTCTTTTCTAAAGCTTTTTTAAATTCATGCTCTGTACCGCTTCCGCTTGAATGTGTCGGAGTCCCAAACCTATAACGCATTATACCTAAAAAAATATCGTAATCAGCTTTATCCGCCGCATTGTCTATTAATGTTTGTCCATCAGCTCCAAATTCGTTCAAAACATCTTCTTCCCAAGTGAAAGGCTTAATTGTAACTCCTGTGAGACCAGAATATTTATCACTTATATCATTTAGCGCTTGTTTAACAATCTGTCTTTCTTCATAACAATCTCCTGCTGATGATATAAAGCATGTATATATTTTATTTTGTTTCATAATCCCTTACCCTTTTTAATTCATTAATCTTTTATCATCCACTACCGTTGCCATTTTTGAGAGTAATAAAACTGAAAATGAATTTAATTGCTTGTTTTCTACTGCTAACTCTAAAAAATTACTAAACATAGGCTGACAAAGTATTTGAAAATTATTACTAACTACATCTGTGGCAACTAACAACTTTAAAGAGTTTAATATTTTCATTGTTAAAAATTTGGTAGCAGTACCAGAGGAACTTCCTTTAAAACCCTCTAATTGCGATAAAATCTCGTAATAACCTTGTTGAATAGATATTTGTTTATCTTTAGGTGTAATTATATATGTTCTTTGATATGCGTCGAATTTACCTTTGAAATATTTAAAAGGATAAACAGCACTTGCATTATTTCCAGCTAGAATAAGCGCTTCGCAATCAAATGAATAAGTATCAGTCAAATATGTTTCGGAGGAGCATGTGAAAAAAGGGAAGTTTCCATTTTCAATTGCTGCATTTGAATTTAACTTACCTGTGGTGAAATTAAAGGAAGTTTCATAATCTCTAACTTCCCATCCCAAAGGAATCTTCATATCCAATTCCTCATTATAAACCATAGCGCCACCGCTGGATTTGTAGCCTAGTGCTGGTAAAGCTTTATCGTTAGATAAACGTTCTCGACTCTCGCTCGAACTGACATTTGTGGGAAACTCGAAGTCAACAAACCAGCGTTTATACAACGCCTGTGCGGTTTCTTCTAGTGCGGTGTTGAGCTGTTCATTAATGCGTATACGTTCTTGTACGGTATTATAATCAGCTACAATTTCTTGTTGTTTTTCTAGGGATGGAACTGGTATTTCTACTTCACAAAGCTCTTGCCAGTCAAATGCCTCTCGCGTACTTCCATGACTCATGTAACGTGCGTAACGATCAAATTCTGGTCGCCTAAACCACATCATTAAATATTCAGGCAGTAATTGAGTGGAATCTATTATTTGGAAAACTTTATATGCTTGAGATAACAACGCTTTTTCATAATCTTGCAATAAAGCTATAGAGATTTTATCTCCATTTCTGGAAGTAATAGGTCCATAAGCAAATTGATTTTTTGATATGATTTTGTACTTACTCATATCGCTACCTATGGTATTTGCAATGGATGGCATCAAAACTTTACGTATGCTTACACCTAAAAGTAAATCCACCTCTAAATCTCGATTACGGATATTAATCTCTTCTATAAAATCACCAAGTCTTTTATAATTAGATTTCATAGCCCATCTTTTTAAAGACTGCTGCCAGTGCGGTGTCGTTTTGCGCTTTTTCTTGCATTAGGGATTTAACGGTAGTTTGCAATTCTTCCATTTTATCGTGGTAATCGATTTGCTCATCACGATTCACAAACTCTATGTATTTACTAGGTACGAGTGAGAAATCTTTCTTTTCTATTTCTTCATTAGTTACACTGGCACAAAACTCTGGCACGTCTTTATAATTGCTGTCTTCTTGTTGCCAGTTGTGATAGGCATCGGTAATTTCAGTAATATTCTCATCACTAAACTGGATGAACTTTTTTTCAAACGGTATGCCTCGCTGTCTCAGGTCTAAGAATAGAACCTCGTTTTCGCGAAAGCGGTATTTTCTTTCTACATCGCCTATGGTACGAGTGTGTGCTTTTTTGTTTTTATTAATGATCCAAAGCGTCACACTTATATCTGTGGTATAAAACATCGCTCTAGGCAAAATCACAATCGCTTCTACCAGGTTATTCTCAATGAGTTTTTTACGTATTTTATATTCCTCGCCACCACCACTTAGTGCGCCATTTGCGAGTATAAAACCAGCGACTCCTTGATCAGAGAGTTTTGCGACCATGTTAAGAATCCACGCATAGTTTGCATTAGACTTAGGTGGAGTTTCATAGCCTTGCCATCTGGGATCGTCTGTGAGTTCATTTGCGGCGCGCCAGTCCTTTTGATTAAAAGGTGGATTTGCCATAATATAGTCTGCCTTAAGATCTGGATGCTGGTCTCGTGCAAAAGTATCTGCCGCTATTGCGCCTAAATTACCTGCTATACCACGTATGGCGAGGTTCATTTTGGCCAGTTTATAAGTCGTATTTGTATATTCCTGACCGTAAATAGAGATGTTCTTTTTATTACCGTTGTGGTTCTCTATAAACTTAATGGACTGTACAAACATACCACCAGAGCCACAGGCAGGATCATAGATAATCCCTTCATAGGGTTCTATCATCTCTGCAATAAGATTTACAATACTCTTAGGCGTGTAGAATTCTCCTTTTCCTTTTCCTTCGGCTAGTGCAAACTTGCTCAAAAAGTATTCATAGACGCGTCCCACAATATCAGTCGCTTCATCTTTTTGCGTGTCTATTTTATTAATAGTATCGAGTAAAGCACCTAGCTTGCTTTTATCGAGTTGCAGTCTGGAGAAATAATTATCGGGCAGTGCGCCTTTAAGACTTGGGTTGGCTTTTTCAATCTGGTGTAATGCGGTATCGATCTTAATAGCAATATCATCCTGTTTTGCATTATCGATTATAAAACTCCATCTCGAACTCGGTTCTAGAAAAAAGACGTTCTTCTCGTTATAGAAGGCTGCCATTTCTAGGTATTTTTCTTTTCCTTCTTCTATCAATGCTGCACGGCGTACTTCAAATTTATCACTGGCAAATTTGAGGAATATGAGTCCCAGTACGACGTGTTTATATTCGGCACTTTCTACACTACCACGCAGTTTGTTAGCACTTTGCCATAGAGCTTCTTCTATAGATTTTTCTTTCTCTTGTTTCTTTTTGGCCATTTGGGGTTATGGTTATTATTGTTACCGCTTTCGCGAAAGCGAAACACTTAAAATTAAAAACCCTAAAACACACTTATCCAGCGTTATAGGGATAAGTGTGTTTTAGGGGTCTGTGAAGATAAGAATTTATAGTATAAATCCTTTTCCATAGATCTATAAAACGCATGCATATAGATGCCGTTTTAATCGTGCAATGTGATAGAAAATATGCCATGTTTTAAACTCGTCTTCCTTAAAGAGTTTAAAATTAATCTATCGGTTTACCATTTTATTGAGGTAAACCGTAATGTGGCAGTTTTATTATTTCTGCACAACGTGATGCCGCACTTTATCAACTATGCATTTCTTAACAAAGAAGCTTTCAAATTATCTATTTAATTATAATTTAGGTGATTTTAAACAAAAAATAGAAATTCCGTAAAAAATTAACAACTCTATTTATCGAGTGTCACTTCTAGTATTGCGCCGTGGTTGCCCTTACCTTCTGTAGAGATATATAAGGTGCCGTCTGGAGCAAACGTGATGCCTTCTGGTTGTGGAAAATTCTTTTTGTCTAGCTTGTAGAAATTCTTTATCGCACCTGTTTTATCCATTATAATAAGTCTAGGTGTTTTACCTTCTAGCACATAATAATCTCTGGTAATGGGATGTATCGCCACGTCAGAGGGATTAAAACTTTTATAAGCTTTCTTCTTTTGATACTCTTTTAACGCGTCGTCCTTCATGCTTATTTTTAAAATGGGATTCTCATCCATTTCTTTAGTGTCCAACGGTATTTGATACAGTCCTTTATAGTCGTCACTGTATGGATCGCGGTCTTTGGTAATAGTGATTAAACGATTGTTTTTACTGTCCATGGTAAGACTCTCCATGTTATTCTTGATGGTAAAAAGGGTTTTAAAATGGCTGGTCTCGATGGCATCACTACGGTACTGAGCTACTTGAAAAATAACGCCGTCACTTCTCAAAATATAAGCGTCTTCTTTGTCTACTGCTATACCTTCATAATCTCCTGGAGTACCAAATTTGATTTGCTCCTCGATTTTTTCTGTCTTGAGGTCATAAATAAAAATGACACCATCTTCATCTTCTATACATGCCAGCTTATTATTAGGTAACCATGCCATGCCACTTATCTCTTCTAGAGAGGTAGGTAATTCCCATAATCGATTAACGGTATACTCTTTTTTATCTGAATTTTCTGGATGCTCTACTGCCATTTTACAAGAGATCATGCTAATCATAACGGCTAAAACAGCAAAAAAACCGATGACGTATTTCTTAATCTGACTCATGATCTTTGATTTTTAAATAATTTTTTAACTTTTTTAGTTCATAAATTTACGAACTAATATTATATTTGTGCGGTAACTTAACAGTACTTTAAATTTGAAATTAGGGGATTTTATGTTTATAATCTATAAGTTACTCTTAAAATTAGTGGTTTGAATAAAAGAAAGTTCTTAAGGTCTTCTTTTTTCTTACCACTTTTTCTTTTTTATAACAGTTCTTCTAGCGGTTATTTGATGGTCTAGATAGATCTTTGCAACTGTTATAAAAAAATAGCGATCTACGTTATTTAAAACCGCAACAGCTTTCTAATTATTCTATGGAAAAGAAATTGAGCAATTCCTTATTGTACTTAATGAGTACATCTGCCGGTCTAGTAGTTGCAAATCTTTATTACAACCAGCCTTTGCTGCACAAAATGTCTGTAGAATTACAGGTAAGTGAGGCTGCAATAAGTAATGTAGCGCTAGCGACACAATTAGGATATGCCACTGGTTTATTTTTTATCATTCCTCTAGGTGATAAGGTTTCTAACAAGCAAATTTTAAAATTTGATTTTGCTTTAATGATTCTTTCCTTAATCGCAGCTTCTGTTTCTAACACACTTGTTCTATTAATTATAAGTAGTTTTTTTATAGGTTTTTCTAGTGCGATACCTCAACTGTTTGTACCCATGGCAGCACAACTCTCTGACGATGCTAACCGAGGCCGCGCCATAGGAATAGTAATGAGTGGTTTACTGATAGGTATTTTAGGTAGTCGCGTCATAAGTGGTCTGGTAGGAGATCAATACGGATGGAGAGTCATGTACTATGCCGCCACTGTACTCATGGCTGCATTGTTTTTAATCTTGCATTATAAACTACCTAAAATAACACCAGTTTATAAAGGCAGCTACGGTAGTTTACTTAAATCCATAGGTTATTACTTCAGGACAGAACCTACAGTAAGACTGGCAGCATTGCGCGGTGGACTGGCTTTTGCAGGTTTAAGCGCCTTCTGGACGACATTAGTTTTTCTTATGGAGGTCAACTTTGGTTATGGTAGTGCCGTTACGGGCGCCTTTGGTTTAATAGGTATTCTAGGTGCGCTTACTGCTGCAGTGGTAGGCAAATTAAATGACCGCATGAGCAAGAATAAAATAATCATGTATGCCGCTCTTAGTCTGGTAGTTTCCTGGATTATTTTCTATTTTTCTAGCTATTCTATACTAGGTATTATGATAGGTGTAGTACTGGTAGATCTAGGTGTACAGGCCTTGCATATTACCAATCAAAATATCATTTTTTCTAAAAATCCTGACGCTAGAAATAGAGTCAACACCATTTACATGGTGAGCTTTTTTATAGGCGGCGCGTTAGGTACCACTCTAGGCGCCTATGCCTGGGAACATTATAAATGGACTGGTGTTTCTACTTTGGGTATCGCGCTATCCATTAGTATTATTGTGGTGCATCTTATGTTCAGGAAAAAGGCATTTTAAGAAATTGCTCTATTATTAAGTCATTGGATCGTGAAAGAGATGGATTATGGATCCGCTTTCGCGAAAGCGGAACAACCACCTACTTTAAGAACCTAAATAACGATAGTTCTTAAGGATAGAGTTCGCTACTTGCCGAACTAGATGTATATTAGCTTTTTTTAGAATAAAACGATTTTAATGTCAGAGCAAACTGAACAACAATTACTGATTGAGGAATTAGGAATAGGAATTCAAGATTTATTGAACTTATCACCTCTAGCCTCGCGCATATATGCATTACTTATATTATGCTCTTATGACGGTCTAACCTTTGAAGAGATAAGAACAATCATCAAAGCTAGTAAAAGCTCTATATCTGTAAACATCAATGTATTAACACAGTTAAACTACATTACTTACCAGACTAAACCTGGTGATAGAAAACGATACTTTAAACTGGCCAGATACTCTTCTATTATATCACTAAATGCATATCATACAGCGATAGAAAAGGAAATTAAAATAGTAGGCGAGGTAAATGCTTTTAATGAAACCTACCATCCAGAAAAATTTAACAATGAAGAGTCTCTAGGAATCATCTATCAAGATTACCTTAAAGAAAAGCTGCAATTAGTTAAAAAAACAGCCGATAAAATGACTCGCTTTCTAGAAAATGAAAAATAGAATCAAGTTTTAAACAGACATCTAGCGATACTACATAAATTATGGAAGAGTTTATAACCACGTATAAGTCCCAAATTATCTGGATACTGTCTGTTATAGGTACGGTTGTTCTATTACATTTTATAACTAGATTTTTATACCGCTGGTTATTAAAAAAAGAAAAAGAACGTTTTCCTGGTGAGAAAGCTACCTCTATTAAGCTAGTGAGAGTCATACTTAATGCGTTATGGATCGTTTTAGGTGCTATCTCTATAGGTTTTGTTTTTGTGGACAAAGAGGATAATGACGCTATGGTGGCCAATTTTAAACTGGCTCTTTATCTAGGGTTTTTATCTGTCATTACTATAGTTATCGCGGCGACTATTAACATGTGGTTTCTAGGTACTATAAAAAAGAAAATAAGAGCAAATGAAGACCCTACCAGTTATAAATTCTTCAGGTATCTGGTTGTTATTATAATTTACTTTACTGGTACTCTTTTTGGTTTACTAGCCTTTCCTTCTTTAAGAGGCGTCGCACAAACCGCATTAGGTGGTGCTGGTATTCTAGCACTAGTCGCTGGTATTGCATCACAAGAAGCACTCTCTAATCTTATAGGTGGTATTTTTATAATCTCTTTTAAGCCTTTTAAAATAGGTGATATTATACGCGTTACCGACACCATGGTAGGTACGGTTACCGATATTACTTTGAGACATACCGTAATACGCAATTTTGAAAACAAGATGATCGTTATTCCTAATGCGATAATTAATAAAGAAAAGCTGATTAATTACGATCTAGGAGAGCATAAATGTTGTGAACATGTAGAGATGGGAATTTCTTATGATAGTGATGTACAAGTTGCCAAAACTATTATGAGCGAGGTGTGTGAAAACCATCGATTGAGCATTGATAACCGCACACAAGCTCAAATCATGGATGGTGTCCCTATGGTAAGAACTGCCATGACTAAAATTAATGACTCTACCTTAACTATAAGAGCCTGGACCTGGTGCCGCAATTTTCAAGACTCCTTTGACTTGAGATGTGATGTAAATGAAACGATCAAAGAAAAATTTGACGCGGCTGGTATTGATCTAGCCTACCCTACTCGTACGGTTATATTAAGTGACAATGAGTTAAAAATTAAAGATAACAATGTGCCTATAACTAAGGATAAAAAATAAGTCTTTCTTACTTTTTAAAGCTTTTGTGTACGCTACAAAACATTGAAAATAACAAATTGTTTATTAGACTACCGCAATGCCGTATACTAACCCTTTACTAGATAACAACTTTTACGTAAATGTAACTGCAATGTATGATCCACTAGAACTGTCATTGCTCACGATAGCATTTAATGAATAACTGATTCATGAAACATTACAAGTATATTATTATAGGTGCTGGACTATCTGGTCTTACCACTGCTTTTCAATTAAAAAGACTAGGCGAGAATGATGTTCTTATTCTAGAATCTCGTGAACGCATAGGTGGTAGAATTCTCACCCAAAAAGGCATAGACCTAGGAGCCACTTGGTTTCAAGGTCATCACACTCATGTAAAAGATGTACTCCAACTTTTAAAAATACCAGCTTTTAATCAGTATGTAGATGGTAACAGTATACTGGTTTATAACGCCATGGCACCAGCTCATTATTTTAAAAGTGATTCTAATGCTCCTGCTTCTCAACGTATAGTAGGTGGTAGTACTTCTATAATAGAAGCTTTATCCAGCTCGATAAAAGACTTTATTAAGACCAACACCACAGTCCATAAAGTTATAGAAAAGGACAACTTTCTTGAGGTGCACACGGCAAATGAAAATTTTACCGCAAACAAAGTTGTAGTAACTATACCGCCGCGCATTGTATCTCAAATAGATTTTAAACCGCAGTTACCTGAACGTCTACAAACTGCTATGAACGCAACACACACCTGGATGAGTCATGCCATTAAAGCGGGAATAACTTTTAAAAAACCATTCTGGAGAGAACGAGATTTATCTGGCATGCTTATAGGACAGATAGGCCCCATGACAGAGCTTTATGATCATTGTGATCCATCAACTGGAATTTATTCTTTAATGGGCTTTGTTAATGAAGGATTAAGAGATCTCCAGCCGGCAGATAGAAAAGCTATTATCTTGAAACACATTGCGACGTACTTAGGTCCAGAAGTGTATGATTATCTAGAATACGTAGAAAAGGACTGGTCTATAGATCTCCACACATCTTCTAGAACTCTTAAAAATGATGGATTGAATCCAGGTTATGGCAACCCTATTTATCAAGAAGAATACTTCGATGGTAAACTGATATTTTCTGGCACAGAAACCTCTCCTCTAAATGGTGGATATATGGATGGCGCTATTTATTCTGGGATTCATGCTGCAAATAAAGTTGCTATTTCTTAAAAAGCAACCAGCAAACGTATCCATACCTCAGCTCCTTTTATTGTATAAGTGCTAGAACACTGGTAGGTATAATTTAAATAATATAGAGATAGATGGTTTTTATCTCGCTTTCGCGAAAGCGGAATAACAACAAACCCTAACTTTTATTCTTCTCTCTTATTCTTTTATATAATTTAAATAAGAGCATTAAAATGACTGCAAAAACTAAAAGGCCAACCAAACCATAAATCCAATTGATAGCACTTTGAACAATGACTAAAAACACTACTGAAAATAAAATTAAAGTTGCGCCTTCATTGTATATGCGCATACCGTTAGAAGTCCATTTAACAATATCCGTTTGCAGTTCTTTTTGAATAAAATGAGTTTTTATGTGGTAAATAAATAGTAGTAAAACAAAACCTAACTTAATATGCATCCAGCTGTACTCTAGTAATCCTGGTCTCAAAATTAATAACCAGACAGCAAAAAAAACGGTTAGAACAGCACTAGGCCAGGTGATAATAAACCACAACCTACTGGTCATTATTTTCAATTGTTTAAGAAGTATGCTTTTATCTGGTTCTGGCTTTGCATGTGCCTCAATTTGATACACAAAAAGTCTAGGAATATAAAACAAGCCTGCAAACCACGTCACCACAAAAATGAGATGTAATGATTTTACATAGTTATAAAATCTGAATTCTAATATCTCATTTAAAAAGTCCATAACCTTCCTTATCTAGTTGCAAATTTAAGTCATAAAGGGTAGAATACTGCATCTATAATAGTGGCAGTACTTTATTCTTATCTCTATTATAAATTATAATTGAATAACTTAATTAGGTTTAATAACGGTAATTTTGCAGTTCAAATTTGAATTATGGATTTTACCTTCGGTACAGAAACATTAGATTTAGTAGGATATGCAGCGAGTGTAGTCGTATTAATATCCTTTTTTATGAAAAACATCAATACATTGCGTATTGTGAATTCATTAGGTTGTGCGATATTTATACTTTATGGTTTCTTATTTGACACCGTTAACATTCCCATCATCATTACTAATTTAGGTATTTTAGTGGTGAATGGATATTATTTATTTATTAAGAAGAACGACGAAATAAAAGAAGTAAAAGAGTAAAAAAGAGTAAAAAAGAGTAAAATAAATGAAAATAGGTATTGCACTTTCTGGAGGTGGTGTTAGAGGTATTGCTCATGCTGGTGTTATAAAAGCACTGCAAGAGAATGATATTACTGTCCATCAAATAACTGGTACAAGTGCTGGTGCGCTGGTGGGTGCGCTGTATGCTATGGGAATAGATGTAGATGATATATTCAATTTCTTTGAGCAGTCTAATCTTTTTCACCCTAGAAAATTTGCTTTTAGACAGGCTGGTTTCATCAACTCTTCTGTATTTATAGAGAGTTTATCTCATTACATTCCAGAGAACAGTTTTAAATGTCTAAAAACGCCATTATCTGTTACGGCTACAGACCTCAATACAGGTAAACTTAAAGTATTTAAAGAAGGAGAAATATATGCCGCAATTCTAGCCAGTGCTGCTTTTCCTGGTATTTTTACACCTATAGAAATAGATGGTAATCTCTATGTAGATGGCGGCGTTATCAATAACTTTCCCATCGATTTATTAGACGATTGTGATCTTAAAATAGGAAGTTATGTAAATAAGGTAGACCTAAAGAGTCGTAAATTAAAACACTCTTATGATGTGGCTAGTAGAGCCTATGCGATTAATCAATACCATCAAGACAAAATAAAATTTACACAATGTGATCTTCTTATAGAACCAGATAAACTATATAATTATGGTTTATTTAATTTTAAAGCGTTGCGAGAAATATTTGAGATAGGTTATGAAACAGCCTCTCTAGAACTGGAAAAAACAGATATTTTTGATAGATAAAAAAAGCGTCTTTTACAACATGTAAAAAACGCTTTTAAATATCAACAAAGTAAAGTGCTATTTATAAAAAATCTACTGCTCCTGTTGCAACATTGTACATTGCTCCTACTATTTTTATATCACCATCATCTTCCATCTCTTTAAGAACAGGACTTTCTTTACGTATTCTATCGATGGTCAGTTCTACGTTCTTTGCAGAAACGGCATCCACAAATTCTAGATTTTTAGAATTACGTTTTTCTTCTTCTTGAGGTTCTTTTACTGCGTCTACTGCTGGTTCTATCTTCTGTATTAACTTAGTAAGATTACCTAGTCTCGCATGGTCACAGGCTCCTTTTATCGCACCACAACTTGTATGTCCTAGAACGACTATTAATTTAGTACCAGCTAGTTTTGAGGCAAATTCCATGCTTCCTAGAATATCCTCATTTACAAAGTTACCTGCGATACGTACACTAAAAATATCACCTAGACCTTGATCAAAAACAAGCTCTGCAGACACTCTAGAATCAATACAACTAAGAATAGTCGCAAATGGAAATTGTCCCTCACTAGTATCGTTAACTTGTTGTAATAGGTTGCGATTTGCTTTTAAATTATTTTGAAATCTCTCGTTACCTTCAGATAAAAACTGGACTGCTTTTTCTGGTGTCATGGTAGATTGAGATTCTTTAGTATGTGCTTTCATCTTTTTATCTTTTAAATTTAAATTTATCTTGAATAGGTCTTAATTTGAAAAACTCTAAGAAACTATCTGGATTCTCAATAATACCTCTTTCAGATATCAATTTAATATTAATTTTACGGTTTTTTGCCTTTTCTCTAAAATCGTCAAGTATTTCTATAACATCATGATCTAGATAATTAGTTTTTCTAACATCTAATTCTAGAAATGTATTTTGAGGTAAATTGTCCAACTCCTTTAAAATAGTTGCTTTATTAAAGAAGGTAACCTCTTCTGCAAGGACCATTTTTACTTCATTTCTACCATCTTCATTACTTTGTGTAGCATGAAGAAAGTGAGAGTTTTGAAAACTCTGATAAAGTGTAACTATAATTCCTATAGCAAGCCCTACTCCTACTCCTAACAGGAAATTAAAATACAACAACACAACCGTTACAATAAATGGTATAAACTGTCTCCACCCTGCTTTCCACATTTGTTTAAATGTTGACGGCTTTGCTAGCTTGTATCCTACTACTAGAAGTATGGCCGCAAGAACAGACAAAGGTATTTTATTCATTAAAGTCGGAATCAAAATTACTGATGCCAGTAACAAGAAACCATGTAAAATAGCACTCATCTTTGTTCTACCACCAGATTGAATGTTTGCACTACTTCTAACAATAACCTGTGTTATAGGCAATCCACCAACTAGACCAGAGAGTATGTTACCAGTTCCTTGTGCTATCAATTCTCTATTAGTAGGTGTTACTCTCTTACGCGGATCTAATTTATCAGTCGCCTCAACACATAATAAGGTTTCTAATGATGCGACAAGTGCAATCGTGAAACCTACGATGATAACATCTACACGTGCAGCTTGTGAGAAATCTGGAAACCTAAACTGCCCTACAAAAGAATCAAAATCTTCTGGTACGGGAACTTTTACTAAATGATCTGTAGAAATACTCCAATATCCTGCATCCATTGTAAGAACATAATATATAATCCCAACAACCACGGCAACTAATGGTCCTTGAATAATTTCAAAGACCTTTGACTTACCATTCAAGACGTTATTCCAAAGTAATAGTATCGCTAGACCTATAAAACCTACAAGCGTTGCTCCTGGACTTATAAACTCTCCTATCCTTAAAATCTCAGTAATAGTATTCTCTCCATCTTCTTGAAAGAAATCCCAAGCTCCTTCATAATTTTCATCTAGTCCAAAAAAGTGAGGTATCTGTTTAGATATAATAATAACTCCTATACCAACTAACATCCCTTTAATAACTGATGATGGAAAGTAATAACCTATGATTCCTGCTTTTAATAAGCCTAGAACAATTTGTATCACTCCACTCATCACCACGGCGACCAATAAAATTTCAAAACCTCCATTATCTAGACCACCAAAGTCCTTAATCGCAAGGGCAACTATAGAAGCAAGTCCAGCAGCCGGACCACTGACACCTATATTAGAGCCACTTATAGAACCTACTACTATACCACCTATAATACCAGCTATAAGTCCAGCAAATGGTGGCGCACCACTAGCTAGTGCAATACCCAGACATAAAGGTAAAGCAACAAAAAACACCACGACACTAGCCGGGATATCATTTTTAAAATTTTTAAACGGATTTGAATAATGCATAAAATTTGTGTTATCCCCTATAAATAAAGGAACTTTAAAAATTGATTTAACTGTAAAATCAATTCATTGATAAATATAAAATTTGAGATATTACCTCTACGGATGTTATGCTAGCATCCCTTTAGGCGGCGGTATAAGAATTTCTTGAGAATGACTTTCCCAAACTAAATCGATTAAATAATTTAAAACAATTTTATTTAAAATCTCGTCATTTGAAGCTACAAAATAGAAGTCATTAAAAGTTGACTCGTCCTCTAGCTCTTTTTTTGAGTTCTCTTCTACATCAAAGTCACTGTCCACATCTGTATCGATAACGGTAATATTATTATCAAGTTTTACAAATACCTCTATCACTGGTTGACTTAAAACCAAAGCGCATATAATTATCATACACGCATGCATGAAAAAATTAAATCGTTTTGTAGGTATTGACATATGTTATGTAAAGGGGACTATTGTATAAACAAATATAATATGGTTCTCCATCCATATTAAACAATGTTAAGAAATTTAACATAATCTACCTTAAGAAAATCCAAAAAAAAAGTCACTTCTATAGAAGTGACTTTTAAATAATAACGATTAAGTCTTAGTTAGATGGCATAGGAATACCTAATTCTCTAGCTACATCCTGACTGATGTTAGTTTCTTCAGTTGCAAAAGCGATAGAATTAATATCTACTACTACTTTATAACCTTTGGCAAGAGCTACTTTTTTAATCGCCTCATTCAACTTAATAGTAAGAGGAGTGATTAATTTGTTTTGTTTCTCACCAAGTCTTTGCTCTGCGATTCTTTTACTATTCACTAGCTCGCTCTCGATAGCAGCTGCTTGTGTTTTGTAAACCTCTACTTCTTTGTTAAAAGCAGCCTCATCTGTTGCTGTTTTAGAAAGCTCTTGTACTTTTTGTTGCAACTCTGCCATTCTAGTTCTAGCATTGTTTTCTGCTTTTACATCGTCAGCTTTAATAGACTCTGCATATTTAGTGATTTCTTGTTGCGCTGTTTGAAATTCTGGCATAGATTGAAGAAGAGCTTCAGATGCTACATAACCAGTTTGTGCCATTGCTGTTCCAGCGGCTAAAAATAATACTAAAAGTAATTTTTTCATTTTCTTTAAATTAAGGTGTGCAATATAGTTAAGTCCTCTTACACTTTCGGACATATTCTACCATCACTTTTCAACTATTAGACCACTTTTAAGTCGTTTAGTGTTAATTAGTGTTATGGTTGTTGAAATTCCGCTTTCGCGAAAGCGAACTTATTAAAATAATCATTTCTAATACGAGCGATAAATTAATCCACCGTCTTAACGTTTTACTGCAAAGAATCCCTTTTCTAAAACTGTAACACCATCATAGGTATATTCAAAACTATACCAATAACTAGAAGATGGTAATGGGTTATTATTATAAGTAGCGTCCCAACCTGGCCCGTCTATGGAAAGTTGCTTGAGTAATTTACCGTACCTATCAAAAATATAGATATTACTGAACTGAACGGACGGTTCAAAAACCTCTATTTGCCAGTAATCATGATACCCATCATTATTAGGTGTCATGTAATCTGGCACATGAAACAATTCAACCTCTGGCTCTGGGATAATTACATCTTCTGTTATTACCAGATTAAAACTAACCTGATCACTACAGCCTGAGGCATTTACATCATAGGCATAAATTGTAACTGGATAACTAGCAAATTCTATTCTATCTATTACATCTCCAGCATTATAAGCTGTTCCTAAGCCGTCTGGCTGTGTAAAGAACATCTCATTACCGCTCAAGTTCATACCTGTGATAGTAGGAAATGTAAATGTGGTGGTGCTATTTTGATTATTTATTACATCAATAACTGGCACATCTATTACATTAATTGTTATGGTAGAAGTTGCCGTATTATTAGTAGTTAATCCACTATCTGTCACCGTACATTCATATACTGTATTTACTAAAGGTGTTACCGTTAGTGTATTGCCTGTGGATAAAACGGCCGTTGTGCCTTGCTCTACCCATTGATAAGTGTACGTTCCTTGCGCCATTGCAGGATTAGGTGTGGCAGTTAAATTTGTTATTTCTCCGGCACAAAAATCATTTGCAGTAGCGTTTATAGAAACCGTTAACGATATAGGTGTATCAAAGTTGAGTACAAAACTTTCTTGATCTTCACATGCACCGTTAGTGTCATACATATAAAGGGTTACCGGTAACGTTGTAAAATCTGACGCATTAACAATATCACCTGCATCATATACAGTTCCCATACCATTAGGTTGTGTATAATAACGCTCTGCAGTGGTCAATCCGGTTCCATTAATAGTTGGAAAAGTAAAAGTAGAAGTCGCAGTCTGATCAGTAATAGCTGTTATATCAACTGGTGTCAAGACATTGAAATCTGTCATATCAAATCCCATATCTACACCGTTTTCTACACCAGAGTCATTTACCATTACCGCTACCGTAGTATCTACTGTTGCCGTAAAAACTATAGTATCTGTATTAGGATAAACCGTGTTTTGAGAATCTGTCCAATTATAAGTGTAAGTTCCATATGCGGTTGCTGGAGTAGGTGTGGCAGTTAGAGTCACTGTTTCTCCTGCACAAATATCTTGTATACCGCCCGGTGTTATTGTTAATTGTACGTCTACAAATTCTAGATCAAACTGTCCTGTTATTTCACAACCGTTAGTCTCATCTCCATAAATATATAAAGTGACCGGATTAGTTATAAAATCAAGTTCTGTAACTACATCACCTATATTATATTGTGTTCCTGTTCCATTAGGACCAGTATAATAAGCACTGTTAGCAGGCACATTAGTTCCTGTTATTCCAGGTAGTGTATAGTTTGCGTTTGCATAAATACTACCTAGCGGCGCCCATGTAGGCATAGGATCTACTATTATAGTAATCGCATCTACTGCAAAGTTATCTGGTGGTGCAATACCGCTATCTGTTATCGTACACTCATAAACAGTAGTTGTATTAATCATTATAGGTAATGTCATATTAGTTCCTATAACAGCTGTATTACCTTGCTCTCTCCATTCATAAGAATAAGTTCCCAATGCTACGGTAGGATCTGCATTTGCACTTAAAGTCGTAGTTGCCTGACTGCAGTAAGAAGTAGGATCAGGACTCATGCGTGTGGTATCAATAATTTCTACATTGATAGGACAAAGTATGTCTGATGTTACCTCTGCAGCCCCAAAAATATCTGACGGTGAAAAACTAGTACAGTTATTAGTCGTATTACCGTTAGTTACATCAACAAATTTAGTAGTACGTCCACCGGTTGCAACTAGTTCAATGGTAGGTGTAGCAGAGCACGGATTTGCTGTTATTATAGTAACTACACCAAAAACATTTCCAAAACCACTGCTAGCCATACTACCTATTAAGAAAGAGGCACTTGGGTTTGCTACATTAACTTGTACCAGTTCACTATTTGTCGCACTTAGATAAAGATCTCCATCAAAGTAGGTTAAATCTCCTGCGCTATTGAAACCTGTTGCTCCTAAATTAGTAGCGGTAAGTGCAGCTACATCAATTCTAAAAAGTTCTCCTTGTCCATTTTTATTCACTCCTAGTAAAACACCATTTTGCTCTTTTACCAGAGAGTCTACCCTAAAGCTACCACTATGTCCTATGATTGTAAGACTACCTAATAAGGTAAAATTACCTGTATTAAGATCTATTAAATACAACTCTGTATCATATATTCCATAAAGAGTAGTAGCGCTATCACCTTGCGCTATGTCAAACATGGGCTGAGTATTTGTAGCAACTACCGTAGAACTACAAGAACTTAAATCTGCAAGAACTACATCTCCATTACTTAAACACAAATATGCTGTATTTACCGCTTGTGCATTTACAAATGTTGCACTTAAAATTATGAAACAAAAAAATAATAGCTTCTTCAAATTAATTTAATTTTTCGCGAAAATAAGATTTTCAGACGCTTACATAAGTAGATACCTACATTAAGAAATTGTTACCAGAATAATGACACCACTTTAAAAATGAAAGTACTAAAGCATGAAGAACTATAAAATATTATTATTTCTTACGACGTCTATTTGCTCCTTTATCACCACGCGTTTTAGGTTTTTTATATTTTGCTGCTATGATACGGCGGTAACTACCTCCTTCATTAGTCTTAGAATTCTTCTCACTTTTTTCATGAAAAGCTGCTCCACGTTGCTCTTCTATTACTTTATGAGGGTTAAAAATCTCACGTACTACAGGTTTCTCTTCTGGTGTTTTTTGTTTTGAAATCTCAACTTCTTCAGGAAACTCTATTTCAGGAATTTTATAACTCATCAATTCCTCTATATTCTCCTTATCTTCTTTTTCTTTTTCTGTGTAGAACAAGATAGATCTACCCTTTTCTTCAGCACGACCTGTTCTACCTATTCGGTGCATGTAATTTTCAGGAAACGCAGGTACATTTAAGTTAATAACGTGCGATATTTTATCAAGATCCAGCCCACGCGCCATCACATCTGTAGAAACTAGAATACGACTCTCACCACTATCAAAGAGTTCAATAGAACGCAATCTATAATTTTGTGTCTTGTTAGAGTGTATTACAGATATTTCTCCACCATAATGGGGACTAAGCACTTCTTGTAATCTATCTGCGCTTTTCTTATTACCCACAAAGACCAGTACTTTGTGAAACTTTTCTCTATCACTCACTAAGTGCATGAGTAGATTTGCTTTTGTATAAAAATTCTCTACAGCATAAGCAGTCTGTTCTATATTTTCTAAACGTGTACCAGAAACAGCAATAGAAATCTTTTCAGGATTATAGAAATATTCCTTAATAAAACCTTCTATCTGATCCGTCATCGTTGCAGAGAACATTATATTCTGACGTCTCTTAGGTAAGTGATCAAAGATATTAGTTAATTGAAATCTAAAACCTAGATCCAGCATTACATCTACCTCATCTATTACTACCTTTTTACAGTTCTTTAAATTTACCGTTTGACTTATAATAAGATCATACAGTCTACCAGGTGTAGCGACTAGTATATCCACACCGTCAGCATATGCCTTTTTCTGCGTATTGATATTTGTCCCTCCATAAATCCCCAACACACGTAAATTAAGATACTTTGAATATTGATTTATATTTTCAGTTACTTGTACTACCAACTCTCTAGTAGGTACAAGAACTAATACTCTTGGATCATTAACTTGAGCATATTTAAGTTCATGAAGCAATGGCAACATGTAACCTAGCGTTTTACCAGTACCTGTTTGCGCGATACCTATCATGTCTCGACCTGAAAGAATAACTGGAAAAGCCTCTTCTTGAATAGGCGTCATGGTCTCAAAACCTAATTCTTCTAATCCATTAATTAATGGCGTTTTAAGATTCAGATCTACAAAGGATTTCATACTGGTAATTTTTTGCAAAGGTAGTTTATTAGGTTGAAGACAGCAGTATGAGAAATGCAGTTCCGTTTTTAGTAAAATAATCAGTCTAGTATTGTTTTTTATCTTCATTAAAATTGAATGATACTAGAATAACTTTGAAGTACATTATAGGTAATAACATTTTACTTAAAGTATCTTTGCATCATGCATTTAAGAAACATACATAGATACGGTTACGACTTTAAAAAACTAACTGAATCACACCCAGAATTAGAACAACATATAATTGAAAGCCCTACGGGAGCAGCCACCATAGATTTTAGTGACGCTAGCTCTATACTAGAATTCAATACCGCTTTATTAAAACATCATTATAAAATCAAATACTGGAAACTTCCAGAACAATCCTTATACCCACCTATTCCAGGTCGTGCAGACTACATACACCACATTTCTGACCTTCTTGAAAAAGGTGATAGAACAGGTCTAGACATAGGCTGTGGTGCCAGTGCCATTTACCCTATTTTAGGTAATGCTATTTACGACTGGAAAATGGTAGGCTGTGATGTAGATGACGACAGTGTAGGATTTGCAAAAAAGAATACCTCAAAAAATGATGCCATAGAAATACGTCATCAAATTGATAAAGGAAATATTTTTAAAGGTGTTATTCTAGAAGGTGAAAACTATGATTTCACGATGTGTAACCCTCCTTTTTACACTAGTGAAGAAGAAGCTATAAAAGCAAATATCACTAAACAAAGAAAACTAGGTACTAGAGAAGAGATACGCAACTTTGGCGGTCACTCGCACGAGCTTTGGTGCAATGGTGGTGAAGCACTTTTTATAAAGCGTATGATTAAAGAATCTGTAGCTTTTAAAAATCAGGTAGGATGGTTTACGTGTTTGCTTTCGCGAAAGCAAAACCTCATCAAACCTCTCAAACAACTTAAAAAGCTCAAAGCAGACGTAAGAGTTGTAGAAATGACTACCGGTAATAAAGAATCTCGCTTTGTTGCATGGAGATTTAAAAACTAAAAATGCCCCTATTTGAAAATCTATTGAAGAAAATAAATGGACGATAAGACTATTCAAAATTTAAGAGAAGCACTAGAATTCTCTCCAGATAATATCCCATTGAGATTACACCTGGCCGAATCACTGCGACTAGCTAACATGCTAGAAGAAGCTGAGGAAGAATATGAAATTATTTTACAGTACAAGGCAGAGCCCAAAGCTAGAATAGGTCTCGCTCTTATTTCTTATAAACAGAAAAATTATTCTAAGGCCATCGTTATCTTAGAAAGCCTGATTCAAGAAGGCAATAAAGATCTAGACACTCATTTATTCTACACACGTGCATTAGTGAGGTCTAATGACACTCGACAGGCGATAGATGCTTATCAAGATTTATTGAAATTTCATCCCGATTTTAGTGATGACGAGTTAGATAAACAATTAAGAAGACCATCTACTAGTGAAGGTGATTATGAAGACGGTGATGAATATGATGACGACTATGACGATGGATTTAATGAAGCAAGCGTCTTTATAGAAAAACCAGAAATAAGTTTTAAGGATGTAGGCGGTATGGATAATGTAAAGCGCGAGATCGATTTAAAGATCGTGCAGCCTTTATTACATCCAGAAATTTACAAAGCCTATGGTAAAAAAATAGGTGGCGGTATTTTACTTTACGGACCTCCAGGATGTGGTAAAACTTACATTGCCAAAGCTACTGCAGGACAAATCAACGCAAAATTTATATCCTTAAGTCTCAATGACATTCTAGATATGTGGATAGGTAATTCTGAAAAAAACCTACACCGCATTTTTGAAGTTGCTAGAAATAATACGCCTTGTGTTTTATTTATTGATGAAATAGATGCTCTAGGTGCAAGTCGTAGTGACATGAAACAAAGCGCAGGTAAAAATTTGATCAATCAGTTTTTACAAGAGCTGGATGGAATATCTAATGATAATGAAGGTCTACTTATTTTAGGAGCAACTAACATGCCGTGGCATCTAGATACTGCTTTCCGACGTCCAGGAAGATTTGACCGCATACTTTTTGTACCGCCGCCAGATGCTCCAGCACGTGAGGCCATTTTTGACCTAAAACTAGAAGAGAAACCTACTAAAGATATAGACACTAAAGCACTTGCTAAAAAAGCTCCAGAATACTCTGGTGCAGATATAGAAGCTGTGATAGATATCGCAATTGAGAACAAACTAGAAGACGCAATTAAATTAGGAGCACCACAACCCCTGGTTACAAAAGATCTTTTAAAATCTCTCAAACAACATAAACCTAGTACTAAGGAATGGTTTACCACTGCAAAGAACTTTGCTGTATATGCAAATGAATCTGGGCTTTATGACGACATACTGACTTATTTGAAGATTAAAAAGTAATGATAGAAGCCTTATACGAAAGAGCCTATTTACTTTTCCAGCAAAGACGCTATCCACAGGCAGAGCAGTTACTTAATCAGGCACTGACTCAAGATCCTAATAGTATATCCTGTCTGCATTTACTGGCCGAAGTAAACCTAGCTCAAGACGACCCTAAAAAGGCAAATCACTTTATAGACATAGCTATAGGGTTATCACCATCTACAGATTTATTATATGCTACTAAGGCTAGAATAATGCTAGATGTAGAGCGTTATGATGATGCCGAAGAATTACTGAAAGAAGCGATAAGTTTAAATCCACATGAACCACAAAACTATGCAATGTTGGCTCATATATCGCTTTCGCGAAAGCGGTATAAAGAAGCAGAACAACTGGCTGAAAAATCTTTATCTCTAGATCCAGCTAACTTGCTCGCTTTAAATGTAAAAAGTACGGCACAATTAAAACAGAATAAGAAAGCAGAGTCTGAAGAAACTTTAAAAGGTGCGCTGGGAGAAAATCCAGAAGATTCTTATACCCACACAAATTACGGCTGGAACAAGCTAGAAACTGGACAGCACAAAGAAGCGCTAGAGCATTTTAAAGAGGCTCTACGTTATGACCCAAATAACTCTTATGCTCAATCAGGAATGATGGAGGCGTTACAGGCTAAGTATTTTGTATATCGATGGTTTTTAAAATACCAATTCTGGATAGGTAATATGGCTGCAAAATATCAATGGTATTTTATCATAGGTTTTTATGCAGGGACTAGATTATTAAGATATGTTGCAGACTCAGTACCTGCGCTGGAGCCTTTTCTCTCTCCTATTGTAATACTACTAGCACTGGTTGCTTTGAGTACATGGATTATAGGCCCTATTTCAAAATTACTTTTCAGCTTTAATAAATATGCAAAGTTCTTATTAAGCAAGAAAGAAAAGCAAGCCGTAATATTTACCGGTATATGTGTATTCACCTCACTTAGTGGTGTGGCTGCTTATTTTGCACTAGAAGATGGTAGGTTTTTAATGGTTGCCATAGCTGGACTTATATTAATGATTCCGTGGAGCATGTTCTATCTAGAGACTAAACCTAAATACATGATGCCGCTCGCTGCTGGTATCATGACTATTATTGCTTCTATTGCATTATTTATAAGCTTTACTACTGGTAATGTGGACAACCCTTTTGTTATCGGTTTTCTAATTAGTTTCTTTGCTTTCCAGTGGTTTGCAAATGCTGTTAGTATTAAAAGGGGTAATATATAGACCTCAACTAAAATTAAGAAAGAGCAGTACGTATATCTACACCAGATATTCTTACTGCTCTTTTTTATTGCAAAAAATGCAATAGAAAAACTTAAAAGAAAGGTATAAGAATCATCACGACTACTTTTAAAACTACACACCATGTTCGGATTATTTAAAAAGAAAACAGAAATAGAAAAACTGCAGTCTCAATATGAGAAGCTCATGAAAGATTACCACACACTTTCTACAACAGATCGCACAGCTAGTGATAAAGCATATGCAGAAGCTGATAAGGTTCTTAAAAAAATGGGCGCATTAAAATAGAGTAAAAACAGAACTAATATCCTGTTTTTAAATTCTTCTTAGAAATAAAAAAGCCTCTTCAAAACTTAATTTGAAGAGGCTTTTTAACGTTAGTAGATTTTTAAAATCTAGATACCAAATTCATATTTGACACGCAACCCTATCATATTAAGAGTCACTTTATCAAATAATGGTGCATTACCTATAGTAGAGTTTAAACTACTGTTATTGATAAAATCTGTAGGTGTATTCTGGTTGTATTCTATCAGATTAGAGTTATTGTTTTCCAACAAATCGTTGAGTCCATACTCTGCAAATAAACCTATGTAAACCCAATTATTAGAACCAAATTTTTCCTTCACTCCTATTTCTAGAAAAGCATTAAAACTGTTCTTAATGTCTAGGTCGTTTTCAGAAAATTGAATTTCATCAAAGGTTCCAAAACCAGCAAATGCCGGTGCAGTAAGTACAGCATTGAACCTTTCAAAGTAACCACTAGTAGTCAGTCTGTTTGCCCTACCTTCTACCTTAGGGCTAAGAAACACATTTACACTGGCACCAGCTTTAGAGTAAAATCTAGTCTGACTTCCTTTAGACTCATACTGTACTCCTACAGGAATAGATAGCATGGTGCTTTTCTGCCTTTCAGAATAATTCTCAAGCCTATATCTAAATTCAAAGTTTTCACCCTCAAAATCTGTTGCAGCCGCTTGGTCACTATAATTTGAACTGTTATTACTAGTTTCTATATAGCTTATTCCTATACCAGAATGTAAACTCCAGCTTTCATTAAGTCCATAAGATATACCTAGATTAAAACCTGCTCCAGGATCTGTAGAGGTGTTTAATGTACTCTCGTCTGCTCTAAGTTCTGCAAAGGACATTTGCCCTCCTACAGATGCTTTCCAGTCCGACTGCGCATAAGAACTATACATTCCTAATAAAGCAATAGATAATAATGGTAATTTTAAGAACCTTCTTTTAAACTGGCTCATAGGTACTCTGGGATTTTGTTTGTTATACATAATAAAGTCAGATTAATTTTTAATGAAGTTTACAGATTCTGTTCTTTGTGATGTAATAAGAACAAGTCTATATAATCCCACTGGCAGACTCTCTGAAAGTCTAATTTGAGATTCTAATCCTTGAACACTCACCGCCTTAATAAACTGCCCATGAGCAGAATATATTTGATACATCGCATGGTCTAACTCTGCTGCAGGATAATCTGCTCTTACTTGTAACAAACGTCCTTGAATAACAGGATTTTCTAAAACAGTAAGTGAGAATGTATTCCCTAAACTCACACTAGATATACAAGTCTGTAAAACCTCACCAGCATCTGTAGTCATTCTTACATAATAACTTGCTGTAGGATCTAAAAGATCAGAAGCGTTATCACCTTCAGAAAAGAACTGTTCTGTACTTACTAGTCTACCGTTCTTAAACCATTCATAAGAAACGAAGTTATAACCTCCATTGTTATCAAAGTTATTATTAACTACTAGAGTGTTATTATACTTCTGCTCTACGATTTCATCAAACTCAAATCTTCTTTCTACTGTGATGATATAAGATCTAGTGTTGCGACCATTATCTGCAGTAACCGTTACTTCTTGAGTATAGATTCCTGGACGTGGCGTTGCGATACTAAAGGTTGCACCTGGAGTAAATGTTGCTCCATCAGAATTTGATAAATTCACCTCAACAGAATCTGTACCTGTACCACAATCAATAAGATAATAAACCTCACTAGCTGGGTTATTAGTAATATTACCATCTATAGATATTGAATCTAAATCTGCATTATCACCTAGATAAACCTCTAGTACTTGTTGCACTGCAGTTGCAGGTAAGTAATTTGAATTACCAGCCTGACTTGCAGATATAAGAATCTCACCTTCGGCAAGTAAGTTTACAAATCCAGTATTGCTTACCGTTGCAGCAGCTGTTGCACCTGTAAAGCTATAGTTATACGCTATCGGTAAACCTGACGTACTACTAGCCATAAGCTGGAAATCTGGATCTACATTTAGCCTTCTACGTGTTAGAGAATCAAAAGTAATGGTCTGTGGTGCTCTATCTATAACCATAGTAGCGGTAAGAACTACAGAATTACAACTAGAAGTTGCAGATGTAACTGTTGCTGTTACTGTATAAGTACCAGCATCTACCTGATCATTATTAGTATAAACTACCGTTGCTGTTGCTGGTATATTTTCCACTGCTATAGAATGAGTAGTACCGTCATAAGTAAAACTAGCATCGTTAAAAGTTGCTCCTAAAACATCGCTAGGTGTAATATTTACAATAAATGACGTCTCGTCGGTACAACTACCGCTCGCATCTTCTGCATATACAAATATGGTTTGTGTCGCATCGATCACTGTACCTGGATTCATTAGTGTACCATTTCCACCAGGGAACGTGTAGTAATCACCAACACTTAATACTGGTAAAATATATTTCTCACAAATTGTGACATCAGCAATAGGGCTTAATACTGGCGACTCATTTATGGTTAATAAGAAACTAGTCTCAGCACTACAACCTGTTGCAGCATCTACATCATAAGCATATAATGTAACTGGATATACTGCAAAGTCTAGGTAATTTAATACATCCGCTTCCGCGAAAGCGATACCATTACCACCACTTTGAGTATAGTACATTTGAGAACCAGTTAAGAAATCTCCAGAGATGTTAGGCAAGGTATATGTATCACAAACCGTTACATCAGAAATAGCATCCATAGCTCTAAGTTCTACCACCACAAGTTGATCTTGAGAACTTACATTTCCATTACCATCATCATAACTCCAATTTACTAAAGTAGAAGATGTTAAAGGGAATATCACTGTGTTAGTAGCTGTAATAGTTCCTGCACAATTATCTGTAGAAGTAGGCGCTGTTAATACAGTCACTTCACAGTTAAAATTAAGTGTAGGAAGGGCAGCTACATCTGCTACTGGAGCAGTAACGTCATCTATGATTACATTTTGTGTTTGTGTAGATGTGTTACCGTTTCCGTCATCATACGTCCAAGTTACTACTGTTGTAGTTCCTTCTCCACTGATTGGGAATATTGCGTCGTTAGAAACAAGCACTGTTGCGTTTGCACAGTTGTCTGTTGCTGTTGGTGCAACTAGGCTAGTTACTTCACATTCTGCAACTACATCTGCAAGTGTAGCGACATTTGCTACTGGTGCAGTCACGTCATCTATAATTACATTTTGTATTTGTGTAGATGTGTTACCGTTACCGTCATCATAAGTCCAAGTTACTATTGTTGTAGTTCCTTCTCCTGTGATTGGGAATATCGCGTCGTTAGAAACAAGCACTGTTGCGTTTGCACAGTTATCAGTTGCTGTTGGTGCAGCTAGACTAGTTACTTCACATTCTGCAGTTACATCTGTAAGTGTAGCTAAATTTGCTATTGGTGCAGTAAGGTCATCTATAATTACATTTTGTGTTTGTGTAGATGTGTTACCATTACCGTCATCATAAGTCCAAGTTACTACTGTTGTAGTTCCTTCTCCTGTGATTGGGAATATCGCGTCGTTAGAAACAAGCACTGTTGCGTTTGCACAGTTGTCTGTTGCTATTGGTGCAACTAGACTAGTCACTTCACATTCTGCAATTACATCTGTAAGTGTAGCTACATCTGCAACTGGCGCAGTAACGTCATCTATAATTACATTTTGTGTTTGTGTAGATGTGTTTCCATTACCGTCGTCATACGTCCAAGTTACTATTGTCGTAGTTCCTTCTCCTGTGATTGGGAATACAGCATCGTTAGAAACAAGCACTGTTGCGTTTGCACAGTTGTCTGTTGCTGTTGGTGCAACTAGACTAGTCACTTCACATTCTGCAGTTACATCTGTAAGTGTAGCAACATCTGCAACTGGTGCAGTAACGTCGTCTATAATTACATTTTGCGTTTGTGTAGATGTGTTACCGTTACCGTCGTCATAAGTCCAAGTTACTACTGTTGTAGTTCCTTCTCCACTGATTGGGAATATCGCGTCGTTAGAAACAACAACTGTTGCGTTTGCACAGTTGTCTGTTGCTGTTGGTGCAACTAGGCTAGTTACTTCACATTCTGCAGTTACATCTGTAAGTGTAGCTAAATCTGCTACTGGTGCAGTAACATCATCTATGATTACATTTTGTGTTTGTGTAGATGTGTTACCGTTTCCGTCATCATACGTCCAAGTTACTACTGTTGTAGTTCCTTCTCCACTGATTGGGAATACAGCATCGTTAGAAACAACAACTGTTGCGTTTGCACAGTTATCAGTTGCTGTTGGTGCAGCTAGACTAGTTACTTCACATTCTGCAGTTACATCTGTAAGTGTAGCTAAATCTGCTACTGGTGCAGTAACATCATCTATGATTACATTTTGTGTTTGTGTAGATGTGTTACCGTTTCCATCATCATAAGTCCAAGTTACTACTGTTGTAGTTCCTTCTCCTGTGATTGGGAATATCGCGTCGTTAGAAACAAGCACTGTTGCGTTTGCACAGTTGTCTGTTGCTGTTGGTGCAACTAGACTAGTCACTTCACATTCTGCAGTTACATCTGTAAGTGTAGCGACATCTGCAACTGGCGCAGTAACGTCATCTATAATTACATTTTGCGTTTGTGTAGATGTGTTACCGTTACCGTCGTCATAAGTCCAAGTTACTACTGTTGTAGTTCCTTCTCCTGTGATTGGGAATACAGCATCGTTAGAAACAACAACTGTTGCGTTTGCACAGTTATCAGTTGCTGTTGGTGCAGCTAGACTAGTTACTTCACATTCTGCAGTTACATCTGTAAGAATAGTAGCATCTGCAACTGGAGCAGTAAGGTCATCTATAACTACATTTTGTGTTTGTGTAGATGTGTTTCCATTACCGTCGTCATAAGTCCAAGTTACTACTGTTGTAGTTCCTTCTCCTGTGATTGGGAATATCGCATCGTTAGTTACCGTTACTACAGCACTACAATCATCTGTCGCAGTAGGTGCTACTAGAGTAGTCACTTCACATTCTGCAACAACATCTGCAAGAACAGTTGTGCCTGGTGTAGGTGCTACATTATCTTCGATGGTGAAACTTACCGTTGTTGATTGCGGGCAATCACCGTTAGTTGTATAAGTAACTATATAAGTGCCTCTCATAGAAGTATCTAGATCTACACTTCCTGTTGCCGCATTAATAACTAATCCAGCTGTAGAAGTAAAAGTACCTCCAGCAAGTCCTGTTATAGTAGGCGTAGGATTTATAGCACTAGGACAATAAACCGTAGTGTTATAATTAAATGACGCATCATCTAACGGTAAGATAGTTACTGTAAAAGTCTCTTGATCTGTACAGTTACCTGAAACATCTTCTGCATAAACGAATAAAGTTTGCGTCGCATCGATCACCGTACCTGCATTTAACAAGCTACCGTTACCACCTGGGAAAGAATAATAAGAACCTACACTTAATACAGGTAATACATACTCATCACAAGCCGTCACGTCCATAATCGGATTTATAACTGGTGTTTCTGTAATAGTCAACTGGAAACTAGTTTGTGCACTACAACCTGACATATCAGTATCATAAGCATATATAGTCACCGGATAACTTGCAAAATCAGAGAAGTTTATAGTATCCGCTTCCGCGAAAGCGATACCATTACCATCACTTTGCGTATAATATAATTGAGAACCAGTTAAATAGTCACCGGTTATAGCGGCTAGGGTAAATGAATCACAAACTGTAACGTTTGCAATAGCATCTATAGCTCTTTGCTCGATAATTACTAATTGGTCTTGAGAGCTCACGTTACCGTTACCGTCATCAAACTGCCAAGAAACTACCGTAGTTGATGTAATCGGGAAAGTAGCTGTACCAGTTACCACTCCAACACAATTATCTGTTGCTGTAGGTGCAGTTAAACTAGCTACCTCACAATTAAAAACTAAATCAGGTAGTGAAGCAGCGTCTGCCACAGGAAACGTTACATCATCTAAAATCACATTTTGTGTTTGTGTAGATGTATTTCCATTACCGTCATCATAGGTCCAAGTTACTACCGTTGTACCTTGAACTGTAATAGGCAAAGTCACGTTATTAGTCACCGTTACTATACCTGCACAGTTATCTGTTGCAGTAGGTACGACTAGACTTGTTATTTCACATTGAGCAGTTACATCCATTAGAGCTGTTGCGTCTGCTACTGGAGCAGTCACGTCATCTATAATTACATTTTGTGTTTGAGTAGATGTATTACCGTTACCGTCATCATAAGTCCAAGTCACTACAGTTGTAGTTCCTTCTCCTGAGATAGGTAATGTTGCATCGTTAGTTACCGTTACTATACCTGCACAGTTATCTGTTGCAGTTGGAGCAGTTAAACTAGTTACTTCACATTCTGCAGTTATGTCCATTAGAGTTGTTGCGTCTGCTACTGGAGCAGTCACGTCATCTATAATTACGTTTTGTGTTTGTGTAGATGTATTTCCATTACCGTCATCATAAGTCCAAGTTACTACTGTTGTAGTTCCTTCTCCTGAGATAGGTAAAGTAGCATCATTAGTTACCGTTACTGTAGTTGCACAATCGTCAGTTGCTGTTGGTGCAATTAGACTTGTTACCTCACACTCTGCAGTTACATCGGTTAGCGTTGCAACATCTGCTACTGGAGCAGTTGTATCTGCTACTATTACCACATCAAAACTACAAGAAGCTGTGTTACCTGAACGGTCTGTTATAGTAAATGAATTTGTAGTGGTCCCAACTGGAAACGTACTACCAGAAGCTAAACCTGCTGTCTGATTTATAGAGAATGACTCTACTTCTATCAGGTATCTAACAAGAGTTTGTGCTTGTATATCATTCCATCTTCCACTAGTTGTAAAACCTGTATAATCCTCTTCGTTAGCATTATTAGGTTCAAATGTATTCCAATTTGTATACGTAGAAGTTGAACCGTTTTGCCAAACAAAAGTACCTTCTGAGTTTACATCATTGAAACCAAATAATATCTCACCTCCTAAACTACTTACCTGGTTGTATAAAAAGTCATTTTCTTCAAGATTATTTATAGTAACCAAGTTATATCCATTTGTTGCAGCTGCTGCAAAAGCATCTACAGAAGAAACTGGAGTGTTTGAGATATAATATGCTTTACCATTTAGGTTACCAAGACTTGTAAAGTCTGCACCTATTTCTCTCGCTTGTAAACTACAATTATCTGTTACCGTAGGTAGTACATAGTTTACTACGGCGCTGTCTGAACATGTAATTAAAACATCACTAGGACAAGTAACCACTGGAGCAGTAACATCATCAATGATTACGTTTTGTGTTTGCGTAGACGTATTTCCATTACCATCATCATAAGTCCAGGTCACTACTGTAGTTCCTTGAGTTGAGATAGGTAAAGTTGCGTCGTTAGTTACAGTGACTGTAGTTGCACAATTATCTGTTGCAGTAGGTGCTGTTAATGTAGTTACTTCACATTCTGCAGTTACATCCATTAGAGTCGTTGCGTCTGCCAGTGGAGCTTCACTATCTGTTACAATCACATCAAAGCTACAAGTAGAAGTATTACCACCAGCATCTGTAACACTAAATGTATTAGTTGTAGTTCCTACAGGGAATGTACTTCCTGAAGCTAGACCTGCTGTTTGAATAACGGAAAGGTTAGAATTACTTGAAATATTTAAGTTTACATTATCTAAAATAAATCTACCTGGACCTGATGAGGGGTCTGGTGTACTTTGCCAAAAACCAATTCTAATCGTCTGTCCCGCATAAGAAGTTAGATCAGCTATTTCACTTACAAACACATTATCATTATCTATAGTGCCTGCTTGAGCTACATAAATCTTAAGCACTTCCAATACATTGTTAGAAGTATCCAATATTTGAGCTTCATAACGCCTATTAGAACAGTTATTGCAAAATGTCTGAAGATCAAAATCAATATTTTCATCCCAACTTAATTGAGCATTATCGATTCCTACAGGAATATTAACCTCTTGATAAAGCAATGATGTGTCTGGTCCACTATTAGAATCAAATCCATTAACCGCAAAGAACATACCATCAGTAGCGGTTGTTGGAGAGAAAAACGAATTGTTTGACGAATTGGTTACTGAATAATTAATAAACGGAATTCTAAAATCTATCACAGTCCAACCTGTGAAATCTCCCATTTCAAAACTCCCATTAATTAAAATATCACCATCATTTGGAACACAATTATCTGAAACAATAGGTGTAGTATAATTTACCACCGCACCACAATCTCCTGCATCATTTACTTGAGTAATATTACTAGTACAAGTAATGATCGGAGCAGTTACATCATCTATAATTACATTTTGAGTTTGGGTAGATGTATTTCCATTACCATCATCATAAGTCCAGGTTACTACTGTAGTTCCTTGATTTGAGATAGGTAAAGTTGCGTCGTTAGTTACGGTAACTGTTGTTACACAGTCATCTGTTGCTGTAGGCGCTGTTAGGCTTGTAACACTGCATTCGTCTGTAACATCTGATAGGCTCGTTGCATCTGGAACTGGTGCAAGAACATCTTGCTCTACAATCACATCAAAACTACATGTGGTTAAATTTCCAGCAGCGTCTGTTACAGTAAAGGTATTTGTAGTTGTTCCTACTGGAAAGCTGCTTCCAGAGACTAATCCAGCAGTTTGTGTTGGAACGCCGAACGGTATTTCAATTAAATATTGTTGACTGAAATTTGATGGGATATCGTTCCATAAACCGTCTGTCGCAATAATAGCATAATCTTCTCCTGGAGGTGATCCTGCAATAAAAGAATTGGATGGGTTTCCAAGCGACCAGTTTGTATAAGTAGCAGGACTGCCACTTTGCCAAACAAAATTTCCTTCAGAGTCAACATCATTATAACCTATCAATGCTCCGACACCTTGGATAAGCAATTGACCAGCTAGGTAGTCATTTTCTTGCTGGTTATTTATTGTCACGAGGTTATAACCATTTGTAACTGCGTCTAAGTAAGCTGATTCTGGTGTAAATGAAGCGTCAGCAATAAAGTAATCACTTCCATTAAAACTACCTAAACTCGTGTAACCAGATAACGTAGTCGTAGATGCTAATGAACAGTTGTCTGTAGCTGTAGGCATTGCATAATTAACTACCGTTGCACCATCAGTACAATCTACTGTGATGTTTGTAGGACAAATAATTACTGGAGCAGTAACATCATCTAAAATAATATTTTGAGTTTGTGTAGATGTGTTTCCATTTCCATCATCATAGGTCCAAGTAACTGTTGTAGTTCCTTGCGTTGTGATAGGTAATGTTGCATCGTTTGTTACCGTTACTGTTCTTCCACAATTACTTGTAGCTGTAGGACTCGGTAGTGAAACTACCTCACATTCTGATGTTATATTAACCAATGTAGCTGCGTCAGGAACTGGATCACTACACATTTCTATATCGATATTAATTGTTCCTAGAGCCACATTTGAACCGCCTCCAATTCCTGTATTTCCTCCATCATTTGCCATGATACTTAAAGTCGATGCGTTATCTCCTATTAAGGCTGCTGGGCCAATGTATTGAACATTTGAAGTTATATTTAAATAACTGTCAATATTAACATCACTACCTGTTAAGGTTAAAGTTGTTGTACCAGAACCGCTTATTGTAACACCACCTGATGAAGAAGCTGTTAGTGTTCCTTGAGCTGCAGTGATTATTAAAGTAACAGCATTAGTTCCTGCATCTACATCTGTAAAAATAACAGCAGATAGATCTACATTACTAGCTGTATTTTCCAATACACTAACATCTGTTGGTAATCCAGAAATTGTAGGGTCATCGTTAACTGCAGTTATAGAAATACCAAAATTTGCTCCAGTTGTACCTGAACCATTTGTGGAATCTGTGACTGTATAATTTAAAAAACGAGTGTTTTGAGTATTACCGTTTGCAGGATCATCACCTGTATTTCTATACGTTATTGATCGTAGAGCTGTTTGCATTTGAGCGGGAGACCCTGAACCGACTAAAGTAAGTACCGCTGTAACTGAATTATAACTTATAGTATATGGGCCTGGAGTTGTTACTGCCAATTCATCTCCAATAAAAAATCCTGATATACTAACACTTGCTGAAGTAATAGGATGATTATTAGCGTCAACTACAGTTAAAGTATTATTAGCTATAGTAGCTGGATCTCCTTCTGTATAAAAGAAGGTACGTGTTGCTAAAGTCACCTCTGGATCTTGATCTCCCAAAATTATAGAGGACTGCACATCACCAGTTAAGGAATCAAAACCATCGGTTCCACAACCTCCTGCAGGTGTAGCATCTGTCCATGTTCCTAAAGATAAATCTGGTGGATTAGGTAAAGATGGACTCGTATTGTATTGGATCAAATTCTCTCCATTAAAAAAGGTGGCATCAGCACCATCGTCTGCAACAAGTTCCCATCTATTATTTGCAGTACTCCATGAAATCTGGAGTTCGCAAAAGCCCAATGGGCAAGATTGAATATCTGCTGGTGGTAAAGGTGTCGTTTGATATATATTTCTTCCCGTAGCGTCTGTTCCTACATTATTAAATATAAAGTCTTGATCTCCAAATACAACATCACACCCATTAAGAGTGATCTGTCCATAAGTTAATGAGCCAGTAAGAAATATCAAACCGACCCATAAGGTTTTATAAAAATTTCTCATGACTAACTTCTTGAAGGGAAAATTCCTTGTAAACAAATGATGTAATACATACCTAAAGAAGGTTGTTTGATACTGACTGGCTGACTACCACCAGTATACCCTATCATACCTGCATGCATAGGAGTAGATGTTCCAGTTCCATATTCATTATCAAAAACACCTGAATTTGCAGGGTAAGCTCCTGAAGGAACATTAGTAGTCCCTACTTCGGACACACCATTTACCGCATGATTATGTGATGGTAAATTTGCCGTTGTTAAGGTCACAGTTTCAGCTCCTGATCTTTGTCCCCATTGGACAGGAGATAATCCTGGACCAGTTCCAACTCCTTCTGGTACTCTACCACGTAAATCTGGAAGTGCAAAAGTAGTACGACCATCACCACCATAAGTGGTTCCTATTATACTAAATAAAGCTGAATTTTGAGCAATAGGTAATAATTGACCTTGACAAAGCGCCCATCCTCTAGGAGCGAAATTCCCAGCAAACATTTTCACTTCGCCTATAAAGTCATCTTGTGCACTCACATTATAAATGCTTCCTAAAAGCATGAATAATAAAATAAAAGTAGTTTTTTTCATAATAGTAATTTCAGGTTATATTTTTAAGGTTTGAGACGCTAAAAATACACTTGAAAAATGCCTGTTATGACCTGTTATCAGGACGATGACTTTAAATTACGTACTTACACCCATAGCCTAATGGGTATAAATACCCAAATACAGCTGAAATCACATAAATTAGGATGTCATTCGTCTAAAAGATTAGACCAACTCAGTTCTTAAAACTTGAATTAAATCATCTAATTCTAGTAAATGATGAGAATAATTGAGAGAAAGAGTCCGTTCAATGAATTATCTATAACAAAAAAAGCTTCTTCTTAATTCACGATGAATTAAAAAGAAGCTTAGTACCCATAGATATGAGTTCTTACTGTATTTTACATTTGTTCAGGAACTTCTATTCCCATAAGATGACAAGCGCTTTTTACAACAGCTGCTGTCTTATAACATAATAACAAACGGAATTGCTTCAAGTCTGCATTATTTTCTTCTACTATTTTTGGTACGTTTTGATAGAAAGAATTGAATTCTTTTACTAACTCGTATACATAGTTTGCTATTAATGCTGGACTGTATTTATCTGCCGCAGTTTGTATCATGGTAGGATATTGCTGCAATGACATTATCACTGCGGTATCCTTATCTGTCAACTCTAAATTTGTGGCAGTCATTAATTTATTAGAATCAAATCCTGTTTTCTTTAATATCGACTGAATACGAGCATGTGTATATTGAATAAAAGGACCGGTATTCCCTTGAAAATCTACCGATTCTGCTGGATCAAACATCATGTTTTTCTTAGGGTCTACTTTCAGCATAAAGTATTTTAAAGCCCCTAAGCCTATCATATTATACAGACGTTCTTTCTCATCTTCAGAAAGACCTTCTAATTTTCCTTGTTCTTGTGCAATGGTTTTTGCAGTTGAGGTCATTTCTTCCATCAACTCGTCAGCATCTACCACCGTTCCTTCACGAGATTTCATTTTACCAGAAGGAAGTTCTACCATACCATAACTCAGGTGGTATAAGTTCTCTGCCCAGTCAAAACCTAGTTTCTTAAGTATTAAGAAAAGTACTTTAAAGTGATAATCTTGTTCATTACCTACGGTATAAACCATAGAATTAATGTTGTGATCTTTTACTCTCTGTATAGCTGTTCCTATATCTTGAGTCATGTAAACTGCAGTTCCATCACTACGTAAAACAATTTTTCTGTCTAACCCATCTTCTGTAAGATCTATCCATACAGAACCATCAGGATCTTTTTCAAAAACACCTTTATCAAGACCTTCTTGTACGACATCCCTACCTAATAAATACGTATTACTTTCGTAATACAAACTATCAAAGTTTACTCCTAGATTTCTATACGTAGTTTCAAAACCGTCATAAACCCAGCTGTTCATCTTTTCCCATAGTGCAACTACCTCAGCATCGCCTTGCTCCCATTTTTGAAGCATTTCTTGAGCTGCTAGAATAGACGGAGCTTCTTTCTTTGCTTCTTCTTCGGTTTTACCTTGAGCAATAAGAGTTGCTATTTCCTTTTTATATTCCTGATCAAATTTCACATAGTAGTTACCTACTAATTTATCTCCTTTTAAACCTGTAGATTCTGGAGTCTCGCCATCTCCATATTGCTCCCATGCTAGCATAGATTTACAAATATGAATTCCACGATCGTTTATAATTTGTGTTTTGTTTACTGTGCGTCCAGTCGCCTCAATAATATTTGCTACAGAAAAACCTAATAAGTTATTTCTAACATGTCCTAAGTGAAGCGGTTTATTTGTGTTAGGAGAACTATATTCTACCATAACACCAGGTTGGGTAGTATCTTGATTTTTTACACCATAATTTGCATCACTAAGTATTCGGTTAAAGTCTTTTAAGAATGCTGTTGCAGCAACTGTTATGTTTAAAAAACCTTTAATGACTTCTATATCGGTAACTAAATCAGTATTCTCTATTAGATACTCTCCTATTTGTTGACCTATCGCCGCTGGATTACCTTTAATATGACGTAACATAGGAAATACCATGATGGTAAAGTCTCCGTTTTGATCCTTTCGCGTAAGCGTAATTTCTACATTATCTAATTCTATAGAAAAAATAGATTTTACAGCTTCTTTTGATGCGTTCTCCAGTTGTTGAAAAAGTGTCATAATAAAAATTTAAGCCCGCAAAGATAAGGATTATGAAAGGCTTAGGGAATTACTACTACTAAGAAAGTAACTTTACGATATGCTACATAATGTCTCTTACAATAATCCTAAAATTGAACGCGCTATTTCTAGCGAGGTAGGTGCTATTCTCACTTTAAAGGAAAGGTGGAAATTAAAAGGATCTGGTTCTCCTAAGCTTTTTATAACCGCATGCAGCATACAGATTCACAACCTATTAGTACTGGGTAACAACATTAATTCTTGCAACATGGAGTTGAGGAAAAACGGTGTGATATTAAGATTTAGATCTTTACTAGAAACCTATGCCCTGCCTATTCCCTATTATAAACTGGTTATTTATAAAGGAAAAGCCCAAGAGTATAGTATACATAGAGATAACTACTTTATTAAAGTAAAGGCAGATCATAAGAAGATTCATAAGTTTTTTGAAAAGCTAGCTCAATTAAAATCTGACCAAGGTTTTGAATACATAGATGACTTATAATCGGCGTCTTTATAAGAGAAAAATGTAACGTATTGGATGAAGGAGACACTAACTCTTTAAATAATAAATTTCAATCACATGATTCTCAGTTTAAAGAATGTTTCTAAAACATATAGTAATGGTGTAAAAGCGCTAGATAATGTAACGATAGATATCAACGCTGGTATGTTCGGTTTACTAGGTCCTAATGGTGCTGGTAAATCTTCCTTAATGAGAACTATTGCTACTTTACAGTCTCCTGACTCTGGTAGTATACATCTAGACGGATTAGATATTTTAAATAACAAGATCGAATTTAGAAAAAACTTAGGTTATCTGCCACAAGAATTTGGTGTGTATCCTAAAATGAGTGCACATGATTTACTGCATTACTTTGCAACTCTTAAAGGTGTTTCTAGCAAATCAGATAGAAAACTTATCGTAGAAAAAGCGCTAGAAATCACTAATCTTACTGAGGTACAACACAAGCACGTAGCTGGATATTCTGGCGGTATGAAACAACGTTTTGGTATCGCTCAATTACTACTTAACGACCCTAAGTTAATTATTGTAGATGAACCTACAGCTGGACTGGATCCTGCAGAAAGAAGACGTTTTTTAAATGTTCTTAGAGAAATAGGAACTAATCATATTGTTATTTTCTCCACTCACATTGTGGATGACGTTAAAGAGCTTTGTACCGACATGGCGATTCTTAATGGTGGTAAAATACTCGCTCAATCAACTCCTAAAGAAATGGTTGCAGCATTAAATGGTAAGGTATTTACTAGATCTATTGAAAGAGAAGAATTAGAGCGTTATGAATCTGAATACAATGTTATTTCTACTAGTTTTAATGAAAATAGTGATTTAATGATACGTGTTTTCAGTAAAGATTTATTGGATTCCGCTTTCGCGAAAGCGAGCCCAACACTAGAAGATGTATACTTTACTACATTGCGTCAAGATCAAGGTGTAACTGAACTTTCAAATGTATAATTATGTTTAGTACGATTTATTTACATGAGATAAAGACCTGGTTTAAGAAACCAGCTCCTTATATATTTGCTGCTATTTTATGGATTCTTGCATTGTTATTAAGTGCCCTTGCTTCAGGAGTATTTGATTTTACAGGTGCAACTGTAGTTTCGACTGCCAAAGTAAATAGTGCTCTTTCTATCTATGGTATGCTAGGTATATTCATGATACTTCTTTATTTCTTATTACCTACACTAATAGGAGGAACGTTACAACGAGATTATCGAAATAATATGCATAATGTTTTGTATAGTTATCCAATGACTAAAGTCAGTTATCTAGCATCAAAATTTTTAGCTGGGTTTACGATTACTTTAATTATTGTTTTAGGCTGTATTGTATTTATTACTATAGGATTTTATTTACCTGGTGCAAACGAGGAGAACTTGGGGCCTTTCAAATTGATTAATTACCTGCAACCATTCTTAGTTTACACCATCCCTAATACATTCTTTTACAGCGCTATTATTTTTGCAATCACCGCCTTTTTCAGAAACTTAAATGCTGCATTTATTTTTGTATTGATCTTATTCATAGTCCAAATTGCAACAGGAATAGCTGGTCAAGAAATGGAAGACACTACCTGGTTACAATTACTAGAACCTACTGGAGATACAGCTCTTGCAGAAACGATCAAATATTGGACTCCTGATGAGCAAAGTAATCAATTGATACCTATTGAGGGAAATATACTGTATAATAGATTGATATGGTTAACTATATCTCTTATCGTTTTTATAGGTACCATCTTCAGGTTTAATTTCTCTCAAAACCCTTCAAGTATTTCATTAAGAAAACCTAAGAAAAAGAGAATGACCAAAAGCAACTTTGGAGTAATTCAAAGAGTTGAAATGCCTAGGGTAAAAAGAGATTTCGGCTTTACAAACCAGCTTAAATCTTTATGGACTATGGCTTTTACTGATTTTAAATATATCGTAAAAAGCTGGCCGTTTATCATCATTACTTTGTTTGCATTTCTATTTGCATTTTTAAGTATGATAGATATTAACAGCGTTTTTGGAACATCTTCTTTACCTAAAACATGGAGTATGTTATCAAATGCTTCTGGATCATTTAGAGCTTTTGGTGTGATTCTTATCGCTCTTTATGGAGGTTTTTTGATGAATAGAGCAAGACTTGCTCATATGGGACAGATACTAGATGTTACACCAGTAAGCAATACTTCTATGTTGATCTCAAAGGCTTTAGCTTTATTTTTAATGATTGCATTGTATCAATCTTTTATAATGCTTACCGGTATGACGGTTCAAACGGCAAGAGGTTTTTATGAATATGAAATAGGACTTTACCTAAAGGACTTATTCTTAGTTGGGATTTGGTGGTTCATTCCTTGGATAGGATTATCACTTATTGTTCATACGCTCATTAAAAATAGATGGGTAGGATTTATTCTTTTACTATTTGTACTCTTATTTATACCATTAATTTTAGATGGAATAGGTATAGAACAAGCTCAATTTAAATTTAATCAAGGCGGTAGTGGTTTAAGCGCCAGCGACATGAATGGTTATGGTTTTATCAATAAGTTTATCGCTTACAGAGTCTATTGGATATTCTTAGGTATTGCAAGTATCGTAACTTCAATTACTTTGTACAGAAGAGGTGTAGGTGTAAAAGCTGTAGAACGCTTTTACATAGCTAAAAAAAGATTTAAACCTGCAATGTTAGGTGTATTATTTATATCTCTAATAGGATTCTTTACCACAGGTACTATGATCTGGAGGTCTAATAATGTGGAACGCGAGATCACTTCATCGAAAGAAAGAGAACAATTAAGAGTCAACTATGAAAAAGACCTTTCTCAATATTTAGACATACCTCAACCTAGAATAATTTCCGTGAAAGCAAATGTTGACATCTATCCTTACGACGGCGATTACAATGCCAAAGCGGTAATGACTATGGTTAACAAATCTAGTGTAGCAATCGACAGTTTACATGTTAATAGTGCTATGGATAGTCTTGTTAATATTCAATTAAGTCGTAAAGCAGATATCGTTTATGAAAACAAAGATTATGATTATACCATCTATAAATTTCAAGAAGCGCTGCAACCAAATGATACATTAATTTTTACGGTTGATAAGCATAATAGAAAAGCTTCTTTGCTTAACAACTTCTCTCCTATCGTTCAAAATGGTACATTCCTTAACAGCAGTATTTTCCCTACCTTAGGATATAGCGATAATTTTGAAATAAGAAATACTAAATTACGTGAGAAATATGACCTACCTCCTAAGGACAGGCTGCCATCTCCATTAGCTCCTGGAGCAACAAATAATAATTATATAGGTGGAAATAGCGACTGGATAGACTTTGAAGCAACCGTAAGCACGAGTAATGATCAAATAGCTATTGCTCCTGGATATCTTACTAAAGAATGGGAAGAAAATGATCGTAAATACTTTCATTATAAAATGGATAGTAAGATTCTTAACTTCTATAACTTCATGAGTGGTAAGTATGATGTATTAAGAGATGAACATGATGGTGTGAAACTTGAAATTTACTATCATCCAGATCATGATTATAATATTAATAGAATGATGAGTGGTCTTAAAGATGGTCTAGATTATTATAATGATAATTATACGCCTTACCAGCATAGACAAGCACGTGTCATTGAGTTCCCGAGAACTGGTGGTGGTTTTGCACAAGCGTTCCCTAATACGATACCTTTTAGTGAAGCCATAGGTTTCATTGCAGATGTTGATGAAGATGACCAAAACGGTGTTGATGTTCCTTATAGTGTTACTGCTCACGAACTAGCACACCAATGGTGGGCGCATCAAGTTATAGGTGCCAAAGCAAAAGGAATGACTTTACTTTCTGAAAGCCTTTCTGAGTACAGTTCTTTAAAAGTTCTAGAAAAAGGAAGTGGTAAAATACAAATGCGCAAATTCTTGAAGAATGCTATGGATCGATATTTACTAGGTAGAACGGTAGAATCTATAGGTGAGAATCCATTGATGTTTAATGAAAATCAACAGTATATTCATTATCAAAAAGGATCTCTCGTGTTGTATGCGATGAGTGATTATCTAGGTGAAAAGAAATTCAATGATGTAGTAAAAAGATTTGCAGAGAAATATCAATTCAAAGCAGCTCCTTATCCCACGTCTATAGAATTTGTGGAAGATATAAGAGCTGTAACACCAGACTCATTGCAGTATCTAGTTACCGATATGTTTGAAACTATAACTTTATATGATAATAAAGTTAAAAAAGCTACTTACACAGAACTTCCTGATGGTAAATACCTTGTCAACATAAATGCTTTGACAAGTAAATACAGGTCTGATAAAAAAGGTAAATCTGTTTACAAAAACATCGCAGGAGACAGCATTTCATTTACTCCAGAAGGAAAGAAAAGAGCCATAAAATCCTTACCACTTGCTGATTATATCGAGGTAGGTGTTTTTGGAGAAGAAGACAAAGAAACAGGAGAAGAAAGCGTACTATACCTTAAAAAAGTTAAGATCTCGGAGATTTCTAATTCCTTTGACATTGTTGTAGACTCAAAACCTATTGAAGCAGGAATTGATCCATTCAATATTCTGATTGATAGAAACAGTGATGATAATCGCATGTTGTTGAGCAAATCTGACAATAAAAAAAGCAAGAAAAAAGAAGAGTAAAATACTTTTATAATAGTCTTAAAACGCCATCTTCACCAGATGGCGTTTTTTGTTTTAACAAACTATTGGTCGAGGTACCTATCTAGTGTAGTATCTTTAAGACATGAAAGTATTACTTACAGGTGCCAACGGTTATATAGGAGTTCGTTTATTATATGAACTTCTTAAAGCAGATCATAAAGTGGTTTGTGCAGTGCGCAATGCGGCAAGACTATCTGTGCCACAAGAAATACGCGATCAAATAGAGATTATAGAAGTAGATTTTCTAAAGGTAGAATTAAATCAAAAATTACCTCAAGATATCGATGCTGCCTATTATTTGATCCATTCCATGACATCGAGCACAGAAGATTTTGATCAACTAGAAGCGCAAAGTGCTCAAAACTTTGTAAAATTAATTAGAGAAACAGACTGTAAACAAGTTATTTATCTCTCCGGAATAGTGAACGAGGATAAATTGAGTAAGCATTTGCTTTCGCGAAAGCGAGTGGAAGACATACTCTATACAGGAGATTATAACCTCACGGTATTAAGAGCTGGAATAATTGTGGGTAGTGGTAGTTCTTCTTTTGAAATAGTACGCGACCTATGTGAAAAGTTACCTGTAATGATCACTCCTAAATGGGTAAATACTAAAACGCATCCCATCGCTATACGCAATGTGATGAGTTTTTTAATAGGCGTTTTAGGTAGAGAAGATTGTTACCGTCAAAGTTTTGATATAGGTGGTAAAAGCATTCTAACCTACAAGGAAATGATGCAAGGCTATGCTAAAAATAGGAATTTAAAACTGGCTATAATTACGGTGCCTGTTATGACGCCTAAGTTGAGTAGTTACTGGTTGTACTTTGTAACCAGCACGAGTTATAAACTTGCTCAAAATCTAGTAAACAGCATGGCTATAGAAGTGATCGCTTCTAAGAATGATCTTGCTCAAAGGTTAGGCATAGAATTATACGATTATCAAGAAGCGCTTACTATGGCTTTTGCAAAAATTGAGCAAAATCAGGTAGTCAGCAGCTGGAAAGATTCTATGGTGAGCGGCAGATTTAAAAACAATCTCAATAAATATAAACAGGTCCCAAGTTATGGATGTCTTAAGGATGCTCAAAAACTAGCAGCTAATAATCCTGACGCGGCGCTGGAAAGGATCTGGTCCATAGGCGGTAAAAACGGTTATTATTACGCAACGTTTTTATGGAAAATAAGAGGTTATCTGGATAAGCTTTTAGGTGGTGTAGGCTTGCGACGCGGTCGTACAAATCCTACCACTATTTATGCTGGAGATGCCTTAGATTTTTGGCGTGTTCTTGTTGCAGATCGGGAAGGAAAAAGATTGTTACTCTTTGCTGAAATGCGTGTGCCAGGAGAAGCCTGGTTAGAATTTGAAATCGATGAGAACAATGTCGTACATCAAACAGCCACTTTTAGACCCAAAGGTATTTGGGGTAGATTATACTGGTACTCTATGCTACCGTTTCATTACTTTATTTTTGCTGGTATGATCAGGAAAATTGCAACTGGTAAGTAGTATTGAAAAATCCTCACGAGAGGTTAATTTAACTCTATCTCTCGTGAGCATATTTGTTTAAATAGAGGTTACAACTTTTTCCATAGGTAATCTAGATTTAGGACTACGATCTATTTGATTACTATCATCTTCATCTCGATATCCAACAGCCACTGCGACTATAGAATGATAACCTTTATGTCCTAAAATTTTATTATACTTTACAGCATCGATACCTTCCATAGGTGTTGCATCTATTTTCATTTGCGCACAAGCGCTTAATAATACACCTATAGAAAGATAAACCTGCTTATCAAACCATGTAGTTATATCTTTCTTAGATAATGGCTTTAAAACATCTTTATAATACTTTACAGAACCCTCTGGTAATGAGTTTTCTATTTGCTCTTCAAATAATTCTAAATTATCAACTCTGTTAAAGATAACTAGAGTATCACAATCTTTAATTTTATGTTCATTAAAATAAGAAGCTGCAGCTAATTTATCTTTTAAATCGTCATCATTTACAAATGTAAAATTCCACGGCTGGCTATTAATAGAAGAAGGTGATAACCTAAGAATTTCTTTCAATTCTTCCATTTTATCTACCGCCACTTTCTTTGAAGGATTATATCTTTTTGTTGAATACCTCCATTGCATCGATTCTAAAAAACTCATATATTAAATTTTAAGATTTATGTATTACGCTTATTTCTATGAATTTAAGCATTCCTATAATAGATGCCACAAGTTTATAAATAAACGCAACAACTTTAACAGTGGTTCTTAAAACAACATCATTTAAAAGTTAAAAAAGAGTCGAAAAAATTAATCTAGAAAATCAAAAGCATCTATACCTTAGGTAAAAACACCTCAGCCATCATACATCTTACAGAGCCACCACCTAAGGTTTCAATAGTAGAAATAGATGGATGTAAAATCTCGTTATATTTTTCTAATTTTTCAATTTGCATAGGAGTTAACGACTTATATGCCTGGTCACTCATTACTAGAATGCGATCACCTTTATCATTATGAACCTGCATCATGTTACCTGCAAACGCATTCACTTGCTCTTCGGTAATCTTTATAACTTCTTTACCGTTTTCTTTAAGGTGATTAAGAACGTTTTTAGCTTCTTTCTTATCATCAATAGAATCTAGGCAAATTACTGCATAATCTTCTCCTAGAGCCATCATTACGTTAGTATGATAAATAGATAGACGCTCTTCCCCTACTGTTTGATAAGCTTTGAAGATAACAGGTGTGTATTCAAAATCTTCACAAAATTCGATCATCAGTTCTTCGTCTGCACGAGCAGATAAACTACAGTATGCTTTACGATTTACACGATCTAATAACAAACTACCAGTTCCTTCTAGAAAGATCCCTTCGTCTTCAGCACTTGTGTAATCTATAACGTTATTGATCTGGAAACCTTCTGCTTCCATTAACTCCATAGCGTCTGGTCTTCTCTCTCTACGTCTGTTCTCGGCAAACATAGGATATAATGCGATGTCTCCGTTTTCATGAGTAGAGATCCAGTTGTTAGGAAATATAGAATCTGGCGTGTCAAATTCTATGCGATCTTGTACTACTAATACATGAATTCCTTTTTCTTGTAATGCTATTACAAAAGCGTCAAATTCATCTTGAGCTTTCTTGTTTTGATCAATGATCTTTACGCCTTCATCTTGATAATAGTTGTTTACGGCAGTTTCTTCGTTTAAACGGAACTGTATAGGGCGTACCATGAAAATGGTATCAGTAATTTGTCTCATTAATCTCTAATTAAGGGTAAGGTAGAACATCTTAAAAGACCTTCTTGTTTTGATATTTCAGCATATGGCACTTCTTCTACGGTGATACCGTGACCGCGCAACCATGTATTTAATCTTGTAAAATTATTTTCTGACACTACTACGTCTGGAGCGATAGAAAAGATATTTGAATTCATGTAATACATCTCTTCTTGAGATATTTCAAAGCAATTTTCTGATCCAAAGAAATCAATTAAATATTGATACTCTTCTTCTTGTAAAAATCCGTTTCTATGTATAATACATTTACCGTCACCTACAGGCTGGAAACAACAATCTAAATGCAATGCGTTATTGTATGGATCGTGATTATCTTTTCTTAAATTAAAAGAGACCACTTTCTTATTAGGAAAAGTTTTTTCTAGCCATTCCACACCTTGTACATTAGTGCGAGCTATTATATAATCTGCATAGTCCTCTCCACGATAAGTCCCCACAAAAACATGATCGTTATATAACATAACATCACCACCTTCTATATGAACCTCTTCTGGAGGTCGTACTACGTTGTCAGGATTAATTAGGTCTATTACGTATTGTATAGCCTCTATTTCTTCCTCACGATCTGGGAGAATATTTGCCTTCACAAAAACATTATCGATTACAAAACCTATATCACGTGTAAATATCTGATTACAGTCTTCTATTTGTTCAGGTCTAAAAACCTTTACATCATATTTCTCAAACACAGCAGCAACCGCTTCCATCTCTCTTACCATATCCTCATTTTTAGGATAAGTACCTGCTATGATGTGTTCTCTAGACTTAGGGTCATAGGCATCTACTAGATCTGGCACTGGACCATTGCTTTTAGCTGTACCTAAAATTACCGACCTTAACCTTGAGGTCTCGTTATTAACATGAAGATTAATTTTTTCCATAATGCGAATTTAATAATTACCGCTAGTCTTTTCTACCAATATGATAATGCATTTATCAACCATTTATAATCATTTAAAGATCAACTTATAAAGTTTATAAAATTAAAAAACTCCCAAAAGCAATTACTTTTGGGAGTTTTAAATATCTAATTTAAAAGAGATTATCTGTCAGATGCTTCTTTAAAAGATCTTAAGTTTTCACCTGTATAAACCTGACGTGGTCTACCTATAGGTTCTTTATTTTCTCTCATTTCTTTCCATTGTGCGATCCATCCTGGAAGACGTCCTAATGCAAACATAACTGTAAACATTTCAACTGGAATTCCCATTGCACGGTAAATAATACCAGAATAGAAATCTACGTTAGGATATAATTTACGATCTACAAAGTAAGGATCGTTAAGAGCTTCTTGTTCTAGACCTTTAGCAATGTCTAAGATAGGATCTTCTACACCTAATGCTTCAAGAACCTCGTCTGCAGCTACTTTTATGATCTTAGCACGTGGATCAAAGTTTTTATAAACTCTGTGTCCGAATCCCATTAAACGGAATGGATCATTCTTATCCTTAGCCTTAGCCATATACTTTTTAGTATCACCACCATCTTCTTTAATTGCTTCTAGCATTTCAAGAACTGCCTGGTTAGCACCACCATGAAGTGGTCCCCAAAGTGCAGATATACCAGCACTTAAACTAGCAAAAAGACCTGCATGAGAAGAACCTACGATACGTACTGTACTTGTTGAACAGTTTTGCTCATGGTCTGCATGAAGGATTAATAATTTATCTAGTGCGTTAGAAACAATAGGGTCTACTTTATATTCAGAATTAGGTTTCTTAAACATCATTTTAAGGATGTTATCTACATAACCTAGACTATCATCACCATAATCAAGTGGCTGTCCTGTACGTTTTCTTAATGCCCATGCTACAAGAACTGGGAATTTACCCATGATGTTCACGATAGCTTTGTACATATCTTCTTCACTATCTACATTTACTGAAGATGGATTAAATGCTATAAGCGCACTTGTTAAAGAAGAAAGCACTCCCATAGGGTGAGCCGTCTTAGGAAAACCATCTAAAATTTTCTTTACATCTTCATCTACATGAGATTGAGCTTTAATGTCACTGTGAAACTTCTCTAATTGAGTAGTTGTAGGTAACTCACCAAAGATTAATAAATAGGCAACTTCAAGGAAATCAGCTTTATCTGCAAGGTCTTCTATAGAGTAACCTCTATATCTAAGAATTCCTTCTTCACCATTTAAGAATGTTATTGCACTAGTACAACTACCAGTATTTTTATAACCTGGGTCAATAGTGGTAAGTCCACCAGTTGCACCTCTAAGTGTTTTTATGTCTATTGCCTTTTCATCTTCTGAGCCAGTAATAACAGGAAACTCGTATTTCTTGCCTTCAAACTCTAATATCGCCTTGTCTGCCATTTTTATTTTTGGATTTTCTGTCTACGAAAATACGTCACAAGCTTTAATTTTCATACTATATAGAAGTGAAGTTTAATTATTTAATAAATATTTAATCTTTAATACATCTATTTAGGGCGATAACTTAGAATATTCTACGAATAAGCACAGTTTTAACTTGAATTCCGCTTTCGCGAAAGCGAAACTAAAACCATCTTAAAAACAAAACGACGACCAAAAAAGGCCGCCGTAAAGCAATTTGTAGTCCCAAAAACTAACAAAAAATTATTTCACTATAAGTTGTACAGCAGCAGCATCTACATTTGTTTCTACTTTTAAAATATACATACCTGCGCTTAACACGGTAGATGGTTTTATGGTTTGAGAACCATCAAACTGATTTGTATGGGTATAAATCCTTTGACCTAACGTATTATACAAAGTCATAGTCACTTCTTTACCACTTAAATAACTACTATTTACTTGAAACGAATTACCTACTACCGGATTAGGAAATACTTCTAGATCGTTTTCTAATAACGACTGCTCTAAGGAAAGTATCGCTGCCCCATACTCTATCTTAAATCTGTTGCTACTACTACCAGCAGCACTTACATTAAAATTAACGACATTCACACCGTTTTGTAAAATTGTGCGCGTTCCTATTTCATTATCTACTAGAGTCGCTGTTACACCACTGTTTAAATTGAGATCTAATTCCATCACATAGTTATTTATTCTATAATTAGAAATATGTAGTGGTGTTACATCTCCTGCTTGTGGATGTTGTGTTTTTTCTACACTTAGAATATCAACACCATTTGATATAGCAAGAGTTTCATCTAAGTTGTTAAACTTTAATGCATCACTCTTATCTACCTGGTCGTTATATGAATTATTAAAACGCATCACAGCCTGATCTAAAACAGTCCTAGTCGCTGCATTCTTTAATCCAATAATTATCTCATTATCTAAATCATAGATTCCAAAGACTTGAGTCAACGGCTGGCTAACTGCTTTTTGAGATTCTTTAAATGTTAAAGTACTAGCACCGTTAGTGGACACAAACAGAGACTGTCCTGGTTGCAAGAACTTATTTGCTGTACTAGACATAGGTATCGCGTCACCATTTGCCGTACCTAAATCTACTGTGGCATAACCGCCACGTACATTTAAATTAGGGTCCCATACATAAACAAAGTTTGCATTCATACCAGTAGTTGCAGCATCTAATAAAACGCTTTTGAAATCTACGACTGCCTGGTATGGATTTGCTATCATCGCAAATTCTCCATTACTAGTTGCATAAGATGCCGAATAATCTCCTGTATGTAAAACACCACTAGACCTTAATGTCGTGTTAGAAGGTGTTGCTGCATTATTTGTTAAATCTGTATTACGATCTCCTCTTACTAACATTCTCATAGGTGTACCTATAACTAATTGTTCTATATTAGTATTAGGCACCGTGTTCCATAAATAATTATCATTATCAAATGTAAATAGAGAATAAGCTCCTGTAGAGGTAACATCAAAACCGTTTGCAGCGCTTGGCCCTGTAATATGCGTACCTAATCCTGTTGCAACACTCCCATCCTCTTGCCAGTTTTCTCTTATACTACCAGTAGAGTTTACTGAAGAACTGAGGAATCTAAAAGCTCGTTTTGCTGGTATATAACGCTCTACTTTTACACTGCCGTTGATAGTTGCTAGACTAGCATTATCCAGTTGTCCTGTTGTGGTTGCATTACTCTTAAATACAATATTATTATTGGCATTTATAACAGATGACTGAGGTTTTAAGACATTATAAATATTTGTAACAGCATCAAAGGTCACTCCAGCTGTGTTGTTAACCTCTAGAATATCTAAGTCCAAAGATCCAGTACCAGTTACTGTCTGACTAGATGCTCCACTTATTTCTAGAACACCATCTGTTGCATCTACTAGACCATCTACAGTCAGGTTGCCTTTTACAGCAAGTGTTGCATTAATATCTAAAGTACTCATGGCACCCATAACATCCATATTATTAATCACAGAACTAACAGATATAGGAGCTACACCACTTAATACTTGAGCATTTAAACCTCCTGTTTCTGCATGAGGAGCAAATGGAGACCATGCACCAGCATCATATATAAGTGTAGGATCTTCTATCGTGATAGTAAATACATCACCTAATAAAACAGTGTCTGAATTACCTAAAACTGTATATCCAAATGAGTCTTCATTAACCAACTCCATAGAGTCATGTACATATTGAATATTACTATTATTTAAATCTCCTTGACTAAATGAATCTCCTACATTAAGATCTACACCGTTTAATTGAATTTGTCCATAATCTACATCGTTAGTTACTACATAAACTAGGTTTGCATTAGTAAATCCTGTTTGAACCGATCTTAATAATGTATTATCAATGATGCTAGTTGCATTAAAAGCACTTGTTAATCCTAAGTTTCTATTATTATCGATATCATTTACATATTGTAATCTACCACAAACGGTAACTGAAAACTCATTGAATGTTCCACCATCTTGCGTTGTAATATTGCCAAATCTATCTCTGACTGTTCCAACTCTATCGGTTGCTAAAAGCACCCATTCTCCTTGAGCACTTAACCCATTGAAACGAGTAAAAGCTTGCCCTGGTCTTTGATTACCAGTTAGGGCACCACGATAAGTTGAAGCACAGCTAAAGTTCTGAGTACCATTATCACTTACTGTAAGGTCAAAGTTTGCTCCATCTGCACATTCCCGATTATATACTTCAGAAAATCTTCCAGAAGGTGCGCTAAATTGCATTTTAATATCTCCTGTATCTGAATGACTTGCTCGCATATAATAACTCACTTGAGTAATTTCTATATCATCTGGAATATTCATACGTGCGCTTACGGCATTAACTGCGCTGTTTTCCCACACATTATCTCCGTTTTCAAAATATTCATTTTCATAAGTTCTACATACATCTTGTGCTGTTTGAAAAGAACTTATTGAATTAATAGTTCCAGCGACACAATCACTAGAAGGTGTTACTTTCCAGTAATAGATTTTACCTGCTTCTAATGCAGTAGGTTGATATGAATTCACAAAAGAAACCATACCAGATTCTGCAATAGTAGAAAAGCTAGGATTTTCTGATATTTCAACAAAATAATTAGCAGCACTAGCTAGATCCTCCCATTCTAGTAATGGATTTGCAACTTGATTTCCTGCACCATTTACTGGCGCTACTTGAAGAACATCTCCTATACTATTATCAAATAGTTTAAATGTAAAATCTTTAACTATTGTTGCCGTAGAAGATTGTGCCTCTACAGTAAAATCATACTGACTTGCTTCTACCGAAGATGTTCCTGAAATAACAATATCTACCGTAGCGTCTACAGTAGTTGTGTTAGGGTTAAAGCTTGCTATTAATCCTGCTGGTAAACCTACTGCGCTAAATGTAACCGTTTCATTAAAACCAGGCGCAGCGTTGTATTGAAAAGAAGTTGTTCCGTTACCAGGTTGACAAACAGAAAAGTCTTTTGTTACTGCAGTTAATTCAAATGTTCCTTCTTTGATCTCAAAGTTACCGTTATTCACATTAAAGAAATAGTTATCTACAGCTTCTACCATAATTCGAGCATTTGCAGTTTTAGTCCCAGTAGGAATAACAACACTACTAGATCCTGTATTACTCACATTAGATGCCAATGTAACCGGATAAGTGTAACCTCCATCTAATGATAATTTGATATTAACTTCTGTTGCTAGCTCTACTCTATTGGTTCCAGCAACATCCCAAGTTACAGTTTGTATCTCTCCTTCGTGCCATATTTCATTTAACAATGGAGTATTGACTACGAAGGGACCTACGACATCCCTAGGTTTAACTATTACTTCTCCACGATCTGTCTGACCTCCAAAAAGATTATTATCTCTTATAGTGCAAACAAACCTCATATCTCTCGACACCGAATTTAAAGTTTCCCAAGTATCATCTGTACCATTCAGCACTTCCTCTAAGTTCGGAAAATATCTAGTAGGACTAGTTGTTGCAAATTTAGTTCGGAACATAGGCCCAGTCGTATTTGTGCTGACCGGAGGTTGAGTTGATCCAGCATTTGCCGATGTACCTTCATCCCATTGCTCCCAGTTATATGTATACACCTCACCACTATCAGGAACTTGTCCAGAATTTCCAGTCAGCTTAAAAGGAGTAGAAATAGGTAAAAACTTTTCTGCTAAATCATTTGATATAGGAGCAGTAGGATTATCATTAGTTAAGTTAACTTCTACTTCGCAAGTATCTGCATCAATTGAATTATGCATTTGCTGAATACTTGCTGCATGGAAATATGCATCACTATTTTCCTGAACATTTGGAGAACAAATACCTGCGTAACCCATAATGGTTGACGCACTACCTGTCTCAAACGGCTGACCACCAGCGGAACCAAAACATGGATTATAATAAGTATGAGAAGCACCAAATTGGTGCCCTATCTCATGACATACATAATCGATATCAAAAGGATCAAATTCTGGAGTAACTATTCCCGTTACACCACGTTCCTTACCTGTGCTACAAGGACTAGTCCCAGCAATACCACCACCACCTGTAGAGAACACATGACCTATATCATAACTACCAGTACCCAAAACACTTGTTAATGTATTTGTGTTTTCAGCTAGCATATCACTTCCAGAGTAATTACTGTAAGGATCAGTAGATGGATCTGTATAAATAACATTACTATTATTTCCTACAAGACTGAATCTCATAGACATTTCTTGTTCATAGACAGAGTTAACTCTTGTAAGAGTAACGACTATTCCAGCAAGAGCATCTGACACGGCATTCCCATTGGCTATGTTTCCATCATCATGGTAGGCAGTATATTCTGCAGTAGCAGCAATTGCTATTCTATATGTTCTAAAAGTAAGATCTCTAAATGATTTTGTTTGTGCAACAGCAACAGACGACTTACTTAATGCGTCTAAACTATCGTCTACCTCACACGCAAAATTATCGTCACTAGCACGGTTAAGATCTTTTCTATTATAGATCATAATAGATTCTGGAGATACCTTAGAATATGGATCCATATAAAGAATCTTCTCTCCAGTGATTAAACCATGAAAACCTTTAGGTGTAATGGTAAAATATATTTTATTTAAAAGGTTTGTTTTACTCTGACCTACATAAGATTGAATCTGTGGGTATTGAGCATGTAGCTCTTCAGAAACAGCACCAGAAGTGTAGATGCTAAATGTTTCAAATTGATCATTACCTAATGGAAAGTCTACTTCTATAGCTGTGCCGCCATCAAATCTATCGACTGCACCATCTAACTTTGTAGAAAGTGCATCTACATCAATATCAAAAATATCAAATTTATTAGGCTGTATCGGTCTTAAATCTTTAGATATCTTACCTACTATAGACATATCTGGACTTTTCCAGATCGTTTGTGAATAAGTAGAAAACGGTAAGAGAATTAAAAATGCAAAAAATAGAATTTTGTTCATTTGTTGTGAATTTTTGGGATCACAAATAAACAACAGTTCGTCTGACTTTAGGTTGTTTCATCTATCAAATGCGCTTTTAATTGGCTTTTAACGCATTTAATCGATTTTAAAAACCAGTGATATGAACATATATCAATAAAAAAAGCCACCTATGTTCTAGGTGGCTTGTGTTTTACCGCTTTCGCGAAAGCGGAATAATATCAATTATATTAAAACTGAAATGCTTTTCTACCTGGGTAATAAGCAGCATCACCTAACTCTTCTTCTATACGGATAAGTTGGTTATACTTTGCCATACGGTCTGAACGTGATGCAGAACCTGTTTTTATCTGTCCTGTAGATAACGCCACAGCAAGGTCTGCAATAGTATTATCTTCAGTCTCTCCACTACGGTGGGACATCACAGATGTATATCCTGCTTTGTGTGCCATAGTTACAGCTGCGATAGTCTCTGTTAGAGTACCGATTTGATTAACCTTAATTAAAATAGAATTTGCAATATCATTTTCAATACCTCTAGAAAGTCTTTCTACGTTAGTAACAAACAAATCATCACCTACGAGTTGTACTTTATGACCAGCTTTTTCTGTTAAAAATTTCCAACCATCCCAATCGTTTTCATCCATTCCATCTTCGATAGAGATAATAGGATATTTATCTGCCAGATCAGAAAGGTAAGTTGCTTGCTCTTCTGAAGTTCTAATAACCCCAGTTTCACCTTCAAACTTAGTATAGTCATATTTTCCATCTACAAAAAATTCAGCAGCAGCACAGTCAAGAGCGATCATCACTTGTGTTCCTGGTTCATAGCCTGCATTTTTGATAGCTAACAATATAGTATCTAAAGCATCTTCTGTTCCATCTAATGTAGGTGCAAAACCACCTTCATCCCCTACTGCAGTACTTAATCCTCTATCATGAAGAACTTTCTTTAAATGGTGAAAGATTTCAGTACCCATTTGAAGAGCATGAGAAAAACTTTCTGCCTCTACCGGCATAACCATAAATTCTTGAAAAGCAATAGGCGCATCACTATGCGATCCACCATTAATGATATTCATCATAGGAACTGGAAGAGTACTCGCACTCATACCTCCTATATATTTATATAAAGGCTGGTTAAGCTCACTAGCTGCGGCTTTTGCACAAGCTAATGAAACACCTAAAATAGCATTGGCACCTAAACTAGCTTTGTTAGGAGTACCATCTAATTGTATCATTAATTGATCAATATAGGCTTGTTCAAAAACCGAAGTTCCTAAAAGCTCTTCAGCAATAATGGTATTCACATTATTAACAGCTTTACTTACACCTTTACCCATAAAAGTTTTACCGCCATCGCGCAATTCTACCGCTTCATGCTCACCAGTAGAAGCTCCAGATGGAACTGCTGCTCTACCCATAATTCCGTTTGATGTAACGACATCCACCTCTACAGTAGGATTACCTCTTGAATCAAAGATTTGTCTTGCGTGAACTTCTATAATTGTACTCATATTGTTACTTCTTTTGTTGAGTTAATAAGATTGATAAATTGGTCAAATAAATAAGTAGCGTCATTTGGACCAGGGCCAGCTTCTGGATGATATTGTACTGAAAAACATGGCTTACTATTATGCTTTATACCAGCAACTGTGTTATCATTAAGATGATAATGTGTGATGGAGATATCTGAATTATTCTCAGTATCTTCTCTACTTATTGCAAAACCATGATTTTGGCTAGTTATCTCACCTTTGCCAGTTTCTACATGCATAACGGGATGATTAATACCGCGATGACCATTATGCATTTTAAAAGTAGATATTCCATTTGCTAAAGCTATAACTTGATGTCCTAGGCAAATACCGAATAATGGATCCTCAGCATTTAAAATATCCTTAGCAGTAAGAACTGCTTGCGTTAAAGGTTCTGGATCACCAGGACCATTTGATAGGAAATAACCATCTGGATTAAAAGATTTCATTTGTTCATAAGTAGAATCAAATGGAAATATCTTTATGTAAGCACCACGATTCGCTAGGTTGCGAAGAATATTCTTTTTAATACCTAAATCAAGGGCTGAAATTCTAATGTTAGAATTTTCATCTCCATAAAAATAAGGCTCCTTGCAAGAAACCTGAGAAGATAACTCCAAGCCCTTCATGGAAGGAACGGTAGCTAGTTGTCTTTTAAGACCATCTAAATCATCAATTTCAGTAGAAATAATAGCATTTTGAGCACCATTATCTCTAATATATGAAACTAGTGCACGAGTGTCTACGTCTGATAGAATTACTAGGTCCTTTTTCTCTAAATAAGATAACAAATCACCTTGTGCAGCTTCTCTTGAAAATACTTCAGAGAAATTCTTACAAATTAATCCTGCTATTTTCACAGAGTCTGACTCTTCATCGACACTAGTTACACCATAATTACCAATATGCGCATTTGTAGTAACCATAATCTGACCGAAATAAGAAGGATCTGTAAAGATCTCTTGATATCCCGTAGTTCCGGTATTAAAACAAATTTCGCCTGTGGAAGTACCACCCTTACCTACCGCCTTACCGTGAAAAATGGTTCCATCTTCCAACAAAATAATGGCGTCTTTTTTCTCTAAATATCCCATAATCAGTTTGTATTCAAAAATAATCTAAAAAAAATGCAAAAAAAAAGGATCAATGAAATAATCATTGATCCTTTTTCTACATATTATAAAGAAATTTACTCTTCTTCATTTGACTTTGTATCAGCTACAGCAGCGGCAGAAGATGACTTACTTCTTCTACTACGTCTAGTAGTTGCTTTTTTAGCACCAGCTTCTAACTTATAGATTTCATTATAGTCAACAAGCTCTATCATAGCCATGTCTGCATTATCACCAAGTCTATTACCTAATTTGATAATTCTAGTGTAACCACCTGGACGGTCACCTACTTTTGCAGCTACATCTCTAAAAAGTTCTGTTACTGCTTCCTTACTTCTAAGTTTAGCAAAAACCAATCTTCTATTGTGAGTTGTATCCTCTTTAGACTTTGTTATCAATGGCTCAACAAATTGCTTAAGCGCTTTAGCCTTAGCCACAGTAGTATTTATACGTTTGTGCTCAATAAGAGAACAACTCATATTTGAAAGCATAGCCTTACGGTGTGCAGTCTTTCTACTTAAATGGTTTACTTTTTTTCCGTGTCTCATTTTGTATTATATTCTTGAACTAGGAAGAACCTAGTCACGGTCTAATTTATATTTTGCTAGATCCATACCAAAGTTCAAGCCTTTGACATTTACTAATTCTTCTAACTCAGTTAAAGACTTCTTACCGAAGTTTCTGAACTTCATCAAATCATTCTTGTTATAAGAAACAAGATCACCCAATGTCTCAACTTCAGCAGCTTTCAAGCAGTTTAAAGCTCTTACAGAAAGCTCCATATCTACTAACTTAGTCTTAAGCAACTGACGCATATGAAGACTTTCTTCATCATAAGTTTCAGTCTGAGCTATCTCATCTGCCTCTAGAGTTATTCTCTCATCAGAAAATAACATAAAGTGATGAATTAAAGTTTTAGCAGCCTCAGTTAATGCATGCTTTGGATGAATACTACCATCCGTTACAATTTCAAAAACTAATTTTTCAAAATCTGTCTTTTGTTCTACACGATAGTTTTCAATGCTATATTTAACATTCTTAATAGGTGTAAAAATAGAATCTATTGCTATAGTACCAATCGCAGCACTTACGTTTTTATTTTCCTCTGCAGGAACATAACCACGACCTTTTTCAATAGTCAGTTCTAAATTAAGACTAACACTACTTTCAGTATTACAAATAACCATATCAGGGTTCAAAACTTGAAAACCTGAAATATGTTTTTGCAAATCTCCGGCAGTAAATTGATTCTTACCTGAAAAAGATACATTAACAACTTCGCTATCTACCTCGTCAATTTGTCTTCTAAAACGTACTTGTTTAAAATTAAGAATAATTTCAGTAACGTCTTCAACAACACCTTCGATTGTAGAAAATTCATGATCCACACCCTCAATACGAATTGAAGTTATAGCGAACCCTTCTAAAGAAGATAAAAGTACTCTTCTAAGTGCATTACCAACGGTAAGTCCATAACCTGGTTCTAACGGTCTGAATTCGAATTTTCCTTCAAAATCAGTCGAATCAATCATGATTACTTTATCCGGCTTTTGGAAATTTAATATTGCCATAAGATTACTTAATGAATTGGTTATTATTTAGAGTACAATTCTACTATCAGTTGTTCCTTAACATTTTCAGGAATCTGTAGACGTTCTGGAACGCTAACGAAAGTACCTGATAAAGAAGCTTTATTGAAAGTTATAAAATCGTAAACACGATCATTACTTGATAAAGAATCATCGATAGTAGCTAAAGATTTTGACTTTTCACGAACTGCAACAACATCACCTGGTTTTAATTGGTAAGAAGGAATATTCACCAACTGACCGTTAACCGTCATGTGTCTGTGAGAAACAAGTTGTCTAGCTCCTCTTCTTGTTCTAGCAAGACCCATACGATAAACCACGTTATCTAGTCTTGACTCACAAAGTTGAAGTAACACCTCACCTGTAATACCTGTACTACGAACAGCTTTGTCAAACATAAGTCTGAATTGCTTTTCTAAAATACCGTAAGTATACTTAGCTTTTTGCTTCTCTTTGAGCTGAACAGCATATTCAGACTCTTTACCACGGCGTCTTGCGTTACCGTGCATACCTGGAGGATAGTTTTTCTTCTCCAACGCTTTACTAGGGCCAAAAATTGGTTCTCTGAATCTACGAGCAATCTTTGCCTTAGGACCTCTATATCTTGCCATTTCTATAAATTTTGTGAGTGATGTATCATGAATTCAGGTCTATATCCTTCAATGATCTAATAATCACTCGATATTAAAATTAAATTAAACTCTTCTTCTTTTCGGAGGACGACAACCATTATGTGGTAAAGGAGTAACATCAATGATTTCAGTTACTTCGATTCCTGCATTATGAATTGAACGAACAGCGCTTTCACGACCATTACCAGGTCCCTTTACGTATGCTTTCACTTTACGTAATCCCGCCTCGTGAGCCACCTTAGAACAATCCTCAGCTGCTAATTGCGCTGCATAAGGTGTATTCTTTTTTGAACCACGAAAACCCATTTTACCAGCTGATGACCAAGAGATCACTTCACCTTTTTTATTTGTTAGAGATATCAAAATATTATTGAAAGATGATGAAATGTGAACCTCACCAACACTATCTACTATAACTTTACGTTTTTTAGCTACCGCTTTAGACTTTGCCATATCAGTTACTTATTATTTAGTTGCTTTCTTTTTATTAGCAACAGTCTTACGTTTTCCTTTACGTGTACGAGAATTATTCTTTGTACGCTGACCTCTTAATGGAAGCCCAGATCTATGACGAATACCTCTATAACATCCTATATCCATAAGACGTTTAATATTCAACTGCGTCTCAGATCTTAATTCACCTTCAATAGTATATTCACCAATAGCAGCACGAATCTTACTGATCTCATCGTCATTCCAATCACTAACTTTCTTATCTACACCGACTCCTGTAGCCATAAGAACTTCTTTAGCACGATTCCTACCTACACCGTAAATGTAAGTTAATGCAATCTCTCCACGTTTATTTTTAGGTACATCTACCCCTGCAATTCTAGCCATAGCTTACCCTTGTCTTTGTTTAAATTTAGGATTCTTTTTGTTAATGACGTATAGTCTGCCCTTACGACGAACTATCTTACAGTCAGCACTTCTTTTTTTAATTGACGCTCTTACTTTCATTTTAGTATCTATAAGTTATCCTTGCTTTCGAAAGATCGTAAGGACTCATTTCTAATTTCACTTTATCACCAGGTAATAATTTAATATAGTGCATACGCATTTTACCTGAAATATGCGCAGTCACGACGTGACCATTTTCTAACTCAACTCTAAACATTGCATTAGAAAGTGCTTCTATGATAGAACCATCTTGCTCTATCGCTGATTGTTTTGCCATTATGCTACTGCTTTTCTATTCTTACCAGTCTTGATCAAACCATCATAATGACGATTAAGAAGATAAGAGTTAATTTGTTGCATTGTATCTATTGCTACTCCAACCATAATTAATAATGACGTACCACCATAAAACAAAGCCCATGATTGAGTAACACCCATTAATGAAATAATTGCAGGAAAAATAGCCACTGCTGCTAAAAACAAAGAACCAGGTAATGTAATCTGTGACATGATACGATCTAAGTACTCAGAAGTTTCAGTCCCTGGTCTAATTCCAGGTATAAAACCACCATTTCTTTTAAGATCATCAGCCATCTTATTAGTTGGAACTGTTATCGCGGTGTAAAAATAAGTAAAAACTATGATTAATAGTGCAAAAGTTAAATTATACCAGAAACCAAAAATATCGCCATAAGCAGTACCAATAGACTTAGCCCAAGATGCATCCATCTGCCCAATAGCCGACGGTACAAACATAATAGCCTGAGCGAAAATTATTGGCATAACGCCAGAAGCATTAAGTTTAAGAGGAATATACTGACGAGAACCGAAAACATTCTTCTCATAACCGCCAGTTGCAGACCTTCTAGCATACTGAACAGGTATCTTTCTAACACCCATAACAAGCATAATACAAGCCGCTATAACAAGAAGCCAAATCACTACTTCTACAATAATGAGAAACCATCCACCTACTCCATCTACTCTAGAGCCTATTTCTTGAATAAACGCTTGAGGCAAAGTAGCAATAATACCGACCATGATTAATAATGAAATACCATTACCAATACCTTTATCCGTAATTTTTTCACCAAGCCACATTGCAAAAACACAGCCAGTAACTAAAATTATTGTACTAATTACTAAAAACAAAGTTTGTTGATCCTGCATCATAAATGCAGACTCAGGAACACCTAAAGAACCTAAAGACAGCATATAGCTAGGTGCTTGTATTAAACAAATACCAATCGTTAACCATCTAGTTATTTGATTAATCTTTCTTCTACCAGACTCACCTTCTTTTTGAAGTTTTTGTAAATAAGGTATAGCTATACCCATTAACTGAACAACAATACTAGCAGATATATACGGCATAATACCTAAGGCAAAAACAGAGGCTTTAGCAAAAGCACCACCTGTAAAAGCATTAAGTATACCACCAATTCCGTCCTTAAAATTAGAAGCCAAACCAACTAATTGAGTCGAATCTATACCTGGTAAGGTAATTTGAGCACCAAACCTATAAACAAGAAGCAAACTAAAGGTCATTAAAATACGATCCCTTAGCTCTTCTATTTGCCAAACATTCTTTAAATTTTCAATTAACTTCATCGAGTAAAATTAAATTGTTTGTGCTTGTCCACCTACTCCTTCTATAGCAGCTTTTGCAGTAGAAGTAAATTTATGTGCAGTTATATTAACTTTAGCCTTCAACTCACCACGACCAAGAATCTTTACCAAGTCATTTTTTGAAACCAATCTTTCAGCAACTAAATCACCTATAGTGATTGTATCCGAAAACCTACCAGCCTCATGATAAGCCTGAATAACGTCTAAATTAACTCCCGCATATTCCTTGCGATTAATATTCGTGAAACCAAATTTAGGAACACGACGCTGAAGAGGCATTTGACCACCTTCGAAACCTACTTTCTTAGAGTAACCAGAACGAGATTTAGCTCCCTTATGACCACGAGTTGCAGTACCACCTTTACCAGATCCCTGACCACGACCAATAATCTTTGCAGATCTCTTTACAGAACCTTCAGCCGGTTTTAAATTATGTAAACCCATTATAAATATTTTTAAGCCTTCTCTACAGAAACCAAATGTTGAACTTTTGCGATCATTCCTTGTATCACAGAATTATCTTCATGCTCTACAACCTGATTCATTTTTCTTAGACCAAGAGACTCAAGAGTCCTCTTTTGTCTTGCAGTCCTATTAATAGCACTACGTACTTTTTTTACTTTTAACTTAGCCATAATAGAAATTATCCGTTAAATACTTTATTCATTGAAATCCCTCTTTGCTTCGCTACTGTTTCTGCACTTCTCAATTGTAATAAAGCATCAAAAGTTGCCTTAACTACATTATGAGGATTAGAAGAACCCTGGTTTTTACTAAGTACATCATGAACACCTACAGCCTCAAGTACAGCTCTAATTGCTCCACCAGCAATAACTCCGGTACCAGTTGATGCAGGCATCAATAACACCCTAGCACCACCAAACTTACCTTTTTGCTCATGAGGAATAGTTCCCTTTAGCAATGGTATGCGTACTAAATTCTTTTTTGCATCTTCAACAGATTTAGAAATAGCTTCAGAAACCTCTTTAGATTTACCTAAACCATGACCTACAACTCCATTTTCATCACCTACAACAACTATTGCAGAAAATCCAAATGCACGACCACCTTTTGTCACCTTAGTAACACGTTGAACACCTACTAAACGATCCTTAAGCTCAAGTCCTCCTGGCTTAACCGTTTCTACGTTTTTATATTTTTGGTACATTATATTAAATGTTTCAAATTAAAATTTAAGACCACCTTCACGAGCTCCCTCTGCAAGAGATAGCACACGACCATGGTACAAATATCCACCACGATCAAAAGAAACAGATTCAATACCAGCAGCTTTAGCCTTAGCGGCAACTGCAATACCTACTTCCTTAGCAACCTCCACCTTTCCAGCAGTAGATTTTAATTCACGTGATGAAGCCGATGCAATGGTCACTCCATCTACATCATTAATTACTTGAGCATAAATCTCCTTATTACTTCTAAAAACAGATAACCTAGGACGTAAAGCCGTTCCATTAACTGTTTTACGAATGCGTCTACGAATTTTTATTCTTCTTGCTGACTTTGAAAATGCCATAATATCTATAAATTATGCTGATTTACCAGCTTTTCTTCTAATAATTTCTCCAACAAACTTAACACCTTTTCCTTTATAAGGCTCTGGCGGACGGAAACCACGAATTTTAGCAGCAACCTGACCAACTAACTGCTTGTCAAATGATGTAAGCTTTACACGAGGATTTTTACCCTTCTCTGAGATCGTTTCAACCTTAACTTCAGAAGCTATATTCAAAACGATATTGTGAGAAAAACCTAAAGATAAATCTAATTTTTGCCCTTGATTTGATGCTCTATATCCAACACCAACTAGTTCTAACTCCTTAGTCCAACCTGTTGAAACACCTTCAACCATATTGCTAATTAAAGATCTGTACAAGCCATGTTTAGCTCTATGATCCTTAGCATCGGAAGGTCTAGTAACTACTACTTCTTCCGCGTCAACCTCAATTGATACATCAGAAAAAGGCTGAACCAACTTTCCTAATTTTCCTTCTACAACAATCTCGTTGTTTTCAACTTTTACTGTAACACCAGCAGGTATAGTTACTGGATTTTTTCCTATTCTAGACATAGCTGTATATTAATAAACGTAACAAAGAACTTCACCTCCTACGTTCTCAGAACGAGCTTGCTTGTCAGTCATAACACCTCTAGAAGTAGATATGATTGCAATACCAAGACCATTAAGAACACGTGGTAAATCATTAGCTCCTGAATACTTACGTAAACCTGGCTTTGATAAGCGTTGTAAATCTTTTATTACTGATTCCTTTGTATCTCTATCGTATTTTAAAGCGATTTTGATATTTTGTTGAGTTGTGTTATCTTCAAACTTATAGCTTAAGATATACCCCTGATCAAATAAGATTTTAGTAATCTCTTTTTTTAATTTTGAAGCAGGAACGTCAACTACTCTGTGATTTGCTCTTACAGCATTTCTAATTCTCGTTAGATAATCTGCGATTGGATCTGTATTCATAAATATATCTTTAAGCGATTACCAACTAGCTTTTTTAACGCCTGGGATTAAACCTTGATTTGCCATTTGTCTGAACATTACACGAGAAATACCAAATTGTCTCATGTAACCCTTAGGTCTTCCCGTTAATTTACAACGATTATGTAATCTAACAGGAGACGCATTCTTAGGTAACTTTTGTAGCTCCTCGTAGTCGCCAGCTTCCTTAAGTGCCTTTCTTTTAGCAGAATATTTATCCACTAATGCCTGACGCTTGCGCTCGCGCGCTTTCATTGATTCTTTTGCCATCTCTACTTAGTTCTTTTTAAATGGTAAACCTAGTTCCGTAAGTAATGACTTTGCTTCTTTATCAGTATTAGCACTGGTAACGAAAGCAATATCCATACCTGAAATTTTGTTAACCTTATCTATGTTTATCTCTGGAAATATAATTTGCTCAGTAATACCTAAATTATAATTTCCTCTTCCATCAAAACCGTCTGCTTTGATTCCTTGAAAATCTCTAACCCTTGGTAAAGCAACGGTTACGAAACGGTCCAAAAATTCATACATACGTTCTCCACGTAATGTTACCTTAACACCGATAGGCATTCCCTTACGCAACTTAAATGCCGCAACATCTTTCTTAGATAAAGTAGCAACTGCTTTTTGTCCAGTTATAGTCGTTAGTTCTTCCAATGCATAATCGATAAGTTTCTTATCTGCTACAGCAGCACCAACCCCACGGCTTAGTACAATCTTCTGAAGCTTTGGAATCTCCATTACATTCTTGTAAGCAAACTCCTTCTGTAAAACATCAGCAATACGCTCTTTATATTCTCCTTTTAATCTTGGTAAATATGACATGATTATATTACTTCTTTAGTTGTTTTAGCAAAACGAACGTTTTTACCATCCTTAGATTCATATCCAACTCTAGTATTCTTACCATTCTTATCTATTAAAGAAAGGTTAGAAACGTGTAATGCAGCCTCTTTTTCTTTTATACCACCTTGTGGATTAGTAGCGCTAGGTTTCTCATGTTTAGAAACCATATTAACACCTTCTACAATAGCTCTATTCTTTTCGATAAAAACTTTTGCTACTTTCCCTTCAGCACCTTTATGCTCACCAGCAGTTACTCTAACTGTATCTCCGGTTTTAATTTTTAACTTTGCCATAATAATTATTATAGTACTTCTGGAGCAAGTGATACAATTTTCATGAACTGTCTATCACGTAATTCACGTGCTACAGGTCCAAAAACACGAGTACCTCTCATGTCAGATGTAGGATTTAACAAAACGCAGGCGTTATCATCAAAACGGATATAAGAACCATCAGGTCTTCTCACCTCTTTTTTAGTACGCACTACAACCGCTGTAGAAACAGCACCTTTTTTTATATTACCATTAGGAGTTGATTCCTTTACAGAAACAACAATCTTATCACCAACCGAAGCATATCTTCTTTTAGTACCACCAAGAACACGTATACAAAGAACTTCCTTTGCACCAGTATTATCAGCGACTCTTAATCTCGATTCTTGTTGTACCATTACTTAGCTCTTTCTATTATTTCTACTAATCTCCAATTCTTAGACTTACTCAAAGGACGAGTTTCCATAATACGAACTGTATCTCCTTCGTTGCAGTCATTATTTTCGTCGTGAGCAACATATTTCTTAGTTTTCAAAACGAATTTACCATACATAGGATGCTTCTGTCTTTTAACTTCAGCTACGACAATACTCTTGTCCATCTTGTTGCTTTTAACAACACCTACACGTTCTTTTCTTAAATTTCTAGTCTCCATTGTCGTACTATTTATTGTTGATAGCAGTCTTGATTCTCGCGATAGTCTTACGTAACTTGGTAATCTGTGAAGGATTATCCAGCGGTGACATACTATGAGTCCTTTTCAAATCTCCGTAAGCAACTTGTGATTCTACAAGCTTATCTTTTAACTCTTCAAGAGAGTATCCTTTAACTTCTGATTGTTTCATAACTCAAATCTATTCTTGATAATCGCGAGCGACTATGAATTTAGTTTTAACTGGTAATTTCTGAGCAGCAAGCCTTAAAGCTTCTTGTGCAACTGCTTGCGGTACACCTGAGATTTCAAAAAGAATTCTACCTGGTTTAACCACTGCAGCCCAATACTCAACATTACCCTTACCTTTACCCATACGTACCTCTAAAGGCTTTTTCGTAATAGGTTTATCCGGAAATATTTTTATCCATAAAGAACCTTCTCTTTTCATAAATCTAGTCGCTGCAATACGCGCCGCTTCGATTTGTCGAGAATTAATGAAATTTGCATCTAAAGATTTAATTCCAAAAGTCCCATAGGCTAGTTGGTTACCGCGTCCTGAATCACCTTTCATGCGACCCTTCTGCTGTTTTCTAAACTTTGTTTTTCTAGGTTGTAACATTTCTAGCTATTATTATTTTCTACGACGACGGTTGCCTCCACGATTGTTTGCACCACCACCTTTATTACCTTGTTGTTTCTTTGCTAAGCCAGCCAAAGGAGATAAATCTCTTTTACCATAAACCTCGCCCTTCATAATCCATACTTTAACTCCAATCCTTCCATACGTAGTATGAGATTCTACTAAAGCATAATCTATATCAGCGCGAAAAGTAGAAAGAGGAATACGACCATCTTTATAAGATTCAGAACGAGCCATTTCAGCCCCATTCAATCTCCCAGAAATCTGAACTTTAATACCTTCAGAATTCATTCTCATCGCAGCGGCAATAGCCATCTTAATAGCACGTCTATAAGAAATCCTATTCTCTATTTGTCTAGCAATACTAGAACCTACTAAATGCGCATCTAGCTCAGGTCTTTTAATTTCATGAATATTGATCTGCACATCCTTACCAGATATCTTCTTCAACTCTTCCTTTAAACGATCAACTTCCGTACCACCTTTACCGATAATAATACCAGGTCTAGCAGTAGTAATAGTAACTGTAACTAACTTTAAAGTACGTTCAATAATAATACGTGAAACACTAGCTTTAGATAAACGAGCATGAATATACTTGCGTATTTTATCATCTTCAGCAAGTTTATCACCATAATCATTTCCACCGTACCAATTAGATTCCCATCCTCTGATGATACCTAAACGATTTCCTATTGGATTTGTTTTCTGTCCCATACCTTTATTAGTTAACCTCTAAATTATTAGTCTGACCTAACACAAGAGTAACGTGGTTTGATCTTTTTCTTATTCTATGTGCTCTACCCTGCGGTGCTGGACGCAATCTTTTTAACATAGCACCACCATCAACTCGAATCTCTTTAATAAAGAGTCCAGCCTCAGCCACATCAGCATCCTCGTTCTTAGCCTGCCAATTTGCAACAGCACTAAGAACTAACTTATCTAATCTTCTTGCCGCTTCTTTAGAAGAAAACTTAAGGATATTTAACGCATCCTCAACCTTTTTACCTCTAATTATATCAGCAACCAATCTCATCTTTCTTGGAGATGTAGGACAGTTGTTTAATTTTGCAAACGCTATCTTACTTCTCTCTTCCTTTAGCCTTTCAGCCATTTGTCTTTTACGAACTCCCATAGCTTAGATTATTTTTTACCCTTATTCTTAGCACCACCATGACCTCTATAAGATCTAGTAGGTGAAAATTCCCCAAGTTTATGTCCAACCATGTTCTCAGTAACATACACAGGTATGAACTGACGTCCGTTATGAACAGCAATTGTCTGACCAACGAAGTCCGGCGTAATCATAGACGCACGAGACCAAGTTTTTATTACAGTTTTTTTACCAGACTCAACATTTTGAGCCACCTTAGATTCAAGTTTATGAAATACGTAAGGTCCTTTTTTAAGTGAACGAGCCATAATTTATTTCTTTCTACGTTCTATTATATATTGAGTACTAGCTTTATTCTTATCACGTGTACGATAACCTTTAGCAGGTATACCATTACGAGATCTTGGATGACCACCTGAAGACTTACCTTCACCACCACCCATTGGGTGATCCACTGGATTCATCACAACCGGTCTAGTTCTAGGCCTTCTGCCTAACCATCTAGATCTACCAGCTTTACCACCAACAACAAGTTGATGATCACTGTTAGAAACAGCACCAATAGTAGCTAAACATTCTTGTAAAATCAATCTAGTTTCACCGGAAGGCATCTTAACAGTAGCATACTTACCATCTCTAGCCATTAACTGAGCAAAAGAACCAGCACTACGAGCGATCACAGCCCCTTGTCCAGGACGTAATTCAATACAACTAATAATTGAACCCAAAGGCATTTGCGACAACTTCATTGCATTACCAACATCTGGAGTTGCAGATTCACCAGAAACAATATTCTGACCAACCTTCATACCATTCTGAGCAATTACATAACGCTTCTCTCCATCTTGATAATTAACTAAAGCTATGAAAGCAGTACGATTAGGATCATACTCGATCGACGCAACAGTTGCAGGAACACCATGACGATCTCTTTTGAAATCAATGATACGGTAGCGTCTCTTATGACCACCACCAATGTAACGCATAGTCATACGACCACTAGCATTACGACCACCTGAACGTTTTTTCGGAGCGAGTAAACTCTTCTCCGGCTTATCAGTTGTGATAGCGTCGTAGCCATTCACAACTCTAAATCGCTGTCCAGGAGTTACAGGTTTTAATTTTCTTACTGACATTATTGTCTTTTAATTATAGATTACTATAAAGATCAATGGTTTCACCATCTTTAAGCTGTACAAATGCCTTCTTACGTGCACTTGTTTTACCAACTTGAATCCCTGATTTAGTATATTTAGTATTACGATCAATACGTGTATTCATTGTTCTAACCTTAAGAACAGTAACGCCATACGTCGCTTCAACTTCTTTCTTTATTTGTACTTTATTAGCTTTTGAAGACACCTCAAAACCATAACGATTTAGAAGCTCACTATCTCTAGTTGCCTTCTCAGTAATAATCGGTTTAATTAAAATGCTCATAGCTTATTTACTTAAATTTTCTTCAATTCCTTCTAACGAACCTTCCAAAAGAACAACATTAGTTGCGTTCAAAATTTTGTAAGTACTTAATTCTGAGTTAAGTACAACATCAGAACCCTTTAAATTTCGCGAAGACAAATATACATTATTATTTGATTCCCCCAAGACAATTAGAGATTTTTTATTTTCAAGACCTAGACCTTCTAAAACCTTAACAAAATCCTTAGTACTTGGAGCATCTAAATTGAAATTCTCAACAATTGAAAGTGTACCTTCAGACATCTTTTGACTTAGTGCACTTTTACGAGCTAATCTCTTCTGACCTTTATTCAATTTGAATGAATAACTACGAGGTACAGGACCAAAAATACGACCACCACCTCTAAATACAGGAGACTTGATAGAACCAGCACGAGCTGTACCTGTCCCTTTTTGCTTTTTGATCTTACGAGTACTACCTGCAATCTCTGCACGTTGCTTAGCTTTGTGCGTACCTTGACGTTGATTAGCAAGATATTGCTTTACATCAAGATAAATAGCGTGTTCACTAGGCTCAATACCGAATATCTCTTCAGATAATTCTACCTGACGTCCAGTTTCTTTTCCTTTTATATCTAATACTGCTACCTTCATTATTTCTGTACGATTACATAAGAATTTTTATGACCAGGTACACAACCTTTAACCACAAGTAGGTTCTTGTCAGCAACAACCTTTAAAACTCTTAAATTTTGAACTTTTACTTTTTCATTCCCCATCTGTCCAGCCATGCGCATTCCTTTGAATACACGTGCAGGATAAGATGCAGCTCCAATAGATCCTGGAGCTCTCAAACGGTTATGTTGACCATGTGTAGCTTGACCAACACCACCAAAACCGTGACGTTTAACAACACCTTGAAAACCTTTACCTTTAGAGGTTCCTGAAACATCTACAAATTCACCTTCAGTGAACATATCAACAGTAATTGAATCTCCTAATTTGTATTCCTCATCAAAACTTTTGAATTCGGCAACTTTTCTTTTGACAGCAGTTCCTGCTTTCTTAAAGTGCCCTTGAGCAGCCTTAGAAGCATTCTTGTCTGATTTGTCATCGAAACCTAATTGCAAAGCAGCATATCCATCTACCTCCTCAGTTCTGACTTGGGTAACCACGCAAGGACCTAATTCTATAACAGTACAAGGCATGTTTTTGCCGTTCTCATCATAAATACTAGTCATTCCGACTTTTTTTCCTATTAACCCAGACATATTTATATTAATTAATAATTGTTATATATAATTTTAAAAACAGTTCCGCCTAATAATAGACGGAACCAAATTTTGATTTAATAAATTAAAGTAATTACACTTTAATTTCAACTTCAACACCACTAGGAAGTTCAAGCTTCATAAGAGCATCAATAGTCTTAGAAGAAGAACTATATATATCTAATAGTCTCTTATATGAACTAAGTTGAAATTGCTCACGTGATTTTTTATTTACGTGAGGAGATCTTAACACAGTAAAAATCTTCTTGTGTGTAGGAAGTGGAATAGGTCCAGTTACAACAGCACCAGTACTTTTTACAGTTTTAACGATTTTTTCAGCAGATTTATCTACCAGATTATAATCGTATGATTTGAGTTTAATTCTGATTTTTTGACTCATCGTTTGAAATATTAATTGTTACCTTTTGTTGCTGCTATTACCTCTTCACTAATATTAGAAGGTGTCTCAGCATAATGAGAGAATTCCATTGTAGACGTTGCACGACCTGAAGAAAGAGTACGTAACGTTGTTACATAACCAAACATTTCAGAAAGAGGAACATCAGCCTTTACAACCTTTGCACCATTACGGTCACCCATGTCATTTACTTGACCACGACGACGGTTAAGGTCACCAACTATATCACCCATATTTTCTTCAGGAGTAATAACTTCAAGTTTCATCATAGGTTCTAATATAACAGCACCGGCCGACTTAGCAGAAGCTTTATAACCCATCCTAGCTGCTAATTCAAAAGAAAGAGCATCAGAATCTACAGGGTGAAAAGAACCATCTGTAAGAGTAACTTTCATACTATCCATTTCGAATCCGGCAAGAGGACCAGCCTTCATAGCTTCACGGAAACCTTTTTCAATTGCAGGAATAAATTCCTTAGGAACATTACCACCTTTAATTTTATTAACAAACTGAAGACCTTCTTCTACCTTACCTTCTTCATTTTCTTCAGCAGGTTCAATAGTAAAGACAATATCTCCAAATTTACCACGACCACCAGATTGCTTCTTATAAGTTTCTCTGTGATCAGCAGATCTTGTAATAGCTTCTTTATACTCCACTTGAGGAGCACCTTGATTAAGCTCTACTTTAAATTCACGACGCATACGGTCAACGATAATATCAAGGTGAAGCTCACCCATACCAGATATAATAGTTTGACCAGAAGCCTCATCAGTTCTTACCTGGAAAGTAGGATCTTCTTCAGCTAATTTTGCCAAAGCCATACCCATTTTATCCACATCAGCCTTAGTTTTAGGCTCTACAGCAATACCGATTACTGGATCTGGGAAGTCCATAGACTCAAGAACAATAGGATGCTTTTCATCAGACATAGTATCACCAGTCTTGATATCTTTAAACCCTACTGCTGCACCAATATCACCAGCTTCTATGTATTCAATAGCATTCTGTTTATTAGAATGCATTTGATAAATACGTGAAATACGTTCTTTTTTACCTGAACGATTATTTAATATATAAGAACCAGCATCCAAACGACCTGAATAGGCACGGAAAAATGCAAGACGACCTACAAAAGGATCCGTTGCAATTTTAAATGCAAGAGCAGCAAAAGGCTCCTTAACACTTGGCTTACGTAATTCTTGTTCTTCTGTATCAGGATTTGTACCAACAATACCTTCCTTATCCGTAGGAGAAGGCAAGTAACGACAAACTGCATCTAATAAAAATTGAACACCTTTATTTTTAAACGCAGAACCACAAATCATAGGAATGATAGACATATCCATAACAGCAGCACGAAGAGCAGCATGCACTTCATCCTCTGAAATAGAATCCTCATCTTCCATGAATTTTTCAAGAAGGTTCTCATCATAAGCAGCAACCTCTTCGATTAGCAACCCACGATATTTTCTCGCTTCCTCTTTCATGTCCTCAGGAATGTCCACTACATCAAAAGTAGAACCCTGCGTAGCATCATGCCATACAATAGCACGATTCTTTACAAGATCAACAACACCTTTGAACTCATCTTCGTCACCAATGTTCAATACAATTGGCACCGCATTAGACTTCAACATATCTTTAACTTGCTGACAAACAGCTAAGAAATTAGACCCCTGACGATCCATTTTATTTACAAAACCAATACGTGGCACTTTGTAATTATCTGCTAATCTCCAGTTAGTTTCTGATTGTGGCTCAACACCATCTACAGCACTAAACAAGAAAACCAAACCATCTAATACACGCAACGATCTATTTACCTCTACAGTAAAATCAACGTGACCAGGTGTGTCAATAATATTAAAGTGATAATCCTTCGTATCAGGAGTAGTTTGAGCATTTTCTAATGGAAACTTCCATGTACAAGTAGTAGCAGCAGACGTAATAGTAATACCACGCTCTTGCTCTTGCTCCATCCAGTCCATAGTAGCAGCACCATCATGAACCTCACCTATCTTATGAGAAACTCCTGTATAATAAAGGATACGCTCAGTAGTAGTTGTTTTACCTGCATCAATATGAGCAGCAATACCTATGTTTCTAGTAAATTTTAAATCTCTTGACATTTCTTAGAATCTAAAGTGTGAGAATGCTTTATTTGCTTCAGCCATCTTATGAGTGTCTACCTTTTTCTTAACAGCAGCACCTTCTTCCTTAGCCGCAGCAAGGATTTCAGAAGCTAATCTTACAGAAAAAGATTTTTCGTTACGCTTACGAGAGTAACTAATCAACCACTTCATTGCTGTAGATATCTTTCTATCTGGTCTGATTTGCATTGGAATTTGAAACGTAGCACCACCTACACGGCGTGAACGCACTTCAACGTGCGGCATAACGTTAGATAACGCATCTTTCCACACTTCCAAAGAAGTTTTCTCTTCATCTTGATTTTTTTCTTCTACAATATCCATTGCATCATAGAAAAGTTTGAAAGCCGTAGACTTTTTTCCGTGTAACATCATCATGTTAACGAAACGTGTCACTAGCTGGTCGTTAAAACGTGGATCCGGAAGGATAGGACGTTTCTTGGCCTGTCTTTTTCTCATTTCTTCTTGTTGAAATTGTTAATTAAAAAACCCTAACAGAGTATTGTTAGAATCTTTAAAAATTGGTTTACTTCTTTGGGCGTTTTGCTCCATACTTAGACCTACGTTGTGTACGGTCTGCAACACCAGCGGTGTCCAGTGCCCCACGCACGATATGATATCTAACTCCTGGCAAATCTTTTACCCTTCCACCTCTAACCAATACTATCGAGTGCTCTTGTAGATTGTGTCCTTCTCCTGGGATGTAAGCATTTACTTCCTTACCGTTAGTAAGTCTAACCCTTGCAACCTTTCTCATTGCTGAGTTAGGCTTCTTAGGTGTAGTTGTGTAAACACGTGTACATACTCCACGACGTTGAGGACAAGAATCTAAAGCAGCCGATTTACTCTTCTTGGTTATTTTGGCTCTTCCTTTACGTACTAATTGTGAAATCGTTGGCATATTGTTTTACGCTAATAAATTAATTCCCTTTTTTAAGAGTCGGCAAAGGTATGAATAAAAAAGAGTTATTCAAACCTCAGTTTCAAATATTTAGAATATCTTTTCAAAATACACAAGAAACAAGAAAAAATTACCGTTTACAAAATGATGAAAAACAATAGATATTAATGAAAATCAAATCCTGCATAGTCCTTATTATATATATACTAACCACCCATTCTTTATTATCACAGAATAAAGAAGTCTTACTGCAGTACAAAAGCAACACTACAAAAAAAGCAGACTCTACAAGAATTATACAATTAAACCATTCAACCACTCCTAATAAAATAACCGACAGTTTAAAATCACAATTAAAAAATCAAGGATATTTAAATCTATTAATTTCTGAACCTAAAAGAATCACAAATAATATTTCCAAGGTAACTATTAACTTAAACCGAAAATACACCCACATTAAATACTTTTTCAATATTAAAAATAAACAAGATAGTTTGATTATGCATTCGCTTTCGCGAAAGCGAGAAAACATAATAACAATTAAAGATCAAAAAAAAATCATTGATGATTACAATGAGCAATTAAAAGAAATGGGATACCCCTTTAACGAAATAAAATTATCCAATATAAAACTAAACGATAGCGATACTATAACAGCAAATTTAAATTTCAAGATAATTGAAAAACGTTATATCGACAACATCATTTTAAAAGGCTACACTAACTTTCCAAAAACAACTATATCTTCATTTAACAACAAAACAAGAAACTATAATGAAAAAACAATTAAAGAAATAGATGAAATTATAAAAAACATACCTTTTGCAAAACAAACTAAAAAAACCGAAGTCCTATTTAAAAAAGACTCCACTAATATTTATGTTTATTTAGAAAAAATCAACACCAATACTGCAGAAGGCTTATTAGGCTTTAACAACACCACAGATGGAAAACTAGAACTGAATGGATATATAGATTTAAAATTACAGAATAATTTAAATAGAGCTGAAACTTTCATTTTACAATATCGAAATGATAATGGAGATCAAACCAATTTTCAAACTAGTATAAATCTACCGTATGTATGGAAGACTCCAATAGGTATAAATACAGAATTAAATATTCAGCGTAGAGACAGCACATACCAAAGCACATCATTCAGCACTGGGTTATTTTATAAACCAAACTGGAAAACTAGCTTAGGACTTAACTACAAATCGGCAACATCCAATGCTACAGCAACAGATACAGATCTAGAAAACTACATCAAAAACGGAGTTGAACTAACATCTAACTATCAAAAAAACACGACTGATCCTTTAATGCCAGAAAACTTCTATTTAAAAGCGAATTTCGGATTAATAAAAAGGACTGGAATAGAAATAAATGAAAAACAATTAAGTTTTAACGCAACCTTTTTAAAGTTATGGCATCTATCTCATAGAAGTGTATTTTTAAGCAATATCACTAGCTATTATTTGAAATCGAAAAACATACAATTTAATGAGCTTTATCAGTTCGGAGGATTGGGAAGCATTAGAGGTTTTAACCAAAATAGCATTGACAGCTCTTTCTATACGACGCTCGCTACAGAGTATAGATACCGTTTAAACGATCAAATTTACCTTCACACCATTCTAGATATAGGTGTATTTGAGAATTTTAACAGTAAAAACCTTGATAAGCTTTACGGTTTTGGAGGAGGAATTGCAATTTTAACACAAGCTGGAATATTAAATTTAAGCATCGCAAACGGCCGATTTGAAGATGCTAAAGTGGACTTATCCAGCACAATAGCTCATATAAGCTTAAAAATAAATTTCTGATATGTTAGCTTAATGTTAATGAGATCTTAAGAAATAGTATAAATAGAACACAGAAAAGTTGTTTTATTAACTTCTTTTTTTGATTTTTGGAGCTGGCTAATTCAAATAAATCTAAACATGAAAACAAAATTAAATGGAATTTTAACACTTTTGCTAGTGTTAGTTGCGCAAGTAGCTTTTGCACAACAAACTGTTACCGGTAAGGTGACAGGTCCCGATGGGGAAGAAGTTATTGGTGCGGTTGTGTCTATTAAAGGGACATCAACATTCGCCTCTACTGATTTTGATGGTAATTTCACAATTGAAGCTACACCAGAGAGTACTATAGTATTTTCTTACACTGGTTATGATTCACAAGAAGTTATAGTAGGAAATCAAACGACAATAAATATCACAATGGTATCTAGTGCATTAGACACTGTAGTTGTACAAGCGTACAGAACTGCAACTAAAACCACTAGTAACGTATCAAGCACCACTATCAGTGGAGAAGATACAGCGGATAGACCAAACGCATCAATTATCCAAAGACTACAGGGTCAAATTCCTGGTCTTACGGTTCAAACTGGATCTGGACAACCTGGTGCTAACTCGACTATTCAGCTACGTGGACCTAGTTCAATTAATGGTAACACAGAACCACTTATTCTTGTTGATGGAGTACCAGTAGATGAAGACGTATTTAGATCTTTCAACCCAAACGATGTTGAAAGTACAACTGTACTTAAAGATGCTGCCGCTACTGCAATCTATGGAAATAGAGGAGCAAATGGTGTTATTATTTTAACTACTAAATCTGGTGGTTATGATTCTCCTTTGAAGGTAAGTTATACTGGTACTACATCTTTTTCTGAGTTAATTGAAAATGACTACGAAATTTATGATGCACAAGGGTATTTAAGATTTGAGCAAGCCCAAGGAGCTGGTTTAGGTGCAACATTAACTGATGCTCAAATAGATGCATTTGATGTCAACACTGATTGGAAAGATGTATTTTTTAAGACAGGTGTATCACAATCACACAATTTAAGTTTATCTTCAGGAAGCAAAAGAGCTACACAATTTACGTCTGTAAACTATACAGATCAAGAAGGTTCTCTTTTAAATAGTAGTCTTCAAAGGTTTTCAGTAAGAAATAACGTAACTGGGAAATCTGAAAATGGAAGATTTAGATATGGTACTAATATATTCATGGGATATTCTAAGAATGCATCTCAAACAGAACCAGATGCAACAACTTCAAATAGAAACAACTTCATATACTTTAGTTCTACATTTGGAGCAAACAACGCATTGCCTTATCTAGATGCAAATGCTTATGACCCAAATATCTTTCAAGAATATTTCAATGGATTACAAAACTTTCCATTTGTACTAATTGACAATGTTACTAAAAATGTTAACACCAACGATGAATTAAAAATGATCGTAGGTGCAAACGCTGAGTACGATATCAGCGATGAGTTTACAGTAAGATATAGAATAGGAATGGATTATCAAAATGTTATAGGTCTTAGATCAAACCCTCCAAACTCAGCTTTATCTCAAATAAGAGGTAATGGTGTTTTAGAAGGAGATCAATCAGAAACATATTTAAGAGACTTCAGATTCAATTCAAGTTTAAACTTAGGATGGGAAAAGAAATTTGGTCCTGGAGAAGATGATGCTTCAAAAAAGCATAGAATACTAGCAAACGGTTATGTAGAATACGTAAAAGCTGAACTAAAACAATTCGGCTATAACCAAAATGGTTTAGACCCAAGAACGTTCTCATTTGGAGATGGAAGCGGTTACTTACTAGATTCTGGAGCAGATGACTTATACGTTCCAACTGTATTCGCAGGTAAGAATGAAACAGGTTTATTTTCATACTTTGGAGAATTTGACTACGATTATGACAATACATACGGATTTACTGCCGTAGTTAGAAGAGATGCTTCATTTAGATTTACAGACGATAATGCATGGGGTACTTTCTACTCGGTTGCAGGTAGATGGAACTTACACAAAGAGGATTTCCTAAAAGATTCTGAAGTTATTGATGTTTTAAAATTAAGAGCTAGTTACGGTGTAACTGGTAACGATAGATTAGGTGGTGGTTATTATGGCGCTCTAAGTAATACAAGACAATTGTTTGCTACTGGATCTGGTTACAATGACAGCCAAACTTTTGTAAGAGGAGGAACTATAGCAAACCCTGATTTAAAATGGGAAACTGTATCTACATTTAACATCGGTGCTGAATTTCAAATGTTTAACAATAGTCTAAGAGGTACTTTAGATGTATATGACAAGAATACTACCGATTTATTCTTTAGTCAGTTTATATCTGGTATTAATGGAAGTTACTCTACTACTGCTAACCTTGGTGATATGTACAACAGAGGAGTGGAATTAGGTCTTAGTTATGATATAGTACAGAGAGTTAATTCTGACGACTTTTTCGCAACAGTATTTGGTAATATAGCATATAACAAAAACAAAGTTACATTTATAGATTTACCAGATGGTAGACAAGATTTAACCGATGCAGGTAGAGTTATAGAAGTAGGTCATCAACTAGGTGAATACTTTGCAGTACCTTACAGAGGAATCAATCCAGCAAATGGTAATCTATTATTTGAAGATATTGATGGAAATATTACAGAAAATATCACTGATGCTGACAGAAGACATACTGGTAAAGGAAGTAATCCTGAATTTCAAGGAGGTTTTGGTACTAACATCGGTTACAAAAATTTCTTTTTTGAAACTCAATTTACTTTCATGACTGGAATAGCAAAATATGACACTGATTTAGAAGGATATTTAGATCCTACTAACCTTGGTACATATCAGATATCTTCAAGTTTTGATAGAGCTTGGACACCTGATAATAGAGTGACAGATGTTGCTGCTTTTGATGCTACTAACTTAGTTGCAAATGGAGTAACTACTGACAGATTCTTAACTGACACTGATTTCTTAAGATTACGTTTTGTTCAAGTAGGATATAACTTCCCTAAGGAATTAACAGATAATATCTTTTTATCTAGTGGAAGAATTTATGTTAGCGCTGAGAACTTATTAACTTTCTCTAAGTGGAACGGTAGTGATCCGGAAAGACCTGCAAGTTTAACACTTGACTCAGCACAGTCTAACTCAAACAGATACCCAACTCCAAGAACTATTAGTGTAGGAATTGATTTAAACTTTTAGAAAAAACGAAAATGAAAAAAATAGTAATATTAATAGCAGCTGTAGCGATGACATTCTCTTGTGAGGATGCTACAGATATCGTACAGCCTGGTGAATTAGGAGCAGCTAATGCTTTTATCACAGTAGAAGATTTAAAAACTGGAACTTCAGGAGTATACCTTTCTGGTGTATCATCAACTGAGATTTCATTTACGTCTCAATTTACAGATGAAGCAGCAGTTGGTCTAGTTGGACAACAAGGATCAGCATTACATGGTTACACCTTAAATCCTAGCACTGGTATAGTAAGTAGTATTTGGTTAAATAACTATAACCTGATTTTAAGAGCAAATGTTTTATTAGCAGCAGCTGAAAATATTGTTCCGGCTGATGCCGCTGAACAAGCCTTATATGACGAAAGCGTCGCGGAGGCTTTGGCTTTAAGAGCTTTAGGTCACAGTAAATTATTAAGCTTTTTTGCAGAAGATTTAGCTGACAACAACTCATTAGGAGTTATCGCACTTGATTTTGTACCTAATCCTTTAGATAATTTCGGTAGAAATACAGTAGGTGAAGTTTTAACCCTAATTAATGATGATTTAGATAGAGCCGAGGCTTTATTTACTTCTGCAGGAACCAATGCATCTCAAATATTTATTGATGCTAAATTTGTTAGAGCGTTGAGAGCAAGAATGGCCTTGTATAATAAAGATTACCCTGCTGCTGCCGCTGCTGCTAATTCTGTATTAGCTGATTACTCTTTCCCTACAACTGCAGATTTAGCTGCACATCGTAGAATCTGGCAAGATGATCCATCTTCAGGTAGTAATGAGATAATTTTCAAATTCGTTTCAACACTTAATAATGGATCTAGACCAGGTCAAATATTTAACACTAACGAAAGTGATTTTGACGGTGCTGTAAACTATGAAATGAGTAGAAATTTATTTGATGTATTAGATGCAAACGCTACCGCTTTTGGAGATATAAGAAGAGATATTTACATTGATATTACGTCAGTTGTAAGTCCTGATTATAACGCAGAAGCTAATCCAAGAACAGGTGATGTTCTTGTAGTAGATAAGTATCCTGGTAACCCAGCAATTGCTGGTCTAGTAGGTGGTTACACTAACGACATCAAAGTAATTAGAGTAGCTGAAATGTATTTTATCCTTGCTGAAGAAGCGGCTAGTAGAGGTGACTTTATAACAGCAGCACAACAAATTAAAATCATCAGAGACGCACGTTACACCACACCTGCTCCTGCTCCTGTATACGCTAGTCAAACTGAAGCATTTAGCGACATTTTAGCTGAAAGAAAAATTGAATTTTTTGCCGAAGGTCATAGATATATTGATGTAAGAAGAATCGGTGATTTAGCAGGTGAAGGTTACGACAGAAATGAAATAGACTGTTCACTTTATCCATCAGCAGAATGTGATTTAAGTTTCAATGACTTTAGAGTTCAAGCTCTTCCTATTCCACAAGACGAGACTAGAACAAATACAGTTATTGCTGCACAACAGAATAGTGGTTACTAATATCTAAAATTTAAAAAATGAAAAATTATATAAAATTTATTGGAGTTTGTGTGATAGCATTACTTGCTTCATGTGATGAAGATGCTGTTGTATTTGACAATGTAAATGGAGATACAGCTATTTCTTTTAAGCAAACTAATTTTGAAACATCGGTACCACAAGCTGGTGCAACGGTAACTGTACCAGTAGAAATAACAACTATTTCTGCAGAAAGTAGAACTTACAATGTTTCTGTATTAGAAGCTGATGATACTGCTGCTATTACTGTAGGATCTGTTGTTATCCCAGCAGACACTTATGAAGGTTCCTTAGACATAAACATAGATTTTGCTGCTATTGGTGGTAATGATGGTGATTTAAGAAACGCATCTATACAACTAACACCTTCTGAAGGTGCTACTGCTTATGCTGATATAGTTAATCTAACTTATTTCCGTGAGATTGTATGCAATGACGCAACATTAACGATCAATACTGATTTGTATGCTCAAGAAACTGGCTTCCAAATTTTGGATGACACTAATACCGTTGTTTATGAACTAGCTGCAGGTACTTTGGGTCAAGCTGTTCAAACATTTACAGCTGATATCTTCTTAGCAGACGGTTGCTATACTGCAGTTATTACAGATTCATTTGGTGATGGTCAAGTTGATGGAACTAATCCTAATGGTAATTTTACACTAACTTGTTCAATTATTACTTTTGCTTCAGGTGGTGGTGATTTTGGTCCAAGTCAATCAGTACCTTTCTGTGTGAATCAATAATTATTGACACACATTATAAATTTAGAAACCCAAGCTTAGGCTTGGGTTTTTTTATGCAATAAACTCAAATAATTACTACTACCTTTGCAGCATGGAAAAGACTACATACATTTACGGAATAAGAGCAATTATAGAAGCGATAGAAAGTAACAAAGAGATATCTAAACTCTACCTTCTTAAAGAAGCTGACGGTGTACTTATGCACCAACTTCAAAATGCAGCTCGTAAAAACAACATAGCCGTATCTTATGTACCATCAGAAAAACTTGATCACATAGCCAAAGGTGGAAACCATCAAGGGGCAGCAGCTAGTATCTCTCCTGTTAATTTTCATGATCTAGAAACGATTCTAGAAAATACAGATATGGAAACAAAACCATTGTTCTTATTACTAGATGGTGTGACTGATGTTAGAAATTTTGGTGCTATTATACGCACAGCAGAATGTACTGGAGTAAAAGCCATTATAGTATCTGAAAAAGGAAGCGCACCTGTAAACGCAGCTACTGTAAAAACAAGTGCAGGAGCTGTATTTAATATGCCTATTTGTAAAGTGAACCACATTAAAGATGCTGTGTTTTTATTGCAAGCATACGGTGTGAAAACTGCTGGGGCAAATGAGAAAACTACAGATTTAATATATGATGTAGATCTCAACACTCCACTAGCCATAGTTATGGGTAGTGAAGACAGAGGTATTAACCCATCTACTTTAAAGATTCTAGATCACGTTGTCAAATTACCAATGCAAGGTGATATCGCTTCATTAAATGTGTCTGTAGCGTGTGGAGCCATGTTATATGAAGTAGTAAGACAAAAGTTATAACCCTTTACTCCTACTCCTCTTCTTCAGAGAATTCAATGAAGTTTCCATTTTCGTCAAAATGACGCATAAAAGGATCTTCATCTTCTTTATAATGATCTAACTCCCACAAATACTTTTTCTTTTGTGGGAGTTTGTTTTTAGTGAAAATTGCTAAGACAATTCCAGAGATGGCACCACTTAAATGTCCTTCCCAAGAAATACCTTCTTCTATAGGTAAAACATACCACACCATACTTCCATAGAAAAAAGCGACTAAAAAACTTAATGACAACAGTTTGTAATGACCAGTAAACAAACCCTTGAAAAACAAGAAAGCTGTTAACATATACACTACACCACTCGCTCCTATATGATAAGATGGTCTACCTATTAACCAAGTAAGAATACCAGTTAAAAGAAGTCCTATTATTAAAACAAATAAGCTAATTCTTCTATAGAAAAAAGACAAAGCTGTTATAAGTACAAGACTAGGTAAAGAATTGCTCCATAAATGTTTAAGACCTGAATGAATAAAAGGCCCAAAAACAACACCTTGTAAACCAGACACGTTCTGCGGTTGTATTCCATGACTATTGAAGCGGAAGTGAAATTTAACTTCTAACCAATATACCGCCCACATAATAAGCACAAAAAGTAAGGCCGGAAAAACGGTTACTATATCAAATTTAAAATAATCAGAATCTTTCATTACAACAAAGTTATCAATATAGAAGCCAAACCTATATCTACCAAAAATGTCATGACATAAACGACAAAACTATTGTTAATCAAATTGTATGAGTAGGATAGAAACTTTAATTTAGCACCATGCAAAACACTCCTCTAGCAGAACGTATAAGACCTATTAATCTTGATCAATACCTAAGTCAGCAACATCTAGTAGGTGACAAAGGAACGTTGAGACAACATATACTAAACGGTACTACTCCATCTTTGATTTTATGGGGACCACCAGGTACAGGTAAGACTACTCTTGCACAAATTATTGCTGCAGAAAGTAAACGACCTTTCTACATTTTGAGCGCCATAAATAGTGGTGTAAAAGATATAAGAGAAGTTATTGAAAAGGCTAAAAATTCAGGAGGACTATTTACTGCAAAGAACCCTATACTTTTTATAGATGAAATTCATCGTTTTAGTAAATCCCAACAAGATTCTTTACTGGGTGCTGTAGAAAAAGGCTGGGTAACTCTTATTGGGGCAACTACAGAGAACCCAAGTTTTGAAGTCATTCCTGCACTTTTATCTCGCTGTCAGGTTTATGTTTTAGACGCTTTCGCGAAAGCGGACCTAGAAAATTTACTTAATAGAGCTATAGAAATAGATGAAATATTATCTAAGAAAGATATAGAAATTATTGAAACAGAAGCTCTAATAAGAATAAGTGGTGGTGATGCTAGAAAACTACTCAACGTTTTTGAATTAGTGGTAAATGCACAAACTGAAGACAAAATTATAATCACTAATAAAATGGTGTTATCTCAAGTCCAAGCAAACCCAGCTAGGTATGATAAAACTGGAGAACAACATTATGACATAATCAGTGCTTTTATAAAATCCATACGAGGTAGTGATCCTAATGGAGCGGTTTACTGGCTAGCACGCATGATAGAAGGCGGTGAAGATTTAAAATTTATAGCTCGTAGAATGCTCATACTCTCGTCTGAAGATATAGGTAATGCAAATCCTACAGCATTAATCATGGCTAATAATACGTTCCAAGCAGTGTCTACCATAGGTTATCCTGAATCGCGTATCATTTTAAGTCAGTGTGCTGTCTATCTCGCTACTTCTTTAAAGAGCAATTCTAGCTACATGGCTATAGGAAACGCTCAACGTGCTGTAAAAGAAACCGGAGACCTATCTGTGCCACTAGGTCTAAGAAACGCTCCTACAAAGCTCATGAAAGAGTTAGGTTATGGAGAGCAATACAAATATGCACATGACCACCCTGGTAATTTTGCTCATTATGACTTTTTACCTACAGAAATAAGTAAAACCAAGTTTTATGAACCTGGTAATAACCCTAGAGAGCAAACACAAAGAGATTTTTTACAAAAACGCTGGAAAGATCATTATGATTATGATAATAAAGGATAAATATCCTTAAGGTGATGCACTACTACCTCTCCTTCTTTTATTTCTTCATTAGTGACATGAAACCATATAGTCGGCAGGCCTATATTCTGAGCTCCTTTAATATCTGCCTCAAAACTGTCACCTATCATAATGCTATTTTCTATCTTGGCACCTGCCATTTCTAATGCTTTATGAAAGATTTGTGGCGCAGGTTTTTTCACACCTGCTGTCTCACCTGTAAGAACTACCTTGAAGTATTTTGATAATCCAGAATTCTTCACTTTATTTTGCTGTACACCATTAAATCCATTAGTAATTAGATGCAGTTGATACTTTTCATACAGTGCATCTAAAAGTTCTATACAACCATCAAATAAATGATTATGATTGGGCAGGTATTTGATATACAAATCTGCAAAGAGATGTATTTGTTCGTCTGTTAATGGGTAGTCACAAGCATCAAAAGCAGTTTTAAGTCGTTGGAAACGTAAATCTTCTTTAGTGATTTTGTTTTCTCTAAACATGCGCCAAAATTGCAGATTAAGCGGTTCATATATCCTTATGAATTTTTCTAAATCTAAATCGACATGATGCTCTTCAAAGATTTGTTGATAGGTTAATTTACTATTTAGATCAAAATCCCACAGGGTATGGTCCAAATCAAAAAAAATGTGTTCTAAATTATTAAACTTCATTATCGTATATATATTCTAATGTGGTAGTCGCATGACTTTTTAATCCTTTCTCAAATTGAGCATAATTGAACATAACAATAAAATGCCCTGACACCTCTTCTACCCTGCGCTTTAATTGTTGTACTACTTGTTTTTGTCCATTAAGCATGTTGCCAGAAATACTTTTATAATGCAAAGCATATGGATATATTAATAAAGGGGTTTGTACTTCATAATCTAAATCATAGAAATAGAATGGATGACTCGTACTAGCTCTAAAACCAGGCATGGATTCATAACCCATGCTGTAATCCTCTAATTTTTCTAGGTCTACTAACCGCTTGTAATGACCAGGTGTTGCTATTTTAGAATACGCTGCCATAGTTTTATGTAAAGATCGGTTAGATATTTCTTCAAACTTCCTACCCTGTTTTAGAACCTCATTATCATTACAATAAAATGAAAAACGTAAACCTATATCTAGGTAATCACCTATTAGTTTTATAGCCTCACGGTATTTTCTAGATGTATAATTGATACCATTATCTACGCGATTATAGCTCCCTAAGTGAAAAAAGAAAATCATGTTATGCGCTGCATTAGTAGATTTCTTACCGTATTTCCATTTCTTCCTTATCGTAGAGATTAACTCTTCATAGTTTTTAAAAGGATCTACTCTTAACCCCAACAGGACCACAATCTGTTTAAAAAAAGGTCTTATTTTAAATCTTCTAAAGTGATTATAAAGCATCATAGAATTATCTAGAGCACCTCTACCACGATATTTAAAAAAGGAGGACACCTCGATAGCAACAGTAGTTTTAAGCTTCTGTTTTCTTGTTAATGAGACCTCAAAGTTTCTATTTAATATATCTAGAAGTTTTCTAACCCATAAATCTACTACAGGCATTAAAATAAAGCAGCCTTGAACCGCTACACTTTCTTTAGCACTATATCTACCTAGATCATCTTTTACTTGTGGTAAATACTCTTCGTATCTAGTGATTAAATAAAATGCTGCAGAGAATATATCAAAAGGAATATCACTCCTATCTGGTGCTTTAAAAAATATGGGTAACTCGTCCCATTTATGAAAATCTATCTCGTGATAATCTATACCAGTTTCATCCAATAATCCTTGAGACCATATAAAAAGCTCATCTCCTAGTGGTTTAACTCCATAACTTAACTTAACACCAGAGTGACTTACAAATTCACTTACATCTGATGTAAGTTTAAATTCTTGCATCATCATTCTACGGAAAATATGCTTGAAAATGTATTCTTTCCTAGGCGTTATATGAGAACAGTAAACTAATATCATTACATCAGGCCTTCGTCTGCAAAGCTGTAAAAGCCTTGTTGCGTTATAATTAAATGATCTAAAACTTTAATATCTAATAACTTACCTGCTTCCACCAGTTTCATAGTAAGAGCTTTATCTTGATGACTAGGTTTTAAATTACCACTAGGGTGATTATGAGATAACACCATAGCGACAGCACCGGCTTCTATAGCCTTTTTAAAAACCAATCTTGTGTCTACTAGAGTACCAGTAATTCCACCTATACTTATATTTTTTTTCTCTAAAACTTTATGGCTATTATCTAATAATAAAATCCAAAATTCTTCATGCGGTAATTCACCTAAAATAGGCTGCAATATTTTAAAAGCATCATTACTAGATTTAATCTTAGGTAATGTTATAGGCATTTCCATAGCACGACGTTTTCCCAGTTCCATTGCCGCGGCAATGGTAATAGCCTTAGCCTCTCCTATTCCCTTATATTTCATAAGTTCCTTCAGGCTTTTTTTACCTAAAATATCTAATGAATTTTGAGCGTCATTAACTATAATGCGACTTAATTCTACGGCACTCATTTTACGTGTACCGCTACCTATTAAGATAGCAATTAACTCTGCCTCAGAAAGTGATGAACTACCTTTATGTAATAATTTTTCTCGAGGTCTATCATTGAGCGACCAGTCTTTAATAGAAAAATGAGCTTTTTCTTCTTCCATGAACGAAAGATAGAACTTATCTCACAAAAACCGGCTCGTTTTCTTTAACGGTTTCCTGCTCAGAGTATTTATAATCATCCATTGCAAATGACTGGATACCTTTTAAAGTATCAATCTTATTTTCTACTAGATATCTTGCCATTGTACCTCTAGCTCTTTTTGCAAAGAAAGATATGATTTTTAATTTACCGTTTTTAAAGTCCTTAAAAACAGGAGAAATAATCGTACCGTGCTGTTGCTTTTTATCTATAGCCTTAAAATACTCATTACTAGCTAGATTAACTAATAACTCACCTTCTTTGATTTCTTTATTCAATGCTGGTGTGATTTTATCTTTCCAGTATTCATAAAGATTTTTATTACTTTCTATAGGTAAAGAAGTCCCCATTTCTAAGCGATAAGGTTGTAATAAATCTAATGGTCTCAAGTAACCATACATTCCAGATAGAATACGAATATTATCTTGTGCATAATCTAAATGTTTAGAATCTAGATCATAGGCATTAAAACCAGTATAAACATCTCCAGAGAAGGCATAGATCGCTGGACGTGCATTTTCTGTATTAAATTCTGACTCAAAACTTTTATAGCGTTGGTAATTCAGATCTGCTAGCTTATCAGAAATATGCATTAATTTACCTACTTCACCTGTACTCATGCGTTCTAACTTTGCATTTATCTTAATGGCATCTTCTACAAATAAAGGCTGTGTAGCTCTATCAGTAGGTAAATCGGTTTTATAATCAAGTGATTTTGCTGGAGAAAGTAAGATTTTCATGACTTAAATTTTGAGTCGTAAAAATACTATGGGTAATGCGATTAAGCACTCAATTTCAAGTTAAGTTCTTAATACACGTATAAGTAATGATTATAATGCATTTGTTTTTAATAATCAAATACTATAGTCTAGATGTAATAATAACGATTGGTAAATAATTATCTCGCTTTCGCGAAAGCGAGATAATTACCATTCATTTACATATCTTTTGAATTAGTAGCATATACACGCCACTTCTCTATACATTCTACCATATCAGAGGGAACCTCGCTTGTAAAACTCATCCACTCCTTAGTATGTGGATGCTCAAAACCTAATGTTCTAGCATGTAATGCCTGACGTGGTAAGACTTTAAAACAATTGTCTACAAATTGTTTATACTTAGTGAAGTTAGTTCCTTTAAGAATCTTATCACCTCCATAACGCTCGTCGTTAAATAAGGTGTGTCCTATAAATTTCATGTGTACACGTATTTGATGTGTACGACCAGTTTCTAGTCGACAACTTATAACGCTTACATAACCTAGATCTTCAGTCACCTCATAGTGTGTAACTGCGACCTTACCTTTATAAGCATCTTCACCTAACCATACAGTGTTTTGTAAACGGTTTTTAGGGTGGCGTCCTATATTACCTTCTACTGTTCCTTTAGGCTCTGTAAAGTTACCCCACACTATAGCGATATATTCTCTCTCACTGGTCTTTGCTGCAAATTGAGCAGATAGATGTGCCATTGCTTCTTCTGTTTTTGCAACAACTAGTAAACCACTGGTATCTTTATCTATTCTATGTACTAGACCTGGTCTATTACTCGTATTATTAGGTAAATTATCAAAATGGTGAATCAGAGCATTAATTAAAGTACCTGAATAGTTACCATGTCCTGGATGCACCACCATACCTGCAGGCTTATTAACGACTACTAAATGGTCATCTTCATAAACTACATTTAGAGGAATATCTTCAGCAACAAGAAGTGATTCATGCGGCGGATGGTCAAATAAAACTCTAATATCATCATGAGGTTTTACCTTGTAATTAGATTTTACAACGTCTCCATTTACGGTAACCGCTCCTTCTTTTATCCCTTGCTGAATTTTAGAACGTGTTGCGTTCTCTATAAAATTCATTAAATATTTATCTATACGTAAAGGGTCTTGTCCACTACCAGCAACAAAATGATGATGTTCGTGTTTCGTTTTCTCTTCTAAATCGTCGTGTTCTACCTCGTTATTCATTAGTTACTAGATTCTAAGGTTGAAGATGGATTACGACCATCTGCTAAGACTAGATCTATAGTAGATGTTTTACTTAATTGTGTTCCAGGCTCAAGTTTTTTACCTTTATAACGCATTTCTAGCACTGTGTTTTCTGCAATATTAGGTTTATAAGTAATATCACCTATTTTAAAGCCTAAAGCTTCTAATGTAGGTATAGCCTGCCTTTTAGTTTTATATATCAAATCTGGAACAGTAACTTTTCCATAACCAGACGCATTTAATTTGATATAAACCTGTCTATTCTCTTTTACTAACTTATCTGCTAGTGGATCTTGTTCTATTACCGTTCTAGGTGCATAAGCAGGGTTAAAACTAGCACTATCGATAATCTTGCGACGCAGATTAAGCTGTTCTAACTGCTCATCTACCTGAGTGAGTGTCAGTTTTTCTAAATTAGGCACTTTAATTTCCTGATCGTGATTAGTATACCAGTCTAGCCAGAATAAATAAGCAAAACATAATAAAACAGTAACTAATCCAGCAATAACTACTTGGATCCAGAAGGCTTTAGTAAAAATGAATCTGAAGAAATTCATAAGGATAAAATGATTTTATAGGCTCGAAAAGATGTATTTTTCTATGACCGTTAATAAAAGAACAAAGATAAGGATAGAAAACGTTCTTAGAACGACATCTTTTTTAACTTTGTTGTTTAAGCTTGTTTATAAATTAAATTAATGAAAAACATCGCAGTTTTAATGGCCGGCTATTCTCATGAGTGGGAAATCTCTATGAAGAGTGGCGCCGTCATTACCCAGAATTTAGATTCTGACTTATATAAAGTGTATCCAGTTGCTATTTTAAAAGATAGCTGGCACTATAAAGATGCTGCTGGTAAGTGTCATGAAATAGATAAAAATGATTTTAGCCTCACCATAAATGGAGACAAAGTCTACTTTGACTGTTGTTACAACACCATTCACGGTACTCCAGGAGAAGATGGAAAAATACAAGCGATGTTAGAGCTTTTAAACATTCCACAAACATCTTGTGATTCTTATCAAAGTGCTATTACATTTAATAAGAGAGATTGTATCGCCATACTTAAACCATGGAATATCACCACAGGTAATCACATGTACTTGAATCATGGTGATCAAATAGATGTCGAAATAATAGCTCGTAACATAGGTTTACCTTGCTTTGTTAAAGCAAATCGTAGTGGTAGTAGTTTAGGCGTGACTAAGGTCTATAAGACTAAAGATATGGATGCTGCACTAGAAATAGCCTTTAAAATAGATGATGAGATCATTATAGAATCCTTTCTAGATGGTGTAGAAGTGTCTGTAGGTGCCTATCAAATAGATGATGAGATAAAAGTTTTACTACCTACAGAAATTGTTAGTGAAAATGACTTCTTTGATTACGAGGCAAAATATCAAGGTAAATCTAAAGAAATCACACCTGCACGTATTACCGATGCAAACACGCGTGTAGTTCAAGAAACAACTAGGCGTATTTACCAAGTATTAAAGCTTAAAGGTCTAGCACGTGCTGACTTTATTTTTCACAATGGCACACCTCATTTTATTGAGATTAACACAAATCCAGGAATGAGTGAAGAAAGTATAATACCACAACAAATAAAAGCATCTGGAGATACTATGAAAAATGTATTTACAGAGATTATTGAAAACACTATTAAACACCATAACTAATGAAGAGAGCCGTTTTTCCAGGGAGTTTTGACCCTATAACATTAGGTCACTTTGATATTATAGAGAGAGGTTTAGGCCTTTTTGACGAGATTATTATCGCTATAGGCGTTAATGCCGATAAGAAATACATGTTCTCATTAGAAGATCGCAAGCGTTTTATAGAAGAGTCTTTTAAACATGAATCAAAGATTAAGGTGATGACCTACTCAGGACTTACCATAGATTTTTGTAAAAAACAAGAAGCTGAATTTATATTAAGAGGCCTGCGCAATCCAGGTGATTTTGAATTTGAAAAAGCCATCGCACACACTAACAGAAAACTATCTGAAATCGAAACTGTATTTTTACTTACTAGTTCTGGCAAAAGCTACATCTCTTCTTCTATAGTAAGAGATGTCATTAGAAATAATGGTGATTACACCAGTTTAGTACCAGACACAGTAAGAATATAAATATGAAAAAACTTATAGCACTATTTACAGCAGCACTTCTTCTCCACTCTTGTAATAAAACTACTCAAAAAGAAGCCATACAAGAAGCCAAAGAATACCCAACTGCTTTTGAGCTAGGTAACGGTAATCAAACCGCGACCTATAATGAAGTTATTAAATTTTACAAAGAACTCTCTACCGACTTTTCTAACATCGAGCTAGAAGAAATAGGTCAGACCGACAGTGGGAAACCTTTGCACTTAATAAGCTTCTCTAAAAATACTATAGACTGGAATAGTGCTAATGAAGATAAAATTAAAATATTAATAAATAATGGTATCCACCCAGGAGAAAGCGATGGTATAGATGCTACCATGATGCTCATGAGAGATCTTGCTACAGGTGCTATAGACGCTCCAGAGAATTTAATCTTCAGCACCATTGCCGTTTATAATGTAGGTGGCTCTTTAAATCGCAATTCATCTACACGCACAAATCAAAATGGTCCAGAAGAATATGGTTTTAGAGGTAACGCACGCAATTATGATCTTAATAGGGATTTTATAAAGGCAGACTCGCGCAATGCACTAGCTTTTTATGATGTCTACCATAAAATAAATCCAGATATTTTTATTGATAACCATGTAAGTAACGGTGCAGACTACCAGTACACATTAACCCATCTTTTTACACAACACAATAAATTAGGCAGTACCACTGGTCATTATTTACATACACAATTACAGCCACAATTAGAAAAAAGACTGGCAGCACGAGATCTTCCTATCACGCCTTATGTAAACGTGCACAACGCATCTCCAGTAAAGGGTTTCTCTCAATTCATGGATTACCCTAGATATTCTACTGGATATACCAGCCTGTGGAACACACTAGGCATGATGGTAGAAACACACATGTTAAAACCATACAAAGACAGAGTATTAGGTACAAAAGCTATCATGGAAGAGATGATCCATATAGGATCTGAAAATGTAGATACCATAAAGAAAGCTCGCAAGAGTTCCTTTAATAACTTTGAAAACGCAACACATTACACACTCAATTATTCCTTAGATAAAACACAGGCAGACACATTAGATTTTCTAGGATATGAAGCAGTCATAGGAAAGAGTGACGTTACAGGAAATGATTTACTTACATATGATCGCAGTAAACCATTTAATAAAAAAACAGTTTATCACAATTACTTTGTAGCAACCGACAGTATATCCATACCAGATTATTATGTAGTACCACAAAGTCAGTGGAAAGTAATTGAATTAATGCGTCGCAATAACATACAACTAGAGTTTTTAACTAAGGACACTACACTAACAATAAGTAAATACCGCATAGCAAATTACAAAACAGCTACTAACGCATATGAAGGTCATTACCCACATAGCGGTATTGATGTAAAAGAAGATGTTGTGGAGTTACGCTTTCGCGAAAGCGATATAATCATCCCAACGCTTCAACCTGGTATTAGATATATAATTGAAACGCTAGAACCTGCTGGACCAGATTCTTTCTTTAAATGGAATTACTTTGACACCATTTTACAACAAAAAGAAGGTTTTTCTAGCTATGTATTTGAAGCTACAGCTCGTAAATTATTGAGTGAAAACAAAGCTCTAAAAAGAGAATTTGACTCCTTAAAAAAAGCCGATAAAAAATTTAAAGAAAACAATCACCTACAACTCAACTGGATTCATAAACGAAGTGCAAATTATGAACCAGCACACCTTAATTACCCAATCTACAAATGGAACAAATAATGAAAAAAACAGCCCTAATTCTATGTTGTGCAGCATTACTATCCTGTAATGAATCAAAAAAAACTGAAATAGAAAAACCACAAATAGAAGTCCAAATAACTGGAGAAATATCTCATGAAATTCTAAATAAAAAGATAGAGTGTGAAGCAACATCATACGACTATTCTATTCCTAATTTTAATTCTAATACAGATGCTGACCTTGTTTTAAATCATGAAATAACCAGCTTAATTACCCAAGACTTTATAGATGTGACCTATGCAAAGGGTACTCCTTTAAAATCTCTTTTTGAAACATTCACATCGCGTAGAGAACGCATATTATGTGATGATAAAAAAAATGAGGGCTTTACCCAATTAGAGACACTATTTGTAACTGACAATACTCAATTCACTAGTTATGAAATAGAATATAGTAAAACAAATAGCAAAGGAAGAATCCTAAAAACGTATTTAAAGCCAGAGCTCAAAGAAATATATCTTAACGATCTTATCCCTGAAGAAAAAAGAAGAGATGTTAAAATAATTTTTGATGCAAATTTACAACAGGCAGTTGCAAACCTAGCACTAGAATTACCTGAAGGAGAAATACAGAATAGGTTTACTGAACATGTATTAAATAAGGTCTTCCAATTTGAAACCGCAGATTTTCAAAACACCGGTCTATCTCTTGATTTCAAAAGTGACGTTTCTAAAAAAATAAGAGTATCTAAAACAGTTGAATTACCTAAAGAATTTGATTTTTTAAACAACACGATAGTAATAGAAATAAACGCTTTTGAGTTAAGTCATTACTTAGACCTTTCTCGCGTTATCGACTAACATATCATCAGGAAAAAGCTCTCTAATGTTAGCATAAGAGTCTTTTAATGCCATGGTAGCCATTTCTTTATTAAGCCATACTGCTTTATCGATTCCCTCTTTCTTTTGAGGTTTTAATTTTTTCACAGAGTCTGTTTCCATAATAAACCAGTGGGTAAGCTTTAATTTAAGCTTGCCCTTTCTGGAAAAAGTATGATACGTATGACCTAGGTAATTAGTGATTGCTAGATTTTTAACACCAGTTTCTTCTTCCACTTCTCTTATAGAAGTTTCTTCAATAGTTTCTCCGTCTTCTGCCTTACCCTTTGGGAGGTCCCATTTTCCATTGCGGTGAATAAAAAGGAAATCATTTTCTTGATTTAAAACCAGTCCACCTCCTGCAATAACAATAGGCAGTAGTTTATGAAGTCTCTTTAAAAGCTTAGATTTATTTTTAGAATACAATACAACATTTGTAAGTTCTTTATTTTCAATCTGTTCTACCAGTTTATGAAAATCAACCTTTTTAATATTAAAGGTATTATGATCTTTAAAATTGCTTTTATCTGAAGTGACGATTATAGCCACCTCTTTCACAAAAACTTTATACATTTGTGCCATGGTAAGAGATAAGGATATAGCAATAAAAACTGCTGAGTTATTGTTGCAAATTAAAGCAATTAAACTGCAACCGCAAACACCATTTACTTGGGCCAGCGGATGGAGTTCACCAATCTACTGTGATAATAGAGTTACTCTATCATATCCAGTGATTAGAAACTTTTTAAGAGAACACCTTGCGGCACGTATAGAAGAGTTATACGGTAAGCCAGATGTTATTGCAGGAGTAGCTACAGGAGCGATAGGAATAGGTATGCTAGTAGCAGACTACATGAACCTTCCTTTCATATACGTAAGACCAGAAGCAAAAAAGCACGGTCGCAAGAATCAAATAGAAGGACATCTAGAAAAAGGTCAAAAAGTTGTAGTCGTAGAAGATCTAATAAGTACAGGTAAAAGTAGCCTAAATGCAGTGGATGCACTTAAGGAAGCTGGCGCTGACGTAAAAGGAATGTTAGCACTTTTCTCTTATGGCTTTGATTTTGCAGTAGAGAATTTTAAGGAATACAACATAGAGCTAACCACTCTAAGTGATTACAACCATCTTATAGAACAAGCTACACAAGCTGGTCATTTTAAAGATGAAGAAATCGAATTATTAAAAAGCTGGAGAAAAGATCCTAGCAACTGGAACGCATAATTAAACAAGATGAATCTAGAAAGCCGCATTGCAAAAACACAAAAGAATCCTGAAGATTTATATAACTTTTTAACTAAGGTAGAAAACTTCAAAGAATTAATGCCCGAAGACACTAAGTTTGAATTAAAAGGAGAAGATAAATTCTTATTCGGTCTTAAAGGCATGCCAGAAATAGCACTAGGCCTAAAAGAAAAAACACCTTTTTCTAAAGTAGTATTGGGTTCTACTAGTGATAAACTAGCATTTACATTAACTTGTAATATCGATGAAGTAGCAACAGGATCTGAAGCTCAACTCAACTTTGACGGAGACTTTAATGCTATGATGGCGATGATGATTAAAGGCCCAATAAAAAAGTTTTTAGAACAGCTAGCAAACGGTATTGAAAAGATTTAATACACCCATTTCAATTCTTTAAGATCGTAAATCTTTAACTCATTATCGACTCTTAAAATTAATTTACCGTCTTTATCTGTACCTTCTACCCTGCCATTAAAAACGGCATTACTAGATTCAAAACTAATTACTTGACGGTATTTAAATAAATATTTATTATAATCTTGCGCGACTTTTAAAGGGTCGCGCAAATTGTTTTTAAGAACATTTAAAAAACTTATCAGTAAGACCTCTAGTTCAAATTCTTTGCCTGTTATATTTTTTAAAGAAATAGCCTTGGGCAATCCTTCAAATTCGTCCTGATTTACGTTAAGACCGATACCTACCACACTACTTGACAAAAAATTGCCAGAATAACTATTCTCGATAAGAATACCGGCTAATTTATGATTAACTGACAGTATGTCGTTAGGCCATTTTATTTTTGACTGAATCTGTAAATCATTTTTTAACCATTCTACTATACTGACAGATACGACTTGATTAATTAAAAAAGGGGTTAAATCTGAGATACCTTCCGTTATTAAAACACTAAATGTCAAGTTTTTACCATCTTCTGCAACCCATTGAGCACCTTGTTGTCCTTTACCTCTAGTTTGCTTTAAACTATAGATAGCAGTTAGATGTGGGAGCACGCTTTCGCGAAAGCGAGATTTCAACTCATCATTAGTAGATGTAGTGGCATGTAATTTGACTATGTTCAAAACGAAAATTTATTCGCGAGTTTATGGGATATTTAGCAAATCCAGCTCAAAAAAAGAATAAATTTGTGAATACAAAAAATATTTGATGACTAAACAAGAAGTTTCTACAGATGCCCTTATCGCACAAATCGTTGCAGGAATAGAGGATGTAAAAGGAAATAACATAACAATACTTGATTTAAGAGAACTAGAAAACACTGTTACTAGTTATTTTATAATATGCAATGGTAACTCTAACACTCAAGTAAATGCAATAGTAAACTCAGTTCAAAGAAGAGTACGTAAAGAACTACATGAAAATGCATGGCATGTAGAGGGTACTGACCAAGGAGAATGGGTTTTAATGGATTATGTAAACGTAGTAGTTCACGTATTTCAAAAACAAATCAGAGAATATTACGACCTTGAAGAACTTTGGGGCGATGCAAAATCTACAGTTATAGAAAGCACTTATTAATTAAGATCACACCACGTAATGTCAGAAAATCAAAAGAAAGATTCAGATAAAAAACGTCCTAATTTAATGCCTGGACAAGGAAAACCTAAATACAGTATATGGTGGGTAGTAGTACCTATCGCGCTACTTTTTGTAGGGTACAGTGTATTTAATAGCACGTTTAATCAAACTAAGAAATTAAATTACTTAGAGTTTTTTAAATCTATAGATGCAAAACAGGTAGACAGTATCGTTGTTGTTAGCAACAGAGGTATCGCTCAAGTATACCTTACTAAAGAGGCTTTAAAACTAGAAGAACATAAAGCTGCAAAAAAAGACCCTTCTCTAGGAGGCATTAAACTACCTAATTACACGGTAGAATTTGGTGATGCAAAGACTTTTGAAGAAAGATTAATTCTTGAAATAAATGAATCTAGCCCAGAAACTAAACTAGTTTTTGACCGTGAAGATGAAGGGATCATCGATCTATTAATTTCCTTTTTACCGTTTATATTTATCATAGGAATATGGTTATTCTTAATGAGACGTATGAGTGGCGGCGGCGCTGGCGGCGGCGGCGGACAGATTTTCAATATAGGAAAATCAAAAGCTAAATTATTTGATCAGAAAACTGATATAAAAACAACATTTAAAGATGTTGCAGGATTAGAAGGTGCTAAGGAAGAAGTACAAGAGATAGTAGATTTCCTTAAAAACCCAGAAAAATACACGTCATTAGGTGGTAAAATACCTAAAGGAGCATTACTTGTAGGTTCACCAGGTACTGGTAAAACATTACTTGCTAAGGCTGTTGCTGGAGAAGCAAAGGTTCCTTTCTTTTCTTTGAGTGGATCTGACTTTGTTGAAATGTTTGTAGGTGTAGGTGCCAGTCGTGTACGTGACTTATTTAAACAAGCTAAAGAAAAATCACCTGCGATTATCTTTATAGACGAAATAGACGCTATAGGACGTGCGCGTGGAAAATCAAACATGTCTGGTTCTAATGATGAAAGAGAAAACACATTAAATCAACTCCTAACAGAAATGGACGGATTTGGTACTAACACTAACGTAATTGTACTAGCCGCTACTAACCGTGCAGATATATTAGATAAAGCACTTATGCGTGCTGGACGATTTGACAGACAGATTTATGTAGATCTTCCAGATGTAAGAGAACGTGAACAAATATTTGAAGTGCACTTAAGACCTCTGAAAAAGGTAGAAAATGAACTAGACACGGCGTTTTTAGCAAAACAAACACCTGGTTTCTCTGGTGCAGATATTGCAAACGTATGTAATGAAGCTGCTCTAATCGCAGCAAGAAATGGTAAAAAAGCGGTAGGAAAACAAGATTTCTTAGATGCTGTAGACCGTATAGTAGGTGGACTAGAAAAGAAAAATAAGTTAATCACACCGTCAGAAAAGAAAACTATTGCATACCATGAAGCTGGTCACGCAACGGTAAGCTGGATGACTGAACATGCTGCTCCATTAATTAAGGTTACTATTGTCCCACGTGGACAGTCACTAGGTGCTGCATGGTATTTACCTGAAGAAAGGCAAATTGTACGTCCAGAGCAAATGCTAGATGAGATGTGTGCTACTATGGGTGGTCGTGCTGCAGAGAAGGTTATCTTCAACAACATTTCTACAGGTGCTCTTAGTGATCTTGAAAAAGTAACCAAACAAGCAAGAGCTATGGTTACTATTTACGGTCTTAATGATAAAGTAGGTAACATTACTTATTACGATTCTAGTGGTCAACAAGAGTATTCTATGACTAAGCCATATAGTGAACAAACTGCTGTAGTTATAGATGAAGAAATCTCTAAAATTATAGAAGAGCAATACCAGCGCGCTATCAAGATTCTTGATGAAAATAAAGATAAATTAACTGAGCTAGCTGAAATCCTTCTAGAGAAAGAGGTAATCTTTAAAGATGATCTAGAAAAAATATTTGGAAAAAGACCATTTATTAAGGAAGAAGCCATCTCTTTAAAATCGTCTAATCGACCTGTTTTAAACAGTACTCCATCTGTGGATGAAGAAGAATAGTTTGCTAGCATAAGTAATAGTAACTATATTTACATTTCATCCCTAAATTAATGCTGTCATAGGCAATGAGTATATTTAAAAAGTTTTTCAAGAAATCCACTGAATCTAAACCTGTTGAAGGTTCTGGACCGGAACGTTCTAAATATATGCCAGAAGAAAAACCTCCTCTAGATGAGGAGTTTATTCATAATTTCCAGCATCAAGGTGGTAGATTTCTTTATGCCATAGATGAAAAAGAAATTCAGCAACATTTTGAAGATATTCTTGTAGAGCACGATTATTTTGAAAAGAATGTTTTGTGTTTTGATCACGAACTAAGCAAACGTTTTCAGGGTTTCAATCTTAATTTTTCATCTACAAAGCTAGATGGAGAATTTTTCTTAGGAACTTGTGAAAACGTTATTGCAAATAATGGAGCCATACTTTTTTCTTCTAGACAGATTAAAGAAACTAAACCAGCTGAGCTACCAGACACTTATGTAATTCTAGCCAGCACTAGTCAGATAGTCGAATCTATAGGAGAAGGATTGAGAGGTATTAAACATAATAGTAAAGCTCATATTCCTACAAATATTACTACGCTTAAAAATTTTAAAGAAAAGGTTCTTAAACAAGAAAAAGATTTAATGGACTACGGCACACCTAATAAAAGAGTATATCTTTTACTTTTAGAAGACTTGTAAATGAGAGAATTAATAACTCGTTCCATATCAGGAATCGTTTACGTTTCCTTAGTGGTATTAAGCGCTCTATTTTCTAGGGATGTATTTATCGTTTTATTTTGTGTATTTGCATTTATCTGCCTTCTAGAATTAATGCCTATGATTAGGCTTAAACAGTGGTTTATATACCCTATTCTACCTATTGCCTATTATTTCATTGTGTGGAAAAGCGTATCGATGGAATTTATTTATATCTTACTAGGTGCTACTTTATTAGTAAACATTTACTTGATAAGAGATCTAGTACTGGTAGATAGGATTGCACTATTTAACACAAAAAAACACATCATTGCTTTATTGTATCTTATAGGTAGTAGTTTATTTCTAGCACTCATACCAGATGTTGTAGAACAACTGGACCTAGTAACACCAAAGTATCAACCAGAATTATTAATTGGTATTTTTGCTATTATCTGGACTAACGACAGTTTTGCCTATCTGTTTGGTAAAAACTTTGGTAAGCACAAATTAATGAAGCGCATATCACCAAAAAAAACTATTGAAGGTTTTTTAGGTGGCCTAGTTATGGCAATTGCAGCAGGTGCTGGCCTTTATTACTACCTACTTTATATAGGTATCATTAACTATACTGTTTGGGACTGGATGATTATCGCATTTGTAGTAGCATTTTTTGGTACCATAGGAGACTTAATACAAAGTAAAATTAAAAGACAGGCCGAGGTGAAGGACAGCGGTAGTATAATGCCTGGACATGGTGGTATTTTTGACCGTATGGATAGTATTATATTTGCAGCCCCATTTGCTTACGCAACATTTATAATTATCAATCATGTTTCATAAAGAAGGAAGTAAAATAATCTTAATTGCATTTCTATTAACTATTGCAATAATGAGCGCTATATGGCTTGTAAGTATGCCACAATGGTTACAAATAGCCCTATCTGTATTTACTATTGGATTCTTATTTATAATTCTACAATTTTTTAGAAACCCTAAAAGAAACACAGAATTAAATGACAAAACGATAGTTTCTCCAGTAGATGGAAAAGTGGTTGTTATAGAAAAAGTTACGGATAATGAATACTTCAAAGGAGAACGATTAATGATTTCTGTGTTTATGTCGCCTATAAATGTTCATGTTACCAGATACCCTATTTCTGGTCAGGTAGCCTACAGTAAATACCACCCTGGTAAATATCTAGTAGCATGGCACCCTAAAGCAAGTGAAGAAAACGAAAGAACGACTGTAGTTATAAATCACAAAAATCAAATACAAGTAATGTATCGCCAGATAGCAGGCGCACTTGCAAAACGTATTGTAAATTATGCACAAGAAAACGAGCAAATTGTACAAGGAAGCGATAGTGGTTTTATAAAATTCGGTAGTCGTGTGGATGTTTATCTACCTATAGACACTCCAGTAACCGTAAAACTGAATGAAAAAGTAAAAGGAGGAGAAACTGTACTGGCTACATTTTAAATGACAGAAAAAGATATAGACATAGCTTTTAATAAGGCGTTTGACAAAGCATCCACTGAAGAACAATCTCTAGTGCCACCAGACTTGCAATTACATCTATACGCCTATTATAAGCGCGCGATAGACGAACCTTATGTTAACAATCGTAGCTTTGAATCTAACGACCTGAGAAGCGCATTTAAGATGAACGCACTTATACAAGTGCAATCTCTTACTAAAACCGAAGCTAAGAGAAAATACATAGAGATAATTGAAAAATTATATCCTAAACCTTGGTAAAGAATTCATCATTCTCACCACACAGAATCAATTAAAAAAACCCTCAAAAGAATAATTTCTTTTGAGGGTTTTTAGTTAAAACAGGTGCAGGCAATTACTCTTTTTTTCTAAGAATATAGATAGCAAGTATTGTTAAACACAACACTGCAGCACCTAAAACAACAACTATAGTTACAAATGGATTCATATATTATTTTCTTTTATTGAGTAAATAAGTCATATACCTCATTACTATTACCACTAGTATAATAACAAAAAGTATCGCACCACCTAATATAAATAAAGCTGTAGTATCTACCGTGTCCATATAAATTACTTTAAGGCATTTATACTCGCTTCGATGGTCTCGATTTTAGCAAGAGTATCTGCTTCTTTTTTCTTTTCTATTGCAACTACTTGCTCTGGAGCACTACTTACAAAACGCTCATTACTTAGCTTCTTTTGCACACCAATTAAAAAGCCTTTAGCTCTTTTAAGCTCTCCTTCCAGTTTAACTAATTCTGCAGCTACGTCTATGTTTCCTTCTAACGGTATAAAATACTCATTAGATTTTACACGATAACTTGCAGCACCAGACAACTGTTCTGTAATCACCTCAACACTTGAAACATTACCCATTTTTTGAATTAACGGATTATAAGCTGTATCAAGGTTCTCGTTATTAATTGTTTTTAATTCAATTTCATTTTTAAAGGCAATTTGCTTCTCTTTACGTACAGTTCTAATACCAGATATCACATCTTGAACCAGTACAAAGTCAGATAACAAAGCAGTGTCAACATCACCACCTTTAGGCCATGTATTAATACATAAGGCATCTTCTACCTTACGTTCTGAAATAGTTTGCCATATCTCTTCTGTAATAAATGGAGTAAACGGATGCATCAATCGCAAATTATCTTCAAAAAGCTCGATAACCTCAGCAAGTGTTTTTGCATCTATCGGTTTTTGATATTCTGGTTTAATGATCTCTAATAACCAACCACAAAAATCGTCATAGATTAATTTGTACGATGTCATTAACACATCACTAATTCTATACTTAGAGTAATGATCTTCTATTAAAGCAAGAGTTTCATTAAAACGACTTCTATACCATGCTATTGCTTGTGCGCTATGCGCTGGTTGTGCAATTGAGTTATCAACTTCCCACATTTGGGTAAGTTTAAATGCATTCCACATTTTATTTACAAAACCTTTTCCTTGCTGACAAAGATCTTCATCAAACATAATGTCATTTCCTGCAGCTGCACTTAAAAGCAATCCTACACGTACACCGTCTGCTCCATATTGTTCTAGTAAACCTAGTGCATCAGGAGAATTACCTAAAGATTTTGACATCTTGCGACGTTGTTTATCTCTCACTAATCCTGTTAAATATACTTTATCAAATGGTTTCTCATCTCTTAATTCATAACCAGCAACTATCATTCTAGCCACCCAAAAGAAAAGAATATCTGGACCAGTTACTAGATCACGAGTAGGATAATAATAATTAATCTCCTCATTTTCTGGTTCAAGAACACCATTAAATACACTTATAGGCCATAACCAACTAGAGAACCAAGTATCAAGAACGTCGTTTTCCTGACGTAGATCTTCTGCTTTCAGGTTATCGTTATTAGTTCGCTTTCGCGAAAGCGTAACAGCCTCTTCTAAACTATTTGCAACAACAAAGTCATCTTTCCCATCACCAAAATAGTAAGCTGGAATACGTTGTCCCCACATTAACTGTCTAGAGATATTCCAATCGCGCACATTCTCCATCCAGTGGAAATAAGTACTCTTAAATTTAGGAGGCAATAATTCTACTATATCTTCCTTAACTGCTTTTATAGCCGGTTGAGCAAGGTCTTCCATTTTAAGGAACCACTGGTCTGATAGACGTGGTTCTATTACTGCCTTTGTACGCTCGCTGGTACCTACTTTATGAACGTGGTCTTCCTTCTTAATCAAGAAACCTTTTTCTTCTAACTCAGCAGAGATTTCTTTACGTACTACAAAACGATCTTTACCTTCATAGTGAAGACCAAAACTATTTAAAGTAGCGTCTGCATTAAAGATATCTATTACTTCTAGATTATGCGTCTCTCCTATTTTCTTATCATTTTCATCATGCGCAGGAGTGATTTTTAACGCTCCAGTACCGAATTCCATATCTACATAAGAGTCTGCTATAACTGGTATCTCACGATTTACGATAGGTACAATAACAGTTTCACCTATTAAATCTGTGTAACGCTCATCTTCTGGATGCACACAAATAGCTGCATCTCCTAAAATGGTTTCAGGACGTGTAGTTGCAATACTTACAAAATCTTCACTTCCTTTAATTTGATATTTTAAATGATACAAGTGTCCGTTACGTTCTTCGTAAATAACCTCTTCATCACTAAGAGTTGTTTTTGCTTCTGGATCCCAGTTAACCATACGGTAACCACGATAAATCAGTCCTTTATTATAAAGATCAATAAATACCTTTATGACAGATGCAGACATATCGTCATCTAGAGTAAATTTAGTACGAGACCAGTCACAACTAGCTCCTAATTTTTTAAGTTGCTCCAGGATAATACCTCCATATTCATCTGTCCAGTCCCAAGCGTGTTTTAAAAACTCTTCTCTAGACAAGTCATTTTTATCAATTCCTTGTTCCTTAAGTTTCTTAACTACCTTAGCCTCTGTCGCGATAGAAGCATGATCTGTTCCAGGAACCCAACATGCATTGTAACCTTTTAAACGAGCACGACGTATCAATACATCTTGAATAGTATTATTCAACATGTGGCCCATGTGCAAGACTCCTGTCACATTAGGTGGTGGGATTACAATGGTGTAACTTTCTCTCTCGTCTGGTACAGATTTAAAGAAATCGTTATCCATCCAGAATTTATACCACTTCTCTTCAGTAGTTTTAGAATCGTATTTAGATGCTAAGGACATGTTTGGCTTAGTTTTTGAATTTACAACGACAAAAGTACTATTAACTTAAAAATTACACGCCATTAACGGCCACTTTAAGCTCGATAGTTTACTTTTATTAACTTAAATAAATAATGATGAAAAATTTACTACTTATTTTCTTGTTTACAGGACTCGTTTCTACAAGTATGCAAGCACAAGATAGTACAACTTTAGACCCTATGACTACCGTAGAATTTGAAACTTCTACTATTGATTATGGAAAAGTTGAAAAAGGAAGTGATGGTGTCAGAACTTTTACTTTTAAAAATACTGGTGAGAACCCATTGAAGATATATAAAATATACTCTTCATGTAGTTGTGACATTTTATCAAAGCCAGAAGAACCTATTGCACAAGGCATGACAGGTGAAATAGTTGTAAAATACGACACTAAAAAGGTAGGTCCTATTGTAAAGACCATCACGGCTTATGCTAATATTGAAAAAAAATTGATCCCTTTGCGATTAAAAGGTGAAGTATTACCAGCTAAGGAAGAAGAATAATTTAATTAACGGATTAATGGAACATTTATAATCTTTACATTAAATACCGTTTCTCCTCTTTTTAATTTCATTTTCAACTTCTTATAAGGATTTTTATAAAACAGCTCACTGACATTATTTACAGTGAGCTGTTTTTTTTGTCGTCCATTAACAGAAATTATTTGATCTCCTATTTGAATACCAGCTTTATGAGCAGGAGAGCCTTCTCGCAAATAGTCTACATATATTTTAGGGACGTATTGATAAGTCATTCTAGTCTTAGAAGTAAGCGTTATCTGACTACTAGAACCATCTACGTTTCTGTTTGTAAAATCTCTATCTAAATGTGTGAATAATTCTAACTCGCCTTTCTTAACACCTAGTCCGGTCATATTGTAATAAAAACCTTCTTCAAAACTATTATTAGGTTTCATACTGATTTTACCCTTGGGATAATCGATCACCACGTCAAATCTTCTTAACACCTCTCCTCCTAAGCTACCATCATGAGAGGTATTTGCTTTTTCTGTACTTTGATACTTTTTAAAAGGATAGGAAACGGCCACATTTTTTAAAGTTGAATTGAATAAATGAACCGCATTCACTTTAGTCCTTAACCCAAAAATCTCTCCATTTATACCAAAACCTAAATAGTCTTCAAAACTATTCTCAATAGTCATCGCATCATCTATGTCGTCAAAAATCCATAAAGCATCGCCACTTCCTGAATCCAGAAGTAGTTTAAAATCGCCTTTTACTAACCTATTATCTAATTCTAGATTGACAAACAACCTACTATTATAACTAGTAACATTAAACTGCTTTGCTTTTCTCAATGAAAATGGAAGATCTTCAAAGTTCTCATATATCTTTAAATAACTACTTTCATAATCTATATGTGTAACAAAATTCTCAAGAAAATTAACTCCAAGAATTCCATGTATTTCTACATCTAACTTTGGTGATATATCTATCTCGCTATCGCTTAGAACAAGAACATCTGCATGAGTATCGCTTATAAAATCGCCTATTTCTATTTTATTCCCTCTAGAATAATAAGCACTCAACGCCTCATTACTACCATAACCATTTACTGAGATATACTTACCTTCCTTAATACTAAGAGAGTCTATACCTTTTAAATTAAAAATAATAGTTCTTGCTGCACCAGTGTCTAGCATAAAGTTAAACTCTACATCATTAACTGTTACTGGCAGTACGATTAAATTAGAATATTGATCAAAAGCAATCTTATCCTTTTTTATATTCTTATTAAACACAAAACCTTCTTGAGCAGTTGCACTACACAAACAGAAAATCAAAGAAAATAAAAGAACCGCGTTTTTCATGAACAATAAATATAAGGTTTAGTCAAAGTCTTTTGAGCATCCTTACTCAAGTAGTACATTTGTAGTAATAAAATTAAGTTATGCCAAAGATTTCTGAAAAAGGGCTTAAAATGCCTTCTTCCCCTGTTAGAAAATTAGTTCCCTATGCCGAAGCTGCAAAAGCTAGAGGTGTTCACATCTATCAACTTAACATAGGTCAACCAGATATTAAAACGCCAGAACAAGCAATTAATGCTGTTAAAGATACTGATATGACTGTTCTTGCATACAGCCACAGTGCAGGAAACCAATCTTACAGAGATAAACTGGCGGTACATTACAATAAAATAGGCATGAATCTAATTGATGAAAACATAATAGTCTCTACTGGTGGTAGTGAGGCGTTAATGTTTGCCATGGGTAGTATTTGTGATAATGGAGACGAGGTTATTATACCTGAGCCATTTTATGCAAATTACAACGGTTTTGCAACAGCAAGCGGTGTTACTGTAAAACCTATCTCAACAACCATTGAAAACAACTTTGCACTACCTGCCATAAGCGAGTTTGAAAAACTGATTACTGATAAAACTAAGGCTATTCTTATATGTAACCCAGGAAATCCAACTGGTTATTTATACACTCAAGAAGAAATGGATCAATTAACTGCTCTAGTTAAAAAACACGATCTTTTCCTCTTATCTGACGAGGTTTATAGAGAATTTGCCTATGACGGCCGTAAACATCTTTCAGTAATGAACATTGCTGGTCTAGAAGAACATGCCATCATGATAGATTCTGTATCAAAAAGATATAGTATGTGCGGTGCACGTATAGGTTGCATGGTCTCAAAAAATAAAGAAGTAATGGCTACTGCAATGAAATTTGCACAAGCTAGATTAAGCCCTCCTACATTTGCACAAATAGCTGCAGAGGCTGCTTTAGAAACAAAACAAGAATACTTTGACGAGGTTATAGGAGAATACATAGAGCGTCGCGACGTTCTCATCGACGGTCTTAAGAAAATAGACGGTGTAGAAGTGGCAAATCCTGGCGGCGCATTTTATTGTGTGGCACAACTTCCTGTAGAGGACACCGACGTTTTTGCACAATGGATGTTAGAAAACTTTGAACTAGATGGGGAGACCATTATGGTAGCACCTGCAGCTGGTTTTTACAGTACTCCAGGAATGGGAAAAAACCAGATAAGAATAGCTTATGTTCTAGAAAAGGAATCTCTAGAAAAAGCGGTACGTATCTTAGATCATGCGTTGAAAGCATATAAAGCATGATAGAAATTAAGCATCATTTTTCTTTAAAAAGTTACAATACTTTTGGAATATCCGCTTTCGCGAAAGCGTACTCAGCAACAACTACAACGCAACAATTAAAAGAATCTCTAGGTTACTATGTAGGTCAAGATATCTTTTTATTAGGCGGCGGAAGTAACATGCTACTTATAAACGATATTCAAAAACCAGTAATTCATGTTCTATTAAAAGGAATGGAAGTTACTAGGCGAGAAGAAAATAATGTATTTCTTAAAGTCATGGCAGGAGAAAACTGGCATGACTTTATACTTTATTGTATAGAAAATAATCTAGCAGGTGTCGAGAATTTATCACTCATTCCTGGTAACGTGGGCACATCTCCTATTCAGAATATAGGCGCTTATGGTGTAGAACTTAAAGATGTTTTCCATAGCTGTGAAGTAATTGATTTAAAATCGCTAGAAGAAAAAACACTCACTCTAGCCGACTGTAAATTCGGATACAGAGATTCTATATTTAAAAACGATGCTGCTGGTAAATATGTAATTACGTCAGTGACTTTTAAATTAACAGATCTTAATCAGACTAATGATTATGATTTTAAAATAGGCTACGGCGCGATTAAAGAAGAGTTAGACAGTTTACAAGGTGACCTTTCTATTCAAAAAATATCACAAGCTATAATTAATATAAGAAGCAGTAAGTTACCTGATCCTAAAGTATTAGGTAATAGTGGTAGTTTTTTCAAAAATCCAGTTATTAAAAGAACTGTTTATGAAGACCTTATAAGAATGCATCCTGACATGCCATCTTATCCTGTAGACGAGAATTATGTAAAAGTCCCTGCTGGCTGGCTTATAGACCAGTCTGGTTTTAAAGGAAAAAGATATGGTGATGCTGGTGTGCATGAAAAACAAGCATTAGTTTTAGTAAATTATGGAGATGCCACCGGTAAAGAAATACTTGATGTTGCTCATAAAATACAACAACATGTCATGAATCGATACGGCATTAAAATTGACACTGAAGTAAACCTAATCGATTAATAAACTATTAGAATAACTAATAATTGTATTTATAATTAAACTGTGGTTCTCATTAGAGACTTATAACCATACCTTATCTTTGCATTATGGATTTAAAACTCGTACTTATATCGTTTGTATTATTAGCTCTTGGATTTGCAGGAATAGCAATAAAAATATGGGGTAAAAAGGATGGTAAATTTGCTGGAACTTGTGCCAGTCAAAGTCCTTTTCTTAACAAAGATGGTGAAGCATGCAGCATGTGTGGTAAACTACCAGAAGAGCAAGATTGCAAAAACGAAGAGCTAACAGCTTAGGCCTTTCTTCATGGAAATAGGTGTATTCTTCTATGTGTTGACAGGCTTTGCCTTGATCAATATAATTTATTATTTCTTCTATTCAAAAGCCGGTTTTGGTAAAACACCACAACCACAAGGAGATTTAAAAAAGGCTGTTTCAGTAATCGTATGTTCTAAAAACGAACAAGAAAACCTTAAAACACTAGTACCTCAACTATTAGAACAAGATCATCCTACTTTTGAATTGATTCTAATTAATGATGCTAGTTATGACGACACTAGAGATGTAATAGAAGATTTCATGTCTCAAGACGCTCGTGTAAAAATGGTAGATGTCGTGAACAATGAAAGTTTTTGGGGTAATAAAAAATATGCACTTACCCTAGGTATCAAAAAAGCCGTAAACGATCATTTAATATTTATCGATGCAGACTGTACACCTAATAGTAAGCAATGGCTTTCCCTTATGGCGGTTCATTTATCTGAAGAGAAAAAAATCGTTTTAGGATATGGCGGCTATCAAAAGGTTAAAAATTCACTTCTTAATGCATTAATAAGATTTGAAACTGGACTGACAGCTATTCAATATTTTAGTTATGCCATGAGTGGTAACCCATATATGGGCGTAGGCCGCAACCTTGCCTATACCGCTACTCAATTTTATGATGTAAGTGGCTTTATGAGTCATATGAAAATTATGGGTGGAGATGACGACCTTTTTGTAAATCAAGCAGCGACTAAAAAGAACACTATTGTCTCTTTAAATCCAGATTCTTTTACTACTAGTATAGCAAAACAGAGCTGGTCCACCTGGTGGAAACAGAAAAAACGACACATAAATACAGCGAGTCACTATAAAGGAGCTCATAAATTCTTATTAGGTTTATTTTACATATCTCAAATAGGGTTTATTATTTCAGCTATTCTAGGATTCGTATTCGGTATTAACTGGATGATTATCTTAGGGGTTGTACTATTTAGATATTTGATATTTTGGATAGTGATGGGTAAAGGTTTATCTCGCTTTCGCGAAAGCGATATCATTATCCTACTTCCTTTTTTAGAATTATTATTAATTTTAAGTCAGCTAGCACTATTTGTTTCAAACATGGTTAATAAACCTAAACAATGGAACTAGTTAGGTATTCTTATTCAAACGACTACTTTATCACTAACTTTGTAATATGGAATCAGTAAAAACATCTGTAGCACCACCTAAGGCAAAGGGCAAACCAAAATGGTTGCGCGTTAAATTACCTGTAGGTCAAAAATATAAAGAATTAAGAAGTACCGTAGAGAAGTATGATTTACATACCATCTGTACATCTGGTAGCTGCCCTAATATGGGTGAATGCTGGACAGAAGGAACGGCAACTTTCATGATTCTAGGTAATACCTGTACACGTTCTTGTGGTTTTTGTGGTGTAAAAACTGGAAGACCGGACACTGTGGACTGGGCAGAGCCTGAGAAAGTAGCACGTAGTATTAAATTAATGGGGATTAAACACGGTGTTATCACTAGTGTAGATCGTGATGATTTAAAAGATATGGGATCTATAATATGGAAGGAAACTGTTGCTGCCATAAGACGTATGAATCCTGAAACGACACTAGAAACTCTTATTCCAGATTTTCAAGGCAACACGCGTAATCTAGATCGCATCGTAGAGGCAAATCCAGAAGTGGTTTCTCACAACATGGAAACGGTAAGAAGATTAACTCGTGAGGTGCGTATACAGGCTAAGTATGATACAAGCCTAGAAGTATTAAGATATCTAAAACAACAAGGTATCAACAGAACTAAATCTGGGATTATGCTGGGTCTAGGAGAGCTGGAAGAAGAGGTAATCCAGACTATGAGAGATCTTAGAGATAATAATGTAGATGTGGTTACTATAGGTCAGTACTTACAGCCTTCTAAGAAACATTTACCTGTAAAAGAATTTATCACGCCAGAACAATTCAAGAAATATGAAACTATAGGTCTAGAAATGGGCTTTAGACATGTGGAGAGTGGCGCTCTAGTGAGAAGTTCTTACAAGGCACACAAACATATTTTATAAACTCTACGTAGTTTACATAAAAACATATGGAACCTTATTAAAGATAACTTCTACTTTAATGGTATTATCTTTAATAGGTTCCACTATCTCAATTTAAAATTTCTGATAGTCATTCTGGTTTATTTTAATTTCAGGAATTTGCAGTATTCATAATTTTAACTCCAACTACTAGGAGGTTAAAAAGAAAATAATCTTATCAAATGATTAAAGTAGCCATTAATGGATTCGGTCGTATAGGACGTACTTTTTTAAGAACGGTTTACAACGACCCTCAAATTGAAGTAGTAGCTATTAATGACCTCGCATCTACAGAGGTAATGGCACACCTCTTAAAATATGATTCTATTCACGGTATACTAGATGCTCAGGTTACTTTTGACGCAAATTCTATTACCGTTAATGATCATAAAATCGCCTTTACACACCACCGCAATTTAGAAGATTTAAACTGGGACGGTATGCACACGGTAATAGAATCTACTGGTAAATTTAAAACGAAAAAAGAATTACAAAAACACATTAACGCTGGAGCTGGAAAAGTAATCCTGAGCGCACCGCCTATAGAAGACGATATTAAAACAGTGGTTCTAGGTGTTAATGAGCATATATTAAATAAAGAAGATCTTATTTTCTCAAATGCCAGCTGTACGACAAATAATGCCGCTCCACTTATTAAAGTAATGAATGAGCTTTGTGGCATAGAACAAGCATACATAACCACGGTACATAGTTATACCACCGACCAGAGCTTACACGATCAACCTCATAGAGATTTACGTAGAGCAAGAGCTGCTGGGCAGTCCATAGTACCTACCACCACTGGTGCTGCAAAGGCGCTAACTAGAATCTTCCCAGATTTAAATGATGTCATAGGTGGTTGTGGTATCAGAGTACCAGTACCTAACGGTAGCCTGACTGACCTTACTATTAATGTAAAACGTGACACTTCTATAGAAGAGATTAATGATGCTTTTTCCGCTTTCGCGAAAGCGAATCCTACAACATTCTCCTTTACAAATGTTCCATTAGTATCGATAGATATATCAGGAAGCCCATATTCTTGCATATACGACTCATTAATGACTAGTGTAATAGGTAAAATGGTGAAAATTATAGGATGGTACGATAATGAAAGTGGGTATTCTCACCGATTAAGAGATATGGTAGTTTACGCCAAAAGCATAAAATAATACATAATCCCTCGTAAAAACATCGTTTAAAAGCATTTATGATAAGATTATAGTCGTTTTTTATTTGAATAGAATCAAGTCCTTTTATATTTGTCTACCTAATTAATAGATTTGTCTTCTAGAGTTTTATACTTTATTGTAATGTGTTTATGCACTATTAGTTTTCTTCAAAAAGCTAATGGTCAAGAAGATTATATATCAAAACCTAATCAACAACTTGCTGTTGATTTAATGTTAGAAAAGGCACAACTTGCTCTACAAAGAGCAAATTACATCGAAGCCGATAATTTAATCACCGGCGCTACCGACATAGCCAAAGATTCTTCCATTTATGCTCAAACTCAATTATTAAGAGTTTCTTACTTAAATAAAACAGGTCAATTAAAAAATGCTAGCGAGGTTATTAAAAGAATCGCTCCTTATTTTGATAAATCTTCTCTAGGTAATGCACAATTATTACTTTTAAAGTCAGATGTACTTATTAGATCTAACCAATTAGTCCATGCTAAAGAAGAGATTACAAATGCGCAATTAATTCTAGCACAAACTAAAAACGAAAATCTCAATGCTATTTTAAAATTAAGAATAGCACAATTAAACCTAAGGATCAATAAGGTAGATGAGGCCAGAGAATCATTTATAGAATTATTACCTCATCTTAAAAATAACAACCAGCACTACTCTACTGCACAAGTGAGTCTAGAACTAGCTCAAATAGCTGCTGGAAAAGGAGAGTTGAATTTATCCAAAGAATACACACAACAAAGTATTTCCATAGCAGAAAAATATCAATTTAACGATATCTTAAAAAATGGCTTTTACCTCTATTCAGAGTTATTAGAACAACAAGGCGATTATAAAAATAGCATCTCTTATCTACAGAAATACACCGAGCTCAATAAGAAAGATATGAATTCTATGGTTTCTAATGAAGAGCTTCTAGAATTTAAGAAGCTTAAAGAAGAGAATGAAGCCCTGGTGGTATCCAACAATGAAAAAGCGAGAGAACTAAAAGGTAAAGACACATCTTATATATTATTATGTGTTTTTATCACACTACTCTCTTTGTTAACTTTATCATTATTTAAGAATAACAAATTAAGAGCAAAGAGTAATCACGTGCTAGAAGATAAAAACTCTGCTCTTATAGATGAAAGAGATAGAGCTCAAGATGCTGCAAAAATAAAGGCAGATTTTCTATCTACCATAACGCATGAGTTAAGAACACCTATGTATGCTGTTACTGGTCTTACCCATTTATTATTAGAAACAGATCCTAGAATAGATCAAAAAGAACACTTAGAAACGTTACAATCCTCAGGAGAATATTTATTATCACTTATTGATAATATACTCGATTTCAACAAGCTAGAGGCTAACAAAGTTGAATTAGAAGCCATTCCATTTGACCTAAATAAAAGGGTAAATGATATAAGCCTATCTTTAAAAGGACAAGCTACAGATCAAAGAAATAATCTTCATATTCAATATGATGATAACATACCATCTAGATTACAAGGTGACCCAGTTAAAATATCACAGATCTTAATCAACCTGATGGGTAATGCTATCAAGTTTACCAAAGATGGAGATGTATGGGTAAGGGCTCATAAAATAAACACTATTGAGGATAAATGCCTTATAAAATTTGAAGTAGAAGATAACGGTAAAGGAATTTCTGAAGAGAAACAACAAGCGATTTTTGAAAACTTTACACAAGAAGGGTCTAGTACTACTAGAGAATATGGTGGTACAGGTCTAGGCCTAGCTATTGTGAAAAACCTAGTAGAATTAATGGGCGGCTCAGTTCAACTAGACAGTAAAGTAGGAAGAGGTAGTAAATTCACATTTGAAATATGGTTTGACCTACCAGACTCTAACAGGTTCTTTAATGAAAATCATTATCCAGAAACAAGTAATATCACTCATTCTACAACCACCACTATTACCGATCATAAAGAAGTAATTTTACCTAACATAGATTTAAATATTCCTAAAAAGAACGAATATAACGATCCTGAAGTGACAAAGTCAGAAAACACTAAGGATGAAGTGATAAGTTCTAAACCAGCGTCACCCACTGAGTTATTGAACAAACGCATATTAATAGTAGAGGACAATAAGATCAATCAAATGATCACTAGAAAGATTCTTGAAGGTAAGAATTTTACATGCGAGGTTGCTAATAACGGTGAAGAAGCGGTGATAGCGGCAAAAACCAGAAAGTACGACCTAATACTTATGGACGTTCACATGCCCATAAAAGATGGAAAAGAAGCTACTAGAGACATAAGGAGCTTTGATAGAGAGATTCCTATAATAGCACTCACAGCGGTAACTTTAAACGATTCTGAAAAAGAATTCTACGAAATAGGTTTTGATGATATTATCCCAAAACCATTTAAAATGGATGAGTTTTTTGAAAAGATTCAAAAAGCATTTTCTAATTTTGAAGTTCTATAAACTAGGTTCTTTCCCTATAAACTTAGTCTGTATAGGTAAATACATAACGTTACTTAAATCATAATTCCTTAGCCTCACGTAATCTTTCTCAGTAGTAATAACTATTTTTTTACTTCTAATAAGCTCTACTTCTTCATTTGTAAAATTATGATGATCTGTATATTTAAGATGATCTACAGTTATAAATTTCTTCAAATATTCTATGAAAGGTATAGGGTTTGCAATACCAGTCACGACCGATACTTCTAATCCTTTAAAATCACTAAGATTTTTAGAATCATTAGCACCGTAAACAAAATTATCATAGGCTATGTAAGAGAAACACAATTGCTGAGATGGCAACAATTGTAGCTTTTGTTTAATCTTAAGAGTTTCTTCAACACTAATGGAAAACGGGCATTTAGTAACTACGACAGTTTGTGCACGTTTTGCACCACTTCGAGACTCTCTTAGATTACCAGCCGGTAACAAATAATCATCTTTATATAGATTACCATAGCTAGTCAATAAGACATAATGACTCGCCTTTACATGTCTGTGCTGGTAAGCATCATCTAATAAAATAAGATCTAAATCATGATTCTTTAATAGATTATTAATTCCATCTACTCGCTTTTCACAAACAGCACTCACGATCAAATTTTTAAACTTAAGTTTAATTTGTAAAGGCTCATCTCCTACTTTTTCTACCGTATCATTTAGATTTATTTCAATATAACCAGACGTCCTCCTACCATATCCACGACTTAGCACACCTATCTTTAGACCTTTATTTTTCTTTATGAAATACTCGATCATAGGTGTTTTACCAGTACCACCAGTACTTAAATTACCCACAGCTATTATAGGTATATCAAATTCATGTTGTTCTATTATACCTTTATTAAAGGCATAATTGCGCAATGAAGTAATACCATCATAAACTATGGAAAATGGATATAATAAAAGTCTCAAATTTTGCATGAGCTCAAAAGTAGGTTAATTTTACAACAGACATAAATAGTACCATTATGAAAATTAAAGATGTTATCTCACATCTAGAACTACTTGCTCCTAGACACTATGCAGAAGATTTTGACAACACAGGCTTATTAACCGGTGATAAAAACACTGATCTATCCGGTATTCTAGTCACTCTAGATTGTTTAGAAAACGTTGTGGATGAGGCTATTGAAAATAATTGTAATCTAATTGTAAGTTTTCACCCCATTATATTTTCTGGTTTAAAACATTTACAACCTAGCGATTATGTACGCAGCGCTGTTGTTAAGGCTATTAAAAACGATATAGCCATATACGCAACTCATACCGCACTGGACGTCACAAAAGGTGGTGTAAGCTATAGAATGGCTCAAGAAATGGGACTGAATAACGTAAAAACACTACTTCCTAAATCACAATTAATAAAAAAACTGGTAACATATATACCTGCTAACTCATTTGAAGAGGTTAAAGAAGCATTATTTAATGCCGGTGCAGGATCATTAGGTAATTATACAGATTGTAGTTTTTCTATTTCGGGAATAGGGACATTTAAGGGAAATGAAGATAGCAAACCTAAAATTGGAGAAAAATTAAACCGGGAGAACATAGAAGAAAAGATGCTTTCTATTACATTTTTACCCCATTTAGAAAGTTCGATAAAAGCCGCATTAATCCATTCCCACCCATATGAAGAGGTATCTTTTGAAATTTCTACGCTAGAAAACAGTTATCAAAACATAGGAATGGGCACAATCGGTGAGCTGCCAGAAAGCCTGAGTGTAGAAGAATTTTTACAAAAAACAAAGACCGTATTTAAAACTGGAGTTGTTAGAAGCTCGCTTTCGCGAAAGCGGAACATTAAAAAAGTCGCACTGCTAGGAGGCTCTGGAGCGTTTGCAATAAAAAATGCTATTCAATCAGGTGCTGACGCTTACATCACAGCCGATCTAAAATATCACGATTTCTTTCAAGGTCAAGACATCCTATTATGTGATGTGGGACATTATGAAAGCGAGCAGTTTACAAAAAACCTTTTACATGAATATCTTACAGAAAAATTTAGTAGTTTTGCAGTCCTTTGTGCACAAGCGCGAACAAACCCAGTTAATTATTTTTAAAAGATGGCAAAAAAGACCGAGGCTACTGTAGAAGATAAGTTAAGAGAACTTTACAATCTACAATTAATCGATTCTAGAATAGATGAGATACGCAATGTGCGTGGTGAATTACCTCTAGAAGTACAAGATCTTGAAGATGAAGTAGAAGGATTAAAAACTCGACTGTCTAAATTAGACGCACATTCTGATGAACTTAGTGAAAACATTAAGTCCAAAAAGAATTTAATTGAAGAGGCCAAAGCCCTGATTACAAAATATACAGATCAACAAAAAAACGTACGTAACAACCGTGAGTTCAATTCTCTTTCTAAAGAAATGGAATTTCAAGAACTAGAAATGGAACTTGCTGAAAAACATATACGTGAATTCAAAGCTCAAATAGAGCAACAAAAAGAGGTTATCGATAAAAGTAAGAAGCGTCTTGCTGATAAAACTGACCACTTAAAGCATAAGAAATCTGAACTAGAAGAGATCCTTAAGGAAACTCAAAAAGAAGAAGAAAACCTTATGAAGATGAGCGAGGATCATGCAAAATCAATCGAAGAAAGGTTAATCAAGGCATATACTCGTATCAGAACAAGCGTAAAGAACGGTCTTGCAGTTGTACCTATTGAAAGAGGTGCTTCTGGTGGTTCTTACTTTACTATACCGCCACAAGTACAAGTAGAAATCGCAAGTCGCAAGAAAATCATTACAGATGAGCATTCTGGTAGAATTCTTGTAGATGCTGCTCTTGCATATGAACAAGTAGAAAAAATGGATAAAGTATTTGCTAAATTATAGTAAAACTTTTTTCTTCATATTTAATCCCTTTATTTTTTAATAAAGGGATTTTTTTTTATTTAACCCTTTTTTAATACACTTCATGAAGAGCTAATCCTATTTTTATCGTTTAAAACTTATAGTAAATGAAAATAGTATCAATTTTAATTATGATGTTCCTAGCATCTAATTGTAACGAACAAGATAATAACGCCTCACAAACTGCTGTTAATACTGACCCTATTGAGGTTCCTTCTCAAGAAGGTATGGAAAGAGCTTATTTTGCAAGTGGTTGTTTCTGGTGTGTAGAAGAAATATATGAAGGCGTAATAGGTGTTAGTGAATCTATTTCTGGCTACTCTGGTGGCCACACTCAAAATCCTACCTATGAAGACAGTAATACTGGTAAAACGGGACATGCTGAAACTAATGAAATCATATACGACCCTAGCGTCGTTTCTTTTAAAACACTAGTAGATGTTTACTTTGCTTCTCAAAACATAGAACAAGTTAATGGTCAGGGTCCTGATCATGGTTCTCAATATAGAAGTATTATTTTTTATCAAAATGATGATCAGAAAAAAATTATTGAAGATAAAATTACCAGCTTAACAGAAGAAGGATACAGTATTGGAGCCGAGGTAAAACCTTTTCAAAAATTCTGGATTGCCGAAGATTACCACCAAGATTATGCAAAACTGCACCCTACACACGGTTATATAAGAGGAGTATCTATACCTAGATTTAGAAAATTTGCTCAAAAAATGCCGCAAGTAATTAAACCAGAAGCACAACATTAAAAGTAAAACGAACAATTTATCTCAAGAGAAACTTGTTCCTTTCAACATTTTAATTACATTTGTCTTATGTCATTAAATAATAATATCAGAATCAATAATAATTCTTTACAAACGTAAGGGGTAGAATCTGGTATTTTAATATATTCAAAAGGTCTACCTAACGGTAGGCCTTTTTTCATTTAAAAAAACAAATTATGTGCGGAATTGTAGGAATGTTTCAGTTGAAAAAAGACAGCCAGGAACAAAGAGAAAAAGTCTTAGAATTATCTAAAAAACTAAGACATCGTGGACCAGACTGGTCTGGAATCTATTGTGGTGATAACGCCATTCTAGCACACGAGAGATTAACTATAGTAGATCCTCAGTCTGGAGGACAACCGCTTTATAGTCCTGATGGTAAAGTAGTACTTGCTGTTAACGGTGAAATATATAACCACCAAAGCCTGAGAGAAAACTACAGTGATTATAAATTTAAAACAAAATCTGACTGCGAGGTAATCCTTGCTCTATATCAAGATAAAGGCGTTGACTTTATGGATGAGCTTACTGGTATGTACGGATTTGCATTATATGATATCGAAAAAGATGTCTTTTTATGCGCCAGAGATCATCAGGGTATCATACCACTTTATTATGGTTATGACGAGTTAGGACAGTTTTATGTGGCGAGCGAGCTTAAAGCCTTAGAGGGAACTTGTAATGAGATAGCTCCATTCCCACCTGGACATTATTACTATAGTGAAACAGGTGAATTTATAAAATGGTACGATAGAGAATGGAAAGATTATGATGCGGTAAAAGACAACACAAGTTCCGTAGCAGATCTTAAACAAGCTATGGAAGACTCCGTACACAGACATTTAATGAGCGATGTCCCTTATGGGGTTTTATTATCTGGTGGCCTAGATAGTTCTATAGTAAGTGCCGTTGCAAAAAAATATGCGGCAAAACGTATAGAATCAGGTGATAACAAAGATGCCTGGTGGCCTCAACTACATTCATTTGCCATAGGACTAGAAGGCAGTCCTGATCTAGCAGCTGCTCAAGAAGTTGCAGACCATATAGGCACCGTACATCACAGTGTTAACTTCACAATTCAAGAAGGTCTAGACGCAATAAAGGACGTAGTTTATTTTCTAGAGACCTATGACGTTACTACCATTAGAGCGTCCACACCTATGTATCTTCTTGCACGCGTTATAAAATCTATGGGAATTAAAATGGTTCTATCTGGAGAAGGAAGTGATGAGATTTTCGGAGGTTACTTATATTTTCACAAAGCACCTAGTGCCGAAGAATTTCATAAAGAAACCGTACGTAAATTAGATACCTTACATCTATATGATAACCTTAGAGCAAATAAATCGCTTGCAGCATGGGGCATAGAAGGTCGCGTTCCATTCTTAGATAAAGAATTTATGGATGTAGCTATGAGACTCAACCCTAAAGATAAAATGTGTGGAAATGGAAAAATGGAAAAACACATTTTAAGAGAGGCATTTGAAGATGACCTACCTAAAAGCGTTGCCTGGAGACAAAAGGAACAATTCAGCGATGGTGTAGGATACAGCTGGATCGACACATTAAAAGAAGTGGTAGAAGGTGTTGTGACTGATGAAATGATGGAGGCAGCTCCCTTTAAATTTAAAATCAATCCGCCACAGAATAAGGAAGAATATTACTACCGCAGTATTTTCTCAGAACATTTCCCTAGTGACGCTGCAGCAAGCTGTGTACCTTCTTTAAAATCAGTAGCTTGTTCTACTCCAGTAGCATTAGAATGGGACGAGGCATTTAAAAACATGAACGATCCATCGGGACGTGCAGTAAGTGGTGTTCATGACGAAGGTTATTAAAAGATGACATACAAAATCAAAAAAGGCTGCCATTGGGCAGCCTTTTATTTACAATTAAAAAGATATTTAATCCTCAGTAACTACTTCAGCAGTATTAGGGTCTAAAATATTAAGCCCTGCTAACCACTCGTTGTACTCAGTTTCAGTCATGCTCATTTTCATTTTACTAGTACTCATTGCCGTACCTTTCACTTTTACTGATGCAAAGAAAGGATAGCTAGAATAAGACACTACTCCATCAACTAATAAATCGTATCCTGGTCCTGCTTCTTCTAAAGCCTTATCCATAGCGTCTTTGATGTTCCATCCTATTCCTAAGAAATAACCTTTACTAGCCTCTACCGATTTTCCTTGTGTTTTATCTATATTTAGATTTACATTTTTAGAACTAATAACTGTAAAGTCAACTAATCGCATAGAACAGCTCCCTAAAGATAAGGAGAGGGCTAACAGAATTAACATTGAAATTTTTTTCATAAAAAGTATTTAAATTGGTTATTGATGTGGGAAATATACGATGTTTACTATACCTACAGAAGAATTTTCATTACAAATTAGAGGTTTTATTTTGATTTCTATAACATTTAATTAGTTGTCTGAATACATAATAAACTTTATCTTTGTGGCAAATGAAAAGAACAAATCATACATGGTGGTGGAATAATACAGCTCAACAGCCGTAAAGTCGCCCGCATGTTTATTTATAAACGATAAAGGTCTACTTAACGGTAGACCTTTTTTCATTTACATTAATTAGTAAAAAACATCTAATGAACTCAGTTCAAGAATTACATAAAGCAAATACAGCTCATAAAGTCATACTAGCAGACACCCTTACCCCAGTCGCTATGTACATGAGATTAAGGGATAAATACCCAAACAGCATTCTTCTAGAAAGTAATGAGTATGGACAGCGCAGTAATAGTTATTCTTTTATTTGCTGTAATCCAGTTGCTACTTTTGAGGTAAATGAGAATGAGATAAAATCTACTTTTCCAGATAACTCTATAAGTTCACAAGATTACAGTTCTACTTTTGACCTTACTACAGGTTTAAATGAATTTAAAAATTCTTTTGAAAAAGTAACAGATAATTTCCCCTTCCCTACTAACGGGCTTTTCGGATACCTTAGTTATGATGCTGTTCAATTATTTGAAGATTTAGAGTTTCGCATTCGCGAAAGCGATACCAACAACATACCTCTTGCCTACTATCAAGTATTTCAAAATGTAATCGTTTTTGATCATTACCATAACCAGCTTTATGTATTTGATCATCAATATGCCGATTTTGAATCAAAACTAGATGAGATCGTAGCAGTTATTAATCATCGCGATGTAGCAAACTATAGTTTTGAATGTACAGAAGAAGAGTCTTCTGAAATGACTGATAATGATTTCAAAGAACTTGTAGAAAAAGGTAAAGAACACTGTCGTAGAGGCGATGTTTTTCAAATCGTTCTCTCTAGAAAATTTGAACAACCTTTTAAAGGTGATGATTTTAATGTCTACAGGCAGTTACGAGCGATAAACCCTAGTCCATATTTATTTTATTTTGATTACGGTAATTTTAGAATATTCGGTTCTTCTCCAGAAGCGCAGTTATTAATTTCAGATACTAAAGCTAGTATTCAACCTATTGCAGGTACTTATAAAAGAACCGGTAATGATGTTGCAGATTTAAAAGCTGCCGAAGAGCTAAAAAAAGACCCTAAAGAAACTGCCGAGCATATCATGCTAGTAGACCTTGCAAGAAATGACCTTAGCCGTCATGCTAGAGATGTAAAGGTAGAAGATTATCAAAACATACATTTCTACTCTCACGTTATTCACATGGTAAGTAAAGTGAGCGGTACCATTAATGAAAATGATAAAATCAAACTTATAGGAGATACATTCCCAGCAGGTACATTGAGTGGTGCTCCTAAATATAGAGCCATGCAACTCATAGATCAATATGAAAAATCTTCTAGAGAATTTTATGGTGGCGCGATAGGTTATCTTGGATTTGACGGCAATTTTAACCACGCCATAATTATTAGAAGTATATTATCACGTAATAATAAGTTACTATTTAGAGCAGGAGCTGGTGTGGTTGTAGAAAGTAATTTAGAAAACGAAATGCAAGAAGTTTACAACAAGACTAACGCACTACGCAGTGCTATCAATAAAGCAAATCAATATTAATTATGAAATTAAGATATTTATCAATCGCCCTTCTTTCTTTTAATTTTCTATTATTCTCGTGTCAGGATAGCAAGAAAGAAGACTTAATCGATATTAAAATAGTTGAAAAAGATGGCGAAACGGTTTTTCAATACCTACCTAATTTAACCTTTAATAATGCAAGAGATAGCGCATCCTCTTTATTCAATAACCAAGATTACTACAGAATAATGTCCAGCGAGATTAAAGTCGCTCCACCTATTTATCAAAATGAAGTTATTAAAGTTAGAGTGTTTACTAGAAGTTTTTTTTCAAAAGATGGTTATAAACATGGATTTTTAGTTAGAACCTATAGTAAAGATGGTAAAATAAAAGATGAAATGGTAATAGCCTCTACTCTTGATGGATTACAATGTGAAGGAAAAGTAACTTCGGACCTAAGAATAATTACCAGCTGTCCAAGTGGTGAAGAAACTATAGCACAAATAGAAACTGATGGTAGTATTAAAACTTTGAAAGATGAATAAGAGATTATTATTAATAGACAACTATGATTCTTTTACGTACAACCTTGTGCACTATCTAGAAGAATTAGGCGCTCAACTCACTGTGGTGCGCAATGATCAAATCACACCTCAAGAATGCGAGAATTATGACGCGGTAGTGCTATCTCCAGGACCAGGTATACCCAATGAAGCTGGAAATTTAATTGCGATAATTGATCACCTTAAAGATAAAAAACCACTTTTAGGAATTTGTTTAGGTCATCAAGCGATAACTGAAGTATTCGGTGGAGAAATTATAAACCTAGATAAAGTATATCACGGTATCTCTACTAACATGACACATAACGGTAATGAAATATTTAATCATATCGACACTAATTTTGAAGCAGGACGTTACCACTCTTGGGCTGCACAAAATAGCAGTTTTCCAGATGTTCTAGAAATAACAGCAACTGATGAAAATGGCCAAATCATGGCTCTTAAACATAAAGAACTACCTATTTACGGTTTACAATTTCACCCAGAAAGTATTATGACTCCGCAAGGAAAACAAATGCTTAAGAACTTTATAGAGACTTTATAGAATGAAAGATATTTTAAATGAATTATTTAATCATCGTACGCTTTCTAGACTAGCTGCTCATGATATATTAACTGCAATAACTAGTGGTACCGTTAATGATGCACAAATCGCTGCTTTTTTAACCGTATATGGAATGCGCAGTATCACTGTAGAAGAATTAGCTGGATTTAGAGACGCGATGTTAGAACAAGCAAACCTCATCGACCTATCAGAATTTAATCCGATAGACTTGTGTGGTACTGGTGGTGATGGAAAAGACACTTTTAACATAAGTACCCTAGCTAGTTTTGTAACTGCTGGTGCAGGTGTACCTGTTGCTAAACACGGTAACTATGGAGTAAGTTCAGTAAGTGGTTCTTCTAATGTTATGGAACATCTAGGATTTGTTTTTACAAATGACCATGATGTGCTGAGAAAACAAATTTCTGAGGCAAACATTACATTCTTACACGCACCATTATTTCACCCTGCGATGAAAGCTGTTGCACCTATTAGAAAACAATTAGGTGTAAAAACATTTTTTAATATGTTGGGCCCATTAGTAAATCCTGCAAAACCTAAATTACAAAGTGTTGGTGTTTTCAATTTACAACTAGCGCGTAATTATGAATACTTATTTCAGTCTGAAACAGATAAGAAATACGCTATTCTCCATTCACATGAAGGTTATGACGAGGTAAGTCTTACAGGAAAAGTAAGACTTGCTAGAAACGCAGGAGTAAGCGATCTATCTGCTAGTGATTTCGGTATGAAACCATTAAAGCAGGCAGATATTTATGGTGGAGAAACTGTAGAAGAAGCGGCACATATTTTCATGAAAGTATTAGAAAACAAAGCGACCGAAGCACAAAAAAATGTAGTGATAGCAAATGCCGCAACTGCTATTTCTGTGGCTCAGGATTTAAATTTACATCAAGGAGCTATAGTAGCTAGAGAATCTCTAGAATCTGGAAAAGCATTGAAAAGTTTTAACCGCTTACAAAACGTTCAGAGGTAAACCCTAGATAGCAGTTCTAGACTGACGCTTATTAAGCGTTTAAAAGTAAGGCCAGGTGACACCTGCCTAAAAAGAAATAAAATGGAAGACATTCTTAAGAAAATAACAAATCAAACCGCACTAAACTTAAAAGCTAGAAAGCAGGTTACCTCTCTTTCTGACCTAAGAGAGATGCCTCATTATTCTAGAGAAACGCTATCCTTAAACGATAGTTTGAAGAAAGGCAGCGGTATTATTGCCGAGCATAAAAGACAAAGTCCTAGTAAAGGCTCGTTTCAATGTCCTGCAAGCCTAACAGAAGTAGTAAAAGGATATGAAAATGCCGGTGCAAGCGCTATTAGTTGTCTAACTGATTTGCCTTTCTTTGGTGGAACCCTACAAGATTTACTAGAAGCAAGATCACAAGTTAACATACCTATCCTGCGCAAGGATTTCATGATAGATCTATATCAAATTCATGAAGCGCGAGCTTATGGAGCAGACGCTATCCTACTTATCGCAGCATGTTTAAATAATGAAGAATTAAAAACCATGTCTCTAGAGGCAATGAATCTAGGTCTTGAAATTCTTTTTGAGGTTCATGATTTAGAAGAGCTTAATCGCATTAAAGAGGTAACCACTTCTTTGAATACGTCTAAGTTTGTGATAGGAGTTAATAATCGTGATTTAAAAAGGTTTAAAACTGATATTCAGAATAGTAAAGATCTTTTACCACATTTCCCTGAAAATGTTCTTGCCATATCAGAGAGCGGTATCTCAGATCCTGACATAGTAAAAGAACTTAAAACACTAGGCTTTGAAGGTTTCTTAATAGGAGAAAACTTCATGAAAACCGACCTACCAGGAGCAAGCTGCGAGCAATTTATAAAAGCCATAAAGTCATGATGATTAAAGTATGCGGTATGCGCGATATAGAAAACATTAACCAGTTACAAGAACTGGATATTGATTTTATGGGAATTATACGTTACTCAAAGTCTAAACGATTTGTAGACGATTCTCAAAAAGAAAAGGTCGCCCAACAAACCATGAATAAAGGTACCGTAGGCGTGTATGTAAATGAATCCCTTGAAAACATTTTAAAGGATATCATTCCATTGCAACTGGACGTTATTCAATTACATGGTGATGAGGATTCCGCTTTCGCGAAAGCGTTACTAGAAATAGACATCAAGATATTTAAAGCATTTCAAATCACAGAGGACTTTGATTTCAATAGTTTAAAAGAATGGGAAGAACTTGCAGCACAATATGTTGGTAAACTATTCTTCTTATTTGACACAGCTACTCCCAATTATGGTGGTAGTGGTAAGAAATTTAATTGGTCTATTCTCGACTCTTATAAAGGAGAAGTTCCTTTTTTATTGAGCGGTGGCATTTCAAAAGATGATGTCGCATTAGTAAAAGAATTTAAACACAATATGTTTTTAGGTATTGATCTTAATTCAAAATTTGAAACTGAACCTGGCGTTAAAAACATAGAAGAAATAAAAACATTCATAGAAAAATTAAGAAAATGAGCTATCAAGTAAATGAACAAGGGTTTTATGGAGAATTCGGTGGTGCATTCATTCCAGAATTGCTCTATCCTAATATTGAAGAACTACAAGAGAATTATCTAGCAATAGAAAAATCACCAGAATTTCAAGAAGAGTTTCATCAATTGCTTAAAGATTATGTAGGTCGCCCTACTCCACTATTTTTAGCTAAGCGACTTTCTGAAAAATATGGAGCTCAAATCTGGTTAAAGAGAGAAGATCTTTGTCATACCGGTGCTCATAAAGTAAATAACACGATCGGTCAGATTTTACTTGCCGAAAAACTAGGTAAAAAAAGAATCATTGCCGAAACCGGAGCAGGACAACATGGTGTAGCAACAGCAACCGTTTGTGCTTTAAAAGGCCTGGAATGCATCGTTTACATGGGTGAGAAAGATATAGAACGTCAAGCGCCTAATGTTGCCCGCATGAAAATGTTAGGTGCAACGGTTAGACCTGCAACTAGCGGTTCTAAAACTTTAAAAGACGCGACTAATGAGGCAATGCGAGACTGGATCAATAATCCAGAAGACACTCATTACATTATAGGCTCAGTAGTTGGACCACATCCTTATCCTGACATGGTAGCAAGATATCAATCAGTGATTTCTGAAGAGATTAAGAAGCAAATGGATGGTTTACCAGATTATGTCATTGCATGTGTAGGTGGCGGTTCTAACGCTATGGGAGCTTTTTATCACTTTTTAGATGATAAAGAAGTAAAATTAATAGGGGTAGAAGCGGCTGGTTTAGGCGTTGATACAGATAAAACTGCTGCAACTTTAACTCTAGGAACTCCTGGTGTATTGCACGCTAGTCGTTCTATAATGATGCAGGATAAAGATGGACAGGTTATCGAGCCACATAGTATAAGTGCAGGACTAGACTATCCTGGAATAGGACCAGCACATGCATGGTTAAAAGTGTCTGACCGCGCTCAATATATGGCTGTTACAGATGCTGCAGCACTAGACGCAGCTGTAGAGGTAAGTAGATTAGAAGGTATCATTCCAGCTTTAGAAACTGCTCATGCATTTTCTGTCTTAAAAGACTTAGACTTAAAACCAACTGATCGTGTAGTGATTAACCTTTCTGGTCGTGGAGATAAGGATATGAATACGTATATGGAAGAGTTGAACCTACTGTAGAAACAAAGTCACACTTACTATGCTGTGCGCATGCCATGTCATGCGTTGAGAATATTAAGATAGGTGGTACTTACCTAGAATAGAGCGCATGTGGATGTGCTGAAAACACAAGGATGGATTGCACATCGCCCAACTAAGCGCATGCGATGCGCTGAAAACTAAAAAAAATGAAAAATAAACTCACAGAATTACTTAAAAACAAGCCTCAAAACTTGTTGAATATATTCTATACCGCTGGATATCCTCAATTAGAGGACACCACTACTCTATTAACAGCACTCGAAAACGCAAAGGTTGATCTAGTAGAAATAGGAATCCCTTTCAGCGATCCACTAGCAGATGGCCCTACTATTCAAGAAAGTAGTAAAATTGCTTTAGAGAATGGAATGTCTATTGAAAAATTATTTTCTCAATTAGAAAATAATACTCCTAAAGTTCCTGTTCTTCTAATGGGTTATCTCAATCCTGTGATGCAATATGGACTTGAGGCATTTTGCAAAAGATGTCAAGAAGTAGGTGTGGACGGATTAATTGTTCCTGACTTACCTATGTATATTTATCAGACAGAATTTAAAGAAGTCTTTGAGAAATATAACATCAGCAACATATTCTTAGTAACTCCTCAAACTTCAGAAAAACGCATTAGAGAAATCGACGATAACTCTAACGGCTTTATTTATGCAGTAAGCTCTGCAAGTACTACAGGATCTAAAACAGATTTCTCTGCAGCAGCAGACTACTTAGGTAAGCTTAAAGACATGGAACTAAAAACTCCTATTCTTACCGGCTTTAATATTAAAAATCAACAGAATTTTAATGATGCCTGTAAGTATGTAAATGGAGCAATTATAGGTAGTGAATTTATAAGACAAATTACTGATGTAGAGGATATATCTAAGGCAGCTACAAACTTTGTAGCATCGATTAAATAAGTTTACCTTTAAAGCATAATCAAAACGGATAAAGTTTTAAATTAAAGTTAAATCCTATCAATAAGCTAGGATATCCTTTTAATATTCAATTTTCAGTATTATGTTTGCACCACAATGAAAACACAAAACGTACATCATCATCATTTTTTTACTTCCCGTCAGGCGAGCTAAAAATGTATTGATGTAACTCAAACATATTTTACAAAAAACCGTCTGTTTCAGGCGGTTTTTTTGTTTTAAAAAAGTTTGAAATAAAAAACAGTTTGTAAGCAGCTTAAACAACATTCTCAAAATAGAATGGCAACAAAAATTATGATCAGAATAGCAGTACAAAAATCAGGAAGACTATCAGACAAATCTTTGCAACTCTTAAAGGATTGCGGAATTAAATTTGACAACGGTGGTCGCAAATTATCTACTCAAGCAAAAAATTTCCCTATGGAAATTCTTTTTTTAAGAGATGATGATATACCACAATACGTTGCAAATGGTGTTGCAGACCTTGGAATTCTAGGACTTAATGAGGTAGAAGAAAAAGACCAAGAAGTAGACGTGATCAAGCAACTAGGTTTTGCAGGCTGTCGTTTAAGTCTAGCTGTTCAAAAAGATGTAGACTATCCAGGTCTAGAATGGTTTAACGGTAAAAAGGTAGCTAGTAGTTATACTACAATCGTTAAAAAATTCTTTACAGAAAAAGGAATCGATGCAACGACAGAAGAAATAGGCGGATCTGTAGAGATTGCACCAGGAATAGGCCTTGCAGAAGGTATTTGCGATATCGTTTCTACAGGATCTACTCTTATAATGAACGGTCTTAAAGAAGTAGAAACAGTAATGTATAGTGAAGCTGTTTTAATTTCTAATCCTAATCTAAGCGGTGATAAGCAAGAGTTATTAAATAAGCTTACCTTTAGAATAGATGCTGTGCAAAATGCACAAAAAAGCAAATACATCTTATTGAACGCACCTAATGATAAGATAGAAGAAATATCTGCCTTATTACCAGGTATGAAAAGCCCAACAGTTTTACCACTTGCTGAAGAAGGATGGTCCAGTTTACACTCTGTGATTGAAGAAAATGATTTCTGGAATGTAATCGACCGATTAAAAGATGCTGGTGCGCAAGGCATTTTAGTAAGTCCAATTGAAAAATTGATCGCATAATGAAAATTATTTCTAATCCTGACTATTCTCAACAACAAGACCTATTAGAACGTCCGCAACAAGAACGTGCTAATGTAGAGACTGCTGTAAAAGATATTATACAGCTGGTTAGAGAAAATGGTGATCAGGCGTTATTTGCTTTTGCAGAGAAGTTTGATAAAGCACAATTAAATTCTCTAAGAGTTACAGAAAAAGAAATCGAGCACGCAGCAACACTTGTAGCGCCAGAATTAAAAGAAGCGATTCAAACGGCTTACCAAAACATTTATAAGTTTCACGTCATTTGTTTTACAAAGGACTATCCCGTATTAGAAACCATGCCTGGCATGACCTGCTGGAGAAAATCTTTACCTATTCAAAAAGTAGGACTGTATATTCCTGGTGGCTCTGCTCCTCTTTTTTCTACGGTATTAATGCTAGCCATTCCTACTAAGATTGCAGGTAATAAACGTGTTGTACTTTGTAGCCCTACAGATGCAAACGGAGATATAAATCCAGCCGTATTATATACAGCAAGTCTCTGTGGAGTTACAGAAATCTATAAAGCCGGCGGTGCACAAGCCATTGCTGCAATGACTCATGGAACAGAAAGTATTCCTGCCGTTGACAAAATATTTGGCCCTGGAAACGCATTTGTAACACGTGCTAAAGAACTTGCTCAACAACAAGGTGTCGCCATTGATATGCCTGCTGGACCGTCGGAAGTTTTAGTTATTGCAGACCAAGAAGCAAATCCAGCATTTGTAGCAGCAGACTTACTAGCACAAGCAGAACATGGACCAGACTCTCAAGTAATTCTATTAACTGATTCTACTACTCTAGCAGAGGCTGTAAATGAACAATTAACTATTCAATTAAGTACGCTTTCGCGAAAGCAAACAGCAGAAAAAGCTATTGAAAACAGTAAAACTATCGTTCTAGAAAGCATAGAAGAATGCATCAAATGGTCGGACGCATATGCACCAGAACACTTGATTATAAACACAGAAAATGCTGATGATGTAGCAGAACAAATTCAAGTTGCTGGATCTATTTTTATAGGATCATATACTTGCGAGAGTTTAGGTGATTATGCTAGTGGTACAAACCACACATTACCTACCTATGGATATGCGCGTAATTATAGTGGTGTATCTGTAGATAGTTTTGTAAACAAAGTGACCTATCAAAAAGCAACACCACAAGGTTTAAAAAACCTAGGACCAGCCGTTGAAATTATGGCTACTGCCGAAGGTCTCGATGCGCATAAAAATGCGGTTACACTTCGTTTGAATAGTATAAAAGCCAACCCTAAATCCCTTCCAGAGGAAGGGACTTTTAAAGGACGTCAAAAATACTCGTATGAAACTGCTCGCAAATCAATTTACGGCACGTTAAAAGAAAGAGCCTCTCAAATGCGCAAAAACCCAACAGAAACTGAAGCGTTAGTTTGGGAAGAATTGAGAAAGAAAAAATTAGACATTAAATTTAGAAGACAGCACATCATTGATAAATATATAGTTGATTTCGCATCTGTTGAAAAACGTTTAATCGTAGAGATAGATGGCGACATACATTTAAATCAAATAGAAGAGGACAGATTAAGACAAGATTTTTTAGAATCACAAGGTTTTAAAGTCATAAGGTTCACAAATGACAATGTATTAAACGACTTAGAATCAGTAATTGAAACAATAAAAAACACGAGCACAGCGAGACCCAATTAGTTTCCTCTTTGGGGAAATGTCCGCAGGACAATGGGGCTTACACGCAATAAAATAAAATGGAATTTAACTTAAAAAACATAGTCCGCAAGAACATCTGGAATTTGAAGCCTTATTCTAGTGCGCGCAGTGAATTTGATTTATACGGCAGCGATAAAAATGAGCTGACGTTACTAGACGCAAATGAAAATCCTAAGGGAGATTTAAACCGTTACCCAGATCCATTGCAGTCTTCGATAAAAGAAGAATTGGCAAAACAAAGAGACATTTCACCAAATCAGATTTTTGTAGGTAATGGAAGTGATGAGGCTATTGATTTATTGTATCGCATTTTCTGTGAACCAGGAAAAGACACAGTAATTACTTGTCCGCCTACTTATGGAATGTATGAAGTTAGTGCAGCGATTAATGATGTTAGTGTTTTGAAGGTTCCTTTGAATGATCGCTTTGAGTTGAACGTTGATGAAATACTCGAAGAGATATCCGCCTGCTCGGATATTAAACTATTATGGATATGCTCTCCTAATAATCCTACAGGTAACGTACTGCTCAAAGCCGATTTAAAACACGACTGGCAAGCACAAAATTACACTCGTGGTGGTATGATGGATATGCCATTTGCTCCAGAGTTTGAAGCTGAAATGTTAGAAAACCAAAGACAATTAGATCGCTTGTTCGGTAGTTTTAATGGTATTATAGTGGTAGATGAGGCTTATCAAGATTTTACAGAGAACATGAGTTTCATAAAACGACTAGAAGATTATCCTAATCTTGTGGTGTTACAAACCATGTCTAAGGCTCATGGTATGGCTGGTGCTCGAGTAGGATTTGCCTTTTCTTCTCCAGAAATCATTGAATTATTCAATCGAACAAAGCCACCGTATAACGTAAATGAATTGTCTCAAAAAGCAGTTCTAGAGGCTTTACAAAACGAAGAAAAAACAAAAAATGAAATCCAAGAAATCATCCATAACAGAGATTTTCTTGTGGAGCATTTAAACAGTTTTAACTTTATAAAAGAAGTATATCCTAGTGAGGCAAATTTTGTACTTGCCAAAGTAGAAAATGCTACACAAGTTTATAATTACCTACGTGATAAAGGAATTATCATACGTAATCGCAGCAGTCAGATTGAAGACACGTTGCGATTTACCGTTGGGACGATGATGGAATGTAAAGCGGTAATTACTGCGTTGCGAGAAATTAAAGAGAATTAGATGAATTAAAACCGAAGCCGTTCTTCAATAGTTTAAAAATTATAAAAGAGTCATCGTTGATGACATTTAATCAAATAAAGTCGATTGCGGGAAGAGGTTTCCGCCTTCGCGGAAATACATGAAAAAAGTATTATTTATAGATCGTGATGGAACGATAGTGAAAGAGCCACCAGTAGATTATCAACTGGATAGTTATGAAAAGTTGGAATTCTTGCCTATGGCAATTACTCAGCTACATCGCATCGCTCGAGAGCTGGATTATGAACTAGTTATGGTGACTAATCAAGATGGGTTAGGAACGGATAGTTTTCCAGAAAACACCTTCTGGCCAGTGCATAATTTAATGATGAATGTGCTAGAAAACGAAGGGATTAAGTTCAGTGAGGTTTTAATCGATCGTTCTTTTCCTGAGCAAAATGCACCTACTCGTAAACCACAAACTGGTTTATTGACGCATTATATAAAAGGTAATTACGACCTTGAAAATAGTTTTGTAATCGGTGATCGCAATAGCGATATGCAACTGGCTAAGAATTTAGGTTGTAAAGGAATACAGCTACCTAGCATTACTGATGATAGTGAATTTGAAGACGAACTAGTAGTTCTTAAAACAGATTCTTGGAAAGAGATTTTTGACTTTTTAAAAGGACAACCTCGCAAGGTCACGGTAAGTCGTAAAACAAATGAAACCGATATCAACATCGTTTTAAACCTTGATGGATCTGGAAACGGAAAAATAGACACAGGTTTAAAGTTCTATGATCACATGCTAGAGCAGTTGCAACGTCACGGTTCATTAGATTTAGATATTAAAGTAAATGGCGATCTTGAAATAGATGAACATCACACTATTGAAGACACGGCGATTGCTTTGGGTGACACTTTCGCGAAAGCGTTATCCTCAAAAAAAGGAATCAATAGATATGGCTTCTTGTTACCTATGGACGACTCGCTAGCACAGGTAGGAATAGACTTCGGTGGTAGACCATGGATCGTTTGGGAAGCTGAATTTAAACGTGAATATGTGGGCGATATGCCTACAGAATTGTTCTTTCACTTCTTTAAATCATTCAGCGATGCGGCAAAATGCAATCTGAACATGAAAGTAGAAGGCGATAACGAGCACCACAAAATAGAGGCGCTTTTCAAGGCATTTGCCAAAGCAATAAAAATGGCGGTAAAACAAACTGGTGATGGTAAATTACCGAGTACAAAAGGAACTTTATGATTGCCATTGTAAAATATAACGCAGGAAATATAGGAAGCGTCACAAATGCGCTCAATAGACTAGGAATAGAGAATAAAGTAACTGACGATCCTGAAGAATTAAAGGCAGCAGACAAAGTTATTTTCCCTGGCGTAGGAGAAGCTGGTACCGCGATGAACTATTTGCGTGATCGTGGACTAGATCAGGTCATAAAAGAATTGAAACAGCCAGTACTAGGAATATGCTTAGGAATGCAATTGATGTGCAGCCACAGTGAAGAAGGTGATACAGAATGTCTAAGGATTTTTGATACTACCGTAAAGAAATTTCCGGCTACTGAAGGAATGAAAGTGCCTCACATGGGATGGAATAGTTTAAATACTGAGGTTGTTGATCAACAATCTACCATCTTGCAAGGCTTACAACCTGCAGCAGATGTATATTATGTACACTCGTTCTATGCTGAAGTTTGTGAAAACACAGTTGCGGCTTGTGATTATATTTTGCCTTTCAGTAGTGTCTTGCAAAAAGACAATTTTTATGCAACACAATTTCATCCTGAGAAAAGTGCTGGAATAGGTGAGCAGATATTAAAGAACTTTATAGAATTATAGTATGCGTATTATACCAGCAATAGATATTATAGACGGTAAATGTGTACGTCTATCACAAGGCGATTACAACCAAAAAACGGTTTATAATGAAGACCCATTAGAAGTAGCCAAAGAGTTTGAAGCAAATGGAATAAAACACTTGCATTTGGTTGATCTAGATGGAGCAAAAAGTAGTCACGTCGTGAACTGGAAAGTGCTCGAGCGCATCGCTGGACAGACTGGTTTGCAGGTTGATTTTGGCGGTGGAGTGAAAACTGACGAAGACATAAAGGTCGTATTTGAAAGTGGAGCAAAACAAGTTACTGGCGGTAGTATTGCTGTTAAGGATGCTGCAACTTTTGAAGGTTGGATTTCCAGATATGGAACTAATAAAATCATCCTAGGAGCAGATGCTAAGGATGGAATGATCGCCACACACGGCTGGCTAGAAAGTAGTGAACTAGAAGTGGTAGAATTCATCAAAGAGTGGAATAAAAAAGGAATCGAGTATGTGATTTGTACCGATATAGCAAAAGACGGTATGCTTGCTGGAACTAGTAATGAGCTGTATAAGGAAATCCTTAACACAGCACCAGTTAAATTAATAGCTAGTGGTGGCGTTGCTGTCGTAGAAGATTTATATCGCTTGCGCGAAATGAATTGCGAAGGAGCCATAGTAGGAAAAGCATTCTATGAAGGTAGAATTACATTTAAGGAATTGAGAGAATTTGTATGAGCTTAAAAAAAAGAATTATACCATGCCTTGATATTAAGGATGGACGTACCGTAAAAGGGATCAACTTTGTTGGATTGCGAGATGCTGGTGATCCAGTAGAACTTGCAAAACAATATGCTGCTCAAGGTGCTGACGAGTTATGTTTTCTAGATATTACCGCAACTATTGAGAAGCGTGACACTTTAGTACCGCTAGTTCGTGAAATCGCTGCTGTTTTAAATATTCCATTTACTGTAGGTGGCGGAATTAACGACGTAGCTCTTGCCAAAGAAATCATTAAAGCTGGTGCTGATAAAATAGCTATCAATAGTGCAGCCGTAAAAAGACCAGAATTAATTAGTGAGCTCGCTGCTGAGTTAGGTAGTCAGTGTGTTGTAGTTGCGGTGGATACGAAGCATTCTCACGAAAGTGAGTATCTAGCTGATTCAAAAAGCAAGCCTAGCGAATCAACACCAACAGATATCCGCCTGCGCGGAAATAAAGTCTATGTAGCTGGTGGACGTGTAGAGACCGAATTAGAAACCATTTCTTGGTGTCAAGAAATTGAAAGATTAGGTGCTGGAGAAATCTTGCTTACCAGTATGGATCATGATGGTACAAAAAATGGTTTTGCTCTAGAACTTACCGATGCCATTTCTAGAAAATTGAGTATTCCTATCATTGCATCAGGTGGTGGAGGAACAAGTGCTCATTTTGCAGACTTATTTAAAGACACAGAAGCGAGTGCAGGACTAGCAGCAAGTATTTTCCATTTTGGAGAATTACCAGTTCCTGAGTTGAAAAAACAATTGGCTGCGGCTGGAGTTGCTGTGAGAAATTAAAATAGGATTGCGATAAAATAAAGCGATTCCGCTACGCAGCGGAATGACAAAATAAAGTCTGGCCTACGACGGCTTGACATTAAAAATGATTGCGGTGGGGAAATGAAGATTTCCGCCTGCGTAAATAAAATCGAAAGTGTTGAATCGAAGAGATTCCCACTTTCGTGGGAACAAATATGAAACTAGACTGGAATAAAGGAGAAAACGGATTATTGCCTGTAATCGTACAAGACGCTACTAACAAAGAAGTGTTGATGTTAGGTTATATGAATGAAGAGGCATTTGAAAAAACTAAAGCTGAAAATAGAGTAACTTTTTACTCACGCAGCAAACAACGACTTTGGACTAAAGGAGAATCTTCTAATAATTTTCTAGATGTAGTAGCTATAAAGATCGATTGTGATCAAGATACCATTCTTATTAAAGCAAATGCACATGGACCTACTTGTCATACCGGTACGGTGAGTTGTTTTGATAATGGTGATGAATCTCGCTTGCGCGAAAGCGAGAACAGCTTTACAATTAATGATCTTGAGAAAACCATCCACCAGCGTATTGACGATCAAGTAGAAGGATCTTACACCTATTCATTAATCCAAAAAGGAATTAATAAAGTAGCTCAAAAAGTAGGTGAAGAAGCTGTAGAAACGGTAATCGATGCCATTAATGGCAAGGAGGAAGATTTTATTTATGAAGCTGGTGATTTGATGTATCACTACCTCGTTTTATTAAAAGCCAAAGGATTATCTCTAGCAGATATTGAGAAAGAGCTCGCTAAAAGGCATAAATAAATAGGATAATATTTATTTATAAATAATAAAAGCGGTTGTATCAAATTTGATGATATAACCGCTTTTTTTAATGCTCCAAAACTTTAAAAAAACTCTAATTAACGCGCTCTTAACCGTATTTACTTGTACATACAATATTTTTACTTAAAAACAGATATGAGCACGACACAACCCCTTTTAAAACCGATAAGCCTAGGAGCAATTGAATTAAAAAACAGAATTGTAATGGCGCCTCTAACTAGATCCAGAGCAACTAATGAAAACCAATCGCCAGATCAAAAACACATAGATTATTACACGCAGCGTGCTGGTGCTGGACTTATTATAACAGAAGCTAGTGAGATATCAAAACAAGCAAGAGGATATGCACATGTGGCTGGAATATTTAATGAAGCCCAAGTAGAAGGATGGAAAAATGTCGTAGATAGTGTACATAAAGAAGGCGGGAAAATAGTTTTACAATTATGGCACGTAGGACGTATTTCTTTGCCAGATTTTCATGACGGTCAGTTACCTTGGGCACCTAGTGCTGTAAATCCAGAAGTGGAACATAGAAACCCTAATGGCGAGAAGAAAATGACTGTGACGCCACACGCTATGACGGTAGAAGAAATAGAGCAAACAGTAAAAGATTATGGAAACGCTGCTGCAAATGCTAAAAAGGCAGGTTTTGATGGTGTAGAAATACACAGTTCTAATGGATATTTAATACACCAATTTTTTAATAATAAATCTAACTTACGTACAGACGAGTATGGAGGTAGTAATGAGAATAAAGCTCGTTTTTTCTTTGAAGTTTTAGATGCGGTAAAAGAATCATTCCCAGATAATAGAATAGGATGTAGATTAAATCCATCATTAAATGGAGTTTTTGGAATTGATGGAACACCAGATACTATTCCGTTTTTTGATTATTTAATTAATAGATTAAATGAATACGACCTGGCTTATTTACACCTTTCAGAGCCATTTACAGATGTAAGTAAGATCGATTTTCTGGTAAGTGAAATAGCAAAACATTACCGTCCAATTTATAATGGAAACTTGATGATTAACAATCAATTTGATCGTGAATCTGGTAATAAGGTAATTGAAGACGGTCATGCAGACCTGGTTGCCTTTGGTAAATTATTTATTTCTAATCCAGATCTTGCACATCGTTTTGAATTAAAGGCTAAAACAGCAGACTGGAATATGGAAACCTTTTATACACAAGGTCGTGAAGGTTATACAGACTACCCTACTTTAGAAGAAGAAAAGGCTAAGAACTAATTCCTGTAAGTAATATTTGAGGCAACTCTTTTTTAAGGTCGGCTACTTCGGTAGTCGACTTTTTTGGTATCCATAGGTATATGGATCTTAACGTGCTTAGAAGATTAAAAAGCATGGTTTCTACATTCAGAGATTTAAACTCACCAGCTTTTATACCACTCTCTAAAATATTTTTAAAGTCTAATTCATAGTCTTTACGCAACTTCATGTATTCTTGGTAGGGTGTTCCTTCTAGGTGCATCCAGTCGGTATTTAATACCGCCAGTGCATCTGTATATTCTAGTGCTATTTTTATGTGTAATAGTATGAGCTGTTCCGCTTTCGCGAAAGCGGACTTATCATCCATCTCTACCGTATCCATACCAGTTGTAAATTCATGAGCAACTTCTAGAATGAGTGTGGCAAGAATTTCTTGTTTCCCAGAAATATGATTGTACAAACTAGCCGCTTTCATATCCATAGCGGCCGCGAGATCGCGCATGGTGACAGCGCTATAACCACGTTCTTTGAAAAGTTGAGCAGCTGTTTTGAGAATTTGTTTTTTGCGAGACATAAGTTGCAAATATAATAGAACATGACTATCATAAAATTGATTAAAAGTCTATTCACAATAATTAGAATAATTTGTTTTAGACTAGCTTTGAACTTTACCCTACGACAATGTTAGAGAATATAGAAATTAATCCGCTTCTTGAAAGATTACCACCGCATCTAAAACAGTTTATAAAGCCTCAAAATTATGACCTTTATACCTATCAAGATCAGGCTGTGTGGCGTCATGTGATGAGCAAAAATGTAGAATTCTTGAGTCAGGTGGCTCATGGATCTTATATTGCTGGACTTAAGAAAACAGGTATTTCTATAGATAACATACCGTCCATGTATGGTATGAATCGCATTCTAAAAGAAATAGGCTGGGCAGCTGTTGCTGTAGATGGTTTTATACCGCCAGCAGCTTTTATGGAATTTCAGGCTTATAAAATATTAGTCATTGCGGCAGACATAAGAAAGCTGGATAACATAGAATACACTCCTGCACCAGACATTATTCATGAAGCTGCTGGGCACGCTCCTATTATCGCAAGCCCAGATTATGCAGAATATTTAAGACGTTTTGGCGAGATAGGCAGCAAAGCTATTTCTAGCGCACACGATCATGAAATGTATGAGGCAGTGCGCAAGATTTCTATTCTTAAAGAAACTCGTAGCGAGACAGAAAACCCAGAGCTGGATAAAGAAATCGCAGCTGCCGAGGCAAATATAGAGCGTCTTCAAAACAAAGATGTAGAACCTAGTGAAATGTCTTTAATTAGAAATTTACACTGGTGGACGGTAGAATACGGTCTGGTAGGTACGCTAGATAATCCTAAACTTTATGGTGCCGGATTATTATCAAGTCTAGGAGAAAGTAAAAGCTGTCTAGAACCTGCGGTAGAAAAAAGACTGTATACTATTGATGCAGCTTATCAAGATTTTGATATCACGCGCAAGCAACCTCATCTTTATGTAACGCCTAATTTTGCGACCCTTAGTGAGGTACTAGAAGAATTTGCAAACACCATGGCAGTTCGTAAAGGCGGACATCGTGGCTTACAAAAATTAATTAATTCAAAATCTCTTGGGACTATTGAGTTAAGTACTGGATTACAAATAAGTGGTCATTTTACACGCATGATTACTAATGATGACAACGAGGTGGTTTTCTTTGAAACGACTGGAGAGAGTGCTCTTGCATATAGAGAAAAAGAGCTTATAGGTCATGGCCGCAGTACGCATAAAAACGGTTTTTTGAGTCCGCTAGGGAAACTTAAGGGAATTAATCTAGCTATAGAAGATATGGGACCTCGTGATTTACAAGCTTATAATTTTTATGACAACGAGCGCATTGAATTTACCTATGAAAGTGGAATTAAAGTAGAAGGTTTAAACGTCACTGGACAGCGTAATTTGAATGGTAAATTAATGCTCATTCAGTTTACCGACTGTACCGTAACTTATAAGGACGAGGTTCTATTTACTCCAGAAGACGGCATGCTTAACCTAGCCGTAGGAAAAGAAATAGTAAGTGCCTATGCTGGCCCTGCAGATTATTACAGTTTTGACCTTGTTTTTCATGAGAGTGATACTAAAACTATAAAGCCAGTTTTCTCAAAAAGAGAGATTACCATTCAAGGTTTATATGAGAAAGTGCGCAATTATAGAGAAGAAGATAAAATAAATAAACCGTTACTTGAGGAATTAAAAGCTCAAGTAGAAAATGATTATCCTGAGCAGTGGCTGCTTATTGAGGAGATTGAAGAATTGATAGGTTAACTAAAATCAGTTAATGGTATAACTGCATTTACAACAGTACCATTACCTTGTGTGCTGGTCAGTTTTAAGTCACCATTTAATTCATTTACAGCTGTCGTGATTTGTTGAATACCATCACCATTTGCGACAGCTTTACGATCATAACCTAGTCCGTTATCGTGGGTAATTATATGTAAGAAATCGTCTTCTATAGATGCGATATTGAATATATAGTTAGCTTGAGAATGAATAGCTGCGTTGTGCAAGCCTTCATTAATAATAATTAATAAAGACAAGATCTCTCTAGGTTCAAAATTGAGTAATTCCTTTTCTGGAAAATTCATTTTATAGACCGATGCACCTTCTATGTTCTGGTCATACAGGTTTTGAAGTTGTTGAGTGGTATGCTCTATATCTTTTAAAGTAAATTTATTTTTACTGGCTGCGAGTTTATAGATCAATGAAACTGCCTTTGTTTTAACGGCTGTTTTTTCCGGAGACTTTTGTTCTAGTTCTTGTAAAATAGCATTGCGTTGTATTTCCAATTTATGCAGACCCTTTGCTCCTACCAGCTTTCTAGCTTGTACTTCTTTTCTATCCAACTCTTTTAAAAACTGAATAACTACTAGTCCTACTAGTAAACCGATAAAAATGTACCCAATAATTGCTCCCATGATCCTAATGTAGGTATTAAAAGTGATATGTTGTGGTTCCGCTTTCGCGAAAGCGAAATTATAATAACAATTTACTACTTTGCAGGTAAGTAAACTAAAAACAAACGTCTCAATAAAGAAAACTATGTTCGGTCTATTTAAAAATAAGAAAAAAGAAACAATACAGAAATACCTTAAAGAAGGTGCTCAATTACTGGATGTGCGTACCGCATCTGAATTTAACGGCGGTCATATAGAAGGGTCTAAAAATATACCTGTTCAAGTTATTGATCAACAAATGAATGCTCTCGATAAAGAAAAGCCATTAATCGTGTACTGTGCCATGGGAGGAAGAAGTAATATCGCTGCTGGAAAATTAAAAGCCAATGGTTATAAAGTTGTAAATGCCGGTGGTATAGGTTCTATGAGAAAATATTTGAAGTCGTGATACTTTAGTTATATATTCTTCCTATTTTTAATCTATGAAATTAGATTACCATAACATCAAAGACGAAGGAAGGTTTACTGTAACAAGTTTTCAATGTGGACCATCATTACAGCTACTTAAAGAAAAGGGTTTATATAAAATAGTCTGGTGTACAGAAGGTGAAGAACGCCTTATTGTAGATGGATATGAAGTCGTACTTAAAAAGAATCAAGTACTTTTTTGTACCCCTGTGAACATAGTAGAAATCCCAAAGGATAATTATGGATTAATAGCGTTTGTGTTTAACCGTGAGTTCTATTGCATACAGCATAATGATTCTGAGGTATCCTGTATGGGAATGTTGTTTTTCGGTTCTTCTACAGCACCTATAATAGACTTAACTGTAAAAGAACAAGCTAGTTTTAATGCGATGCTGGTTTTATTTCAGGAAGAATTTGATACTAAAGATCATATTCAGGGTGAGATGTTACGTACTTTATTAAAGAGAATGTTGATTACCTCTACCAGACTGATAAAACAAGAAAGTTACCAGCCCGATTTAACGGTAAAACAAGTTGATCTAGTAAGACGATTTAATATACTAGTAGAACAGCATTTTAAAGAAAAGCACCAGGTAGCAGACTATGCAGACTTACTTTTTAAATCTCCTAAAACACTTTCTAACTTTTTTAAGAAGCATGATGTAAAATCACCTCTTAAGATAATCAACGAGCGCATCACTGCCGAGGCTAAAAGACTTTTACTCTACTCTGACAAAAGTGCCGAAGAGATAGCTTATGAACTAGGTTATAATGAGCCTAGTCATTTTTCTAAATTCTTTAAAAAACAAACAGGTTCTAGCCCGCTATCTTTTAGAAAACAATAAATTAAAAGAGACAACATATTTCATTTATTATAAAAGTGGGTTGTTATCCTAAAAACTAGGTGGCAACTCACTTCTTTTTTGGTTTATTTTAATCTTAGACATAAAAAAACAGGCCCGTACTCCTAAGAGACAGACCTGTTTCAACTAACCAACTATGAAAAATTTAACTCTTACCTAAATGTTATTAAGCATCTAAAGGTTGTACCGCTGGGAAATCAACTGGTACTTGAGTTGTATTGTGTAAATAGTTTGAGATGGTTTTATCACCTACTAAAACTATAGTATCTACTAGATTTTCTTGAGTATAACCTGCCGCTAGAAAAGAATCTACTACAGCCTTATCTGCTCTACCTCTATTCTCTGTTATATTTTTTGCTAGACCTGCAAGAGCATTATAACTAGTCTGGAAAGACGCTTTACCAGCTCTTAATTCTAGTGTTTGTTCTTGAGTAAAACCGTTCATTTGCGCTATAGCCGTATGCGCTGCAAGACAGTAATCACAACCATTTACTTCACTTACTGCTAGGTTTACTACTTCTTTTTCTTTATTGTTTAAAGATGTTTTTGCTCCAGATAAAGAAAGGTAATTGTTTAATGCGTTATTAGATAATGCATAAGTGGCATATAAATTAGGAACAAAACCTAATTGCTTTTCTAGGTTATCAAAAATTCCTTGATTCACTTCGTTTACTTCACTTCTTTGTGGTACATTAAATGTTGCCATGATATTATATACTTTTAATTATTGTTATTTTCTTATCCCTTAGGACACTACAAAGATGCGACAGTAAGTAGCCTTTAAAAATGTGTTCATTTCCCGAGTACTGTTCTATTATTCCCGATACGATAAATTACAAATGGTGTAGTATCTTTATAGGAAATTTTCCTACCATGAATAAGTTGTACTATATACTATTTGTATTTGTTGTTCTCGCTTTCGCGAAAGCGGAATCACAACAATTACCAGAACCACCAAAAGAACAGAAGTTCTATGAATCGCAGGAATTTAGACTCTTGGGACCATTCCGTGGTGGACGTAGTGCTGCGGTTACCGGAGTTCCCGGAAAACCTAATCTTTTCTATTTCGGTAGTACAGGTGGTGGTGTGTGGAAGACTTTAGATGGTGGACGTACCTGGAGCAATATCTCTGATGGATTTTTTGGCGGTTCTATAGGTGCCGTAACTGTTGCGCCTAGCGATCATAACGTAATTTATGTAGGTGGTGGCGAGAAAACGGTGCGTGGTAATGTTTCCAGCGGCTATGGCATATGGAAAACAGAAGATGCCGGTAAAACATGGACTGAGGCTGGATTACCTAAAAGCCGTCACGTACCTAGAATAGTTATAGATCCTAACGATCATAATACCGTTTATGCCGCCGTATTAGGTAATATCTATAAGCCTACTGCAGACCGTGGCGTTTATAAAAGTACCGATGGTGGTAAAACATGGAGTAAAAAACTATTTACTAATGATCTAGCCGGTGCGGTAGATTTAATCATAGACCCTAGTAATCCACGTGTATTGTATGCAAGTACCTGGAGATTACAACGTACACCATACAGTCTATCTAGTGGTGGCGATGGTAGTGCTATATGGAAAAGTAACGATTATGGAGAAACGTGGAAAGAGATCTCAAAAAATGAAGGTTTTGCAAAAGGAACTTTAGGAATTATGGGAATTACCGTCTCACCAGTAGATTCTGACAGATTATATGCCATCGTAGAAAATAAAGATCAAGGCGGATTGTACCGCAGTGATGATGCAGGTTTAACATGGAAAAAGACAAACAGTGATCGCAGTTTAAGACAACGTGCCTGGTATTATACACGTATTTATGCAGACACAAAAGATGTCGATAAAGTTTATGTCGTTAATGTCAACTATCATAAAAGTACCGATGGCGGTAAAAACTTTTCTAGCGCGCGAGCACCACATGGTGATCATCACGATTTATGGATCGCACCAGAAGATTCTGACCGTATGATTATGGGAGATGACGGTGGCGCACAAATCACTTATGACGGTGGTGAGACATGGAGTACGTATCACAATCAACCTACAGCACAATATTACCGTGTGACTACAGATAACTCTTTCCCTTATAGAATCTACGTAGCACAACAAGATAATGGGACGATAAGATTACCTCATCGCACCACTGGACGTAGTATTACAGATAACGATTGGGAAGGAACTGCAGGTGGCGAGAGTGCACACATTGCTGTAGATCCTAAAAATAACGACATCGTTTATGGAGGTAGTTATGGTGGTTATTTAACTCGTTATAATCACAAGACTAAATCACAACGAGCGATTAATGTATGGCCAGATAACCCTATGGGACATGGTGCCGAAGGAATGAAATACCGCTTTCAGTGGAATTTCCCTATTCTGTTCTCTCAACATGAGCCTAATAAACTCTATGCATTTTCTAACAATGTACACGTCACTACTAATGAAGGTCAGAGCTGGGAAACTATCTCACCTGATCTAACTAGAAACGATCCAACAAAACTAGTTTCTAGCGGTGGACCGATTACTCAAGATAATACAAGTGTAGAGTATTACTGTACCATTTTTGCCGCAGCAGAATCTCCTTTAAACGCTGGCGAGTTATGGATAGGTAGCGACGATGGACTCATACACCTTTCTAAAGATGGTGGTAAAAACTGGAGTAATATTACACCTAAGGGATTACCAGAATGGGCACAAATTAACAGCATAGAACCTAGCCGTTATGACGCGGCTACTTGTTATGTCGCTGCTACACGTTATAAATTAGGCGATTTTACACCTTACTTATATAGAACTACAGATTATGGTAAATCATGGAAAAAAATAACAAATGGCATCCCATCAGAGCATTTTTCTAGAGTCGTAAGAGAAGATGATCAAGTACAAGGAATGCTGTATGCAGGAACAGAAACTGGTTTATACATTTCTACCGACGATGGAAAATCATGGAAATCATTCCAGATGAATTTACCTATCGTACCAGTTACAGATCTAGCTGTAAAGGATAACAATCTAATTATCGCGACACAAGGTAGAAGTTTATGGATACATGATGATCTAGGATTAGTGAGAGAAGCTTTTTCTAGTTCGCTTGCGCGAAAGCAAGACGAAAACAAACTTTTCAAACCTAAAACCTCTTACCGTATGGCAGGAAATGGTCGTGCAGGTTCACTTACCGCAGGAGCAAATCATCCCGCAGGAGTACAAGTACATTTTTATATTCCGACGTTGAAAGAAAAAGATAGTGTATCACTTTCTTTTTATGACGCTAAAAACGAGTTGATAAAAACCTATGCTACCTATGATAAAAAGAACAAATTAAAAGTAAAAGAAGGTGCCAACTCTTTTAATTGGAATACGGTTTATGATGGAGCAGAAAAACTACCAGGTATGATTCTATGGTGGGCAAATATGTCTGGACCTAAGGCCGTACCTGGATCTTACAAAGTAGAATTATCAGTAAATGGTAAAATGGAATCACAACCTATCACTATTATATCTGCTCCTAATAGCGAGGCTAGCGATGCAGACATGCTAGCACAATTTAATTATGTAAATGAAGTAAACGCTACTGTAGACAAAGCTCACAAATCAATTAAAAACATACGTGCATTCAATAAAAAATTAAGTGCTTTTGAAGCGTTGTATGGAGATAGAGAAGAACAAGGTGTTAAAGATATGATTGCCATGTCTAAGGAGATGAAAAAGAAATTTAGCGAGGTAGAAAAAGCACTTTATCAAACTAAAAATCGAAGTGGTCAAGATCCTTTAAATTTCCCTATAAGATTAACTAATAAACTGGCTCACTTAAATAGTCTGGCACAAATAGGTGACTTTGCTCCTACTTCACAAAGTATAGAAGTTAAAGATGAATTAACTGCTGAGATTGAAAAGCAACTAGCTATTTTTGACCAAGTTTTACAATCTGATATTAAAAAATTCAACGAGCAGTTTAATGCATTGAATTTAGAGTATCTCGTGATTGAGAAAGAGAAAAAATAATGGAGGAATTAAGCGGTTATTGGGAAGGTTATTTTATCTATGGATTAGGTTTTGATCTTCCTTTCTTTGGAGAAAAAGTCAGGTTATTTACCGAAATGGAATTTAAAGACGGCATTATAACCGGACATCAGACTGAAGAAAAAGGACCATTCTCAACTGGTAGAACGGTAAATTTTACTGGGTTTTGGGAACAGAATCTAATTTCTTTAACGGTCTCTTATACCAGTAATGATGTTATTCTAGAAGATGGTTTCAATACAGAAGAGATAGAACACAATTTTGAGATCGTTTATAATGGTTCTTTTGATTATAAGAAGAAAGCCATGAATGGTATATGGTTTATGCAAAATGAAATGGAAGAAAATCTAGATCTAGAAATACCTCCTGCCGAAGGTTTATGGGTATTAAAAAAAGCAAAAAAGCCCGTCAGTGATTTTGATTATTCACTTCTTGGGCTTTAATAAATAACTGTATTATTGTAGTTCTTTTATTTGGATTTATTTAATTAAATCAAATTCAGAGAAGCGAATTTCGGCTCGAGTATCATTTCCTTCTGTATAAACACCGGCTTTAAAATAGTACTCATTACTGTATGGTGTCCAGTTATTAGAAGGTGTAAAGGTTTCAGAAAATGTACCAGCTGGTGTCGTTGCTGTAAAAGACGCTGTTCCATTTGATGTACTCATAGAAACTTCTATGGTCTCTCCTTCTTGGTACAAAGGTCCATTAATCGTCGTGTATTGAGAATCGCTATCTGGGTCGTCCGTTAGTTTAAATTTAATCCTGTGGTCGTCGTCTATATAAACTCTGACTAGTGGTCTTAATACACCAGTACTTCTATTATGTACTTGTGCGATAGTCACACCGTTTTCTGGTATATTAAATATAGTAGCTGTGTAAGACAGTGATTTCACCACATCTAGAGAACGTTCTTGCCCTGGAGGTTCTTTAAGCTCTGTGCGTTTGCCATCTGGTTCTTTACTTATTAAAACCATTTCTTGATTCTCCATAAAGTAATATGCCGTCGGGCCATGTGTCGTTGCATCTTCAGAAACGGTAGCTCTATCTGCCGTGTTCCAGCTGGTTTCTATTTGAAGTGTAGCTAATGCAAAATTATCACCTGGTACATTATCGATTTCTGTTGTATCATCATCTGTAGTGTCATCATCATTAGGCACTAATTGTATAAAATTATTTTGTTCATCAGATTCTGAAGAACATGAAAAAATCCCAACAGTGGCTATAAGCAACGCGTAAAAAGTAAAATTCTTGAACATCGTTTATTTTTTTTTAAATGTAGAGCACAAACATTTACAATCGATATGTTTTAACTGTTTATTTTAAAATCTGTTAATAATCGCCCCATTTCATATCTATTTAAAAACAAAACAGCTTTAAAATAAGAATTTTATAATAGCACACTATAATGTGGCCTATGAGGTAGTCTTCTTAAATAAAGGAACAAAGTCTTATTTTTAAAATAGAATTACCGTTGTCAATTCAGTATGTATGTAACTATTGTTACACATAAAAGAGGCTGCAATAAGTAGCTTTGAAATAAAAAGATGTTTAAGAAATCTATTATATACAGTATCCTTTTTTTAAAATGTCCTCAATGCCGTCAAGGGAATTTTCTTGAAGCAAATCCTTATAAAATTTCTAAGATGAATAAGGTAAAAGAAAGATGTTCAAAATGTGAATTAAAATTCAGTATTGAACCTAGTTTCTATACTGGTGCGATGTATGTTAGTTATGCTGTAGGAATCGCTTTTGCAGTAGCAACATATGTAATTTTATTATTTTTAGGTCTAGCAGATAATCCATTAACTATCTTTGTTGCTATAGTTGCCATACTTGCCTTAACATTTCCCTACATAGGTGCAGTTTCTAAAGCTATATGGGCACATCTTTTTTTTAAGTACAATCCTATGATTGCAAAACAAGTCAAAAATGATACAAGAGCTTAAAGAATATTATGGTTCACAATTTGAGCTAGCACTTATAGAAGACATCAATAGCGTGGCAACTTTTATGGAAGTTCCTGCTGGACAAGATTTAATAAAGCCTGGCCAATACATTAAATCCATGCCACTTTTACTTTCTGGAAGCATTAAAATTATGCGTCCCGATGCTGATGGCAATGAGTTATTACTCTACCATCTAGAAAAAGGTAACACTTGTGCCATGACTATGACTTGCTGTGTAGGAAATACTAAAAGTGAAATTCATGCTGTTACAGAGACTCCAGTTAAACTATTAATGATACCTGTTACAAAAATGGAAGAATGGTCTTCTAAATATAAGACCTGGCGCAATTTTGTCTTTACCAGTTATCATACACGTATGATGGAGCTATTAGAAAGTGTAGATAATATTGCTTTTAATAATATGGATGAGCGCTTAGAGAATTACTTGAACGATAAAATTAAAATTCTTAATAGTAAACATATCTATACTACTCACAAAGAAATTGCTGCAGATTTACATACCAGCAGAGTTGTCATCTCTCGACTACTTAAAAAAATGGAAAATATTAATAAGATAAAGCTACACCGCAGTTTTATTGAAGTCGTGTAACATCTGTTACAAACATGCGATTAAGCTCCTTCTATATTTGAGTTTTTAAAATTTATAGAATGGAAATAATAGAAATATTAGGATTTATAGGAGCTCTTTTAATAGGCTTTGTTCTTGGGCTTGTAGGCGGCGGTGGTTCCATTCTTACTGTACCCATTTTAGTCTATGCCCTTACATTAAACCCTGTTCTAGCCACTGCATATTCTCTTTTTGTAGTAGGTACGACATCTCTCGTAGGTGCTATCAAGAATATGACTAAAGGTTTGGTAGACTTTAAAACCGCTATCATATTTGCCATTCCAGCTTTTATAGCGGTTTACCTAACTAGAGCGTATTTAATACCAGCGATACCAGATGAATTATTTACGGTAAACGGATTTGTGCTAACTAAAAACCTTGCAATCATGCTATTTTTTGCTTTTGTAATGTTATTAGCATCTTTTTCCATGATACGTAATAAGCGCAAAGAAAGCGATGAGGACAGCGTCGTAACTTACAACTATCCCATAATTGTTGTAGAAGGTATAGTAGTCGGTACCATTACTGGAATAGTAGGCGCTGGTGGTGGATTTTTAATCATACCTTCTTTAGTACTACTCGCAAAGCTACCCATGAAAAAAGCAGTAGCTACTTCCCTATTCATTATTTCCATAAATTCATTGATAGGATTTCTAGGTGATGTGAAAAATCTGGAAATAGATTGGTTCTTTTTATTACCCTTTACAACGCTTTCTATTATTGGAATTTTCTTAGGAATTTATCTCAATAAATTCATAGACGGTAAAAAACTAAAAAAAGCATTTGGTTGGTTTGTCTTGGTGATGGGTATATATATCATCATCAAAGAACTTGTTATGTGACTTATGTTACCATTTTAAATGATCACTTTTTTTAATTTTAAACAAGAAATAAAATCATCATGAAAATAGAACAAATTTATACAGGATGCATAGCTCACGCTGCATATTACATAGAGAGCAATGGTGAAGCTGCGGTATTTGATCCTCTAAGAGAGGTGAATCCTTATATAGAAAGAGCAGCAAAAGATAACGCACAGATTAAGTATGTTTTTGAGACTCATTTTCATGCCGATTTTGTGAGCGGTCACCTAGACCTACGTGAACGAACAGGAGCACAAATTGTTTTTGGACCTACGGCACAACCTGGTTACGACGCTTTGATTGCAAAAGACGAGCAGGTTTTTGAGTTAGGTGATTATAAAATAAAAGTAATCCATACTCCTGGTCACACTATGGAAAGTACGACCTATTTATTAATCGATCAAGATGGTAAAGAACACGGTATCATTACAGGAGATACTTTATTTATAGGAGATGTAGGACGTCCAGACCTAGCTCAGCATGTTGTAGAAGATCTTACAGAAGACAAGCTAGCTGGTTACTTGTACGATTCGCTGCGTAACAAAATTTTACCGTTAAGTGATGATTTAATTGTGTACCCTAATCATGGTGCTGGATCAGCATGTGGTAAAATGATGAGCAAGGAAACTACAGATACCTTAGGAAACCAGAAGAAAACCAATTATGCATTGCAAGAAATGAGCAAAGAAGAGTTTAAAAAAGCACTTCTTACTGGTCTCACACCACCACCAGGTTATTTCCCTCAAAATGTAATGATGAATATTAAAGGTTATGAAAGTTTAGACACCGTTATGGATAGGGCGACAAAAGCTCTATCACCAGCAGCGTTTGAAGCTGCAGCAAATGAAACTGGAGCAATCATCCTAGATGTAAGATCTCAAGAAGAATTTGCAAACGGTCATATCCCTAGATCCATATTTGTAGGTTTAGACGGTAATTTTGCACAATGGGTAGGATCGCTAATTGCAGATGTCAAACAACCATTACTACTTATTACAACAAAAGGTCGAGAAAAAGAAACTCTAACAAGACTTTCCCGAGTAGGCTTTGACCAAACAATTGGCTATTTAAAAGGCGGATTTGAAGCATGGAAGCAAGCCGCTATGGAATATGATAAAGTGACCTCAATAACAGTTAAGCAATTTGAAGAAGAGCAAAATGAACGTCATCTACCTATTTTTGATGTACGTAAAGAAGGTGAGTTTTTATCAGAACATGTCGTGGACGCTCACAACACTCCACTAGATTACATTAATGATCACCTAGCATCATTTCCAGAAAACACTTTTTTCATTCACTGCGCTGGTGGTTATAGAAGCATGATTGCAGCATCGATATTAAAAAGTCGAGGTATACATAATTTAATAAATGTAGAAGGAGGGTTTAACGCTATTAAAGAAATTGATATCGCTGTTACTAATTATGTCTGTCCATCGACACTTTAGTAAGGTATCAAGTTATGGTTGAGTTAGTTGAAAGCGGCAAGAAATTGTCGCTTTTTTTTATTTGGATAGAACTAAAGTTGTCATGGCTCGTTCATCTTGCACATTAGTCGTTTTTACCGGTTCTAATAATTCTAATTGAAATTCTGAAAGCAATAAAGCAATGCGTTCTCTGGTTAAATAATAAGTCCCTTTTTGTCCATTATCTTTAAACCGTACTATTGGGGCATTACCATCTAGCCCGATGTTTGAGGCCATTCTAATTAATAGAGTGCCACCAGGTTTTAATACTCGTATCAATTCTTTAAACATTTCTGTAAATTGCTTTTCGCTTTTTGCAAAATGCAATACAGCACAACATAAAACGTGGTCAAAACTACTATCCTTATACGGTAGTTCATCCAGATTTGAATTTATAAAATTAGCTTTACTCTTTGGGTATTTCGCTTTCGCGAAAGCGAGAAAATCAGAATCTACATCGTCACCATAGATCTCAAAATCATTGTCATAGAACCATTTTAAATTTCTTCCTTTACCACAACCTGCATCTAAAATAGATTGTTTTGGATGATAACGATTTTTTAAAATCTGGTCAATAATATAAATATCAATACCACCTAGCAGGTCATTTGTTTGCTCAAAATTCATAAGTGTAAATTTAATAATCTAACATTTGTAATTATAATGAATTAGTGTAACAAAGGTCACTTTTAAATAGCTTAAGGCGTGGTATTTTTATTTTGAAAAATTATATAAAAATATTATCATGTCATTTTTAAGCAGCCTTTTTAGCACAAAATCATCGTCTGATCAAATAAAGAAATTATCTCCTGCAGATTTTAAGCAGGCTATTAAAAGTATGGACAAGACAAAACAATTATTAGATGTAAGAACACCTAGCGAATTTAAGAGTGGTCACATTAAAGGCGCCGTTAATATTGACTTTTTTAACACGTCTAAATTTATGGATGCGTTACAAAAATATGATAAAGAAAAGGCCATTTATTTATACTGTCGTTCTGGTAGCCGTAGTAATAATGCCGCTAGAAAACTTGAAAACATAGGTTTTAAAGAAATTTATGATTTACAAGGTGGTTTTATGAACTGGAGTTAGACAACTTTATCTATTTAAATAGAAAATCAGGAGAAATATAAATAAAGCTATCAGTCGATTAAATCGCAGCAATTGAGCTTAATTATTTTCTCACAAACTATCAATTACTTTACATGAACCTAAGATGTTTCAATGGATATAAATGGAGAAAATCATTGAACTATACATCTTAAATTTAAAAAGTTACACGGTGCATTAATGCAGTTAGCTGAAATAGCAGATCATGTTCTAAAGTTACGTGTAACTCCATTAAATACCATTCATAAATATTTATGACTTTCCTGAAATGGAATCTATGAAAATGTGACAGATGATCCCGCTTTCGCGAAAGCGAGATTTTAAAAAATTAACGGTTTTAAGTGACTATTGTAACACAAGAAACTAAGTCTAGAACCTATTTTTGTAAAACAAAATCATGTCACGATGGATACAGAAATTCTAGCCCGTATACAATTTGCTTTTACCATTGCCTTTCACTACATATATCCGCCTTTAAGTATAGGTATAGGATTAATTATGGCAATTATGGAAGGTTTATATCTCAAAACCGGTAATAAACAGTATGAAGTCCTGACGCGTTTTTGGTTAAAAATATTTGCGATCACTTTTGGGATAGGTGTTGCGACTGGTATCATCATGGAATTTGAATTTGGTACTAATTGGTCAGTTTATTCTAGATATGTAGGAGATATTTTTGGAAGCGCACTTGCTGCCGAAGGTCTCTTTGCATTTGGTCTAGAGAGTACTTTCTTAGGAATTTTACTTTTTGGATGGAATCGAGTTTCTCCTAAAGTTCACTTTTTCTCAACTATAATGGTGTTCTTAGGTTCTATGTTTTCTGCGGTATGGATAGTTGTGGCAAATAGCTGGCAACAAACGCCTGCCGGATACCATATCGTAGGTGAAGGATTTGATGCCAGAGCTGAAGTGACTGACTTCTGGGCTATGGTTTTTAACCCATCGAGTGTCGATAGAATCATTCACGTCTGGCAAGGTGCTTTTCTTGCTGGGACTTTTCTAGTTCTTAGTGTACATGCTTACTATTTATTAAAAGGACGATATGTAGAAATATCAAAAAAAGCATTTAAAATTGCGCTAGCCGTTGCCACTATTTTTTCTTTGACACAATTGCTTTCTGGACACAGCTCTGCAGATGGCGTTGCCGTTAATCAACCAGCAAAGCTAGCTGCGATGGAAGGCCATTATGAAAAATCTGCACCTGCAGATTTGTATCTATTCGGTTGGGTAGATGACGAGACCCAAGAAGTCACCGGTATCAAATTACCTGGCGGACTCTCATTCCTAGTACATCAAGATTTTGAAGAGCCTATTACAGGTTTAAACGCTTTTCCAGAAAATGAACGTCCTGGACAGGTAAATGCTGTTTTCCAGTTTTATCATATTATGATATCGATAGGCATGTTTTTAATAGGATTGACCTTATATGCTTGTTTTTTATGGTGGCGAGGCACTTTATTTGATAAAAAATGGTTGCTCAAAATATTTGCCTTCTCTGTATTACTACCACAGATTGCAAATCAAGTAGGCTGGTTTGCTGCAGAGATGGGAAGACAACCATGGATAGTCTATGGTCATTTAAGAACTGATGAAGGATTTTCGCAAGAGGTATCATCTAATCAGATATTGTTCTCGTTAATTTTATTCTTAGTGGTTTACACAGTATTGTTTCTTTTATTTATTTATTCAGTAAATAAGAAGATAAAGCACGGCCCATATGACGAGGCAAAAAACCCAGATGAATTTTTAAAATACGTTTAAGACCAGCATTATGGAAACTTTTTTAGGTATAGATTACCCTACACTATGGTATTTAGTTGTTGGATTATTATTTTCAGGATATGCAATTTTAGAAGGCTTTGATTATGGTGCTGGCGCATGGCATTTATTTTTCAAAAAAGATTTAAGTCGACGTATCGCTATTAATGCCATAGGACCTTTATGGGATGCAAATCAAGTATGGCTTATTATAGGTGGCGGCGCCTTATTTGCAGGGTTTCCTGTGATGTACGCTACCATGTTATCTGCTATGTACATTCCATTTATGCTGTTTTTATTATTGCTGGTCCTAAGATCATCTGCCATTAAATTTAGAAGTTCTGAAGAGATGAAATGGTGGCGCACCACTTGGGACATCATCTATTTTATATCTAATACATTAATCGCATTTTTATTAGGAGTGGTTTTAGGTAATGTTTTACAAGGTTTTGAAATAGGAGAAAACTACACTTATAAAGGTGGTATTTTCTTTGCTTTTCTAAGTCCTTATGCCATCATGGCTGGATTTACAACCTTATCATTATTTATGACCCAAGGTGCTATTTTCTTGTTGCTTAAAACAGAAGGAAGACTACACAGCAGATTAACTTTTTTACTCAAAAAAGGGATGATTTTCTTTATCATTAGTTTTGCTGTGACCTCGTTATACACACTGATATTCTTACCAGGTGTGACAGATCGATTTAAGGAACAACCATTATTTTTTGCACTTCCTATATTAGCATTTCTAGCAGTGGCAAATGTGCCTCGATTGGTGTCTAAGAAAAAATATTTTCAAGCATTGATCTTTTCATCTTTAACGATGGCCTTTTTATTAATGTTAGTAGCCTTTCAACTATATCCAGTATTATTACCATCAACGATAGATCCGGCTTTTAGCGTTACGATATACAATGCAGCATCTTCTCAAAAGTCATTAGGAATCATGCTTACTATGGTAGTCGTAGGAGCTCCACTTCTTGCTGGATATCTTATCTTTTTATATAAAACATTTAATGGTAAAGTTCAATTAGACGATACCAGTTACTAGTCATAAAAAGGTATAATTACGCTTTCGCGAAAGCGAGATAAATCAACAAAAAGCCATCTATTAATAGGTGGCTTTTTAATTTAAATAAGGTTGAGTAACATAGGTTACTCTAGCAAGAAAAATAGCGAGTTAAATTTGCTTTACTAATCTCTTGTAATGAAGAAAATCTTATTATTTATAACCTTTAGTATTGCGATATTAACGCAAGCGACAGCACAGCAAACTACTCTAATTTCAAAAGAAGAAGTTGCTGAAAAAGTGGTTAAAAACAACAATTCTATAAAAATATCTGAGCAAGAATTTCTAGAAGCAAAAGCAGATTTTGATCAGACTAAAGCTGTTTTCTTGCCTAATATAACCGCTAGTCATACTGGTATTATCACCACTAATCCATTGATGGCTTTTGGTTCTAAACTAAATCAAGGAATCTTAACTTCAAACGACTTCAATCCAGATCTTCTTAATGATCCAGATCAGATTCAAAATTTTGCTACTATAATTGAAGTACAACAACCCTTAATTAATATAGATGGTTTGTATCAACGTAAAGCAGCAAGAGCGTCAATGGAAGCTGTATTACTTAAGAAACAGCGCACAGAAGAGTATCTATCTTTTGAAGTAGAAAATGCATACATGCAATTACAACTAGCTTACAAAGGGATTGCTGTATTAGAAAAAGTTCAAAAAGCAGCTCAAGAAAATTTAAAACTAGCCCAAGACAGATTAAAGCAAGGATACCTGCAACGTGCAGATGTTCTTAATGTAGAGGTAAGACTTACTGAAGTTCAAAACCAACTACAAACTGCGCGTAGTAACGTGCAAAATGCGTCAGATTATCTTTCTTATTTAATGGATGACGATGGTTATACTATATACAAGCCTAGTGATAGCTTAACGATTAAAAACATCACTATAAAGGACAATAACTTTTCTGAAAACAGATCAGATATTAAAGCCATGCAACTTGCTACTACTGCTTATGAAGCAGCAAACAAGGCAGACAAGATGGCTTTTCTACCTAGACTTAATGCATTTGGATCTTATGAATTGTATGATGAAAACCTATTTCAAGCGAGTGCAAATGGATATGTGGTAGGTGCACAATTGAGCTGGGATCTTTTTAAAGGATCACAACGTATCGGTCAGGCTAATAAAAGTAAAGCAACATTAGAGAAATCTAAGTTGCAATACGAGCAATATGTTTCTAAATCAAAATTAGAAATTAATAAGGCACAACGCATGCTTAATGATGCAGAAAACAGATTAAAACTAGCACAGCTAGCACTAGATCAGTCTAAAGAATCATTACGCATACGTACCAATAGATTTAAAGAAGGTCTTGAAAAAACATCGGACCTACTAAATGCCGAAACCCAATTTGCTCAAAAACAATTAGAATATTATCAAACGGTTTTTGAATTCAACTATGCACAGGCGTATATCAACTTTTTAACCAAGTCAAAATAACAAACCCATATAATAAAAGAGCCCAAGCTTTTTATTTATAAAATATAAAGAATGAAAAAATCATATATCCTATTAACCGCAGTCTTTACCTTACTAATAATGAGCTGTGGTGAAAAAGAGTTTCAACCAGTGGTGGACAATTCTCCTGCAATTCCTGTAACGGTACAGGCAGTAATTGACAATAATAGCAGTCCTTTTCTTGCGGTAAGCGGTAAAGTTCAAGCAGCAAATAGCGCACAATTGAGCACACGCATGATGGGATTTGTAAATAATGTTCTAGTTAACGTAGGTGATCCAGTAAAAAAGGGTCAGTTGTTAGTGTCCATTAATAATGCAGATTTACAAGCAAAAAAAGGACAAGTAAACGCTAGTATAACCGAAGCTACTGCAGCATTTAATAATGCTCAAAAAGATTACAACAGATTTAAAAATCTCTTTGCAGATAATAGTGCGTCACAAAAAGAACTAGATGACATCACGGCAAATTTTAATATGGCCAAGGCTCGTCTAGAAGGTGCACAGCAAATGAAAAATGAAATTAATGCTCAGTTTGCATATTCTAATATAACCGCGCCTTTTAATGGTGTTATTACTAGCAAAAACATTAAAAAAGGTGACATGGCAAATCCTGGACAACCGTTACTTTCTATAGAGGCGCCTGGCGATTTTGAAGTAATGGCTATGGTACCTGAAACTGAGATCTCTCAAATTAAAAAAGAATCAGAAGTACAGGTAACGATATCTTCCATTCAACAAACATTAACTGGTAAGGTAAAAGAAGTAAGTACATCTGCACAACAAACTGGTGGTCAGTATCTAGTAAAAATAACGTTAGATAAAACAGAGGTACCGGTTCTATCAGGCATGTTTGCCACTATTGCTTTCCCTGTTGAAAGAAAAGCTGCAAATCATAATGTTCTAATTCCGTCATCGGCACTTATTACAAAAGGTCAACTTACTGGTGTGTATACCATCAGTGAGAATAATACAGCCATGCTACGCTGGTTGCGATTAGGTAGAACTCTAGGTGATCAAGTAGAAATATTATCAGGACTTAATGCCGATGAAAAATACATTACCTCATCAAATGGTAAGCTATTTAACGGTGCAAAAGTGACTATACAATAATTCAATATTGCGTTAAGGATAGTAGTGAAAATCCTTTTTGTGGTTTTTTTCGCTTTCGCGAAAACTGCCTTCAAAAAGATTGTAACGGATAGCCTGTTAAAACGCCCAAAAAATATATCTAATGAAAGAAGGATTAGCTGGTAAAGTTGCCAAAGTCTTTATGAATTCAAAGCTGACTGTGCTCTTAATGATCGTCTTTATGGTCGTAGGAGTATACAGCTCATTTTTAATACCACGTGAAGAAGAACCACAGATCGATGTGCCTATGGCAGACATTTTTGTAGGTTATCCAGGTGCTAGCCCTACTGAGGTGGAATCTCGTGTTATTAAACCACTGGAGCAACTTATTTCTAACATCAAAGGTGTCGAGTACGTCTACTCTACTTCTATGAAGGAACAAGGAATGGTGATTGTGCAGTTTTATGTGGGCGAGGATATTGAACGCAGTTTTGTAAAATTATACAACGAGATTAATAAACACATGGATCAAATGCCTGAAGGCGTGACCATGCCACTAGTAAAAACTCGTGCCATAGATGATGTCCCGATGCTAGGCCTTACTTTATGGAGTGAGAACTATAGTGATTATCAACTAGGACAAATGGCTCATGAATTAGAGGCCGAAATAAAGAAAATAAACGATGTCGCTATCACACATAAAATAGGTGGTAGAGAACGTCAACTAAGAGTTGTTTTAGATAAGGATAAACTAGCCTCTAGTGGTCTAGACTTTATGCAAGTCTCTCAAATGATTAAGGCTAATAACGCACAACTTAATGCTGGAAAATTTGATAAAAACGACACCGAGTTTATCGTTAACACTGGTGATTTTCTAGCCAGTACTACTGATGTTGAAAATCTTGTAGTTGGTGTGCAACAAAATCAACCTATCTATTTAAAACAAGTCGCTCAAATAATTGATGGACCAGAGGTGCCTCAAAGTTATGTTAGTTTAGGCTTTGGTCAAGGAAGTGATAAAAAAACCGATTTCTTATCTGAATATCCAGCGGTAACTATATCTGTTGCAAAACGTAAAGGTGCAGATGCTATGAAAATTGCAGATGTCATTATTGCCAAAGTTGAACACCTGCGCAAGACCTTAATACCAGATGATGTGCAAGTAGAAATTACACGTAATTATGGCGAGACGGCATCTCATAAAGTTTCAGAATTATTATTGCATCTTATAGGTTCTATTATTGCTGTAACCTTTGTTGTAATGCTAGCGATGGGCTGGCGTGGTGGACTCGTTGTATTTCTTTCTGTACCGATCACGTTTGCATTAACTTTATTGAGTTATTACATGCTGGACTACACCTTAAACAGGATCACCTTATTTGCATTAGTGTTTGTAACCGGTATTGTAGTTGATGATTCCATCATTATAGCAGAGAATATGCACCGGCACTTTAAAATGAAGCGATTGCCTTTTAAGGATGCTGCTTTATATGCTATAAACGAAGTAGGGAACCCTACTATCCTAGCAACTTTTACGGTAATCGCATCTGTATTACCTATGGCTTTTGTATCTGGATTAATGGGACCATATATGGCACCTATGCCTATAGGAGCTTCCATTGCCATGATTTTATCTTTGTTTGTAGCCTTAACCATTACTCCATACTTAGGTTATATATTCCTAAGAGAAAAAGACAAAAAAGGTAGCGTTGAAAAAACAGAAAAACCACTTGAAGAAACTCTTATTTATAGACTGTATAATAAATTTGAGCGTCCTTTAATGGAAAATCGTTTCAAACGATGGTTATTTCTAGGTGGTACTTTTTTGATTTTACTAGTTACCATGGGATTGTTTTTCACAAATTCTGTTGCGGTAAAAATGTTGCCATTTGACAATAAAAATGAATTTCAAGTGGTCATAGATATGCCTGAAGGTACAACTCTAGAACGCACTGGTGTGGTCGCTCAAGAAATATCTCAGTATTTATCTACTAGACCAGAAGTAGTCAATTATCAAAATTACATCGGGACATCTGCACCTATCACTTTTAATGGACTAGTGCGTCATTATGATTTGCGTGGTGGTAGTAATATGGCTGACATACAAGTCAACCTTATCGATAAAGAAAAACGCGATGCACAAAGTCATGATATTGCTAGCTTGATGCGTCCTGATATTCAAAAAATCGCTGCGAAGTATAATGCTAATGTAAAACTGGTAGAAGTACCGCCAGGACCACCAGTACTTTCCACAATTGTTGCAGAAATTTATGGTCCAGATTATGAACAGCAAATTACTGTAGCAAATGAGGTTCAAAATATTTTAAAGAACACGGATGATGTAGTTGATATAGACTGGATGGTAGAAAACGACCAAACTGAATATCAATTTACCATCAACAAAGAAAAGGCAATGTTATATGGCGTGGCACCACAACAAATAGCCTACACCATGCACCTAGCACTATCTGATAGACCAATAACAAATCTATATGATGAAGATGCTGTACAGCAAATAGGTATCGTACTAGCACTAGATGAAAAAGAGAAGTCAACGATTCAAGACATTTCACAACTTAAAGTTGCTTCTAATCAGGGAACCATGGTACCTATCGCAGACTTAGTAGAGATCAGTGAGTCTATAAGTGCAAAAAGTATTTATCGTAAAAATCAAAAAAGAGTCGTTTACGTCATGGCTGATATGGCAGGAGAACTAGAAAGTCCTGCTTATGCTATTTTAGGAATGGAAGAAAAATTAAAATCGATCCCTATGCCTGAAGGCTACAGTATTAGCGAAATGTATTTAGGCCAACCAGATTTTGAAGATGATTATACGGTAAAGTGGGATGGCGAATGGCAAATAACATTAGAAGTATTTAGAGATCTGGGAATTGCATTTTTAGGAGCTATCATCTTAATCTACATATTAATTGTAGGATGGTTTCAAAATTTTAAAGCACCTATCGTTATGATGGTGGCCATACCGTTATCCCTAATCGGTATTATTTTAGGTCACTGGATTATGGGTGCTTTCTTTACCGCAACATCTTTTATAGGAATGATAGCCCTAGCCGGCATTATGGTTAGGAACTCTGTACTATTAATAGACTTCATCAACTTAAGAACTGCCGAAGGTGTGCCTCTTAAACAGGCTGCTATTGAAGCTGGTGCTGTACGTACCACTCCTATCTTGCTTACAGCAGGTACAGTTGTTATAGGCGCATTTGTCATACTATTTGACCCTATTTTTCAAGGGTTGGCAATATCATTAATGGGTGGAACTATTGTGTCTACTGTATTGACCCTACTGGTAGTACCATTAGTTTATTATATGATAGAAAAGAAAAATTATAAATAATAAAATCAAGCAATGTTAAATACATATTTTAGAGTAATCGTAGGTACCATGGTACTTTTAAGCGTGGTGTTAACCGTTTATGTAAACCCAAACTGGATGTGGTTTACGGTATTTATAGGTGTTAACCTTATACAGTCTGCATTTACAAAGTGGTGTTTACTAGAAACTATTCTAGTTAAATTGGGTGTTAAGAAAGAAGCAAAAGGTTGTGCTGTAAAATAGAAATATCAATACAGCACTTAAAATTGTTGTGAAGCCCAAATAATAGCCTCATCTAGTGTAGCACAAATTATAAAAGGCTTTGATAAAAAGTTTTTTTCAAAACTAGCTGTTTTGATTTTAATTCCATTGTCTGCAACTACAGCCATACCGATTAAATTCTCAACAGCTGCAACCTTAGGGTAAATTAACGGATTTACTGAATAGGAATACACTCGGTTAGAAATATAAATGAATTTTTGATCGCTGAAATGATTTTCAATCAACGCATGGAAGATATCGATATCATCTACTTCAACAGAATATCCCTCTTTAACTTGTACAATTAAATAAAGTTTAAAAATGAATATATCTGCATATCCTATATCGTAATGTTTTATTGATTTCATAAAGCTAAGTTGGTTCTTAAAGATAGGCTTTTTATTATTTATAGCTATGTGTTTTAGGTTCCGCTTTCGCGAAAGCGGAATTATTACAAACAATTGTCTAAAAATGAGAATCTCTCTGTTTTAGTAGCCTTAAATAGAGAAATTAATGAAAACGGTACGATTCTATACTTCATTTAGGACTCTTTAAGACCTGGCTATATCGTTTTAGTAGGTATCTTGAATTCTCTTAAAACAACCTATGAAAAGAATATTTTTACTAGCGCTAGCCATAGCTTTAATCTCATGTAATGATCAAAAGCTGACTTCTATAAACGTATCAAATATAGACGAGCTGCAAAGTGCAATTGACGACTCAAAAGCCGGAGATGTTATCACCATGAAAAACGGTATCTGGAAGGATGCTCAAATCAAATTTCATGGAATGGGAACAGAGCAAAAACCTATAGTTTTAAAAGCAGAAACACCTGGTGAGGTAATCTTAGAAGGACAGTCTTTTTTAAAGTTAAGTGGTGAATATCTAGTTGCCAAAGATCTTTATTTTAAGAATGGATACACACCAGACGAAGCAGTTATAATATTTAGAAACTCCCCTGACTCTATCGCTTTTAACTGTCGTGTTACTGGTACAGTTATAGAAGAGTTTACACAACCTGATCGTCATAGAAAAGATCACTGGATAGAGTTTTATGGCAAACATAATGAACTAGATCACAGTTATATTGCTGGAAAATCTAATGAAGGACCTACTTTAAAGGTATATCTTAATGGTAACGAACATGTAAATAATTATCATAAGATACATGACAACCATTTCGGGCCTAGACCTAGAAAAGGTGGTCCTAAGGCTGAGACTATGCAACTAGGTGCTAGTACAACGTCTATGACACCGTCCTATACTCAAGTAACTAATAACCTTTTTGAAAAATGTAATGGTGAGGTAGAAATTATTTCTAGTAAATCTAATTTCAATAACTTTTCTAATAACGTATTTCTAGAGAGTGAAGGATCTGTAGTAACTAGACATGGTAATTATGCAACTATAAGTGGTAACATATTTATAGGTAATGATAACCCTTATGTAGGTGGAATACGTGTTATTAATACTGGTCACGTAGTAACAAATAATTATTTCTATAAAATGCGCGGTACAGAATTCCGTAGTGGACTGGCTGTTATGAACGGTATCCCTAAATCTCCTTTAAATAGATATAACCAGGTAACTGATGTAGTTATAGCACACAATAGCTGGATAGACTGTGAACAACCTATACATTTTTCTGTAGGTGTAAACACTGATCAGGCAGAGGTTTTACCACCGTCTGAAATAAGATCTGCACGTCCTAAAAGAGTCATATTTGCTAATAATCTTGTATATAATGACCGATTTACTTCTTATCCTATTAAGGCTTATGATAAAATAGATGGTGTGAAATTTAAAAACAATTTACTGTTAAGTAATAAAAATATGGATTCTGATCGTGAAGATTTCACATTAAAATCTATCTCTAATACGTTAGGTGACGAGCTTTTTTACACTCCTGCACAGTATGATGGTAAGTTATATGATGGTTATGGTTTTAATGATATCGATGTAGATCTTTTTGGTAAATCTAGAAACCAAGATCAAAATTACATAGGTGCTATTATCCCACCAGTGAGCGATAAAAAAGCAACGGTAGATTATTCTATTTATGGTGCAAAATGGTTTACACCTTCTACTGGAAATAAAGATATAAAAACTCATACAGTTACAAATGCGAGTGAGTTCATGGCAGCTATTAAAGATGCTAATTCTGAAGATATTCTTTCTTTAAAAGAAGGTACTTACTTGATAGATGAAACGATCACACTAGCTAAGGAGTTAAAAATAACATCTGCCAATAAAGATGCTAGAGCAACTATACAATTTGATAATTTAAAGACTGCTTTCTTAATGCAACCTAAAGGTATTTTACATTTAGAAAATTTAAATATTCTAGGTACTGCAGACCAAGATCTCTTCAGAACAGAAGATAAGGATATGTCTAAGGCTTATGGTATTCATCTTAATGACATAAGTGTTGAAAATTTCAAATCTGTGTTAGATGCGTCTAAAAGCTCATTTGCAGATGAGATTATAGTTAACAATTCTACTTTCAAAAACTGTATCAACGGATTTTTGCTAGACAAGGAAATAGATGATAAAGGAGATTACAACGTAGAGTTTCTAACTATAACAAAATCTAATTTTGACAACATATCTAACGAAGTGATAGATTTCTATAGAGGTGGTTATGATGAGTCTACCATAGGAGGTATTTTAAACCTTTCTGGCAACACTTTTACTAACTCTGGTAATCTAGATAAAGATGAAATTCTAATCAATACTAGAGGTATCGTAAACGTGACTTTTGAGAACAATACTTTTACTAATAACGACACTAAGTTTACAGCTGTTTTATGGGGTGCCAAAGGGCAACAACCGGTTAACAATACAGTTACTAACTCTGGTGAAATTAAAGTAGTTGAAAATATAGAATTGAAACTAGTTTATTAATTTAAAGAATATTGTAGAATTAATTTTTAATTCTCTTAAAGTAAAGCCTAATGATATTCAAATCATTAGGCTTTTTTTATGTGCTTTCATATAATCCTAAAATCTATAAACACTAGTAAAATAGCGCCCAATCTTTCTAAATAGATATATATAAATCACTTATAAAGCTCGTATCGTAAACTAGTAAACCTCCCTTATATCTCTTCATAAGGACATCATTGGACATGGTCAATCATTTGTATAATCTTATTCTATGCAAATTAAGTTCATGAAACAGCTCTTTCTATAGATTTATATAGCATCATAATACAAGAACACTTTGTACAAACATGGAAGAAAGCCTCTATTTTAAGATTTATAGTTCACTATCAAATTGAAAAATAAATCTCAAAATTTTGCATAAAAAAATCCCTGATAGGAAATCTATCAGGGATAATTCTTAAACATGTTGGCTAATTTATTGAAAAATCAAATTGATTTTTCAGAATTCATAGTATCTACTATTAGATACCTAATGCCTGACCACCACCTATTTGGATAGTTTCTGCAGTTATGAATGATGCATCTTTACTAGCTAAGAAAGAAACAACACCAGCAACATCTTCTGGCTGTCCTAGTCTACCTAATAAGATATTATTTGCCCAAGAAGCAAATACTTCTGGCTTAGTAGATTTGATTTGCGCATGGAAAGGAGTATCGATAGTACCAGGAGATACTGCATTTACTCTAATTCCATATTCTGCAAGATCCTTTGCAAGTGCTCTTGTAATAGCATGCACACCAGCTTTAGACGTTCCATAAATACCTGCACCTGGTCCACCAGCATTCCATGCAGCGTTAGAAGTATAGTTAATTATAGAAGGGTGTTCTCCATTTTTAAGAAATGGTATAGCTGCTCTTGATGCAAAAAATACAGAATCAAGGTTAAGAGCCATTACAAATCTATAAAACTCAGTAGTCATCTCTTCAAATCTAGATCTACCACCTAAACCACCAGCGTTGTTTACTAGCACATCAATTCTACCATATTTATTACCTATTTCAGTAATATTAGCAGTTACAGCATCTTCTTTAGTAACATCAAAACCTAGGTATTCAGCAGTAACACCTTCAGCAGTAAGTTCTTCAACTCTTTTTGCTCCAGCCTCATCATCTATACCGTTTAAAACAACCGTATAACCATCTTTACCTAATCTTTTTGCTACTTCAAAACCGATACCACCAGTTGCCCCAGTTACTACCGCTACTTTTCCTTCAAATTTCATATTATTGATTTAGTTTAAATTTATTTTTTTTTAATTTTTTAAGCTCTTTGTAATGGCTTAATCTTAGGGATAAGCACCCAAACAGCAAACACTACGATTGCTACAAGTACAGCCCCTATAAGAAATACAAAAGAATACTTATCTGCTGGTAATTTTGAACCTATGTACCATGTTAGTCCTGCAGCAGCAAACTTTGCAGACATACCAGCTAGTCCTGATAGCGTACCAACCGATTTACCACTATATAAATCACTAGGTAAAGTTTGAATATTTCCTATCGCAGTTTGGAATCCGAATAAAACGACAGCCATGATTAAAACAGCTATTAATGGACTACCAGGATTACTTAATGATAATAATGCAGGAAGCATGATTGCACACCCTACACCTATAGTTGTTTTTCTTACCTTGTTAACATCCCACCCTCTATTAAAGAAATTCTTTGCTAACAAACCACCGAACCAAGCACCAATCATAGCACCTAGATAGGGTATCCATCCATATTTTGTAATACCTTCTATACCCACACCGAATACGTTTACAAGGTAGTTAGGTATCCAGACTACAAAAATCCACCAGATAGGGTCTATAGCCGCAGATGCTATAATAACACCCCAACTTTGTTTAAAGCCTAATAATTTACCGTAAGACATACTCTTAGGTTCTACCTCACCTTCTACAGTGGCAACTTCATTTTTCTGACCATTAAGAATACGATCTTTTTCCTCATCTGTAAGCCAAGGGTGTTTTTTAGGTCCAATTTTCACAACAACTAACCATGGTATTAACCAAAGAAACCCTAGTAAAGCGATAATCATAAAGATGATGTGCCAATGTAGTTTTTGTGCCATAAATCCAATAAGAGGTATCGATATTAACGCTCCAAAAGAAGCACCAAAATTAAATATACCTTGGGCGATTGCACGCTCATTAGTAGGGAACCACTCTGCATTACCTTTTGCAGCACCAGGCCAGTTACCAGCTTCAGCTAGTCCTAAAAGAGATCTCACAAATGTAAAACCTAGAACACCACTTACTAAAGCATGTAAACCAGTCGCTAGTGACCAAAAACCAATAGATAAAGCAAAACCAAAACGTGTTCCTAATTTATCAAAAATTCTACCGAATAATGCCTGACCTAAAGCATAGGCGATAATGAAATATGTACCAATACTTCCATATATTTTTTTTCTACCGTCTGCATCTAATTCAGGGTAAAGCTCATCAGCAATACCTCCTTCAGTTTCCCATAAAACAGAAAACGCCTGTCTGTCTATATAATTTATTACGGCTGCTAGGGCAATTAACCCTACTACCCACCATCTTAATCCTTTGACTTTCATAGATTATGCCTCTTTGTCTCCAAAATAAGATACACCACTACCATCTAAAAAATCTTCACGTACCGGTGCAAAAACATCAATTAACATCCCTTCTTCTAGGCATACTGCGCTATGTAAAAGGTTAGGTTCCATATAAACACCGTCTCCAGCGCTCACTATTTGCTTTACTCCATCAATAATAAATTCAAACTTACCAGCCGCTACATAAGTAGTTTGTGTATGAAAATGTTTGTGTGGCGCTCCTTCAGCTCCTTTTTCAAACTTTACTTGAACCATCATTATCTGGTTATCGTACCCTAAAAATTTACGAGAAACTCCACCTCCTAGATTTTCCCATTTCATTTCTTCTGTAAGAATGTACTTTTCACTATATCTTTTCATGACTTATAATTTTATTAATTGGTGTGTTCCATCCCAAGAATAGGATTTCCCATTATATTCTATTGTATGATTCTTGTTGTTATCTCGCTTTCGCGAAAGCGTGTATAAATACATAGCACCGCCAGCATTAAAGGTCACGATATCATAACCATCTTGCTGCTCATGCTTTAAGTTTGAAATTACAGATTTAGGATAAGTTACTGTCTCTTTAACAGGATCAAAGAATCCATGAGGCTCAATAACACTTGCAAATGTGTGACTAGTCTTATTCTTAGGCTGTCTGATCAAATACTGTCTCTGTAGGTTTATATTAAATTCAGGATCATTAGCACCAGTTTGGGTAATAAATAGTTGCGTACTAGCATCAGCAACACTAGTAATACTATAAAAACGTTGTGCTTGTAAGAATGAAAACTGAGTGTTAGTAGCATTTGATTTAGGAGAACCTTGTGCTAATACTTCTAGATGATTATAACCATTATCTTTTCCTAAAACCGTTTTGTTAACTGGTCTGCTATAATCAAATTGAGTATCTATAATATCACCAAAGAAAGGATAATTTAAATCCATTTGATGACTTGTTTTAGAATCGATGTGATACAAATCAATAAGGAATGGTCTGTTAGAAATTTCTGGCTCATTAATCATCGTTATAGAACGAGACAAATTAGTACCATTATATGCTGTTGAATCTGCTGCTATACTTACTTGCAAACGTTCTCCACTCATATCTGTTTTTACAACATGAGAAACATGTTCTTCAGAATATTTTACATTTCCTTTATATTGAGATTTCTCATCTAGAACAACTGCTCCATGTGCAATGGTATGCTGTGCATATGTTTTATTTTCTGGTAGATACCTACCACCTCTTTTAGTTTCTATATTTAAAAAACGTGCCGCACCATAATCAGGCATAATCTCGTTACCATAATCATATACAGATAAACTTAATCTATCAAAGTGTCCATGACCCATTCCTTGAGTAGAAAATTTAAGAACCGCCTGTAGTTGACCTGATGTATTTTGTGGACTGCGCATTAATGCAAGACCACCGCTTTTTCCTTCTACACCATCTGCTATAAACATACTAGGTCTGTTATAGAAATCTTCTGTATCGTCTGTAATAGCATTGGCAGCTATAACACCAGCGTCAGTGTATGATATTTTATTCATCATTTTAATGACTGGTAAAAGACTTGCATCTTTATATTGCTTATAAGCTATGTTAGTGGCAAAAACTACCTCATCACTTTCCCATGTCTTACTTTTAATGGCATCATTAATAGGATAAAATCTTCCTTGCTCATCTGTAAGTTGCAGTAATGTAGTTACCGCTTTTCTAAGAATACCATCTCTATGTTCAAAGATCTTAACCTCTGGTTCATTATTTTCAATAGCTTGAGCAAATGCAATAAAGGGCAAAATAGCATACCTATGGTAATAAGGACCTTCACTATAGAAACCGTCGCTAGAGAATAAATGATCTAGTTGTGCTATAAAACCAGTTTTACCATCTTTATTAGATCCATAAATAGATCTTTGTACCATATCATCATCTCCTAACACCATACCAGTCATACCGACAGCAGCTACAGACCATGTTCCATGATTGTGGATTTTATTAAAAACCTCATAACTATCTTCACTTAAGAATTTTGCCATAGGGCGTAATAAATCTTTTTCTATTTTTAAGCGTTCATCTTCGGTTAAATAACCACGAGTAAGATCATATGATTGTATCATATAAAAAAGAGTTACTGCCTCGTTAAGACCTTGCCAGTATAATTTACCGCCTGGATGATTCTCCTTGTCTTTAGGGTGCATACCTAAGGTAGGATACATATTTGCATATCCATCAAACATATTTCTTATGTAAGTAAGCTTATCTTCTTGAGGATCTAAACTTTGAGATAATGCTACTTTATAAAGTTCGGCATAATTTTGTTTGTGTTTTTCATGAGAATAACCACCACCTGCATCTACTGGTTGCGGTATCTCTATAGGTGCAGTAAGAATAACATCTACAGATTGTGATAATTCTTTTAAAGTGTTTTTTACAACATCACTATTTGAGGATTTAAAATCTGCTATTCCATCGTCGCTTAAAAGCAATTTTGAACTAGAGTTAGTAGCCTCTATCGTTGTAGTATCACCACCTGCAGTAGTACTGTCCTCGCAAGAGACAACACCTAAAAGGCATACAATTAAAATTAATTTCCAATTCATAATCTTCTAGAAGGTTAATTGAGTAAAAACCAATAGTATTATCAAAAGATAAAAATAAATTGGTTGACCAATCTGGTTGCCCAAATTAAAGACAATAAATGCGAATTTGCAAATTAAACTATAGTTTGTTTAAGGAATTATAGACACAAAGGCATCTATCTTAAGAAAGAGATGTATTATTTGTGAAACACTAGGAATTAACTCATTAAAAATAAGAGTGTTTTAGCTTACTTTTCTTGACTTGTAAAAGATATTAAGTAATAATCCTGCAATGACCATCACCATACCTAAAATAGCCCATATCGTATAGGTTTCCATAAACCAGAACGCGCCTATAAGGACAGTAAAAATAACTTCTAGATATTTAAGAGGTGCAACTTGATTTGTAGATGCTATTTGAAAAGCTTTGGTCATAAAAAGTTGCCCTACAAAACCTACAACACCTAGACTACTTAAAATAATCCACTCATTACCTTGAGGAGTCCTCCAATCATTGAGAGCCAAAACACCTCCTAGCAAAGTTCCTATCGCCATAAAATAATTAATGATTACAATAGGGTGATCTTGCTTACCTATTTTAGAAATAGTTACAAATACGATTCCCATTACCAATGCAGATGAAAATATCAAGACGAGACCAATTAAACTAAGGTCGTTATCAAAACCTTTCATTACTAACACACCAGAAAAAGCTAATAGAAAGAACAACCATTGAATAGGTCTTATTTTTTCCTTGAGCCATATCACAGCAAAAATAGCTGCAAATACAGGTGATAAGTACCTAAGTACAACGGCAGTCCCTACAGGTAAATACTTTAAAGAAAGAAAAAATAATATTAAAGAAACAGCACCAGCAATACCTCTAGTTACTAATAAACTTCTTTTATTCCCTAATATTGGTATTTTCTTATAAAGTAAGAACACCATAGTAAGAATTAAAGTCCCTAGCGATCTAAAAAACACTAATTCATAGGCACTGAAATCTACCAAATATTTTACAAGTCCATTCATAACTGCAAATGCCAGTGTACTGAACAACATGTAAACGATAGCTTTTTGTAGGTCTTTCACTTTAAATAAAATAAAACATCAATGATGTTGAGTTATTAATAATATACTAGTCAATTATACAGCCGACAAAACTACAACGTCTAGTTTTATTATGACTTTTAATTCTCTAATTAAATGGATAAAAATAAATAGCCTTGATAAATGCTACTTAAATTTAAGCAAACAAAAATCCCAACGAATAAACATCGTTGGGATTAAAGCAATTGGCTATTTCAATCTTCTATTTAGTAACCTGGATTTTGAGGTAATAAATTAGGATTTCTATCTAATTCATCTGCCGGCAATGGCATTAAGTAATCTGTAACAGAAAAATCGGATTTTGCACCTTCTAGACCAGACGCTCCAAATACAGTAGCACCGATTTGTCTTCTAGCGATATCATACCATCTTTTACCTTCAAAGGCTAACTCTAATCTACGCTCTTCAAGAACATCGTTTACAGTTACAGTTCCAGAAATATCTGCAGGCACTGCACTAGGCGCTACAGTTACAGTCACACCATCTTTTTCTGTAGTACCACCCATTCTAGCTCTCGCTCTAATACGGTTGATATAAGTTATAGCCGCTTGGTTTTCACCAACCTCTACTCCTGCTTCAGCAGCAATTAATAATACCTCAGCAAAACGAATCATAGAGTAGTTATGACTAGTTGCTCTAGCATTACCACGAGCAAAAGGGCCAGGGAAACGTGTATACTTAGCGATATATGGTTGATTTTTTGCAAACTGGTGTCCACTAGCTATAAAGTTAGTAAACGGCTCTAAATTACCATCTATAGAAGCACCATCATCCATACTTACCGCACGTCTGTAATCATCTGCAGGCCATGTTGTATAAACTGCTAGAGAAGGGACAGCTACAGACCAACCACCACCTTCATTTCGATCATCTCCTCTTATCCCAGTCATAGGTGCTATTTGATCATAAGCATTATTAGGTGCTTCAAAATTATTGTAATCTAACGCAAATATTGGCTCAACAGAACCATCTATCACATTTGCATTAAATAGATTTTGAAAATCTGAATCCAAATCATATTGATATGTACCTGCATTAAGAATCACTTCTTCAGCCTCGTCAAAAGCTCTTTGAAACATTGCTGTATCATTATTTCCTGCCATAGTTAAATAAACTAAAGCTAAGTAAGAACTAGCAGCACCTTTAGAAGGTATTGCACGAGTAGGTTGCGTATCTGGCAACCATGTCTTAGCATACTCTAAATCTGCAATAATATTCTCATAAACTTGTGCAGCAGGAGTTTTACCTATGCTTGCAGCAGCAGCAGCGTCAGACACCGGTTGGTCTAAATAAGGAACATCACCAAACTGTCTCACTAAATGAAAGTAATAAAATGCTCTTATAAAACGAGCTTGTGCGATAACTGGGTTTTTAATAGCTTCGTCTGCTGCAACAAATTCAGCTCCTGCTATAGCTTGATTTGCCGCAGCAATACCTTGATAAGTTTTAGGCCAGAATTCACTGATCATACCGTTATTACCTAACGTTGTTAAATCATTCATTTCCATCCTTCTTGTCTCATTAGAGGCAAGATCTACCATATCAGAACGCAACATTAATGCAATAGATAGTTTTCTACCCCAGAACTTTTCATTTATAGCATGAGTATAAGAACCATTAACAGCTGTTTGTATATCTTGAGTAGATTGGAAAAAACCTTCTGGAGCTAATAAACCGACAGGCTCTTCTTCCAGATCTGAACATCCCATTATTGATACCGCTATCAATAACAATAAAATTTTGAGTGCTTTCATAATTTTGTATATTATAATTAACTAAGTTTATTTTTATTTAAAAAGTCGCGTTAAGGCTAAAAGTTACCGTTCTAGAAGTTGGGTAGTTTCCAAAATCAAAACCACGAATCGTGTTACTTCTTTGGTTATTAGCTCCACCGCCACCGAAGTAACTTGCCTCAGGATCTAAACCAGAATAGTCTGTGATAGTCCATAAATTTTGAGCACTTACAGAAAACCTTAATCTCTCAATTCCTAATTGCTCTATCAGGTTTTCTGGTAAAGTATACCCTATAGCAATGTTTTTCAATCTAATGTAGCTACCATCTTCTACAAAACGAGAAGAAATCTCTCTGTTACTATTATTACCTACACGTGGCACATTAGTATCTGTATTTGTAGGTGTCCATGCATTGTTATAATTAGCCTGAGTAGTGTTTGCATCTCCATTAACTAACTGAACGTTTGTTAGATTAAAAATTTCACCACCTTGAGAACCTTGGAAAAAGATGCTCATATCAAAGTTTTTGTAGCTAAAGTTGTTAGTAAATCCAAAAGTATAATCAGGATTAGGGTTACCTATTGTAGTTCTATCATCTTCAGTTATTGTTCCATTAGCATCGATATCTCTAAACAACGGATCACCTGCAACACCATTTGCTAGAGTAGCTGTTCCTGCTGGTAAAGCTCCTCCTTGGTATACACCTGCATAATCATAACCCCAAAATAGACCCACTTCTTCTCCTACTCTTAGGATAGTACTTTGATCATGACTAAAGTAACTAGGTGTACCGTCATCAAATAAATCTGCATCATTAATTAATGCAACTACTTTATTCTTGTTAAAAGAGATATTAAAATCAGTCGACCATGTAAAGTTTTCATTACTAATATTTCTAGTAGTTAATGCAAGTTCAAAACCTTGATTACTAACTTCTCCTAAATTAGTTAAGATTTCATCATTAGCAAATCCGAAGTATTCAGGAATACCGTTATTACCTAAAATCAGGTCTTTAGTATCAATGTTATAATAATCTAATGAAAGAGTAATTTTATTTTTCAACAATCCTAAATCTACACCAATATTGGTTTGGTATGAAGATTCCCATTTAAGATCTGGATTAGAAGGCTGGTCTGGAGTGATCGCATTTACAGTCTCACCATTACTTGCTGCATAAAGAGATGCAAATCTAGCTAACGACTGGTAAGGACTAATAGAAGGATTTCCTGTAACACCATAACTAGCTCTCAACTTTAAGTTTGAGATAGTTTCACTATTCTTTAAAAAGTCTTCATTTGAAACTTTCCAACCTAAAGCTGCTGAAGGGAAGATTGCATACTTTTCATTAGCCGCAAAATTTGAAGCTCCATCTCTTCTTACCGTTGCAGTAATTAAATACTTGTCATCTAAACTATAATTAGCTCTACCGAATTGTGACTGAATAACAGTTTCAGACAATGAAGAGCTAGGTTGTAATAAACCTGTTGCACTTCCTAAAGAATAGAAAGAAAAAGCATCAGAAATAAAACCTGTTCCAGCTGCCGAAAATGCCTCTGTTTTTGTTTTTTGATAAGATAAACCTCCTAATAAAGTTAATTCACCTCTTCCTAATTCTTTTTTATAAGTTAAGTAGTTTTCACTTAATATACTTGTTCTTCTAGCATGTGTTACAGCAGCTCTACCACCTACACCACCTGCAGTAACTTCTAATATTGATGGATTATAAGTACCTTGCTTTACGTTCTCACTGTTTAAACCAAAAGTAGTTTTGAAAGAAAGACCTTCCATAATTTCATAATCAGCATAAAAATTTGCTCTAAAATTATCTTCTTTAGTCTCATCTATACGCTCACTTGCAATTGCAAAAGGGTTATCTACTAAATCTCCAACCGTATTCCCTGAGTTATAAGAACCATCATCATTAAAAACCGGTTGATCTGGAGCATAACGCACTGAAAGCGATACTACATCATCTCCACCTGCACCTACACCACCTGAACCAGTTGATTGAGTAGCAGCACCATTTTTTGTACCTGTACTTCCGAAAAGATTAAGACCTAATTTTAATTTATCATTTATTTGAGCATCTACATTAGTTAAGAAAGTAGCTCTTTCAAAATCAGAATTAATAATTAGTCCTTCTTGATCAAAATAGTTTCCTGACGCATAGAAATTAATCTTGTCAGAACCTCCCGAAAATGAAAGTTGATAATTTTGAGTCACTGCAGATCTATAAATTAAATCTTGCCAGTCTGTATTTCCTGTACCTTGATTGTAGATAGCAGGTGTTTGACCTGTTGTAATAGCTGTGTTATTATTTACGTCTTGTTGATAAGCCGCAAACTGATTTGCATCTAATAGGTCTAATTCATTAGTCGTATTTTGAAAAGAATAGTTGGTATTGAACTCAACTATCATCTTACCGCTTCTACCTTTTTTAGTAGTCACTAATACAACACCATTAGATCCTCTTGATCCATAAATAGCTGTTGCAGACGCATCCTTTAAAATCTCCATAGATTGAATATCGTTAGCTTGTGGCATAGTAGCACCTACAAACCCATCTACTACTATAAGAGGAGAACTACTTGCACTAATAGATGTATTACCTCTAATTTGAATATTGATAGGCGCTCCAGGCTCACCTCCATTGTTAGATTGTACTACAACACCAGCTGCTCTACCTTGTAATGCTTGTGCAGCATCAAGAACTGGAAATTGATTCAACTCTTTTGAAGAAACAGATGACACAGAACCAGTAAGGTCACTTTTCTTTGCACTACCATAACCTATAACTACTACTTGATCTAGTAAAGCTAGATCATCTTGTAACGTAACATTAATTACAGTCTGTCCATTAACAGGAACATCTAATGTAGTGTAACCTATAGAACTAAACATTAATACAGCCTCTGCATTAGGAACTGTTATCGTATAATCACCATTAAAATCTGTAGATGTACCTGTAGATGTACCTTTTATAGAAACACTCACACCTAATAGCTCTTCTCCTTCAGTACTCACAACTTTACCTGTTATTGTAGAAGTTTGCGCATAGGTTAAGAATGAACCAAAAATGCAAATTAGCAAGAGTCCATATCTTAATAATTGCGGTTTGTTTTTTTGTTGCATAAGATTTTCTTTAAGTTGAAATATTTTAAGTTAGTTTTTAAAAAAATGTCCTACATCGTTTGCGAAAACCATGCGGCAGAGAACACCTCTTTAACGTTGTGATAAAATTAACTTAACCTTAGCGATCAATAATTCAGAAAAGGGTATACAAAAATCCGAAACCCTTAAAAATATAGGCTTCACGGTGAAAAATTTACATTTTCCGTAAATTACTCTGAGAATTTCTTTGAATAATTAGAAGGCGTTTCTCCATATGCTTTTTGGAAGCATTTACTGAAATATTTTGGGTTTCTAAACCCAACTTTATAACTCACTTCAGAAATATTAAGAGTTCCTAATTCAAGAAGTTGAGCCGCTCTTTTCATTCTAAAATGTTGAATAAATTCATTAGGAGTAAAATTAGTCCATGCCTTTACTTTAATAAATAACATGGTACGACTTACACCTAATTCAGAACTGAATGATGGAATATCAAATTGTTCATTAGGAATGTTCTCCTCGACGATAGCAATGGCTTTTTTAAGTAATTGCTCATCTACAGAGGTTACATTTATCTCCTCGGGAGAGAAGTCATTTGAAGAACCAAATTTTTCTTTCAGTTTTGCCTTACTATGCAGTAAGTTTTTAATACGTAATTGAAACTCATTTATATTAAACGGTTTACTTATATAATCATCTGCACCACTTTCTAGTCCCTCAAGTTTATATATTAAAGAAGATCTAGATGTTAATAGAATCACCTGTATATGGCTAGTTCTAATATCCTTTTTAACATTTGCACATAGCTCTGTACCTGCCATCTTAGGCATCACCACATCACTTACTATTAAGTCTGGACTGTTTTTAATAGCTAGTTTAAAAGCATCTTCACCGTTATCTGCCTCGATAACATTAAAATCTGGTTTTAATAAATTAACCATAAAAGAAAGTAATGAGTGGTTGTCTTCCACAACTAGTATGGTAGGCTTATCATCGTCACTTAATAGATCTAGATCTTCACTATTTGAAAATGTAGGAAGTTCACTTAACTGCGATGTATATTGAGATAGGTCGTCACTAAATTTAAAATCTTTTAAAATCTCATGATCTTCAAGGTGCTCTCTTCCTAATTTTAAAGCAACTTTAAAACTAGATCCCTGACCTTTTTCACTTTCTATGATTATCGTACCATGATGTAATTCTATTATGTTCTTTGCAATATTTAAACCTATACCGGTACCTTGATGGTATGGAGAAGGTTTTTCTCTATCTGCTTCTACCTCATAAAACCTATCAAATACTTTATCTTGTTCTACTGGTGATATCCCTATACCAGTGTCGTTAATAGACACAAATATTTCTCTATCACTTTTAGTCACTTTAATATCAATGGCACCGCCTTTGTCCGTATATTTAAATGCATTAGAAATAAGGTTAAAGAAAACTCTTTCTAGCTTTTTTCTATCATAATAAACTAAAATCTCATCTTCTACAGACTCAAAGCTGTAGTCGTACTCTCCTACTTTAGCATATTCATTAAAACTAAGATAGATCTCTTCTAGAAATTTAACAATATTACCTCGAGCGCTTTGTAGCTCAAATTGATTTTGTTCTAGCTTTCTAAAATCCATTAATCTATTAATCAATTGTAAGAGATGATTTGCATTGCTCTCTACAACGAGTAATTTTTTGTACATCTTATTACTTCCCTTATAATCGGCAAGTAATTGCTGCAATGGCCCTAAAATGAGCGTAAGAGGTGTTCTAAACTCGTGAGAAATGTTTGTAAAGAATTTTAATTTTGCCTCGTTTATACCGCGATCTCTTTCTTTCTGTAATTGCTCGAATTTAAGCTCTTGCTGTAATCGAGTTTTAGATTTCAACACGTTAAGAATAAAATAAATCGCTATTCCTAGGACTAACGCATATCCTAATAAAGCCCACCAGCTCAACCACGGAGTAGGTTTAGCAGCCACATCTAGTCTAGTAATACCGCTTTTTGCTCCATCTCCATTAATACCTCTTACTTCAAAAACATAATTTCCAGAATTTTGTAATGTATAGGTAGCCGCATTTTGACTAGTAACATTCCAGTTTTTTTCTAGACCGCTTAACCTGTATTCATAAGTACTGCTCGATGCGTTATGAAAGCTAGGCATAGCAAATTCTATAGTAAAATTACGTTGATGATGATCTAGTTTTACCGCTTTCGCGAAAGCGATATTATCAACAACATCTCCATCATATTCTAAGATCGGTTTACTGTCATAACCTGTAGAAAAACCAGTTATCAAAACTGAAGGGACGAAAGAATCTTTAAACAATCTAGCGGTGTTAAAACGTGTAATCCCAGATATACCGCCAAAGAGTAAATCGTCGTTAAACAATTTAATGGCAGATCCATTGCTAAACTCGTTTCCGACCAAACCATCCTTTTTACCTTTGAGCGCGATTACCTTTTGTTCTAGAACATCATATTGTAGAACACCTTGATTACTACTTAACCATAAATAACCATCTTTATCTTGTAGAATAGCGTGAATGGTCGTTATATCATTTCCTTCATAACTAAGAGGCACCTGATTAAATGTGTCGTTAGATTTCACAAAAAGTCCATGAGCCTTTGTACCCACCCATAAATTATTATCAAAAGACTGGAAGACAGTCAATATATTAAAACCAGCCGCTTGATTACTGTTGTACAAATAACTTTTTATATTTTTATTCTCATCAAGAGCATTTAATCCATTTTCTGTTCCTATCCACAAAGTTTTATTATTGTCTAGCAATAAGGTTCTCACAATATTGCTACTCAAACCATTGCTTTTATTAAAAAATGACACTTCTGCATCTAGCAGGGTAGACACCACACCTATTCCTTTACCAGCAGTACCTATAAATAACTGGTCTTGATCTTTGGCAAAAGCATAAACCCCTGTACTAAGCAAAGAATCATTTATCGCAGCAAATCTATCTTCCTTTTCAAATGAGTTGGTATTGATATTATAGATTTGAAAACCATGAGATAAAGTACCGATAAACAATCTATTTTTATCTAGATAGCTGGATTTTATATTATCATCCAACAACTCACTATTTGCTGTGGTTAGATAAGAGAAAAGTTCTGTCTGTAGATCAAGGATATTTAATCCTCCTTGTTCTGTGCCTATAAATAAATATTTATCATTTGCTTGTAACGGGCTTACGACAGAATAGTTGAGACCAGACTTTTCTCCATTGTTTATATAATTTCTAAAATTACCATTTGTAGCGTTCCAAATATTTGCACCTCCATAATAGGTTCCTACCCATATAGATCCACTAGAGTCTTTATGCAGTGATTTTACCAAATTTTTTGAAAGGCTATTTTTATCTTCTAGATTATTTTGGAGATGAGTTACTATGCCGTCTTCATAAATATAGATACCGTTATCTGTACCAATCCATAATCGTCCAGAATTATCCACCCTTAATTTTCTAATTTCATCAATCTTTTGAACTTTATTGATAGGATGTGGAACTATTGCCTTGGTATTTTTATTATAAATTAAAACCCCAGAGCTGTTAGTGGCAAGTAAATAATCATCTCCACCAGCAGGAATTAAATCTGATATATGTTCATCTTTAAAAACTGGTATTTTTTGAGCGTCATATTTACCTTTATCTTGCTTTATAATTAGCCACAGACCATTATTAGAAGCTACTAAATAAGAATCGTTTTCTAATTCTAAAACACTTTCTACTTTTATTGAAGAGTGATTTACGTTAAAAACATCATTATAAAAGACATTTTCTTGAGGGTTATAGATAGAAAGTCCTTTAGAGGTACCTAACCATATATGACCATCTTTTGTAGCGTAAACTTCTTGTATTTTATTACTTAGAATAGAATTAATTCCTTCTTGTGCAAAAAATCGAGTAAACAACTCTGTCCTAGGATCATAATTATTTAATCCATTATAGGTGCCTATCCATAATTTACCATCTAGACCTGTTTCTAATGATAATATGTCGCTACTACTTAAAGAATTATCATTACCATCTTCTGTTTTAAATACAGAAATTTTATGACCATCATAGCGATTAAGACCATCTCTAGTGGCTATCCATACTTGCCCTAAATTATCTTGTTCTATGGCAGTAGCGCTACTTTGAGACAGACCGTCATCTGTAGACAAATGTTTAAATTGAAAACGACCGGTCTGGGCAGTCGCAATACAAGAAAAAATAAATATAATGGCGCAAAGCGATCTACACATAAAGAGTAAAATAAGTTGGGGTTTAAAAATAGTTAAATAGTTTGATTTTAAACCATTTTACTGTAAGCTTAGATAAACTACTATGTAATAAGTTAGTTGTCTATTTTTTTATTTAATTCTTATTGATTCCAACGGTTACACAATTGACATTACTTATGAAAATTAGTATAAATGTATTGCGCAAATAGAAAACAAATTGCGACTTTTAGGTATCTAAATTAACTAGAGTTGCCGTGTTAAAAAGACAGGTATAGCGATTAATATCATAGAATACATACCACTCTTAAGATAAACACAGAAATCGCTGTGTTATCAAAATCAAATTATCTAATAGTTGGTTGAGGATTAATACCCTGACACTTTAATTTTTTTGAACAACCATTTTTTACCTTGTTGTTGTACTTCTGGGTACATCCAGTGGGCAGCATCATATGCGATCTCTATGGTTTTCTTTGCTTTTATCTCCTGTAACATAGCGGTAACAGAGCTGGCCGGAACTATATTGTCATTATAACCATAAGCATAATAACCTGGCGTTTTAAGATTTCTAGCAAAATTCACGATGTCATAATATCTAGCTACTGCTCTTTTTTCTTCTGTAAAATCAAATCCTCTTTCAAAAATTCTAGGCCAGCCACCTGCGCGCCCATTATTAAAACCATCTAGATCTGCTAGTGCCGGATAAAACGCTGCAATAGCATCTACCCTATCATCTAGAGCAGCTGTCATTATAGTAAGCGCTCCACCTTGAGATCCACCCATTACTGCTAGGTTATCACCATCAAATTTATCGATCGTATGAATAAAATCTATCGCTCTAATACAAGCGGTGTACACACGCTTGTAATAATACGCATCACGGTCGTCCATTCTATTCCAGTAATATTTATATAAAGCTCCTTTATCAAGGTTATCATAAACATCGCTGCCATATAAGTTTACTGGTATACCATGAATACCTATTTGTAAAGAAATAACGTCATCACTCTTATTAGTGCCTTTATAAGAACGCACACCTGCACCTGGAACAGTTAACACAGCTGGATAAACCCCTTCTTTTTTAGGCATCATTAAAATTCCATATATGTAAGACTTCTTACCGTGATTAAATCTTATATGATAAGCAAGGTTCTTATCTGTATCCTGCTCTGGAAGTCTTGTATACTGCGGATTCAGTTCTATTTTACGGGCTTGTCTTATCGCTTTTTTCCAAAAAGAATCAAAATCTGCTGGCATTTGAGTAAAGGTCTTGATATTATCCACATCTATTCCTGCTGTGGCAGTATTAGAAAAAGTCTTGCCATTCTCTTTATAATTTACCGTTAACCTTAAAAAACCTGGTTGATCCATCTTAATTCCCTCTATAGTACCATGACCTGTTTTAAGTGTAATGGTAGAATTAACGGTAGGTTTCATTTGCTCCTCGGCAATGGTATATTGAACCTTTGCATTCTTTACTAGTTTACCATATTTAAAAATAGAGATCTCAAAGTCTGCTCTTTCACCTACTTCATATTCATAACTATCACTTACCGGAGCGACTAGAATTCTAATAAGATCTTCTTTTTGTGATTGACACACTCCAGATAAACCTGACATTAATAGTACTAGTATAATATAATTCTTCATGTTTATAATTTCAAACTTGTTATAATTAAACATTCCATTTCACTTTCACATTCCATAACCGATCATAGCTGTTGAGCATATTGAGCCTTATACAAAACCATTGTTAGTATGTAAAACATGGTCACATCTCACTACATAAACCAGTAATAATTATAGATATGGATTATGTGGGTATCTCGCTTTCGCGAAAGCGTAACCTTCAAACTACTTCTTCCTAGAATAATTAGATCCGAAAGTTTTAAATAACTTTCTGAACCTACACCTTCAATTACTCGGCACTTAACAAATATCCAATGTTTATATTTCAATAGTATCACATCGTATAAAAGTTATTACCATTGTATCTTAAATTGCTATTATTAGTTTCAAATCTCATGAATTACTAATATATTCTACAACTAGCCATTGAAATTTAAAACATCATTAAGACATATCTAGTAATCTTAAAAATAAAAACAGCCTTATCCTACTTAAAAAGTAAAGATAAGGCTGTGATTAATATCACTATTTAAGTGAACTTTATTTCACTAAAAACTGTATAGTTTCAGATCCTTGCGTTGCATTAACTTTTACAAAATATGTACCTGTATTTAAAGAAGTAACATTTACTCTTTCTGTATAGCTAGCAACATTCATTACAACCTGACCAGTTACATTATAAACTTGCAAAGTATCCCACTGACCATTATCCATAGTAATAGAAATAAAATCTTGAGAAGGGTTAGGGTATAATTTAATAGTACCTAAAGTAGCTGAAGACACACTTAATGTGTTTCTTACCCCAGGAGTACCTTGCTGTAAAGTGCTTCTACTACCATAAGTAGCGGTAGCTCTATCCCATGCTGAAGACATATCGTTTGCAACATTATCAAAAGTATTTGATTCCCAACTAGCACCACCAGAAGTACCTTGAGCAGGCCACCCTATAGGTGCTGTACCATAACCATAGTCATAAATTGCCTCATCAATAACAAGACCAGTATCAGAGCTAAGAACGATACCGTCAGTCTCATTATCTGTTTGATCTGAATCGTTAAAAGAAGATTCATTATTGAACCTAGGGAAACTAGTACCCATTAAATTTACTGGACCACCTACTGGTGAGTCAAAACCATATGCATAAGCCACGTTTGTAATCCCATCATTAAGTGTCGCGTCAGAAGTAGGTGAGAATACAGCATATGAACCTGGCGCTACTATTACTGATGTAGTAATTTCATGAATACGGCTACTAGAAGATTCATCACCTATAGTCCATCCCATCATGTCAATAGGATTAGACGTAGTATTATAAACTTCAAACCATTCCGTGTTTGCTTCAGTACCGTCTGGGTCTATCATCATTTCTGTAATAACAATATCTCCAGCATTAATAGCTGCTGTACCACCTGCAGAGAAATTTGCTAATCCTGGAGTCCCTACAGCTCCATCTGTACCATAAGAAGCAGTGCTTTCTAACCAGTTTGCAGCAACATCATTAGAAGCACTATCTAGTGTAGAGGCATCTAACTGGTAACTTGTAAACTGTGGAGCACCTTGTGCTGGCCATGCGTTAAGTCCTGCATAACCAAAACCGTAAAGAATTTCATCTATCAAAACTCCTGACGCTGTTTCTAGTCCGATACCATCGTCATTTGTAGATCCACCAGAATACGTTGTTTCATTGTTCCATGTAGGCCAGTCTGTTCCTACACCTGGAGTTGCTGGTCCACCTACTGGGCTATTGTAACTGTATACATATATAATATTATTAGTGGCAGCAGTCATACCGCCATTTAACAATACATCTGTACTATTTGCTAATACAGCATACTCTCCCGCTGGAACCATCACTGGTGTAGCAGAAGTGATAACGTGAGCTCTACCGTTACTAGATTTATCTAAAATGGTCCATCCATTCATATCAATGGCAGTAGAAGTTGTGTTGTAAACTTCAAACCATTCTCTTACTCTCTCATCACCGTTAGGATCGATCATGATCTCTGAAACAATGATATCTCCTGGAAGTTGCGCAAAAGCAAACATTCCAAAAAGCATAGCTATTAAAGGTAATTTTGTTTTCATAAATAAATATGGATTAAATTAAAATGACACCAAAATAGTATAGCTTCTACAGCATGAACTGTATAGAGTAATAATCTTTTTTTTACTTAAAGCGGCATTTTAAACAATACCGCTTTTACTATATATTTTGATTTAAAAAATATTTTCTTTTTACAATAGAGCTAAGTCTATCCTGCTGGTCTAAAGTCATCAGTTACATCTACTGCACCAAATTCAGTAAGAACTCTATCAGTAACAATCAACCAATCAAAATTGAAATAAGCTGGTACTGCTGCACTACTACTACCTGGTGTAATTCTTAATTCAAAAACATTAGCTACACTAGACTGATTTGGAATAAATCCATTAAGTCTTACGGCGTGAAGTTTCCAGTTATTACCAGTATTTGCTGCAGACCCTTGAAGACTACGTCTATTAGCCGAACCTGTACCTCCTAGGTATATTTTAAATGCCATCTCAGTATCTTCAGTATTCATCCAGAAGTGTAGTACTGGATTATCACCGTAGTTACCAGCGTCTAGAATATTATTGAATGTTGCGCTAGTCGTAGTATCATGAATTTTTGCCCTACCTACTGTAGAACTAGTAGATGTGTTCATCTCTAGCGCATAATAATTGTTACCAGGAAATGGTGGCTGAGATACATTACCGTTAACAGAAACAACAGCTAAAGGATCTTTAGAAGCATCAATTGCAAAAACAGATGCAGAATCTGAATCAAATTCATATAATTGCTCAAACTGACCGTTAATATATGGTAGACCTGTTTGCGATATAGTACCACCTCCTTGAAAGTTAAGATTAACGTCTACATATCCAGTAACGATTGAAGTAGGCACATTAAATCTTACTTCAGTAGGTGTTTGTGTTGTAAAAACAACATTAGTACCATTTACATTACCATCAGTAATAAGGTTCATATCTTGACCTGTAACGATTACTTCATTATCACGAGTTAACACAGATGGAAAACCACCTATCGTAGGCTGTGGAAGAATTACTTCAAAACCTGTTGCTATAATTGTAGATTCAGGGCCGGTAGAAGATAAATAGTTAATAGCTACATCCACAAATCCTACGTTATTAGGAACACGAATTACTAAAGCTTGATCTTCTTGAAATTCAATAACTGCTGGAGTACCTCCAAAAGAAACTTCTGTTACACCAGCTAGATCAGTACCAGTTAAATTAATAACAGAATTCACATCGCCTGCCGCAGGTAAAGTATTAGTCACTGCAGGAACAGGATAAGTAACTGTTAGACCGTCTGCGCTTTCAGCTTCTTTCCCTTGCTCTGTTACGATCTTGATCACTCCACTCGTTGCATTATTAGGTACTTGAATTTGTAATGTTTCACCTGTAATTCTAGATGTAATAACTGCTTCAACATCATTGATATAAGCTTCTGTAGCAAAGTTCAAAAATGTACCTTCTACTGTAACAATAGAGTTTACTGCAGCTGTACCAGGTGAAAAAGAAGTAATAGTAGGCTGTGCCGACTGGATCTCCTCTACTGTTTGGTCTATCTCAACATCTGCATCACAAGCGATAAACACTCCAGCAAATATGGTCAAAACAACAAGTAATTTGTATATGTTTTTCATGATTTGAATTTTTAATTTCCTATTTAATTAATCCGATATTCTTTTGATCTGTTCCTGCATTTAAAAGCTCAGAATTACTTTTTAATGAGAAAGACTCTAAACTATCCCACTTAGGGTTAGTTCTTAATATATTATTATCTGAAGCGCCTCCCGTGATTTTCACTTTACCGCTATTATAAATAACACAATTTTCAATTTTTTGATTAGCACCTTTTAACTGAATGATACTTTCAGTATTTCTAGAATTATCAATGATTGAATTCTTAATGCTAACATTTTCTATTCCTTGGACTTTTATAATTCTACCTTTTTCAGAATCATCTACTCTATAAAAGACACAATGATCTATTAAAAGGTTTCCACCAGTAGTCCCCAATTCTTTACCTTTTCTAGAATAGTTAATTGCAAACTCTTCTATATCTGTAAACGAACTGTTGAAAATCATTATATTTTCTGCATTATACTTACCGTCAGAACTTTTTTCATAAGAAAGATTCAGACCTCTAAAAGCGTTCTTAATATGTGTATTTGAAAAAGAGATTGTATCTGCCTTAGTACCTTTATAAGCTTTATAGACAGCGCCTCCATCAGAATTATTAAAATTATCCAACCTTACATTGTGAACAAAAAGGTTATAAATTTGAGTAGTAGCATTATTAGGAGAAGTAAACGCATACTTCACAGCATCGTTTCCTTCATTAGCACCGTCGATACTAACATCTTGAACAGTCAAAGACTTTGAACCATCCATTCTAAAAATATACTGAGGTGTTTTCTCTACATTTTCAGCTATCTTAATAAATGTTTTATCTATCCCTGCACCTTTAATAGTAATTTCATTGGCTATTTTATTCCCTTTAGAAAGAGAGTAAATACCTTCTTCAAGAATAATTGTAGTGGGACCTATCGTATTTTTAATTGCTTTTTCTAGCGTACGTTCTCCTGGAGCGACTTTAACAACCACTTCAGACACTTTCTCAGCAATAGCTCTCATCTCTGCTATACTGATAAAACTTACACCTGCTTCAGACACTAAGGCCAATGGTGGCTTAAAGTTACCTGGTACAACTGCACCAGCTCTCAGATTAGATCTAAGAGTTCCTGTAGCGTCAACACGTACTTTAGGTTTCGTTTTTACTCCTACAAGTAATGAATCAAATTCTCTAGACGGCACAGCGATACCATTAACCGCAGTCATCTTAAAATCTATCGTCTTTATTCCTTTAAAATCCTGAATAACAAACGTACTTGCTACATTACCGTCCATATGAATACCTGTTACATCTCCAAAGGCAGCTGCAACTAACGATCTATCATTACTATAAAAAAGATTATTTAAAAACTTAGTATTCAGTGGTGCAGCATCAGCTCCTTTTCTGGAATTAATTGCTAGTGCAACTGGTGCAGAGTTAATGATAGTATTGTTTTGAATAATACCGTTTTCAACCTGATGGTAGCCATTCAACTCAGTATTAGGAATTCCATTCATGATAACTAAAGGTGCTCGATATTCCTTTCCTTTTATTCCTATTAAGATGTTATTCTGAACGATATTACCTTTATTAATCATTCTGATACCACCAGACTTAGGTACATTGTTACCTATAATGACGTTACCATCAATTAAATTATTATTACCATGACGTAGAGTAATAGTCCCTTCACTCTCTAGAATTAAATTGTTACGTACAATGTTATTCCCAGATTTAATAGAGATAATTTCTATTTCACCATTACACTTTTCAAAAAAATTATTCTCTACTATAGTACGAGAAGATTCCATCGAGTAAGTAGAAGTACCTATACGTATAGTCTCGCCACCATTAAACCCTAACGGTATGCGTTCACCAAAATAATTATGGTCAATCCTATGTTGATTATCGGCACCATTTTTAAGTCTAACAGCTACCGTAGGTCCCTTATTAGTTTTACCTAAAAAAGCACAATGATCTACTCTATTATTCTTACCATGTAATGCTACATAATAAGAAGTAATATCTCTTTGCTCTGGCCCTACACCTATTATGGCACAATTAGTCAGTCTACTATATCTCGCAGGCGTATCTGAGTCTGCCTCAAATCTGATGACATTATTTTTTCCGGTATCTCCACCATCAAACCATAATCCATGAACCTCTAGATAATCTCCTCCTATTCTCAATGAAGAGCTACCTGTTAATTTTACTTTACCAGGTGTTTGGGATCTAAGAACAACTGGTTTATCAGCAGTACCATTAGATTTAAATTTAATGTCTATATCACGCCATTCTTGATCTGCCATGATAATAGTATCACCTGGCACAGCTTTTTTAATAGCTGCATTAAGAGATTGAGAATTATCTACTGGTATATTTTGCGCTTTCGCGAAAGCGAAACACAAAACAAACCATATGATTATGTTAACTCTAATCTTCATTAATAACCTACGTTTTGTGCAACTGACGGATTTAAATCGATCTCATACTGAGGAATAGGAAGCAAAGTCTGAAACTGTTGAATAGGCGCAGTATTGAAAAATGGTGCGTCTGGATCATTGTATTGAAAATCTGTTGCAAAGTGATTATTCATTACTGTGACAGCTCTATTATTACGAACTAAATCAAACCATCTGTGATTTTCAAATGCAAATTCTTTACGTCTTTCCTCTTCTAGCGCTAACTTAAATTCAAAGAAAGTATCCACATCTGTTGCAACTGCGTCAGGTTGGTTTGCTCTATTTTTCACAAGGTTTAATAAATCTACAGCTTCTGTAGTTGGACCTGAATTTTCATTGATTGTTTCAGCAAGAAGTAAAACAGCATCTGCATAGCGGCTGATAACCCAGTCGTTAGGAGCGTCATCTACATTACCAAAATCAGAATTATATTTACTGATGAAACGTTCAAAATTTGTATTACCAACATTATCAACCCATGAAGTTGAAAAGTTAACACCAGCTCTAGGATCATTTGCAGCATAAAGAGATTCCATACCTTCTGTAGGAACGTTAAACTCATCTCCACCACCGAATACTACAGAATTTTCACTCGCTCTAGGTGAGAATAAATTTGCAAATGGAGCACCTAAACCTACTAGGCCTGATTGATAACGAACTGCAAAGAATATCTCGTCATTCATTTCATTATTGGTATCAAATACATCTTCATAGTTATCTAACAGACGTCCACCACTAGAGGAAACTACATCACGTAAAACAATCTCTGCTCTTACTTTACTATCACTAGTCCCTAATGTTAGTAATGCTTTACCTAATTCTAAACCTGCAGCCCATTTGGTTGCTCTACCTGCTTGATCAGAACCATAACTGTCCGGTAAATTGTTATAAGCAAATTCTAGGTCTTCTATAATAACTGTATAAGCCTCTTCAATACTTTTACGCTCTAGGTTTCTAGCCTGAGAAGCATCAACTGTTTCTGTAACTATAAATACACCACCGTATAATCTAACTAAATTAAATAAAGAGTGACCTCTTAAAAATCTTGCCTCTCCTTCATACTGTGCTGCAAGAGTTGCATCTTCTACTACATCTATCGCTTCAATTACGTGATTACTTAAACCTATAGTTTTATAAGATGCTCTCCAGTAGCTGGAAGTAAATTCATTTAATGGGTTAGAAACGAACTGGTCTAACTGACGGTAAGGTACGTTTGCATTTTGTGAATTATCAAAACTTAATTGAGTATTATCACTACGCAATTCTGTAACCACCCATTCATCAAATTGTTTTTCTTGTAAAGAGTTATAAGCTCCTATTATCCCAAGATTTACCTGATCTGCATTGGCATAAAAACCATCAGCACCTATGTCTGATATAGGTTCTAAATCTATGGCGTCCTCACATGAGTGTAATGCAGTTGCAATTACTATTAAGGCGGCTATTTTATAAATATATGTCTTCATCATGCTACTTTTTAAAATGTAATATCAATTCCTACTGCAAACTGTCTGCTTAATGGGTCAGCACCTCTCTGGTATCCAGAAACTAAAGGTGAAGCATACTGTCCTGACGTACGTACTTCTTCAGGATTATTACCATAATAATCATCGGCAAAAATGTAAAATAAGTTTTGTGCCGAAGCAAAGATTCTAAAAGATTCAATACCCATAGACTCTGTTACTTTATCTGTAAAAGTGTAACCTAAAACAGCTTCTCTTAATGCTACATAACTAGCATCTTGAATTAACTGATCTGTTGCTGTCCACTCACGACCTACACGACCAGTAGGCTGACTAGCTGGCACGTCTGCATGTACCCAACGATCTTCTAAGAAGTCTGCATGTAATGCTCTAGTTTCAATATAGAATCCATCACCATAAAACACTTCAGCACCATGGCTACCTTGTAACAAGAAGTATAAGTCAAATCCTTTATACTTAAACGTGTTAGACACACCCCAAGTAAAGTCAGGGAAAGGACTACCTAAAGTAGTTCTATCTGCTGTTGTTATAACACCATCTTCGTTAATATCTGCTACTCTTATTCCTCCTGGCGCGTCTTCTGCAGAACTAGGATTTGCATCAATTTCTGCTTGACTTTGCCATACACCTATAGATTGATATCCATAAAACTGAATAGCTTCTTCACCTACTCTAGAAATGTATTGATCTTCTCTTTCTCCGTTATTAATAAATTGCTCTTCTCCACCTAGAGATATTAATTTATTACTGTTAGAACTTATGTTACCTGAGAATACCCAGTTAAGATCACCAAAATCAAAATCAGTAGAAACTGCAAATTCAATACCTTGATTTTGAATTTTACCAACATTATTTATGAAATTATCATGACCAGTAGCAAAAGAAACATTTTGATTAAGCAATAGATCTTTTGTGATCGAATAATAATAATCTGCAGTAAATCTCACCCTTTTATCTAAGATAGCTGCATCGATACCTAAATCGTAAGAATCTGTTTGCTCCCAACTGATACTTCTGTTTGCAAGAGTATTTCCACTCTCTGCAAGACCAGAAACAATCGCTCCAGGTCCATCACCTAATGAATAGTTTGATGGGAATAATAAGTTAGTAAATGAATAGTTGTCAATATTATTATTACCTACAACACCATAACTAGCTCTCATTTTTAATTGATTGAAGAAAGGAACTTTTTCATTGAAAAAATCTTCATTATGAATATTCCATCCCGCACTAGCTGAAGGGAAGAAACCATATCTATTCTCAGGACCAAATAAAGAACTACCATCTGCTCTAGCAGCAACAGAAATCAAATATTTGTTATCATAATTATAGTTTACACGAGCAAGACCAGAAAGTAAACCTATCTCTTCTTTAAGAGTAAATGTATCATTTGCATCAATAATAGTAGCTGCATTAATTGTCTCAATAAAGTCTGTTGGGAAATTGTTACCCAAAATGCTTGAAGTTTTTAAGAAAGTATACTCATAAGTACCACCTGCTAAAAAGTCAAAATTATGATCACCAGTTTTGTAGTTATAATCAAATGTATGCTCAGTTACTACACGGTTTCTTATGCTATTCACATCTTCACCAAAGGACTGCCCATTACTATTACCTTCAGATGTTCTAAAACGCTCATCAACTCTTAATCTGAAATAAGCACCTACTCTACCTTGATAATTAAAATTCTTTGCAATTTTCCAATCTAGTTTACCATCTGCTACAAAACGGTATTCATATCGTACTCTTTTATCTTCTAATAATCTAGATAATGGATTGTTATTACTAGAACCCCAAATACTAGACTGTGTAAAGTCTTGTTGTTGACCTTCGTCATCTACATAACTTAAATCTAAGTTTGTAAAATGTCTAGGGTGTGCATAACTACCTACAGGCTGTCCTGTTAAATTACTACTGAACTCATTGTGATAAGGAGCAAAGAAATTATAATTTCTAGAAAAATTTGAGAAATCTAATGCAGTACGTTGTTGTCTAGAATAAGAAGGTCTAAAGTTAACACCTAACTTCACCTTGTCGTTTAACTTAGTATTAAAACGTGCCTGAAGGTTCAACGCTTTATAATCCATACCTTTTACTAATCCTTCATCCTGTATATACTGACCAGAGAAATAGTATTTAGTTAAACGACTACCACCACCTACATCAAATTGATAATTCTGTATCGTCACATCATCTGCCTTAGCCTCTTCTAACCAGTCTGTACCATCTGTACTTCCACTTGTTCCTTGAGCAATGATACGACGAGCAAGTTCTAAATTAGAAAAACCAATTGAAGCTGGATCACGACCTTCACTCAATGCAGTTGCATTTTCTGCTATTTGTCTTTCATTTCTTGTTAACTCAGTAAACTCAGTTGTATTTAAAATCTCAGGCAATCTTAAAACAGATTTTACACCTGTAAATGCTTTGAAACTAAACTTAGGCTCACCGTCTCCATCTTTAGTAGTAACTAAAATAACACCATTAGCACCACGAGAACCATAAAGAGCAGCAGAACTAGCGTCTTTAAGAACCTCAATAGATTTAATAGAACTAGGATTGATAAACTCTAACGCATCTGCGATAGGAAAACCATCTACCACTATTAAAGGTGTACCACTAGCTGTAATTGAAGATAAACCACGAATACTAATCTCTGGGGCATCACCTACTTGACCTGAGGTGTTCTTAATTTGCACCCCTGCCAACTTACCTTTTAAAGCGTCACCGACACCTGAGTAAGTTAATTCATCAAGGTTTTCATTTTTAAGCTGACTTACAGAGTTAGTAAGGTTACTTCTGGAAGACTTACCGTAAGCGACTACTATTACTTCATCTAAAGTTTCTTCATCTTCCTGCATGATGATTTCAAATGTAGTTTTATCACCTACAATAATGTTTTGAGTCTTAAAACCCAAAGAACTAATAACCAGAACATCTTCTGGACTTGCCATAATTTTAAATTTCCCATCTAAATCTGTAACAGCAGCTCTATTGGTATTTAAAATTTGGACAGTAGCGCCTAAAATAGACTCTAAATCTGCTCCAGATGTCACAGTACCAGTGACTTCCTTACCACTTTGCGCAATCGATATAGTGGGTAAACAAAGTAAGCAGAAAATAAAAAGTATCTTTCTCATATTCATTTTTAAAATATTTGTTAAGACACTTTAACTTAAAATCATCAAAATAAGCATCACATTCTTATAAAAAATGCGCCTAAATTGTTAATTTCGCTATTAAAGAGTCTTACTCTTTTTGTTGATTATTTTAATTTTCATAAAAAGCATGAGTGGCAGCTCGTGCTTTTTTATTTTTTAATGTATTCTCTCAAGGCGGTAAAATGAATCTCCATTGCTTTTAAAGCTTCTTCTGGATTTTTATCTTTTATCCCTTTTAAAATAGCATTGTGTTCTTTATTCAATTTCACAGCCTCAGATCTATCACATATATGCTCCTTATTAAAGTGACCGATAATACCTGGAACAATAATTTTCATAAGGCCATATATTACTGTATTCTCACTACATTTAACTATAGCAAGATGAAATTTCAAATCTTCAATTACAGAAGGTTCTCCATTAAGTATTTTCTCTTGAAAATCTAATTGAGCTTCTTCTAATTCTTTTAAAGACTCTTCACTACGTCTAACAGCTGCTAGTTTTATAGCTTGCGTCTCTATAATGACTCTCGTTTCTACTAAAGATCTAAAATCTGGTAACTCTAGGTCTAGAATATCTGTCATCATACTATTGATAGATGGCATTCCTATACCTGTAATTACAGAACCACTTTGAGGCATTGTTTTAATAATACCATAAAACTCTAATTTTTGAATCGCTGCACGTATCTGATTACGTGATACACTAAGCTTTTCAGAAAGCTTTCGTTCTGAGGGTAACTTATCTCCAACCTCTAATTGATGTTTTTCAATTAGTGCTTTTATTTTATTCATAACCTCAACGTCGCGATCTACATCGTTATCGTTGTCAGTTATTAAATTTACAAGTTGTAGACCGTGTTCTAGCATTCAAAAATTGGTTTACCAATCTGGTTGCCCAAATTAAAGTGAATAGTTAGAGATATGCAAATATTCTAAGCCAAAAATTTTTAGATTTAGTAATATTTGCATTTTTAGATGAACATATGTCAATAAAAGGCTACATATTTATCGTTTTCGCAACTTCTACCGCGATTGATATATCTTTTTGTAATCCTTCAAAGTCGCCACTGCTTATTTTCTTTTTATCAAAAAGCTGACTTCCCATTCCTACACAATTTACTCCTGCATTAAACCATTCTCCCATAGAGTCGCTGGTAGGCTCTACACCTCCTGTAGGCATAATTGCTAAGTGAGGCATAACTGATTTTACCGCTTTCGCGAAAGCGGAACCAATAACATTTGCTGGAAATATCTTAATCATCTCACAACCTAAGTGCATAGCAGTGATCGTTTCTGTAATAGTAGCAACTCCAGGAATGTAAGCAACATTACTTTTCTTACAATACTCACCCAGTTCAATAACTAGCCCAGGCGAAACAATAAATTGCGCACCACTCTCGATAAAAGTTTGAGCTGTTTGAGAATCATAAATAGTTCCTACACCTAGAATTAAATCGGTTAAATCAGAAAAATGCTTAGAAACCTTTTTAAAAGTTTCTAAACCATTTGTACCACGATTTACAAATTCAAAAATCCTAACTCCTCCATTATAAGAGGCTTGTATCGTTTTGATCACAACGTCACTGTTTTCATTAAAAAAAACAGGCACTATTTTATGATCTTCTGTAAGTTTTATAAAATTTTTAGTATCCATTATCTTAAAAGTCTTCCTACACTATTACCACTAACTAGTTCTTCTACTTCTTCTTTACTGCTCAAGTTCACATCACCTATTGTACTGTGCTTTAAAACAGAGGCTGCTATTGCAAACTCTACAGTTTGTTGCTCTTCTAAATTTAGTAATCCATAAATTAAACCTGCCATGAATGCATCTCCACCACCTATACGGTCTACAATGTTTTTCATTTCATAGGTCTTAGATGTATACATCTTTCCGTCTTTATACATTACTGCTGTCAGTTCATTTCTAGAAGCAGACATTGCATTACGTATAGTTTTAGAAAAAGCCTTTATGTGAGGATATTTTTCCTGTACCATTTTACAATTAGTCTCCCAGTCTTCATTAACTATACCTAAACAGTTTTCTAGATCTACACGTCCACCTACTACCACATCTGTAAGTTCTACAAGACCAGGCATTACATCTAGCGGCTGCTTACCATATTGCCATAAATTTCTTCGATAGTTGATATCCCCACTAGTCGTTATACCTCTTTTACGAGCTTCTTTTAAAGCGCGTAGAGTAACATCTGCAGCTTTTTGAGAAATAGCTGGTGTAATACCACTGTAATGAAACCAGTCAGCACCTTTAAAAACTACATCCCAATTTACTTCTGACTCATCTAGATCTCCAAAAGTGGTGTCAAAACGGTCATAAACTATCCTAGAAGGTCTTTGCATTGCGCCAGATTCTAAATAATAGATACCTAAACGTCCTTCTTTACGGACCACTCCTTTATTACTTACACCATTTAATTTTAGAAAACGAGAAACGCGCTCTCCTAAATCATTATGAGGTAAAGCGGTTATGTGTGTAGCTTTTAATCCAAAATGAGCAAGAGAAACACCTACGTTAGCCTCTGAACCACCAAAGGTCACATCAAAATTGACAGTTTGAAATAATCTTTTATTATTAGGCACGGTTAATCTCATCAAAACCTCACCTAGAGTTACTACTTTTTGTGACATAATTTCTTTTAGTTGAGGCACAAACTTAAGGCATATCAATAGATTTGTGCAATAATTATACAATCCTGTACCTAATGAGTATAATTTTCTCTATCAATAATGCGTCTTAATCACCTATTAATACAAGCAATTACAGAAATTTACACAAAAAAAAGGCTGCAAGAGATTGCAGCCTTTTTTACAAAATAATTTAAAATAGGTTATGTAAGCTGTGCTTTTACTACAGTACTTATAGTTCTACCATCTGCTTTACCAGCAAGTTCTTTGTTTGCCATACCCATTACTTTACCCATATCTTTCATACCAGTTGCTCCAGTCTTAGAAATAATTTCCTTGACTATGGCAGCAACGTCCTCTTCACTTAATTGCTCTGGCAAGAATTTTTCTAATACAGCCGCTTGAGCTAGTTCTGGCTCAGAAAGATCTTCTCTATTTTGTTCAGAAAATATACGAGCGCTATCCTTGCGTTGCTTAACTAGTTTTTGGACAATTTTGATTTCATCTTCCTCGGTTAATTCTCCACCTCCAGATGTTTTTGATAATAACAACTCGCTTTTTACCGCTCTTAAAGACGCCAGTGCAACTTGATCTTTTGCTTTCATGGCTTCTTTCATAGCTGCCATTATATCTTTTTCTAAACTCATAATTTTATTATCTATTCACCGCTGTACATTTAATCCGTAACAACGATTATGTTTTATATAGCTCTTAATACCTTTCAAAAATACGAATTTGAATTGCATAAAAAAACCCAAATACCATTACAGTATTTGGGCTATGTGCATTTAGGGGAAAATGCTTCTAGTCTACATTATCATGTAGAAAAGAATTATTGTTAGATCTGAACTGGATTTCATTATTCTCATCTGTAGAAAGAGTGGTTCTAGACCTTTCTCCTTCTTTAGGTAATTTATCCAATTCAACACCTTGTCTCAAATATGCTGGCTGCTTTTCTATCTCATCTAATCTATGAGAGTTTTTAAATTTATAATTATAAGCATGCATTTTACGTTTACGTTCTTCTGCTCTTTGCACTAAAACCTCATTAAGCGGTAAATCTGTAGGATCTACATCTTTATCTATTATTTCAGTTTTAGGTTCTTGCGGTGTTACAGGAGCAGTTTTAGAAACGATTTTAATCTCAGGTTCTGGCTCTACAACCACTTCCTTCTCTTCAATTCTATGTTGTGGCTTTGCATTATTTAAACGCTCTTCTTCTTCAGCATAATCTTCTAGAGAATAAACTGTAACACCTTCTTTAGTATCATCATTAACAGGGACAACATTAATCGGCTCGTTAACTTCAATATCTTCTAATTGATGATACTTCTTTGCTGGTGGCGTTTGCTCTTCTTCTTTTAATTGAGCAGATAATGGCATGTCAAAGTCTAAAAAGAACTGATCTTCATCCTCCTCTTTTACTTCAATTTCTTCCTTAATTACTATCTGTTCTTCGGTCTCTACTTTTTCTGCAGATACTTCTTTGATCACGAAGTCTTGAGTTTGATCTAAAACTTCTTCATAAACCACATTTAAGTTATTTATAAACTCTGTAGTAGGTATCAAAACATTTTCTTCAACAACTGGAATAGCGGCTTCTTCTGGCTCTTCTTCACCTAATTCATGAACAATAACTAAAGGTTTTTCAGGCTCCACTGGCACAGGAATTGGTTCTGGTTCCGCTTCCGCGAAAGCGATATCCTCAACCACCTCTTCTTCAAGATCCATGATAAGCTCACCTGCAACAATATCGCTGTTTGCCTCGTCCAGGATAGCCGTAGCACGTTGCTCTTCTTCTAGCGTATGGATAATTCTTTTTGCCTCAGTATTTGAGATCTCATTTTGCTGTTCTACATCAAAACCAGTAGCAATAACCGTAATAGAGATGGCGTCTCCCAGAGCTTCATCTTCACCTACACCCATAATAATGTTTGCGACACCACCAGCTTCATTTTGAATGTGCTCGTTTACTTCACCTATTTCATCAATAGTAATCTCTTCTGTACCAGAAACTATTAACAGCAACACGTTCTTTGCTCCAGATATTTTATTATCATTTAAAAGTGGAGAATCTAATGCTTTAAGAATCCCTTCTTGAGCACGGTTAGAACCAGTAGACTGTGCACTACCCATGATAGCAGTACCACTATTAGCGAGTACTGTCTTTGCATCACGTAAATCAATGTTTTGAGTGTAGTGATTTGTAATAACCTCTGCAATACCGCGAGAGGCAGTAGCAAGTACCTCATCTGCTTTTGAGAATCCTGCTTTGAAACCTAAGTTTCCATACACATCTCTCAGTTTATTGTTATTGATAATTATTAGAGAATCTACACTACTGCGGAATTTTTCAATTCCCTTTTGCGCTTGTTCATTACGTACTTTTCCTTCAAACTGAAACGGTGTTGTAACTATACCTACTGTAAGTATGTCCATATCACGAGCAATTTGAGCAATAACTGGTGCAGCACCTGTACCAGTACCACCACCCATTCCTGCTGTGATGAAAACCATCTTAGTATTACTATCTAATAATGCTCTAACGTCTTCTATACTTTCTTTAGCTGCATGCTCTCCTACCTCTGGATTTGCTCCAGCACCTAGACCTTCTGTTAAGGTAACACCTAGCTGTATTTTATTAGGCACAGGGCTATTATCTAGTGCCTGAGAATCTGTATTACAGATTACAAAATCCACTCCTTTAATTCCCTGCTGGTACATGTGTTTGATAGCATTACTACCACCACCACCTACACCGATGACTTTGATAACGTTAGATTTGTTTTTAGGCAAATCAAACGCGATGCTGTTAAATTCTTCACTCATAATATTGCTACTTTATGGTTTAAGCTTGTGGCTCTAACACCACGGTATTTTTCTTTTTCTTTTTTTTTCAATCTGCAAAATTAACTATCAATAGATCGTTATTCTGCTTTATCTAAGAACTCTTTGAACTTAGTTGCCCAAGAATCAAAAATCCCTTTACTTTTATTTTCTTGAGGTGTGGTATTTTCTTCTTGCTCCTCTTCTACTACTTTCTCTTCTTCCTCTTCTACAACTTCTTCTACTTCAGGTTCAATCACCTCTTCTTCCTCTACCACTTCTTCTTGTTGTGCATCTAGACCTTTCATCACTAATCCTACTGCGGTTGCAAATAAAGGACTTGTGTTTTCTGTATCACTACCACCAGCAAGATGCTCGTTAGGATATCCAATTCTACTAGGCATTCCTGTTACATACTCTGCCAGTTGCTTGATATGCTTTAACTGGCTACCACCACCTGTTAAAACCACGCCGGCTATCAATTGCTTCTTAGGCTCTTCATGACCATAGTTTTTTATCTCAACAAAAACTGTTTCTAAAATTTCAATGACACGAGCATGAATAATCTTACTTAAATTTTTAAGTGTAATTTCTTTAGGCTCGCGACCTCTTAATCCAGGAATGGAAACTATTTCATTTTCTTTATTCTCTCCAGGCCACGCACTACCGAATTTAGTTTTGAGCAATTCTGCCTGCTTTTCAATTATAGAACAACCTTCTTTAATATCTTGAGTAATGATATTACCTCCTTGAGGGATTACAGCTGTATGACGTATAATACCATCTTTAAAAATAGCAAGATCTGTAGTACCACCACCTATATCGATAAGCGCAACACCGGCTTCTTTTTCTTCTTGACTCAATACAGCGTCTGCACTAGCAAGAGGTTCTAATGTAATAGCTTTCAGTCCTAAATTAGCACTTTTAACACAACGATAAATATTGCGTATAGAAGCCACCTGACCTACGACAACATGAAAATTTGCCTCTAAGCGACCGCCGTACATCCCGACAGGCTCTTTAACGTCTGACTGCCCGTCTATTTTATATTCTTGAGGTAAAACATGTATAATTTCTTCACCAGGTAACATGACTAATTTTAAAACCTGATTACATAATTTTGTAATATCCTCTTGATCAATTACTGTCTCGCTATCTCCACGTGTGATATAATCACTGTGTTGTAAGCTGCGTATGTGCTGTCCTGCTATACCTACAGTAACATCATTTATTTTTATACCACTCACACCTTCGGCCTGACTAACCGCCTGCTGTATAGATGTTATAGTTTGTGTGATGTTATTCACTACACCTCTGTGTACTCCTAAACTTTTTGACTTACCTACACCTAGAATCTCAAGTTTGCCGTATTCATTCTTGCGACCTATCATAGCTACAATCTTTGTTGTACCTATATCCAGACCTACTGCATATTCTTGTTGTTCCATTTCCCTACCTTTTTGTTACTACTACTTGATTATCAAATCTCAAGTCTATTGTTTTAATATCACCTAGTTGTTTATCTTTTTGCATTTTTGTTAGAAACGCTTTGTAATTGATCATCTTATGATCTAGTTTTTCAACTCTTCCCAGCTTCACTTTAAAATCTAAAGCTCTTACAGAAAGTGTTACTTCTTCTCTTTTATCAAATTTGATTTGAGTAAAAGATGCTTTTAATAACTCGTCATTTCTAATAAAATTGATCAGCTCAAATGTTTTATCCTGCACATTTTCACTAAAACCGTAAACGAGAGGCACATTTACAGTGTGTTCTTTTGATAACGGCATCATTAAATTATCCTGATCTAGATAAGCATCTGGCGTACCCATAATCCTTGCAATAGGCTTTCTAGGGCGCACAACAGCTTTAAGCAATCCATCGAGAGAAACGGAAACCTCTGCATCTCTGATCATTGCGTTTTGAACAAGTCGTAATTCACTCTTATTCAAATCTAGATTTTCTATCGTCAAGTTCTCTATAGAATCGTTATTTTGTATCAACAATTTATTAACGTTCTTTTCAGATATCAAAGGATCACTATAATCTGTAAATGTGATACTTACATCTTTAAGCTTTCTAGCTTCATATCTATTTGACGCAAATGCGTAAAGACTGATTACCAACACGATAACCAACACCAATTTTATGATGTTTTTTATTTTATGCATTGGACCACTTTTCAGTTAATTTATTTATCTCCACTCCTATATCTCCAGCACCTAACATAATAACAATTCTCGTGCCCATATCGTTAATAAACTCTTCTATATCGTCTTTTTCTACAACGGTAACCACCTCAGGTGATTGCTCTAGTGCATTAATCTTTCTGCATAGCAACTCTGACGTTATACCCTCTATAGGCAATTCTCTAGCTGGATAAATGTCTAGAAGAGCTACTTTATCAAACTTACTCAACGATAATGCAAATTCATCTATAAAATCTCGTGTTCTAGAAAACAAATGCGGCTGAAAAACTACTAGTTTCTCTTGCTCAGGATACATTTCTGTAACAGCTTGATAAACTGCATCTATCTCCTTAGGGTGATGTGCATAATCATCAATTAAAACCCTACGCTCATTATCAACCCTGTAAGTAAATCTACGTTTCACACCTGGAAATGATGCGAGTGCATATTTTAATTTTTCAGGATTTGCACCTTGCTCTAATGCGACAGCCATAGCTAGTATAGCATTACTCAAGTTATGTTTACCTGGTAATTTTAAAAGACATTTACCTATTTTACCTTGAGGTGTTTTTAAATCAAAATGATAAGCACCATCTATGATGACCTCATCGACAGCCTCATAATCACCAGAATCTAATCCTACTTTTAAACCTTGAAGGTCTAATTTTTCATTTAATAGCAAGGTTTTACCATCGAGTAAACCGGCAAAATCATGGAAAGTCTTTTCAAAAGTCGCAGCATCTCCATAAATATCAAGATGGTCTGCATCCATTGATGTTATTCCTGCGATATCCGGATCTAACTGCATGAAAGACCTATCAAACTCGTCTGCTTCTACCACCATAACATCCGTGCCAGAACACAAATAATTAGTATCGTAGCCTTCTAGAATTCCACCTAAAAAGGCAGTTACCTTAACGTCACTCTTATAAAGCAAGTGCGCTAGTATAGCACTAGTTGTTGTTTTACCATGCGTTCCTGCAATTGCAAGACAGGTCATGGTTCTAGAAATCTGACCTAATAATTGGGCACGTTTTAAGATGTTAATTCCGCTTTCGCGAAAGCGAACTAATTCTCCAAAATCTGCTGGAACAGCTGGTGTATAAATTACTTGTGCCGTTTCTATGTTTTTAAACTCTTCAGGTATTTTACCAAAACTATCAGAATAATGAATGGAGATACCTTCATCTTCCAACTTTTTAGAAAGAGCTGTCACGACGCGGTCATAACCAGCCACGTGCTTACCTTGATCATTTAAGTAACGAGCAAGCGCACTCATACCTATCCCACCGATACCGATGAAATAAAAATGCGATATGTGTTCTAGTTCTTTCATTTTAATAATTGCTCTAACTCGTTAACTATAGTTTTAGTAGCATCTGGAAGTGCTTGTTTCTTTATATTTTCAGAAAGTTTTTTCTGCAATTCTATATTTGATAATAAACCGGTCCATAAGGTTTTAAAGTTTTGATCTAGATCTACTTCTTTAATCATTAAGGCAGCATCCTGAGCAGTGATTGCTTGTGCATTTTTGGTTTGGTGATCTTCAGCAACGTGAGGTGAAGGAATAAAAACTACCGGTTTACCTACTATACATAATTCTGAAATAGAGCCAGCACCTGCTCTCGAGATAATAAAATCTGCAGCGGCATATGCCTGGTCCATTCTGTTTAAAAATGCATGTACCTGAATTCCTGGTTGTGCCTTTTCTTTATATTCTTGATAATAAAACTTACCACATTGCCAGATTACTTGAACATTTTCTTTTGTAAACAACTCTAGATTACTATCTATTAATTGATTTACTCTTCTTGCTCCTAGACTACCACCCAGAACAAGTAATGTTTTTTTACTTGCGTCTAGATTATAATGCGATAAAGCTTCTGCTCTTAAAGAGTCAACGTTAAGTAAGTCCTGACGTACAGGGTTACCAGTTAAAACTATCTTTTCCTTTGGAAAAAATCGCTCCAGACCTGTACTCGCGACACATATTTTATTTACTTTCTTACTCAGCAATTTATTAGTAATTCCAGGATAAGAATTTTGCTCTTGTATCAATGTAGGGATCCCTTTTTTATTTGCCATGAAAAGTAAAGGACCGCTAGCAAATCCTCCAGTACCTATAGCAATATCTGGTTGAAAAGATTTAATAATCTTACCAGCATCATATAAACTCTTTATTACTTTAAACGGAAAAGCAAGATTCTTGAGAGACAAGCTTCTTTGAATACCACTTATCCACAATCCTTTAATGTCATAACCAGCTGCAGGGACTTTTTCCATCTCCATACGATCGCTTGCTCCTACAAAAAGTATCTCACAGTCTGCCCACCTTCTCCTGCATTCATTTGCAATAGAAATAGCTGGATAGATGTGACCACCTGTTCCTCCTCCTGATATGATTATTTTAAATGGCTTCACTAAGTACGTCTAAAGGGTTCATTTCATCTTCTTTTATTTTCTCTCGGGCTTTCACCTCTTCTCTTTGCGCGCTTACACTTAACACTATCCCAACTGCCATACAAGTCATCAAAATAGAAGTACCACCGCTACTTATTAATGGTAGCGTCTGTCCTGTAACCGGTATTAAATTTACCGCCACAGCCATATTAGTCAGTGCCTGAAAAACAATAGGGAATCCTACACCTATAACCAGCAACTGCCCAAAAACAGAAGCAGCCTTTGTTGATATTATTATAAGCCTAAACAAGAAGAATAGGTACAAAGACAGAATAATTAAACCACCTATAATTCCAAATTCTTCCAAGATAATAGCAAATATAAAATCACTAGCAGACTGCGGTAACACATGCTTTGTAACACTTTTACCTGGACCTACTCCTACTATATAACCATTTGCGATAGCTGTTTTTGCTCGCTCTACTTGATATGTAGAATCTGAATCTCCCTCACCACCGAATGTAGCAATACGCGACACCCAAGTATCTACACGATTAGGGAATACACCAGGAAAAGCTTTAGCAGTTAAAACGAATAAAGTAAGCGCTACAAACCCTACACCTAACATCGCTAGTAAATACTTTAAAGGATACCCACCTACAAAACAAATCAATAAAATCATCGCAAAAATGAGTACAGCAGTAGACAGGTTAAAAGGAACGATAAGCATCAAAATAATCCCTACAGGAATCCATAATGGTAGTATAGATTCTTTAAACGTTACTACTTTATCTTTAATTGAGGCTAGATATTTTGCCACATATGCCATAAGTACTACAAAGGCAAACGTACTGGTCTGAAATTTCATCCCTATAACAGGAACTGTCATCCATCTACTTGCACTGGCACCACCCATAACGGTGCCTTGCATAGCAGTGTAACCTAGTAAAATTATCACCACCGGAAGTAGCAATACACTCAATCCTCTAAAATATCTATAAGGGATTTTATGTACAGAGTACAAAAGCCCCAAACCTATAACTACATGACCAAAATGCTTTACCAAAAATTTGGTAGTATTACCTGTTCCCTTACCTATGTAGGCAAGATTTGCACTTGCGCTATATACAGGCAGGAAAGAAAACACCAGCAATATGATTACTAGCGCCCACAAAAAGGTATCTCCAGATATGTAGTTTTTAATCCTCAATTTATAATCCTCTTACTGCATTTTTAAACTGACGTCCACGATCTTCATAGTTTTTGAAAAGATCAAAACTTGCACAAGCAGGACTCAATAATACGTTATCACCAGCCTGAGCTAATTTATAAGCTACTCTAACTGCGTCTTCCATACTACTAGTCTCTACCATTTGCTCTACACAATTGCCAAAAGCCTCTACTATCTTAGAGTTATCTTCTCCTAGACATACGATTGCTTTTACATTACGATTTACCAGACTATAAAGTTCTGAATAATTGTTTCCTTTATCAACACCTCCTACTATCCATACCGTAGGTTGCTCCATAGTATCTAGCGCATAATAAGTAGCATTTACATTAGTAGCCTTAGAATCATTGATGTATTGAACCTTATTGATTTTCAACACATTTTCCAGGCGGTGCTCCACTCCTTCAAATGAAGTAAGACTTTGTCTAATAGTCTCTTTTCTTATCTGTAAAAGTTTTGACGCAGTAGAAGCTGCCATTGCATTTGCAGTGTTGTGCTTCCCTTTAATTGATAATTTTTCTGTAGGCATAGTAAATACTGAGTTATGGGTGTTAATATGTATGTTGTTATCGAGCAAACACGCTCCTGTTTTTAATTCTCTTTCCATTGAAAAAGGAATGAGTTGTGCTTTAATATCTAATTTTTCTATAGCGTCTGTAATTGCTATATCATCGATATTGTAAATGAGGTAATCGTTCTCATCTTGATTCATCGTAATACGCATTTTACTAGCGACATAGTTTTCAAACTTGTAATCATACCTATCCAGATGATCTGGAGTGATATTTAAAATAATCGCGATGTGAGGTTTAAAACTGGTTATCCCATCTAATTGAAAACTACTCACTTCTAGTAATCTATTCTTTGATTCACCTTCAAATACTTGCTGAGCAAAACTCTTACCGATATTCCCACCGGTAGTATGATCTAACTCCGCCACATTTAAAATATGATCTATAAGACTGGTAACGGTAGTCTTACCATTTGCTCCTGTCACAGCAATAATATTTTCTTCAGTAAACCTAGACGCAAATTCTATTTCAGAAATCACCTCAATTCCTTCAGATTTAATCTTTAAAATCATTGCGGCGGTATCTGGTATCCCAGGACTTTTTACCACTAGAGATGCATCAAGAATCTTTTCCATAGAATGCCCTCCAGATTCATAGGTAATAGAATGTTTTTGTAACGCTTTCGCGAAAGCGGAACCTAAATCACCTCCATCACTTAAAAAAACATCGTAGCCTTTTTGAGCTCCTAATATTGCCGCTCCCATGCCACTGATTCCACCACCTAGAATAACCAGGCGTTTTCTATCGATATGTTTTTGCGATTGATTCATTATCGCATTTTAAGGGTTACCACACTTATGATAGCTAGCAAAATACCAACGATCCAAAATCTCACGACTATTTTACTTTCATGAATACCACGTTTTTGATAATGATGGTGTAAAGGTGACATCAAGAATATACGGCGGCCCTCTCCATGTCTCTTTTTAGTATACTTAAACCAACTTACTTGCATCATAACAGAAAGATTTTCCATTAAGAAAACCCCACAAAGAATAGGTATTAATAATTCTTTTCTAGTAGCAATAGCCAGTACTGCAATGATTCCACCTATAGTTAAACTACCAGTATCTCCCATAAATACTTGCGCAGGGAAAGTATTGTACCATAAAAAACCAACTAAAGCACCAGCAAATGCGGTAATAAAAACTACCATCTCACCAGAGTTAGGTATATACATAACATTGAGATAATCTGAAAAAACGATATTTCCTGAAATCCATGCAAACAATGCCAGGGTTATCACAACTATAGCACTGGTTCCTGCAGCAAGCCCATCTATACCGTCTGTAAGATTTGCACCGTTAGAAACTGCTGTCACTATTATGATTACTATAGGTATAAAAACTAACCAAGCCCAGTTAGCAAGGCTAGGATCTATCCAATCAATTAGGCTCGCATAATCAAACTCATTATCTCTTACAAAAGGAATAGTCGTTTTTGTAGACTTTTTTGCAGCTTCAAACTCGATAGGTGAGTTTTGAGTAATTAATTCCTGTGAGTTCTTTGGGTTTACTTTTTCTTCTTTTATAGTAACCCCATCATGAAAAAACATAATAGAACCTATAATAGCACCTAAACCTACCTGACCTATTACTTTAAATATACCTTTAAGACCACCCTTATCTTTTTTAAAGATTTTAATATAATCGTCTGTAAAACCTATTAGCCCCATCCATACTGTAGTGATGATAAGCATAACCACATAAATGTTATCTAGTTGACATAATAGAAATACCGGTATTAAAGTCGCTAGTATAATTATAATACCACCCATGGTAGGCGTACCAGCCTTTTGCGCCTGACCTTCTAGTCCAAGATCACGAACAGTCTCGCCCACTTGTTGTCTTTGTAAAAATGTAATAATACGCTTACCATAAATGGTAGAAAATGCTAAAGAAAGAACAAATGCTATAGCGGCTCTAAAGGTTATAAAACCAAAGAGTGATGCACCAGGCATATTAAATTCTTCTTCAAAATATTTAAATAAATAGTATAACATTTTTTACTTGTTGAGTTTATTAAGGATATCGGCTATTATTTTACGATCATCAAAATCAGATCGTACACCATTTATCTCTTGGTATGTTTCGTGACCTTTTCCTGCTATTAGAATAATGTCATTTTTATCTGCCATTTTTGCTGCCGCTTTAATAGCCTGACTTCTATCTAGAATAGTTATAGTCTTTTTATAATCCTGTGGCTCTACTCCTGCTTCCATATCATCAAGAATCAATTGTGGATCTTCTGTACGCGGATTATCACTTGTGAAAATAACTTGGTCACTTAAAGCAGCAGCTATGTGAGCCATTTTAGGCCTTTTTGATGTATCACGATCGCCACCACAACCTACTACTGTTATTACATTCTCATTTCTAGTACGTATAGAATTAATAGTTTCTAATACATTCTTGAGAGCGTCTGGTGTATGGGCATAATCTACAATGGCAGTAATTCTATTCTCTACCGTAGTAAAATATTGAAACCTACCTGACACACCTTCTAACTGGGAGATCACTTCTAACACCTCTATCTCTTCTAGTCCTAATTCTATAGCACAAGCATAAATAGCCAAAACATTATAGGCATTAAATTCACCTACCATTTTAGACCACACTTCATGCTCATTGATCTTTAACAACAAACCACCGAACTGATTTTCTATAATCTGAGCGCGATAGTCTGTAAATGTCTTTAATGCATACCCCAGCTTTTTAGCCTTTGTATTTTGCAGCATCACAGCTCCATTCTTATCGTCTAGATTTGTTAATGCAAATGCATCTTTAGGCAACTGATCAAAGAATCTTTTCTTCACATCTCGATATTCTGCAAAAGTCCTGTGGTAATCTAAATGATCATGAGTAAGGTTAGTAAACACTCCTCCTGCAAACTCAAGGCCTGTCACTCTTTCTTGCGCTATTCCATGACTACTTACCTCCATAAAACAATAATCTACACCTATCGCAACCATAGCTGCAAGATGTTTATTAATAGTCATAGGATCTGGAGTTGTATGCTTTGTCGCAACTACTTTCTCATCAATTAAAATCTCTACGGTTGAAATTAAACCTGTCTTAAAGCCTGACTTTTTAAAAAGCTGGTATAATAAAGATGTTGTAGTCGTTTTACCATTTGTTCCAGTAACTCCTACCAACTTTAGTTGTCTAGATGGGTTTTCATAAAAGTTAGCAGCCATTAAAGCCAGCGCTTTATGTGCGTTCTCAACTTTTATATAAGTCACATTTTCATCTTGATAATCTGGCATTACCTCAAGAACGACAGCTTTAGCCCCTTGTGATACTGCTTTTTCAATGTAATCATGACCATCTACAGCTGTTCCTTTAATAGCCACAAAAAGATCATTCTCTTTTACAGCTCTAGAATCAAAATGTATATCATTGATCTGAACATCTGTTGAGCCAATAACTATATCTAGACCGACTTTATATAATATGTCTTTTAGAATCATCATATCAATGTTAGAGTTACTTTATCTGATGGAGATATTTTAGTACCTGCTTTTAGACTTTGTGATTTTACTTTTCCAGAACCTTTTAAAATAACATTAGCTCCTAAATTTTCTACTATTGCAATGGCATCCATCGCTTCCATACCTATCAAATTAGGAATCTTCATGGAAGAAACTTCATTTTGGGCATGAGCTTTACTTAAATAAGAATCTGTTGAAACAACCATTTGTGTTGGTATAGCCTGTTGCAACTCTAGCTGATCTATTAAAGGATTGTTAGCATATATTTTTTGCGCAATTGTTTTAAAAACAGGTCCCGCAACTATATTACCGTAATACCCTTTTCTAACACTAGGTTTTGTTATCACCACTATGCAGCTATATTTAGGCTTATCTGCCGGAAAATACCCTGCAAAAGAAGCTATATAATTACCTGAAGACTTCCAGTATTCTGTCTGACATGTCCCTGTTTTACCAGCCATAGAAAAGTTTTCACTATACAGGTTATCTGCAGTCCCTCTTTTCACCACATTCTCCATCATTACTTTTACCTTATCAATTGTATTCTGAGAACAAATCGCAGGATTTATTATCTCTCGATCAAATTTTTCAATGACCTTTTCCTTTGACTTCACTTCTCTAATTAATCTAGGCTTTACCATTACACCATTATTTGCAACAGCATTATAAAATGTAAGAGTTTGCAAAGGCGTTAATTGTACCCCATAACCAAACCCCATCCACGGCAACGATAATCCACTCCAGTTCTTATCATCTGGGTGAGGTATCATAGGAACACCTTCTCCTTTAATAGGCAGGCTCAACTTCTCGTTAAGATTCATACTATATAATCTATCCACATAATCTTCTGGATTAGATTTATAATTATTCTGTATCATTTGCACAAGTGCTGTATTTGAAGAAACCTCAAAGGCTTTAGCCACGCTTATTTTACCATAACCACCATATTTAGAATCGCGTACATTACGGCCGTAATAAGAAATCTTACCACCTTTTGTATCAAACACAGTACTGGTATCTACTACTTTATCTTCTAGCGCAGCTATAACACTCATCAATTTAAATGTAGAACCAGGTTCATGAGATTCCCATACAGCATAATTTCTCTTTTCAAAATACTTACCGTTATCTCCTCTACCTAGATTAGATAACGCCTTAATCTCACCTGTTGCAACCTCCATTACTACCGCAGTACCATGATCTGCTTCAAAATATTCTAATTGTTTTAGTAATGCATGATGCGCAACATCCTGCATATTCACATCTATGGTCGTGTATACGTCAAAACCATCATTAGGATCTAATTCATTCTCGCTATTAATAGGTTTCCATTGATTTTTACCTATTTTCTGCTCTAATTTAACACCATCACTACCTCTCAAATAAGGAGCAAAAGCACCTTCTAATCCTACAGGAGCACTTCCTCTGCGATCATAACCCACGATACGCTCTGCCATTTTACCTAACGGATGCTCGCGCACTATTCTTTTCTCTACTATTAAACCACCACGGTAAGGCCCTTTTTCAAAAAGAGGAAACTCCCTTATTTCTTTATAATCTCCATAATTGAGATTTTTTGCGATAAGCATGTAACGATTTTTGTTACTATGCGCTTTTCTTAATTTCTGTAAATAATAACTTTTAGATTTGTCAAATTTCTTTCCCAACTCCTCAGCAAGAGCAGCTATATTCTCATTAAAATCTTTACTAGATGGCGCTAAAGCATCAAATCGTATATCGTACTTACTTATAGAAGTTGCTAGCAACTGTCCATTTGCATCATATAAATTACCTCTAGTAGAAGGAATAGTGTCGTTTCTAAAAACGCGTTGCTCTGCTTTGGCACGGTAATCATCTCCTTCAATAAATTGAATATTGATAATTTGAACCACTACCAATAATGCAACAACAACAAACAGTGCACTCACCAAGTACATCTTGTTCAATATATTTTTATTAGTTGTTGCCATCTTTGCTTTTTACAATTACTATTTTCTGCGGCGGACTCTTAGCCGGAGCAATCCCTTTATTCCCTATTTTTCTTGCAATGGTAGACTCCATTTGCATAAACATTAATCTTCTTTCTAAATCTGTATACTCGCTATGCAGCTCTGTCACTTGTTCATTAACAGCAGCTAGCTTATGCACTTTTCTCTCATAACTATGACCAGTAAAAATCATAGCAATTGCAAGTACCGCAGCAAATAATATGAAACGCCAGTTTTTAAAAGCGTCGTCATTAGTTAAGAAACTACCCTTTAATATGTCATATACTTTGGTAGCCATTTATTCTCTCTCTATTTTTTCTGCTATACGCAACTTGGCACTTCTTGCCCTATTATTCATTTTTATCTCTTCTTTAGAAGGGATAATCATTTTACCTATCCTTTTAAAAGGAACACTAGATCTACCGAAAACATCCTTCTCTGGTTCTCCTTCAAAAAGACCATTGCGCATAAACCTTTTTACAGGCCTATCTTCTAAAGAGTGATAAGAAATAACACTCAATCTACCACCCACTTTAAGCACCTCTTCTGACTGTCTTAAAAAATCATACAGCACCTCCATTTCCTTATTCACTTCTATACGTATAGCCTGAAACACTTGAGCCATTAACTTATGCTCAATTCTCTCCGGCACAAGTGGTGAACAAATCTCTTTAAGGTCTGCGACGGTTAATATCTCAGCCTCTTCTCTAGCACTTACTATTCTTCTAGCTAGTTTATGCGCAATACGCAACTCTCCATAAGCCTTAAAAATCCTTACGAGATCTTCTTCATCATACTCATTAACTACGACTACAGCGTCTAACTCTTGTTCTTGATTCATACGCATATCAAGTCTAGCGTCAAATCGAGTAGAAAAACCACGCGCAGCCTCGTCAAATTGATGAGAACTAACACCCAAGTCAGCAAGAATACCATCCACCTCTTTAGCTCCATAAAGCCTTAAAAACCTTTTCATGTAACCAAAATTTTGATTGATCAACATAAAACGATCGTCATCAATGGCATTTGCCAGCGCATCTGTATCTTGATCAAATGCAAACAGTCTTCCATCCGGACCTAAACGTGAGAGAATCTCACGGGAGTGACCACCACCACCAAAGGTGACGTCCACATACGTTCCTGACGGATTAATATTTAATCCATCTACGGTTTCTTTTAAAAGAACCGGATTATGATAAGAGGTCGATTGTGTCATTTCCCATTACTTCTTCAGCGAGATCAGCAAAGTCATCTAGCGAGTCATCTATAGCCGCTTCATACTTTTGCTTATCCCAGATTTCTAATATATTCACCGCACTCGACACGGTTACTTCTTTTGTAATTCCAGCAAAGGTTATAAGATCCTTAGGTATAAGTAATCGTCCATTTGCATCTACCTCAACAGTTTTAACTCCTGCTGTAAAACGACGTATAAAATCATTATGCTTTCTATTGAAACGATTTAAACCGTTCAATTTTTCCATCATTTTATTCCACTGACTCATAGGATAGAGCTCTAAACAAGGCTGAAAAACAGCTCGTTTAATCACAAAACCATCCTGAACGACCGGTGTCAGTTGCTTTTTTAAAGCAGCTGGCATCATAAATCGCCCTTTGGCGTCAGTTTTACACTCGTATGTACCTATAAAATTGTTCACTAGAAATAGCTGTTTAGCGCTATTAAATCAAAAATAAGAAATTAAATACCACTTTTTACCACATTTTACCACATTGTTGATAAGTGAGCCTTATTCTGAATAACTACCCTAGTTATTAACAATTTAAGAATCGGTACTTAATATTCAAAAAGGATGTTAATTCCACTTTCGCGAAAGCGAGACAGCAACATTTAATATTTTAAATAAAAACTGAATTTTCTCTTTAAAAACTAAAGAAATTGAGGCATCTTGCTACATTCAAAACAACTATATTTGCCACTTAGAATTACCCTATGACGCACGACTTAATCAAAGACGGTAAATTTGAATATTACATTACAGGAGAAGGAACACCTATAATCATACTTCATGGTTTAATGGGTGGATTGAGTAATTTCCAGGGTGTGATCGATTATTTCCCCTCAAAAGGTTATCAAGTAGTTGTGCCTACTTTACCGCTGTACACCACGCCACTTATTAAAACTAGCGTCGGTACATTTGCAAAGCACATCAACGCCTTTATCGACCATATGGGCTGGAAAGAGGTTATTTTACTAGGCAATTCTCTAGGAGGCCATATCGGACTAGTTACTACAAAGTTATTTCCTGAAAAAATTAAAGCTCTTATAATCACTGGTAGTTCTGGCCTTTATGAAAGCGCGATGGGTGAGAGTTATCCTAAAAAAGGAAATTACGACTACATCAAAGAAAAAAGTCAAGACGTATTTTATGATCCTGCTGTCGCTACTAAAGAAATAGTAGACGAAGTATTTGCTACGGTTAACGATCGCAATAAACTGCTTAAAACACTAGCCATAGCAAAAAGTGCTATTAGACATAACATGTCTAAGGATTTACCTAATATGACAACTCCAGTTTGTATCATATGGGGTAAACAAGATAGCGTGACCCCACCTGCAGTTGCAGACGAGTTTCATGAAAAACTTGCAGACAGCGACCTGTACTGGATAGATAAATGTGGGCATGCAGCCATGATGGAACATCCTGATGAGTTCAATGAAATTCTTAATAGCTGGCTAGAAAAAAGAAATTTATTATAAAGAAATATTTTTCCATTATTAATCCATAGTCATCGTGAATCAAACAGTTACTATACACTGTCTGATCATAAATCTAGCCGACTAATCATTACCTTTGCCATATGAAAATTACTAGCGCAGAATTTGTTATATCTAACCAAGACGTAAAAAGATGTCCTAACTCTGGAATTCCAGAATATGCATTTATAGGTAGATCTAATGTAGGAAAATCTTCTTTAATCAACATGCTTACAAACAAGAAGAGCCTAGCAAAAACATCTGGCAGACCTGGAAAAACGCAATTAATCAACCATTTTCTAATCAATAAATCTTGGCACCTAGTCGATTTACCTGGTTATGGATATGCGAGAGTTTCTAAGACTAGCAAAGCAAAGTTTCAAAAATTTATCACTAAATATTTTGAACAGCGCAAGCAGTTAATCTCAGGATTTGTATTAGTAGATGTAAGACATGAGCCACAACCTATAGACGTTGAATTCATGGAATGGCTAGGCGAGAGTGGTATTCCTTTTAGTATCATTTTTACCAAAGCTGACAAATTAAAGCCTAATGCTTTAGAACGTAATGTAGAGGCTTACAAAAAGTACCTTACTGAAGGATCTTGGGAAGAAATGCCCCCATACTTTGTCACTAGCTCTTCAAACAATCAAGGAAAAGAAGAACTATTAGAATACATAGGCGGTATAAACGATAGCTTATAAGACCGTTAAAAAACTGGTCTATCATTAACCGTATTTTTACGTATCTCACGTAAGATACCCTCGATACCATTTACTTTCATATCAAAAACAGTTGTCATATAGTTACCTAATTTACCTTTAGGAAACCCCTGCCTTCTAAACCAGACATAATACGACTCCGGTAACTCACTAAGGAATTTACCTTTGTGAGCACCGAAGGGCATTTTATACCATGACATTTCTATCAATAGATTGTGATCAAATAATGGTTCTTCCATTTATTTAAAAGAGTTACTTACTCTCTTTAAGGTTTAATTTTTCTGCAAAATAATCGCAAAAATCAATCATCGTATCTCTCATTTTATCATCATTTGTAGCACGATGATAAGTGTCTGCCATAGAAACAAGTGTCTGATGAAAAAAGACTCTCATCTCATCCACAGGCATATCTTTGGTCCATAAATCTATACGGAAAGACTCCTTCTCTACACTATTCCACATAGAAACCATCATAGCCTTAGCCTCTGCAGCATCTACACCACCATCTGGCGCACTCCATCTTATGTGTTCTGGCACTCTATTTTCATCTAGCTCGATCCCTATCTTAATAGTAGATCTATTTTTATTATCTGACATTATTGTAATGGTTTGTATTTAGATCGTTTAAAAATTTCTTCTGGTTTTAATTGAATCATTGTTTCTATATCCACCTCGTTATTCTCCATAAATGATTTCACCATTCTGTATCCTATATAGCGACCTACACCACCTGGCGTCTGCTGGTCTACCTCTAGATAGAATTTAGAAAAAGGTGCTGGTAGTATGAAACGAGATAATAATTTTGAATCTGTATCGTATAATAACTCGTTATCTATAAAATACCTCCACATCTCACCTTCATTCTCAACAGTAAAAGCATATTTCTCAGGAGTATAACTAAACAACTGATCACCAGTTGCGTTAGGCGCAAATAATTCTTGTAGATAATGTAACTTACCGTGATAAATCATATTACCCAGTAAACTACGTTCCATACTAGGCTCAACAAAGAGTCGCGCATACGCTAGAGAAGCATCAGCCGGTAGCTGTTCTATATTTAAATTCTCCCTCTGATACTTATTAATCCCTATATACAACTCATGATCCTTACCTAAATAAGTATCTATAGAAACTATTAATTGACTTGCAGTAGGTATCACCTTCTGTCTATAATTCACATCTGACAGGACTGTTACAACAGAAGTAGGTTCAAAATCTGGAAAATAATACACCACGTGGCGCATTACATCTTCTAACTCTTCTTCTATTTCTACATAATTAAAATCAGCGTCGTCTACGGCTTTTTCTAATACATTATGTATAGAATCTTTACCTTCCATTTTTGCCATCCACACGCTATCAGGCACTGTTACTGGAAAAAACAGTGGATACTCTCCTTTCATCGTAGACAAATCTGCTTTTTGAGCATCTGCAAATTCCTCATGAAATTTCACGAACTCTACATCTAGAGGTATATTAGAAATCTCTTCTTCTACTTTTGAACTAGATGTACATGAGGTTATCGCTTTCGCGAAAGCGACAATAACAAAAAACTTAAATAACTTAATCTTCATACATCAATAACTCGCTATTATTTTATTTATTTTTAGGCTTGCAAAAATACGATTATGAAAACTGATAAAGTTACTGATTATATAGTAAAATGGTTAAAAGATTATGCTACGAAAGCCGGAGTTAAAGGTTATGTGGTAGGCGTAAGTGGCGGTATAGATAGCGCCGTTACCTCTACTTTATGCGCAATGACCGGGCTAGATCTACTTTGCGTAGAAATGCCTATCCACCAGCATGAAGATCATGTGACAAGAGCTCAAGAACACATAGAGCAACTAAAAAATCGTTTCAGCAATGTTAGCGATGTACGTAGTGACCTAACACCTGTTTTTGATATTTTCAAATCAAACATGCCTAGCATAGACAGCAGTCCACAGGTAGAACTTACTCTAGGAAACACTAGAGCAAGATTGAGAATGACCACACTCTATTATCATGGAGGTGTAAATGGCTTATTAGTTGCTGGAACAGGTAATAAAGTAGAAGATTTTGGAGTTGGTTTTTACACTAAATATGGCGACGGCGGTGTGGACGTTAGTCCTATTGCAGATTTAATGAAAAGTGAGGTTTATGCCATCGGTAAACTGGTAAACGTACCTGAAAGCATTATGAAAGCAGCACCTAGTGACGGTCTTTATGGAGCTGAAAAAACAGACGAAGACCAAATAGGAGCCAGTTATGACGAGCTAGAATGGGCTATGAATCAAATAGATAAAGGTCATAATGTTGAAGATTTAAGCGATAGAGAGCAAGAAGTGTTAAACATTTATTTATCATTTAACAGAAGGAATCAACACAAGATGAACCCTATTCCTGTGTGCGAAATACCCTCTAATTTTAGGTAATTTTTAACACCTAATTCTCTGTGATGTAAGGCAATACGCACACTTGATTTTGTAAGAATTACTATGAGCTGTATATATTTGTAGATACAATAATTAATAAGAAATGGACATTTTATTAGCAGACCATCATCCCATCTTTAATAAAGGGTTAAAAGCTATGATGAAAGACTATAAAGACTTTCAATTTGTAGGCAAAATAGATGACGGTAAAGATCTTATTTCTGGTATCACAAAACACGATCCCGATGTGCTAATTCTCGAAGTCGATTTACCCAATTCTAACGGTGTGGGATCCCTTAGAGAAATAAGGTCTCATTTTCCAAATATCAAAATTCTAGTTGTAAGCTGTCATCCTGAAGAAATATACGCTATAAGCTCAGTAAAAGCAGGCGCAAATGGCTACATAGCAAAAACGCGTTCTGTAAAAGAAATAAGAAAATCATTACTTACTGTTGCCAGTGGAGAAACATTCCTCTCTGAGGATATTAAAAATCAATTAAACAACAAGCAAACTAGTAATATTCTTAAATTCAAAAAACTATCTACTAGAGAGATAGAGGTCTTAAACTTATTATCTAGAGGTAAGCGTAATAAAGAAATAGCTCAACAACTATCTATCAATGAGAAAACAGTAAGTACTTATAAGACTAGATTACTTAAAAAACTAAACGTTGATAATATAGCAGACTTAATACATCAGTCACGCTTATTACAAATCACTAGCTAAACAAGAACCTACTTAAACCATCAGAAGGTATAACCGTTCTGTTTTTTAAATCAATTTTAGTCCTTAACAAATTATAATCCATTACTTGCCTTAAAGCCTCTTGATTATCAATTTCAGGTGAGTTTTTTGCTATAATCCTATTAATATTCTCCACTAGATCATAAATAAGAAACTGCCTAAAATGCAATAGAACTTGACTAGTATATTCCGACACAGACTGATCTTTGTGTTTAGGAAAAATCTGATTACGCTCCCAATCATGAAGACTATACTTATCATCTGACATGGTAATATCTGCGATAACACTTGCATATTGCCCCTCAAAAGCAGATAGTATCAATTGAACGTCCAGCTTTTGCTCTAATAGTAGAACATCAATTATTTTAGTATATATCGCCTGAAAATCAGGATTAGCAAACTTAATCTCATCAGAGTGTAGGTCCATGTATATTTTCTCATAAACACGTTGCTCTCCTTTTACTGTTTCATATTCGACTTCTACACCACTACCATCCTGAATATATTCATCTTCAAAAACTTCATCTTTTCCTCCGTATAATAACAAGATAGCAATAATAGAGCGTTCTAACAATCCTCTACGGTCTACATTTAAGTTCTCTGGAGAAATCTCCACTTTGGTCATAGGCGCTTGCGCTTTTTCTTTGACCTGCTTCTTTTTTTGCTCCATTAGTCCAGAATTGCGTACTTGTGCTAGGGTAGAAAACAACACATCTTCACCTATATCTAGAATAGCAGCACTTTCTCTAACATATATCTCTCTAGATATATCATCAGGTATTTTTGCTATACTATTTACTATATCCCTAATCATATCAGCTTTCTTAATGGGATCACCAGCAGCTTCTTCTTTAAGAAGGTTTGATTTAAACGAAATAAAATCACGAGCATTATTAGTAAGAAAATCTACTATTTCAGATTCCGTATGAGATTTTGCAAAAGAGTCTGGATCCTCACCATCAGGAAAAGTGCAAACACGTACATTCATTCCGGTTTCTAATATAAGATCAGTACCTCTTATGGCCGCTCTCATACCAGCCGCATCACCATCATATAATACAGTAATATTCTTTGTAAGTCGCTGTATTAATCTAATTTGTTGACTAGTCAGCGCAGTACCAGAACTAGAAACCACATTCTTAACTCCTGCCTGATGCAATTGAATTACATCAGTATAACCCTCAACTAGATAACAAAGATCTTCTTTTGCTATAGCCTGCTTTGCCTCATATATACCGTAAAGAACATTTGATTTATCATAAATCTCACTCTGTGGAGAATTGAGATATTTAGCCGCTTTTTTCTCATTATTGAGAATTCTACCTCCAAAACCTAAAACTCGCCCAGAAAGACTACGTATAGGAAACATAACACGACCTTTGAATCGATCAAATTTCTTGTCCTCCTTAACAATTGAAACACCTGTCTTATTTAAAAACTCTAGTTGATAACCTGCTTTTATAGCTGCGTCGGTAAAAGCACTCCATTGATCTGGATTATAACCTAACTGAAAATAATCTATCGTTTCATCTGTAAAGCCACGCTCTTTAAAATAGCTATATCCTATCGCTTTACCTTCATCAGTTTTTAACTGCCCATGAAACCAATCTGCTGCATACTTAGAAACCAGAAACATAGACTCTTTCTCATTTTGAACCTGTTTCTGCTCATCAGTTTGTTGTGTTTCTTCGATTTCAATACCATACTTTTTTGCCAGCCATTTTATCGCTTCAGGAAACGTAAAATGCTCATGTTCCATAATAAAAGTAACTGCATTACCACCCTTACCAGAACTAAAGTCTTTCCAAATTTGCTTAACCGGACTAACCATAAAACTAGGCGATCGTTCTTCGGTAAAAGGACTCAATCCTTTAAAATTAGAACCAGATTTCTTTAATTGAACAAAATCACCGATCACCTCCTCTACACGAGCAGCGTCAAATACAGCATCTACAGTTGTTCTTGAAATCATTTGAAAAATATTCTAATATAAAAATAGTGTTTTCCCATAAAAGCGGGCCGCACTTAAATATATAAAACCAAAAAAAGCCCTTGATTTCTCAAGAGCTTTCTTTTCTTAGTAGCGAGGACTGGACTCGAACCAGCGACCTTCGGGTTATGAGCCCGACGAGCTACCTACTGCTCTACCTCGCGATTTAAAAACGATCAGTTACTTGTTTTACAACCTCAGATCATTACTCTGACAACTTCCTGTTCTAATGGGCTGCAAATATACGCAGCCTTTAAACCTTACACAAGCTTTTTTGAAAAAACTTTTACTGCCCAATCTCTCTAGCCTCAAAATCAGACATTTCACCATCAAAAAAAGTTACTTTTAACTCAATAGGATTACAACACACTTCACAATCCTCGACATAAACCTGTGAATAAGCCGGATCTAATAACATAGATATCTCTTGCCAGCAATGAGGACACATGAAAAAATGTTCTATCATAAAGGGATATTAAGCAATTGACCAGCTAGTTGTAGCAATTGATACTCCGCTAGTTTTGCATCATATTTTGCTAGATTCTCAATAGTTTTTGCATTTAACAAGTTTACCTGTGCCTGTCTAAACTCGATACTTGACACCTGTCCCAACTTAAATTGCTCTTCAGTTCTTTCAAAATTACTATTATTAGTGAGCACATTTTGCTGCTGCATTCTATAAATAGCAAGGGCATTGGTATAATTGCCTTTGGCATTTGCTATATCCCGACCTACCTCTTGCTCTACTTGCTTCTTAAAAAACTCTTCATTCTTAAAAGCTATTTTTGCATTGCGCAGTCCAGTAATACTTCTACCACCATCAAAAACATCCCATGTTAGAGTTGCTCCTACTCTCAAAGAACCACTTGTTCTAGTAGTAGCAGGAAAAAACGCACTAGATGGACTATCAGTTTGATTCCATCCATAAGAACCAGATAAACCGATATTAGGTAGTAACAGTGCTTTACTCGTCTTTATATCATAATCACTTATTTGTAAAGTAGATGCAGACTGCAATAGACGTATGTTATTTTCACTTACCTTTTCCAGATAACTATCTACTTTTAATAAATTTTGAAGTATAATAGTAGTATCTACCTTAAAATCACTTGTTAAATCTCTATTTAATAACAAATTAAGATCGCGTTTAGAATTACGCAGCTGTTGTCTAGTATTAAGAACATTTACACTATCCGTGTTTATATCTACCCTCGCATTGAGCACCTCTAGTTTATTTACCTGGCCGTACTCAAACTGGTACTGTGCTCTCTCTTCTCGTTTTTTAGAAATTTCCAACGTTTGTTCAAAAACCCTTAAGTTTTCTGTAATTCTTGAAATCTCTAGGTAAACACTCATTAATTGTAAAGTCGTATTCTCTACAGTCGCTCGAGCGTCTAATTTGCTTAGACTATATTGCTCTTTTAAACGCTTGTAATTATATAACCTACCTAATCCGTCAAATAAAGTATAATTTAAAGCGATACCAGCATTGTACTGTCTAGTTTCTGCATCATTGATCTCAATGTTTGTGCGCGGCACTCCACTTGCATCTAGCGCACCGTCAAAGTCTGTAGTAGAATCTGTATCGTCATAACTAGCACTAGCCGTTCCTTGTAAAGAAGGTAGGTAACCTGAATTTAAGATACCTGCATTATTTTCAGCAATTTCAGTCGTGTTCTTTGCAATTTTAATTCCGTAGTTATTTTTTAGCATGAGCTCAACAGCCTGCTCCCTACTTAATAATGTCTCTGTGAATTGTTGTGAGTACGCTTTCGCGAAAGCGAAACACATAACAAGACCTAAACTATATAATTGCTTATTCATTTTCATTATCATCTAGTTCATTTTGCTCTGGTGCGACACCTGTCAAATCTCTTTTTTTAGCTTTTTTACCAGTACGTAACCAATATATAGCAGCCTCTGCACTATTACCAAAACTTAAAAATAGTGGCAACATAATCAAGGTTAGCACGGTAGCCATTGCTATACCATAAGAAATAGAAATAGCCATAGGTTTTAAAAACTGTGCCTGCCTACTCTTTTCTAATAATAGTGGCGCTAGACCAGCTATGGTAGTTATAGAGGTTAAGAAAATTGCCCTGAAACGGCTTTTTCCTGCCTCAAAAAGAGCATCATCAAAACTCAACCCTTCTTTTATGGAGCTATTAAACTTACCTATAAGCACAAGTCCATCATTTACCATAATACCTATCAAGGCGATAATACCGAGCAATGATAAAATATTAACCGGAAAACCATGAATCCAGTGCCCCCACCCTACAGCTACAAAACTAAAAGGTATAAGAACAATAAGCATGATAGGTTGCAACCAACTACGGAAGGTGAATGCAATCACAAAATAAATCAATAGCAAGATAACCGGACCTGCTACATTAAGGCTCGATATAAATTTATCTGCCTCACGTGCCTGACCACTCAAATAATTAGGCGATATAGTCGGATATTTGTTTTGTAGACTAGGAATAACCTCTGACTTAATATTCTCTAATATCTCTGTAGCATCCTGGCTAGGGTCTTTAAGATCTGCACTAATAAGAACCTCTCTTCTACCTTCTAGGTGATTGATGACAACATCTCCTCTTTCTATCGTGTAAGATGCTACATCTCTTAGTGGCACACGGTCACCAGCAGGAGTTAACACCCTAAATTCATCTAAGTCTTTAATACTATTACGATTATCTCGATCATAACGCACCCACACTCTTATTTCATCCTGACCACGCTGAAAACGTTGTGCCTCTGTCCCAAAGAAACCAGATCGCACCTGTGCCATTACTGTTCTAGTGGTTAGACCTAGTGAATAGGCTGTCTCTTTCAATACTAGATTGATTTCTTTTATACCAGCAGGGTCGTTATCTTCTATATCTTTCAATAAAGGATTTGCCGCTAGTATTTCTTTAAACTCTGCTGTGGCGGCTTTAAGTTCTGTAATATCATTACTTAGTAAAGAAACTGCCACAGGACTACCACCAAAGTTACCACCAGAACCATAAGTAAGAGTTTCTGCACTAGGAACAACCCCTACAAGATCTCTCAAATAATTAGACACTATGGCGGCGTCTAAATCATCTGGCCTACTCTCTCCTGGCAATAGATTGATACGTAAACTAGCTGATGAGGACGATGTTTGTGATTTAATGATATTCTCAAACAACTGGATGCTATCACCATAAATCTCGTCTTGCAAATATTTTGCTGTAAATTCTTTGTTTACCTGCAGCGCTTTTACCTCTATCGAGTTAATGATCGAGTCTGTTATAAACTCTGACGTACCGTTAGGCATGGCTAGTGTCACTGTAACTTGATCACTTGATATACGTGGAAAGAAGGCTCTTTTAATAACACCTCCATTCATAGACCCTACTGTTAAAAATAAAGCAGCAAAGAAAAGTGAGAAAACAAAGAGCTTGTTAGATAATGAGAACCTTAAAACAGGTGCATACAGTTTATCACGCATCCAGTTCATGGCTTTATCTCCATATTCATTAATCACTCGCATTTTTTGAAATGCCTTTGCAATACCTTTTTTAGGCTTATCCGACTTAGGCTGTAGAGCTTTAGAGTGCGCTAAGTGAGCAGGAAGTATAACCAGCGCTTCTACTAGCGACACAATAAGAGTTAAAATAACAATGACTGAGACTTCTCCAAAAATATCTCCTATTCTACCTTCTAAGAATAAAAATGTAGAAAACGCGAGTAATGTAGTTATGATAGCACTTAAAATAGGTGGAATCACCTCCATAGTACCATCGATAGCTGCTTGTACCGGTGACTTACCATCTTCATAATGTTGGTAGATATTTTCGGCTATCACAATACCGTCATCTACTAGAATACCTATTACGATAATCATCCCAAAGAGGGAAAGTACATTTATGGTAACATCAAACTGACCTGCAAATATGAACATTCCTAAAAATGCAATAGGTAAACCAAAGGCTACCCAAAATGCTAATCTAGTGTTTAAGAACACAGAAAGAAACAACAAAACTAACAACATACCGACGATAGCGTTTTCTGTCAATAGTGCTGTACGCTGATTTAAAGTTACAGAGAGATCTCTAACAATATCTAGATGTACGTTAGTAAATCGTTGATTATAATTTTCTATATATTCTTTAACATTATCTGCCGCATCTATTAAATCCTCGGCATTTGTACTTGTTACTGTAATATTTACAGCAAGTTTATCATCAAAATAAGTAGCATTAGGTGTTTCAGAAAATCGATCTCTGATTATAGCAACATCTTTTAAAAGAACACTTGTACCGTCGGACAATGTTTTTACAGGGATATGACTTAATTCATCACCATAATAAGATCTACTATTTGCTCTAATCAGGTATTCTTCTGTATCTGTTTTAATATTACCACCTGTGGTGAGAATATTTGAACTAGATACAGCGTCAGAAATATCCTGAAAACTAAGACCATATCCATTAAGTGTATTTTCATTTACAGCGATCTCTATTTCTTCATCTGGATATCCTTCTATGGCTATTTGAGAAATACCGTCTATACCCCTTAGATCATTTTCTATCTCTCTAGCTAGTTGTTTTAAGGTTCTAAGCGGCACGTCTTCACCACTAAGGGCAAAAGATATAGTAGGCCTAGACTCTTCTCTTTTAGAAACAACTAATGGCTCCATACCAACAGGAAAAGAAGAAACGCGATCTACCGCATTTTTCACCTCTAACAACATGAAGTCTATATTATACCCCTTAAGTATCTCTACAGTAATGCTACCAGAGTTTTCTCGAGATGCAGACGTTACCCTATCTATTCCCTCTATACCTTTAAGATTATCCTCAATCTTAAGAACAACACCTTCTTCTATCTCTTGAGGCGATGCTCCAGGGTAAGTCGCATTTATATTTATGATTTTTGAGTCAGTAAGTGGGAAGAAAGAAGATTTAAGGGAAACCATCCCAAAAACCCCAAAAATTATCATCCCTACTATAACGACATTTACAGCAACACTATGCTTTATGAAATAACCTATTATTGATCTCATGCTGCTTTTTTAGAATCTAACTCATCATTACTGGCCTTACTTGCAGTTTCTTCTGTCTCCACGATCATTCCTTGATAAGCTCCAGGCACTGATTGAGATATTATAACTGTTCCATCTTTGATACCTTTAACCACCACTGTTTTATCTGAGTAATGAATAGGCTGTACGGTTATCAAATCTAGTTTACCATCCTTAACAGCAAATAATTGATTCTCATTTTGTATTAAACTACGGTCCAACTCTACCGCGTCTTCAATTTGTTGTGCATCTAGATTTGCTGTAAGGTACATACCTTCTTTAAGGCTGTCGTTGTTTACTTCTATAACTGTAGTAATAGTTTGAGATGCTTGATCTACTTTTCCATTAATACGAGTCACCTTTCCTTTATAAGATTTTAAACTAGAAATATTTTTGAGCTCTACCTCTTCTCCTACTTTTAACAAGTCAGCAAAATCTGCACTTATAGCAACTTGCAATTCATAAGATCCTGTCTGTATAAACTCACCTAGCTGCTGCCCACTTCTTATTAGAGTACCTTCAGTCACCATAGCCTCAGTAAGCACACCTTTAAAAGGAGCGGTAATTCTATATTTACTTAAACGACTTTCTAGATTTTTAATATTATAATAAGTAGTATAGATATTACGTCCTGTAATAAAGTACTTTTCTTGCTCATTAACAGCAGTAGGTAAAGCTGGAGTACTTGCGTTACTATTCCAGTTAGAAAGATAAGACTGCCACTGCTCGAAAGAATCTGGATAATCCAGTCTTAAATCGGGCATGATTGCAGTAATTTGATTATTAAGATTACTTCTAGCACTTTGTACCTGTGCATAAAATTCTCTGTTATCCATGCTTATCATGGTCTGACCTGCGCCGTATTCTTGACCTTTTCTAAACAACTTACCGGTAGAATTAAAGACACCACTTACTTCTGCATATAATTCCACACGCTTTTTAGCTTGTAAAATTCCATTTGCTGGAATTATAATGGGTACTGTTGTGTTTTGGATCGTGTCTGTAACAACGATTTTAACGTCCTTTTTTACTATAGGTTTAGGAGCTGTTTTACTATCAGCAATCATTTGTGAACCAAAATAAGCTCCAATGATAATTATAACAGCAAGAATTGTAAGAATAGCTTTACGCATTGTATTGATTTAGTGAGGCTTTGCAGCGACACCAAATCTACTTCAGTAAAAATTCACGAATCTTAAATTATCCTTAAAGCTAGCTGTTAAACTGATCTAATTCTTCAGACACGGTTTCCCACTTTGTCATCCACTCTTCTAACTCTTTCTTTTTTGCTTGGTAACCATCAAAGAAACCTTCTTTCTTAACCAGTTCATCATAGTTTGCAGCAAGCTCTGCATCTAGCTTTTTAATGGTTTTTTCTAGGTCGTTAATCTTAGCTTCGGCTTTAGAGAGTCTATTATTAAGGGATTTTTGCTTTTTCTGATCTTCATAAGAGAGTTGTTTCTTTTCTGTTTCTTGCTTTCGCGAAAGCGAAACATCCTTAACCACATCTACTTTTTCAATCGCCCTCATATCTTCGGCCTTTCTTTTACCTAGATAATAATCTATATCACCGAGGTATAAGTTTAATTTATGATCGCGGAATTCATAAACCGTCTCTGTTAAACCCTGTAAGAATTCCCTATCGTGAGATACTACAATTAAGGTTCCATCAAATTTTAATAAGGCAGCCTTAAGTACATTCTTAGACTGAATATCTAGGTGGTTAGTAGGCTCATCCATAATTAGAACATTAAATGGCTGTAACAACAGTTTACATAATGCTAATCTATTGCGCTCTCCACCACTAAGTACTTTTACTTTTTTCTCTGCCTCGTCACCTCTAAAAAGAAAGGAACCTAACATATCACGCACTTTTACTCTATTACTGTCTGTTGCAGCATCTAGCATGATATCTAACACGGTTTTCTCTCCGTCTAAATATTCTGCCTGATTTTGGGCAAAGTATCCTAATTGAACATTGTGTCCTAAATTAATATCACCTTGAGCTTTTACATCACCCACAATAATTTTTGCTAAGGTAGATTTCCCCATTCCATTCTGGCCTACAAACGCGACACGCTTACCACGCTCTAGAGTAAGACTTACGTTATCTAAGACATCTTTATCACCAAATGATTTACTCACCTGATCGATCTCAAGAACTATTTTACCAGGCTGTATGGACTTAGCAAAATTTATATTCATCGCAGCATTATCTGTCTGCTCTATTTCCACCACATCCATACGGTCTAGTTTTTTAACTAGCGACTGCGCCATGGTAGCTTTGCTGGCTTTGGCTTTAAATTTTTGAATTAACTTTTCTGTACGTTCTATTTCCTTTTGTTGATTCTTAAAGGTAGCTTCTTGCTGCTCGCGCATCTCTGCACGTAGTGCTAAGAATTTAGTATAAGGTTTTGGATAATCATAAATACGACCTAGACTTATCTCTATAGTACGATTAGTTACATTATCTAGAAACATCTTATCGTGACTTACTATAACGACTGCACCTGGATAAGTTTGTAAAAATGATTCTAACCAAAGAATAGAATCTATATCAAGGTGGTTAGTAGGCTCATCTAATAGAAGAATGTCATGCTTTTCTAATAATAGTTTTGCGAGTTCGATCCTCATGCGCCATCCACCAGAAAGCTCATCTGTGAGCTTGTCAAATTGCTCTGGTTTAAAAGCAAGACCTTTAAGAATTTTTTCTGTCTCTCCTTTGTATTGATATCCACCTATAATTTCATATTCATGATTAAGATCTCCTATATCTTCTATTAATTTAGAATACGAGTCAGACTCATAATCGGTTCTAGTGGCTAGCTGCTCGTTAATTATCTCTATTTGAGCTTCTATTTGTCTCGCTTTCGCGAAAGCGGTATACGCCTCTTCTAAAACCGTACGGCCTTTTACAAAGTCGATATCTTGTTTAAGGAAACCTATACTGATGTCCTTCTCGATAGCAATATTACCCTGGTCATAAGGGATATCACCAGAAATAACTTTTAACAGTGTAGATTTTCCAGCACCATTTTTACCTATTAAACCTACACGGTTGCCCGGATTAAGCCTAAAAGTAATTTCTTCAAATAACGGTTCTCCACCGAAACTTACATGTAAATCGTGAACGTTGAGCATAGTCGTTTTGTATCTTTGCAAAGATGCGCAACTGCGCGTTAACACTAAAGCTTTCTTATGCTAAAAGGTACTAAATTATACAGCATTTTTACAGGAACATGCCCTGTATGCCAAAATGAGTCCATGTACACTAGTCACAATCTCTATAATCCTAGTAAAACGCAGGAAATGAATGAGAGATGTAGTCATTGTGACACTAAATATAAAATCGAACCTAGCTTTTTCTACGGATCGATGTATGTGAGTTATGGAGTAGGTGTAGCTATTGCTATTGCCACTTTTGTGCTGGGTTACTACGTACTAGACTTATCTCGATGGAATATATTCATAGCTATTACATTAATTTCTATAATTAGCTTACCCATGGTTATAAGGGTATCTAGAAACATATGGATCAATATATTCATGGATTATGATAAAACAAAAGACAAAAAAAGATAGCAAACTAAGCTAGTACACATATTACAAAAGCCGCTTTAAAATATTTTAAAGCGGCTTTTATAATTTTAATATATGGAACTGTGTGAATTATTTATAACACCTATCCACATTCATTTCTTCATTAATATCTGCATCATGATACATACTATCGTATAAATTTTGTGCAGCCCAAGGCGCAATTAACACTGCTCTACTGCCCATACCGTTAAACACATAATAATTCTTATAATCTTTGTGTGATCCTATAAACGGCCTCCTATCTAGTGTAGTAGGTCTTATACCGTGTTTATGATCTATAACTTCATAAGGCAAGCTCAGGAAACGTTCTAACCTAGAGGTTAAAAACTCTTTTGCGACTTCTGTAGAATTATCTGTAAGATCTTCTCTACTATATGTCGCGCCTACCCAAAACAAATCATCTACATAAGGCATCAGGAAAACAGATGATTTAACAATATGATCCAACTTTAAACCAGGAACTTTTATAGTAAGCACCTCACCTTTATTACCCTGTAAAGGCAAATCACTAAAATAAGGATTAGATCGCATTTTAAAACCCTCAGCAAAAATGATTTTATTTGCCTTGATCTCTTTATAATAAATATAATCTTCGTGATGAGACAATTGATCAAAATCAAAGGACTCCAAAATCAATGAAGACAAACTCTTGAAATAATCTAAACTAGCATTCATAAAACCAATAGTATCCAACCAACCGGTTTCTTTTACAAGACCAAAATTAAATGGAGCATCAATACCATCAATATCACGATCGATTATGTCCGAATACATGAAATCCTTCAAATCCTCCTTATGAGATTTTTTCAACCACGTCTTAATTTCTTTATCGTCGTGAAATCTTCTAAGAATATTGATAGGATGCAGAAAAGAAACGCCTACCGTTTGCTCCACTAAAGGATAAAATGAATTAAGAACCTCTAATTGTTCCCTAGACTTCCACACACTAGTAAACCTTTTTAGTATAGTAGGATTATAAACACCTGCTGCAACTGCTGAAGATCCTTTCTCTACATCAGAAATCATAATAATAGATTCCCCTTTTAAAATCCACTGCCAGGCAAGCGTACAACCAGCAATTCCAGAACCTACAATTACTACATCTACCGATTTTTTTAAACTCATAATATTTAATAAAGATGATATAAGTTACAAATATCATTTAAAATTAAAAGCAAAAAAAATGCCTCGCTATTGCGAGGCATTAATATTATCATACGTGAACTATTAATAGTTCCACATATCAATTTCAAAATTACGAACGATCTCCTTAAGTCTATCAGACTCTAGAAGTTGCATCATAGAGTTATCAGAAATATACTGATCGATCTCTCTATCTCCTTGAACGTTATCCATCTTATAAATAAGAGCATTGAATCTTCTTGAATTTAAAATGTGATCAAAAGAAATAGGTCTAGCAGAATTCAAAGTATTAAATGCTTTTGAATTATGTAACATCTCTCTTGCGTCTGGATAATAGATCCAAAACAACTCAACACCTGTTGGATCATCTGGGAAGTTTACATCTGGAGTTACTGGACAAATACCTAATAATCTATATCTTAATTCACTTTGACGTGTATCAAAATACCACAAACCTCTGATTCTATACTCCTTTACATCATCAGCACCTATAGCTTTAGTCTCGATATATTCATCAAAACCTGGAATATTATAAGTAGTATCTATATCTAAAGGCCTAACACCTTCATCAACAACAACTCCTTCGTCATTAAGAACGTCAATACCAGCATTAGTAATAATCTGACTTTTTAAAGTACTCTCAATATCTTTAAATTCACGAGCTTCATTGAAATAAGAATCACCAAAAAGAGTAATCTCACCAGACATTGCCGCCTTAGTCAAAACATGGTATAAAGAACGACGTTCCTTACCGACATAATTAGTATCTACAGGATAGTATAATGGGAAATTAACTCTCTCATCAAGATCAATAGATTCCCATACCGTACGTTGCCATAAGATATCACGATCACCTACAAAACCATATGGTAATGGCTTATCGTTATCATTTTCCATTTGAGATTCAGTTTTAGTACCGAATTCAGCAGGACTTTTAGCGTTAAGGATATTGTTTTGTGCATAAGCCGTTCCTGAAAGGACAACTGCTGCTAATAAAACTATGATCTTATTCATAATTTGAATTTAAATTTTTATTAATCTGTAATTTCGATAGCAATGTCAGAAACACTCTTCACATTAACACCAGGCAATGATGCCTTGATTTTAGTAATCTGAACAATATCTCCCTTACGTGCTTTCTTCAAAGTATTCTTAGCAGATGAATTTAACTTAGTACCAGAAACAGGCACAGAAGGCTGTCCAGGAACTTTAAATAAGAAACCTGTAACACGAGGTTTTAAGTCAAAATCAAAGTCTAAAAACTCAGCAGAAACCGTAGAAATACCAAGGTTAGAACGTGTCTTACTCACATTTTCATAAGACTTACTTATCATACCAGTAGGACGAGGTAAATTCTTAATACGGAATTCTTTTGAATCTGAAACCTTAGCTCCATCAGGCAAAGTTCCTGTTACATTAATCTTAACAGTTTTACCTGCCCCAGGACTCATCATATAACTATTACCGCTCTTCTTAGTTAAACCAGGTGCAGAAGCATTAACGCTATTTCCAGAAATACCTGCAAAAGAGATAGTCATTGGGTTAGCCACACCACGGTAAACAACATTCATCTTATCTGCAGCAATAGTTGCTGAATTAGGTTTAGGAATAGTTGCGAAAGATTGATCTACAACAACTTCTTTTTCCTCACCATCCTCGTCAAAATAAAGTGCACCAGTAATCTTATGATCACCTGCAGACCCTGCTCCAACTTTAAGACTAATCCTACCAGACTCGATAGTATATTGATTTTCACTAAGTGTTCTACCGTCTAATTTAAGCTCTACTCTTTTAGGCTTTAAAGTTGCGTCTTTACGACCCAATACGATTTGACCATCAAAAGTTTCGCCATTATAGTAAGCTGATTTAGGAGATTCCATAAGAGTAGTATAATTATCCATACTAACTTCTTTCTTCATCTGTCCAGCAAGTAAAGAACTAAGAACTTCAGCTTGTGTTGTTTTAACTTGACTTTGTAATAAAGTAACCTTAGCAATAGAAGCAATGATAGGATAACCTTTATAGTTATAGTCTAAATAAGACATTGTTACACCTTCACCGTTTTCTACATCACTAGGAGTAAATTTAGCACCTAATGCCGTTTGAATTTCCTTATTCTCAGGAACGATTGCTTGCATATCCTTACGGTAAGTATCCATTTTAGATAAAAACTCTTGACCATCTTCAGTAATAACACCTCCTTTAAGGAATTTTACGTCAAGAAAATCTCCTTTATCCATAGTTGCATAGTCAGTTGCATCTTCAACACTACCTTCCATTTCACCTTTAAGAGCTTCTAGATAAGAATAATAATCGTTAGAAATTTTTTCTACTTGCTCACCTTTAACTTTAAGCGGTGCATACTTCTCAGGTTGCTCACCAGCTAGCTCTGCTAATCCTGCCATAGCTGCATTATTCTTTGCAGTTGCAGCAACATTACTCTCTTCTATATTTACATTAAGTAAACCGAATGCATTAAGCACCTCTTTACTCATGTTTAATGCTAACATTGAGATAAAAACCAGATACATCAGGTTTACCATCTTCTGTCTTGGGGACTGTTTTCCTCCTGCCATAATATTCTAATTAGTTATTTTAATAATAGTTTTAATAATAAACTAATTAAGCTTTCATAGCTCCTAACATGTTACCATAAACTCCGTTAAGAGAAGACAAGTTATTAGTAAGACCTGCCATTTGCTCTTGAAGTTTTGTTGCATTTTCTGCAATAGCTTCATTAGCTTGCGCTTGACGAGAAGAGCTTTCAACTTGAACTTTATAAAGGCTGTTTAAAGATTCCATTTGAGCAGCAGCAAGAGCCATTTCTTCAGAATATTTTTTAGTAGAAGACATTGCTTCAGCAGTTGGAGCAATTCCTTTAGCAGCACCTTCAAAAGAACGGATACTGTTACCTAAACTAGACATCAACTCACCATCAAGCTTAGCTTCTTTAAGCATAGCATCTAACTTTTGAGATAATAATCCTTGAGCATCTTTAGGCTCTTCTTTTTTAACGGCTTTTTTATTAGCTAATTGTCCACCAGCTAATTCTGGGTATACTAGAGACCAGTCTAATTCATCTTCTACTGGTTCAAATGCAGAGATAAAGAAAATAACTGCTTCAGTGATCAAACCGATCATAAGAAGGTTGTTTCCAGAAAAACCGTATCCGAAATCCCAGTGAAGGATTTTAAATAATGCTCCAACAATTACTACAGAGGCTCCGATACCGTAAGCCATGTTAAATATTTTCTTTGTTGTTTTAGACTGTGCCATTGTGTTAAGTTTTTTAAATTAAGTTAAGTTAAGTTATTATTTACTTGATTGAAAATCTAGTTAGTTGCAGCGTTAAGAGTAACATCAGTACCCATGTACGATTGTACCGTACGGAAACCTATATAACTTCTTGCGCTATCTTGATATTCATAATCACGTGTACCAACTTGAAGGAAATAAGAAACATCTTTCCAAGATCCACCACGTACACCTTTACGCTTATTACTCGCATCATTCACCACAGGACTCATAGAAGACATATGCTCATATGCACCAGCTTCATAAGAAGAGTTTACCCATTCTGAAACGTTACCTGCCATGTTATAAAGATTATACTCATTAGGCTCATATGCATCAGCCTCTACAGTATACAAAGCTTGATCAGCAGCATAATCACCTCTTAAAGGTTTAAAGTTAGCTAAGAAACAACCTCTATCATTCTTTGCATAAGGACCACCCCAAGGATAAGTCGCTCCTTCTAAACCACCACGAGCAGCATATTCCCATTCTGCCTCAGTAGGAAGACGGTATTCATTTACACGCTCTACATTTCTTTGCTTACGATAAGCATTGTGATACAATGTTCTCCACTGACAAAAAGCTTTAGCCTGATTCCAGTTAACACCTACTACAGGATAATCACTATATGCTTCATGATAGAAATAATCATTATGCATAGGCTCATTATAACTATAGTTAAAGTCACGAATCCATACAGTTGTATCAGGATAGATTTTTACAGGAACCTGCTCGATAAAATCTTTTCTTGACTTAGACTCATCACGGTTTCTAGCCGCCGCATTCACATCAAGACTCGTATAAGTAAAGATAATTTTCTCTGTATCAATAGTACGCTCTCCGTTATAAGCTTCTTCAAAAGGTATGATCATATTATCATAAACTTCTGCATAGAATTCATCCGGCATATCTTCCGTATCCCAAATTAAATCAATATCATGATTCAATTTACGACCTTCATAACCTGTAGGACCTAACCCTACATAGTTATCTTGAACATATTGCTCCCAAGGCGTTAACTCCTCTCCTTCAACTCCTTCAGAGTCAAGAAATGCAAACTCACCGATTCCATCATCTCCAGGAAGAGCTCCATTCTCATCAGCCATAATCGCAAGATTAGTTCTGAATAAAGAATCTCTCGTCCAGTAAACGAACTGACGATATTCTGCATTAGTAATTTCAGTTTCATCCATATAATAGGAAGGAACTGTAACGGTCTTAGTAGGCGCGTTACGAGTTGCCGCAATATCATCATCGGATTTACCCATAATAAATGCACCACCAGGCACTAACGTCATACCATAAGGTTTTTCTGGATGCCATTTCTTTCCACGCTCTCCTGTAACCATTCCTCGGTCTCCTTTTCCACAACTTGCAAACAGTGCTACTACTGCTAAAAGGACAAATAACTTTTTCATAAGGGTATTTTAAGTTTTCTTTATGAATTAAGGCCGTAAACCTATCTAAAAGATTTCGATTCCACAACTTTTTTTTATCAATAAATTAATATAAGAAAAGATACCTTCTCTATATTTCATTCTTACGCCTCGCTTTCAACCATCTATCAGGAAGAATTTGATCACATGCCATCTCATAATCTCGTCGATCGCATGGTAATAACGTATTTTGTTTTAGTTTATTATTAACATTTGAAATAAATGGTAATTCAATCCACCAGCGTCCACTATCATTAGATTTGTAAAAGGTAAGAATTTCATCATCAATAGGTACTTTATAGATCATACATCCATTTGAGATATCGACAGGATACTCAAAACTTCGATAATTGAACCCTTCGATGAAGTACCAAATCATCTCTGCTGCAAGTTGAGCTCCAGAATTTCTCTCACTATTAATCTCAAAAACTCCAAACACTTTAAGCCGATCACTAATCCCTGCATATCTCGACAAACTGCATACTTGCTTTCCATCAAGTCCGTTTGGGTTTGCTTTTTTGTAAGAAAGATCTCCAGCTCTCACTACACTCATATCTACCCCAACAATATCTGCATCTCTAATAACAGGTTCAGCTAACGTAATATCATTATCCAAGTGCCCCAATCGTATTGCATCAAAATACATCCTATCTAAAAGATCTATCTCATCTTGCGAGTTAAAATAAGTCTGAAAACCTAGATTGCTATAATTAAATAAATTATAAGGTTCTAAAGCAATCATTTTACCTACATAACTGCGAGAAGTAATAGGTAGCTCAATATCACCTAAATCAAATCTGCAATCTACGTTCACCACGTTTATCATGTGTTGAAATTCGTCAAAAGCACGATATATAGGATACATTAAATCCTGACTACCTCCTAAGAATATAGGAATAATACCTTCTCTTAAGAAATACTCCGTAATTTGTCGAACTACATAATACGTGTCTTCAACACTATCTCCAGCGTGAACATCTCCAAGATCTGCTAGCGCACTACTCCAGTTACCAGGATATAGTTCATATAATTTCTCACGCACATGGTCCAGGCTTTCCACTTGAAAAAGTGCATTAGAATCTCTACGATTTTCTAATACGCCTATAAGAACTAACTGCACACCTTTTAAACTAGGCAAGCCATCTTGTACAGTATGCAACCTTATAGTTTTCGCTATAGTCTGACTAGGTTGCAATTCGGCATGTGTAACAACGGTATCGTTGAGAGGTTTTAGAAACTCTAAAGCCATTTACTTATTTCTTTGTTGTTTTCTTTTTAACCGGTGTTTTTTTCTTAGCAACGGTTTTCTTTTTTGCAGGCGCCTTCTTTTTAGCCGCTGCTTTTTTCTTAGGAGCCTTTTTTGCGATAAGCTCTTGAGCTTTTTCTAATGTTATTTTCAACGGATCGATATCCTTAGAAAGCTCAACCTTAATCTTCCCTTTAATAACATTATGCCTACCCCATCTAGCCTTCTCAATTCGTATTCCCTCTTCTTCCCAGTCTACGATAAGCTTATCCTTCTCTTTCTGAATCTTGTCCTTTATCAAGGTTTCAATATCGTCATTAGATAGATTATCAAAATCATATTTCTTGTTTACAGAAATAAACATGCCTGCCCATTTAATATACGGACCAAAACGACCAACACCTTTAGTCACAGGCTGCTCGTCATAACTATAAATAGGAGCATCTGCTTTTTCTTTCATCTGAATCAACTCTGCAGCACGCTCAAATGTAAGAGTCATAGGGTCATCATCCTTCTCTAGACTTACAAAGGTCTTTTCATTAAATTTCACATAGGGACCAAAACGCCCTTGATTCACCTCTACTGGATAACCATTATACTCACCTACAGTTCTAGGCAATTTAAACAACTCCATTACCTCTTCTAGAGTAATCGTATTCAGGTGTTGAGTAGGTAACAAACTAGCAAACTCAGGTTTCTCTTCGTCTTCTACTGTACCTATTTGCGCCATAGCACCGAATCTTCCTAAACGCACACTAATAGGCTTACCACTTTCTGGATGGACTCCTAATACACGTTCTCCCACTTCACGCTCTGCATTTTCAGCAACATCTTGTACCGTAGGATGAAAACTCTTATAAAAATGCCCCATCATGTCGGTCCATTCTTCCTTACCTTCGGCGATATTATCAAAAGACTCTTCCACATTTGCTGTGAAATTATAATCTAAAATACTACCAAAGTGTTCTACTAAAAAGCTGTTCACAACTCTACCAACATCGGTAGGAATCATTTTATTTTTATCAGACCCAGTCTTTTCAGTAAGCTTTTTCTCTGCCACCTTATCCTTACTTAAAGTAAGTTGAACATAATCACGCTCTAGACCTTCTGACTGTCCTTTTTCTATATATTTTCTATTTTGAATAGTGGTAATAGTAGGCGCATATGTAGACGGACGTCCTATACCTAATTCTTCTAACTGTTTAACTAGAGATGCTTCAGTATACCTGTAAGGTGGTCTAGTAAACCTCTCTGTAGCTGTAATTCTTTTATTTAGTAACGATTGCCCTATTTTAAGATCTGGTAATAATCCCTGCTGCTCAAGATCTTCATCATCCGTACTTTCTAAATATACTTTTAAGAAACCTTCAAACTTTACAATCTCACCACTAGCAGTAAAATTCTTCTCATGCTTATCTGCAGATATAGTTACATTAGTTCGTTCTAATTTTGCATCACTCATCTGACTTGCAATTGCTCTTTTCCAGATCAATTCATACAGACGTATCTGGTCGCGATCTGCTCCAGAACTATGGACAGCAAAATTAGTAGGACGTATAGCCTCATGCGCCTCTTGAGCACCTTTAGACTTTCCTTTATAATTACGTTCCTTATGGAATTCACTTCCATAAGCTTTATGTATCTCCTCTTCAGCACCTTGCTTTGCCTCCTTACTTAAGTTAACAGAATCTGTTCTCATATAAGTAATTAAACCAGCCTCATAAAGACGCTGTGCTAGTTGCATAGTGCGACTTACGTTAAAAAACAATTTACGTGACGCTTCTTGTTGTAAAGTAGAAGTAGTAAATGGTGGTGCTGGAGATTTTTTAGCCGGCTTTTTAACAAGGTCTGCTACTTCAAATTTAGCCCCTTTATTTACCTCAAGAAAATCTTGAGCCTCTTTAAGAGACTTTAAATTGCTAGGTAGCTTTGCTTTAAGTAACGCTCCTTCTTCCGTATTAAAATCTGCATCGACTCTGAAAAAATTATCAGAATTAAAGTTCAGTATTTCATCCTCACGTTCTACGATTAAACGCACAGCTACCGACTGTACACGTCCTGCGCTCGCTCCACCTTTTACCTTACGCCATAAAATAGGTGAAATTTCATACCCAACTATACGATCTAATATACGACGCGCTTGTTGCGCATTAACTAGGTCATAATCTATAGTACGTGGGTTATCAATCGCGTTTTGCACAGCACTTTTAGTAATCGCATTAAACACGATACGCTTAGTATTTCCTGCTTTAAGATCCAGTTGTTCTGCCAGGTGCCAGGCAATGGCCTCACCTTCTCGATCCTCATCACTTGCTAGCCAGACCATTTCTGCATCGGCAGCCATTTTTTTGAGTTTTCTAACAAGATCCTTCTTGTCACTACTCACTATGTATTTAGGCTCAAAATTCTTATCTACATCTACACCTAATTCCTTAGAAGGTAAGTCTGCAATATGCCCAAAACTGGACGCCACTTTAAAATCTTTACCTAGAAATTTTTCTATCGTTTTCGCCTTAGCCGGCGACTCTACAATAACAAGATTCTTTGCCATTAAACTATGATTTTTGAAATGCAAAGGTATGAGTTATTTTTATGACCTCCACAAACATCTGTTAAACAAGTAGTTAAAAAGACTCTTGAAATTTTAAACCGTTCAGTTCTTGACGTTTAACCTTAGGCACATATCCGTATCTTACCATTATTTTACTCTATAAAAATGTTTTTTGTGTAAAAAGACGTTTAGAATTCCGCTTTCGCGAAAGCGAGACCACATCAAAAACCGTCCTTATTATATAGTTTATTACCTCTATGAAAGGAGGCCTTAAATTAGGTTGAAAAAATATTAACCAACTTAATGCTGCCATTGTGTCATAAAACATATCTTTGCAACGTTATATTAATGATGACGATTGATGGAAAAGATTATTGAAGAAGATAAGCAAGGGACTGCTGTCGTGTTAGAACACAATGCCACCAACACACGCAAACTCTATATAGAAAGTTACGGATGTCAGATGAATTTTTCTGATAGTGAGATAGTTGCTTCTATTCTTGCAAAAGAAGGATTCAACACTACTAACAACATGGAGGAGGCTGATTTAGTATTAGTTAACACCTGTTCTATTAGAGACAAAGCCGAACAAACTGTACGTAAAAGATTAGAAAAATATAACCGTGTTAAGGAACGTAAGAACCCTAACATGAAAGTAGGTGTTCTAGGCTGCATGGCCGAAAGGTTGAAATCTAAGTTTCTTGAAGAAGAAAAAATAGTAGATATGGTCGTAGGACCTGATGCTTATAAAGACCTACCTAATCTCGTTGCAGAAATAGATGAAGGAAGAGATGCTGTAAATGTACTTCTATCTAAAGAAGAGACCTATGGAGACATCGCGCCGGTAAGATTAAACTCAAATGGAGTAACTGCTTTTGTATCTATTACCAGAGGTTGTGATAATATGTGTACATTTTGTGTAGTACCATTTACTCGTGGTCGTGAACGCAGTCGTGACCCACATTCTATTCTAGAAGAGGTGAATGATTTATGGAATAAAGGTTTTAAAGAAATCACTTTATTAGGACAGAATGTAGATTCTTTCTTGTGGTACGGTGGTGGTCTTAAAAAAGATTTTAAGAAAGCTAGTAAAATGGCAAAGGCTACTGCGGTAGATTTTGCTCAATTATTACACAAAGTAGCAAACGCACATCCAGACTTAAGAATACGTTTTTCTACAAGTAATCCACAAGATATCAGTGATGATGTTTTACATGCTATTGCAGCCCATAGAAACATATGTAATTACATACACCTGCCTGTACAGTCTGGTAGCAATCGTATCTTAAAAGAAATGAACAGACTACACACTCGTGAAGAATACATGAATCTAATAGATCGTGTACACGCTATTATACCAGAATGTGCGGTCTCTCAAGATATGATCACTGGTTTCCCAACAGAAACAGAAGAAGATCATCAAGACACTTTAAGTCTTATGGAATATGTAAAGTATGATTATGGATTCATGTTTTCTTATTCTGAGCGACCAGGAACAATGGCAGCTCGTAAACTAGAAGACGATGTACCTGAAGAAGTAAAAAGCAGGAGACTTAGTGAGATTATAGCCGTACAAAGAAGAACTGGTCATGAAAGAGCACAATACTTTGTAGGTAAAACAGTAGAATGCCTCATTGAAAAGGAATCTAAAAAATCTGATCGACACTGGGCTGGAAGAAACACCCAAAACTACGTTGCTATTTTTGATAAAGAAGATTACAAAGTAGGTGAATATGTTATGGTAGAAATTACAGACTGTACAAGCGCTACTCTTAAAGGAAAAGCTATAGGGTATAGCGACATGAAAGGGCCATTAACTTACGACACCGTATAATATGGAAAGTGTACAATCAGTAAAACAGCGTTTTGAATTAATAGGTAATGATCCCGGCTTTAATAGAGCGATAGAAAAGTCATTACAGGTCGCTCCTACAGATATTTCTGTACTTGTTACTGGAGAGAGTGGAGTCGGTAAAGAAAGTATACCCAAAATCATACACTCACAATCTTTTAGGAAACATGCAAAATATATCGCTGTAAACTGTGGTGCAATCCCAGAGGGAACCATAGACTCAGAATTATTTGGTCATGAAAAAGGTGCTTTTACAGGTGCCACTTCTACTAGATCTGGATATTTTGAGGTAGCAGACGGCGGAACCATATTCCTGGACGAAGTAGGAGAATTACCGCTACCTACACAAGTACGTTTATTACGTGTATTAGAAAATGGTGAGTTTCTTAAAGTAGGATCTTCTACCACACAAAAAACTGATGTACGCATAGTTGCAGCCACTAACGTAAGAATGTATGATGCGATTGAAAAAGGAAAATTTAGAGAAGACCTCTACTACAGACTAAGCACTGTAGAAATAGACTTACCGCCATTAAGAGAACGCAAGGGAGATATTCATTTGCTTTTCAGAAAATTTGCAAGTGACTTTGCAATGAAGTACAAGATGCCCACTTTGCGTCTCGATGAAAATGCTATCTCCATGCTCACCAATTATAGATGGAGTGGTAACATAAGACAGTTGCGCAACATTGCAGAGCAAATAAGTGTTCTAGAAAAAGAAAGAAATATAACCGCCGCAACTTTACACAATTACTTACCAGACGCTGGTAAAAACTTACCTGCTGTTATAGGTGAGAAGAAAAAAACCGATAGTGAGTTTGCAAACGAGCGTGAGATCTTGTACAAAGTCTTATTTGACATGAAAAATGACTTGAACGATCTCAAAAAACTCACCAATGAGTTGATGGAAAATGGTAACGCAAAAGATGTAAGAGAAGAGAATCCTGGTTTAATTAAACGTATTTATGGGAACCATAAAGAAAATGAGCAGGATTATGAAGACGTTATAGATAACGCATACGACTACACACAAGAAGAACACATAGCGCCTGTTCAAAAAGCAAACATAGATAATCACTATGTAGAACCTGTACAACCTAGTAGTGACCGTTATGACTTTGCACAAGAAATAGAAGAAGAAGAATCACTTTCTCTAGCCGATAAGGAAATAGAACTGATTAAAAAATCGTTAGACAGACATAAAGGTAAAAGAAAAGCCGCAGCAGACGATCTAGGGATCTCAGAGCGCACTCTATACCGTAAAATAAAACAATATGATCTTTAAGAATCTACGCTTTTTAATTATTGGACTCGCTTTTTTAAGCTTAAGTTCTTGTGGGCTTTATAGTTTAAGTGGAGTAACCATACCGGCAGACATTAAGACCTATCAAGTAGATTACTTCGGTTATCAGGCAACGTTAGTAGAACCAGGTATAGAAAGAGATTTTAAAATAAAATTAGAAGAACTTATTCAAGATCAATCATCTTTAAATCTAGTTACTAAAAATGGCGATTACATATATCAAGGAGAAATTACTAGATACTACATCGCTCCTATGACTGCTACCGCAAATAGTACAGCCTCTCAAAACCGATTAACTATAGAGATAAATGTACGATTTACAGACACTAAGAGAGACGAAGAGAGTTTTGAAAAGAAATACAGTTTTTTCTATGACTACAGCGCAAATGTGCAATTACAAGGCGCTGCTTTAGATACAGCCCTAGAGGTTATCTATGAGCAAATCACACAAGATATTGTAAACGACACACTAGCTAAATGGTAGATGTAAATCACATAAATAATGTACTTGCACAACCTGACCAGGTCACTGTAGATCATATAGCCTTGCTACAAGAGACACTTATAGAGTTCCCATATTTCCAGGCGGCTCGCAGCATTTATCTTAAAGGACTAAAAAATGAAAGCAGTCCTTTATATAATAAAGAATTACAAAGGACAGCCTCACACACAACAGACAGATCTGTATTATTTGATTTCATCACGTCAGATTCATTTATACAGAATAAAGTTAGTGAACAAATAAAGCAACTTCGAGAAGAAGAAAAGGAAAACGAAAATGTTGAAAATACATTATCAACTACTCCTGAAGTACTTGCTATTCAAAAACCTATAGAAGAAGACTTTAATGCCAGCACTGATTTCACGCAAGTAACAGATATAGATCTTTTTGAAAAAAAGAAAAGCACCTCTATAGCAGATGAGCCATTAGAGTTTAACAAAAATGAAACCTATAGTTTCTCTCAGTGGTTGCAATTAACCAGTCTTCAACCTATTGATAGAACAACGCAAATTGAAGATGAAAAGCAGGTTACTTCAAAAAAAGAAGAAGAAATAAATGAAAATTTAATATCTTCAGAAATAATTCAGGAAGAAGATGATCGCGCTAGAAAGATGGCTCGCATTGATCAATTTCTTGCAGAAAAACCAAAGATAAAGCCTCGTAAATCGCCCAGTCCCTCGATTAATGTAGCAAACCAATATCAAGATCCGAGTCAATTTATGACTGAAACTCTCGCTAAAGTTTACCTTGCACAAAAAAACTATTCCAAAGCCTTGAAGGCTTATGAGATTTTAGTATTGCAACATCCAGAAAAAAGTGGTTTATTTGCAGACCAAATTCAAGAAATTAAGAATTTACAAAGTAACAACACATAATGACAACATTTTATATTTTTTTAGCACTCATCGTTTTAGTAGCATTTTTACTAATAGTAGTTATCATGGTACAAAACCCTAAAGGAGGTGGTTTATCTTCTAGCTTTGGTGGTGGCGGCACACAACAATTAGGTGGTGTAAAGAAAACAGGTGATTTTTTAGATAAAAGTACATGGATACTTTCTACTGCACTTCTTGTCCTTATACTTCTTGCTAGTACATCTTTAATTCAAGGTAAGTCTGTAAGCTCTATCCAGGTAACAGATCCTACAGCTGTAGAAAGCACAACTAACAATATACCTAGCGATGCTACTAACACTACTGAAGGTACAGATACTGACAGTGAATAGTAAATCACTACATCATAAACTGACAAAATATCCAGCCCACAAGGCTGGATATTTTTGTTTACAGAAGTTTTGTCAGTGAAAATAAATTGGCATATTTATGGAACTCCCAACATCATTAATAATCAAATAAACATTTTTTAAAATGGCATTAAATATTCAACCTTTATCAGACAGAGTAGTTATAGAACCAACTGCTGCAGAGCAAAAAACAGCTTCTGGTTTATATATTCCTGATACAGCAAAAGAAAAACCTCAACAAGGTAAAGTAGTTGCTGTAGGAAATGGAAAAAAAGATCACGACATGACTGTAAAAGTGGGTGATACCGTTCTTTATGGTAAATACAGTGGTACAGAATTAAAACTAGACGGTAGCGATTACCTTATCATGCGAGAGGATGATATTCTAGCGATAGTTTAATAAAATGATCCGCTTTCGCGAAAGCGAGAACAACATCAATAATTTTAACGATTAAAAAAACAACTGTTCAAAACAGTAAATTTTAAAAAATTAAAGAAATGGCTAAAGACATAAAATTTGATATAGAAGCAAGAGACGGAATCAAACGTGGAGTTGATGCACTTGCTAATGCAGTAAAAGTAACATTAGGCCCTAAAGGTCGTAATGTAATTATAGGTAAATCATTTGGTGCTCCTGTAGTAACAAAAGATGGGGTAAGTGTTGCCAAAGAAATCGAGCTAGAAAACGAGCTGGAAAACATGGGTGCGCAAATGGTAAAAGAAGTTGCTTCTAGAACTAATGACCTAGCAGGTGATGGTACTACAACTGCCACTGTACTTGCACAAGCTATCGTAAAAGAAGGTCTTAAAAATGTAGCTGCTGGAGCAAATCCTATGGATTTAAAACGCGGTATCGACAAAGCTGTTGAATCTATTGTAAAAGATCTTGAAAAGCAAGCTAAAAAGGTAGGTGACTCTAGCGAGATGATTAAGCAAGTAGCATCTATATCTGCAAATAATGACGAGGTAGTAGGTGATCTTATAGCTAAGGCTTTTGGAAAAGTAGGTAAAGAAGGTGTTATCACCGTAGAAGAAGCTAAAGGTACCGAGACTTACGTGGACGTAGTAGAAGGAATGCAGTTCGATCGTGGATATCTATCTCCATACTTCGTAACTAATTCTGAAAAGATGACTACCGAACTGGAGAATCCATACATCTTGTTATTCGACAAGAAGATCTCTACCATGAAAGAATTAATGCCAGTTCTAGAACCAGTTGCTCAGACTGGTAAACCTCTCCTTATTATTGCTGAAGATGTAGATGGAGAAGCTCTTGCCACATTAGTAGTAAACAAATTAAGAGGTTCTTTAAAAATTGCTGCTGTTAAAGCACCAGGTTTTGGAGATAGAAGAAAAGCTATGTTAGAAGACATTGCTATTCTTACTGGCGGTACTGTAATATCTGAAGAAAGAGGATTTACTTTAGAAAACACAACTCTAGAAATGCTAGGTACTTGTGAAAAAGCAGATATCAATAAAGATAACACAACTCTAGTTAACGGTGCTGGTAATAATGCCGATATTAAATCTAGAGTAGGACAGATCAAATCTCAAATTGAGAATACTACATCTGACTATGATAAAGAAAAACTTCAAGAACGTCTAGCAAAACTTGCAGGTGGTGTTGCTGTACTTTATGTAGGTGCTGCAAGTGAAGTAGAAATGAAAGAAAAGAAGGACCGTGTAGATGACGCACTTCATGCAACTCGTGCAGCTGTAGAAGAAGGTATCGTAGCCGGTGGTGGTGTTGCTCTAGTACGTGCAAAATCTGTTCTTTCTAAAGTTAAAGCTAACAATGCAGACGAAGAAACAGGAATCTCTATCGTAGCTCGTGCTATAGAAGCACCTCTAAGAACTATCGTAGAAAATGCTGGTGGTGAAGGAAGTGTTGTCGTATCAAAAGTATTAGAGACTAAAGGATCTAATGGTTATGATGCTAAAAACGATAAATATGTAGACATGCTTAAAGAAGGAATTATCGATCCTAAAAAAGTAACGCGTGTTGCATTAGAAAATGCAGCATCTGTTTCTGGAATGATACTTACTACAGAGTGTGCACTTATAGAAATTAAGGAAGATAACGCTGGTGGCGGTATACCTGCTGGTATGCCAGGAGGAATGGGCGGAATGATGTAAATTATTTTTCTTAACCTTATTTTAAATAAAAGCCATCTCTTAAGAGATGGCTTTTATATTTTAATTAACTCACGTACATTGGGCTATATAAAATATAGAATCCCAAAAACCGTTAATCATAAAACCGAACTATGAAATATTTAAGTATTCTTTTCCTACTAACTTTATTAGTAAGCTGTAAAGAAGATAAAGAAATCACCACTAGCCTACCTCCTGCAAATGAAAACACCGCAGCCACTTCTACTGATCAACACGCAGATAGTAACACAGTAACCTCAGCTACAAAAAGCAATGCAATAGTCGCTAGTGGCAGCGTTACTGATTTTTTAAAAGATATAAAGTCGTTTGCTCGATCTGAAAAAGGGAACTCTATTGAAAATTTTCAAAAACTTGCCGATGACACCGCAGCAGAAAAAATCGATATTTCAAAAGAAAACTTTGGAGAAGCTTTAAAAAAAGCTACAGATTTTAAATACATTTTTATCACCGTAGAAAACCATACAGTAGTAAAAATAGACGATGTCTCTAAGTGCAAACCATCAGGATCATGGGCAACATGCGTCCCTTATGCACAAGGCTATATTAAAAAAGGCGATATGATCTACCAAGAAGATTATGCTAATAATATAATAGGCCTACCTAACGATCAGAAACGAACGATGTATTTATTTAACTAGTCTTATTCAAAGTAAAAATTTTATCAAAAAAAAAAATATAGTAAGTGAACAAAACACCCTTGTTGCTTAATCTTAAATTGAACTTACATTAAAAAAAATAGAGATCTCTATTTTGAATCTCCTTACTAGAAACTCGATAATTTAATTATCGAGTTTTTTTTTGTTTTAAACTCGCTTTCGCGAAAGCGGAATGATAAAAACTTAAGACATAACTTAAATACTATACTCTACAGCAATCAAAAAAAATGCAAAAGCACTAATTAGATTAAAACAAAAAGGGAAAAATTAATAACTACATTAAAACTATAGGGTAATAGATCATTAATATAAATGTTAATTTTTAAAAAAATTACTATCTAAATATGCAAAAACGATATTTAGATGAAAAAATCAAATGTTAAAGTTAAAAACGTAATTAATTCATTTATAGCATTTTAAATACTTTAAACTATTAACCCTATAAAATAACTAGGATTTAATTTGTAGGAAATTAGGTTAACAATAGTTAATTGTGATACTTTTAGCGTTTTAACCAAATAAATCAAATTGTATGAAATTATTTCTACACAAAAGACTAGTATTTCTATTGATGCTAGTTGTGCAATTTTCTTTTGCACAAGAAAAACAGATCTCTGGTACAGTATCAGACTCTTCAGGAGAAGTATTACTCGGTGTTAATGTTCTTAAGAAAGGAACTAAAACCGGAGCACAAACAGACATTGATGGTAAGTATAGTATTCTCGCTCAAGAAGGCGACGTACTTATCTTTTCTTACTTAGGACTGCAGACTAAGGAAGTTAGCGTTACTGGAGAGCCAGTACTCAATGTTGTATTAACCGATGATGCTGAAGCACTAGGAGAAGTGGTAGTTATCGCGCAAGGGATAAAAGCTAAACCTAGAGGTTTAGGATATGCCATTGCAACAGTAGATTCTGACGAGATCACAAGAGCTAAAGAGGTTAACGTTATATCTGCTCTAGCTGGTAAAGCACCTGGTGTGAGTGTAACTAACTCTTCTGGTTCTGTTGGAGCATCTGCTAACATCAGAATTAGAGGTAATAGTTCTATCGTAGGTGGAAACTCTCCTCTATTCATTGTAGATGGTGTGCCTATTGACAACTCCTCAACATCTGAAGCAGATGGTGATGGAGGTTTAAGCGGTACTGACTTCTCAAACAGAGCAGTAGACCTTAACTCTAACGACATTGCTAGTGTAACGGTATTAAAAGGACTAGCAGCTCAAACACTTTATGGTATTAGAGCTTCTAATGGTGTGGTACTGATAACTACTAAAAAAGGAAAATTAGGTAAAACAACTGCAAGTATTACTTCTAACACAACATTCTCTCAATACAATAAAGTCCCAGACCTTCAAAGAACCTATGCTCAAGGTGGTGTTGTTGGTGGCGTTTTAACTTACAGAGGTCCTGAAACTTTTGAAGGAGACTCTTGGGGACCTAACGTTAACACTCTAGAATATGATGGCGCAACAGACTACCCTTTTGATAGTAACGGTCGACTAGTTGCTGCTGGAACAGGAAATGGACAAGCTGCAAATACTTACGATCATTATGATTTCTTTAAAACTGGAGTACTTCAAGAAAATAACTTTTCTGTAGCAGGTGGAAATGAAACAATAAGATACCGTGGTTCTATAGGTAGATTAACACAAGACGGTATATCACCTAACGAAGAATTTGACAGAAAGACTTTTAGAGCAGATATAAATGCAAAATTAGATGACAAATTTAGCCTAGACATGTCTGGACAGTATAGTGTATCTGGTGGTAACCGCGTGCAAAGAGGTTCCAACATATCTGGTATTATGCTAGGTCTAGTAAGAAGCACCCCTACTTTTGATAACGGTAACGGCCTAACAGGTCAAGATGCTGCAGATAATTCTTCTTCTTACTTTTACAACATTGCAGGTCAAGAATTACCTGGTCAAAGAAGTTATAGAGATGGGATTTACAACAACCCATACTTTACCGTAGCACAAAATTCTAACACTGATGATGTAAGTCGTTTTATAGGTAAAGTTGGTCTTAACTACAAATTATCTGATGAAATTGAAATAAGATCTGCACTTTCTGTGGATCAATATACAGATCAAAGAAAATCAGGATTTAATGTTTTAGATGCATCATTCGGTTCTGGTAGAGTTATAAATGACCAGATTGCAAATGCTGATATTAACTGGAACATGGTTATCAACGGTTCTAAGCAATTAAATGAAGACCTAGGCTTCACATACAATGTAGGTTATGATGGTTATTACACTAAATTTAGTCGTCGTATCCAAATAGGTGATGGATTAACTATTCCAGGATTCTTTGATGTAAGCAATGCTTCTTCTAACCAGGTACGTGAGTCTGCTGGAGGTAAAAAATTAATCGGTGCATTTGCAACGGCTAGTTTTAACTACAAAGACATGATTTATGTAACTCCATCATTTAGAAATGACTGGTCTTCTACATTACCTGTAGGTAACAATTCTTTCCAATCCTATTCTGTAGGTACTAGTTTTGTATTTACTGAACTTTTTGAAGAAAACGATTCCTTCTTAGACTATGGTAAACTGAGATTATCTTATGGATCTGTAGGAAAAGATGCTCCTACCCTAGCAACAACTACTGTATTCGGTGGATCATTCATAGGCGGTGACGGCTTTATTCAAGGCGTTTCTTTCCCTGCATATGACACGGTATCTTTTGAGAGATCTGGTCTAGCTGGTAATCCAAACTTAACTCCTGAAAAAGCAAGAGAATTTGAAGTAGGTATGGAATTAAAAATGTTCGATAACAAATTGAAATTTGACGTAACTTATTATGATAAACTTTCTTCTGATGTAATCTTACCAGTAGATGTTGCATCTTCTTCAGGTTTTACTAGTAAAATAGATAACGCAGCAGAGGTTTCTAACAAAGGTGTGGAAATCGCACTAGGTTATACACCTATAAGAACTGATGATTTTCAATGGAATATAGATGTTAACTGGACTACTTATGAGAACATTGTAGAATCACTTGCACCAGGTGTAGAGCAAGTAACTTTAAATGGATTCTCTAGCACATCTGCAGTAGCAGCTGCTGGACAGCCTTTTAGTGCGATATTCGGTAGTAGTTTTCAAAGAGACGACGCTGGTAATGTTTTAATAGGTGACGATGGTTACCCTATTCAAAGTACTGAGAATTCTATAGTAGGTGATCCTACTCCAGACTGGCAAGCAGGAATAAGCAATACTATTTCTTATAAAGACTTCTCTTTATCATTCCTTTTTGACATTAGAAAAGGTGGTGATGTATGGTGTGGTACTTGTGGTATCCTAGACTTCTTCGGTACATCTACTCGTACTTTAAACAGAGATCAAACTACTGTTTTTCAAGGTACAGTACAGTCTACTGGACTACCTAATACACAAGTTGTTCCTTATTATGATTCAACTATTAGTGAAAACAACAACTTCTATAGAAGATATGGCTTTGGTGGTACTAGTGAAAGTAATATCTATGACGGTTCATGGATAAGACTTAGAGAATTAACAGTTACTTACAACTTACCTTCTAAGTTACTAGAAAAGACATTCTTTGAAAGCGCATCTATTTCTGCATATGGTAGAAACCTATGGTTAAGTACTGATTATCCAGGAGTAGATCCTGAGACGAACTTAACAGGAGATAGTAATGGTTATGGTTTAGATTATTTCAATCAACCTAATACCAAGAGTTATGGTGTAAACCTTAATCTTAATTTTTAAAAAAAGCCGATATGAAAAAAATACAAATATTAATAGGAGTCCTATTTCTCAGCTTAGTATCCTGTGAAATAACAGACGAAAACATAGATCAAAATAACCCTAATGGCGCATCAGTAAATGCAGGTGCGGTTTACCCTGGTATGATTGCACAAACACATAGAAATATGGTTGCCATCAATGCTAGAATAGCAGGTATAGTTGCCCAGCAATATGAAGGGCTAGATGCACAGCAAATAGCATATGACCAGTATAATATTGGTGAAGATGACACTGATGATTATTGGGATGCGGCACTTTACGGTACAGGAGCAATGCCAGACTGTTATGGTATTTTCACAAGTAACACTGAAGAAGTAGGAGCACTAGCAAAGTTATATATGGCTACTAACCTAGGTCTAGCTACTACTATGTGGGGTGATGTACCTTATGATAATGCATTTATTGGAGATCAAGGAAATTTTAACCCAACATTTGATTCTCAAGAAGATGTTTATGCTACTATCCAAAGATTACTAGATGAATCTATAGCTGGAGGAGTATCTAGTGGTATCGGAGAATTTTATGGTGTTGGATCTGGTGGAGCAGATTGGGAAAAAACAGCGAGAGCATTAAAGGCTCGTTATTACATCCATTTAACTTCAGTTGATAATACTGCTGCAGCTAGTGCTCTTGCACAAGCACAGTTAGCATTATCTAGTACAAGTGAACAAGCAGATTTTGTTTATTCTTCGCCAGCAGCAAATTCAAATCCTTTGTTCTTGTTTGACAATGACAGACCAGGTACACTAGGTGTAAGCCCACAGTTAACTTCTTTAATGACAGGAGATCCAAGGCTACCAGTTTACACTAACGTAGACGGTGATTTTGCAGGAGCAGGATTATTTTGGGGACAAGCAGACTCTCCTACTCCATTAATTTCTTATTGGGAAGTAAAATTCATAGAAGCTGAAGCTATCGTAAGAACAAGCGGTACCGATGCAGATGCTCTTGCTGCATTGCAAGATGCTGTAGAGGCTAACATGCTTTATGTAGGAGTATCACAAGCAGATGCAGACACTTATACTGCAGCTCTAGCTCTTTCAGGAAGTATGGATGATAAAATAGAAACGATTATTACTGAAAAGTACAAATCTTTTTATGGTAACGCGCCGATTGAAGCGTGGACAGATTTTAGAAGAACAAAATTCCCTGCTTTAACACCTAATCCAAGTGCTGTAGGTGGTGTTAATCCTTCTAGAGTTATTCCTCGTAGATTTCTTTACCCTATCTCTGAAAGATTAACTAACGGTACTAATTATAATGCAGCAATTAGTGCACAAGGTGGACATTTACTAGACAACGACATGTGGGCATTTCCTACAAACTAAGGATTAGCCAACTATTTAAATTTTGATGTAAAATCACATCTTTATAATCCTTTACTAGAAACTCGATAATTTAATTATCGAGTTTTTTTTTGTTTTAATCTCGCTTTCGCGAAAGCGGAATACGTAAGAATTCATTTACAAAAATTAACTTTAACAGAAAATCCTATATCGCGTTAACGTCTTGTTAAGAAATATTGAGGTTTATGACAATATATTTAGGCATCAATAAAAAAACAAAATCAATGAGCAAAATTAAAATGTTGATGATGCTGCTACTAGCAGTCTTCATGACAACAAGCTGTTCTGTTTTCCAAGGGAAAAAGAAAACAGCGCCTAAGACAAGCGCAGCAGCTAAGAAACCTAAAAAAGGTGACATACAACCTTACTCAAAGGTAATCACTAAAAAAGCTAAAAGTGATGAAGGTTTATTTACCGTACATCAAGTAGGAGAAAAGTGGTTCTATGAAATACCTGACAGCCTTTTTAATAGAGAGATGTTAATGGTAACTCGTATTGCAAAAACTGCTTCAGGCTTAGGTTTCGGAGGTGGTAAACAAAATACCCAAACCTTAAGATGGCAAAAGAAAAATAAAGACGTACTTCTAAGAGTTGTATCTCATCAAGTAGTTGCAGCAGACTCTTTACCGGTAAGTATTGCAGTAGAAAACTCAAATTTTGAACCTATTCTTTACTCTTTCCCTATTAAGGCTATAAAGAAAGACAGTGTTACTAACAATACAGTAATAGACGTAACAGACTTCTTTACTAAGGATGTTAAGGCTATAGGTTTTCCACAAAGAGCTAGAACAAGATATAAAGTAAGTAGAGTCGACGCTACGAGATCATACATAGACACTCTACGTTCTTATCCACAAAATATAGAAACTAGACACGTAAAAACATACTTTTCTAGCGCACCACCTTCTAACAGAAGTGTGCAATCTATATCATTAGAATTAAGTAACTCTATGATACTTTTACCTAAAGTACCTATGAAGAGACGTTACTTTGACCAGCGTGTAGGATGGTTTGCTAGAGGCCAACAAGATTACGGTCTTAATGATCAGAAAACAAAAACAGTTACCTACCTAGACCGATGGAGACTTGAGGTAAGAGATGAGGACATGGCTAAATTTAAGGCTGGTGAATTAGTAGTACCTAAAAAGCAAATCGTTTATTATATCGATCCTGCAACACCTGTTCAATGGAGAAAATATATCAAGCAAGGTATTGAAGACTGGCAAGTTGCTTTTGAAGCTGCTGGTTTTAAAGAAGCTATCATAGCAAAAGATGCACCTACCAAAGAAGAAGACCCAGAATGGAGTCCTGAAGATGTTAGATTCTCAACGGTAAGATACTTAGCATCTCCTATTCCTAATGCAAATGGGCCTCACGTAAGTGACCCAAGATCTGGAGAGATTCTAGAAAGCGACATCAACTGGTACCACAATGTAATGACTTTATTACACAACTGGTTCTTTATACAAACGGCTGCAATTAATCCAGATGCACGTATGAATAACTTTGATGACGAGGTTATGGGACGTTTAATACGCTTTGTAAGTTCTCATGAAGTAGGTCACACACTAGGTTTACCTCATAACATGGGTAGTTCTATTGCTTATCCTGTAGAAAAATTAAGAGACCCTGCTTTTACTAAAGAATTCGGTACTGCACCATCTATTATGGATTATGCTCGTTTTAATTATATCGCACAGCCAGAAGATGGAGATGTAGCTCTTATGCCAGAAGTAGGTCCTTATGATAAATACTCTATCAAATGGGGTTACATGCCTATACCTGATAAAACTGCAATTGAAGAAAAGAAAACACTTGACAGCTGGATTCTTGAAAAGGCTGGAGATCCAGTTTATAGATTTGGTCGTCAGCAATTTGGTGTGGTAGACCATACTTCACAAACTGAAGATTTAGGGGATGACTCTATGCGTGCTAGTGAATACGGTATTAAAAACTTAAAACGTATTGTTCCTAACTTAGGTAAATGGACAGGTGAAGAAGGTGAGAACTTTGACGAGTTAGAAGGTATGTATGGTCAACTTGTAGGACAGTTTAACCGTTATATGGGCCACGTTACTGGAAACATAGGTGGAGTTAAAGAAACTTACAAAGCTTATGGCCAAGAAGGAGCTGTTTATGAGCATGCTTCAAAGGACAAACAACAACGTGCAATGGCTTTCTTACACACTCAATTATTTGATACACCAGAGTGGTTAATCGATCAAAATATTTTCAATAAAATAGAATCTGCTGGTGGTATAGAGAGAATACGTGGTATGCAAGTACGCACACTTAATAGTGTTCTTGACTTTGGCCGTATGGCTAGACTTATGGAAAATGAAGAAGTTAACGGTAGCAATGCATATGGTTTACTTGATATGATGACTGAATTAAGAAAAGGTCTCTTCAAAGAACTACCTAAAGGTCAAACTATTGATCGTTACCGTCGTAACCTACAACGTGCTTATGTAGAAAGACTTGAGTTTATCATGACTAATGAAGCTCCTAGAAGCCGTTTTGGTGGTACAAGAGTAGATGTAGAACAAAGTGATATTAGACCTATCGTACGTGCAGAGTTAGTTACTCTTAAAAGAGATGCTACTCGTGCAGCTAGTCGTACTAGTGATAAGTTATCTAAAATTCACCTACAAGATTTAGTAGAAAGAATTAACATGATACTTGATCCTAAGTAATTAGTTTACATTTAGAAATTCATCAAAAGCCGATTCATATAAATGAATCGGCTTTTTCTATTCAATAAAATCAACTGAATAGATATCATAATCCACATTTAAAAGCTATTTATTTATATTTGATTCCTAACCATATTCACTCTACTTCCTACTCCATCCTTAAACTATATTAAGAAGAAAACGAATATTCCAATTAAAATATGAAAGCCAAAATTTTAGAATATTTGAAAAACGACCATCATTACTGGTGGACCGTAGCTGTTTTACCAGGCATCTATTCTCTGCTATATTTATACCAAAACAACTTTACTTTAATTAATTCATGGGAGCAGTTTATAGCCTTCTTAATTTATTTTATAGTTGCCCCATCTACAGCTCTAGTTTTATTGGACTTGGTATTCAAAAAGAAAGTCTGTATAGACCGAAAACATTTATACTATTGTTTTTTAATCATTAACCTTGCTATCATTCTATCCTTATTTGTTTTTATGAGGTGGAGATGGAAACCTCTTATTCTAGTATTTATAATAACCATAGCTACTTCTAAATACTTATCTAAATTCTATAAAATAGGCGTACTACTTTTAGGTCTTATGATTATTCCGGCAGTATTACAATTTGGCAATTATTATTATCAATCTGTATACAGTCTTCAAGAATGGTCTACACCAGAAGATTTTGAAAAATTCACTTTTCAAAAAAAACCTAATATATATCTTATTCAACCAGATGGTTATGTAGGTAAACCCACGATGACTGGACAGCTATACAATTACCCAAATGATCAATTTTATGATAATCTAGAAACCTACAACTTTAATTTTAATCACAATTACCGCAGTAACTATCCCTCTACACTATCATCTAACAGTACACTATTTAACGCACAACATCATTATTTCAACCAAGGCAAGGCAAAGAACGAGCTATTTAATGCCAGAGATAAAATCATGGGAACAAATCCAGTTTTGAGAACTTTTAAAAATAATGGATACGAGACAAATGCTATTCTACAGAGTAACTACTTATTATATAATAGACCTGATGTGTTCTATGATTATACAAACATAGAAATGGAAGACATTTCCTTTTTTCCCGTATTTCATAATGATATTGATTATTATTTTGATTTCAAAAACAGATTGAACGATAACCAAAGTATAGCACCGCAATTTTTCTTTATAGAGATATTGAGCCCTAGTCATATTAGTCACAGCAAAACATTTAGTTTAGGAATTGAAAAAGAAACTGAGATTTATTTAGAAAAAATACCTGATATCAACACAGAGGTAAATAAGCTTATAAATTTAATTACAACTCATGACAAGGATGGAATAATTATAATTGCAGCAGATCATGGAGGGTTTGCCGGCTTTGAATATACCGAGAAGGCTTATCAGGAAATTACTAATAATTTAGAATTAAAGAAAAGTATATTTAATTCTTTGCTAGCAGTTAAAGCACCTGAATCGTTTGCCCCTTATCAAGAACGAATAACCAGTTCTATCAACTTATTCCCAGAACTATTCACTTACCTTTCGGGCCAGTCCCAACCTCACACCATTAGAGATGCATCTAGTTACATAATAATTAAAGAGACGAGTAATAGTGGCGTCTATCAATACTTTAATCAGGATGGAGAAAGTGTAACCATAAAAAAGCCGACTCATAAGTAATGAATCGGCTGCTTTTAAAATATAAATATTATTTATTTATTCCTCACTCTTTTTTCCCAAACCCAAGAACTACCTAATGCTTCTTCCAGATTATATTTTGATTCCCAACCCAGAATATTTCTTACTTTATCAGTTTGAGCATAAGCCTCTACCACATCTCCTGCACGGCGGCCTACTATTTTATAATTTAATTTTTGTCCACTAGCTTTTTCAAAAGCAGCAATAACTTCTAACACAGTTGACCCAGTTCCTGTACCTACGTTAAATACTTCAAAGTTTTCATCAGCTTTCTTTTCTAACAGTCTGGATAGAGCCGCTACATGAGCTTTAGCTAGATCTACTACATGAATATAATCTCTTATAGCTGTACCATCTCTAGTTGGGTAATCATCTCCATAAACAGAAAGTTGTTCTCTTAAACCTATAGCGGTTTGAGTTATATATGGAACTAGATTTTGAGGTACACCTAGTGGCAACTCGCCTATTTTTGCACTTTCATGAGCACCTATAGGGTTAAAATACCTTAATGCAATCGCTTTAAGATTAGGTTTTACTTTACATGTGTCCTTAATTATCTCTTCCCCTACTTGCTTTGTATTACCATATGGAGATTCCGCAGGTTTTATAGGTGCATTTTCAGTAACTGGCAACACGTCTGCCTGACCATAAACAGTACAAGAAGAACTAAATATAATACTCATTTCTTTATCTTGAACATTTTGTAATAGATAAACTAATGCGTTAATATTATTCTCATAGTACAATAATGGATTATTCACACTCTCGCCTACCGCTTTTGAAGCGGCAAAATGAATAATTCCGGATATATCTGGATACTGATTAAAAAACTTAGACAGACCATCTTTATCTCTTACGTCTACATTTTCAAACGCCGGCTCAATATTAGTAATGGATTTTATATTATCTAGAACATCAATAGAAGTGTTAGATAAGTTATCTATAATTACAACCTCATAACCTTGTTCTTGTAGCTCCACCACCACATGAGAACCTATATAACCTAAACCTCCTGTTACTAATATTTTCATAGATTGTAAAGCTACATTATTTAAATAAATGACATAAAAAAAGAGCTGTAAAAATTACAGCTCTTTAAATTATATTCTTTTAAGAATATTAGTCTTTAAGTAATCCTCTAGAGATTACTATTTTTTGAATCTCGCTAGTACCTTCATAAATCTGAGTGATTTTTGCATCTCTCATTAAACGTTCTACGTGATATTCTTTAACAAAACCATTACCTCCATGCACTTGCACCGCTTCTACAGACACGTCCATTGCAGTTTGTGAAGCAAAAAGTTTTGCCATAGCACCACTCATATCATAATTACGTCCTTGATCTTTATCCCAGGCACTTTGCATAACTAGATGACGAGCAGCAGTAATATTAGTGTGCATATCTGCTAGTTTAAAAGCAATAGCTTGGTGATTACAGATCTCAGTACCAAATGCTTTTCTCACCTTAGAATAATCTCTAGCTAGCTCATAAGCACCAGACGCGATACCTAATGCCTGTGCAGCAATACCAATACGACCACCAGAAAGAGTTTTCATGGCAAATTTAAATCCAAAACCATCTTCTCCTATTCTATTTTCTTTAGGCACTTTAACATCATTGAAAATTAAAGAATGAGTATCACTACCACGTATTCCTAACTTATCTTCTTTTGCACCTACTTCAAAACCGTCCCAACCTTTTTCTACTATAAAAGCGTTGATACCTTTATGTTTTTTCTCTTTATCAGTTTGCGCGATTACAAGGTAAAAATCTGCGCTATTACCATTAGTAATCCAGTTTTTAGTTCCATTAAGTACATAATGGTCACCTTTATCTATAGCTGTAGTCTTTTGAGATGTAGCATCACTACCAGCTTCTGGCTCAGATAAACAAAAAGCTCCTATAGATTCTCCAGTAGTAAGCTTAGTTAGATATTTTTCCTTTTGAGCCTCTGTACCATATGTATCAAGACCCCAACATACTAATGAATTATTTACAGAAACGATTACTGATGCACTTGCGTCTATTTTAGAAAGCTCTTCCATCACTAGTACATAAGAAATAGTATCCATACCACCACCACCATACTTAGGAGAAGCCATCATACCTAGAAAACCTAGCTCACCCATTTTCTTAACCTGCTCAGCAGGAAATCTTTGAAGATTATCTCTTTCTATAACTCCAGGTAAAAGCTCTGTTCTTGCAAAATCTCTTGCAGCATCTCTTATCATTAGATGCTCTTCTGTTAGGCCAAAATCCATTTATTCTTGTATTTTTTTAGTTATTTTTCCGTTTTGCAAATCTAATGTTATTCTACACCATTTTCAACACCTTTAACTTATGAATCATCAGTACTATAACGTTTTAGGAGTAATGTCCGGAACTTCCCTAGACGGCATAGACATCGCACACATTACATTAGTACGCAAAGATGTCTGGAGCTTTCAAATTCACAGTGCAGAAACTATAGCCTACACGCCATCGATGAAACAAAAACTAGCCGAGGCTATTCACTTTGATCCTGCGGCAATAAAAGAACTAAATGAAGAATACACTGAGTATTTAGGTAACACAATAAATACCTTTATCACTAATAATCAAATCAAAGAAATAGTAGCCGTTTGTTCTCACGGTCATACCATTTTTCATAAACCACAAGAAAAATATACGCTACAAATAGGTAATCTTCCTCATCTAGCTAAAATTATTAAAGAACGCGTGGTATGCGATTTTAGAGTACAAGATGTAGAATTACATGGGCAGGGAGCACCATTAGTACCCATAGGCGATCGTTTATTATTTGGAAATTACGACTACTGTCTTAACCTAGGCGGATTTGCAAACCTGAGTTTTGAAAAACACACGCAAAGAATCGCTTATGACATATGCCCTGTAAATGTTGTTCTCAATCACTATTCCCTAAAATTAGGTAAAGAGTATGATGCAGGTGGCGCTTTCGCGAAAGCGGGAAAAATTCAAACACCTCAGTTAAAATTATTAAATCAACTAGCATTTTATCAAGAAGTCGCCCCTAAATCCCTAGGCATGGAATGGGTGAATGAACACATTTTTAAGATCCTAGACTCTATTCAAACCATAGATGCTATAGCTACATTCACAGAACACGTTGCAATTCAAATAGCAAACCAATTACAAGATAAAAAAACATTACTAATCACTGGTGGCGGCGCTTTCAACACTTATTTAATAGATTCTCTAAAGAAACATACAGCGGTAAAAATCACCATTCCAGAAGATGAAATTGTAGAAAATAAGGAAGCTTTAATATTTGCCTTACTAGGCATTTTAAAATTGCGCAACACAAACAACTGTTTATCAAGTGTTACTGGAGCAAATAAAGACCATAGTAGCGGCGTTATCTACGTACCTTAAGAAATTGTAAAAAAGTAGATTTCCAATTGTCACTATATTATATTTGTGCAAACTAATCTAGCTAAATGAAAGAACTACTTAAACGTTATGAAAACGCGAGTCCCGAAATCGTTTTCCACTGGAATGATCCAGAAACAGATGCCGAAGGATGGACAGTTATTAATAGTTTACGTGGTGGTGCAGCAGGTGGTGGTACTAGAATGAGAAAAGGACTTGATAAAAACGAGGTGCTTTCTCTAGCAAAAACAATGGAAATAAAGTTTACAGTTTCTGGTCCAGCAATAGGTGGAGCAAAATCTGGAATTAACTTTGACCCACAAGACCCTCGTAAAAAAGGCGTTCTAGAAAGATGGTACAAAGCAGTATCTCCATTATTAAAAAGTTATTATGGTACCGGTGGAGACCTTAACGTAGATGAAATTCACGAGGTTATACCTATGACAGAAGATTGTGGAGTATGGCACCCACAAGAAGGTGTTTTTACCGGACATTTCTCTCCTAGTGAAGCAGATAAAATTAATCGCATCGGACAATTGCGTCAGGGTGTAATTAAAGTTATAGAAAACCCTACATTTTCTCCAGACGTTTCTAGAAAATATACTGTTGCAGACATGATCACCGGCTATGGTGTTGCAGAGGCCGTAAAGCATTTCTATGATATTTATGGTGGTAACGTAAAAGGAAAACGCGCGGTTGTTCAAGGATTTGGTAATGTAGGTAGCTCTGCTGCTTTTTACCTTTCTCAAATGGGAGCAAAAATAGTAGGAATTATAGATCGCGCTGGCGGTTTGATTAATGAAGATGGTTTTAGCCATGAAGAGATTACCCAATTATTTTTAAATAAGGACGGAAACACTCTTAAGGCAAAAAATCTTATACCTTTTGAAGAAGTAAATGATCGCATCTGGAAAATCAAAACTGAGATTTTTGCTCCTTGTGCGGCTTCTAGATTAATATCTCAAGATCAAATAGATCAAATGATCGCATCTGGATTAGAGGTTATTTCTTGTGGTGCAAATGTTCCGTTTGCAGACAAGGAAATTTTCTTCGGCTCTATTATGGAGCATACAGATGAGCAAGTTAGTTTAATCCCTGACTTTATCTCTAATTGTGGTATGGCTAGAGTATTTGCCTACTTCATGGAGCGTCGTGTACAAATGACCGACGAAGCAATTTTTAATGATACTAGCATGACTATACGTAATGCTATTCAGAATACTTTTAATAATAACAGTTCAAAAAAACAAATCAGTTCTACTGCATTTGAAATAGCACTTAAACAATTAGTTTGATGAAATACTTTTTAGGTAATAGTCCCAAGTGGTTTAAATTAACCATGATATTTTTCTTAATCTTTAACGTGATCGGTTACTTTGCACTAAGCGGTATGGTCATGGGATGGGTTTTCATTGCAGAATTTATTTTCTGTCTAGCGATGGCATTAAAATGTTACCCACTACAATCTGGTGGTCTACTAGCCATACAAGTTTTAGTTTTAGGGTTAACGCACCCTATGTATAAAATAGACCACGACACACACAAGCCTGTTCTGGATGAGCTAGGTAATCATGTGCTGGGTGGTGTATATGCAGAGGTTGCTCAAAACCTAGAGGTAATTCTTCTTCTGGTATTCATGGTAGCAGGTATCTACTTCATGAAACCTCTATTAATGTACATCTTTGTAAAACTTTTTACTAAGATTAAATCAAAAATAGTTCTATCACTAGTATTCCTCTTATTAAGTGCGATTCTATCTGCTTTCTTAGATGCTCTTACTGTGACAGCTGTATTAATAAGTGTAGGTATAGGTTTCTATAATGTATATCACACTATTCATTCTAGTGATCTAGATTTAGATAAAGACAACAAATTAGATAGAGAACAATTAAGTGGTGAAACTCTTGAACAGTTCCGTGCTTTCTTACGTAGTTTAGTAATGCACGGTGTTGTAGGTACTGCACTAGGTGGTGTTTGTACAATAGTAGGAGAACCTCAAAACCTATTGATAGGTTCTAAAATGGGTTGGGATTTCATTGAATTCTTTAAAGTAATGTCTATTATAACTATGCCTGTACTCGTTGCCGGTGTATTGACAACTGTCTTTTTAGAAACGACTAAAACTTTTGGTTTTGGTCAAAAAATGCCTCCTGTAGTAAGATCTATTATTGAAGGATGGATGGAAAAAAGAGATGCAGAAAGAACTAGTAAAGAAAAATATGCATTAGTTGTACAAGGTATATCTGCTGTTTTATTAATTGCCGCTCTTGCATTACACCTTGCCCCAGTAGGATTTATAGGACTAGGATTAATAGTGATTCAAACTGCATTTATGGGTATCACTGACGAGCACAGTCTAGGTAAAGCATTTGAAGAAGCATTACCTTTTACAGGTTTATTAGTTGTTTTCTTTGTAATCGTTGCTATGATACATGATCAACACTTATTTGCTCCTATTATAAAATGGGCATTAAGCCAGGACGCATCTAGTCAGCCAGCAATATTTTACCTTGCAAATGGTTTCTTAAGTATGATCTCAGACAATGTTTTTGTTGCAACCGTATATATTAACGAGGTTAGTAACGCTTATACTGCAGGAACTATCACAAGAGAACAGTATGAACATCTAGCAGTAGCTATTAACACAGGTACTAACCTGCCTAGTGTTGCAACACCTAATGGTCAGGCGGCATTCTTATTCTTACTGACATCTGCACTAGCACCTCTTATCAATTTATCATATGGTAAAATGGTGAAAATGGCTTTACCTTATACTATTGTATTGACACTAGTAGGATTAGGTTGTGTAGTATACTTTTTATAATAAAAGAGTATTATTGTAAGAGATTGTTGTGATCTCGCTTTCGCGAAAGCGGAACATTTAAAATTAAAACGCAATTTAAAAGGCAATGAAACGCCCTTAAATTGCGTTAACAACCATACAAATTACTTAATTAATGAGCCTACTTTTTCAAGAAACCGCAGACGTTACCACAGAGGCAGCACCTCTAGTAAACGAACAATCTGAATCTTTGCTAGGATTAATTACCGCTGGTGGACCATCTGGAACTATCATTATAGCTGTATTAATTCTTTTGTTATTTTTTGCTTTGTACATTTATTTTGAGCGACTTATGAAAATAAGATCTAGTTCTAAAATAGACAGCTCATTCATGCTTAACATTAAAGACCATATCTCTAATGGTAGACTAGACAGTGCAAAAATGCTTTGTGCAAAAGAAGATTCTCCAGTAGCAAGACTGACTGAAAAAGGTATAAGCCGTATAGGCTCACCTCTAGAAGATATCAATAGTGCGATAGAAAACGCTGGTAAATTAGAGGTTTACAAATTAGAGAAAAACGTGAGCATGCTAGCAACTATTGCAGGTGCCGCACCTATGATAGGATTCTTAGGTACCGTTATCGGTATGGTATTAGCCTTTAAAACACTAGCAGATGCTGGTGGTAGTGCAGACATGGGAAGTCTAGCTGGTGGTATTTATACAGCTATGATTACTACAGTCGCTGGTCTTATAGTAGGAATCGTTGCTTATATAGGTTACAATCATCTAGTTGTAAAAACTGACAAGGTGGTACACCAGATGGAAGAGAATGCATCTGACTTCTTAGATCTATTAAACGAACCTGCTTAATTATGAATTTAAGAGGTAGAAATAAAGTTAGTCCAGAATTCTCGATGTCGTCCATGACTGATATCGTGTTTTTACTTTTGGTATTCTTTTTGCTCACATCTCCATCTATAACTCCAGAAGCTCTGGACCTATTATTACCTAGTGCTGGCGGTAAAACATCTACACAAGGTAAGGTAACTGTAAGCATCTCTAAAGAAGGTGTGTACTATGTAGATGCAACACAGGCAACAGAAGAAGATCTAGAAAGTAGAATATTGAACACCTTACAAGGCAAGGAAAAACCTACTATCATGTTGCGATCTGACAAAGACGCTGCAGTTAGTTACTCTGTCAAAGTAATGGATATTGCAAATAGGAATAAAATTCAAATAGTCCTGGCGGTCAAAAACAATTAAACATGAGTTACTTAAAGACAAAAGAACAAAAGATATCTGCAGGAATAAGTACTCTACTTATTCTGATGCTTATTCTCGTATTCAGATTTGTCTCTGTAATTAATGTAATTGAACCACCAGAAGATGCAGGTATCGCTATCAACTTTGGTAACACAGCTGTAGGATCTGGACCTGTTGAACCGGCAAAACCAACTAAAGTAGCCCCAGAGTCTAAACCAGAAGTGGTTGAACAACAAGAAACGCCGCAATCTGAAAATATAGTCACACAAGAAAATACAGACGCACCTACGGTAGAATCAAATCCTGATGCAAAACCAGATCCGAAGCCTGTAACTAAACCAGTCACCAAACCTGTAAAACCTAAGCCAGAACCTAAACCAGATTCTTCAGTATTAGATGCTTTAAATAGTGTCGCAGGAGCAGAAACTGTAGATGGAGAAACTAGCACAGGACAAGGTCCTGGAGACGGTCCTGGTAATAAAGGAGACATTAATGGAGATCCTTATGCAAACACGTATTATGGAGCACCTGGCAGCGGACAAGGCGGTAAAGGATATGGATTAAATGGTCGCGGTAAAGTTGCTGGTAGCGGCGTTACTCCTGACTGTTTTGAAAGTGGTAAAGTAATCGTAGAGATTCATGTAGATCGATCTGGAAAGGTTACACAAGCATTCCCAGGTAAGAAAGGAACCACAAATAAAGCAAATTGTTTATTGCAAGCAGCAAAACAAAGTGCTATGACTTATAAATTTAGCCCTGCACCTAAAGCCCAGCCTACACAAGTAGGGTTTATAGAAGTCATATTTAAAGTAGGAGAATAACATTGCTTACTTATAAAGAAACCCTAGACTGGCTATTCTCACAGCTACCTATGTATCAAAGAGCTGGAAAAGCAGCCTATAAAGCCGATTTACAAAACACCATAAACCTAGATAATTATCTAGGTAACCCTCATAAAGCATATAAAACAATACACCTAGCAGGTACTAATGGTAAGGGATCTACCAGCCACATGATTGCTAGCGTATTACAAGAAGCTGGTTACAAAGTAGGCTTATACACATCACCACATCTCAAGGATTTTAGAGAACGCATAAGGATAAACGGTAAAATGTGTACCGAACAGTTTGTAATAGATTTTATCCACAAACATCAAACATTCTTTAAGAACAACCAACTATCATTTTTTGAAATGACCGTAGGCATGGCTTTTCAATACTTTAAAGAAGAGAATGTTGATATAGCTGTTATAGAAACAGGTCTAGGTGGTAGACTAGACTCTACTAATATCATCACTCCTATTATCAGTGCTATTACTAATATAGATAAAGATCATACTGCTATTTTAGGTAATACTTATTCTAAAATAGCAATAGAAAAAGCAGGTATTATTAAAAATTCTGTACCGGTAGTTATAGGTGAAAAAAGAAGCTACTTAAAACAGCTATTCACCCAAATTGCTAATGAGCTAGACAGCCCTATACATATCATAGACCATAGAACAACGAGCTTACCAACAGATCTTAAAGGCAATTATCAAAAGTCAAATGTAAGAGTTGCGAGTAAAATGATAGAGTTAATTAGTCCAACACACTTCACTATTACAAAAGAACACACAAGCAAAGGTTTACTGAGCGTGGCCCACAATACAGGATTAAGGGGCAGATATGATATAATTAACGAGCGTCCTAAAACAATATTAGATACCGCACATAATGTAGCAGGAATAAATCTATTGATAAATCAGGTAAAAAAGGAGTCATTTCAAGAATTACACATAGTTTTAGGAATGGTAAGCGATAAAGATGCGGATAGTGTTATCCAACTTTTACCCAAAAATGCCACATATTACATCTCAACACCAAATATTCCTCGAGGAATGAAAAAAAATATTTTAAGTTCTCATTTAAATAATCACGACTTACCCAACACCATCTTTACTACTCTAAATCAGGCATTTGAAACTGCAAAAACAGCTGCAAAACATGAAGATTTGATCCTTGTAACTGGTAGTACATTTGTTATTTCAGAAATAATTTAAAAAAAACTTCCAAAAATTCTTTGTGTTCCAAAAAAGGGTCGTATATTTGCAACCGCTTAGGGCGCTTAGCTCAGTTGGTTCAGAGCACTTGGTTTACACCCAAGGGGTCAGGGGTTCGAATCCCTTAGCGCCCACAAAAGGTCTTCAGAAATGAAGACCTTTTTTTTATGCAATAAATTTAAGCAGAAACAAGCTTAAATTAGCAGCATGAAAAATTCATTAAAATCAATCATCTTATACTATTGATTTACTCTTTCCAAAATAGATCACAACCGATTCCATAAGAAACACCCATAAAGGCTTACAGCAGCTTTTAAGCAATGTATTCACTTAAAAGAAAGGTATGCGTTAAAATAGAAAGTAAGACCTCTAAAGAGCTTAACACAGCGCAAAAACATAAAACTCATCAAGTAGAATCTCAAAGGGCAGTAACCACAAGAATATCATGAGTTAAATCAGCTGTAAAAACTCATTATCGTCTTCATTTAACATATATAAGAAACTACAAGTTGATTTTACTTAAATCAATTAAACAAACATTATCTATTTATTTAGAATGATGAAGAAAGAATAATAATCAAAGAAATATAGACACATCTAAATTCTCGTCACTACAGTCTTTGAAACAAGAATAATGTACGTGCTGTTCCTTGTATCTTTTCAGATTTAATCAAATTAAAATACTTTTGATACGCTTTCGCGAAAGCAGAAATAGTATAATCATCAAATAAATGACGAGCCTCTCGCTTACTATTTAGAATAAATTCAACCCAACTATCCTCTCTATCTGGGAATTCAATAATTAAGTATTTAGAAAGCTGCGAAAAATATTGAGCACTCATTTCAAATGGAACGTTTCCACTTAAAGTAATATGATGAATTAAAGCTAACGCCATGCTCAAATCTGGTGCAAAATCAATAACTCTAGAATTAAAAGAAGCTCTCTCCTGGTTATTAAACCCTATTGCTGGAGATGGTTGCAACAGATCATTTACCAAACATGTTAACTTACTAGAATCATTTTTAATGTGTTCTAGATAACATTGATCAATAGCAGGCTGATCTATATCACACACTATGAGTTGATCTATCTGTGGTAATAATTCTTTACCAAACGTACCGTCGTTACCACCTAGATCAATAACCTTTTTGGAATTTAATTCTTTATTCCATTTGACAATAAGATCTTTCTTAAACTCAAAAGACTTCCTATTATAGTTGGTCTCAGAATAATATTTAGACCACTCTGTGTTCTCCTTGGATTCCATACCATCTATATACATCTCCAGGGCAGATAGCATTTTTATCTGTCTAGCTTTACTAAGATCCACAGATCGGTCAGATCCACCTTCTTTATTATCATTTTCTGCTTCAGATTTAGATAATAAATAAATATGACTGTAAACCGTAGGGTTAAATCTACTAATAAAAGGTAATTGCCTTTTTACCACATTAAGATCAATACCATTGATAGAATGTTGTAGAGTTTTCAAATGTAAACTTCCATGGTACTGAGCAAGTAAAAGAGGCCCAAAAAAATGCTCATTAAACTGTTTGAGCCCTCTCCATGGCGTATTTATTTTATATTGCTCTATACTAAGAGTATCTATAAAGATTGCCTTTCCCTTTTGAAACGTTACATTAAAGGCAGTGGCATCTTTAAGGGAAAAATTATTCTCTAATAACCATATTTGCAATCTGAGAGTTAATTGCGCAGCATGTTTATATTGTGTAAAACTCCACTCATACGGATAAGTAATGAAATCTAATTGCACTGGCTCTAGTACAATTCTACTAGAATCAGAAGATATTTCCTTATGTCGGACTAACCATTTTTTATCAAATAGAGAATTATATATACCTGCAGACACCGCGGCTTTATACTCATCAAAAAATACCGGATTAATCTGTCTATAGACTTTATTATTCTCTTTAAAAATAAATCCAGAAGGATCTCTATATGATGAAGGGTGTCTCAATATTACTTAATTTCAGAGTCTTTGTTGTAATTACTTTCAAAACTACTCTCCTTTGCCGCTTTTCTTAAACCGAACCAACCCTTTATAATAGTAATAACTTTTTTGTAAAACAAAACAAAACCTGCTAGTGCTGCAATAGCTCCCTGAGCAATCATCATTCCAAGACCAGCATCAAAATAGAGTAAATTATTCATACTGCAATTTACTTAAAAATAAACATCTTATAGTAATGTTGCCACTTGAACATTAATCCACTCTAGAAAACGCTCATCAGATTCATTAAAAGCATTTATAGTATTACTATCTATATCGATCTGACCGATATTTTTACCATCTTTAAACATGGGAATAACTACCTCACTTTTCACATGAATACTACAAGCAATATAATTATCCTGCGCATGCACATCTTCGACAACAAAATTAGAGTTAGAGACAGCTACTTGTCCGCAAATACCTTTACCAAATGGTATTACTAAGTGGTCTGTCGGTATCCCTGCCTGGCTCCAAAGATGCAAGGTAGGCTCAGACTGATGAGCCATATAAAAACCTACCCAGTTATATGTATCGATATTACTCTGTAGTAGATCACAAATTGATTGCATAGTTTTCTTAACATCAACATTATTATTTATAATATCTGTAATTTGAGGTTTTAAGGTATCTAAATTCATATTCTAACTTTAATTAAAAGCAAAGCTAGTATTTGGTTTCCTTATAATAACTAAATTTGTGTAAAATAAATCTATTTGGAAACATTAAAACCTTATTATCCTATATTCAAGTTTGTTGCTGTTTTTTTCGGTATATACATTCTGCTTTCAATAAGTTACTATCTGTTTTTAAATTGGGATTGGAGTAGTTACAACTATCCAGACCCTATAACTTCACAAATAGCACATCAAACTAAAAGAATTCTCAACTTAATAGGACATCAAGCAGAAACCATCAATTCACCAAAGCATCCATCTGTAATTATGTTTATAAATGAAATGAGAATTTACAGAGTGATAGAAGGTTGTAATGCGGTAAGCGTAATGATATTATTTACATCATTTATCATTGCTTTTGCTCAAGGCTTGAAGAAAACACTTTTATTTATATTATTTGGAATAGTCTTTATATACATAGTTAATTTAATTAGATTAGTACTGTTGGCATTAATATATGTATCCTATAAAGAACATGCACATTTTGCTCATGAAATAATATTCCCAACTATTATCTACGGTGCTGTTATCGCACTATGGCTATACTGGATCAAACATATTAAAAATGCGTAAAGTCCAGATGATTATCTCCGTTTCTCTATTAATCGTAGCATTGATATCAGTAAGAGTTTTTGAATCAAATTTATTTTACGATCCTTTCAATTTTTACTTCAAAAGTAACTTTCAAAATTTACCAATCCCTGATTTTAACATAGTACGATTAACATATTCACTAACACTACGCTTTCTAATCAATCTAACAATCTCTTTAAGTATTATATGGGTATTATTTAAAAATAAAACTTATCTCAAAGCATCTCTCTGGGTTAATTTCACCTTTTTTGTAATTCTTCTAACAAGCTTCATAATATTTTCAGAATTTGAAAGTAATTGGATTAAAATGCTATTATTCTACATTAGAAGGTTTCTGATTCACCCAATATTTTTATTGATTTTGGTACCTGGATTTTATTTTATTCAATTCAAAAAAACACAAATCAAATAAATTACTATACAATTGTTCTAGTAATTCAATTTAGAAGATATTCTTGTATCAACTGAATAAATTCAAATCAAAAAGAACTTAGTCTGTAGATTATTGATTTCAAAAACTTCTATAAAATTCCAACTCTTTTAACTAAAAGCCGCTAACTAGTATCTTAAAGCTTATTTTAATACACGTAAAATAAATATCAACACGAAAAACAAAACACACTTTTCATATGGTCGAAGATGGTTTCAAATTAAAAGATAATAAAGACTTTAAATATTAATTTTAAACAGCTTAAGGCTATACAAATTGGCAATAAAAGTGTAATATTTATTCAAAAAGGATTACAATCTTTAAAAACTTTTGGTATATCATGTTGAAATATCTAATAAAACTAATCTAATAGCTAATAATTTTAATATAACAAATATGATATCTAATTATAGATTTGATTTCATTTAGATCATGACAGCTGTAACAAACAATTTAAGCGATCTAAACAATGTCAACAAATTAATCAATACTCAAGTTGACAAAATATTCAATCAACCGAATAAATGTTATTTGTACCTAGTCATTAATGAAAGGGTTAATCCTGTTAACAACCCAACACACCCACTCTTTTTTTTATAATGAAGTCTTGACAGTAATAACCCTAGATGAACAAACTCATAACATTATTCATTCTAGCACGGACATGTATAAACAAAAAAAACCCTTGTCTAATTGACAAGGGTTTAAAAGAAGGCGGCGACATACTCTCCCACAAATAGCAGTACCATTGTATATTTGCAGCCGCTTAGGAAAACAGCTAAATGTTTAACGAGGCAAATGTTCTTCAGATAGGTTAAAAGATCAGTTAGTGAGTCGTGAAGATTTGCAGTAAGATTTTAGCTAAGGTATTTGAAGGAGTTCATTGAGATATTGACAGCACAAAAAAAAGATTTATTGTTTTAATAACAGTAGGTTAAAAAAATAAGATAGACACAAAGCTAATTGAGTGGTTTCGATAAAGTCATATAATTAAATGATCTTTAAAAGATTCGACGATGAAGAGTTTGATCCTGGCTCAGGATGAACGCTAGCGGCAGGCCTAACACATGCAAGTCGAGGGGCAGCATTTCTAGCTTGCTAGAAGATGGCGACCGGCGCACGGGTGCGTAACGCGTATACAATCTACCTATTACTGAGGGATAGCCCGAAGAAATTTGGATTAAGACCTCATAGTATTATTAAGCTGCATGGTTTGATAATTAAAGGTTACGGTAATAGATGAGTATGCGTCCTATTAGCTAGATGGTAAGGTAACGGCTTACCATGGCTACGATAGGTAGGGGTCCTGAGAGGGAGATCCCCCACACTGGTACTGAGACACGGACCAGACTCCTACGGGAGGCAGCAGTGAGGAATATTGGACAATGGGCGGAAGCCTGATCCAGCCATGCCGCGTGTAGGAAGACGGCCCTATGGGTTGTAAACTACTTTTGTACGGGAAGAAATATATCTACGTGTAGATATTTGACGGTACCGTAAGAATAAGCACCGGCTAACTCCGTGCCAGCAGCCGCGGTAATACGGAGGGTGCAAGCGTTATCCGGAATCATTGGGTTTAAAGGGTCCGTAGGCGGGCTAATAAGTCAGTGGTGAAATGCAGGGGCTTAACTCCGGCACTGCCATTGATACTGTTAGTCTTGAATTATTGTGAAGTGGTTAGAATATGTAGTGTAGCGGTGAAATGCTTAGATATTACATAGAATACCAATTGCGAAGGCAGATCACTAACAATATATTGACGCTGATGGACGAAAGCGTGGGTAGCGAACAGGATTAGATACCCTGGTAGTCCACGCCGTAAACGATGGTTACTAGCTGTTTGGTACGATTGAGTACTGAGTGGCCAAGCGAAAGTGATAAGTAACCCACCTGGGGAGTACGTTCGCAAGAATGAAACTCAAAGGAATTGACGGGGGCCCGCACAAGCGGTGGAGCATGTGGTTTAATTCGATGATACGCGAGGAACCTTACCAGGGCTTAAATGCATATTGACAGGTTTAGAAATAGACTTTTCTTCGGACAATTTGCAAGGTGCTGCATGGTTGTCGTCAGCTCGTGCCGTGAGGTGTCAGGTTAAGTCCTATAACGAGCGCAACCCCTATTACTAGTTGCCAGCGAGTCAAGTCGGGGACTCTAGTGAGACTGCCGGTGCAAACCGTGAGGAAGGTGGGGATGACGTCAAATCATCACGGCCCTTACGTCCTGGGCCACACACGTGCTACAATGGTAGGGACAGAGAGCAGCCACTTCGTGAGAAGGAGCGAATCTTCAAACCCTATCTCAGTTCGGATCGTAGTCTGCAACTCGACTACGTGAAGCTGGAATCGCTAGTAATCGCATATCAGCCATGATGCGGTGAATACGTTCCCGGGCCTTGTACACACCGCCCGTCAAGCCATGGAAGCTGGGGGTGCCTGAAGTCGGTGACCGCAAGGAGCTGCCTAGGGTAAAACCGGTAACTGGGGCTAAGTCGTAACAAGGTAGCCGTACCGGAAGGTGCGGCTGGAACACCTCCTTTCTGGAGTTCTTGAAATAACAGAACTACAAAAGTGATTTATGAAAGATTGCTTAATTAGCGTGTTTATTTATAAAGTTGTCAATAAAAGAAGTCGCAAGACCTACTCTTCGGAGTTATAGTCTCATAGCTCAGCTGGTTAGAGCGCTACACTGATAATGTAGAGGTCGGCAGTTCGAGTCTGCCTGAGACTACAATAATGATTTATCATAATTGTTCATTTAAATTATATAGGAAATTTTAGACGTTGAGAATTCAAAGCGCCTTATTAGATATTTTGAATTGAC
>NZ_JBEFOB010000003.1:0-2770000 GCF_045063745.1 Nonlabens sp. Asnod2-A12 | reverse complement strand
CATAGTTTGAATACTAATTTGGGCGTTAAAGTAGATTGCTTATTCATTATTATATCTCTTCATTAAAACGATAACCTATACCCCAAGTAGTCAATATATAAATAGGGTGAGACATATCTGGCTCTATTTTGGCCCTCAACCTATTTACATGAGAATTTACTGTATGCTCATAACCTGAAAAATTATAACCCCAAATAACATCTAACAATTCTGACCTGCTATAACTTCTACCAGGATGACCTGCTAGAAGAACTAAAAGTTCAAATTCTTTTGGAGACAACTCTACCTTATGACCGTCTAGGGTCACACGTCTCATTTCAACATTAATCTTTAAGTCTCCAAAATCCATATCTGATTCTCCTGCAGAATTCACAGCAGATTTCTCACTTCTTCTCATAACCGCTTTTGCTCGAGCTTTTAACTCTCGTATTGAAAAGGGTTTAGTGATATAATCATCTGCACCTATTTCTAGCCCCAAAACTTTATCTATCTCTTCACTTTTTGCAGTTACCATTATAACCGGTGTATCTTTAGTCTTTCTAAGTTCTCTACATACTTCTACACCATTTATTATTGGTATAGAAAGATCTAGCAAAATCAAATCGTAGTCTATTGCAAGAGCTTTTTCAAGTGCTGAGCGTCCATCATTAACACTATCTACTGTAGCGTTAAGATCCTTCATATGTATTTCTAGTAGTCCGACGATTTCTAAATCATCTTCAACAATAAGTATGCGATTTTCCATAATTCAAAACAAGTTAAAGCATATCACAAAACATTCACGAATTATTTTCAAAAGTTGAATCTATCGTTATATAATTGAGATAAGATAAGAGTTAGTTTGTACTGTAAAATTAAAACAATATACATGAAAACTTACTTATCAATAGCAGCTCTTGCTGTTTTAGCACTAACCGGTTGCTCAAACGACGATGATGCAGGCACAACTAATTTAAACAAAGATCTTACATTAAACATCAATGGACTTGAAGATTTAGGCCCTGGATTTGCATATGAAGGATGGGTACTAGTAAATGATGTACCAGTAACAACAGGTGTATTTACGGTAGATAGTTCTGGAAACTTAAGTCAAACTACATTTCCTGTAGCGACTGAAGCACTAGATGCTGCGACAGCATTTATCTTAACCATAGAACCTAGTCCAGACAACGATCCTGCACCAGCAGACTCAAAATATCTAGCAGGAGAATTTAATAATAATGACGCTAGTATATCGACTAACTTCGGTCCAGCACCTGGAGATTTCTCTACAGCGACTGGTTCTTTTTTCTTAAGAACACCTACAGATGAGCCTGCAGGAACTGCAAATAACGGTAATGACACAAATGGTGTATGGCTAGGTCTTCCTGGAATGCCTCCTACTGCAGACGCGACTTTACCTACCCTACCAGCAGGATGGGTATATGAAGGATGGGTTATAGGAGACGCAGGACCATTATCTACTGGTACTTTTACAGATTTCTCTGCAGTAGATTCAGGAAACGGATTCTCGGGAACTGAAAACAACGCAGGACCTCCTGTACCTGGAGAAGACTTCTTTAACAATTTACCAGCTGGTGAATCACTTCCTTTTAGTGTAGTAGGCCGTAATGTAGTTATAACAGTAGAGCCAGTTCCAGATAACTCTCCAGCACCATTTACATTAAAACCTCTTGCAAAAATAGCAACAGCAGACACAGCTCCAAGTTCACAAACATTTGATAACATATCTGACACTTTCCCTACAGGGACAGTTACTAGATAAACTTTTTGGTTGGTTAGTTAGTTTGAAAGCGCTCTATGTTAAAGTTCATAGGGCGTTTTCTTTTATAAAATTTTGAGCTTTTCTCGTTCTTTACTAGAAGTCTATCTGCAAGAAACTAAATCAGGACTAATCTATCTTAGTTATCTGACATATGCTCTTCTCTCTTCTTAAACTTATAGGGATGTTTTAGATACGTTTTCGCGAAAGCGTAACCACGAGCATAATTTATTCTAAAATATTCTACTGCAATATGAGCCATCGTTGCACTAGTTGCTAACATAGCAAATAAAGGAAACAAAGAAACCGTGACAAATCGAGATACATACCAACTCGCTATAGAACCAAAAATCATACTTACCGCACCGACAAAAGCGCTAGCACTACCTGCACGTTGTGTAAATGGATTTAAAGCTAGAGCTGTTGCATTAGGATTTTGAAAACCTATCAACAGCATCATAAAAAACAAAGTTGGATAAACCACCCAAAATGTTGGTATAAAATTCCACACATAAATAAATCCAAAACCAGTAACTAAAACGAGCAATGTACTTACTACGTAGGTAATTTGAAATGTTGTATAACGTTTTAAAAACAAACGATTTAACTGACTACCTGTTATTAATCCAGCTGCGTTACTACCGAATATATAACCGAAGCTATCCTGACTCATCCCAAAGTATTCCATAAAAATAAAGGGAGCCGCTGCTACATATCCTAATAATAAACCTACAACAAAACCACGAGTGGTTGAAAACACAAAGAAGTCTCTGTTTTTATAAATCCCTATATACTCTCGTAAAACAGGTACCGGATGTAAACTAGTCGCTTTATTAGGCCTAGTACTTTCAGGTAATATAAAAATAACATTAAACAACATTAAGGTTGCGAAACCAGCTAATCCATAAAATATCATTTCCCAATGATAATGCTGGATTACAAAGCCACCTATGGTAGGCGCAATGATAGGTGCAATACCCATTATTAACATGAGCGTAGAGAGAACGTCTGCCACTTTTTCTTCGTCAAATAGATCTCTAACTATCGCTTTACTAGCCACCATACCGGCACAAGCTCCTAAAGATGTAAAAAATCTCAACGTCGCAAGAGAAGTTACATCCCATGCATAAGCACTTAAAATACTAGTGAGTATGTATAGTACTAGTCCAAAAATTAATGGTTTTCTCCTACCATATCTATCCATTAAAGGACCGTATGCCAGCTGCCCCAACCCTATTCCTATAAAATAAGTAGTTAGCGTGATACCTATAGCACTAGTATCTACTTTAAAATCGCCAGCTATCTGTTTAAAAGCAGGCAAGTATGCATCTATAGAAAAAGGTCCTACTGCTATCAGTGTCCCTAGAACAAGTATCACACTTGCTCTACGTCCTTTGCTCATTTTATTCTTTTCTACCAGCTTCACTTTCATTTTACAAAACTACGTTTTAGCGTTTTCTTAAGATGGATTATTCACAAAGCTTTACCATTTCATAACGACCGATAATTCGTACTTTTAAACCAAATAAAACATTATAATGAAAAAAGCTTTTTTACTATTATCTATAATTGCTTTAATAACTAGCTGTAAAAACGATTCTAAATCTCAAAACTCTCTAGATAACGAGATAGAAAAAGAAACCGCAGCAATTACCATTGCTCAACATCTAGCAGAAAACGCAGGGATATCTAACTGGAATAATGTAGAAGAAATCAAATTTTCTTTTAACGTAGGTAAGGATGGACGTACCGTTTTAACTAGAAACTGGAAATGGAATCCTAATACAGATAACGTACAACTTATCGCACTAGGCGACACCATTAATTACAACCGCAATTCAAAATTAGACAGCATACAAGCCAGTACTGATCGTGGTTTTATAAACGACGTTTACTGGTTAATTCCAGAGTTTAAATTAGTATGGGATGAAGGTACCGAGATAACAGAAAAAAAATCACAAATAGCACCTATATCAAAGGAAAAGCTAGATATGATTACTATTCTTTACAATAATGAAGGCGGTTATACTCCAGGTGACGCTTATGACATTTATTATGATAAAGATCATAAATTTAAAGAATGGGCATACCGCAGTAAGAATGATAGTATGATCACTATGGCTACCACATTTAAAGAATATAAAACCATTGAGGGAATAACTATCGCAACGGACCATCTCACACCAGACGGTTTTACTCGTATTAACTTTACCGATATAGAAATTATTAAAAAGAAATAATGACTTACAAGACTGACCATAACTTTGCATTACAATTAGATCAAGAAGATTCATTATCTCGCTTTCGCGAAAGCTTCCATATTCCAAAGCATAAAGATGGAACAGACTCTATCTATTTATGTGGTAATTCTCTAGGCTTGCAACCGAGACAGACTAAAGACTTTTTAAATAAAGAGCTAGAAGACTGGGCAAATCTAGGTGTAGAAGGACATTTTCATGCAAAGCATCCATGGATGCCGTATCATGAATTTTTAACAGAAACTACCGCTCAGATAGTAGGTGCAAAACCTCATGAAGTAGTCATTATGAATACACTGACTACTAACTTGCATTTAATGATGGTTAGTTTTTATCAGCCTAAAGGTAATCGCACTAAAATTCTTATAGAAGGAGATGCTTTCCCAAGTGATCGATATGCAGTTGCATCACAAATTAAATTTCATGGTGGCGATCCAGAAACCGATTTAATCACCTGGCAACCTAGACCTGGCGATCATACACCATCATTTGAAGACTTAGAAGTTATTTTAAAGAATCAAGGTGACGAGATTGCACTAGTTATGATAGGTGCGGTAAATTACTATACAGGACAACTTTTTGAACTTAAAAAAATAGCCGATTTATGTCATTCTCACGGCATCATGGTCGGTTATGATTGTGCGCACGGTGCCGGTAATGTAGACTTACAGCTGCACGATTCTGGAGCAGACTTTGCCGTATGGTGTACATACAAATACATGAATGCTGGCCCTGGTAGTTTGGGTGGTTGTTTTGTAAATGAGCGCCATGCAGATAATGCCGACTTACCACGTTTTACTGGCTGGTGGGGACATAATAAAGACACACGTTTTAAAATGCGCGACGATTTTGAACCTATACGCGGTGCCGAAGGTTGGCAATTATCAAATCCTCCTATATTGAGTATGGTAGCTATAAGAGCAAGTCTAGATCTTTTTGCCCAAGCAGGTTTTGAAAACCTAAGAGAGAAGTCAATTAAAATGACTAATTATCTAGAATTTTTATTACAAGAACTGGATGGTGATCGCATTTCTATTATTACCCCTAGCGATTCTAAAGATCGCGGTTGTCAATTATCACTAGCTGTTAAAAATGCAGATAAATCTCTCTTTGACGCCATCACAGCAAAAGGCGTTATTGCAGACTGGAGAGAACCAGATGTAATACGCATTGCACCAGTTCCTTTATATAACAATTTTGAAGACTGCTGGAGATTTGTAAAGGTGTTGAAGAGTGAGTTATGAAATTAGATTGTCAATTAAAAGTTTGGTTGATTATTTTAGGTTTGACTTCACTAGGAACTTTCAATTACATCTACATTCTTTTCGCCATCGTTTTAGTGCCAACATTCATATTTAATATTTTCACTTTTATAATGTTTAAGAAAAAATATAATCTGACGCTTTTTAAATTCACTATCCTAATTGTAAATCTTCCGATTTTGCCAATTTTCATTTCTCAAATATTTGTTTATTCTTTCTTACTATATAAAGGATCATTAGACTTAATAGACTTTACACATGTTTTAGTACTGTGTATATCTACGATACTAGTATCGTATTCTTCATATTTGATTTACAAAGTTATTACCATTAAGCCCGAAATTTATACTACATGAAAACGAACAATAAAAAAACCAAAATATTAATCACCGGCGCTGGGCTATGCGGTTCGCTTTTAGGATTGCGACTGGCACAAAAAGGATATCATGTTGATATATTAGAAAAACGTCCCGATATGCGCAAGGCAGTAGTAGATGGTGGTCGTTCTATTAATCTCGCACTTTCTGATCGTGGTCTAGCTGCATTAAAATTGGTAGGGTTAGAAGAAAAAGTACGCGAATTATGCATACCTATGAATGGTAGATTAATTCATGATGTAGAAGGCAATACCTTCTCTTCTAATTACAGTGGTCGTGATGGAGAATATATCAATTCCATCTCTAGAGAAGAGCTCAACAAACTACTACTCGACGAGGCCGATAAATATGAAGATGTTCAAATAGACTTTGATGATAAAGTTACAGCCGTTGATTTAAAAAACGCATCGGTTACTTATCATGATTCTGAAACTAGTACTGATAAAGAATGGAAGGCTGATATACTTTTAGGAACAGATGGTGCAGGCTCTGTAGTCCGTAAAGCGATGATGAAACAGCGTGATTTTCTTTTTTCACACAGTATGAATTGGTTGCCTCATGGATATAAAGAATTGAGCATACCACCTACAGCAGGTGGAAAATGGCGCATCGAGAAAAATTTCTTGCACATATGGCCACGTGGTGGTTTTATGTTAATCGCCTTACCTAATCTCGATGGTAGTTTTACACTAACTCTATTCATGCAATATGATGGAGATGGACCAGCGTTTAATAATATACATACAGATCAAGAAATAAAAGACTTTTTCAACACTTACTTTAAAGATGTCATAGAACATATTCCAGATCTTGTTGAGCAATATAAAACCAACCCATCGCCCCCATTAGGTACTGTACGTTGTTCTCCATGGACAGCAAATGGTACAAGTCTTATTTTAGGAGATGCTGCACACGCGATTGTACCTTTCTATGGACAAGGAATGAATGCGAGTTTTGAAGATGTAGTTGTCTTTGATGAAATGATTGATGCAAATGAAACTTGGGCAGATGCATTCAAATCATTCTCTACCAGTAGAAAACCAGATGCAGATGCTATCGCAGATCTTGCTCTAGACAACTTTGTAGAGATGAGGGATAGCGTTGCAAACCCTAACTTTCAATTAAAACGCCAGATTGAGATGCGTTTAGAATCCGCTTTCGCGAAAGCGGAATACCAATCCAAATACTCACTTGTAACGTTCCCTGAAAAAGGAATAGGCTATGAAGAGGCCATGCTTAAAGGACGTGCCCAAGACAAAGCAATTTTGTGGTTACTAGAAAATGGAGACATAACCGTTAATGATGAATTAGATTCATTGTTGAGCAAGATTAAGGTAAAGACGGAAGAAGTTCTTTGGTTGCGTGGATAATTTAAAATAAAGATATTAAACTATACCCCAAAGGTTTTCAAAACCTTTGGGGTGTGAAATAGAAAAAAAATAAACATGGCAGTATTAAAAGACAAAGCGACACCTAGAGGTAAATATCCACACATTAAACGTGTAGGTGATTTTCTTTTCGTATCAGGAACTAGTAGTCGTCGAAAAGACAACACTTTTGCAGGCGTCGAAGTGGATGAAATGGGAACCACTAATCTTGATATAAAAGCCCAAACCGCGGCAGTATTAAAAAATATAGACGCTATTCTCAAAACCGAAGGCGCTTCTATAAAAGATGTGGTAGATGTGACTACCTTCCTAGTAAACATGAATGACTTTGGTGGTTATAATGAGACCTATGGTACTTTCTTTGATTATGATGGACCTACTCGAACAACTGTAGCGGTACATCAACTGCCACATCCACACTTACTGATAGAGATCAAAGCAATGGCTTATAAACCCCTTTAAAAAGGAAGATTTAAGCCTCAAGAAGTGATATAAATAATTATAATAATCAATGAAGGTCTAAATAATTCAATTGATTAATAGACACAAAAAAGCCTGATCTTAATAAGATCAGGCTTTTTAATAGAGTTAGGTGAATATTTACTATCCTCCGAAATCATCAAAACGAATATTCTCAGGATCAACTCCAAAGTCTTCGGCCATTTTACCTACCGCGTTATTCATTAATGGTGGTCCACAGAAATAAACTTCTAGATCTTCTGGAGCATCATGTTTAGTTAAATATTGATCAATTACTACCTGGTGAATGAATCCTACAAATCCATCTCCTTCTGCATGAATATCATCTTTTACTTTCCAGTTATCTTCTTCAGCAGGCTCAGAAAGGGCTAGGTAGAATTTAAAGTTAGGGAACTCACGTTCTAGTGAACGGAAGTGCTCGATGTAAAATAATTCTCTTTTAGAACGACCACCATACCAGTAAGTCACTTTACGGTTAGTTTTCAATGTTTTGAAAAGCTCATACAAGTGAGAACGCATCGGTGCCATTCCTGCTCCACCACCTACGTAAAGCATTTCTGCCTCAGAGTGGTTGATAAAGAATTCTCCATAAGGTCCAGAAACTACTACTTTGTCTCCTTTCTTTTGGTTAAAGATATAAGAACTAGCTACACCAGGATTTACATCCATCCATCCATTCTTTGCTCTATCCCATGGCGGCGTAGCAATACGCACGTTAAGCATGATTTCACGACCTTCTGCAGGGAAAGAAGCCATAGAATAAGCTCTTTCTACCGTTTCATTATTTTTCATTACAAGTGGCCATAAGTTGAACTTATCCCATTCTGCTTGAAATTTATCCGGCGTTTCATGTTCTTCTGGGTGAGCCGTGATGTCCATATCCTCAAAGCGTACTTCACACTTAGGAATTTCGATTTGGATATAACCACCAGCTTCATAATGCATATCTTCTGGAAGAAGCACTACAAATTCCTTAATAAAAGATGCTACGTTGTAATTACGTACAACCTCTGCTTCCCACTTCTTGATACCAAAAACTTCTTCTGGAATCTCGATTTTCATGTCTTGCTTTACTTTAACCTGACATCCTAATCTCCATCCTTCGGCAATTTCTTTTCTTGTAAAGTGAGGCACCTCAGTAGGTAGAATAGATCCACCACCGTCAGATACGATACATTTACATTGTACACAGGTACCACCACCACCACAGGCAGATGGTAAGAATAATTTATTATCACCCAAAGTACCTAGTAGTGTCCCACCAGAACCTGTAGTAATATCTTTCTCTCCATTTACATTAATAGTAACCGGTCCAGAAGGAAGTAGCTTAGACTTTGCTCCTAGTAAAAGAGAAACCAGTAATAAGATAAGTGTAAGAAAAATCACTACACTCGCTAAAATCGTTATCATATTAGAATCCATATCTATGTTTCCTTTTTAAATTTCTATTCCCATAAAACTCATGAAGCCTATCGCCATAAGTCCAGTTATAATAAACGTAATACCTAGACCTCTTAAGGGTGCTGGCACGTTAGAGTAAGATATTTTCTCACGTATAGCAGCAATGGCTAATATTGCAAGGAAAAAACCTACACCACTACCTACACCGTAAGTAAGTGATTCTGATATTCCTGAAAAATCTTTTTGTTGCATAAATAACGAACCACCTAAAATGGCACAGTTTACAGCAATTAAAGGAAGGAAAATACCTAAAGCACTATAAAGTGACGGAGCAAAACGCTCTACCACCATTTCTACTAGTTGTACCATACTCGCGATAACAGCGATAAACATGATAAAACTTAAGAATGATAAATCAACATCAGCATACTCAGTACCTAACCATTCTAAAGCACCAGGCTTTAACAAATAAGTATCAAGTAACCAGTTAATAGGTACTGTAATACCTAGTACAAATACAACAGCAGCTCCTAGACCTACCGCAGTCTTAACCGATTTTGAAACGGCTAAGTAAGAACACATACCTAAGAAATAGGCAAATATCATGTTCTCTATAAAAACACTTCTTACGAAAAGATTGATTAAATCCATTTTGTTCTATTTCTTAAATTAATTTTGTTCTATTAAAGATCTATTGCGACTACGCTGTACCCATATAATGATACCTACTGTAATCAATGCCATAGGTGATAATAGCATTAAACCGTTATTAGAATAACCAGCTTCATACCATGAATCTGGAATGATTTGAGCACCAAATAATTTACCTGCTCCTAATAACTCTCTAAAGAAAGCTACTAGAATAAGGATAAATGCATAACCTGCTGCATTACCTATTCCATCTAAGAATGATTTATAAACACCGTTACCTAAAGCAAATGCCTCTAGACGCCCCATTACGATACAGTTAGTAATAATAAGACCTACAAATACCGACAGTTGTTTAGACACATCGTATGCATAAGCTCTTAATACTTGATCAACAAGAATTACTAACGCTGCAACAATTACTAGTTGTACGATAATACGAATACGAGAAGGTATTAAATTACGTAACATCGATATGATCATGTTACTAAAAGCCATTACCGCCATAACCGCAAGAGACATTACAATCGCCGGCTCTAATTGAACTGTAATTGCTAGTGCACTACAAATACCTAATACCTGTACTGTAATTGGGTTATTGTCTGTAAGTGGATCAGAAAGTAACTTTCTATTTTTCTTACCTAGAAGCCCTTCTCTCTCATCAGTATCTGATAAGAAAAGAATAAGATCTTCTTTTTTAGTTAATTCTTTATTTTCAGCCATTGCCGTTGTTTTTTTATATCGCTTTCGCGAAAGCGTAACTAACTACTAGTTAGCTGCCACTTTTACGTTAGTTTTATTTTTAAAGTAAGGAAGGTATCTCTCAAGACGCTCAGAGATCATGTCAGTAACACCATCACCTGTAATAGTTGCACCAGAAATAGCATCTACTGCATTATCATCCTTATTATCTCCACCTTGGTAACCCTTAGCAACAGACACACCTATAAAGTTTCCTGATTGATCAAAGACTTTTTCATCATCAAATCTTTTCTTAAACCATACTTGTGTAATCTCAGCACCTAAACCAGGAGTTTCTCCTTTGTGATCAAAAACAGCACCTTTAATAGTGTTCACATCATCTTTAAGAGCGATATAACCCCATATAGCATCCCAAAGACCTTTACCTCTTAATGGTACGATATAGTATTTTGCTCCTTCTACGTTTGCAACGTATAGTGGAAAAGACTGCTCTTCTACATCTTTCTTAAGTTCTTTCTTAAGATCTACTTCAAAGGCATTTACTTCTGTTTTTTCCTGACCTTTACTATCTAGAGCAATACGCTCCACAATGTATTTATCAAAAGGTACAGCTGCACTATCTCTAGACACCTCGATACCTACGGTACCAAGAATGTTTTGCATTTTTTCGTTCTTTACATTCTCTGCTTGTGCTGGTTGTAATTGTGTTGCTGCAAATGCAAGAGCACTTGCTACAACAGCTACAAGAATCACTGCAAATATGAATGTATAAGCATTTGAATTTCTATCCATTTCTAAGCTGTTTGAAGTTTTGCCTTTGCTTTAGAAAGGCGTTTTTTACGTTTATTCACGTTTGCCTGTACTACATAATGATCAATAGTTGGAGCAAATACGTTCATCAATAAAATAGCAAGCATGATACCTTCTGGATATGCTGGGTTAAATACACGTATCATAACACCAAAGAATCCACAAAGGAATCCATATATCCACTTACCTTTTAAGGTTTGTGCTGCACTTACAGGATCGGTAGCCATAAAGACAATACCAAAAGATAACCCACCTACTACTAAGTGCATGTACCATTTAAATTCCATTAGAGCATTTAATCCAAAAGCATTGAATATTAATCCCATGATCGCTGCACCAGCAAAACCACTAAGGATAATTCTCCAACTACCTACTTTAGTAAGTATAAGAATTGCTGCACCTATTAAAACTGCAATAGTAGATGTTTCTGACACGGAACCTGGAATAAATCCAGCAGCTGCATCAAAGAAGCTATATGCAACCGATTTACCTTGTGCAAGAGTACCTAAAATAGTCTCTCCAGAAATACCATCTGTAGAACCTTCATGTACCCATATCGCATTACCAGACATGTACAATGGATATGCAAAGAATGCAAATGCACGTGCTGTAAGAGCAGGGTTTAAGATATTCATTCCTGTACCACCGAAAGCTTCTTTACCTATCAATACAGCAAAAGCTACAGATATGGCAAGCATCCATAATGGAATGTCTACAGGGAAAATCATAGGAATTAACATACCAGTTACTAAGTAACCTTCATTAACCTCATGACCTCTATAAATCGCAAAAATAAATTCAATTGTAAGTCCTACTATATAACTCACTAAAATAAGAGGAGTTACTAAAAGCGCTCCTTCTATAAAAGCATCCCAAAAAGGAACGTCAGTTACATTTTCTAATCCCATATCTTGATACAAGTACTGAGCACCTGTATTCCACATTCCAAAAAGAAGTGCTGGTATCAAAGCAAATACAACGGTAATCATTGTACGCTTTAAATCTACAACGTCGCGTATATGCGCTCCTTTTTTAGTCGTGTGATTAGGAGTATATAAAAAAGTATCAAAAGCATTGATCGCTGGAGCAAACTTTTCTAATTTTTGTCCAGGTTCAAATGGCTTTCTAGCTTGGTCTAATTTGTTTCTAACCCATTTCATAGTCTATCCTACTTCTGTTATCATTAAATCTAATCCTAGACGTATCACTTCTTGTGCTTCTAGTTTAGACGTATTTGTAAAATCAATAAGAGCAAAATCTTCTGGCGCTACTTCATAGATACCTAGATTTTCCATTTTTTCAATATCACCGCTCATACAGGCTTTGATAAGCTGTAAAGGATAAATATCCATCGGTAAAACTTCTTCCATCTCACCAGTTACTACTAGAGCTCTTTCTTCACCATTTAAGTTAGTATCTACCTTACGTTTTCCTCCTAATAATCTAGAGAAAGATGTACCTGCATTAGACGGTACTTTATTACGTGTAAATGGCAACCAGCCTAGTAATGCATATTCATTACCTTCCGGAATAAGAGTTAATGTATTGTTGTAGAAGTTAAGAAACTGATCATTTGATAACTTATCTCCAGTTAAAACATCACCAGAAATAATACGTGTATCATTAGTATCTACAGTACCTGCTATGCTATTCACATTTGCACCTACTACAGTACGGTAATACTTACGATCAGACTCTTTTGCATCAGTACCTACTAGAGCAATAGTTCTTTCTGGTTTAAACTCACCAGTTAAGAATAGATTACCTATGGTAGCAACATCTTCAGCACCTACAGTCCATACTCTATCTCCCATATTCACAGGATCTAGTTTATGAATTTGCACACCTACATTTCCAGCAGGGTGCGGCCCTTTTACCGTATGTACCTCAGCATCTTTAATATTCTTAAGATCCGACCCTTTCCCTACACACAAGTGCACTGCACCTGAAGTAAGTTTACTAAGAGCGGTAACTCCAGCCTGAAAAGCTTCTTTTTTATCTGCTAGAATTACCTCAGCATCACCTGCTAGAGGCGCTGTTGTGTAAGCAGATATAAAGATAGATTTAGGTGTATCTTCAGAATTTGCAACGATACTGTACGGTCGTTGTATAATAAATGGCCAGCAACCGCTTTCTAGAAGTAAGCTACGTACCTGGTCTGCACTAGCAGAAGCAGGATTCACCTTACCACGATTTATAGCGTCGTTAGTTCCATTTGCAGTAATTTTAACCTCAAGAATCCTTCTTTTAGCACCACGTAGAATCTCAGTAATAGTTCCACTCACAGGAGCAGCAAACTTTACTTTTTCATCATACTTGGAATAAAATACGGTTTCCCCAGCCTTTACAGACGCTCCTTCCTTAAGTACTAACTTAGGTACTACAGCGTGAAAATCGGCAGGTTTTATTGCATAAATGGAAGACTGCGGCGCATTGACAATTTTCTTGTCAGCCTCACCTTTGAGCTTTAGATCAAGCCCTTTTCTTACTCTAATGTCCTTTGACATAGGATGTTATATTTAGTCTTTTTTTAAAGTTCGCAAATTTACGCAATAAAGCCTTTAAAACCGGTAGATATAACTATTTAGAAATAATCTAAATAAACAAAATAGCCTGTTTTGGCATCGCTTTCGCGAAAGCGTAACTATAACTAACAATTATATTATATTTATCACTTAGTGTAAACCATTTATGAAGTCGTATATTTTACTTTTTATTACAGTTTTTCTTTTCTTTTTTCAAGGCAATTCTCAAAGTGAAAAAGAACTAGTTATTGACCCTGACTACATTAAGTCGGTAACTTTTAACAAACCGCCTGAAAACATGCTCCCTATTTTCAATCTAGGAGACACTTTTCAGATCAGTTTTGACGATGTGATAGGTGACGAGGCAGATTATTATTATCAATTTGAGCACTACGATTATGACTGGAAACCTAGTAAATTATTTAAAAATGAGTTTCTAGAAGGTATCGATGACATGCGCATTTTTAACTATCGCAACTCTTTTACTACCATACAACCTTATTCTCATTATGACTTAACGGTACCTAATCAGTTTACCAAAGGTTTTAAAGTAAGTGGTAATTACATGATTCATTTTTATAATGACGCTCATGAACTTATTTTTTCTAGAAAATTTATGGTCTTAGATGAAAAAGCGTCTGTAGGTGTAGAAATTAAACGTGCTAGAGATTTAAATTATGTTTTACACCAGCAAAGGGTACAGTTCTTTATCGACTCTCAAGAGATCAATTTTATCAATCCAGACCAGCAATTAAAAACGGTGATTCTACAAAATAGTGATTTAAAGACTGCTATTACTAATGTAAAACCTCAATTTAATCTAGGCAATAAACAGGTATACAAGTATGATGAAGAGACTTCTTTCTGGGCAGGAAATGAGTTTCTTAATTTTGAGAATAAAGATTTTAGATCTCCTAACATCAACATTGATTTTGTGCGTAAGAAAGACCTGTACAACGCTTACCTTTTTATAGATGGTGCACGCAGAGATATTGAATACACTTACAATCCTGACATCAATGGTAACTACCTAGTAACAACACTAGATAATGAAGATAACGACATACAGGCAGAATATGTGAATATTCATTTTGCTCTAGACGCACAAGGAATCGAGGTGCCGCCAGATGCAAAGATTTATATATTAGGTAACTATAACGCTTACCAATTACAACCAGAGAACGAGGCTGTTTTAAATCCAAAAACAGGAAAATACGAGGCTATTATTTTACTTAAACAAGGGTTTTACAATTACCGATACACGATAGTCTACAATGACGGTTCTCAAGACCCAGGATTTATAAGTGGTAACAAATGGCAAACAGAAAATCAATATTCTGTACTTGCATATTATCGAGAACTAGGTGGTCGCTATGACAGATTAATAGGAATAGGCGAAGCCAACTCGCAGAATATTACGAATTAATTACTTTTGCAATAGCTTTAAAACCAATCAATCAAATTTTAATGTTTCAGAAAATCTCTACACTGCTGGTCATCATCATGACCTGTCAACTTTCCATTGCTCAATCGTATCAAAGAAGAACTAGCAGTACGATAAAAAACAGCGATAAAAACCAAGATGCTATTGCAAAAGGCTTAGAAAAGGATGACGATTTCAATAGAATTATGTATGAAAACTTTCAATCTAAGGTAATTAAATATTTATCTGTAGAACAAGTTGAACAACTAAGAGAAAAAACAATACGAGACACTGTAGTTGTTGCACTTTCTATTCAGATAAATAAAAAAGGCAATGCTAGAAAAGCTTTCTTAATGGATGCATTTTATAAAAATTTATTTTCAACACCTATAGCCGTTGAAGGAATAACATTAGAAAAATTTAAACCGAATAAAAGGGTTAAAAGAAAATTTTCTGATTATAATTATATCAATTATGATCTCCTCTACGTGTTGAAGGAAAGCGGAAATTTAGAACCTATTCCATTTGAAACAGTATACGATATACCACGAAGAAAGTTAATTAAAAATAATATCGATAGAATTAACTTAGTAACCACGAGTTCTAAAAACGATAACAATCCAGAAGTAGCATTTTACAATCATTTACAAGAAGAGTTATCTTCAGCAATTATTGAACTAGGTAACGATCAACTAAATACCAGTGCCATAAATGATGTCATCAATCTTCAACTTAATCTATACATGCATAAAGTAGACGGATTAGACACAACATTAACTAGAGCAAGCATTCTTAATTCAAATGATCCTTTGGATTCTATTGAAGACGCATTGCATCTAATGACATTTGAACCATTATTTAAAACAATCCCATCTAATCTAGATTACTACAGTTCTACCATAAATATTTTTTACAAATTAAGTTTTGACGATCAAGAAAAGCCTATTCTAACAAATTTACCCATTGAATTTAAGCATGATTATTACAGTTATCAAATGACTACCAAACCAGTGGACAATCATAAAATGAGTCGTTACCCTAAACACCCTCATTGCGATGAATTTTCTGACGTCAAAGAAGCTAAAAAGTGCTTAGGTAAAGAGATCAATTTATTTATAAATAAAACATACATCATTGATAAGCCACGTAATAAATCTATTAATGAAAATATGTATTTTCAATTTTACATTGATAAAAAAGGTGAAATAACAGTTATATCGGCTCATGGCTTCAAAGATGTGAAATTTGCCGAAGAAGCCATTAGGGTTATCAACGCTGTACCTACTCTAACACCTGCTTTAAACTCAGACGGTGAATTAGTGAGAGTACTTTTTGCTCTACCTGTTAAATTAAGAGTAGAGTAAACTGAGCGTTATAAAGGTTAAGTTTCCCTATTTTTACCAGCGACTAACCACCGCCCATGAAACCTACTACAAGATCGCTTATTAGATATAGAGGAGAAGAATGCCTCAATTGCGGTACTCCGTTAGATGCAGAAGACAAGTACTGCCATCAATGTGGACAGCTTAATTCTACTAAGCAACTGGCATTAAAAGATTTCTTTGGTGAGTTCTTTTCTAATTTGTTTTCTTATGATAGTAGAATATGGCGCACGATTAAACAATTACTGTTCAAACCTGGTTTTGTAAGTAAGGAGTTTATCAAAGGAAAACGACTGAGCTATGCAAATCCATTTCGTTTCTTCCTTAGTGTCTGTATTGTCTTTTTCTTAATGATACAAGCACAAGAGTTTTTTGAGTTATTTACCGATAGCGTAGTAGAAAATACAAAAGCTAAAAATCAAGAAGCAGATATAGATGTAGGTAATGGCTTATTCTCAGTAAAACTAGATGACACTAATAATAACGAACCCTTAACCGAAGAACAACTTAAAGAGATAGAGAGCCAGCCATATGTAGGTAAGATCGTTGCTGAGCAAATAAGAGAACAACAAAACATACAAGCACAAACCGACAGTATAGTTTCTGAAGCTACAAAAGATCACAAAGAAACCGAGCTTACACCTGTTACCCAAGCACAACTAGACAGTCTAAGTTCTACTAAGAGATTTTTTAAACAAGTTAATTATTATGAGTCTTACACAGAGAAACATAAAATAGCAGACCCAGAAACGGCATTAAGAAAAATGGGGCACAATAACACCAAATGGAATCAGTCTTTATATGAGAAAATGGTATTAATGGAAAGTATAAGTAGAGACCCTTCTGTACTAGTTGATATTATATTACCTAAACTACCTATATTCTTATTTCTATTTACTCCAGTTTTAACTCTGTTTCTTTGGCTATTATACGCACGTAGAGATTTCACTTACATGGAACATCTGGTATTTGCATTTAACGTGTTTACCTTTGTTTTTCTAAGTATGATATTGCTATTCTTAGTAAAATGGATCACCTTTGGGTATATTAATCTTGCTCAATTCTTTTTCTGGTTTATAGGACCTTTCTATTTTTACAAATCCATGCGCAATTTTTATGGGCAGCGACGCATAAAAACTATACTAAAATTTCTTTTAGTAAGTTTTATATTTGTAATCGGACTCATTACAGGAGTAAGTTTACTACTTTTGGTAGGAATAGCGCTTTATTAAATTATGATACAACAGGTTACCAGAGGAATTAAGATCTCGGTTCAAACGAGTTTTGAAGGTACATTTTATAAAAACTATAAGATGCACTTTGCCTTTGCCTATATCATAACCATAGAAAACCAGAGCAAGGACTCTGTACAACTGCACACACGCCACTGGAGAATTAAAGATAGTCTAAGCCGCACAGAACATGTAGATGGCGAGGGCGTTATAGGTAAAAAACCTGTACTCAAACCAGGAGAATCTCACACCTATCAAAGTGGCTGCCTTCTTGCATCGCCTTTTGGTAATATGAGTGGCTTTTATAATATGGTAAACTTTTCTAACAGTAAACAATTCAGCGTTATCATACCAGCATTTAAACTAAGTGCTCCATTTGCTTTAAATTAGATAGTTGTAGATCTCGCTTTCGCGAAAGCGGAACCCACAACCGCCACCTCAACGACATTAAGACTACTTTACCACCTTACCACTTCCTGATGCGATAGATTCTTTGTAATTTCACGCTCAAATTAATAAACAAAATTATATCATGGGAAAAGGATTTTTCAAAGTCCCAGTTGCTGTAAATGAGCCTATTAAGACTTATGCTCCAGGAACTGTAGAAAGAGATCAAGTGCTAGCAGCTTACAAAGAATTGTGGAATGCTAACACAGAAGTACCGCTATATATTAATGGTAAAGAGGTTAAAACCGGTAATACCGCAGCTATAAGACCGCCACATGATCACCAAAATGTAGTAGGTAACTACCACAGAGGTAGTAAGAAAGAAGTTCAACAAGCTATAGAAACTGCTATAGAAGCTCGTAAATCATGGTCACAATTACCATGGGAACAAAGAGCTGGTATTTTCTTAAAAGCTGCAGAGCTTATTGCTGGTCCATATAGAGCACGTATCAATGCGGCCACTATGATCAACCAGTCTAAAACTATTTTCCAAGCAGAAATAGATGCCGCTTGTGAACTTATAGACTTCTTAAGATTTAACGTACAGTATATGACAGAGATCTATGCAGAACAACCAGAATCTACTTCTGGAGCATGGAATAGACTAGAATACAGACCTCTAGAAGGTTTTGTATACTGTATCTCTCCATTTAACTTTACTGCTATTGCTGGTAACCTACCTGCTAGTGCTGCCTTAATGGGTAACGTTTGTGTATGGAAACCTAGTGACCACCAGATGTTAAGTGCTCAAGTAATTGTAGAAGTATTTAGAGAAGCTGGTGTACCTGATGGTGTTATCAACATGGTTAATGCAGATCCTGTTATGATGACTGACGAGGTAATGACACACCCAGATTTTGCTGGTGTTCACTTTACTGGTTCTACAGCCGTATTTAAAAGTCTATGGACTAAAGTAGGTGAGAACATTAATACTTATAAAACCTATCCTAAAATAGTAGGAGAAACTGGTGGTAAAGACTTTATAGTAGCTCACAGTAGCGCTGTACCTGCACAGGTTGCAACTGCTATAGTTAGAGGTGCCTTTGAATTCCAAGGTCAGAAATGTAGTGCTGCTTCTCGTGCTTACATACCTAAAAGTATGTGGGCAGAGGTAGAACAGTTAATTAGAACAGATGTAGAGAGCTTTAAAATGGGATCTCCAGAAGACATGAGTAATTTTATTACTGCTGTGATTCACGAAGGTTCTTTTGATAAACTTGCTAAGTATATAGACGGTGCAAAAAGCGACTCAAATGCAGAGGTGGTTATAGGTGGTAACTATGACAAATCTAAAGGATGGTTTGTAGACCCAACTGTTATCGTTACTACAGACCCTAAGTATGTAACTATGGAGACTGAATTATTCGGTCCTGTGATTACTATTTATGTGTATGAAGATGATCAATATGCTGAAATGTTGAAGTTAGTTGATGAAACTAGTGAATATGCATTAACTGGTGCTATTTTAGGTCAAGATCGTTATGCAGTATCTCAAGCAACTACAGCATTAGAAAACTGTGCAGGTAACTTCTACATCAATGATAAATGTACAGGTGCTGTGGTTGGTCAACAACCTTTTGGTGGTGCTCGTGCTTCTGGAACTAATGATAAGGCAGGTTCTAAATTGAACTTACTTAGATGGGTTTCTCCACGTATGATTAAAGAAACATTTGTAACTCCAGTAGATTACAGATATCCTTTCTTAGGAGAGTAATTTATCTCTCTATAAAATAATAAAAGCCGTTATCATTAATTTGATAACGGCTTTTTTTTGATTCTTAATTACAAGATTATCACTTACTTTAACGGTAAATGAACCACCTTTTTAGTTTCAAAGAATGGATCTTCAAAAACATCTTCTAGTTCATAGATTTGTGCCTTGGGGAAATCTTTTAATTCTTCTGTAAGATCACCACCTTTAAGATACAAAATTCCATTTTTTAAGTTGTGACAACTCTCTTTTCTGATTTTATTTCTTACCCAACTTACAAAATCAGGCATATTAGTCACTGCTCTAGAGACTACAAAATCAAAACGTCCCTTAACTTTTTCTGCTCTTCCATGCTCTGTAGTTACGTTAGTAAGTCCCAACGCTTCAACTACAGCATCTACTACTTTGATCTTCTTACCTATCGCATCGATAAGATGAAAACTAGTTTTAGGAAACATAATAGCGAGTGGTATTCCAGGAAATCCACCACCAGTCCCTACGTCCAGTACTCTCGTACCACCTGTTTTATTAGGTAAGCTTTCGCGAAAGCGGACTACAGACACAATTCCTAGAGAGTGTAAAACATGTCGAGTATACAGTTGATCGATGTCTTTTCTTGAGATAACATTGATCTGAGCGTTCCATTCTGCATACAAATCACCTAGTCTAGAAAACTGCTCTAATTGATGGTCTGTAATATGCGGAAAATGTTCTTTTATAATTTGATGCACTATTTATAAGTTTGTGCAAAAATAAAATAATAATTCTCGTTCAATGCGATTGTTAATTCAAGTGTTATGATATTTTTGTAATTCAATTATATCGTTATGAAATCTCAATTATCTGATCGCATCAATAATTTACCTGTAAGTGCAACGCTAGCTATGGCCGCAAAAGCTCGTGAATTAAAAGAACAAGGAAAAGACATTATAGGTTTAAGTCTAGGTGAGCCTGATTTTAACACACCAGACTTTGTTAAAGAAGCAGCTATAAATGCTATTAACGAGAACTATAATAGCTACACTCCTGTAGATGGTTATCCAGAATTAAAGGATGCTATTATCAATAAATTTAAAAGAGATAACAACCTTACTTATGACCGCAGTCAGATAGTAGTATCTACTGGAGCAAAGCAATCTATTGCAAATGTAGCCATGGTTTTACTTAACAAAGGTGATGAATGTATTCTTCCTGCTCCTTACTGGGTAAGTTATGCCGCTATAGTAGAACTGGCCGAAGGTGTTCCTGTAGAAGTAAGAGCTGGTGTAGAACAAAACTTTAAAATAACTGCAGAGCAACTGAGAGCTGCCATCACGCCTAAGACTAAGATGATGTTGTTCTCTTCTCCTAACAACCCTAGTGGTAGTTTATTTAGTGAAGAAGAGTTACAAGCATTTGCAGACGTACTTGCAGACTATCCAGATATCGTGGTAGTAAGTGATGAAATCTATGAGCACATTAATTATACTGGTAAACATGCAAGTATCGCTGCTATACCTAGTATGTATGACCGTACGGTTACTATTAATGGAGTTAGTAAAGCATTTGCCATGACTGGCTGGAGAGTAGGTTACATAGGCGCACCTACATGGATAGCAAGAGCGTGTAACAAGATGCAAGGACAGATTACTAGTGGTACCAACTGTATTGCACAACGTGCGGTTATTACAGCATTAGAAGCACCGATTTCTAAGATTCAATACATGATCGATGCTTTTGCAAAGCGTCGTGACTTGATACTAGGACTAGCGTCAGAAATAAAAGGATTTACAACAGACAGTCCAGAAGGAGCTTTCTATATATTCCCAGATGTTTCTGAGTGGTTTGGTAAAACGGTAAAAGGCCATAAAATAGAAACCTCAACAGATTTCTCCCTTATGATTCTAGAAGAAGCAAATGTTGCTACGGTTTCTGGAGATGCCTTTGGTGCACCTAATTGCATACGTATTTCTTATGCAGCAAGTGAAGAACAAATCGTTGAAGCGATGAGAAGAATTAAAGAGGTGCTAGATTAATCAATCTAGATTTCATTCATAAAAAAAAAGGTTGATTAGAATTATCTAATCAACCTTTTTTTTTATCATTATTTTAGTTTCTACCTATTCCTCCAAAAGAAAGGCGTCAATAAGATCAATACCGTAAATAATTCTAGCCTACCTATAAGCATCAAGAAACTACACCACCATTTACCTAGTTGTGGCAATCCGGCAAAGTTATCTACTGGAGAGAGGTCTCCAAATGCTGGACCTACATTACCTAGCGTACTTAACGCACCACCTATAGCGGTATCAAAATCTAGTCCGAGAGCAGCAAGCACAATCGCACCGACTATAAAGGAAAGCATATAAAGAATAAAGAATCCTAGCACATTAAAAACAATACCACTCTGTAATGCTCTACCATTATATCGCACAGGTAATATTGCATTAGGATGTAATGTTCTTTTAAATTCCATAATACCATTACGTATTAATATAATGTGTCGCACTACTTTAACACCACCAGACGTAGATCCTGCACTACCACCTAAAAAGAACAAACCAAAAAACATAATGGTAAGAAATGGAGTCCACAAAGTATAGTCTGCCGTAACAAAACCTGTCGTGGTCATTACTGCAAGCACCTGAAATGTACTGTGTCTAAAAGCACTCTCCATCTCACCCAATACCATAGGATGATCTATAGAAGATATGGAAGGGTCTGCATATAAATAGATTAATGTGCCTCCCAAAACAGAAAAACCAACCACAAAACTGGTATACCATTTAAACTCAGTATCTCGCCACACCTTGCTGAATTTACCCTTAAAAGCAAAGTAACTTAGTACAAAGTTAGCTCCAGCTATAAACATAAAGATTATGATAATCCACTGTATAGCTGGATTATCATTCCAGTAAGCTGTACTCGCATTTTTTGTAGAGAAACCTCCTGTAGACAGCGTACTCAATGCATGGTTAATAGCATCAAACCAGCCCATACCTGCTATTTTAAGAAGTACGGTTTCTATAGCTGTAAAACCTACATAAATAAGCCATAGTCTTTTTGCAGTATCTGTTATACGTGGATGCAATTTATCTGCGCTAGGTCCAGGAGCTTCGGCAGCAAATAGCTGCATACCGCCTATTCCTAATAATGGCAATATGGCAACTGCTAGAACTATAATTCCCATACCTCCTATCCAGTGCGTCATACTACGCCAGAATAATATTCCTTTAGGTAAAATCTCTATATCATTAACCACACTGGCACCAGTAGTTGTAAAACCACTCATGGTTTCAAAAAATGCGTCAGTATAATTAGGTATTGAACCTGTAAACATATAAGGCATCGTCCCGGCAAAAGCCATGATCAACCAACCAAGTGTCACAATTAAATACCCTTCTTTTTTACGCAGTTCCTTTACATGATTGCGAGTTAAGTACATCAAGATAGCTCCTATAGAAACTGCAACACCAGATGCTGCTAGAATATCAAATCCTTCACTCTCTCTATAAATAGCACTAACTAGAGCCGACACAGACATGAAACCACCGTTAAAAACCAGTAGTAGTCCCATGATAAAGACTATAATTTTATAATTAAGTTTAGTAATTCTAGTCATTATAAAAACAGTTTTTCTACCTTAGTAATAGAACGTGGCAAACAACAAACTACCACTCTATCACCAGCCTCTATCTTAAAACTACCTAAAACTATATTACCTATTCCCTGTCTTATTACACCACCTATAATAGCACTTCTAGGTACGCCAGCATTGGCAATAGTTTTACCACATACAGCACTTTCTGGCTGTACGATAAACTCTAGTAGCTCTGCATTCATGTTGTTAAGCTTAGTCATAGCCACTACCTCACCTTTACGTACGTATCTAAAAATATTATTGGCTGCAAGTAATTTTTTATTAATCAGTGTGTCTATTCCTATACTGTGAGATAATTGAAAATAATCCATGTTCTCTACTAGAGAAATAGTTTTCTTCACACTTTTACTCTTTGCCATAAGACAAGAGATAATATTAGTCTCACTATTTCCCGTTACAGCTATAAATGCATCCATTTCATGAATGTTTTCTTCTTGAAGCAACTCTACGTTACGTCCGTCGCCATTTAAAACAAGAACTTCAGGTAGAGCGTCTGCTAGGTCAAATGCCTTTTTTGCATCGTTCTCTATCAACTTTACGTTAATCCCTGCTTTAGAAAGTTGTTGTGCCGTTTGCTTACCTATATTACTACCGCCTAAAATCATCACATTGCGCATGGCATGTTTAGTCTTACCAGTTAACTTATATAGTTCTTCTACACCACCTGCTGTGGTAATAAAATACACTTGATCTCCTTCTTTAAACTGTGTATCACCACGAGGTATTAACGTGTATTGGGTACCAAATCTTTGTATAGCAATAGGCATAAAATGAATCTCTGGAAAAATCTCACCAGCTTGTTGCACTGTTTTACCTACAAATTGTGCCGTACGTTGCAGGTTAACACCTACCATAGTTAGAGCGCCGTCCTCAAATTCATAACTATCATTAAACGCACTTTGATTGAGCAGTAATTCTATCTCTTTACTCGCCAGTGCCTCTGGAGATATCAACTCATCAATACCAAAACCAGAAAAACCTATAGCATCTTGATGCTCTAGAAACTCTGTATTTGTAATACGAGCAACGGTACGTTTTGCACCTAATTGTTTGGCCAGTACACAAATAGTAATATTAGTCGTCTCGCTACTAGTAACAGCTATTACCAGATCTGCCTCGTCTACTCTAGAATCTTGAAGAATTTTTATAGAGGTAGAATCGCCTCGTACCACCCTAATATCTAGGTGAGTATCAGCATAATGTAAATTATCCTGTTCTGGATCTATTAATGTAATATTCTGTGACTCGTAGGATAACAGCTTGGCTAGGTGAAAACCTACCTCACCAGCACCTGCAATAATGATTTTCATACAATCGTTTCTGTAGTGTCCCAAAGATACTGTTATGTGATCTATAATTTAAAAAAAGCTTGATTTTTAACGGTTTTATGGATGTTTATCTCGCTTTCGCGAAAGCGGAATAGCAATAACCTCAACGCGCTGCATTATCTTTGCTATCTAAATTAAAGCTCGTGTCTGAAGAAGTAAAGCCATATAACGGAGAAGATTCTGGAAAAAAAGAACAGGTTACCAAAATGTTTGACACCATTAGTGGTGAATATGATGGACTAAATAGAATGATATCTTTAGGCCTGGATCAAAAATGGAGAGATAACGTTGTTAAAATGATAGCTGCTCATAAGCCACAAGTGATTATGGACATCGCTACCGGTACTGGCGACCTAGTCATTAAAATGGCGCAACAAACCGATGCAAAAAGATTAATAGGACTCGATATTTCTAGCGGTATGTTAGAAGTAGGAAAGGTTAAGGTAAAAGAAGAAAATCTAGATAGCCGCATAGAAATGGTATTAGGAGATTCTGAAAACCTACAGTTTGAAGATAATTCTATAGATGCCGTTACCGTTTCTTATGGAGTACGTAATTTTGAAGATCTGGAAAAAGGACTGGGTGAAATATTAAGAGTTTTAAAACCTGGTGGTATTCTAGTGGTGCTAGAAACTAGTGTCCCTACAAAGTTTCCATTTAAACAAGGGTATTATTTTTACTCAGGCATTATCGTACCTACCTTAGGTAAATTGTTTTCTAAGGATAAAATCGCTTATGGATATTTATCAGAAAGCGCTTCTAAATTTCCATATGGAGAGCGTTTCAACAATATTTTAAAGAAAGTAGGGTTTAAAGAGGTAGAAAACGAGTTACAATTTCATGGTGCATCTACCATTTATAAAGCAGTAAAAGCATAATATGAGACAAGTTATAGTCATCATTATTTTAGCACTAGGTTTTCAAACCGCTAGTGCTCAATTATTTTCAAAAGAAAAAATTAAAAACCTAGAAAACTTTGACAAGCAATTTCTTACTTGGGGTTACTATTTAGGTTTTAACTCTTATGATTATAAATTTGATTATAACGAGATTACCGAAGAGATCGTTACAGAATCTAGTGCCGGTTTTAATGTAGGTCTTATAGGTGACATGCGCATTAATGAATACATTAACTTAAGACTAGAACCAGGTATCGTGTTTGCTACTAGAAATCTAACCTTTCCAGACGCATCACTTACTACTGCTGCACAAATGGAGCGTGAGGTTACTTCTACGTACATACACATACCATTATTAGTTAAGTTTTCTACTAAAAGATTAAATAACTGGAAACCCTTTGTTGTTGCTGGAGCATCATGGTCCAATAACTTATCAAGTAATTTTGATAATCCAGATGACAATAGTTCTGGACAGTTTAGACAGACGTCTAGTGTTCTTAATTATGAACTAGGTATAGGATTTGATCTATACTTATATTACTTTAAGTTTTCACCATCGATAAGAGGTGTATTTGCTATAGAAGACGAACTAGTACGCGACGCAGATCCTAACAGTCCGTGGACTGGAAACATAGACAGCATGCAGACTAGAGGTATTTTTATCAACTTTACATTCCAGTAGTACGCAACCACTCGCCTAGTATAAGAGATGTTGCCATGGCTACATTGAGACTTTCAGTTTCTTGAACTTTTCCATATTGTGGTATACTGATAGAGTTTCCTATTTTAAGAATAGCATCACTTACACCAGCAGACTCATTTCCCATGACTATAATACCTTCTTCTGGTAATGTACTGGTATAAATATTCTCCCCATTCATTGCCGTAGGATATATAGGTAGCAAAGACTGTTTTAAATAGTCATGCAAGTCAGTATAATGAACTTGTACTCTAGCAAGAGAAGCCATGCTTGCTTGCACACATTTAGAATTATAAACGTCTACCGTTTCTTTACTGCACACAATATCTGAAATCCCAAACCAGTCTGCTAGTCTAATAATAGTCCCTAAATTACCTGGGTCCTTAATATCATCTAGCGCTATTACTTTACCCACTTGAGGCAATTCTAACTTCTTATTCATTTTAAAAACGGCCAGATAACCTGGTGGAGTCTTTAAACTAGAGATAGAATTCATGTCTTTTTCACTAATTGTTACTGGATCTAATCCATCTAAGTGATTATTTCCTGAAGTTATGAGAATATCTTCTACAATAAGACCAGAATTAACTAGTTCTCTTATAGATTTGTATCCTTCAACAATAAAAAGCTGATGCTCTTCTCGAGTTTTTTTTCTGCTGAGAGATTTGATAAGCTTTAACTTACTTTTGGTAATCATTTATAATCGTATTTTTGAATATTGTACTATGGGAAAATCGGGACTTCATGCAAAAATAGGCTTATTTATATTGCTTATTATTTTATTGGTTTCTTGCAATGCAATAAAACGAGTACCTGATGGTAAGCAACTGCTTACTAAAAACACGATTCTAGTTGATAGTCTGTCACCTAAAGACCCAAGAGTACTTACTCTACCTACACTACAGCCTAATCAAAAACTTCTTAATTATCCTTTAAGACTCCATATCTATAACCTAGCACGACCTCATAGAGATTCCATTTACTTAAAATGGATGCAGGATAATCCTAAAGGCTTAAAAAGACGTAATGCTATACTTTCAGAAAAGCAAACCATGGAATTAGGTCAAAGTCTTGTTGATTTTAATAACTGGCTTAAAAGAACTGGAGAAGCGCCTAGCTTAATTGATAAAACAGCTATTGAGAAATCAAAAGAAAGATTAAGAGCATGGTACTGGAATCAAGGATGGTTCAATACAGAGGTAGATCATAAAATCATAGATTCTAAAGATGATAAAAAGGCTCGTATTGAATATTATGTAAATAGGCACACCCCTTATCTTATCGATAGTCTCAATACTCAAATCGCAACACCTGTTATTGACTCTTTATATCAACAGGTCGATTCTGAAAGTATTCTTAAAAAAGGTGAGCAATATTACACTCCAGATATAAATGCCGAGAAGGACCGATTGAATACATATTTCCGTAATAATGGAGTCTATTATATGGAAAAAGATAATATAAGATTTGAGGGAGATACGGTAAACACTAAAAATAAAGCAAACATCACTCTTATCATCAAAGATAGAGAAATACAAGATGCAGACTCCACGATAAGCGTACCCTATAAAGTGCACAAAATAAGTGAAGTTAACATTATACCAGATTATCAAAACGCGATAAGTAACAAAGAGGCAGATACACTGGCTTATGAAGATTACAACATATTACGTTTTGGAGAGCGCAAGTACAAAAAATCTACCTTAACAGATGCCATATTTATTCACAAAGGCGATCTTTATAAAGACATAGATAGAGATAGAACATATAGGAGAATCACAGAGCTACAAAGTTTTCAATATCCTACCATAAGATATGTTGAAGATCCTAGAGACTCAACAGGTACTGATCTTATAGCAAATGTGTTACTTACGTCAAAGAAAAAGTTTGAATTCACTTATGGAGTAGAAGCAACACATAGTAATATACAGGCTATAGGTGTAGGTCTTAACACATCTCTTTTAATTAGAAATTTATTTAGAGGTAGTGAGCTTTTAGACATTTCTTTTAGAGGTAATATAGGTGCGAGTACCAATGCTGCTAATGGCGATTCAAGATTTTTTGACTTACAAGAATTAGGAGCAGATGCTAAGCTTAGTTTCCCTAGATTATTTTTACCCTTTAATGTAGATAACTTGATACCTAAGTACATGTCACCATCTACTAATTTTTCTCTAGGATATTTCAGTCAGACTAATATAGGACTCGATAAACAGAGCTTAAATGGAGCACTTACTTATAACTGGAGACAGACTGAGATAAAAAGTACTAGATTAGATTTAATCAATGCTCAGTATGTGCGCAACCTAGATCCTGGTAACTTTTTTAATGTATATCAAAGTAGTTACAGCAGTATTAATGATATAGCTAGCGACCTTAACCTTACCGATCCTATTTATGTTAATGACTCTGGTAATCTTACCATACCAGATGGTACTACGGCCTTCATTAACAATTCCCTAAATGGAAGCCTATCTGTAAGTGATGATCAAAGAGAACAAATAAGAAACGTAAGAGAACGTAGAGACAGGTTATCACAAAATAACCTGATCGTATCTACCAGTTATAGCTGGACTCGTAACAATAGAGAGGGAATTTATGATGACGACTTCTCGAGATTCAACTTTAGAATAGAAGGCGCCGGTAATGTACTTTCTGGTATTTCTAGTCTTGCTGGAATAGATAAAAACGAAAACAATAGAAGACGTGTTTTTGGTGTAGAATACAGTCAGTATGTAAAGACTGAGATTGACTACATTAAACACTGGCAATATGTAAACAATCATGTTTTTGCCATAAGAGCCTTCGGTGGTATTGCCATTCCATATGGTAATTCTGATAACATACCATTCATAAGATCTTTCTTTGCAGGTGGACCTAATGATAATAGAGCGTGGCAAGCCTATGAATTAGGACCAGGTAAAACAGGCGGATTAAATGATTTTAATGAGGCTAATATGAAAATAGCCCTCAATGCAGAATATCGATTCCCTATTTCTGGAGCCTTTAAAGGTGCCGTATTTGCAGACATAGGTAACATCTATAACGTTCTAGATAGTGAAGAAGATCCTGACGCCATTTTTAATGATATAAGCGACCTAGAATACCTAGCACTAGGTACAGGTGCTGGATTACGATATGACTTCGGTTTTTTTGTGTTGAGATTTGACATGGGCTTTAAAACCTACAACCCTGCACTAGAAGAAGATAGAAGATGGTTTAAAGAATTTAAAATTTCAAAATCTGTTCTTAACGTAGGTATTAATTATCCGTTCTAGAATCTGAAAATAGGCGTTTATTTTTGCTTATTTTTGCTATTCCAAGAATAAAAATTATGAGTCACAATATAAAACCAGGTGTTGCCACTGGCGACCAAGTACAAGAGATTTTTAATCATGCAAAAGCAAATGGATATGCACTTCCTGCTGTTAATGTTGTAGGATCTAACACGGTAAACTCTGTGATGGAGACCGCTGCAGAGTTAAACTCTCCAGTAATTATTCAGTTCTCTAATGGAGGTAGTGTATTTAATGCTGGTAAAGGTTTAAATAATGACAACCATAGAGCTGCTATTTTAGGTGGTATTGCAGGTGCCGAGCATGTTCACAGACTAGCTGAAGCATATGGAGCTAGTGTAATTCTTCATACCGACCACTGTGCAAAGAAATTACTTCCTTGGATAGATGGTTTATTAGATGCTAGTGAGGCACGCTTTCGCGAAAGCGGAAAAAGTTTATACTCTTCACACATGATAGACTTGAGTGAAGAACCTCTAGAAGAAAACATAGAAATATGTAAAAGATATCTAGAAAGAATGTCTAAAATGGACATGACTCTAGAAATAGAATTAGGTATTACTGGTGGTGAAGAAGATGGTGTTGATAATAGCGATGTAGATGAGTCTAAATTATACACACAACCAGAAGAGGTAGCCTATGCTTATGAAGAGCTTATGAAGGTGAGCGATAAATTTACTATCGCCGCAGCATTTGGTAACGTTCATGGTGTATACAAGCCTGGTAATGTAAAACTTACTCCTAAAATTCTTAAGAATTCTCAAGAATTTATCTCTAAGAAATATAACGTAGAGCATAATCACATCGATTTTGTATTCCACGGTGGTTCTGGTTCTACACTAGAGGAAATAAGAGAAGCTATAGGTTACGGTGTTGTAAAAATGAATATTGACACAGATCTTCAATGGGCATTTTCTGACGGTGTAAAGAAATACATGGATGCTAACAACGATTTCCTACTTTCTCAAATAGGAAACCCTAATGGAGCAGACCTTCCTAATAAAAAATATTATGACCCACGTAAATGGTTGCGTCATGGAGAAGAGTCTTTTAAAGCTAGACTAAAACAAGCTTTTGAAGATTTAAATAATATCAATACATTATAATAACTGTTTCAACTTTTTACGATAAGTATTTTGTAATTATACTGGTAGAAACATTAAAAACAATAAGTGATTTAGGTAATATTCCTTACTTCAACACTTAATTTAGAACTAGAATATGGCTTGGTTTAAAAGAGATAAAAAAGGTATTACTACACCTACAGAGGCAAAGAAGGACACTCCTAGAGGTTTGTGGTATAAGTCACCTACTGGTAAAGTAGTAGACACAGATCAACTTAAAAATAATTTTTACGTTAGTCCAGAAGATGGTTATCACGTAAGAATAGGAAGTAATGAATACTTTGAAATTTTATTTGACAACAATGAGTTCAAAGAATTGAACCCTAACATTGTTTCAAAAGATCCATTAAAATTTGAGGACACTAAAAAATACACAGACCGTGTAGAGGCAGCTCAAAAGAAAACAGGTCTTAAAGACGCTGTGCGCACTGCTGTAGGTAAATCAAAAGGAAACGACCTAGTTGTAGCCTGTATGGATTTTGCCTTCATAGGTGGTTCTATGGGTAGTGTAGTAGGAGAAAAAATTGCTCGCGCTGCAGACTACTCTCTTAAGAACAATATTCCATTCATGATTATTTCAAAATCTGGTGGTGCCCGTATGATGGAAGCTGCATTATCATTAATGCAACTTGCAAAAACTAGTGCAAAACTTGCTCAATTAAGTGACGCTGGTATTCCTTATGTTTCTTTATGTACAGATCCAACTACTGGTGGTACAACAGCATCATTTGCTATGTTAGGAGACATTAACATTGGAGAACCAGGTGCATTAATTGCTTTTGCAGGTCCACGTGTAGTAAGAGATACAACAGGAAAAGAATTACCAGAAGGTTTTCAAACCGCAGAGTTTCTTCTTGAAAAAGGTTTCTTAGACTTTATATGTCCTAGACATGAATTAAAGGACAAAGTAAACCTTTACCTTAATTTGATATTAAATAGAAAAGTAGAGATAAGCGCATAATACGGTGTCTTCTTTTTTAAAAGATAAATCGTCTTGAGAAACTAACTTATTCTCAAGACGATTTTTTTATGCATTAAAAATAAAATTCTCAAGTTGACCCCAACAATTCTGCTGGATTCTATTTCTCATATCCCATTTAAACACAATAATTAACAATCATTAATCTTTTCTTAAGAGCATTATTCTACAGTAAAATTAACTTTGAAGATTATGAAAAATGGAAAGTTATTTGACGTTATCATCATAGGTGCTGGACCTATAGGTATTAATTGTGCACTAGAAGCAAAGAAGAAAAAATTATCTTATCTAGTCATAGAAAAAGGACCACTAGTAAACTCACTATATAATTATCCTGCAAACATGCAGTTCTTTTCTACAAGTGAAAAACTAGAACTGGACAACATTCCATTTATTTCTAAAGACCCTAAACCTAGTAAGCAAGAAGCTCTAGAATACTATAGACGCATTGCTGTATCTAACGGCTTAAACATTAATTTGTTTGAAAAAGTACTTTCTGTAGATCAAATTAAAAACTTTAAAGTCACAACAGACACATGCTCTTATCACGCAAAGAACATTATCGTCTCTACAGGGTTTTATGACCTACCTAATAAAATGAACGTAAAGGGAGAAGAACTCCCTAAACTAACTCATTATTATAACGACCCACACTTATATGCATTTCAAAATGTAGCTGTTATAGGAGCAAGTAATAGTGCTGTAGATGCTGCTTTAGAAATATATAGAAAAGGAGGTCATGTAACTATGATTATACGTGGAGACTCTATAGGAGACCGAGTTAAATACTGGGTAAAGCCCGATATAGAAAATCGCATTAAAGAAGGTTCTATAAAGGCTTATTACAACAGTGAAGTAAAAGAAATACTAGAAGATAATATTGTTATTAATAACGGAGGTAAAATCATTAAAATCGCCAATAATTTTGTGGTGGCACTCACTGGTTACCGACCTGATTTCAGTTTCTTAAAATCTATGGGAGTAGAACTAGTCGGAGAAAAACAAATCCCTACGTATAATGATACAACTATGGAGACTAATGTAAAGGGACTTTATCTAGCAGGTGTAATTTGCGGTGGCCTAGAAACTCATAAATGGTTTATAGAAAATAGTCGAGTACATGCTTCTCAAATCATGAACACTATCGCGCCATAACAACCGTCCCATTATTATTAAAAGCAAAAACACCTTGTCTAACCATCACGGCTGGATAAGGTGTTTTCAATTGAAAGCAAATCTATTATAGTCTTTTTCTTTATTTGAAAAAGGATATGTGTTCCGCTTTCGCGAAAGCGGAACACACCACTAACTATTATTTTCCTTTATTAAGTAAGTCCATTAAATCAACATCATTACCCAGTAATACTTCTGTAGGATTGATACGTCCATCTTCAGGACCATTTTCTAGTTTCAATACACCACGAGGACATACCGCACTACACACACCACAACCTACACAACTAGCTCTTACAATGTTTTCTCCTTTTTGTGCATAAGCTCTTACATCGATACCTTGCTCACAGTAGGTAGAACAGTTACCACATGAGATACACTGACCACCGTTAGTAGTAATTCTAAAACGAGATTTAAAACGTTGTACAAGCCCTAAATAAGCAGCTAGTGGACAACCGAAACGACACCATACACGGTTACCAAAAATAGGATAGAAACCAGTACCGATAACTCCTGCAAACCATGCTCCTATCAATACACTATAAGCATCTTTAATCCAGTCTGCTGGAATACCTAGTAAAGAATTTGCACCTGTAAAATAAGCATAAAGTGTTACTATGGTCATTACTAGAGAGAATACTAAAACCGAGTGAATTAACCAGCGTTCTAGTTTCCATGAAATTAATTTCTTACTAGAATTCTGTCTATATGGATCTCCTAGTGTTTCTGCTAGTCCACCACATCCACATACCCAACTACAGTACCATCTTTTACCAAAGAAGTATACCATAACCGGTACAATAATTACGGTAAGTACAATTCCCCAAACTAATATAAATAAACCTATTGCACCACTATCTAGTAAACTATCCAGATTCCATGAGAAGAAGAAATCATAATCTAGCGGAAATGCATTTTTAAAATCATAAGCTGGCATTTGCAAGCTGGTCATTATTTCAGGAATTAAGAAAGCTAGTACAATCTGAAAAAACAATACAGATGTCGTTCTTAATACTTGATATTTATTATGACGGTATTTGATATACATTCTCACAGCCATTACAGACATAAGAACACAGTAAAGGAAACCGTAAACAAACCACTGGCTCGCTTCATTACCACTAAGGAATAAACTAATAGGATCTACTATAAACGTCCAGTTTACCACATAGTCTGCCATGAAGTAGAGTACAATATAAAATGTTACTAGATACACAAGTACCAACCAGGCTATCCAACCACGATTAGTCGCAGCACTGTGATAAATACCGTTATTCTTAATTCCTTTTCTACCTAATAGTTGCAATTGAGGTGCTATAAACATAAGCGCACCTAGAATACCTAACCCAAAAGTTAGGAACCACATTAAGCCTTTGTTCTCTACCACAAAGCCTATTGCAGACTTTTTAGCTAGAGAAAAACTCATCGCACGGAAATCCTTCTCGTTAATTCTATACTGATACTGTTTCCCTTTATTATCCCAGTCCTTTGCGGCATCATACTTTGCAATAAGCGCATCATAATGCACATTGTTTTTTTCTAATGCACCTCGCACACTGCTGGAGAATTCAAAAATCCCCATAGGTCCTTTAGAGACCACGTCTTCATTTAATTCTTTAATTATAAACTCATTTGCTATTCCTTTAGACTCCAGAAATGAGTTAAGCTGCTCTTTTTGAAGATCAAAAGAACCTGCAAAAATAGATCCTGTAAAAATGGTTAGTCCTATTAAAAAAATGACTAATCCTATATGGTGTATTGCTTTCATAAAGCTGTGATTATTTGAGATTGTGTTTAATTAAGCAAAAATGCGTTTCCAGCTTTTTTTAACCGGTTTAATTTGTTTTCCTCTTTCTTGATTGTAGTGTGAGATGATCGCATCTTCATGCTTAGAATAAAATTCAGGATCAAAATTGGCATCTTTAAGATAAGCCATTACATCATCTACTTTTCGATTTTCTGTTAACCAGCGATCAAATATCTCGTGACGCATTCTTATACCAAAGGTGTTGATACCTAAAAACTCGTCTGTATCTTTATGATATGCTACTGTTACACATATATTCTCTACAGGATGTCTCCAGTGAAATTGATCTTCAAATTCTGGTTTTCTAGAACCACTTACCCATCCATAAGTTTGATATTCGACATCCATAAACTTAGCACTATTAAACCAGTGACCTGGATTATACTCTGTAGCATTGCCACATATAGTTTGTGCTAGCGCCTCACCCATCATACGGCCTGTATACCATACGGCCTCAATAGGTCTACGTCTACCTATTCCCTCGCGTTGCTCTGCACAGTCACCTATGGCATAAACATCTTTAACACTAGTCTCGAGCAATCTATTTACCATGACACCACGGCCTAATTCTATATCAGAATTTTTTAAGAAACTTACATTAGGCGACACGCCAGCTGTTAGACCAACTACATCACACTCTATAATTTCACCTGTTTCTTGGATTTTAATTGCTTTACACTTCCCGTTTCCGTCGTCTATAATTTCTTCTAGATTTTGTTCTAATCGTAAATCAATACCATTTGCAAGAATCTCTTCATTAACAAGCGCACTTTCTCCTGCAGGTAAAACACCGTTCCAGAAACTGCTTTCTCTTACTAAAAAGGTGACTGGTATATGACGTGAGTGAAGCATCTCTGCCATCTCTATCCCTATTAAACCACCACCTACTATTACAGCACGTTTACACACCTTGTTATTAGGCGCATTTTTTTCTAATTTTTCTAAATCTTGCTTGTGATACATACCTTGCACGCCGTCTAAATCCTGACCTGGCCAGCCAAATTTATTAGGAATACTACCGGTAGCTATAATCAACTTATCAAAGCTCATAGACTGACCATCAGTAAATTGTATACTTTTATTTGCACCAGAAACACTTTCTACCCAAGCGCTTTTTAACTCGATGCGGTTCTTTTTCCAAAACCAACTCTCATACGGTTGTGTATGCTCAAATTTCATATGCCCCATGTAGACATACATTAATGCTGTGCGAGAAAAAAAGTAATCTGTCTCTCCAGAAATGATTGTGATGCGCTTATCAGAATTTTTCCTGATATGCCTTGCTACCGTGACTCCTGCGACACCGTTTCCTATTATAACTATATGTTCCATGGCTTGATTATTAAAAATGACAAATCAACTATTTTCTTTATATTAGAAATAATCACATACCACACTTCGCATAGTACATTATTCCCTAAACATTATATTAAGAAAATATTGACGTTTCTAATTTACACAATAATCCGTAATACATATCACATTTTAATAACAAGGGTATGTTTAAAAGTTCCGCTTTCGCGAAAGCGAGTTAAAAACAAGCTTAAAACAAGCTGGCAAGAAAATTGATATTTCCTACATATTCAAACTCAAAGCTAAAATTGTATTAATTAAATTGTTTTTACCAAAAAAAAGAAGATTATTGTAGCTACAACTATATATTAATTCTTTTACGGTAGCTTCTCAACACTTCTATTTATGAAATTTTATTTGCCCCTATTTCTATTGATCAGCACGTTTTCTTGCCTATCTCAAAACACTAGTAAAACAAAGATTAACGGTATATCATTTGTCGCAACTCGAGACACCGTTAAAGAATCTTCTATAACACCGTTAAAAAAGTATCATGCAAATTATGCTGCGGTAATCCCATATGCGTGGATGAGAAGTCTAGAAGAACCTCTAGTTGTTTTTAATGAAAGAGAAGGCTGGTGGGGTGAAAAATCACATGGCGTTTCTGTAACGTCTAAGCACATGAAAAACCAAGATTTAAAGGTTCTTTTAAAACCTCAATTATGGATAGGTCGCGGACAGTACACAGGTCATATAAATTTAAAAACCGATGCCGAATGGAAGATTCTAGAAGATAGTTACACAGCATACATCATGAGATTTGCCCAGGTTGCTGCTCAAGAAAATATAAGTATGTTTTGTATAGGTACAGAATTAGATTCTTTTGTAAAAGCACGACCAGCTTACTGGAAAAAACTTATTAAAGAAATACGTAAAATCTACAAGGGTAAACTTACTTATGCCGGTAACTGGGATAGTTATAAATATGTTTCTTTTTGGGATCAGTTAGACTATATAGGAGTAGATGCTTATTTCCCTATGAGTGAAGAAAAAACACCTGACCATAATACCATCACTAACAGTTGGAAAAAATGGAAAAAAGAACTTAAAGATGTTTCAGATAAATACAACAAACAAATTCTTTTTACTGAATACGGTTATATAAGTGCCGATTATGCAGGTAAAGAGCCGTGGGCAAATGCTGGTGAAGACAAAGCTGTGAATCAAGAAGCACAACATATATTACTAGAAGGTCTATATAATAATGTATGGCATGAAAACTGGATGGCTGGCGGCTTTTTATGGAAACACCATCCTGTAAAAGGCAGACGCAGTCTTGAAAAAAGATTTACTACGCAAGATAAAAAAGCACAAAAAACCGTGCATGCCGCTTACAGCAAACAGTATTAATAGTTAGTGCATTTCAACATCTTCTTTATGAGTTTTAACAAGTATCCATTTATAGTATTTCTATTTATTCTGTTCAGTGCAAGTTCTTTGAGTACAGCGCAATTACTACACGACAAAGATCAATTTACAAGACAAGATTCTTTACGTGGCTCTATTACTCCAGAACGTGCCTGGTGGGATATTACCTATTATAATCTAGATGTAACTGTACTACCAGAAGATAAATTCATTTACGGTTCTAATACCATAACTTATAAAGTGCTAGAACCATATCAGGTTATGCAAATAGACCTGCAAGAGCCTATGTACATTACTATGGTGACACAAAAAGGTAAAGAACTAGAAGTAAAACATGAAGGAAATGCTCATTTTATCACCCTACAAGAAAACCAAACTACTGGTTCTAAGAATCAAATAAAAATAGATTTTGAAGGGCATCCACGTGAGGCTAGAAATGCGCCTTGGGATGGTGGTTTTTCTTGGAGAAAAGATAACAACGGAAAAGATTTTATTGCTACTTCTAATCAAGGTCTAGGTGCTAGTGTGTGGTGGCCATGTAAAGATCATATGTATCAAGAAGTAGATGGTATGACTATCTCTGTAAACGCTCCAGCAGGATTGATGAATGTGTCTAATGGACGTTTAACCGGTACAGAATTAAAACCAGACGGTAGTTCTACCTACACATGGGAAGTAAGAAATCCTATCAACAATTATGGTGTGAATATAAACATAGGTGATTATGTAAACTTCTCTGAAGTATATCAAGGAGAGGCTGGCCCGCTGGATATGAATTACTATGTTTTACGTGATAACCTAGATAAAGCCAAAAAACAATTTAAGGACGCACCTAAAATGATGAAAGCCTTTGAACACTGGTTCGGGCCTTACCCATTTTATGAAGACAGCTATAAACTTGTAGAAGTACCCTATTTAGGTATGGAACATCAAAGCTCTGTAACTTATGGAAACAGATATGTAAATGGTTACTTAGGTAGTGACCTTTCTGGTAGCGGTTGGGGAATGAAATTTGACTTTATCATCATACATGAATCTGGTCATGAATGGTTTGCAAACAATATTACAAACAAGGATATAGCAGACATGTGGATTCATGAAAGCTTTACCTCGTATTCAGAAAACCTATTTGTCGACTATTATTATGGTAAAGAAGCAAGCGCAGCTTATGTAATAGGCACGCGTCGCAAAGTGATGAATGACAAGCCTTTGATAGGTAAATATGATGTTAATAATGAAGGCTCTGGAGACATGTATTATAAAGGCGCCAACTTTTTACATACTCTGAGACAGATTACTAATGATGACGAAAAATGGAGACAGATCTTGCGTGGTCTTAATTTTGAATTCTATCATAAAACAGTAACCACCGCACAAATAGAAAATTATATTTCTGATCAAATGGAAATGGATTTAAATCCTGTTTTTAATCAATACTTGCGTGATACTCGCATTCCTAAATTAGAATATTCTATCAAAAAAAGAAACCTGCACTACCGCTGGGTAGATGTAGTAGATGGTTTTAAAATGCCTATTCAAGTATTGATAGATGGAAAAAAAGTCTGGATTACTCCTTCTTCAAAAATTCAAAAAATGAAGTTACCGTCTAAAAAATCAGATTTTGAAGTGGTTGAAGATTATTATGTGAAGTATAAGAAAAGGAGTAAATTGAGCTAATATGAATTATGCCAGCCTTTCCGATAGAATCAAAGCTTTTACAATTGATCAAATAATACTCATAGTCACTATGTTTATTACCTCAGAATTACTTTCTAATTTTGAAAATGTACCTACGTCACTAAGGATGCTATTATTTATATCCTTCTTCTTTTTGTATGAACCTATATGTATATCCTTTTTTAAAGGAACCATAGGACAGCAGTATATAAATATTAAAGTAGAAAAGGATAACGATCAAGGAACAGCAGTCAACTTTTTTCTAGCTATTATAAGAACCTTACTAAAATATTCTCTAGGTTGGATCTCTCTATTAACTATAAGTAGTAGCCCAAAGAAACAAGCTATTCATGATTCCATAGTAAAATCTATAGTGCTAAGAAACTAATTCTTTTAAACAATCCTCTACAGTCTCATAATCAAACTTAAAACCAGCGTCTAATAATCGTTGCGGATATACATATCTACTTTTCATCAACAATTCAGATTCTGATCCTATAATCGCGCTGCCCAATTCTACGAGCCATTTAGATTGTGATATGCCAAAAGGAACAGACAACTCTTTCCTTAAAATACCCATGAATTCTCTATTTGGTCTAGGCTGGGGCGCAGTAATATTTACAGATCCTGATAATTGAGATGAGATTAAAAAATCGATTGCTTTGCAAAAATCATTAATATGAATCCAACTTATAAATTGGTTTCCATTTCCTTGCTTGCCACCCATTCCTAATCTAGTGATGGTTTTTAATTTTGGAAAAGCACCACCATCTTTACCCATGACTATAGAACTACGTATGGCTATTTTACGCACATTTTCTATAGTAGTTGAATAGAATTCCTTCTCCCATGATTTGGCAATATTCATCGAGAAATCATCTCCTATCACACCAGTTTCTTCTGTATTAATAGTCGTTTCAGAATGCACATAAATGGTCGCTGTACTAGAATTTATAAATACTTTTGGCTTATTTACTGCTTTCTCCATCGCAAGATTTAGCGCGCGTGTGCTGTCTATACGAGAACTCAAAATAGCCGCTTTATTTTTATCCGTATAACGACAGTCTACCGATTTTCCTGCAAGATTAATGAGCGCCGTTGCACCTTCTAGATGCTCGCTCCACACTCCTAGATCTCTACCATTCCAGTAAGTTGTTTGTTGATCTCGCTTTCGCGAAAGCGTAACTACAACAAACCCTTTCTCCTCAAAATAATTCTTGAGAGCCATTCCTAAAAAGCCAGTACCACCAGCAATGATTATTTTTTTCATGAGAATAGAGCCTACCCCTAGCCCTTTCCAGAGGAAAGGGAATAAGAATAGTTTTTTAATTAAACAATGTAAGAATGATAACTAATACTACACAGCGGAAAGATAACCAAGAAACGGTAGGTAAATAACCCAATTTCATATTACCACAACGCCTTATATGTTCCAACAACATGACTCCTACTACCAGCATAAAGTAACCTATATAAAGGAATGGGTGCAATTCTATAAATTGCTGTAGTAGTAAAATGGGCAACAACAAAATCCCACCTAGTGTAGAAACAGCACTCATGTTACCTAGATAATCCCAACTGTTTTTACGTGACCATAAAAGAATCATCACACCTTGCCATACTACCTGACCGAAGCAGATCATATATTCTACATACCAAGGAGTTTGAAATCCGAAATAATCAGTAATTTGATATGTATAGTTATTAAGAACTAGACCTGTAAAAATTGCTGTAAAAAAGATGAATAATGTACGGTAGAAGTAGTTAAAGTCTGGCTCGCAGATTCTATCTTCTACAGGGCTCCTTTTATTTCCAGCAATGACTTTTCTATTGTAGGTAATGAATTTATACAACTGTTTTAGTGGAAAGTAGATGAAAGGAAACTTCAAAGGTTTCTTGATCCAGCTTTTCCCTTGCGAGAAAAGCTCAATCATAGAATCCAGTCCATAGATGGTTGTGCCCGTAACTGTATCGTGCAGCGCTACTTCATTTTGTGCACGATGCATATCGATGGTTGCGGTAAGATCCTGACCTACTAATTGATAAGGACTTATAGTGTCCTGATCTACCATGTTTAACTTTTTAAACGTACAGCCGTATATATTGCACATAGGACAGTTTTTATCGATGAGTAATTTGTGGTTTGAGATCATTGTAGTTAATTTAAATTGAGCTGAATTACCCTTTAGTAGCCGTAATCAAGTAATATCCAAAGCTTTTCATATGTAAGCCAGATAAAAGTGCATAGAAAGAACCTTTTAGGTTATGTAAACTTTCTTTTTTAAATGTTCTTTTGTTGAATAACTCTTTAATTACAAAACCAGCAATAGCAAATGGCACGTGTAGTACTGATGGTGCTACTCTAAATGATACATCTTCTACTTTTATATTCTTAAAACCTACTTTTTCCAGATTGAATTTATAATTATTGATGTTTTCTAATTGATCTAAATCCCAGTGATTACATAGTTTATTGTATGCAAATCGCCCACCTGAGCATAATTGTTGATGATTTTTCTTTAAAAATGCATCTGCAATAACAAGTCGTCTACCTGGTTTAAGAATTCTATGCGCTTCTCTTAATGAAGTAATAGAATGTCCACCATGACAAAAGCTTTCTATCGCGAGAGCCGCATCAAAACTATTAGAATCAAAAGAGGTGTTATTATAGTTTTGTAATTCAATTGAAGTATTATAAGGCTCTAGCAGTTGATTCCCTAGGTCAACTTGATATTTTGATAAGGTTACACCGGTAGCTTTTAAATCAGAATTGCGAGAAAGTGCATAGCGCATGGAGTTCCCGACACCACATCCTAAATCGATCATCGTTTTGTCACCTTTTAAGACATGTAATCTTTTGAGCACTTGGTTATTCATTTCATTGAGCATGGTATCTCTTTTTAACAAAGAAGTGCTATTAAAGCTATAGTAACCAAAATGCATATTAAAATCCTTACTCCAAAATTCATAATCCTGAGTAGCCTCATCGTATAAATCTACGGTAGTGATTTCCTTTTCATTTGATTCCAACTGAGTTGATAGGTTGATTGATTCCATATTTTTAAATTTTGATAAATTGAAAAAGAATTTTTGGTTCTATTATCTAACCTTGAGTAAGAAAAATTTGTTTACGACCGACACTACTATTGTATGAAATGAATATGAAGTAAAAAGCTGTCAAACCAGATAATATCATACCTATTGAAAAAGCATTCATGTCTTGATGGTGGTTAAATTCAAGCATATCATTAAATAACATAAAAAAGAATGTTACTATAAATAAGGATAGAAGTAAATGAGAAATTGTCATCCAACGTACTGTTTTAGAGATTTTGTTATATCGAGTTAATAAATAGACACTAGATACGACTTGAAATAGTCCAAGAAGCATCATAAATAACATACCAAATGGAGGAATTAGAAATAATACTAGGTTAGTAATTAAAACATACTTATTAATTTTAAACAAAAGTCTCATAATTTATAGTTTTAGAACTTTCAATAAAAACTGAAAGTTTGATTTAAATAAAAAAAGCTAAGAGATCGCTTTGATCAGCTTTTTCATGTAGTTATTGTTATTAATTTTAGTCATTAAGTTGGTTAAATTTTCCATCTGGCTTACAAAATCAGCTAGGTCAGACAGTAAAGATTGAAAGTGTTTTACATCTTCTTCTTTCCCTTCTAAAGTTGCTGCTTTAAGCTCGTTTAAAAGTCGTCTTACTGGTTCCAGTTCCCTGCGTTTGCGCTCTTCCATGATGTTTTGTGAAATAGTATGCACATCGTGCAACGCTACAAAAAACTCTTTGCGCTCTCCTAAAACTGTTTCTTTACGCACCAGTCTCCAGTTAATTAATTCACGTACGTTGGTATTGACATTCCCTCTACTCAACTGTACTTGCTCCATGATCTCGTCTGCACTTAATCCTTCAGGATAAGAAAGCAATAGTGCATGGATTTGTGCCATGGACTTAGATATTCCCCAAGAGCTTCCTAAAGAACCCCATGCCTGAATAAATTTTGATCTTCCTTCTTCTAATTTCATACGCCAAATATACAACTACTTTTTAAACTTTCAATAATTTCTGAAAGTTTAATTTGTGATAAGATTAATCTAATGTTATTAAGAGTAAAAATGTTTGTTCTAATTTTGCTTTCGCGAAAGCGAAATAAAACAACCCAATGACACAACAACAAGTTATAGAGAGTACGGTACAATTTGTAAAAACACAATTACAAGGAGCCGAAGGTGGACATGACTGGTTCCACATAGAACGTGTGTGGAAAAATGCAAAGTTGATTGCTCAAAATGAAGATTGCGATAAAGGCATAGTAGAATTAGGTGCCCTTTTACACGACATAGCCGACTCAAAATTTCACGATGGAGATGAAACCGTTGGCCCACGCGTCGCAAGAGAGTTTCTTACATCTCTAGAATTACCAGAAGAGGTCATAGTCCATGTAGAAAATATAATCAAATACATATCTTATAAAGGTGGTCACCAGAGTAAAGATTTTACTAGTAAAGAACTAGATATAGTACAAGATGCAGACAGACTGGACGCACTAGGTGCGATAGGAATAGCACGTAGTTTAAATTACGGAGGTTTTAAAAATAGAGCCATTTATGACCCCAATATTGCTCCAGACTTAAACATGACTAAGGAACAGTATAAAAAAAGCACGGCACCTACTATCAATCATTTTTATGAAAAATTACTTCTTTTAAAAGATTTAATGAATACAGATTCTGGTAAAGAAATAGCACAAAAACGTCATGATTACATGCAAGGCTTTTTAGATCAATTTCATGCAGAGTGGAATGGAGAACTATAAATGGTCTTTTAACTTTGTACTTTTACCTTCTTAATCTATTTCATGAATCCAGGACCTTTTGCACAACATAGAAGACAGTTTTTTCTGATAAAAATGCAGTATCTGGGATTTAGATTTCACGGCTGGCAGAAACAACCCAACAACATACCTACCGTAGAACATATGGTAACAAGGACCTTACGTTATGTTCTAGATCATTCTAATTTTAAAATTCTCGCTGCTGGAAGAACAGATGCAAAGGTGTCTGTGAATGAAGCATGGATAGAGCTTTTTCTAGATGCTGATGAAGAACTAGAAATGGAGCAGTTTCTATTAGATTTTAATCAGAATTTACCCAGTGACATAAGAGCGCTAGCGGTTCAAAAAACAGATAAGCATTTTAATGTGATACAGGCTCCTAAAGTAAAGGAGTACATCTACCTTTTCTCTCATGGGGAGAAATTCCATCCCTTTTGTGCTTCTATGATGGTATACATGAAGGAATCGCTAGACATCGATATAATGATGCAAGCGGCTAGACTCTTTGAAGGCACGCATGATTTCTGGTCGTACACTTATAAACCCACAGACACTACTATTACTACTTCGACTATAGAGAGTTGTTTTATAGAAAAGAATGATCTTTTTACAGCAAACTTCTTTCCTGAGGAGAGCTTTGTTTTTAGAGTAAAAGGAGAAGGTTTTAAGCGTCATCAAGTACGTTTAATGGTAGGAATGCTATTTGACCTAGGTATGCACAAACTCACGCTAGATGAGTTTAAGGAAACTCTAGAGGGCAGTAAAAAAATACATTTATCTCACATAGCACCGCCTAGTGGTTTAATGCTCTATAAAACAGAGCTCAAATAAATCTTAATTCTTATAGAAGTGTTAAAGTGATGTTTTCGTGATAAGTAGTCTCTATTTTTAGAGTTCATAAAAACACAATCATGAAAAAATACATTTTATTACTTGCAGTAGTACTTTCTAGTAGTGCTCTTTTTGCACAAGATCTTACTAAATTAAAATTAGACAAGAGTCCTATGGATGCTGCGTTCTTTCCTTCTGGAGCGGCACACCGTGCGTTTGCAAAAACTGACGAAGCTAAAATGGCTGCAGAGCCTAAAATTAGAGTTCTTTATGGACGTCCAGCTCTTAATGGCCGTAACGTTTTTAGAACTACTGAGAACAAAAAAGATGGTATTACTCAATATGGTAAATCATGGAGACTAGGAGCAAATGAAAGTACAGAGCTACTTTTAATGACAGACGCTATGATAGGTGGTAAACTAGTTAAGGCTGGTCGTTACTCTATAGTAGTAACGCCTACTGAAAAAGAATGGACATTCCACATCAATACTGAAAATGATGGATGGGGTAACTATTCTCATAAAGCAAATCTAGATGTAGTAACGGTTTCTGTTCCTGTTACTAACGATGGTAAAAGTCTAGAGCAATTAAGTATTGCACTTTATTCTCCAAAAAAGGATAACACAGTACATTTAAAAGCTGGATGGGGAACTTACAGAGCTGAGCTTCCTATTGTTTTAAAGTAATTAGCGCTCTAATAATTTATAAAAAGCAGTTTAACTTTAAATAGTTAAACTGCTTTTTTAGTTTCCGCTTTCGCGAAAGCGGAATAATTAACAAAAATCTAATCTGCTTCTGGAGCTAGTTCTACAACTAATCCGTCTAGAGCCTCAGTAATAGGTACCTGACAACCTAATCGAGAGTTCTCTTTTACGTTCTCAGCCTCCCAAAGCATGGCTTGCTCGTCATCATTACGTTCTCCTAGATCATGATCGCTTATCACATAACACTGACAGGTCGCACACATGGCCATACCACCACAAACCGCCTGTACTGGTAAGTCATAAGATTTACATACTTCCATGAGATTCATGTTCATGTCTGTAGGTGCAAGAACTTTATGCTCCACGCCTTCTCTATCTATAATGGTAATGTTTACGTCTTGCATTTATTTATTACCTATTTTTTTTACTACCGCTTTTTCTGCCTCTTTACGAGTACCATCAAATCCGTCTACACCACCTACAGTCGTGTATTTCATTACATACCTTTTATCTGGAAAGATGCGCTGGTAAGCACTTTGACACATTAATGTAGCCTCGTGAAAACCACAAAGAATCAGCTTTAATTTTCCTGGATATGTATTTACATCTCCTATGGCATAAATACCAGGTATATTAGTTTGATAATCTAGTGTGTTATCTACTTTGATAGCATTTTTTTCTATCTCTAATCCCCAGTTTGCGATAGGTCCTAATTTAGGTGCAAGACCGAATAATGGTATAAAAGCATCGCACTCGATAACTTCCATACGCTTTGCCTCATCATTATGTTGTAATAAAACAGACTCTACTTTATCCTCACCTTTTACATCAAGAATTTGTGCAGGAGTAATAAGTCTTATTTTTTTAGCATCTACGAGATCTTGAACTTTTTCTACACTATCCAGCGCCCCACGGAATTCTTCTCTTCTATGTACTAAAGTCACTTCAGAGGCTACGTCTGCTAGAAAAATAGACCAGTCTAGTGCTGAGTCTCCTCCACCAGCGATAACAACTTTTTTATCTCTATAAACTTCTGGATCTTTTATCATGTATGCTAGACCGTTGTCTTCATACTTTTCAATTCCATCTATAGCAGGTTTGCGCGGTTCAAAAGAACCTAATCCACCGGCTATGGCAACTACTTTTGTGTGGTGTTTTGTGCCTTTACTAGTAGTGACTATAAATGTACCGTCTTCTAGTTTTTCTATCTCTTCAGCTCTTTCTCCTAGGGTAAAACCAGGTTGAAAAGGCTCTATTTGTTTCATTAAATTATCTACAAGATCGCCAGCGAGAACCTCTGGAAAACCAGGTATGTCGTAGATAGGTTTTTTAGGATACAGCTCTGAACACTGCCCACCTGGTTGTGCTAGTGCATCAATAAGATGGCATTTAAGTTTTAATAAACCTGCTTCAAAAACGGTAAATAAACCTGTAGGCCCTGCACCTATTATTAAAATATCTGTAGTGATCATGTCTTGTTCCATAGCAACTTGTATGCCTATAATGTGGCTATTGCAAAGGTCGTGATCAATAACTTGTTAAGCAAATGATTAAGAAAAATCTAAACATGCAATCGTTTAGATTTTTCTTAATTGGATTATATTAACGGATATTGAATTTATAAGATGAAACCTACGCCCGCTGTGTTATTAGTTTTTTCATCTATAATTATAAATCTACCTAGGTTTTTATCTGTTGCATAAGAGGTCCCTATAATCTCCTTACTAGTTTTTACCGTGACTGTACCTATATCGTTTATTGCTAAAGTATCGGTTTCATTATGGTGATTCTTCATTAATTTTTCCCCACTTATCTTTAATTTACATCGTACTCTAGAAGTACCTTGTTGTAGAAGGTAGGTAGATCTTTCTGATAGAGCAGTATGATCCATCCAGCACAATTGTGCTTCTATGTTTTTTTGCTTTACATATTTATCACTTCCTACTATTAAGAAATCACCTCTAGTTACATTAATATCATTTTCTAATTCTACTATCACAGCCGACTCTTCTCTAGCTGTTTGAAAAGATTCTCCTGCTAGATAAATACTTTTTATTGTTGATTTCTGACTGGACGCGACTACTTCTACTGCATCACCTACAGAAAGGTCTCCACCTCGCACTGTAGCGGCATAACCTCTAAAATCATGGTACTGTTCTGTTTTAGGCCTGATAACGTTTTGAATATTTAAAGAAACTGTATTAAAGGTATTATTAACTTCTATACTTTCTAATATATTTAAAACAGACTGCTGTGTATACCAGGAGGTATTTAATGAAGGCTCTATAATATTATCTCCCTTAAGTGCAGATATAGGTACAAAATGTATCGTTCTATTTGCATCAGGGTATTCTATTGCAAGTTCTTCAATGGTTTTCTTTATATCTAGGAATATTTCTTCACTATAATCAACTAGATCCATTTTATTTACCGCAACAATAATATGGTTAGTAAGTAACAAATGATTGATTAAAAAGTGTCTTTCTGTTTGTGGCAACTTACCTTTTCTAGCGTCTACTAATATGATGGCAACATCGCTATTACTAGCTCCTGTAATCATATTTCTAGTGTACTCTTCGTGACCAGGAGTGTCTGCAATAATGTAACTACGCAAATTTGTAGAAAAATAAATATGCGCTACATCTATGGTAATACCTTGTTCTCTTTCGGCTATTAAACCATCTGTTGCCAGAGAAAAGTCCAAGTAATCATAACCTTTATTTCTACTACTGGTCTCTATCGCTTTTAATTTATCTTCTTCTAGGGATTTAGTTTCATACAGCAGTCTACCTATTAAAGTACTTTTACCATCGTCGACACTTCCTGCTGTTGCTATTTTAAGCACATTCTTCATAATTCTTTCTTTTAAAAATAGCCTTGTTGCTTACGTTTTTCCATCGCACCTTCACTACGTTTATCATCTATTCTTGCGCCACGTTCTGAAATTGTACTATCTGTAATTTCATTAATAACCGCATCAATTTCTGTGGCATGACTGAATACCGCTGCGGTACAACTCATGTCTCCTACCGTTCTAAATCGCACCCAACTTTTTTGAGTCACCTCATCTTCATCTTTATAAACATGTGGAGACACGGACCAGATCATACTATCTCTAATAAAAACCTCGCGTTCATGAGCAAAATAAATACTAGGAATTCCTATTTTTTCAGATCTTATGTAATTCCACACATCTAGTTCTGTCCAGTTAGATAATGGAAATGCGCGTACATTCTGTCCATGATCTATGGTGCCATTAAGTAATTCAAAAACTTCTGGCCTTTGATTTTTCTCGTCCCATTCACCAAATTCATTGCGTACAGAAAACACACGCTCTTTTGCTCTTGCTTTTTCTTCATCTCTACGAGCACCACCTATACATACATCAAACCCATGTTTTTCAATGGCATTAAGTAAAGTAGCCGTTTGTAATAAATTCCTACTGGCATAACGTCCAGATTCTTCTTTTGAAATACCTGCATCTATATCATCTTGTACGTGAGCAACAATTAATTTCAGGCCTAGTTTTTCTACCAACTCATCTCTAAAAGAAATGGTCTCAGGGAAATTATGACCTGTATCAATATGCAATAACGGAAAAGGAATAGGCGCCGGATAAAAAGCTTTATGAGCAAGATGTACTAATGTGATACTATCCTTACCTCCAGAGAATAATAAAACTGGCTTTTCAAACTGACCAACTACTTCTCTTATGATATAGATAGCTTCTGACTCTAAAATATTAGGTTCTAGAAGCTTGTTAATTGTGGATTCCACATTCTCTATTTTCGATAACTTTTGTGGGGTCATAATATTTGAATTCGTTTTTTAAATTATTTTGTTCTAGGTATTCGTCCAGTTGGTTATCATCATAATCATAAAAAGGAGATACCTTAAGAACGTCATTTGCACCATAAGAAAGCACATCTATAGAATCTCTAAATGCAGTCTGTCCTTTTCTCAGATTTGTAAACCACACGTCAGGACTCCATTCCTTCATAGCACGTTTAAAAGGTTCTAACTTTACTTGTTCACTAAAAAGAGCATGAGACGGATTATCCAAATCTGGAATACCCATAATTACATTTCTATATGCTACAGATTGCTTAGGTACATATATTTTGAGATTTAAATCAAGTAACTCTCTTACATACTCTACATGCTTATAAGTCTGAATGGTATTATAACCTGTATCGCACCAAATGACTGGTATATCTTTTTTTACTTGTGTTACCAAATGAAGAATAGCCACTTCATAAGGTCTGAAATTAGTTGTTATAATAGGGTTCACCGCTTCTTCTAGTACCTGGCTAACTCTATACAAAGGCTGCTCATTTTTGAGAGCCTCATTATACTTTTGTACGGACTGTTTGTTTATTTTTTTCATTATTTGGATTTGTGATTTTATCCCATAGACGTTCATGAATAAAGTATAAAACCATTTTACTAAAAACCTCTATACCTCCTATAGTAAGTGCTATATCTATTTTGGAAGTAAGTAACCACGATATCATTATGGTATCTAATGTACCTATGACACGCCAGCTTATTGTTTTCCATAATGCAATTTTCCAGTTGGGATCACTAGATTTTTCATTATCAAAAAATTCAGGTTTATAAATTCTATCTAAAATCAAAGGAACTTCTATTTAAAATGCAAAATTAAAGAATAAAAGATTTACCCTATAGGGTTAGTAGAGTAATTATTCAAATAAATATTCTAAGGTGTTTATTTAAATCGTAAAGTCGGTTTAGAAAATGAGAAATTGGTAGAAACAAAAAATCCATCTAAGTAGATGGAGAGTGATTGTTTTTGAACGGCCAGCCGCGAGCAGTTATAATAAGAAAACAGCCCATCTTAATATCGTAAGCTACTCGCGTTGTGTGACCTATCCAAAACTATTGTTAAAACTTAACAGTGCAAATATATAACAATTTTTAAACCCTACAAGCCTTATAGGATAATATCGTATTAATATTTTGCTAATTAAATTTTGAGGATATGATAATCCTATCACACAAAACTGATTATTTTAATGATTACAGCTTATCTAGATCAAATCTTTAAGCGTTTGATTTTCTAAAATAGCAAGCGTATTATCTCTTACCTGAATCATTAACTTATTAACAGCACAAGCATCTTCATCCACACAGTCTTCACACTTTTCATAGAAATTAAGACTGACACAAGGCAACATAGCAATAGGACCTTCTAAAATGCGATGCACTGTGGACATTCTAATTTTCTCAGGTAATTGCATTAGATAATAACCACCACCTTTTCCCTTGCGACTACCTAGAATACTGTTCTTACGTAGTTCTAAAAGAATAGCTTCAAGAAATTTGTGTGGAATTTTTTCTGACTCTGCAATGGTAGCAATAGAAGTAGGCACCTGATCTTCTTGTCTAGCAAGATAAGTGAGTGCTTTTATACCGTATTTTGTTTTTCTAGATAGCATTCTCAAATTTAATACATTCTTAGATTCTACGTTAACAGATAGAAACGTTTCTTTTATCAAAACCGATCTACATTAATACAATAGTATTATCTAATCATCTCACAACTACATATAGTAGTTCTAACCAGTAATTATATAGTAAGAGGTATTAGATTTTCATTCATCATCATGAAACAAGTAATTAAATCAATATAAAATTCTTTGAAAAAATAGATTACACAAGCTCTAACTGTTTCATAGCCATAATACTTATAGCTCTTATCTTAAATAAAAAATCAAGAATAAGATAAACTCATAGCTATTAACTACCGGTAGATTGTTGCTAAATAAATTAAAACAGCTCAAAAGAGACAAGCAATAAAACGAATAAAAAGAACAAAAGTTAAAGTAACACACTCAAATCAATTAAAATTAATCGATAAACGGCATGAATGATTATTGATCATATGACTAGTTACTCATGTAAAAACAGATGTAATAAATTAGTATATTGTATATTTTTTCCTACAAATTAAATTTTATAAATTATTGAAAAACCACTGATTCTTAAAACATTGTTTTAGTTAATGACTTAATTAGAACTGAAAATAAAACAAATTATATATTTTTTCTTACAAGAAAAAAATCACCAATACTCATGTAAACAACTGAATATAAATAATTTCCAAAACATCATGTTATCGAAAATACCGATCTACTTAACCTAAACACCAATCTTAACCCTTAACTTTGAATGAGTTTTACATCAAACATAGAACTGCAAAAACCACGAATTTCACTTTATGATTGCAGCACCCTTGCCACTTAATGAAAAAGCTAGAATAAAAGCATTAGAAAGCCTTAACATTTTAGATTCTTTACCAGAACAACAATATGATAACATCACTGAACTAGCGTCCTATATATGTGGCACTCGTAACGCGGTAATTTCTTTGGTAGACGAGAACAGACAGTGGTTTAAATCTAATCTAGGTATGGCAGTTTGTGAGACGCCACGAGAGGTTAGTTTTTGTGCACACGCTATTCATAATCCTAGTGAGTTGATGGAAATCCCTAATGCTCTAGAAGACCCTAGATTTAAAAATAATCCACTTGTGCATGATAAGGATAATCCTGTAATATTTTATGCAGGTGTACCTATACTAGACCAGACAGGATTTGCGTTAGGAACTCTTTGTGTACTAGATAACAAGCCTAAAAAACTGAGTAATAAACAAAGAAAAGGCTTACTTAACCTAGCTCAACAGGTTCAAGAGCTCTTAAAACTACACGTACTCAATACAGAGCTTAAAGTGTCTAGATCCCATTTAAAAAAACACAATGATCTTTTAAAAGATTTTGCAGGTACCGTATCGCATGATATGAAAATGCCACTGGCAAATCTTATTGTGACTTCTGATATTTTAAATAAAAAATACTCAAGTATTTTAGATGATTCAGGTAGAGAATACCTTAGTTATCTCAAAAAATCTTCTTTATCACTAAGCGATTATATTACAAATATTCTTGCTCATTACGAGAGCTCTTCTTACAATGTAGATGACCGTAAAAGCTTTGATGTAAATGACTTATTAGAAAACATAATTGAATTAATTAACATCAAACACCATTGCGACATTCACCTGCCAGAAGTGAATCATACTATTCACTGCAATCGTGTGGCACTTGAACAAATATTCCTGAATTTAATAGGTAATAGTATTAAGTATAACGACAAAGAAGAAACCGTTATAGATTTAAGCATCACTCTAGATGATAGTCATTATATTTTCAAAATTAAGGATAACGGTCGTGGCATACCTGAGGATAAATTAGAAACCATTTTTGATTTATTTTCTACTGTAGGAGAATACGATCGTGAGGGACAGAAAGGACATGGAATAGGGCTTTCCACCGTAAAGCAGCTCGTAGAAAAATTAGGAGGAGAAATTTCAGTAGACTCCGTACTAGGTAAAAACACCACCTTTACATTTAGTATTGCTCAATAAATTATGATACATGTTCCGCTTTCGCGAAAGCGGAACATGTATCCAAAAAATCATAAGTACTTATCCAGCCACTAAAACCTCTTTACACGTTTTACTCACCTTTATAATATCTGACAGTAAACCTCTAGCTGTTACTTCTCTTCCAGCACCAGCACCTTTTATCACCAGCGGATGTGACGCATAGCTTTCTGAATAAATTTCAAAGAGACTTATAAATTAATTGAACCATATTCAATTCTCTAAATAAAAAAATCTAATCCCTATCTCTTTAATGCAAAATGACCTTGAAAAACAACGACGTTGTTTTTTACCGTTTTAAACCAGTAATCACTACCAGGCATAGGACTACCATTAAACGTACCATCCCAACCTATCTCATCACTTTCAACTTGGCTTAAAAGTTTACCATACCTATCAAATATCGATGTTATGTAAACCTCATTAGACTTGCTTCCTAAAATATTCCAAGTATCATTAAAACCATCCTGATTAGGAGTAAAAAATCTAGGGTAACCTATTAGGTTAAAAGTCTTAGTAACTGTACCGCAGTCTGGTATTTCATGAACTGAAATCTCATACTCCCCATATTCTAAGTTTTGAAAAACATTTGAAGACTGACTGGCCACGTTAGGTATGGTATAAACAAAATCACCAATAGAAGCCATCTGCACAGTAACAGATTTATTTACTGAATCTATAATAATATCATCTATCACTGGCGGTGAAGTAGGAACTATTTCAAAATTAAAAGTAGAAGAACAAATTGCTCCACTAATTAATTTTTCTACTGTTAGACTGTGCATGCCATAAGAACTAAATTGTGATTGATAAGTTGTTGAACCATTAGACCAAGAATAAGAAAGATAAGAGTCATCTACTTCTAAGTTTAAAGTATCACCACTGCACAACTCGTAAACATCAGATAATTCTTCTACCGTTACTTCTATAGTATTTAATCTTATGAGAGGTACCGCTATTAAATCGCAATAAGTATCTGGGTGAATAATAGAGACAATAATGGATTGACTATTAGTAGAATTGAACTCATAAGCCGATGGTAAATTAATTGAATTTCTTTGTAAAATGGCATCTTGTCTATTTTCATAATAATTAAAAATAAAGTTATTTGTATTCGCATAATAATTAGCTACCTCAGACTCGATTACCGTTAAGTCAACAACAGAGCCATTACTTCCTTGATCAACACATACGGTAATGTCTAAAATGAAATCATTAGGAATAGGACTGTATTCTTTTGTTATTAATGATAACTCAATAGTACTACTACATCCATATCGATTATCTACAACTAAAAATAGACTTTGTGAATATGGGGTTTGATTAACAAAAGAAATATTAGTATCAATTTCATTAGTACGGTTCAAAGCATCTGTTTGCGTAGCGTAAAATGAAAGTTTCTCACCTTTATATAATCTAGAGACCAGTGGTGTCAATCTATTTAAATCAAATGATGCTATTCCATTACCATCATAATCACATCCCGTAAAAGGATCTATAGGACTACTAAGTAATGGTGGATCAAATATTCTTATGTAACGTACAAATTCTTTTTGTAATCCATTTACGATAGCTGTTGCCACTACCCTGTACTTTCCAGCAGCTGTAAATTGATGATTAGGTGTTAAGGAAGTACTTGTATTATTTACACCACTTGCTGGGTCATTAAAGTCCCATGACACTTGAGTAACATTTTCAGTAAGACTAAAATTTGTCAGACTCCCTAGACACTGATCACCTACTTCTATATATTCTACTATAGTATTTGTTATAAAATTAGCGCGAATAGGTTGGCCATAATTAAAATCAGAAGTATTATTTTGATAGTTATCAATAAAGTTAGAAGTTAAACCTAATAGATTAGGATTATCAACTCTAGCTAGCCATGTACCACCAGGTGCATAAATACGACCATCAACTGCTAGAAATAAACTGTTATAGCGTGCGAAGTAATTATCTGGCCCAACATCATTAGATATTTGAGTTTCACTAGCTATTATCTGACTAATATTAGAAAGTGATAAATCATATTGAAATACTTTACTCCTTAAATTAGAAAATTGTATACCATGTCCTGCGTTATAAAATGGTTGAGACCGATCCTGGGTAAGAACATATAACTTAGAAGAATCTCCAGAAAAAGCAGCATTTGTGTATCGTTCTTCATCAACTAATTCTCTACCTATATTTTGATTATTTGAAATTACACCTGTGGTTGAATCAAAATCATACAGATGCAATATCCCTTTATTAATAGAATTAACAATAGCTATCTTACTTCCATCTGGCGATACAACAGCTTTACCTGTTCCAGAGTTTAAATTAACATTAACAGAATAAACTGTTGAAAAGGAGTTATACGCTACTGAACTGACCACTGGTGTTGGATTAAAACCATTAGAATCAATTTTATAACTTAGAAAATCAGTTGAATCATTACGCTGGATTATTATCCAATAAGAACCATCTTCTTTGTTGAAGTAACCCATCATATTTCTCGGGAAAACTTCTTGTTCAATTCTTCTTATACTACCATTTACTATTCCACCAGCTCCAGAATTTAACCTGAAATCAAATTCACAAATGATCAAATCATATATTGGATAAGTTCCATAATTATTACCGATTAGGTAATACTTATAAATGGACTCAGGATGAGGAACAATTAAAAGACTCTGCGTATTGTGGGTAGGAATAGAAGTAGCAATTCCCTCTGTAAATAAATTTACAATATTACGTTCCTTAAATGGGTCTATCAAATAAGGATTGTAATTAACAGTATAGGTAGAAGTTGTACCAGTAAGCAATGATCTACCATTTGCCATTGCATCAATTGTAGCAATCGAAAGTGGACTAATATGAAGGAGAAACTCTCCCTCACCTCGACTAAAATCCATCGTACCACTTGATGTTGGCCATTGATCTGGATATCCTTGTGAATAACTCCAAAATGAAATAATACTAATACATAAAAAAAGATGTAGTTTCATTTTACCTTAAAGTTTTAACTAATAAAGATGTAAATATACATGTTAGTTTGTTAATTTTTTGAGATAAAACAATTTTCTTATTCTTACTTATCCAGCCACTAAAACCTCTTTACACGTTTTACTCACCTTTATAATATCTGACAGTAAACCTCTAGCTGTTACTTCTCTACCTGCACCAGCACCTTTTATCACCAGCGGATTAGACGCATAGCTTTCTGAATAAATTTCAAAGAAGCCATCACTACCTTTTAACTGTCCTGCGGGACTACTTTTAGGTACAGCTTTAAGCGATACTTTAAGTACTCCATTAACCACATCTAACTCGCCTAGATGTCGCAATACTTGATCGCTAGCGAGGGCATCTTTCTTCTCCTGCAACACCTCATCTAACAAAGTCACCTGGTCTAGAAATTGATTAAGCGAGGCTGTTCTTAAAGAAGGAATAACTAAATTATCGATTTCTATATCGTCAAATTCTAGTTTTAATCCTGCTTCTCGAGCAAGTACTAATAGTTTTCTAGCCACATCATTACCTGATAGATCTTCTCTAGGGTCTGGCTCTGTATAACCATCTTTTAATGCATCGATTACTATTTCAGAAAACGGTTTGTTTTCTTCACTGAAACGGTTAAAAATGTAACTTAATGATCCTGAAAAAACACCATTAATAGCAAACAATTGCTCACCGCTATTATAGAGATCTCTTACCGCATTAATGATAGGTAAACCTGCTCCTACATTAGTCTCGTACTCAAACTGCAATCCTTTATTTTTAAGAGCTGTGCGTATGACATCATAAAAGGACTGCGATAAGGTGTTTGCAATTTTATTTGCTGTTATAATATTAAAATTATGATCTAATAATTCAGGATAATGCTGAGACACCTCTTTACTTGCCGTGGCATCTATTGCTATTTTAGTAACGTCATAAAGGTTTGCAACTTTATAAAAACTATCACTTTCTCTAACTACAGAGATAGAGCTGAAATCTTCTTTCCATTTTTGTGTTATCCCATTTGGGTCAATTAGTACTCTCTTTGAATTTGCAAGACCTATAATTTTAAGGTCTAAATTATGTTTGTTTTTAAAAAAGGAATGTGATTGCAGTACTTGATTAATCAACGTACTGCCTACATTCCCTATTCCGAATATATATAAATGTATTTGTTTCATTTGTGAGTTTTGGATAGATCACTAAATTGTTTCAAGCAATCTGATTTTATTACAAATCGATTTTGATGTTTTAGGTAAACGACTTTCTATAATCTGACATAGAATTTCTTGTACCTGATCATGTTCTATTAAAAAAGCATCGTGCCCATGGATGGAAGTGATCTCGTGATAATTAATATCTCGATCTCGCTTTAATAAATAGTACGTCTTTCTATCTTCATGGGCTATAAATAGTCCATCGCTATCTATTGCAACTAGCTCTATGGCTGTTTGAGAAGCTGCAATCGTAGGCGCTATCTGGTTATCTGTACTGGCTTGTGCACTAGATAATAATCTATTGAGCAGCCTATAGGCCGGTAAGGAAAACCTCTTTTTTAATTCTACTCCATGGTAGTCCAACCATTTTTGAACCTTAAAAGAATTTTCTTCCTTTACATTTCCAAATTTAGAATTTAAGCCTATTGGCGTTCTATAGAATGTCATCGCATGTTGTCTTGCTAGCTCTACTGGCTTTGTAGAAGTCGCGAGTATATTTTCTTGTATGTGGCAACATGCTATAATCCAGTCTGTCGCTTTCCAGTCTGCAGCGATAGGTACTATGGTACCGAATAATTCTGGTTGTTGCGCTAGCATTTCCCATAATATTGTACCACCTATACTACCACCTATTCCTAAATCTATAAAGGAAATGTTTAATATGTGTAACGCTTTCGCGAAAGCGGAACCCACATCATACAATGTCCAGTCCTGATAATTAAAAATTAAATGATCGATGTTACCGTCATAACCATTACCAGGTATGTCAAAGGCGATAATGGTAAATTGAGTCGTGTCTATGACTCTACCATCACCTACCAGCTCTTTCCACCAATGTATTACAGAAGAATTTCCTGTAAGTGCATGGTTAACCAGAATGATGGGCGCGGTATGTAAAGCACGCCCAAAAATCTGATAGGAAACACTAATATCTTGCACCTTTCCTGATCTTAATTGAAAATCAGGAAGCTCGATATATTTTAGCTTGTGAGCCATTTATGCAAGAACTTTTTTATCTATAGTAGCAAAGGCCTCTTCAAGATCTGCAGTTAAATCAGAGACATCTTCTAGACCTACAGAAAGTCTAATTAGATCTTTAGTCGCACCACTACTTATTTGCTCCTCATCACTTAACTGTTGGTGTGTTGTACTTGCAGGATGAATTATAAGGGATTTACTATCACCTATGTTTGCTAGCAATGAGAAAAGTTTTGTGTTATCCACTACTTTCTTAGCGCTTTCATAACCGCCTTTAAGACCGAATGTAACTACACCACTTTGACCTTTTGGCAAGTATTCTTTTGCCAGATCATGATAATTGCTAGTTTCTAGACCAGGATAATTAACCCATTCTACTTCTTCTCTATTTTGTAACCACTTAGCTAATTCTAGTGCATTCTTAGAGTGCTTTTCTATTCTAAGTGGTAATGTTTCTAGGCCTTGAATAATTTGCCATGCATTAAAAGGTGAGATAGCGCCACCTAGATCTCTTAAACCTTCTATACGTACTTTGGCAATAAAAGCTGCTGCTTCTAGTGCCTCGCTATAAACTAGACCGTGATAACCAGCACTAGGCTCTGTAAATTCTGGAAATTTACCATTAGTCCAGTCGAAGGTACCTGCGTCTACTATAATACCACCTAGAGCAGTACCATTACCGTTTATGTATTTAGTAAGCGAGTGAATCACAATGTTAGCTCCATGCTCAATAGGGTTGAGTAAATATGGGGTAGCTACCGTATTATCTACGATAAGCGGTACACGAGCCTCTCTAGATTGCGCGCTTATTTTTTTAAGATCTAGTACATCCAGTTTAGGATTTCCTAGCGATTCTACAAATATGGCACGAGTATTTTCTTGTACTGCATTAGTAAAAGCATCTTTATCATTAGGGTTCACAAACGTGGTTGTTATGCCTAAACGAGGCAAGGTCACAGAAAGCAAGTTATAAGTACCTCCATAAAGCGAGTTACTGGCAACAATGTGATCTCCTGCTCTCAATAAGGTAAGCAATGTTGTAGAAATAGCGCTAGTTCCAGAAGCCGTTGCAACGGCTGCTATTCCACCTTCTAGTGCTGCTAGACGTTGTTCTAGAACATCTACTGTAGGGTTATTAATTCTAGTGTAAATAAAACCTGGCTCTGCTAGTGAAAAAAGGTTTGCTGCATGATCACTGTTGTTAAAGACGTAACTAGTAGATTGATACAAAGGCACTGCTCTTGTACCACCGTTGTTTTTAAAATCATGACCTGCATGAAGTGCGTTTGTTGAAAATTTTTGAGACATAATTGTTTCTTTAAAAATTAAAAATTGAGTTATGCTCAAAACCAATTAGAAATATAGATTTGCTCTTTGAACTGAATCAAAAAGTAAAATCAAAAAAGAAACTTGTGGTAGTATAACCTACTATGTGTTTGATCATCTCGTCTCACAAAATTGTGAGCAGAATGTAGCACCTTCTCTATTTATTGTCGACATAAATAAAGGGTTGCTAAGGAGTCGATGGGTCTGTTCCCTCGTCCTTTCTTGATAATTTCAGTATGGTTATGAACGTGAGTGTAAAGATTCAGAAAACTATCTGTTAATTCCAAATTTTTAACAAATTATTATCCTATTGAACTAGTAGGGTAATGGATTTATATACTGTTTTTAGCTAGATATTTACCTCTAACAACCTGATCTATAGGAGTATTTAAAACCTTACTTTCTAACCAAGAAATAACATCTAAATATAAAAAGGCACGCCTCTCATAAGGGTGATTTTCATAATTTTTAAGTTTAAGAAGCAAATCCTGGAAGGCTTTTTTCAAATCATGAGGATAAATATCTTGTAAACCACGTATAAATTTGATCATTTCTTTTTGAACTTCATACAGATCGTTCATCTTAATTAAGAATTTATATACGCTTCTCAAATAGGTTTCAAGATGTTCATCTTGTCCTGCTTCATAATGAGCAATAAGACTTAAAATACGAGAAAAACACAATAAGTCTTCTCGCATGGTAAGTGTTTTATTATTGATAATTTTATCTAGGTAAAAAATAGTTTCTGAGTAATTTCCAGCTCCAAAATGCATACTAGCAAATTTGTAGTAAAACACCATTTGGTGATGCTCATCGAGACGGTCTTTAAATCCTAATAGGTCTTGTTCTACGTTTGATATTAATGGTAATCCATCTTTAAAACTACCGTCTATGAAGTACTGACTAATTTTATTGAGATTGATATATAAAAAACTGAGCGCTTCTAGATTCTCATTTTTAGGAAAACTCTTACCTATTAAAGTTTTCTCTAATTGATCTAAAGTAGATTGATATTTTTCTTTTTCTTTTAAGAAAAAAAGTGATTCTAGTAAATAGTGATTTCCTTTAATGAAAAACACAGGATTAAGAACTATCATCTTTTTATCCTGATAGAATAAATCGACCCATTTTGATGAATATTTATAACAATTCAAAAAGTCTTGCATTAAAAAACTATACCACAAATAGGCTTTATACAACCATAGTTTTTCTCTAAATCCTAATTCCTCAAACTCATAAGTAGGTAAATGATCGTGAAAATAAGCGGTTACCTTCTCACTTTCTTCTTTGTCCTTTACACAACCTGTTTTGATAAACTCGGTATACATTTGTAAAGAAAGGTTAGAAAGCTGGCTTGCTATTATATTAGAATTACTAAGTTCTCTAGCTTGAGTAGTAAGTTGCGCTGTACGAGTACTTATACTTCTAGTAATGTATTGTGATTCTATAATCTTTTCTAACTCTACTATTTCATAAGCGAGATTCTTCTCTTCGTGAGCAACCGCTAGTTCTTTTGCTTTGTCTAGTATTTTTAAGCTTTGTTTATATAATCCTTTATGGTATAATATAGATGCAAAATCTAATTGTTCTCTTATTTGAGACCTTATATTTTGATGGGCAGGATTTGTCTTAAGACTTATTAAAATTTGCTTGTAAAGATGTGTTTTTACATTAGCTAATTGTCTTTTTTGAATGTCAGTAGATTTTAAGATTTGCTTTTCATTGTAACTAGCAGCTTTATCTAGATGCATAAACAGATTCAAAAATTTTGAATCGGCATTTACATCTAGTCTCCCTACATATAATTTAAACTGACGCTTTTCTGACTTAGTTAATGACTTAACCAGTGTAAATAGTCCATCTTTTTGATCCTTTGTCATCAACTAATTTATTAACCTAACTAACTTTAATTCAATGTTTTAAACAACTAAAAAAATTGTTGAACATCGTAAAATATTCAATTAAACGATTAGTTAGAATAGTCCAAAATATAACTTAGTAATACAATAAAGAAATAATATCAGCTTTAAAATAAAAGCAAGTCCTGAAATCAATATTTTAATAGGGGTAATAATCTATTGATTTCATATAAATAAGTAGAGAAAATGAGATTAAATATAGCAGTTATACCCAAGAATGGAATCGGTCCAGAAATAACTACCCAATCGATCAAAGTATTAAAAGCTATTGCATTAGAATTTGATCATCAATTTCTAATCAAAATTGCAGACTTAAATAGTAAAAATTCTTCTTCAAATGAAGTCATTGATTTATGTAAAAGTAGTGATGCTATTTTAGCTAGTAATGATTCGTTTTTACAAAGTAACACGCTTAGTGCACAATTAAACGTATACGCAAGCTCCACCATTGTGAAGAGCTACCATTCTTTGACAGTAAATTCTCCTCTTAAGAAGGAAGTTATATCTGGAACAAACATTTTATTTTTTAACGAATTGAATTTAAGCAATCAGTTAAGTGAAAAACATGCTTCTAAGAATAACAACTATGCCTTTGACTCAAATGAAAATACTCGCCAAGAGATAGAACTTGTTGCAAAAAAAGCATTTAAAGCCGCGCAAACTAGAGGTAAAAAAGTAACACTTATAAATAAATCTAGTACATCACAAGTATCTGCTTTATGGAGTGAAGTAGCTGGCAATTTATCTTTACAGTATCCTGAAATAGAATTTAACATCACTAATTTAGAAAACGCTGTTACTCAACTCCTATTAACTCCTAACTTATTTGATGTCGTTTTAACAGAACGTATAATCAGTAATGTATTGATTCAACAGTCTAGTGTTTTGACTGGCTCCACCAGCTTACAATCCACTAGTTACATAGGGCACAAGCAATCTCTTTTTTTTCCAACAATTCATAATCATGTAGATGTTGCTGATTATAAGAACCCTAATCCATTAGCTTCTATACTTAGCGCTGCAATGTTATTAGAGCACTTTGGATTATACAGTGAATCAGAAATGATTAAAACTGCTGTAAATCGTTCTCTAGAACTTAACATTACTACTCCAGATTTAAACTCTACTTATAACAACATTACTACTAATAAAGTAGGAGACTTCATTGCAGATTTCATTATGAATCCGCATGATTCTAATGCAAACTTTAAAAATATACATTTAGGCCAAAGCACGATTATATAAAACAAAACAAAGAGGTGTAGAGAAATGCTATACCTCTTTGTCTTTAAGAATTAATCAGGAAATTTATTTCCTATTTGATCTAATCCTAGATTATGAATACTACCTAAATGTGTATGATGCTTTGATGTATCTGGAACATACGTTCCATTCTCAACCTGCTCACCTATCGTTTTATACGCTTCTCTAAAAGATGCTCCATCTACCACTAGGTTATTGATATTATCTACGGTAAATAGATAATGATATTTCTCATCGTTAAGATCGATTTCCTTTACTATAATTTTCTTTATAGAATAATTAAAGATTTCTAGAATGTCGTTTAATTCTATAAAAGAAGCAATCACATTCTCTTTAAGCAATTGAAAATCTCTGTGATAACCACTAGGTAAATTGTTTGTTATCAATAACATTTCTGTTTGTAAAGCTTGTATTTTATTACACTTACCACGTATCAATTCAAAGACATCTGGATTCTTTTTATGCGGCATGATGCTACTACCAGTCGTTAACTCATCAGGGAAACTTATAAACCCAAAATTCTGACTCATATACAAACAGATGTCCATCGCAAATCTAGAAAGTGTATTAGCCACGTTTGATAAAGAAGCAGCTATACTTCGCTCATTTTTACCTCTAGTGAGTTGTGCCGCAACTACATTATACTTTAACGCTGCAAAACCCATTTCTTGGGTAGTGAATTCTCTATCGATAGGAAAAGAACTTCCATAACCTGCAGCACTTCCTAACGGATTTTGATCTACAATACGCATCGTAGCGTCTAGAACATACACATCATCTACCAGCAACTCTGCATAAGAAGAGAACCACAAACCAAATGATGATGGCATCGCCACCTGTAAATGAGTGTAACCTGGCAACAATTGATCCTTATGTGACTCGGCTAAATCTAATAATGTATCAAACAATGTCTTTACACTAGTTCTCGTTTGCCCCAGTGCCTCTTTGTAATACAATTGTAACGCCACTAGAACTTGATCATTTCTAGATCTAGCCGTGTGAATCTTCTTCCCTACTTCTCCCAGTTGTAGAGTCAGTTCGTGTTCTATTTTAGAATGTACATCTTCAAACTGATCATCAATAATAAAAGTGCCTTCTTCTATTTGTAATGCAATCGCATCCAGTCCAAATTCTAATTGTTTTAACTCTTCGCTAGAAATGATATTAATCTTTGCAAGCATTCTAGCATGTGCGCGAGATGCTATTACATCATAAGGAGCTATATGTAGATCAATCTCGCGATCATTACCTACTGTAAATTGTTCCATTTTTTTATCTATTGCAATTCCTTTATCCCAAAGTTTCATAATTCTATCTTTAAAAAATACTCGTTAATAAATTGATGTATATATCGATGCCTTCTTCAATCTCTTCTAGATATATAAATTCATCTGCGCTGTGAGATCTCGTACTATCGCCAGGTCCTAATTTTAAAGAAGGACAACTTAAACACGCCTGATCTGATAAAGTAGGTGATCCATAAGTGGTTCTTCCCATCGCTATTCCTGCTTGCACCAACTCATGTTCTACAGGAATAGAAGAAGAATTTAATCGCAAACCTCGTGCAATAATTTCATCACAAGGCGACTGTTCTTTCAGCATTTCCGCGATCTCTTGATTGCTGTATTTATCATTGACTCTTACATCAATGACCAGTTCTACTTCTGACGGCACAGCATTATGTTGCACGCCAGCTTTAATTTGCGTTACCGTCATTTTTACATCACCTAATGCCTCAGATGATTTGTCAAACTTAAAATCTTGAAACCATTTTAAAACTTCTATAGAATTGTAAATCGCATTATTATCATTAGGGTGAGCCGCGTGTCCTGGCGTCCCTTTTATTTTAGCATCAAAAACGACCAATCCTTTTTCAGCGACTGCTAGATTCATTAAAGTAGGCTCGCCCACAATAGCAACATCTATATGTGGTATGATATCTAGCATACTATTTAAACCATTTGGACCGCTACTTTCCTCTTCGGCGCTAGCGACTATGACTAAGTTATATTTTAAATCTTTTTGGTTATAAAAATGAGTAAACGTAGCGATTAAAGAAACCAGACAACCACCTGCGTCATTACTGCCTAGACCGTATAATTTACCATCTTCAACTATTGCTTTAAAAGGGTCTTTTGTGTAGGCTTTATTGGGTTGTACCGTATCGTGATGTGAGTTCAACAATAACGTAGGTTTCCCTTTTTCAAAATATTTGTTAGTCGCCCATATATTATGATGGTCTCTTTTAAATGGAATCTCATGATTATTAAACCATGATTCTATCAATAGAGCAGTCCCTTCTTCTTCACTAGAAAACGATTGTGTTTCAATCATTTTTTTCAACAACTCTAGAGCCTCTTTTTTTAAATCTTGATGTTTCATTAGTTCGATATTGTAGTGAATAAACTGTTTGAATTTTGAAGCATTTCTGGTAATCCTACACATACTTTTCGCACGCCATTTTGGATAGCGTGAAAACAATTTTGCATTTTAGGCAGCATTCCGTCGGCAATAACTCCTTGAGATTTTAAATCTTGATAATTTTCTAAATTGATATTCTTGATTACAGTATTCTCATCTGTGATGTTCTGCAAAACTCCTTTTTTTTCAAAACAGTAATATAGTTCTGTTTCATAGTTTTTGGCTAGTGCAATAGCGAGTTCAGCCGCAAGAGTATCTGCATTTGTATTTAATAATTGACCATGTCCGTCGTGCGTTATGGCGCAAAATACTGGAGTACGCTTTCGCGAAAGCAAAACCTCAACAATCTCTGTATCTACTTTTACAACATCTCCTACATAACCGAAATCTACCTCTTCTACATCTCGTTTTTTAGACAAAATAGTATTCCCATCAGCTCCTGTAAATCCTATAGCATTGCACTGCTTAGCTTGTAACTTTGCTACAATGGTTTTATTTACTTTACCAGCATAAACCATAGTAGCAATGTCTAGTGTTTCTGAATCTGTGATGCGGCGACCATCGATCATTTTTACTTTAAGATTCATTTTTTGAGCTAATTCTGTAGCTACTTTTCCACCTCCATGAATAAGAACTTTCAGCCCTTTTATCGCAGTAAATGTGGTTAAGAAATCATCTAGTGCTTGCTGGTCATTGATAATGTGCCCACCTATTTTTATAACTTTAAGCTGTTCCATTATTCTATGTTTTCTAAAATATTTTTTAAAACCACTTGAGCTGCATAGGTTCTATTATTAGCCTGGTGGATGACGATAGAATTCTCACTATCTAGCACAGCATCTTCTACCACAACATTTCTTCTTACAGGAAGACAGTGCATAAATTTTGCTTCACCTAATTTTCCCTGAGTCATCATCCAACTCGAGTCTTGACTTAAAATCTTACCATAATCAGTATAACTGCTCCAGTTTTTCACATAGACAAAGTCGGCTTCTTTCAAAGCCTTTTCCTGATCATAAATCACCGGTGTATCTTTTACAACCGCATCAGATAATTCATATCCCTGCGGATGTGTAATCGTAAGATCTACGTTAGCCATTTGCATCACTTCAATAAATGAGTTTGCAACCGCTTGTGGCAATGCTTTAGGATGTGGCGCCCAAGAAATAACGACTTTGGGTTTTTTCTTGGTTTTCAATTCTTCCAGAGTAATAACATCTGCAAGAGCTTGTAAAGGATGAGCTGTTGCACTTTCCATATTTACAACAGGTACTGATGCATATTTTATTAAACTATTCAGGACTACTTCTTGAGCATCCTTTTCTTTATCCACTAAAGAAGGAAAAGCTCTTACCGCAATCACATCTGCATATTGAGAGATGACCTGAGCAGCTTCTTTTACATGTTCAGAAGTGTCTGCATTCATCACCGTTCCATCATCAAATTCTAGTTTCCAAGAATCATTCACATTTAATATTTGCACTTCTAACCCTAGATTCTTTGCTGCCTTTTCTGTGCTTAATCGCGTTCTTAAACTCGCATTAAAAAACAACATTACTAGAGTTTTATTCTTACCTAGATGTTGAAAATTATATGGTGTTTGTTTTATTGCAATTGCCTCATCTACTAGTTGAGCAAGGTCTTTTATATCTTTAAGTTCAGTGTATTTTTTCATAATTCAGCTTTTAAAGCGTCAAAGAATAAATCGATATGAGATTCTTTAATCGTTAATGGCGGCAAGATTCTTATCACGTTAGGATTCTTTGCACTACCAGTAAAAATGTGATGATTAAACAGAATGTTCTTTCTTATTGTCGCAATAGGAAAATCAAATTCCAGTCCTAACATTAATCCGCGTCCTTTTACATTTTTAACCTGCGGCAATTCTTTAGCTCTTTTTAAAAAGTGAGCAGATACTGCTTTTGCACTATCCATTAATTGCTCCTTTTCTATAACATCTAGCACCGTAGAAACTGCGGTACATGCTAGATGATTACCGCCAAAAGTCGTACCCAGCAATCCATAAGAAGCCTTAATTTGTGGATGAATCAAAATACCACCTACAGGAAACCCATTTCCCATACCTTTTGCCATTGAAATAATATCTGGTTCTAGTCCATGTTTTTGAAATGCAAAAAAGTCACCGGTTCTACCAAAACCAGATTGCACCTCATCTGCAATAAAAGAAGTATTGTACTGACGACATAAAGCTTGTAAACCTTGATAAAACAGAGTAGTATCTTCATCTAGACCACCTACTCCTTGAATACATTCTACAATTACCGCGCAAACATTATTCTTATCTAGTGCTTTTTCTACAGCTTCCAGATCTCCTAATTCAATAATTTCTACTTCTTGTTGTGCATTTAATGGTGCGATAATTTTTGCATTATCTGTAGCCGCCACCGCTGCAGATGTACGACCATGAAAACCATTTTTAAAAGCGATTACTTTATGCTTTCCATTATGAAAAGAAGCTAGTTTTAATGCGTTTTCATTTGCCTCTGCGCCAGAATTACACATGAATAGTTGGTAGTCTTTACAACCAGAAAAGTCAACTAATTTATGAGCAAGCGCTTCTTGCAATGGGTTTTGAACCGCATTACTGTAAAAGCCTATTTCAGAAACCTGTTCACTTATATTATTTACATATTCTGGATGAGAATGACCTATAGAAATAACAGCATGACCACCATATAAATCTAGATACTCGACATCATTATGATCATAAACATAAACATCTTGTGCACGCACTGGCGTCACATCAAAAAGTGGATAAACATCAAATAAACTCATATCTGTTTTTCTTTAATCGTATTAATTTTTTGAAAAGAAGCTATCATTCCTTGAATAAGCGAACTGCTCAATCCTTTATGTTCCATCTCGTTTAAACCTTCTATGGTGCAACCTTTGGGCGTGGTAACTTTATCGATCTCTTGTTCTGGGTGATTGCCTGTTGTTATCAATAGACTTGCAGCACCTTCGGCAGTATGCATTGCTAATAATTGTGCCTCGCTAGCGTCAAAACCTAACTGAATCGCGGCTTGTGTACTCGCTCTTATTAATCGCATCCAGAAAGCTATTCCACTAGCACATACCACGGTTGCAGCTTGCATTTGTGTTTCTGGAATAACTAGTGTGGTTCCCAAACGATTAAAAATAGCCTGAGCTACTTTTATTCTACGAGTCCCTTTTTCATTATGACACAGACAGGTCATCGATTTACCAACCGCGATCGCTGTATTGGGCATTGCTCTAATCACATGCTGATCTGAACCTACAATTGCCTCTATTTTATCAACGGTAAAACCAGTTATCGTCGATATCAACACATGGTTCTCATTAAATAAATCTTTAGTTGTTTCTAGAATATCAGTAAAATGTGCTGGCTGTACCGCAAAAATGATAATGTCAGATTTCTTGATTGCTTCTTCATTATCTGCAGTTAAAAACACGCCAGAATAATCTTGAAAAAACTCTAGATCTTCTAGATTTCTTTTAGTTAAATACAATGTGGTGATTGCATTATTATGAATCAATCCCTTTGCGATGGAGCGGCCTAAATTACCAGTTCCTATAATGGCTATTTTCATGATTTTGAGTTTAAAAAAAGTTGGCTTTAAGTTGTAAACCTTGATCTTCTAGAAAACCGAACATCAAATTCATATTCTGTACTGCCTGTCCAGACGCTCCTTTCAATAAGTTATCGATGACACTCGTTATCAATAAAATGTCATTATGCTTATGTAGATGAATAAGACACTTATTAGTATTAACTACTTGCTTTAAATGCACTTCTTTATCGGACACAAATACAAATGGCGAGTCTTTATAGTAGTCCTTATAAAGGTCTTTTATTTTTTCTAGTGATAGGTCTATTTTAGTATAAGCTGTCGCAAAAATTCCTCTACTGAAATCACCACGATTAGGCACAAATAACACATTAGAATTAAAATCTTGTTGTGACTGTTTTAAAGTCTGATTTATTTCTCCTAGATGCTGATGTGTAAAAGCCTTATAGTGTGAGAAATTATTATCTCTCCAGGTGAAATGTGTCGTAGGTGACAGACTTGTGCCTGCACCAGTTGCACCAGTAACCGCATTTACATGCACATCTTCTTTTATCAATTGTTGTGCTGCTAGTGGTAAAATGGCAAGTTGTATCGCTGTTGCAAAACATCCTGGATTTGCCACATGAGTAGCTTTTTTAATCTCTTCTTTTTGATACTCGCACAGTCCATATGTGAACTCGCTTTCGCGAAAGCGTGCATATTCTATCAATCTAAAATCATTACTTAAATCGATAATTTTTGTATTCGTTGAAAATTGATGTTTCACTAAAAAAGATTTTGAATTGCCATGACCTAGACATAAAAACAAAACATCTACATTGTTATTTAACTGGCTTGTAAACACCAAATCTGTAGTACCTAAAAGGTCTTGATGCACATCACTCACCGCATTGCCAGCGTTTGAAGTCGAGTATATAAAATCTATAACTACCTCATCATGGTGAATTAAAAGTCTTATTAATTCTCCTGCTGTGTAACCTGCACCACCTATTATTCCTGCTTTAATCATGATTCTTGATGTATCTGGTTATAAATCTTATTGCTGTTTCCTATGATCTTGATAAAACCTTTGGCCTCACTTGCTGTCCATGCTTTATTCTCCTCTCCATAAGTACCGAATTTTGCATTCATTAAATCGTTTGCCGATTCTATACCGTCCAGAGTAAAGTGATAAGGTTGTAAAGTGACATAAACATCTCCAGTAACTTTGACCTGACTACTTTCTAAGAAAGCCTCCATGTCACGCATTACAGGATCGAGGTACTGACCTTCATGCAGGTGCATACCGTAAAAACTAGACAGATAATCTTTGTGCTGTAACTGCCATTTAGTAAGTGTGTGTTTTTCTAATAAATGGTGTGCTTTTATAGTAATCAACGCTGCTGCCGCTTCAAAACCTACTCTACCTTTCATACCTACTATGGTATCGCCTACATGTATATCTCTACCTATAGCATATGAAGAAGCAAGATCATTGAGCTCTTGTATAGCCAGTTCTGAAGATTGCTCTTTCCCATTTACAGCAATTAACTCTCCTTTTTTAAAGGTCAGTTTTACTTGTTCCTTTCCTTCTTTTTGAAGTTGTGATGGATAAGCTTCTTCTGGTAATGCTTTGAGCGAAGTCAGAGTTTCTGCTCCACCGACACTAGTTCCCCACAGTCCTTTATTGACAGAATATTGAGACTTTTCCCAAGACATGGCTATTCCGTTTTCTATGAGATAATCTATCTCTTGTTTACGAGATAGTTTACCATCTCTTATAGGTGTAATAATTTCTATATGTGGTGCTAGAGTTTGAAAAATCATATCAAAACGCACTTGATCATTTCCGGCGCCAGTACTTCCATGAGCGATAAATTGTGCGTCTATGGTTTTTGCATATTCTATAATCTCAATGGCTTGCACAATACGCTCTGCACTTACCGATAGTGGATACGTATTGTTCTTCAACACGTTTCCATAAATCAAATACTTAACGACTTTATCATAAAAAGTACTGACAGCGTCTATGGCTTTAAAAGTGCTCACGCCCATTTTATAAGCATTAGATTCTATAGTTTTAAGGTCTTCTTGAGTAAAACCACCTGTGTTCACACACACAGCATGCACTTCATAACCTAGATCTTGTGAAAGATATACGGCGCAATATGAGGTATCCAGTCCGCCACTATAGGCTATTACTAATTTTTTATTATTGTTCATTTTGATCTTTTTTGAGAATAAGCGTTTGCTTAATTTGTTTTAATCTGTTGAAAACAGACTTTTTAATAGGTTTCTTTTCTTCGGTTGTTTTCTTAGAAGGATCATAGATCATTCCTGTACACAAACACATTTTTTGTTCTGTGCGTTGTAAGATGTCATAGTTCTTACAGGTCTGGCAACCGTTCCAGAATTGCTGGTCGTCTGTTAATTCAGAAAAAGTAACAGGCTTATAACCTAAATCACTATTCATTTTCATAACAGCAAGTCCAGTGGTGATACTGAATATCTTTGCATCAGGAAACTTTTCTTTTGATAGTAAAAAGATGCGTTCTTTAATTTGTTTGGCCAGTCCTAGATTTCTATAATCTGGATGTACAATAAGGCCTGAGTTTGCGACAAACTTGCCGTGTCCCCATTTCTCTATGTAACAAAAGCCTGCAAATTTCCCGTTATCCAGTGCGATAACCGCGTTGCCATTTTCCATTTTGGTAGTGACATATTCTGGTGTACGTTTTGCGATTCCTGTACCGCGCACTTTGGCAGCGTCGGCTATGGTATCACAAATGATTTGCGCATATTTTGAATGCGATTTATGAGCAATGACAATTTCCATTGTGATTGATTTTATAAATTAAAAAGTGTAAAGTGTAGTTGTGAAAAGAAGAACCGGACGCACCTAAATTCCCAAAAAGAAAGACCCCTTACGGGCGTCGGCGTCGTAAAGTAGGACGCACAGAAAAACCGTTCCTAGAAGGAGCAGTTAGAAAAGCAGTAAATGTTAATGGAAGTGAATTCAATGTAAAAAAAATAAAAATTATATCTAAATGCTAAGTGAGATTAAGCACAGCGGCGTCGCAACGTAAAGCGCACCGGTAAGGATATATTTTTATTTCTAGATAAATTCATGCGGTAAATGTAAGTATTTATTTGGACTAGTCATCAATAACCTACACAAACTTCTAAAATTTAGTGTTTTGATAATAATCTGTTATAAGAATTATTAAATACAAACTATAAGTAAACATATATCACGAACTCTTAAAAGGAAACAAATAACAATTTACTATTAAATCGATAAGTGTGTAGATCACACTAGAAACTCAAAAAGTGTAGGATTGTCATTTATATAATCTCCATAAAAATTAAGTGACTTCATACGTTGTACTAGAGAATCAAAATCTGATGTGTTTTTCAATTCTATTCCCACTACCGCAGATCCGTTTATTCTATTTGTTTTCTTAGTGTATTCAAAATGAGTAATATCGTCATTAGGTCCTATAACCTTCTCTACAAATTCTTTCAGCGCACCTGCTCGTTGCGGAAACCTAACTATAAAGTAATGTTTTAGTTGCGACTCTAATAAGGCGCGTTCTTTAATCTCTGCTGTTCTAGTAATATCATTGTTACTACCACTTATGACACATACCACATTCTTTCCCTTTATCTTTTCTCTAATAGTTTCTAATGCTGTAATAGACATGGCTCCTGCAGGTTCTACCACTATCGCCTGACTATTATATAAATCTAGAATAGTCTGACATATGGCACCTTCACTTACATTAATAGTTTCTGTAAGATTCTGTTTACATATTTCAAAATTGCGTTCTCCTACTCTTTTAACAGCAGCACCATCTACAAAACTATCTATCTTATCAAGTGTCGTATTTTCTCTATTAAAAATAGAAGTCGCCATAGAGGTAGCTCCTTTAGGCTCTACTCCTATAATTTTAGTATGAGGAGATAAGTACTTTAACACACTAGAAACACCAGCGCTTAAACCGCCACCACCTACAGGCATGATTACATAATCTATAGGGACTTTAGACTGTTCCATAATCTCTAGTCCTACAGTAGCCTGACCTTCTATCACCTTTTCATCATCAAAAGGATGGATAAATGTTTTCCCTAGTTTTTTATTCTCCTCCATAGCAGCATAGTAAGAGTCATCATAGGTATCACCATGCATGACTATAGTTACGTACGTACCACCGAACATTTTTACCTGTTGGATTTTTTGTACTGGTGTAGGTGTAGGCATGTAAATCGTACCATGTATCTTGAGTAACTTACAAGACATCGCAACTCCTTGGGCATGGTTACCTGCGCTGGCACAAACTATTCCGTTTGATAAATCTTCTTTACTCAACGTAGAGATCTTATTATATGCACCACGTATTTTATAAGAACGCACGGGCTGCAAGTCTTCTCTCTTAAAATAGATAGAACTTTGATACCTGTCAGAGTAAAGTGCATTTAACTCTAGAGGTGTTAAACAGGCCACCTCGCGTAAACGATTTGCGGCCTGTTTTACATCTTCTAATCTTGGATAATAAGTCACTGTTTTCATATCTTTTATGGTCCAGCCGTCGCATAACAGCTTTGCTTTTCATTAAAGAGAAGTCCTATAGACTCACACTTTAATCTTTTTTCACTTAGTAATGATTCTCGACTGCGTACTATATAGACAGAATTTTGTTGTTCAAAATTTCTAGCATCACCAGCATCTATCCTAACTTATTATCTAGATGGTTTTCATTGCAATCATAGAATCTCTCAACACTGCTCCTACTTTTTCTATAGGGTGATTTCTTATAGCTTTATTGACTGCTATTAGTTCTAGGTTGTCTGTTTTGTATTCCGCTTTCGCGAAAGCGTTACCAATAACAGCCGCATCGAGACCATCTACAAATGAAGAAACTAAAGGCTTACATGCATGGTCAAATAGGTAACAACCATACTCTGCCGTGTCAGAAATAATGCGATTCATTTCAAATAATTTCTTTCTAGCTACCGTGTTTGCAATTAATGGCAACTCGTGAAGAGACTCGTAATAAGCACTTTCTTCTACAATACCTGATGCTACCATAGTCTCAAATGCGAGTTCTACACCAGATTTAATAAAGGCAACCATCGCTACACCATGATCAAAATATTCTTGATCTTCTATCTTTTCTGTAGAGGCTGTAGATTTTTCAAATGCCGTGTTCTCCGTTTCGGCTCTCCATTTTAATAGATTTACATCGTCGTTTGCCCAGTCTTCCATCATGGTTTGTGAAAAATGACCAGACATAATATCGTCCATGTGTTTTTCAAAAAGTGGTTTTAAAATAACTTTTAACTCTTCAGACAGTTGGTGCGCTTTAATCTTTGACGCATTATCTAGTCTGTCCATCATATTAGTAATACCACCATGTTTTAAAGCCTCTGTGGTACGTTCCCAACCGTATTGAATAAGATTAGATGCGTATTCTGAGTCTGCGCCCTGTGCGATCATTTTATCAAACAATAGTATAGAAGCCGTTTGTAAAACACCACATAAAATGGTCTGTTCTCCCATTAAATCACTCTTCACCTCTGCAACAAAAGAAGATTCAAGAACTCCTGCTTTGTGTCCACCTGTTGCTACGGCATATGCTTTGGCCTGCTCCCATCCTTTATTTTCTGGATCATTTTCTGGATGTACAGCTATTAAAGTAGGGACTCCAAAACCTCTTTTATATTCTTCTCTTACCTCAGAGCCCGGACATTTAGGAGCCACCATAATCACGGTAATATCTTCTCTTATCTTCTGTCCTTCTTCTACTATATTAAATCCATGAGAGTAAGAAAGTGTTGCCCCTTTTTTCATGTGTGGCATAATCGCCTTTACCACAGCTGCGTGTTGTTTATCTGGTGTTAGGTTTAAAACTAGATCTGAATTAGGGATTAATTCTTCATAAGTCCCAACAGTAAAACCATTTTCACTAGCGTTTTTAAACGACTGCCTTTTTTGATCAATAGCAGCCTGTCTTAATGCATAAGAAATATCTAATCCAGAATCTCTCATGTTAAGACCTTGATTTAATCCTTGTGCGCCACAACCTACTATCGTGATTTTCTTTCCTATTAAAGCGTTAACACCATCTTCAAATTCTGCTTGTTGCATGAATCTGCATTTAGATAATTGTTCTAATTTTTGTGAAAGTGATAGGGTATTAAAATAATTTGACATGGTACTTATTTTATGAGTTTAATGCTTCTAGCATTTTTGAAATTTCCATTGGTTCTTTAGTTACAGCTATACGTCCAGATCTATTGAACTGTAATATGCCGTGGGCACTTAATTCTCGGTATAATAAATCGACCTCGCTTCTTCTTCCAGATTTTTCTAAAACAAAAAACTCTTTATTTACCGTTACTATGCGTGCGTTACTTTCTTTAATTATATTTTGAATCTGAGGTTCTTCAAAAAGAAGGTCAGATTTAATTTTAAACAGACAGGACTCTTGATAAATGGTCTCTTCGTCAGAGTGATAGTAGGCTTTTATAACCTCTACTTGTTTCTCTATCTGACCGATGATTTTCTTCATGTTTTCTTCGGTCATGTTTACTAGAATGGTCCATTTTGAAACCTCTTCTATTTCTGATGCAGAACCGTTTATGCTTTCTATATTCACATGACGACGCTGGAATATTGCCGAAATCCTATTCAGCAACCCTATATTGTTTTCTGTATAAATGGATATGGTAAAAAGTTGTTCTTGGTTTTCCATAATTTTTTATTTCGTTCAGCTGTTAATGAACAGCTTTGCTTTACTTTTCTCGATATCGTCGTCTTCGACAAGCGATGTGCATTATTCCAGACACATGCGATGCGTCATTGCTTGAACGCCTTGTTTTCGGACGCATGCGATGCGTCACTGCAAGAAACGCATGCCGTGCGTCACTGCTTGAACGCATGCGATGCGTTTCTACTGGAGGCGCACCTCTGAAACTGATGCTCCTGTTGGGATCATTGGGAAAACGTTTCCTTCTTTTTGCACTCTCACTTCAAGAAAATATGCTTCGTCACTCTTCATCATTTCTTCTACGGCACCAGCAAGATCTTTACGATCTGTTACTTGTTTTGCTTTGATGTGATATCCTTCGGCTATTTTTATAAAATCAGGATTTGTCATTTCTGTACTGGCATAGCGCTTATCAAAAAACAGCTGTTGCCACTGACGTACCATTCCTAAAAACTCGTTATTAAGCACAACAATTTTTACAGGCACTTTAGTCTGAAAAATGGTTCCCAATTCTTGAATAGTCATCTGGTAGCCACCATCACCTATTACTGCCACGACATCTCTATCTGGCGCACCTACTTGTGCTCCTATAGCTGCCGGAAGTGCAAATCCCATAGTACCTAATCCACCTGATGTTATATTACTACGTGTCTGATTATAACTAGCATAACGACATGCTATCATCTGGTGCTGGCCCACATCACTTACTATAGCTGCTTCACTTTTTGAGTGTACATTAATTTGCTGTATAACCTCAGCCATAGTAAGTCCATCTACAGATGGTTCCATATCTTCTCTTATAACTTTATCTACTTCTACTTCATAAAGTTCCTTAAATCTCGCTAACCATTTAGGGTGCTCTCTTTGTTCTAAATAAGGAAGTAACAGTTCTAAAGTGTTTCTTGCATCACCAAGAACAGCAATATCTGCTTTTACATTCTTATTCACCTCAGATGGATCTATTTCAAAATGTATCACTTTGGCTTGCTTTGCATATCGAGATAAATCACCAGTAACACGGTCGTCAAAACGCATTCCTATCGCTATTAAAACATCACATTCATTAGTTAATAAATTAGGTGCATAATTACCATGCATACCTACCATACCGACATTAAGTGAATGAGAAGTAGGAATAGCACTTGCACCTAGAATGGTCCATGCAGATGGGATTCCTGCTTTTTCTATAACCGATTGCAATTCTTTTTCGGCCTCGCTCAATACGACTCCTTGACCCCAAATAATCATAGGCTTCTGAGCGTTATTAATTAAGAGAGCAGCGTCCTTTACCGTTTGTAAATCTGTATCAGGAACTGGCACATAACTTCTTATCGATTTACATTTTTCATATGCAAAATCAAACTCTTCAAACTGTGCATCTTTTGTAATATCAATTAATACAGGACCTGGACGACCGCTTTGAGCGATGTAAAAAGCTTTGGCTAGAACCTTAGGAATATCTGCTGCTTTAGTTACTTGAGCATTCCACTTAGTTACTGGTGTAGAAATACCTATAATATCTGTTTCTTGAAAAGCATCTGTCCCCAATAAATGAGAAGCTACCTGACCAGTGATACATACCATAGGTGTAGAATCTATCATCGCGTCTGCCAGTCCAGTGATAAGATTTGTTGCTCCTGGACCAGAAGTGGCTATACAAACTCCAACTTTATTTGATATACGTGCATAACCTTGTGCTGCATGTGTTGCTCCTTGCTCATGTCTGGTGAGTACATGTTTCAACTCTTTTTGATAGCCATAAAGTTTATCATATAACGGCATAATCGCACCACCTGGATAACCAAATGCCGTATCAACACCTTCGGCAAGGAAACATTTTATGATAGCTTCTGCACCAGATATCTTTTCTGTTACTATGCTTGAAGTAGGGGAATTTATTAGCGCATGTTCTTTCATAATCATCGATTTTGATTATTGTAATTTTTTATTCTATTTGTTGAGTAGGTATTTACAGGGATAAGCTATTAAAACTCGTCTGTAACACAACCTTTTGAAGCATTAGAAACCGTCCTTGCATATTTATAAAGAACACCTCTTTTAAACTTCAACTCTGGTGCCTGCCATTGTTCTTTACGTTTAATTAATTCTTTATCTGAGATTTCTAATTGTATTGTATTAGCTTCTGCATCGATAGTAATGACATCACCATCTTTAACTAGAGCAATCACACCACCTTCTTGAGCTTCTGGTGTGATATGTCCTACAACAAAGCCATGCGTACCGCCAGAAAAGCGACCATCTGTAATAAGCGCCACGTCTTTACCTAGTCCTGCACCCATAATAGCTGCTGTAGGCTTTAACATTTCTGGCATTCCTGGTCCTCCTTTAGGCCCTTCATATCTTATGACTACTACATCACCTCTTTCTACCAGTCCATCACGTATGCCATCATTTGCTTCATACTCACCATTAAAAACCTTAGCTTTTCCTGAGAACTGCAACCCTTCTTTACCTGTGATTTTTGCAACACTACCTTCACTAGCAAGATTGCCATAAAGCATTCTCAAGTGTCCAGAAATTTTAATAGGGTTCTCTACAGCTCTAATCACATCTTGTTCTTCAGAAAGATCTTTTACGCTTGCTAGATTCTCAGATACTGTTTTACCAGTTACCGTAAGACAGTCTCCATGAATTAACCCTTTAGAAAGTAAGTACTTCATAACTGCAGGAATGCCACCTATGCGATGAATATCTTCCATAAGATACTTACCACTAGGTTTTAAATCTGCTAGAAAAGGTGTGTTATCACTTATATCTTGAAAATCTTTAAGTGTAAAATCTATTTGTGCTGCTCTTGCTATCGCTAGAAAATGTAAAACTGCATTTGTAGAACCGCCAAGAATAGTGACTAATCGTACTGCGTTCTCTAACGATTTACGTGTTATAATATCAGACGGTTTGATGTCTTTTTCTAGTAATTCTAACATTACCTGTCCTGCTCTGACAGATTCTTCTTTCTTATCATCACTTAATGCAGGGTTAGAAGAATTAAACGGTAAAGACATTCCTAATGCTTCTATCGCACTTGCCATGGTATTTGCGGTATACATACCACCGCAAGCACCAGCACCAGGACACGCTTTTTCTACTATATTCTGATATTCTTCTTCTTCCATAGTACCTGCAACTTTACTACCCCAAGCTTCAAAAGCAGAAACTACATCTAACTTCTTACCCTTATGGCAGCCAGAATCTATCGTACCTCCATAAACTAGTATAGAAGGACGGTCCAGTCTTATCATTGCCATTAATGCACCTGGCATGTTTTTATCACAACCTACAACTGTTACTAGTGCGTCATAACTCATCGCTTGCACCACAGTCTCCATAGAGTCTGCTATAATATCTCGTGACGGTAGAGAATATCGCATACCAGGTGTTCCCATAGAAATACCATCACTTACTCCTATCGTATTAAAGATTAATCCAACTAGGTTAGCATCTAAAGTTCCTTCTTTAACCAATTTTGCAAGATCATTAAGATGCATGTTACATGGGTTACCTTCATAACCAGTACTCGCAATACCTACAAATGGTTTGAGCAGATCCTCCTTAGAAAGACCTATAGCATGCAACATAGCTTGTGCAGCTGGTTGTGTAGGATCCTGGGTTACTGTTTTACTATATTTAGTGAGTGACATATTTAATTTTTAAATCTTAAGGGCAAGCGTTAACTTACTTCCTTATAATTCTTCTATTATTTTAGATGATAGAATATCGATTCAAAATTAAAGTTTGCAATTAGGTCCCTCACTAGACAATTCATATTGCCATTGTTATCCAAACAGCATTAATTACACTTAACCATCTGTATATCAAAAATTAAACAATGATCCAAATATGATATCCAATGTTATTTATCTCTATTTTAAATTTATCATATATGAACGTGTACATTATTTACCCTACTTAATCTGTAGGGAATTAAAAATATCTATAAAGTCTTATTATAGTACATGTTAATAATCTTATAAGTGATGTGCCAATAAATAATTACATTCATTAAATTTGCAATTCAATTAAGGGGAAAGATTTGGCTGCTTGCGACCTCGTTTTCAAAAAAGAAAACATAAACGCTAAAACAGTGTACTGCGCAAAACAATACAGCCACTTTTATTTTCTTATATTATTAATCACGCGAGATTTGTATTTATTACGCTTTCGCGAAAGCGCACATATAAAATGCCCTACTTATTTACATCAGAGTCCGTTAGTGAAGGACATCCAGACAAAGTTGCTGACCAGATCAGTGATGCTTTATTAGATAATTTTCTTGCTTTTGATCCAGAATCAAAGGTTGCTTGTGAAACGCTTGTAACTACTGGACAGGTGGTTCTTGCCGGAGAGGTAAAATCAAACACTTACATCGATGCAGCTCAAATTGCACGTAATGTGATCAATAAAATAGGTTATACGGAAGGTGCTTACCAGTTTTCTGGTGATTCTTGTGGAGTAATTTCTTTAATCCATGAGCAGTCGCAAGACATTAATCAAGGTGTAGATCGTGCTACTAAGGAAGAGCAAGGTGCTGGAGACCAAGGTATGATGTTCGGTTATGCAACTAACGAGACAGAGAATTACATGCCTCTTGCTCTAGACATATCACACAAATTACTAGTGGAGCTTGCTGCATTGCGTCGTGAGAATAAGGAAATTACTTATTTAAGACCAGACGCAAAATCACAAGTAACTATAGAGTATAGTGATGATAACGTGCCACAACGTATCGATGCTATCGTAATCTCTACACAACACGATCCATTTAATGAAGATGATGCTGCAATGCTAGCTCAGATCAAAAAAGATCTTGTTGAAATATTGATTCCTCGTGTTACTGCATTATTACCTGCTTATGCTCAGGATTTATTTAATGATGACATTACCTATCACATTAACCCTACTGGTAAATTTGTTATAGGTGGACCACATGGTGATACTGGATTAACTGGTAGAAAGATTATAGTAGATACTTATGGTGGTAAAGGTGCTCACGGTGGTGGTGCTTTTTCTGGTAAAGACCCTTCTAAGGTGGATAGAAGTGCTGCATATGCTGCACGTCACGTTGCAAAGAATCTAGTAGCTGCAGGTCTTGCTAGCGAGGTTCTTGTACAGGTTTCCTATGCCATAGGTGTGGTAGAACCTACTTCTATTAATGTAGAAACTTATGGTACCTCTACATTAAACTTAACTGACGGTGAGATTTCTAAAAAGGTTGCAGAGATATTTGACATGCGTCCTGCTGCAATAGAATCTAGATTAAAATTAAGAAACCCTATCTATTCTGAAACGGCTGCTTATGGTCACATGGGTAGAACACCACGTATTGAAAAACTTGTTTTTGAATCTCCATACAATGGAAAAGTAGAAAGAGAAGTAGAGTTATTTACTTGGGAAAAATTAGACTTTGTAGAAGAAGTTAAGAAAGCTTTTGAATTGTAAATATTAGAAAGTTTATATATTTCAAAAACCTCCGATTCAACTAGTTGAATCGGAGGTTTTTTTTGTTATTTATTGAAGTATGATTGCTCTGCAGCTTTAAAAGAAGAAAACCCATTTACGATTAAGTAAATGGGTTTTTGAATACTTTAAATTGTTATGGATTTACTTTTTAATCAGTTTTAAAACAGAATTCATTTGATCTCCTTTTACCTCAACAAAATACAATCCCGAAACTAAATGATCTAATGTGATATCTTTATTCATTATAGCAGCATCTAACTTTTCTTGAGAAACGATGGCACCCAAAGTATCATAAATAGTGTATTCATTGAATTCTATATTACTCATTAAACTAATCTTATTTTTAGCAGGATTAGGGTAAAGGCTAACTTGTAATAAATTATTATCATTTAAACTTAACGGAACAGCAACCCCTGTAGTTTCTAAGTTAGTAATAATCGGAAAATTAAAATCAAAGTAAATCTCTGCTTGATTAGAAAAATCATCTCCTGAAACTAATGTATCTACCGTTTTAATTTTAAACAACACATAACCTTGACTGGCAGGCGCAGTAAATGGCAGCATGATGTTCTCAAAATTAAATTCTACTTTATTTCCATCTGTAATTGTTGTTGTATAATCGTGGCTACCACTTAAAGGTGTTAAAGTAGCGACATCAAACTTAGTCGTATCGATATAATCCACAATTCTTACGTTTACCGCACTTGCCGTTCCTTCATTCTCAAAACGGATGCGGTAATGCACAAACTCTCCAACCATAGTCGGTAAAATAGTCTCACCTTGTAAACAAGTCTTGTCATTAGGATCATAAGAATTCACAACCGTTTGTTGTAAATCAAATACATTATCTAGTGGTGTATCATCATTTGCCGTTGGATTTATAGTCGCACTAAAGTCTAACAGATCATTACTATTTAATGGGAAGGTAGGATCTGTAGGTGTATTAAGATTCATGGAGAATTCAATCTCACGAGTTTCAAATGGATCTAGGTTTGAAAAATCCCAACTTAACATTCCTACATTTGAAGATGTAGTTGCTGGACTTGCAGTTAGAAAACCCATGAAGTCATCTTGATAGGTTAAATCCATCGTTCCAGATAATCTTGTTGTTCCTTTATTCTTGTAGATGAGTTTGTAGTCTGTATCGAATCCTGGTCTGGCATCTTCTAATGGTAAAATGGTTATTTCTAGGTCATTTGATGTAGTTGAGCTTGTAAAACAAAAATTTTCTATTGATGTACTGGAATTACCAACGGTAATTGTAGTGCTCGCTGGAGATAAAACAAAAATACTAGGATTAGGCAGTGGTGTTATAGTATAGGTTCCTGGTGGTAGGTTTACGCTGTATTGACCATTGATTGTAAAAATATTAAAAGAATTTGTGCCGTCATTAATTTCTACAGCGATATTACTTGCTGGTGCATCACTTGCATCACAACCATTGTTATTAATGTCATAAAGTATGGTACCACTTACATTGTTATCCGGACAAATACTAGATTGTGTATCTCCTGTGAATCGCCATCTTCTTGAAATTAAAATATTTCTGGTGTAAGCATCGCAATATTCTAAATTAGTGCCATTAAACTGTAATGTAGACCATGATGAGTTATTAATTCGCAAATTGACAAACCGCTGTAATAAACGATCATAATTTTCAGTATCTAAACCGCTATCACGTATAAAACTGCCTAATGAACTATTTTCTCGAAAATTCCATGAGGACAAATCTTGATTAAAACTAGATGCACCGTAAAACATACCACCGATTTTAAAGGAATTATTCACTCCCCAATTTAAGGGCTGATTGTATGAAGTTGCATTATAGAACATATTCTCACAGTCAAGATATAAATTAAAATTGGGACTATTATAAATAACCCAACTGTTCAGGCTTTTATTAAATGAAGATGCTGAATGAAACATACTTCTCAAATCAGTTACATTCGATACATTCCAATTATCTACACTTTGATTAAAAGACGTTGCTGACTGAAACATACCTCTCATTGTTGTAACATTAGAAACATCCCAATTATTCAATGACTGATTAAATGAAGGTGAATTTCTGAACACGTAACTTAAGTCTGTATAATTTGATACATTCCAATTGTTTAAAGGTTGATTAAATATCGAATTTTCAAAAATGTATGAAAGATCAGGAGCATTAGTCATATCCCACGCATCAATACTACTATTAAAAACCATATTATCTTTAAACATATATTGCATTGTTGTTACACTTGACACATCCCAGTTATCAAGAGGTTGATTAAACGCCTCAGACCCTTCAAACATTGAACTCATGTCAGTAACATTAGAAACATCCCAGTTATCAAGAGGTTGATTAAACGCCTCTGACCCCTCAAACATTGAACTCATGTCAGTAACATTAGAAACATCCCAGCTATTTATAGTCTGATTAAAATCATCAGCACCTATAAACATCCCAGACATATTAGTAACGCTTGAAACATCCCACATAGATATATCTTCATTAAAATTACCAGCAGCCAAGAATTCCATATTAGTTACGTTAGAAGTATCCCAATTCAAGGGTGTCATCGCGACTCTTGTTGTGAAACTGTTATCCGTGAAATTGTCAAAACCAGTAAACATATATGACATATCAGTAACTTGGCGCAAATCTGGAATATCAGTCGCCTGTATCGCGCATCGTTGACAACCCCTCATCGTTTCAAACATAGTTTTCCACTGAGAATTACCCCATTGCAAAATAGTAGTGCGGCTAGATGAAACTTTGATACCATCTATTTGTCCAGTAATTGTAATAGTTGGTGAATTGCCAGCACTAGATGGGTATTGATGTGATATTTGTTGATCTATTTGATTTGAATAGGTATCTACAGTGCCATCTCCCCAATTCACCGATACCGTACCAGGTGCGGTGATAATAAAATCTATTATTCTACTTGCAGTTCCAGAACGTGGATTAACAGTCATTCTAAAATCAGCAGTCTGCGCACTTGCAACCAACCCACAAAACAAAACAGCTACAAAAGTAAAAAGCCTCATAAAAATATATTTTGCGCTAAAATAGAAGATTATCACACCACATTACTAAAAAAGAGAGATTTATGCTATTACTTTTCGCTAAGTCGGAAACTAAAAAACCCCATTTACTTAATCGTAAATGGGGTTTTAAAATAAATAATAATCTATAAATTCATATAGTGAACCCATTAAAAGAAGAAACCAAAACTACCAGTAACAGCTACCTGTCTAGCGTCTGGCAGGTAATTATAACCACCTCTAAAACTTACATCTATACGCAGTACTTTAAAGATGTTACCTACACCAGCACTATATTCCCAGTAAATATCTTCTGGAGCTAGATAATTAAGACCGCTTGCATTTAAGGCTACGTTTTCATCACTAATTCTACCATAAGCAGCTTTTATACCTACTAACTCACGTAGATTCAAATCTCTCAAACCAGGAATGCGAGAAAAAATACGACCGTTAAAATTATGATCAAGATTCACCATCAAATACTCATCACTTACAAATTCATAAAAATCCATCGTATTAAATGATCCTGACACATTGAAATAAGTCTGGTTACCAGGTATCACATCTAGTAATGCTAGTGGCACTTCTCCAAAGGTTTTACCAGCTTCTATACGCGCCGTTAATCTACCAAAAGCACCTATCTGGATAGGATGACTATAATAAAATTGAAACTTATCATAATCAAAATCGCTACTAAAGAGATCTTTAAAACCTTTAGAATAATTTAGGAATAATATAGGATAAGCTCCTTCATTTATAACCGTACGATCTACACCATAATTAGTCGTTTTACGTCCTGGTTTATAAGTCATAGAAAAGTCCACTTCAGCCTGGTTAGTTTCTGACTGTATGCCGCCTGGAGAGTCTGCATCAAAATAATCCAGACTAAAGAATCCAGGATTAGCCGTCGTTATCTTTCTATAACTAGTACCTAATCTAAATTCTAAGTTATATAACGGCTCAAAACTAATGGCAGCAAGACCTAGTTTAATATTAGATAACCTACCATTATTACCTGCACTTACTATCGCACTAGAAGCTAGACTGCGCCCCAAAACATCATTAGTTTTAGTAAGACTGGCAGCTAGTTGTTCTACATCTTTTCTATAACCACCACTTAGTATCAAACGACTTTGTTTATCTAACAACCATTTACCACCTATACCGAATTTAAATTTTTTATCATCAAAACCATATGCGCCATAACCTTCTATTCTCCATGGGTCATTAGCGCCAAAGTATGTCCTACCACCAGCACGCAATCGCAAACCTTCTACATCGTTAAATCCAAATGTGGAAAATATAGGTCCAAAATCAAAACCATCAAATTCATAATAACCAGACGCTAGTACAGTACCTATATTATAAAGACGTTTAAACTTCTTGTTCTTTTTAAGTGTATCCAGCATGGTGTACACTTGTTTCTCATCTTTATTAAGTTTTTCTAATCGATTTTCATCCCAATAAGCCTCATCGCGATTATAAATTTCTGGATCATAATCATTAACTCTACGTCTATAAAAATCTGGCTCTTTTGCTATATCAAACTTATAGTCATTGAATAAGGTGGTACGTTTTCCATAAATACCTTTGGACTTCTCTTTCTTGTTAAGCGCAAAATCACTTAAGAAATAATCACGTGTAATTAAGAACAGACTATCATTAAGTACGTCATATTCCTGTTCTATATAGATTTCTTTTACCCAGTTTATGTTAGCGCTTTTAGTCGCTTGCATATTGATCTCCTTGATCGCATACGACTCTGTAGCTACCCAAAAATCACCTTTAAAAGTAAGCTCACCTTTACGACGCGGATAGTAAACTATATTATACGCCTCTACCCCATCCACTATAGCCGTATCTCTCAACACATAGTTATAGGTGTCAATACCACTTTTACCCACTGGACTCGTAAAACTTTTATCAAAGAATTTTAAATAACGGTCATAGACATCTATGTCATTATATAAATCTTTTACAAATGCTATTAAAGTCTGGTTGTTTGAGAAACCAGAGTTCTTGTTTGCCTTAACATCATCTAGTTCTTTATTGATCTCGTTATCTCCATAAACAGTAGAAAGCGATTCATTAATAAAAATAGGTAAATAGGTTTTACCTGTTATTCTACTCGTGTCTGCATAGTCAAATACGAACTCCATACCACGGAAAAGCTTTGAGTTGATCAAAGAACTATCTATGGTATTCATGTCAAATTCTAACTTCTCATATTTATCGTACTGGTATTGCTTAAATTGGGAAAGACCATTTTTACGTCTATTTTCCCATACTTTACGTAGTATATCGATAGCAGGGTTATTCTTTTTAGACGTTTTACCAGCATATACTACCACCGCATCTAACTCTGCCGTATCAGTTTCAAGTGTAACCTTCATATTTAGATTCACTCTATTATCTAATTTTATGGTTTGCGTTTTATACCCTACAAAAGAAAACTCAACTTTATCATACGTATTCTCTGATTGTAAATAAAATCGACCATTATCGTTAGTGATTGTTCCTTCACTAGAACCAGGAAATACAACGTTTGCAAAAGGCACCGTATCACCAAAATCGTCATAAATCACACCACCAACTTTAGTCTGTGCAACACTTGTTAAGGTGAAAAGTAATATACCTATATACAGGACTGATTCTGTTATCGCTTTCGCGAAAGCGTAACTTTTATAAAGAGTTTTCATAAGCAAAGGGCAAAAGTCAAAAGTAGGGCTACTGACGTAAATGATAGTAACTTAAGTCAAAAAAAATTATATCTAGCTATAAATCAAAAAAACCCACCTCTAACGAGATGGGCTTTGATCAAAAATGTTGTCAGAAATTACTTTCTGTACATTACTTTTTTAACACCTTCTACCACATCAGTATAATCTGGTAACCACTCTGCAAGTAAACCTGGAGAATATGGCGCTGGTGTATCTTGTGTATTTATTTTATAAACAGGAGCGTCTAGGTAATCAAAAGCTTCAGCCTGTATCATGTGAGAAATCTCTGTAGAGACGTTACCAAATGGCCACGCTTCTTCAAGAATCACTAAACGATTTGTTTTCTTTACCGATTTTAAAATCGCTTCTTTATCATAAGGACGCACAGTTCTTAAGTCGATAATCTCACAAGAGATACCTTCTTTCTCTAACTCGTCTGCAGCTTTATAAGCTTCTTTGATAATTTTACCAAAAGAAACGATGGTCACATCATTACCTTCTCTTTTTAACTCTGCAACACCTATAGGTAAAACATACTCACCTTCTGGCACCTCACCTTTATCACCATACATTTGCTCAGACTCCATAAAAATTACTGGATCGTCATCACGTATCGCTGCCTTGAGAAGACCTTTTGCATCATAAGGGTTAGATGGTACGATTACTTTAAGACCTGGTGTGTTTGCAAACCAGTTTTCAAAAGCTTGTGAGTGAGTAGCTGCTAGCTGTCCTGCACTTGCAGTAGGCCCTCTAAAAACGATAGGACACTTAAACTGTCCACCAGACATCTGGCGTATTTTTGCCGCATTGTTAATTATCTGATCGATACCAACAAGAGAAAAGTTAAACGTCATATACTCCACGATAGGTCTATTACCAGTCATGGTAGAACCTATGGCTATACCAGCAAAACCTAACTCGGCAATAGGTGTATCAATCACACGCTTTGCACCAAACTCGTCCAGCATACCTTTAGAAGCCTTGTAAGCTCCATTATATTCTGCAACTTCTTCACCCATAAGGTAAATAGACTCGTCGCGTCTCATTTCTTCACTCATCGCTTCGCAAATTGCCTCGCGGAATTGTATTGTCTTCATATATTAGGATATGATGTTATTCAGTTTTTCAAGAAAACAAAAATAACTTACATGAACTTAGTATGCTAGATTTTTAGGCTAAAAAATATCTCTTTTACATACTATTATCATACAGAACATTCCTGAACCGTCTAAACATCAAGATAGACAAGAGTTACACCCTAGAATGAAAAATATTGAAAATCAATACTTGAGGAAATATTAAACAAAAATTTATTATGCATGCATAGTTTATTACTTGTTTTTTTCCTAACTTCGCAAACGATTGAAAAAGACTTTAAAGACTATAAAATATGAAGATATTAGTATGTATCAGCCACGTGCCAGATACCACTTCCAAAATCAATTTTACAGATAACGATACTCAATTTGACACTAACGGTGTACAATTTGTCATCAACCCAAATGATGAATTTGGTCTTACACGAGCTATGTGGTTTAAAGAAAAACAAGGCGCTAGTGTAGATGTAGTTACTGTAGGTGGTGCAGAAGTTGAACCGACTTTAAGAAAAGCTCTAGCAATAGGTGCAGACACAGCAATAAGAGTAGACACCCCAGCAACTGACGGTTACCAGGTGTCAAAACAACTAACTGCAGTTATAAAAGACGGTGGTTATGATCTAGTTATCGCAGGTCGTGAATCTATCGATTATAATGGTGGTATGGTACCAGGTATGGTAGCCGCTATGACTGGAGCTAGTTTTGTAAATACATGTATATCTCTAGAAATAGAAGGAACTAACGCAACTGCTGTACGTGAAATCGATGGTGGTAAAGAAACTGTTACCGCTAGCCTACCCCTAGTAATAGGTGGACAAAAGGGTCTCGTAGAGGAAAGTGACCTAAGAATTCCTAACATGCGTGGAATTATGATGGCTCGTAAAAAACCTCTTAATGTTGTACCAGCAACAGATGCTAGTACAGAGACTAATAGCGTTTCTTTTGAAAAGCCAGAGCCTAAAGGCCAGGTAACTCTTGTAGACGCTGGAGATCTTGATAAATTAATCGACTTACTTCACAACGAGGCAAAAGCGATTTAATCTTTAAAGGTTAAAAGTTCAAGGTTCTAAATCTTGTAGGTTAAAATTATTAAGAGTTTCGCTTTCGCGAAAGCGAGACCCACAACAAATCAAGTAATCGTCCTTATAACTAGGATGTTTATATAAAAATAAAATATATGTCAGTACTCGTATATACAGAATCAGAAAACGGTGGTTTTAAAAAGACTGCTTATGAAGTAGCTAGTTATGCAAAAGGTGTTGCAGATATGATGGGAACAACTGTTACCGCTATATCTTTTAATGCAAATGACGCTGGAGAACTAGGTACATATGGTGTAAATAAATTACACAACGTAGCAAATTCAAAACTAGAAAAATTTAATGCCGCTGCCTATGCTAGCGCTATTGCACAAGCTGCCAAAGCTGAAGGAGCGACAGTAGTCGTTATCAGCTCTAGTGCAGACTCTAAGTATTTAGGCTCTCTAGTAAGCGTACAACTAGAAGCAGGTTATGTATCTAACGTTACAGCGCTACCTTCTTCTACAGAGCCATTTACAGTTAAAAGAACTGTGTTTACTAACAAAGCTTTTTCTAACACTGCTATTACTACTAATGTAAAACTAGTAGGACTTTCTAAAAATGCTTACGGTCTTAAAGAGAACGCAACCGATTGTGCCGTACAAGAATTTGCACCTACTTTAAACGATGCAGATTTTAATGTAACTGTACAATCTGTGGATAAAGCTACCGACAAAGTGACTATCGCAGATGCTGAAATAGTAGTAAGCGCAGGTCGTGGATTAAAAGGTCCAGAAAACTGGGGTATGGTAGAAGAACTAGCAGACGTTCTAGGCGCTGCAACAGCATGTTCTAAACCGGTAAGTGATCTGGGATGGAGACCACACAGTGAACACGTAGGGCAAACTGGTAAGCCAGTTGCATCTAACTTATATATCGCTATCGGTATATCTGGAGCGATACAACACCTTGCAGGAATTAACTCTTCAAAGGTTAAAGTTGTTATTAATACAGACCCAGAAGCACCTTTCTTTAAGGCTGCAGATTATGGTGTTGTAGGTGATGCTTTTGAGGTAGTACCTGCTCTAATCGAGAAATTAAAGGCTTTTAAAGCTGCAAATGCTTAAGATTCTTAATAATTAGTTAAGAATTTATTAGATTTAAGGCTGTGCAATAGGAGAAAAACCTCATTTTTGCACAGCTTTTTTTTTATTTATAGCAATTAAACATAATGAGTCTAAAACGACTTAACATACGAGGCATCTCTTACAGCCAAACACAAAATGGCGCATACGCCCTTGTGCTTAAAGAAGTAGACGGATCAAGACAACTACCTATTGTAATAGGAGCTTTTGAAGCTCAAAGTATAGCTATTGCACTAGAGAAAGAATTGAGTCCGCCGCGACCTCTCACCCATGATTTGTTTAAAACATTTGCCCAACGATTTTCTATTGTGGTGAAACAAGTAATCATTCACAAACTAGTAGATGGTGTTTTTTACAGCAGTCTTATTTGTGAAAGAGATAAAATTGAAGAAATTATAGATGCTCGCACTAGCGATGCCATAGCACTAGCTGTAAGATTTAAAGCCCCTGTTTTTACTTATGAAAACATTCTTGAAGAAGCAGGTATACAACAGCACATTAAACCAGACAAAGAACTGGAAATGGAAGAGCTAGACGGAGAAGAAATGATAGAAGAATTAATCAACGCTGCAGCGCAAGAAGTGGATGACTACAGCAAATTCTCCATATCAGAACTTAACAAAATGCTCGACGAAGCAGTTTCTAACGAAGACTACGAACTGGCAGCGCAAATTAGAGACGAAATATCTAAACGATAATCATTACCATTCTATGAAATCCTTTATAGCCAGATTTTTTACTGCTTTAGCATTACTTTGCTTTTCATTTATAGGAAATGCACAAGAGAACACACCAATAGAAGGAACTTGGATATTTGATACTGCAACAATAGTTGATAACACACAAGCAAACGCTCAAGATCTAGACAGTATCTCCTTTTCACAACAAAATTACAAATTTTACACAGGAGTAGACAGCCTTAATTCTACCGGTAGATTTATAATCCAAAATGATTTTATCGCCCTATACCCTAACTCAAATAATACACAATTAAAGCAGTTTGATTTAAAAAAGGTAAATAACGATAGCTTATCAATTAAAAATAAAGATATTACTTATCATTTCTTAATCAAAAAAGAAGAAACAACTGTCGCAGCAACCTCTAATAATGTTCAAATATCAAATGACCTTGGCTTTAGCTTTGAAAGTTTCTATCGTGGTTTAATAGGTATGTTTTTTATCCTTGGATTTTGTTATCTATTAAGTAATAACAGGAAGAAAATAGACTGGAGACTAGTAATAGTCGGTGTAACATTACAAGTGGTGTTTGCTATATCTGTACTTAAATTTGAAAGTGTCGCATACATCTTTGATGGAATATCTACAGGAGTAGTAAAATTCCTAGCTGTTAGTGAGGCTGGTGCTGAGTTTGTATTCGGTAACTTCATTGACGCTAGTGGTAACTGGGGCTATGTATTTGCATTTAAGGTTCTTCCTACGATTGTATTTTTCTCTGCATTTACATCTTTACTTTATTATCTAGGCATACTTCAAAAAGTCGTTTATGTACTCGCATGGGTTATGAGCAAAACAATGAGATTAAGTGGTGCTGAATCTCTTGCAGCAGCAGCAAATATTTTTATAGGGCAGACTGAAGCGCCATTAGTAGTAAAGCCTTACCTTGAAAAAATGACCAAATCAGAAATGCTTTGTCTTATGGTAGGCGGTATGGCCACCATAGCCGGTGGTGTACTAGCGGCATTTATCGGTTTCTTAGGTGGAGAAAGTGAAGCGCAACAAATATTATTTACAAAACACCTGCTTACCGCATCTATAATGAGTGCTCCTGCAGCTATTGTAATTGCAAAAATGCTTTACCCAGAAGATCAAAATAACAAGATAGACCGCTCCCTCAAAGTATCAAAGGATAAAATAGGTACGAACATACTAGATGCCATTTCTAGAGGTACGACAGATGGTTTAAAATTAGCTGTTAACGTAGGTGCTATGTTACTAGTATTTACAGCCTTAATAGCAGTGGTAAACTTTGGACTTAAAGACCTTATAGGAGAATATTCTGGACTTAATTCTATTATCGCATCTTCTAGCGATGGTAGGTACGATGGCCTTTCTATGCAATATATACTAGGTAATCTATTTGCACCTATTGCATGGATTATAGGTGTACATTCTGAAGATATAATTCTAGTAGGACAGTTGCTAGGTGAAAAAACAATTCTTAATGAATTCATAGCCTATGGATCTCTAAAAGAGTTAAAAGAAGCAGGTAAAATACTCCATCCTAAATCTATCATTATCGCAACCTACGCACTTTGCGGTTTTGCAAACTTTGCCTCTATCGGTATTCAAATAGGAGGTATAGGCGTACTAGCACCTGGTCAGCGTAAAACCCTAGCGGCCTTTGGTGTAAAAGCATTAATAGGCGGTACATGTGCCGCGTTACTTACTGCAACTATAGCTGGAATGCTTTTTGGATAAATTTAATCGCTTTTTCTTTAACCTAATTTTATGTTAAAGAAATGTTGTAAATTTGTTATAAATTATAACAACTGATAAGCATTGGACTTTAAAGACTACAAAAACCTTTTCAATTATAGCTTTGGCAAAATCTATTGCTATGATAACTATGTAGTTGGTCAACTACATACAGATGTTGTCGTAAATAATGAGATAGCCACTAAGATTCTCAATGATATTAATGAATTTTACGGTAAAAATAAAATCGTTTTTATTTCAAATCGTGAGTTCGGACATGCTGTAGAGCCTAAGGTGTACAAATTAGTTGATTCCAAAATGATCGTAGGGATTGCCATAATAGGCACTTCTAAAGAACAAAAAATGCAAGCCGCAAGTGAACAGTCGTTATACAGTGGCTCATTTGGATACTTTAATAACGTAGAAAGCGCTGTAGAGTGGGCAAGTTCATTTGTTTCAGAAAACCCAGACTCTCTTTTAAATTAATAAATCTGTAATCTTAGTTTGTTTTATTATCATTTGAACTAAAATTTCAAGTTCTTTGTATATTGTATTCGCTTTCGCGAAAGCGGAATCATCATTTACTAGACTCTTATGAAACAATACTTAGACCTCTTACAAGACATAATTGATAACGGAACTGATAAAGGTGACCGTACCGGCACTGGTACACGCAGCCTTTTTGGTTATCAAATGCGTTTTGATTTACAAAAAGGTTTCCCTCTAGTAACTACTAAAAAAGTACACCTTAAGTCTATCATACATGAACTGCTATGGCTTTTATCAGGCGATACTAACATTCAATATTTAAAAGATCATAATGTCAGAATATGGAATGAATGGGCCGACGAAAATGGAGATCTAGGACCTGTTTATGGTCACCAATGGCGCAACTGGGATAGTCAGGGAATAGACCAAATCAAAGAGGTTATTGACACACTTAAGACTAATCCTAACAGCCGCAGGATGATGGTAACCGCATGGAATCCTAGTGTAATGCCAGATACTAGCAAGAGTTTTTCTGAAAACGTTGCTAATGGAAAAGCAGCCTTACCACCATGTCACGCCTTTTTTCAATTCTATGTGTCTAACAATAAATTAAGTTGCCAATTATATCAGCGCAGTGCAGACGTATTTCTGGGCGTACCTTTTAACATAGCGAGCTATGCACTATTAACTATGATGGTTGCACAAGTATGCGATCTAGAGTATGGAGATTTCATACACAGTTTTGGAGATGTTCATATATACAATAACTTAAGAGAACAGGTAGATTTACAATTAACTAGAGAACCTAGAGAATTACCACAAATGAAATTAAATCCAGATGTGAAAAACATATTTGACTTTAAATATGAAGATTTTACACTAGAGAACTACGACCCACATCCTGCAATCAAGGGAATAGTAGCGGTTTAAATTACACTTATGAGATTAATTATTGCATTTTTATTCATAATCTCTTGCAGTGTTTCCACTGCGATTGAAGATCCATATGCAAACTATCACGCTATAGACACCACGCAGTATAAACCTACTGATGCGTTATACCTATACGACCTTACCATAAAAGAATCTCATAACGCTGGCAAAGTAATTTTAGAATGGAAAAACCAAAAGAACATTACCTATCACATGATAGAGATGCGCGATCCAGATACTAATAAAATTATTTATAGACAGAAACACTATACTAACATAGCAGAGTTTCCTGAAAACGGATTATTCACTATATACCCATTATACTATAAACAAAAAGGAGAACCCATTTCAATAAACCTGGCAGATGCCAAAGCTAGAAACTACGCTCCTGTAAGCCCTAAAAGTTACTATCGCGCAGTTGAGAAAGAAAAACAGGCAAAACAACGCGATAAAAAACGAATAGAACAAGAATATCGTTATGAACAGTTACGTCTACAGGCAGCAGATGAACGCGCAAACCGCATCACTCCTAAAGTAGTTATTCTAGTTATCATAGTACTATTTCTAGCCGTGTTAATAGTATTGATCATATGGCTGGTAGGCTATCTTACTAAAGACAAAACCTCTCAAATTAATTACCGCAAGAATAACCGAGGCTGGAATTAAAGTATTTGCGACTGCACTTATTAACACGATGTCTTTTTATAAAATGTATGTCATAAACTCAAATGATATCTAAAATTGATCTTTACGTTTTCTTTTTGTGATATCTTATTTTTTAATTAGCGATAAGCGATAGGACCACACACCTATACTATTATCTCACTATAAAAAAAATAGACTATGCATAAATATCCATCTCAAGTTTACCGCACACAAAAAGAACTTCTTTACTTAGTAAAATTTGACACTGCAGATGTCTTAGAAGATAAAAATGAACAGAAATTAAGATTTCATGAGCTATATCGCGGCATGCAATTAGGCAACTTGTACAAAAACAAGGTATTCATCACGTTCAAAGACTCTTTAAACAATCTTTTAATGATCAACACAACCATATGGGGACTTACCCAAAAATCAATTATTCTTAAAAAAGGAGTCACTATACCCATTAACAGTATACTTAAGGTAGAATAGAAAACCTGCTAGTTGTTTAACTTTTGTTAACGCTTTCGCGAAAGCGAACAATAAAAAAACACAACAATTTCATAAAAGTCTATGAGAACAATAGACTTAAAGAAAAAACACCATAAATTTGAGAAGATGATTCCTAAAAACAAAATTCTTTCTCTTTTTAAAGAAACGAGATCAGATTCTGAACACATATGTGAACCGTTACAAACGGAAGATTATGTTGTGCAACCTATTGTTGATGTATCGCCACCTAAATGGCACCTAGGTCATACTACCTGGTTTTTTGAAGAATTTTTATTAGATCCTTACTTACCTAATTACAAAAGGTATCACGATAGCTATGCCTATGTGTTTAACAGCTATTATGAGAGTATAGGAAAAAGAGTCGTACGTACGGATCGCGGTAATCTTTCTAGACCTAGTGTCAGAGAAATTTATGAGTACAGACATCATGTGACGTCTAACATGATAGAGCTAATTGAAAATCACTTTAATGAAGAGTTTGCTCCTATTCTCGAGATAGGTATACATCATGAAAAACAGCATCAAGAACTACTACTTACAGATATTAAATATATACTAGGTAACAATCCATTACAACCTAAATATAAAGATTTCTCAAATGAGCAATTAATTGAGACTGAGAAGAAAGAATTTATCAAAATCGAATCAGGTATTTACAACATAGGACACGACTCTGAGGAGTTTTGCTATGACAATGAATTACCTAGACACCGAGTGTTTTTAGAGCCGTTTTCAATTTGCACTACTTTGGTAACAAATAGAGAATGGATAGAATTTATTAATAGCGGCGGCTATTCTGAAGTTATGCTTTGGCATACTGAAGGATGGGATTGGGTAAAGAAAAACTCAATTACAGCACCTATGTACTGGCATAACAATAATGGACAATGGAATAATTATTTATTAGAAGGTAACACTACTATAAATCCAGACGCAGCTGTAACTCACATTTCTTATTACGAAGCATTTGCCTTTGCTCAATGGAAAGGCATGAGACTACCGACAGAATTTGAATGGGAAGCTGCACAATCACACTTTAATCATGGTAATAGATGGGAATGGACAGAAAGCGCCTACCTACCCTACCCTAATTATAAAAAACCAGATGGCGCTCTAGGAGAGTACAATGGTAAATTTATGGTCAACCAGAAGGTATTGCGAGGCAGCTCTATCGCTACACCAGCAAACCATGCTAGACCTACTTATAGAAACTTTTTTCACGCGCCACTTAGATGGCAATTTACAAGCTTGCGTCTTGCAAAATCATTATGACAAAAAAAGAATCATTCCAACTGGAATTTGAACAACACGTAACAGAAGGACTAAAAGCTTTTCCTAAGTTTTTGAGTTCAAAATATATTTATGACGATCGAGGAGATGAGCTGTTTCAGCAAATCATGGCCTTACCAGAATATTATTTAACTAATGCAGAGTACAATATAGTTGATCAGTATAAAGCAGACTTAAGAATGCTTTTTGAAAACAACAAAGGATTTGACCTCATAGAATTAGGTGCTGGAGACGGTAAAAAAACCAAAGTACTCCTTAAAGAGCTGCATGAAAACGGCACTAACTTCACTTACATACCGATAGACATAAGCCAACATGCTATAGACGATCTAGCAAGCAGTATTAAAGGAACATGGCCTAATATGGACGTGCAAGGAGAACAAGGAACTTACTTCAACGTTCTTAAAGAGTTAGCAAAATACAATCAGAGACCCAAAGCCATTATAGTTTTAGGATCTAACATAGGTAACCTATCTCATGACGAAGCAATCAATTTCTTAAAACAAATTCAGGAAATAATGTCTCCAGAAGATGTTTTATTTATGGGGTTTGATCAGAAAAAAGATCCGCTAACCATTCAAAATGCCTATGCTGATACTACTGGCGTTACACAAGAATTTAATCGCAATTTATTACACCGATTAAATAAAGAAATGCAAGCAGATTTTAACGTAGACCAATTTGAACATTGGGAAGCCTATGACCCAGAAACAGGAACAGCTAAGAGTTATCTTTTGGCCACCGAAGCATGTGACGTTCATATTAAAAAATTAGATCTAAAAGTAAGTTTCAATAAATGGGAAACCATTCATACTGAAATTTCTCAAAAATATGACGACCAAATAGTAGAATGGTTAGCAAATCAATCTGGACTTAAAATAACTCAGATATTTGAAGACAATAAAAAACTGTTCAAAAACTACTTATTTAAAAAAAACTAATATGAAAGCCATTTGGAACAATCAAATCATTGCAGAAAGTAATGAAACAAAAGTAATTGAGAACAACCATTACTTTCCTGCAAACAGTATAAAGAAAGAATTCTTTAAACCTAGTCAAACACAATCTAATTGCCCATGGAAAGGTATAGCAAGTTATCACACCTTAGAAGTAAATGGCAGTGAGAACAAAGATGCCGCATGGTATTATCCTGAAGCAAAACATGCAGCAAAAGAAATAGAAGGTTACGTAGCTTTCTGGAAAGGCGTGACAGTACAAGAATAGTTCACACCATATACCAACATTTAAAAAGCCACAATTTCATATAAACTTGAAATTGTGGCTTTTAAAATATACTGTTATCACTATCAATTCTTTGTATAAACCGCCACTAAACTAGTAACACCAGCAGCAGGTGTAGAATTACGACCACTTATATAACGATCCATTTCAGCACCAGTAACTGTAAATTCAAAAGTAGTAGGCGTAAAAATCACTTGTTTACTGTCTGTAATAGTACCACCATTTACATTTGCTATTACAGTAAGGACACTATTTGTATCTAACGAGTAATTACCAGACTGTAAACTTAGTGGACAACTCAAATTATTATTACTATCAAAAGACGGCTCAGCAACAGTACTTGTAAAGTCACCATTTATTAAGAATGACACATCCATAGAAGAAAAACAAGACGCCTCTAGTAACAGCTCTACATTACTGACACCATCTCCATTAAAATCTACAGGGATATTAGAAATAAGGGAAGTAAGAATGTAATCACCAGCGACAGTAGAGTTTAAAGAAGACCTAGCAGCGTCATCACTTTCACAACCACTTAACGATAAGATAAGTATACATAAAAAGAAAACATTTTTCATAATATCAAAATTTATCTAAATATAAAGCAAAGTTACCTAATAACTATGAATCAAGTAGTTATTAGATACAATCACAAATCAAGCATAAATCAACATCTTTGTTAAAAAGTAAAAAATTAAAAAAGAATCGAATTAAAAACGACGCATAACTAAAACAAAGTCATATTATTGCAAAAAATATTCTTAGTTTAGAATTTTATAATAAAATTAAAAAAAGGCGCTTGGTAATCGGAATTAAAAGATTACATTTGCAGCCCGATTTTAGTTAGTAAAATCATACACAGAATTAAAACTATTTCAAGGTGAATACTTTAAGTTACAAAACGGTTTCAGCAAACAGCGCAACAGTAAACAAAGAATGGGTACTGATAGACGCTGCTGAACAGCCACTAGGTCGTATGTCTTCAATAGCTGCAAAGTTTTTGAGAGGAAAATACAAGACTAATTTTACTCCACACGTAGACTGTGGTGACAACGTAATCATAATAAACGCCGACAAGGTATCGCTAAGCGGTAACAAGTGGAGCGAGAAAACATATATCAGACACACTGGCTACCCAGGTGGACAGCGTAGTCTTACTGCAACTGAGCTTTTTGAAAAAGATCCAGCACGTGTTGTAGAGCACGCAGTAAAAGGTATGTTACCTAAAAACAAGTTAGGAAGCGCTATTTATCGCAACCTAAAAGTGTATTCTGGTTCTGAGCATGGACATGAAGCACAACAACCTAAAACCATTAATCTTAACGAGGTAAAGTAATATGGAAACATTACACAAAATTGGTAGAAGAAAAACTGCCGTTGCTCGTGTTTACCTTTCAGAAGGTAAAGGTGACGTAACAATTAACAGAAAAGAACTTTCTGACTATTTCACAACAGGAATGTTACAATACAAAGTAAAACAACCTTTTACTTTAACTGAAACAACTGACACATACGATGTAAAAGCTACTGTAACAGGTGGTGGTATCACTGGACAAGCTGAGGCAATTCGTCTTGCAATTTCAAGAGCTCTTGTAGAGATAGATGAAGAAAATCGTCTAGCATTGAAGCCAGAAGGTCTTATGACACGTGATCCTAGAATGGTTGAACGTAAGAAATTCGGTCAAAAGAAAGCGAGAAAGAAATTCCAATTCTCAAAGCGTTAATACATTATTATTACTCCCGTTTAATTTCACAATTAAACGGGATTTGTTCTTTTTTTATTTATATTAATTTGCTGTCACGCCTGGTTGCCACCAGAGCTCAGTTTAGCATCTAAATAATGAAGGCGATTAAGCATTGCTTATGACCACTTTTTTATTGCTATCGACAGAACGTAAACTATTTATTATGGCAAATACTTCAGATGTCAAGTCATTACTTGACGCAGGTGTCCACTTCGGTCACCTTACTCGTAAATGGGACCCTAACATGGCTCCATACATTTATATGGAACGTAACGGGATCCATATTATCAATCTTTATAAAACTACTGCAAAGTTAAACGAAGCTACAGAAGCGCTACGTAAGATAGCTGCATCTGGTCGTAAGGTTCTTTTTGTTGCTACTAAGAAGCAAGCAAAAGATATCGTTGCACAATATGCTGGTGAAGCTAACATGCCGTACATCACTGAAAGATGGCCTGGTGGAATGCTTACAAACTTTGTAACTATCCGTAAAGCTGTTAAGAAAATGGCTCTTGTAGACCGCATGAAGAAAGATGGTCGTTATGAAACTCTTTCTAAAAAAGAACGTCTTCAAGTAGACCGTATGCGTGCAAAGCTAGAAAAGAACTTAGGTTCTATTACTGACATGACTCGTATGCCAGCCGCACTTTTTGTTGTAGATACTGTACGTGAGCACATCGCAGTTAAAGAAGCTTTAAAATTAGGTATTCCTATTTTTGCAATGGTTGATACTAACGCAAACCCACGTGATATCGATTACGTAATTCCTTCTAACGATGATGCTTCAAAATCTATTGACATTATCATTAAAGAAGTTACTGGTGCTATCAAAGCTGGTCTTGAAGATCGCAAGTCTGAAAAGAACGCTGAAGATAAAGCTAAAGAAGCTGCAAAAGCAGAAAAGAAAGCTCCAAAAGCTGAAGAAGCTAAAGTTGCTGCTCCTGCAAAAGACGAAGAAGAATAAACTTATAACGCTAGTTAACTAGTATAAAACTTATCAAAATGGCTAAAATATCTGCTGCTGAAGTAGGAAAACTAAGAAAAACAACCGGAGCTGGAATGATGGACTGTAAAAAGGCCCTTGTTGAAGCTGAAGGTGATTTTGATCAAGCAATTGAGATCCTTAGAAAAAAAGGTCAAAAAGTAGCTGCAAAGCGTGCTGACCGTGATTCTTCTGAAGGAGTTGTTGTTGCAAATATTAATGAAGGTAACACTAGAGGTATTCTTTTATCTCTTAACTGTGAGACTGACTTTGTTGCAAAAAACGACACTTACGTAGAGTTAGCAAATAAGATTGCTGCTGTAGCTCATAACTGTAACTCAAAAGAAGAAGTTCTTGCTTCTAAATTTGATGACAGCATGACTGTAGAAGAAAAACTTATTGAGCAAACTGGTGTTATCGGTGAGAAAATTGAAATAGGTGGTTTTGAAGCTTTTGAAGCTCCATTTGTAGGTGGTTATGTACATGGTAATAAAATCGGTGCTTTAACTGGTCTTTCTACTGGTAGTGATCACGCAGCAGAGGTTGCAAAATCTGTTTCTATGCAAGTAGCTTCTATGGGTGCTACTACATTATCTTACAAAGATTTTGACGCAGAATATGTACAAGCAGAAACTGCTTCTCGTATCGCTGCTATCGAAAAAGATAATATCGAGCGTGGACGTTTAGGTAAAAATCTTTTAAACATTCCATTATTTATCTCTAGATCTCAGTTAACTGACGAAGCTCTTGCAACTGCAAAAGCTACTTATGAAGCTGAACTTAAAGCTGAAGGAAAGCCAGAAGCTATATGGGATAGAATCATACCTGGAAAATTAGAGCGTTTTGTTGCTGACAACACTTCTCTTGATAAAGAGCAAGCGTTATTAGACCAAGACTTCATCATGGACGATAAGCAAACTGTTGCTAAGTTTGTAGAGTCTAAAGGTGCTGATGTTGTAGGTTTCAAAAGAGTATCTATCGCTTAATTAAGCTTTATTACTATAATAATTAATCCGATTTGGTTTTAAACTGAATCGGATTTTTTTTGTTTTAAATTCCGCTTTCGCGAAAGCGAAACAGTTAAAATACTTTTATTAATCGTTGCTTCAATTAACTTTTACGAACTTTATAGAATGAAACAACTGGTCCTGATTATTTTAATAGCACTATCAATACACTCTTGCAAAACAGTACAACAAGAGTCAAACCCACACGATAAGCCTCAAAGAATAACCACCAACCATGTAACAGACTTAGCGCAAATAATCACAGAAACATCTGGTCTAGAATATTATCAAAATCAGATCATTACTCATAACGATAGCGGTGACACGCCCACATTATACTTTTTAGACACTCTAGGAAACCTTCTCTATCATAAAACATACAAGCACATGACAGCTATCGATTGGGAAGATGTAACAAAGGATGACGAGTACCTCTACATAGCAGATTTAGGAAATAACTATGGCGACCGCAAAGACTTAACGATATTTAAAATTGCATTAACTGATTTACAAAATGAAAACGCTACAGTAACTCGGTTAAACATCAATTACCCTGATCAAAAATCATTTGAGAGAGGCGAGCAAAATCACCCTTATGACGCAGAATCAATAGTCGCGATAGAAGAAAATCTTTATGTGCTCTCTAAAGACTGGAAGGATCAAACGACAATTATCTATAAAATAGATAAAAATAAACAACGTCAAACTGCTCAAAACATTACATCCTACAACATTAAAGGTCTAGTTACTGGAGCTACTTATAATGGATCTAACACCGTAACCGTATGCGGCTATAACAGCAACTTAATTCCATTTGTGTACAGAATAAATTATCAAAACGGCAAATTTGAGTTCGCAAAAAAAGAAGAGCTTTTAATAGAAGGTGGCGCACAGATAGAAGGAATTATATCAATCCACAGTGATAGCAATAAAGAAACGTACTACCTATCTTCTGAAGCAACTAACATAAAACTAGGAGAAGACGAAGCGCTTACTACTAGTCAACTATACAAAGTAAAGTGGCTGAAATAATGATTAAAAAACCTTAACTCCTGATTTTAAAAATCTACCCCACACTTTGCTATATACATGTACATTATCTGTAGGAGTATTATTTAAATCTAGAACTTCATAACCGGCGTCTTTCCACGAGAATATACTGCCGTAAAGATTATTAACATCTGTATAACCATCTTTAAGCATCTTCTCTCCAAAGCCTTCAGAGCGTATTCCCACGCTACAATAAACTACTATTTTCACATCTTTGGCTAACTCTGGCATCCTTTTACTAGAGTACTTCTCACCTACCCATATGGCTCCTGGCAGGTGACTGACTTCATACTCTTTCTTTTTACGAGTATCTAAAATTACATACTGATCATAATCTGTTTTCAAATTTTGCACACTTAAATATGGGACAGTCATTTTATTATAAGTCTCTAATAATTCAGGAATATCATTTTGCACAACTTCCTTTTCTTGCCCAGTAGCAATAGTAGAATAGGTAACAAAAAAGGTGAATATCACTAAACTTAAAATACGTCTCATAACTTATTTTTTAATTCGCTTTTCATTTTGTTTTACAAACGATGCCCAACCGCTGTAGTTCTTACCTACTTCGATACGGCCACTGTTATAAAAATGACATACAGCAGCAGCAAGTCCGTCGGTCATATCGAGATTTTTAGGCAATTCTTTAATCCCTAAAAGACTCTGCAACATCTTTGCCACTTGTTCTTTACTAGCGCTTCCTTTTCCAGTAATCGCTTGTTTAATTTTAAGTGGCGCATACTCAAAAACTGGTATATCTCTAGATAATCCTGCTGCCATCGCCACACCTTGAGCGCGACCTAACTTGAGCATGGACTGTACATTTTTACCAAAAAACGGTGCCTCTAGAGCCATTTCATCTGGATTATAAGTGTCTATTAACTCAATAGTACGCTCAAATATACGACGCAACTTCACGTACGGATCTTTTATTTTCCTCATATCCAACTCATTCATCTGGATAAAACTCATGGAATTGCCTTTTACCTTTATGATACCAAAACCCATGATTGCAGTACCAGGATCTACACCTAGAATAATTTTTTCTGTTGCCAATTGTTGTATTTTTCGCACATGTTTCTCGCGCTTCACAAATCTAAGCAATTCCTCGCTCCATTGATCAAATTCATCATTGTTGTAATTTGCGCATATGCACTTTATTCACAATGGCAAGATCGCTCTATAAACACAGACATTATTTGGTCTACCATTAAAAATTTACCGTTTTACACATTACCATTAATGATCGCAATAAGCATACTTAGCTGGATGGTAGAAAGTAAAAAATGGCAATACTTAATAAATGACCTTTATTTGTTACGCTTTCGCGAAAGTGTAACTCAAAACCTCACCGCGCAAGCAGCCAGCTTTATAACTCCTTTTAGAACAGGAGAGTTTGCTGTCAAGTCCTTATATTACAACAAGTCTCTACGCAAAAGCATATTATCAAGAATACTAGCTGGCAACACGTCGCAAATGATAATCACTACCATTTTAGGGATTACAGGGATACTATTCTATTTGCAAAAAAACCTAATCATAGAATCGGTATTCTTACTTTTATTTACAGTTACACTACTTTGCTTGCTTGCAGTTATACTAACTCTATGGATACTTAAAAAATGGGATTCAGGATCTATGGATAACACAAAGTGGTGGTCTATATTATCTTATTCTTTATTAAGATATCTTATTTTTTCAAGCAATTGGTTAATAATACTAGCACTTCTAGATAACGACTCTTCCCTTTTAATAATGATTAGAAACATTACTATCTTTTACCTAGCCGTTTCTATCATTCCCGTATTTCAATTGTTTGATATAGCTGTAAAATGGACCGTCGCCGCATACGTTTTTACCGAAACTTTCCATAACTCAGAAACTACAATTATAATTACAACCCTTATCTGGTTTACTAACTCCATCGTACCTACAGTTCTAGGCTGCTTGTTATTACCTTTTCAAAAGCTAAAAACTGTTGAAGAATGATCTGGCTATTCTCTACAATCATGATAGGCTACGTTCTTATTATTCTATTACTTTCTAAAGAAGGCTTAACCTACCCAGAAACAAAAGCTATTACAGACGGTACCCCACTACCATTCACCGTGATCATTAATTACCGCAATGAAGAAAACAACCTACCTGCATTACTTGAATCAATACGAAATCAAGAATATGACTACAATCTATTACAGTGGATTTTTATTAACGATAGCTCTACAGATCAAAGCATTCATATTTTAAACTCTTTTAAAAACAACCATCCTAAACTAACTATTTTATTACTAGAAAGAATACCTAAGTCTGCCAGCGCAAAAAAAGATGGAATTACTCAAGCCATAAAACAAGCTAAAAACAAACATATTATTACAACTGACGCAGATTGTATTTTACCTTCTAGATGGATTTCTAGCTATAACGCAAAATATCAACAGCATAAAAACGCTCATTTTATCGCAGCACCGGTTCAAATACAAGAAGATCACAACTTACTTTCTAGCCTCCAACAACAAGAAATGATTGCCTTGCAATTAGTCACTATAGGTGGTTTTGCTTTTGACAAACCCTTTATGTGCAACGGCGCAAATATGAGTTTTACTAAAAAGGCCTTTAATGACGTAAATGGATATCACGGCAATGATCATATATCTAGTGGTGACGATATTTTCTTATTAGAAAAACTAGCTAGTAAAGATGTTACAAAATGCCATTACCTTAAATCTAAAAACGCAACTGTAAATACACAACCTAAAAACAACATAGCAGACATGATAGCCCAACGTGCACGCTGGGCTCAAAAGGGCAGTGAAACTAAAAGCCTGCTCAATAAACTAGTAAGCTTTCAGGTTTTAACCATGAGCTTATTATTTATTTCTAGCCCTATATTATGGCATTTTTCATTAATTTCAAGCAAGACATTTCTAGCTCTAGTTCTTACAAAGGCGTTTACGGATTTCATTACTCTATCGATAGGAGATCAAATATTTAAAAATGTAAAATGGAAAGTTGCCATAATTAACTTTACCATATATCCATTTATAGTAATTTTAATTGCGTTAAAAAGCCTATTAAAACCAAAATGGCAAGGCAGGAAAGTTAATTCCCTAGAGAATCCACAGGAATAAAAACAATAGGTAATCTATAAGTAGTAGATACTGGTATCGATCGTTTTACAGCGCTCTTTATAATTGGAAAATCAGTTAACCGATCTTTTAGTATAGAATCGAGTCGCTCCTTATTAATAGTACGAGCGCATTTAAAAATACTATCATACTCTATCACACCCTTATTATCAACGCTTATAGAGGCATAGACACTGTCTCTTTGTTCCAGCTGTATAGCGATGTAATCTTCTCTCAATTTTTGATCTATAACATTACATAATGTCTCATAAAAACAATCTGACGTAGTAAGCATCTCATCACAATCATCAAATACAGGATAACGATCTACATAATCCATATCGATATTTTGCATTTCTTTTCTAGCCATATCCAGCGCTCGCTCCTCTTTGTCCTCCTCAGATAAACAAGAAACACCAACACTTAAGAAAAGTATCATTAAAACAAAACACCCTTTATTCATAGAGCTAATTTACAACCTTTCTATTTTTTGGCAGCTAGAAAGATCTCTTTACGTAAATCCTTACTACGCGCCTCTACATATTCCATAAAAGAACTATTAGGATACTGACTTATAAACTCCTCATAAAACTCTAACTTCTTAGCTTTATCTGCATAGAATTGATCAGCAGCTAGAACATATTGATAACCTATAAAATCATTTTCAGGCTTCTCTTTCTTAGCTGTTTTAGTAGCATAAAACGCATTTTTATAATCTCCTTTCTTCACATAAATAGTTGCAAGTTGCAAGAATTCTTGATGCAATTCTGGTGTTTTAAAAGCAATAGAGTTTTCTATGCATTGTTGTGCGAGATCTAATTCACCTAGTTTTAAATAAGCTCTAGACATATTAAAGTATATAAGAGAATTACCATCTTCATAAACCTCGTTATATATTTTATAATTATCCACAGCTCTCTGCCACTGACTGTCATTAAGATAAGACCACGCAAGATTCTTACGGTTATAATCGGTATCATACCCCAATTTAAAAAGCAACTCAAAATGCTTAATCGCCATGTCATATCTTTTTGCACCTAGATAAGCTTGAGCAATAAGACTATTTAGTTTCAAATCGTTCTCATATAAAGCAAGACCCTTTTTTGCATTAAGAATAGCATTATTAAACATCCTTTTTTTAATAAGAATTTTTACTAACTCTATTCTAGCCGCTCTGTAAGAAACATTTAATGATACCGCTTTCGCGAAAGAAGACACAGCATCATCTTCCCTGCCCAAACCTACATAAGTCTTACCCATATAATAACGGTATGTAGCATTCTCAGGAAATTCAACTATTAATTTATCTAGAACATCAAAAGCAGTAGCAGGATTATTATTTCCTAAAGCAAGACGAGCGTACTCAAATCTAGGCTGTACACTTAAACTATCCTTCTTAAAACCTTCTTGATAACTAGATAGAGCGCTATGCACGTCACCTAACTGGCTGTAAGCTCTCGCAAGTTTAAAATAACTATCATCGGTAGTTTTATAAATCTCGATAGCATTCTTATAATCTCCTATCGATAGTAAGCTATCTGCAGCAGCAAGCTGTCCATGCATTTTAACAAAGATTAATAATAACAAAATAAGTAAATAGTTTCTCATGTTCTAAATTTAGGCACACTTATTGAAAACTAAAAATATAAACTACTTATTATGAAATACATCACTATTCTTTTTGCTCTCGCTATTACATTAACATCGTGCAACAGTAACGACGATTTTATTGACACAGACACTGATACTATCGCACAGTCTTTTGAAACACGACCAGTTAACTTTACTGCTCCTGATTATGAAGTAGTGATCCAAACACCTAATAATATTGACCAGTTTGAATACGATATGACATTAGTATATAGGCTTTTTGAAGTAGATGAAAACGCTGGAGATGTATGGGAATTATTACCACAAGTACTTTATACTGACTTTGGTGAATTTCAATATAATTACGATGCTACAACTACTGATACAAGAATTTTTATTAATTCTCCAGCCTCAACAGATTTAAACCAACTAAGTACTGAACACCTCTCTAATCAAATATTTAGAATCGTCAGAATTCCTGTCGGACTTTTTAGCTCAGACTTAGATATAAACAACTATGACGCAGTTATGAACGCTGTAGGATTAGATACACAAGACATTATGGTTATAGAATAATAACCTAATCACTCATGAAGAAGGCAGCTCCTAATTATTAGGGCTGCCTTTTTTTTATGCGTTTTGTTCTAACCAAAGAGCAACACCATCCTCTGCATGATGCACTGTAGAATATTTTGCCGCCTTTTTAACCACATCTCTTGCATTCTCTACTGCTACACCATAACCTACAGCACCTAGCATATCTTCGTCATTGTAATTATCACCAAAAGCAACAACATTTTCCATTCCTATATCAGAAAATCTAAAATCCAACAGCTTTCTTAAGGCTACTTCTTTAGATGTTCCACTAGGCGTGATCTCGATATAAGTACTTTTAGATCTATAAAGACGTACACTAGGACCTATTTTCTGTTCCGCTTTCGCGAAAGCGGAATCAATAGCATCTCTATCACCCATAAACATAATCTTGTGCGCACCACCTTTATCTTGGGTCTTTTCTAAATAATCCAAAGTAACAGAAACATCCTGCACAGTAGGCTGCACTCTAGTATTATGAATTTCTCTCTCAGACCATTTATCCATAGAAGGCACAAACCACTCCTCTTTTCTATAAAGAGATACATGAAGTCCGTTCTCTTGAGCTATTTCAGACAACGCTTTTATTTCATTAAAAGGAATACTCAACTCATATAACACCTCTTCTTCATGTAATACAAGGGCACCGTTATAACATATCATAGGAGACTTCACTATACCCAAAGCCTCTTGAAGGTAAACCATTGCCTGTGGCATCCTTGCCGAAATAAGGATTTTGGGCATGTCTAGTTTCTCAAGAGAAGCAATTGTTCTATCTGATAGGTATCTTTTATCATTTAATAAAGTACCATCTATGTCTGTTGCAAAAAGTTTTATCATAATTCAAAGATAATTATTTACATCATTCTTTAATATTAATACAGCGATCAATATATATTTTTTTAGAATAATTAAATTATTTTTTTCTTTATGGCTACATACTTTTTAAACACTGAATACGAGACAGTTAAACTAATAAAAACCTAATTAACCTCACAAAACTATCGCTACAATTAAATTAATTTGAAATTATTTTTAAAAAAGTGTTGCCAGTTTACAAAACAGTCGTATATTTGCAACCGCTAACGCAGGAAACGAGTTAGCAACGTTCTTTAGAACACGGTCTGGTAGTTCAGCTGGTTAGAATACATGCCTGTCACGCATGGGGTCGCGGGTTCGAATCCCGTCCAGACCGCAATACTTTTTAGTATGCAATTCAAGTTGTGTGTCCTCAGATACAATTGAGGACTTTGAAGGTAATCATAGATTACTTTTTGAGAAGCTTTTCCAAACGGAGAGGCTTTTTTGTTTTATAGAAGTTTAAGAATTTAAGCATTCTATTCAATATTTAAATCCTTTCCTTTTTCCTACAAACACTTCCAATCGAAATAATACCGTAGTTTTGTAATACCAATCAACCTCCCTTGAAAGCCAATCGTTTATTTTTCATTGATGCCGTTAGAGCCTTTGCTATCATAATGATGCTACAAGGTCACTTTGTAGATACATTACTTGCTGTAGAATACAGAGACGAGGATAATCTAGCTTTTCAAATCTGGAAATACTTCAGAGGCATTACAGCACCTACTTTTTTCACCATCTCTGGAATCATCTTTACATACTTATTGATGAAGTCAAAGAAGAATGGAACCAGCAACATCCGTATTAAAAAAGGCGCTATAAGAGGCGCGATGCTTATAGCAATAGGCTACGCATTAAGAGCTCCTGTTTTTGACTGGATACAAGGTGTGTTTAAAGATTACTTTTTAATTGTAGACGTACTACAATGTATAGGACTTTCTATACTACTTACCATACTTATATATCTAGCTACTTTTAAAAAGTCTGCAGTATTCTCACTAGTCATGATTAGTATCGGGACAACGGTATTTCTTTGCGAGCCCTTGTACAGATCTCTAGACACCTCACACCTACCATTATTTATTGCAAATTATTTTACTAAAACAAATGGCTCTGTATTCACTATCATTCCATGGTTTGGCTATATGGCATACGGCTCTTTCATTGCTACTTTATTCTACGGCTTTTTAGAAAAAAATAAATTTAAAACTATATTAGTCACAAGCTTATTAATAATAGGAACAACTCTTATATGGTATTCTTCTAAATTTTTTAATTGGATCTACCTTCAGTCCGATATAAATCTATTTGAAAAAGTCGCTTATTATAACTATCTATTCACTAGGCTAGGTAACGTACTTATTCTATTGGGAATATTTTACTGTTTTGAAAAATATATCAAACAATCGTTGATACTTAAAATAGGTCAAAAAACACTATCCATATACGTCATACACTTTGTAATTATTTATGGAAGCCTAACAGGTGTAGGCCTACATCAAATCATAGGTAAAAACCTCAATCCATACCAGGCTGGCGCCGGTGCAATCATATTTGTTGCCACTGTTTGCGCACTATCTCTTTATAGAGTTAAGACCAACCAGTTTATCTATATACAATTAAGAAAACTGCTAGGACGTAATTAACCGACCATAAACAAGTAATCATAACGCATTTAAACTATTAAAACAGCTTTTAAACGACTATTTGTATAATTATAAAAACAAAATTTTAGAAGTTCTATAAATATGTAAATTTGCGTACAATTAAAACAACATAACCATGAAAAAAGTATTTTTAGGAGCAGTAGCTTTAGGATTAATCTTCACAGTAAGCTGTAGAGAAGTAGAAAAAGGAATGGATGACGCAAAAGCTGGAATGGAAGAAGCTGGTGATTCTATGAAAGACGCTGCAGGAGACATGAAAGATGCTGCCGCTGACGGATTAGATTCAGTAAAAGAAGGCGTAAACGAAGCTGGAGAATCTGTAAAAGGAGCTGCAAATGACGGTATCGATGCTGTTAAAGAAGGAGCTAACAACGGAATGGAAGCAGTAAAAGAAGGTGTTAATGAAGCTGGAGAAACTGTAAAAGGAGCTGCACAAGAAGGTATGGACAAAGCTGGAAAAGCGGTAGATGATGCTGCTGCTAAGGCTAAAGACGCAACTGACAAAGCTACTAACAGCTTAAAAGATAAAATGAACGGTAACTAAAAACTGGTCATTCATATTTTAAAAACCGCTTTATAGCGGTTTTTTTATGCCCAATTTTTAAATCAAAGTAAAACACACGCTACCGATAAATTATTGAAATTCAAAACACAACAACACTAATTAAATATTTTACAAATAACTATAAATCAAAAAAGCTCTTCATAAATGAAGAGCTTTTCCTTTGTGCGGATGACAGGAATCGAACCTGCACGCCGTGAAGCACTAGATCCTAAGTCTAGCATGTCTACCAGTTCCATCACATCCGCTTACTGGTGTCCCTATTTGGGACGGCAAATATACACTCTTTTCGACAATTACAAATTCTTTATTAGAAAAATTTTCAACCTTTCTTATCTTTACATCAAACACAATTGAAATGAACACTAAATCATACGTTGAGAAAAACAAAGATCGTTTTATAAACGAGCTTGTAGAATTACTCAAAATCCCATCTATCAGTGCAGACCCAGCTTATAAAGATGATGTAATTAAGACTAGTGAGGTTATAAAAAACTCTCTTCTAGAAGCAGGTTGTGACAAAGTAGAAATTTGTGAAACCCCTGGTTACCCTATCGTTTATGGAGAAAAAATCATAGATCCCAACCTTCCTACGGTATTAGTCTACGGTCATTACGACGTGCAACCGCCAGATCCTATCAATCTATGGGACAGCCCACCATTTGAACCTGTAATTAAAAAAACAGACCTACACCCAGAAGGTGCTATTTTTGCTCGTGGAGCATGCGATGATAAAGGACAAATGTACATGCACGTTAAGGCCATGGAATACATGACCGCAAATAACGACTTACCTTGTAATGTAAAATTCATGATAGAAGGTGAAGAAGAAGTAGGTAGTGAGTCACTAGGATGGTTCTTAGAACGCAATCGTGAAAAACTAGCTAACGATGTAATCCTTATATCTGATACTGGTATGATAGCAAAAGACGTACCTAGTATAACCACCGGACTTCGTGGTTTAAGTTATGTCGAAGTAGAGGTTACAGGTCCCAATCGCGATCTACACTCTGGACTTTATGGAGGTGCCGTTGCAAACCCTATCAACATTCTTTGTGATATGATCTCACAATTACAAGATGAGGATAACCGCATCACCATTCCCGGATTCTATGACAAAGTAGAAGAATTAAGCGCAGAAGAGCGTGCTGAAATGGCTAAAGCTCCTTTCTCTCAAGAAGCTTACAATAAAGCCTTAGACATCGCACAAGAACATGGTGAGAAAGGATATACCACTAATGAGCGCAACAGCATACGACCTACACTAGATGTAAACGGTATTTGGGGTGGATATACTGGTGAAGGAGCAAAAACTGTTATTGCTAGCAAAGCCTATGCAAAAATCTCTATGCGTTTAGTACCAGATCAAGACTGGCATGAAATTACTGACCTTTTCAAAAAACATTTTGAGAGCATTGCACCAGCTGGTGTAAAGATTAAAGTAAACCCACATCACGGTGGTACTGCTTATGTAACACCTATTGACTCTTTAGGATATGAAGCAGCAAGTGCAGCATATGAAGATACATTCGGTAAAACACCTATACCACAACGTAGTGGTGGCTCTATACCAATTGTTGCCTTATTTGAGAAAGAACTAAACTCTAAATCTATTTTAATGGGCTTTGGACTAGACAGCGATGCAATTCACTCACCTAATGAGCATTTTGGTGTATGGAACTATCTTAAAGGTATAGAAACCATACCTCATTTCTATAAACACTTTACTGAGATGAGTAAATAGATATAGTTACTTACTGGTAAACAAAAAATCCCATTCTCTATAGAATGGGATTTTTTCATGTTACGCTTTCGCGAAAGCGATATATAATTTAATTGATTGCTAGATTTAACGCCACGGTAAATATTTGCCCAGTACCACTAAAACGCTCTACCCATACCTCAATATAATCGTTAGGCTCGAGATCAAAAACACCCACAATAGGGACGGCACTAATATCGCGCACCGTTGTAGAAGGAGGCACAGAAGCAGCGTTATTTACTACTTTCCACACACCTGTAGCGTCTATTACCGTAGGTGTTGGATCTCCAGCACGTCCACGAGCTATATAAAAGATATAACGATCTCCTGGCGTACTTCCTTCAAAGGAGACACTAGAAGAAACATTAAAAAAACGTTTTTTCTTCCCTTCATAAACTACTCTATTATTACCAGAACTAGAGAACCTAAATAAATTATTAGATGTTGTTGCACCGGCTAATTTTATAGGAGTACCATTACTCACACTACCAAAAGTCGTCCCAGCACCACCACCAGCAGTAAAATTAAAATTAATATCGGCTACGGATACTTGATCTGTTTCTACAGGAAGTCCAGAACAATTAACATTCCAGTGTTTTGTAAAATTAAAACCTGTATAAGTACCAACGGTATAAGGATTTACATGCATACCAGATCCTACAAAACTTAATTGAGACAGTGTAGCATCATTATTAATAGTAGGATTTGCACTTACATCCACACCTACTTCACCAGTATCTGCCTCTATTCTACCACTACTCATTTGTAAATTATTGAACGTACCAGAAAAAGCAATAAACGTTCCTGTATTAGATGCCGTCCAGAATACATTACTCATTAAAAAGGTAGACATATTAGAAACTGCAAGACCATCTGTATTACCTACAAATTGCGAAATACTAAAAAACACAGTACCCAAAGAATCTAGAGTACCTACAGCGCTGGCACCTAAATAAATAGTATTGTTACTAACTAATAACTCTGACCCTGAACCAGTAATATCAAAAATAGGATTCCCATTACCAGAAACAGTTAAATTCCTCAAACTACCACCAGACGTTCCCTGAAAAAATGCCGCACCACTAGCGTTTATGATAACATCCTCTCCAGAATCTACACCTTCCACATACGCACCGTTTAAATTAATCGGAAAGTCAAATGTCACATTTCCATTAATTTCATATAAGAAATCTGTATTTAATAAATACTGAGAGCCAGACCCTGCGATCAACTCGTCAGATAAATCTGAAATATCTTTTACTAGTTTATAGTTTTCTCTTATTTGCGACCTGCCTATATAATTCCACTCGCCACTACGATAGTATTTAAAATCCTGTAAGTCTGTATCGTACACCATTAAACCATCTGCCGGCGCGGTTATTAATAATCTTTCGGCCGTGGTCATTCTAGGCACTAAAAGTCCTTTATCGTCAGATGAGATATCTAACATAGCACTAGGGTCTGGTAAATTAGTATTAATCCCTACCTGTGAGAAAACTATTCCGGTAGCAAATAATATGATAAATGTAATAGCTGATTTCATATAGTCGTCTTTGTTTTACAAAATTAGAGAGATAATAAAAACAACTCTTCAAATAAATTAACAGTAGTTAATATTCAGCTTTATTTTAAAATAAATTTTAGAATTTTAACGTTTTTACTCATGTTTTTAACTCACTTTGTCGATTTAATACACAAATAACACGACTAAAAGCTGTTTTAATAATTCCGCTTTCGCGAAAGCGGAACTTTTTAATTCACATATGTGATCATAAATAGGTACAAGATTCTAACAAACACCCTACATCTATGGCTCTCAGACCGATTAAAAAGAAATACATTTAATAAAAAGCTAAGCCATTTTTACCATACTAAAACTGTAATCAATATAAAATTAAATGCTCTACACTTGTAGAATTAAAATATTGTTCTACATTTGTAGAGTTGGATTCTAATAAATTATTGAGAAAATGAAATTATCAAAAACCGAAGAAGATCTTATGAGTCATTTATGGAAGCTAGAAAAAGCTTTTATGAAAGAACTGTTAGAAGAATATGAAGAGCCTAAACCAGCAACCACAACTATTGCTACTCTTTTAAAACGTATGACAGACAAAGGTTTTGTAGGCTATGAACTATTTGGTAAAAGCCGTCAGTATAAACCACTGGTTAAGAAAAGTGACTATTTCTCTAAACATGTAAATGGGTTGATCAAGAATTTCTTTAATGATAGCGCTTCACAATTTGCCTCGTTCTTTACTAAGGAAACCGACTTGACTAAAAACGAGTTAGAAGAACTTAGAAAAATTATCGATCAACAAATAAAAGATAAGTAGTTATGGAACATTTCTTAATCAACTCTACAGCTTGCTTGTTTACTTTATGGTTAGCTTACAAGCTTTTAATAGAAAATACTTCATGGCATACTTTTAAAAGGTTCTATTTGATAGGTGCACTTATCATATCGTTGATCATACCTTTTATAGTTGTGAAAACTGTAATTATACCTATGGAAGAAATTCCATTTGTAAATTATAGTCCTCTAGTACTAACAGAAACTATGGTAGATCAACCTAGTTTTGAGATCAATTGGTTTTATGTATTCAGTGGTATTTACATTATAGGTGTTGCAATTATGCTTTGGCGTTTTGGCAAGAATTTGAGCTCTTTTAGAATCCAACAAGAAGATGAGATCAGTTCTTACAAAGCCTATCAACTTATTTTGCGCAATCAACTAACTATACCGCATTCCTTTCTCAAACGCATTTTCATTTCAAAGAAAGACCACGAATCCAACAACATACCCACGGTTATTCTAGAACATGAAAAAGCGCATTTAGATCAAAAGCACTCACTAGACATACTATTTATTGAGTTGCTTTTAGTCGTTCTATGGTTCAACCCATTGTTATACATCATCAGGTATTCCATAAAGCTGAATCATGAATTCCTTGCAGATAGCGCTGTTTTAAACCAAGGAATATCTACGGTATCCTATCAAGAGGTTTTATTAAAACATGCTACCACTAGCTACCAACAGGCGATGGCAAACACGTTTACATTTCCTATCATCAAAAAAAGATTTAATATCATGAAAACACATACATCAAATACCAGCCTAGTCCTAAGAAGTCTAGCGCTTATACCTATTCTTGCCTTACTTATTATAAGTTGTGGTAAGGAAGAAACCGAATTTCAAGAAATTGAAGAAATTGTAATCGTAGAAGACGATTCAAACCAGAAGTTTATTATCGTTGATCCTAACGATCCTGAAGGTAAAATCGTCATAAACGGAGAGCCTCATTACTATAAGATCAATGGTGATCAAATAGATATTTACAACTCCTTCGACGAGCTTCAAGATTTTGAAAGTCAAGGTTATGAAATAAGAAGAACAGATGAAGAGATAGAGATCATTGAAGTTCTTGAAAATGTAACTTCTAAAGACATTGAAGAATATAATTTTCAAGCAAAAAAGCATCAAAAATTTATAGAAGAAAAAGGCCACGTAGTAGTGTTTAAAGAAGACACAAAACGCATGCAACTTATTTTTAATTCTATGAGTGACCAGCAAAAAGCAGAAAATGAACCATGGCCTTATTTATATTGGGATAATGATATGACTCCAGGAGATATTCCTCCACCGCCGTCGCCTACAGATCCTAAAACTGTAAGTGAAGAAGAATTTGTCGCATATAACGACTGGGCAAAAAAGGTTAATTATCAAAATAAAGCAGCAAAGCAAAATAGCAACAATGAGTATGCGATCATTAAAATGAAGGATTTGGTTAAGTATAAATCTATATATGATAAGATGAGTGCATCACAAAAAAGTGACGCACAACCACTACCTGATTTACCTCCGCCACCGCCACCTGCAGCTCCATCTGAAAATCAAGGATATATTAAAGTGGATGGAAAAATTCATTATTACACCATAAAAGATAATGACAAGGCTTTTTATGACCGCTGGGGAAATAAGATAGATGTGAAGGATAAAACCGTAGAATATCTAGATCAAAAAGATTTACCGCCACCACCGCCGCCAGCAAATCCTATGGATTATATAAAAAACTCTGGTGATAATATGAACTATTACATTAATAACATAAAAGTTACCAAAGAGAAGGCAAAAGAATTCATAGAAAAAAACGGAAACAAAGGAGTACAGATCATGCCAGTCAATGGAGTGAATTCTTTGAAAATGTATTTTAATGAAAATCACCCAGATTATGATTTTAAAAGTACCAGTAACGATACTATAACATGGGTAAAAGATTTTGATAAAGGATATAGTGCTCAACAAAAAGCGCAAGAAGTAAATGAATGGGTTAAAAGCATATATAAGAAAGATAAAAAAGCAGTCAAAGGTAGCACATGGGAAGATGTAGAAAAACATTTAAAAGAAGGGTCTTCAAAAAGTGAAACCGCCCAAACATTAATAGGTGACCCTGTTGATATTATAAACATTCATAAAGATAAATACGATTATTATGTGGATGGTAGAATAAAGAGTCATGAAGACGCACTATTTATCATTTTAAAAAATGACAACTGGAACATTTATCTAGACAAAATTAGTGATAAAGAAGCCATAATGATTTATACTTATGATGCAGCTATGGGACCAAAAGATATTTTTACGAGGGGTTGCTAGTAGATTTAAAAAATAATTAATAGTTAAGATTTAATATTAACTGTAACAATCCACAATTTCAAGCGTTTATAAAAGACAACCCTTTTATAAACGTTTTTTTATGCAATCTTTTTTCATCTTTTGTAGTGGTGCTGATGCTGAGTTACTTGACCAGTGCAGCGCAGGCGAGCGTAATAAGTATGCCGGTATAGGCGCAACGGTTTTCTTTACCGCACTTATGGCATTTTTTGCAGCCAGTTATGCGCTATTTACCGTTTTTGATAGTTACTGGATAGCCGGTGCTTTTGGATTGGTTTGGGGTTTATTGATCTTTAATCTGGATCGTTACATTGTTTCTACACTTAAGAAAAGTGATCGCAAAATCAATGAATTATGGCAGGCGGCACCTCGTATTGTTTTAGCACTTATTATTGCTGTTGTGATTTCAAAACCTCTTGAATTAAAAATATTTGAGAAAGAAATCGATCAGGTTCTTCTGGAAGAGAAAAACGCGATGACCTTAAATAATCAAGAGCAAGTTGCTAGTTTATTTGCTGTTGAGGAGTCCGCTTTCGCGAAAGCGATACAAGAATTAAAATCTGAAATCACCATAAAAGAAGCCGAAGTAGAAGCCTTGTACTCCACGTATATTACAGAAGCCGAAGGAACATCTGGAACTAACAAACTAGGAAAAGGACCGGTTTACAAGGAGAAACGAGAAAAGCATGATGCTGCTCTGGCAGAACTTAAAGAACTAAAAGCTTCAAATGCCGATAAAATAGCAGCCATAGAATTACAACTAGCCGACTTAAACACTAAAGAAACTTTACAGCTGGCCGCATCACAACCGATTATAGAAAACGTAGACGGACTTATGGCGCGTATTGAAGCCTTAAATAAATTGCCTTTTATCACATCATTTTTCATCTTCTTACTGTTTCTAGCCATAGAAACATCTCCTATCATTGCCAAATTATTATCCCCTAGAGGTGAGTATGATTACAAATATGCAGAGCGAGAAGATCTCGTTATATCATGGGTAACACAACAAAAGCAACAGCAAACCGTACTTACACAAACTGATAAAGAATTAAACAATAGAGTCTATAAAGACATCGCAGACGAGGACGAACTCTATACCTACAAAAAGAAAATAGCAAGAGAACTCATGCAAAAACAAGCCGATGCTTTCTATAAAAAACAGAATGGGATTTTAGGGTAAAAGATTGGAGATTAACGATATCTGATTTTTGATTTGTCATTCCGCTGCAGAGCGGAATCGCTATAAATAAATCTCGATTCCTGAATCTAATTTCTTGAATCTTCTTTAGAATTCAGCTTCTTACACAATCCATCCATTCTCACGAGCGTGAGTAACGGCTTCTTTAGATTCTTTTACTAATAACATAGGACATATGGTAAAACCGTCGGCAATGGATTTTACTCGCAACATTTTCTTTTTATGATCTACAGACCTTAAATAAATAGCCATTATACGATCAGGGAATTGCTGTGCAACGTCTTTATAATAATCTGCATCGTGCTCTCCACTATCACCTATAAGAATAAACTTCATGTGTGGATAGTGTTTTAAGATATTGATAAGTTCGTGCTCTTTATGAGGTCGTTTTAATTTGGGCGTTCTATCCCATGGAGTCGGGAAATCTCGCAATAAAATAGGTCCTTTAGGAAACCCATGAAAGTCTAGAAATTTCTCTAGATATTTGTATAAATTCCATGGGCTATTACTCAAATAGAACATTGGGTTTTGATCGTTACTTGACGAGCCTCTATGTAATAATTGATAAAAACTAGCAGCACCTTTTAAGGGTAAACGACGGTCATAATTCTTAAAAAAGGTATTAAAAGCCACACGTATTTTAAGAAAACTAGTCACACCAGTATGCATTATAGTGTCGTCTATATCACTTATAACTCCATAAGCCGCAGTTTCTAGAGGTATTAATGACTCTCCAGAGAATTTATTTATTTTGAGACGTTTTTGTCGTTTCGCTTTCGCAAAAGCGGAATTATCTTCATCAAAACTAACCGTAAAGGATAAGTATCCTTCTTTATCTGTTAATGCATCAAGGTCTATATCAGTTTTTATATTAAAGAGAAAATAGCCTTCATGGTCTGCTTTTACTTCAAAAAACTTACCGTTAGGCAAAGTTAATTTTACCTGAGCATTTCTTATCTCGTCTGTAGCAAAAGTACGCCAGGTATTGCGCAGCGTCTGGTACAAGGTCTGTTGCTCATAATGTTTTAATGGCTGGTCTTCTAGCGCGCGACCACGTATATACAAATGGTTTGCACCACTATACGTACGATAAATGTCGAGAATCCAAGGATCACGTTTAAAAATTGCCATGTTGTGAAAATAATCGTTTTATACCAACTGTCTTATAGAATGCTGGTTAATAAAAGTTTAAAAGCTTATTTATTACTTCTTAATTGCCTTAATGCATACCAGATAGCCATTAAGAATAAAAAGCCGAACCAGATAAAACTTCGGTTTTGTTCACCGTCGGCGATTTTATAACCTAAGATGCACAAACTTATGACACACATGACGATAAGTAATTTGTAAAACCAGTCTGGAATCATATTTTGATTTTAAGAGAAATGACAAAATTAAGAAATAAAGCCTAGTAAGGAAAACTAGCTTATCTTATTACTTATGATAAATAGCACTCTATATGAAACTTTAAAAGCAAGGTAATAACATATCTAACACCTTGCTTTTAAAGTTTTTATTACATTATTGTGTTATTCAACAACGTCTGCCATGACGCCATCTTTATTGAAGATTTTATCTTTATTACATTTTAAGAAATGATCACAGTATAGACAGATATTTTTAAGTTCTTCATTCTTAATTTTTGCATCTGCTTCAGTAACACCTAGTTTTAATCCCATTTTAAGTGGGTCACCTTCATTAAGCATTTTAAAAACAAAGTTCTTACTTGCTCTATCCAGTACCTCACTCACCTTTTGTTTACGTGCGTCTCCCATAGGGAAATGTGTACCTGGACAACATGGATTAATGCGCCATAACTGTATGCTTATCTCGTTAGGTATATCTTCATGACCACCTAAGAAGTTTCTTGCACCACTTAAAATGGTACAAAAGTTATGCTCAGGATCCTTCATCCATATATCGTGCTTCATCGCTTTACCTCTGGCCCAGTTACCACCTAACCACATTTCTTCACTTGCACCCCAATAACCCCAACTTAAAGGATTTTCGGCTAGATAATGACCACCTTCTATAAGCGGATCTTTTTCTGTACCGACCACACCACAAGTATCAAAAATATCTGCTAGCTCCATTAATCTACCACCAGCTTTTTTATGGTATCTATCTATAGATGCGATGTCAAATCTAGAAACACCCTTATCTATAAGGACTTGTAACTTTGCAGGATTTAATAAATCACCGTTAGTCTGGATCATTACTTGGGTCTTACCTTTATACTTGTCTTGGATTTTATCAAGAATAGCATGTAGCAGTTTAATATCGGCTAGAGGCTCACCACCACTTAAGATAATACGCTCTATATGGTCTGGCATATTATCGATTATCGCCATACAGTCTTCTTGAGATATACGTTTCCCAAATGGACTTGAATCATTGTAACAGTGATCACAATCGTCATTACACAGCTGTGTAAAGACCCAGTATAAGGACTGTAAATGGTTAAAATCTTTTTTAATTTCTGTCATCATTTTATCTTTTTATAGACTGTTGCTAGCAATCCATTTTCCTCATGTCGAGGTACTCTATCTATAAGAAAGAAGTGCCACGGTCTTTCTTTATTTTAATTGTTTAAATCACGATCAATTAAACTGTTTCCAGAAAGCAGCCTCTTGTTGTGCACCGCTATCTACGTCATCATAAAAATCTTGCTTAGATTCATATCTTTTAAAATGACCTAATTCTATTTTACCTATATGATCTCCCATAGTCAGTGCTTCTTTTAAATCATGAGTAATGAATATAGAAGTAAGCTTCATTTTCTTAGAGAGCTTTTTAAATAGTTCTTGCATTTGCACACGAGTCTCAGCATCTAGCGCTCCAAATGGCTCGTCTAACAGCAATACTTTGGGCTCAATAATTAATGCTCTTGCAAATGACACACGCTGTCTTTGTCCACCAGAAAGCTGGTGAGGCATTTTCTCTGCATGTTCTTCTAGACCTATTTCTGCAAGCATGTGCTCCACCTTAGTTTTAATCACATCTGGTGATTGCTTACGTATCTTTAAACCAAATGCTATGTTCTCTGAAACATTAAGGTGAGGAAATAGCAAGGGTTCTTGGTATAGATAAACTATGTTTCTTTTATTAGGTGGCGTGTCGTTCATCCGCTTTCGCGAAAGCGAAATAGTACCATCATCTTCTTTTTCTAATCCAGCTAATATTTTTAATAAAGTCGTTTTACCACTACCTGATTTTCCTAAAACACTAAGCACCTCATGTTCTTGCAGCGTAAAACTAACGTTGTGTAAAACGGTCTCACTGCCGAAGCTTTTGGTAATATTATCTATGTGTAAAAGTGGTTCCAATGGTCTTAAATTACGGTTTCTGTGGCAAATATGTATCTCTTATTGATCCATATAAGAATCATGGGCGGTAGTATTAATAAACAACTCGCTAGTGCTGCATAAAATATATTTGCCTCATTTACAAAGCTGAAAACGCGCACCGTTAAGGTTTGCACACTTCCTACTCCTATTAAGTTAGTGAGCCCAAATTCAAACCACGACACTAGAAATGTCTGAAAAAAACATAGCAATAATGCGTTTTTTGAAATAGGTAGTAATACGTTTTTAAACGTTTGCCAGCTGCTGCTGCCTAATGTTTTAGATAGCTCTTCTATCGCTCTAGTTTTATGATTCCAGAAGTTATTGAGAATAATAACTCCAAAGGGATATGCTATAAAAAACTGCGCTAGCAACACACCACTCACGTTACCTGATATACCTGCATATATAAAAAAGAAATGTAGTGTCGCTGCCAGTATAACTGGCGATAGCACATAAGGAATGTATGCCAGCAGCATTAATTTATTGCGGTATTTACTCAATGCGATATGTTTACTCGTTATAAAAGCCAGCGCAGTAGTTACCGTTGCCACTAGAATAGAAATACCTAGAGACAAGAAAAATGTTTGCAATAGTTTACTATCTGACTTTTGTAAAAACTCCCAGTTTTCTAGGGACAGTGATTGCGGTAACAATTCTGGATACGGCCAGTTGCGTCCTAGACTAAGTAATAGTAAGAATGCGATCGGGAAAAAGATCGATAGAATAAATAATATTTGGAGGGCTTTCTTCATCAGTTTTTTTCTGGATTAAAGAATGCTGGTCTCGTTTTATAAACTACCGCTATTAAGATTGCTATTAAAAGTATATAAATAACTGACACCGCATATGCCTGTGGTATGTCTGCCAGATTAAATTTTTGAAGTTTTTGAATTATAAAAACCGATAACATAGATGGATCTTGTCTACCTAACAATAGCGGTATTTCATAAGTTCCCATCACAAATATGAGAAACAACATAATTGTAAAAGCACTCTTTTTTAATAAGATAGGCACTATTATTCTGGTAGTGATTTGATTTTTCTTTGCTCCTAAGGTTTGAGCAAGTGCTTTAAGTTCTGGAATGCGCTCGTTTTGATATAAATTAGAATATAAAATGATAAAAAACGGCGTGATCAGTAGGCACAAGCTGAATATAATTGCAACTCCATAAGCATCATTAGTCCAGTCTGGAAACTGACTTAGGTCATCTATCCATCCTAAATTAAAAATGACACGACTTATAAAACCACTTTTAGAAAGCAACTGAAAGCTAAAAAATGCCATTACAATAGCAGGAAATGCTAGTGGCAAATAGGTCACATAAGACAGCAGTCCTTTATATAAATTCTTAGTCCACGAGATTACTATCCATAAAGAAAAGAACAACGAAATAGTCATTACTACTGCAGCTATAAAAAGACTGAAACCTAAGGACTTCCAGAACTCTGTAGCTAGTAGTGTTTTCTCCCAATACTCTGTTGTAAAACCTTCACTTAAAATACCTGTAAGCCCAAAACTATACAACAAAGCATATCCAAACCCTAAGAGAACAGGCACTGCTGCAAATAGGATAAAAATAGTAATGGAGATATGTTTTGACTTAAATTTCAATATTTTATGTTGCGTTATTATTGTTTAATATGATAAATAAAAAATGCTATTAATTTTGAACAAGAATAAATGAACTGGTAAATAATATACACCTATTTAACTTATTCTTAAATTGTATTCTTCTATCTAACTATTTATAATTTCTGTTCTAAAATCTTCGGCTAGTCTTATCATGTACTCAGGTGCTAACTCTTGAAGTGCTTTTTCTTGAATATCTTTTCTGTTAGGAGCTTGTTTTCTAGAAGGTATGTTTTGAAATTTCTCTTGAAATTCTTGTGATAATCTATCCAATTTTAAAACCGTACCGTCACCCCACACATCTGGATTTTGCTTTTTTAATTGTGCCTCTGGCGAGATCATAAAATTAATCATGACCATAGCCGCAGCTTTATCTACTGCGTCACTTGCTATACCTAAATAATGACTATTCTGTATCGTACCGAATTCTGGTACATAAGCTCTAGAAGATGCTGCAAAAACACCTTCATTAATTTTGTTATCTACCTCAGCATCATTATTACTCATTGTAAACAGTAACTCTCCGCTAGCAAATAGCTGGTGCATTTGCGCCACGTTTTGTGGGAATGCCTCGCCATTTTTCCATAGATAAGGTTGTAATTCTTTAACATAACTCCATAATTGAGCGCTGTACTTATTATACTTTTCTTCATTAAAATCTCCTGCTAGTGCATCTTTACCACCAGCGATATCGATTAATAAAGCCTTTAAAAAGGTTAATCCTGTAAAGTGATTATCAAAGGTGAATTTACCTGGGTTTGCTTTTACAAAAGCAAGTAAATCCTCACGTGATTGAGGTAAATCAGTCACCTTATCACTGTTGTAAATAAGGGTCATTTGCACATTACCCCAAGGTGTTTCCATGCCATTAATAGGTTCTTGAAAATCTGTTCCTATAAATGGGTTATCTAGATCTATGTATTGCGCATTAGGTAATTGATCTACAAATGGACCGTATAGACCTTTAACCTGTCTTAACTGATAGAATGTCTCTCCATTAATCCACATCATGTCTATGTTACTCTTTTTACCAGCTTGTTTTTCTGTCATGATCAGTTGCACAACTGCATTTCCCTGACCGTTAGATAATTCTACGTCTATATTATAACGTTCTTTCATCGCTGGTGCGACATAGTTTTTCATGTAAGAATTAATCTTAGGGTCACCGCTCCACATCATCATGTTTACAGTTTTACCATGCGCTTCTTTTTCTATTTCTTCCCAGCTAGCACTAGTTAGATCTATAGAATTTTCTTCCTTTTCCTTACCACCACAAGCGGTTATTAAAACCGCTGTGATTAGGATAAGGTAAATATGTACTTTTTTCATAGATTCTTTACATCTTATATTAAGCTTGATAAAAGTTCCGCTTTCGCGAAAGCGGAACTTTTCAAATTTCTAAAACAAATATCTAACACCAAATTGAAACTGTCTAGGTGGACCTGCGTTGCGCTGGACAAAACGACCACTAGAAGCAGGACCTGCCTGAATTTGATTAGACTGTGTTGCGTTGTTACTATAACCACTCAAATTCTCTACGTTAAAAACATTAAAGACATCTGCTCTTAGTTCTAGTTTTTTATCGCCTTTAAGTTTAAACTGGTGTTGTACACCTAGGTCAAAGTTAACGGACCATGGAAGACGGTCGTTATTACGAGCCTCTCCTGGAGAACGATCACTATTACCCTGGTATGCATCTCCAAAACCGCTACCGTCACCATTCAAATCTGTTGTTCCATATAACAAAGCATCTGGAATGCGGTTAATAGGCTGTCCACTTTGCAGGATGTTTGCAAGTGTTATAGTCGTTCCTTCTAGTGGGTAATAATTAAAAATACTGTTTATGTTATGTCTTCTATCATTGATAGATGCTCCATATTCATCTCCATAGTTATTACCATCTTGTGCACGGAAGTTAATATCTTCGGTATCGTTTTTTAAACTAGCTAGTGTATAGTTAACACGGTAAGAATAGTTGTCCTCTCCACGAGATTTCTGTAAATTAAAACTAGCAGCATAATAGCGAGATTTACCACCATTTTCTGTAATAACAACACTTCTAGCAACACCAGTTCTAGTCTGACCATCTATTACGGCACTGTTATTAGAAATAGGAATAGGTCGTGTAGCATCAGCCTCTGCTTGTGTTCTTACTACTACGTTGTCAGGATCCACCGTATACTCTGCAGCGGCATTTAAGTTTCTTAATCTTAAAAGATCTTCACCTCTATTATGAATAAGGTCTACAAAGAATAATTTATCTTCTTCTACCTGTACTTGATATCCTATAGCAAACTGGTGTGAGTATGGATTATCATACCCATTAGGATTAAGTATACGTCTCTCATTTGAGAAAACCCCTTCACGTTGATCTTGTAAAGATGCTGCTGTAGGTCCATTAAGGTAAGAAACTCCTGCTACATTTGCAGTAAGGTTACCATCAAAGGTTACTCTATCAACGTTAGTGTCTGAAGGAAGTATCCCTAAATCTACAAATTCCTGAATTTGCGCTTGATAATCTTCACTAGTTGTGTTTTGTTGTAAAGCATCACTATATACTGCATATGGTATTTTACCATAAGAAACAGCATATCCACCACGTAGACTACTTTTCTCTGTCAGTTTATAGTTTAAATTTAATCGAGGTGCAAAGTTGTTTTTATCACCTTCGTCACTACCACCTTTAGAAAGGTTATCATAATCATAACGCAAACCTAGTGTCACGTTTAAACGATCTGAAACTGACCAAAGATCTTCTGCATAAATAGAATAAATAGATTGATCTGTACCGTACTGTGCTGGTCTTAATTCTACACCATAGTTAGTCACTTCTACGTCAGATGGTAGGTCGTTAATATTAAGAGCGCCACCTAGATTTCTTGCTCTTAAAGCATCTAATTGAGCTTGAGTTAAATCTACCGTATAATTACCTGATGGATTACCACCACCTAATAATTCATGATCACCACGTATGTAGTTTAATCCTGCTTTAAGAGAGTGGTTATCTAAGTAGTATTTAAATTTCTGTTGAAATTGCACTGTGTTTTCTAAAGCGTCAAAAATATAACCTGGGTTACCAATAATAGCTATGGTTTCATCTGCTGGATTTCTTACCGTTACTTGAGGACTACCAAAGTTATTTGCTTGAGAATAATTCCATCTAAAACGAGAGTACTGAATGTTAGATTCGGCAAATACATCTCCTATATTATAACTGTTCTTTAAAGCGATGTTGATAGAGTTTCTTTCTTGCGTATCTCCTGCACTAGGAAATAACGCACCACCATCTAGTCCACCACCCTGACGTTCTATATCCACAAAACCTACATTTGCTCTCAATGAACTACGGAAACTATCTGACCATTTATGATCAATCTTTGCAGACAGATAATTAAACGTATTTGTTCCTTCAACAGTTTCTGCCACTCCTAATTGTGGAGACGTTAATAAATTATCTTTTACATCTGTAGTATGTTCTATGTTCAAATAATAAAAGGTTTTATCTTTTACTAAAGCACCACCTACTCCTACACCTGCTTGATATCTAGCAAATCCATCTTTAACCTGATTACCAGATAAATCTCTTTGTGCAAACTGACTAGTACCATCTATACTAGGACCTGGTCGTGTGATAAAAAAGGCTTCTCCTGTTAATTTATTGGTACCTGACTTTGTAGTAACGTCTATAACACCATTTTCTGTTAGACCTTGCTCTGCACTATAATTATTAGTAAAAACAGTAATGTCATTTACAAAACCAGAAGGAATCGCAAATCTCTGCCCTCCTAAAAATCGTTCATTATTATCCATACCATCAATAGTATATGATGTGAATAATGGGTTTGCTCCATTTACACTTACATTAGGCGCTTCTGGAAAGAAACCTGTTGCTTGTGTAACGTTAGGTAGACGGTATAGAACTCTAGTGATATCACGACCTTCTACAGGTATTTCTTGAATTTCGGCAGCTTCTAGTTCAAAGGAAACCTCAGCATCACGACGGTTAATACGGTTACTAGTCTGCGAGTTAATAACAACAGTATCTAGAGTATTATCATCGTTTTTTGAGAGAATGCTTAATACAACAGATGGGTTCTCATTAGAACGTATGTTAATAACAGAACTTTCTGCAGATTCATACTGGTCGTTACCTTCAAATTTTACCACATAACCATTGATGGTAGGTAAAGATTTAAAAGTTATTTTTCCTGAGGCATCAGTCGCTTGCTCCATAGAAATATTTCTAGAGCTATTAATTAAAGTAACCTTAATTTCAGGTAAACCTTGAAAAGTGGAGAAATCAGTTACGGTAACTGTTAGATCTTGAGAGAATGCGGTAATGCACATAAGTAGCATTACCCAAAAGGATAATTGTTTCATTTAATAAAAGTAAAGTGATAAAAATGCACGCAAATTTATTTTCTAAATCACGCGCTTATAAATACATATAGACATTAACAACAAGGAGATCCCTTGTTATAATAAACATCAGCATCCTTAATTAAGTAAAAGACACTACTATTAGACGCTATACTTTTATCGCTCTCAACTAATAATAAAATGAGTTGAAGTATTATTTCATTTAAAGATAATGAGTAATCTAAAATCGCCCTTAAATCTACACTTGCATCTAGATCTATTAACTTATCTAGCATTTTATATAAAACTAGACCGTTACTAAAACTATCTGTAAGAGAATTAGTTAATCGAGACGTTTTCCAAGGTAACTTAGAAAAGCTAGATTCTTTATTTTCTTTATTTTCTACCTTTAAAAAAGTAGCTTTATTAATTCCTAGAAGATAAAAACCACCATCTTGGGAAGGACCTATTGTAGCAACCCCTTGTTCTAGGTTATCAATAGCCTGTTTAAAATGTGATAATTTTAAATGCGGCGTGTCATTACCTATGGCTATTACATTATCATATCCTTGCTCAAAAACTGCCTGAATAGAATTACTTAGCCTAGAACCAAAATCAAATCCCTTTTGTTGCTTTTCTGTATGTACAAAATATGGTAAACCAGTTTTACTCGCTAGAGCAACCGTTTGATCTGTAAGCGTATCAAAAAGCACATCACCGCCTTTAATACCTTTACGCCACGCATCTTTCTTACCAGAAGCGGCAAAGACTAGAATAGCAGTATGAGAAGATTTCTTAAAAATCAATTTTTAATTTTAACCGTTACATTTTTATCATTCAAAATAAGCTCGCATTCATGGAATAGAAACTACGGCATTACATACGTAAAACTTCCCTCTTCAGGTTTTACAAAATGACAATTACTCTATGATATTTGCATAATTACAATAAAATTGTCACGAAAGTTTCACTTTTCACTTTTTGATACATATTAGCATACATGAATTCTAAAAATTCAGATAAAAAGCAAAGTGAATAATCACATAAGTAACTTCATGGCATACTACTCTTAATTCTATGACTGACACTAGATATCATAAAAAAAGGCTTCCCTAATGAGAAGCCTTTTTTACATTTTTGTTGAAAACCGTATTATTTTTCTACAGTAAAAATACGATATCCATACGGTGGAAAATCAAGAAAGTCACCTTCTTTAAAATCAACACTACCACCACGTATCGCATCAGTTATTCTACCTGACAAGCCTTGTACTTTTACTTTTTCTCTCTCTGTAGATAAATTTACAATGTAATAAATAACATCTCCATTTTTCTCTCTCTTAATAGCATAAATACTATTATCATTACTTGTTTCTAGTCTGGTATAACTAGCAGGGTTTTTACCACCATTAAGTGCGGCATTATTGTTTTTTAACTCACCTAGTTTTTTCATAAGATCCCAAGTCTCCCCTTTAGTTTTAGGGATAGTATCTTTTTCAAAAAACTTTAATCTGTAATCCATACCATACTCCTGACCAGAATAAATTAATGGCATACCAGGTATCATGTAACTAAATGTAAGCATGGCATTTGCCTTAGATCCCATTCTTTCTTTTACAGATCCATTCCATGAGTTCTCATCATGATTTGTTATGAAATTCATTAATATATCATCCTTCTCATAATTTTTCTCATTACGTTCCATGTAATTATCCCATTCCTTAACATCAAAGTCACCCTTAGTCAGTTCATTCATTAAATGATGCCCTTCCCAATTATACCCCATATCAAATGCTTCTTTAAAAAGATCTTTCTTTTCACTTTCTGCTAGCATAAATAAAGGTTTGCGGTCTTCTAATTCTTTAGTCGCATAATTCCAAAATTCAGTAGGCACTTCATGAGCCACATCACATCTAAAACCATCTACGTCATATCTTTCTATCCATGACTCCATAGCTTTTGTCATATACGTCCACATATCTTTATTACTATAATTAAGATCTGCAGTGTCTGTCCAGTCGGTACCTTCTGGATGCATCATTTTACCATTTTTATCCTTGGTGAAAAAGTCTGGATATTCTTTAATCCATCTATTATCCCATCCTGTATGGTTTGCAACCCAGTCCAGGATCACATACATACCATTATCATGTGCTGTTTTTATAAGATTCTTTAAATCATCAGGCGTTCCTAGGTCTGGATTCACTTCTTCATAGTCCGCTACCGCATAGTAACTACCTAGATATTTCTCTCTTTCTTTAGGGTCTTTAATATCCTCAACCATTAAATCACCTGTTGCCTTTCTATTCTTTTCTGAAATAGGAAAAACAGGCATTAACCATATTACTTTAACTCCTAGATCCTTAAGTTCTGGAATGTCCTTGGTAAACTCATTAAAAGTACCTTCTGGAGAATACTGCCTTATGTTTGCCTCATATATAACGGCATTTTCTAGATCTTCATCCTGTATAGGTGAGTATTTTTTAACCTCAACTTCTTCTACAACTGTTTCTTCTTTCACTTCTTCCTTACAGGCAAATAATGCCGTGATGGCAAGTAATCCTAAAATATATTTTTTCATTAAGCTAGTACTTTATTAATAGTTGGTTTTCCTAATATTATGCTCAGGTATCAAATGTAGGAGTTCTATATCTTATTTAAAATCTTTATTTTGATCATTTTTCATTTGTAAAATCACAAAGTTACCTGGTGGTATCTGAATATTCTTATCTGTTACAATGGCATTGATGGCTGTTCCGCTTTCGCGAAAGCGTGCATTATTTAAACCCACATTAAGAATCAAAGAATTCTCATTAAAAAACACCTTTGTACTCTCGTTAAAGTAATGACGTTCTATACCCAACAGGCCATTTTCTTCCATAACAACCTGTGTAGTACCATAAAGTAACGACATAGAGTTGCGACGTAGATGAACTAATTCCTGAACTAATTTACGTAAGTTTTGCTGCCTACTAGAAAGGCCATTAAAATTCATCATCCTGCGATTATCAGGGTCGTTTGCCCCTATAGAACCGTACTCATCACCATAGTATATAACCGGCACACCTGGCATGGTCATGTTAAACGCCTGCAACATACCTAGTCTATCAAATGCGGTAGAATCACTCATAACTATTTCACGAGTCCAACCGGCCTTCTTTGCGTCTTCATCAAATTTCACATCGCCACTTGCATAGCTTATGAATCTTGCACGATCTTGGTTTCCTGATATATTACCCATTAAATGATGGTGACCGTAGTATTCCAGACCTTTTTTAAGGGTTTCGGTGAGGTTTGAGTAGCTTCCATCCGCTACTGCAAAAGCGGATACAGCAGCATCATATTGATTAAAATCAAACTGTGCGTCTAGCATTCCTGTGCTCACGTAACTCCTTATCAGGTCATAAGAACCATAGGTTTCTCCTATCTGGTAAATAGGTCTGTCCGTATTATCACGTACTTTTTGAGTCAGTGTTCTCCAGTATTCTTCTGGCACATGCTTCGTCGCATCGTGACGGAAACCGTCTAGTTTATACTCGGTAACCCAGTACAATGCGCTATCGGTCATTTTTTCTACCACTTCTGGTTGTGAAAAATCTAGTGTAGGCAAGAAGGTATCAAACCAAGTCGTTAACCTATGGTCGTCCCAGCGTTCTGTATTTAAACTTCCATCTTCTAGATACAAGTCTGTAGCCCATTCTGGATGTTCCTTGTATAAAGGATGTTCTTCATGAACGTGGTTTGCTACATAATCTAGAATCACGTTCATATCGCGATTATGAGCCTCTTCAATGATTTCTTTTAAGACCTTCTCATCGCCAAATCTGTAATCTACTTTAGTATTAGAAATAGGCCAGTAACCATGATAACCGCTAAATTTAGTTTTAGGCTCTGGCCACAAGCCATAAGCACCTTCTGGATTTTGAGTAATAGGCGACAACCATACCGTGTTGATTCCTAATTCTTCAAAATAACCGTCTTTTATCTTTGCCAAAACACCTGCTAGATCACCACCCATATAATTTGCTTTGGGTAAAATTTCTGGATCGTTCACAGGTTTTGTATTGCTTTTATCTCCATCAAGAAAACGATCTACCATCATAAAGTACAACACCTGATTATGAAAATCATTTCTAGCAAGTTGCGATGGGTCTTCTACCACCTGACCATTTTGTACCGGAATCAATAAATCGTTAGTACGACCATTTTTATCACTAGCAAAAACTCTAACGAGTTGTGTTTTTGAAATGCGATTTGAAAAATCTTTTTCTGGTAGGTTTACCGTGTAGGTATTATCATTTTTGCTTTTTACAGCTTCTACGAGTTGGTTTTCGTACAGAACAACTACGTTTTCTAAACTTCCCGATGTTTTAAAAGTGAATCCTTTGTCAAGGATTTTATCGTAGGATAGCTTTGTATTTGTTGACAAAGAATTATCAATATAACGATTAAAGCCTCCTTGATTATTACTAATGACCATCTCGTCGTTTTCAGTCAACTTTTCTTCGACACCATCCAAAACAAAAATATATTGATGTTTCCCAGCTGGAAGTGCAGCCGTATGTATCCAGACACCATTGTTATCTTCTAAATCTATGGTTGCCCAATTTGTAAAGCTTCCTTTAATTTGAACTTTCTTAGGTTTATTCTTAGTTCTATTAACGTAAGGCAATGAAAACTGACCTTGTGGAGTTTTATAAACTGGAATATCGTTCCTAATTCCATCGATCCATAAAGTAATATTAGTAACGAAAGGAGCTTTGTCATTCAGTCCAAAATAATAGGAGTCGTCTAGTTTTCCAGGAATTTTAATATCATTGTTACTACCTAAATCTTTTTTATAACATCCTTTTCCTAAAGTGATACTATCAATAGATTCAACATCTAAAACGTAATCGGAAATTAAAAATTTATTACTTCCTACATTTTTATAAATAGGCGTTGTCATCACCTCTATAACACTAGCTCTCGTGTCAAGTGTAATTTTTTCTTTATCGTTATTATCGCAACTTATAATAAGAATTGCGATGAGTAGGATTAGTAGTTTTTTCATTTCACTTTATTTATTATTTATTGCATCGCTAGCCCCATTGCCTGCGGCATTTCCCCAAAGGGGAAAGTTTTCATGGAATCGCTTTGCTCGCGATTATTATCTTATTCAAATCCTAAAGGTTTGGCGGTAATTTATCAATATGTTTTCACTCATGCGCAAACACCCTTTGTCCTGCGATCATTTCCCTCAAGGGAAAACTTAAAACTAATAACTCTATATAACTTACCTCACAGATTTTGAAAACCTGTGAGATTTGATGGTTTTTTTATTAGCATACGAGCTTCATAGCCTAGGCATTTACCATTTGAGGCTGTAAAGTAATGTGCTCGTCATTAAGTATAATTTCTTGGGCATGTTTACCTTCTAGGGTTACTTGTGCACCAGTTTTAGTTACTTGTACGTCGAGAATCTGATTTCTAAAGTTGATTTTAAAACTGAAACCATTCCATTGTTCGGGAAGTTTGGTTGTAAAACTAGGCTTATTATCAATGATTTTTAAACCACCAAAACCTTCTACAATACTCATCCATGTTCCTGCCATACTCGTAATGTGGCAACCTTCTTCAACTTCTTTATTATAGTCGTCTAGATCTAGTCTTGATGTTCTTAAATAAAACTCATAAGCCTGATCCATGCGGTCTAACTTTGCTGCCTGTATACTGTGAACACATGGAGAAAGTGAGCTTTCATGAACCGTTAACGGCTCGTAAAAGTCAAAATGCTTTTCTAATTGTTCTTTTGTAAAATGATCTTCAAAGAAATAGAAACCTTGAAGTACGTCTGCTTGTTTAATGTAACAACTTCTTAGAATACGGTCCCAAGACCATTTCTGGTTGATAGGTCTGTAAACTGGAGAGAGATCATTTACTGAAATGATTTCCTTATCTAAGAATCCATCTTGTTGTAAATAAATGCCTAGTTCTTCATCAAATGGCTCGTACATATTATTTGCAACGTCCAGCCATGCGGTGATCTCGCTATCTGTAAGATTAGTTTTTGCAATAATTCTATCGTAATCTGACTTATGACCGTCTTTTACTTTATTGATATTATCAACAGTATAGTTGATACACCATTTTGCTAGGTAGTTCGTATACCAATTGTTATTAACGTTATTCTCATACTCGTTAGGACCGGTTACACCTAGGATCATGTATTTATTTGCACGCTGTGAAAAGGTCGCACGTTGATGCCAGAATTTGGCAATCGCAATCATCACTTCAAGTCCCATTTCTGGAATGTAGCTGTAATCTCCTGTATATCTAACGTAGTTATAAATGGCAAAAACCATCGCACCGTTGCGGTGTATTTCTTCAAAGGTGATTTCCCACTCGTTGTGAGATTCTTCTCCATTCATGGTAACCATAGGATATAGAGCAGCTCCAGAAGAAAATCCTAGTTTCCCAGCATTTTCAACGGCCTTGTCTAGCTGCTCATATCTATATCTTAATAAATTACGTGCTACCTGTTGATCTTTGGTAGCCATGTAGAATGGAATACAATAAGCCTCTGTATCCCAATAGGTAGAACCTCCATATTTCTCTCCTGTAAATCCTTTAGGACCTATGTTAAGACGAGAATCCTTACCTAAGTATGTTTGATTCAACTGGAAGATATTAAAACGTATCCCTTGCTGTGCTTTGAGATCACCGTCTATAGTAATATCTGCCATGGCCCAAATTTGCGCCCATGAATCTGCCTGCAATTTAAGCAAACTTTCATAACCTAGCTCTGTTGCTTTCTGTAAAACTGATTTTGCAGCAGGAAAAAGTTCAAAATGCTCATGATTAAGGCTAGAAGTATAACCGGCATACTTTCTTAGAGTTACGCTTTCGCCTTGAGCGATATCACAAGCTGCCTTATGACGTATGATGGTATCATTTTTATCAAAATGCTCTGCATACTGGACATGCTCTCCATTCTTAATCAACTCTGACTGCATGAAGGTACCTACATAGAAATTAGTCTTATTAGTACGACTTAACACGAGTGCCTGATGCTCTTCTGAAACTAGTTCTTCTACTTCCCAGAACGCGTCGTCCCAGTTAGTATCTTCATTAGTTATTCCCGCATCTATATAAGGTTGGAAAGAGATTCTAATAGCTCCTTTTACAGCAGTTACTTGATAGTTAATTACCGCTAATTCATCTATTTCTAGACTCATGAACCTTCTTGCAACTACATTTATCGCTTTTTCTTGAGACAGGTGTGCTGTAAAGGAACGCTCGTACCATCCTTCTTTCATGTTCAATTCGCGACGGTAATCTGTCACTTCTTGAACTGTAGCTAGGTCTAATTCTTCTCCATCTATAAAAACGTCTATACCTATAAAGTTAGGTGCGTTTAATACTTTAGAAAAATATTCTGGATATCCATTTTTCCACCAGCCTACTCTGGTTTTATCTGGATAATAAACTCCTGCGACATAACTACCTTGAAAAGTAGCGCCTGTATATTTTTCTTCAAAATTTGCTCGTTGCCCCATTGCACCGTTACCGATGGAAAAAAGGCTTTCACTAGATTCTACTTGAGACGGCTTCCATCCTTCTTCAATTATAGACCACGCGTTTGGTATGATATATTCTTGATTCATTTTTTCTTACTTAATAATGTGTTGATATAATCTTGTGGCATGTCGGTAAAGCGTGCAAAGACTTCGTCTGCCTCATTCAATATGGATTTTTCTCCTAATCCAATGGATATCATTCTTGCAGTATTTGCTGCCTGTACTCCTGCAACACTGTCCTCAAAAACAATACTTTCTTGTGCTGCATAGCCTAATTGATTGCAAGCGCTTAAAAAGACCTCTGGATCTGGTTTTGCCTTAGTAACATTTGTTCCGTCTACTATTACCTCAAATAGGTCATAGATACCTAATTTCTTTAAAATAGGTCGGGCATTTTTACTCGCACTACCTAAAGCTATGGGCTGATCTTGTTTCTTTAATTCTAAAAGAAAATCATGCACACCAGGCATTATGTCTGAAGTATCTAAGGTTCTTATAAGGTCTAGATATTCCGTGTTTTTCTGATCCATTTTTGCTTGAAAAACATCTGGAGAGATTTCTTTATTTCCCCATTCTAGAATTTTCTTTAAGGAGTTTACTCTAGAAACCCCTTTGAGTTGTTCGTTTTCTTCTTCTGTAAAAATGATATCTAGAGATGCCGCAAGACGTTGCCATGCGATAAAGTGAAACTTTGCAGTGTCTACAATTACACCATCTAGGTCAAATATGAATGCTTTTTTAATCATCTGATTCTTGAATTTGGTAGGTGATAGCTTTTTTATCAGTTATTAAGAAATTACTAAGACCTGCTAGAACTAGTGCTATACCAGCAACTGTCATAGCATGAATGGCGCCATCTCCTAATAAACTAGAGGTCCAATTAACACCTCCTAAAGCGGCTATGATTTGAGGAATTACAATAAACATATTAAAGATACCCATCATTAATCCCATCTGTTTAGGATTAACACTACTAGACAACATCGCATAGGGCATGGATAAAATACTACCCCATGCGACACCTATTAATGTGAACGATAAAATTAACATTGCAGGGTCTGTGATATAATTCATCATTAAAAATCCTAATCCACCAGCCATAAGACATGTCATGTGAACATATTTTCTATTAATTCTTCTACGAGAAGTATATAAGGTAAGTAGTAAAGCAAATACCATAGAAGAAAGTCCATAAATCCCCATATAACCACCCACGCTATTTGCCGCTTTTTGATATGCGGTATTTTGTGTATCAAATGCAGCCGACTGCATGGCGTCTGACATGTCAAACATACTAGCAATAGGTGCTGGTGCTTCAAAAACGGACTCTGTTAATGCTGGTGTTGCTAGGCTCCACATAGTAAAAAAGGCAAACCATGAGAAGAACTGTACCACACCTAGTTTAATCATGGTAGGTGGTATGAGAGAATAAGATTTTGAAATACTTTCCATCATCCCTGTGTCATCATCTTCTATCTCACCATTGTACTTTTCCATCTCTTGTGGCGAGTATTCTTTTGTTTTAAAAACCGTCCATAAAATCGTTATTAAAAAAACAAAAGCTCCTATTGCAAATGCAACTTTAACAGATGGCGGTATTACTCCAGCAGGAGCCTCGTCAGAGACACCTAACATCGATACTAATGCAGGTAGTGAACTAGCGATAAATGTACCGATACCTATTATAAGAGTTTGCATTACAAAACCATAGGAACGTTGAGAATCTGGCAACTTATCTGCAACCAGCGCTCTAAATGGTTCCATAGAAATATTAATGGACGCATCTAGTATCCATAAAAAACCTGCTGCCATCCATAATGCAGATGAGTATGGGACAAAAAATAAAGCAATAGAGCTAAGAATAGCACCTACTAGAAAATAAGGTCTTCTTCTACCTAATCTAGAAGACCAGGTTTTATCACTCAAAAAACCTATAATGGGTTGTACTAGCAGCCCTGTTAATGGTGCGGCTATCCACAGTAGTGGGATTTCATCCTTTACTGCTCCTAGTGTTTGAAAAATACGTGACATGAATCCGCCTTGAAGGGCGAAACCAAACTGAATACCGAGAAATCCAAAACTCATGTTCCAAATATCCCAGAAACCTAACTTAGGTTTTTGCATATCGTTATCTTTTTTTAATGACGACAAGCCTTATGACTTATCAAAACTTATTGTGTGTGAAGAAGATAAGTTTCGATTCTATGTTAAAAGTCTACCTCTCAACATGGTTGTAAATTTATATAATTAAGGTGTAGATTCTCTCTCTACCAGAGAAGTTTTTACGATAACGGTTTCGTAACTTTCGTTCTCATGATGCTTTGATTCTAATTTTTCTATCAATTTTGCAGCAGCAATACCTCCCATTTCTTCACCTTTTTGTCCAATAGTAGTTAATGTAGGACTGGCATATTTAGACAACATACCATCTGTAAATGCTACAATAGCAACATCTTCAGGGATTTTCTTACCTGCTTTTTGTAACGCTTTACTAGCTGTAACTGCAAACAATTCATTTACCGCGACTAGCGAGTCAAAATCATTTTTTAATATAAAATCTTCTATCGCACCCTCGCATTTATCAATATCTTCTATCTTTAAAAACTGATGGTCTTCTACTTCAAAACCGCGCTGTTGCAACGCTTCTTTAAAACCTTGAGAACGTAATCTACCTACATTTACATAGTCTACCGTACTTATAATACCTAGCTTATTTCTTCCTTTTCTAAGTAAAAACTCAGTAGCTTCATGTCCTGCAGCAACGTCGTCTATAATTACCTTATCACATGGTATATCATTACACACACGGTCGAACATAACAATAGGCATACCCTGATTAGTCACTTCTCGTAAATGGTGAAAATCTTGTTTCTCCATCGTTTCCTTAGAAAGGCTCATAATAAAGCCGTCTATACTGCCATTAGCGAGCATTTCCATATTCACTACCTCTTTATCAAAGCTCTCACCAGATAAGGTAATGATGACCTGATAACCTTTTTGATTTGCCACACGCTCTACTCCCGAAATAACAGTTGCAAAGAAATGATGCACTATTTCTGGAATGATAATTCCTATTTTTTTAGTTTTTTGATTCTTTAGGCTTAACGCAATACTATTAGGTTTGTAATTAAATTTCTTAGCATAATCTTTAATCCTATCCCTAGTCTCTGCACTTATCTCATGGGAATCTCTTAGAGCTTTTGAAACTGTTGATACAGATACATTTAAGTCTTTAGAAATTTTTTTTAATGTGATTTTTTGAGCCATGATAACTTAGATTAGGAGTTATTATCCGTTTCGCTTTCGCGAAAGTGAAGATACTATAAATATATAATAACGATTACCGAAAACGTTTTCGTAGAATGTTGTTACGAAAACGTTTTCATAACATTTAGTTTACATAATTTAGCCGTCGTGTGAGAAGAAGACATCATTAATTTTTAACTAAATCAGAAAAATGAATCAGAAATTACAAACAGTTTTACTGTTAATTTTACTACCATTTTTTGCATTTGCGCAAAGTGTCATTACTGGTACAGTACTGGAATCTAACGGCCTACCAGCCTTAGGAGCAACTGTATCTGTAAAAGGCACATCAAATGGTACATCGACAGACTTTGATGGAAAGTACACTTTAAATAATGTACCTAGTGATGCCGTAATCGTATTTTCTTTTATAGGTTATATGACACAAGAGATTCCTTTAAATGGACAGACTTCTATCAACATAACACTAGCAGAGAACCCATCAGAATTAGACACCATCGTCCTTATAGGATATGGTAGCACTAAAAAAGCAAACGTTACCGCAGCACAAACCACTGTAAAAGCAGAAGAATTTAACAAAGGTGCGATCACCTCACCAGGTCAGTTAATATCTGGTAAAGTAGCCGGTGTACAAGTTACAGCTGCTTCTGGTCGCCCAGGTGATGGACCTGTTATTAGAGTACGTCCAGGTTCTACACTAGGTGGTAATCAAGATGCTCTTTATGTAGTAGATGGTGTACCACTAGATCAACGCAACGCTAGTCTAAATACTATTAACCCAGCAGACATTGAATCCTTTACTATTCTTAAAGATGCCAGTGCTACTGCTATTTATGGTAACCGTGCATCTAACGGTGTTGTTTTAATTACGACTAAAAAAGCTAAACTTAATAGTGATCTCAAAATAGGGTATGATGTACAGTTTGCTGTAAATCAAGTTCAAGATTATGCTCATGTATTAAATGCAGATGAATTTAGACAACTAGTTGTTGATCAAGGTAGAGACCCTGCAGTATTAGGAGATGCTAATACAGACTGGCAAAATGAAATTTATCAAAACGGAACAAGAGCTATTCATAATCTTACCGTAGAAAAAGGATATGAAGCAACTTCTATTAGAGCATCTTTAGGGTACACTAACGAGAATGGTACCTTATTAAGATCTGGTTATGAAAGAGCTACTTTGGGTCTTAACGTAAGACAAAACTTCTTAAAAGGAGATTTAAAATTAAACTTTACTTCTCAACTAGCTCAAGAAGAATTAAGAAGAGCAGATGAAGGTGCTGTAGGGGCAGCAGTTGTTTTTGATCCTACACAATCTATATTTAATAATACAGGAGAATTCGGCGGTTTCTTCGAGTACACTAACTCGACTGGACCAGAAGGTAATGCACCTCGTAATCCACTAGGATTGTTAAATAGTTTAGATTCTCAACTCGATAACAAGCAAGCGAGATTAAATCTTAACGCTGCCTATAATATAAGACAAGTGCCTGGTTTAAAATTTACTGGTAACGCTGGTATCGATTATAATGAGTTTGATGAGTACACGATTAGAGATTTTAACTCTGGTGCTGGGGCTCGTGGAAACAACAGAAGCTTTGGTGAAGGATTCAGAAGAAACCAATTATTAGATGGTCGTTTTGAATACAAAAGAACTTTAGAATCTCTAGACACTGACATGGATCTTACTCTAGGAGGTAGTTTTCAAGATTTCACACGTCAAAGCACAAGTCGTTCTACAGTAAACAACGAACTTCAAGAAAATCCTATTGCTATAGATGACTCTGCATTAGTAACTGCATTTGCAAGAGCTTCTTTTGATATTAAAGATTTAGTGGTTTTATCTGCTAGTGCATCTCGCAATGGTAGTTCAAGATTTTCTGAAGAAAATAGATGGGCTAACTTCTATGGAGCAAGTGCTGCTATAAAACTTACCAACACTGACTTTGTACAAAACAGTGGATTCTTATCACAGTTAAAACTACGTGGTGGTTTCGGTCAGACAGGACAGCAAGATATAGACGCGTCATTTGCATACTTATCTGTCTTCACTCCTGGACAGCCACAAGCTGCTGTACAATTCGGTGATCAATTTGTAACTACTATACGTCCAGAAGGATCCATAGATCTTAAATGGGAAACTACAGACCAATGGAATGCTGGTATCGACATAGGATTTTTTGATGACCGTATTACTGGTAGTGTAGATGGTTTTTATAGAGAGACTAAAGATTTATTATTATTCGGTCCACTTCCAGCAGGTGGATTGGAAAATGGTAGTTTTCAAAATGCAGGTTCTACCTTGAGTAGAGGTATTGAAACTAGTATTTCAGGAAAAATAATTCAAACAGAAAATATGAACTGGACACTGTCTGCAAATGCGACTGTTCAAGAAATAGAAATTACAGACCTAGCTGGTGCAGATAACGCACCTGTTCCTGTAGGAGGAATATCTGGTGGTACAGGAAATACGATTCAAGAATGGGCTGTAGGATCTGACCCTACCTCTTTTCATGTTTTCCGTCAGGTATATGATCAGGATGGTAACCCATTAGATGGTGTGTATGTAGATACTAATGGTGATAACATCATTAATGACGCAGATAGAGTAAGGTACAAAAAAGCAAATCACGATGTTTACTTCGGTTTAACTTCTAATTTTAATTATAAGAATCTTGATTTTAGCTTCACATTTAGAGGTGCTGCTGGTGGTTACAACTATAATAACGTAGACTCTAATTCTGCTAGTTATGGAAGTATCTTCCCTACTAACACACAAACTCCTATATATGTAAATTCAACTGTAGATATTTTAAATACTAATTTTTCTCAACAAAGACTACAGTCTGACTATTATATACAAAAAGCTGACTTTATCAAATTAGATAATGTATCGTTAGGGTATAATTTCCCAGGTGAAAACGTAGATATAAGAGCTTCTATTACAGGAACTAACTTATTAACTATCACTGATTATGATGGTACTGATCCAGAAGTATTTGGTGGTATCGATAATAACCTATTCCCTCGTAATAGAGGTCTAATCTTTGGATTAGGATTTAAATTTTAAAAAGCAACACTATGAAAATGTACAAATCAATTATCTTTTTGTTCCTTGGAATGCTTGTTTTTACTGCATGTGAGGATGCCCTTACTGTAGAACCAAGAGATAACCGAGTTACAGAAGCTGAGTTATTTCAAGATCCTGCAACCTATCGTGGTATTATTGCAAAGGCATATGCTGGTCTTGCTCTAGGTGGACAGTCTGGTGGAGATGGTAATGCAGACATCTCTGGTATAGACGGTGGTTTTTCTAACTACCTGAGATTATACTGGAACATGCAAGAACTTACCACTGACGAGGCTATTATAGCCTGGAATGACGGTACTATAAAAGATTTACACGGTCATGTATGGACAGACGGTAATGAATTTATAAATGCCATGTTCTCTCGTGTTAATTATCAAATAGCAGTATGTAATGAATTCTTATCTCTAAGTACTGATGCAAAACTAGACGAATACAACATCCCTGCAGATGTAAGAGCAGATGTTGCAAACTATCGTGCAGAAGCTAGATTCTTAAGAGCTTATTCTTATTATCATGGTATGGACCTTTTTGGTAAAATGCCTTTTACCGATGAGAATTCAGATCCAGCAGTTTTACCACTTGCAAAATCTAGAATAGAGCTATTTGAATTTATAGAATCTGAATTACTAGCTATCGAGGACGATATGGTAGAAGCTCGTATGAATGAATACGGTCGTGCTGATAAAGGAGCACTATGGATGGTGCTTTCAAAAATTTATATGAACGCTGAGGTTTACACAGGAACATCTAGATATACAGATGCTATCACTCAATTAAACAAAGTAATCAGTGCAGGTTACAGTGTTCCTAATGTACCATATGCATACAGTTTTCAGGCAGATAACGATCGCAATGGAGCTGAAGATGGTTTTATATGGACGATTAACTTTGACGGTTTAAATACGCAAACATTTGGTGGTACTACTTACTTAACTCATGCTCCAGTAGGTGGTAACATGGATCCATCAGAATTCGGTATCAACGGTGGTTGGGGTGGAATAAGAACTACAGAACAGTTTGTAGAGCTTTTCCCAGGAGAAGAAAACTCTGCAGATTCAAGAGAAACATTCTTTACTGACGAGCAAACAAAAGAAATCAATGATGTAGGTCAGTTTAAAGATGGTTTTGCCATTCAAAAATTCAAGAATGTAAATGTTGATGGTAGTGCAGGTAGTGATACAGTAGGTGACTTTGTAGACATAGACTTCCCTATTTTCCGTATATCAGATGCTTATCTTATGTATGCAGAAGCCGTAGTAAGAGGTGGATCTGGTGGTGATTTAACAACAGCTCAAGGTTATTTGAATCAAATAAGAGAAAGAGCTTATGGAAACACTAGCGGAAACATTACTGTTGGTGAAATAGATCTTGATTACTTACTAGAGGAGAGAGCTAGAGAATTACACTGGGAAGCACATAGACGTCAGGATCTAGTAAGATTCGGACAGTTCACTACTTCAAAAGTTTGGGCATGGAAAGGAAATGTAAGAGCTGGTACGACCACACCTGCATTTAGAAATATACTTCCTATTCCTGCACAAGAATTAAACTTAAACCCAAATCTACAACCACAAAACACTGGTTACTAATCTTATAAATAATTTAAAAATGAAAAAGTTTTCTATATTAATGCTGTCGTTTTTAGCTATTGCAGGTTTTAATTCTTGTGATGATACAGACAGTGAAGAATTTTCACTTAATACCAATACATCTGGAGAGATTACCTTATCACCAGACGTAAATACTTTTGAAGTTACCGAAACTAATGGACCAGATCTTGCAGAACGCTTTTCTTGGAACAGAGTTTCATTAGAAACACCTGTACAGATAGATTACCAATTAGAAATGGATCTAGACACTGGCGATTATAGTGCACCAGCAGTATTAGGATCTAATAATGGAACTAATACGGCAGTAACTTACAATGCACTTAACGATGCCGCTCTTTCTTTAGGCGCAGAACCTGGTGTAGCAACTAACTTTAAATTAAGAGTAAAAGCAACTACAGCAGCAACTGCGGTAGATCCTATTTTTTCTAATGAAGTAACTGCAGTAATCACTGCTTTTGAAGCTTACCCTTTTAGCCCCTTATATTTTGTAGGTGCTGCTACAGAGCCTGGATGGAATAATGGAGATGGTAATGGAGCGACTAATCCTGCTCTTTTTGTAGATGTAACAGACGTAAACAAGCATTATTACACAGGTTTCTTTAATGCTGATGAATTTAAAATTCTTTCTACTCTAGGAATGTGGCAACCACAATATGGTGAGAGAAATGGTGCTGTAGGTGTTAATGATGGCGCTGGTAGCGATCCTGCTTCATTTGTTGCTCCTACTGCAGGATATTACGACTTTACCATAGACATTACTGGTGTTACTAATGCTTCAGAAGGTACTTCTAGTTTCAGTATGGTAGCTAATACTACTGCTGCAACAGCAACTATATACACAAGTATAGGTCTTATAGGCCCGTCTACTCCTAATGGATGGAATGGACCAGATCTAGATTTAACACAATCTTCTTTTGATCCACACCAGTGGGTAGGTCGCGATATTGTATTAATCGCTGGAGAATTAAAGATAAGAGCAAACGATGACTGGACAGATAGTTGGGGTGATAATGTATCTCCATATGCTGGACAAGGTACTAACAATAACGATCCTAATATCGTTGCAAAAGGTGGTACTTATGACATTTTCTTTAATGATCTAGACGGTAGTTTCCTTCTTATCCCACAAGAATAAATAAAACTCATCTTAAATTAAAAGGCTGTTCGCAGCCTTTTTTTTGCTTAAAACTCAAGCTATGAAAAACTATACTCTGGCTTTGATGGCCTTTATTTGTTTCGCTTTCGCGAAAGCGCAAGTAACAACAACTCCATCAACACCTACTCAAACAGATCAAGTCATATTAACCTTTGATGCTACTGGTACAGCATTAGAAAACGAAACCGGAACCCTATACGCCTATACAGGTGTAACCATAAATGGGCAACAATGGCAAAACATTATAGTACCCACTTTTAATGATAATAATGGCGCACCACAGTTTACCTACAGCGGTACTGGTAATATTTACACACTAGATTTAGGTACAAGCATAAATCAATTTTACAGTGTAACACCAGGTGATGTCGTTTCAGAAATATCGCTAGTCGTTAGAAATGCAGCGGCAACAGCACAAACCTCTCCAGATATATATCTAAATGTTTTTCCTCCAGGATTAAATACATCGATCACCTTTCCACAAGATGGTGCTGTATTTAACCTCAACCAGACTATTACCATAACAGGTGATAGTTCTCAAAGTGCAACTTTAGATTTAAGTGTCAACTCGACTAGTATAGCGACCACTACAGCTAGTACTATAAGTAATCCATACACATTTAACACATCAGGTTCTTATGACATTACTATAACTGCGTCTAGCGGTACAGACTCTTCTAGCGATACTGTTAGTGTTTTTGTACCTGGTACGACACAAAATCTAATACGTCCTGCTGGTTTAAGAAACGGAGTTAATGAAAATGCAGATGGTAGCGTTACCTTCTTACTTGCCGCACCACTTAAAGACGATGTGATACTATTAGGTAGTTTCAGCAACTGGAATCTAGATACGACATACCAAATGAATAAGGATGGTGATTATTTTTGGGTTACCATACCAGCTACAGCTTTTACCGCAAACACAGCGTTTATGTATCAATATTTAATAGATTTTGATATTAAAATAGCAGACCCATACAGCCAGCTTATTCTAGACCCTGGCAGCGATCAATTTATCGTGGCAGGAAATTATCCTAACCTACCAGCTTATCCTACTAACCAGACTACAGGAGATATTACTCTTTACACCTATCAAAAAACACCTTATAACTGGAATGTAACTAACTTCTCAAAACCAGATAAAAAGAATTTAGTTATCTATGAGTTACTAGTAAGAGATTTTTCTGAACAGGACAGTTACCAGCAAGTAATTGATCGTATAGATTATCTAGAAACACTGGGAATTAATGCTATAGAATTAATGCCTATCAATGAGTTTGAAGGAGCAGACAGCTGGGGTTATAATCCTAAATTTCACGGTGCTCTAGATAAAACATATGGTACTACAGATAAGTTTAAAGAACTGGTAGATTTATGTCATTCAAAAGGAATTGCTATCATAATAGATGTAGTGTATAACCATGCTTTTAGTCAAAGTCCGTTATGTCAAATGTGGTGGGATGATGCTAACTTTAGACCAGCGGTAAATAATCCTTACATGAATCCTACGGCGCGTCATGATTTTAATGTAGGTTATGACATGAATCACGAGAGTACTTTTACTCGTGATTATGTAAAGCAAACTCTTCAGTTTCTTATAGACGAGTATAAAATAGATGGTTTCAGATTTGACTTATCAAAAGGGTTTACTCAAAATAATACTCTAGGAAATGTAAGCGCATGGAATGCTTATGATCAGTCTAGGGTAGACATTCTCAATGATTACCGCAATACCATATGGAATGCAAACGGTAACGATATTTACATGATACTAGAACACCTAGCAGATAATAGTGAAGAAACTGCTCTTGCAAATGCTGGATTCATGCTTTGGGGAAAAATGACAGATCAGTACAACCAGAATTCTATGGGTTATGGTAGTAATGCAGATATTAGTGGTTCTTATTTTGGCTCACGTAATTTCAATGATCAACATCTAGTTGCCTATGCAGAAAGTCATGACGAACAGCGCTTAATGTACAAAAACCTACAATTCGGTAATAATGCAAACTCATCCCACGATGTAAGAACTTTACCTATTGCTCTAGAAAGACAAGAAGCTATCGCAGCCATGTTATATAGTATCCCAGGCCCTAAGATGTTATGGCAATTTGGAGAACTAGGTTATGAACAAGACATAGACCTTAATGGGCGTACAGGACGTAAGCCTATTCCATGGACACTAGGTTATGATACAGACGCAAACCGTATGGCTCTTTATAATGTAACCGCCACTATGATTAACTTTAAGACCCTTTATCCAGATACATTTAACTCTGTTAATAACGATCTGGATGTATCTGGAGTAGTAAAGAGAATCAATCTTAACGGCACTCAATTTGATGCTGTTGTTGTAGCTAACTTTGGTATAACAGCTCAAAACGTAAATCCTAATTTCTCTCAAACTGGTACATGGTATGACTACTTCGGTAATAATACAGCAGTAAACATTACTAATACAACAGCCATGATTAATTTACAACCTGGAGAATACAAACTTTTTACAACACAGCTATTACAAGATCCTTTAAGTAATGAAGATTCATTTCTTTCTCAAGATCTTATAAGGTTATACCCTAACCCAACAGCAAGTACTTTTAAACTATCTCAAGAAGCTCAATTAGTACAGATTTATAATACCTCTGGTCAGCTTACTACTACTTTTAAAGGTGCTAGAAACATCTATAATGTCAGTGATTTAAAGCAAGGTATTTACTTTATAAAAATCACAACCGCAGATCAAACACAAATAGAAAAAATAATAAAAATGTAATTCAACCTGTTTTTCTACTTTTTAAAGATAAGTGATATTTGTAAAAAGAGGTTTAAGTTATTATTAAAGTGAAGTTTACTTTTGCTTTACCAAAGAGAGATGTTTATTAGATTCCCTAAATCTTTTAAATAATTACTTTGCAGTAACCCTTTACTCTTTTCATAATTCAATTGGTTACGTAAAGCCTGTCCCTGACAGGCTTTTATTTTATAAGGATTTTATGATGTGGACCTTAAGATTATAGTATCTTAACTAGAAATAATTCATCATGAAAAACATCCTTAAAACATCAGCTCTTTTATTATTGACTACAGTGGCACTTGGAAGCTGTAGGGAAGAAAAAACTATTGAAGAAACCGCTAACGAGATGATCGAAAACGGTGATAAGGTAGAAGTAAAAGATGATAAAGTAAAAATCGAAAATGAAGACGGTTCTGAAGCTAAAATCAAATATGATGAGAACGGTGAAATAGAAAAAGTAAAGACAGATGATAACTAGTATTCATCATTAAAATAAGCATAAATAATAACGCCTGATTTTAAAAAAAGTCAGGCTTTTATTTTATTTAAAAAGTTGTCGTTCTAATAAAAAGGTAGTCATAACCACATCAAAGTTTTGTTGAATATCTACCGGCATGTATTTGATTCTATTTTGTCCACAACGTACTCTTAGTTTTTCAAAATATTCTTTTATCGCTTTTTGATAATCTTCTCTAACATTATCTGCATACAGATTGATATGCTCTCCTGTTTCTACATCTGTATATCGTGTGGGCTTGTTAGAAAAATCAAAGTTGACCTCTGTAGCACTATCATAGGTATGAAAAAGTACCACATCATGTTTGTTATATTTTAAATGCCTAAGCGCTTCAAAGAGTTCGTTTTCATGTCTATCGCTTTGAAACATGTCAGTAAAGAGAAAAATAAGCGATCTGCGTTTTATATTCTCTGCTATCTCGTGCAGATATTTGTAAGTATCTGTAGTTTGCCCGCTAGGTTTCTCACTACTTATTCTAGTCAGTTGATCTAGAAGCATATTGTGATGTCTCTCGCTACCTTTTTCTGGCGCATAATATTCATACTCATTTGCATAAATACTCATTCCTACTGCGTCTCTTTGCTTCTTAAGAAGGTTCATAACACTTGCTGCTGCCAGCGCCGTAAAACCTATTTTATTAAGCGAGCCTATCTCCTGTTTTTTAGTCAGTGGATAGTGCATAGAAGGACTGTTATCTACGATAAGATGACAGCGCAAATTAGTCTCTTCGTCATAACGTTTTGTGTAAAGCTTATCTGTTTTTGCAAACAACTTCCAGTCTATATGACGTGTACTCTCACCAGGATTGTAAATTTTATGTTCTGCAAACTCTGCACTAAAACCATGAAAAGGAGATTTATGCATACCACTTATATAACCTTCTACTACCTGACTAGCCAGTAATTGCAGGTTTTTAAAGCCAGTAGTTTTATTGAGTTCCTTTTGTACATCCATAGTGTGAAGATAAGAAAAGCATGACCATCTTAATTGACGATCATGCTTGTTTTATTTATGGGGTTTAAATTTGTTCCGCTTTCGCGAAAGCGAATCTTAAAAAAGTATCGTGCTAAAAACGTTATTAATAGATTTTAACCACCATTTTACCTTTATTTTTCCCTTCAAATAAATCAATAAATGCCTGTGGAATGGAGTCAAAACCTTCTACAACGGTCTCTTCCTTTACCAGTTTCCCATCATTTAACCATTGCGATAATTGCTTTACACCTTCTGGAAAATGCTCTTGATAATTACTAACTATAAAACCTTGCATTTTCACGCTTTGTTTTACAATAGTAGTTTCTAATCTAGGCCCAGTAGGCTTTTCAGTCTCATTATATAAAGAGATCGCACCACAGTTTATAACACGACCTAAGCGGTTTATGTTTTTCATAGCTGCATCTAGCGTGTAGCTACCCACGTTATCAAAATAAATATCTATACCATCTGGCGCGTGCTCTTTAATCGCAGCAGCTAGGTCTTCTGTTTTATTATAATTAATAGCTGCATCAAAACCGAATTTACTCTTAAGTAACTCCACTTTTTCATCAGACCCAGCGATACCTATAACTTTAAGCCCTTTTAATTTACCTATTTGTCCCACTACAGATCCTACGGCACCTGCTGCACCAGAGACTAGTAAAGTCTCTCCTTCTTTAGGCTCTCCTATTCTATCTAGTCCAAAGTATGCGGTAAGTCCAGTCATACCTAGAATTCCTAGATTGGCACTTAATGAATTTTCATCACTACTTACTTTACGTAAATTCTCTGCAGTACTAGTTTGATATTCTTTCCATTCTAATGATCCTGTTAGAAAATCTCCTTTTTCAAATCGGTCATTGTTACTTTGTACAACCTCAGCCACAATTGCAGATGCTATGGGAGCACCTATTTCAAAAGGCTCTATATAAGATTTTTCATCTCGCATACGTCCACGTAGATAAGGATCTACTGACACGTATTTAGTTCTTAATAAAACCTCACCATCTTTAGGCGACGGCTTTTCTTCTTCTATGAATTCAAAATTACTGTTTTGTGGTGTTCCTTGCGGTCTGTTTTTCAACAATATAGTCTTGCTCATAATAATTAATTTTATTTTCAAGTTAGCCCAAATACTCTAGAAAAGTATTAGGGTTATATTAAAGTTGAACCTAAAATGGTTAAACTTTAAACAAGATCATGATCATCTATTTTATTAAGAAAAGAGCAAAAAAAAGCCTGCTCAAAATGAGCAGGCTTATCTATTTTATATTTTGAATACTAGTTCAAAAGAGAGTCTAAAGCGTCTGTATAAGCATCTTTAGGAGCAACTCCTACCTGACGACCTACTACTTCACCGTTTTGAAAAACTAATACTGTAGGGATGTTACGTACACCATATTTAGCAGCAAATTCTTGATTTGCATCTACGTCCATTTTACCTACTACAGCTTTATCAGCATACTCAGAAGAAACCTCGTCGATGATAGGTCCTACCATACGACATGGTCCACACCACGCTGCCCAAAAGTCAACCAATACTGGCTTTTCACTTTTTAATACTGTTTCTTCAAAGTTTGCATCTGTTATTTCTAGTGCCATGATATTTTTCTTTAATAATTATATACAAATTTAAACAAAACTAACGCCATACACACTAGTCTGGTATTGTAGTTACTTATATTGATATTTCACTTATTAATGCTGACTATATAATAGGTGAAATATCATATCAGGAATAAATCAATTCACCCCATAAGTTATGTCGTTATCATCTAGCAGTTGCAACAGCTCTGCACTGACGTTTACCTTTTGTAATCTAGCAGACATATCTATAGAGATCTTTTCTTCATGATCTTTTAAATTAAAGAGCAGTCTATGATCTCCTTGATGTTTATCTAGTGCGTCTTTTAATAGAGCAATGCGTTCTTCTAGTATTTCACTTACATGAAATTCTATAGTAAGTTTCTTTGCAGCTTGCGCCATGACATCTTGTAACTGTGCCATCTGAACAAATAAAATACGTGGATCTCGCGGCTTACCAGTATTCTTATCTATCCAGCCTTGTTGTATTTTAACCTTGGCATGTAAGAAACTATTAGGCACTAAAAAGTGTCTGAATTTTAAATAATCCTCACCGAACATTCTGAATTCAAAGGACTCGTCATAATCCTCCATGGTAAAAATACCCCAAGGTTTATTTGCTTTACTCATCATGTGTCGTGCCTCAGATATCACCCCACAAAATGTAAGCTCTCTATTTACCAGAGGTGTGAGATCTTTCATAGCAGCGAGGTTTGCATTACAAAAGAATTTCATCTCTCGTTTATAATCATCTAGTGGATGACCAGATATGTAAATACCTACTACTTCTCGTTCTCTTTTCAATTTCTCCATCGTTCCCCAATCTTCACAAACAGGTAATTGTGGCTCTGGAATTTGCACATCGCTGGCCTCACCAAAAAGGCTTACTTGAGCACTGTTCTCATTTTCTTGAAACTTCTGTGCATACTTAACTACTTGTTCTAAGAATATCTGTCCGTTATCAAATTCGTGGAAAAATTGCGCACGATTCTCTCCACCTAATCCGTCAAAACCACCGCTTAAAGCTAGTGCTTCAAAAGATTTTTTATTTGCAGCACGCAAGTCTATACGCTTTGCCATATCAAAGATGCTCTTATAATGACCATCTTTTCTATTTTCAATAATAGTCATTACCGCACCATGGCCTAAACCTTTTACAGCTCCCATACCAAAACGTATCGCTCCTTTAGGGTTTACCGTAAATTTATAGTTAGATTCATTTACATCTGGACCTAATACATCAAGTCCCATGCGGCGACACTCATCCATAAATTTAGTCACATCCTTGATCTGGTTCATGTTGTTAGACAAGGTTGCTGCCATAAACTCTGCTCCATAGTTTGCTTTTAAATAAGCTGTTTGATAGGCTATCCATGCATAACAGGTAGAGTGAGATTTATTAAAGGCATAAGATGCAAAGGCTTCCCAGTCTTTCCATACTTTTTCTAATACCGTACGGTCGTGACCATTTCCTTCTCCAGCATCTAGAAATTTAGGCTTCATTTTTTGTAGCGTTGCCATTTGCTTTTTACCCATAGCTTTTCTCAAAACATCGGCATCACCTTTTGAAAAGTTAGCTAGTTTTTGAGACAGTAGCATTACTTGCTCCTGATAAACCGTAATACCATACGTTTCTTTAAGGTATTCTTCCATCGCATCTAGATCATAAACGATCTCTTTACGACCATGTTTACGATCAATAAATTCTGGAATATATTCTAGTGGACCAGGTCTGTACAAGGCATTCATGGCAATAAGATCGGCAAATTGAGTAGGTTTTAACTCTCTCATATATTTTTGCATCCCCAAACTTTCATACTGAAAAATGGCAGTAGTCTCTCCACGCTGGAAAAGCTCATAAGTCTTCTCGTCGTCTAGCGGTATAGATTCTATATCCAGCTCTATTCCATGACGTTCTTTTATAATCGCAACAGTATCCTTAATCTGGCTCAAGGTTTTTAATCCCAAGAAATCCATCTTAAGCAGTCCAGCACTTTCTACGACCTCGTTATCAAACTGAGTCACATAAAGATCTGAATTTTTTGCTGTTGCTACAGGAACAAAATTAGTAAGATCATCTGGTGTAATGATCACACCACAGGCGTGTACACCGGTATTTCTCACACATCCTTCTAGAATTCTAGCTTTCTGTATAGTTTCTGCGATAAGATCATTTCCCTCAGCTAGGCTTCTTAATTCTCGCACCATGTCTGCATCATCACCACGGAATTTTCCTGCGATTTCATTATCTTCTAGAGCAAACATTTTCTTCAACTTAGCAAAATCAGGAATTAATTTTGCCACACGGTCTGCGTCTTGTAATGGTAAATCTAGTGCTCGAGCCGTATCTCTAATAGACGACTTTGCAGCCATCGTACCATAGGTAATAATTTGTGCTACTTGTGACGCTCCATATTTCTCAATAACGTAGTCCATTACTTTGTAACGGTTCTCATCATCAAAATCTATATCAATATCGGGCATGGATACACGATCTGGATTTAGGAAACGCTCAAAAAGCAGGTCGTAATGTATAGGATCTACATTTGTAATCCATAAACAATAGGCTACCACACTACCTGCGGCACTACCACGACCAGGTCCTACAGCCACATCCATGTCTCTGGCTGCTTTTATAAAATCCCAAGTAATCAAGAAATAACCAGGATAACCGGTCTTTTTAATTGTCTCTAATTCAAATTCTAGTCGTTCTTCTATTTCTGGAGTGATCTCACCATAACGTATTTTTGCACCTTCATAAGTAAGGTGTCTCAAATAGCTATTCTCACCATTCTTAGTATTATTAACCGCGTCATTTTCATCTACAAACTCTGTTGGAATGTCAAAGGCAGGTAACAGTACATCTCTCGCAAGCTCATATGCCTCTACTTTATCTACTACTTCTTGTACATTAAGTATCGCCTCGGGCAGGTCTTTAAAGAGTTCTTTCATCTCTGGAGCAGACTTGTAATAATACTCCTGATTAGGCAATCCATAACGATAACCACGGCCACGACCTATAGGCGTGGCTTGTTTTTCATTATCCTTTACACAAAGTAAAATATCATGCGCATTGGCATCTTCTTTATGTATGTAATAGGTATTGTTCGTCGCTACTATTTTCACGTCGTGTTTACGAGCAAAGCTGACTAACACCTCATTTGCGCGATTTTCATCTTCTTGACCATGGCGCATTACCTCAACATAAAGATCGTCACCAAAGTGCTTTTTCCACCACAATAGTGCTTCTTCGGCCTGATTTTCTCCTAAGTTCAAAATCTTAGAAGGTACCTCACCATACATGTTTCCTGTAAGAACAATTAGGTCTTCCTTATATTCTTCTACCAGTTTTTTATCTATACGCGGCATGTAGTAAAATCCATCTGTGTAGGCTTTACTTGCCATTTTTGCTAGATTGTGATATCCATTCTTGTTTTTGGCTAGAATCACTATCTGGTATCCGTTATCCTTGTGTGTACGATCGTACATGTCTTCACACACCTGGAATTCACAACCTATAATAGGTTTTATAGGTTCTTTTTCTTCTCCTTCTTCTGCATCTGCCAGACTCGCGTTATGTGCTTTTACCGCACGTACAAAATGGAATGCTCCCATCATGTTTGCATGGTCTGTCATGGTAACGGCATTCATATTATTTGCCGCAGCAGCTGTAACTAGATCTTTTACACTAGCTGTACATTGTAATATAGAAAACTGACTATGACTGTGTAAGTGTGCAAAACTCGCATCTCTTAATTCATTTAAGTTCTCTTTAATTTCTGCCTTAGATATCTCTGGACTATCGTTGGACTTTAATCTTTCTGATGCTTTTTTAAGATTGACATGCTTTATTCCTACCGGTGCGATGGTTGTAGGGTTGCTTTCGCGAAAGCGTAAAAAATATCCATCTTCAAAACCTAGTTGTTCTAGCGAGTACTGCTCTTTTCTAAGTAATTCTAAGAAACAACGCGTGGTTGCCTCCACATCTGCAGTCGCGTTGTGCGCTTCTCCAAAGGGCTGATTAAACAGAAACTGGTGCAGCTCTGTAAGTGTCGGTAATTTAAATTTACCGTATCGTCCACCGGGAATCTGACATAAATTTGCCGTGTGCTCTGTACAGGTATCTAGAACAGGTAACTCTTGTAAATCGTTACCTATTTGAGTGCGCTCATACTCAGCTCCAGTAACGTTAAGGTCAAATTTTAAATTCTGACCTACTATAAATTTTGTTTTACTAAGGGCTATATTAAATTTCTCTAACATCTCCACTAGAGGAATACCGTCTTTTTGAGCAAGTGCTGTAGAGATACCATGTATACGCTCTGCATCATAAGGGATGTCAAAACCGTCTGGTTGTATCAAATAATCTTGAGCCTCTATAAGGTTACCCATCTCGTCATGTAACTGCCACGCTATCTGTATAACCCTAGGCCAGTTATCTACATCTGTAAAAGGTGCATCCCAGCGTTTAGGTAATCCAGTAGTTTCTGTGTCAAAAATTAAGTACATAAGCGCGCGTTCTAAAAGATGAAATTACTTCTATAAAAGGAATTGAAAAATATTTACATAAATCTGATTATCAATAGCATGAAATCTGTAATCTAATTATTTTTCGGATTTTAAATATAGGTCTTTGAGTTGCTTTTTGAAAGTAGAGTTATGAACAATCTTAGTTAAAATTACAGCTCTTGTAAAGACTAAAGACAATTGAAAAACAAAATATTTCTTACTTATCCCGACACAATTATCACAATCTTGCAATAACATGTGATATAAATGAAATGAAATCGAGAGGCAATCGTGAATTAAAAAATCGCTATTTGTTGTGTTCAAAAACAGTAAGCCTCTATAGGATTAAAAACTCTTACTGTTTCATATAACAACTCGAACTTAATATTCAATTTTAAAATTTTATCATGAAAACAAATTTTTTATTCACCCTATTACTATCAGTAGTATTTACATCTACTGTATTTTCTCAAGGACTAGTAGATGGTTTTTTTAATCCTAAAGGCGATTTATCTGTTACGGCTAGTTATACACGCAGCACCTTTGACGCATTTTATATAGGAAAAGATAAAGTAGACCCTATACCTGCTCACAATGAAATAGATCAAGATATTTATAATTTATATGCTAAGTATTCCATCACAGACAACTTTACTGTTATTGCAAACGCACCTTATATAAGCGCACAAGGAAATGGCGCTGCAGACCCAGTAAATGGGACGACAGAGCAATCTGATTTTCAAGATATTAGTTTATATGGTAAATACAGAGCCTTCAGTACAAAACTAGGTAAAGCAAGACTAGACGGTCTAGGTGCTGTAGGTGTAACACTACCTGGCGGTTATGAGCCTAACGGGATATTATCTCTAGGTTCTGGAGCGGTAACGACTAACTTACATCTAGGTGCTCACTTACAAGCAGACTCTGGTTTATTTGCTACTGCAGTTGCTGGATACAGTCTACGTGGTGATGCAGATGATAATCTAGGTGTTAATGGTGGTAGCGATCTAGATGTACCAGATGCTTTATTATTCATGGGTAAAATAGGATATTCTAACGCACTTTTTTATGTAGAAGCATGGATGGATTACCAGTCTTCTTCTGACGGTAGAGATATTTCTGACGCAGATTTTGGCGGTAGATTTCCAGAAACAGAAGTAGATTACACACGTATAGGTGTTACTGCTTATGTACCTGTACTTCCATCATTAGGATTAAGTGCTGGATATGGAACACTAGTCGACGGACGCAATGTAGGAGATTCTAATTATTTTAATCTAGGAGTGACCTATTCGCTTTCAGTCGGTTCTAAGAAAGCAAAATAATTAGTTAGTTCTATTTTATAGAAGAGAACTCTTACATGAAAATCGCTTCTATAAACTCTAAAAAATAGGACATAAAAAAGCTCGATCTTAAAAGATCGAGCTTTTACTATTTTACACCTATTTTATTAGGCTATTTCTTCCATTGCATTTACTCTAGTTAATGCATTTTGAATAGTATCTCTATGCTTTATCAACACGTTTTTTGTTGATGGCGGCAAGGTAGTTTCTGCAATAATTTCATTGTATTCTTCTACTGCGCTTTTTTCACCTCTTACGGCCTCTTCTAGAATTGCTTCTTCATTATCTGAGGTAAAAGTAGACTTTATGTTCATCCAGGTGCGATGCGCATCTCCTTTTAAACTTGTCCCTTTTTCTGGACTCTCTCCATAACTTTTAATTTCTTCCTTTAATTCATGTCCAAAATTATAACGTTCTTCTTGCTGTTTTGAGAAAAAATCTTTTAATCTACTGCTATTCACTTGCTCTGTTGCTAGTTTATATCCAGCCTCTGCATCATAGTTTTTAGTTAGTAAATCATTTAATTTTTGGGATACTTCTTTTGTGTAGTTCATAATATTTGTTTGTATGGTTAATAATTAATTACACCACAAACATATAACAATGAACCAGTTACAAACGACCGATTAAGACAGGTTTAAAAAAAGCTTAGTAGAGATTTAAGATTAGCTTACTTTATCTTGCTTTTATGTTAAGAGATTTAAGGTTTTTATGTCTTTCAAAACAACTTCTTAAAGTAGTTTATCATTCCGCTTTCGCGAAAGCGAAACTATAGAACATAAAAAAGCCCAATCACAGGATTGGGCTTTTATACGTTTTAGTAAATGTAATAAAAATTATGAACCGCACATTTCACAGTCGTCACCATTACTGGCAGCGTCTTTTGCACGTTGCAAGATTAATTTATATTCCTCGGCAGTCATTTCTTCATTTTCTGTGATCACGTTAGTATTCACAACTGGCTGCGTTTGATTCATAACGTTTGCCGCTGCTGGCGCACTATCTTCTACAAATAGAGACTGAGACTGTACTGGAGCTGCTGCTTGAGCCTGAACAGGAGCAGGTTGTGACACTTGCTGTTGTGACACTTGCTGTTGTGCTCTTAGTGTGCTTGCTGCTTGTGCTGGCGCTGTTGTATTAAGAGTAGGAACCTCTACTGCTGCAGGTGCTGCGATAGGTGCTGCTTTCTTTTCCTTTGTTACTGTAAATTTAATTGCATCTACTGCTGCCTTTGTTCTTAGGTAATACATTCCTGTTTTTAAACCACTTTTCCACGCATAGAAGTGCATAGAGGTAAGCTTAGAAGTAGTCACGTTTTCCATGAATAGGTTTAAGGATTGCGACTGGTCGATAAAGAAACCTCTCTCGCGAGACATATCGATAATGTCCTTCATCTTTAATTCCCACACTGTTTTATAAAGCTCTTTAATATCTGCTGGAATTCCTTCTATCGCTTGTATAGAACCGTTATTTCTCATAATAGCGTTCTTCAAACTATCATCCCAAAGTCCTAGATCAACAAGATCTTTTAATAAATGCTTGTTTACTACGATAAATTCTCCTGAGAGTGTTCTACGTGTATAGATGTTAGAAGTATACGGCTCAAACGCCTCATTGTTACCAAGGATTTGAGAAGTACTGGCTGTAGGCATAGGCGCAACTAATAGTGAGTTTCTCACACCGTGTTCCATTACCTTAGTTCTTAGGTCTGCCCAGTTCCAGCGACCGCTTAAATCTGTATCATTTACATTCCACATGTTGTACTGGAATTCTCCTTTTGACATAGGTGAACCTGCAAATGTAGAATAAGGTCCTTCTTCAATAGCCATTTCCATAGAAGCCTCACAAGCTGCAAAGTATAAGGTCTCAAAAATCTCTGAGTTTAATTTCTTTGCCTCGTCACTTGTAAATGGAAGACGTAACATGATAAAAGCATCTGCTAGACCTTGAATACCTAATCCTACTGGTCTGTGACGCATGTTAGAATTTCTCGCCTCAATTACTGGGTAATAGTTGCGATCGATAACTTTGTTAAGGTTGCGAGTTACTCTTTTTGTTACTTTATATAATGCTTTGTGATCAAATGCACCATCTTTAATAAACATAGGTAATGCAATAGAGGCTAGGTTACATACTGCAACCTCGTCTGGAGATGTATACTCCATGATCTCTGTACATAGGTTTGAAGACCTGATGGTACCTAAATTCTTCTGGTTAGACTTATTATTTGCTGCATCTTTATATAACATGTATGGTGTACCTGTCTCGATTTGAGATTCTAGTATCTTATCCCATAACTCACGAGCCTGGATAGTCTTGCGACCTTTTCCTTCTTGCTCATATTTAGTATACAATGCTTCAAACTCATCTCCATGAAGGTTATAAAGATCTGGACACTCGTGTGGACACATTAATGTCCATGTAGAGTTAGTCTCTACTCTTTTCATGAAAAGGTCTGAGATCCACATCGCATAGAATAAATCGCGTGCACGCATTTCTTCTTTACCGTGATTCTTTTTAAGATCGAGGAAATCAAATATATCTGCATGCCATGGTTCCATATAAATAGCAAAGGAACCTTTACGTTTTCCTCCACCTTGATCTACATAACGTGCGGTGTCGTTATATACTTTAAGCATAGGCACAATACCATTTGAAGTACCGTTAGTACCACCTATGTAAGAACCTCTCGCACGTATATTGTGAATAGATAGTCCTATACCACCAGCGCTTTGTGAGATTTTTGCTGTTTGTTTTAATGTATCGTAAATACCTTCTATACTATCATCTTGCATCGTTAATAAGAAACAAGAAGACATTTGAGGCTTAGGTGTACCTGCATTAAATAATGTAGGTGTTGCATGAGTGAAGAACTTTTTAGACATCAACTCATAGGTCTCTATAGCTGCGTCTAAATCGTCTATATGAATACCTACAGACACACGCATTAACATGTGTTGTGGACGCTCTGCAATCTGACCGTTAATTTTTAATAAATAACTACGTTCTAATGTTTTAAACCCAAAGTAATCGTACCCAAAATCACGATTATAGATAATGGCCGAGTTCAAGCGGTCTGCATTATCTTGTATTACTTTATACACCTCGTCAGAGATCATAGGTGCAGCTTTCTCCGTACGCGGATTTACGTATTGATAAAGATCTGTTACTACGTCAGTGAAGGTCTTTTTTGTGTTCTTATGCAGGTTAGAAACCGATATACGTGCTGCAAGTCTTGCATAATCTGGATGTGCAGTAGTCATAGTTGCAGCAGTCTCTGCAGCTAGGTTATCAAGTTCACTAGTAGTAACACCATCATATAATCCATCGATTACACGCATAGCTACTTTTACAGGGTCTACATGATTACTTAAACCGTAACATAATTTACGTACTCTCGCTGTGATTTTATCAAACATCACTGGCTCCTTGTGGCCGTCTCTTTTTACTACAAACATATTGAACTGTTTTATTTGGGTTAAGAGATAAGGATTCTACTCCCTTTCTCTTGTAATTGGGTTAACATAAGTGAAAATATCTTGACATATTTTCGGTAATTTATAATGGAACAACTGTTGCAGTTGTAAGGTCTAAATAAGCTTTGCTCTAGAAATCAGCATCTAAAGAAAAAGAATCCATAGAATCTTTATCTTCTTTAGTACTGTTCATAACACCAGCTTTCTGGTACTCACCTACTCTTTTTTCAAAGAAGTTGGTCTTACCTTCCATACCTATTAAATCCATAAAATCAAACGGATTAGTCACGTTATAAACAGGCTCGCATTCTAGTTCTACTAGTAAACGGTCTGTTACAAACTCTAGGTATTGAGTCATTAATTTTGCATTCATACCTATTAAACTAGCAGGTAATGACTCTGTAATGAACTCGCGCTCTATATTTAAGGCGTCCACAATAATTTCTGTGATACGTTCTTTAGGCACTTTATTAACTAGGTGGTGATTATGTAGGTGTACTGCAAAATCACAGTGCATACCCTCATCGCGAGAAATCAATTCATTAGAAAAAGTAAGTCCTGGCATTAAACCACGCTTCTTTAACCAGTAAATAGAACAAAAAGCACCTGAGAAGAAAATACCTTCTACTGCTGCAAATGCAATAAGACGCTCTGCAAATGATGGACTATCGATCCATTTCATTGCCCAGTCTGCCTTTAATTTAATCGCAGGGAAATTTTCTATAGCTCTAAAAAGTTGATCTTTTTCTTTATCATCTTTTACATAAGTATCGATAAGTAGAGAGTAAGTCTCTGAGTGTATGTTTTCCATCATGATCTGGAAACCATAGAAGAACTTAGCTTCAGAATATTGAACTTCATTTACAAAGTTCTCTGCTAGATTCTCATTTACAATACCATCACTCGCTGCAAAAAATGCAAGAATGTGTTTTATGAAATAACGCTCGTCAGAATTAAGAGATTGTTCCCAGTCTGTAATATCAACTTGCAAATCGATTTCTTCTGCCGTCCATATACATGCCTGTTGCTTCTTATACCATTCCCATAAATCATCATGTTGAATAGGAAAAATAACAAATCTATCTGGATTCTCTTGTAAAATAGGTTCTGGAGTCGTCTGCATGTGGCCTTTAATTATCTCGTTAATTTCTTAAAACTTAAGAGTAACAAAGATGGCTAAAGTTTGAGGCGATATGGAGGTTTTAACATTTGCCTTTTTCACAAGTTTTCAACATAGAACTTTTGTGAATTATTTACCACAAAAAACTAACTGACAGCCATTTAACATATTGTTTCGATGAATGGTTTTTTACTCAATTTAGAAATGTTAAATCACTTATTTCATCACTACTGAGCCACGATTTGAAGACTTTTCCTACGTCTAGTTAGCATATTTTTTACAAGAAGTTATTCACGGTTTCACAAAAGGAGAACTATAAAAAACGCTCTTTGAAAACGCAGATTTTAAATTAACGCTCTAAAAATCCTTTGCAATTTCTTCTAATTCTGAATACCATTCCTGACCGAATTTTCTGGTCAGTGGTTCTTTCAAAAATTTATAAACTGGCACGCCTAATTCTTCACCTAGCGCACAGGCGTCGTCACAAATTTGCCATTTGTGATAATTCACCGCTTTAAAATCGGTATATTCTTGAATACGTACTGGGTATAAATGACAAGATATAGGTTTATAAAAAGTCGTTTTACCATCTCTATAAGCAGACTCTATACCACACAACGCTGTACCATCTTCTTTAAAAGTAGCATAAACACACTCTTCATTATTAACGAGTGGAGTTTCTAACTCTCCATTCTCACGTTCTATCCATGTACCTTGCTCCTCTATAACCGCAATACCTTCTGGACGTAAATAAGGTTTTATCTTCTCATACTCACGATCTAGTATATCTAATTCTTTTTGCTCTAGAGGCGCGCCGGCCTCTCCTGCTACACAACAAATTCCTTTACATGCAGTAAGATTACATACAAAGTCTTTTTCAAGAAGATCGTCTGACACAATGGTTTTTCCCAGCTGGAACATAAGGTAAATAGTTAGATTGCAAAGATAGCTTTTGAACCTGAATTTGAGATTTAATCTCAGACTCTAAATACCAAGCATATAAATAAATCGCAGATACATATGAAACGACTGCTATTATTTAGGACTGTTTCTTTAATATGTAGAGATGATTGTTCTTATATCGCTTTCGCGAAAGCGATACCTAAATAAATATTTAATAGGATTTCTAATTCATTTATATTTGCAGCACACACATCTATGTTATGAAATACAATCGCATTTTATTAAAACTATCTGGAGAAGCCTTAATGGGTGAACGACAGTACGGTATCGACCCTAAACGCCTGGCAGAATATGCTCAGGAAATAAAAGAAGTTACCGATCTAGGTATAGAGGTAGCCATAGTTATAGGTGGTGGTAACATTTTTAGAGGTGTTGCTGGAGCTAGTAATGGTATGGATCGCGTACAAGGTGACCACATGGGAATGCTAGCAACTGTAATTAATGGTCTTGCTTTACAGAGCGCTCTAGAAGATGCTGATGTACCGACTAGATTACAGACTGCGATTAAAATTAATGAAGTAGCAGAGCCTTTTATACGTCGCAAGGCGATGAGACACCTACAGAAGGGACGCGTAGTAATTTTCGGTGGTGGAACAGGTAACCCATACTTTACTACAGACAGCGCCGCTGTTCTTAGAGCCATAGAAATAGAGGCAGATGTTATTCTTAAAGGTACTCGTGTAGATGGTATTTACACTGCAGACCCAGAGAAAGATGCGTCGGCAACTAAATTTGATTTTATATCCTTTGACGATGTATTGAGCAAAGGCCTTAAAGTAATGGACACTACGGCATTTACTTTAAGTCAAGAAAATGAATTACCTATTATTGTTTTTGACATGAACACAAATGGCAACTTAATTAAGCTATTGAGTGGTGAAAACATAGGTACTAAAGTACAAATGTAAAAACGGCAATATATTTGCATAGCATATTATAAAAATACTAGTGATGACTGAAGAAATTAATTTTATACTAGATAGCGCCAAGGAAAACATGGATAACGCTATCACACACTTAGAAAAAGAACTTTTAAGTATACGTGCAGGAAAAGCATCTCCTGCCATGTTAAGCACTGTAATGGTAGACTACTACGGTAGCCAGACACCATTATCACAAGTAGCAAACGTTTCTACTCCAGACGCTCGTACGTTAACTATACAGCCGTGGGAAAAAGGTATGATTACCGAAATTGAGAAGGGAATCATGTATGCTAACCTAGGTTTAAACCCTATGAATAACGGCGAGAGCGTTATCATAAACGTACCTGCTCTTACAGAAGAAAGACGTAAGGATCTTGCAAAACAAGCAAAAGCTGAAGGTGAGGAAGCAAAAATAGGTGTCCGTAACGACCGTAAGGTGGCTATGAATGATCTTAAGAAACTTGATATTTCTGAAGATTTACTTAAAAATGCTGAAGACGATGTGCAAAACTTAACTAACAAATATGTTGCTAAAATAGACGAGCATCTAGTTGTTAAGGAACAAGAGATTATGAAAGTATAATAGATTGCTATCTATTTAACAAAACGCCAGTGTCACCACTGGCGTTTTTTTACGCTCACAATATTCTCCTAAGTACCGTAGTTTTATAACTGTGCTTATTCTATTTTTAACCTTTCTAAGCAAATCATTTTATGAAGTTAGTTTTTGGTATTTTTATCTTGCTTTTATCTATAGGTATGTTTGCACAACAGCAAAGTACCAGAGAGGCCGAGATGTTAATGACCAAGGTACTTATCTCTTCAAAAAAAAATGACCCTACTCATAAACTGAATTCCTATAAATACGATGCTTATGAGAATCTTAAGGTTTCTGGAGATCCAGAAGCACTTACCGGACCAGGATATAAAAAAACAGAATTAAGGAAAACGCTTAAGAAAACCGGAGTCTTCTTTGCCGAAAAAACATCACAACACATTTATGATGACATAGAAGGCTACAAAGAGGTTATCACTGGGGCAAACATGCCTGGATTTGAAAAACCAGTCTACCCTATTTACAATATAGATTTTCAATCAGAAAATATATATGACAACACCTACATAATATTTGACCAAGAGTTTATAAGCCCACTTAATGAAAAGGCTCCTTCTTTATATGATTTTAAAATAGAGAAAGACACGATAATTAATGACAGGCCTGTTTCTAAAATCATCTTTACTCCTAGATATAAGAAAGAAGCACAATTATTCTACGGCTCCTTATATATAGATCATCAAACTAATGGCGTAGCAAAGGCTGTTTTTAAAAAAACAGGCGATCTTAACATTATCGCATATCATGATTTTATTTATGACCCTACCACATCACTATGGTTCAACAGCTCTAGAAAACTCTATGTAAGAAAAGAGAAAACTAGAAAAGAATTAGAAATACTAGGTGCAAGACTAGAAGTAGGTATAGAAAAAAAAGTAGGTGATGATCAAAATGCTTCTGAAGAACTCTACCTTATAATAGAAGCCTTAAACTCCAATTTTAAAACCAATAAAGAAATTAATTACGGTAGAAAAGGTCTTAAAATAGAAGTACAGGACAGCGCTATAACACAACAAGAACAGTACTGGGATAAATACCGTGGAGATGACGCCTTTTCTACCACAGAGCTTGCTCGATTTATGGATCTAGACAGTATAGTCGCAGCGTCCAAAATCACTCGCAAGCTAGAAACTCTAGATAAATTTAAGGTAGGTTATTTTCCTGTCAGCTTCTTTGATGTAGATTTAAAATACTTAGTTAAATTCAATGATTACGAAGCTTTTAGAATAGGCATAGGCGGGCAAACTAATGAGAAGTTAAGTGAAAACTTTAGGATTAATGGATACCTGGCCTACGGTACTAACGATGCTGTTTTTAAACATAAAATAGGAATAGGCTACCGTATTAATAAAGAAAAAAACACCTGGTTAAACATCTATAAACAAGATGATATCAACGAGTTTGCTGCAGAAAGTTTTCTAACCGACGCAAGAGTCTACTCTCTATTTGAACCTAGATTAATTAACATACCTACTTTTTATTTGTATAAACAGTATGGAATGTCATTACAACAGCGATTATTTCCATCTGTGATTAGTGAGGTCTCGCTTTCGCGAAAGCGAGTTACCCAAACAACAAATTACCAGTTTAACCCAACTGGAGATCCTTTTTCTGAATATGTATTATCAGAAATTTCTCTAGGCGCGAGATGGAGTCCTGTCAGTGAGTTTATGCGCACACCACAAGGTTATCAAGAAATAACAAGAGGTTACCCTATTTTAAGCGGGCAAATCACACAAGGAATAAAAGGCCTCGCAGAGAGTAACTTTAATTATCTTAAAGTTTCTGGAAAAGCAGAATACACCATAAATAGGCCCAATAAAACTAGTACCGATTTTATGATAGAAGGTCATTACAGCGCTGGAGAAGTACCTTTAACACATTTGTATCACGCCTACCCTAACGCGCCTAATAAAGATGAGATCCTACAACGTTTTTCTGTAGCTGGTAGACGCAGTTTTGAAACCATGTATTTTAATGAGTTTTTCTCTGATAAACTTTTAATAGGACAGGTAAAACATAGGTTTGCTCCATTTAAGATCTTCTCGTTTTTGCAACCAGAACTGGTATTGATATCAAAAGCCGCATGGGGCGATCTAGATAACGAGCAACGTCATGAAAACATAAGCTTTAACACCTTAGAAAAAGGTTATTTAGAGAGCGGTTTTGAATTAAATAAACTCATCTTTGGATTCGGTTTAAGTGCTAGTTACCGCTATGGAGCCTATCATTTACCTGATTTTGCAGACAACCTCGCCCTCAAGTTTACATTCTACCTAGAGCTATAACAGTGTTTTAAGCATAATTAAGTCTTCATTCCTTATTTAATTACGTCTTTTAAAAGTACCTTTGCGCGCCTTAAATTGAGCCATGCAAAAGTTATTTAGTTTTAGATTTTGGAATAGTATCGCTAGACTTATACTGCGCAATAGAGAAGTGATTCTAGCCTTAATAGTTATCGCAACTATTGCACTAGCCTCACAATGGAAATACATGCAGTTTACTCATACAGAGGCTAACTTACTGCCTGACGACCATCCTGTTAATGAAGAATACAATAAATTTCTAGACAAATTTGGTGAAGAAGGAAATCTAATTATTCTAGGGGTAGAAAACAATAATCTTGACAACTACCAAAGGTTCAATGCCTGGAACGCACTAGCAGACTCTCTCGCAACATTTGAAGAAGTAGAGCTGGTCTTATCCACCTCTAACCTTCCTAATCTTACTAAAAACAACGATAACACAAAATTTATAGTAGAACCTGTTCTTCAAGAACCTCTTAAAAACGATCAAGAATTAGCTGCATTTAAAAAGAAACTTTTTAACGAGTTACCTTTTTATAAAAACCTAATCTACTCAGAAAATGATAGCGTTATACGCACCGCTGTTTATATAAAAAAGGATATCGTAAATACTATCCTGCGCAAGGATTTTATAATCGATAAATTTCAACCTGTTCTAGATCAATATGCTAGCGATAATCAGCTGGACATTAAAGTGTCTGGTATGCCGTACATAAGAACTCTTAACTCTCAAAACATAGTAGACGAGATAGGAATGTTTTTACTGGCCGCTCTAGCTATTACTTCTGGTATTTTCTTCTTTTTCTTTAGATCCTGGCGCGCTACTTTTATCTCCATAGTAACCGTGGTTATAGGTGTAATGTGGGCTTTTGGTATCTTAGGCTGGATAGGTTATGAAATTACCGTGCTTACCGCATTAATACCACCGCTTATTATCGTAATCGGGATTCCTAACTGTATATTCTTAATTAATAAGTACCAGCAAGAAATCAAGAAACACGGTAACCAGGCAAAATCTTTACAGCGCGTAATTACTAAAGTCGGTAACGCCACTTTAATGACCAACCTAACCACTGCCAGTGGATTTGCTACATTCATCTTTACACAAAGTAAATTGTTAGTAGAATTCGGTGTAGTAGCAAGTATATGTATTATCGCCATATTCTTACTTAGTTTAATGATCATACCCATCATTTATAGTTACCTCTCTATTCCTAAAGAGCGTCACTTAAAACACTTAGGTAAAACATGGATCAACAAATTTGTAGACTGGAATGAACGCATGGTAAAAAAACAGCGCATTCCTATTTACATTACTAGCGTAGTAGTTCTTATTTTAAGCTTTATAGGTATATATCAGATCAAAGTTTCTGGTAGTCTCATTGAAGACATGCCTAAAAGCATGCAATTCTATAAAGACATTAAGTTTTTTGAAGAAAGCTTTGACGGTATCATGCCATTAGAAATACTAGTCGAGAGTAAAAATGAAAAAGTAACTTCCCTAAAGACACTTAAAAGACTTAATAAACTAGAAGAACACATTATTGAGACTCCAGAACTGTCTAGACCTATGTCCATCGTATCTGCTGTAAAATTTAGTAAACAGGCACATTATGGTGGCGATCCAGAGTACTTTGACCTACCATCTACTTATGATGCAGTTACTATGTCTAAGCTGGTAAAGAAAAGCTCTAACGACATCTCTTTAATGAAAAGCTTTGTAGACAGCACCGGACAAAATGCTCGCATCACCACATTCATGAAAGATATGGGAACTGATCGCATGGAACGTGTAGAAGAAAACCTAAGAGAGAAAATTAAAACCATATTCCCAGAAGAACGTTATGAAGTAACCCTAACTGGTAAAGCACTTGTTTTCCAAAAAGGGACCAACTATCTTATCAATAATCTTATTCTATCCCTATCACTTGCAATCGTGCTTATAGCCGTATTCATGGCATGGATGTTCAAGTCTCTACGCATGATTTTTGTGTCACTCGTCCCTAACTTGTTGCCGTTATTAATTACTGCTGGACTTATGGGCTACCTAGGCGTACCTATTAAACCATCTACTATACTTGTATTCTCCATCGCATTTGGAATATCAGTGGACGACACGATACACTTTCTGGCAAAATACCGTCAGGAATTGATCGCAAACGACTGGAAGATTAAAAAGTCAGTTTATGGCGCCTTAAAAGAAACCGGTGTGAGTATGTTTTACACATCTATCGTTTTGTTCTTTGGCTTCTTAACCTTTACCGCATCCAGCTTTGGTGGTACCGTAGCGTTAGGTGCTTTGGTAAGTGCTACTTTACTTTTTGCAATGGCAGCAAACTTATTATTATTACCTAGTATGTTGCTTTCATTAGAAAAAAGTATTGCAAATGAGCGCACCTTTAAAAAACCAGCGATTCCATTAATCGCACAAGATACAGATGGTATAGAAGAGTAGGATTTTAGTTCCGCTTTCGCGAAAGCGAGATAAACACCAACACCATCACATTTACAATCATTATTAATTGTGCTTACGGCCCATAAAAATTATATTTGCCGAACTGAATTCATCAAGTAAACCAATGAAAAGAATAGCAGCAATACTCCAGTCTGATCCTAGTATGATCGAGATAACCGTAAAAGGATGGGTACGTAGTTTTAGAAACGATAGATTTATAGCATTAAACGATGGATCTACCATACATAACTTACAGGCAGTAATAGAGCCAGAAAATTATGATCGCGATCTTCTAGATCAAATTAATGTTGCCGCAGCAGTTGCTGTAACAGGTACACTTACAGAGAGTGCAGGTTCTGGACAGCGCATAGAATTACAAGCTACTAAAGTAGAAATACTTGCCACTGCAGACCCTGAAGAGGTGAAGAAAACTATATTATCGCCTAAGAAGCATAATCTAGAAACCTTAAGAGAACAAGCGCATTTACGTGTGCGTACTAACACCTTCGGCGCAGTGATGCGTGTGAGAGCAGCACTATCTTTTGCGGTACACAAATATTTTCAAGAACAAGGATTTTATCAGGCGCATACACCTATAATTACAGGTAGTGACGCAGAAGGTGCTGGAGAAATGTTCCGCATTTCTACGTTAGACCCTAAGAATCCGCCGCTGGATGAAGAAGGAAACATAGATTACAAACAAGACTTCTTTGAGAAGGAATCAAACCTTACTGTTTCTGGTCAGTTAGAAGCCGAAACGTATGCTATGGGATTAGGTCAGGTATACACCTTTGGCCCTACTTTTAGAGCAGAAAATTCTAATACATCTCGTCACCTTGCAGAATTCTGGATGATAGAGCCTGAGGTTGCATTTAACGATCTAGATGCTAACATGGACCTAGCAGAAGGTTTCTTAAAATCTGTTATTGATTATGCATTAGAAAATTGTGCAGATGATATTGCATTTTTAGAAAAAAGACAAGCCGACGAAGACAAACAAAAGCCAGCTGCAGAACGTAGTCCAATGCCACTACGTGAAAAATTAGAATTTATAGGTAAGAATAACTTTAAACGTGTTTCTTATACAGAAGCTATTGATATTCTTAGAAATTCTAAGCCTAACAAAAAGAAGAAATTCAAATATCCTATTAATGAATGGGGTGCAGACTTACAGTCAGAACACGAGCGTTACTTAGTAGAAAAGCACTTTGAATGTCCTGTAATTCTTTTTGATTATCCTGCAAAAATTAAAGCATTCTACATGCGCCTTAACGATAAGGATGCAAACGGAAATGAAACGGTAAGAGCCATGGACATCCTTTTCCCTGGAATAGGTGAAATGGTAGGTGGATCACAACGTGAAGAGCGTTATGATGTCTTAAAACAGAAAATGACCGACATGGAAATCTCTGAAGAAGAACTAGGATGGTATTTAGAGATGCGCAAATTCGGTAGTGTGGTACATAGTGGTTTTGGACTAGGGTTTGAACGTCTAGTTATGTTTGTAACCGGTATGGGTAACATAAGAGATGTAATTCCTTATCCACGTACTCCTGGAAATGCTGAATTTTAAATAGCATAAAGATTAATAAAAGTCCCGATTTCTAAATTAGAAATTGGGACTTTTTAGTTAAAATAAGTATTCACAACTCACATGATCCATGATTACTTATAATTTTAACAACTTTAGCACTTATCAAATAGGCTTTTAGTATTTTTACATAGTTAGAAAACAAACATGCTTAAACAGTCTTTAAATTTTAAATTATCTCAGAAGTTATCTCCTCAACAAATACAGTTGATGAAGTTGATACAATTGCCTACACAGGCTTTTGAACAACGTGTAAAATCTGAACTAGAAGAAAACCCTGCTCTAGACAGCGGAAAGGAAAAGTCTGAAGACGAGTACGACGAGTATTCTAATCAAGATGACTATGACGACGGTAATGAAACTATAGAAACCGACATCAATGTTGACGATTATTTAAGTGATGACGATGTTCCCGAATACCGTACAAAAGTAAATAACTACAGTGCTGACGACGACGATAAAAGCGTTCCATATGCAGCTGGTAAGTCCTTTACACAAACCTTAGTAGAGCAATTAAACACTAGAAGACTAAGTGAGCAACATAGAGCAATAGCAGAGTTTCTAGTAGGTAGTATAGACGGTAGTGGTTACATAAGAAGATCTATTGAAGACATTGCAGACGATCTTGCTTTTACTATGAACATATATACCGATGTTGAAGAGGTAGAAAAAGTTCTAGAAGTAGTTCATGATCTAGATCCTGCAGGTGTAGGAGCTAGAAGCCTGCAAGAATGTTTACTACTGCAATTAAAACGCAAAACAAAATCAGAGAGTAATGAACTAGCCATAAAGTTGATTAGAGATTACTTTGACGCATTTAGTAAAAAGCATTATTCTAAAATAATGACTAAATACGATATCAATGAAGAAGAATTACGTGACGCTATCGATGACATTGAGCATTTAAATCCAAAACCAGGAGGATCTTACACTGGTGGAAGTACAAGAATAGTAGAACAAGTAGTACCAGATTTTAATATTAGAATTAAAGATGGCGTCCTAGAATTAACTCTTAATGGTCGTAATGCTCCAGAATTACATGTTTCTAGAGATTACTCTAACATGTTACGAGGTTATAAAGAAGCCAAAGAAAAGACCAAATCTCAAAAAGATGCGGTTATGTTTATTAAACAGAAATTAGATGGTGCAAAGTGGTTTATAGACGCGATAAAACAACGTCAGGAAACACTTTTTGTAACCATGTCTACGATTATGCATTATCAAGAGGAATATTTCCTTACAGGTGATGAACGTAATTTAAAACCAATGATCTTAAAAGATATCGCAGATAAGATCAACATGGATGTATCTACAGTTTCAAGAGTTGCAAATTCTAAATATGTAGACACACCATATGGTACTAAATTGATTAAAGAATTTTTCTCAGAATCAATGACTAATTCTGATGGTGAAGAGGTTTCTACAAGAGAGATAAAGAAAATTCTAGAAACAGTTATAGGAGAAGAAAGTAAGAAAAAACCCCTTACTGATCAAAAACTAGCTGAATTGCTAAAAGAAAAAGGGTACCCTATTGCACGTAGAACTGTTGCAAAATACAGAGAACAATTAGACATACCAGTAGCAAGGTTAAGAAAAGAGATCTAGAATCTTATGAAGTGGTTTCTCACACTATGGAGCTATATAGTAAATCCTATATTCATTCCTTCTTTAGTATCCTTATGGTACTTTAACTTCAGCTATTACAGTGATGCTGATAGTGTAAAATTACAACTGTATTTAATTGTAATTCTTACCGCAGCAATACCGTTATTTATCTATAGCATATTGAAGGTCTTAGGAATTGTAAAAAGTGTACATCTATCTACTACTGGTGAGAGAATAACACCTTTAATTGTGTATGCCATTTTACTGATCATGCTATTGAGAACCGCTTTTGTCAACGGTTTACACCTATCTTTATACAACTTCTTTTTAGGTACTTTAATTGCTACAATAGTAGCAACTATACTTACATCTATTAGGTACAAAATAAGCCTTCATTTAATGGCTACAGGTGGCACATTAGGCTTTTTAATAATGCTATCTTATACTTTAGGAATTAATCTACTCTTAGAAATTGCAGCGCTAGGCATTATTTCTGGTCTTACAGCTACATCTCGATTAAGCATGAAGGCACATAATAGCCATCAACTTATATTTGGGTTTCTATTAGGACTTTTAAGTCAGGTATTAGCATTTAGTTATATGACGACATAACCAAAGAATACCAAAGCTATAATAAGTAGAATTCAATTCCGAATTTTATCGGCTGTAGATTAACACGCTCTACTCCTATTAATGCACTGTCGTCAAACAAAGTATTTAGATCGTATTGAACAAATGCGTTAAAACTACCATGACCTAAGGTCAATGTCGCAGCATATCTAAATCTATTCAACTCTGGAATAGAAGTTTTCTTAACCGAAGAAACGTCATCTTTAAAGCTTGCTCTATGAGTGAACATGTAAGATAATTTCACACCACTATATATACGCCAAAATGTAGTATTGGTAGCTGTAGAAGTACGCCATCTAAATTGTATAGGCATCTCTATTAAATTCGTGTAAAAACGATTTCTATCTACACTATCCTCATCCTCAAGAATACTAAAAACTGTTGCTCCCGAAGGGTCTTCTCCAATGAACAAATTAGAATTATAGGAATTTGTAGAAAACCCAAGACCAACGCCTAAAGCCATATTACGACGTTTATTTACCGGCATATCTCTAATAAAACCGAGACTTAAACCACCAGAAAATCCATTTTGAGAAAAAGAATCAGGCTCGTTATTAATAAGGTTAAAAGATAAAGCTAAATAAAATTGATCTTCTCTATAAAGCGAATCAACTACCGTAGGAATAGCATTTTCAGAACGTTTAATATCTTGAGCCCTTACAACTGTAAAAGCGGTTAAAAACAATAAAACAAGCAAAAATAATCTCATAATGAAAAGATAAGGCCGTAAAGTTAAAGCAAAAAAATAGCCGCTCTAAAAAAGAACGGCTATTAATATTAAATTAAAGAACTTATTATTAATTCTTTAAGTTTTTTAAAGGATCACCTTCTACTGAAGTGTAACTAATTTTAAGAGCATATGCATCTCTTAATTCTTGTTTAACATCAGTTAGAATACCAACCTGTGAATTCTGATCTACTTTTAAAGAAACAGTCATCGCATCCTTATCATCTTCGTCCATAAGATTTCTCCTAGTATTGACAAATGTCTGAACATCAGAAATTGGAGCAATTTTATCTCCTAATTGAACAACTTCAGTAAGACCATAAGTCTTTTGGAAGTTAGGACTAGGTTTACCTATGTAAATAGTAACTACCTTCTTCTTTTCCGCTAGCTTTTCAACTTGATTAGCTTGTGGTAATTTGTTTTCAATTTGTAGTTCATCATCTCTCATTACAGTCGCAACCATAAAGAAGAATAGTAACATGAAAACAATATCTGGAAGAGATGCTGTAGAAACAGCTGGTAATTCACCACTCTTTTTTTTCTTAAACTTAGACATAATTATTCTCTGTTTTGAGGTTCAGCTTCAGAAAGGTTTCTAGGAAACAATTCTCTAACTTTATCAATTTTATCTTTCAGGTCATCGTACTCAGGAGAATCTACCTCCGTTGCCGGCCAGTCTGACAATCTTTTAGTCATAGAACCATAAGTTTCGTTATAAAGGCGCTTCCCTTCTCTATCTCTTAAAATAGAATAAGCTCTTACAAGCTCATTAGTTACCGCTAGATACATCTTATAAGATGCTTGTCTATCATTAACTAGAGAAACAACAGCTTTCTTAGGATTGTCAGAAGATTCTGGATCCTTAGCACCTCTACAGTACGTACAAGCGTTTCTAGCATCTGTTCCTCCACCGTTATCTAAAAAATTAACAGTAGCATCTGTCAAATCTTTGATATCCATGTCAGCATCTTCTACAAGTAGACGATTCTCAGCATTCACTATCACCTGAAAAATATTCTTTTTCTTAATTGGTGGCGGTGGTGTCTCTGGAGCAGGTGGTGGCAATTTACTTGCGATACCACTATCCACTTCAATCGTGGTAGTAACCAGGAAGAAGATCAATAGTAGGAATGCGATGTCTGCCATCGATCCCGCGTTTACTTCTGGTGCAGATCTTCTAGCCATAATTTATTTTTTTATAAGTTTACTTACTCCTGCCCATACTATTGTTCCAACAGCAACTACTCCTAATATGTAGAACATATATAAAGAAGCACCTATCCATTTAGAAGTTCCAGCAGTTAACAGCTCTCCATCTTCTAACTCAATAACCTTGCCAGACGCATCTAAAACGCTATCATCTGCAAGAACGAAATAAGACACCAATGCAACAACTGCAAGAAGTCCAACAGAAATCAAAGATTTCTTTAAAACCTCAGCACTAGAAAAAAGTCCTTTGAAAACAAAGATTATCACTATAACAGCGATAAGAGCTAACGAAATATAAGCCAAATAGATTAATGGCGATACGGTAACAGCCTGGCTGCCTTCCGTATTTAGTTCAATTGCTTCATCACCTAAAGCTAGCGTATAGAAAAAGAATCCCATCGCTATAAGGCTCAAAAGAAGAACTAGGTATTTTAATACTTTATGTAAAACCATGATTTGTTTTTGTAATGGTTAATTACTTACCGTTCTTATAGTCTACAAGAATATCGATAAGAGTAATAGAAGCGTCTTCCATATCGTTTACAATACTATCGATTTTAGAAACGATATAATTATAAAAGATTTGAAGGATAATCGCTACGATAAGACCAAATACCGTTGTAAGAAGTGCTACTTTAATACCACCAGCTACAAGAGAAGGCTCCATAGTACCTGCTTCTTCAATACTGTTAAATGATCCAATCATACCTATTACCGTACCCATGAAACCTAACATAGGTGCAAGAGCGATAAATAAAGATACCCAAGATACATTCTTTTCTAATTGACCCATTTGAACACCACCATAAGCTACGACAGCTTTTTCAGCAGCTTCAATGCTCTCATCTGCTCTATCAAGTCCTTGATAGTAGATAGATGCTACAGGTCCTTTTGTGTTACGACACACATCTTTAGCAGCTTCTATACCACCACTTTTTAGAGCTTGCTCTACATCAGCAGCAAGTTTCTTAGAATTTGTTGTAGAAAGATTTAAATAAATAATTCTTTCTATAGCAACTGCAAGTCCTAATATAAGACATACTAATACGATGGCCATGAATCCAGGTCCTCCATCAATAAAGTTTTTCTTTAAAACTTGGTGGAAAGACTCTGTCTTAATTACCTCTGGAGCTTCTTGAATTAATGCAGATGCTGAAGCAACACCAGTAACACCTAATGTCATGGCTGCCGTGAATAAAATTGAAAGTGATCGTTTCATTTGACTTATTTGATTTATTTGAATTTTCAGATTAAAGGAGGTAAATATATAATTTCTTGAGCTAAAATAGCACAACTAATGTTAATCTATAATTAAATATTCTAGTAAACGTATAGGAATAGCCATTTCGACGGTAAGAAAAACTGCTAGAAACCGTAAGACTTTCAGAAGTTTAGACCTAATCAACAGATGTGATGTTATGTAAATGTTAATATTTAAAAATCTGCTTTTAAATAAAAAAAGGAGCATCCTTATTATAAAGAATACTCCTTTTGTACCTCAGGCCGGAATCGAACCGGCACGCCGTGAAGCATTGGATTTTGAATCCAACGTGTCTACCAATTCCACCACTGAGGCATTAATCAATTGGAGCGGCAAAAGTAATACATTAAAATTATTTTTAAATACAATTTGACTCTTATTTAGAGAGCCTTCTCTAAAATTATAAGTACATTTGCAGCCTTAAAATCAAGACCTAAAGGATTTTAATATGAACTACCCTTTAAACAACGCTAAGTTATTCGGCTGTCGCCAAAGTATGGACCTTGCTATTGCTATAGCAGACAAGTACGGCGCAACTTTAGGTAAGGTAAATTTTTCCACATTTAGTGATGGAGAATTCCAACCTTCTTTTGAAGAATCTATAAGAGGCCGCCGTGTCTTTATTATAGGGTCTACACAACCTAGTAGTGACCATTTAATGGAAATGCTATTAATGATGGATGCTGCAAAACGCGCAAGCGCGAGACACATCACAGCAGTAATACCATATTTCGGTTGGGCTAGACAAGATCGCAAAGACAAGCCTCGTGTACCAATAGGTGCAAAGATGATCGCAAAAATTCTAGAATCTGCTGGAGCAACTCGTATTATAACGATGGACCTACATGCAGACCAGATACAAGGCTTCTTTGAAAAGCCAGTAGATCATCTTTTTGCAAGTTCTTTATTCATACCTTATTTAAAGAGTCTTAATTTAAGCGACCTTACTATAGCATCTCCAGACATGGGTGGATCAAAACGTGCTTATGCATATGCTAAAGTATTAGAAAGTGATGTAGTAGTATGCTACAAACAACGTCAGAAAGCAAATGTGATATCTCACATGGAGCTTATAGGTGATGTAACTGGTAAAAACGTAGTCTTAGTTGATGACATGGTAGATACAGCAGGCACACTTACTAAAGCGGCAGATGTGATGATGGAAAGAGGCGCAAAAAGTGTAAGAGCAATTTGTACACACGCTATTCTATCTGGTAAAGCATATGAACGCATAGAAGACTCACAATTATTAGAATTAATCGTTACAGACTCGATTCCTTTAAAGCAGCAAAGTAATAAGATAAGAGTGTTATCTTGCGCCGAATTATTTGCAGGCGTTATGCAAAGCGTGCAAAACAATGAATCTATCAGTGACAACTTTATAATGTAATTTCATTAACTAAATATATATAACATGAAATCAATCACGATCTTAGGATCTAAAAGAGAAAGCGTGGGCAAAAAGGCAACTAAAGCCCTACGTAATGCTGGATTGGTACCTTGCGTAATTTACGGAGGAGACGAAGCAATACATTTCTCAGCAGAAGAAAAAGCGTTCAAAAAACTTATCTACACTCCAGATGCACACACTGTAGTTATCGATTTAGGAAAAGACGGACAGTTCAACGCAATCGCTCAAGATATGCAATGGCACCCAGTAAAAGAATTACTTTTACACGCAGATTTTTATCAAATATTTGATGATAAAGCTGTAACTATGGAAGTACCTGTTATTCTTGAAGGTTCTGCAAGAGGTGTACTTAACGGTGGTGTTTTACGTCGTAACAACCGTAAATTAAAAGTAAAAGCTTTACCAGCTAACTTACCAGATTATATCACAATCGACATCTCTCCAATGAAAATTGGTGCTAAGAAGTACGTACGTGACTTAAGAGTAGATGAATATGAAATCATGCACCAAGACTCTGTAGTAGTTTGTATGATCAAAACGTCTCGTACTGCTGTTGCAGATGAGGATGAAGATGAAGAAGGAGATGTTCCTTCTACTGAAACAAGTGACGAAGCTGCGGTTAAACAAGATTAATCGCTTTTCCATACTTTTACAAGCTGCAAGATTTATTTCTTGCAGCTTTTTTATTTTTACAGCATGTTTAAATGGTTAAAAAACATATGGAATAGTGGACCTCAAACCACTATTATCTTAAAGGAAGAAGACCCCATGAAGAAATTCTTGATCATAGGCTTGGGTAATCCAGGCGCAAAATACACAGAGACCAGACACAATATAGGCTTTAAAGTACTAGACGAAATCGCCTCATTAAAAGAGGCTAGTTTTGAAACTCTAAAACTAGGCGACGTCGCATCTATTAAACACAAGGGTAAAAGCGTTATCCTGCTTAAACCTAATACTTTCATGAATTTAAGCGGTAAAGCGATTAAATACTACATGAAACAAGAAGGTATCGATATAGAGAACATACTTGTTATCACCGATGACTTGAACCTACCATTCGGTACGCTACGCATGAAGGCAAAAGGAACCGATGGCGGCCACAATGGTTTAAAAGACACTCAAATCACACTTAACACACCTAAATATCCACGTTTACGTTTCGGTATTTCCAATACTTTTTCCAGCGGCAGACAGGTAGATTATGTACTTGGAGAATGGAATAAAGAAGAACAAAAAGACCTTCCAGAACGCCTCAGCACTACTGCAGACATGGCGCTATCCTTCACTCACGCAGGACTAGCTAACACCATGAATCAATACAATGGCAAGTAGCTGGACACTTAATAATGGGTATATATAGATCTCGCTTTCGCGAAAGCGAAACAGCAACCACCATCACACTCATTAAAAGGCTCTTAAAAACATAAAAATATGCGCAGATTATTTTAATTTGCAAGTTCTCAAAAGAAAACTCTGAATTGAATACCTACGATAATATTGATAAATATAAAGCTGTAAAAGGCGCAGTGGTAACTATAGGAACCTTTGATGGCGTGCATCAAGGACATCAGAAAATCTTGCAACGTGTAGTTAAGAAAGCTGATGAAGACAATCTAACGAGCCTTCTTCTAACCTTTTTCCCACACCCTAGAATGGTATTACAGCCAGATAACGATCTAAAATTAATCAATTCTATTGCAGAGCGTGTCGATCTAGTTGCAAATCAAGGCATTGAAAATATCGTTATACACCCCTTCTCTAGAGAGTTTTCTAGAACAACTGCGATAGATTATGTTAAGGACATTCTAGTAGATAAACTGAAGGCCAAAGTAATAGTCATAGGATACGATCACCGTTTTGGTATTAATAGATCTGCTAGTATTGAACAACTCATAGAATATTCTAAAGAATATGACTTTGAGGTTATAGAAATTTCAAAAAAAGAAGTAGAAGAAGTTGCTGTAAGCAGTACCAAGGTTAGACATGCCTTAGAAAAAGGGGCAATAGAAATAACCAATAAATATTTAAACTGCAATTTCAGTATACACGGCACTGTAGTTACTGGAAAACAAGTGGGCCGCACTATAGGCTATCCTACTGCAAATTTAATGATTAAAGAATCTTATAAACTTATTCCTGCACCAGGTGTCTACATCACGAGTTCTATTATTAACGACACACGTGTTTATGGAATGACTAATATAGGTGTAAACCCTACTGTCTCTAACGAAGCTATTCAAACTATAGAGACCTATTACCTAGACTTTAATGAAGATCTTTATGGTAAGAATTTAGAATTATTCTTTCATAAAAGATTGAGACAAGAAGAAAAATTTAATCATCTCGAAGATCTAGTAAAAGCTATGCAACTAGACGAGCATAAAACAAGAGCCTATGTACAGCAAGTGGGATAAATGGCTTTTTACACAGGTAGATAATACTGCTCTAGTCCTTTTCAGGATGATTTTTGGATTACTTATAGCCTGTGAAGCATTTGGTTCCATTGCCTTAGGTGCCGTGAGAAGATTATTTATAGAGCCAGATTTCACATTTACTTTTATAGGTTTTGAATTTCTAGAACCATTGCCTGGTAACTGGATGTATGTACTGTACTCGATTATGGGAATCGCTGGTTTAATGGTTATGGTAGGCTACAAATACCGCATGGCGATAATATTTTATGCTATAAGCTGGGCTTATGTTTATTTATTGCAAAAGAGTAGTTATAACAACCATTGTTACCTACTTATGTTGCTTAACTTTATCATGATCTTTTTACCTGCAAACCGATCGGCATCCATAGATGCGAGACTAGACGCTAGCTATAGAAAAGAGCATATGTCCCGATGGATTTATGCATTTATTATCGCTTTTATATGGATCGTTTATGCCTATGCAAGTATCGCAAAGTTCTACCCAGACTGGTTAGACGGTAGTTTTGCAAAGTACTTGATGAGCACAAGAGGTAAGTCGTTTGATATTTTACAACACGACTGGTCACATCAGGCGATATTATATTTTGGTTTATTTTTTGACTTGTTGATTGTACCATTCCTATTATGGAAAAAAACAAGATGGATAGCCATTATCGCTTCTATCTTCTTCCATATATTTAATAGTATTGTTTTTCAAATAGGTATTTTCCCTTATCTCGCACTATCCTTTTTACTGTTCTTTTTCTCCACCGAGGTATTACACAAAAGATTGATTTGGAAAAAAGCCTATTATGCAGCAGCAGAGGTTATTGTACCTAAAACAAAACCTGTTATTCTATTTTGTACCGTCACGTTTTTAATCACCATGTTTTTACTACCCTTAAGACACTGGGTTATAGAAGACGATGTATTATGGACAGAAGAAGGACATAGATTAAGCTGGCGCATGATGTTGCGCAGCAGGTCTGGATATGGCATCTTCTATGTAGTAGATAAAGAAACTGGTAAAAAAATGCCTGTACATTTAAACCAGTATTTGAGTAAAAAACAACAACGCTCTGTACAGTCTAAACCTGACTTCATCTGGCAGTTTGCACAAAAGCTAGAAGAAATCTATGCCGAAGAAGGTAAAGAAATAGAGGTCTATGCTGACATAAAGGTTTCTATAAATGGAAGACCTAGAAAACAACTTACTGATCCCACGGTAGATCTTACACAAGAAGAATGGAGCCACTTTAAACACCATTCTTGGATTATGCCTTCTTCACTTTATGAAGAAATTCCCACGCTTAAAAACTAAGCAGCTGTTCCTATCGTTATGTTAACGATTATCCCTAATTTTACCATCATACTTTAAATCAGATCACATGCTACAAATAGCAGAAATACGTGAAAACAAAGACGCGTTTGCAATCGCATTGCAAAAGAGAAACATCGATGCACTTCCTTTATTAGAGAGCGCTATTGCTGTAGATGAAAATCGACGTAACCTACAAGGTCAACTAGATGAAATTCTTGCAAAAAGCAATAAACTTTCTAAAGAAATAGGAGATTTATTTAAATCTGGAAAAGGTGCTGAAGCAAATGAACTAAAGTCACAAACTTCTGGTTTAAAAGAATCTTCAAAAGAAATAGGTGAGCAATTAAACGCTGCCGTAGAAGAGTTACAAAACATTTTATACACGATTCCTAACATACCACAAGACAGCGTTCCAGCTGGGAACAGTGATGAAGATAACGAGGTAATCTCTCAACATGGAGAAATACCTACTTTACATGACGGTGCAAAACCACACTGGGAACTAGTAAAAGATTATGATATCATAGACTTTGAACTAGGTAATAAAATTACTGGTGCTGGATTCCCTGTTTATAAGAAGAAAGGTGCTCGTTTACAACGTGCGTTAATCAATTACTTTCTAGATAAAAATACCGCTGCTGGATATGAAGAAATGCAAGTACCGCATCTTGTAAATGAAGCTAGTGGTTATGGAACTGGACAGTTACCAGATAAAGAAGGACAGATGTACCACGTAGGTGTGGACGACCTTTATTTAATCCCAACTGGAGAAGTACCTATAACTAACATTTATAGAGACAGTATTTTAGATAATAAAGATTTCCCTATTAAAATGACTGGTTATACACCATGTTTTCGTCGTGAGGCTGGTAGTTATGGTAGCGATGTAAGAGGTCTTAATCGTTTACACCAGTTTGATAAAGTAGAGATTTTACGTATCGAGCATCCAGAAAATAGTGATGCAGCACTAGATAACATGGTATCACATGTACAGGAAATTCTAGAAGAACTAGAATTACCTTACCGTATTTTACGCCTTTGTGGTGGTGACCTAGGTTTTACCTCTACTCTAACTTATGATTTTGAAGTGTACAGTACGGCACAAGAGAAATGGCTAGAAGTAAGTAGTGTTTCTAACTTTAAAGCTTTTCAGGCAAATCGTTTGAAATTGCGTTATAGAAGTGGAGAAAAAGGAACAGAACTGGCACATACTTTGAATGGTAGCTCACTAGCATTACCACGTATTCTTGCTAGTATTCTAGAAAACTTTCAAGTAGAGAGTGGTATTAAAATCCCTAAAGTATTGATTCCTTATTGTGGTTTTGATACTATAGATTAACTTTAAAACCTTATGCGTTACCTTTTTGTAGTTTTTACGGCACTTTTTTGCACCTTTAGTTTTGCTCAAGATTCTAAACTTGCTGAAAATTACATGGATCAAGGTGAGTACAATAAGGCATTAAAAATCTATCAAAAAATATACGATAAAAATAAGCGCAATCCCAGAGCGGTGTTTGCGCTTATTGAAGTATATCAACAGTTAGAACGTTATTCTAGTGTAGATTCTATTATCGATATTGCACAAAAAAGCACCCCTCGCAAAGAGCAATTTTACATAGAACGTGGTTATAATGCAACGCTACAAGGCAAAGACAGTATCGCAACTAACTATTACCAAAAAGCGATTCATGTTATAGACTCCTTACCACAACTTACCTATCAAATAGCCTATAGATTTGAAAAGCGTAATGAGCTAGAAGAAGCTATACTGTCCTATGAAAAAGGAATGGCTCTCAACGATAAACTTAACTACAATTATCAACTAGCTAAATTATACGGTGAGCAAGGAGATCTGGAAAAGATGTTCGATACTAACGTGACCTTGATAGAGCAAAATGCCGTTTACCGCTCTCGAGCACAAGCTATATTTGCTCAATATGTCACTGATGATGCAGATAATGAGGGAAATAAATTATTAAGAAAGGTACTTTTATTGCGCTTGCGTGAAAATCCAGATCCTATTTATAATCAATTGCTCTCTTGGTTATTTGTGCAACAAAAGGATTTTAAAAAAGCATTTATACAAGAAAAAGCGATCTATAAACGTGAGGAATCTAATATGGACAACCTTAGAGATCTTGTAATAACTGCTATAGATGAAAATGATCTAGAAGCTGCAAAGGACATTCTTGATTACATGATTGAAGAAACGCAATCTTTAAGTACTAAATACATCGCGCAAAGTTTAAAAATTAAGTTGCGTGCAAACGCAGCTACTGCTCAAGAGTTTGAATCTATTAAATTAGATTATGAAAATCTACTTACTACTTATGGTAGGGACAAAGAAACTTTTAGACTGCAACTGGACTATGCAGATTTTCTAGCTTTTAAAACTAACGAACCTCAAACGGCTAGCGATTTATTGATAGCTCTAGAAAAAACTAATTTAAGTAAATTTCAAAAAGCAGATGTAAAAATACTTCTTGCCGACATACTCGTTCTACAGGAGCAATTTAACAGAGCACTTATATTTTACAGTCAGGTACAAAACGACTTACCTAACGACCTGCGTGCTCAAGAATCTCAATTTAAAGTAGCACGTACCAGCTATTATCAGGGTGACTTTCCCTGGAGTCTGACTCAATTAAAAGTATTGCGCAGCGCTGCCAGTAAGTTAATCGCAAATGATGCCATGGAGTTAAGCCTGACTATTGCAGACCACTCTGTAGAAGACACGACGTTTGTTGCGTTAAAAGCTTTCGCGAAAGCGGAATTAAAACAATACCAGAATAAAAGATCTGAGGCCATAACTCTTTACGATCAATTACTGTTAGATCACAAAGGAGACCCTATCGAAGATGAAGCCTTATTAAAACAAGCACAGCTTTATGAAATAGATGGCAAATTTGAAAAAGCTAGAGATAATTACCAGCTTATTATTGATAATTACAGCGATGGTATTCTTGCAGATGACGCTATTTACAGACTAGGCCTATTGTATCAAGAACACCTAGAAAACCCATTGAAAGCCAAGGAGCTTTTTGAAAAAATAATATTTTCACACGCAGACAGTATTCACTTTGTAGATGCTCGCAGGCGCTATCGCAGGTTGCGTGGTGATGAAAACGACAAAGCTTTTTAAGTATAAAATCAACAGATTTATGATCATATATAATGTCACTTGTAACATGCATTCTTCATTAGAACCAGAATGGGTACCATGGATTAGAGAACATATTGCCAAAGTACTAGGAACAGGACTTTTTATGGACGCTAGATTTACAAGAGTTCTTGTAGAGGATAAAGACGGACACAGTACTTTTTCTATCCAGTATAAGGCAAACAGTAAAGAAGCATTATTGGATTACTATGAAAATCATGCTGCAGAATTGAGAAAAGAAGGCATCAGTAAATTTGGAGAACAGGTTCTCTCCTTTAGAACAGAGCTAGAATTGATCGATGAATATAACGTGCGTAGAGGTTAGAAATAATCATTGATTTCCATTAAAAACATATTCAAACAGAAGAAAATTGGCAAAATACAAACCTAAATACACATCGCAAGACAAAGGTGTTACTGCAAAGAAACACTTAGGACAGCACTTCCTTAAGGATGACACTGTTGCTGTGCGCATTGCCGACTGTTTAACTTATAAAGGCTATGATCAAGTTCTAGAAATAGGTCCAGGAACAGGTGTCCTTACTAAACATGTTTTGAGAAAAGATATTAAAGTAACTGCACTAGAACTAGACAGCGAGTCTGTAGAATATTTAACCACCAGTTTCCCGATAGAACATGCTGGCCTGGTAAACGATAAAACATTTGCCGTAATAGAAGCAGATTTCCTTAAGAAAGATCTGTCAGATATTTATGGAGATCGCTCATTTGCCATTATAGGTAACTTCCCTTACAACATTAGTACACAAATTGTATTTAAGACTATAGAGAACAGAGACCAGATTCCAGAATTCGGTGGTATGTTTCAAAAAGAGGTAGCACAGCGCATTTGCGCACCACACGGTTCAAAAACCTATGGTATTCTATCTGTTCTTGCACAGGCCTACTATCATGCAGAGTATATTTTTACTGTTGGTCCAGAGGTTTTTAATCCGCCACCTAGAGTGGACAGTGGTGTATTGCTTTTAACACGTAAAGAAGATTATGATCAACTGCCTTGTTCTTATGCAAAATTGCGCCAGGTAGTAAAACTAGCTTTTCAACAACGTCGCAAGACTTTAAGAAATTCATTAAAAACAATGAATTTACCTGACGAGATGCGAGAAAAAGAACTCTTTAATCTACGTCCAGAACAAATAAGTGTCGCCATGTTTGTAGAATTAGTTCAAGAAATTGAGGCACTAGAGTCATAATTCCTACAAATTTGTAAAAAACCACACCTACTCCTATTCAAAAAATTATCTTTGCTAGCTTAAGTAAGAATCATGCAATTTAATATCACCAAAGACTTTCTTGAAGAAGTAAAATCACTTATTGAAGTCAGTGATACTAAAAAGCTAGAACATATTCTAGAAGAACTACACTTTGCAGACATAGCAGAGATTATAGACGAACTTAATCTAGAAGATGCCGTCTTTATAGTAAAGTTACTAGATTCTGAAAAAACGTCTGAAGCTCTCATGGAGCTAGACGAGGCACAAAGAGACCGCATTCTTAACGCATTATCTCCTAAAGAAATAGCTGGAGAGCTAGAAGAAATGGATACCGATGATGCGGCAGATATTCTTAATGAACTATCTGAAGACGTAGCACAATCTGTAATCAATGAGCTCGTAGATGAGCAACATGCTGAGGACATAGTAGATCTATTGCGCTATGAAGAAAACAGTGCCGGTGGACTTATGGCCAAAGAACTCGTGAGAGTTAACGAGAACTGGAGCGTTACCGGTTGCGTGAGCGAGATGCGTGCACAAGCAGAAAATGTAACACGTGTACACTCTATCTATGTAGTAGATAACAACAATAAACTGAAAGGAAGACTCTCTTTAAAAGATTTACTAACTAGTAAGGAAGACACACCTATAAAAGACGTTTATATTCCCAAAGTAGATTTTGTAACCGTAAACACACCAGGTGAAGAAGTATCACGTATCATGCGTAAGTATGACCTAGAAGCCATACCTGTAGTTGATGAGTTAGACCGACTAGTAGGTCGCATTACCATAGATGACATTGTAGATTTTATTACAGAAGAGGCAGAAAAAGATTACCAACTAGCCAGTGGTATATCACAAGACGTAGAGGCTAACGATAGCATCTGGGAACTGACTAAAGCACGACTACCATGGCTCGTTCTAGGACTTCTAGGTGGTATAGGTGCTGCGGCTATTATGGGCGGTTTTGAAGAAATATTTGAAAAACACGCCGTACTCTTTTTCTTTACACCACTTATAGCCGCTATGGCTGGTAACGTAGGTGTGCAATCTAGCGCTATTATAGTACAAGGTATTGCAAACGACGACCTCAAAGGAAGTATAGGAAATCGATTAATTAAAGAAATACTTCTCGCGATGTTAAACGGTGTCATACTCGCTATACTTTTATTTGCTTATACATTTGCTACCAAAGGCGAGATATTCACATCTATCGCGATCTCTACATCACTTTTTGTTGTGATCATAGTTGCTGGACTCGTAGGTACATTTGTACCGCTTGCATTGCATAAAAGAGGGATAGACCCAGCGCTAGCAACTGGCCCATTTATTACCACCAGTAACGATATATTTGGGATCCTCATCTATTTCATGATTGCAAAGGCTATAATAGGTATCTAGATTATAGATTTTTATTCCGCTTTCGCGAAAGCGAGATCAAAAAGATCACAAAGTATTTCTAGCATAAGATTAAGTAAAAAGTAGCATCCATTACTTATCTTCACTTTATGAAAACGGCAACCGTAAAAGAACTAAAGGAAGAACTTAAATTCAGGTCTGAAGAGGACTTGATGAAGATAATCTTGCGCCTTTCTAGATTTAAAAAAGAAAATAAAGAACTACTTACCTACTTGCTTTTTGAGTCTAATGATGAAGATGATTATGTAGTAAATGTAAAGACCTTAATGGATACTATGTTTCTAGCACTTAACACTTCTAATAATTATCGTTTACAAAAAGGAGTGCGCAAAATACTGCGTGAGGCAAAAAAGTATGTGCGTTATTCTGGAAGTAAAGAGACAGAGGTGGCTGTGCTTATTCATTTCTGTCGTTTAATGCGCGAGACACATCCACAGGTGATGCGCAGTAAAACTATGAGAGATTTAATGGCAAGACAAATTATATTGATAAGAACTCGTATCTCTACCTTGCATGAAGATCTTCAATATGATTTTGAAACTGAACTGAACATGGTGGAAGTTTGATGAACTGTTATTGCGCAATTGATGCCAAATCTAATTTTATCTCTCTCCATCTTAATTAATGACTCTTTATGAAAATACTCCACCTAGATAGCAACCATGATATTCTAGCAAACAAGCTAGAAGAGGCTGGTTTTGAAAATTACTTTGACTTTACTTCTTCAAAGGAAGAAATCATGAAAGTTATCGATACCTATGATGGCATAGTAGTACGCAGTCGCTTTCCTATAGATCGTGAATTTTTAAGTGCAGCAACTCATTTGAAATTCATAGGTCGTGTAGGTGCTGGACTAGAAAACATAGATCTAGATTACACAGCTGCTAATAACATCGCTTGTTATAACGCACCAGAGGGAAATAGAAATGCCGTAGGAGAACACGCTCTAGGTATGTTGCTCTCTTTATTTAATCACTTAAACAAAGGAGATAAAGAAGTACGCTCTGGTTTATGGCATAGAGAAGAAAATCGCGGTGTAGAGTTAGATGGTAAAACGGTAGGTCTTATAGGTTATGGTAATATGGGAAAAGCATTTGCAAAAAAGCTCTCTGGCTTTGACTGTAAGGTAATTTGCTATGACATTAAGCAAAATGTAGGAGATAAGAATAGCCAGCAGGTCTCTCTCAAAGAACTACAAGAACAGTCGGACGTGTTAAGTTTACATACACCTCAAACACCGCTAACTGTAAAGATGATAGACGCAGCTTTTATTGCTGCTTTCAAAAAGCCTTTTTATTTAATTAATACCGCTAGAGGTAAATCTGTTGTTACGGAAGATCTAGTAGCTGGATTAAAAACAAGTAAAATTCTAGCTGCAGGGTTAGATGTGTTAGAGTATGAGAAGGGTTCTTTTGAATCTCTTTTTCGCGACAGTGAAATACCTCAAGCATTTAAAGAACTGCTAGAAATGGAAAATGTTCTTTTAAGTCCTCATGTAGCTGGATGGACCGTAGAATCTAAGTATAAACTAGCAGAAGTTATAGCAGATAAAATAATTGCAAATCACAAGACGGCATGAAAAAAGTAACAGGAATAGGCGGTATATTTTTTAAATGTAAAGATACCGCAGTGACTAAGGCGTGGTATGAAAAGCACTTAGGCCTACCGGTAGATGATTATGGCTGCACCTTCTGGCAAGCAGATAGTGTGGCGCTAGATAAAAAAGCGAGCCAGCAATGGAGTCCTTTTAAGAAAGATAGTAATTACTTTGAGCCAGGAGAACAAGAATTCATGATCAATTACAGAGTACATGATCTACATGGATTAATAAACGAACTGAGAGAAAACGATGTTGAAATAGCAGGAGACATTCAAGAGTTTGATTACGGTAAATTTGGTTGGATTATAGACTGTGATGGCCGTAAAGTAGAACTTTGGGAACCGATCAATGAGCATCTATTTGAAAAATAACATACATTTACAAAAAACTAATCAAAAATAACAAACATGAGTACAGAGGGATACGATAGTTCAAAAAACAGTTTTGATAACGCAGCAGAGTCTGCAAAGGAAACTTTTAATCAAGCATCTCAAGGAGCAAAAGAAAGTGCAAAGGACTTTCAACAAGGTTTTAACCAAACAATGAACAATCAGGAGAACAAGAAAATGCTTGCTGGAATATTAGCAATCGTTGCTGGTGCATTTGGTGTTCATAAATTTATTTTAGGTTACACTAATGAAGGTATCATACTAGCTGCTATCACACTGGTAGGTATCATAACTTCATGTTTTGCTGTAGGTATGTTATTTGTTTGGATTCCAGGAGTTATAGGACTTATAGAAGGTATCATTTACCTTACAAAATCAGATGAAGAATTTTATCAAACGTATCAAGTAGGTAAGAAAGCATGGTTTTAGCACTTGCTGATTAACAGATAAATAAGGTCTTAAATGTTAAGTTTAAGGCCTTTTTTTGTGTGCACGAATTAATGGTCTTAACTTTGCCTTAACATTACAACTACCAGAGGTTAGAATGTTCAACACATGGCTTTAAAAATATTAGTTCTCAGTACCACTAACTCTACATTAGGGCCTATGGCTCAAGGGTTTTTAGACTATTACAGTTCCAAGAAAACGAAGGTAATTAGTGCCGGTTTAAAACCTTTGCCTATAAACGAGATGACCCTTAAGGTTATGGATTCTTTAGGTATACCAGTAGAACAATCAAGAAAGAGTTTTGAAGATATAGAAGAAATCACCTTTGACTATATATTTACTTTTTCTAGAAAAGCAAATGACCTAGCTGTTAAAACTGCCAAAAGAGCTCAAATATTCCATCTGGACATGGATAACCTTGATGAAGTAAACGGTACTAACAAAGAAGTTAAACAAGCATTTAAAGCGAGTCGTAAGGAATTACAAAATTACTGTATTGAATTCGCAGAAAATCACTTGCAAAAGAAAATAAAGAAAGACTAGATTACTTTAATTCATAATCTAGAGGCAGCATACCAGACACTTTTAAATAAGATACAAAACCACCTGTTTTGAGTACATGGTAATTAATCACATTACCAGATCCAGAAACTATTAATGTAGGGTCTTCTAAATATATCGCAGACTGGAAATTCTTAGAATCCATAATATCATATTGAGTCTCTCTAAAATCTAATAGATATTTATCACCTCGCTTTCTACTCCTCACATGTTTATCAAAAGAGACCTTTTTTCTTTTGAAGAACAACTTATAACCCTCTTTTTCAAACTCTCCTAAAGCCATTAATTTAAATAAACGCACCTCTGACACTTTATAAGCTCGCTTGCGGTGGCGTTTTACCCAGCCTTTATTAGCTTTACTCTCATCTAACTCTTTAAAAAAAGCACTACCTACAAAGAAAGAAGACACCATTCTATGAGTAGGAGTTTCAAAATCACCAGTAATACGCATATTATCTAAGCTTATACTTTCAAACGTAATCTCAAAATCGGTTAAATCATAAGTTACAAGGTAATTTAAATCTCTGTTTTCTATCAATACTGGTTCTTGAGCAAAGGCTATCATCTTACCTGTAGATGGATTAAACCTCATCTTAATTTTATCTAGATTAAGAATGGTACACTGCTTTGCAATTAAAGTAGTTCCTAAGAACTGTTTGATAAAATATTGTTCTTTCTTCTCTCTACTCCATGGATCTGGATTAAGAAATACAGCTGGCAGTTCTCCTACTTTAGGTTGTAATCTTATGTTAGAAAAATCTGTATGTAAAGGGTCATTAAAAGATTGAGAGACATAACCTAATAAGCTTATTGTAAAAACACTTTGACTATTATCATAATAAGGAATTTCAAAATTCCCATCAAAATCAGTGATAGTACCTTTTGATGTTCCAGAAAAATAGACATTTACAGATGCAAGTGTTTCATTAGTCACAGCGTCATAAACGGTTCCTTTTATTTGCTGTGCACTTAGAGAAAGTGGGAGAATTAAGAGTAATAAAAATTTAAAATTCAAAGTATAATTCTGTTTAAGATTTATCTTCTACTTTATCATCATCCTGCTTAGAAAAATATTTAGATTCCATCTCTGCCTGAAATTCTTCTAAGACTGGCTTTACAGTACTTTCTGGTAAATCTGCTATACGTATATACATCAATCCATCTACTGCATTATTAAATAAAGGATCTACATTAAAAGCTACCACTTTTGCGTTTTGCTTTACGTACTTCTTTATTAATACCGGTAATCTTAACTCGTTAGGCTCTAACTCGTCAATGATTTTGTCAAATTTATTGAGATCTGCCTCGCTCTCGTCAAATATAAAATCCTTGTCGGCATCTTCTAGCTTTACTTTAAACTCTTGTTTTGGTGTAATGTACTGCGCCACATAAGGATCGTAGTAATTACTCTTCATAAACTCTATCATCAATGACTTAGAGAAATTAGAAAACTTATTACTGATACTCACACCACCTATTAGATATTTATGCTCGGGAAATCTAAGAGTACAATGCACGATACCTTTCCATAAAAGGAATAAAGGCATAGGCTTTAACTGGTATTCTTTTATAATAAAAGCGCGCCCCATTTCTATGGACTCGCTCATCATTTTATGCAGCTCTGGCTCAAATTTAAATAACTCATTAAGATAGAAACCTTCTAACCCATAAGCTTTACTTATCTCACTACCCATACCCATACGGTATGCTCCTGCAATACGGTTTGCATCGCGATCCCATAAAAACATTTGATGGTAGTACTCGTCATAGTGATCTAGATCTGTAGCGTTATTAGTCCCTTCTCCTATTGCTCTATAGGTGATCTCTCTTAACCTACCTAATTCCTTAAGAATATTAGGGATATCATTTTTTCTAGCTAAGAAAACCTCGTAGTTCTTAGATTCTAATAATCGTTTATCACCTTTTTTACGAAGCTTTTCCACCTCTTTAATCATCGCGTTTTGATCTACTGTATCGATAATTTTTTTAGGCGTTTTAGGTAATTTAATAGTTTTAGGAATGTCGCTTAACTTCTTAGCTTCCTTATCATATGCCTTAGAGAGCATATACGTTTTCTTGCGTAAGAAGTCTGTAAAGTCTTCTAGCCTGTTGTGTTCTTTTTGTGCTTTAACAGAAATAGGGTTTCCTATCCTCACTTTAATCACACGTCGTTTTTGTGATAAAACTTCTGACGGTAATTTTGCAGTTCTAAAAACGGACGATAATTTTGCAAGTCTGTAAAATAACTGACTATTTTTTGCATGAAAGTAAATAGGAATAACAGGCACCTCAGCTCTTTGAACTAATTTCATAGCGCTTTCTTCCCATTTTTTATCTACCATAAGTGTACCGTCCTTATAGGTTGACACCTCTCCAGCAGGAAAGATACCTAGAGGCAAATCACTTTTTAAATGCCTAATAGCCTGCATAAAACCAGCCGTACTAGACTTTGCATCTTTATGATCTTCAAATGGATTTACAGGCATTATATAAGGCTTTAACGGCTCTATACGGTGCAGTAAAAAATTTGCTATTATCTTATAATCAGGCCTGCGTTCTAAAAGAAGTTTTAAAAGAAGAATACCATCTACTCCACCTAGTGGATGATTAGAAATAGTTATAAACGCACCTGTTTTAGGAATACGTCTTAAATCTTCTTCAGGAATTTCAAACTCAATTTTTAAATCTTCTAGAAGTGCATTTAAAAATACTGTAGAACTTTTATCCTTGTGTCTATTGTATAACTTATTAAGAGTAGAGATGCGCAATAACTTCATAAGTGACCAGCCTCCTAGGGTACCTAGAAAACCGTACTTATCTATATTGATAGCTTTGGCTACCTCTTTTGCATTAACAATTCCCATAAAAGTTGGTTAGTAATAAGTTTACAAATATAAGATAATTGTAAACCGACTATTCCTTAACGATCAACTGAAGTGTTTCTTGTGCACGTTGCTTCAATAAAACTTTTTTATCTGACTCTATCATTTCTACAGAATCTCCATCATAATGTCTTACTGTATAGAGTGATACATCTTCTACATAACTCACTTTATAACGCGATTCTAGATCGTTAACTAGCTCATTAATTTTATGATATTTATCTTCTACACAAATTGAAAAACTAATTGCACTGTTTTGCAACAGCCCTACTTGCATTTTATGAACGCTTAGTTCTTGAAAAATATCAGATATATTATTCTCTCCTATAAAACTAAAATCCCTAGAAGAAATCTTGAGAAAAACCATTTCTTTTCTCACAATATAACAAGGTATCAAAGGCTCTATAGTCTCTACAGACGTAATGACCGTACCCTCTTTTGTAGGATTAATAAAAGATTTTACATAAAGAGGTATCTTCTTACCTTGTAATGGTTGTAATGTTTTAGGATGTATCACAGACGCACCGTAAAATGCTAATTCTATCGCCTCGTTATAAGGCATTTTATTAAGTAAAACGGTGTTTTTAAAAACTCTAGGATCTGCATTGAGAACACCAGGAACATCTTTCCATATAGTCACGTTTTTTGCATTAAGACAGTAGGCAAGAATAGCTGCAGTGTAATCACTACCTTCTCTACCTAGTGTTGTGGTAAAACCATTATCATCAGACCCTATGAAACCTTGTGTAATGAACAATTGTCCCTGACAGGATTGAGATATGAGTTTTCCGCTTTTTTTCCAGTCCACACCAGCATCACGATATTTATGATCTGTTTTTATCAATTGTCTGGCGTCTTTCCACACCGTAGGGATACCACAAGCATTCATAAAAGCAGCAACTATCTTTGTAGAAAGCAACTCTCCATGACACACTACTTGATCATATAAGAAACTATAATTTTTACTCTGATTGCGTAGCATTTCACCTTTGAGAGACTCTATTATTGCTTTTATGTCTTTTTTAATTCCGCTTTCGCGAAAGCGAGACAACCATAAATCTTCCATACCAGGTACTGGCACCTCTAGATCTTCAATAATTTTTAAATGTTGGTTATACAAATCGTCAATAAGCGAGAGATAACTGGCATCATTATCTTGATAGGTAGCGATAATAACTTCTAGAGCATTAGTAGTTTTTCCCATTGCAGAAACCACTATACCTAAATCTTCTATACCTGTAGTTTGCAATACATTTAAAACGTTGCGCACTGCTGAGGCATCTTTTACTGACGCACCACCAAATTTAAATATCCTCATCTATTTGTTAATGTAAGCTTTTAATGATTTTTTATCCATTTGAGCTAGGTACCATTCTTTATCAATAGTAGCTCCAGACTTTTCATAAAATTCTATAGCGTTAGTATTCCAGTCTAAAACTACCCATTCTACACGACCCACATTTTGATCATAAGCATAGTGCATTACCTTATCATAAAGCGCTTTACCTAGGCCTTTACCTCTCATTTTTTCTGTAACTATTAAATCTTCTAGATGAATGGTTTTACCTTTCCATGTAGAAAAACGTGGATAACACAAACTTATTCCTTCTATCTGACCTTCATGTAAACCTACAAAACATTTAAATAAACTGGACTCACCTAGCCCGTGTTCTTCTAGGTCTTTTACAGTAATATCTACAGCATCGGGCTCGTTTTCAAAAACAGCAAGCTCTGTAATAAGCTCAATAACTCTAGGGAAATCTTCTTTAACGGCCTCTCTAACTTCTATCATAAGGTGAATTTTGATGTAAATATAATTGACCAATTTTAAAGAAATCTAAAAACTATCCTATACAACGTTGTAGGGGCAGCGTTTTTATTAAGATATTTGCACAACTTATCAAATTATGGCTACAAAGAATCAATCCTTAGGAGAATTTATTATTGAAAACCAAAATGACTTTCAATACAGTAGTGGAGAACTCTCTAGACTGATCAACTCTATCAGGCTTGCTGCAAAGATGGTCAACCACGAAGTTAACAAAGCTGGCCTAGTAGATATAACTGGTAGTGCTGGTGAAATTAACACTCAAGGTGAAGACCAGCAGAAGCTAGATGTATTTGCAAACGACACATTTATAAGAACACTAACTAACAGGCAAATAGTTTGTGGTATTGCTAGTGAAGAAAATGATGATTTTATCACCATAGAAGGGCAGCGCAATGATCACGGTAACAAATACGTGGTTGCTATGGACCCACTGGATGGTAGTTCTAACATCGATGTAAACGTATCTGTAGGTACTATTTTTTCTATTTATAGAAGAATTACACCGGTAGGAACACCTGTACAACTAGAGGATTTTTTACAACCTGGTAATATGCAGGTTGCGGCTGGTTACATAATTTACGGTACTTCTACCATGTTAGTATATACTACTGGTAACGGTGTTAATGGTTTTACACTTAACCCATCGCTAGGTACTTATTACTTATCTCACCCTAACATGACTTTTCCAGATGATGGAAATATCTATAGTGTAAATGAAGGAAACTACAGTCATTTCCCTCAAGGCGTTAAAGATTACATCAAATACTGTCAGACCGAAGAAGGCGACAGACCTTATACAAGCAGGTATATAGGTAGTCTAGTTAGTGACATACACCGTAATATGATCAAGGGTGGTATTTATATGTACCCTAGGAGTTCCAAAGCAAAAGAAGGAAAACTGAGATTGCTTTATGAATGTAATCCTATGGCTTTTATAGCAGAGCAAGCTGGCGGTAGTGCTAGTGATGGACATGAAAGAATTCTAGACCTTAAACCTACTGAATTACACCAGAGAGTACCTTTCTTTTGTGGTAGTAAAAACATGGTTTCAAAAGCAGAGGAATTCATGACTAAATATCCTCGATAATTTTACTTAAATTAGCCTATTAATATTAACCTTATGGCCCATAACAAATCACAGGCAGAAGAACCAGCAATATCTATAGATAGCAGTTCTAAACTTGAAGCGATAAAGAACCTCATCTTTGGAGAAAACATACAACAGTATGACTCTGAATTTGATCTTTTAAAGAAAGACCTTTTAGCTAAACGTCAAGAGCTGAACGAGATGATCGATGATACTCGTGAAGAATTGAATAAAAGCATAGATAGCCTATCTACAGATTTAAACATCCGTATTACAGATTTAGAATCTAAAATGGAAGATAGACTAGAGAGCATAGAAGACGATAAAACTAGTCGCTCTATGTTAGGTGAAGCATTAATTGAGTTAGGTAAAAAGATAAAAGCCTAAAAGTGAATGATTAATCAGGATGATAAGCTAGACTTATTACGCACTCTTTTACTTACTGATGACAGACAGCTTACTGAGAGTATCTCTAATAAAATTTCTATTCTAGAAGAAACCATTAGAGAGAGAGAAAAACTTTCTGCAAAAGTGACACCCATCATACAAGAAGAGCTGGAAAAGTACACCCTGAACATTCCGAAAACACTAGGTCCCGTAATCACAAAGAGTCTTAAAGTTCAAATAGAAGAGTCAAAAGACGAAGTGGTAGAAGCTTTATACCCTATACTGGGTAAAATGATAAAAAAATACATCTCTAATGAGATCAAGATGCTATCAGAAAGCATAGATAAGTCTACCAAAGAAGCTTTTTCTAGTAAAGGAATCAAAAGAAAATTCATGGCGCTATTTAGTGGCGTTAAAGAAAATGACATGATCATAAGTGCCCTGGCCAAAGCACATGTAGAACAAATATTTGTTATAGAAAAAGGTTCTGGAATACTCTTAGGCAGCTACCAGACTAAAGAAACTGTAGATGAGGACATGATAAGCGGTATGCTTACAGCCATAAAAGCATTTGTAGAAGATGCTTTTAAAGAAACCCATCACGATCTTCAGTCTATTGAATACGATCTCTATGAAATACACCTACATAGTTTTCATAAATACTACATTGCATCTGCAGTAAGTGGGACATTTACAGAAAGATTAGAAAACGAATTAGAAAATTTTAATTTTGAAATTAGTGAAGATATAAGCAAAAAAAGTATCTTACACGATAGAGATGCTCTAGAAGCTTTATTACTAGACAGATTTAAAACATACAAATTCACAGAGGAATAAATAAGATGACATCAAAAAAAATAGTTATAGTAGGAAGTTTTGGAGTAGGTAAAACGTCGCTTATACGTCGTTTTGTGGACGAGACTTTTTCTGAAGATTACAAAGTTACTATAGGTGTACATATACTAAAGAAGACTGTAGAAATACAGGAAAACATAGTAAACCTTATCATCTGGGATACAGAAGGTACTGACGATATAGAAGAAATAAGAAAAGCCTATTTACTAGGAACTCATGGTTTTATCTACGTTACAGATATTACTAGACCTAAAACATATGAGAATCTAGCGGCTCATAAAACATACCTGAACGAACAATTCGGCAATGTGCCTATAATAGCAGTAGGAAACAAAACAGATTTACTTGCCAAAGGTAGCATAGCGCAAATGAAAGAAGAAATGGACTTCTTAGACTTACTTATAAGTGCAAAAGAAGGAAACAACGTGCAACGCTTATTTGAAAGAATGGCAAAAATGCTTATCGCATGATACCAGATAAAAGCAACAAAGACTTTATAGTAAAAGTACAATTTATAGCAATTGATGATCAAGGTAGGATCAAAAAGTCAGACCAAAATTTAATAAAGTTTACTGAAGGAACACAAATAGTAGATGTTCATCCTTTTTTTGAATCTCTTATTACTTATTTCGATCACAAATCTGATCACATAAAATTAGATTGTGTCAACATGTTCGACCATTCTTATGATATAGAGGTAATCACTCATAAGGATAATACAGGAGTAATTATTTTAAGAGATCGCACAGACTTTTATGATCGTATTCAAAAGATCGCACAAAAGCGTAACGAGTCCCTTATATTTAATGAAGTTCTTGAATTAAAGAACAACATGCTTCATGAAAAAGAAGCGTTTAAAACTAAATTTATACAGAATTTTGCACACGAGGTGAGAAGTCCACTCACTTTAATAAGTGCCTTTTCCTCTCTATTACTTAAAGGAGAATTAAATCTAGATCAAACTAAATTAGTCGAGGCTGTTAATGAACAAAGCGATAAGCTTAGAAAATTAATGGACGATATTATAGAGCTTTCTCAACTTAAAAAAGGAAAACCAGAGATTATAAACACTCCTTTTTCTTTTCTAGAATTAATAGAAAGCATTCATCTTAATTTCAGTTCAAAAATAAGTATCTCCAGTAATATTTTTGAGATGAGTGTCTCACAAGATGTTCCTGAATTTTTAATAGGAGATAAAAGGAGAATAGAACAAATTATAAGTAATCTTATTGAAAACGCTTTATTGTACAATAGCGGTAATAAGATTAAATTAGAAATTTCAGAAAACAACAGAAGAGCTGGTAAATCTAGTTTAAGATTTGTCGTACACCATCAAGGACTTGTTCCAGAAGATCTAGAAAACCGACACCTAGTTAAAGATATAGAAAAAATAGAACCAGAAGGACTATCTTTTTCTATAGTTAGAGAGTTAGTAGATCTAATGGACGGTAGTATTTCTATTAAAAAAATAGACAACAATAGTACTGAGCAAATTATAAACATAAGAGTCTCTTTTCCATTACACAACGTAGAAATACCGGTTAAAGAAACTAAAACAGCACAACAATATAACTTTACAGATAAAGTAAGAGTTCTTATTGCAGACCAAAATAGCACTACACAATTTACCGCCTTAAAGGTACTTGTGAGTACAGGTAACTTTGACACCGTAGTATATAAAGACCCTAGAGAATTATTAGAAGCTGTAGAAAAGCATGAATATGACCTTATTCTAATATCTTCTAGCATCTCTCAGATAGATGCCGTAGAATTAATAGGTATTATTAAAGAGTTTGCAAACGATAAGAATAAGACTATTCCTATTATCGCATTAACCGTGCGCACAAGTAAAGAAGACATTGCAACTTACCGCAAGGCAGGATTTAAAGATGTAGTAAAAAAGCCTTATACAGATGACGAGTTATTAAACACCATCTATAAAAGGCTCAATCTTAAAAAATTCCTTTAAGAATAGGAATTTATCTGTCTTTGTTTAATAAGTGTCTATAATCCTCAAGATTAAGATGTCCATTAAATATTTGAATAGAACGCTCTACTAGGTATTCAGCATCTTCATCATTATAACCTAATGCAGTAGCATATTTTTTCAACAGAATATGCTCTGCCTCTTCCATATGGTGGTCTGCAAATACTACTTTGAAAAGATCATGCAACCACTGGATGCGTTCTTCTGATGTATTAGGAGGCGTTACAGGATAAGCTTTAGGATTTTCTACTATCTTATCATAGTCAGCATCAGAGATATCTAAGATCGCTTTAAAACGACTCAACACTACTTTTTCTTCTTCATGCATTCCAGACACTTGGGCTAGATTTACCAAAGTTGCAAAATGACTTTTATTTCTGGCACTTTCTCCAGATTCAAATAAACTTGAAAACGACATAATCTTTATTTAATTATTGCAAATATAAGGATAGCTCTTCTAGAACTTTCTAATTATTTAAGGTGAGATAGCATTTCTGTAACCATATTATCAAGGTCATACTCATGTTTCCAGTTCCAGTCCTCTCTTGCTGCGCTGTCATCAATAGAACTAGGCCAGCTGTCTGCAATTTCTTGTCTAAAATCTGGATTATATTCTATAGTAAATTCTGGAATATGCTTTTTAATCTCCTCAGCAATAGCAGTAGGAGTAAAACTCATACCAGATAAATTATAAGAAGAACGCTCCTTAATCTCTTTTAAAGGCGCACGCATAATTTCTATAGTTGCCCTTACCGCATCTTCCATATACATCATAGGTAAAGCAGTGTCTTCTTTAAGAAAACAATCATAAGAACCCTCTGCAACAGCTTTATGAAAAATATCTACCGCATAGTCTGTAGTACCACCACCAGGTAATGTTTTCCAAGAAATAAGACCAGGGTATCTAATAGACCTAACGTCCACTCCATACTTATTAGAATAGTACTCACACCATCTTTCACCAGTTTGCTTACTTATACCATAAACCGTGGTAGGTTCCATAACCGTATGTTGTCCTGTATTTTCTCTAGGTGTAGTAGGTCCAAAAACAGCTATACTAGACGGCCAGAAAACCTTATCTACCTTACCTTCTTTTGCTATATCCAGCACGTGCATTAAAGAATCCATGTTAAGACTCCATGCTTTTTTAGGGAATTTTTCTCCAGTAGCACTTAACATGGCAGCCATTAAATACACTTCATTAATTTCATAATGAAGACATATATCTTCTATCTGGCTTTTATTCATAGCATCTAGCGTCTCAAAAGGGCCAGAAGACATTAACTCTTCATTTCCCTCACGTATATCACTAGCAACCACCTGCTCACCTCCATAAATCTCTCTCAATCGCATGGTAAGCTCTGTACCTATTTGCCCGCAGGCACCTATTACTAATACTTTAGTCGGCATTTGTATATTTTTTCACAAAGATAAGAAGACATTAAACATGCAATTCTTAGATTTATTCTAATTGTTATAAATATCTCGCTTTCGCGAAAGCGGAATACACATAAATCAATCATTTTAATAAAATTTACACATAAAATATGTTTATTGTTAAATAAATTATGAATAATGCTTATTAATTAACAATCTATTACCTATAAAACTATCTCTACAGTTGCTATGACATTGTAATTTTGTACCAACAAATCAAACAATTATGAAAAAGACGATAATAGCCGCTGTATTTGCAGCATCAGTATTAACTGCATGTAAAGAGAGTGAAAAAGAAAAAATGGCCGACATTTCTGATGACGTGATGAACGAAGTAGAAAATCCTACAGAAGACATGATGAACAATACCGAAAATGCAATGGACAAAACTGTTTCTTATACAGAAGAGCAAGCTACACAAATGGCAAACGATTTTGAGAGCAATGTAGAGGTAAAAGATGGCAAAATAGTATCTATTAAAGGATACGATGCTTATAATAATTTAAGAACAAGCTTTACAGACCTTAAAGAATCTAGTGCTGATAACGTAAAAATGAAAAGTGAGTCATTAAGAGCTTCTTTCAACAGTTTTAAGACTAGCATCCCTGAATATTTACGTGTAGATGATGTGAATGACGCTATAGAAGACGTAGAAAAAGAGATCAAAGAATATGAAGAAGAGATGGTAGGTAAAAAAGCATCTGAAAAGAATAACAAAAAGAACATAGAGAAAATTCAAGAAGCCTTTGACGATCTAGAAAAAGAAATGGTACAAGCACGTGAAAAATTTATAGATAATAAAAAAGACGCGATGGAAGAATACATGGAAGAAATAAACAGTAGCAGAAATCAAACTACTACAGAGAGGTATCTAGACGCTACTGAAGAGTACAATGAAGAAATGAAAGACAAATAATACTTCCCTAAACTATTATTTATTAAAAGTGCTGTACGCGTTACAGCACTTTTTTTTTGTTTATATTATAATCATATTTGCATTTCATCGTTATCTATCTATGCGTTTATCAATTTTATTTCTTTTTTTAATAGTAGCCTGTAGACCTGCACCGGCAGATGTATCTACAAAATCAAATCAAATTGATTATTCAACTATGAATTTAAGTGTGACTAAAATGGCACTAGTAGGTAAAGCACAAAAAGAAGCTCTTAAATGGGTGGACTACCAGAATTTAATCACTGGATTAGAAAATTACGATCATTCTATAGGTATGACTAACGAACTTATAGATCACGTAGATAAAATGTTAAAGCTAGAGGACAGTGCGTTTAATGACCAGACTATATTATCTCGCATGCTGGTTTTAAAAACGAGGTTAAGTATTTATAAATCATACTTAGGTTACCGCATTAAAACTCCTGAAGATTCACAAAGAAAATACAACGATATCATAACGGCACTAGACCAGCTTACCGATCAAATGAATTGGTTTAAAAACGAATTTGAATCGAGCAATAGAGAAACTTTAGAAGATTTAAAAGCAGATTTAGATCCTGATAAGGTTTAATTATAAACTTCTCTTAATCCATCGATATTAAGGCTTATGTCATTTAACTTTATGACATGAGTAAAGCATTATTACAGTTTACCAATAAAGGTATCTATTGCAAACCTGCAGGAATTTATCTAGACCCATGGCAGCCGGTAGAAAAGGCGCTAATCACACACGGCCATGCAGACCATTCTAGATGGGGTCATAAAAAGTACATTACTCAAAATGATAATGTTCCTATAATAAGTCACCGACTGGGCGACATAGATGTGTCAGGAGTAAATTACAACGATAGTTTTTCAATTAATAATGTAAAGTTCTCTTTTCATCCTGCCGGCCATATTCCAGGATCTTCTCAAATAAGAGTAGAACATAAAGGAGAAGTCTGGGTGTTTACAGGAGATTATAAAACAGAAGACGACGGTATTTCTACCGTTTATGAACCTATAAAGTGTGATACATTTATAACAGAATGCACCTTTGGTTTACCTGCTTTTAAATGGAGACCACAGCAACAGGTTATGGAAGATATAAATCTATGGTGTGCACAAAATCATGTAGAAAAGAAGACTTCTATTCTCTTTGCCTACTCACTAGGTAAAGCACAACGCATAATTAAACATCTAGACACTTCACAAATGAAAATCTACTGTCATGGTGCGGTTTTTAAAATGACTGAGGTATTGAGAGAGCAAATTAATTTTCCTCCTACGCATTTAATAACGAGAGAAACTACAAAAGAAGAAATTGCAGGAAACATAGTCATTGCACCACCTAGTGCTCATGGAAGTGCATGGATGAGAAAAATGGTCCCTTATGTTACCGCAAGCGCTAGTGGATGGATGACTTTTAGAGGTGCACGCCGTAGAAAAGCTATAGATAAAGGTTTTGTTCTTTCTGATCACTGTGATTGGGATGGGTTATTAAATAGTATTGATGCAACTGGTTGTGAAAACGTAATAACAACACATGGATATCAAGATATATTTGCTCGTTTTTTAAGAGAAGAAAAAGGATTAAATGCAATTAGTGAGCGCACTCAATATGAAGGAGAAAACGGTGAATCAAATGCAAGTGAAGAAGACACATCTACAGATGCTAAACAGGATCGAGTTGAAAAAGAAATTACAGACTCTACCTTATCTTCTAATTCAAATACAGAGTCATGAAGCAATTTGCAGAACTTATAAGAACCATAGATGGTACTAATAAAACTAATCTTAAAGTCGCAGCGCTTACCGAGTATTTTAAAATAGCCAGCGACGAGGATAAATTATGGACTATTGCCATTCTATCGCATAGAAGACCTAAACGACCTGTGAACACTACCTTAATGAGAGAATGGGCTACTCAAATAAGCGGTGTACCTATGTGGTTATTTGAAGAAAGCTACCATATAGTAGGCGATCTAGCAGAAACTATTGCGCTTATACTGCCTACCACAAACGAGTCTAGCGATAAAAGTCTATCACAAATAATTAAAGAGATCATAAACTTAAAATCTAAGGACGAACAAGAGAAAAGAGAATACCTTCAAAGCAACTGGCTACAACTTAATTATTATGAGCGCTTTGTGTTCAATAAAATTCTCACTGGTGGTTTTAGAATAGGTGTTTCTCAAAAATTAATGACTAGAGCGCTGGCTAGTGCTACTGGTATAGACAAAGACATTCTTGCCCATAAACTTATGGGTAGCTGGACAGGAGAAAACACAACGTTTCAAGAGCTTGTTTTTGAAGATAATGAAGTTGCTATGCGTGGTAAACCTTATCCGTTTTATCTTGCTTATGCTATTGAAGGTGAAGTAAACGATCTAGGCGATGTTCATGAATGGAGCGCAGAGCATAAATGGGATGGAATAAGATCGCAAACTATTATACGTGCAAATGAGCTATTTGTATGGTCGCGAGGTGAAGAATTAGTAACCGACAAATACCCAGAGTTTCAAAGATTTCTAGATGTAATTCCCAATGGTACTGTGATCGATGGAGAGATACTACCGTTTAAAGATGGTGTTATTATGAATTTCAACGATCTACAAACAAGAATAGGTCGTAAAACCGTTGGTAAAAAACTATTAAAAGATGTTCCTGTAGTAATCGTAGCTTATGATTTACTAGAGTGGAAAGGAAAAGATTTAAGAGAAATGCCTTTCATAGAAAGAAGAGCCCTACTCGACAAGCTAGTTTTGGACCTCAACAAAAAAGAGGAAATATTACCACAAGAAGAAAAAACACCCTTGCTCCTATCAGAAACTATGAATTTTACTTCTTGGAAAGACATGGCTGCAGAGCGCCATCTCGCAAGAGAAAAAAGATCTGAAGGGTTAATGATTAAAAGAAAAGACAGTCCCTATCTAGTAGGTCGTAAAAAAGGCGACTGGTGGAAATGGAAAACAGATCCCTTTTCTATAGATGCTGTTCTTACCTATGCTATGCGCGGTCATGGTAGAAGAGCAAATTTATTTACAGATTACACCTTTGGATTGTGGCAGGATGGAGAGCTGGTCACGTTTGCAAAGGCATACAGCGGTTTAACTGATGCCGAGTTTAGAAAAATAGATGCCTGGATTAAGAAAAATACGTTAGAACGTTTTGGCCCAGTAAGATCTGTAACACCGCATCATGTTTTTGAAATAGCTTTTGAAGGTATTGCACCTAGTAAAAGGCACAAATCTGGTGTTGCAACACGTTTCCCTAGAATAGTAAGATGGCGTACAGATAAACCCATGGAAGAGGCAAATACATTAGATGATTTAAAAGCTTTGATACCATAAAATGAATAAACTGACATTAAAAAAGGGTGGAATAAATCCACCCTTTTTTGATATAAAACTCTCCATATAGAGCAAAATTTTTTTTCTAACTCACACGACTCATCAAATCCAGTGAAAATTTCTTTAATTCATTTTTACTGTCATCACTTATAGAAAGAGTTTCTATAATAGAAAGCGCCTCGTCCGTATAAAATTTAATAGCATGTAGGGTTGCTGCTGCCCCACCACTTGCTTCAAAAAAGACTTTTACGATTTCTTTCTTTTCTTCAATTTGATCTTCATTCATTTCTTCATGATCAAGAGCAAACCATTCTTTTAATTCTGTTGCGCAATCTTCATTTTCTATACTTCTTAGGTATAAGTATGTCTTTTTATTCTCTCGTATATCACCACCTACCTCTTTACCAAAGGTTGCTGGATCACCAAATGCGTCTAGATAATCATCCATTAATTGAAAAGCAAGACCTAAATGAATACCGTAATTATAAATAAGCTTTTGCTCTTCTTCTTTCACGCCAGCGATAATAGCACCCATTTGTAATGCACAACCTACAAGAACAGATGTCTTTAACTTAATCATATTCAAGTATTCTGAAACAGTAACATCGTCACGAGTTTCAAAATCTACATCATACTGTTGTCCTTCACACACCTCTAGTGCTGTTTTAGAAAACACTTTATGCAGTTGAAAGAATTGCTCCTTATCATACCCTTCAAATAAACGATAAGCCATTATTAACATCGCGTCACCAGAAAGAATACCTGTATTAAGATCCCATTTTTTATGGACCGTTTCTTGCCCTCTTCTCAGGTCTGCCGCATCCATAATATCATCATGTAAAAGAGTGAAGTTATGAAACACCTCTACCGCTACCGCAGCGTCTAGACTGTCATTAACTGGTGCGCCATACATTTTTGCACTCATCATAGTTAATAAAGGTCTTATTCTTTTACCTCCTAAACTAAGTATGTAATGAACTGGATCATAAAGACCTGCGGGCTCATTTTCTGTGATTCTATTTTTAAGATGATCTAAAAACGTAATTCGTAAGTGTTCTAATGCATTCATGCGGTAAAAATAATCCATGAACAGTTCTATTTTATAAGAAATACGAACTGTCTTGTTAAAAAATTGTAAAACTTAGGAAACTTCTAGAGTTTCGTTAGTTTCCTAGACGTATCTTTGCGCCCTTTAATAAATAAATGAGCGAAGCAAAAATAAACATATTAGAAACCTCTCTGGATCTATTCCTGACCTTAGGCTTTAAAAGTGTGACTATGGATGAGATCGCATCTAGATTAGGGATGAGTAAGAAAACCCTATATGCGCATTTTAAAAATAAAGGGCAGCTAGTAGAAGAGTCTTCTGTACACTTGTGCAATCATATATGTAGTGGTGTGGATCATATCATAGAAGGTGAGACAGAAAATGCTATTGAAGAACTGTACACCATTAAGCGTTATGTCATGGAACATTTAAAGGGTGACGAGAGTTCTCCTATCTATCAACTCCACAAATACTATCCAGAGGTACATAAAAAAATTACCGCGGTGCAATTTGACCACATGGAAAACTGTATCAAAAAGAACGTTACCAGAGGTATAGAAAAAGGATTATATCGAGACAATATAGATGTAGATTTCATTGCCCGTATTTACTATGTAGGTATTCAAGGAATCAAAAATTTAAACCTTTTCCCACCTAGTAAACACCCTACTGCTGCATTACACGACCAGTACTTAGAATACCATCTTAGAGGAATTGTAACTCCTTTGGGACGTAAAATTTTAAATAAAATAACCAATACAAACCACGATTAAATGAATTATAAATCATTATACATTTGGGTTTTTTGTGTTCTCGCTTTCGCGAAAGCGTACTCACAACAAGCTACAAATCAAGATTCATACAGCTTTACACTAGAAGAGGCTGTAACCTATGGTCTAGAGAATAATTACCAAGCGATAAATGCAAAAAGAGATATCGCAAAAGCACTGAAACAAAAATGGGAAACTACTGCTACAGGATTGCCACAAATAGATGGTAGTGCAAATTATAATTACCAGATAAAACAACCTATCACACCATTACCTGCAGAGTTAGTAGGCGGTGCGCCAGGGACATTTGTACCGGTAACATTTTCACCTAAACAGAGTGCAACTTTAACAGCGACGTTAAGGCAATTAATCTTTGACGGTTCTTATATAGTTGCGTTAGAAGCTTCAAAAACCTTTTTGGACTTTTCAGAAAACGCCAATAATAAGACAAAGCTTGAAGTAAGAAAAGGGATTATAAATGCTTATGGTGGTGTGCTTCTTACGCAAGAAAACATATCTATTATTGAGCGCAATCTAGAGACACTGACTAAAAATCTAAATGAAACTACAAAGATTTATGAAAATGGTCTCGCCGAAGAAGAAGATGTAGAGCAATTAAAAATCACAAAATCTCAACTAGAAAATCAATTGAACAGCGCTAGACGTCAGGAAGATATTGCTACAGACATGTTGAAACTAGCTCTAGGTATCGATTTACAAAAGTCTGTTAGTCTTAAAGAAAATCTAGCATCTCTAGCTCTTAAGAATATGGACCCTAGTATGACCACCAATACCTTAGAGTTAGATAAAAATGCAGATTATAATATCGCATCTAATTTTACAGAACAAAGACGTCTAGAATACAAGCTAGAAAGAGCAAAGGCTCTTCCTACTCTATCTGGATTTGTTAACTATGGAGTGAATTCATTTAATGATGATTTTACATTTTTAGATGGAGATAATAAATGGTTCGGGCAGTCTGTTGCTGGGATTAGTTTATCAGTCCCTATTTTTAGTTCACTGGGTAGACAGGCTAGAACAGATCGTGCAAAAATAGCTTGGGATCAATCGATTACAGACCTAGACCGTACAAAGGAAGAAATAAGATTAAATTATCAAACCGCTCTTAATAATTATCAAATTGCTATAGATAATTATAGTACGAGTAGGGATAATTTACAACTGGCAGAGCGCATTGAGAATAAGAACCAAATCAAATTTAGAGAAGGTCTTGCCACTAGCTTTGACTTAAGGCAGGCGCAAACACAACTGTACAGTACACAATCTACTTACTTGCAAAGTATGTATGACGTGATCAATGAAAAAGCAAATCTTGAGACTATTCTCAATACCCCAGAATTTACTACACAAAAATAAAACCACCACAGAATTATATATCATGAAAAAATTAAGCATACTATTTATAGGCCTTTTTATTCTCACCTCATGTGGTGATAAAGAACCAACCATAGACGAGTTAATCGCTACTGGAGACACAAAGGTTATATCTCAAAAGAAAACAGAGTTACTTAATGAAAAGAAAGAACTGGAAACAGAGATAAAAGCCATTGAAAAATATCTAGATAAGAACACAATTAAAAAAGATGGTGCTCTAGTTAGTATAGAAACTGTTAACGACACAATGTACAACCACTATATAGAGTTACAAGGTAATGTAGACACTAAACAGAATATCACTTTAATGCCAGAAATGGGAGGTATATTAACTAACGTTTATGTTAAGGAAGGACAGCGTGTTTCTAAAGGACAGCGTCTTGCAAGAATAGACGATGGAGGTATCGCTCAAAATATTGAGCAAATGAAAGTACAAGCACAACTTGCTAAAACTACTTATGAACGTCAGGAAAGACTATGGAATCAAAAAATAGGTTCTGAAATTCAGTATTTACAAGCAAAGGCTGGATATGAATCTCAACAAAATGCTATTAGATCCATGCAACAACAACTGGCTAAAACAATAGTAACAGCTCCGTTCTCTGGTGTAATTGACGATGTGATTACAGAACAAGGTAACACAGTATCTCCAGGAATGACACCACTTATTAGAATTGTGAACCTTAAAGACATGTATATCGATGTAGAAGTACCAGAAAACTATATCTCTTCTATTCAAAAAGGAACTGAAGTAATGGTAGAGTTCCCTATGTTAGGTAAGTCTGTTAATAGCAAAGTACGTCAGACTAGTTCTTTTATCAACCCTGCAAACCGATCTTTTAAAATTGAAATTCCTGTAGATAATAAAGAAGGAAATATCAAACCTAATCTAACTGCTAGATTAAAGATTAACGACTACACAAGTGAAGAGGCTATCTTAATACCTCTTGCGGTTATAAGTGAAAATCAAAATGGTGATCAATACATCATGATAGCTGCAGACTTAAAAGATGGTGACCAATACAAAACGGCTGTCGCAAAAAGAAGACTTATTACAACTGGTAAACCTAGTGCAAATATGATAGAAATTACTAGCGGTCTGGAAAAAGGAGATAACATTATAATTGAAGGTGCTCGTAGTGTAAAAGAAGACCAACAAATTAGAATAAAAAAAGCCTAAGTCATGGGAAAGAAAAGTGAAAAAGAGTTTGGATTTTCCTCATGGGCGATCAATAACCCCACGGTAATATGGATTCTTATAGGTCTTGTACTTGTTCTAGGAGTTCAGGGTTATTTTTCTATGCCTCGAGAGGATTTTCCAGAGGTTAAAGAAACAAAAATTTATATCTCTAGTGTTTACCCTGGTAACACTGCCGAGGATATTGAAAGATTAATAACAGACCCACTAGAGGATAGATTAAAGAACATTTCTGGTGTTGCAGAGGTTCTTTCTACATCTCAAGAAGATTATTCTATCATAACTGTAGAGTTTGAAGAAGGATCTCTATTAGGTAGTAGTATTACTGTAGAGGCGGCAAAACAGAAAGTTAAGGATGAGTTAGATGTAGAAACATCTAATGAGGACTGGCCTACTTTTAACGGTGCTAAAATTGAACCTAACGTCTTTGACCTCAAAATGAGTGAAGAGGTACCTATCATGAATATCAACCTGCGTGGTGATTATACGGTTAGAGAACTTAAAGTATTTGCTGAATATCTAGAAGACGAGATAGAAAGTCTACAAGAAATTAAGGAAGCAAGTATAAGAGGTGCACAAGAACTAGAAGTAGAAGTAGCAGTAGACATTTATAAAATGACTGCTGCAAAGGTGAGTTTTGATAACGTTATTAATGCAGTACGTGGTGGAAATGCTACAATGAGTGCTGGTAACATTAAAACAGAAAATCAAAGACGTACTATTAGAATTTTAGGTGAAATTACACAACCAGATCAACTAGAACGTTTTGTAGTTAAAAATGAAAACGGCCCTATATATCTTAAAGATATTGCTGAGGTAAGCTTTAAAGAAGAAGATAAAACTACCTATGCTAGAGAATCTGGAGATGCTGTCGTGATGATAGATATCAAGAAGTCATCTGGTAAGAACATGATTACTGCTTCAGAAAGTATTAGAGAGATAGTAAAAGCATCTCAAGAAGATGGAAGAATTCCTGAAAATATAGAAATTACTATCACTAATGATGGTGCAAATCGCACCCTTAATAAGGTAGATGATCTGGTAAATAACATCATTTTTGGTGTGATTCTAGTGGTAACGGTATTGATGTTTTTCTTAGGTTTTAGAAACGCCCTTTTTGTTGGGTTTGCTATTCCTATGTCTATGTTAATGAGTTTTATAATCCTTAATTTATTAGGTTATACATTAAACACGATGATTCTTTTTGCCATGATTATGGGATTAGGAATGCTCGTTGACAACGGTATTGTGGTGGTAGAAAATGTCTATCGTTTAATGGACGAAGAAGGTATGTCACGCATTAAAGCGGCAAAAATAGGAATCGGCGAGATCGCTGTACCTATTATCATTTCTACTCTTACCACTGTAGCAGCCTTTGTACCTATAGGTTTATGGCCTGGTGTAATGGGAGAATTTATGAAGTACTTCCCTATCACGCTATCTGTGGTATTAGGTAGTTCACTAGTAGTTGCTATTCTCTTTAACTCTATGTTAGTTTCAAAATATATGAGTATAGACGAGAAGGTGATACCGGTAAAGAAACTGTTACTTATCACAGCTGTAATGGGCGGAATAGGTTTACTGATTTTACTTTTTGGTGGTGCCATAAGAGGACTAGGGTCTGTAATGGTAGTAACCGTTATTTTACTGTGGTTATATAAATATTTCATTAAAAAATCGACCCTATTCTTTCAACGTAGAATACTGAGATGGTTAGATAATATTTATGAACGTTTCTTAAAATTTGCCTTAAGAGGTAAGAAACCATATTTCTTTACTGCTGGAATGGTAGTTATGTTTTTTGGGGTTCTATTCATGTATTTCGGTTGGTCTGTAGGTACTGGTCGTACTAAAGTAGAGTTCTTCCCAGAGAACAAACCTAACCAGATCATGGTTTACATAGAGTACCCACAAGGAACATCTATTGCCAAAACCAATAGAACAACCCAAGATATTGAGAACATCGTTTATGATGTGATTAATGAAGAGATGTATATAGAAGATGGTGAGAACTTCTTAGTAGAAAGTGCTGTATCGCAAGTAGGTGAAGGTGCTGGAAACCCTCAAACTGATGGTGGTAGTAGTGCAGAGATGCCTAACAAAGGTAAAATCACTGCATCCATGCGAGAATACAAGTACCGTAATGGTGCCGATAGTGAGATTTTACGTAAAAAGATACAAGAAGCTATACAAGGTAAATTCCCTGGTATTGCCATAAGTGTAGAAAAAGATGCTGCTGGGCCACCAGCAGGATATCCTATAAACGTAGAATTACAAGGTGATGATTATGAAGAACTAATTGTGACTGCAGAGCGTATGGTGAAATTCTTAAATGAAAAAAACATTGCTCCTGTAGATGAACTTAAGATAGACGTAAATAAAAGCAAGCCTGCAGTACAAGTAAAAGTAGATCGTGAAAAAGCCGGAGAATTAGGCATAAGCGCTAGTCAGGTAGGTATGCAATTACGTAGATCTATTTTTGGAGAGAAAGCAGGTGTTTATAAAAAGGACGGTGAGGATTATGACATCTACGTGCGTTTTAATGAAGAGAATCGTTATGACCGCAGTTCATTATTTAATCAGCGCATTACCTATAGAGACATGGCTACTGGTCAGGTTCTAGAAATACCGGTTAATGCTGTTACTACTCAAGAAAATGTATCTGGATTTAGTGCCATTAAACATAAAAATAACAAGCGAGTTGTTACCGTTTACAGTGCTTTAAAACCAGGATTCAGTGATGCAGGTGCTGCAGTTGCTCAAATTCAAAACGAGATGTTAGATTTTGAAGGTTTATCAGATACTATTAAAATAGATTACACAGGACAATTAGAAGAACAAAATAAGCAACAAGCGTTCTTGATGACCGCACTTATGGTAGGTCTAGCATTGATCTTCTTTATTTTGATATTCCAATTCGGTGGTATTTCAAAACCTACTATTATCATGGTTTCTATATTCTTGAGTTTCATAGGTGTATTCTTAGGACTTATGGTAACAGGATGGCCATTTGTCATTATGATGACCATGATGGGGATTATATCTCTAGCAGGTATTGTGGTAAATAACAGTGTGGTACTTATTGATTATGTAGATATCTTAAAACTACGTAGAAGAGAAGAACTAGGTATCGATGACGATAAGCACCTTATAAGCAAAGAAGACTCTTATAACGCGATTGTACAAGCAGGTAAAGCACGTTTACGTCCTGTACTACTTACAGCTATCACTACCGTACTAGGTCTTATACCACTAGCGATAGGTTTCAACATAGATTTCTTCAGTCTTTTTAGCGAGGCAGACGCAAAAATCTATATGGGTGGAGATAATGTAATCTTCTGGGGACCACTTGCATGGACCGTAATCTTCGGATTATTGTTTGCTACATTCTTAACCTTAATTATTGTCCCTATCTTATTGTACCTAGTACATAGATTAAAATTAAGAATTTTAAGATACAAGAATCCTGAACTTGTTGAAATGGACAAATCTGAGTCTTCTAGCACAACTAATGAAGAAGAATAAACAACAGAGATAACTCTTATTATTTACAAATGAAAAGGTGTTTACTACAAAGTAAGCACCTTTTTTAATGCTCAAATCTTACCTTTATTAAGCATATATAGACGACGCTACAACTAGGTAACTACATTATAGGTTTCATGTAAGGACAGGACTTTATTTAAAGGATAAGGCCGTATGTCTATTCCGCTTTCGCGAAAGCGGGACAACAACAACAACAACAACAACAACAACAACAACAACAACAACAACAACAACAACAACCCTATTAAATATGCTCCAAAAGAGTCTGATTATCGGACATAAAAAAACCGACTGATTAGAGTCGGTTTTTTATACTTGGAAAATTGTGTTATTAATTCTCAGGTTCAAATTTAGAAGCATCATACTCTAGATAATACTGCTCTGCTATTTGAATAGTTTCATTCATTAGATCTCTAGTTTCAAGCAATAGGCTGAAATAAAGCGTGGTGTTCTTAGGAGATTCTTCGTCATCCTTAGTACGTTTTACCTGCTTGTTTATTTTTTCATCTACTAGAGTAATCAGCTCTCTTTGTTCTACGATAATAGCCCCTAGATTACTGAAATCCTTTGTAGTAAAGGTCTCTTGTGCATCATTAAATATTTCGTGAATACGCAATATGATTTCCTTTAAGTCTTTTATCTGATTAAATTTAAGACTCTTGTGATTATTGCTTATGTGCGTGTTACTCGCCTTAGAAATGTAATCGAGTGATTGAGATACATCTTGAAGATTACCTAAAACATCAATGTAAAATTTACTTGCTCCTAGGTTGTGTTCATCAAGGTTTTTGATAAAAAAGAAAATGTTATTACGTAGATCATCTATCTCACCGCTTAACTTCTTACTCTCTTTCTTAGACGTTTTTAAAATAGCTAGATCTTGTGCAATAAGTCCATCTAGTGTGTTTTTATAAATACGCTTAGAACGTTTAAACACAGTAGCAACATTATCAGAGCTCTCATCAATAATACCCTGTATCGTTTTGCTTTCAGCTTTTTGTAATTGGTCTGTTACCTTTTGTTCTTGTTGGGATTTTTTATGCCCTATAAAACTACGTATAATTAACAAAACTGCAATTGTTACTAGAGCAACCACTGCATACATGCCACCTAAATAAATAAGGTAAGCAAATACAGCCGCAGCCGTAAATGCACTGAAGGCTGTAAAGAACCATCCACCTATTACATTAAGTACACCTGCTATTCTATACACAGCACTTTCTGTACCCCAAGCTCTATCTGCTAGAGATGTTCCCATCGCTACCATAAAAGTTACATAAGTAGTAGAAAGTGGTAATTTATAAGATGTCGCAATCGAGATCAATACACTAGCTACCATTAAATTTACAGATGCTCGCACATAATCAAACGCTGGTTTATCTGCATGTTTAGGCACCACCATAGGCACCGGTAGTTTTTCAAATCTAGAAGATATAAAATTAGATGCAGTGTCTGGTAAAATACGTTGTACACCGTCTGCAGCCACGATAGAATATCTTACTAAAATTCTAGATAAAAAATTAGATTGAAAACGCTCTGTACCAGAATCTTGTCTCGCTAGGTCTACAGATGTTTTTACAACCGCTTGCGCTTTTGAAGAAAACCATAGTGTTGCCACCATTATTAAACCTGCTGCTACTAGTAACAATTTATTAGAAGGTAGCTTACCACTTAAAAAGCTCATGTTAATCTCACTAGCTTTAAGACCAGTTCCCTCAGCAAATTCCCATGCCTGATATGCACCGATAGGCACACCTATAAAGTTTACTAGATCATTACCTGCAAATGCCATTGCTAGACCAAATGTTCCCAGTATAATAATCAGTTTATAAACATCCCATTTAATTAAGAATACATAAACAAAACTAAATGCCGTCCAGAATAAAAAGGTAACTCCTATAAAAGTATAGACATCTGTACTGCCTATAAACTCCGTTATTACACCTAGATCTGCTCCTTTAAGTCCTTTAAAAATGATAAAGTAAAACAAGCTAGTAAGTGACACACCACCAAAAAGTGCGGCTAGAAAAGGAGGTCTTCCTTCATAATCAAAAGTAAGTAGCAATCTAGAAAAGAACTGTACCAGTCCACCTATAATAAAGGCTACTACTACAGATAGTAATATCCCTAATATAATCTCTATAGCAGTATCTGTAGCGATATATTTACCTAGATCAAGAAGTGATTCTGCCTCATTTCCATTGATTTTTATTACAGACATACATACTGCAGCACCTAGTAATTCAAATACGATAGAAACCGTAGTAGAGGTAGGCAAACCTATACTATTAAAGAAATCGAGCAGTAGAATATCGGTAATCATCACAGCCATAAAAATGATCATGACCTCATCAAAAAAGAATTCTCCAGGGACAAAGATACCTTTACGAGCAACCTCCATCATACCACTAGAAGACATCGCCCCAAAGGCTATACCTATACTTGCGATAATCATAATAGTTTTAAAGTTAATCGCTTTAGAACCTATCGCACTATTTAAAAAGTTAACAGCATCGTTGCTTACTCCTACTACCAGGTCGGTAATAGCCAGTCCAGCAAGGATGATAAGCATGTATATATAAATATCAGACATTACGTTGTTTTATTCAACTTGCAAAAGTCGGCTATATAAGTATTTCAAATGTTATGCTACTGTTATTAATATTCCCCTAGTTTATCAACACCGCTTTCGCGAAAGCGAAACAAACACTATCTTATAAACGCAAAAAAGGCTACTCGATAGAGCAGCCTTTTAAAAAATTATTTCTAATTATAGTTTAGAATTTAATTCCATAATTAAGAGAGAATGATGTCTCTGGACTACGTAAAGAGAACGTACGATTATCAGATCCAAAGAAATCGTATTCACTTTCCTTATCATCTCCTAATATGTTTTCTATTTTAAAGCCTATCGTTTGCTTTATTTTATCTCCAAAAGTTTTACTAGCAGTAATATTAAGAGAATTAAATGGTAAAGTATAAACATCTGGAATATCACCAGATCCTACAATCTCAAGTGTTCTCCCTTGAACGTTAAAGAAAGCACCTACTCTAAGACTATTTTCAGTTTCATAAACTAAACCTGCATTTACTAAATAAGGAGACTGACCTTGTAAAGGTCTTGTATCATCTAAGGTCTGTCCATCACGCAATGTAGCTGTTCTATTTGCCTCTTCATCTTCACTATAATTTTGTCTAGACTCAATGATAGAAACATTCACAGAAGCATTAAAATTATTTAAAACACTTGTCAAGAAACCTAAGTTCTTTCTCACCTCAAATTCTGCACCAAAAACAGTTGCGTTACCTAAATTCAATGGTGTAAATTGACCTTCTGCCTCACGGATAAAACTCAACTCGATAGGATCAGTAAAGTCTTTGTAGAAACCACTTATTGCGTAGAAGTCACTCCCATTACCATACTTTTCAATTCTTAAATCCATGTTATCAATATAAGTAGGTTGAATATCCCTGTTACCTATAAAGAAAAAGTTAGAAACAGGATCAAAAATTTCAGCATCTGACGCTTCTTTAAACGATGGTCTTGCAGTAGTTCTAGAATAAGAACCTCTTAATTTAAAGCTCCTAGTATCATCTAGATCATAAATAAGGTTTAAACTAGGGAAGAAATCTGCTTTATCAATAAACTTAGTATCTACTGACACGACTCCTTGTTGATTTTGACCAGAATAACTTAGATCAAATTTCTCAAATCTAACACCGATGATGGATTTAAGACGATCGGTTAATTGAAATTCATCTGACAAATAAGCACTTGCTATAGATATTTTAGAATCAAAGTTGTTTGTAATGTTAAAATCTGATCTAACCGCAACTCCTGAACCAGTAGAAGGATTGTAAATATTATCAGGATTTAAAATTTCATTTGGATCACCATTAAATTCAGAACTTTGGAAGTTTTGTAAGATAAAAGAATATTGATCTACGGCAAAATCTCTGTTCTTGTAAGTGTACCCACCACCAAAAGTAAGTTTTGCTGGTTCTCCAAATAAAGTATGCCTTTTTGTAACATCAATTCTAGAAGCTAAATTTATCTCTTCTAATTCTCTAAACAATCTTGTTGGATCACCTGCTTCAGATGGTTCTATTGTAGGCACTCCTCCATCGATTCTAAACGGTGTAGTTCTAAAGTCTTTATCGTCTACACGAGACAAAGTAGGAGATAGTTTCCATTCAGTTTTCCAAGACCCATCCTTATTATTATGCTCTCCAGAGAACAACACATTTGTTAAAGACCTTTCTGTATAAGTAAGTACATCTTTCTTTATTTGATTAGATGAACGTTCTGAGTTTTCCTGAAATATTAATGCTGCATTAGACTCACCATTCTGAATATGGAGTACATTAAATCTATATTTAGACAATTCCGTTTTATAAGTTAAACCTAATAACCCATTAAGCAACACATTATTTGTTCCTAGTGCACCTTGCTGTGTCCTACCTACTACAGGATTATTATTACTTGAGTCTGCGCTCTTTCTAAAAATCTGACCGTCGATATAGTTGTCATAAAATTCTGTATCATTTTTGTAAGCTAAGGATGCTGTAAATCCTAAGGCATTACCGTTTTCAAACTTAAATTTATTACCTGCAGCAAAACTAAAACCGTAATCCATAAAACTTTTCTCTTTCATCGCAGCAAGCTCTGGATTGAAACTTTGAGTTAAAGCTCTAACAAATGTTCCATCTTGTTGTAACAAAGGAATAGGTGTTCCAATAGCGATAGGTGAGTCTCTATCTCCATTATCAAAACCTAAAAAATCAGTACTACTTCCATTGTAACTTAAATAGTCATCATTAAAGTGCATGTCTGGATTATAACCCAAACTTAAACTTATGGCATACTCCTCACTAGAAGGGATATCTTTAGTTAAAATATCAACTATTCCACCTGTGAAATCTGCCGTTAGATCTGCCGTTGCAGACTTTTTCACTTGCAAGTTTTCAATAACACCTGTAGGAAAAATATCTAATTGCAATGCATTTCTATCAGGATCAAGACCTGGTACCTCCATACCATTTAAAAGTGTTTTAGTATAACGATCTCCCAGACCTCTTACATAAACAAATTTCCCATCTTGAACTGATACACCAGGAACAGCTTTTACAGCACTAGCTACAGAAGAAGATCCAGATTTCTTAATAGACTCAGAGGATAAACCATCTAATACTACAGTTGCATTTTTCTGAACATCTAAAACTGCTTTTTCAGAATTTTGTCTTTTTGTTACAGTAATTACCACGCTGTCTAAAGCATCTGCAGCAGATGTTAATGTTACCTCTAAATTTGTTACCTGACCTGACTTAATTATTACATCAGTTATCTCCTTAGTACTATACCCAACAAAAGTAAAAACAACTGTATACGTACCTGGAGCCATTTCCATTGAATACTTTCCGTCAAAGTCTGTCGCAGTCCCGTAATTACTATTTTTTACCGCAACGTTTGCAAAGGCCAGCACATCATTAAAATCTCCATCGATAATTTTACCAGACAAAGTACCATTTTGACCAAATGAGAATAATGAACCTAAAAGGAACATGGCAAGCACTAAAATTTTAGAATTTTGCATTATTGAAAATTTATTTCTTTAAATTGAAAAAATGCTCATCATGATTTTATATCATGATGAGCATTAATAATTGGTTTTTTATTTAACTAGAAACCTAAGTTAGCTTTAGTATTTGCATATGTCCAAGAAAATGCAGATAAGTTAGCTCCTCCTGTTGTTCCTGAAGTTGCCCACGCAGCAGCATCACTAGTAAAAGAAGTTAAAGTTAATTCAGCTATATCATTAGAATCATCTTCATCATCACAGTTTTGTGCACAACCTACTTTTTCAACAAATACTTCGTTTGCAGCTGCAACACCAGTTGGTAGATCAATCACCCAGTTAGAAAAAGTTAAGTTACCATCTAGGTAGTTTTGAGCTACAGCATTGTTATCTAATTCAACATCACTTGATGCTTTAAAACCAGTTGCATATACATTATTAGTAGCACCTTGCGCTCTACTTCTATAGTCAGCATACTCACCATTAGGTGTGTTTGTATTTCCAAAAATAGTTGCATCATTTATAGTAAAAGAACCTGTTGCAGATCCTTCAGGACCATCTATTTCAAATGCGTGGTCAGATATATCTCCTAATACGATACCTGTATTAGTAATAGTACCAGAATAAGCTTGATCAATATCTATTGAATCATCACCTACAGCCCATACAAAGATATTACTTGCATTAACAGTTCCACCAAAGAACTCAACACCATCATCAACATTTGCTACAACTTCAATATTAGAGATTACAGTTCCAGAACCTACACCACCTAATGTTAAACCGTTGATTTCATTTCCTTCACCGATATTTGTACCACCGTGACGTATAGAAACATAATTTAAAACACCAGAATTATCAGTCGCATTAGTACCACCGTATAAACCGTTAGTATCACTAGCAGGTATACCTTCTATTTGTACAGCATCTACATCACCTCTTAATGAACTAGGTGCATTACCTAAAACTATAAGACCACCCCATAATCCTCTATCATTTTCTGTAAGATTAGAACCTGCAGTTTGACCTAAAGTAATATCATCTGCAACACTAGTAAAAACAATAGGGCTAGCAGCCGTACCATTTGCTTGTATAGACGCTCCTCTAGCTATAATAAGAACAGATGCATTTGCACCCTGCCCTTGCAAACCTTTAATTATTGTACCTGGCTCAATAGTAAGAACTGCACCACTTTCAACAGTAGTTCTACCTTGTAATTCCCACATACGATCGTTTGTTAATGTCTTATCACTAGAAATAACTCCAGTAATCACATTATCGCTTAGATCTGGACCTGACACTACTGTATCATCATCACTATCACAACTAGTAATAGTAAATGCCGCTATAGCTAACATTGAAATAAATAATTTTTTCATCTTTTGTTTTTTTGTTTGAGTTTGCTGGTGCAAAGAAAACGAGATTACTAGTTAAAGAAGTTAATAACAGATTATCAAAAATCCAATAGTGTTTAAGTTATTGTTAAGTGTGTTATCCAAAGGTTAAATCGAGTTTTAATTATTGATTTATCTTGCACAAAATTTCCTTTTAAATGAACTGGCAGCAATTATTATCATTAAAGAGATATGGCGATTCACATCCTAGACCTCGAGCAAAACAAGATGAGTTAAGACTAGGCTTTGAAGTAGATTATGACCGTGTTATATTCTCACAGCATTTCAGGTCGCTACAGGATAAAACCCAGGTCATCCCTTTAAGCCAGACTGGTTTTGTACACACTAGACTCACACACAGCTTAGAAGTAAGCGTTGTAGGCCGCTCTCTAGGTAGAATGGCAGGAAAACTTATTCTAGAAAAGCATCCAGACTTAGTAGCGTCCGGTTATAAACAACAAGATTTTGGAGCGATAGTAGCCGCAGCCGCGCTAGCTCACGATATAGGTAACCCACCATTCGGACATAGTGGTGAGAAGGCTATAGGCAGTTATTTTAAAACTGAGCGAGGAGCAAAGATGATAAGTACGCTTTCGCGAAAGCAACAACAAGACCTACTTTCCTACGAGGGAAATGCAAATGGATATCGTTTATTAAATCTCGATAGCCCAGGAACTTCTGGCGGATTGAGATTATCATATGCAACCTTAGGTGCTTTTATTAAATACCCTAAAGAGTCCTTACCACACAGGCCTACTAAGCATATTTCTCAGAAAAAATACGGCATCTTTCAGGCAGATGTAGATCATTTTAATGATGTAGTTAACGAGCTAGGCCTCCTTAACAATACCGATAGTGAAGAGTCTCATTACCGCCACCCACTTACTTACCTAGTAGAAGCTGCAGATGATATTTGTTATACGATAATCGATTTTGAAGACGGCATCAATCTGGGCTGGATAAGTGAAGACCATGCACTGGAGCAATTAATTAAACTAGTAAGAGATACTATAAGAACAGATATTTACACTCAGCTCTCTACGACTTCAGAAAGACTTTCTTATCTAAGATCTCTAGCTATTAACAACTTAATTACTGACTGCATTTCTATATTTATGGAAAATGAAGAAGCGATACTCAGTGGTACTTTTCCACATGCGCTTACTGATAAATCCACATACAAAGCACAAATAGACGACATACTAGCTATTACTATTGATAAGGTTTATAACAACGAAGAGGTCATTCAAAAAGAAGTCGCTGGTTATAAAATTTTACAAGACATACTAGATGCTGCCGTAAATGCTAGTATAAACAGCCTCAATAATACAGAGGACTCTTATGACAAACTTATTTTAAAATCTTGTAAAGGACTAAGGTTAAGTGGTACCACAAGTTATGAACGTATACTAGATGTTTGCGGTTATGTAGCATCATTAACTGACAGTAAGTCCATCGCTCTTTTCAACATTATCAATGGTAAGATCTAGAAGCAACTACTTTCAAATACCTTATCTTTAATTTCTTAATTGCTTTACCATGAATAAAAAAATACTTTTAACTAGTATACTTCTATGCTTTATAGCAGCTAGTTCATATTACTTTTTAAGTAAAACAGAGCATATCACTTCTATTCAAAAAGCGAGGGATTTACACAAACAATATGTAGAAAACAGTCCTTATAAAGAGACTATAAAACTTTCTAGAAGTGAGCGCAAAGCACTTTCTCTGCCTCCTAATGCATATAATGAGCGTGTATGGGAATTAAGTATGAATCCTACCATTGGGATTCCTACACCTTATAAGGTAGAGACTATTGCTACTAGTTTTACTAAAAGCGCACCTGGATCTGCAGGAAGAGCATGGGAAGAAAGAGGACCATCCAATATAGGCGGTAGAACTCGAGTAGTATTTTATGACCCTAACGATGTAGGTGTTAATAATGGTGATGGTATAGATTACAACCGTGTTTTTGCCGGTGGTGTAGGTGGTGGTTTATGGGTTAATGATGATATTACCTCTCCTACCTCCACATGGAACATCATGCCTGGACTGGCTGCCAACTTAAACGTGAGCGCACACGCTATAGACCCTAACGATTCTATGACATTCTACATAGGTACCGGTGAGCAATATGCTGCAGGTGCTGCGGTAGGGAACGGACTGTATAAAACTACAGACGGTGGTGCCACATGGACTAATGTAAACATCACACCTGCAGGACAAGGAACTCTAGGTAGTGGACAGGCAGATTTATTTACAGCTGGGATATTCTTTATTAATGATATAATCGTTAGAAACAACAGTGGTATTAGTGAAGTATATGTAGGCGTAGGATCTACCAACTATGTATCGCCTAACTTCAATATTTCAAATCCAGTAAATGTTTTAGGAGCACAAAACGCTGGACTTTATCGCAGTATTGATAGCGGTGCAAACTGGTCGAGAATTGAGAATCCGTCTATGGGCTATTTCTTTGGCGGGCAAACTTTTTATGTGGCTCCTAATGATTTTGAAATAGGCGCAGACAACAGTCTTTACATGGGTACCATCTCGGTACCTGGCACAAATGCTGGTGGCGGTAGATTTTATAAATCTACTGATGGAATCAACTGGACTGTACAAAGCACGATTAGAGGTGGTGATCGTGTAGAAATCGCAGCCTCAAAAACTAATCCTAATTTATTATACGTAGCCTTGCAACAAGGCAGCGCTGTAGACCTATTAGTTAGTAATGACGGTTTATTAACTACCGTTGCGATTAATGAACCTGATGATGCTGACAACTCTATATCTGCTACTGATTTTGCTAGAGGACAAGCATTTTATAATCTTGTTATAGAAGTTGATCCTACTAACGATCAAATCGTTTATGCGGCAGGAATAGACAGTTTTAGATCTACAGATGGAGGAAATTCTTGGTCTCAAATATCAAAATGGATCAACGCAAACGGACTGCAATCAATTAACGCACCATTTGTACATGCAGACATTCACACATTGAGTTTTCATCCTACAGATTCTAACCAGGCACTTATAGGTAGCGATGGCGGTGTCTCATGGGCATCCAGCCTTAATACTGCTTCTTTCAACAATGGATCTATATCAACTAGAAATAATGGTTATAACGTGACTCAGTTTTACTACGGTAGTATAGATTCTGATTTTTCTAATGGAGATAATCTAGTAGGTGGCGCACAAGATAACGGAACACTAGCTATTAATAATGCCACTCCAGGAGCAAATGATTTTATAGAAGCTCTAGGTGGTGATGGTGCTCATGTAGCAATAGATAGTAACGATAACTATGCTGTTATCACATCTCAATTTAATAACCATAGACTAGTCAGCTATCCTAGTTATAATTTTGCTTATTGCATCGCTACCGCAAGTTGTGCAGATGGTGGCGCAAACGCAGATGGTGATTTTATTAACGTAGCAGAGCTAGATCGCAATCTTAATTACTTATTCTCCAACTCAAGAAACTTTAATGGTACTAATGGTATCGATACTTGTGAGTTATTAAATAACACATCTGTTTGTACGACTATTACTAATAGTTTAATTTCTACTAATAGACCTACAGCCATGAAGGTCTCACCTTACACATCAGGTTCTTCTACTTTAATGGTAGGAACAGAATTTTCATTATTATTAAAAGTTACAGGCGCAAATACTGCAAATCCTATATGGACTAGTATAACCGGACCTAACTTTTTAGGTAGTGTGTCTGATATAGAATTCGGTGCAACAGAGTCAGAAATTTATGTAACCATGCACAATTATGGTGTGGAGAATATATGGTACACAAATGATGCTGGTGCAACATGGACTGCCAAAGAAGGTAACCTACCTGATATGCCTGTAAAAACTATTTTACCTAATCCATTATTACCAGGAGAGGTTATTATAGGTACTGAGGTGGGAATCTATGCCACCAGTGATTTTAACAGCGCTAGCCCAACATGGCAACCGCTTATAAACGGTATGACTAACGTAAAAGTAGTAGACCTAGATTTAAGAACTAGCGATAACACCATACTAGCAACTACTCATGGACGCGGTATGTTTACAGGAAAATTTGACACTCTTAGTATAAGCAGAGTTGATAAAACAGATTTAGGTATTAACATCTACCCTACCGTTTCTAATGGTAACATTTACATCACTTCAAGTGAAGATCTTGTAAACACAAATATTGAGATCTATAACTTAAGCGGGCAAAAAGTTTTTATTAGTAAAAGCAATTTAAGCACTACAGAAACTGCGTTACAACTCGATTTAAAAAGCGGCTTTTACCTGGTAAAAATTAGCTCTAACGGCAACACGCAAACAGAGAAAATTATAATTAAATAATTAAAGAAGTTCTTTAATCAATTTCAACACGGTTCCTTTATCGATTCCTGCAATTTTATGCAAATCGGCAGTGGGGCCGTGTTCCATGAATGAATCTGGAATACCTAGTTTATGAACTTTTCCTTGGTACGCTTTCGCGAAAGCGAGATCACCAACAACACTTCCTAAACCACCTACTACTGTACCGTCTTCAATGGTAATAATGTGATCGTGATTTTTAAAAATTAATTCTAAAGCTTTAGTATCTATAGGCTTTAAAAACCTAATATCTAGATGAGTAATATTTAACTGCTCTTCCTTTATTAAATCTTGAATCATAGTTCCTATAGGCCCTATGCTTATTACTGTAATTTTTTTCCCTTCATGGAGTAATCTAGAAGAACCTATTTCCATAAGTGTAAAAGGCTGCTGCCAGTCCACTATTTTACCACGACCACGAGGGTATCTAATGGCTATAGGTAAATCCAGTCCTTGAGAAGCGGTAAACATCATATCTCTCATTTCTACAGCATCCATAGGTGCTGCGATGATGATATCTGGTATACAGTTTAAATAAGCCAAGTCAAAAACACCGTGATGTGTCGCACCATCTTTACCTACTATACCTGCTCTATCTAGACAGAAAACTACCGGCAGTTTTTGCAACGCTACATCATGAATCACCTGATCATAAGCACGCTGTAAAAAAGTGGAATACACGTTACAAAAAGGCACTAACCCTTGAGTCACCATTCCTGCGGCTAGCGTTACCGCATGCTGCTCTGCAATACCTACGTCAAAGGCGCGATCTGGCAATTCTTCCATCATTATTTTCATGGAACTACCGGTAGGCATCGCTGGAGTAATACCTACAATGCGATCATTTTGCTTTGCAAGTTCTACTATGGTAAGTCCAAAAACGTCTTGAAACTTAGGAGGCAATTTACTGGTATCACTAGGTGTAATTTCGCCTGTGATTTTATCAAACTTACCTGGCGCGTGGTAACGTACCTGGTCTATTTCTGCCTGTTTAAGTCCTTTACCTTTTACCGTTCTCACATGTAAAAGTCTAGGTCCTTTTAAGCTTTTTTGTCTTTTTAGCTCTTTAATTAACAGCGGTAAATCATGTCCATCTATAGGTCCAGAATAATCTAGGTGTAGTGATTCAAAGATATTATCACTACCAGTTTCTTTACCAGATTTAGTTTTGGTGAGGTATTCTTTAAGCGCACCTACGCTAGGGTCTATTCCTATCGCGTTGTCATTGAGAATAACTAGGACATCTGCTCCACTAACGCCAGCATGGTTTAAAGCCTCAAAAGCCATACCGCTAGCAATACTCGCATCACCTACTATAGCTATGTGTTTTCTATCTTCTTTCTTTAAAGCACTAGCCATAGCCATTCCTAGAGCGGCACTTATAGAGGTAGAACTATGTCCTGTCCCAAAGGTATCGTAAACGCTCTCTGATCTTTTAGGAAAACCAGATATACCACCTAGATCTCTATTGGTATGAAAAACATCTCTACGACCAGTTAAAATCTTGTGTCCATAAGCCTGGTGCCCAACATCCCAAACCAATTGGTCGTCTGGTGTGTTAAATACATAATGCAACGCTATAGTCAGTTCTACCACACCTAGACTTGCACCCAAATGTCCTTCTTTAGCAGCTACTACATCTATAATAAAAGCTCTTAATTCTTGTGCGACTCTAGCCAGATCCTCTTCAGGAAGTTGCTTTAAATGAGCAGGAGAATTAATATTAGAAAGTAGTTTTTGAGCCATGTTTCAAAGGTACGTTCTAAATCTAATTCTTGATTTAAGGAATTGATAATTTTACTTAGATCAATTATCTAAAGTAAAAAGTACTGCTCCTTTTCAAATGATCATATCATTTTATCTAATCACCATTCCTTTACTTTTATTTTTAGCTTTATTTTTACTCGATGATAGAACCATACGACCACGAGTATTTTATGAGAAAAGCGCTACAGGAGGCTGAGGCTGCTTTTGATCGTAATGAAATTCCTGTAGGCGCTGTTATTGTAGCCCAAAATAGAATCATAGCCAAAGGTCACAACCTCACAGAAACACTTACAGACGTGACTGCTCATGCAGAGATGCAAGCCATAACCGCAGCATCTAGCTTTATAGGTGGTAAATATTTAAAAGATTGTACGCTCTATGTAACCTTAGAACCTTGCCAGATGTGTGCCGGTGCTTTATACTGGTCACAAATAGGAACTGTAGTTTTTGCTGCAAGTGATGTGCAACGTGGTTACCTAGCTATGGGAACACAGTTACACCCTAAAACTAAAGTGATTTCTGGAATTCTAGAAGAACCTTGTGCTACGTTGATGAAAGAGTTTTTTGTGAGGAAAAGAGGGCTTAAATAAAGACAGTTCTTATTGTATTTCTAAAAGGCAGATTAACGAATCCCTTTTCTGAAGTAAAAATCACCTGTTATGGATCACTCACGCGCTACACCCTTTGTCCTGCGGACATTTCCCTCAGAGGGAAAACCCAAATTTTGAGCTGTGACAATAAGGTTACGAAATAGAGAAACTACCGTCTTCCTTTGGAGGCGATGCGCTGAGTTATGTCGAAGTGGAAGATTAGAGTTGGTTGTTGACATTGTTGTTTTAGACAAGGATTCAAATTGCAATTTGAACTATGATATTGCCATGTTGGAAAATGGGCGTGAGTATAATGTATGCGAAATGAAAAGCCTGATCACAAATGTGGTATTCATAGGTGCCGACTTCAGTCCGCACCTATGAATACCACATTATCAATACAATTATGAATCAAAACGCGCTTTAACACGAGTCGCGATATCCTGCATTTCTTCTTTACTTAGGCTCACTTTGTTACTAAAACGCATATCTTCCATATCACGTAATGGTATTAAATGCACGTGTACATGCGGCACTTCTAGTCCTATTACCGACATGCCTATACGCTCGCAAGTAACCTCTTCTCTTAATGCAAGAGCTACCTCTCTAGAAAAATCCATAAGATCAAAATAAGTCTCGCTATCTAGATCAAAGATTTTATTCACTTCTTTTTTAGGAACACATAAGGTATGCCCTGGTGCATTAGGGTTGATGTCTAAAAAAGCGATAAAATCTTCATTCTCTGCTACTTTATAGCTAGGTATTTCTCCAGTAATAATTTTTGTAAAAACACTCATAATTAGTCTCTTGTAATTTCCATGATTTCTAACTTAATCGTGCCTACTGGTACAACAGCCTCTGCCACCTCACCTACTTCTTTACCTAATAATGCCTTACCTATAGGAGACTCTACAGATATGTGACCTTTAGTTACGTCTGCCTCACTCTGTGCGACTAGCTTGTAATTCATAGTCATTTTATTATTTAAGTTTTTAATTTTAACCGTACTATGAATTAAAACCTTAGAAAGATCTAGCGTGTCCTCATCAATAATACGCGCATTACTAACTATAGCATCTAATTGTGAGATGCGCATTTCTAGCATTCCTTGAGCTTCCTTTGCTGCGTCATACTCTGCATTTTCACTTAAATCACCTTTATCACGAGCCTCTGCAATGGCTTGGGATGCCGCAGGACGTTCCACATCTTTAAGTTGCTTTAACTCGTCCTTTAATTTTTTTAATCCTTCTTCTGTATAATATGATACGTTACTCATGTCTTTTCAATTTTAAGTGTTGTTGTTTGTGTTCCGCTTTCGCGAAAGCGATATAACCACCAGTCTCACTGCTTACATCATGACTAAGAGGCTATAAATAACAAAATCCCATCATTGCTGCGGGATTATCAAACAAATATAATAAATATCAATCAGTTCGTTATACTTTTGAAGCCAATTGATTTCTTATGAAAATACGTAACGCTTATATACTCGCTTTATTGCTTACCGTTTTTGCTTGCACAAGCGATGACAGCCGTAATAACAACCCATTTCTAGTAGATCTAGGATTCCAGATGGACCTTAACACTAATTTACCACAATATAGCAATCTTAATTTCCCTGGTAATTTTGTGATCGTACCTAACGTAGGTTTGCGCGGTGCGGTGGTTTATAATTTTAATAACTCGCAATATGTGGCTTATGAATTAAGCGATCCTAATCACTCGCCTAACAGTTGCTCTACACTCGAAATAAGCGGTATAGAAGCGACCTGCCCTTGTACTGATGACATTAATAAATATAATATTCTAACCGGACAGCCTATAGAAGGTGACGGACAGTATGGTTTAAAAGCCTACCGTGTAGAAAGAAACGGCGCCACAATTAGAATATCTAATTAGTGTATTAATAAAGTATAATTTACCAAGCCAAACCATTAAGAATAAATGTAAACAGTTATTTATTCTTAATGGTACTGGTTGATTTTATGTTTTAAAAAATAAGCGTTGCGCCTAATAAGAAATTAGTCCCTGCTTGTGGATAGAATCCATTACCTTCTACCGTAGAGATGGTTCCTGGATTAGAAAAATCGTCGTCATAAGTAAAGTAGTACCCATTATTTTCATATTTTTCATTGAATATATTATTCACTAAACCGGTAAACACAACAGTCTTAAATATAGACTTCGGCTTTATAGTGTAGACTAGGTTGATATCGTTAGTAAAAAAGCTGTCCAGCTTAGAAGCATCGGCCTCTGTATTACTCATAAATTGGTCACCTACAAATTTACTCAATAGAGAAACCTGAAAGTTTTTTATAGGTTGATACACGATAGCATTTGCAGCCACTACACTAGGTGAAAAAGCAATGTCTGTAGAACCTAGATTTTGTAATTCTCCATCAAAAGAGCGCACCGTCTCGTCATTCTTATTACTGCTCAATGCTACATTAGGCTGCAGAGTAAGTTGCTTAGTAACTGGCACAATTGCCTCTAACTCTATTCCTAAACGGTAACTTTTACCACTATTAGTTCTCAATGGCGCTCCTACATCATTAAGTTCTCCACTTAAAACTAGTTGCTCATTATAAAGCATGAAGTATGTATTTGCATTAAAAGTAAAGTTACCTTTTTTATGTCTCCACCCTAATTCAAAGTCATTAAGCTGTTCTGGCTTCACATCAGGATTGCTTTCAAAATCATTTCTATTAGGCTCTCTATTTGCTCTGGCATAAGAAAAGTACAAATCATTAGTATCATCATACTTATAAGTAACACCAGCTTTAGGATTAAAGAAAGTAAAGTTCTCATCTACTAGAAATTCACTTAAATCAGAATTTATCCCAGATGTTTTATAGTTTACATTTCTTACCTGCACATCACCGTACAATTGAAAACGATCGTTTAATTTATAGGTAGCTTTTGAAAACACAGACAGATCATTTTTTAAAGCATTACCGTCATAATAACGATCTCTAATATTACTCTGACTAGCAAAACGCGCCCAAATCACTTCACCGAAGTGATCTCCATCATAATGACTAGCAGATATTCCAGAGGTAACATCTATCTCATTATTTTTATAATTTACACTTGCGTTAAGCACATAAAAATCATTATCCAGCCATCTACGACGTATTAAATCTGTTTCTTCTAGTGGCTGTCCATCTACTACTAGTGGATCTAGACCATAAGTAGCAAAATCTTCGTCTTCTTTAAATTGCTCAAAGAAACCACGACCATAGGTATAGTTTAAACCTATGTTAGTAGACCAGTTGTTATTAAAACGCTGGTTCCAGTGCAATTGATAATGATCTTGCTTATAATCATCTACTTCATTATCATAGAACTGCACATTTCCATTTTCATCTTCATACTCTCCAGCTGTGTTATACGTTCTATCATTTCTTAGCATGTCTTCGTCAATACCATTCCACGACTGGTATGTTACCTCACTACCACCAAAAGTGATCGCTTTAATAAGCGTGTTATCGTCCACATAAGTACCTTGTAAGAAATAAGATTTTAAATCTGTAGAGGCGCGATCTACATAACCGTCAGACGCGATATTTGATAATCTACCTGCGATTTCAAAATGCTCATTCATCAATCCGGTAGAGAACTTTACTGTATGCTTTCTACTATTAAAACTACCGAAAGAATTAGAAATCTCACCGCTCGCTTCTTGAGATGCAGCATCTGTTAAGATATTTATACTCGCACCGAATGCTCCACTACCGTTTGTACTCGTACCAACACCACGTTGCACCTGTAGATTTTCTATAGAAGAAGAAAAATCACCTAGGTTTACCCAGAATGCACCCAGTGATTCTGCATCAGTATATGGAATACCATTAATAGTCACGTTAGTAGATTGTGAACTCACACCACGCACTCTTAAAGCGGTATAACCTATACCAGCACCAGCGTCAGAGCTAGTTACTACAGATGGCAAAAAGTTAAGCAACATAGGTAAATCCTGTCCTATATTACGTTTTGCGATCTCTTCCTTTGATAAATTGCTGTGTGTAATAGGTGATTTTGCATTTACACGCACGGCTTTTACCAGTACTTCGTCCAGTTTTTTTGCTTTAGTAGAATCTTGTTCTTGTGAATTTTGCGCTGTTGCTAGGCCTGTTACAGTTAATGCCATAGCAATTACAACGCGAGATAAATGTTTCATATGAACTTTGTTTAAGTTCAAATAAAAGGGGCATTTATTCGGTTTGAATTAAAATTAAATGTTTGAAGGATTCTCTTGAAATAAATAATTGAGATGCACGCTTTCGCGAAAGCGATATAACAACACACATCAAAACTAATCTAAATCTATTCCCTTAGCGACATTACTCGCCCAGGTTCCTTGGGTATTATCTCAGCCTTTGTTTCCATTAGCACCCCTTGAGACAGGCGGCAAAAGTACGACTGAAATTCAAAACCAAAATCAAAATCAAAAATAATTTTAACCCTTGTTCAAAATTATTTTAATCTATTTTATTTCAATGACTTACTATTTATAAGAAAGCTTTTTGTTTTCTTATTGTAAGAAATATACCTAAAAGTAGTCTCAGTAAAAACGGTAGACGAGTGTTTTAACTTCTTGTTATTATCTATATCATCGATGTAAGATTTCTTATCTATGTTTTTATGAATAGTAGTCACATCGCTAGCCGGCATGATAGATCCATTAGTATGAAGGCCTATTTCAAAAAATGAATCTGCCTTTTCTTTTACCGTATAAATAGGGTATGCGTCAGACACATCTGGTCCGAAACGCGGCAGGCTGTTTTGTAACATCATTCTGTTTTGCTGTTGTTGCATCATCCACATTTGCTGTTGCATCATCCAGTGATGGTGCCACCACCAGTTATAATTGTAACTATATAACTTCTTATTTACATAATCTATCCTCAGTTTTAACGCTCCATCTTGCGCCTCATTAACCGTAACGGTAGGTTGGTTCTTACCTTTGGTAGCATTTTTAAGAAAGCTATTTGCAGCTGTTTTACTAGAAGCTGCACTTACCACATCACTACTCAATAGGTTAAGTTGCTTGTTACTTTTATCATCTAGATTATGAACATCTAGAGTAGCAACATCTTTTTTAAGATTCATCTGGAACAACTTATTATCTGAAACGTAAGAAGTACTTTTCTTCAACTTACCATCTCCACTGTCATTACTTTTAAAGTTAGTCACCTTTAATTCTGTATTTGAAAAATCACCGGTGTCTATTTGCGCCACATTTGTAGTACCTTCTTTAGTGTCTTCTTGTGTAATGGTAATCGTGCCTTGATCACTATAAATTCTAAAATCGTTTATGGAACCATTTTCTACAAAATCTTGACTACTTATTGCATCAAGATTATTTTTAGAAAGCGCTTTTAAAAAATCTTTATTAGCAGCCGTAGCTTCTATAGTGATATCTTTTACATCGCTAGCATTTTTAACAGCCACTATTTTAAGAGACTCTTTATCTGAAAAGACCAAGAAATTTTGATCTTTTTCTCTAACTGTAGTTTTATAATTCTCGCCATCAAGAGCCTCAGATTTTTTAACAGTGTGATCTTTAAGGTTTACATCTACCACCTGAAACTTTCTAGATTTACCTTCATTATAAGAAGTAATTACAGATAATTGATCTCCATTATTATGAAATGACAACACATTAGGCTGCTCTTCAAAAGTAATAGGATCCATTTTCACAACCTCTTCATTCTTAAATTGAAAAGGTAAGATATCGTAGTTTTTATCTTTTTTATTTTTTGCTATTATAAAATGAAAGCTGTCCTCACCTTGAGTATTTCCAGAAAAAGTTCCTTGTACTTTATATTTCTGGTCTATTTTAAAACCATTTGCCGTATTGCGATCTGGCTTTATAAAACTGGTTAAAATGACAAAAGCTAACAATAGTTGGATGGTTGTTTTCATTGGACAGTAGGTTTGGTTAGGCTAAATATATAAAGATTAATGATATGTAGAAGTTATTCCTATTAATAATGATAAGTGCTCTTACGAAAAGTAGATTTGTGATGTAATAGCCGTTAAAAATAATTAATCAAATATTAAATCGTTATATTTAATTAGAAATCCAATTTTTAAACACCTGATTTAAAATGAATTATTTAATAAAACCGTTCTCAATTATTTGCGCGCTCATAATTCTTAGCAGCTGTGAAGAAGATGAAGTTGTAGAAAAATGTCAATTCACTGATCCCACTTATCAATTTACAACAGAGCAAGAGCAAAAAAGAATCTCATTTGAATATTTTGAAGGACAGATTATTAAATATCGTAGTAACGATAATGAAGTATTAAATTTTGAGGTTTACGAGGTGAGAAATTGTCCTAGAGGTTCTTATGAATCAGGATTTTTTGGAACTTCTTTAAAACACACTTATGACAGTCAAATTATAAGGCTACAAATTATCGAAAATGACACTGCCAAATACAGTTATAAAACTAAAGTTCAATATTTTCTAACTTCCCAAGGAAATAGATTTAGAAATGCTTTCAATTTTCCACTTTGGAATGTTAGAAATGCTGGCTACGCTAATCCAGAAGAACAAGACCCTGCAAACATTTTTATAACCAACAATGACGAAATCAATTCTATTGGTACAATGAACATTCTTAACCATACCTTTAACAAAGTAATAAAAATAGAATCTAACTCAACAGATGTTGTTTCAAGTAGAGAATTTGGCTTGTTGGATCAAAATGTTAATATCCTTTACTATGATCAAGACTTTGGAATAATTCGATTTGACGAAGTTGATGGAACTATTTGGCAAGTAAAATATCCTGAGTAACCATTTCAAATCTTAGATATTAAAAAAGGGGCAGAATTAATTCTGCCCCTTTTTTGATATAATGTATTTTAATTTCTAAGCTATCACCGCACCATTCACACTCGCATCATCTGGATTTACAAAAACTAATTTCCCATCAGGATCTTCAGCAAGTAAAATCATTCCTTGAGATTCTACACCTCTTAGTTTTCTAGGTGCAAGGTTTACTAAAACGGTTACTTTGCGACCTACTAATTCTTCGGCAGTATAATGTTGTGCGATTCCAGAAACGATGGTTCTTTTATCGATTCCTGTATCTACTGTCATGACCATAAGCTTGTCTGCTTTAGGCATTTTTTCTGCAGTAAGAATTTCTCCTACTCGCAGGTCCATTTTCATGAAGTCGTCGTAATTAGTTTCGTCTTTTTGTGGCATGAGAGTTAATTTTTCTGCAGCATTTGCAGTTTTTGTAGCTTCTAGTTTATCCAGTTGTGCTTGTATTTGCTCGTCTTCTATTTTAGAAAAAAGCAATTCTGATTTATTGATTTTATGCCCTGACGGGAGAAGAGCTTCGTCTCCAGCAACTCGACTCCATCCAGCAGTTTCCGCATCAAGTGCGGAAAAACATAAAATGTTTTTTAATTTCTCAGATGTATGTGGTAAAAACGGCTCGCTTAATACAGCAAGCGCCGTCGTTATTTGTAAACACACATACATAATGTTTTTTACCTGTTCTGGATCTGTCTTTGCTAGTTTCCATGGCTCAAGACCTTCTTCGGCAATGTACTTATTACCTACACTGGATAAGTTCATCAATTCCTGTAACGCCTCTCTAAAACGGTAACGATCTAGACTATCACCTATAGATTTAGGGAATGTCTTAATCTGATCTAGAACTTTTTGATCACGCTCTGTAAGATTTGCCGTTTCTGGAACTATACCCTCGTAATACTTATTAGTAAGTACAATAACACGGTTTACAAAGTTTCCTAAGTTAGCTACCAGTTCATTATTATTTCTAGCTTGAAAATCTTTCCAAGTAAAATTATTATCCTTTGTTTCTGGAGCATTGGCCGTTAATACATAACGCAACACATCTTGTTGCCCAGGGAAATCTGCTAAGTATTCATGCAACCATACCGCCCAGTTTCTAGAAGTAGATATTTTATCGTCTTCTAGATTTAGGAATTCGTTTGCAGGTACATTTTCTGGCAATATAAAATCACCGTGCGCTTTTAACATCGCAGGAAAAATAATACAGTGAAAAACGATGTTATCCTTTCCTATAAAATGAAGTAGAGAAGTATCATCATTTTTCCAATAATCTTCCCAATTCTTACCTTCTCTAGCAGCCCATTCTTTAGTTGCAGAGATATATCCTATCGGTGCGTCGAACCATACATAAAGTACCTTTCCATCTGCACCATTTACTGGAACTGGAATACCCCAATCCAGATCACGAGTCACTGCACGTGGGTGCAGCCCGTCTGTAATCCAGCTTTTAACCTGACCTAATACGTTTGCTTTCCAGTCCTTAGAATGTCCTTCTACGATCCACTCGTTTAACCAGTCACTGTATTCATCTAGTGGTAAAAACCAGTGTTTAGTCTCTTTTAATTCTGGTGTATTTCCTGTTATGGCACTTTTAGGATCTATTAAATCTGTACCATTATGCGACGTACCACATTTCTCACATTGATCTCCATAAGATTCTGTATTCCCACATTTAGGACAGGTACCTACTACAAAACGATCTGCTAGAAACTGGTCTGCTTCTGGATCGTATAATTGTTCTGTTACTTGCTCAATAAATTTACCATCATTATATAATTTAGTAAAAAATGCGCTAGCCGTTTCATGATGAACTGGCGCACTGGTACGGCTATAATTATCAAAAGAAATACCGAATTCCTTAAAAGAATCTCCTATGATCTTGTGATAACGATTTACCAATTCTTGAGGTGTAATACCTTCTTTCTTTGCCTTAATGGTAATAGGTACACCATGCTCATCACTACCACAAATAAATGCTACGTCGCTACCCTTCATACGCTGGTAACGTGCATAAATATCTGCTGGGACATATACACCAGCTAGGTGACCTATATGTACTGGTCCATTAGTATAAGGCAATGCTGCCGTAATCGTAAAACGTTTTTGATCGCTCATGAAATTCTTTTGAAAGCTGCAAATTTACGACATTGCACGCTTTTAAAAGATGCTTTTAGTATTCTATAAATTGGTGTTGATCTCGCTTTCGCGAAAGCAGAATTCCAACAAACCGCAAACATATTTAATCGATTGCCGTATTTTTAAACCAAATCTCTTGAAAAATTGAACTACCACTCCATTCCCAAACTTAAAGAAGCCGACCACGTAAGGATTTTATGCACCGCAAGAAGTGCTCAAAAAAGCCAACTAGCACCTGCTAAAAACCTATTAGAATCATGGGGACTTAGGGTAAGTTATGGAAATACGATAGGGAAAATAGAGCACCAATTAGGTGGTACAAAAGAAGAACGCCTAGCCGATTTACAAGACAGCATAAACAATACTGATGTGGACGCCGTATGGATAGCACGTGGTGGTTACGGAACGGTACAATTAATAGATTCGATTGATTTTTCTGACAGTATGAAAGTAAAATCTACTGTCATTATAGGCTACTCTGACGTGACACTGCTTCATGGGAAATTACAGTCTCAAGGTTTTGCCAGTTTGCATAGTTTCATGCCGCTAGAACTATCTAAAAAACCAGATTCTAGTATAGAAAGCCTGAGGAGAGCTCTCTTCGGCGAAAGCCAAACTATAACTATCAAAAATAATTTTTCTCTATCTAGTCAGGTGATAAAAGCTCCTGTAACAGGTGGAAACCTTTCTATTTTATACAGTATGTTAGGTAGTGACACCTTTCCAGAAACAGACGATCATATTTTATTTATCGAGGATATTGATGAATACCTATACCATATAGAACGTATGATGTATTCTTTAAAACGAGCAGGCAAACTTAAAAATATAAAGGCGTTACTAGTAGGCGGCATGACAGATATGAATGATCATGAAATCCCTTTTGGTAAAAATGCTCAGGAGATTATTCTATCCCTTACAGAGAATTATGATTTTCCGGTTATTTTTAATTTTCCTGCAGGACATATTAAAGATAATCGTTCTTTAATTTTAGGTGAAAAAATGACTATTAATATTACACCTGAGTCTATTAACTTTAATCAATAATCATGGCAGAGCATAATGAATTAGGTAATGAAGGTGAAGAGCTTGCTGCCACACATTTGATTAAAAACGGATATGATATTCTGGTAAGAAATTACACCTATTTAAAGGGTGAGATCGATATTATAGCCCGCAAAAAGGATGTAATAGTTGTCGTGGAGGTTAAAACGAGGTCTACTCCTGATTTTGGCGATCCACAAGATTTTTTAAAACCTGGACAAATTCAAAGACTGGTTGCTACGGCAAATCATTTTGTAGAAAATCTAATAGATGAGGATGTAGAGGTACGTTTTGACATAGTTGCCATTATTAAGAATAAAGCGGGAACAAAACTAGAGCATATAGAAGATGCTTTTTATCATTTTTAAATTAAAAAAGCGCCTCAATAGAGGCGCTTTTTTAATATCGTAATACCGAAGTATAGGTGTCTTATTATTTTTCTTGTGCATTACCACTGTCCTCGATTTCTTTTACTAAGTACACAAACACTGGAAAGTGATCACTAAAACCACCTGTAAATGTACCGTCAGAAAAACTACGCATAGGATAACCTTTATACCTACCTGTTTTATTAGTCATAAAACTAGGGTTATAGATATTAGCCTGGTAATAACGGTAGCCACCTTGATTTGCTTCATTTAATAATGGATAGGTAAACATGATCTGGTCAAAAATATTTCCAGAATCACGGTATGCTAGTGTATTAAAACCATCCTTTAACATCTGTATATATGGATTATATATCATTTGTGGCTTTACGTCTTTTCTATCCTTTTGAGCATTAAGAGTTACTAGTACACTCTTATTTGTAGGATCGTCATTTAAATCTCCCATTACAAAAATCTTAGACATCGCGTCTATACTATGTAAAGAGTCTATCGCTTTTTGATTTAAAGCTGCTGCTGACACACGAGACGCGCGACTTTTTTGTTCTCCACCACTACGTGATGGCCAGTGATTAACGATAAAACTCATTTTATCACCATCTAATTCTCCTGTAACGACTAATTGGTCACGTGTATATCTACGTTTTCCAGAGCTTTTATCATAAATAACTAGCTCATTGCTCTGACTATTTAATACTCTAAAATCACTCTTTTTATAAAGTAATCCTGTATCAATACCACGACGGTCTGGAGAATCGTAATGCTCAATTCCATAATCAAATTCTATAAGTAAAGGATGATTTACTAAGTCTTCTAAAACCTTTCTATTTTCTACTTCACAAATTCCTAAAATCGATGGAGCAGATTGTGATTTTTCAGCACCTATTTTGCGAATTACACGCGCCATAGAAGTAAGTTTTTTCTTATAAACTTCGGCTCTTACACCTTCAGACATTTCCATGATCGGACTAGCCTCATCATTGATCGTTATATCGTCTTCTGTGTCAAATAAATTCTCTAAGTTGTAGAACCCTACTGTTCTAACTTTATACTTTTTTGCTTTTACAGTGTTTTGTGCCGTTACCGCTTCCGCGAAAGCGAAAACACATAAAACACTCAATATTAGATTTTTAAACATTTTATTAAAGATATGTTAAGGTGTGTTAAGTTATGTTATTGTAAACTTCATTACAAACTATGGGCCAAAGGTACGCAACTGATTATAAAATTGTAATTTTGCCCGCATTTCATAACGTATAATTAATATTAATAAATGACAAATCAACATTTTAAGAAGCTTTTTCTAGGTGTTTTTATGCTGGTATCTAGTCTAGGTATGGCACAAGAATTACTTAAAGGTCGTGTAATAGATGACGCAACTGAAGAAGCTATCCCTGGCGTAAACATTTCTGTAATCGGTACCAGCTTTAAAGCTACTACTGATGCAAATGGTTACTTTATAGTTACAGGAGCTATTCCTGTAGGTGATCAAAAAATTCTTGTTAGTTTTAACAGTTATTATTCAAAAACGATTCCTGTTGTTATAGACTTAACTAACATAGTAAACATCGATCCTCTTTATTTACAGTTAGATAATTCTGACATTACTCAATCTCAAGGTATTATTTCTTTAACAGAAAATGAACTTGCCGAAGATGAGAATGCTGCAAACAACTTCTCTGGATTACTACAATCTTCTAAAGATCAATTCTTAAGAGCTGCTGCATTTGATTTTAGTGCTACATTCTTCAGACCTAGAGGTTTAAATAGTGAAGATGGTAAGGTGCTTATTAATGGTATCGAGATGAATAAACAATTCTCTGGTAGACCACAGTGGAGCAACTGGGGTGGAGTTAACGATTTACAACGTAATCAGACTTTTACCATGGGATTAACTGCTGCAGACCAAAGTTTTGGTGGTTATGCAGGTGTACAGAATATAGACATGAGAGCTTCACAACAACGTGCAGGAACTCAAATTTCTTATGCAAGTTCTAACAGAAGTTATAGAGGTCGTTTTATGGTATCTCACCGTTCTGGACTTCTTAACAATGGATGGTCTTATGCTATCAACGCTTCTAGAAGAGCTGGAGACGAAGGTTATATAGATGGTACCTTATATGATGCAAATGCGTTAGGTCTATCTGTAGAGAAAAAGATAAACGATGCGCACTCTATTAACTTTACTGGTCTTTACACACCTAATAGACGCGGACGCCAGACAGCACTTACTCAAGAGATAAGAGATTTAAAGGGTAGAAAATACAATCCTTTCTGGGGACTACAGGACAATGTACAACGCAACAGTAGAATAAGAGAGATAGAAGAACCTATCTTTATGTTGAATCACTACTGGACGATCAATGATAAAGTTAAATTGAATACTAACGTAGGGTATCAATTTGGAAAAATAGGAAACACTCGTATCGATAACGGTGGTACTAGACTCGTTGAAACAGATGGTCAAAGCTCATACATAGGTGGAGCGAGAAACCCAAACCCTGATTATTATCAAAACTTACCTAGTTATTTCTTAAGAAATGGTCAAGATGCTATCGATTTTCAATATGCATATGAAGCACAACAAGCTTTTATCAATGATGGACAGTTAAACTGGGATGCGCTATATGAAGGTAACCGCATCGTGAGAGAAAACGGTGGTAATTCAATTTATGCTATCCAAGAAGACCGTATCGATGATAAGCAATTATCTGTAAACACTATCCTTACTGCAGACCTTACTGACAACATCCTTTTTAACGGTGGTGTTAGATATAGAAGATTAAATAGTGAAAACTACGCTCAAATTAATGATCTATTAGGTGGTACTGGTTTCTTAGATGTAGATTTCTTTGCAGAAGAAACAAGTGATATTAACCTAGACCAGGCTGCACAATCTAACGTGCGCACTCCTAACAGAATAGTAGGTGTAGGTGACCGTTATAAATACAACTATGACATTAATGCAGAAGTTGCTGCTGCATTTGCTCAGACGCAGTTCAAGACTAAAAACGTAGACTTCTTTGTAGCTGGAAATGTTTCTAGAACTACATATCAAAGAGATGGTAAATTTGAGAACGGTAACTACCTAGGAAATCTTTCTTTTGGTGAAAGTGAAGAACTAGACTTTACAGATTACGGTTTTAAAGGTGGTGTTACTTATAAAATTTCTGGACAGAAATTCATTACTGCAAATGCAGCTTATATTACACAAGCGCCAACTATCAGAAACTCTTTCAGTAATGCGAGACAAAATAATGAAACTGTAGTAGGGCTAGAATCTCAAAAATCTTACAGTGGTGACATAAGTTATGTTTATACTACTCCTATAGTAAAGGCTAGAATAACTGGTTATTACACACAATTTACTAATGGAACTGACTTAGGTTTCTATTTTACAGAAGATCTTACAGGTCTTCCACTTGATGACGGAAGTGCTTTTGTGCAAGAGGTATTAACTAACGTAGAAAGACGTAATGCTGGTATAGAATTAGGTCTAGAAGTACAAGTTACTCCTACTATTAAACTTAAAGGTGCTGCAGCGGTAGGACAAAACGTTTACACTAACAACCCTAATCTTTATCTTACAAGTGATGACTTTGATGGTCAACTTACATTTGGTGACGGTACAACTAGTTTAAAAGATTACCACGTTGCTGGTGGACCAGAAACTGCTTTACAAGTAGGTTTTGAATACAGAGATCCTGAGTACTGGAATGTAGGTGTAACTGCAAACTATTTTGCAAACGGTTATGCTGACATTAGTAACTTAAGAAGATCTGCTAACTTCAGTCAAGACTTTGATGGTATTGAGTACAATGACTATGATGAAGAAGTTGCTAATGAACTTTTAAAGCAAGAGCAATTTGACAACTACATGTTATGGAATGTAATAGGTGGTAAATCATGGAGAATTGATGATAAGTATGTAGGCTTCTTTGCAACTATTAACAACGTATTTGATCAAGAATACAAAACTGGTGGTTTTGAACAATCTCGTAATTCTAACTATAGATCTACAAGAGATGATCAAAATAACCCACAAGAAGTATTTGCACCACGTTACTTCTTTGGTAACGGAACAACCTATTACCTAAACGTATATTTAAGATTTTAATAAGCAATAATGAATTTATTTAATAATAAGAATATGAGAAATTTCAATAAAATTTTTGCAATTGCTGTGCTATCAGTAATTACTTTCTCTTGTGTCGAGGACGACGACTTTAACATTCCAGAAACTGCACCACAAGATGTGCAGATAGAAGGAACATTCATTACCCTTAACGCTCTTTATAGCGGTATGGTACAGGATGATTACATTACAACTTTTGATTCTACATCTGATGCTTATACAGTAGGATATGTAGTATCTAGTGATGAAGGTGGTAACTTCTTTGAAGAACTACTAGTTCAAGATAGTCCTGAAAACCCTACAAGAGGTGCTCGTGTAAGTATAGACGCAAGTCCTTTATTCACTAAATATAATGTAGGTAGAAAAGTATATATCAAACTAGCTGGTCTTTCTGTTACTACAAACACAGAGCCTGAGTTTGATAACTTTGGAAACATACAAAATAGTGGTCTTTTAGGAATGAATATCGGTAAAGGTACTACGGTAGGTAGAATAGACCAGATAGGTGCTTTTCAAGAAGAAAACGTATTTGTTCGCGCTGATGAAGTTGCAACCATAGTTTATAATGAATTAGAATTTACTGACTTGACTGCAGCAAATATCTATACTGCTGTAAAACTAGCAGATGTACAATTTGACCGTAGACAATTAGATTTAACTTTTGCAGGAGAAGCTTCTGATAGTTTTGATGGAGATAGAACACTAATAAGCTGTTCTTCTAACGCAACTGGTTTATTCCAGACTTCTACTTTTGCAGATTTTAAATCACTTAACATTCCTGATGGTCGTGGTTTCATAAATGCAGTAGTTGCAACAGATTTCTTTGGTGAGAACTATACACTTTCTGTAAATACTCCAGATAACATTGTTTTAACTGACTCTAATAGATGTGACCCAAGTTTCTTAGAGTGTACCACTCCAGGTGCAGGTGGATCTACTGTCGTTTTTGACGTTGATTTTGATACTACTGTAACTAATCAAAGTGATCTAGATGCGCAAGGCTTTGTTAATGAAAATGTTTCAGGTGGTTCTGAGCGTTATGAATTCGGAAGCTTCAGCAACAACAGTTATTTAAGTGTAAACGCATTCGGACAGTCAGATGACCCAATGATTGCATGGTTAGTACTTCCAGGAATGGATCTAGATGCTACAACAGACGAGGCTTTAGAGTTCGATATACAAGCTAATTTTGATGCTGGTGGTTTATTAGAAGTATTCATAAGTAATAACTTTACTGGTGACGTGACTACAACTACATGGTCTCAATTAGACGCATCAATACCTGCAGGTCCTGCAAATGGATTTGCATCAAGCTTTTCAAGTGTACCTGCTATCAACATCTCATGTGTAGATGGAACAGATGTACGTATTGCATTCAAATACACTGCATCTGACCCACAAGGAACTACTACACGTTACCACATCGATAATATATCAGTTACTGGTAACTAAGATAAGAGTACATCTTATTCATAAAAGTTATAAGTATATAGCTTTCGCGAAAGCGCAATTTTAAAAAAGCCCCTAGGATCAATTGATTCTAGGGGCTTTTTCAAATAACAAATTGAAAACTATCTAACACACGTAAATACTTTTTACCTGATAGTATTCATAAAACAACACTAAGTTGATTGAGAAGGCTAATTTGAGGCTCAATAAGCGCTAAGACAACATTTTGTGGCAGCTCACTTATTAAATTAATACGAAAAACAATCATAACGACTTTATTAATAAAATTATATCAAGTTCATATAACATCATCGTTTGCTCATTTACTGTACATGAATTAAAACTGCCTTCTTCTTCTTCTTCTTCTTCTTCTTCTTCTTCTTCTTATACTTCTTCTTCTTATACTTAAACTTAAACTTAAACTTAAAATACTAATAAGTGTAACACATTCAGATACCTAAATCGATCTTAGTTAAATCCAAAATATATTTTTTTTTGGAACAACACGGTCACGTTACAAGAATGAAAGAAGTACATTCAACTTGTGTTAAAACATTTAAATAGTATAAGAAATAGCATTAAACAAAATCTAATTCATTAAGTATACTTTCAGTTTAAGGCATAAAAAAAGCCACTCTTTTCAGAGTGGCTTTCTATTATTTTGAAATGTTAGTAATAACTTATTTTACTAAGTTAATCTCTACACGTCTGTTTTGAGCTCTACCAGCTTTAGTACTGTTGCTAGTTACAGGATTAGCTTCACCATATCCTTTAGAACTTAAACGGAATTCATCGATACCATTCTTTACTAAGTATTCCTTTACAGAAAGTGCACGATCGTCAGAAAGTCTTTCGTTGTATTTAGCACTACCTACACTATCAGTATGACCTTCAATTGTAAATTTAGCTTCTGGGTATTTCTTTAAGATAGCAGTAATGTCAGCTAACGTTGCAGCAGACTGAGCTTTGATAGAAGCTTTAGCTGTATCAAATAAGATAGTTTTAGCATACTCGTTTAATTGAGCTTGAACTTCTTTAGTAGGCATAACTGGTCTTGGACAACCTTGTAATTCTGCGATACCTTTAACGTCTGGACATTTATCCATAGCGTCTTCAACACCATCATTATCTCTATCTTTTACAGGACAACCTTGTCTTGCAACAGGACCTGCCTCATTAGGACACTTATCATCAGCATCAGCAACACCATCGCCATCAGCATCTGGACAACCCATAAGAGCTACAACACCAGGAGTATCAGGACATTTATCGTCTTTATCAAGAACTTTATCACCATCTCTATCTGGACAACCGTTAGTTTCAGCAGGACCGAAATCGTTAGGACAACCATCTTTAGAGTCTTCTATACCATCATTATCAGAATCTGGACAACCCATAAACTTCTCTAATCCAGCTACTGTAGGACACGCATCTTTAGAATCAACGATACCATCACCGTCAGTATCTACTGCACCCCAAGTAAACTTAAGACCAGCAGTGTGCTGCCAGTGCTTAGGTAAGTTATCTTCAAAAGCATGCTTGTAAGAAGTTTGAATGTTTGCATAAACATTATCCATTAACTTCACGTCAAAACCAAAAGTTCCGTTGAAAGTACCAAAACCTTCATCGTCTAACCACTGGTAAGAACCACCAGCACCTAAGTAAGGGTTAAAAACTTCACCACCACTCCATAATTCTGCAAGATTATATCTTAATCCACCACCTAAAGAGTAGTAAGAAAGGTCATCAACTTTAGTATCACCTACTGTGTCTATTGAATTCACAGAAAATGCACCAGTGGCAACGATACCGTCACCTACATAGTAACCTACTTCAAAACGACTAGGAACAGTCATGATGTTGTAATGATCTACATTGAAGAATTCATCAAAGTAGTCACCTAAACCAGCGTCCTTTTCTCCTACAGGATAAAGATCGATAGCATTAATTCCTACTGCGATACTCCAGCGATTGCTTTCGTCTTGCGCGTAACTCATGCTGGCAGAAAGTAAAATTGCTCCAGCAACTAATAATTTGTAAATATTTTTCATGTTGGGGTTTTTATTAATCAACATTGCAAAATTAAACCGTTCCGCCTCTATTACAAGACTTAAACTAATAAATTTGTCTAAAAATGCAGTTTTTATTGCTTATTGCTCGTTAATTTTAGATAACACCTAGCTTTTTCCCAATTTTTTCGAATGCTGAGATCGCTTTTTCTAGATGAATTTGCTCATGTGCAGCACTTAATTGCACTCTAATTCTTGCTTTTTCCTTAGGAACAACCGGATAAAAGAACCCAATTACATAAATTCCTTCTTCTAAAAGCATATCTGCCATTTGTTGAGACAGCTTTGCATCGTATAACATAACTGGCACAATTGCACTGTCACCATCTACGATATCAAATCCTAAATCCTGCATTCCTTTTTTGAAAAACGCTGTATTAGATTGTACCTTATCAATAAGCTCTGTACTTCTATCTATTAAGTCTAACGCTTTTAAAGATGCTCCTACTATAGAAGGTGCTAGTGAATTACTAAAAAGGTATGGTCTAGAACGCTGTCTTAAGATTTCAATTACCTCTTTATTTGCACAAGTATAACCACCCATTGCTCCACCTAATGCTTTCCCTAGGGTACCAGTAATAATATCTACTCTACCTAAAACACCTTTTGCCTCTAGAGTACCACGTCCTGTGTCACCTAAGAAACCTGCTGCGTGACATTCATCTACCATAACTAATGCATCATACTTATCTGCTAGATCACAAATCTCATCTAGAGGCGCAAGTAATCCATCCATAGAAAATACACCATCTGTTACAATAAGCTTATATCTAGCGCCGTCTGCAGTAGCTTGTTGCAATTGTTTTTCTAGATCTGCCATGTTTCCCGTGGCATAACGGTAACGACCTGCTTTACATAAACGCACACCATCGATAATAGACGCATGATTTAAAGAATCTGAAATGATTGCATCTTCTTTAGTAAGCAATGGTTCAAAAACACCACCATTTGCATCAAAACATGCCGCATATAATATGGTATCCTCGCAACCATAAAAGTCAGCTAGTTTTTGTTCTAGCTCTTTATGAATATCTTGGGTACCGCAAATAAACCTTACAGAACTCATACCAAAACCATGAGAATCCAAAGTATCCTTTGCAGCCTGTATTACTTCTGGATGAGAAGACAACCCTAAATAATTATTGGCACAAAAATTAATTACCTCAGATCCATCGTCTAATGTAATAACCGCATCTTGTGGTGATGTAATGATTCTTTCTTTCTTATATAGTCCAGCTTCCTTAATTTCAGCTAGCTCTTTTTGTAGGTGTTCCTTAATTGATCCGTACATATTTATTTATTTTTAAGTTTTACAAAGATAATAAGTCTAACGAGGCTTATCCTTGCCATTTCACTATTTCTAGAGAATCTGTATACACCAATATTTTTTCTAAAACCTCCATATCCATAGAAATTAACAAGGCCTCATAATCATTAAGTTGAGATCGGTGTTTATCCATAACCGCTCCAGATTTATAATCCATGATTACAACACCTTCCTTTTTAATCACTAATCTATCTGGTATTAATCGCGTTCCTATAGGAAGTAAAATAGGCTGCTCATTGCGCACCTCTAACCCTTCCTTATAATAAGAGATAAGATCTGGATGATGTATCACATTTGTAATCATCACTTTCATCTCTTCTTGTTCCTTTTTTGACAAAGAAAAATCACGATCTATTTTCTTCTTCACTTTGACTAGATCATCAGCAAACACTATTTGAGAAAGGTACTCATGCAGTACATTACCCTTTTGAATAGCATCACTCACACCACTAGCCCATAGCAATCCTTTTCTAGTAGAAATACTTAATCTATCTGCATCTAGGTTTACCTTATATTCTTCGAGCATCTCGCTCTCTTCTGTTTTGACTTTATCTGACCTGCGTTGAACATCGCCTATTTGAGCACTTTTAAAACCTTCTTCTGCATTTAAATCAAGCCCCTTCTTATCGACAAAATCTTTTAATAAAGAAGAATAATTAGTCGTTTTACTATCTATACCACTTATGTACAATTGCTCTCTAGCTCTTGTAAATGCAACATAGAGCGTATTTATTTGATCCATCTGCGCTTTGGCAAGATTATTTTGATATACTTCTGGAGCGAGACCAGGATAGAATTCATTCTCTTTTTTCAGATTGATATAAACTTGATCAAAACCATCGTATTCTTTTTCATCTACAGAAACCCAACCAGTCGGATTTCTAGCATCATCTAGTTTCTTATCGCAATGCGGCACTATCACCACAGGAAACTCTAATCCCTTAGATTTATGAATAGTCATTATTTGAACCGCATCAGCATCTGCAGCAGCTGGTACGCTTAATTTTTCTTTTTTCAATTCCCAGTGCTCAATAAAACCAGAAAGCGAGACTTCATAACCTGTGGAGTATTCAAATAAGAATTCCATAAAGGATTGCAACCTGGTATCTTGTTCCTTAAATAATCCTAGAGACTCTGCTACGTGTTCTGTTGCTTGAAATAATGCCGCTTTCGCGAAAGCGGAACCTAAATCATCTTCTTCTACACCTACTAACTTTTTTCCTAAATCCAGCAGGCTCTCCTGTAAATGCGCGGTAACAAAAGAATGAATATCTTCAATATGAAACACTCTCGTGTAAGCTATCAAGAACTCAAAACGTGGCTGTTGCTGGTCTGGAACCTGAATCATCTTCATTAACGAAACTAACAACTGGACTTTATGCGATGCAAAAACCAGCAAACTATCTCCAGAAACCACACGCATCTCTTGAGAAACGAGATATTTTGCAATCTCATGACCTTCTTTATTTGCACGAACTAAAACGCATATCTCACCTAAGGCAAAACCATTTTCATAAGCCTTTAAAACCTGTTGATGCACGTGATATGGATACGGTGTTTTAAAGTCGTCTTCATTTTCATAGGGCGCTTCAAAATCTTTATCTATAAAATCAATTTGTATGTAACCACCTTCTTTTGCCCTAGTTTTTTGTTCTAAATACTCTTTGTACAAGGTCTGATAGACGTCGCTATTTAAATGATCTCCATAAGAGTCAAAGAAATCATTATTGAATTTAATTACCTCATCAAAGCTGCGCCAGTTAAACTCTAGCGTCTCGTCTTTTTTAGGTAACATAAAAAGGTCTGGTGTAGCGAGTAGTCTCAAAAACTGGTCTGCATCGCCACCACGGAATCTATATATGGACTGCTTTGCATCTCCCACGAGCATGAGACTACCTCTTTCTTCATTTTCTCGTTCTTGTTGCAATTCATTTTCTATAAGTGGCGAGAGGTTTTCCCACTGCATGCGGCTGGTGTCTTGAAACTCGTCTATAAAATAATGACGGTAGCGCTCACCTAGTCTTTCATAAATAAACGGTGCTGGCTGGTCTTTTATCTGCTCTGCAAGAAGTGCGTTAAATTCATAAATAGGTACGATTTGTTCTGTATCCTTAATTTTATCGATCTCATGAAGCAACTCATTAAGTAATGACAATGGTGTGAGGCTGCTTGCTATGTTTTTATAAAAAAGTACAGTCCCCATGTTTTCTTTATACGACTCAGCAAATACTCTAAGATCTACAGCCATAGTATCGATAGCATCTTTAATTTCTTGCGCTTTATTTTTAGGATACAGGTCGCCAGCAATTAAATCTCTTATAGAGGCTGCATCTAGTTTTACAGTAAAATCTTCTTGAGATACTTTAACTACTACATTAAAAATGCTTCTAGAACCACCTTTAAAATCTTTGGGAGCAATATGTGCGCTTTCTGAAACTGCAACAAGAGCTTTTGCTTTTTCGGTTAAATCTCTTTGAGAGAGGTTAATTTTCTTATATAAGCTTTCGCGAAAGCGTAAAAAATCTTCTACCTCTTTACCTTTTAATTGCTTTAAATAAGGGTAATGATTTTCATTAAGTATTAATTTTGCAATATCTAAAAGATCGTATTCTACATCCCAACTTTTACCTTCTTCTATCTTCAAAAGAGAAAAATCTACCAGAAGCTGTGTAAGCTTTTTATCTTTTCCTGCGCGGGCAATAAGGTTATGAATGGCTTTTGAAATAAGTCTATTGCTATCTAACTCTACTTCAAAATTATCTGGTAGGTCAATATCCTTTGCAAATGTTCTTAAAATACGATGGTTAAAAGAATCTATAGTCACAATATCAAAAGCAGAGTAATCGTGTAGCAATTGATTAAAAATAGCACGTGCTTTCTTTTTAAACTGCTCATTATCTAGACTAGTCTCGGTCATTATATGACTAGCGATACCTACAACACTTTGCTCTAATTCTTCTAGAGTAAATTTATGTAGGTAATCGAGAATACGCTCTTTCATCTCGCCTACCGCTTTATTTGTAAAAGTAACGGCGAGTATGCGACGATAACCATTTGAATATGGATTTTTAAACAACAATGTGAGGTAATCCTTAGCTAGTGTAAAGGTCTTACCAGAACCTGCGCTGGCGCTATAAAAAGTAGTAGATGATTGGGACATAGTCAAATATAAGCATAGAAAACAGCATCAATTTGAAATTAATCTTAAAGAAGTATTTATTCTTCTAACTATTTTACTCATCATTTTAAGGTTGAACACTTTAAGTATAATATAACGCAGATTATTTTAACAGTAACTTTTAAGTACTTAATTTTATAGCTCAAGAATTAACAAATTAAAAACTATATACAATGGCTTTTGAATTACCAAAATTAAATTACGCAACAGACGCGCTAGAACCACATATCGATGCAAAAACTATGGAAATACACCATGGTAAGCACCACCAAGGATACACAACTAAATTAAACAACGCTGTAGAAGGAACTGATCTAGAAGGTAAAACTATCGAGAACATTCTTTTAAACTTAGACCTAGAAAACAAAGCTGTAAGAAATAATGGTGGTGGTTTTTATAACCACAGATTATTCTGGGAAGTAATGACACCTAATGGTGGTGGTCTTCCTACTGGTGACCTTGCAGATGCTATCAATGCTTCTTTTGGCTCTTTTGAATCTTTCAAGGACAAATTTAGTGCTGCTGCAAAAGGACAATTCGGTTCTGGATGGGCATGGCTATGTGTTCACGAAGGTGGAAAACTAGATGTATGCGGTACTCCTAATCAAGATAACCCATTAATGCCTGGTGTAGGTTGTGGTGGTACTCCTGTTTTAGGTCTTGATGTATGGGAACATGCATATTACTTAAACTATCAAAACAGACGTCCTGATTATGTTGAAGCTTTCTTTAATGTAATTAACTGGGAAGAAGTTTCTAAAAGATATGCTGAAGGGAAATAATCCTAACTAGCTAAAATTTAAAATCCCCAAATCAACTAGTTGATTTGGGGATTTTTTTATTTAATAAAATCTAGCTCTTAATAAGCACGCTCATCATTTCCTTCAAAGAAATTGATATATGCACGGTTTACTACACGATTACCACCAGCAGTTGGGTAGTCACCTGTAAAGTACCAGTCTCCTAAGTTTTTAGGACAGGCTTTATGAAGATTTTCTACTGTTTGATAAATCACCTTCACTTCTGCGTTAATATCTTCATCAGATAACAACTCTCCTATTTTATCAGAAATCTCCTGGTCTTCAAATGGTGCATATAAATCTACTACGTGATTTACTACATCAACATCTTCTAACTCCGTTTGTAATTTACATTTCTTATAGATATCTTCTATAACATGGTAAGTACCACGATCTTTATGTAAAGCTAGTGCCGCTCTAAAAGCAACAAGACCTTCTAATCTCGCCATATCTATACCATAGCAATCTGGGTAACGTATTTGTGGCGCACTAGATACTACTACTATTTTCTTAGGGTTTAATCTATCCATCATTTTAAGGATAGACTTTTTTAATGTCGTTCCTCTTACGATAGAATCATCTATGATTACTAGATTATCTTCTGGCTTAACTACACCATAAGTCACATCATAAACGTGAGCTACAAGATCATCACGAGAAGAATCTTCTGTAATGAAGGTACGTAGCTTTGCATCTTTAATAGCTATTTTCTCAGTTCTCAGCTTACGTGACAGCGTTTCTTCTACCTGCTCTGCTGTTAACTGTCCATTACCTGCAATAATGAAATCTCTTTTTTGCTGGTTAAGAACCGCATGACCTTCTTCTACCATACCGTAGAATGATGTTTCGGCAGTGTTAGGGATGTAAGAGAACACGGTGTTATCAATATCGTTATCGATACTTTCCATAATCTTAGGGAACAATAATTTCCCTAACATTTTACGCTCTTTGTAGATCTCTGCATCACTACCACGAGAAAAGTATATACGTTCAAAAGAACACGCTTTGCGTTCTAATGGTGCTGTAATCTGATCTAGAGTAACTGTACCATCTTTCTTTATGATAATTGCTTTACCAGGATCCAGCTCTTTCACCTCATCAAACGGTGCGTTAAAGGCCGTCTGTATAACAGGTCGCTCACTCGCTACTACTACTACCTCATCATTTTGAAAATAATAAGCTGGTCGTATTCCTGCAGGATCACGTAATAAGAATGCATCTCCATGTCCCATAAGTCCACCCATAGCATAACCACCATCCCAGTCTCTTGCACTTTTACGCAAGATCTTTGCAACGTCTAGCTCTTCTGCTATTTTAGGACTAGCATCTCTTTTAGAGAGCCCTTTAGCTTTAAATTTCTTGTATAACTTACTTACCTGTCTATCTTGAAAATGACCTACTTTTTCCATGACAGTTACCGTGTCTGCCATATCTTTAGGATGTTGCCCTAATGATACTAACTTATTAAAAAGCTTGTGCACGTTAGTCATATTAAAGTTACCTGCCATAATCAGGTTGCGGTGCATCCAATTGTTTTGTCTTAAGAAAGGGTGTACCGATTCTATGCTATTTTTTCCAAAAGTTCCATAACGCACATGCCCCATTAACAACTCTCCTACATATGGAAGCTGTTCTTTCTGTGCAGCAACATCATCTTTAATCTCTGGATTTTCAGTAAGCCCAGTATTAATACGGTCATTGATTTGCGCAAAAATATCTTGAATAGGTTGCGCAGCATTACTACGTACTCTAGAAATATAACGTTGCCCTGGATCTAAATCTAGTTTTACACTTGCAAACCCAGCACCATCCTGACCACGGTTATGTTGTTTTTCCATCATTAGGTACATTTTATTGATACCATAAAAGGCAGTACCGTATTTCTCCTTGTAAAATTCTAATGGTTTAAGAAGACGGATAAGTGCTATACCGCACTCGTGTTTTAATTGATCGCTCATGATGGGGATTATAAGGATATAAAAATAAAAAAAGCCCCAAGAATTACTTGAGGCTTTTTGATAGAATTATTAATTTTTTATTTCAAATTTAGTTAGCGCCTTAAATTGCTCTAGACGCGTTTTGATCTCTTCATTTGTAATAGTTTGCATGCGCTCTGTACCAAATTTCTCTACTGCAAAGGATGCAAAGTTAGATCCATAGATAATAGCACGCTTCATATTTTCAAAACTATAGTCGCCACTAGCTGCAAGGAATCCTGCAAATCCACCTGCAAATGTATCTCCTGCTCCAGTAGGATCAAACACTTCTTCTAGTGGTAATGCTGGTGCAAAGAAAATCTCTTCATTATGGAATAATAAAGCTCCATGCTCCCCTTTTTTAATTACTACATACTTAGGACCCATAGCATGAATCTTTCTTGCTGCAGCAACTAGAGAGTATTCTCCAGACAGTTGTCTAGCCTCTTCATCATTAATAGTGATTACATCTACCTTAGCAATTACCTCGTGCAACATATCTAGCGCACTGTCCATCCAAAAATTCATCGTATCAAGTACGATTAATTTTGCTGCTGGAGTTTGTTCTATAACACCTAATTGTACAGCTGGATGTAAGTTTCCTAACATCACAACCTCAGCATCTTTAAATGATTCTGGTACAACTGGATTAAAATCTGCTAACACATTAAGCTCTGTTGCTAGTGTATCACGCGTATTCATATCATTATGGTATTTTCCTGACCAGAAAAAAGTCTTCCCGTCTTTTACCACTTCTACACCTTCGACATTCATGCCGCGGTTAGTAAGCATGTCTAAATATTCTTGAGGAAAATCACCTCCTACAACACTTACTAGACCTACTTCTGTATTAAAGTGAGATGCACTAAGTCCTATAAAGGTAGCTGCACCACCTAAAATCTTATCTGTTTTACCAAACGGAGTTTCAATTGCATCAAATGCTACTGTACCTACCACAACTAATTTGCTCATGTAAAAAATTTTTGCAAAAATACGGTTTCGTTTTGAGTTATAACTTGCTCGCTATAGATTTTAAGCATAGTTCTTTTAAAGATTATTTATTAGAGCCTAAGAACCTCTATCTATCTCCAGCAATTGGTCCATGTATTCTCTAGAATTACTTAATCTAGGTATCTTATGTTGCCCACCTAATTTATCTTTTTTCTTTAACCATTTGTAAAAGACATCTGGCTTTGCATTGTGTATGATCAACTGTTTTAGAGTTATATCATTAGCACGTTTTGCCTCATAATCACTATTTACTCGTTGTAGATTGTGGTCTAACGCTTTCGCGAAAGCGGAAACATTATCCGGCTGCGTTGCAAATTCTATCATCCACTCATGCGCACCTTTTTCTTTACCTTCCATAAAAACGGGCGCTACAGTATAATCTTTAATAGCACAAGGAATTTCTTTAATGGTTTTTTTAAGCGCTTCTTCGGCATTTTCTATAATAAGCTCTTCACCGAATACATTAATATGATGTTTAGTACGACCGCTTACTTTAATGCGATAAGGGCTTTTACTAGTAAAACGTACCGTATCACCTATTTTATAACGCCATAAACCGGCATTAGTTGTGATGATGATAGCATAATTCTCACCTAACTCTACCTCACTAATAGGTATCACCTTTTCTTGCGGCGTTCCATAAGTTTTCATGGAAATAAACTCATAAAAGATTCCATAATCTAACATAAGCAATAGTTCCTTGCTGTCGTTAGTATCCTGTATCGCAAAGAAACCTTCGCTCGCATTATAAGTCTCGTAATACTTTATATGTCCTGCTGGCAATAATTTTTTAAACTGCTCTACATAAGGGTCAAAACTCACACCACCGTGAAAGAAGACCTCCATTTGTGGCCACACCTCTAGAATATTATCTTTTCCCGTAGTCTCTAGAACATTATTAAGTAACACCATCATCCAAGAAGGTACTCCTGCAAGACTGGTCACATCCTCTTTTATTGTTTCTTGTACTATCGCAGGCATTTTAGTTTCCCAATTTGCCATAAGAGCTACATCATTACCTGGTGTAGAACTATAGTCTGCCCAGAAAGGCATGTTATCTATTAAAATACTACTTAAATCTCCAGCTACAGTTCCCGACTTTTTATCTAGGGTATTGCTACCACCTAGTCGCAATCCTTTACCCTTAAATATCTTAGAATCTGGATTACTATTCAGATACATGCACAACAAATCCTTAGTTGCTGCATAATGGCAGTCTTCTAAAGATTGCTGGCTTACAGGAATATACTTGCTACGCGCACTGGTCGTACCACTACTTTTTGCAAACCATTTAATATCGCTAGGCCAGAAAATATTACTTTCTCCTTTCATGGATCTCGCAATAGAATCCTGCATTTCTGTATAATCAGACATTGGAACGCGGTTTGCAAACTCTGCATAGGATTTAATAGTATCAAAACCATATTTTTTACCAACCTCGGTATGTCGGGCATAATAAATAAGATCTTGCAATATATTATCTTGTAATTCTTGTGGATGCTTCATAAAAAGCTCCATATCATGAATGCGCTTCTTAAGAAACCACGATACTACAGAATTGACTAGTGCGTTTGCCATTATTAATTAGAGATCATCTTATTTTTACAGATTCAAAGATACTTCGATAATTTTTAAAGTTACTAAAATGATCCTTACCGGCACTATAAGAAAAATGCAAACTGAACTGAAGGAAACGGTTCAATACTATTTGGTTTTCCCAGATAACTTTGTACACATGAATCAGCTGCTGGATAAAAACATTTCTTTGAAGCATGTAGGTAATGAATGCCTTAACTGTAGTCTTGATAAAAAGATATGGCGCCAGGGTTTTTGTTATGATTGTTTTACCGCATCACCACAAGCTGGCGACTGGATCATGCGTCCAGAATTAAGTCGTGCTCACCTAGACGAAGAAGATAGAGATCTAGAATACGAGAAAAAAGTACAACTTAAACCACATATCGTTTACCTAGCAAACAGCAGCAATATAAAAGTAGGAGTAACTCGTAAAACGCAGGTTCCTACGCGATGGATTGATCAAGGTGCACATGAAGCCGTTGCCATTCTTGAAACACCTAACCGTTACCTAGCCGGTATTGCAGAAGTCGCTCTTAAAGATCACGTAGCAGATAAAACCAACTGGCGCAAGATGCTTACTAACAGCATAGAAGATGTTGATTTGTTACGCTTTCGCGAAAGCTTACTACAATACATACCACAAGAAGCCCAAGAATATATTCTCGATAACGAGAAAGAATGGGAAATCAATTTTCCTGTACTTCAATATCCTGAAAAAGTGACTAGTGTCAATCTTGCAAAAACTAACGAGTACGCAGGAAAACTGAAAGGCATTAAAGGACAATACTTAATCTTTGAAGATGGTAAAGTAATGAACTTGAGAAGTCATGAAGGTCTCGTGCTAGAAATTAAGGTAGATTAAGTAAATCAACTCATCTAGTTTCCCTTTAAAAACGCCACATAAACACGCTTTTAAAAGCCTGATAACTTGCTTCTAAAAGCCAAAAAAATAATGCGCAAAATTCCGTACTTTTGCCAGCTTTAAAACACCAGTGTAATGAGTAAGAAATTCAACGAATACAAAGGATTGAACCTACCTGAAGTAGATGAACGCATCAAAAACTTCTGGAAGGAAAACGACATTTTTAACAAGTCCATGACGACTCGTGAAGGAAATGAACCTTTTATTTTCTTTGAAGGACCACCATCTGCAAATGGTTTACCTGGTATTCACCACGTTATGGGACGTACGATCAAGGATTTATTCTGTCGTTTTAAGACCCAACAAGGGTATCAAGTTAACCGTAAAGCAGGATGGGATACTCATGGACTACCTGTAGAACTAGGTGTAGAAAAAGCACTAGGCATAACTAAAGAAGACATAGGCACTAAAATATCTGTAGAAGAATATAATCAAGCCTGTAAAGATGCGGTATTAAAATACACCGACATCTGGAGCAAGCTTACTGATGACATGGGTTATTGGGTAGATATGGAAGATCCATATATTACTTATAAATCTAAATACATGGAATCTGTATGGTGGTTATTAAAAGAAATCTATTCTAAAGATTTGCTTTATAAAGGATACACGATACAACCCTATTCTCCGGCTGCAGGAACTGGACTGAGCTCGCACGAGTTGAACCAGCCTGGAACCTATCAAGATGTTACCGACACGACAGTTACTGCACAGTTTAAAGTAGAAGATCCATCAAAATTACCATTTGAAAACAATAGAAATGTATTTTTCCTTGCTTGGACTACTACTCCATGGACACTGCCATCTAACACTGCGCTTACCGTTGGTCCTAAAATCGATTATGTACTAGCTGAGACTTTTAACCAATATACTGGAGAACCTATGCAGGTGATTCTTGCTGAGAAATTAGTGAGCTACCAGTTTGGTAAGAAGTATGAGCTTTTAGAAGGTGACGCTTTCGCGAAAGCGAAACTAGAATACAAATTGGGAGATAAAAAAATCCCTTATCAGTTATTAGGTTCTTGTAAAGGAACTGATCTGGTAAATTTAAGATACGAGCAGTTGTTGCCATATGCACAACCATATGAAAACGCACAAGATGCTTACAGAGTAATCGCAGGAGACTTTGTAACTACTGAGGATGGTACAGGAATCGTGCACACAGCACCTACATTTGGTGCAGACGATGCGCTGGTTTCTAAACAAGCAAATCCGCCTATTCCACCGATGTTGGTTCTAGATGAAAATCAGAATCCAGTACCGCTAGTAACGCTTCAAGGAAAATTTAGAGATGAATTACCTGAGGTAGGTGGTAAATATGTAAAGAACGAATATTTTGCAGATGGTGAAGCGCCAGAACGCTCTGTAGATGTAGATATCGCGATTGCTTTAAAAGAACAGAATCGTGCTTTTAAAGTAGAAAAATATGTTCACAGTTATCCACACTGCTGGAGAACTGACAAGCCTGTTTTATACTATCCCCTAGACAGTTGGTTCATAAAAGTGACGGAATTTAAAGACCGCATGCACGAACTGAATAAATCTATCAACTGGAAACCTAAATCTACCGGAGAAGGAAGATTTGGTAACTGGCTAGCAAATGCAAACGACTGGAATTTATCTCGTTCTCGTTTCTGGGGAATCCCATTACCTATATGGAGAAATGAAACTGGGACTGAAGAAATGATTATAGGTTCTATAGAAGAACTTACAGCAGAGATAGAGAAATCTGTAGCAGCTGGATTTATGACTTCTAATCCTTTTGCTGGTTTTAAAACTGGCGATATGAGTGAAGAGAATTACAACCTTGTAGATCTTCATAAAAACGTGGTAGACGACATTTATCTAGTAGGTAAAAATGGAGAGAAACTAACACGTGAATCAGACCTTATTGATGTATGGTTCGATTCTGGTTCTATGCCATATTCTCAATGGCACTATCCTTTTGAAAATAAAGAAGAAGTAGAAAACCAACTTAGAAAAGCAGATTTCATTGCCGAAGGTGTGGATCAAACTCGTGGATGGTTCTACACACTACACGCTATCGCTACCATGATAAGTGATGACGTGGCTTATAAAAATGTAGTTTCTAACGGACTCGTACTAGATAAAAATGGACAGAAAATGTCTAAACGTCTAGGTAACGCAGCAGATCCCTTTGAAACTTTAGGTAAATATGGAGCAGATGCTACTCGCTGGTACATGGTGAGTAATGCTAATCCATGGGACAACCTTAAATTTGACTTAGACGGTATCACAGAAGTGCAACGTAAGTTTTTCGGTACACTTTATAACACGTATTCTTTCTTTAGTCTGTATGCAAACGTAGATGGGTTTACGTATAGTGAAGCTAACATTCCATTAGAAGAACGTCCAGAAATAGACCGTTGGGTTTTATCTGAGTTAAATACGTTGATAAAAGATACCACAGCATTCTATGAAGATTATGAACCTACAAAGGCTGCTAGAGCTATCACCACTTTTGTGACTGAAAATTTAAGTAACTGGTACGTACGTTTATGTAGAAGACGTTTCTGGAAAGGAACTTATGAGCAAGATAAAATTGCTGCCTACCAGACGCTTTATACTTGTCTTAAAACGGTTGCACAATTAGGCGCACCTATTGCTCCATTCTTTATGGATCAACTATACCGCGATTTAACTAGTGTTTGTGAAAACGACGCAAGTGAAAGTGTACACCTTGCATTATTCCCTAAAGCAGATGAGTCTCTAATAGACGCAGCTTTAGAAGAAAAAATGCACAAAGCACAAGTGATATCTAGTCTTACTTTATCATTACGTAAAAAGGAAAGCATCAAAGTACGCCAGCCTTTACAGCGTATTATGATACCGGTTCTAGATGTAAAAGACAAAGCACAAATAGAAGCAATTGCAGATCTTGTAAAGAGCGAAGTAAACGTAAAAGAGATAGAGTTAATAGACGATGCTAGCGGAATATTAGTAAAAGAAATCAAACCTAACTTTAAAGCTTTAGGCCCGCGTTTTGGTAAAGCGATGGGACAAATAGCCGGTAAGATCAAAAGTTTTCAACAAGAAGATATCGCTTTGTTAGAAAAAACTGGTCAGAAAGAGGTGGAAGTAAATGGAAATGCAATTATCTTGACCCTTGAAGATGTAGAGATTACATCTTCAGACATAGAAGGATGGCTAGTAGCAAATCAATCTGGAATTACCGTTGCACTAGATGTAACAATATCGCCCGAGCTTAAAAAGGAAGGGATTTCACGTGAACTGGTGAATCGTATTCAAAACATAAGAAAAGACTCTGGACTAGAGGTAACAGATCGTATTAAAATAGCTATTCAATCACATAGTGAAATTGACGAAGCGGTTGCGTCTAATGAACAGTATATTAAAGATGAAACCCTTGCAGATGATTTAACATTAATACAAACTGTAGATAATGGTACGATTGTTGAATTTGACGACATTGTGACCTCAATACAGGTTATAAAATTATAGGATATGGGAACAAGTGCAGATGAAAAATTAAGATACAGCGATGCTGACCTAGCTTACTTTAAAGACTTGCTTAATGCAAAAATTAAAGAAGCACAGGAACAGTATGAGCTTATCAAGAGTGCATATATGAATGATGCTAATAATGGAACTGATGACACTGCGCCACAGTTTAAAGCATTTGACGAAGGTAGCGCTGTAATGAGCAAAGAAACCAGCTCTCAACTAGCGATACGTCAAGAAAAATTTATACGCGATCTTAAAAACGGATTGATACGCATCGAGAATAAATCTTATGGTGTTTGTAGAGTAACTGGAAAACTAATCAACAAAAAACGTCTTGAATTAGTACCACATGCTACATTAAGTATCGAGGCAAAAAACATGCAATAATTACATTATTCAGCTCATTACGAGCATTTATTTAAACCTTTGTAAATATGGATCACAGTTATACTTGTTCTAGTTTACAAAGGTTTTTATGTTTTATGAGTCTTGTTGTTTTTCTCGCTTTCGCGAAAGCGGATGCTCAAACAACTTCTTCTAATAGAAATGAGACCAGCCATAGTCTAGCTACTTTTAAGACTATAGATATACATTTACAACAACACATACAGTTGGAGATAAAAACCAGCAATTCACAGGATGTAAAATTAATTACATCTGTAAATGGAGAATATAAAAACGCAGTAATTCTATCTAGTATTATAAGGAATGACTCTTTAATAATTACAGACCCTATTCATCCTACGTTCTCTTTTCCTGGAGACAAACTAAGTGCGCATAAAGTAATAGACAGTAAGGCAACTATTGTACTACCTGAGAGTAAGAAACTAGTCATTAACGTACAAAGTGCCGACTTAAAAATAAGTGGAAATTACGACAGCGTATACATAAATCAACTATCTGGCAGTTGTAAAATAGATCAACTGAAGGGTGATTTACATTTTATATCTGTTTATGCCAGTATATATGCTAACCTGAAAAACTATGATGTAACTAGTGCATCACGATCGGGAAAAGTACATGAATTTAAAAAACCTGTACAAATCAAGTATTTTGCTAGGCTAGAAACGGTATCTGGCAATATAAGCACGTTAAACAAGCGTTTTAATTAGTATTTTAGCACTTCTGAAAAAGATTAAATGAAATTAACAAAAGCTATACTCATTATACTATTGATCATTATAATTGATCAAGCTAGTAAAATTTATATAAAATTAAATTACACGTTAACGGATAGTACGAGTCCAGCCATAGTAGATTGGGGTAAATTTAAACTTCTTTTTTATGAAAACGCAGGTGCAGCTTGGGGAATGGAGATACCTGGTGATTATGGTAAGTTAATCTTAGTTATTTTTAGAATTTTTGCGGTTTTTGGGATAGGTTATTGGTTAGTGAGCAGTATTAAAAAGCACGGACACAAGATCTTAATCTTATGTATTTCGTTAATTTTTGCAGGTGCATTTGGTAACATTATAGACTCTGTTTTTTACGGTGTTATCTTCTCTGGTAGTTATCACGGCGCAATAGCTACAGCATTTCCAGAAGCTGGTGGTTATGCAGGTCTAGGATATGGTCACGTAGTAGATATGTTATATTTTCCATTATTTGAAGGAGACTGGCCACAATGGATGCCATTTGTAGGAGGAGAGCACTTCAAATTCTTTAACGCGATTTTCAACGTTGCCGATAGCGCCATTACTGTAGGAGTGATTTTATTAGTAATTTTCAGTAAGAAAGCATTTCCCGATACCGATAAGAAAAGTGTAGCCTAATTAAACAGAAAACGCTTCTATCATAGCCTGCTTGTTGATAGGCTTTGTAATGAAGCTATTCACGATATCGTGACTATTTGCCTTAGCTACTTCTACAGGGTTAATAGTAGAACTAACTACATTTATTTTTAAACCTTCTTCTTTTAATTTACCTGCATAAGTTTCCATCTCATCTAGAAACTCCCAACCGTCCATAACAGGCATATTAAGATCTAGCAAGACTACTTCTGGCAGCTCTGGATCTTGTTTACCTAACTGTTCTTCAAAAAATTTAAGAGCCAGTTTACCGTTCTCAAAAATAACTAACTCTTGTGCGAGTTTATTTTTTTTGATGAGCATTTTGATCAAACTGACATACAGTTTATCATCGTCTATTATACAAGCTTTCTTTACCAATTCTATTCTATCTTAAAATTTTACAGTAAACAAACTGCCTTTCCCTACTTCACTTACCACTGAGATATTGCCACCCAGCGATTCTACTTGATTCTTTGTTAAAAATAAGCCTATTCCACGAGCATCTTCATTATCATGGAACGTTTTATACATATTAAAAATCTTAGTTCCATTTCTATCTAGATCTATACCGATACCATTATCTTGAAACGTAAGCAATTTATTATTTCTTTTGGCTTTAGTTTTTACATTAATTTTCAATGTCTTAGAACTATCTCGATACTTAATAGCGTTAGATAATAAGTTAGAAAAAATACTGCTCAAAAATGTTGGAACATAATCAATATGACTAAGATTTGAAAAATCATATTTTAAAGATACATCAATCTCTTCTAATAATGACCTATGATCTTCTAAAACACTTTTAAAAACACTTTCTATATCCACAGGCTCTTTACTCTTCTCATGAGTATTAATAGTTACTACTTCATTTAAATGCTCTAGCGTCTCACTTAAGTTGTTAGATATATCTGAGAGGTAGCTTTTAAAAACCTTTTCATCCGTACCTACCAGTGGAGAGTTAAAAGTCTCTAAAGTCAGTTCAAGATTGCTAGAATGTACTCTTAAATTATGAGAAACTATATGAGCAAAATGGACTAACCTCTCGTTTTGAACCTCTATTATTTTTGCCGTTTCCTCTAGCTCTTTACCTTGCCTTACATATCGATCTATACTAGTAAAAACACCTCTTATACCGACTACCTTACCAGAAACGTCATCATATAATGGCTTACCAGTGGCACGCATCCATATCTTTTGATCATTGTGATCGATCATTTCTAGATCTTCTACAAATTCACGTCCTTTAACACAGTTTTGAAAATGTATCCATATGGATTTAAAATCGACAAATAAATTTAAACCAGTTTCAAAATCTACTCTATAATCATTAGGTAAACTCAACACTCTTTTACCCATATCGTCTATAAAACAACAACCTGTTTCTAGGTTTGCACTATAAGAACCAGTTGCAGTAAGAAGAGCTGCTTCTTTTAAAAAGTAATCTTTGTCTTGCAGTTTTTGTTGCAAGTTTTTTTCGGGAGTGATTTTCATCGTTTAAGGGGAAACGTTATCATAAAATCACCAATTAGTAAAAGACTAAAATGGTAACATTTGTGAAAATAATAAATAAATGTTAACATTTTGTATTTAATTTATGTGACTTTAATCAATTAAATATGACTTTCAACTGTTTTAAACGCATTTTGACCTGTTAAAATGTAATCCAGCTTAATATCGTCTTCATTCACATCTATTTTATTATCCAAAGGTTTAAAGAAAGATAAGCCTATTTTTAAAATACCTGGCTTACATTTTCTTAAAAACCTGTCATAAAAGCCTTTTCCGTAACCTACTCTATTACCAAATTTGTCTACTGCTAGCAATGGGATGAATACAACATCTAGTTGTTGCTCATTTATAGGTATCCCATTTTCATCTGGTTCTGGAATACCATATTCATTATTTATAATCTTGGTCTGATCTGTTAATAAGTAATGAGACATTGAAAAATCATCAAAATTTGATTTAGAAATAACGATGTTTTTATCCTTTCCCTGGAGTATGTGTAATAGATACTCTGTATTTACCTCTTTATGACGTTTTATAGGAAGAAAAATATGATAATTAGAATACTCCCAAATATCAAGTTTCAATGCTTGATTTGCTATTTGTAAACTGTACTCTTCTACTTGATCTGAAGTAAGTGTTTTCCTGAGTTGAGCGTACTTCTTTCTAAGTTCTTTTTTACTCTCCATCTTTGGATATATGAAATATCGCATCTCCCTGGTATACTAGCGGACTATAATTCACATTAATTACATAACCAGCATGAGGTGCTTTTACCTTGTATCTTAATTCTCCATAAGGATCTGTTATAACAGCAATAAACTCATCCTTTTCTACTCTTTTACCACAATCTACCTTTGGGTGCAATAGACCAGAATATCTTGCTCTTATCCATTTTGAGTTAGTAATAATTACAGACTCCTTTTCTGCCACTGGAACTTCAACACTTGGGTCTAACATTTTTAAATGATCCAACACTCGTATTGCGCCATTTACTGCTGTAGAAACCACTTTTTTATCACTATGACTAGACATTCCTCCTTCAAAAAGCAGGTATTTCTTATCCAGACCAGAGCACGTCGCTCTAAATGTCTTTTTAATATTGCTACCATGCATCAAAAACGGCGCATTAAATACTTTGGCTAGATCCCATGACTGCACTTCTAGCTGGGACACTCGTAAATGAGGCGCATTAAAACGTTGTGCCCCACCAGTGTGAAAATCCATTACTAAATCCACAAGAGGTAAAATCTCTTTAGTAATTTGATAGGCAAACCTACTGGCTAGCGCACCTGATTTAGTTCCTGGAAAAACTCTATTTAAATCTCTACCGTCAGGAAATTCTCTCTGACCATTTAAAAAGCCAAAAACATTTAAAACTGGTATGGCGATTATAGTACCTATTGCTGGCTTATTTAAATTCTTAGAAATAATCTGGCGTACCGTCTCGATACCGTTAATTTCGTCACCGTGAATACCACCAGTAATTAGTACCACAGGACCTGCTTTCTTACTACGATTAATAATAACAGGCACTTCTATACTAGTAGACGTATAAAGTTTTGCCATATTAAAATTGAGCTTATAACTTTTGCCTGGCTCAATAACCGTATCAAAAATCTTAATTTCTTTAAGCATTTACACCTTTTTCAATATATTTAATAATCTCACCTGCTATATTCTTATTTGTAGCTGCTTCTATCCCTTCTAGCCCAGGAGAACTATTCACTTCTAACACTAATGGCCCACGGCTACTCTGTAATAAATCAACACCGCACACACCGAGACCTAAGGATTTTGCTGCATTTATAGCAGTCTCTTCTTCTTGCTTAGATAACGTGATACTCTTTGCGGTACCACCTCTATGTAGGTTAGACCTAAACTCACCTTCTTGCGCCTGCCTTTTCATCGCACCTACTACCTTGTCTCCAACTACAAAGGCACGCAAATCTGCACCACCAGCCTCTTTAATAAACTCCTGTATAATAACACGAGTTTTCAATTCATTGTTAGCATCAATAATAGCATCTGCCGCCTCAATTGTTTCTGCTAGATTAACTCCTATACCTTGTGTTCCCTCAAGAACCTTAATAACTACAGGTGGTCCGTCTACACGTTTACAAATATCATCAGTATGCTCGCCAAAGTTGGTAAATACCGTCTTAGGCATGTCCACACCACTTCTAGAAAGCAATTGCAGGCTTTGCAATTTATCCCTACTTCTTACCAGTGCCATAGAACTAACAGTTGTAAAACAGCCCATCATTTCAAACTGTCTTACGATTGCAGTACCATAAAAGGTAATACTAGCACCTACACGAGGTATGATAGCATCTGGTGTAACGAGACGTTCTCCATGATAATAAACCGTAGGTTTTTGCTTTTCAAGTTTTATATCACAATGGAGCACATTAATTGCTTTTGCGATATGCCCAGCTTTTCTAGCTTCTTCTATGAGTCTTTTGGTACTGTAGAGACTTGTACTACGAGATAAGATATTAATCTTCATGTTGTGATTGTAAATATGAAACGTCCTGTAACTCAGGATCTACTATAAATCTAGGGGAAAGAAATTTACGGCCTATTAAAACTGGATATCTCATTTCTTCACGATTGCTTAAAGTTAAAGAAATTTTATAGAGTTTCTCAAAAAGTCTGATATTTCCTTGAACTTCATATCGCAAGTCTACACTACCATTACTACTGCGCACACTAGTAATTTTATATTCTTCAAAACTTAATCGCTTACCATGATACTGTTCATGCTCCACATCTAGAAGTGTGGCGTGTAAAACACCATCTATCTCTTCTATATCTTTGCAGTGAATACTACTGGTATATGCGCCTGTATCAATTTTAATGTCAATCCCTTCTATCTGTAATCTAGGGAAATCTGCTCGATCTGTGCGACCTATGATTATTTTTTTTGTTGTCAATTTTGCGTTTAATTATTAAAACAAAGATGCATTATTATTGCACGATACAATACGTGCATATCATAAATTATAAGAAACCTTGTGAGATGTGTTCCGCTTTCGCGAAAGCGAGAAAACATCAAGCCTCTATTTTTAAAACAAACCTTGATAGAAACAAAGAAGCCGTCTCTTTTTTAAGGAAACGGCTCTTTTTTTTTATCAGTTTTAGTAACACACGATCTCATCGCATGTGGTAGAACAATTACTTCTTCTTAGAAGCAGAGTTCTTAGCTTTAGGCATTGCTGCCGCTGGCTTAGAAGAAGGTTTACCGAAGTTTTTCGGGCCTTTTGCTGGTTTGTTTGCCATGGTATATGACTTTAAGATTATGAAGTAAATGTATTTCAGTTTACAACTATTCAATTCTTTTTTTTAGTTAAATTTTTAGGCCATTTTAGTTAAAATTTAGCCTTAAAAAGAAGCCTGTTTTTATCGATTAAATGTCTCTTTATTAATTAGAATCACCTCATTATGAACGGAGCGCTTGCTCTAAATCTTCTAATAAATCATCAATATCTTCAATTCCAACACTAAGGCGTATTAATGAATCTACGACTCCTATTTTCTCTCGATCCCCCTTGGGTATACTCGCATGTGTCATGCTTGCAGGGTGACCAGCTAGAGACTCTACACCACCTAATGATTCTCCTAAAGTAAACACCTTTAAATTCTCCACAACCTTAACTGCACTTTCTAATGTACCAGCTTTTGTACTAAAAGAAACCATACCGCCGTAATCCTTCATTTGCTTTTTAGCAATTTCATGATTAGGATGATCTTCAAAACCTGGCCAGTACACTTTATCTACATTAGGATTTGATTTTAATGCATGAGCAACAGCTTTACCGTTTTCACAATGACGTTGCATTCTTACATGAAGTGTTTTTATACCTCGCAATACTAAAAAGCAGTCTTGTGGACCAGGAACAGCACCACTTGCATTTTGTATAAAGTACAATCTCTTAGCCAGCGCTTCATCATTTACGACTAGAGAACCCATTACAACATCGCTATGACCACCTAAATATTTAGTAGCGCTATGCATAATAATATCTGCACCTAAATCTAAGGGCTGTTGTAAATATGGTGTTGCAAATGTGTTATCTACTGCTAGAAGTAATTGGTGCTTTTTAGATATTCTTGAAACGGCTTCTATGTCTATAATATTCATCATAGGGTTAGTAGGCGTTTCTACCCAAATAAGTTTTGTGTTACCATTGATGTGCTTCTCAATGTCAGCAGCGTTCTCCATTCCTACAAAATGAAACTTGATACCAAAATCTTGAAAAATTTGTGTGAATAATCGGTAAGAACCACCATATAAATCGCTAGTAGAAATTACCTCATCACCAGATTTTAATAATTTAAGCACCGCATCAATAGCGGCAAGACCAGAACCGAAAGCAATTCCATAAGCGCCATTCTCTAGACTAGCCATAGATTTTTCTAACGCATTACGAGTAGGATTACCACTACGTGAGTATTCAAAACCTTTATGTCCATGTGGTGTACTTTGTTTAAAAGTAGTGGTTTGATAAATGGGTGGCATTACAGAATTATAGGCTGGATCTATATTCTCCTGACCGCCGTGAATGGTTTTGGTATTAAATTTCATATCCTTCTTTTCTTCGGTATAAAAGTAAAAGCTAGTTTTAAAACCGGCTTGCTTTTTAAAATTTATTTAATTGTTCTTAATCGCCTTCCTAATAGCAAGAGCATAACCTAGGTGTATACCTTCATGAATATTATTCATACTTAGCGCCTCTTCTACATTGCGCATTTTATAGCCAGTACCAGTGGTGTACTCCTTAAATTCTTTAAAAACTCCACTTTCATAGTCTGTTTTAGTTTTTTCTATAAGATCTAATAGCATGACTTTATACTCTTCTATCTGTTCTTTGCTTACCTCACCATCTGGCATGGTACCGTTACCATATTTATCTGCTAATTCTTTGGTTACAGATTTTTCTAGACCTGAAAGCCCATAAACCAGACCTTGTTGTGCTGTGATACTGTGCACAATATTCCAAATGATATTGTTTCTAAAACCTTCTGGAATCAGATTTAATTCATCCACGGTAAGCTGGTCTATAAGGCTTAAAAATATTTTTCTAGTGGTTAGATTATGTTCAAATAAGTGATTCATGTAACGTTGTATTTAATTTATGATTGATTTTATTCCGCTTTCGCGAAAGCGAAACCAGCATATTAATTAATATTAAGGCTAAAGATATTCCTTATCAAAAAAGCTATCGTAATTTTGCTATATGAAAAATCTATTCATTTATCTAGATAGCTGTAATACTTGTCAACGCATTAAAGGTGAGTTAGAACTTACTGATGACATCGCTTTACAAAATACTAAAGAAGAACCTGTAACTATGGATCAGGTTGAATTTTTAAAAGAACAAGCTGGCTCTTATGAGGCACTTTTTAATAGAAGAGCGCAATTATACAGAGGTCGCGGTCTTCATGAAAAAGACCTGACAGAAGAGGATTATAAAAACCTTTTATTGGATCATTATACGTTCATAAAAAGACCTATTCTTATATATAATAACCAAGCTTATATAGGTAACTCTAAGAAAGTAGTTGCTGCTGCGCAAGAGGCTCTATCTTAAATGAGTAAAAGAACGGTTGCTATTATTTGTGGCTTTTTAGTAGCGTTATTTTATGCTTATAACTTTACAGCTGCAAAGGAAGTCACTCCAGAGCATGTAGGACCTTTCGGTCTGGCATGGTATAGAGTTGTAGCTACTTGTGTAATATTCTGGGGTATTTCCCTATTTACTAAGTCCAAAGAAAAAATACCTTATCGAGAATTACCACTTATTGCTCTAGCAGCTTTTTGTGGTGTAGGTTTTAATATGGTCACCTTTATGTGGGGCCTGTCATTAACGTCTCCCATAAGCGCATCTGTTTTAATGGTGAGCACACCTATAATTGTACTGGTATTGAGCGCTCTTTTTTTAAAAGAACGGCTGCATTCTTTACGTATAGTAGGTATTCTAATTGGATTTTCTGGTGCAGCTCTTTTAACTTTACTTTCTACTGGAGAAGGTGCAGAGGCAAAAGACCCATTTTTAGGTAATATACTGGTTCTAGTGAACGCTATTTCTTATGGCATCTATATTTTACTGGCTAAAAGGTTAACTGCAAAGTATGATGTCTTCATGCTTATGAAGTGGTTGTATTTTTTTGGTGTATTAATTATCACACCTTTTGGCATCTCTCAGGGATTAGAATTTGAAATCACAACCGCTAGCACGGAGACTTTACTGAATATAGGTTATGTGGTGATTTTTGCTACGTTTGGGACCTATATGCTCAATATTATAGCTATAAGAACATTAAAGCCCAGCGTAGTTGCTGTTTTTATTTATTTACAACCTTTACTAGCAACATTTATAGCAGTAGGACTGGATAAAGATGTGATTACCTGGCAAAAACTTGTTGCTGGGTTATTGATATTTACTGGTGTATTTTTAACAGGAATAAAGAGAAAATAATTATTTCTTTTTTTTAACCTCGTCTACCTCATTAATCTGAGCAGCCCACTGTATACCATCTAGCGTACTGGTAAAAGTTTTAAAACGAGTGGGTATAAAAATCGATTCAAATAAAGCATTTTTGCGTCCTACATTTGAATTAACCACTATACCATATCCCTTTAACTTAAAGGCGTGCATCGTATATTTGAGCCAGTCCACTGGTTTAACATTATAGTTATGGATACGGTTAGATAAGTATACGATTTCTTTACCCTTAGTATTATAATATTGCGATACTTCGTGGATGACAATTTTTGCATAATCCCAAGAAAAATTCACACCTTCTTTTATTTCTGACACTACAAATCCTTCAAAGAAATAGAAGTCACCAAAATGGTAATTTAATTCCTTTAAAACTTCACTATAGAATATAGTATTTTTTATAGATATCATAGGATAAATATAAAAGTAGTCGAATTTTAACAGAAAAAGCAGAACTATCTATTTAATTAATAGTTAAAATACATGTTTTTCACTCTAAAAACACTCTAGAATGATATAAATTAACTTTAGTTAATCGATTAACTAAGATCTTTAGCAAACTGTCCATGCGATCTAGTATCTGATTTTTGTAATATTTTAAAATCTGCAGATCTAGGAAAGTTTTTGATTTTATCGTGTAATTCTGGGTGTAAAGCGGTGATTTTACGTTCTCTTAAATTCATCCATGCACCAGTCATTAAACCTCGTGCAACATTGCGACCTTTATAGTCATAAAAATTATGTACAAAACTGAATAGGCTACCGTCTTCACTCATGCCAGTTACTTCACAACTTACTGTAATAGGTTTACCTTGATGTATTTCTTTAAAATAGAATATGTTTTCATTAAAAATGACCGGTCCAGTTTCATATTGAGCCATCTCTCTATGACCAAAGTCGTTCTCGATTAAAAATGCCATACGTGTATGACTCATAAAATTTTGATAGGCACTGTTTGCCATGTGTCTATTTGCATCTAGGTCACTCCATCTTACATCAAATTCTTTGGTATACATAAAATCTTATTTTTAAGTAAAGATATTATATGCGTGCATAGTAAAGAAAAGGTTTAGAGAAAATTTAATTATTTCGCTTTCGCGAAAGCGGAAACCAAAACCATCTCTTACTCTTATAATTTAATTTTAAGGTCATTTCCTACTCTATAGATATCACCTACTTGCAGAGATGCATTTGCAGTCGCGTCGGCATCACTAGCAAAATCTGGAATACCAGTAAAGTTAATACTGGTAGCTTTAATGGTACCGTTTACTTCTAACTTCTCTGTGAGCCCAGTAAGTCTTCCTATTCCCACATTTCCATTGTCATCTATAATCATTCTGTCACTCAATGTACTGGTACCATCGGTAGTCGTAGCAAAAACTATTCTACCAGGCATATCATTTACACCAGTATTAGTTGTTGTTGTAACCCCTAATTTTATCGCACTTGCTGTGATATAATTAGTACCGTCATACCCTTGAGCTTCCATATTAAAGATATTGGCATTTGTTTTTAAACCGATACTTCTAGGGGCTGTTCTTGTACCAGTGGAACTTCTTATATGAAAAGAGGTAATATTACTGCCGTGGCTATACACATCTACATCGCCATCCCATCCATTTCCGTTATTACCATGGATTTCTAAAGCTTCGGTAGGTGAAGGAGTATTGATACCTATTTTACCCTCAGACGTTATCCTCATTTTTTCACCTGCGATAGTGTTATTAACCGTTGTGGTATTAAATCTAAAATCACCAGGGATTACAGAACTTGTTCCATCCCAAGATGGATCTACACCTTGCATAAAGAATGAAGACAGCACATAACCTGTACCATTGTGAGGTAGGGAATAATAAGCCGTTACATGATCGTCAGGCTGTACACTTAATGGTGTCGCAATATCTCCACGTGATTTGTGCCCTAAAAAACCAAAGGCCGCTCCATTAGGTATATTAGAGTAGTTTGCTATATCACCATTATAAACTTGGATTTTACGAGAGCCGCCATTATCATTATTGGTCGTTACTTGGTCAATAATTAATTGACTTTCATCTGTGATGTACACATTGTTATTGGGTCTATCAGTAACTCCATCACTTAATTTATCAATCTCTACACGGTTATTAGTAGGGTTTGCTTTCCATATATCTTCATTATCATCTGCCACTAATATTCTAAGCCATTTATCAACGCCATTCCAATAATAAAAAGCAGGTACCACATCATTTCTAGTAGCGGTATTATAAACCATAGTAGATTTAACTAAAGGAGTCCCATTTGGATTAACAACTGTAACAACATCTGCAGTGTCCACTAATTCTACTCTAGGAATTAGTATCCCTTGATTAGTAGAGGCAACATCTAAAGAAGCTTGTGGTAAATCTGTATTTAATCCTACTTGAGCAAAGCCAATTGTAGAAATCATTAAAAAACAAAGTATTAACTTGAGCATTTGTTAAATTTTGCTGCAAAAAAGAGAAGAATAAATGGAATAACATTTTATTTCATCAAAATATTATTTAACGGTATAAAATAACCGATTAACAACCTATTTTACTCTTTTCGAGTGCTTTTCAACCTTTTCATTGCAAGCCATAAATACCAAGCTGTGATTATAGTAGAAAGGAAATCTGCTATAGGGAAACTAATCCATACTCCAAATTCACCATATAAATTAGGGAGAATTAATAGCAATGGAATAAGAATAATAGCCATTCTTAAAAGTGTTAATAATAAAGCAGGAATCGCTTTACCGATAGCCTGATAATATGCAGAACCTATTAATTGAATAGAAATAATAGGAACCGATAGAAATACCAGTTTCATAGCAAAAGATGCTTGTTCTATCACTTTAGGATTATCTGTAAAAACATCGGCAATTTGATATGTAAAAAAGAAGAGCCCTAAAAATATAAGAACACCTAATCCACAAGATATTTTAATAGAAGTATAGGTAACCTCACGCACTCTATCCCACAATTTTGCACCATAATTATATCCTGCAATAGGTAAAAACCCTTGTGTAACACCCATAACTGGGAATAAAGCAAACACCATCATACTACCTATAATACGGAATACCGCGACACCGTCTGCACCACTTAATTCAAATAAAATATTATTCATAATTAGGAAGATAAAGCTAGAGGTTGCTTGCCTAGCAAGTGTTACAAACCCTAAACTCCCCACTTCTTTGAGAATTATCCAATCTGGAAGTAAATCTTTAAAAGTGCAAATCAACTCACTTTTTCCTGATACAAAAAACCAAAGCACGTATGCAAAACATAAAAAATAACTAACGGTAGTCGCCCAAGCAGCACCAGCCATTCCCATATTTAATCTATTGATGAAAATATAATCCAGTATCAAATTACCTACAGAAGGTATAAGCATTGCTATCATGGCATGCTTAGGAGCACCTTCTGCACGTATCACATTATTACCCATCATGCACAATGCAAGAATAGGAATTCCATAAAAAACAATTTGGTAATAGACTTTAGCTGGTTCAAAAAGAGCACCTCTACCACCGAATGCTGGCACTAAAGAATCTACAAAGAGTAGCCCAAAAACGGTCATTAACAAAGTAATGACCACAGTAAGCGATAACATATTTCCAAAGGTGCGTCGTGCTTTATCCATACGGTCTGCACCTAGAGCTCTAGATATGATACTAGATCCACCTATACCTATAGCCATCCCTAATGCTGCTACAAAAAAAGAGATAGGTAATACAACACCTATTGCTGCGAGAGCATCAGAGTTTATCCAGTTACCGACAAAAATACTATCTACCAGTATATTAAGAGACATTACTAGAATACCTATCGATGCAGGAACTGCTTGCTTAATTAACAGACTGGTTATGGTCTCTGTTCCTAAAAGTTGAGATTTACTGGCTGGCTTTGTAGACATAAGATGTAAAAGTACTCTACTCTAACTATTTTACCTATTTAACGATAAAAAGGCTTTTCAAATTAATGAAAAGCCTTTTTGTAATTCTATTGAAAGTTATGATTAAGCAGTGACTTCACTCATAGCCCATTCATCTATCCAGCGAGATAAAACCTTTACCCAGTCATCTCTATCATTAAGACATGGCACTACGTGAAAATCTTTACCACCTACTTCATGAAAAATCTCTTCTCCTTCCATCGCTATTTCTTCTAGAGTCTCTAGACAGTCACTAACAAATGCTGGTGTAGCAATAGCCATTTTTTTAGTCCCACCTAATCCCATTTTTTCAATGGTACGATCTGTATACGGTGTTAACCATGGGTCAAAACCTAGACGTGACTGAAAGCTAGTAGAAAATGTCCCATCTTCCATACCTAAGTATTCACCTACTAATCTAGTCACCTCTTTACATTGATGGCTATAACAAAATTCATGAGCAGGTGATGGTGTAGAACAACATTTACCATCCATTCTACAATGTGACTTTGTGATATCACTTTTTCTTATATGTCTTTTTGGTACTCCGTGATATGAGAATAATAAATGCTCATAATCCTTACCTTCTAACGACTCTTTAATAGACTCTGAAAGGACACGTATATAATCAGGGTGGTTATAAAAAGGAGGCATTTGAGTAAATGACATGTGTGGAAACTTCTCCTGACGCAATTCTTCGGCAAGAACCTGAATAGTCTCTGTCGTTGCCATAGCAAACTGTGGATATAATGGAAGTAACAAAACCTCATCTACACCTTGATCATTTAATTCCTTAAGACCGTCTTCTATGGTCATAGCTCCATAACGCATCGCTAGAGCAATAGGCACACTAGTAAAAGAATCTATCTTGTCTTGTAACCTCTCTGAAAGAACTATTAACGGACTTCCCTCTTCCCACCATATTTTGCCATAAGCTTCGGCACTTTTTTTAGGCCTGGTATTTAAAATAATTCCTTTAACCAGAATAGCTCTTAAAATGTAAGGCAAGTCTATCACTCGCTCATCCATTAAAAACTCATCTAGATATTTCTTTACATCTTTGGGTGTTGGACTATCTGGAGATCCCAGATTCACCATTAATACGCCTTTTTTCATAGTTATCTTATACTGACACAAAAGTCGGCAATATGGTTAATTAATTACTAGAATCTTATTTAAAAGATTTGATACCAAGATTGATGTTCTTTATAATTGTTAAATTCACTGCATGTCTTTCAAAATACAAAATTATATTACTATAAATTTTAACTGGAAAAGTAGTATCTATTTTTTACTGGCATTTGTACTTTTCACACCATTAGGCACTGTATCTCATGAAGCTGGACATTATCTTGTTGCTCAACGATATTTCAAAAAACCGACCTTACATTATGGTTATGTGAATTATGGAGAATGGAAACAACAACCAGAAATGAATAAATGGTACTCACAACATAGCGATAGTGATGGTCAAGTTTATGAAGAGGATATACAAACTTTAGAAATTTACAGAAAGAAAGCTCAAAGACATGGACTATATTCCACGCTAGCAGGACCTTCACAAACCATGTTATTTGGAACCATAGGTTTTCTATTACTTTATTTTAATAATAGCGATAAATTCAAATTTAAAAACTGGATCGCAGTCTATCTAGCATATTTTTGGTCTAGAGAAGTATTTATTTTTTTATCCTTAGTAATAACACGTCTATTAACTGGACAAATCCCTTTACAATCAGATGAAGTCGTCATTGCTTATTATTTAAAAATACCATTGTTATTACCTGCTGCTATTTTTGGCCTGTTAGGTATTATAGTTTTGACTTATACAACTTTCAATAAAATACCTATTGAACACCGGTTTACCTTTATAATATCAGGTATAGTAGGTAGTTTTATCGGTTTTATTTTATGGTTGCGTTTTCTAGGACCTATTATAATGCCTTAATTCAATCTACTTTTATCTTCTATATCCCAGTCTTCATCTTCATCATTTTTATCCTGATTAAAGTTGAATTTACTCAAATCTTTATTTTTATAACGCGTCCATATAAATAGAGGCATCACAATAAAGAATATAAATAAGGTAGATAGACCTATCACTTTATGCCCTAGAGCTACCTGATCATGGTCTAAAAAATAAAACCCTACTCCTATGGCCAGTAAAGCACATAGTAGTAGGATTCCAAGAAATTTTAAAAAATTCATATTTTATATATAACATCGTCTTCGACAGGCTCAGACTGACATTTTATTTATACTCCAGGTTAAACGGTTACCTTCAGATTCAATTCTGTCAGTTGTTCATTATCAATGGCACTTGGCGCGTCTATCATCACATCGCGACCACTGTTGTTTTTAGGGAACGCGATAAAGTCACGTATAGTTTCCTGACCACCTAAAATAGAAACTAATCTATCAAAACCAAAAGCAAGTCCTGCATGTGGTGGCGCTCCATATTCAAAAGCGTCCATTAAGAAACCGAATTGTGCACGAGCTTCTTCTGGAGTAAACCCTAAATGGTCGAACATAAGAGCCTGTAATTCTTTATCAAATATTCTTACAGATCCACCACCTATCTCATTTCCATTCATAACAAGGTCATAAGCATTTGCACGCACATTACCTGGATCTGTTTTTAATTTCTCTATATCCTCTGGTTTAGGAGAAGTAAATGGGTGGTGCATTGCGTGGTAACGCTCTGTATCTTCATCCCATTCAAGAAGTGGAAAATCTACTACCCATAGAGGAGCAAAATTATTTGGATCACGCAATCCTAGACGCTCTGCCATTTCCATTCTCAAAGCACTTAATTGTGCACGAGTTTTATTTGCAGGTCCTGACATCACACAGATTAAATCACCTGGCTCTGCACCAGTTGCTTTTGCCCAGTTTGCAAGATCTTCTTGAGAGTAAAATTTATCTACACTAGACTTATAAGTCCCATCTAGATTGCATTTTGCATACACCATTCCAGTGGCTCCTACTTGTGGACGTCGCACCCAATCAATTAATTTATCGATCTCTTTACGTGTCATGCTCTCTCCACCTGGCACTGCTATTCCTACTACTAGCTCTGCCTCGTTAAAGATTTTAAATTCTCCCGCTTTCGCGAAAGCGTTCAAATCAGCAAACTCCATCCCAAAGCGAATGTCTGGTTTATCGTTACCATATTTCTCCATTGCCTCGTTGTAAGTCATTCTAGGAAACTCAGCAACGTCTACGTTTTTCACTTTCTTTAATAAGTGACGTGTCATCTCTTCAAAGATATTCAACACATCTTCTTGCTCTACAAATGACATCTCGCAGTCTATTTGTGTAAACTCTGGCTGGCGGTCTGCACGCAAGTCCTCATCACGGAAACATTTTACAATCTGGAAATATTTATCCATACCACCTACCATAAGCAATTGCTTAAAAGTTTGTGGCGATTGTGGCAATGCATAGAACTGCCCTTCATTCATGCGCGATGGCACAACAAAGTCACGCGCACCTTCTGGTGTGGATTTAATAAGTACAGGCGTTTCTACCTCGATAAATTCTTTGTTTGCTAAGAAATTACGCACTTCCATCGCGACCTTAGAACGGAAAATCAAGTTCTCACGTACTGGATTACGACGTATATCTAGGTAACGATATTTCATACGCAACTCTTCTCCACCATCAGTTTTATCTTCTATGGTAAAAGGAGGTGTCTTAGAAGCACTTAAAATTTCTAGTTCTTTTACTAGGATCTCAATTTCTCCTGTAGGTATATTTTTGTTTTTAGACTCACGCTCAATTACAGTTCCTTTAACTTGGATTACAAACTCGCGTCCTAGTTTTTGAGCTTTTTCAATAAGAGCTTTTTCTGTACGCTCTTCATCAAAGATAAGTTGAGTAATACCATAACGGTCTCTCAAATCTACCCAAACCATAAAACCTTTGTCACGGCTTTTTTGAACCCAACCGGCAAGTGTTACTTCTTTATTTATATCGCTAGCACGCAGGCTACCACAATCGTGTGATCTATACATATTTAAAACTTCTAATAAGCATGCAAAAATAAACCGATTTCACACATAAATACATAACCATAAGGTAAAGATTTGATTAAAAGTAGAAGATTAACATCCATAAATACCATTTTAAAATTAAACTAATTAACTGAATTACAGCTTTTTAAAAGTTTAATGTAAACTTAATGTTACTTAAATGTTGTTTTAATATGTTTTTAATGTTAACTTTGGATGTAATAAAAAGAACGAACGATGAAGAAATTAATGATTTTTGCGGCAATGATGCTTGGTGTGGTTGCAATGGCACAAGAGGTAAAACCTACTTTTGAAAACACTGAAGATGGAACAGTAAAAGCAACCTATTTTCATGAAAATGGAACAGTTGCACAAACAGGAACTTTTCTAGATAATAAAAGACACGGTGAGTGGATCAGTTATAATGCTGATGGTCAAAAAACTGCTAAGGCAGAATATAAAAACGATAGAAAAGCAGGTAAATGGTTTTTCTGGAAAGGTGACCAGCTTACTGAAGTAGATTATAATGAAAACGCTATCGTTTCAGTAAACACATGGGTAAGTAAAGAGCCTGTTGCTACTAACAAACCATAGTTCAAGATTATTTTATAATCTTAAAAATCCCTTTCTAAAATTTTAGAAAGGGATTTTTTTATGCTTATCCATTATTTAAGTTAATAGGTATGGTGTTTGATAGTAATCAAAAACCAAATCAACCAACATGAAACACACTATTCTCACCCTTACCTTGCTTTTTTCTATAATTTCCTACTCTCAAAGTGACGAGTTAGAAACCCTCCTATCTATTAAAGTAGGGGCCATTGGCGGTTGGGCTTCTTTTGAGCAACCAATTAATGATAAACTATTGATTCATCTAGAATTTGGTCAAGAATTTGGGCTCTATAAAAATCTTTTTAGTTCCAAAACTGAATTCATCGCAACGAATACTTTAAGCTTAGAACCTAGATATTATTATAATAGACAGAAGAGAAAAGAAAACGGCAAATCCATAACTACGAATACAGGTAACTATTTAGCCCTAGAATTGCAACGTGTACCAGACTGGATGACCTATTCCAGCGATGATAATGTACGTATAAGTAAAGCTACAAGCATTTTTCCTAAAATAGGTATGAAAAGAAGAATAACAAATTTCTCCACCTTTGAACTAGCAGGCGGTATAGGTTATCAATGGGATGATAATGGAAGAAACGGTATAGCTGCAGCTCTGGATATTAAGCTTTCTTTCGTTCTATTCAATTTCACACAATTAAGAAGAAATATAAACGGTCTATAACAACGTGATCTTTTAAAAAAATTTAATCCCTTTCTAAAATTTTAGAAAGGGATTTTTTTATCTTTAAAGTATAAGTTTTATACAAAACGCACGACTAAATCTTAACATACTTTTGTTTAAACATTATGTGTGATAAGTTAAACAGATTGTATCTTTACATCAAATCATTGAGATTATGGCAACTACTAAAAAAGCACCTGCAAAAAAGACCGCAAAGAAGAAGGAAATCACTAAGCACGATATCCTTACCGCATATATGGACTATGTTCTAGAACATGAAAAAACTCCTAAATCGGTTTACAAATTTGCTAAGGATAACAACATGGCCGAGCAAGATTTTTATAATCATTTCGGTAGTTTAGATAGTTTGCGCAAAGATATCTGGAATACATTCTTTACCATGACTATGGATGTCTCTCATAAAAATGAAGACTATGCACATTTCTCAAATAGAGAAAAGATGCTTACTTTTTTCTATACATTTTTTGAAATCCTGACTCTTAATAGAAGTTATGTGCTATATACTCTTAAGGAAAATCCGCACATGATGAGCAAGATGGAACAGTTAAAAGACCTGCGCAAGCACGTAAAAAACTTTTCTAAAGACTTAATCATGCAACGCAATGAGAATAAAACTAATATTTTACTAGAACGATCTGAAACTATTTATAGTGAAGGTGCCTGGATACAAATGTTGTTCTTACTTAAATTCTGGATGGATGACGACAGTGCTGGTTTTGAAAAAACTGATATGGCTATAGAAAAATCCGTAAACACCATTTTTGACGTTTTTGATAACACACCACTAGACGCTGTTCTTGACTTTGGTAAATTCCTTTGGAAAGAACGCATGTCGTAAATAAACTTAAGTTGAAATCTAAACTTAAGTTTAAAAAATACCGTAAGCTCAAAACTTTTGACGCTTTCTAACAAGTTTCTATTATTCCGCTTTCGCGAAAGCGTAGTTACTGAACAATTTTATCATTAATAACATTCAAAAGTGTCACACTGAGCTTATCGATGTGGATTACCTAACTAGATTGCTATGAAAACACTAGACAAAATACCTACCAGTAAAATAGGCCGTACTACAGAGCTAGTAAAGACTGGTGCAAAAATCGGTGCTAATTACATCAAGTACTATTCAAAAAAAGCAGTAAACCCTTCTATGGATCGCTCTTCTCTTGATGAAGATAATGCGACAGATATTTATGATGGTTTAAAGAGTCTTAAAGGTAGTGCACTCAAGGTAGCGCAAATGCTATCTATGGATAAGAGCCTATTACCAGGTGCTTATGTAGAGAAGTTCAGTCTAGCGCAATTCAGCGTGCCACCACTTTCGGCTCCGTTAGTTAGAAAAACATTTAAGAAATATCAAGGTGCTTTTCCAGAAGAGATTTATGATACTTTCTCAAAAGATTCTGTGAACGCAGCAAGTATAGGCCAGGTACACAAAGCTACTAAAGATGGTAAGGAACTAGCGGTTAAAATTCAATATCCTGGTGTGGCAGAGTCTATAGGTAGTGACCTCGCGATGGTAAAACCTATCGCGATTAAGATGTTTAATTTAAAAGGTGAAGACTCAAAAAGATACTTTGCAGAGGTAGAAGATAAATTAACTGAAGAAACAGATTACACACTTGAGGTAAAGCAAAGTATAGAAATTACAGCAGCCTGTTCTCACATACCTAATCTTAAATTTCCTACCTATTATCCAGAATTATCTAGTAAACGCATCATCACGATGGACTGGATGACAGGGCAGCATTTAAGCGAGTTTGCTGCAACAGACTTCTCACAAAAAACTGGTAATAAACTAGGACAATCACTTTGGGACTTTTACATGTTTCAAATGCACGGTCTAAAAGCCGTTCATGCAGACCCACATCCTGGTAATTTTTTAATTTCTAAGGATGAAGAATTAATAGCAATCGACTTCGGTTGTATTAAAGAAATCGTGGACGAATTTTACCAGCCGTATTTTGAACTGGCCGTTCCTGCAAGTATCAATAATCCAGAGATTTTCAAAGCAAAATTATTTGAATTAGAGATTCTACGCAAAGATGATAGCGAGAAAGAAATTGTTTATTTCAGCGCTTTATTTCACGAGATGCTGAGTCTATTTACAAAACCATTCCAAGAAAAGACATTTAATTTTGCAGATTCTGGATTTTGGGATGAGATTTCTTCTCTAAGTGAGAAATATAGCAATGATAAAGAATTGCGTAAAATGAATGGTAACCGTGGTAGCAAGCACTTCTTATACATTAATCGTACGTTCTTTGGTCTTTATAATCTTTTACATGATTTAAAAGCCACTGTTAACACCCATGAATATGTAAAATATCTAGAAGAGAAAGGTTTTAAGAATCATAGTGCTTTGTAAGGCATTAATAATCTTTTAGATACAGCACATCCTTTTTCATTTCTTCGGTGATTGTATTGTTATCAGTTTTAAATTTAGTTTTTAATGTTTTATAATTATTATCCTTATCTGTAAGATAGAGATCAATATGTAAGTGTGGCCCTGTGCTCCAACCAACATTACCACTAAAACCTATATGTTGACCTTTTACTACTTTCTGACCTGGTTTAACACGCACTCCATTTTTTCTAAAATGAAGGTACTGCATAATCGTACCATCCGAATGTAGAATTTTAATATAGTTGTTATAATCAGCACAACTAGGCTTATCACAATTTTTTGTATTGTTTTTTACCACTTCAACAACCAGTCCTTCACGACATGCAAACACCTTTGTCCCAACTGGCATATCAAAATCCAAAGCATACTTCTCTTGATGAGAAATATTTCCATTATAGCCTTGGCTTATCTTATGTGACGTTCCTTTTTCAAAAGGCAACTCATAAACATAGTCTTCATCATATTCCGTATCTGTTAAATCACCTAAATAAACTAACGTACTTCCTTTATTGAACTTCCATTTCTTTTTAGGATCTATTTTTTTGAAATCTAATAATAATGAATCTTTTGTTCTACCTGGTATAACTATATAGCTACCATTTTCTACATCTTGAACTAGATTAACCGGTTTATAGCCTATCTTATAAGTAATAGGTAAAAAGTTATTATTACTCACAAATAATTTAGTACCTCCATCATAATGTTCCCAACGTTGCTCATACTTAGTTTGCCAATTATCTTTTTGAGCAAATGAAATATTAAGAAATAAACAAAGAGAGATTATTAATACGTTTTTCATGTGAAAAATTAAGATGGTTATTCTTTCACAAATATAGAAAACACTTATTTAATTTTTAAAGCCCTGTAATCCTAATATTTACGTTTTAAATTTGAGCGATACAGAAAAAACTCCAACTTTCATCTATAACATTACCACCTTCAGACATTACCAATTAAGCTCTATCGATTTATTTAAGTCTATTCCTTCAATGGTATTATAAACCGTAAGACGGTAAGTATTCCGCTTTCGCGAAAGCGGGAAATAGAAAAACCCCTATAAAAACTAAATACATCTTGTTTTCATAGGGGTTCTTTTATTAATTATTAGATCTTAATTTATCTATTCAAATATTCTTTTACATGATCTGTAATGAATTTAATTTGCTCGTCGTCCAGCTCTGTGTGCATAGGTAAAGAAATACATTCCTTTACTAACTGATTAGTCACCGTAAAGTTTTCTTCTTTATACCTGTCGTCAACATAAGCTTTTTGTTTATGTAAAGGAATTGGATAATAGACTCCACAAGGAATGTTATTTGCTTGTAAATGTTTTACCAGTCCATCGCGATCTGCATCTTTAATAACTAGTGTGTATTGATGGAAAACGTGGCAATCACAGTTATCACAAACTATAGGTGTTATAATTTTTTCTTCACCGGCAAATGCTGCTGTATATTTTCTCGCCGCATCTCTACGTGCATTATTATAATCATTTAAGAATGGCAATTTTGCTCTTAAAACTACCGCTTGCATCGCGTCTAGTCTAGAGTTAACACCTACTACGTCGTGGTGATAACGCTCGTACATACCATGATTTACAACACCTCTTATGATATGAGCCAGCTCATCATCATTTGTAAAAATAGCACCACCATCTCCATAAGCACCTAAATTTTTAGATGGAAAAAAAGATGTTGTACCTACATTACCTATGGTTCCTGTCTTAGATTTAGAACCGTCTGCATGCATGTAATTAGAACCTATTCCTTGGGCATTATCCTCTATTACAAAAAGATCGTGCTCTTTGGCAATAGCCATGATCTCGTCCATATTTGCCGTCTGGCCGAATAAGTGAACAGGCACAATTGCTTTAGTTTTAGGCGTTATAGCTTTTCTTATCGCGTCTGTATCGATATTAAAGTTATAAGGATTTACGTCTACTAGAACCGGTGTTAGATTTAAAAGAGCAATTACTTCTACGGTAGCTGCAAATGTAAAATCGGCAGTGATGACTTCGTCTCCAGGCTTTAAACCCAGTCCCATCATTGCGATTTGTAAAGCATCAGTACCATTTGCACATGGTATTACATGTTTTACATCTAGATAGTCTTCTAGCTCTTTTTGAAAAGCATGAACTTCTGGTCCATTGATAAAAGCCGCCGACTCGATGACTTCTTTTAACCCATTATTCACTCTATCTTTTATTCCTTCGTACTGACCTTGAAGGTCAACCATCTGTATTTTACGCATTTGCAAATTTTATTAAGCCAGCGCGTTTAACCACGCTAGTCCATGTAAAAATAAGCAATAATGAGAGGAATGCCTAAACCTAATTTCACGTTACTACACTAAGTGTTTTGATAGATAATGATTTGTATTATTACACACTGAGATTCTATTAAATCGAACTACTTTATTATAAACCATTACCTTTTAGCCTACTAAATTTAACTAGTAACTGCTATTGTGCTACATTTGAAAAAAGACTGATTTTTGAAGACGTTGTATGATATTTTTTCCGCTTTCGCGAAAGCGTGCCTACCACTAGCCGGTGCCTTTAATAAAAAACTCCAATTAGGTGTTAAAGGACGTGCGAGAACATGGGATATTCTAGACCAAAAAGTAAAATCTTCTCTGCCTAAAATATGGGTACACGCAGCGAGTTTAGGAGAATTTGAACAAGTGGTACCAGTACTCGAACATATTAATCGTGATAAATATCAGGTGATTCTTACTTTTTTCTCACCTAGCGGTTATGAGAATAAAAAGAACACACACCTAGCAGATGTTATTTGTTATCTACCTATAGATGCGGTAAGCAATGTGAATAAATTTATGGCAACGGTAAATCCTACGGTTGCGATTATGGTTAAGTATGAATTCTGGCCTAATTATTTAAATGCGCTTAAAAAAATAGACTGTACGACTATATTAGTTAGTGGCGTTTTTAGAGATAAAATGTCATTTAATAGCTGGTATGGAAAATGGATGACTAGATCTCTAGAGAGTTTTGATTATTTCTTTTTACAGAACAATTCTTCTCTTAAAAATCTAGAAAAGCTAGGTTTTACCAATGCAAGTGTAAGTGGTGATACCAGATTTGACCGTGCAAGCCAATTGATAGAGCGTGACAGTACAGTAAAACAACTACAAGAATTTGTAGGAGATAAAAAATGCATAGTTATAGGCAGTTCCTGGCCAGAAGATATTGAGATCATGAAAAACTGGCTTCATGAAAATGAAAAGACTGGAGCTTATAAAGTCATTATCGCGCCGCATGAAGTAGGAGTTTCTCACATAAATGAATTAGAAAAAACACTGAGTTATTATCCAGCCAAATGGAGCAGTCTACAAGGTTGTGTTATTCATGATTTGAAAAAGCCATCTACCCTAATCATTGACACTATAGGTCTTCTTACTAAGGCATACAGCTATGCAGATGTTGCTTATGTAGGTGGAGCCATGGGAACAAAGGGATTGCATAATATTCTAGAAGCAGCTACCTATGGTGTACCAGTAATTATAGGTAAGAATTATGAAAAATTTCCTGAAGCTGGAAAACTAGAGGACTTAGGTGGTTTATTTTCTGTTGCTACTTCTACAGATTTTGAATCTATCGCAAACAAATTATTTGAAGACGATCATTTTAGAGATAAAACTGGAATGATTTGTGGACACTGGATCAACAGCAATACTGGCGCAACTCGCGAGATAGTCGCTTATTTAAAAAATATCAATGAAAAACTTATTCTGGATTAGTCTCGTACTATTCAACTTAAACCTAGTACAAAGTCAGGACATCGTTATAAAGGATGGATCTACTCAAGAGGCGATTGCTTTTGCTACCATCAGTTTTGGTAATGGTAAAGGAACATTTGCCGACGATGAAGGTAGTTTTAGGTTTACCAAAGAACTTTATAAAGATGTAGATTCTTTATTCTTTTCTAGCATCGGTTATGCAGACTTAGGTATAGCTGTAGCCAATTTAAAATCTGAAGTTTTTTTAACCCTAGAAGCAGACGAACTAGAAACCGTAATCATAAGCGCCGCACTTACTGGCAAACATAAAGATCGCAAGCAGAAGGAAATAGGACATGATAATTATTTTGACTGCTGGTTACCTACCGTAGAAAGTGAAATTGCAGTAAAATTTGATCGCTATGAAGGTGAACCTACTCAAATTACTCAGTTAAAATTACCAGTGGTTCTAGAAGAAAGTCAGCGCAGTAAGAAAGGGAAACTACGTAAATTTTCTACTATGTTTAGAGTTAGTTTTTATGACGTGCAAGAAGATGGCAGCCCATCGAGAAAATCTTTATATCCTTCAAAGACATTTGTGATCAATCAAACTACTGAAGAGACATACGAACTGGACATTACAGAACTTAAAATAAACATTCCTAATAATGGGATTTTTGCTTCTATACAAGTATTAGGTTACACAAAGCCTGATGGTAAATTAATCAAAGCAAAAAAGTACAGAGAGATTAAAACAAGATCTGGCTTTGAGAAAGTATCAACTACTTACAGGCCACTTTTACCTTTTACTAAAGAAATAGAAGGTAAAAACACTTGGGTACGACGCATTTTTTTTAATGATAAAACCTGGCAATTATTTGATTTGAGTTATAATCCTAATAGTAAGTTGGTACGTTCTGGAAATGACGATTACGGAATGGGTGCAGAGTTTAAGGTGTTTTATAGGGATAGATAATTATGAAACGTATATTATTTGGCTTATTAATCTTAATTATTTTTGTTAGCTGTGAAAACACTAATTCAAACCAAGAACAAATTTCTGATCAATTTAAAATTGAGTTTTTAAATGAAATTTTATCTGACACCATTCACATTAAAATTCTAAACTCTAAAAGTGAATTGATTTCAAATTTTAGCTCATGTTTTATGGCTCCACCTGTATCGTTAGACTATTCAACTATTAGAGCAATTACAGGTTCAAAATTTCAATATACTGATGCTTATTCTAAAGAAAATAGAGATTTAAGTGAATTGGAATTGATATCAAATAGTTTAGTAGAATCTGACACCTCTTTTATTCAAAAACAAAGAAAAAGTGTCTCAAATGTTAATCTTAATCAATTATCAAATTATGGTTTTAGAATTCTTGATGTAAAAGGAATGTCTAAAGCAAAATTTTCATATAATGACATTTTACAAGTTGCAGATAGTTTAAATCAAAAAACTGGTAACTACAGTTTTTTAAAATATACCATTCCTATTTTTAATAAGGAAAAAAATCTTGCATATATAAGGTTACAGAAAAGTAGTTCTGGTGAAGTAATTGTTTTAGAAAAAATTGATAATCGCTGGAAAAAGAAACTACAACTTTATAAATGGGTAGAATAATAATCTACACCGATACCGCTTCACTCAAATAAGCTCTAAAAGGTTTCATTTCTTTGTACAGTTCTATATACAAGTCTGTAAAACCTGGAGATAATATTTGCTCTCTAGTTAATGGATATTCTACGGCAAAAGTCTTTTTGCGCAATAAATCAATATGCTCATGATCTTTAGGAAAACCCTTTGGTGCTGTTTTTAAAGAATTCCCATCGTCATATAAATCACCATAAATCTTTTTAAAAGAAGGCTTTTCAATAATTGCTATTAATTCTTCTCCGTTATAATCTATGGCTTCTCTGATAGATATGAGCACTTTGGCTTCTGGCTTATAAAAACCACCAGCTATAAAAGATTGCTCTAGTCCTACTTGTAGATAAAAATCGTTTTGTTTTTCATGATAAGAAAGGTCCAGTCCTGCTCCAAAATGATCTTTATAAATAGGTTTGTTAGGCTGAAACATCAAGTTATTATTGATGCGGTTGATAGATCTTTTAACATCAGTATCTGTATAATCTGGATCGATTTCTACTAGACGCTCTTGCATTTCTGTAAGCCAGTCTATAAACCATAAACGCACCGTTTGGTATTCTTTGCGGTTCACTTCCATCCACTCTTTATTGTTATTGACTTGCAATCGTTCTAGAAAGTCATAAAGATGCTCAAAACCCATATCATGTCACTTAAATAATTAGAATATCCGCTTTCGCGAAAGCGGAACAAACAACCTATTACTTCCCTTTTTTAATGCTCTGTATTTCTTCACGCAAACTATCCAGACCTTGTTTTAAGGAAATCATAGCCTCTTCTCCTTCATGCACATCGAGGTCAAAGCTGAGCTTAGAATTTACTTCCCAAAGTTCTTTAATCTCTACTACTGGTTGCTCAATAACTGGATATTCTCTATTTAAAGAAATCAAATTTACCGCTTCTGGAGATTCTGATTTGCGTAGTTTCTTCACAAGAACGCTATCTGCTGTAATAATTACATGAATGCGATTATCATTTGCCATGCGCACGCTTTCTACCGCTTTACCCATGACCCATTCATGAGGCTGTAAAACAGGTAACATACTATCCCCTTTTACTTGAAAGGCACGATAACTTCCTTCTCTATACTGTGGCAAGGGTATATTAAAGGCAGGCAAATCGTTATACCAGTCTGTATCTTGTACATTGCTTGCATATCCAGCACTTGCTTTTATAGGTACCATGATCATGTTTTCACGATCGTTAGTGTCCATAGTAATAATTTTGGGTGCTGTACTCGTGCTAGTTTCTAGATACTTATTATAACTATTACCATATAACCACAAAGGATTTACATTAAACTGTCGTAACAACTCCGTCACGATCTTACCTGTAATTTTCTTTTTACCACGTTCAATATCTGCTGTTGTGCTACCTGCATCTAGCAAGTCTGCAAACTCACTTTGTGTCTTTCCTAGGTCTTCACGAACTTGTTTAAACCTTTTTGCTTCTGTTGAAATCTCTTGTGCCATAGAACAAATATAGGGTATTTAGGAATATTTCCAATTTTAACAGTGGAATTATTCCATAATATTGGAATTATTCCATATATTTGAATCGTTAATAGGAATTATTCTAGGAATATTTCCAAAATACTACAATTATGTGTGGAAGAGCAACGATAATTACACCAGCAGCAGATTTAGAAAAGCGTTTTAACGCTGCTTTTATAAAAGGTGCTGTACTTAATGAAAATGTGAACATAAGCGCAGGTAATAAAATACCTGTAATTACAAACGAGCAACCCAACCACATACAGATGTTTACCTTAGGATATACTCCTAAATGGGCACATAAACAGACGTATATGATTAATGCGCGTAGTGAAGGCGATTTGAATCCAGAGAATAATCCTCAGTATAAAGGAGCGATGGGTATTTTTAATAAACCTATGTTTAAACATGCTGTAAAATCACAACGTTGTCTTGTTCTAGTAGATGCTTTTATAGAAGGACCAAAACAGGAGAAACTTAACAAACCTTATCTAGTTTACCCTAATCGTGATAGAGGCCCATTTGCTCTAGCAGGTATATATGATACATGGCAACATCCATTAACAGGAGAATTGCACCATACAGTAGCTATATTAACAAGTGCTGCAAATAGAATTACACAAAGAATAGAACACCATAGAGCACCAGTTATATTAAGTAGAGAAGATGAAGAAAAATGGCTTAATCCAGATATGTCAGTTGCAGAGCTTTCTAGAATGATGGAGCCTTTTGATTCTAAAGGATTTAATGCTTATCCTATATCTTCAAAAATAAAAAGTCCTGATGCAAACGGACTTGAATTATTAAAACCTACAGGAGATAAACTTTTCAAAGATTACGATCGCTGTTTATATGAACGTCTTAAATATGCCGAAGAAGATGATTATGTTATAAGAGAAGAACGTCTAGTAGAAGGAGACCAATTTGTTTTATTTTAAAATGATTACCGACATGAATATTGAACTTATTAAAACAGAGTTAGCCCAAAGAGTAGAACAACTCGTAATCACAAGAAAGACAGGAAAAAAAGCTACTATGAAAGTAGTTCATAAAGTAAAAACCTGGTCTGATAAAGTTGCTGAAACCGAAGATCTTATCCATAAGGTATATCATACATTACATGAAGTACTACAACAAAATGGCATTCATTTTAAAAACGAAATTGAAAAAGAGACTTTTGTGAATTTTATGGAGCCTACCGTAAATGATCTAGTTATTAAAAACATGATCGATTAATTAAGTAGCAACGCATAAATAATAAACTGATTAACATACACCTCACAAGAAAAATCTTGTGAGGTTTTTTGACCCCTTGTTTTAAAAAATATAAGCACGATCAAAAAACCTATTCCTAACACAAAGGGATAACACCTTATGAGCGATAAACAAATCATGCATTTAGATCTGGATACTTTTTACGTTTCGGTAGAGAGAAAAATGGATTCACGACTAGAAAACCGACCATTACTAGTAGGTGGCACGAGTGATCGTGGTGTGGTAGCCGCATGCAGTTATGAGACTAGAGGTTATGGAGTGCATAGTGGTATGTCTATGAAACTTGCTAGACAACTATGTCCAGAAGCAGTAGTTATAAGAGGTAATGCAGGTACTTACTCAAAACACTCTGATGAAGTGACAGAAATTATCAAACAAGAAACTCCATTATTTGAAAAATCGAGCATTGACGAGTTCTATGCAGATCTCTCCGGAATGGATCGTTTTTATGGATGTTATAAACTAGCTACAGAATTGCGTAAGAAAGTAATAAAAGAAACAGGATTACCTATCTCCTTTGGGTTATCTACTAATAAAGTCGTTTCTAAAATAGCAACCGGCGAGGCAAAACCCAATAATCAATTAATGATTAATCATGGAGAAGAAAAAGGTTTCATGGCACCACTATCTGTAAAGAAAATACCACAAGTAGGTGATAAAACTTATCAAACATTGAGACATCTAGGTGTAAAACGCATACACACTATTCAAGAAATGCCAGAAGAGATGTTAACTAATGTACTGGGTAAAAACGGCAGCATGATATGGCGTCGTGCACAAGGTCTAGATAACCGACCTGTTGTTGCTTTTAACGAGCGTAAATCTATAAGTACAGAGCGCACATTTGATAGAGATACCATAGATGTGAAAAAACTTAATTCTATCCTTATTGCTATGACAGAAAATCTGGCTTTCCAACTTAGACGTGGTGATAAATTAACTGGTTGTATAAATGTGAAGATTAAATATTCGGACTTTAATACTTATACAAAACAAATGCGCATTCCTTATTGCAGTGCAGACCATATACTTATACCGCACATATTAGAACTCTTTGAAAAGCTTTACAACCGTAGACTCTTAATACGATTAATAGGAATTAGATTTTCACATATCGTAAATGGGCATTACCAAATCAACCTCTTTGATGATAATGAAACTGCAATAAACTTGTATACGGCTCTAGATAAAATAAGAGAAAAATATGGCGATAGAACTGTCATGAGAGCCGCCGGCATGGAAGCAAAAACCATAGGCAGAATGTTAAACCCTTTTAATGGACTACCGCCAGTTGTTCTTGCCCATCGCAAACAATAGTATTAATTCTAATTGAAAAAAGCATCATTTGTACCTTAACAATCACACATATTATTCACTACGGTACGGCACATTTAATGAAGAAAACCTCATTGAACTTGCCTTAGAAAACGGCGTGAAAAAAATTGTGCTTACCGATATTAATAACACCAGTGCTTGCCTTAATTTCATCAGGTTATGTGCAAAACATAAACTAGAGGGAATAGTAGGGATAGATTTTAGAAATGATCACCAACCACTATACGTAGGTATAGCACGCAACAATGAAGGGTTTCAAGAATTAAATGAATTCCTATCTCACCATCTAGAAAATAAAACACCTTTTCCTGAACTAGCTCCAGCATTTAAAAATGCTTTTATTATCTACCCTTTTAACAAGGTGATAGAAATCAATGTATTTCGCTTTCGCGAAAGCGAATACATAGGAATCTCCATCGCCGCATTACGCAAACTGCCATTTACCAAATATGTGAAAATGAAGGATAAACTGGTCGTAATGCAAACAGTTAGTTTTAGAAACAAAAGAGATTTTAATGCCCATAGATTGCTGCGTTGTATAGATTTAAATATTTTATTGAGTCAGCTACCAACATCGCAACAAGGTGATTTTGAAAATCAAATGATCCCTATACAGGAGATCAAAAAGACATTTGAAGACTATCCGTTTATTATTGAAAACACGACACTGTTATTAGATCAATGTCGTATTAGTTTTGATTTTGAAAATGCACAACTTAATGGAAATCAGCATATTTATTCTACTAGTAAACAAGCTGACTATAAGAAATTAAAACAACTGGCCTATAACGGAATTGAAAACAGGTACGGCGATAAAGAAGATAAAAGCGATGTAATTGAACGCATAGAAAAGGAAATAGGAATCGTAAAAAAGAAAGGCTTTGTCGCTTATTTTTTAATCAACTGGCGTATTTGTGAATATGCACGTAGCAAAGGTTATTTTTATGTAGGACGTGGTAGTGGAGCTAATAGTATTCTTGCTTATTTGCTACAAATAACTGAGGTAGACCCTATAGAATTAGACCTGTATTTTGAACGTTTTATCAATGATTATAGAACGAGTCCACCAGATTTTGACATTGATTTTTCTTGGGATGATCGAGAAGATATAACCAGATTTATTTTTGACGAATTTAAAAATGTCTCTTTACTAGCGACATACAACACCTTTCAATACCGAGCGGTTATTAGAGAACTAGGTAAAGTTTTTGGTCTACCACGAGCAGATATTGATATGCTTACTACAGGTAATTTTAAACCAGAGCGTCTAGATCAAATGCATGAGCTGGTCCTTAAGTACAGTCATTTAATAAAAGGCATGCCTAACTATACCAGCATACATGCCGGTGGTATTCTTATTACTGAAAAACCTGTTCATTATTACAGTGCGACTAGTTTACCGCCTAAGGGTTACCGCACCGTACAATTTGACATGCACATTGCAGAGGATGCTGGAATACACAAATTTGATATTCTCGCGCAACGTGGTCTAGGTAAAATACGTGACACGATAGAAATAGTAAAGTACAATCAGCCAGATGCGCAAATTGCAAACGTACATACCGACGTAAAAAAATTCATGAAAGATCCTGAGATCAACAACATGATCTCGCAAGCAAAATGTATAGGTTGCTTTTATATAGAATCACCAGCTATGAGAATGCTATTGAGCAAACTAGCAACTAATGATTATATAGGACTAGTTGCAGCCAGTTCTGTGATACGACCTGGTGTTGCTCAAAGTGGTATGATGCGTGAGTTTATTTTACGCACGAGATATCCAGAAAAACGTAAAGAAGCGCACCCCATCATGCAGGGAATCATGCCTGAAACTTATGGGATAATGGTTTATCAAGAAGATGTTATTAAAGTCGCGCATTATTATGCAAAACTAGACCTAGCGGAAGCTGATGTACTGCGTCGTGGAATGAGCGGTAAATACAGGTCACGAGAAGAGTTTCAAAAAGTAGAGAATAAGTATTTTAAAAACTGTCTTGATCTAGGGCATGATCCTGTACAGACTAAAGAAATATGGAATCAGATCAAGAGTTTTGCTGGATACGCTTTCGCGAAAGGTCACTCTGCATCCTACGCTGTAGAAAGTTATCAAAGCCTTTATTTAAAACGTTATTTCCCGCTAGAATACATGGTAGCAACATTAAATAATGGTGGTGGATTTTACAGCCCAGAACTTTATGTACATGAAGCTAGAATGTGCGGTGCGGTTATAGAAGCACCATGTATTAACCATAGCAACATAGCAAATATTATTAAAGGTAAAAGTATCTATCTAGGTTACAGCTATCTTAAAGAACTAGAAAAGAAAACGATGATACGTCTTATAGAGGCGCGTCATTTAGATGGCTTATTTGTTTCTCTAGAAGATTTTATAAATCGTGTTCTCATAAGTATAGAGCAGCTATCTATTTTAATACGTATCGATGCTTTTAGATTTACCGGTATGGATCGATATGAGTTGTTATGGCAGGCGCATTATAAACTAGATAAATCACCTCAAAAATATATTCAGAATAAATTATTTGTTCCTGAACATAGAGCAGCTACCATACCGCAATTACACACCACTAGATTAGAACTAGCTTATGAACAGATTGAACTATTGGGTTTTCCCTTGTGCTCTCATTTTGAATTATTAGTAGAAGAACCTATAAATAATTATGGTCTAGAAGACATGAAAAGCCACCATAACAAAATGATACTCATTTATGGTTATGTAGTTAACATTAAAACGACTCATACAGCAAAGGGCAAACGCATGCAGTTTGGTACATTTTTAGACTGTAACGGTAGGTTTTTTGATACGGTTATGTTTCCGCCGGTGGCTGCAAAAATCACCTTTCGCGGAAGCGGTATTTATAAAATATATGGTAAGGTCGTAGAAGAATTTGACTTCTATTCTATCGAAGTCCATGATATGCAAAAAGCAGACTACATTCAAGATCCACGATATGCAGAAGAAAACCCACAGACCATACAACGACTAGATAAACAATCTAGTCTACGTGACCGAAGAATGGGAAATAGCAATGGCTACCGCAAACAGGAATTACCACAAGAGAAAATGGAGATTCATCAACCTGGTGGGTCTAGAAAATCGAGAAAGTCTGGATAACAAACAAGATGTCAATCTGAGCTTGTCGAAGATGGTGTTAAAATAAGATCGAGAAAGTTATAAGCAGATTCCACTTCAAGTGCGGAATGACAAAAAAAACATCCACCTGTGTGGACAATTAATATGAACTACGAGAGAATAAAAGAGAAACTAGAAATACTAGCCGACGCTGCAAAATATGACGTAAGCTGCAGCAGTAGTGGTAGTAAACGACAAAATAAGAACAAAGGATTAGGTGATTCTAGCGGTATGGGAATATGTCATACTTATACAGAAGATGGCCGCTGTGTATCGTTACTTAAAATTTTACTGACTAATGTATGCATTTTTGATTGCGCTTATTGTGTGACTAGAAAGTCTAATGATATAAAACGTGCTGCTTTTACTGTACAAGAAGTTGTTGACCTGACCATTAATTTTTACCGCCGCAACTATATAGAAGGATTGTTCTTGAGCTCTGGTATTTTTAAAAGTCCAGATGCCACTATGGAAAGACTCATACGTGTAGCTAAGAAACTAAGGGAAGAAGAAAACTTTAATGGCTACATACATTTAAAATCTATTCCTGGTGCTAGTGATGAGTTAATGCAAGAAGCAGGATTGTATGCAGACAGATTATCTGTAAACATTGAAATCCCAACTAAGGCTGGATTAAAATTACTCGCACCAGACAAAGACCACAAGGATTTTATCAAACCGATGAAGGCGGTTCAAAATTCTATTCAAATCTATAAATCAGAAAAGAAACTTATTAAAAGCACTCCTATTTATGCGCCTGCCGGTCAGAGCACACAAATGATAGTAGGTGCTACCGGAGAGAGTGATCGAGATATCATGTATAGCGCAAATTTTTTCTATGATAAATTCAAGATGAAACGTGTCTATTACTCTGGTTATATACCTGTGGCAAATGATTCTAGACTACCTGCCATAGGTACCGAAGTCCCTATGATGCGAGAGAACAGACTTTATCAAACGGACTGGCTACTACGCTTTTATGGTTTTAATGTAAAAGAGATTTTAAACGACACACATCAAAATCTAGATATGGATATAGACCCTAAATTATCGTGGGCATTGCGCAACCTAGATCAGTTTCCTGTAGATATTAATAAGGCAGATAAAAGAATGCTGGCGCGTGTACCAGGTATAGGAATGCGATCTGTAGGGAAGATTTTAAGTGCGAGACGTTTCAGGAAATTAAACTGGGAACATTTAAAAGCAATAGGTATCTCTATGAATAGATCTAAGTATTTTATGACCTGTGACTCTCGTGAGTTTGAATCTAGGGATCTAACTAGTGCAAAGATTAAGAATTTAATCATGCTAGATTCTAGCAGCAAGTACCACAAGAACTTCAGTAATCAATTAAACTTATTCTCATGACCACAACCTTATTATATGATGGTAGTTTAAATGGTTTAATGACTGCCATTTTTACGATTTATGATCGTAAGATAAAACTACCTATTATAGCCTTAGATTCTCGAACACAGAACGACCTTTTTGAAGGAACAGAACTGGTAATTACAGACCCTGATAAAGCACAACGTGTATGGAATCGGTTTAAATCTTTATGTAATTCTCGTGATTCTCATCAAGTGTACTGTGCTTTTTTAAGTGAAATTATAGGTATAGAAAATACTATTTATGAGTACTTAAAAATGACTTTTATCGATCAAAAAGCGCCTAGTGGTGATTATGCAAACACGACTGTTCTTAAACTATCACAGGCTGCAAAAATGGTAGGTCGTGAAAAGCACCGCATGGAGGCCTTTGTACGTTTTCACCTTATCGATGAAGAAACTTATTATGCTAATATAGAACCAGATTTTAATGTTTTACCCCTTATAATGAAGCATTTTAAAAATCGCTATGCCGACCAGAAATGGATCATATATGACCTAAAACGCAATTACGGAATTAGTTATGATCTTAAAACCGTTCAAGAAGTGCAAATTGATTTTAATAAAGCGCGAGGGCAACGTGGTATTTTAAACACGACTGTCTCTGGAAAAGATGATGAAATGACTGTAAAAGGTAGCTTTCGCGAAAGCGAGAACAACTACAAAGATCTCTGGAATCAATATTTTAAGAGTACCAATATAGAGTCTAGAAAAAATTTAAAACTACACCTACAACATGTTCCAAAACGATACTGGAAGTATTTAAGTGAGAAAGTATAATTATATTAAAAAGAAGATTCCCCAAGAATAGAATTAACTCTATTCTTGGGGAATCTAAGTATTTGTACAGAATCTACTTGGTCTTAGTAGTGTCTGTTTCTGTTTTCTTTTTACCGAACAAGTTCTTAATTAAACCACCAGCGGCCTCTTTTACTTTGTCTTCAGTACTAGTAGAAACTGGCTTAGTTGTTCCGGTAGAATCTTTAGGCGTAGTGACTTTAGTAGAGTCGCTAGCCTTAGTACCGTTACCATTTATTAAATCTTTAATACCGGTTAAAGGATTGTTACCACTTATAATATCGTTCACAGCGTTATTAACCGCATCTTCTCCTTTGTCTTTTAGTTTTGCCTTTTGAATTTCTATAATCTGATTAGTTAAGTTTTTAACTGCAAGGTCTAGATTCAAATCAATTTTAGGACTTAAAAAAGATCCAGAAAACTTAACCGGAATAGGCACATTTATCTTTTCTACATCTTCAGCTTGTAATTTAGAAAGTAGGCTCGCTCCTTCTTTACCTAAATACTTTGCTGGTACATCTAGCGCTAGTGTGTAATCCATCTCGTTAGTAAGGCTGTGTTTACCACTAGCCGTTGCTTTAATACCTTTAATATTAAAATCAAATGGTGACACTTGTACAGCACCATCTTTAAAATTTAATTTTGTAGTAATATCAGATATATCAAATTTATCTAAATCAATAAAACTTATTTTATCGTCTAGTTTACCCAACAACGGATTGTTAGCCGCGTTGATATCCTTAGTTAATAATTGTGCAAATGCATCTCCAGCAAGTGTACTTAATATAGGTGACAACTCATTATCTAAAGATCCAGATAGGGTTATATCGGTATTGATTTTACCTTGTAACGATTTTAGAATAGGCACAAAAGACTTGAACATATCAAAGCCTTCAAAAGATTTTGCAATATCTAGATCTGTCATATCTAGCGCCATATTAAATACAGGTGTATCTCCCTTTGTACTTACCGAACCGTTTACACCTATATTACCATCAAAAATATCGGTCTTTACATTATTAAGGGTTAGTGTCTCGTCACGCACTAATGCTATACCACTAACATTCTTTAATTCTAATCCATCGTACAAAACACGATTTGCCTGAAAGTCTAAATTTGCATCTAGAAAAGCTGGTATTTTAATAGCCTCTGTTGTAGTGGATGATGTAGAAGTCTGCGTTTTATCGGTTGCTTTTTTTGCTGGTGTTACCTCTGTAGCAGTCATAAAGTCTGACGCGTCAAGTGTGTTAGATCGTACATTAAATGTTCCTTTAAGATCTTGATCTTGTAACAAAAACCCTACTAGGTTATTAATCGTACCACTAGCTTTTAGATCTGTATTACCTGTTTGCGCGTCAAAGTCTTCTAGTTTAATTCTAGAAGTAGTCATATCTATATTTGCCTTATTAATAATAAGAGGCTTAGTCATAGCGTCACCTTCATATTTAAATTCTGTTAGGCTAGCAGTTCCTTTTGTATTGATACGCTCATAACGTTCTTTCTCAATGCTTTCCATGTCAAACTTTGCTACCATATCCAGCGCCAGTTTACCATCTAGTTTCATACCATCTGGAAGAGGAAATGCTTGTGCAAGGTTTTGAAAATCTAGATTACCTTTTGCATTAACATCTACATTCATATTAGTCGTTAGATTTTTGATCATCGCACTACCACTTACTCTATCACTACCTATATTAAATGAAGTTTGCGCTACATTAAAATAAGTATCATCTACATTACCTGTATCATTTTTAAGCTGTGCATCTATATTTATATTAGTTACCGTTTTAGGTAAATCTGGATATTTAAAAGAAGCATTATTAGAACTGATCTTAATATCCATTTTAGGAATACGTGTATCATCCACCTCACCTTTTATGATACCATTTACTGTAAAATCTCCAGTAGTGGTTATTCCATCTAGGTTTTTACGATACGTTTCAGGAATTACTGCAAAGAAGTTTTTAAAGTCAGAAGATGGTGTGTCAAAACTTAAATCCACCATAGTATAAGTCTCTTCTAGCTCTACAAAACCATTCAGTTTTAATTCTAGATCATTGATAAATGCTTTGTTTTCTTGAAAAGTATACTTTTGATTTTCTAGATCCATAAGAATCTCTGCATCTAGTTTTACCTGCTGGCCAGATAAATAATCAATGCCATCCATGGTATAGAAAACAAGTGCTTCTGTATAGGTGTCTAATGTACTCTGTCCCAAAGAAAAATCTCCATTACCAGAATGATTCATTTGAGACATCGCAAACTTCATTTGCGTGCTCTTATCTTCATAAGTAAGTTCTGTATCTGTAAACTCGTAATGTTTCAGGTCAAAAGAGAATCCAGTACTTTCTTCTGTTGTTTCAGATTCCGTAGTGACTACAGCAGTGTCTTCCTTTGCAATATCCCAACTGGAATTACCTTCTTCATCTACCGTAAGACGACTTACTGCACCATTAACTATCAACTCATTAACATGAATAGGCTCGCTAGCGTCATTAAATAAATCACCTATAGGCAAGTCTAGTTTCACCTCTCTACCATAGAATAAAGTATCTCCAGCAAATGGTGCTTTATTGATAATAGAAACGCCTTCTATGTTTAATCGTGCATCTGGAAAAGCGCTAAAAAGGCTCAAATCTACCTCAGCAAAATCAATTTGAGCATCCATAGATGCATTGAGTTTATCTTTAATAATTTGGGCTATTTGATCCTTAAAGAAAAATGGCGCTGCAATGATCAAAACGATAACTGCTAGCAACGTAACTCCTAATATTTTAAATAACTTTTTCATGATTTCTTTTTAATCAATTTTAATTTCTTCTCCTATTTCCAGTTTAAATAAACGTCTGAAAACGTAAACTCCACCATATAACAATGGTGTATCTATTAATGCAACTAGCATTTTAAACAGGAAACCAGCCGTTAACAATGGCCAGAATTGTTCCCATAACAATACCTCGTAGTAACATAACAATAATAACACGCTTAAAGTGTCAACAAACTGTGAAAATATGGTACTGAAGTTGTTACGTAACCAGAGCATCTTACCGCCAGTAAGTTTTTTCCAAAAATGATAAATCTGTATATCTACATATTGAGCAAATAAATAAGCGGTCATACTCGCCATTACAGCAATAGTTGTGGCACCAAATACTTTATTAAAAACGGCATCTTGAATAGGGCTACCTTCTATAGCCGGTGCAACGTCTGCAACAGCAACTATTCCTAAACTAAATACCGATGCAAATATACCTGCTAGAACTAGATCATTTGCTTTGCGACGTCCATAAATCTCACTAACTAAATCAGTTACCAGAAATGTAATAGGATATGGCAATAACCCCACTGATATTTCAAAATTATAGAGCCCCATGGGATTCCAATGGAAGAATTTCTGGAAAATAAGATTAGAAACTACTAGCGAGCAAATAAATAATGCACCGAGCACTAAATAAATGCGATGAGCCAGTCGTAGTTTTTTACCAGTAAGTGTCTTCATAATTATGGTAAAAGTACTTCAACAGTGTGCTATTATTCCTTAATTTGCTGCAAAATTTAACGGTATCTCAACAAATCATAACCATAAGATATTCATTGCATTAGGCAGTAATCTAGGCGACAGAGCACATCACCTGATAGACGCTGTACGCCGTATAGAAATGCAATTAGGCCTTATCATTAAAGTTGCTAGCGTGTATGAAGTGCCTGCAGCTGGATTTTCTGGTGGTGATTTTTTAAATACTTGTATACTGGTCCACAGTAATAAAACGGCCACACAGACCATAGAAATTTTACAACAAATAGAGCGTGACATGGGCCGTGTACCACGCACTGGAGATGTTTATGAAGATCGAGTAATTGATCTAGATATAGCACTTTATGACGATCAGGTTATTAAGACTCCACATCTACAGATACCGCACTGTAAAATGCAGGATCGCAATTTTGTAATGCAACCACTGGTAGATATTGCTGCAAAAATGGAACATCCTGTCTTGGGTAAAACCATGAAAGAAATTTCTAATGGTCTAGAGCAATTAGAAAATAAGGTGGTGGTTGAAATTCCGCTTTCGCGAAAGCGGTATCCTATCCAAGACCTTAACTTTATAGCCATCGAGGGAAATATAGGTAGTGGAAAAACCAGTCTCACGCATAAAATATCAGAAGATTTTAATGCAAAACAAGTCTTAGAACGTTTTGCAGACAATCCTTTTTTGCCTCTTTTCTATGAAGATAAAGAGCGTTATTCTTTCCCTCTAGAAATGTCATTTCTAGCCGATAGGTACCAGCAATTAAGCGATGATGTTGCGCAACAAGATCTTTTTAAAGAATTTACCGTTGCAGATTACTATGTAATTAAGTCGCTTATTTTCAGTAAAATAACACTAGAAAAAGAAGAATACTCTTTATATAAACGTCTTTTTAACATGATGTATAAAGAACTGGTTAAGCCAGACTTATACATCTACCTCTATCAGACAGAAGATAGATTACTCGAGAATATTAAAAAACGCGGTCGTGACTATGAGAAGAATATAGAAGCCAGCTACCTCTCTCAAATACAACAAGGCTACGCCGATTTTATAAGATCGCAGCAAGAGTTAAAAGTAAAAGTGATCGATGTAAGTGACTTGGATTTTGTGAATAATCAAGAAGATTATTTAAAGGTGCTGGAGTTGATTCTGGAGAGTTAACGTTTACTAAATGATTGTTTCTTTAAAGACATTCACTTTCTAGTTGGTCATTTTGCTGTAGAATAAAAATCATCTTTTAATCATCATTACACTGCAGATGCGGAATCGCTTTAAAGCTTTCTCAATTTACTTAAAATTGATTTCTTACGGTTAGTAAACATCGAGAACTGATTTAGACAATGCCTAAACGAATAGTTGACATGTCAAATCTAAAAAAAGTCATAGGTATTAATTATATATTGAAAACAGAAACCACTCTATTTCTAGAGCGGTTTTGAATATTGTAATCGTAAATTTAAGAAGTCAATTTTCCATAATAAGTATATCGTCTATCCAACTAACTTCATGAATATAAAATTTGTCTTTGCTGATCTCCTCTATTAAAAAGATGTTATTGAAGATTTGATGATTAAAATCTTTAACTCCTTTTGATTTACTTTTTAAATAATTAATGTTTACTAAATTTAAACTATCTACTTCAATTTTAGAATATACATTTTTTGATATATATACTTTTTTGGAGCTAAACAATTCATTACAAATTCTAAAATAGACATGGTCCTCTAATAATTCTTTTCTGAATTTATTAACGTAATTAGTGTTCCCTGATCCATCCTCCTCGAAACATTTTTCAGTAGATGAATTCTCAAATAATATATATACCTTCTCCTTTTGGAGGTTTTGACCAAACGCAAAAGCGGTGCTTACGAAAATTAAATTTATTAATATATTTTTCATTTAGTGTGAATTTAATCTAATATAATCAGAGATAACTTGTCTAATACGATCTCTTTCTACTTGTGGTAATGATATCCAAGCAGTAACCGCAGTAGTAGGGTTCAATTCATAAATCAAACCTTCCCATGCTAAATCCATATATAGTTGTTGAGGTTGTTGATTTGCCGTAACAACAGTCCCAGTGTCAAATTCCTGCAAAATTCGCGCCATAACATCTCTATAATGAGCTGCCATTTGTTGATGTTGCCAATTTCTGTATCTAGTATAATAGTCTAACATACCAGGGTAATCCGAATTTACCAGTGCATCTTCTACATTTTGTCTTGTGACACCTGTTATAGTACCTCCATTATTAAGAATAGCTAATAATTTTCTATACATTTCTGCATGAATAACTTCATGTATGATTGTTTTAGCTGTTAACAGATCAGGTCTTTGGTCAACCCCACTTAAAGAACTATTATTATTTAAACGAATTGTTATTACATAATCAGGAGAATTTGGAGTGTTTGGATTACTGTTAGGAATAATTGTTAAAGCTCTCGATCTACCAGTATCGCCAAGTTCAAATTTTAAATGTGCGACTGGGAAATCTGATTCAAAATTTTTGATAGCACTACGAAACCCGGTACTTGTCGTCTGCAATTGGTTATAAATCATCGATGCCTTTCCTGTTAGTACATTGATGATCTTATCATCAAAATCCACCTCAGCACCTTCTTCACTTGCAATGGTTGCCTCTACAGCAAACCCTTGAGCTTCCAAAGAATTACGTTCTGATCTAATATAATTATTAATATCATTCCTTAATTCATTTTGTTCAAAGCTTTGAATAAACTCATAAACATCTGGATTATAATTACCTGAGCTGGGATCATTAAAGGAATCAAATAGAGACTGTGTATTATCAGAAACCTCATTTAAAGAAATAGGTAGTACAGGATTAGTTACTATTCTACAATCTCCGTTTGATAAACTTATACATGTGGTATCAAAATCTCCTACAAGATTATCATCTTCTGGGCTAGGAGTAACGATAGGTATGTTTTGATCACTACCTGGAGTACCAGATCCTCCTGGATTACCTCCTGGAAAACCTATTACCGGATCATTACCTGGTGGGCCAGTAACTGGTGTCCCTATACTTCCTCCACCACCAGAACTTGAACAAGGTTCATATATGATAATTATGACAGCTTCTTCTGCAGCACGAGGACCGTCAGCTAATGGGCAAGAAGAATCGCCGGGCACATGATGATCATTTCCTCCACAATTCCTTGCCTCTTGTAGTGTTACAGACGACACACAGCCACCATAACCACCTATCACAATACCTGTCTTAAGTTGAAAACTAGTAGTTATTTCTTGATAATTTATATATTCTGAAAAATCAAATGGTATTGAACCCATTCTTATATCTTGCTTCGATATATAATTAAGATCATAAGTAATTAGAAACGAAGTATAAGTTGAGTTCGTTTTTTTTGAAAACAACAAGTTTTTAAGCTTTGTAGTATCACTATCTAAGATTCCAAAAGTATAACTCTCATAATCTCCACTAGACACATAACTTATATGATCTTCGTCTATCCAGATATTATTCAAACTATCATAAACAGCTGACTTCAATTGTACAGATGGTATAAGTTGTTCTTTTGCCTTAGATAGAGCATCTTGAAGACCAATACGGTTTATAATATCTCTTTTATTAAGCTGAGCGGTTTCAAAAATCGCTTTTTGTGTTACTTCCTGTTGTTCTACATTAACAGAGTCTTCTTCACAGCTTATCAATGACAGACTTAGTGATAATAGCAAAAAACAGACAAATTCAGTCCATTTTGGTGTTTTGGTGTTTTGGTGTTTTGGTGTTCATATTAAAAAAACAGGTTAGTTATTTCAAAACTAAAGCAAATAGAATCAACAAACAATACCCCTTAATGGGTATAAAATGTTAATTTATCTAACAATCTAAAAGTAAAAACCGCCTTATTTCTAAGGCGGTTTTTATAAAAGCATGATACTTTTAAAATTTATAGATTGCGATAACATCAAGAGATTCCAGATAAATTTGGAACAACCATTCTCTTTAAATTAATTATTATCTCGCCAAATTTTCTGGAAAGACAATTACTAATCCATCTCTTTGCTACTTAATCTAGATCAAATTTAATCCCTTGAGCAAGAGGTAATTCTGTAGTATAATTGATCGTGTTGGTCTGTCTTCTCATGTAGACTTTCCATGCGTCAGATCCTGACTCACGTCCACCACCGGTATCTTTTTCACCACCGAAGGCTCCACCTATCTCAGCACCACTAGTACCTATGTTTACGTTTGCGATACCACAGTCAGATCCTCTTTGAGAAAGGAAGTGTTCTGCTTCTCTTAAATTATTAGTCATGATCGCACTTGATAATCCTTGTGCAACACCATTTTGTAAATCTAGTGCGTTTTCTACATCACCAGAATATTTTAATAAGTATAACACTGGAGCAAATGTCTCGTGTTGTACGATTTGCATGTCGTTAGTAGCCTCTGCAATAGCAGGTTTTACATAACAACCGCTTTCATATCCAGCACCAGAAAGTACACCACCTTCTACAAGTATTTTACCACCTTGTTTTACAACTTGCTCTAGAGCGTTATTATAACCAGCAACTGCATCTTTATCGATAATAGGACCTACGTGATTATTTTCATCAAGTGGGTTACCTATTTTAAGCTGTCCATAAGCAGCAACTACTGCGTCTTTTACTTTATCATACATAGATTCATGAATGATTAAACGACGTGTAGAAGTACAACGCTGTCCTGCAGTACCTACAGCACCAAAAACAGCACCTATAACAGTCATCTTAACATCTGCATCTGGAGTAACTATTATTGCATTGTTACCACCTAATTCTAATAATGATTTACCTAGACGCTCACCTACTTTACTAGCTACTATTCTACCCATGCGAGTAGAACCTGTTGCGCTAATAAGTGGCACACGCTTATCTGTAGTCATCATTTCTCCTACATTGTAATCTCCGTTTACGAGACAAGAGATTCCTTCTGGAAGGTTGTTATTTTTAAGAACTGTCGCGATAATATTCTGACAGGCAACACCACAAAGAGGTGTTTTTTCACTTGGTTTCCAGATACAAACATCTCCACTTATCCATGCAAGAGCCGTGTTCCATGCCCAAACTGCTACTGGAAAGTTAAATGCACTTATAATACCTACTATCCCTAGTGGATGGTATTGCTCGTACATTCTATGTCCTGGACGCTCAGAATGCATCGTTAAACCATGCAACTGACGAGAAAGACCTACTGCAAAATCACAGATGTCTATCATTTCTTGTACTTCTCCAAGACCTTCTTGATAAGATTTACCCATTTCATAAGAAACAAGTTTACCTAGAGGTTCTTTTAATCTTCTTAATTCTTCACCGAACTGACGTACGATCTCACCACGTAATGGTGCAGGCTTCATTCTCCAGTCTTTAAAAGCGGCTTGGGCACTAGCCACTACTTTCTCATAATCCTCTTGAGTTGTAGTAGTTACCTTACCTATTACCGCACCATCTACAGGAGATGAAGAAGTGATAGTAGCTCCATTACCGAAATGATGGTTACCAGTAGACGTACCGTGATTTGTTTCTTTGAGACCCAATTGCTCTAGAGCAACATCCATCCCAAAATCTTTTGCAAGTGTTGACATTGTATAGTTTTGGTTTAGTCCAGCTTATCAGCCAGTTTTTTAAATACCTTTTTAGGGTTTTTATTGTCGTATAAGATGCTGTAAACGGCATCTAGGATAGGAGTTTTAGCTCCTTTTTCTTCATTAATTTTAAAAGCACTTTTAGTGGCGTAATAACCTTCGGCCACCATGCTCATTTCCATTTGTGCACTTCTAACTGTATATCCTTTACCGAGCATATTACCGAATAAGCGATTGCGAGAGAAACCAGAATAACCTGTCACAAGTAAATCACCTAGGTAGGCACTATCGTTAATATTACGTTTCATCTTATGTACTTTTTTGATAAAACGTTTCATCTCACGTATGGCATTACTCATTAATACGCTTTGGAAATTATCTCCATAACCTAGACCGTGAGCAATTCCTGCTGCGATAGCATAGATATTTTTAAGCATTGCAGCATATTCTGTACCTATAATATCATCGCTTATTTTACATTTAATGTAGTCACTTTCTATTCTCTCAGCAAGAAATTTTGCCTTTACCTCGTCAGCACATGCGATAGTTAAATAAGAAAGTCTTTCTAGGGCAACTTCTTCTGCATGACATGGTCCTGTAAGAACACCTATGTTCTCAAATTCTATATCATAATGCTCATGAAAATGTTCTCCTACTATAAGTCCAGTTTCTGGAACAATTCCTTTAATAGCACTAAAGATGATTTTATCTTTAAGAGATACCGTTAGATTTTCTAATTCTTTATATACAAAAGCACTAGGCACTGCAAAGATGCAAAGGTCTGCCAGGCTTATGATTTCATTAATATCGCTAGAAAGATGCAATTGATCTACTTTAAACTCTACAGAGCTTAAATAGTTAGGGTTGTGATCATTGCGTTTTATGTGCTCGATAGCATAATCACTACGCATGTACCAGTAAACGGTATCGAGGTTTTCGCAAAGCATTTTTACTATGGCTGTCGCCCAGCTACCACCACCTATTACAGCAATTTTTTTGGTCTGATCCATATAATTTATTTGGAGATCAAAGATACCATTTTTTTAAAGCAATAAATTTATCAATATCGCATGCAAACAGCGCGATAACAAAGAATTTATTAAACCCTAAGACTTTGTGCTTCTTATTAAATAAAGACTTGCACAGTGACTTTTGATTTCTTTAATCTTATTATTTACAATTCATATTTATGACGTTTCCGCTTTCGCGAAAGCGAGAACAATTTCTATCTACTCTTCTATAGCTGGCACCGTGTCTTCTACATGCTCCACTATCCATTTGAGACAGTCCTCATAATTTTCAAAAACATGTTCCTTTCCTATTAAATCAGGAATTATATCTATAGTTTCTAATCTATATAAAGGCTGCTCTTGCACGGACACTAGCAACGGCTGGATTCCTTTTTGAATAAGATTTTGCAATACGTCTTCAAAAGCAAAAAGTCCTGATTGATCTATGAATGGTACTTTTTTCATACGTATAATAGCATGAGTAGCATATTTAGGAACATCTCTAGACATGGATTGAAAATCACTAGTATATCCAAAAAACATAGGTCCAAAAAGTTCTTTAATGAAAATCTCTTCTCTTAGTTTAATCGGTATGCGAGAATAGTCTGCATGATCTAGATTCTCAACATCAGACAGTTTCTTAATAGCAGACTTATGGTTATTAGAATCTCCCATTTTTTTCATGAAAATTAAACTAGCTATGACTAGCCCTATTCCCACTGCATAAACTAAGTCCCAAAAAACGGTGAGAATCAAGACAACAAACATGACGACAATATCACTTTTAGGAATAGATTTTAATACTTTAAGACCCTTATAATCCATAACACCTATACCTACGGTTATTAATATACCTGCAAGTACAGCGCTAGGAATATTCTCAGCAAAACCACCTAGAGCAACAACTATAATAAGTAACATCACAGCCGCTATCATACCTGACAGTCTAGTCTTACCGCCAGAATTAATGTTAACTACCGTACGTATGGTTGCTCCTGCCCCAGGAATACCACCAAAGAAAGCCGCTATACTATTACCTATTCCCTGACCTATGAGTTCTTTATTAGGGTTGTGTCTGGTTTTAGTCATATTGTCTGCCACTACACTGGTAAGTAGAGAATCAATAGCGCCTAGAAAAGCTAGTGTGAGAGCAGTGAAAATGTATGGAGCGACGGTACCGAGATTAAAATCTGTTATTATAGCAAAATTAGGCATAGGTAAATCTGTCGGTATTTCTCCTATCTTACGCACATCTAGACCTATAAAATATACTGCGATAGAGACACCTAGAAGGGCTACTAATGTAGAAGGTATAGTAGTAGTTATACGTTTAAAGCCAAAGATTATAAATATGGTTAACAAGGTAAGCCCTAATTCTAACCAGTTGATTTTTTGAATGGCGGTAGGTAATGTTTTCAATGTTCCTAGAACTCCACTACTATCTTTTTTGGCCTGTGTTTTAGATTCTGCTAGAATTTGATCTGGCGTGATTTCTTTTGCTTTTTCAACTGTGGCTTCTAGGTTTTCTATTACGAGTAGTTTACCGTCTACTTGATCTTTAATTATATTTTGTAATACTACTTCTCTTGCGATTGGGTTGTACTTTTCTATAAACTGATCATCCTCGGCAGGGTAATAACCTATAGCTGGTAAAATTTGTGTGATAAGAATAATCACACCTATTCCTGTCATGAATCCAGAAACTACTGGATAAGGTATGTATTTGATGTATTTACCTAGTTTTAAAATCCCTAAAGAGACTTGCATGATACCGGCCATAATAAATACTGCTAGAATAGCTGGTAAAGCATTTGCTAGTTCACCTTCATAAACTTGTACTATTCCTGCGATGACTACCATACTAACAGCAGTCATAGGTGCGGTAGGTCCAGAAATTTGTGTGCTAGTACCACCGAATAATGATGCAAAAAAACCAATAAAAATAGCACCGTACAGGCCTGCAACTGCCCCCATACCGGACTGTACACCAAATGCAAGTGCCAGTGGCAATGCTACTACTCCTGCGGTTAAACCACCGAATAAATCTCCTTTAAGATGTTTAAACATATCTCTACTTTATTAAAATATACATATCAAATTGCTACAAGCAATAGATTAAAGTTACTGCAATAAATGTAAGATAGGAAAAGGTGTTTAAAGATTAGTAAAAGATTAAATTTTATAATTTTTTAATCTTATCGAGAGGCATCCATGCTTTATTACCATTAGACAAAGAAACTAATGCCCAGTCATTAAATTCTTCTTGCACTTCTACCTTAGTACCTTCATGAAGAATGAAACTCTCTTTGGCAGTTTCTTTAGGTTCTTCTCTCGTAATAAACTCTGCCGTGTAGACTATGGCATACTGTTCTTTGTTCAAATGATCTTTAGAATAAAAAGCCGCATAAATAGCTAATGCAGAAAACAGAATACCTACAAACGTAAAAATAAAAAACAGTCTTTTTTTACCTGCTGTATGTGCATAGAAATAAAATACCGCCATCAAAACGGTAAACAGAACTAGTAGAATACCAAAGTAAGCCCACTCATCTACACTTAAAGAGGTAACATATTTTTCTAAGTTAGATCCTATACTTTCTACTCGAGTATCTTCTACCGCATCAATTTTCATCTGATTAGCAAAATTGAGATTGTTCTGTATATCTGCATTTTCTGGATCTAACTGAAGTGCTTTTTCAAAGTTATAAACTGCTGGTCCTACCGCATTAATTTTATAATAAGCATTTGCTAGATTAAAATAAACCTCAGCACTGTGCTTTCCTGTTTTAAGTATTTGTTCATAACCAGCAATAGCAAGGTCAAAGTTTTCTGCTGTGTACGCCTCGTTTGCTTTTGTGAACGCAGCTGCCTCAAAAGACTCTTGTGAATAACCTATAAACACAAAAAGCAGCAACAATATGGATAACATCTTCTTCATCTTACTTCTTTAATTGTTTATCTATATCATTTAATACTCTACCAGCTTTTTCATAATCTTCTTTCATACTAGCCTCAGAAGATGGAGTGTAACGAGCAAATTCACAACTAGCTAGCAACTCACTAAATTCTTTTCTAGTCGTCGGACTAGCATTTCTTTGATCTAACAACTCATCTACCTTATCCTTAGACATGTCTGCCGTTTGAATATGAAGTTTAGATTTCAAATAATTATGTAAAGATTTTTCTAGTGAAATGTAAAATAACTCGTGATTACCCAAGTTTTTCTTTGCCGTACTAAGATATTTCTTGCTCAACTTATTTGCGGTTCTTATGCGATTACCATCCACATCTGCACTGCGTTTTTCTACTTGCCCACGGTACAATAGCACGACAGGTAAGATTAATAATAAGCCTCCTAGAATAGCCCAATAGGTAGTTGTATTAAAGAAGTAGCTTTTTGTCTTATCTATTAATTGTGTATCTGTTTTAATGAATGCAAATGGCACATTGCTTTTAATCAAATTTTTAGATTCACTCTCACTAGCAACGGCAGTATCATTACTTGCAGTGGTAGGTGCATCACCTTCTACCATTAATAATATCTCGCCACTAGACTTAGTAATATACTGTTCTTTTTTAGGATCAAAATAAGAAAACTCTACTGGTGGTATAACGTATTTACCACCGTATTGAGGTACTACGGTATAAGAATCTTTAATACTACCGCGCATACCATAAATATTTGTACTCACCTTATTAATGCGCTCAGGATCATAAACCTCTAGGCTTTGTGGTGCTTTCAACTTAGGTAGTTCCATTAATTTTAAATTTCCAGAACCAGAAACACCTACCGTAGCAGTAAGACTTTCTCCTGCGTCTAATTGTGCTCTATCTGTTTCTACCTTAAAATCAAATTCTCCTACTGCTCCTGTAAAACTCGCTGGCCTACCTATAGCAGGTAAGTTTTTAACTGTAATAGCTCTTTTACCTGCGCTTACCGTTCTACTTACTGTTGTTGTATAAGGTCTACCAAAAAAGTCTCTTCTACTAGTCGGTATTTGTACTTGAACATCTAGTGTTAATGGCTCTATCTCTAATTTACCTGTTTTTTGAGGATATAAAACAGCTTCTCGTAATACTAGGTATCTATAAGGCTGTCCTTGATAGGTTCCATTTTTTACCTGTCTATTACGGTTATCAATATTTTGCGACCAGAAATCTCTATACTTAGGACTGTCCAGCTCATTCCATCCAGTAACACCAGTTTCATTAGAAACATAAAGCTTGTACACTACTCTTATAGCTTCATTAAGGTAAGGGTTAGCATCTGACACTTCGGCAACTAGGTGTATACTATCTTCTACACTTATAGATTGATCATCTGGACCTTTAGGTTGTGCCACAGCGCCAGTAACATTAATAACTTGAGGTGTAGTCTTATACTCATTACCGTTATAAGTCATCACACTTTGTTGTATGGTTAACTTACCTGTTTTAGTAGGTTTTAAAACATATGTATATGACTTTGTCATACTGCTTTTACCATTTACCCAACTTTGAGAAACTGCCTGACTAGGACCAGCAACTACCTGAAATCCTACAAAATTAGGTGGTGTAAAATTATCACCATCTACATTCATTTTAAATTCAATGCGCAACCTTTCATTAACCGCAATTCTAGTACGACTAGCATTTGCAGTAAATTCTACCTGACTAAAGGTCAAATAGCTGCTCAAAAGAAATAGTATATAAATCAAATGTTTCATTACCAATCTTTTTCTGATTTCTTAGCTGGCCCTTGAGCCTTCTTAGCATTTACTTTATCTCTTATTTTTTGCTCCTCATTATTCATCGCCTCCAGTATTTGACTAATTTGTTGTGGCGTCATTTTACCTTCTACACGTTGTGGTGCTTTTTGATCTTGTTTTTTAGGCTCACCGTCTCCATCTTTTCCGTCTTTAGGTTTACCGTCTTTATCCTTATCTCCTTCTCCATCACCTTTCTTATCGTCACCTTCTTTCTCGTTTTCCTTGCCGTCGTTTTTACCGTCAGAGTTTTTATCCTTATCTCCTTCTTTATTATCCTGGTCGTCACTCTCGCTGTCGTCCTTCTTATCATTCTCATCGTCGCCACCGCCACCGCCGCCGCCTTGCTTCTCTTCCTCTTTTTTGGCTAGCGCTAGATTGTAACGTGTCTCTTCATCAGTAGGGTCATTTCTCAAAGCTTTTTTATAAACCTCAACTGCTTTTTTATACTCCTTATTTTCTAGTAATAAATTTCCCTGATTGTGGTAAATTCTATGCTTCTCTTCTTTAGTTGTAGCAGCCTCGGAAGCAGCTATATAATTATTAGACGCATTGTATTTTTTTGTGTGATCGTAATAGAGATTCCCTAGATTATAAGCAGCATCTGCCGCTTTAGGATTTACGGCCTTAGCCTTTTTATAGGCTGCTTCGGCTAGGTTAAAATTTCCTTCCTTTGCGTATGCTTGAGCTTTGGCAATCTCATTTTCATAAACTGGATCTATAGATGGTTTTTCTTGCGCTTTCGCGAAAGCGTAACCACCCAAAAACACTAAAACTACTATTATCTGTTTCATCATCATCTTACTCATTGAACAAGTTTAATTTTTTGAGCCATCCTGTTTTCTTCTCTAAATAAAATATATCTAAAAATAAGAAGAACAATCCAAAGCCTAAAAACCACTGGAATTGGGATTCAAAATCTGAATATTGTTGGGAATCAAAGGCAACCTTATCTATACCTGATAGCTGCTCCTTTAATTCTTCTATTACTGTTGCAGTAACCGTACCGTCTATATAAGCACCGTTACCAGCGCTAGCTATTTCTTTAAGGGTTTCTGCATTTAACTTAGTAATTACAGTTTTACCGTCTCTGTCTTTTTTAAATTCTCTAACAACGCCATTAACTTTAATAGGTATGGTACCACCTTTTTCTGTACCTACACCTATGGTTATGATGCGTATTCCTTTTTCTGCAGCAGCCTCAGCAACTGAAGCGCTATCACCTTCATGATCTTCTCCATCACTTATGATTACCAATATTTTTGCTGCTTCTGTCTGGTCGCTATAATAACTCTCAGCCAGTTGAATTGCTTCATTAATTGCTGTTCCCTGACTGGATATTAAATCGGTATTGAGAGATTGGAGAAATAATCGTGCACTACCGTAGTCTGTGGTTATAGGTAGTTGGGGCACGGCACTACCAGCATAGGCTATTAGTCCTATACGGTCACTAGCTAGGTTATTAATAATTTCGGTAACGAGTCTTTGTGATTTTTCTAATCTACTAGGCGCGATATCCTCGGCCAACATAGATTTAGAAACATCTACTGCAAAAACTATATCTACACCTTCTCGGTTTACTGTTTCTAGTTTTTCGCCTGCTTTGAGGTTTACTAGTGCAAGTATTAAAAAGGTTATACCCATACACACAGTTACTAATTTTAATACAGGTTTAAACCAAGATCTATCTGGGATTAAATGACCCAGCATCTTTTTTGTGGCATATTTTTTTTGTGCGCGATACCTCCAGAAAGAAAGTCCTATAAATAGAACCACTAATACTGGGATAAGACACAAAAGCCAGAAATATATTTTTTCTTCTAGTATATACACTTGTTCGTATTTATTAGTCGCCGTTATTCTCTTTTTTAATGAGTGGCAGTATTTTTATTTTAAAGTTTCAATTGATTAAACGGACGCTTATTTTTAAATCAACCTATAGTTGCAATCAATTAAGCCGCCGTTTTAAAAATGGTATACCTCAATAACATCTCTACACCTATTAACATCAATGCTAGTAAAACTAGGTCGCGGTATTTTTCTTCTACATTGTAGAATTCAAATTGTTCGATTTCTGTTTTTTCTAGCTTATCAATTTCGGCATAGATTTCTTTTAGTTTCTTATTATTATCAGCTCTAAAGTATTTACCACCTGTATCTGCAGCAATTTGTTTCATTAATTCTTCATCGATTTCTACTGGCGCCATCTTAAATTGAAATCTGCCGTTAGGTAATTGTGCATATGGAGATGGCGCATTACCATTAGTACCTATCCCTACAGTATAAACCTTAATACCAAATTCTACAGCCAGCTCACTTGCTATTTTAGGATCTAAAAAACCGCTATTATTGACCCCATCGGTCATTAAAATAATCACTTTACTTAGCGCCTCACTTTCTTTAAGTCGGTTCACTGCTGTGGCGAGCCCCATTCCTATTGCTGTACCATTTTCTAGAACACCGTCAAATTTAATATCCTTAATTGCCTTAAGTGATATGGTTTTATCTGTAGTAATAGGTGTTTTAGTGTAGCTTTCTCCTGCATAAACCACGACTCCTATCCTATCGCTAGGCCTACCGTTTATAAAATCTGCAGCGACTTCCTTAGTTGCTTCTAATCTATTAGGTTCAAAATCTCGAGCCAGCATACTTGCACTTACATCTACCGCAAGAACTATATCGATTCCATTTGTAGTTTTAGTCTTTGTGGTAACGTCTGTAGTTTGTGGTCTTGCTAGCGCCACAATTATTAATGTTAATGCGAGTAAACGCAATAAAAACAATACAGGTCTTAATTTACCTAATAGAGATCTGCCTGGTTGAAAACCTTTAATAGTAGACACTTTAACCTGTGCATTTTGCCTTCTAAAAGTCCAGATGTAAAAACCTATCGCTAGCGGTAAAAGCAGCAACAACCAAAACATCTCTGGTGAGGCAAATTTGATATTTGTAAACCAGTCCATTATTCCTTTTCTTTCTTTTTACCATCGTCAAAGGATGGGAACGTAATTGAACTTCTAACTCTTTCTCTCAATATTCTACCGTACTCACGATCGCGATTCTCCTCATCATCTTTTAAGTTACTAATGATAATTTGATCTATACCTATTTTATTTGCCATCATAAGAATCTCGTATTCATAATCCTTATCATCTAGTTTATAAGTACCATCTAAAGAAACTCCTTTTACACCATTTATCTCTACCTCATCTTCTAGCATAAGAATATCTGTAGCCCCTAGTCCATCAAGAACTTTGGTCATGTTATCTCGTACTACGGCAGGTGGCAACTGGTCATCTTCTTTAAAACCGTCTCCTTTTAATGTGAAAGTGATAACACCTACGTAAAAGTCATCAGAGATTTCACCTGTTGCAAACTGGTCTATAGATGTAGACATCAATTTAAATTGATCTCCTAATGTAGTCGTGTCCTGACGTACTAAAATATCTGGCGAGTTTAATTGAACAGGCGGCATACCGTAGTCACTAGTTAACCAGGTTTGCTCTGTAAGATCGCGTTGTGCGTTACCGAACACTTTATCTTTTACATTATCAAAACCTATGACATAGCTCCATATTCCCATGGCAATAGCAAGTGCAACGATTCCTATACCGACACCTATCAATATATTGCGAGTACGTTTTTTTATTTCTTGTTTACGTCTATAACGCGCATCTTGCATGAGCTCTTCTTCAGTAGGCGGTGGCAGTACTTTATGGATATTATTGATAATTTCCATGGTGCGCTGTCTATCTTCTTTGGCACTTATTGCGTCACCACTAGCGGTTGCAAATTTTACCAAATCGGCTTTTTGAAGAATTTCTTCTAATCGAGATTGCGTTTTATCTGTAATATGCATGCCTTTTTCTGACATGGCTATTTTCAATTCTTTTATTAGCTGTCCTGTTGTACTTTCTAGTGTATGACCATAAACCTTAGAGTCTATATACCTTCTTATAATATAGGTAAGCTCTGTATAATATTCTTTCCACTGGCGGTTATCTAAGTAAGAGCCTTCGTCTAGTAATTTTAAACGATACTTAGTCCACTCATAAGGTTGTAACGTCTCTTCATAGGTTTTTTCTTCTCGTTTTCGCGTAAGCAAAACAACAGCGATAATAACTGGTATTAAAAGTAACAACCACCACATCCATCCATAAGATGCTGTAGATTTATCTTCTATATCTACATAACCCTTGATAGGGAACATACCCTGTTTAGTAGTATCTACTTCTACCTCACGCACACTTATAAGTATAGAATCTGATTTTAAACGACGGTCATTTTTAAGAATTTCTAATCTAGGCACCCAGTAATCACCAGAATCAAATTGTGTTACACCATACTGTTTAAAGAGTCTAATTTTATCTGCCATCCTTAGACTGTCTACAGGATAACTTTGTAACACCTCTAGTGCGCCCATGGTTTGCTGCTCTGGAAAGATGATCAAATCTCCCAGATCTGCATCGACACTTATGCCCAGTTTTACTTCTTCACCTATTTTAATAAGGTCCCGATCTACAGTTGTAGCCACCTCAGTTTTATCCTGAGTCTGGGCTGTAGTTATGGCAACGCATAATAAAAATAATATGTATACTAGTTTTTTAATCATCGTGCTTTGAAGTATCCTAATAATTTCTTTGTGTAATTCTCTCTAGTTTCTAGATCTATAGCGCCTGCGTCAGATCTAGTAAATGCTTCTTTAAAATAGGCAGCGCTCTCTTTATGATAAGCTGCATATTTATTACGTACAGATTTAGAACTGGTATTAATCAATTGTGATTGCCCTGTTTCTTGATCTTTAAACTGGACTAGACCCATTTTAGGCATGACCGTCTCACGCTCATCATAAACTCTAATTCCTGTGACGTCGTGTTTGCGACCTGCTATTTGTAATGTCTTTTTATAATCGGTGCTCATAAAATCTGACATCACAAAAACGATTGCTTTTTTCTTAAGCACACCAGCTAGAAACTTTAAAGCTCCTGCTATATCTGTAGCCTTACCTTTAGGTTGAAATTCTAGCAATTCTCGTATAATTCTAAGAATATGAAATTTCCCTTTCTTAGGCGGAATGAACAATTCTACCTGATCAGAAAATAGAAGCAAACCTACCTTATCATTATTCTGCATCGCACTAAAAGCTAGTGTTGCACACAATTCTGTAATGATCTCTTTTTTGATTTGCTCTTGTGTACCAAAAAGTGTCGACCCACTTATGTCTGCAACCAGCATGAGGGTAAGCTCGCGCTCTTCTTCAAATACTTTTATATATGGCTCACTATAACGAGCAGTTACATTCCAGTCTATATTACGTACGTCATCACCGAACTGGTACTGTCGCACCTCACTAAAAGTCATTCCACGACCTTTAAAAGCACTATGATACTCGCCACCAAATACTGCGTCGCTTAAACGACGAGTCTTGATCTCGATTTTACGTACTTTTTTAAGAAGTTCTTGTGTATTCATACAGCGTGTACTCTATATCAGTTAATTGAAATTGATTTTTTATCAGCATCAATAGATTATGAACGACTCTATTTTTTCAAGAATCAACACCTATTGATTTTATTTCAATAGAACTATGGTACCTCGATCGTGTTTACGATCTTGTTTACTATATCTTCAGTTGTGTAGTTCTCAGCTTCGGCCTCATAAGTAATACCTATTCTGTGACGCAATACGTCTAGTACTACTGCACGCACATCTTCTGGCACAACATAACCACGTCGCTTAATAAATGCATAACATTTTGCAGCTTTGGCAAGGTTAATAGATCCACGAGGTGATGCTCCAAATGAGATCAACGGCTTCAAGTCTGCCAGATTATATTTTTCCGGATAACGAGTCGCAAATATGATATCTAGAATATACTTCTCGATCTTCTCGTCCATATATACGATTTCTACCGCATCTTGAGCGCGTAAAATTTGCTCTACAGACACTACAGCGTTAGGCTCTGTAAAGTCTTTTTTTAGATTTGCTCGCATTATGTATTGCTCGTCTGCAATAGTTGGGTAATCTATTACCGTTTTTAACATAAAACGGTCCATTTGCGCTTCTGGTAATGGATAAGTACCTTCTTGATCTACTGGGTTTTGAGTTGCCATTACTAAGAATGGTTTCTGTAATTTAAAAGTCTCATCACCTATAGTAACCTGCTTCTCTTGCATGGCTTCTAGTAGAGCACTTTGCACCTTTGCTGGCGCACGGTTTATCTCATCTGCAAGGACAAAGTTTGCAAAAATAGGCCCTTTCTTGATGTTGAATTCACCATCCTTCATGTTATAGATTAATGTCCCCACAACATCTGCCGGTAATAAATCTGGTGTAAACTGTATTCTTGAAAAAGATCCACTTACCGCCTTAGAAAGAGTCGTAATAGCAAGTGTCTTTGCTAGTCCAGGTACACCTTCTAATAGAATGTGCCCGCGACCTAAAAGACCTATAAGCAATCGTTCTATCATGTATTGTTGACCTACAATTACCTTGTTCATTTCATTAACAAGTAATTCTACGAACTGGCTTTCTTGTGCTACCTTTTCATTGATACTCGCAATATCTACCTGCGTGCTTTGTTGATCCATAATAGTATTTTCTTTAATCTTATTAATTGCAAAAATGTCCAAACATTAAATTTTGAACTGTTTAAAAGCTGTTAAAATTAGCCCTACATCTGTGACTACCAAATTTAAAGAAGGTCTCATTGATAAACTTCACAGAAGTATACTTTTATGTTATCGATTGTTAACGTTACCGCTTTCGCGAAAGCGAGGTTAAAATAAACATCTTGCTAACACCTTTTCCCTACTTTTGTACAAAGAACCTGATATGAAAACTGCTTTAATTACTGGCGCAACTAGTGGAATAGGACTGGCAACCGCACAAACTCTAGCCGATAACAATTATGCCCTTGTACTTTGTGGACGTAACGAAGAGAAGCTGGCCGAATTAAAAGAAGAGCTTTCTGAACTCGTTCCTGTGGAGACTTTATGCTTTGATGTACGTGATAAAGAAAAAGTAGAAGAACAAATTAACAGTCTTACAGAATTCCCTTTTAATGAGATCAATATCCTAATAAATAATGCAGGTAACGCTCATGGACTGGACCCTATAGATAAAGGTAACCTAGAAGATTGGGACGCTATGATGGATATAAATGTAAAAGGATTGCTTTATGTAAGTCATGCGATTATACCTAAAATGAGAGAACGTAAAAACGGACATATCATCAACATAGGTTCTACCGCTGGTAAAGAAGTGTACCCAAATGGGAACGTGTATTGTGGCTCTAAGCACGCTGTAGACGCTATCACTACAGGTATGCGACTGGACTTAAACCCATATAACATAAGAGTAGGTGCTGTAAATCCAGGACTGGTACAGACTAATTTTAGTGAGGTGCGATTTAAAGGAGATAAAGAACGTGCTGACAAAGTATACCAAGGTTACATGGCTTTACAACCACAAGATGTTGCAGAGGTTATTCTATTTGCCGTAACACGACCACCGCATGTTAACATTGCAGACTTGACTGTGATGTGTACCTCACAGGCAAGTAGCGTAGTGTTGAAGAAAGACTAGAAACACCTTTCTTATCAAAGCTTTTAAAAGAAGATAAAATAAACAAATCATGAAAAAATTAATCCTCTTACTGAGCATTATACTTCTTGCGTCATGCACACAAGAAGTAGAACCTACTATCGAAAATATGAATTCTATTTTTGAAAGCAAAGATTTTACTATCGAGTATCATCTGACAGATGCAAGGGTAGAATCAATGAGTTTTATTGAAGACATTTTAGTTTACAAAGCAAATGATAGTGTGGTAAGAAAAACAATCTCCTTTGATGAGGCATTACTGATTAACCAACTTATCCAAGAAAAATTTAAACAACACGACAGTAATAATAAGGAAACCCCTTCTATAATTGTATTAAATACGGCAAAGAAGGTAACTTTGAAAATTCCTAACTATGAGGTGGACTACCTCAATTTAATTAACAAATTAGACCTATAAATATGTTCCCATTAAGAAGAAACAGAAGATTAAGAACTAGCCCAGCTGTAAGATCTTTAGTACAACAAACGTTGATCTCACCTAATGATTTTATAGTACCATTATTTGTAGTAGAAGGAAATGGCATCAAGGAAGAAATAGCCTCTATGCCGGACTATTACCGATACAGTCTAGATCTTTTAAAGAAAGAAGTACAATTATTATGGGACATGGGATTAAAAAGCGTCTTACTCTTTGTTAAAGTACCAGACCATTTAAAAGACAACAAAGGGACCGAGGCTATTAATAAAGATGGACTGATGCAACGAGCTATTAAAACCGTTAAGGATGTTGCACCAGGAATGTATGTAATGACAGATGTGGCTCTGGATCCTTTTTCTAGTTTTGGTCATGATGGAATAGTAGAGAATAACAAAATTCTTAATGATGCTACTTGCGAGGTACTTGCACAAATGAGTATTTCTCATGCACAAGCTGGTGCAGACATGCTCGCACCTAGCGACATGATGGACGGTCGTATTCTTTACATAAGAGAAGCACTGGAGGAAGAAGGGTTTACAGATACTGGAATCATGAGTTATTCTGCAAAATATGCTAGTGCTTTTTACGGTCCTTTTAGAGATGCACTGGATAGCGCACCAGGGTTTGGAGATAAAAAAACCTATCAAATGGATCCTGCAAATCGAAATGAAGCCATAAAAGAAACTTTAATGGATATCGATGAAGGAGCAGATATCGTTATGGTAAAACCTGGATTATGTTACCTAGACATAGTTAGAGATATTAAAAACGAAGTAGATGTTCCTGTAAGCGTGTATCAAGTAAGTGGAGAATATTCCATGCTTAAAGCTGCTGCAGAAAAAGGATGGTTAAATCATGATGCCGTAATGATGGAACAAACTATCGCTATTAAAAGAGCTGGAGCAGATTTAATAGCTAGTTATTTTGCAAAAGATGTAGTGAAGTTGATTTCATAAATAAGAACAAATTTTATCCCCTAAAGCTAGAATTAATTCTACCCTTAGGGGATTTTCTTTAAAACCATCAATTACCATTAGTTTTAGAACTTTTAAAAACCAATGCCCAAAGATTCTTACACCGTAGAAGAAGCGACTCGTTCCATTGAGCGATACTGTGCCTATCAAGAGCGCTGTCATAAAGATGTGGAGGATAAGTTAAAAAGCATGGGTATTATTCAACTAGCAATAGATGAAATCATACCCCACTTGATCCATCACAAATTCTTGAATGAAACACGTTATGCCGAGGCTTTTGCAAGAGGTAAGTTCCGTATTAAACAATGGGGAAGAGTGCGTATAGTACGCGAACTTAAAATGAAAGGCCTTAATGAACGTACTATAAAGATAGGACTCAAAGAGATATCTGATGTCGATTATGAGATTGCTTTGGATACGCTTTCGCGAAAGCGATTACAACAAATAACTACCGAAAATGATAAATATAAAAAGCGTAAAAAACTTGCCGATTACCTGCTCTATAGAGGCTGGGAAAGCCACCTAGTTTATGCAAAAGCTGTAGAGCTTATTCCTTGATATTTAGATTTTCGTGGGTTCTAATTATCGCTTTTTCATTTTTATAATCTATCCACTCCTGTCCTTTACGTTTGCGCATAAAGTTATCATAATGACGCATAAACAGTAAATTATAAAGCGCTTTACTTAAATTTTTAATCTTTCTAGGATAAGAACGCAAACTTATAGAAAACCCAGGCGTTAGGTAATGCATGTAATGCCAGTATCCCTCGGGCATATACAACATCTCGCCATGATTAAGCTCACATACAAAACCTTGTGCCTGTTTTAAAGCTGGCCATTTTTCAAAATCTGGATTTGAGAAATCTATATCTTCTCTAGCAATTAAAGAATGTGGCACTCTATATAAATAAGGCGACTGATCTGGAGGAAAAATCACACATCTCTTTTTACCATGGAAATGGAAGTGAAGAATGTTAGTGAAATCTATATCAAAATGCATAAAAACCTTAGAGTCCGTACCACCGAAGAACATCATCGGTAAACCCTTGATCAATCGCATTCCTAATTTAGGGAATTTAAAATCTGTCTGAAGTGCCGGAACCTCGCTCATAATATTATAGAGGAAGATTCTGAAATTAGTAGGTTTCTTTTTAAGAAGATCTACATATTCAGACATCTTCATCTCTGCGTGTGCTTGGTTAAAACCCTCGTCATGTTTTACAGGACGGTCATCATAAAGAGGCACGGTTTTATCTCCAGCAACTTGCTTTATATATTCTAGATTCCATTTTTTATAAGCGGGCCAGTCTTGAGTTAATTTTTCAATAACTACAGGGCGCTGTGGCTTGAGATAATTTTTTATAAAATCATCTTTACTTATCGTGGAAACACGCGGTATTTGTTTAAGGTTGAGTTGCATAAATAGCGTACAAACTTAAGTAATGAAACAAAGAAAGTCTACGTAGTTAACTATGCTTTAACGGCTTTACCAGCTTGTTTAGCCTCCTCATTACGCTCGATCTTGTGACCTGGACGAGACCATTTAGGCTTTTCACCTTGATCCTGATATTCAGAATATTGAGCTTCTACCGTTTCTGGTTGTGCCTTTTTTACAAATGGTTTCATAGGCTCTAGTCCTAATAATTCAAACATTTTCATGTCTTCATTCACATCTGGATTAGGTGTGGTAAGTAATTTATCACCTGCAAATATAGAATTAGCTCCTGCAAAGAAACACATCGCCTGTCCTTCTCTAGACATGTCTGTTCTACCAGCACTTAGTCTTACCTGTGTTTGTGGCATTACTATACGCGTAGTAGCAACCATACGTATCATTTCCCAAATAGAAACAGGTTGTTGCTCCTCAAGTGGTGTACCTTCTACGGCAACAAGTGCGTTGATAGGTGTACTTTCTGGTTGTGGGCTTAAACTAGCTAGTGCAACTAACATACCTGCACGATCTTCTATATTTTCTCCCATACCTATAATACCACCACTACATACGGTAACATTAGTTTTACGTACGTTATCTATAGTATCTAGTCTGTCTTGGTAGCCACGAGTAGAAATTACTTCTTTATAATACTCTTCAGAACTGTCTAAGTTGTGATTATAAGCATATAATCCAGCCTCTGCTAGACGGTGTGCCTGGTTTTCAGTGATCATACCTAGAGTACAACACACTTCCATATCTAATTTATTAATAGTACGTACCATTTCTAACACTTGGTCAAATTCTGGCCCGTCTTTTACATTTCTCCATGCTGCTCCCATACATACACGAGAACTACCACTAGATTTTGCTCTTAAAGCCTGTGCTTTTACTTGTTGCACAGACATTAAATCATTTCCTTCTACGTCGGTATGATAACGAGCTGCCTGTGGACAGTACCCACAATCTTCTGGACAACCGCCAGTTTTAATAGAAAGAAGCGTAGAAACTTGTACCTGATTAGGATTGTGAAATTCTCTATGAATAGTCGCCGCATCATATAACAAATTCATAATAGGTCTGTTATAAACTTCTAATATTTCTTCTTTAGTCCAGTCGTGTCTCATAATCGTATTCTACGTTAAAAAGGTAAAAATAAGGTTTCCTTAAGTAATAGCTACAATGAATTAATGTTAAAGAAAAGCACTTATTATTATCAAATTATTAGTTTTTAATTCTAGTATAATTTTTCTATCAGTAAACTTACTGCATTACCACCAAAGCCAGTCGCGTTGATTAAAATGCGTTTAGGTATTCTAACATCTCCACGCGGATTCACAAATGAATCTTCTAAAAATGGAACAGTAAACATACTCTGGGATTGCAACATTTCTATTCCCATAGCTAGATTAAGCGCACTACTTGCACCTAGCGCATGACCTAATTGCCATTTATTATTACATAAACGCGGATATTGATCTCCGAAAACGCTCTTAATCGCAGTAAACTCTGCTCTATCTCCTTTTATTGTTCCAGGTGCATGAGTGATAATTGCATCTACATCTTCTAGATTCATATGCTGTGTTGCCTGCCTCATTGATTCTTGAAGACAGTCTCCACTAGCGGTTACAGATGTTGCACTAGCTAGTTTTTCTATAGCGCTACCGTAACCTGTTATTTTTGCAACACTGTTATTATCTTCTTTAGAAAGTAAAAACACAGCAGCAGCTTCTCCTAGAATCATGGAGTTTTGTGTCTTATCTAGATCCAGTGCTTTACATGGATACTGATCGGTATCTCGTGAATATATGCGTAAAGCTTGCATTTGACTCACTGTAAATGGTGTTAATGGCGCTTCACTACCACCAGCTATAAAGCTAGTCGCCATACCACTTTCTAGCCATGCAATAGCATTAAGTATCGCATGAGATGCCGTTGCGCAGGTAATACTATGTGAAAAAGCAGTTCCTTTAAGACCTAGATCTTGTGCTACCCAACTCGATATATTACCTAGTGTAGTTAATGGAGATGTTGCCGTTGGTACGGTTCCGCTTTCGCGAAAGCGAGAATAAAACTCTTCCCATAAACCAGTTGCACCACGACTAGAACCTATATTAATGCCCGTTTGTGATGGAACATTTTTTAAAGAACTAGCTGATAATAACGCCAGTTGCACACTACGGTCCAAGGATCTATACGATTCATTTTCTTTTAAAAATGCATTTAACTGAGATTCTTTTTCGCTAGAAATAGGACCTACCCAAGCACTGTCTTTTTTATTAAAAAAACTAGTTTCTTGTTGATCTTTAAAAGAGTCTACCGCAGCTACCATGGCTGCATCGTTAATATATATAGGGTTTTTCACAAGCTTATTTACGACTGCAAAAATCGTGAAAAGAACTTAGATTAAAAATCTATTAATAAGTTCTTTTATACCGTTTCAACACAGATTGTTAGATCCTTAGATTAACTAATCTGATCTAAAAACTCTTCTAATAATTGATAAATAAAGTCCAATTCTGCTGACGTGGTAGTAAATGGTGGCACAATGTAAACTGTTTTACCTAGTGGCCTTAAAAACAAACCACGTTGCCAAAACCACTGAAACATCTCGTTACGTTTATTTCCATAACGCTCCATTTCTATGGCAAGGTCTATAGCAAGTATTACACCTCTAGTTCTAACTGCGGCCACATTATGGTGTGATTCAATTTTTGCTTTAAATTCTATATTAGACACCTCTATATTTTTTGCACCTGCTTGAATGTCCTCAGAGATTAATAAATCGATAGCAGCTGCAGCGACTGCACAACCTAGTGGATTACCAGAATAGGTATGTCCATGGAATAATCCTTTGGCAAGATTATCATCATAAAAGGCATCGTACACCTTTTGTGTACAAGAAGTAATTGCCATAGGCATGATACCACCGGTGAGCGCCTTTGATAAACAAATAACATCTGGCTTTGCCTCTATTTGATCACTAGCAAAATAAGTCCCTGTTTTACCAAAACCTGTCATCACCTCGTCTGCCACGGCGATAACTCCTTGTTGTTGAAATTTTCTAATCACTTGAGACAGCGCAGCAGCATCATTAAGTTGCATGGCTGCAGCTCCTTGAACTAGCGGCTCATAAATAAAACTAGAAATCTCGTGTTTTTCTAAAAGAGAGTGTACTAATTCTAAAACTTGAGGAAGATTCTCATTTGTTGGAGCAGGAATACGCACCACATCTATAAAAAAGTCTTCAAATGGTCCATTATAGACTGATAAACCACTAGCACTCATGGCACCAAAGGTATCTCCATGAAAACCATTTTCTAAGGCAACTACCATATTTCGTTTCTCACCTTTATTAAAGTGATACTGAAAAGCCATTTTAAGACCTATCTCTACACTAGTAGAACCATTCTCAGAAAAGAACAGTTTTTGCTGGTTATCTGGCAAGATACCGATCAGTTTCTCACCCAATGTAGCAACAGGCTCATGAGTCATACCAGCAAAAACCACATGATGCAATTGATCTACTTGTTTCTTAATTGCGCCAGTAAGAACAGGATTTGTATGCCCATAACTACAGGTGTACCAGCTAGAAATACCGTCAAAGTATTTTTTACCATCAAAATCATACAGATAATTACCCTTTGCATTAGCAATCGCAAGAGGCTCACTAGCCGTTTTATGTTGCGTTAGTGGATGCCAAATGAAATCGGCATCATTTTTTATGATATCCTTTTTGATCATAATGCTTTTAAAGCTTTTTGAAATTTTAAAGCGTACTTCTCCACTACCGACGCGTTTATTTCTTCTTCTTTAGATATATGACCTAGAGTATTAAGTCCCGTCATTTTTTCAATAACCTCAATTGTACCATCAAGATCTACATGATTGTATATAACGCCTACACAATTGAGTCCTTTTGATTTTAAAAGCGCCGCGCTTAACAACGTATGATTGATACTACCCAAATATCCAGAACTAACTAAAATGACTTTATCCTCTGGCATTATAAGATCCACAATAGTATCCTTATCATTTAAAGGAACTAATAGACCGCCCGCACCTTCTATAACCAGAGTATTTTCAGTATCAGGACGTATTACTTTATCTAGATCGATAGTAACACCATCTATTTGAGCCGCCTTGTGCGGGCTCATAGGTGTTACTAATCTATAAGCTTCTGGATGTATAGTAGTTATTGTATTTGATAATAAAGTAGAGATAGTCGCTTTATCAGTTTCTTCTAGACCACTTTGAATCGGTTTCCAATAATCTGCCTTAAGTGATTCTGTAACTATAGCCGCAACAACTGTTTTTCCAACATCTGTACCGATACCGGTAATAAATATTTTACTCATTCACGTCAAATTTTGTATAACAACTCTTACACTGATAATTGTAAGAATTAGAAAAAGGAAAGATGTTTAAAACAACCGCTTTCATTTTATCTGCAAAGGTAGGTGCCGTTTCAATATCACGTATTTCTCTAGCGTCTGTTTTTTCACAATTGGGACATTTTATATATTCTACACGATATTTTAATAAATCAGGATTAGATTGTTCTAAAATACCCATCGCTTTTATAAAATCCTCTTTATACACCAGCATTTTAACACCACCTATAGCGTTAGTAGCAAATGGATCTGTTGCAACGGTAAACTCATCTTTTAAGAAAACCTCTACCTGCTCACTCTCTAGCTTACCTTTTACTACAACAGCCTCTGCTGGATAAGCAAATACGGCTATGGTTTTAAATTTACTCATAGGTTTTTCAGAGTTTTAGCAAGTAATTGTAGCATGCCACTCATTTCATTTTCTGTATTAAAATTATGAATACATATACGCAGTCGTTCTTCACCCTTATTAACCGTAGGTGACAGTATCGCCCTAACATCATATCCATTCTCTTGGAGCGTAAATGCGGCTTTTTTTACCACCTCGTTATTAGGTATGATACAAGTTTGAATGGCGGTCTCGCTTTCGCGAAAGCGTAATCTCAATCCAGCTTGCAATACCAGTTTATTAAACAATATAATGTTACTAGTTAATCGAGAGATGACATCTTCACTACGACTCAAAGTAAGGTACCCATTTAAAATACACTGCAATGAATGCTCTGGCAATGCTGTGGTATAAATAAAACTGCGAGCATAATTAATCAAATACTCTTTAAGGTCTTCACTACCTAAAACAGCTGCCCCATGACATCCCAAACCTTTACCAAAGGTCATAACGCGTGCAAAAACATCATTCTCTAGATCCAGATGTTGCGCAAGTCCGGCGCCATTTTTTCCTATAACACCTAGTGCGTGCGCCTCGTCTAATATTAAATGTGCGTTGTCAAACCTGCTAACTAAATCTATCAATTTCTTAAGATCTGGCATGTCGCCATCCATAGAGAACACAGATTCTGTGATCACATACACCTGTCGACCCTCGGCCTCACTAAATTTTGATAGCAAAATTTCTAGATGTCTTAAATCATTATGACGGTATTTAAGAGATTTTGCCTGCGATAATTGTATCCCATCTCTAATACTAGCATGAACGAGTTGATCAAAAAGTATCAAATCTGCTCGATCTGTAAGTGCAGGTATGAGACCTATGTTTGCATCATAACCTGAATTAAATAGCAGAGCAGCTGGTGCATTATGAAATTGTGCAATTTGATCTTCTATCTGGTTATGTAAATCGCTATGTCCAGAAATAAGTCTACTGCCAGTAGCGCCATTAGATTGCGCTTTATGTGACACATGTATCTTAGAAAAACCTAGATAATCATTTGAAGAGAAATCTATAAGATGATCGTTTACAGTAAGTTTACGCAAACTCCCTGAGAAGTAACGCATACCTAAAAGAGTCTGTAGTTTTTCTGGAAGCATGATGCAAAAATAAGTGTTTTAGTATTCGGTTATTTGTTGTTCTCAAAAAATACAAGTTACCATTACATCAAAATAAAAACAATTTCTTGTTAAAAAAGCAAAACAGGTAGACGATGAGCTCGTCACAGCGTATAGAGCAAGCAAAAGGGCTATATAGTTGAGAAAACAAATTAAAGATCAAACTTCACCTTAATACACTTCAATCAATTAAACATCACATATTAAGTTATTTAACGAATTTTATTATCATTTTTCGATAATTTATTATTGTTAATCAATAATAATATGATAGGTTTGTTATTGAAAAACAATAATTATTATGAAAATAACTTGGCTCAGTACCTTAAGAGCAATACTTACGCTAGTATATTTCTTCAGTTGGATAAGTGCAGTTCTTGCGCCATTTACACTCTTCCTTTTTACCGATGGATTAGCAACGAAATTTACCAACTTTGGTGAAGACATTTATAATATTCACTGGACGTTTTATTTAGTGCTAGCTTTATCTGTGATAGGATATTGGTTTTTTCTAGGAATGATTTATCATTTGAGAAAAGCTTCTTACCGTATCTCACCGCATAGATTTATTGATGAGCTTATTAAAGTACATTTATATAAGGCAGGATTGTTTTGTGTGATCGGTTTATTAATTACAAAATTACCTACTTACATTTACAAATATGTAACAATGCCTATAGTTAAAGACATGGATCTTTCAGATTCTTCCAACAGCGTTCACCTTGGTATTTCTTTTGACTCTGCATTTGTACTTTTGGCTTTTGGTATATTCTTGATTATCATCTCCAAAATCATGAATGAATCGATCATTATTCAAGAAGAAAATGAATTAACGATATAACTCATGCCCATATACATCAACTTAGACATAGTTCTAGCACAAAAAGGCATGAAAAGTAATGAGCTAGCAGACATAGTAGGGATTACCACTGCAAATCTTTCCATACTTAAAACAGGCAAAGCAAAAGCGGTGCGTTTCTCAACTCTTGAGGCTATTTGTGAAGCCCTGGAATGTCAGCCTGGAGATATACTAGAATACAGAAAATAACTCTAAAAGAACTATTCACCTGGCCAACCAATTGTATTTTCTCTTAAAGCTAAATCCCTACAAATTAAAATCTATTGATAAACAGATAAAAGGTTTTAAACGATAGTGTTATATTAGCATATCTTAAAACCTAACAATGATGAAAAAAGTTCTTTTTATTCTCGCTCTAATCCTAGCAGGAACAGTAAGCGCTCAAGATTTAACTAGAGACATGACAATTGCCCTTAAAAACGACAGTCCTACTGACCTTAAAGTTTTTGTAACCGACTCTAATAAAGATAATTGTTTCCAAGCTGGTACTAGACAATCGACTTTACTACAATTAGCCGTACAAATGAATAGCGGTGACGTTATTTCTTATTTATTAGACGATGCTAAAGTAAACGTAAACCAAACATGTGGAGACAACACTCCATTAATGTGGGCAGCAAAAATGGGACGCGATAATACTGTATCTCTTCTATTAGAAGCTGGAGCTGATAAATCTGTTAAAGTAGATGGTAAGTCTGCATTAGATCTTGCAATGGCAAATGGTAATGAAGCTACCATTAAATTATTAAAGTAATTTATTATAACAACATACCTCGTTCTTAGTATCGAGGGAATTTATATAAAACCTGCAAAGCCTACTTTGCAGGTTTTTTGTTGCATTAAAATTACCGTCGGTTTCTAAAAACACAATCAGCAACAGTTTGAAAATTGATAGAAGTAATCTAGAGCCATTAAACTGATTAAACCTAAGAACATTCTAGTAAAACACACAAGAAGCTCCTTAAAGAAGCAATAGAAAGAATCTTAAGAAATCAAATGTCCTATATAAAAAAAGCCTCGATCCATAGATCGAGGCTTTAATATATTATGATAAGAACGTTATTAGTCTGCTAGGACTATCGCTTTATTATCTTTCATTTCTAGAACCCCACCAGTTATAGCAAAGTTAGTAGTACCATCTTCTTTAGTAAAAAGAGCAGCGTTAGCTTTATCTAACACTACATTACCAAATATCTTTACAGCACCTTTAGATAATAACGACACTACTGGCGCGTGATTATCTAACATCTGGAACTGTCCATTTATACCAGGTACAGACACAGATTCTACTTCACCTTTAAAAAGTGTTAATTCTGGTGTAACTATTTCTAAAATCATATTTGTATAATTTTATATCACAGTATCCAGTCGTCTTAATCAGATCAAGACGACGGTAACTGTATACTTATATTATGCTTCAGAAAGCATTTTTTCTCCTGCCTCGATAGCCTCTTCGATAGTACCTTTAAGGTTGAATGCACTTTCTGGAAGGTGATCTAACTCTCCATCCATAATCATATTAAATCCTTTGATAGTATCTTTAATATCAACTAACACACCTTTAAGACCAGTAAACTGCTCTGCAACGTGGAAAGGTTGAGATAAGAAACGTTGTACACGACGTGCACGGTTTACAGCCATTTTATCTTCTTCAGATAATTCTTCCATACCTAGAATGGCGATGATATCCTGAAGCTCTTTATAACGCTGTAATAATTCTTTTACACGAGTAGCACAATCGTAGTGCTCATCACCTAAAATATCTGCTGCAAGAATACGAGATGTAGAATCTAGAGGATCTACCGCTGGGTAGATACCTAATTCTGCAATCTTACGAGACAATACAGTAGTAGCGTCAAGGTGAGCAAACGTTGTTGCTGGTGCTGGATCCGTTAAATCATCTGCAGGTACGTAAACCGCTTGTACAGATGTAATAGATCCTTTTTTAGTAGAAGTAATTCTTTCCTGCATCGCACCCATTTCTGTTGCTAGTGTAGGTTGATATCCTACTGCAGATGGCATACGACCTAATAGTGCGGACACCTCAGAACCTGCTTGTGTGAAACGGAAAATGTTATCAACGAAGAAAAGAACGTCTTTTCCTTGTCCATCACCAGCTCCATCACGGAAATATTCAGCAATCGTAAGACCAGAAAGCGCTACACGAGCACGTGCTCCTGGTGGCTCATTCATTTGTCCAAATACGAAAGTTGCTTTAGATTCTCTCATTCCAGCTTTATCAACCTTCTGTAGATCCCAACCGCCTTCTTCCATAGAATGCATGAAGTCATCACCGTACTTGATAATCCCTGATTCTAACATCTCACGTAGAAGGTCATTCCCTTCACGAGTACGCTCACCAACTCCAGCAAATACTGAAAGTCCACCGTGACCTTTTGCAATGTTATTAATCAATTCTTGAATCAATACTGTTTTACCAACTCCTGCTCCACCGAAAAGTCCAATTTTACCACCTTTTGCATAAGGTTCAATAAGGTCGATTACTTTGATACCTGTATAAAGTACCTCAGTAGAAGTAGAAAGATCTTCAAATGCTGGTGCATCTCTGTGAATAGAAAGTCCATCTTTTCCAGTTTTAGGAAGATCTCCTAAACCGTCAATGGCATCACCGATTACATTAAATAGACGACCGTAAACGTCATCACCTACTGGCATTTTAATAGGATTACCAGTTGCTTTAACCGCTGTACCACGACTAAGACCATCTGTAGAATCCATAGATATTGTTCTTACTGTGCTCTCACCTATGTGAGATTGTACTTCTAGTACCAGTAAAGAACCGTCCTCTTTTGCGATTTCTAGTGAATCATAAATTTTAGGAAGTGCGCCTTCTGCACTGTCGAATGTTACATCTACCACCGGTCCGATGATTTGTGAAACGCTACCTGTAATTTGAGACATTTATATAATGTTTTAAAACTTAAAAAGATACAGCTTTTAACGGCTGTTTTTCGTCGCGCAAAGATACTGCTTTCATCTCTATAAAAATAAGGTGTTTTTTAATTTTTTTAGGACTCTTTAATATTAACCATTTAAAGAGGGACTTATCAACCCACATATCTGTAAATAAGACCAATAGGAATAAGCCGTGTTCCGCTTTCGCGAAAGCGGGAATAAAAAAAGCCATTCCTTAAAGAAATGGCTTTTCAACTTTTTAAATATAATCAACTTACTCTACAGTAACACTTTTTGCAAGGTTACGAGGTTGGTCTACGTTTTTATCTAACAAAACAGCTATATGATAAGAAAGCAATTGTAACGGAATAGTAGTTAATAAAGGTGTCATAAACTCAATAGTCTCTGGCACTTCTATTACATGGTCAGCAAGATTTTTAACATCTACATCCCCTTTAGTAACAATACCTATAATCTTACCGCTACGCGCCTTGATCTCTTGAATATTACTAACTACTTTTTCATAGTGACCTTTTTTAGTCGCAATCACGACAACAGGCATTTGATCATCAATAAGAGCGATAGGACCATGTTTCATCTCTGCAGCTGGATAACCTTCTGCATGGATATAACTTATTTCTTTAAGTTTTAAAGCTCCTTCTAGTGCTACAGGGAAATTAAATCCTCGACCTAAATAAAGACAGTTTTTTGAGTCCTTATATATAGCAGCAATTTTTTCTACAAGATCGTTAGTTGTTAATGCCTCAGCAACTTTCTCAGGAATAGTCTCTAACTCTTTAAGATAGGTATGGAAATCACTAGTAGAAATTTTACCTTTTTTCTTAGCTAATTGTAGCGCTATCAATGTAAGCACAGTTATTTGCGTAGTAAATGCCTTTGTAGAAGCTACACCTATTTCTGGACCTGCATGAGTATAAGCTCCTGCATGACTCTCGCGAGAAATAGAACTACCTACAACGTTACATACACCAAAAACAAACGCTCCACTTTCTTTTGCCAGCTTAATAGCCGCCATAGTATCTGCTGTTTCTCCTGATTGAGATATAGCAATTAGAACATCGTCTTTATCAATTACTGGATTTCGGTATCTAAATTCAGAAGCATACTCTACCTCAACTGGTACTCGTGCTAACTCCTCAAAAACATACTCAGCCACAAGACCTGCATGCCATGAAGTACCACAAGCAACGACTAAGATACGTTTTGCGTTAATAAATTTATCTATATGGTCATCTATACCAGCCATTTTAATAAGACCCTGATCGGCTAGCATACGACCTCTAAAAGTATCTCGTATTGCATCCGGTTGCTCATAAATCTCCTTAAGCATAAAGTGATCGTAACCACCTTTTTCAATTTGCTCAAGATTCATTTGTAACTCTTGTATATAAGGATCTACTAAAGAATCATTTTTGATTTTTCTTATTTTCATATCCTTGTGCGTGCGCACAATAGCCATCTCTCCATCTTCTAAGTAAATAGCATTTTTAGTAAATTCTAAAAACGGACTTGCATCACTAGCAATAAAATACTCATTATCACCAACACCTATAGCAAGTGGAGACCCTAAACGGGCTACAACTATCTCATTAGGTTTTTTGCGATCAAAGACTGCAATAGCATAAGCACCAATAGTCTGATTCAGTGCGATTTGAACAGCTTTCCCTAACTTTACTTTTTCCTTCTTTTGCACATCTTCAATAAGGTTAACTAAAACCTCTGTATCCGTATCTGACTGAAAAGTATAACCTCTATTTTTTAACTCTTGCTTTAATGGCTCGTAATTTTCAATAATACCGTTGTGTATGATAACTAAATCACCATTATTAGAAAAATGAGGATGTGAATTCACATCGTTAGGCACTCCATGAGTTGCCCATCTCGTATGACCTATAGCGATAGTACCATCAGTAGAAATTTCTGCTTCAAGTTTTTTTTCTAAGTCTGCTACTTTGCCTTTTGTCTTAGAAAACTTTAATTCTTTACCGTCATAAATAGCAATTCCTGCGCTATCATAACCTCTATACTCAAGTCTTTTTAAACCATTTAATACTATAGGGTATGCCTTACGGTGCCCTATGTAACCTACGATTCCACACATATTTGTTTTTTTTAGTTGGTTGTTTCTGAATAATACACCTTTAAGACAGGCCTTTTATCCACCTCAGGGGAAAGGTTTCCATAAATAACTGTTCCTTCATGAGAAATAGCTGCACTAAGAGGGATCGCTTCTAGATCTGGATTATTGACAGGAGCATCTGAAACACCTGTATTCCCTAAAAGCGAAACATTTTGACTAGTAACAATAGCCAATCTATTATTCTCAACATTACCTTGAATAATATTATTTAAATGCTGAGTAATTCTAAGCTTATAAAACGTCCCGTCGGAATCTAAATCATCTGCAACAACTCTTTCTAACCTACCTAAGTGATTTGTATTAGCGTCTACACCTGTTAAAGTAGATGTTCCAAAAACAAAATCAGCAAGCACCGTATTCTCGTCATAATCGTATATTAAAATACGCTCAGGTTCTGATTCTCCACCCTCAACAATAGATTGATTTACAAAAAACTCAATAGAAGCTTCATTTATAAGCCAATCGTTTGCTATAATACTAGAAAGCGCAGGTGCTTCACCATCTATATCATTAGTGGCCTGACCGAATAACTCTACAACCGCTAAAGAACCAGATCCTCCTTTTAAATATAAATTCTCAGCACCATTAATCGGATCATTTGAAGCTGCAATATCTGCTTGTATAGGAGCAGGGAAACTATGATCAATGAACCCAACTTTATTTCCGTCAAAATTAATTACAAAATCAGAACTAACTCTTAAAAACTCAGTAACATCACCATCACCATCAACATCTGCCGTATCCTCTATAGCTGTATCAGTTTCTACAACATAAGTAATATTTGCATCTGTCAAATCAAAATGAACCATATTTCCTAAAGTACTACTTCCCTCAACTTTAAAATAAAGTCCTCTAAAATAATTTTGAAAATTACTTGAAGTAGCTAATTCAGGCCTAGCATCTATTATAGATCGGTCAGGATCTGAATCTAGTTGAAAAAGAATTTCCTTCCATTGATCAATCGGTAAACTAACCCTCAATCTCGGAGACAACCTACTAGTCGTGACTAACTCTCCCTCATCATCTATTTCTGTAATAGCAATCTCACTACTAATAGGGTAAAAGGCATCATTTTCATAAATTAATTCCCCCTTATTCATATCTATAGTACTTTCTAAATCTGAATAATAAGCAGCTCCTTGAGTTACATCAGCAGAATCAAAACTGCTTAAAAAATAATTGTTACGATAAACTTGTAAGTGAACCGGACTACTGCCATAAAGAGAATCTATTTCGTAAGTCGTTACTTCATCTTCTATAGAAATCGCTGTAGAATAATATGGAACTTCCATAATTACTTCTTTAATTTCTGCATTTCCACTAAAATCAGGGTTGACATTAGCAATATTCACCTGAGTAACAAATCCATAATTAGAAGTTCCATAAACAGGATCGTTATAAGTACCAAAAGGAAAAGAAGTGAAATTATTAGTTTGCACAGGATTAACTGGCACACTGTATGTCTTCACATCAAATACAGCCTCTTGAATCACATCAGAGGCATCTTCTCCTAAAAAGTTTGCTCCCAAAGGAGTTAAATCATTATCACAGGACACCACTCCTAACATAGCCACGACAGCAATCGCAGCACTACATAACATTTTTTTCATTTTCTTAAGCTTCTTCTTGTTTTTCGTTTAAAACTTGATCAAGATAGAACTCTTCATAAGCATCAGCAAATTCTTCTGGTGAGTAGTACTTTAAAACAGGCTTATCTTCTTGCCCGTCAATATACTCATCAATTTCAGAATCTAATTCTTCACTTCCTTTAATAATAGCATCACTATACTTAATTGCGCTCTTCATTAAATTAACATAAGTAGGGTCTTCAAATTCTTCAAGAGCCTCGTCATCTAATGCATCATATTGAAGTTTCTCAATCATCTCATCATCTAACGCTCCTTCAAAGGATTGATTATATATTGAGGTAACTATTTTACTTTCCTCAAATAATGGATCATTACCATAATAATTTTTCAAATACAGAGGAAGAAGACTAGCTAACCATCCATGAACATGAATAATATCTGGTGCCCAGTTCAATTTTTTCACTGTTTCAATAACTCCTTTTGCAAAGAAAATCGCACGCTCATCATTATCTGGAAACAACTCACCATCTTCATCTGTAAGAGTTGCCTTTCTTTTAAAGTAATCTTCATTATCAATGAAGTAAACCTGCATACGTTCTTTAGGAATAGACGCAACTTTTATAATGAGAGGCATATCAAGATCATTGATAATCAAATTCATACCACTAAGGCGAATTACCTCGTGTAACTGATGTCTTCTCTCATTTATATTACCAAATCTTGGCATAAAAATACGTATTTGACCACCACGATCGTTCACCATTTTAGGGGCAAAATAAGACATAGATGAGGCTTCTGTCTCTGGTAAATATGGTATAACTTCTGACGATACGTATAGAACTCTTTTTTCCTTCATAGATCTTTTTATTGTTGCCTAACTTTTAGCAAGTTGCAAAAATAAGCAATTTCTTGCACTTTGCTTTGTAAACCTTATGTTTGTAGGCACTATCATGTTAAAGAATGTTATGATTTTTGATTCACACAAACTACTTACAGAATACCTTAACAATCATATTCACAGTAAAAAAACTGTAGGATTTGTCCCAACTATGGGCGCTCTTCATGAAGGGCATATATCTTTAATGAAGCAAGCTATTTCAGAATGCGATCACCTGGTAGTATCCATCTTTGTGAATCCCACTCAATTTGATAATAGAAATGATCTAGATAAATATCCGCGTACTGTAGAAAAGGACGTTCTATTTATTAAAGAACATATGGACCCTAATAAACTAACTGTTTATGCACCCAGTGTTGAAGATGTTTATGGAAATAATGCCGCCGCAAAAAGCTATTCTTACGACGGATTAGAAAATGTGATGGAAGGTGCAAACCGCCCTGGACATTTTGATGGTGTAGGTACCATTTTAGAATTTCTATTTAAAGCAGTAACGCCAAACAAAGCTTTTTTTGGAGAAAAAGATTTCCAACAATTACAAATAGTTAAAAAACTAGTTGAAAAACTAGGTCTAGACTTAAAAATTATAGGTTGTCCTATTAAAAGAGAACCTCATGGTCTAGCCATGAGCTCCAGAAATGAGCAACTATCTAAAACTGCAAGAGAAAAAGCAGCTTTTATAAATACCACTTTACTTAAAGCTCAAAGTTATTTTAAGAAAAACAGCATTTTAAAAACCCAACAACTAGTTCACGATCTTTTTAAAAAAGAACCTGACTTTACACTTGAGTATTTCACAATCACTAGTGAAGAGACCCTGCACCCAGTAACACGCAAATACAAAAAACACCATTATAGAGGTTTTATAGTCGCTCGTATAGAAGGAGTGCGATTAATAGATAACATCTCATTACCCCAAAACTAGCTCTTAAACAAGAAATTAAAAGCTATGATTAAATAATTTACAGTAAATCGTATATTTGCCACATGTTAATTACAGTTGTAAAATCAAAAATTCACCGCGTTAAGGTAACCGGAGCAGATCTTAACTACATAGGTAGCATCACAATTGATGAAGACCTAATGGATGGTGCAAACATCGTAGAAGGAGAAAAGGTACAAATCGTTAATAATAATAACGGTAATCGCCTAGAAACCTATGCTATTCCAGGACCTCGTGGTAGTGGAGAAATAACACTTAACGGTGCCGCCGCTAGAAAAGTTTCTAAAGGAGATGTATTGATCCTCATATGCTATGCGCAAATGAGCATGGAAGAAGCAAAGAAATTTAAACCAACGCTTCTTTTTCCTAATGAAGAAGACAACACGCTTTCATAAGTATTGAAGGCTCTTGCTTTTAAAATAATAAAAATTGCCCTACCACTACTGTTGGGCTTTTTTCTTATTTACATTTCTTACAACCAGTTTACTGATGAAGAAAGAGAAAAAGTATACTCTTATCTTCTAGATGCCAACTATGCATGGATAGTACTTGCAGTTACATTTGCCTTTTTGAGCCACTTATCAAGAGCCTGGCGATGGAATTACATGCTAGAAACTCTAGGTAAAAAACCTAAATTCATAACTAATGTTATGGCTATAGGCGCAGGGTATGCCATGAATCTTATCATACCTCGCAGTGGCGAGATCTCTAGAGCAGCCATAATCAACCGGTCTGACCACATTCCTATGGACAAAGCGATAGGAACCATTATAGCAGAGCGTGTTCTAGACCTTATCATTCTTTTAATAATAACAGCTACTGCCATACTTAGTGCGGGCGATGCCATTATTGGTTTCTTTAAAGATCATTTAGAATCCGCTTTCGCGAAAGCGGACCCAGTAAAAGCAACTCTCTACATTGCTATCTTTTTATTAATTATCATATTGATCATTTTTATCTCTAGAAAACTTCAATTATTCAATAAAGTAAAAGGATTTATTCTAGGAATGAAAGAAGGATTTATGACCATATGGACCATGAAAAAAAAGTGGCTCTATTTCTTCCATACTTTATTTATTTGGAGCATGTACCTAGTCATGTTCTATGTTAGTATTTATGCTATCCCAGGTATTGAAACTATACCCATAAGCGCCATTTTATGCGCCTTTGTAGCTGGTAGTTTTGCAGTAGCATTCACAAATGGAGGCTTTGGCGCTTACCCATATTTTATCGCACAGGTATTGTTAGTTTTTGGTATTTCAGAAACATTAGGAACATCATTTGGATGGATATTATGGCTTTCTCAAACTATGTTAGTTCTCGTATACGGTCTAATATCTTTACTATTGTTATCCTTGAGAGGTAGCGTTTCAAGTAAATAATTGTAAATTCCCGATCATAAATTTCTCTTGATGAATAAGTTTACAACCCTCGCAACCCTCCTATTCATAGGACACCTAGCATTCTCTCAAGCATTATATAGATCTTTTCCAAGTGACGTACTGGGTGAAGACCGTAATGTGAAAATTTTAAAACCACGTAATTATTCTAAAAATCCAGAAAAGACTTATCCTCTTATTATAGTATTAGATGGAGATTTTTTATTTGAACCAGTAGCAGGAACTGCAGACTATCTTGCTTATTGGGATCAGATGCCAGAGTCCTTTGTAGTGGGAATAAATCAAAGACAAAGCCGTTATGACGACACTGAAATAAATCAGGATTCTGGTTTTCCAGAGCAACAATCTCTTAAATTCATGGATTTTGTTATGGAGATAAAACAAACCATGGTAAATGAATATAGAGTTGCACCTTTTACCGTTATAGTTGCCAAAGATATTACAGCAAACCTTGCTAGCTTTTACCTAATGCGAAAAAAAATAGCAATAGATGCATTGATACAGATTGACCCAGAGTACTCTCCTATAATTCAACAAAATCTGATTCCTAAAATTAGCCAATTGCAGGAATACAACTATTTCTATGTAGCTACTCCAGAAAAGGACAACTCCCTAAGTGAGATAATAACTACCGAGACCGATTCACTATTTGCAACTAAGAAAAATCTTAACCTGAAACATGATAAAATAGAAGGAACTAATAAATACTCGGTTGCAGCACATGCAATACCTCGTGGTTTAGATTTCATTTTTCAAGAATACCAGCTTATAGACGAAGAGCAACTACTAGAACAAGACCTTGCCGAAGAAGCTAAATTTGAAGGAGATGAGAAGAAAAAAGGAATGGTACGCATCATTGATCGCATTCAAGAAAAATATCGATTAATAAAAGAGGTTTATGGAGTAGATATGAAACTGCGCCTGGTAGATCTAGTCACCATAGCCGATTATGTTGAATCTAAACAAGACTGGGATCAACTTATAGATATAGGTGTGCTAGCAAACGAGGTATATCCAGATATTCTTTATGGCCGTTATATAGAAGGACTAGGATATGAAGGAATAGGCAGACCATCTAGAGCGATAAAAGCCTTTAATGCTGCCTATGGACTAGAACCTGCAGTAGGTATAAGCAAAGAAGATGTTCTTGATAAAGTAGAACTGCTACAAATAAAAGAAAAAGAGTAAATGGCTAAAGTAAAGACTACCTGGTTTTGTCAAAGTTGCGGCTCGCAACATTCTAAATGGCAAGGACAGTGTTCCACTTGTAAAGAATGGAATACACTAGTTGAAGAGGTCGTTCAAAAGGAACAGAAAAAAACTTGGGAAAGTGCTGTTGGAGAAGTTCCGCTTTCGCGAAAGCGTGCCCCAAAACCACAATTAATATCTGAAATAAATGCTGCCGAGAGTCCTAGACTGGACACCACTAATGCAGAATTCAATAGAGTTCTAGGAGGTGGACTAGTTCCTGGCTCCATTACTCTTTTAGGTGGTGAACCTGGTATAGGAAAATCAACTTTACTACTTCAAGTATGCCTTAATTTACCTTTTAAAACACTTTATGTGTCTGGTGAAGAAAGTGCTCAACAAATTAAAATGCGAGCAAATCGCATCAAAGAAGAGGCTGTTAATTGCTATATCCTCACAGAGACTAAAACGCAAAACATATTCAGACAAATAACTGAAGTAGAGCCAGATGTTTTGATTATAGACTCTATACAAACACTTCAAACAGATCATATAGAGAGCTCTCCTGGTAGTGTTTCTCAAATTAGAGAATGTACTAGTGAGCTTATTAAATTTGCCAAAGAAACGAACACTCCTGTGCTCCTTATCGGCCACATTACTAAAGATGGTAATATCGCTGGTCCTAAGATCTTAGAGCACATGGTAGATACGGTGTTACAATTTGAAGGAGATCGCAATCACACGTACAGAATATTAAGAGCGCTTAAAAATCGTTTCGGTAGTACGCATGAGATAGGTATTTATGAAATGCTAGGTCATGGATTAAGAGAAGTAACTAACCCTAGTGAGATTTTAATTTCACAACGTGGTGCGACACTAAGCGGTACTGCGATAGCTGCCACCATGGAAGGAATGCGACCACTTATGATAGAAGTGCAAGCGCTAGTAAGCACAGCTGTTTACGGAACACCACAACGTAGTGCGACAGGTTACAATCTCAAAAGACTTAACATGATTCTAGCCGTTCTCGAAAAAAGGGCTGGTTTTAAACTAGGTCAGAAAGATGTGTTTCTAAATATCACTGGCGGAATCACTGTAGATGATCCTGCGATAGACCTTGCTGTTGTAGCTGCTATTTTATCTTCTAACTTTGACCTAGAGTTATCCTCACAGCACTGTTTCAGTGCAGAGGTAGGATTAGGTGGTGAGATACGACCAGTAAGCCGCATGGAGCAACGTGTGAATGAGGTGGCAAAATTAGGTTTTGATAAGGTTTTTATCGCGCCTAGCAAACAAGAATTTAAAAACACAGGAACTGAAGTACAAGCCTTTTCAAAAATTGAAGATTTAGTTCGATATTTGTTTAGTTAGAAACAATAGGTTTCAAGAACATCAAAGTCAAAAACAAGAAAATGAAAAATATATTTATAATTCTAGCAGCAATACTAATAACAAGCTGTGGTGAGCAAGCTAAAAAAATAGAAAAGAAACAAGCTGTAAAATTTGCAGACGCTGATATATCTAGTAATGACATTGTACATCTTACAGATTTTGATGATAATTACACTAACCTAGATCAAATTTTAGCAGACAATAAAGGTAAAGTAGTATATCTAGACATATGGGCCAGCTGGTGTGGTCCTTGTAAAGCGATGATGCCCTATTCTGAAAAACTACAAGAAAAGTACAAAGGTAAAGACGTGACTTTTATCTTTATTTCTACAGACCAAGATCCTGGAAAATGGGAAAGAGCTGCAAAACAATTTAACCTGACAGAAAATAGTTTTCTTGCTCGCAACTATCCTAAAGCAAAGTTATTTCAAGATAACAATGTGAGTTCTATACCTAGATATATGTTGTTTGATAAAAATGGCCGCATGGTAGATGACAATGCCAGAAGACCAGCAGAAAAAGATCTTGAGACCACTATTGATGGGTTTCTAGCGATATAAAATGTGTTTTCAGTAATTTAAAACCCCTAACAAAATAAATTGTAAGGGGTTTTTAAATGATATATTTCCAGCTATTTCTTGCTCTTAAAAATCCACCCTTTACGTGGGAAGATGTTTATGGAAAAACTTAAATAATCTCCTGTCCAGTTGTGTTGGGTCACCGTATCTGGTGATACATCAAGATTAGTTGCAAGAACGGCTTGATCTATTATATCTACAAAATGGTAATGATAAGTCATATCTATGCGCCACATCGTATTTTTAGATTTGAGATAAAAACCCAAACCTATATTTGCTCCACCAGTAATAGGACTATCTACTTCGCTTTCAAATGATATCCTTCTAGCAATATTATTGATGCCTGTGCTACCACCTAGATCGTCTCCTTCTGTAACGGCGTAGTACATAACTTCTAAACCTACATGACCAGAAATAAAAAACCAATCATTTACTTCTTTGACATAAGAGAGATCAACTGGTAGATGGTAACTCCAGTAAGGAGATTCAGAGCTCAAAATTGTAAGATCAGTACTAAGTCCCACATCTTCTGCTAAAAATGTTTCCGAATCTTTTCTAACCATATTACGAACAAAAAATCCGACACTCCAATTCCAATTTTTTCGTTGGCTAAAATTGTATTCTAATCCTAAAGCTGGTACCCAAGTATCTTGAGCCTCAAAAAAAACACTAGAATCCCCTTCATTACTCCAATAAAGATTTTGATACTTTATTGAAAAAGAAAATTTAGAATTATTTTCAAATAACTTTACTGCGTCATCATCATTTTGTGCAATCGTATAAAAAGGGATCATGCAAAGCATAATCCCTAGAAGCTTTTGTTTTTTCACCTTTTAAGATTAGTTGATTAATAATTGATGATCGATCACGTTAAAGATAATTTAATAATTCCTATAATATTATATATCAACGCCCAGCCTTAACAAAACACTATAATTTTAACAGAAAAACACTACATTTAAAACAGTATATAAATTTATAACTTATTATTTATGGATTGATTAAGCATTTCCATTTATTAATTTTAAGAAAAATGAAAATATTTGATATATTTAAAAAAAAGCCTTCAACTGCACACTTCCTGTATGGACAGTTTGTGCAGTTTCACTACTACGACCATTATAACTTAAATTAAGATCTAGAAATTTAGTCAGGTTTTTCTGGAATAAAAAATTCCAAGTAAAATTGGTTCCTGGCTGTAATCCTTCTAACATCTGGAAGCCTACCGGTGAGAATGCCTGACCTTCAAAATCATTTTTTACATATTTGATTTCGCCATTTACAGCATATTTTTGAGCCTTATTAAACGCCCAGCCTAAACCTACATTATGCTGGTTTAACACAGCTACATCATTTACCTGATTGTCTTTACTTTGAAATTCGTAAAATACCTCTAGACGGTTGCTATTATCAAACAAATAAGACAGTTGAGGATTCAATAACACATCGTCGATCTCGTAATTTCTATTAGAAAAATTCTCACTACTACTAGCGCTCTTCCCTTTTTGAGCATTAAAACTAAACAACCACGTATCTTTTAACTTGTGTATAAATCGTAGTTGATGATTCTCTATATCACTGGCGATACTACCTATACTTTGCAAGTTCTCATTTGCCGTGCTTAAATAGGTATAGTTAGTGGTGTAATTTTGCTTACCACGATTAAAAAACAAACTGTTTCTAAAACTTAAATTTAACCCTAACTGATCATCACTTGTACTAAACGGATTAAGGTTAAAATTCTCACCTTCTCTAGCAACCATACGATCGATTAAATAACTGGTCTGGTTGTAAAATCTAGAAAGAAACTTTTTAAAACCTTTTTCACTAGTCCACGAGATAGGATTTAAAGTGAGTGTTTGTGAGAATTTATTTTGATGACTAGGTAAGAACACCTGATTAGGCAGCAATATCCTCACAAAACTAGCTTGGTCCTGAAATTGTGCTACTTCAAATTCATTAAGGTCTTGAATGCCGTCGTTATTATAATCTATCCAGGTAAAAGTTCCTTGACCAGGATTTACTGACACATAAGTAAAATCTTGTCTTGCTATTCTTGCACTATTCGTCTCATAAGTGGTATTTAAAAGTATTTTACCTCCATATATCTTACGCTTGTATTGAATTCTAGAATTAAAAGAAACCTCGTCGTCTACGTCTTCTAGCTCGCTTTTCAACTTTCTATAATTTGCATACACTAATAGAGTACTTACCTTATTTTTTATAGGTTGAGATCTTACGTAATAATCATTAGAAGCATTTACTCTAGACAGATTACCGTCATCACGCAGGCTATCATTGACGCGGTTTCTATATCCTACTTCCACATAAGTCGTAGTAGTATCTCCACGGCCAGCATAAAACTCATATCCAGCAAATCTTTGAGATAAACCAGACAACTCGTTAGTCACAGCTAGTCGTTGCTGGTTATCTTCACTTTCTATTCGAGTACCGGCATAATACTTTTTTATTTTTCTTAGAACATCTACATTGATACGGTTAAACTGAGATTCTTGTTCTATAGAGCTAGTGTTAAGCACGCTTCCGCGAAAGCGAGCTAACCACAAACTATCTTGATAAGATGCTACTAATTCATGACGATTTCCTTTGTAGAACTTATCAAATTCTAAATGTTGATAGGTATATGAGCCAGAAATAGTTGAGTCTCGTGCATAATTAAGACCTAAGGTGGTAAATAACTGACTGCCTTGCACAGTTTCTAAATTCCAATCGCGATTAAATTCTATGTTATAAACACGTTCTACATTTCTGAAGTTTTCTTGTATAAAATCTGTATTGAGGTGTACACTTAACGACTGTAAGCTATCCTTACCTAATAATTGTTGTTGTGCCGCTATTTTTAAAGCAACCCCTTTATTATCACCATCATCAATGGTAGAGAATTTATTTAAATCTTTATTACTCGCTGCAAATTCTGTAAAAATCTGAGTTCCTGCGGTAGGTTCATAACTTGTTTTAAGACCAGCTATAGTAAGAATCTCTGGAGTAAACAACTGTATAACCGGCTCATAACTACCTTGCGGCACACCGTTTATAGGAGCGATATATTCATAAATATTTGCAATCGCCTGATCGTTGATAAGACGGTAATTACCTTGATTAATTCCTAAAAAACTAAACCTTACATTAAATAAAGCATCATTAGGGTCTTGAGAAAATATAAATCGTTCTGCTCCATTAATGAATTCCCTGCGGTATAGAATTTGGTTTTCAGAAAAATCATCAGGAATAGCGCTAGGTGCGATTGCAAGATCAGGATCATCACCTGCTTGCACTAATATGGCGACTTGCTCATCGCTTAAATTTTGTTGTAGAGGCTGGTTTTTTGCATCAGTTTCTGTATAAATATAACTGTCTATTTTAAGCTTTTTAGACTCATAACCACCTTTACCATAACCTATGAATCTAGTAAAATTACGCTCGCTGTATTGATATTCTATAGAAATACGCATCTCACTCGTAATAGGAAACGTAGGTGTAAATCGCAACTCTCCTGCGTTATAGTCAATTACATAATCCTTATTCTCACCTCGTGTTAACGGAATTCCATTAACAAAAACACGCTCACTACCAGAAACTACAAGTATGAAAAGTTCACCATTTTGACCTGTAAGTTTATAGGGTCCCTGATTTCCTTCCTGACCAGTAAACCTGCTTATATTAAATGTTCCTCTAACTAGAGCACCTGCAGCACCTGCATAACCTCTAGAATCTTCTCCATTAAATTGTACTTGCCCAGAAATTCCTTGAACACGCTTTGTAAAGTTGTTGAACTGGTAATCTTCTTGAATTAAATCTACATCTCCAGCTCTTATGCTCCAGTCATCACTATATAATTCAATAAAAATTTGATCAAACTCGTCTAGACGCTGCGAATACCCATTTTGAGTTTGCGGTACATTTGCATCTTGTATGGACGCACGCAAAGAAACTTTATCACTTAATTTCCCTGTAATCCTTAAATCTAATTCTGAGTCTACAACACTATTCTGGTTGTTACCTACTCTCACACCACGTGTAATACTACCAGAAGTTTGAAGACCGTTAAAAGGTACAAATGCGTTAGTAACAGTAGGCTCTTGCAAGGTGATAAGCTGTTCTTGCTTGCTATCATTATCAAGTATAATCTTAGGATCGTAAATTCTATACGTTCTAGTAAGAAAATCTGGTAACGGATTATAAACTACATCTATAGAATCTGTCGTTATTTCTAGTTTATTTTTAAATAAAAGTAAAGACCTAGAATAATCGATGGTATATCTAGAACTATCTATAACGATGCCATTTTTATCCATAACTTTAAAATAAGCTGGACTAATACTTATAGAATCCACAAGAACAGAATCTTTAACCGCAATGCGTTTTTTTATCAAGTCTGCATATTCTTGTGCACCAGCAATACTGCTGTAAAACAAAAGAATAAGAAAGAACTTGAATTTCATATTTACAATAAACAGATCTGGATCAAAAATATTTTAAATAACTAATAATAGAACTGTATAAGATAGATTAATTCCATAAAAAAATCCCACCTAGTAGCACTAGATAGGATTTTTATAATATAATTTAAGTCTAACTTAAGCTTTAGGCTTCATTTCAAATGTATCCATGAAAGCTGTAGTATAATTACCTTCTACATAAGCCGGCTCATCCATAAGCTGTCTATGGAAAGGAATAGTAGTTTTAATTCCTTCTATAACAAACTCATCTAGAGCACGCTTCATTTTATCTATTGCTTCCTGACGTGTTCTTGCAGTTGTAATCAACTTTGCAATCATTGAGTCATAATTAGGTGGGATAGAATATCCAGCATATACATGCGTGTCTAATCTTACACCATGACCACCAGGCGCATGTAATGTTGTAATTTTTCCTGGAGATGGACGGAAATCGTGATAAGGATCTTCTGCATTTATTCTACACTCAATAGAGTGTAACGCAGGCTCATAATTCTTTCCTGAAATCTTAACACCAGCGGCAACAAGAATTTGCTCTCTAATAAGATCAAAGTCTATTACTTGTTCTGTAATAGGGTGCTCTACTTGGATACGAGTATTCATCTCCATAAAGTAGAAATTGCGGTGCTTATCAACTAGAAATTCAACAGTTCCTGCACCTTCATAAGCGATGTACTCAGCAGCTTTCACAGCCGCTTCACCCATTTCTTTACGTAATTTTTTAGTCATGAACGGAGAAGGCACCTCTTCAGTTAGTTTCTGGTGACGTCTTTGTACAGAACAATCACGCTCACTTAAGTGACATGCTTTTCCATAACTATCTCCTACGATTTGTATTTCAATATGGCGCGGCTCTTCAATAAGCTTTTCCATATACATATCATCATTACCAAAGGCAGCCTTAGACTCATAACGAGCACTATCCCATGCGTCTTGAAGATCTTCTTCTTTCCACACAGCACGCATACCTTTACCACCACCACCTGCAGTAGCTTTAAGCATTACAGGGTAACCGGTTTCTCTAGCTGTTTTTAAACAGTCAGCAAAATCTACCATGATTCCTTCAGAACCAGGTACACAAGGTACACCTGCAGCTTTCATAGTTTCTTTGGCAGTTGCTTTATCTCCCATTTTAGAGATCATGTCTGCACTAGCACCTATGAATTTAATTTGATGTTCATCACAAATGCGAGAAAAGTCTGCGTTTTCAGATAAAAATCCATAACCAGGATGGATTGCATCTGCATTTGTAATTTCTGCGGCACTTATAATGTTAGACATTTTTAAGTAAGACTCACTACTAGAAGGTGGTCCTATACACACAGCTTCGTCTGCAAATTTCACGTGAAGACTTTCTGCATCAGCAGTAGAATAAACAGCTACTGTTTTTATTCCCATCTCCTTACAAGTACGTATAACTCTTAGAGCTATTTCACCGCGATTTGCAATCAATATTTTTTTAAACATGATGTTTCTTTTTAGTTAAGGTATCGGTATATGGTTCGCTTTCGCGAAAGCGGAAGCAATACCAACACTAAGACATAAAAATCCTTCTTTTACTTAAGACGGATCTACTAAAAATAATGGCTGATCGAATTCTACCGGAGAAGAATCATCGATAAGCACTTTTACAATAGTACCTGAAACTTCACTTTCAATCTCGTTGAAAAGTTTCATTGCCTCAATGATACATAATGTATCACCTTCTTTAATACTATCTCCTACCTCAACAAATGCAGGCTTATCTGGAGATGCTTTTCTATAAAAAGTTCCAATAATAGGAGATTTTACAGTAATATACTTATCATTACTAGCAGCAGGAGCAGCCTCTGGTGCAGGTGCAGCAGGTGCCGCTGCAGGAGCAGCTTGTTGCATAGGTACTGCTTGTTGAGCAGGAGCCATTTGCATAGGAGCAGCTTGAGAAACGTAAGTTACATCACCAGTTTCACTACCAGTTCTAATGGTGATTTTAATATCATCCATTTCTAATTTTACCTCACTTGCTCCAGATTTTGCAACAAATTTGATTAAATTTTGTATTTCTTTAATGTCCATAAATTAGGGTGGTTATTAAGTTTAACTATCGTAAGCCCACGTTAAATATACAGAACCCCAAGTAAATCCACCACCAAAGGCAGCAAATACTAGTCGATCTCCTTTTTTTAACTGAGTTTCATAATCATTTAAGCATAAAGGTAATGTAGCACTGGTAGTATTTCCAAATTTATGAATATTTACCATAACCTTCTCTTCTGGAAGATCTACCCTTCTTGCTGTTGCATCTATAATGCGTTTATTTGCCTGGTGTGGTACTAACCAGTCTATATCTTCATTAGTTAATTTATTGCGTTTTACAATTTGTTCAGAAACATCGGCCATATTTGATACCGCGTGTTTAAAAACATTTTTACCATCTTGAAAAACGTAATGTTGTTTATTATCTACAGATTCATGAGAGGCAGGCATTAATGAACCACCTGCTTCTATCTTTAAAAAATTACGCCCTATACCGTCACTGCGTAGTATTTCATCTTCAAAACCATAACCTTCTGTATTAGGCTCAAAGAGAACCGCGCCACCTCCATCACCAAAAATGATACAAGTCGCGCGATCTTCATAATCTATAATAGAGGACATCTTATCTGCCCCAATAAGTAGAACTTTTTTATACCTACCAGATTCAATATAACTACTAGCAGTACTCATACCATAAAGAAAGCCAGAACAGGCCGCCATTAAATCATATGAGAATGCATTTACCGCACCTATTTCTGAAGCAACGTAAGCAGCCGTAGATGCCACTGGCATGTCTGGTGTTACCGTAGCAACGATTACTAAATCTATAGTAGTAGGATCTAATTTCTTTTTATCAATTAGATTTTTTGCTGCCATTATAGCAAGGTAAGAAGTACCCTTATCTTTATCTTTAAGAATGCGCCTCTCCTTAATCCCTGTACGAGAAGTGATCCATTCGTCGTTAGTATCGACTATAGTTTCTAAGATGGCGTTAGTAAGCCTATACTCTGGTGCGTAGGCTCCTACTGCTGTTATCGCCGCTTTGACTTTACTCATACTGGTGATTCTAGTGATTTAATTAGAGCTGCGAAAGCTACTAAAAAAGCTCTAGAAACCACAAAAAATGACACATTTTTAATAAAAACGTGTCATTTTTTATGATCTCATATTGAAAACCAAGGTTTTCTAAGAAATATATAATTGAGATTAAGCCTCAGCTACCTCAGTCTTGTCTATAAGTACATTACCGCGGTAATATAATTTACCTTCATGCCAGTGTGCTCTATGGTATAGGTGAGCTTCACCAGTTGTTGAATCTGTTGCAATTTGAGGAACAGTCGCTTTGTAGTGTGTTCTTCTTTTGTCTCTTCTCGTTTTCGAGATTTTTCTCTTAGGATGCGCCATGGCTATAAGTTATTATCCGTTTTTAATTTCTTTAATGCGTCCCATCTGGGATCTGTAATCTTTGTGTTATTCTCTTCTTCAGGATTTGAAACTCTTAATTCATCTAGTTTATCTAATACGTCTGATTCTAAAGAACCGTCTTCAACACCTGGATGAACTCTTCTATGCGGTATAGAAAGCACAAGCATTTCATACACATATTGCGCGATATTGAATTCATATTCTCCATGTGGTAGGATCAATAATTCTTCATTATCATCATTAAAAGCTTCTCCAAATTTGATGACTAGATCCATAGACGTATCTATGTCTAAATCAAAAGGCTCGTTAGTCACATCACAATTAACATTAACTGATCCAGTAGCTTCCAAAGAAAGTTCCATAATGGTGTTTTTCTTATCTAGCTGTGCATCAACAATAATTGATGAACTATTAAACTCTTCAAATCCAAAATTTTCAAAAAACGTATTATCGACCTCGAATTGAAACTGATGTTTCCCTTCTTTTAATCCAGCATAGGATATTATAAAAGCTTTGAGTTCCATAATCTTACTCTTTCAAAGAGCGGGCAAAGATAATAAAAGTTATTAAAAATCTAGTGTTAATATTATCTTCGTTTGCGAGAAAGTTTTTTTAATGGATTCTTATTAAGAATATCGTACTCTTTTCTCTTGCGATAAATTTCTATCGCGTAATTAATCGCAGCTATAAACGAATCAGGATTTGCCGCTCCTTTTCCAGCAATATCAAAGCCTGTCCCATGATCAGGACTTGTTCGTACATGACTGAGTCCAGCAGTAAAATTCACTCCACTACCGAAGGCAATAGTTTTAAAAGGAATTAACCCCTGGTCATGATAACTAGCTAAAATAGCGTCAAATTCTTTATATTTTTTATTCCCAAAAAAGGAATCTGCAGCATATGGGCCGAATATTATGTTCCCATCTTCTCTTAATTGTTCTAAAGCTGGAATTAAAGTATCTTGATCTTCTGTCCCTATAACACCATTATCTCCTACATGCGGATTGATACCTAAAACAGCTATTTTAGGTCTACTGATCCCAAAGTCTTTTTTCAAAGATTCTTTTATCGTACCTATTTTAGTTTTAATAACCTTAGCATTAATACTAGCAGGAACGTCTTTTACCGGCACATGATCTGTAAGTAAACCTACACGTAACTCATTTGAGACCATAAACATTAAGCTCTCGCCTTCTAACTCTTGATTCAAATAATCTGTATGACCTGGAAACTTAAACTTATCAGAATGTATAGACTCTTTATTTATAGGTGCAGTCACCAACACATCTATATCTTTATTCTTTAACGCTGCAGTAGCAGCCTCTAGACTTCTTACAGCAATTTCACCAGCTTCAGGACTTACCTCACCCCAGTTTACTTTAAACGGCTCCTTAATTAACCTAAACACATTAAGTTTACCTGGAACCACATCGTTCAAAGAAGTTATTCCATGAATTTTGACTTTAAGGTTAAACGTTTTAACGTAATAGGATAGTAATTTTGTACTAGCAAAAACGACTGGCGTAAACATCTCTAGCATTCTAGAATCTTCAAATGCCTTTAAAATAACCTCTCCACCTATTCCGTTAGGATCACCGATAGTGATTCCTACTTTGATATTCTCTTCCTTATTCATGTATTGCGCGCTTTAAGCCTTATTTTTGAAAGGATAAAAGTAAAGTTTTTTAATCAGTTATGTTTACAGGAATTATAGAGAGTGCTGCAAAAGTTATGCAGATAAGAAAAGAAAATACAAATTTACACCTCAGCTTGCGTTGTGATTTAACCACCGAGTTAAAAATAGATCAAAGCGTAGCGCATAATGGAGTGTGTCTCACAGTTGTAGCCATAGACGGCGATCAATATACCGTAACCGCTATAGAAGAAACCCTCAACAAGACAAATATAGGAGATCTAAAAGAAGGTGCTATAGTTAATATAGAACGTGCCATGAAGATGAATGCACGACTAGACGGACATATCGTACAAGGTCATGTAGATCAAACAGCTATTTGCACGCAAGCAGAAAACAAAGATGGCTCATGGATATTTAGCTTTGAATATGATCAAGAACTAAATAATGTAACTATTGAAAAAGGGAGTATTTGTATAAATGGAGTAAGCCTTACTGTCGTAGACTCTAAAACTAACAGCTTCTCTGTAGCTATTATCCCATATACTTATGAGCACACAGGTTTTAAAACCTTATCTCAAGGCGATAAAGTAAATCTAGAATTTGATGTGATAGGTAAATATGTAAAAAGATTAATGAATCTTTAAGCTACCTTTTTAAATTTAAAAACAGCTACATACCCAATTAGGACTACAGCAACCGTAAGCAATACCCATAAATTAGTATCTAAGGGTACGACATCTCCTACAGGGGTAGGAGCCATTTTTGTCTCAAACTCAGGTGGCGGCGGTGCTTGCTGAACAAGCATCAAAATAAAAATGTGAAACTTAACTAACATCATGTCGATTATTGTAGGGAATGCGAATGTAAATATTAAAATGAATTAGAACAAAAAAGAATCGTCATCTATACGTTATCTTTTTAATTTATGTATTTCATCGGTTTTTTTATTGATTATACCGTTAAAATAAATATAAACTATGCATTTGAACCTAACATATAGCATTAATTAAAATGTTTTCATGTTAATAACTTATTATATTAACATACTAATTAACGTATATAAAGCAGACTTTAGTTTACAGAGATTAAATTAAAATTTCAATAAAAAAAGCGAATATTCTTATGCTAAGAATATCCGCTTTTTATTTTCTTGAATCTAATTAAATCTTAGAAGCAAGTATAAGTGCATTATAAAGATTTACCATTTTACCAGAAACCGTAGTCTCTGCAAACGGTCTAGTATCTTCTGGATTACCACCTACTATTACTCTAGCGCTAGTTGTTAAACCACTATCCATAATAACATGCTTTACTTGTGACGCTGTTAATTTAGGATATTGTGACCTAATTACCGCTGCAACACCTGCAGTTGCCGGAGACGCCATAGAAGTACCACTTGCATTACGATATTCATTAAGTGGTGCAGTAGAATAAATAGCCGCACCTGGTGCAAACACATCTACAGTACTTTTTCCATAGTTAGAGAAACCAGCTAATAAACCAGAACCGTATTCAAAGTTTAAAGCTCCTACTGTTAAGAAATTATCAGATATTTCAGCACCTGCCATTACTTGATCTTGAGGATATACTTGTGTAAAATCAGTATCAGTACCTTCATTACCAGCTGCATTTACAAAAAGAACATCCTTAGTTTCTGCATACTTAATAGCATCCCAAACCCATTGTGCATTAGGAGAGTGGTATTTACCAAAACTACCGTTAATAACTTTCGCTCCATTATCTGCAGCATAACGTATTGCTTTTGCTATATCCTTGTCATACTCATCACCCATACTTACAGCTCTAAGTACCATGATCTCTACATTATTTGCAACACCATTAACACCTAAACCGTTATCACGCTCTGCAGCGATAATACCTGCGACATGCGTACCATGAAAAGCATCTGCTTTTTCTGGATCTGGACCAGAGTATTCATTATTACCATATACTGGTGTATCCCATACGTACTGATCATCATTAAGGATGTCTTTACGGTAGTTAATTTTTAATTTATCTCCGTTTAAAAGCGCGGTAAGACCACTTACTTCACCTTCTAATAAAGTTACAAGTTTAGAAAAGCTCTCATACTGAGGGAAAACTCTATTTGCAATAGCTTTTGCTTGCTCTAATTCTTGATCTTCACTAGTTGCAATTGCTTTTACATCTTCAAGAGTATATTCTTCTTTACCAGTTGCAGCAATTAATTTTGCATCAAAACCTTTTATAGCTGCGATTTGCTGCTCATAAAAAGCTTTTTCTTCTTTGGCATCATTTACTTTACCGTCATATTCTTTCTGTGCTTTTGCAACAACATCTGCAGGAAGCATAGCTTTATCTCTTACTATTCTCTCATATTCTAGATTTTCATCAACGATATCTCCTAAGAAATTCCATCCATGAACATCATCTATATAACCGTTGTTATCGTCATCCTTACCATTACCAGCGATCTCGTCTTTATTAGTCCAGATAACTCCATCTAGATCTTCATGCTCTACATCAATACCAGAATCAATAACAGCTACAATAACTGTCTCTCCTTTTTTACCTTTTAGGATTTCTGTATAAGCTTTATTCACACTCATCCCTGGAATGGTATCAGACACAAGGTCCATGTCTTTCCAGTTCTTTGCTTGTTCTTCAGTAAGTGCTTGTGTTTTTAAAGGCGTACTGTCTATATTACCTATAGCTGGAGATACTATTGCACCACCACTACCACAACTAGCTAGTAAACCAGCTGCTGCAACAGTTAAAAATGTAGATTTTAAAATTGAGTATTTCATTTTCTATTAATTATTGTTTGTTTAGTTTTAAAATAAGTCTTTGAAAGTAAAGGTTTGATCTAGCCTCACTCCTTTGTCTGTATGCTTTACAGTTATAATCTCGTTATATGGATCGTGTTCTAAAATAAGGTAATACCCCTTAGTTGCAGCTTCATTTAGAAATTTCTCTTTCTCACCTAGGGTCAATAATGGTCTTGTGTCATACCCCATTACATATGGTAATGGAATGTGTCCTACTGTAGGAAGCAAGTCTGCCATGTAAACAAATGTTTTACCATCTAGATGTATATGCGGAATCATCATCTTTTCTGTATGGCCGTCTACAAAAAGGATGTCAAAATCCATTTCATTTTGTTTCTCATAACTGCTGTTTTGAGAAATAAAATTAAGCTGTCCGTTTTCTTCTATGGGCTTGATGTTTTCTGTTAAAAAACTAGCTTTCTCACGGTCGTTAGGTTCTATTGCCCAGTTCCAGTGACTAGAGTTGGTGTGGCATACCGCTTTCGCGAAAGCGGGCTCAAAAAAATCTCCTTTACTACTCTTCTTAATTACACCACCACAATGGTCAAAGTGCAAGTGCGTCAGAAAAACGTCTGTAATGTCGTCGCGAGAGAATCCTTTTTCTTTTAGCGAACTATCTAGATCAAATTTATGATCCATATAATAATAGCCAAAAAACTTTTCTGACTGCTTATTACCCATTCCAGTATCTACCAAAGTAAGTCTATCTCCATTCTCAATAAGCAGGCATCGTGCCGCCATATCAATCATGTTATTAGAGTCTGCAGGGTTAGTGCGTGTCCATAGACTTTTAGGCACCACACCGAACATAGCACCACCATCTAACTTAAAATTACCAGATTCTATTGAGTGTATTTTCATAGTGCATGCAAAATACAAAATGTAGCACCATGCTTACAATGTCTTTAAGAATAAATAAGCATTTTAATAAGCGACTAGCGCTTCTTTAACCACGATTTTTCTAAGTCGGTTCCCAAAGTCGATCAATTTCTTTATTTCTTTAACCCCAGAAGTACGTTGTGTCCTGAAAATTAATAAGGAAACACCGTCAGATTCTACATGATAATATGAATTACATTCAAAGAACTTCACTAAATCGTCATTAAAATATTCCTGAACTTGATAAGGATTTTTCCCTATAAGGTAAAAGCGTTTTGTAAAATCAGAATGGTTATCAATAGGTATATCTTCATATCCTGCAATAGCATATAGACGCTCCATAAAACCTTCTCTATCCAGGGTAAATTCTGGAATAGCATGCTCTAGTTTAATGTGTAACATCGTAGTACGCACATCTTCTTTGGCTATAAATTCACCCTCAGAATAATGAATATCAAACAAGGAGAATGAACTGTCTTCATTGAACAGTCTATTGTATATTTTTTCAATCTTTTTAGTCTTGAAGTATCTAAAATTATCTAAAACCTCTGTATTTCCCTTTACATCGACCTCATACTCTAATGAATAGTCTTGGGCAATTTCTTTTAAAGTAGTCTGTCTTTTAGTAAGGTTACCTGTAATAAAAGGTATACCTGGTATAAGCCTGCGCAATGCAAATGGATGTTGTGAATCTGTACCATGTAAATCTAGCCCTATAATTTCTAGATGTCCACCTCGTTTATGAAACACATCTTGATAAGCACTTAGATTTTCCATTACTGTGTGATCGACAAATTCACATAACGATAAATCTACTACAACGTCTTCTGTCTCTGGAATGGCATTTAATTTTTCTTTAAGTCTGTAAAAGTTTAAAAAAGTACAGAAATGCTTGACATTAATATAATAATGCTGATCTCCTTTTTTCTCTTTAAACATCAACACATTAGGTTTGCGCCAGTTTTTTATAAAAAGCTCCAGATCCTTATTTAAAATTACATGGATAACAAAGGTCATTAACACACCTGCCAGAATTCCTGAAATTAACCCAATGAAAAGTGTTACTAATAATGTGGTGAAAAAGATTATAAGCTGCTCTTTTCCTATCTTAAAAATCTTTGCTACGTTACTAGGAGACGCCAGTTTATAACCTGTATACACAAGAATGGCCATTAAAGCTGGCAACGGTATGCGTGTTAATTGCGTACTGAATAAAAGAATAAAAACAACTAGAAAAGTAGCGTGAGCAAAGTTAGAAGATCGATTGCTACCACCATTATTCACATTTACAGAACTTCTTGCTATTACAGTAACGACATTGAGACCTCCTAAAAAACCACTACCTATAGTTGCAAGACCCAGTGCTTTAAGATCTCTATTTACGTTAGACCTTCTTTTTTCTGGATCTAACTGGTCTACTGCCTTAATACTTAACAAAGACTCTATACTAGCTATTAATGTAATCGCAAGAACACTACCCCAGAAACCTATGGAGTTAACAAGATTAAAATTAGGAGTAGGTATGTCAGACACAATCTGGCTGCCTGTAGGAATATTTGAGATCATGTATCTAGGATCTACTGGATGCGGCTGTTGTAATACTAATTCATAGAAGTAACTAACTCCTATAGATATCAAAACTATCCACATAGGCGCTGGGACTAAGTGAAAGTATTTATTTCTAATTTTAGGATAAAACACCATAATAGCAAGTGCTATAACCCCAGATATCGCGGCATAAGTAAAGCCCGAATGGTTATAAGAAAAGACTCCTATTATAGTAGACGGTATAGCAAGTAGGTAATCTATACTACCTGGTAACTTCATCTCATTACCCATCATGATATGAAATTGCTTCCCTAAAATAATAAGTCCTATTGCAGCCAGCATTCCCTGAATAGCACTAGATGGAAAAAAGTCTGCTAGTTTTCCCATTCTTAAAAAGCCCAGTATGGTTAACAACACGCCAGAACATATAATAGCAGCATAGGTACCATTTAAACCTAATGTCGCAACCGCGACTAATATAACACCCACTAGCCCATTACCAGGACCAGAGATAGTGACATTACTACCACCTAGAATAGAGACTAAAACTCCACCTACCACAGCAGCAATAACACCGGCAATAGGTGGTGCCTCACTAGCCATAGCCAGACCTAGCCCTAATGGTAGCGCGATAAGACTAACCACAAAACCACTAAAAATATTTTTGGGTAATGCTTTAAAAAACCCTTTGATGTCTGTTTTCTTCTTCGTCATCTTACTATAAGTACATCAGTAGGCAGTTCATTTAAAATATGCTCTAGATCATGCGGGAAAAACCGATCTAAAAAACTAGACTTTTTAGGCGCGTTCATGACCAGTAAATCTGCTCTTACTATTTGAGCATAATGACCTATAGAATAACCACGCTGTCCAAAGATAGGTTGCGTACTTACCTGAATATCTTTCTTTTCTTCGCTAGGTATATGGTTCAATATACCTTGAACACGTAATTCTTCTTGTCGTTTAAGTTTCTCTTTGAGCAAGTTTGCTTTACGTAAACTTTGATCGTCGTCAATTTTTATAGAAACCTTTTCTTGTTCTATCTCTTCCACAATGGTCAGTTGATTGCTTCCTAAACTATGTGCAACATAAAAAGCAGTTTCTATGGTATGCTCTGTGTGCGCATCCTTGAGACCATTTACCACCATGTGTTTGCATGGTTTTCTTATCACACTAGGATTAGTCATCATTAAAACAGAACATGTCGCTTTTCTAGTAAGTTTACGTGCAATAGAGCCTAAATAAAACTTGACAAATTTTTCTTGCTTTAATGCTCCCAGAAGTAACAAATCTATTTTATGCTCCTTAACGGTTTCTAAAATAACCTCTACAGGGTCGCCCTCGTTAAAGATAATTTCATAAGATAATTGTGACTGTCCACAATTACCTATGTATTGATCTATAGTTCTTATTTTTTCATCACTTCTCTGCCCCACATGAATTAAAGACAGCTTTGCACCGAACATGCAACTTAATCTTGCAGCCTCGCTTACGTTTGCTTCTAGTGTAGGGGAAAAAGCGATTCCTATCGCTATATTTTTAAATGAGGTGTAACTCAATGCCTATTATTTGTTAAAAAAACATAAATATAGGCTTAATTATTACTTATTTCGCTTTCGCGAAAGCGTAACCACTATAAAACTGATAAAAAAGGTTGTAATTTTCCTGAAAATTTAAAAATATGCTAGAACTAGCAGGAATTATTATACTTGGAATACTTGCACAGTGGATGGCATGGAGATTAAAAATCCCTGCTATATTACCGTTAATCATCATAGGTCTACTCGTAGGACCTATAGCGTCGCTTTACACTGCAGACGCTTCAAAAATTATCGAACCTATGTGGAATGGGGAAAATGGCCTATTCCCTGGTGACAGTTTATTTTACTTTGTGTCACTGGCTATAAGTATCATTCTTTTTGAGGGTGGATTAACTTTAAAGAGAGATGAAATTCTTAACACCGGACCTGTTATCGGTAAATTAATATCAGTTGCTGTTATCATTACATTTGTAGGTGGTGGAGTTGCTGCACATTATATATTTGGTCTTACATGGAAGATTTCTTTGCTATTCTCTGCATTGATAATCGTTACAGGGCCTACGGTTATCACACCTATATTACGTAACATACCTTTAAAAAAAGATGTGAGTTCCATCCTTAAATGGGAAGGTATTCTTATTGACCCTATAGGTGCATTATTTGCCGTATTGGTATTTGAATTCATAAGTGCTGGTGCAGGCGGAGAGTTTACACTAGTGGCTTTAGAAGAATTTGGTAAAATCGTATTGTTCGGTTTTTCTTTTGGTTTTTCTTTTGCCCATGCTCTTGCTTTTTCTATTAAGAAAAAACTTATACCACATTATTTATTGAATGTTTTTACACTGGCAGCCGTTTTAGGAGTCTTTGTATTGAGCGACAGTTTTGCTCATGAATCTGGATTATTATCTGTAGTGGTAATGGGAATGGTTTTAGGAAACATCAACTTACCTAACATTAAAGAACTTCTTTATTTTAAAGAGTCTCTAAGTGTTCTTTTAATCTCTATCCTATTTATATTACTGGCTGCAAACATAAATATGGAAGATCTTTATCTTATCTACAGATGGGAAACTCTCGTATTATTTGCAATCATGGCATTTATCATACGACCACTAGGGGTTTTTGCTAGCTCAATAAATAGTGGACTTAAATTAAATGAAAAATTATTTATTTCTTGGGTAGGACCTCGTGGTATCGTTGCCGCAGGTATCGCATCACTTTTTGGTTCTAAGCTAGTCTCTCAAGGAATACCTGGTGCAGAATACATTACTCCTCTAGTATTCATGATCGTGTTAGGAACCGTATTACTTAATGCTACTACAGCTAGAATGTTTGCAAAAATAGTAGGCGTTTTCCTTAAACAATCTAATGGTATCATGATAGTAGGTGCCTCTAAATTCTCTAGAGTCATTGCAAAATACCTTAAGGAACATGGCCGCAGTGTCGTTTTAGTAGATACTAATGCAAACAATATACGCATCGCCAAAGAAAGCGGACTGGATGCTGTTACAGCAGACATTTACTCTGACTCCATATCAGACGATATTGAATTTAACAATATAGGCTTTTTACTAGCACTGACTGGCAATTCTCAAATTAACGATTATGCTATCGAGCGATTTGAAAAACGTTTTGGAGAAAATGGAGCGTATAGACTGGTACATTCTAACGAGATTAACAATCCTAATAAGAACCCAGTCACTGGTTTATTTTCTGCTACAGATGACTATGTAAACATGATGGAGGTTACACGTCACCACGGTAAAATTCATGAGATAACTATTAAGTCTCAGGAACATTTTGAAGGTCTTATAGAGATTACAAAAACTGACGAAGACATCGTACCTCTATTTATACGTCACGATAACGCCATAGACATCGTACCATCAATGTCAGGTAAAATGGAAATAGAAGAAGGCAGTATTCTTGCTTATATAGGTAAAGAGATAGTAGAGCAAGCCTCTGGAGAAGTAACTATGGAAGAAGAGCAAGATTAATTTCTCTTCTTCTTACATAAAGCAAAAACCCTCATCATAACTGATGAGGGTTTTTTATTTGTGCCCACTTTTATAAAGCAGGACTAAAATCTTACTAGTTAATCATTTAATTTAAGAACAGCCATAAACGCTTGCTGTGGTATCTCTACATTTCCTACCTGACGCATACGTTTCTTACCTTTCTTTTGCTTTTCAAGAAGCTTACGTTTACGAGAGATATCACCACCATAACATTTTGCAGTTACATCTTTACGCAATGCTTTAATCGTTTCACGAGCAATGATTTTTGCACCGATAGCTGCTTGTACAGGAATATCAAATTGTTGACGTGGTATTAACTCACGTAATTTTTCTACCATTTTCTTACCTATGGTATATGCATTATCAAAGTGAATTAAGGCACTTAAGGCATCTACTGTCTGTGCATTTAATAAAATATCTACACGTACTAATTTAGATTCACGCATTCCTAAAGGAGCATAATCAAATGATGCATAACCCTTAGAAACAGTCTTAAGTCTGTCATAGAAATCAAAAACAATCTCTGCTAGTGGCATGTCAAAAGTCATTTCTACACGCTCTGTAGTAAGGTAAGTTTGATTAGTTACCACACCACGTTTTTCTATACAAAGTGACATTACATTACCTACAAAATCAGATTTTGTAATAATAGTTGCTTTTATATAAGGCTCTTCTACTCTATTAAGACTAGAAGGCTCTGGTAAGTCAGAAGGGTTGTTTACAATAAGAATCTCGTCTGGATTCTTATGAGTATATGCGTGGTAAGAAACGTTAGGCACTGTAGTAATTACCGTCATGTCGAACTCGCGTTCTAGACGTTCTTGAATAATCTCTAAGTGTAACATTCCTAAGAACCCACAACGGAAACCAAAACCTAATGCCGCACTACTCTCTGCCTGAAATACTAATGAAGCATCATTCAGTTGTAGTTTTTCCATACTAGAACGCAAGTCTTCATAATCCTCCGTATCAACAGGGTAAATACCTGCAAATACCATAGGCTTTACATCTTCAAAACCGCCTATAGGGTTTGTAGTAGGTTTAGCATGATCTGTGATCGTGTCACCTACTTTTACTTCTTTGGCTTCTTTAATACCTGTAATTAGATACCCAACATCACCAGCTTTTATTTCTTTTTTAGGAACTTGATTTAGTTTCAAGGTTCCTATTTCATCTGCATAATAACTCTCGCCAGTGGCTACAAATTTAATATGTTGCCCTTTTTTAATAGAACCGTTTATAACTCTAAAAATAGTCTCCACCCCACGGAACTGATTGTACTGTGAGTCAAAAACAAGTGCCTGTAATGGCTCATCAGGATCTCCAACAGGTGCAGGGACTCTTTCTATAATAGCATCTAAAATATCTTGAATACCTAATCCTGTTTTTGCACTAGCCGGTATCACCTCACTAGGATCACAACCTAAAAGATCTACGATATCATCTGTAACCTCTTCTGGATTTGCACTAGGAAGATCTACTTTATTTAAAACAGGTATAATTTCTAAATCATTTTCTAGTGCTAGATAAAGATTAGAAATAGTTTGTGCTTGTATACTTTGTGCTGCATCTACTATTAACAACGCTCCTTCACAGGCAGCGATAGAACGAGACACTTCATAAGAAAAGTCTACGTGACCAGGCGTGTCTATTAGGTTAAGGATGTACTGCTCACCGTCTGGCGCCGTATAATCCATTTGTATAGCATGTGATTTAATAGTTATCCCACGCTCACGCTCTAGATCCATATTATCTAACAGTTGCGCCTGAGATTCTCTCTTAGTAACTGTTTGTGTAGCATCTAAAAGCCTGTCTGCCAGTGTACTTTTACCGTGATCAATATGTGCGATGATACAAAAATTACGTATATTCTTCATAGTCCTTTACAATAGGGTGCAAATATAATCTAAAAGATGTCCTTAAGTTTTCTTGATCTTTGGTATTTTAGCTAACCATTAACCGCTCAAAATGAAATACCTACCTTTTCTCACCTTTCTTATAGTACTTAGTACGACTGCACAAACTAATCTTACAGGTACTGTAAACAGTACAAATAAAACAGGAATACCTTATGCAACTGTAGTTACATTTAAAATGCCTGACAGTGTTTTTCATAAAGCCACCTCGGCAAATGAAAAAGGAGTTTTTAAATTTAATAATTTTGAACAAGGCACTTATACATTTCAGTTTTCTTCAGTTGGATATATACCGCTTTCGCGAAAGCTAAACATTACAACTAATGAATCGTTAGGAGAATTTATCTTAGAAGAAGACACAGCACAGCTAGACGCAGTAGTATTAACAGCTGCAAAACCTACCATCGATAAAAAAGCAGACCGACTGGTTTTTAATGTTGAGAACACCATTTTAAGCGTTGGTAATACTCAAAACCTTTTAAAAAAGACACCTGGTATATTTGAGATGGAAGGAACTTACATGGTTCAAAACTCTCCTGCTGTAATTTATATTAACAACAAGCGTGTGTATTTAACTAATGAAGAGCTAGATGCATTATTACGTGGTTATAGTGCTGATAACATCAAGAGTGTAGAGGTTATCACAAATCCGCCTGCTAGTTATGATGCAGAAGGTGTTGCCGTCATTAATATCAACACCTCAAAAGGTATCTCTCTAGGCTATAAAGGAAACGTAAGTGGAAAATGGACTCAAGGTACTTTTACTAAATACCAGATAGGAACCTCTCACTTCTATAAGAATAACTGGTTAAATGTTTATGCTAACTACAACTACAACCCTAGGAAGGATTTTAAATTTGACGACTCACAAATAGGTTTCTTTAATCCTGATGGAAGTAGGTCTGAAAGACGTTTTACTGAGTTAGAAAAAATAGAACGCAGTGCCTCTCATAATTTTAATACGATCGTAGACATAACAGTAAATGAAAAAAATTCATTGAGCTTTTCTGGTAATTACAGCAGTAATGAAAATAATGATGCCAGTTATCAAAATGAAACTTTTATCTTACAAGAAGGCGCCACTACTTTTTCTGGCTTTAATACCGATTCTGATTTTGAGAAAAACAGAACTAACGGTTTTGTAAATGCACAATGGCAACATGTTCTTAATGATAAAGGTGCAACATTAAACCTAGAAGGTAATTACATCTTTACCGATAGTGATCAGGTACAAAACCTTACTTCGACTTTCTTTGATACTAGCCAGACTACTACAGGTACTAATAGTTTTTTAACAGATGCTTTTCAAGAAATAGATATCTACACCGCAAAATTAGATTACAACACGAGTATAGGTAACTACCAGTTAAGTTCAGGACTTAAATTTTCTAATGTAACATCTACAAGTTCACAGAACTTTTTTGACACTGATAGTGGCAGTACACTTAACCCAGCCTTCTCTGATTTGTTTTTATATGACGAGAGCATTTATGCTGCATATGCACAAATAGAGCGTAATTGGGAGAAATGGTCTATTGCAGCTGGATTGCGTGCAGAACAGACAGACGTAGAAGGCGATTCTCAATCTCTAGGACAGGTTAACACACAGGAATACCTAGAGTTTTTCCCTAATCTAGCTATAACTAATCAGGCAAATGAGAATAACTCCTATACCCTAAGTTATAAAAGAACCATAGACAGACCTAGATATGCTGACTTAAATCCTTTTAGCTCTTTTATAAATGACTTTAACTTCAGCACAGGAAACCCAAATCTACAGCCTGCTTTTAATAATAAATATACTTTAAGCTGGAATCATAAAAACACGTGGTTTGTAGATGCTTATTTTCTATACACAAAAGATGTGCTGAGTGAGGTGCCTTTTCAAAATAACAGTAATAACCAGTTAAACTCGCAAAGCATAAATCTAAATTATGAATTGCAGTATAGTATAGATGCAGCAACCTATAGATACATAAATGACAGCTGGTATACAGGACTAAGCAGTAGCTTGTTCTATATGGAAAATGAAACTAGAGCAGTACAATCTGGAAATGTGGATGTGAAAACGTCTACCACAGGTTTATATTTAAGTTCTTTTAATAGAATCAATCTAGCAGATAATAGAACTTTATCCATGGACATAGAAGCGTCTTATATCTCCAGTCTTCTATTCGGTACCTATGAATGGGGTGGCTCATTCCCGACTAGCATCAGTTTTAATAAAAGTTTATGGAATAGAAGAGCGCAATTAACTCTTGCAGTTAACGACATCTTTAAAACCCAAAATCAAAGACTTACTACACGTTATTTAAACCAAGACAATTATTACCTAGCACTACCAGAAACTAGAACCATAAGCGTGGGCTTCACTTATAACTTTGGTAACTTTAGACTAGAAAATAATGAAATAACGACTCCAGAAGAACAGAATCGTACAACTAAAAAAGAAGTAGGTTTATAAATAACTATAAATCCTATTCAAAATAAAAAAGGCTTTCCAGAAATGGAAAGCCTTTTTAAGTAAATGAAATATATTGTTTTAGAACTTGTAGTTAAGACCTACTAAGTAGTAAGACTGTAACTTGTTATCTACTGTATCAAAATCTAATGGAGTAGCACCTACCGCTAGGTTATCGTTAGCAAAGTTTAAAGCTTCTTGCTTATTACCTCTTAATCCAAATTCAAAACCTACACCTATGTTTTTCCATAATGTGTAACCGAATGAGTTGATCCAAGTATAATTAGAAAGGTCGCTGTCTTCATAGCTATAGAAAGCAGATAAATTAGATTTAAAACTTACTTTACCAATACTACGAGTATAATCTGCAACTACTTTTGCACCTAGAGAAGATTCAAAAACTGCGTCATTCTTAGCAAACACAAAGTTGTAGTTTAATGGGTGTACCACTACTACAAGATTATCTGTAGGAGTCCATGTTGCACCTACACCTACGTCTAGGTAACCTGGGTCATTAAAGTTACTTAAGATAGTAGTACGGTATTCAGCTAGTGTTGATACAGCAATTTTCTCAGTTAATTTATAACCATAAAGAGAAGAGATGTTAAAAACATCTGTTGCCTCTTGGAAACTATCATCATCAGTAGGATCATCTTTATCGTCAAATTTTACCCAACCTAGGTTGATGTTTAATGAATTTCTCCAGAAGTATTTAGGTTGCTTTAAGTTTGCAAATGCGTTTGCAGTAAGACCTATATTTCCAGCAGATACGTTTGCACTACCTTGAGAGTACCAGTTATCAAAACTAGATAGGTTAACACCCAAAGTACCAAAAGCACCTTTTTTCCATCCTGGAAGAGCATCTATTTTTCCTTGAATAGCATTTACTCTAGATTGAATTTGAGCAATTGAATCTTGTTTTACCTTTTTCAATGCCTTTAATTCGGCCTCAGTTTGGGCAATTGCAGTGCTCACTGTAAATAAAAGCACTAGAGATAATAATATTTTTTTCATAGTAACTATTGTTATAATTACTGCAAAAATAGCAATACCCTAACCTAATCACTTAAAACATCTTTGTAGGAAAACTAAAAATACGATTAAACGCACTTTTTAAAGATAATTAACGATCTTTAACATACGTACTTTTTAAAATATAGATGTCTTCAATAAGTTTTAATACATCTTCTTCACTCGTACCGTCATAAGAGCGACCTCTTAATCTACCTTCTTTATCTATTAGAAGAAAGTTCTCTGTATGGATAAGCGCATAGTCACCACCGTATTTATTCTCCTTGGCAGCCAGGTAAGATTTACGAGCTAGATTATAAATTTGCTTGCGATCACCAGTAACGAGATTCCATTTAGAATCCATAACTCCTTTTTTAACAGCATACTTTTTAAGAACCTCTACACTGTCTATTTCTGGAGTTACACTGTGAGAAAGAATCATCACATCAGGATCGTTCTTAAATTCTTCTTGTACTAGCGTCATGTTCTTAGTCATCACAGGACAAATAGTAGGACAGGTAGTAAAGAAAAAATCTGCTACATAAATTTTATTATCATAATCCTTATCTGTAATGGTATCACCATTCTGATTCACTAATTGAAAAGGAGCTATCTTGTGATACTTCTTTACAAAAAGCATAGAATCATCTACCAGAGTAGGATCAAATTTATCTGGCTGTAATATAGGTAAGGTCTTATCTGGTGTTAAGGCGTATTGAAAAGAGGCCATTATTCCACCACATAAAATAGCCATAAATAAGATGCGCCATTTATTTTTACTAAGAAATTGAAGCATTTGTGATACTTTTTTACAAAATTACAACCTAATAATCCTATTGATGACTGTTTAACAACTTTCCTTACTAGAAATTCCAACTTGATGAAGAATTTTAAAATAATGTATTTGATCGTTTTAGTTCTCGCTTTCGCGAAAGCGGAACAGTCACAAGCACAAATCACTACATCTCAAGAAGGCGTAGATGCTTGTCTTTTAAAATCTACATTATTTAACTCAGGAAATAGGGTAGTAAATGGACTTACCGCAAATTACGATCTTAAATATGTACGACTAGAACTAGACGTAGATCCAGATGTTGCTGTAATTTCTGGTACAGTAACGTCACATTTTACTGCGGTAGGTGATATGGATCAGGTCGTTTTTGATCTAGCGTCTAATATGGTTGTAAGTCAGGTAACTCAACGAGGTACTGCGCTTAATTTTATAAATAATGGCAATGATGAACTAGTAATTGATCTTCCTGCGATTCAAAACAACAGTGTTTTAGATAGTCTAAGTGTTACTTACAGCGGCAATCCTATAGCAAGCGGTTTCGGTAGTTTTGCACAGACTACGCATAATAACGCCGGTATTATATGGACACTTTCTGAGCCTTATGGAGCAAAAGCATGGTGGCCATGTAAGCAAGATCTTAATGATAAAATAGACCAGACAGATGTAATTTTAAATGTACCGACCGGCAACACTGGTATTTCTAATGGTCTTATGACTTCAGAAAATATAACGCCTACAGGTAAAACTTTTAAATGGCAACACAATCACCCTATACCTGCCTATTTAATAGCTATCGCAGTAACAAATTATTCTAAATATACCGAGATGGTAGGCAGCGGTGCAACGGCTTTTCCTATAGATAACTATGTGTATCCAGAAAATCTAGTCAGCGCACAATCGAGCACCGCAGTGACGGTTCCTATTATGAACTTTTTTGAAAACACCTTTGGTCCTTACCCTTTTAGAGATGAAAAATATGGGCATGCACAATTCGGTTGGGGTGGTGGTATGGAGCATACGACTATTAGTTTTATGGGTAACTTTAGTCGTGGTTTAATCGCTCACGAACTAGCCCACCAGTGGTTTGGTAATAAAGTAACCTGTGGCAGCTGGCAAGACATATGGCTCAATGAAAGTTTTGCCACTTACTCTACAGGAATGACGGTAGAGCATCTAGATGGTAACGACGCGTTTAAATCATGGCGCGTTAATGCAAACAATAGAGCAACTACAGACTTGGACGGCAGTGTTTATGTGCCAGCGACAGATACCTTAAGTGTAGGCCGTGTTTTTAATGGTAACTTATCTTATAATAAAGGCGGTATGGTTTTACACATGCTACGCAAAAAATTAGGTGATGCTGATTTTGAACAAACACTCCAAAATTATCTTAACGACACGCAACTCGCTTACAACTATGCCAAAACCCCACAATTTAAATCAATAGCAGAAACAACTAGTGGACAAAATCTAGACGAATTTTTCAACGATTGGATTTATGGCGAGGGCTACCCACAGCACAACATAAACTGGATAGATATACCGAATGGTATCTCTATAAATTACATTCAAACACCTACTCATCCTTCCGTAAGTCTATTTGAAATGCAGTTGCCTATTAAAATAATAGGTGCCGCCGGAGAAGTACAATGGGACACCATTCTGGTCAATAGTCTGACTCAAAATAAGAGAATACGCGTACCATTTGTGGTTAGTTCTATAGAAATAGATCCAGATGTTGATACCATAAGTAAGAACAATACTGCTACACTAGGTTTAGATACCGCTTTCGCGAAAGCGGAATACCAACTCTACCCCAACCCAACTTCTTCCACCTTTCAAATTATAGGCATTCAAGAAGATTTTACAGCCCTTAAAATCTATGATCTACATGGAAGAATGATTATCGATTATAAAAAACAGCTGCTTAATAATCCTTCTCTCACTTTTAAAGCGCCACAAAACAGTGGGATATATTTTCTAAATCTAACTACAGAAAGAGGTACAACCATAGAGAAACTACTTGTACGCTAAATCTATAACTGCATTATGTGGACTGTTATGAATGACCTATTTTTGCTGGTCTAAAATTAAAATTATATGCACCCTACGGTTGTTCTTATTATAAACTTTTTAATGAGTCTTTCCCTTCTTATCGTTTTACACGAGTTGGGACACTTTATACCTGCTAGACTATTTAAAACACGAGTAGAAAAATTTTACTTATTCTTTGACATCAAATATTCTCTATTTAAAAAGAAAATAGGAGAAACTGTTTATGGGATAGGCTGGTTACCTCTAGGTGGTTATGTGAAAATATCAGGAATGATAGATGAAAGCATGGACAAGGAGCAAATGGCTCAGGAGCCTAAAGAGTGGGAATTTAGATCTAAGCCAGCATGGCAACGATTAATTATCATGTTAGGTGGTGTATTTGTAAATGTGGTAGTTGGTTTTGTTATATACATCTGTTTAATAGCTTTTAACGGTACAAATGAAGCGCAAGGTGAAGATTATAAATACGGTTTTGGTTTTCCAGAAACACTAGAAGATATAGGTTTTAAACAAGGTGATAAAGTACTTCTTGCAGACAATGACACTATAGAATATGCTCCATCATTTAACCATATGCTTATTTTTAGAGACATCTCTACCGTTACTGTAATAAGAGATGGTAAAAAAGTAGATGTTACTATTCCTGAAGATATAGGTAGCAGGATGTTTCAAGCAGGAGTCCCTAGTTCTTTAGAAGCGAGATACCCATTTAAAGTAGGTGAAGTTGCTGCAGGCACAAAAGCAGATAGTATAGGTATAAAAACTGGAGCAACGATTAAATCTGTTGCTGGATTCCCTATCAATTATAACACAGATTATACCTATGCAATAAACCACAAAGTAAAGAATCATGAACCTTTTCATGTAGTATGGGAATATGAAGGTAAAACTTATGACAAAGAAGTAGTCTTCACAACTAAAGAAGTTAAGAGCTTTATCTTTTTTACCAAAACTGTTGAAGAACCTAAAATTCTAGGATTCACTAAACCTTCTACAGACAAGGACTATGCATCTGTAACAAGAAAGAAGTATTCATTCAGTGAAAGTATTTCTGCTGGTATTTCAAAAGGTTACATGACCATGCACGATTACGTTGTGCAGTTTAAATATGTTTTCACTAAAAAAGGAGCGAGCCAGCTAGGTGGTTTTGGAACTATTGCAAAATTATATCCGGACACATTTGATTGGTCGGCTTTTTGGGGCACGACAGCGTTTATATCTTTTATTCTCGCTATCATGAACATACTACCTATTCCAGCTTTAGACGGTGGTCACGTGATGTTTTTACTGTATGAAATTATCACTGGACGCAAGCCTGGAGACAAGTTTTTAGAAAAAGCGCAAATTATAGGTATCGTTATTTTACTTTCTTTAATGCTCTATGCAAATGGAAATGACCTCTTTAAGGCACTGTTTGGATAAAAGTTTTAAAAAATATCAAATTTTTTAGTTTAAAAGTTTGTCAAATATAAAAAACATACTAAATTTGCCATCGCTTAAGCAAATAGCTTGAGTTTGTGTATATCACAGTCCTCCTTAGCTCAGTTGGTTAGAGCATCTGACTGTTAATCAGAGGGTCCTTGGTTCGAGCCCAAGAGGAGGAGCAAAAATCCCAATCAGCAATGGTTGGGATTTTTCATTTTAACACCTGTAGTAATCTTCTCTCCTTCTTCTTCTAGATTTTACGCCCGACTACTAACAATATCCCACACTTTTAATTGTTATATTTACGATTCGAGTAAAGAAATCAATTGTGCGAGTTAATCGTTTCAATTTCAATATATAGAGAATACAAGAATGAGCTGTAATAGTTGTGGAACTGGTGGTGGTACGCCTGGTGGATGTAAAAATCATGGAACCTGTGGTACAAGTGGATGTAATAAATTAACGGTTTTTGACTGGCTAGCAAACATGGAGCTGCCCGATGGTCAAAAAGCTTTCCCATATGTGGAAGTACGTTTTAAAAATAGCAGAAAAGAATTCTTTCATAATTCAGAAGGTCTTCAGCTTAAAATAGGCGACATAGTTGCTACCGAGACTCAAAGTGGTCACGATATAGGAATAGTAACCATAACTGGTGAGTTAGTGCGTGTACAAATGAAACGCAAACGCATTAAAATAAATGGAGAAATTCCAAAAGTTTACCGCATCGCAAATGAAAAAGATGTGGAAAAATGGGTGACTGCTCGCGAGAAAGAAGAACCTATGAAAGTACGCGCTAGACAGATAGCGATACGTCTTCAACTTAAAATGAAGATCTCTGACATAGAATTTCAAGGTGATGGTTCTAAAGCAACCTTCTACTACACTGCCGATGATCGCGTAGATTTCAGAGAATTAATTAGAGAATACGCTTCAGAATTCAAGACTAGAATAGAAATGCGTCAGATAGGTCTGCGTCAGGAAGCTGCTCGTTTAGGCGGTATAGGATCGTGTGGTCGTGAATTGTGTTGTAGTACATGGTTAACAGATTTTAGATCTGTAACTACAGGTGCTGCTCGTTATCAAAACTTATCATTAAACCCACAGAAACTAGCGGGACAGTGTGGAAAATTAAAATGCTGTCTTAATTACGAGCTGGATTCTTACATGGACGCACTAAGTACGTTTCCTAAACAAAATCAAAAACTTTATACCGAAAAAGGAACCGCCGTATGTCAAAAAGTAGACATATTTAAAGGCTTAATGTGGTATTGTTATGAAGGTGACTGGATGAGCTGGCACACTCTTACTACAGAGCAAGTTCATGAAATAGTATCAAAAAACAAGGCTAAAGAAACAGTTGCTAGCATTGAAGAATATGCGAGCGAATTAATAGTAGAGGAAGAAGTTAGTTTTGAAAACGTAGTAGGTCAGGATAGTTTAACACGTTTTGATCAACCTAAGTCAAAATCAAAATCTCGCAACAAACGCAACAAGAAACGTAGACCTGCAAAGCCTCAAAATAAAACAACGACAGCAACTGCTGCTTCACCTAAAGAAGGACAGCCTGCTCGTAAACCTAGACCTAAACAAAACAACCGAACACCTAAGGCTAAAACTAACAACAACAACAACAACAACAACAACAACAACAACAACAACAACAACAACAACAACAACAAGCCTAACACTAAAAAACCTGCTAGCGCAAATAGAAACACTAATAAACCAAAACCGGCAAGTAACAATGCCACAAGTGAAACAAAGCCTAATAAGCCTAGAAATAACCGTAATAAAAGCCGTAATCGTAACAAAAACAACGATAGTAAACCGCCTAAAAAAGAAGATTAGTGAGAGTATTAATATGCATTTTAATAACATTAACGATAGTCTCTTGTGACGACTTGTTAGTAGACGCAAATTATGAAAGTCTACCACCTTCTGGATGGGACATTAATGATACAGCAACTTTTAACATTACACCGCAAGACACAACTACGGTCTATAATCTATATTTGAACCTGCGCAACACGCATGAATATGAGTATAATAACCTCTGGTTGATCTCACAGATAAAATTTCCTCATGGAAAAATCGTTACAGATACATTACAGTATGAAATGGCGGCACCAGATGGTAGTTTTTTAGGCACAGGATCAAATGACATCTATGAAAATAAATTATGGTTACGTGAAGGGGTACGCTTTCGCGAAAGCGGAACATACCAACTAGCACTTAAACACGCAATGAGAAAAACAGGAGAAGTAAAAGGAGACACCCAATTAAAAGGGATTCTTGAAGTAGGATATAGTATAGAAAAACAAGTGCAAGATGGCAGCAACTAAAGCACAAATAGCCCAAGAAAAAACAGACAAGAAAAAGAACATTTCTCTTTTCTGGAAAATTTATGCAGTAGGAATAGGGCTTGTAGTCCTTATGTTCTTACTAGCAGCATGGGAAGTATTCGGTGATTTACCAGATCACACAGCCCTAGAAAACCCACAAACAGAACTAGCTACCGAGATAGTAACTGTAGATGGTAAAACATTAGGTAGTTTTTATAACGATAACCGTAAACCTGTAAAATTTGACGATTTACCTCAAAACCTTATAGACGCACTAGTCTCAACAGAAGACGAGCGTTTCTGGGATCACAGTGGTATAGACGGTTATGGAACTGCTAGAGCCGCGGCCTTTTTAGGTAGTAAAGGTGGTGCAAGTACCATAACACAACAACTGGCAAAACTCTATTTTACAGAACAAGCTAGTAGCAACAAGCTAGAACGATTGATCCAAAAATTACGCGAGTGGATAATCACCTCTAGACTAGAGAAACAATATACTAAAGAAGAAATTATTACTCAATACCTTAATGAGTTTGATTTCTTAAAGCAAGCTATAGGTATACGTAGTGCGGCTAACATCTATTTTGGTAAAGAACCTATTGATCTTACTGTTTCAGAAAGTGCGGTTTTAGTAGCTATGCTTAAAAATCCTAGACAGTTTAATCCGCATAGAGAAATCTCAAAAGAAAAATCTTTTAACCGTCGTAATCAGGTGTTTTTCCAGATGGTACGTAATGGTAAAATGACAGAAGAGGTAAAAGATAGTCTTACAGCCTTACCTATCGTTTTAGACTACAATCCAGAAGGACATAATGATGGTATGGGAACTTATTTCCGTGAACATTTACGTGACTGGTTAAAAACCTGGGCAAAGGATAACATTAATCCAGAAACTGACAAGCCTTTTAACCTCTACAACGACGGATTAAAGATTAACGTGACCATAGATCACCGCATGCAAAAAATGGCCGAAGAAGCTGTTTATGCACACATGGAACGTTTACAGAAAGAGTTTGACCATCAACAGACACGTAACAAGACAGCACCTTTTACAGATCTTACAGATAACCAAATAGAAATCAGATTACAGTCTGCTATGAAAAGGTCGGAAAGATGGAGAGAAATGAAGAAAAAAGGTATTGCCGAAAAAGACATTATCAAAAGCTTCAATGAAAAGACAGACATGACCATCTTTGACTGGAAAGCAAAAGGCCGCGAGCGTGATACTGTAATGACTCCTATGGATTCCATACGTTACTACAAGAAGTTTTTACATACAGGTCTTATGTCATTAGAACCACAAACAGGTCATGTAAAAGCGTGGGTAGGTGGTATTAATCACAAACATTTTAAATATGATAACGTAGAGCAAGGTACACACCAGGCTGGTTCTACTTTTAAACCATTCTTATATTCTACGGCAATTGATCTTTTACATTATAGTCCATGTAAAACATTATCTGATGGAGAGTACACCATACCTGCAGGTAAACATGGTAATACAAAAGACTGGACACCTAAGGATTCTAACGGTGATTATGGTAACATGATGACGTTAAAAGAAGCACTAGCAAAATCAAAGAATACAATCTCTGCTAGACTTATGGATGAAGTAGGCCCACAGGCTGTACTAGATCGCGCAGCACAACTAGGTATAAATACAGACGGTATGGACGTTGTCCCTTCTCTAGCATTAGGTACTGCAGATGTAAACCTGTATGAAATGGTAGGTGCTTATGGTGTTTATGCAAATGGTGGAATTTATAATAAACCAGTTCTAGTAACGAGCATAGAAGATAAGAACGGTACAATTCTTTATCAATACATGCCAGAGAGTAAAGATGTAATGAATCCTGAAACAGCCTATGTTACGGTAAATCTTATGGAAGGTGTAACTAGAATAGGTAGTGGGGCAAAATTAAGAGGTAGCTGGGCAACTAAAAACAGTTTCTATAAAGAGGTGATCACAGATTATCCATATGATTTTAAAAACGACATTGCTGGTAAAACAGGAACGACTCAAAACAATTCTGATGGATGGTTTATGGGAATGGTTCCTAACCTAGTAACTGGTGTTTGGGTAGGTGGAGATGGTAAATCTATTCACTTTAAATCTACTAAATACGGTCAGGGTGCTACCATGGCATTACCTATATGGGGTAGTTATATGAAACGCCTTTATGCAGACGAGACCATCGATGTTTCTAAAGCGCCTTTCAAAAAACCAGAAGACCTCTCTATTGAGACCGATTGTGATGAGTATGAAAAGACTCAGAACAGCTCTCCTTTAGGTGGTAGTGAAGATGACGACTCTAGAGAATTTGACATGTAAATTATGATAGCAAAACTTTCATTAGAAAATATTTTATTTCTAGATATTGAGACCGTACCTCAACAGGAGAGTTTTGATTTATTAGATCCTATAGACCAACATCTATATGCTGATAAAACTAAATACCAGCGCAAAGAAGAATTCTCTCCGGCAGAGTTTTATGATCGCGCTGGTATTTGGGCAGAATTTGGTAAAATAGTATGTATATCTGTAGGTTATTTTGTTAACCGAGATAAAAAACAATTTAGGACTCGCAGTTTTGTCGGTGAAGAAAAAGAACTGTTAGAAGAATTCTCCAGTCTTTTAAAAGAACATTTTTCTAGTAGAAACAATCTGCTGTGTGCGCACAATGGTAAGGAATTTGATTTCCCTTACATTGCAAGAAGAATGATTATTACAGGTGTTGAGATTCCAGAAAAGCTGAACCTATTCGGTAAAAAGCCCTGGGAAGTGCCACACATAGACACCATGGAGTTATGGAAATTTGGCGATTATAAACACTACACTAGTTTAAAATTATTAACGCGTATTCTAGGTATTCCATCGCCTAAGGATGACATAGATGGATCACAAGTACGGGATGTATTCTATTTAGAAAATGACGTGCAACGCATAGCAAACTATTGTGAGAAGGATGTAGTTGCAGTAGCGCAAATAGTTCTCAAATTGCGTAAAGAATCTATACTTACAGATGAGCAAATCATCTCAAAATAATACCGTAGCATCCATAAAGGATCTTAACGTTAGCTTTTCAAATGGAAAAGAGAACGTTAAGGTGTTACATGATATCAATTTTGACATATTTAAAAACGAGATACTTGCCGTAGTTGGAGAATCTGGCAGTGGTAAATCTGTCACTAGCAAGGCACTTATGGGTTTACTACCTAATGCCACAGCACAAATAACAGCTCAAGAACTTTCTTTGTTGGGCAAGGATTTATTACTATTAAATGATGGAGAATGGTCTCGCTTTCGCGGAAGCGAGATAAGCATGATCTTTCAAGAACCTATGAGTTCTCTTAACCCTACTATAACCTGTGGACAGCAAGTCATAGAGATACTACAACAACATCAAAAAATTGATACATCGAGTGCTAGAAAAGAAGTTTTAGAGCTTTTTAAAAAGGTAAAACTACCTACTCCAGAAATAACGTTTTCAAAATACCCACATGAAATAAGTGGTGGACAGATGCAACGCGTTATGATTGCTATGGCAATTGCGTGCAAGCCTGCATTGTTAATTGCAGACGAGCCTACTACTGCACTAGATGTAACCGTGCAAAAAGAGATTATTTTATTACTCAAAGAATTGCAACAAGAATACGGGATGAGTATTCTCTTTATATCACACGATCTATCATTAGTACGTGCTATTGCTGATAGGATACTGGTTATGTATCAAGGTAAAATAGTAGAGCAAGGAACAAGTAAAACTATTTTTGAAACTCCTAAAGAAACATATACCAAGGCACTTATCGCATCCAGACCTAGTACTACAGAGCGCGTTAAAAAACTACCGACCATAAGTGATTTTATGCAACATACGGTAGACGGAGATTTGATCACTCCATCGCAACGAGCAGCTACACATAAAAATATTTATAACCAAGACCCTTTATTACAGCTAGTTGACATAGTAAAAGATTACCCACTCAAGAAAAAGCTTTTTAAAAAGCAAACCTATTTTAGAGCAGTAGATGGTGTCAGTCTTAATCTATATCCTGGTGAGAGTCTAGGACTAGTAGGAGAAAGTGGTTGTGGAAAAAGCACTCTAGGCAACCTGATTTTACGTTTGAAAGATGTGACCAGCGGTAAAATTATCTATCGCAATAGAGACATTACACATCTTACAGGCAAAGCAATGCGCGAGTTGAGAAAAGAGATTCAGATTATCTTTCAAGATCCTTTTGCTTCATTAAACCCACGACTTACTGTAGGGCAAGCTATTATTGAGCCTATGAAATGGCATGGTATAGGAGATAATCATGCTCATAGAAAAGAAAAGGTACTTACTTTATTAAAACGAGTAGGGTTAACTGAAGAGCATTACAACAGGTATCCACATGAATTTAGTGGTGGCCAGAGACAGCGCATAGGTATAGCAAGAACAGTAGCCTTAGAACCTAAGTTAATCGTATGTGATGAAAGTGTAAGTGCTCTCGACATTTCTGTACAAGCACAGGTTTTAAATCTTTTAAATGAGTTTAAAGCAGATTTTGGATTCTCTTATTTATTCATTTCCCATGACCTTGCGGTAGTTAAATACTTTTGCGATCAGGTTATTGTAATGAACAAAGGTAAAATAGAAGAAAGAAACGAGGCAGATGCTCTTTATGAAAATCCGCAAAGTGATTATACTAAAAAATTGATTGCGGCAATACCACAATAAATACCCTTTTTGAGAAATCATGCCTTATAAGCTGACAAAAGTCATCGTTGTGCAAGAGGAGTAATTATACTTTTGACTCAAAATTGAGATTATGTGTAGTTTAACTTCAAAATACAATGTTGCAGGACCTAGATATACCAGCTATCCTACAGTTCCATATTGGGACGCTAGCAACTTCTCTATAGATTTATGGAAACAAACTCTAGTAAAAAGTTTTAAAGAAAGTAATAGCACAGAAGGTATAAGTCTTTATATTCATTTACCTTTTTGCGAGAACATGTGTACATTTTGTGGATGCAATAAACGCATTACAAAAAATCATAGCGTTGAGATACCTTATATAAAATCTGTTTTAAAAGAACTTGATCTTTATATAAATCTCTTTGAAGAACAACCAGTTATAAAACAAATACATTTAGGTGGTGGTACACCTACATTCTTCTCACCAGAGCATTTAGATCAATTGATAAAGGGAATATTTTCAGTAGCTGTAAAAGCTCAAGAATGCGAATTCAGTTTTGAAGGACATCCTAACAACACGACTAAGAAACATCTGGAAACACTAGCTCAAAATGACTTTACCAGAGTATGCTACGGCGTGCAAGATTACAACCCTACTGTACAAAAAGCAATTAATCGCATACAGCCTTTTGAAAATGTGGAGAAAGCTACGGTAATGGCTAGAGATGCAGGTTTTAAATCTGTAGGACACGATATTATTTATGGTTTACCATTTCAGACTATAGATCATGTTATTCATACCATTAACAAGACTATAGAATTGCGTCCTGACCGTATTGCTTATTATAGTTATGCACACGTGCCCTGGATAAAAGGAAACGGACAGAGAGGTTTTAAAGACTCTGACTTGCCTACAGCCGTACAAAAACGTAAACAGTACGAGTTAGGTAAAAAAATGCTTACTAGCGCTGGCTATATAGAGATAGGAATGGATCATTTTGCACTAGCTACAGATAGCTTATATACTGCACAAGAAACTGGTACCATACACAGAAACTTCATGGGATACAGTGATAGTAAAACACAATTAATGATAGGTCTAGGCGTGTCTTCTATTAGTGATAGCTGGTACAGTTTTGCTCAAAATGTAAAAAACATTGAAGAATACCAGACACTTGTAGAAGAAGGAACGCTACCAGTATTTAGAGGTCATATCTTAAATAAGGAAGATCTTATCATAAGAAAGCATATTCTTAATCTTATGTGCAAATTTGAGACCTCATGGCAAGATGATACTATGTTCTTTAAAGAACTACCTGACGTACTTGTAAAACTATTAGAACTAGAGAAAGATGGTCTAGTAATTACTCATGCTCATAAGATTCAAATTACCGAAAAAGGAAGAGCCTATGTGCGTAATGTTTGTCTACCCTTTGACATGAGATTGCAACGTAAAAAACCAGATACTCAATTATTTTCTATGACGGTATAGATTGACATTTAAGTTTTAACTAAAAAAAGGAAAGCCTGCGGCTTTCCTTTTTTGTTATCTAGAAAGAACAAACATTAGAGGTCTACTTCTCTGTATCAGTACTTTTTTTATCACCGTTTGCTAGACTATAGACTACTAACACTAGCGCTATACAAACCACGGCAAACACACCTATTATAACAGTACCCATTCCCCAATTTACAAGAGGTAAAAAAATTGCTTTCATATAATTTAATTTATTAGTTAATGACAACTCTGGTTTGCCGATATCGTTTCCATAGCAACAGATTCTGATGGTGATATGTATTTAATACCTAATCCCAGACCTCTTACTATAAATAGTAATCCTATTATTATTACAAAAACAGGTATCAGCTTTAATACCTTTTGTTTTGCCTGTCCCTTTAAAAAATTACCTAGGTATATCGCGGTAGTCATTAAAGGCACTGTCCCTAGCCCAAAAAGAACCATGTATAAAGCGCCATATCCAGCACTACCAGAAGCTAAAGAACCGAAAACTGCCATATAGACTAAACCACAAGGCAATAAACCATTAAGAAAACCCATAGTGAAAAAAGTACCTGGATCTTTCTTTTTAAGTTCTTTTCCCATCGCACTTTTCACCCTTCCTACTAGAGCATATATAGGTCTAGAAAAGTTGTATTTATTAAATATCTTAGTAGGTATCAAAACCACTATAATCATCGCGACACCTATAATGATAGATAGCTGCTGTTGTATACCAAAAAGGTGCATGCTTTTACCTAAAAAACCAAATACAAAACCTAAAAAGCCATAGGTAAACAACCTACCTCCATGATAACCCAATAACTGGAAAAAGCGTTTACTCTTACTCTTGCGATCTAATGGCAATAAAAATGCAATAGGACCGCACATTCCCACACAGTGAAAACTACCCAGTAAACCAAATATGAGCGCAGACCACAACATTCTTAATAAAGTATTTCTTCTTTATACATGTAAGACTGCCCATCATACGTCCAGTCTATAGTAATATTCCAGCGACCGCCTATCATTTTATTGTCAGGTATGAGCAAATTATGATCAGATAGTGAAAGTTTAGTCTCAAAATCCAATACTTGATTAGACGGTCTATAAAGGAACATTTTACCTTTAATTTTCTCTACGTTTAGCTGCGATGGAAAAGTAATCATCCATCCGTTTTCAGTTCTTTTACTTACTATTTTCTCAGAGAGGTTATTTGCATTTGTCTCTGCATCTATCTCATTTTGATAGTACATTTCTTTCTCATAGTATTCTTCTGTTACTAGGTCATGACTATATCGCTGGTCTGTAATCATGGTGATTACAAAGTATAGTATAAAGCCTATAAAGCAAGACATACCTACTACTATTCCTGTTCCCCAATTCCATTTCATCTCCTTAATCCGATTTAGTCGGCGGCTATTAATTATTTAACTACTGCTTTCTTTTCTGTAGCAATAGATTTATTGGCCAGTTTTTCCATCATTAATTTTGCCTGGCAACTTTGATTTAAACCTGGTTGCCCTTTTTTACAACCCTGACAGCAATTCTTTTTTTCTGCACTCATAGTTAGATGTTTGTTACGCTTTCGCGAAAGCGGTATTAATTATAACTACGTGGTCCTAAAAAGGCTGTAGTAGTAGTTTCTATTACTTGATCACCACTCATAATTTCTATTTCTAGTCGCTCCTTATCAGTCTTAATAGCACTAGCATTAATTTCTATAAAAAGAGTTCCTTGCGTTAGTCCTGCCTCTGGCACAGTTACACTCGTGTTAGAAACCAGCTTAATTGTTCCTTTATGAGATTTTAAACGGAAGGTGATACTATCAATAGGTTCTACCGTTTTATTTACTAGTTTATAGGTATAGACATTACTAATAATATTATCTGCTTTATGTTCATATAACTGACCTGGTAATCTTAAAATACTTGCCTCTACATCATTGCGCAGAAATAGCATTCCTATTAACACGGCGGTAAGAATTCCTAAAACAACTATATACCCTTTAAGCCTAGGAGTCAGTTTAAATTTCTCACCCTTTTCAATGTTGTCTTCACTAGTGTAACGTATAAGACCCTTAGGTAGATCTACAGCTTCCATCATGTGGTCACACGCATCTATACAGGCTGTACAATTTACACATTCTAGTTGTGTACCATTACGTATATCTATTCCTGTAGGACAGACATGTACACATGCAGAACAGTCTATACAGTCACCTTTTCCTGATGCTGGACGATCTTCTTTCTTTTTAAACTTTGCTCTACCTTCTTCTTTCTCACCACGTTTATGATCATAGGCAACTATTATAGATTTATTATCAAGAAGAGCACCCTGTAAACGTCCATAAGGACATACTATAATACATACTTGCTCTCTAAACCAGGCAAAAATGAAGTAGAATACTCCTGTAAAAATCATTAAAGAAATGAGCGTACTTCCATGTTGCGACGGCCCGTCTGTAATGTATCTAATAAGCTCATCACTACCGATTAAGTAAGCTAAGAATATGTTTGCTATTAAGAACGAGATAATAAAAAAGATGCTCCATTTGAGAACTCTTTTTCTGATTTTTTCAGCATTCCATGGCATTTTTGCAAGACGTATTTGCTTACCTCTATCTCCATCTATCCAGTACTCGATACGTCTGAAAACCATTTCCATAAAAATGGTTTGTGGACATATCCAGCCACAAAATAAACGCCCAAAGGCTACTGTAAAAAAGATAACAAAGACTACCCCTATAATCATCATGATTACAAATAAGTAAAAGTCCTGAGGCCAAAACGGAAAACCGAATATATTAAAACGACGTTCTAAAATATTGAACATCATGAACTGGTTGCCATTGATTTTTATGAATGGCGCAGAGAACAAAATAAGTAATAAAGCATAACTCACATACTTGCGATACTCATACCATTTACCTGAGGGCTTTTTAGGGAATACCCATGCACGCTTACCTTCTTCATTAAGCGTGCCTATGGTATCTCTAAAATTTTCTTGACCTTGATCTGCCATGATGATTTATTTATTTTTAAAAAACAGTCAACTCTTTTGAGTCGCCTAGTAGCAGTAAAAAAACAGCGTCAAAAACGCCTACTACAGAATGTTTTATATCCTTAGGGATATCAAAAGAGTCAAAACGTTCTAAACGATAACTGTGTGTTGCCGTATTAAAATCTATCTCTCCTTGTACTACCATTAATTTTGCCTTTTCTTGTGCAATATGTTCTGGTAATTCTACTCCACGACGCAATCCTATCGCTAGCAGTTTCTTTCCTGCTTTCTCATAAATCTGTTTTATGAGAGGTTCTTTACTCGATGCTAGCGCTTCAGACATTTCATTAAGAATAAGCATCTTACTGTTTTTAATTATTAATATCTACTACTATAATAGAGTCCTGAACGATCTCTTCTACCTCTGGTTGAGTTTCTACAGGCGCATTAGGGTCTATCCATAAATCACCTTCTGGCTCTTTAGGGTCTGCAGGAGTTGTACCTTGAAAATTGATGACATAACTAGCTACTTGAGCCATTTGTGCTGGTTTTAAATCTTTTTTCCAAGAAACCATTCCTTTTCCAGATCTACCACCTTCAGATATGGTATTAAATACATTTTTAATACCGCCACCTAGAATCCAGTGTTTATCGGTAAGATTAGGACCGATACCACCACCACCATCTATCTTGTGACAGGCGATACAGTTCTCTCCAAAAATGGCTTCACCTGCTTTAAGGTCTGCAGCATCGGTAAGCAATACAACCGTATTTACATCTACTAGATCTTTTGCGGTTTTTTTCCATTCTTCTATTTCTATTTTTGCAGCAGCGACAGCTGTTTCATATTCTTCTTCTTGATTATAGTCATTAAAGACTTCAAATCTTACCAGATAAATAACTGCAAATATGATAGATGCATAGAATCCATAAACCCACCATGGCGGTAAATTGTTATCTAATTCTTGAATACCATCATAGTTATGGTCTAGAATAATCTCGTGCTCATCTTCTATATCTCTACTTCCTAATGATGCTTTGTATTTATCCTTAATCCATTTAAATTGATTTGCCTTTGCGACAGCGGCATTCTCATCGTACTTTTCTTGAGCTTCTGGTTTAAGACTATGGTATAAAATACTTTGTAAAGTCGTCACACAAGCTTCTCCTGCTATATAAAACAGTATAATAACACCTAGAATAGCCCATAATAATGGTTGCTCTATAAATATAGATTCTTCTCCTGTGGTCCCTATCCAATCAAGGAATAAGTACCCCAAAATAGCTACTCCTAATACACGTAAATATGATGCTGTATTTCTCATTATTTTAATTGATTAGGGTTAATAGTATCATCATTAAGCGGGATATTACTTACCTCTACAATATGTGATTTCTTTGCGGTAAATACCCACCAGAATAATCCCATGAAAAAGAAGAAAAATATAAGTAATGATATCAATGGATAGATCTCTACTCCATCAATGTTTTCTAGGTTTCCTTTTATAAATTTCAACATAACTTATTGATTTATGTTTAGTGCAGTACCATCTGCAGTTGTAACTTTAATATCTGTTCCTAAGCGTTGTAGGTATGCGATAATTGCGATCAATTCACGGTTGCGCATTTCTATAAACTCTTCTCCATTATCTAGAGCATACTTCTTATCTGCCTCATAGGTTTTTGCAAAATCAGGATCACTATAAAGATTTTTTTCTATCTCGATACCTTGTTCTAGCATCCATTCTTGTGCGCGGTCTATTTCTTCTTGAGTATATGGCACACCTAAGGACACCATAGCTTCCATCTTAGTTTCTGTAGAACTTTTATCCAGCTCATTTTGAATAAGCCATTTATAAGATGGCATTATAGAACCCTCTGACGTACTCTGCGGATCGTAAAAGTGATTTAAGTGCCAGTTATCACTGTACTTACCACCTACACGTAATAAATCTGGACCGGTACGTTTACTACCCCATAAAAATGGATGGTCGTAAACAAATTCTCCTGCCTTAGCATATTCTCCATATCGCTCTACTTCACTTCTAAATGGACGCACCATTTGAGAGTGACACCCTACACAACCTTCTCTTATGTATATATCACGACCTTCTAGTTCTAGAGGTGTATATGGTTTTACACTTGAGATTACTGGTATATAATCGTCTACCATTAAGGATGGAATAATTTGCACCATACCACCTATAAGAATAGCTACTGTAGCAAACAAGGTTAATTTAACTGGTCTTCTTTCTAACCAGGTATGGTATCCTTCTTTATTAGTACGGTTCTTAGTTACTTTTTCAAGAGCTGCTGCTTCGGCAAGCTCATCAGTTACTTGAGAACCAGCTCTAGCTGTCATAATAAGGTTGCAAACACCTGTTAAAGCACCTATAATAAACATAGTTCCTCCTATAGCACGCATCCAGTACATAGGGATAATTTCTATAAGTGTTTCTAAGAAAGAGTAGGTTAATCTACCATCTGGATTAAATTCTTTCCACATTAACGCTTGTTGAAAACCAGCCACATACATAGGTAATGCGTATAATATGATTCCTAATGTTCCTATCCAGAAATGCGCATTGGCTAGTTTTGTAGACCATAACTTTGTCTTAAATAATCTAGGTACCATCCAGTAAACCATACCAAAGGTTAAGAAACCATTCCACGCTAGTGCTCCTACATGCACGTGAGCGATAACCCAGTCACTAAAGTGAGCAATAGCATTTACATTTTTAAGAGATAACATAGGTCCCTCAAAGGTGGCCATACCATATCCTGTAATGGCTACTACCATAAATTTTAAAACAGGATCTGTACGAACTTTATCCCATGCACCACGTAGGGTTAACAATCCGTTAATCATACCACCCCAAGATGGAGCAAGCAACATAATTGAAAAAGCAACACCTAGGTTTTGTGCCCAGTCTGGTAATGCAGAGTATAGTAAATGGTGCGGTCCTGCCCATATATAAATAAAGATCAATGACCAGAAGTGAACTATAGATAATCTATAAGAATACACCGGTCTATTTGCTGCTTTAGGTACAAAGTAATACATCAAACCTAAGAAAGGTGTGGTTAGAAAAAAGGCAACCGCGTTATGTCCGTACCACCATTGCACCAGCGCATCTTGCACACCAGCATACATAGAATAACTCTTAAGAGCTCCTACAGGTACTTCCATACTATTAACTATATGTAAAACTGCTACGGTAACAAATGTCCCTAGATAGAACCATATCGCAACATATAAATGTCGCTGTCTTCTTTTAAGAATAGTACCTATAAGGTTAGCACCAAAAGCAACCCAAATAATAGCGATAGCTATATCAAATGGCCATTCTAACTCTGCATATTCTTTTGAAGTTGTATAACCTAGAGGTAGTGTTATCGCAGCACCTACTATGATAGCCTGCCAACCCCAAAAGTTTAATTTACTCAACCAGTCTTTCCACATTCTTGCCTTAAGAAGACGCTGACTAGAATAATAAACTCCAGCAAAAATGGCATTTCCTACAAATGCAAATATGACCGCATTAGTATGTAATGGACGTAAACGACCAAAACTTAACCACGAGATACCATCTGTCAGGTTAGGAAATAAAAACATAAAGGCTAGTAGCAGCCCTACACTCATTCCTACAACGCCCCAGAACATTGTAGCAATGATAAAATTGCGTACGATTTTGTTATCGTAATAAAACTTTTGTAATTCCATAGTTACTTGAGTTGATCTTTCAATAAAATAGGTTGATTTGATTTTGCGCTGTCCGTGCCCTTTTCCTTAATAAGCTCATCGTCAAAAAGCATGCGCACAGACGGTGTGTATGTGTCGTCATACTGCCCCTTTTTAACCGATAGAATAAAGGCTACAAAGAAGATAACTGCGACACAAACGCTTATTGCGAGAAGCATATAAATGATATTCATAGTTGTTTAATAAAGTGGTAAAATTACCGTGGTAACCTTTTACAAACGATGACATATGTCAGCTTTTGAATTTAATTGTGTGTAAAAAATCACACCATTATGTATAATCCTAACAGGGCTGTAGACTGCTGTAATGTATTGATAGAGATACCTTTCACATCTTCCTTTGTAAAAGACTGTTGCTCTAGTGACTTTAATTGTGCTTGTGCATTATGGTATTCTCTTTTAAAATACTGTTGCATCACTGCACACGCAGTACAATTACTTTGCATGTATAAATTCTTGAGAGTGTTTAATTCTAAATCGAGTTGAAGAGCTTCCTTTTTCATCTTAAATTGTTGTTTTGTGGTTAAGTTTTCTCCCTAAGAAATAGGTGTAAATAGTAGTAAATACAACTATACTTATAGAACTAAGCGGCATTAAAATAGCAGCAACTACAGGAGCTAGATGTCCAGAAATGGCAAACCCTAGGCCTACTAGATTGTAAATAAGCGAGAATATAAAGGCATACTGTATGACCTTTTTCCCTTTACGAGATAGATCTATAAAGGTGGTAATATCTTTAAAACGTGTAGCATCGATTATACCGTCACAAGCAGGTGAAAAAACATTTACATTTTCTGAAATGACCAGTCCTACATTACTTTGAGCAAGTGCACCAGCATCATTTAGCCCATCGCCTATCATAAGGACTTTCTTACCATGACTCTGTAATTCTTTGATGTAATTAAGTTTATCGCCTGGTTTCTGATTAAACACTAATGCGGTATTCTTAGGCAGTATATTTTCTAAATGCTCTTTCTCTCCTTCATTATCTCCAGATAAAACTGCTAGATCACAATCCACAGAAAGTGTGTCAAACACATGCTTCATGCCGTCACGGTATTCGTTATAGAACACATAACAACCTTTATACACTTCATTTGCACTTATGTGCACCGTGGTTTGATTTAAATCCGCTTTCGCGAAAGCGGAACTACCATCAGACACAAATGCATAAGAACCCACTTTTACACGATTGTTATTGAGCACACCAGTAATTCCTTTACCTATCTCTTCACTAAAATCGTCTAGTGAGCAGATGTTGTTTTCTTGTAACATACCATAAAGTGAACGGCTCAATGGATGGTTAGACGCTCTCAATGTAGAGGTAAGCAAAGACTGCTCATCTACCGTTAATGCGATACCCTCATAAGTAATAACACTTTTATGACTGGTAGTAAGCGTACCTGTTTTATCAAAAACCACAGTATCTATAGAAGCCAGCTGTTCTATAATGCTGCTGTTTTTTAAATAGAATTTATGCTTACCAAAAATCCTAAGTAAATTACCTAATGTAAAAGGTGCTGCAAGAGCTATGGCACATGGACAGGCTACTATAAGAACCGCGGTAAATACATTAAGCGCAAGAGAAGGCTGGTACCACAACCAGAACATAGTTGCCAGTACCGCTATACTCAAAATACTGATGGTAAAACGCTTACTTATCTGGTCTGTAATACTCTGGAAAAGACTCTCGGCGCTTTTATTAAAAATCTCGTTAGACCATAATTGCGTTAAATAACTTTGCTCTACAGATTTTAAAACATCCAGTTCTATAACGCCAGCCTGCTGTCTACCACCTGCATATAGTTTATCTCCAGAGTTTTTACTAACAGGCTCTGCCTCGCCAGTTACAAAGCTATAATCTATAAGTGCGTTACCTTTAATAAGAATACCATCTACTGGTATGAGTTCTCCGTTTCTTATCACGATCCTGTCGCCAGCTACTAGATCATAAACCTGTGCTTGTTCTTCCTTGCTAGAATCTGCTTTGTCTAATCGTGTTACCGCTATCGGGAAATATGATTTATAATCTCTTTCAAAAGATAAAAATGAATAGGTTTTTTGCTGAAAAAACTTACCTAATAATAAGAAAAAAACCAGACCAGCCATACTGTCTAAAAAGCCAGTACCCCAATCCATTACTATCTCTACCGTAGAACGTAGAAACAACACAAGAATACCTATCGCAATAGGTACATCTATATTAAGCATTCTAGAACGCACACTTTTATAAGCAGACACTAGATAATCACTACCAGAATAGAATACCACCGGTAACGCAAACACAAACATTAACCACCTAAATATATATTTATAACGCTCTAACCAAAACTCTGACACCTCAAAGTACTCTGGAAAAGATAAAAACATAATATTACCAAAAGCAAAACCTGCAATACCTAACTTATAAATAAGACTGCGATCTATAGTAGAGGTTTTCTTTGTTGCGTCATCTAGAGATATGTAGGGCTCATACCCTATTTTACACAACAATAAAACCAGTTGATGTAAATTTAATTGAGCAGAATTATAGGTAATACGCACACTTTTCTTAGGGAAATTAACCTGAGAGGTAGTAACATCTGGATGCAATTTATTTAGGTTTTCTAAAACCCATATACAAGAACTACAGTGTATAGAAGGAATAACAAAAGTGACTACCTGTACATCTTGCTCGTCAAATTCTAGTAGCTTTTTTGCAATTACATCGTTCTCTAAGAAATCAAACTTACCTTCAAATCTAGATGGTGTTGTCCCAGGAGATTGCTCTAACTCGTAATAATACGAGAGATCATTATCATTAAGAATATCAAAAACGGTTTTACACCCATGACAGCAAAAATACTTATCCTGGTGCTCAATAACTGTAGTTGTACAGTCATCACCGCAATGGAAACATGATTCCATAGTTTATTAAATTTGCTCATTATACCTAATGCAAATTTGCTCATACTTCTCGCTTTAAAACGATGACTTTTGTCACCTGCCTTTTTTAACTCAATTATAAGATTTACATCGCATTTACTTTGCGGTAGTAAATAACCTCTGTACCTTTAAGACTTTATCCATAATATGAATAGCCACGTAGAAGGTCGTTGTGAAAACTGTATAGTAAGACAGTTAAACTCATTAAAAGCTCTTAATAAAGAAGAGCTTAAACGTATTTCTGATAGTAAAACCTCAAAATCTATTAAAAAGGGGGCTACTATCTTTGAAGAAGGAGAACGTCTAGACGGTGTTTATTGTGTGCGCAATGGTGTTTCTAAATTATCTAAGTTAAGTGATAATGGAAAAGATACCATAGTGAAAATAGCAACTAAAGGTGAGGTACTAGGTCAACGCTCTGTCATAACTGAAGAAAAGACCAACCTAAGCGCTGTGGCTTTAAACGATATGGAAGTGTGTTACATTCCTAAAAAACACCTTACAGACAGTCTAGATTCTAATCCTAATTTTACTAAGGCTATATTAATCCACATGGCAAATGATCTCAAATTTGCAGATAATGTGATTGTAAACATGGCACAAAAGACAGTAAAACAACGTGTTGCAGAGACCTTGATGTATCTAGATAAAAACTTTGGCACAGATGCTGACGGTTACATAATCATGACTCTTACTAGAGAAGATATCGCAAATGTAGTAGGTACTGCAAAGGAGGCTTGTATAAGAACTCTCACCATATTTAAGAAAGAAGGTTGGATAAGCACCGACGGTAAACGTATAAAATTAGAAGATAAAAAAGCCCTCTACAGGTTAGTAGAAGGCTTGTAGTTTTTTGTGTGTTTCGCTTTCGCGAAAGCGTAATCTACTTACATCTTTACCGTAAGAACAGGCACCACAGAGTGATTTGCAATATCTTCACTTATACTTCCTTGAAAGAAATGAGAAAGTCCAGTCCTACCATGTGTAGGGATAGCAATCACGTCTGCAGCAGATAATGATGCATAATTCATAACACCTTTTTCTACCGTGTGGTCTGCATATCGGTTTACTGTTTTAATAGCCGCAACAGGATCAGGGTGTTTTACCTCACTAAAGAAATTAAGTAAAGTCTCGTCCATTTGAGATGTGCTCTTAAAGTTTTTACCTGGTAAATTGATATATAAGAAGTCAATACGCGCGTTAAGCATAGTAGCTGCTTCTATAATTCTATGGTATGCACCTACGGTTTCTAGATGAAAATCGCTAGCGTACAAAATACGCTCTGGAGCAAAATTGATATCATTATCCTTAACCACTAGAACCGGCACTTCTGAAGATCGTACTACCTTCTCTGCATTACTACCTTTTAAGATCTCTGTCATGCCATTTGCACCGTTACTTCCCATAACGATAAGCGATGCGTCTATCTCTTTGGCAAAGTCATTCATACTACCAAAATCAAGATGCTGTTTTAAAACCGTATCATATTCTACATTTTCTAGAAATGGACGGTCTAAAAATTCTTCAAATTTTTTACCTATCAGTCTGCTATAGAAAACAACCTCCTCTGCAGTGTTAGGCTCTTTATTTAAACCATTTTCTACGCCTGCCATGTGGGTAAGAACAATTTTTGCTTTGATACGTTTTGCAATAGTTACTCCTACTTCAAGAGCTTTATTTGATGTACTAGAGAAATCTACAGGAATAAGGATGGTTTTCATAAGAATACTTTTTAAAAATTTGATATGTCAAAAGTAATCCAGTAGACCATTTGCAAACGGTGACTTTTATCAGTGTTTAAAAAAAGGTGCAGATTTTTAATTTCACTTTACTCAATTACAACCCTTCGCCCTTGTTGAACGGATAACGAGCGAGGACACTTTTGCTGGCAGGGGAATAACTTTAATTATTAATTAATAGACACTTCAATACATTTAAAGCACTGCTCATAATATTGTGGTACCCAATTTTTTATTTCTAATGATAAACCTTTGTTTCTATCGCATTGTGAAATGAAAAGAAAAGATCTCATCACCTCCCCTTTTTGATCATGCTTATAGGACAACTCACAAATCTTAGTACTATCCAATAGAAGAACCTTCCCTCTGTTTATTTTAGAGGATATTATTTTCTTGGAAAATTCGTTTTTCAATATAAGGATCGTATCATTAGGAATAGGTTTAGAAATGTCTTTACCTACCCCTTCATTATAGATTTTAAATTTATATCCATTAGTTAGTGTTTCATCATCGGTATTTGATAAAAAAGTATTGATTTTGTAATTTAAATTAGACTCTTCAATTTCATTACAAGCCGAAAAACAAAGATTCAGAAAAAACAGAACTATTAAAATTTTAATTTTCATCTATGTTTGACATTTAATACATCTGTACTGACATCGCATTTGCAAAATTAACCCAACAATAGGAAATATTCTCAACTAGCTCTAGTACTCACCTCTAACGAGTAGCAACAAAGTGATAAACCTATTAATGATTTTATCTTTTAACTACTAATAGATGCTGGCTACCAGCTAAAGCAACTAATAAATTTAAATATAGTATTAAAATGCGATAACTACCCACCGGTATCAATCAGTGAAATGAATATTACAAAAATACTCGCCTTACTAAATCAACATAAAAGTGAGGCTTACTATATAAAAAGATAAAAGAAGTATTAAAGTAAATCGAAAAGATAAGAAACATGTCATTAAAAGACAAAAAAAAGCCTCGTAATCAAAAGATTACGAGGCTTACAAGTACTCGAGACGGGACTTGAACCCGTACGGGCATTACTACCCATTGGATTTTAAGTCCAACGTGTCTACCAATTCCACCACTCGAGCGATTGTGTCAGCGACACATCATTGGTATTTAAAATCTATTTAAGAACAAATTTTAGAGCGAAAGACGAGATTTGAACTCGCGACCTCCACCTTGGCAAGGTGATGCTCTACCCCTGAGCTACTTTCGCAAAATTGAAAAACTCAGTTGCTTTTCAAAGCGGTTGCAAATTTAACAACTTTCTTTATTCTACAAAGAAAAAAACGAAAAATTATTGATTTACTTTCTCTTTTTTTACAAGCATGCGTTTTATCTCATTCAATTTCATGAGTGCTTCTACTGGTGTTAAGGTGTTTATGTCCACTTGAAGGATTTCTTGTTTGATGTTTTCTAGCAGAGGATCGTCTAGATTAAAGAAGCTTAATTGCATTTCTTCTTCTTGTAAATCCTTCATCGCCTCTTTAGAGTCTTCTTGTTTGTGCGTTTTTTCTAGTCTTTTGAGGATTTTATTAGCTTTAGAAATCACTTGTTGGGGCATTCCCGCCATTTTTGCAACATGGATACCAAAACTATGATGACTACCTCCAGCGACTAGTTTGCGCATAAATAATACCTTATCCTTAAGCTCTTTTACCTCAACATTAAAGTTTTTAATACGTTCAAATTGCGAGGTCATCTCGTTAAGCTCGTGATAATGTGTTGCAAAAAGTGTTTTAGGACTAGAAGGATGCTCATGTAAATATTCTGTAATAGCCCATGCTATAGATATACCGTCATATGTACTTGTACCACGACCTATCTCATCGAGCAACACAAGACTCTTCTCGCTTATGTTATTCAAGATGCTTGCACTCTCATTCATCTCTGTCATGAAAGTAGATTCTCCTTGAGATATATTATCACTTGCACCTACTCTTGTAAAAATCTTGTCAACGATTCCCATTTTCACCTCTTGGGCAGGAACAAAGCTACCTATTTGAGCAAGCAGTACAATTAATGCCGTCTGTCTTAAAATGGCACTTTTACCACTCATGTTAGGCCCAGTAATCATGATTATTTGTTGGCTATCCCTATCTAGTTGTACATCGTTAGGGATGTATGGCTCATCTGCAGGGAGCATTTTTTCTATTACAGGATGACGACCATTTTTTATAATCAAGTCATCGTTATCCAGTAATTCTGGACGCACATAATTTGATTTAACTGCATGAGATGCAAAAGAAATAAGACAATCTAGTTGTCCAATTAATTGAGAGTTCGTTTGAATAGTTTTTATAGAAGGAAGTATCTCTCTTACTACTTTATCAAAAAGCTCTTGCTGTAATGCATTGATGCGTTCTTCGGCACCTAATATTTTACCCTCATATTCTTTAAGTTCTTCAGTAATGTAACGCTCTGCATTTACCAGTGTCTGTTTTCTAGTCCATTCTTCTGGTACTTTATCTTTATGTGTGTTTCTTACTTCTATGTAATATCCAAAAACATTATTGCTAGAAATTTTAAGGCTTGTAATTCCTGTTTCTTCAGCATGTCTGGCTAGCATATTATCAAGGTAATCCTTTCCTGAAGTTGCAAGACCACGCAACTCATCTAACTCTGCATGATAACCTTGAGCAATCGTATTACCTTTTAAAATATTTACAGGAGCCTGCTCATCAATAGCTTGCTTAAATAAATCTATTAAATGTACACAAGGGTTTAAACTCTCTCCTATGATATTAAGAGCTTTATTATTTGAGCTAATCGCCTTTTCTTTTACTGGTATTATAGCTTCTAAACTGTTTTTGAGTTGCACTATTTCTCTTGGACAAATCTTACCAACAGCAACTTTAGAAATCAATCGTTCTAAATCGCTCATGCGTTTTAGATATGATTTAATCTCTTCTTGTTGCTCTTGTGATTTAGTAAAAAACTCTACGACCTCATGACGTTTCTTAATTTGAGAAGCATCTTTTAATGGAAAAGCCATCCATCTTTTGAGCATGCGACCACCCATAGCTGTTGTAGTCTGGTCTATGATATCTATTAAAGTAACTGCGCCCTGACTGAGTGGTGTATAAAGTTCTAGATTGCGAACCGTAAAACGATCCATCCACACAAAATTGTCGTCTTCTATACGAGAGATGTTTGATACATGGTCTAGTTTATCATGTTGTGTCTCTTCTAGATAATGCAGTATAGACCCAGCAGATATTAATGCTTGATCTAATTTCTCTACTCCAAAACCTTTCAAAGAATTTACCTTAAAATGTTTAAGCAAAGATTCTTTTGCAAAATCTATTTGAAAAACCCAGTCGTCTAAGTGGAAGAATGGTAAATCATATGGAAACTCTATTGCTAGTTCTTTTTTATCATTACGAGTGACTAAAAGCTCGCTAGGGTTAAAATTTTGCAATAACTTATCCACTTCTTCTTTAGAGCCTTGAGACACAAGAAATTCTCCTGTAGAAATATCTAGAAAGGCTACTCCATATAAGTTCTTACTTACCGAAAGAGCCGCGAGAAAGTTATTTGTTTTTGAGCTAAGAACCTCATCATTAAGTGATACTCCAGGAGTAATTAACTCTGTAACCCCACGTTTTACAATACTTTTAGTCTGTTTAGGGTCTTCTAGTTGATCACAAATAGCAACGCGTTCACCTGCTTTTACCAGTTTAGGCAAATAAGTATTTAACGAGTGATGTGGAAAACCAGCTAACTCTATCTGGTCGCCACCATTATTACGGCTAGTGAGTACGATGTTAACAATGCGTGCTGTTTTGATAGCATCTTCACCGAAGGTTTCATAAAAATCTCCAACTCTAAATAACAATAAGGCATCAGGATATTTAGTCTTGATCTTATTATACTGCTGCATTAAAGGCGTTACCTTCTTTGATTTAGTGGCCAAATTTGATACTTTTTTATGAATGTCAAAAGTACGATTTAGCCACTGTCATCAATCCTAAACCAAAGAACTTTTTTCAACAGTACATTATACTCTTACAAAAGTTCTTTAGTAGAAATAATTTAATTATTAGGTAATTGTTTGATATCTATAGGTCCATTAGGACTTACCACATATACCTTAGGATGCGGTGTTTTAACAGGAGCAGGTTTCGGATCTGGTTTCTTTTCAACAGGTTTGAGAGTGTATTGTAGACTTAAATCCATACCTAATTGTATTACTGGTTTTGTAATTGCAGCATTTACAACAATATCATACCCATTATACGGTATAGGATCATAGTAATAAGAAGTAGGTTTTCTCACCTTAGTCACGCTCTTTTGATTCTTTAAGGACTCCATACTTACATTTTCGGCAGCGAGGTAGCTTTTATAAAAATCCTTAGGTGTATGGTAGTATTTTTTATCGGCCATCATGACGTTGTAATTCTTCATTTCAAAACCTAATTTCTCATAATACGCTTTCTTCTTAGCCACCTCAACAAGTAGTTTATTTTGTAAATCTTCATAAACTGCCTCTAGATTCTTTACGTAATAATCCACCTTAACCAGGTTATAAACTTCAGCTTTACCACAGGCAGTGAGGATTTTTTGAAAATCAGTATCTTTTCTATAACTGATTAATAAATTTTGCTGGAGTTCAAAACCTACAGGAACTTCTGTGTAGGTTTTAGAAAATAGTTTTTTAGTCACTTCTATTTCATACTGCGGTACAAAGGAAATCATATCAAGTGCAAACTGTCCTTGAAAACCTTTTTGCGTCAGTTCTTTCTTAATCAACTCAATTTTATCATTCATAAGTTGCGTCGTCTCCTCGGCAGTTTTACCCACTTGGATTATGTTAAACACAGCCGTATAATCTGTTGCATCAACATTATATAGCGATCTTAGATTAATACTCAACACGTTAGTAGGTCTCAATGGTGTGTATGCTTCTGCATAGGCTTTTCTATAAACAGCACCATTTCCCATACTGGTCGCAATGTTTGCTCTTGATATGGACAGGTCTTCTGCCTGATTTTGAAAATCACCCATATGCTGAGCACTGATTATTAACGCAGTAAGCATTAAAACTGTAGTGAAGATCTTTTTCATTTTGACTTGATTTTGAATCAAATCTATCAGTATAAAAAACCTTTATATAGTTAGAATGAGGGAAACCGCAGTTTGAATGAGGGAAAATAGATAGTTGGTGAGTCAGCTTTCGCGAAAGCGGTAAAAACACCATCTATACTGCCCAAAACGAACATTTTAACGAGGTGCATATATTTTTTAATGACTAAGTTTACACCATAATGAGACAGCTATTTACTTTACTAATTGTGTTATTGAGCCTTCAAACACTGATGGCACAAAACACTGGATTTAAAACATCGAGGAATCTAGAAACCACGATGACTCTAGAAGGACGTGTTCTTAATGAAGACGGAACGCCTATTTCTGGAGCAAATGTAGAAGGTAAAATGGGCCGCTATGCCACTACAAATGGGATGGGCTATTTTAAACTACCTGCAAATATGGGAGAAGAAATAGTGATAAGAGGTCTTGATTTTGAAACCGTTTATTACCGCATTAGATCTAATGAAGATATAGAAATACGCGTTCAAAATCCTGAACAAGACACTCAAAAACTAAGTACTCTGTCTTATAAAATCGCCATGGATAGCGCACAATTTTATTTGAAAAAAGACGCTCAAAAAACTGCCGATTTCCTTATCGCAGCACTGTCTAACAACCCTAAATCATTATCTACAACACAAGAAAGTGCTGCCTATGAAAAGCTAGGTGATCTTTATACGTTTAATAAACAGTACGATCTTGCTATAGATAATTATACGCAAGCTGAAGCACTAGAGAAATCGTTTAAAATCACAATTAAAAAAGCAGACGCCCTGCGATTAAATGGTAATTATCAAGAAGCTATTACTGCCTATAAAATTAATCCTAATAAAAAAGCTGGTGCTCTTACTACTACAGATCAACTAGCAAGACTTAATGGTCTGGCAGATGCTTATTCAAAAACAAACAACGAGACTAAAGCACTAGAAACCTACAAGGAAGCGCTATCGATAGCTGCACTAGCTAATAGAAAGAGCGAAATGACTAGCATCAACACAAATATTGCTAGTATTTATAATTCTCTAGGTGAACTGGACGACGCAGAGTCCTATTACAACACAGCTATTAAAGAATCTAAAAAAGAGAGCCCCAAGGCAAATGTGGTCACACAATCTCAAACTGCAGATTTCTACAATAGCAATGCACAATTTGACAAAGAAATAGCACTGCGTAAAAACAACATACAACTTCTAGACGAAATAGCCGCTGACAAAAAAAGGGTAAAAGGAAAACCAGAAAGTATTACAACAGACCATAAAGAAGGTTTTTTAAACAGCCCTAAAGCCATGGCCGAATCAGAAAGTGTCTCTAGTGAATATGACATAGAAGAAATAGCCATGGATAGTCCAGTAGAAACTACCTCAATTGCTCCTGTGACAGAAAACACTAATTTAGGACTGACCAAGCAAAAAGAACAACTTAAAATAGCTGAGGCTTTAAAATCTCAAAATAAAATTAGTGAAGCAATTTCCTTTTTTGAAGCTAGTCTAGAAGAAGCAACAGTTAATAATGACCTTGCCATCAAGAAAGACGCGGCAAAAAGTCTTTATGAATTGAATAAAAAAGCTGGGAATACTAAAAAAGCTCTCTCTTATAATGAACTATACATCAATACCGTAGATGCGCTTTATTTAGAAAAGGAAAATGAACTGGAAGAAACGGCTAGAAAAGCAAAAGAGCTGGTTTCAAAACAGACTAGAATTCTAACCTTAGAAAAAGATCGCGAGCTAACTGAGAATAAAATAGCATTGATCAACACAGAGCGAGAACTGACTCAAGAGATGAACCAGCGACAGCGCTGGATTATTTATTCTCTAGTGGCTCTAAGCCTGCTATTACTTACCCTGGCTTATTTTATGTACCGCAATAACAAGCAGCAAAAAATCAACAACCACTTACTAGCCTTAAAGTCATTGCGCAGTCAGATGAATCCGCATTTTATATTCAATGCACTGAATTCTGTGAACAACTACATTGCTCAAAACGACGAGCGTGCTGCAAACAAATACCTAGCAGATTTCTCTAAATTGATGCGTAGCGTTCTTGAAAATAGCGAGTTAGATTTTATACCGCTAGAAAAAGAAATAGATCTTTTAGGGTTGTACTTGAAACTGGAGCACGAGCGATTTAAAGATAAGTTTGATTTTAAGCTAGACATTGATCTTGCTATAAAAGAAGCTCATTTGCAAGTGCCTCCTATGTTGTTGCAACCTATAATTGAAAATGCCGTGTGGCATGGATTGCGTTATAAAAACGAAAAAGGCTATTTAAATGTTGCTTTCGCGAAAGCAGAAAAAGGAATCAAAGTCACCATAACCGATAATGGAATAGGTAGAGAACAGTCTAAGGCTATTAAAACCGAACATCAAAAAAAGCGCGATTCTAAAGGATTGGGTAATATCAAAAACCGTGTCGCTTTATTGAATGAATTACATGATTGTGAGATTGATATAAAAGTAAGCGATGCTGGATTGAGTCCAGATGTTGGGACTACCGTTGTTGTGAATTTTAAAAATTAAATTATGCTGAAAAATATTTTTATCATACTAGTTTTTTTATCACCTACTGGAATCTTTGCGCAAAACATCAAGCAAATCAATACAGATTTGAAACTTACAGATTCTCTTTCTTATAATCGAGAAATACGCGTTTATCAAGATCAAGGAATAACTAACTACACTTCTGTTTTTAGGATCTACAAAGATTCCATCGAATGGAAAGTAGAGTTTTTTGAACATTTTGCTAAAGTCCGCCCACAAGATACCTTGAAAATTAAAAAAAGAGATTTGAAATCTAAGAATGATAAAGAATTTGTCTTTGAAAATTTAATAAGAAGCTACGCTCTTGAATTGCCTGACATGGAAAGAATCGAATGGAAATTAGAATCAAGAAAAGAAGTTGTTAAACAAATAGACACTTCAAGAAGAGGTGAAATCTTAATATTTTACTGGACGCCTATCTCAAAAATGAGTACAACGGACGGAGAATCGTTTATTGTTCAAGTAAAAACTTATAACGGCACAAATACCTTTAGTTATGGAAATCCAGATCTATATCTAAAAAGATATCCAAACGTCGATGAGTTAATTTACATGTGTGAAATACTCGATATCATTAGAACTGAATTCAACATCTGGAAAAAAGAAGATTAAAATCATGAAAGGGATAGAAGACAAAATACATGAAGAGATCAAAAGCTTATCCCAATCTGGAGATACGCTAGCCGAGGAAGGGAAATATGATGAAGCACTTACAGAATACTGGAATGCTTTTAATTTAATTCCTGAACCTAAAAATGAATGGAAAGCTACTACCTGGGTTTTGGCAGCCATAGGAGACGCTAACTTTCTCGGAAAAGATTACGAGGCAGGAATAGATAATTTGAGCAATGCTATGTACTGTCCCGATGCTATAGGAAATCCCTTTTTACACTTGAGATTAGGACAATGCTTATTTGAAATGGAATTCTTAGACCAGGCGGCCGACGAATTAATACGTGCTTATGCTCTAGAAGGAGAAGAACTTTTTTCTGAAGACGACCCAAAATATCTTGATTTTTTAAGAACTAGAATTGAATCATCTAAGTAAACTAAAATCTATGAAACTAACCGCCATAATAGTAGAAGACGAGAAAATCTCTAGAGACATTTTAAAAAATTACATTTCAAAATATTGTCCGCAAGTAGAGGTTCTTAATGAGGCCACTAATGTAGAAGAGGCGTTTACTTTACTTGAAAAAACAGAGGTAGACTTAGTTTTTCTAGATGTAGAAATGCCTTATGGAACTGCGTTTGATCTTCTTGATAAATTACCTAACCGTACTTTTGAGACGGTTTTTGTAACCGCTTATGATCAGTATGCAAAAGATGCGCTTAATCAACAGGCGGCTTATTACCTGACTAAACCTATTGACATAGATGAATTGATAAAAGCGACTGAAATAGTAAGCGCTATTAAAGAACGTGAAAATGAAGTCAATGTAGATTTGAGTATTAAAGAAGAGAACACATCACAGCTTACTGATAAAATTACTATCCCTACCCAAGAAGGTTTTGAGGTATTGCCTATAAAGGATATTATCTATTGCACTGCAGATGATAATTATACTCATATCTTCTTAGAAAACGACAAGAAGCTAGTCTCTAAGACCTTAAAACATTTTGATGATATGTTATCTAATAAAGGTTTTGCACGCATTCATAAATCGCATTTGATTAACGTATCTCATGTAACAGCTTATAAAAAAGGTAAAGGTGGCAGTGTGATGTTAGGTGATAAAGAACTACCTGTAAGCCCGAGTAAAAAATTAGCTTTATTTGAGTACTTCTCTTAAAAGTCCAGTAATTGAACCTCGCGATTTGCTATTTCTTGAGTTAATGCATCTAGCACATCTGTCTTTAAATTAGAATAAAGTAAGTGTTTACCAGGCGCTGTATTCCGGTTAATTAAGTTTTGAGACTTTAATATATTTAAAGTCTGTCTTGCTACCGCCGCACCGGAGTCTATAATACGCACACGAGCAGGAAGCAGCTCTTGCAGCATTTCTTTTATATACGGATAGTGACTACAGCCTAGGACTAGATAATCGATACCTGAGATCATAAACGGCTCTGTAATACTTATAAGGAGATCCTGCATCTCTTCACTATCTGTCTTACCAGCTTCTATTAATTCTACAATACCAGTCCCAACTATTTCTATGGTATTTACATCTTGTGTAAATTCTTTTTGAGTTTTATTGAACAACTCACTGGAAAGTGTTCCTCTAGTCGCTAGAATTCCTATTTTCTTAGTATCACTTTTAAGTGCAGCAGGCTTTATAGCCGGTTCTATACCTATAAAAGGCACGTCGTAATTTGCTCTTAAATAAGATATAGCATTAGTAGTAGCTGTATTGCATGGTATAGCTATCAGTTTGCAATTTTGACTTAAAAGATATTCTGTGTTTTTAATACAAAGCTCAATGATTTGTTGCTTTGACTTGCGTCCATAGGGTGCATATTTAGAGTCGGCAAGATATATGGTATTCTCATGTGGTAATAACTCTATCACCTCTTTCCACACACTCGTGCCACCTACTCCAGAATCAAAAAAACCTATCGGGCGATCATTCATATGGTAAAAATAGAAAATTCTAGTCTAGATAATTGATTTTAGTCTCGCTTTCGCGAAAGCGGAACCATCAAAATCTAATGGCAGCCACAATCACCATCACCACAACTAGACGAATTGAATCTTTTAGGGAAAATAGATTTTCTAAATAACCAGAGAATAGCAACAACAGCTATTACAAATACAGATATAGTTTGAAATATTTCCATTACTTGAGAAATTGATAAGCTCCTAAAGCTGCAAAATAAGCCGCAGCAGTCATGAAGAAAAATTGAATTGCTGGCCATTTCCAGCTATTGGTTTCTCGTTTTACTATAGCTAGCGTGCTCATACATTGCATGGCAAACGCATAAAATAGCAATAGAGAAATACCACTAGCAAAGTTAAATAAAGGCCCACCTAGAATAGGATTAGTTTCTGCAGCCATGCGGTTTTTAATCGTTTGCTCTTCTTCTCCATCGCTTTCTACACTATAAATAGTAGCTAGTGTACCTACAAAAACCTCACGTGCTGCAAACGAGCTTACTATGGCTATTCCTATCTTCCAGTCGTACCCTAGTGGTCTTACGGCTGGTTCTATTCCTTTACCTATGTAACCTATAAAACTGTACTCTAATTCATGAGAGGCGATCTTTTGATCCATTTCTTGATCACTTAAGTTCTGTCCAGCATATTGTTCCTTTACAATAGCCTCTGCATTATTAAATTGTTCTCCTAAACCATAACTAGCAAGAATCCATAGCACAACAGATATAGCCATGATTATCTTACCTGCTCCTACTACAAAGCTTTTGGTCTTCTCAATTACCGTTATAGCTACGTTTTTAAACATAGGTAGCTTATAAGCTGGCATTTCCATAACAAAAAATGTTTTGCGCTTAATAGGTAGTATTTTATTTAATACCCATGCAGAAAATATAGAAGCAGCAAAACCTAATAAATACAGCAACATAAGTGTAAGTCCCTGCATATTAAAGGCACCACCCAGTATGCGTTGATCTGGAATTACTAGAGATATGATAATTAAATAAACTGGTAATCTAGCAGAGCAGGTTGTAAACGGCACTACTAGTATAGTTATTAAACGCTCTTTCCAATCTTCTATGTTTCTAGTTGCCATTACTGCTGGTATCGCACAAGCTACTCCAGAGACTAACGGCACCACACTTTTACCACTAAGGCCAAATCGTTTCATGATATGATCCATAAGAAAGACCACACGACTCATATAACCGCTTTCTTCTAGAATGGCTATAAAGAGAAATAAAAAGGCTATTTGCGGTATAAATATGACTATCCCACCTAGACCTGGTATGATACCTTCTGACAGTAAATCTGTGAGTGGTCCTGCTGGAAGCAAGTTATTAACCCAAGTGCTCATACTAGCAAATGCTGCATCTATCCAGTCCATAGGATAAGTACTCCAGTCATAAATGGCCTGAAAAATCACAAATAGAATTACAAAAAAGATCAAGTAACCCCACACTTTATGTAATAGAATGCGATCTAATCTTGTTCTTATATCCTTAGCATTTGCCGCGTCAACGGTAAGTACCTTTTTAAGTAAACCATTAATAAATTGATAACGCACCACGGTTTCTTTGTGTTGCATTTTCTTTAAGTCGGCCTCGGACTTAATATCAAATTTATGTTGTTTCAGGTCGTCTAGTTCTCTATTACGGTCTAGTTTACCAAAGTTGACATCTTGTGTAATTACTAACCACAGTTTATAAACCTGCTGGTTAGGATATGTTTTTTTTAGTGTATCAAAATAAGGTACATCTATTACAGATGCGTTTACGCAAGGTTGAGAGGTGAGTTGTTTATAACTTGCTATCGCATCTTTAAGATCTTTTATCCCTTCGTTTTTACGAGCACTAACTAGAACCACTTTAGTATTAAGCTCTTCTTCCATGAGCTCGATATCTAGAGAAATCGCCTTACGCTTCATACGGTCTGCCATGTTAATGACTAGTATGGTAGGGATTTCTAAATCTTTAATTTGTGTAAAGACTAGTAAATTACGTTTTAGGTTTTCAATATCAGACACCACTACGGCGACATCTGGAAAATCTTTAGAATTTTTATTAAGTAAAGTTTCTATAACTATACTCTCGTCTAAAGATGTGGTATTAAGGCTATACGTCCCTGGAAGATCTAGAATATGTGCTTTAAGACCACGATCTAGTTTGCAGATTCCTTCTTTCTTTTCTACCGTTATACCAGGATAGTTTCCTACCTGTTGATTAAGACCAGTAAGTCTATTAAAAAGAGAGGTTTTCCCAGTATTGGGATTACCTATTAACGATACATTAATTGACTTACCCATGAATTTCTACACTAATTTTAAGCGCTGTTTCTCTTCTTATCGCAAGATGAGTACCATTAATATCTAGATATATAGGGTCTTTAAAAGGTGCAGACTGCATCATAGTAACACGATTACCTGGCAGGCATCCCATTTCTAATAATTTTAACGGCACGTCTATTTCATCAAACTGTTTGATTATAGCCGTCTCTCCTCTTTTTAAATGTGCGATAGTAATACCCAACTCTTATTTAGAATAAATTTGAATAAGCAAAAATAAGCTAACGCAGTGGTTTGTTAAAATTTATGTTGTTAAAGATGTGGGAAGGTTGCTTTCATATCGCTTTCGCGAAAGCGGAAGAAATAAAAGTAACAATCACCTAAGAAATTTTTCACAGAATTAAAATACTCTAATTAAAGATCTATTTATTATTCTGTTGCTCAAACCCTTCATCTATTAAATGATTTGATTTATTCAAAGCAGCATTTACCGCCAGCGCATCACAACGTTCATTAATAGGGTGGTCATTATGCCCTTTTACCCATTGCATTTTAGGTTGTGTACGATTGTAGACTTTTAAGAAACGTTTCCATAAGTCTGGATTCTTCACATTTTTCCATTTGCGTTTTATCCAGCCTGCCATCCAGTTTTTATTGATAGCATCACTTACATAACGACTGTCTGTAAAAACAGTGATAGCTACTTTATGATCTGGTTTTATCTTTTCTAGCGCCTCAATCACAGCAAGAAGTTCCATACGATTGTTAGTGGTCTTGCGATATCCTTGAGAAAATTCTTTTTTAAAATTCTTTCCTACGGCTATCATCACTATTCCATAACCTCCTGGTCCTGGATTACCACGAGAAGATCCATCTGTATATATATGTACCTGATCCATTATTTAAGTAATTCCTCTATAGTCTTAGCAAAGTGCTCTTGTTCTAACTTATGAATTTTTGCTGCAAGATCATCGGCAGTATCGTTTTGAGAAATACGACAAGTTGCTTGCTTTATTATGGCGCCTTCGTCATAATTTTCATTCACATAATGGATGGTTATCCCACTTTCTTGCTCTTTATTTTCAATAATTGCACGGTGTACATTCATGCCATACATGCCTTTACCGCCGTAATTAGGTAATAAAGCAGGGTGAATGTTAATAATTTTATTTGGAAATAATTTTACGAGACTTTCTGGGATTTTCCACAAAAAGCCTGCTAACACTAGTAAATCAGGCATTTCTGCCTTTAAAAGAGTTTCTACTGTTCCCGCTTTCGCGAAAGCAGATCTATTAAAACTCATCGCAGGAACACCAAATTTACTCGCTCTTTCTAAGACAAATGCTTGAGGTTTATTAGACAAAACTAAAGAAACCTGAACAGAATCCACCTCTTTAAAATGATCCATAATAGACTGAGCATTAGTACCATTACCACTAGCAAGGATTATTATTTTTTTCATAAATTTATTTGGCAGGCTTGTTGCAAAGCCAGTGATGAGTTAGTTATTATTATTAAAATAAATGAAATTGCAAGTTAACTCAAATGACTAAAACATGGTATTAACCCAAAGTTTGTTATTTTTGCGATTCATTTAAAATTAAAATTAGATTATTATGTCAGACATTGCATCAAGAGTAAAAGCGATTATCGTAGACAAATTAGGTGTTGACGAAAACGAAGTTGTAACAGAAGCAAGCTTCACAAACGACTTAGGCGCAGACTCACTAGATACAGTTGAGTTGATCATGGAATTCGAAAAAGAATTTGATATCCAGATCCCAGATGACCAAGCTGAAAACATAGCTACAGTAGGTCAAGCTGTTTCATACATAGAAGAAGCAAAAGCGTAATTTATATTACATGGAATTAAAGCGAGTTGTCATTACAGGAATGGGTGCCCTTACTCCTATAGGGAATAACCTAGAAGAATATTGGGAGGCGTTAAAAGCTGGTAAGAGCGGTTGTGCTCCTATCACATACTTTGATACAGAACATTTCAAGACAAAATTCGCTTGTGAAATCAAGAACTTTACGGTGACTGATTTCATAGACCGCAAGGAAGCTAGGCGTATGGATCGATTTGCACAGTATGCACTGGTAGCAGGCGATGAAGCGATAGCCGACTCTGGATTAGATATCGACTCTATAGATAAGTATAGAGTCGGTGTTATCTGGGGTGCTGGAATAGGTGGTCTAGAAACATTTCAGGAAGAAGTTAAGTCATTTGCTGCCGGTAACGGTACGCCACGATTTAATCCTTTCTTTATACCAAAAATGATTGCAGATATAGCTCCCGCTCATATTTCTATAAAATATGGCTTTATGGGACCTAACTATACTACAGTATCTGCATGCGCATCGAGTGCAAATGCTATGCTCGACGCTGTTAATTATATTAGACTAGGACATTGTGACGTTATAGTAACTGGTGGCTCTGAAGCTGCAGTTGCACAAGCAGGTATGGGCGGTTTTAACGCCATGCATGCATTATCAACTCGCAATGAAAGCCCTGAGACTGCAAGTCGTCCATTTGATGCGACCAGAGATGGTTTTGTATTAGGAGAAGGCGCTGGTGCTCTAGTTCTAGAAGACTATGAATATGCAAAAGCTCGTGGAGCAAAAATCTATGCTGAAGTTATAGGTGGTGGTTTCTCTAGTGACGCATATCACATTACAGCTCCAGATCCAGAAGGACGTGGCGTAATAGCTGTAATGAAAAACACGCTACAAAATGCAGGTATTAATCCTGAAGACGTAGATCACATTAACACTCATGGAACATCTACACCTCTAGGTGACGTTGCAGAGTTAAAGGCCATAAAAGCCGTATTTGGTGATCACGCTCCTAACATAAGTATCAATTCTACTAAGTCTATGACAGGCCACCTTCTAGGTGCTGCTGGTGCTATAGAATCAATTGCAAGTGTAATGGCTATCAACGAGGGAATTATCCCACCGACGATAAATCATACCACTGTAGATGAAAATATAGATCCATCATTACGACTGGTATTGAACAAACCTGAAAAAAGAGAGGTAAACGTTGCATTGAGTAACACTTTCGGTTTCGGTGGACATAACTGTTGTATTGCCTTTAGAAAGATCTAAACCGATCTTTTAATCCGTATGAATAGAATACGCAAAATATTTAAATCTCGAAGTAAAGCTCATACTAACGAGAAATTATTTAGTGCGATTAAGAAAATGACAGGCCTCAAGGCCCATGACATTTCTTTATACGAAACTGCTTTTACCCATAAATCAATGGGATTAAAGACAGACAAAGGTTTTGCGCAAAGTTATGAACGTCTAGAATTTTTAGGAGACGCTATTCTAGGTGCGGTCATAGCAGAATATATTTACAATGAAGTACCTAGCGGTGACGAAGGTTATCTCACAAAAATGCGTTCTAAAATCGTAAGTAGGGAACATTTAAATGAATTGGGTAGAGATTTTAATCTAATAGATCATGCACAAACACAAGTTCCTACTCGCAACTTTGGCGCAAATATTCACGGTAATTTATTTGAAGCACTCGTAGGTGCGGTTTATCTAGATCGCGGTTATGTAGTTTGTAAAGAATTTATTTTCAAAAAGGTTATAGAACCTTACGTAGATATTGAGAAGCTAGACGGTAAAGTTATTTCTTATAAAAGTTTATTTATAGAATGGTGTCAAAAGCATAAGAAGAAATTTGACTACGACACCTATGAAGACACCGGTGCTAGTGATGTAAGACATTTTTCAGTTAAGCTTTCTATAGATAATCGAGTAATTGCAAAGGCAAGAGCTACATCTAAGAAAAAAGCGGAAGAAAAAGCAAGTAAGAGAGCATTCTTTGCGTTACAAGATAAATTCTAGAGACTCTATCTGAGCATATCTTAATTGCATTTCTCGCTTTCGCAAAAGCGGAATAATATCAAATACTTAAAATAACACCATAACTACTATCGTTTTCGTAATTATTTACGTTTAATTAAAGTGAATAGGCGGTAAAATTGCATATGGTCTTCTTAAATTAGCAAGGTTAATAATATCAAATATATGGCGGTTCACAAATTAACAGATTGGGAATTAGAAGAAGAGCCTTTCATATTAATTGCTATACATTCTACCATAGAGCCTTATAGAATGGCTTATTTACTTAATAAGTTTTTACAAATTAATTTTGCAAGAACTGCGGTAGATCAAGATATTATAGAACCAGCTTATACCGCAAATTATCCGGTGTATAAACATTTTGACAAAGAACAGAATGCACCGTTCTATTTGATACCTAATAAATATTGGGGAATTTCAAATGAAGAATCGGTATCGTTAAGCTTATTTGATCAAACAGATGCAACGCAAGTTAAAACTGTACTGATCAAAGAATATGGGACGGTAGACTTTTTACTTAAAATTGAGAAAGAAGAAGACTTTTTCCCGCTCAAAAAACTAATAAATACTCTTGGGGAAATACCTCAAGTTATTAGTGTCTATCCTGTAGATACTTTTAAAATAAAACAACAAGATTATTTAATATTTGAATAATGCCAAAAAACAAAAAAACTAAAATCGTCGCAACTCTAGGGCCTGCTACTGCTTCAAAGCAAGTATTACTAGATATGATGATCGCTGGTGTAAATGTGTTTAGAATTAACTTTTCACATGCAGACCATGAAGATGTAAGAGAACGCGTGCAAATGATACGCGATATTAATGAAGAGCATGGATTTGCTACCGGTATTTTAGGTGACCTACAAGGCCCTAAATTGCGTGTAGGTGTTATGAAAGAAGAAGTAGTTGTTCATCCAGGTGATCAAATAACTATTTCTACCGGAGAGCCCTTTAAAGGTACTGCAGAGCGTGTTTATATGAACTACGAGCACTTTCCTAGAGATGTAAAAGCAGGAGAACGCATATTACTAGATGACGGTAAACTCATGTTTGAAGTAATCTCTACCGATGGTGTAAAAGACGTTGTTACTAAGGTTATTCAAGGTGGTCCATTAAGATCTAAGAAAGGTGTTAATTTACCTCAAACTGACATATCTCTTCCTGCTCTAACAGAAAAGGATGTAGTAGATGCTATTTTTGCTTGTGAACTACAAGTAGACTGGATGGCTCTTTCATTTGTACGTCACAGCCGTGATTTAATGGAATTGCAAGAATTAATAAGTGAGCACTCAGAGGAGAAGATTCCTATTATTGCAAAAATAGAAAAGCCAGAAGCAGTTGAAAACATTGATAAAATCGTCGCTTATTGTGACGGTTTAATGGTGGCTCGTGGTGATCTAGGTGTAGAAATTCCTGCACACGAAGTACCATTGATACAAAAAACACTAGTTCTTAAAGCTAAGAAAGCTCGTATTCCTGTAATTATCGCAACACAAATGATGGAAACGATGATTACTAGCCTTACTCCTACTAGAGCAGAGGTGAATGATGTTGCAAACTCTGTAATGGATGGAGCAGATGCTGTAATGCTATCCGGAGAGACATCTGTAGGTCAGTATCCTGTTCAAGTGATTGAAAAAATGGCGAGTATATGTAGAGCTGTTGAAGACAGTGAATTAATATCTGTTCCATATAGCGCACCACATATTAAGACTAAAAGATATATTACTAAATCGGTATGTTATCACGCTGCAAAAATGGCCGATGAAATAGACGCAAAAGCTATTACTACCATGACTAACTCTGGTTACACAGCATTCCAGATAAGCGCCTGGAGACCAGATGCACACATACTTACCTTTACTAGCAACCATCGCATACTTACTCAGTTAAGTCTACTTTGGGGTGTTAAAGCATTTTTCTATGACCGTTTTGTTAGCACAGACGAGACTATCGAAGACGTAAATAAATTTGCAAAAGAAAATGGCTATGTAGAAAAAGGAGATTTCTTAATTAATCTTGCTGCAATGCCTGTCACAGATAAAGGAATGGTGAATACCTTAAGAGTATCAGAAGTTGAATAAAACTAAGTATATAGTTACATAAAAAGCCTCATCTGTTAGATGAGGCTTTTTTAATATATTAAATTACACGTCGTACTCTTGTTGAAATACTATATAATGTGAAACTTCATCTTCTCCATTATAAATCGGAAAAGCATATTTATCAGACATATAAGGAGTATTATCCTTTCTATAATTAATCATTCTTATTTGATAAGGAATACCTTCAGCAACAGCAACACCCATCAAGAAAATCACATCTTCACTAGTGTCTTTACCATAAAGAGATCTACAAGAAATATTAATTAATTCTTTAGACTGATATCCTGTAAGTTCAAATATATTCTTAGAAGCTACTTTTATAATAGATTGAGTATCTACTAAAACAATAGTATAATCTTTAAAATGACTGAATCTATCTATAAAATATTTAAAGTGCCAGTTGTGCTCCACACCTATTTTATCTAGAGCCTCGAGTACATCTATATCTAGATCCCACAATAACCTCTTAATAATACTCCACGATAGTAATGGAGTACTTTTTAACTCATTATGTAAAACGGTAAATTGAGAACTTTGAAGTTTCATAAAGTCACAAAGCTATAAATTAAGATCTTAATTTCTCCCAATATAGTGTTTATCTTTTAAAAGCCAAAACCCAATTGTACTTCAACAATATCGTTCTCATCTTCATCCTCTTCTTCTATCTTTGAGGTATTGAGGTTACTAAGTGTAATACCTAATAATCTAACGCTCTCTCTAAAACTTTCTTGTTCTAATAGATCAACTGCCGTACTTAAAATAGTTTCTTTATCTCTTATATAGTAAGGCATCGTTTTACTACGAGTTTGAGTTTTAAAATCGCGGTATTTAATTTTAAGAGTAATCGTTTTGCCGGCAACATCAGACTTTGCGATACGTTTTTCTATTTCCTCTGCTATTTGAACAAGACGTTCTTTCATAAAAACCTCACTAGATATGTTTTCAGAAAAAGTACGCTCGGCACCTAGAGACTTTCTTATTCTGTTTGCCTTTACTGGACTTTTATGTATACCGCGTACTATTTTATAGTAGTGACCACCACTTTTACCAAAATGTTCTACAAGAAACTCTAGAGACTTTCTTTTAAGATCATTACCAGTAAAAATTCCATGCTGGTACATCTTCTCTGCCGTCACTTTTCCTATTCCGTAAAACTTACGAATGTCTAGCTCTTCTAGAAAAGGAATAATCTCTTCTGGAACGATGGTTTTCTGTCCGTTAGGTTTGTTGTAATCGCTGGCTATTTTGGCAATAAATTTATTCACGGAAATCCCTGCACTAGCAGTAATACCTGTAACTTCATAAATACGCCTTCTTATCTCGTATGCGATAATAGTAGCACTCGGGAAGTTGTATTTATTCTCAGTTACATCTAGATAAGCTTCATCAAGAGATAGAGGCTCCACTAGATCTGTATAATCATGAAAAACCTCTCGTATTTGTGTAGAAACCTCTAGGTATCTATCAAATCTATGCTTTACAAAAATAAGATCTGGGCACAATCTTTTTGCAGTAACACTAGGCATAGCACTGCGTACACCATATTTACGTGCTTCATAACTAGCTGCGGCCACAACACCGCGATCACTACCACCACCTACAGCTATAGGTTTACCTCGCAATTCTGGATTATCATGTTGCTCTACAGATGCATAAAACGCATCCATATCTACATGAATAATTTTTCTATCTGCCAGTTCGTGCATGCATCAAAATTACTACCTTTAAAATACATAACCTTAAACATTAACATACTTCACCATGGGATACACAGGCATTATTATAGGAGCAACAGGATTAACCGGAACTGCATTAGTATCTCAGCTTTTAGAAGATGAGAAGTATGATAGAATAATTACGCTTTCGCGAAAGCAAATTACCAACAACCACCCCAAACATGAAAATCACATAGCAGATTTATTTGATCCCCAAACTTATCAAGAGCAATTAAAAGGAGATCATCTATTTATATGCACAGGCACCACGCAATCAAAAACACCAGATAAAGAAGAATACTACCGTATAGAGCATGATTTACCACTACAAGTAGCACAAGTGGCTTTAAAAAATGGTGTTTCTAAAGTCGTAGCAATATCTGCACTAGGTGCAAGTCCAGATAGTAAGTTTATCTATAATCGTGGGAAAGGTGACATGGAAAGAGATATAGAAGCTCTGGGTTTTCAAGAATCTTATTTTGTACAACCTGCATTAATAGGCGGTAAACGAGATGAAAAAAGACTATTTGAAAGTGCTATGAAAAAAATCCAAAAACTCATTGATCCATTACTCTTCGGTTTTCTTAAAAAATACCGCACTATAGAACCAGAAACGATTGCCAGCTCCATGATTTATGTTGCCATAAATGGTTATGATAAAGTAAGAATAGAGAGTGATGAACTTAAAACAGTAGTCAGTCGCAGTTTTTAGTCACAGTTTTAAGTAGGCAGTGAGCAAGATTAGTTTTTCGCAAGATTAAAACTTTAGTCGATAGTCATCTTGGCCTGGATATTTGAAAATTTAAAAACCCCTTTCCTTAGAGAAGGAAAGGTGGGCAAAGTAAGCGATAGCGAGCTTTGGTCGGAAAGGTTGAACAAGGCTAGAATTTGACTAAAAACTATTTTTATTCGCGATCTAGCCTTAACATTATATCAAAGGAAAAAAAATGAGCAACTTTGCTGTAAACGCAAAGGATTTGAAAAAGTTCTAGAAATACATCAAAATTGTTTTACGTTAAAATCAACAAATCCCAGATAAATTTGAAGTAAGCCATTTATCATTATTAAAAATATCAATAACCAAATTTCTTGGGATAACCATCCTTACAAATCATATATTGCTATCATGACCGAAATAGAACGCAAATTCTTACTTAAAAACACTGACTTCTTAAAAGACTTAAATGGAACTCGCATTACTCAAGGCTATCTTACTACAGATAAAGAACGTACCGTGCGTGTAAGAATAAAAGGAGAAAAAGCCTTTCTAACTATAAAAGGGAAATCTAATGCCAGTGGTTTATCTCGTTATGAATGGGAAAAAGAAATTACTACTCAAGAAGCTGAGGAACTTCTGCAACTATGTTTGCCAGGCGTGATTGATAAAACCAGATATGAGATTGCTATAGAAAAACACGTTTGGGAAATAGATATCTTTCACGGAGAAAATAACGGACTCACTCTAGCCGAAATCGAACTACAATCTGAAACAGAACCTTTCTCAAAACCAGAATGGATCGATAAAGAAGTGACTGGAGATGTGCGTTATTATAATTCTTATATAAGTGAGAAGCCTTTTTGTGAGTGGTAGATTTGAATAATTATGTGGCTATTCAAACACCACATAAATCTTAGTATCGTTACCATCTTCATCTACTGCGGTAATTAATCGCTTGCCTTTCTTTCCTTCTATAGCTATTTCATGAAAGTTTTTAGTAGCTCCTAAAAACTCATTATCCATGTACCAGAATACCTCAACATCATTCTTTTTATGAGCAATTTCAAAAATGGCACTATTCAGCTCGCCATCTACATTTTTAGTTAGTGTAATTGTAGTATTATGTTTAGGCATTATGAAACGCATGACATCTTCACTAGCAGGAATACAATCCTCTCGGTAATCTGGCAATGTTCTATAGCTAGGGTTAGACCTAGCATAATAATAAGACATAACCGGCGGCAATGAGAACCAAGGTTGCGTTACAATTTGTGATGCAGGTTCACAATCTGCATTTACTTGATAGGTTCTCGTTGCGTCTAGATGTACTGTTTTGTGATATGGACATGAGTCAAATTTTTCTCCTACAGCCGGAATGTACTGATTGATCGACTCACATAACGGCGTTGCTAGATAACCAGATTGCTCACAAGTTTGCACCTCTATCATGTCATCATAAGGTGGTGCAAACCATTGTTGTGTGGGCAATCTGTTAAACAGATCAAACAGTACTGGTGCAGCACTGTCTATTCCGGTCATTTGGGCACGTCCTTCTCCGTCTGCATTACCTGTCCAGACACCTATCACATATTTGGGCGTTACACCTATCGCCCAGGCATCACGATTACCAAAACTCGTTCCTGTTTTCCATGCGATCTCTCTATCTGGATTAAAAAAGTGCCAGATCTCTTCACCTTGCGGTCTATTTACCTTTTTCATGGCTTCAAAAGTGTGGTAAATGCTTCCTGCACCATAGATAGATGGCTCTAAGGACCAGTTTATTTGCTCTGATGTTGATTTTTGTTCCGCTTTCGCGAAAGCGGAATCACTATCTAAATAACTCAATCGATTCATAATCTCAGGATCGTACTGGCTACTGTTTTCTGTATAGAGTTCTAGAGTTTTGGCCATACCCAAATAGGCACGACTCATGTCCCAAAGACTGCTCTCGCCACCACCTATAATAAGACTTAACCCATAAGTACCAGCGCCGCGATTTAAGTGAGATAATTTTAATTGCTGCAGTTTATTATAAAATCTAGGCACAGTATGTTCTCGCAGCATGAGTACAGCAGGCACATTTAAAGAACGTGATAATGCTTGAGAGGCTGGTATAGCACCAGTATATCTCTTATCATAATTCTCTGTAGAAAACCCATCGATAATAGTAGGTGTATCTTTCACAAGACTGTGTGGCAACAACTCGCCGTCATCGAGCATGGCTGCATATAAAAAAGGTTTTAACACACTACCGGTAGATCGAGGCGCGGTTATAATATCTACATCTTTACTGTGTTCACGAGTAGTGGGCGCATTACCCACATAGGCCGCTACAGTTTGTGTTTGTACATCTAGAACTAGCATAGCGAGGTTATTCACGCCATTTTGCTTTAAAATATTATGATGATTTCTTACAATGCGATTTACCGTTTCTTGCATCTCATAATCTATGCTGGTACGCAATTTTTGAGTTCCATATTCTTTATTAGCTCGTTGCAACAAATGTGGTGCAAGTTGTGGTACTCTAAAATCATGAATAGGTACATTTTCTGAAATAGCGAGTTCATAATCCGTTTCAGAAATGATATTTTCTTCTTTTAATTTGAGCAATACCTGATCACGTTTTTCTTTGAGCAAGCTCTCTCTTTTACCAGGGTAGACTAATCCTGGCGCGTTGGGTAAAACTGCCAGTGTAGCACTTTCTGCCCAACTGAGTTCGTGTGGTTTTCTCCCAAAATAACGCCACGCAGCCATATCTAGACCGATTACATTACCTCCATAAGGCGCATGAGATGCATAGAGTTCTATAATCTCCTCTTTAGAAAGGCGCAATTCTAATCGAGTTGCCCAGATAAGCTCGATAAACTTCTCATAATATTTGCGTTCTTGTTTACGCGATAAACGTATCACCTGTTGGGTTATGGTACTACCACCACGCACTACTTTACCTGCCGATATGTTATCGACCATCGCTTTTGCTATAGAAACTGGATTAAATCCTGGATGGTCATAAAAGTGCGCATCTTCATATTGTAAAAGACTTTGTTTATACCGATAAGGAACGCTATCTACCGCAGGAAATCGCCACTGCTCATCTCTAGCGATGTGTGCGTCTAGCAACCTGCCGTCTTTACTTTCTATTACCGTAGAGTAAGGAACATCAAATAATTTATCTGGTAAACACAATGCATACCAAACCAGTAATACCGTCAGTATACTGAGTTTGATTTTATGTTTATAGAGGTGTTTTTTCAATGTGATTTCTAAGGATGTTTTGTTTGTTTAAAACAGCTGATTGCAATAATAATTGTCTTTATTGACAACTTCTAGTTTCTGTTACTTTTTCGCATTGCTCCAAAAAGTAACCAAAAAGATCTAGGCTGTGGAACACCTGTCTAAAAATTTCATTCCTTGCGCTAAAGAAAAATAAAACTCTTTCGAAATTATAAATTCTTGTGAAATTTAAAAGAATATTTAAAAAGTGTCAACCTTATATAGACATCAACAATTTTTCTTTTTAACGCTACATTCTTTTCATTTTTTACGACAGACTTTCCAATGCCGTTCACATAACAGCAGTGTTTTTTAAGATTAAAGAACGTGAAAATATTTGCTTGATGTACCATAAGGGTGGAATTAATTCTACCCTTATGAAAGAGTAAGGTTAATACAAACGTAGAGAGCAGGTTTAAACAATGCCAACACAAATAGTTGGCATGTCAAATCTTTTAAAATGAACACAACTAAAACTTCTTTCCTTAATTTCAAGGAAAGGTTGAGCCGTGCTGGTGTTTTCTGTAAAATATGATTTATAAAAAATTTTCCATATCGCAAACACCCTTTTTCCTGCGGACATTTCCCTCAAGGGAAAATTATAAACCAGAAACAATCTTCTTACCTAAACTCCTACTATTCAATTCAAAACGAGGACTTTCTAACCCAAAATCCTTAGCTGCTTTTTGATAATATTCTTCACGAATTTCATGTGGTTCACTAATAGCATGAATTACAGAAACATTGAGTTCTTCTTTAATCACTTTAAAAATTAAAGAATTTACATGATCTCTAGTGACTAGATTTACTGGCGCATCAGGATTTTTTACCTCTTTTCTACCTGCGAGATATTTGATAGGATGACGATCTTCTCCTATTAAACCGCATGGTCTTATAATGACAGATTTATCTATCATTTCTTGAACGACCTGTTCTGCAGCGGTAATTTTTATACCATTGTTATCAGTTGCATTAGGTAGAGAATTCTCATCATAACTAGGTATATTTTCCCGATCTTCAAAGACTGATGTGGACGATATAAAAATGACTTTACCTATTTCATACACTTGTACAAATCTTAAAAACATCTTGATTCTGTAAGCAAAATCACTTTCTGGATTCTTGCGCAATCCTGGTGGTATATCAATTACTAAAATATCTAAACCTTCTAAGAATCCTTGAATATCTCCATAGATTTTATTTTCTTGTAGGTCTACATGAAATGATTCAATTCCTTTTTCTGTAAGTTTTTTAAGCTTTTCAGAGTTTCTGGAAGTTCCTCTTACATTATACTTTTGGCTTTTTAGTTTTAAAGCAAGGTCATAACCTAACCAGCCACAACCTAAGATACCAATTGTTTTCTTAACCATGAGTTACATCTTCAACTGGTGGTAACTCTTCTGACTTCACATTTTTGGAAAGTTTAATAGTTCTTTTTCTCAACACCGCATCATTTAAAACAAACGGCATAGACATATGATCTAGCGGTCGCTGGCTTACATTAAATTGTTCTTGTTCTAATAAATCAAAAGACGCAGCATAAACAATAATTTCTGGCTCAGTACTAGCATCAAAAGTGAGCTCCATTTCTAGTGCTGCATTATCGGTTACATAATAACTTAAGAATCTATTTCCCCATCGATTGCTGAATGGTCGTTGATCATCACCACTTTTTTCAATCTCTAAACCATTCACGGTGGCTTTTTCAAAAGAATATTTAGCGTCTGCAAAGGCCTCATATCTGTGTACAACACTTTCACTTGTTACTTTAAACTTAACCGTACGCAAATCATTTACGGTAGAGTCTGCCGTGATTTCTAGTTCTATTTCTGGCAAGTTTTTATAATCCGTTTTTGCAGCATAGGAGAATCCTGTTCCATATTTAGAATCTATGGAATTTGCATTTAATTCTTTTGCGCGTTGCGGTTCTGTACCCAGTTTTTCTTTAGTCCAGTCAGAAAGTACTTTATCGTATGTTGCCCATTGTGCTGTATTATCGTCTTGATTGTGAACATAAACTAAGCTGGTAGGTTTGGGCTGTGTTTGTGAGAATTCCGCTTTCGCGAAAGCGAAACATAAACAAACAACGGTAGCTATCAATGAGCCAAAAGCAAGCAATCCTTTCTTGCGATAATGTCCTAAAATAGGAATCAACAAACCAAATAATAGCGCACTTAAAACAGCTGCAACGAAAAGAATACTCATTCCTAGAGCTACTGGAAATGCTTTGATAAACGGTGCGAAGACAAAAATAGCTGGAACTGCCAAGATTAACAACAAGATATAGCTAGGTCGTTTTTGGTGAATATTGAGCCATAACATGACTAATCCTGCGAGTAATGGTACTAGAAAGAAACCTGCACCACCTAAATAGATATTAGGGATAAGACCACCATCCTCTACAGGAAATGCAATAGCTAGCGAGATAATCCATAACAATACCAGTGGCGCGACACTTAAACTAGCGATGCGATCGCGATGGTAAAATTTATGGTATAAGAAAAATGAAACAGTAACTGCTGCAAATGCTGCTGTGGCAATCATCCAATAACCGTTATAGGGAAACACTGGATTCATATCTACATAAAACTCGTTTGTTTTAACTGCAGCCCAGCCATAATTACTTAATAAATAACCAATGATTAAACTACCCAAAAATGGCACAAAACCACCAAAAAGATGTTTTAAAGTAATGCGTCTTTTACGTATTCCATGTACTATTAAAAGTAATAATAAAATACCACTACCTATTATTAAAGCAGCCAGCCAGCTGAATGGGAACGTGACCATTTTAATTAATGGCAATGGAAAGTAAACGAGATCTTCTCCTTTATCCACCATAACACGGTCTGTCATGTCTAGGTTACTGAAATGAGATAATAAAGGCATTAAATAAGAACCCTGATGTGCGAGTGTATTGCGGTCTAGTCTTTCATAAGTATCTAGCTCTGTATGGTAATCAAAATGATCTCCTATAAAAGCAAAGTTTAAACCATTAATATCTCTGTCTTCTCTAAAAATGGTAAGATCTGTATCGTTAGGTATCATTTGATAGATGCTGTATGCAAGCGAGTTAGCTACTGGATAATCGGTACCTGCAGCCATAAATTCTTCTATAATCTTGCGGTTACCTCCATTAGTTTCTACCAGCATATAACTAGGCCCACCACTACCGCGTGCTTCAAAGTTGAGTACAAAACCTACATCTTTTGCCCATGGATGTGAGTTAACAAATAGACTTGCTCCATTAAGTCCTAGTTCTTCACCATCTGTAATACAAATAATAATATCGTTTTTAGGTTGCTTATTTTGTGCAAGAAAAGCTCGGACACCTTCTAGAATAGTGGCTACTCCACTACCTGCATCACTAGCTCCTTTACTGGAATGTGGATCACTATCATAATGAGTTAGTAAAACCAGTGCTTTGCTATCTGGTTGAGAACCTTTTATACGCGCAATGATATTTTCTGGTTGCGACATGTTACCATTCCAACTGATATCGTATCCTTTTTGAGTAGTAACGTTAAGTCCTAGTTTTGTAAACTCATCTTTTATATAATCTCTTACCTCATGATGTGCATTGCTCCCTACATAATGTGGTTTTAAAGAAATCGCTTTTACATGTTCTAGTGCTCTAGCCGTAGACCATTCAGTCGCTGGTAAATCTTCTTGTACCTGTGCAGATGGTGTCTGACTGTGAAAAGCATACCAAATCATTAAAATAATGACTACAAATGATGCGGCAGAGGTAAGGTGAGACTTGGCTCTCATGTTTTATTTTTTTTGGGAAATGGAAAGTTAAGGAAAATTCAGAAACCTTTCCCTAGCCCTAAAGGGTAGGTTTCTTGTGAAATTAAATTTGAACTCGAACTAGAAACCTTATGCTATCCAATTTTGTGGAAAGTTTACTCTTGTGCAAACACCCTTTGCCTATCGGCATTTCCCTCTAAGGGAAAATCATTTTAATATAAAATAAATATCTAATCAAATTTGTTTCTTTTGGCATTGGAAAGTCTGTCGTGAAAAATGAAAAGAGTGTAGTGTAAAAAAGAAAAATTGTTGAGTGCACAAATAGCTTAAGTTTTCTAAATAATAGTAGATCATCCTATTACTTATTTAATAAACTTCATGACTTTATTTTTCTTTAACGTAACGATTGAAGTTTTTAGACAGGTCTTCCACAGCCTAGATCTTTTTGGTTACTTTTTGGAGCAATGCGAAAAAGTAACAACAGCCGAAAGCGAAGAAAAGTGTTATTACTCAACCGCAAATACTCTTTATTATGAAGACATTTCCCTAAAAGGAAAATTTATCAAAAAAAACATCTCTACGATTATATGGAATTCTGTCATGCAGTGTAATGACATCATTTGTTTTAACCCTAGTTGTACTCAAATTTTAAGAATGATATTCTCAATTAAAATAGTAACTTTGTATCTTATCAAAATTAAGACTTGAAACTTAACCCTAAAGATATAGAAACGTCTCAACTTCATGGCATTATGCTGGGAGCTGTACAACCACGACCTATTGCATTTGCAAGTACTGTGGATGAAAATGGAAAGGTAAATTTATCACCCTATTCGTTTTTTAATGTGTTTAGTGCAAATCCGCCGGTGATGATATTTTCTCCTGCGAGACGTGTGAGAAACAATACGGTAAAACATACATTACTTAATGCAAAAGCTACTGGCGAGGTGGTGATTAACATTGTAAATTATGACATCGTACAACAAATGTCATTATCTAGCACTGAGTATGCTGAAGGTGTAAATGAATTTGAAAAATCTGGTCTTACTGAGGTAAAAAGCGACCTAGTTACACCTCCACGCGTGGCAGAAAGTCCGGTACAATTTGAGTGTAAAGTAAAAGAAATCGTAGAGCTAGGTCAAGAAGGTGGCGCTGGTAACCTTATCATATGTGAGGTGGTTATGGTGCATGTAAATGACAAGGTTCTAGATGGAGATAATAAGATAGACCCTTTTAAAATCGATACGGTAGCAAGAATGGGTGGTAACTGGTACTGCCGTTCTAAGGACGCAATGTTTGAGGTGGCAAAACCGTTATCTAAATTAGGTGTAGGTGTTGACGCATTACCTGATCATGCTAGGAATAGTGATATTCTAACAGGAAACGATCTAGGGAAACTAGGAAATATTGAATTGATACCAGAGCAGGAAGAGGTGGTAGCTTTTGCAAAAGCAGAACAACTATTCAACCTTTCTACAACAGAAAAACATAACAAAGCAAAAGAGCTTATCGCTAAAGGAGAAATTCTTACAGCGTGGAAATATTTATTACAATAGAGAGAACATGGAAGTACAAGGAAAAATTAAAATAATAGGAGAAACTAAGACATTCGGTGCAAATGGTTTCCAGAAACGTGAATTAGTAGTAACTACTGAAGAGCAATACCCACAACACTTGATGATCGAGTTTGTACAGGATAAAACAAACTTATTAAACGCATTTAATGTAGGTGAGCCAGTAAAAGTAGGTATCAATTTAAGAGGTCGTGAATGGCAGTCTCCACAAGGAGAGACTAAGTACTTTAACTCTATCGCAGGATGGAGAATTGAAAAAGTAGGCGCAAGCGCACCAGCTGGAGCTCCAGAAGTACCACCATTTGATGAGTATGAGCCAGTTCAAAACTCAAAGAATGAAGATCATGATGATTTACCATTCTAGGTAATTACCATATTAGAATACTTAAAAAAGCAGCAGGTTTACTTGCTGCTTTTTTTGTTTTCCTATGTTTGATTTAAAAACTTTTATATTTATCATCCTAACTATGTATGTCGGCATTATCTAAATCCTTTCAAGAATTGAATTAAAAAATATCTCAGCTTTTATGCACAAAATAATTAAAAAAGTTTTTACCACCATTATAGTTACGGTAATAGCTATAATCGCAGCTTCTATATATGGAATAGTACATGATCAAATTTCATATTCGATATCCCCTGAATATTTTACAAAATTAAAATTTCTACAATTTGGACTAAATGAATACGGTCTGAATTCTGAAAGAATGAATGTAGCTATTATTGGAATTCTATCGACATGGTGGACTGGTTTATTAGGCGGACTCATTCATGGTTTAGTTGGTCTCATTCAACCTAAAGATATAATTTGGAAGAGCATTTTTGGTGCTATCGTTCGTACTTTTACTTTTACAATTTTGTTAGGCTTATTAGGTGTTATTTTCGGATGGTTTATAATATCAGAATTTAACACAGAATGGCTTATTCCTGCATCCGTAATAAATAGGAAAGCTTTTTTAACGGTAGGCACGATGCATACTTGTAGTTATGCTGGTGGTCTTATTGGTCTTATGATAGGAATAGTATATCAAGTAAAACTGAAGTTGAAACATAAATCTAACTCTATATGATTAACCTCAAACGCACCACTTCAGAAAATAAAGATTTCCAATCCTTAGTAAAACAACTCGATGCTTTTCTAGCAATAACTGATGGTGATGAACATGATTTCTACAACCAATTCAACAGTACCAAAGGTTTACAACATGTACTAGTTGCATATCTAGATGATGCGGCTGTAGGTTGTGGTGCTATTAGAAAATATGACGAGCAAACTATGGAAGTAAAAAGAATGTTTACCACTACTCAAAGTCGCGGTAACGGCATTGCCTCTCAAGTTTTAAAAGAACTGGAAAAATGGACAAAAGAATTAGGTTATAAAAAATGTATTCTAGAGACAGGAACAAGGCAACAGGAAGCAATTGCTCTTTATAAGAAAAACGGTTACCAACAGATTCCTTGCTATGGACAGTATTTGAATGTTGAGAATAGTTTGTGTTTTGAGAAAACCCTATAGCCTGCTGATCCATAAAGCAATAAAAATATAAAATCCCGACTTTCTCAAGATCGGGATTTCCTAATTTAATAGGTTAGTCTTCAAACAAACTCAAAAAAAAGCAATGATGAAAATAAATTTAAATTTGAAGACCATTCAAATATTGTTAATTTTGAGGGCTTTTCCAAACTTAAACTACTATTTATCTTGCATTTACTTGACGATTCTTTAATTTTTCCTGATCCTAGTGATGCTCCAGATCATGGACTTGCTGCTATAGGAGGTGATTTAAGTATAGAACGATTGCTACTTGCTTATAATTCTGGTTTTTTTCCATGGTACAATGATGGAGAACCTATTTGCTGGTGGAGTCCTGATCCTAGAATGGTATTTGATCTGACCTCTGACACACCTATGCGCATTACTAAATCTATGAGACAGAGCAAGCGCAACCGAGGCTATGAGATAAGAGAAAACACATGTTTTAAAGAAGTCATGCAACATTGTGGTAAAGTAAAACGCAATGACCAAGATGGCACATGGATTAACGATGACATGCTACAGGCTTATCAAAATCTTCATGAACTAGGACATGCAAAAAGCATAGAAGTTTTTAAAGACAACCAGCTCGTGGGCGGACTCTATGGTATGGACTTGCCAGAAAAAGGTGTTTTTTGTGGCGAGAGTATGTTTGCACTAGCTACTGATGCTAGTAAAATTGCCTTCATGTATCTCGTAGAAAAGCTACAAACTCTTAATTACAAACTTATTGATGCTCAGGTTTATAACGATCATTTAGATAGTCTAGGTGGCATAGAGATGGATCGAGAAGTGTTTTTGAGTTATTTGAGATAATTACTCATTATATGACCACTTGAATTTTAATAGAAAATAGGCTTGTAATTATTCCGCTTTCGCGAAAGCGAGAACCATAAAAATCCATACATATTTATACCTCATCATACCTAAAACAATTTACCTCGTGATCGTTTACCATACCAGTCGCCTGCATGAATGCGTACATTATGGTAGAACCCACAAATTTGAAACCACGCTTTTTTAAATCTTTAGAAATCTGGTCTGACAGCGGTGTGTTAGCAGGTGCTTCTTTATAATTTTGTATCGTATTTTTAATAGGTTTACCATCCACATAGGCCCAAATGTATTTAGAAAAACTACCGTACTCTTTTTGGATTTCTATAAACAGCTGCGCGTTATTAATAATAGATTTCACCTTTAGTTTATTGCGTATAATTCCAGCATTTTGAAGTAACTCATCCTGTTTTGCCTGGTCATAAGCAGCTATTTTTTCTATATCAAATTGATCTAAGGCATCAAAATAATTATCTCGCTTTTTAAGAATCGTTATCCAGCTTAAACCTGCCTGCATGGTTTCTAGAATTAAGAATTCAAATAGCGTCTGGTCGTCATAGACTGGTGTGCCCCATTCCTTATCATGATAAGATTCATAAAGATCATCGCCCAGGCACCAGCCACATTTATGTTTTTCCATTTTAATTAAGTTGAGATAATTGAAAGAATAATTGAGATCCAAAATACAATAAAGGTCCCACAATTAGTGTGAACAGTAATGACTTTGCATTGTTCATTTTCAGCAAGAATTTAAATATTAAAAAGCAAATACCGAGTATAAAATAGAACGACAGTATACTGATTAATGAGCCGAACAAGAACGCTTTTTGAAGATCCATCATATTATTTATTCAAATTTAGGGATTCTGGACAGTTCGCATTAAGAATAACGATTCTATCTTTATCTTTACTACCTATGAAACAGTTTCTATTACTTCTATCCGTTATTTTAATCTCTAGTTGTGCGACTCAAAAAGCCATTAATCCTAATGATGTAGAACCATCTATAGATGCCTGGCATGAGGCTGCAGCACAAGCCGATTTTAAAAAATATTTTGACCTAATGACAACAGATGGCGTTTTTATAGGAACTGACGCTACTGAAAACTGGCAAATCGCAGAATTCAAGGCGTTTTCAAAACCCTATTTTGACAAAGGAAAAGCCTGGTCCTTTATAGCATTAGAACGTCATGTTTATTCAGAGAACGGTGTCGTTTATTTTGATGAATTACTAGATACTCAAATGGGAATATGCCGTGGTAGCGGTGTTATGAAAATGGAAGATGGCAACTGGAAAATTGCTCACTACGTGCTTTCCATCGCTGTGCCTAATGAAAATGTATCCTCACTTACTCAACTGAAAAAAGAATGGGATGCAGAGTATATGAAAAAACTGCGCGCTCAATAAAACACTTACTCTTCTTTACTATCACTAGTCTCATATTATGAAAAACCTACTCCTACTACTAGCCTTTCTTATTTCTATTACAGCAATAGCTCAAAAAAAGGTCCTTACTCATGCCGATTACGACCTGTGGAAACGCGCTTCTAAAACTGAAATCTCGCCTGACGGTAACCTAGTTGCTATAAGTGTAGTTACTGCAACAGGTGCTGGCGATGGTTATCTAGAAATACACAACATCGCAAAAAATACGAAGCATACTTTTTTTAACGGTATAGATCCACAAATAAGTGCCGATGAGAAATATATTTATTTCCTTCAAAAACCAGAATACCAAAAACTGAGAAAAGAAAAGAAAAAAGAGGTTGATAAAAATGAGCAGTCAAAAAACACTTTTATGGTTTATGAGGTTGCTACAGGAACTATAGTAGACTCTATTCAAAGGGTAAAAAGTTTTGAGGCAAGTGATAAACGTAATGACTTTTTAATCTTAGAGAAATTTAAAGATCTTAAACCAGAAAAGAAAAAGGATACAGCAGCTGTAAAAGAAGAAAAAGCGCCTTTAAAAGAAACTAAAAGGCAGAAAAAACGCCGCTTAAAAAAGGAACAAGAAGAGCTATCAAAAAAGCTTAAGGAACTCAAGAAAGAAGAGCCTGAAGAGAAAAAAGCAGACTTTACTAAAGAAGATTATCTAATCGTATACCAGCCATTTTCTAAAGCAAAAGATAGTATCGATAGTTTTAAAGAATATGAAATGCCTAGAGAAGGAACTGGTTTTATCTATTCTAGAGAACAAGGCAAAAAGAAAAAAGACCATGGAGTTTATTACTATGATCTCTCTACTAGAACATCTACGGCACTTATAGAAAATGCATGGAGATATAAAGATCTCGCTATAGATAAATATGGAAAGCAACTGGCTTATAAAGTTGCACTAGATAGCGCCTCTACAGACTCACTAAAATTTGAATTATATTATCATAAAGACTTTAAATCGTATACCAGACAGTTAGGTTATGGTGACGCTAACATTAAAAAAGGCTGGAAATTAACTGAAAAGAGAAAAGCCATATTCTCAGAAAGTGGAAAACGTCTTTTATTCTATGTTCAACCTAAAATAGTATATACCATTGACACCACATTGATGGACGACGAGATAGCACAGGTAGATGTATGGAACTATAAAGACCGCATGACACAACCAGAGCAAAAAACACGTTTTTCTAGTTTAGAAAATAAATCTGCAACAGTGGTATGGGACACAGAAAACGGTACAGTAAAATTTCTTAATGATTATGAAATGGGTGATACAGACTGGGATAACGACCTAGATGGCACTTATATTATTTATGCAAATAACGACAAATATGATGTAGCTAGATCGTGGGAATATCCATGGAGATCTGACTATCTAGTAGAGAATTTAAAAACACGTAGCAAAAAATTTATCATCAATAAATCTGGTAGTTACCCTATTAGAAATCCAGAAAACACGCATGTGATTTATTTCAATTTTGACACCCAAGACTGGCACATGATGAATCTAGAAACGCAAATAGGTAAAAACCTAACTAAGTTTCTAGAAGTAAGCTTTGCAGACGAAGATGACGACCATCCTGCACTAGCAAATGCTCATGGCTTTGGAGGTTTTGATAAGGACGGTTTTGCACTGGTATATGATAAATACGACGTCTGGAGACTCGATGTAAATGGTGTTTTGCCACCAGAAAACTTAACTAAATCAGGTCGTCAAAATAAAATTACTTACCGAACAGAAAACCTAGACAGAGAGCATCGCGAGCTGGCTACCTATTTTAATAACAAATTATTACTCGCATCATTTGATCATCGCACAAAGGCAAATTCTATAATGACACTAGGTGCAAATGGTATCGAGCCTCTTTACGAGGTAAGTGATCGTAATGTTACCGCTTTCGCGAAAGCGGAAAACTCAAACACCTTATTAGTAAGATCTGGCAATTTTACAGATTATCCAGATGTAGAATACGTAAACACTCAAGTTAAAAAAACACTCACAGATATAAATCCGCAACAGGATGATTTTAAATGGGGAACTGTAGAATTATTTAAGTGGAATGCATATGATGGCGTGCCATTAGAAGGTTTGATCTATAAGCCAGAAGATTTTGACCCAAAGAAGAAATATCCTATGATCGTTTATTTCTACGAGAAATATTCTGAAAGATTACACGATTATAAATCTCCATTACCTAGTGCAAGCACCGTTAATTTTTCTTATCTAACGAGTAATGATTACATCGTTTTTGTGCCAGACATAGTTTACAAAGATGGACACCCAGGACAAAGTGCTTATAACTGTATAGTTTCTGGAACTGAAGCTGTGGAGAGATTAGGCTATGTAGATTCTAACAAAATGGCGCTACAAGGGCAAAGTTGGGGTGGTTATCAAACCGCATATCTAGTTACTAGAACTAATAAATATGCTGCTGCTATGGCTGGCGCACCTGTTTCAAATATGACCAGTGCTTATGGAGGTATACGATGGGGAAGCGGTTTAAGTAGAGCATTTCAATATGAAAAAACACAAACTAGAATAGGAAAAAATCTCTGGGACGGATTAGACCTCTATATTGAAAACTCTCCATTATTTCATATCCCTAAAATAGAAACACCTTTATTAATGATGCATAATGATGCAGACGGTGCCGTGCCGTATTATCAAGGTATAGAAATGTTTATGGGTATGCGCAGGTTAGGAAAACCGTCATGGTTACTAGTTTATAATAACGAGGCTCACAATCTACGTAAGATGAAAAACAAGAGAGATCTCTCGGTAAGAATGATGCAGTTCTTTGATCATTATCTTAAAGGCGCGGTACAACCTACATGGATGCAAGAAGGCCTTTCTAGAGATAAAAAAGGTAAGCAGACTGGGTATTAATAGATCAATTAAAAATAAATATTGCATTTGAACAATCAGTGTACGTGATACTTATGTCATGTGTTTTGAATGTTTGGTTATGAAATCGTGATACATGGTAATTACATTGCGCTAACAGCAATTTGAATTGCCATGATTAAGGTGGTTTATATTATTAACCTAATAAGAAACTACTTGTCATGAAGAAAAACAAGATCATGTCATAGACATGAATCTAAAACATAACTTTATGCAGCGTATCTATTTTATATTATTTCTGTTTCTTTCCTATGCTTCTATTTCCACACTCCATGCTCAAGTGGGTATCAATACAAATACCCCAGACGAAAGTTCTATACTAGATATTACCTCTTTAGATAAAGGTGTCCTTATTCCTAGGATTTCTCTCATTGGCTCTCAAGATCTTACTACTATTACTCTCAAAGTAGGTGAAACTAAGCCCGCAACTGGCTTATTAATATACAATACTGCTACTACCGGCGCTAGTCTAGGCAGGGTATCACCAGGTTTTTATTACTATGAAGGTACAAAATGGGCTCGATTACACGACGAAGGCTACCGTCTAGAATTTAAACAAACTGCCGAGGTTCTTACCGACAATAATCCAAACACTTTTATTGCATTACCAGGTCTAGATACAGGAACTATTACATTTCCTTATGCAGGCATTTATAAGATTTCAGGTAATGGATATTATTCTGCAGGTCCACAAACTGGTAATGGAGATGGCGTTTCCATAGGCTCACTTGCATTAGAAATGGAGGTAAATGGAACACCTACAATAGTTAAGGAACGTTTTGTATCTGCTGTATCACTTGATTTAGGAAACAATACTCGTTTTGACACTTTAGGGCAGCAAGTCTCGTACACTTTTAATTTTGAAGCAAATACTTCTGATAGTTATCGATTCACTGCAAAAGGTAGGGAATGGAATGCTCACAACACGTCTACAACAGGTTATTTTGGTAGAGATTCTGATGGGTTTACAAGGTCCAATCAACAGAATGACGCATTCAGAGGCTCTCTAATAATCACCTTAATAGAACAATTTTAAAGTTATGAATAAACTACTACTTATTACCTCCTGTCTTATCACAATTCTTATAAATAGCACCTACTTAAATGCTCAGGTAGGAGTGAATACTACTAGTATAGATCCAAGTGCGGTATTAGAAGTTACCTCAACAGATAAAGGTATTCTTATACCTAGAGTAGCATTAATCTCCTCAGATAATGTTGTCACCCCAATAACTAATCCTGCAGCGGGACTTTTTGTTTTTAATACTGCAACATCTAACACACCTAGTTCAAACAGTGTCTCACCAGGTTATTATTATTTTAATGGTATTAGATGGAAACGTATTTTTAATAATGGATTTACTCTAGAATTTAAACAAACAGCAGAGCTTATGGGGTTAGTAAGTTCACAAGCACTACCTGTTCCTGGTCTCGATACTGGAAGGTTTACAGTACCATTTAAGGGAACTTATCAAATCAGTGTTACTTGTTATTATACAGCAGGTGATCCTATAAACAATTCTGACGCAGCGTGTCAAGGAGATTTTAGACTCTACCAAGTAGAAGACGATAATAGCCGTACTTTTTTGGAAATGGCATATTCCATGTCAGAATCTAAATTTATTCCTCAAAGACCTGGTGAATTTAATAATCTAGGTAATCAATTTACATTAATTCATAATATTGATCTAGAAGCAAATACTAGTTATCAATTCTTAGTAGCCGGCAGTCAGTGGTTATGTCACAATACAAATGTGAGTTATTTTGGAAAAGACACAAGTAATTATGAAGGTTCTAATGGCATTACTGAAGGTCAGTATGGAGAACTAACCATATCTCTAGTAGAACAAAAGTAATCACCTTAAAAATCTAAATTATGAAATCAAATTATATATACTCTTGTGTTTTTATCATTTTATTCTCATTTATATCTAAGGCGCAAGTAGGCATAGCTACGTCCACGTTAGATGCAGGAGCTATTTTTCAGGTGGAAAGCAATGACAAAGGAGTATTAATTCCACGTATTAATTTAACTTCTACAATAGACCAAGTTACTATAGCAAATCCTGCTGTAGGGCTCATGATATATAATACCAGTACCGTAACAATAAACGGTAATGATACATCAGTAACTCCAGGACTTTATTATTGGGATGGTGCTAAATGGACTCGCATATTTACACAAGGATGGAGCAGACAGTTTACTCAAACCTCACAAAATGTAGTAAATACGTTAGGAGACATACCAATTAATGGGTTAGACCAGAATATAACTGTTCCATCATCTGGAATCTATAGAGTTTCTGTTACTTCCTATTTTGGCGCTGCCCAAGTACGAAATACAAATCAATTTGATGAGAATGTTGCAACTGCTTCTATACGATTAGATATAGACGGTGCAACTATTGCTGAAAAGCTTATTCCTACGTTTTCAAAATTTGTAGACGATACAGCTACTGGAGGTAATGGATCTATAAACTTCTTTGCTTTATCTAGACAGGCTGTATTTCATAAAGATGTAGAGCTTATTGCAGGCCAGAATTATAATTTTAATGTTATAGGTAGGTTATGGGATTGGTCTAATGTAAATCCAGCAGTAGGTGGTTTTACTTATTTTGGCCTAGACACATCACTTTATGCTCGTAATCCAGGACTAACCGACAATGCTTCTCGTACTAAACTCACAATTAACCTTGTACAACAGTACTAATATAGTATTCAGCTTCTATTAATAAGATCGATAAAAAACATGTTTTGTTGACTATAATGAGCATAAAAGGCTATAAAACTTTATAATTCAAGGGTTTTGACCTGATAGGTTATGAATTCGTGACATTCAGGCATTATATTGCATTATCCCCAATTATACCTATATGAAATATTTCATTGCCTTATTAGTACTTACCATCGGTTCATTTACTGCTGCTCAATTAGGAACAGATGCTCCATGGATGCAAGATTTAATGTTGCGTAAAAATGGATCACAACCTACCTATCAAGAAATAAAAGCTGCAGGAGACGCTTACTGGTCCGTACATGATAAAGATGCAAAAGGTAGTGGTTATAAACCCTTCATGCGTTGGGTAAATAAATCTGAAGCTTTTGTAAAAGCAGATGGGACACTACAATCACCCATAGATTTACAGAACGAGATAAACAAGAATATACTTAAAAATAGTCTGGTAGATAATTCAAATTGGGTTCCTGCTGGTCCATTTACATATACAGAAGCTGGCTCGTGGTCACCTGGTCAGGGTCGTGTAAATACCGTTGCTGTAGATCCTAATAATCCAGACGTTTATTATCTCGGTTCACCTGGTGGTGGTACCTGGAAATCTATAGATGCTGGGGCTACTTGGAATCCTATTACAGACTTTTTAACTGAAATAGGCGCTAGCGCAATTGCCATAGATCCTAACAATTCTAATATAGTTTATGTAGGAACCGGAGATGACGACGGCGGCGATACAGAAAGTATAGGACTTTTAAAGTCTACAGATGCCGGTGCCACTTTCAACCCAACAGATTTAGTATTTACTAGAGGTGGTAATATAAGCGAGGTTTATATAGACCCTACTAACAGTAATACTATTTATGTCTCTTCTAGCAATGGATTTTATAAATCTACAGATGCTGGAGCAAATTTTACTAGAACCTTAAATGAAAATGTAAAGGATATCAAACTTAAACCTGGTAGTCCGAATACCATTTATCTTTCTACAACAAGTTCATTTCATAAATCTATCAACGGTGGTGATACTTGGACACAAATAACCTCAGGACTTCCTTTTAATCATGGTAGATCTGTTATAGGTGTAACACAGGCAAATCCTAATTATGTATACCTACTTATAATTGATAATAATGCAGACCTAGTAGGTGTCTACAGATCTGGTAATAGCGGTAGCTCATTTACTAAAAGAGATACTAGTAATATAGATATTCTAGAAAACAATCAAGGATGGTACGATCTAGCATTAGAAGTTTCTCCTACTAATGCAGAAACTATTTACACGGGATGTCTTAACGTATGGAAATCTACCTCAGGAGGTTCTTCTTTTTTTAAAGTAAATAGCTGGAATAATAGCGCTCAAGCAAGTTATACGCATGCAGACATACACCAAATAAGACAGTTTAACAATGAGTTATTTGTACTCTCTGATGGAGGTATTTATAGAAGTAGAAATGACGGTGGTAGCTTTAGTGATTTAACGTCTGGTGCTCAAATAGGACAGTTTTATAGAGTCGCAGTAGGCAACCAGTCTAGTGCTGACATCGCTGGTGGATTACAAGATAATGGTGGTTTTACTAGAAGTGCAAATGCGTGGACTAACTACTATGGGGCAGATGGTATGGAGGCAGGTATAGATCCTAATAATCCTCAAATACGATATGGGTTCACACAACGTGGTGGTGGTTTATACATATCTACTAACGGTGGTGCAAGCTTAACAAATAGTGTAAACGGCCCAGAACAAGGCAACTGGATTACTCCTTTAAAAACAGATAGTAGAGGAACTATTTATGCTGGCTATACTAGTTTATATAAAGTATCAGGCGGAGCTTTTACTGCAGTTTCTCCATCATTCGGCAGCAATATTGATGTATTAGAGATAGATCCTAATAATGATAATAACATTTTTGTAGGTATAGATCAAAATCTATATTTGAGTACCACTGCAGGTGCTACTTTTACCTTAGTCTCTAGTTTTAACAATAATATTACTTCTATTGAGGTAAATGCAAACGACAGTTCTATTGTTTATGCAGCCACTAGTTTTTCTAACGGTGGTGTTTTTAAAAGTAATAATCAAGGTCGTACTTTCCTAGATATTACTGGTAATCTACCCAACCTAGGTAAAAATACTCTTGCACATCAAGGCTCTAGTATAGATGAGCCTTTATATGTAGGAACCACAGTAGGTGTTTATAAATATGATCAGTCATTAGGCACATGGGAGATTTATTCAAATAACTTACCTAATGTAAACATAAGAGATCTAGAGATCAATACAAACGATAACACGCTTACCGCAGCAACCTATGGTAGAGGTATCTGGCAGTCTTCAGTACAGCAGGCTGCACCTAATTCTGACATACAATTAGTAGAAATACAAAATAATGGAGGTGATATTTCTTGTGGTATAGATGACCTTATGGTGGTTGTAAAAAACACAGGTCTCAATGATATTAGCTCCGTAGATATAAGCTATATCATAGATCGCGGAACCACTGTTTCACAACAAATGACGGTCTCTATTGCTCCTCAAAGACAGACTTCTATAGCCTTATCCGGTATTAACCTAAGTCCAGGCACGCATGCTATTAATATTACTGTAAATACCCCTAACGACTATTTCATCAATAACAATAATCAATCTATTGATATTCTAAGTAACTCTAGTGGTGTAATAAACGACCTACATCAGTTTGAAAACAGAGAGTTTCTGGTTTCTAATTCTGGTAGTGCTTCTTCTTTATGGGAACGTGGTTCCGCAAGTGGAACAATTTTAGGCAGTGCAACAGCAGGATCTTCAAATGTTTATGGAACTAATCTTTCTGGGCAATACGGTAATAATTCTACTAGCTATTTATATTCGGGATGTTATGATCTAACTGGTATTCAAAACCCTGTGTTATCCTTTGACATGGCTTATGATCTAGAAAATAATTGGGATTTACTTTACATGGAATACTCTACAGATGGTGGTAATAACTGGAATACTCTAGGTAGTGCAACCAGCCCTAACTGGTATAACTCGAGTAGATTTCCTGATGGAAATGACTGCTTTAACTGTGTAGGTGCACAATGGACAGGCACCTCAGCAACATTAAATAATTATGATATATCACTTAACTTCTTACGCCGTTTTCCTCAAGTAGTATTTAGATATGTACTTAGAACAGATCAGTCTGTAACTGGAGAAGGTGCGGTAATTGATAATTTTGTAATCAATGGTATTTTAAGTAACGACGCTACATCTATAGAAGACATGTTCTCCATATATCCTAATCCGTCTTCAGGCATGTTTAACATCAGTTGGAATGCTACACAAGATTTTGATTATGATGTGTACGATGTAAGTGGTAAAAGAATTACTGCTCGTAAAAACAATACTGGGACATCACATAATGTAGATTTATCTGGTGTGGCCATAGGTATGTACTTTATTAAAATCACCACCACATCAGGCTCAGTAACTAAAAAACTAATAGTAAAGTAAGGAATAAAAACACTTACATTTAAAAAGACTTTTCTATTTAAGAAAAGTCTTTTTTTGTTTCCGCTTTCGCGAAAGCGAGAACAACAACCATCTTAATTCATTACCAAATACTTAACAATTAGAAGATATAATTTTGATATTTTGCTTTACTAATTTCATTCCAAGGAATTAAAATAACTAAACTTAAAAAAATGAAAATTAAATCCTCTTTACTAATAGCTGCAACAGCTATGGTAACCATGGTATCGTGTAAGGACACGCCTACAACTACCGCTGTTGAAGCAAAAGAACAACCTGGCTTAGAGCTAGGTTACATGGATAAAAATGTATCTCCTAAAGATGACTTTTATCGTTTTGTAAACGGTGTGTGGATAGATTCTACAGAAATTCCTGCAGACCAGACCGTATGGGGTGGTTTTAATAAATTGAGAAAAGATACAGATGCAGACGTGCTTGCTATACTAGATAGAGCAATGAACGATAAGGACTTAGATCCTACATCTGACCAAGCAAAGGCCGTTTATGTTTTTCAGAGTATTATGGATAATGACTCTCGTAACAAGGCAGGTTACCAACCTATAGTACCTTATTTAGAAAAAATAGATGGTATCCATTCATTAGAAGAATTACTTACTGTAAAAGCAGAACTAGGTAAAAAAGGACTAAACGCATTTTTCTCTGTAGGTGTAGGAGCAGATGCTATGGATACTGATATGAATGTAGCACAACTAGGTAATGGTTCTCTAGGTATGGCTCGTGAATATTATGTAGGAGAAGATGCTGACAGTAAAGAGAAGCTTGCAAAATATGAGATGCACATCGCTAGAATGCTAGCTATGACCGGTATGGAGCAAGAAAAAGCTACTGCTACTGCAAGTGAAATCGTTGCTTTTGAAAAATCAATGGCTGTACCTAGATTAGACAAGGTAACTAGAAGAGACCCTAAAAAAACTTACAACCCTATGGCAGTAAGTGGTCTTCAAAAAATTGCTCCTGCTGTAAACTGGAAAACTTATTTCAAAGAAGCCGGAATGAAGGACTTTGATAACCTTATTGTAAGTCAGCCAGATTATATCAAGGCATTAAACTCTATGTGGAAAACATCTAACCTAGAGATCATGAAAAAGTACATGAAATGGAGCATGATTAACGATGCTTCTAACATGCTTTCTACAGAATTAGAAGATGCAAATTTTGATTTCTATAGCAAGACCATGCGTGGTGCAAAAGAACAAAAAGCTCAAAATGAACGTGCTCTAGCTACTGTTAACGGTACGTTAGGAGAAGCGTTAGGTCAACTGTATGTTGATGAGAAGTTCCCACCTGCTGCAAAAGCTAAGGCAAAGGAAATGATTGAGTATGTAAAGAAAGCATATGAAGTACGTATCAATGGACTAGAATGGATGAGTCCAGAAACTAAGGCCAAAGCTATCGAGAAATTAAACGGTATGACCATTAAAATAGGTTATCCTGATACGTGGAAAGATTATTCTGAAATGCAAATAAAAAGCCCTAAAGATGGTGGTACTTTATTTGACAACATGCTAGCTGTACAAGAATACAATTACATGGATAACATGAGTAAACTAGGTGAGAAAGTGGACAAATCAGAATGGTTCATGTCTCCACAAACTGTAAATGCTTATTACAATCCTTATTACAACGAGATTGTTTTTCCTGCAGCTATTTTACAACCACCTTTCTATAATTATGAGGCAGACGCTGCTGTAAACTTCGGTGGTATGGGAGCTGTTATAGGTCATGAAATCTCTCATGGTTTTGATGATAGCGGTGCAAAATTTGCAGCAAACGGTAACATGGTTAACTGGTGGACAGAAGATGACATTAAGCAATTTGAAGAACTAGGTGGCGAGCTTGCTGCTCAATACAGTGCTATAGAAGTTCTTCCTGGAGTGAACATAAACGGTGCTTATACACTAGGAGAAAACATAGGTGATTTAGGTGGTGTAAACGCTGCTTATGACGGTCTTAATATGTGGCTAGAAGATAAAGGAGAAGTTGCAAACATAGATGGTTACACACAACAACAACGTTTCTTTTTAAGCTGGGCAACCGTATGGCGCACAAAGATGAGAGACGAGGCTTTAAAGCAACGTATTAAAGGTGACACGCACTCACCAGGTATGTACCGTGGTTATGTACCACTTCAAAACATTCAAGCTTTTTATGATGCTTTTGATATTAAAGAAGAAGATGGAATGTACATCGCACCAGAAGATCGCGTATTGATCTGGTAAGATTAACACATAAATTATATTAAGGCTTTCTTAACAGAAAGCCTTTTTTTGTACCTAACTGCTATATTTAGCATCTCTTAAATATAAAACATGAAAAATTACATTCTTATTGTTGTGGCTGTTTTTAGTTTCGCTTTCGCCAAAGCGCAATCTAAATCCAACTACGTAAAAGAAAATTACACAAAAACGGTAGAATATATCTCTATGAGAGATGGTGTTAAATTATATACCGTAATCTATGCACCTAAGGATACCTCAAAGGAATATCCTATCATGATGCAACGTACACCATATAGTGTAAGACCTTATGGAGAAGGTGAGTACAAAACATCTCTAGGACCTAACAAATTCATGATGGAAGAAGGTTACATCTTTGTATATCAAGATGTGCGTGGTAGATGGATGAGTGAAGGAGATTATGATAATATGAGACCGCACATACCTGGTAATGATGTAAATAATAAAAAAGATATAGACGAGAGTAGTGATACCTATGACACGATAGACTGGCTGGTAAATAACCTACCTAACAATAATAAAAAAGTAGGTCAGTGGGGAATTTCTTATCCTGGACATTACACCGCAGCTGCATTACCAGAAGCTCACCCATCACTAGCAGCATCTTCACCACAAGCACCCATTGCAGACTTTTTCTTTGACGACTTTCATCACATGGGAGCAACATTACAAAGTTATTTAATGGCTTACCCATTATTCGGTTATCAGTCAGAGCCTACCTCAGAGAGCTGGTATAATGATAAATGGGATAAACTACGTGCAGCAGGAAACATGAAAGATGGTTATGATTTCAACCTGAAAATAGGACCACTTAAAAATGTTACTGAGAACATATTTCCAGAAAACTTCTTCTGGAAACAAGTTGCAGAGCACCCTAATTATGACGAATTCTGGCAAAAACGTGCTATAATCAATCATTTTGATGACGTTAACCATGCCGTAATGACCGTAGGTGGCTGGTTTGATGCAGAGGATCTTTATGGACCACTTAACATTTATAAAAGTGTAGAAAGTAAGAACCCTAGCAACAAAAACAACATGATAGTTATGGGACCATGGAGCCATGGCAACTGGGCTAGAGAACGTGGTAAGCAAATGGTGAATCACATTCACTTCGGTGATAGTATTTCTACTTTTTACCAGAAAAACATTGAAACTCCTTTCTTTGAACATCATTTAAAAGGAAAGAAAAACCCACAATTACCAGAGGCATACATGTTTGATACTGGCGCAAAAAAATGGGAACAATTTACACACTGGCCACCACAACAAGAACAAGTTTCTTTTGGTTTTGGAAAAAACGGTGAGTTATTGATCAACAAGGCTGGCGATAAAAAACAGGAATTCACTTATACGAGTGATCCTATGAAACCAGTACCTTTTAGAAGCGAGATAACACCAGTAACATTTACACCTAGAGCTTACATGACAGACGACCAGCGTCATGCATCTAGAAGACCAGACGTACTTACCTTTCAGACAGAAGTGTTAGAAAATGACATGCGCCTTGCAGGAGAGATAGAAGCAAATCTAGAGGTGATCTTAAATAACATTACAGACGCAGACTTTATAGTAAAAATAATAGACGTATATCCAGATGACGAGCCTAACGGTGCGTATACTCCTAAAGATATATCTCTAGCAGGTTACCAGCAACTGGTGCGTGCAGAAACCTTCAGAGGTAGATTTAGAAATGATTTTTCTAAACCAGAACCTTTTAAAGAAGGAAAGAAAACTAAAGTAAACTTCCCTTTACAAGACATCTTACATACCTTTAAAAAAGGACATAGAGTAATGATACAAATTCACAGCACCTGGTTTCCTTACATAGATCGCAACCCACAGAAATATGTGGACAACATCTTTGAAGCAACAGAAAGTGATTTTACAGTAGGTCAAGTAACTATACTAGGAAGCAGTAAAGTAACCGTAGGAGAAAATGACGGTATTGAAAAAATGTTACCTAAAATGAAGAAGTAAGTTTTAATAAAACATCAACAAAAAGCTCCTTAAATCTAATTGATTCAAGGAGCTTTTTTTATACTTGACATTTAGTAAAACACATCAATAGTTGTATTTTGTCGAATAATTAACGCTTTTTAGCTGTGATAAGAGAATAATTTACATATTCGCAATCCTCTTAAAAAACAGTATTATGGAAGCAAATTACTTAGAAGAAAAAAAGCCTAATACCATAGTTGCAACTTATAAATTAATCACTGGATTAATAAAACTAATTGCTAAGACTTTCTTTTCTTTTTAAAAGCTTCTTTATCCCGTAGTTAAACCTGATCTGCGGCATGCCACTCGGCATAGCTGGTTTCTGTTTCTCTTAATCGTAATGTGTGCAAGGCGATATTACTAGGTAAACGTCTTTTGATCTTATCTGCAAAGTCTATAATCATCATCTCGCTAGTCGGTTGATAATCTACTAGAATTACATCGTGACCACGGTCAGAAAGTTCTTTGGCTAGTTCCACATGCGGTGTGTTTTTATTAAACACTGTCGCATGATCAAATGGATCTACAATCTCTTCTTTGATAATTTTCTTTAAATCACCAAAATCGATCACCATTCCATGCTTCACATGACCTAACTCATCTATAGGTGTCCCGATTACTGTAACGGCTAGTTTATAACTATGGCCGTGTACATTGCGACACTTACCGTCATACCCATAAAGTGCATGACCAGTTTCAAATGTAAATTCTTTTGTTATACGTACTTTTCTCATCCTTTGCGTTTGTATCTATTGTAAATCACTACAATAATGAGAAGTACACCCAATACTAGAAAAAGTCCTGAGCCGCCTAAAAACCCTATGATATCTAAGAACGTATTGTCCTCTATAAGTAACGCTTGCATATGCTATAATTAAGGCGCAAAGATAATGAGATTATGTGAGGATTGTGTGGTGTACGCTTTCGCGAAAGCGGAATTAACACCAACTATATTTCATTAAAAAAGAATCTATTCTATTACCATGGCAGCCACCTTACTTTTAAATTTAAAGTACAAAACGGTTGCGCGTCCTATCATCCAAGCAAAGAAAGCAAACCAGACAGCATGAAGGTTATCATTAAAATAGTCTAGAATAAATAAAACAGGTAAAAACACTAACGCTGTAAGAAGCCACAATAAATTACGCAGGTAAGAAGCCTCTCCCCAACCTTTAAAAATGCCATCGTATACAAAAGCGACTGCATTTATAGGTTGCATGAGTAGCACGATCCAGAAGGAGTTTGCAATAATCTCTAGCACCTCAGGATCGTCTGTAAAACGTGTTCCTAGATAAGGATATAATATGGTGCAAATAACAGCTAGAATAGCCGCCATAACAACACCATAAAGAGAAGTTTTATTTGCTAGATATTTGAGTGAATCGGCATCTTTAGACCCAAATAACTTACCACCTATTGCGTTACCAGCATTTGCAAAACCATCTACTAGAAATGAGAAGAACAACCATACATTCATAAGAACAGCGTGTGCTGCCGCCTCTTCTACCCCATAACTATTTGCAAATCGATAAGAAAAGTAAATCGCTACATTAATGGCTACGGTACGCAAAAAGAAATTTGCAGTAAGACCTATATGTTTCTTCAATTTTTCATGAGGTTGCCATAGGGTCAACTTCATGCTAAAAACGGTCTTTTTATACAAAAAGAAGATAGCTATTAACAACATGACTAACTGTGCGGCGAGACTAGCATATGCAGCACCCATAATACCATAAGCTGGGACAAAACCCTTAATACCGTAAACAAGTATAAAGTTTAAACCTATGTTTACTACTGCGCCAGACAGACTTGCTATCATGGCCCAAGAGGTGTTTTGAAGTCCTCTAAATATTCCGAAAATAGCAAAAGCACACAACGTCATGGGAAAACCTATCGCTCTTATTTGGTAATAACTAGATGCTATAGAAAGCACCTCGTCCTGAGCTTTATAAAGTGTGAATATATAACTAGCCATAGGTGCGGTGACTAGATAGATACAAGTACCTAGAACAATATTTAACCACACCACTTGTGGTATCAAATCATTGATTTTTTCTAGCTGATTTGCTCCTAGCGTATTAGAAACTATAGAAGAGATAGAGGTTTTAGTTTGTGCGAGTGTCCAGATTATGGCACTTAAAAATGTACCTACCAGTCCTATGGCAGCAAGTGCATTTGTAGTATCGCCATCCATCTTACCGATAATTGCAAGATCGGTGATGCTTATAAGAGGCTCTGCTATACCTGCAATTATAGCTGGTATTGCTAGTTTAAGTATTTGAGAAGTATTGATTTGAATAGCCATCGAGATTGCAAAGATAATCTCTTAAATATGACTAGATGGCTTTTTAAATTTATCCGGTTTCTACCCTAAGTTGTTCATACTCTTATGAAACTTAAAAAATGGAAACAAATAATAACAGCAACTGAATGAACCAGCTACTGTTTTTATAAGTATTGAATTTTATTTTTATGCTTGCGCGTTTTGTGGAGCCCAGTGAGAACATAACATTCCTGGAGCTGCTTTCTGTGGGTTTGCACAAGTAGGCCCTTCATACCTAGCACATGATGTACAATTAGGATCGTTTTTTAATGCTGCTTTCATTTCAAAACTATCGCAGGTGTAACTCGTACTTACCTTAACACCGTGAATTTTACAATTTTCATTCTCCATTAAATTCTCACAATTCACACAACTGTTTCCTATTCTTATAGACATAATATTCGATTTTAAGTTAACCAAATATAATCTCAGGCAGGATTAGAAACAATATAAATACTTGATATAAAAGAGTTTATATTTAGACCACTTAAAAATAAAATGAACTATTTACTTCTAAGATACTATTCATTATCAGATTTCTCATTTTTTGTAGCATAGAAATATAAAGAGTGAGTATCTATGGAAACATCAAAAACCTCTTCTATTGTTTTTTTAATTTCTTGAACCATAGGGTCAGAAAACTCTAAAACCTCGCCAGTATCTGTCATGATAATATGATCGTGTTTTCCGTCAAAAAAAGATTTCTCATAATAGGCCACATTATCACCGAATTGATGCCTGCGTACTAAACGAGATTCTATTAAGATATCTAGGGTATTATAAAGTGTTGCTCTACTTACTCTATAATTCTCCTCTATCATTTTTGAGAAAAGTGTATCCACATTTAGGTGTTCTTCAGATTTATATATCTGTTCTAGAATAGCATATCGTTCTGGGGTTTTGCGATGACCGTTTTCTTCTAGAAAGACGGTAAATCTATCTTTAATAATATTAAAACTACTAATACAAGCCATGTTGATTTATTGAGAAAGGTGAGAATTTAGGAAGCTAATAGGTATTGAGACAATAGAAATGATCAGATTTTAATTAAAAGACTCCTCAAACATTACATAGAAGAGCCTTTTAAAGAACTAATCAAACTAAAATCTATAAAGAGGTATCTCCTAAATTAGGATTATACACATAATTAAAAGTGTAAAAACGACTGCTAGCTGTAGTGTCTTGGTTTTCATAATAACTTAAGATCTCTACTTTAGCATACCTACCATCTCTAGTTCTGATAACTAATACTTTTCCTGGAATAGCAGAAATTACGTTAGTCATGAAGTTATAATTGTACCATCCATTATCGCTACCTGCTGGAATTGCGTATCCTTCACTGGTATCTTGAGTAAAAACTAACCCTTCTGCTGTAACAACACTAGCAAATGTTCCTGTAGCAATAGCTGCTGCTGCATCGCCATTCCTTTCAGGCTCGTCTGCAGTACCGGTAGATACTCCACCATTGATAGCAATGGTAGTACCTCTAAAAGCGATATCCCATTCTGTATCACTAGTAGTTTCTAATCCTGTTGAAAAATCAAATTTGGTAAAGTCACCTCCTATTTCTTGTCCCTGACCACCAGTTTGTGGTGCTGGTAAATTAGAAACTGTGTTAGATTCTATAGCTGCTGGCGATACATCGTCATCGCTGCTACAAGATGTAAATCCTAAAAATAGAATGGCGATAGCAATAGTTTTAAAAGTGTTGACTGTTTTCATTTTGGGTAATTGTTTATAGTTAAAATTGATAGTTAAGTTTTATGTATCCTTGAATCCCTGGCTGTGTAGGGATGTTGTTATCTGTATAATCCAGTAGGTTATTTGCTCCAACTTGAAGATTAAAGTCTTGGTAAAAAGTTTTATTTGCAGCAATGTTAGTAGTTACATAACCGTCTATAAAACTTGTATCATAGCTATCTATAAGTCCGTTTCCATTGGTATCAAATTGGGCATATTTACTACGGTATAGCAATCTCATATTTACGTTTGCCTTATATTTTTTTAAATCATAAAAGATTTTAAAATTACCGTTGTGTCTCGAGCGATTAACAAGCCCAAAATATTCTGATCGATCAATCGCAACGGTCTGATTAGTCTGTGCATCGCGCACAAATACATTTCCATCTTCAACAGCTTTTTCTTGAGTTTTATCAAATGCGTACAGTAACTGATAACCAGCACTTAATTTAATAGCCGCTGATACGTTATAGCTAGTATTCACTTCTAACCCAGTAGTATATATCTCATCAAAATTCACGTAACTAAAAACATTCTGTCCATTATTCTTGCGCGCTATAATTCTAGTATCAATTAAGTTTTTAAAATCATTACGGAAAAAATTAAGTTCTGAATTCCATTTTCCTTTCTTAAAGGTCATGCCTAGATTATAACCTATACTACTTTCTGCCTCTAGTGGATCATCTAACTCATTAAGCTGCACAACCACATCTAGAATCTGACCTTGCGCTTGCAAGTCATTTAATTTATCTACCGCGACATTATATCCTAAAACCGTATATCCTACCGCCGAGTTTGTAAAATCAAAATACAACTGTCTAAAATCTGGAGCTTTAAACCCATAACCTACAGATGCTTTTATGGCTATAGATTCACTAAGTTGGTATCTAGCAGCCAGCTTAGGACTAAATTGATTACTGTACTCTGAATGGTTATCAAATCTAGCACCTGCAATAACATTTAATTTTTCTGTAGGGTTTACATCATACTGTCCATAAACATATTGCGAGTTAAAATCTACACGTTGGTCAAAATAAGTTCTATCCAGCGATTCTAGTTGATATCCTACACCAGCTGTTAGAGTACCAGCCGATTCTAACTTATAGTTTGCTCTTATCTCAGGACGTATCAAGGTCTGGTTAAAATCACTATCGGTAAAAGCATCTTCTTCTATAGGATCTTCTAGTCGCTCGTTTGCACGATAATTAGTATAATAAAACTCATAGGAAGTAGAGAGCTTCTCATCCCATTTATGATCTAATCGTGCGTGCGCGTTCCATTCCTTTTCATTGCTATCGCCTTGATATTCTATATCCTCAAAAGTAAATCCAGCATCTTGAGTCTGGTCATAATATCGAGCCGAAGTAAATAGAGATATATTCTCGTTAAAATCATAATATAAACGAGTGTTAAAAGTGTAATTCTCAAAAGGATTAACGGTTTGCCCGCCAGTTTCTGGACTCAAGTCATAACCATCGCTAGAAAAACGATTTGCAAAAAAGCCTATTCTTAATTTATCAAAACGTTTTTTTACGTCAAGATTAATGTCTTGTTGTGTAAAACTGCCCAATCTATAAGAAACGTTTCCGTTTAGTTTTTCAGTTTTAGGCTTTTCAGTAATAATATTGATGACTCCACCCAGCGCTTCACTACCATAAAGACTACTCGCCGGACCTTTAACCACTTCTATTTGTTTGATATTACCTACTGTAATTCTACTAAGGTCAAAATTACCTGCACTGCGTCCTACTAGTGGTACACCGTCTACTAGAATAAGAATATAGTCTGACGATATTCCCTGTATTTGTACACCTTCAAAACCACTCTCATCAGACACCGTTATGATACCTGTTTGCTCGCTAAGAATTTCATCTAGTCGTATAGTTCCTGACTGTAAAATGTTCTTTTTAGAAATAAGAGTCACTGGTAATGGTAGTGAAGATAATTGTCTTTCTGTACGTGTTGCTGTAAGGACTATTTCTTCTAGCTTTTCTGTTGCTGTAGAGTCGATTACAGTTTGTTGGGCTACCGCTTTCGCGAAAGCGATAAAACTCAATACACTTATAAACAAATATTTACACATATCACTACTTAGAATCATTCTTAATAAAGTGCAAATATATCATTTATTATTATTTAGAATAAATAAATATAAGTATTTTTGCAGGAGAATAATTTTCAAAAAAATCCAAAATGAAAACTAGCTATCTTACCCTACTTACTTTTATTACCGTCTTGTTTGCCACTGCACAAGACAAGAAACAACAAGACCAAACAGCCATTAAAGACATGTGTGGTTGTTATGAAGTGACTTTTAATTTTACAGAGACCTTTAATTATTCTAACGACTCTCTTTATAAACCGTCTGCAACTAAAGTGGATAAAGCGCTAGAATGGGCACAGTTAGTAACTGATGAAGAGAATAAAATTCAAATACAGCATTTATTACAAGTAGGTAACCCTGCAGAGCCGATGATTATTAAACACTGGAGACAGGACTGGCTGTTTGAAAATCAAGATCTATACACGTTTGATGTAAATAACAAATGGGTTTATGAGCATAAAGCAAAAAATGATGTTGCAGGACAGTGGACACAAAAGGTATATCAAGTAGATGACAGCCCGAGATATGAGGGTAGTTCTACGTGGGTGCATGTAGATGGCAAGAGTTATTGGGAAAACACAACTCCAGCACCACTGGCAAGAAGAGAATACACCACACGTAGTGACTATAATGTTCTTTTAAGAGGTAACAGACAAGAAATTACAGATTATGGCTGGTTACACGATCAGGATAACCATAAAATAATCAAAGAAGAAGGAAAAGAAGATGTCCTTCTAGCCAAAGAAAAAGGTTATAACACTTATGTAAAAGTGGATGACAGCCGCTGTAAAGCTGCTGCAAACTGGTGGAAAGAAAACACAGCAAAGTGGGAACTGGTAAGAGCTAAATGGGATAATGTCTATGCTCGCAATAAAGACCTAGCTCTGGAAGAAAAAGTGGGTAACAAAGTTCTTTACAAGCATCTTTTTGATGACACGGTGACTGAAAAGGAACAAATAGACCCAATTATTGAATCATTTGTAAAAAAATAAATCACCATGAAAAATATTTTTATACAACTAGCTTTCTTGCTCATAGGTTATTGCGCTATTGCTCAACAAAATACTTTCTATTCTAGTGATTTCTGGAAAACAAATCCTAACCTCAATGAGGTGAAATCGCTAATAGAAAAAGGAAATGATCCAGTGTCGATGAATCAGAACGGTTTTGACGCAACAGTATATGCGATTATACGTCATGCAGATAACGATGTTATAGAACACCTTCTATCTATAGAAGGAAACATACCTAACAAGAAAACTCATGACAGCCGTAACTATTTACATTGGGCTGCCTATTCTGGTAATGTAACTATCGTAAAGCAATTATTAAAGCTAGGATCTTCTGTAACACAGCCAGACAGTCACGGAAACACACCTCTTATGTTTGCCGCAAATGCCGGCACTAAGGATCCTGCTATCTATGACGCTTTTAAAAATCATGGAGTAGACTTAGTAAATGAGAAAAATGAACAAGGAGCCACTATCTTACTAGCCCTTGCTCCACATTTAGAAAATGAGAAAGAACTGTCTAGTTTTTTATCATACGGTTTAAAGCTAGAAACAGTAGATAATGATGGTAATAATGTCTTTCATTATGCTGCAAAAAAAGGAAACCTTTCTTTTTTACAAGTGCTTATAGATAAAGGTGTAGACTTTAAAGCAACTAATAAGAATGGTGGTAATGCTATTCTTATGGCTAGTCGTGGTGCACGTAACTATCAAAATACTCAAGATGTGTATGCCTTTTTAGAAAATCTAGGAATTAAGGTAAATGTAGTAGGTGATAACGGTCGCAATCCATTGCACAGTATCGCTTATAGAAACAAAGATCTAGATCTTTTTACTTATTTCTTAGACCACGGTGTAGATGTTAACCTAAAAGATGATAACGGAAATTCTCCTTTTATGAATGCTGCAGCAAGTAATAACTTAAAGGTTGTACAGTTTTTATCTGAAAAAGTAACCGATATAAACGCGCATAATAGCGCTGGTAACACGGCACTTTCTATGGCGGTAAGTAGAAATAAAGCAGCCGTTGTTGAGTTTTTATTAGCTCATAAAGCAAATGCACAGGTAACAGATAATAAAGGAAATAACCTGGCTTATTATTTAGTCCATTCTTATAATTCTAGAAACGTAGAAGACTTTAAAACAAAAATGAAATTATTGCAAAGTAAAAAAGTGTCTATGACTGCAACACAATCTGGCGGTAATACTTTATATCATATTGCTGCAGGTGAGAATGATTTAAAGTTAATACAGTTGCTTGAAGGTCTCAAAATAGACATTAATAAAAAGAATGAAGAAGGTCTAACTGCCTTACACATCGCAGCAATGAAAGCAAAAGATGATAAGGTCATTAAATACCTTATCGATAAAGGCGCAGACACAAAACTTACTACAGATTTTGAAGAATCTGTTTATGATCTAGCAATGGAAAATGAAATTCTTCAAAAGAATAACACCTCTTTAAACTTCCTTAAATAATGAAGACACTTTTCAAAGTATTACCAGTTTTTATATTAAGCTCTTTTTTATTAATCAGTTTTATATCACCAGTAGAAAAAGCCAGCTATAAATGTATGATCCAGTTAAAGAATTATACTGGAGAAGGTGCTTATGTAGTTATCTCTCTTCTTAATCCAGCAGGAGAATATGAAGAGACCATCTATGTACAAGGTAAAGATAGTGAGTGGTACAGCGAGCTAGGACAGTGGTGGAAATTCTATGGTAAACACCGTCCAGATATAGATGCTATATCTGGTGCCACTATAAGTGGTGGAGAGCGCACAATAAGTGTTATTAACTTGCCTAAGGATAAAATAGATAAAGGATACAGCATCCGTTTTGAAACTGCAGTAGAAGATCAAGAATACTATGCTCAAGATCTTCAATTTGAACTTACAACAGCAAACTTAAAAGGTAAAAAAGAAGGAACCGGTTTTATACGTTACGTACGACTATTGCCACAGTAACCTATATTTTATGACGCTTTCTTTATGGAGATATAGTCACTTACTCCTCGCATTATTTTCTTCATTGTTTTTAATAGTCGCATCAGTTACTGGTGTGGTACTCGCTATGGAACCTATTTCTAATGCTACGCAAAATTATCATGTGGTAGATCTAGAAGATGTTTCTCTAGCAAGAACTCTTACACAATTAAAAAAAAACAATGAAGAGGTATTATCTATAAAAGTAACTGCAGATTCCTATGTGATAGCGTCAGTTATTACACTAGATGGGACGAGTCAAGATGTTTATATACATCCAGAAACTGGAGCGTCATTAGGGTTAGTAATAGAGAGAGCGCCTATCTATAGATGGACCACTAATCTACATAGATCTTTGTTCTTAAAAAGTATAGGGCGCATTTTTGTAGGTATCGTCTCTTTACTTCTTTGCTTTATCGCCTTCACTGGTATTTTATTATTAATACAACGTCAGGGCGGTTTTCTTAAATTATATGGAAAGATTAAAGAACGTGATTTTAATCAGCGTTATCATATCATATTAGGTAGGTGGTTGTTATTCCCTATTCTAATAATAGCAGTAACAGGCGTCTACCTGTCTGCAGAGAAGTTTGATCTAACGCCTAGTATCTCCATAGAACATAACTGGAGTAAAGAACCTTCTATAGAACTATCTAGTGGAGAGTTAATCGACATTCCGTTTTTTCAGGAATTAAAAATGTCGCAAATAGACCAACTTAGTTTGCCTTTTTCTGAGGACCAGTTGGATTATTTTGAGATTACCTTACATGATCGCGATCTTTTAGTAGATCAATATTCTGGTGAGATCATAAGTGAAGTACCGCATCCTTTTGCACATATTCTATCCTCGTGGAGTATGACATTGCACACAGGAAGCGGCAGCATCATTTGGTCTGTAATTTTACTTATCTCTAGTGCTAGTATTTTATTTTTCATCTTCTCTGGTATTGCGATGTACCTAAAAAGACGCAAAAAAGCTGTAAAAACTATAGCTCTAGCAAATAAAAAAGATGCAGAAATAGTAATTCTTGTGGGATCAGAAGGTGGTAGTACGTTCGCTTTCGCGAAAGCGATATCAAATCAATTATCTCAACAAGGGAAAAAAGTTTACTTAAGCTCTCTGAACGAATACAGCATCTATGAGAAAGCTACCCAATTTATCATATTCACAGCCACCTATGGCGATGGTGATGCACCTACTAATGCGAGGCACTTTCTACAAAAATTAACTGTTATAGAACAACCTAATCCTATACGATTTGCAGTCTTAGGATTTGGCTCTAGAGATTATGATCACTTTTGTAAATATGCCGTAGAGGTAGACACAGCTTTAAAAGGGCAAGCTGGTTTTACACCCATGTTACCACTAGATAAAATTAATAGTAACGATGCTCAAGAAATTGAAAAGTGGTTAGAAAAATATAAAAGACAGACTGGTATAACTTTAAAAAACGCCGATTTTAAAGAACCTACTTATTCTACATTCAAGGTAATAAAATGCTCTGTATTAAATCTAGACGACACCTTTTTATTGTGTATCCAGCCTCATAAAAAATTAAAATATAAGTCTGGAGATATATTATACATTTTGCCACCAGATGAAACTAAGCCACGTGCTTATTCTATCGCTAGAATAGATGACTACATACTATTAAGTATTAAAAAGCACGATCGCGGTGTATGCTCTACTTATCTCAATGAATTAAAAATTGGTGATCAAATAGAGGCTTACATAAAACAGAATGAAAAATTCCATCTTCCTAAAAAAGAACGATCAGTTATTATGATTTCTAATGGTACTGGTATCGCACCATTCTTAGGAATGATTAATGAGAAGAAAAGTAAAAAAAGAGAACTACATCTATATTGGGGTGGTCGTAGTACAGGTAGTTTTGATTTATACCAGCCTTATCTCAAACAGACCTCTTTATCTAGTCTACGACTGGCCTATTCTAGAGAAATGGATAAAAGGTATATACAACACAAAATATGGGATCAAAGGGTAGAAATAGCAATTCTACTATCTAACGGTAGTCCCATTATGATTTGTGGATCTCTTGCAATGATGAATGATGTGCTAGCAACAATAGAAAAAATAACCATAGAACAGCTAGGGAAACCTTTAAGTGTTTTTGAACAAAGAGGACAAGTACTTACCGACTGTTATTAAAACGATAGACTTATGTGTAATAAAGTAAAAACACTTGCCAAAAACAAACAAGGACAGCTGTCCTACTGCACTGGATGCAAGGTCTATAAACTTATCTTTAATAATCTAAATTTTGAATTGTATCCTAAACAGTTTAGAAATTTAAGAGCTTATGTAAACGAGATAGAGGTAGAATACTGGGAAATAAAGCATGATCGCATGCCTATGAAACGTAAAATACCCATACCATCTACTCAACAAAATCTTACTATGATGTTTGATAAACATGAAATCGTGCTGCTTAAATCACTTCTTAATGAAGAAACGGTTAAACCTATGGAGACACTCGCTATTACCGATATTGATTACACCTTGTTCTTAAATTAAGAAGCAGTCTCTAAGTAGGATCGCAATTATTACAACCACCTATTAAATATCTCTACAAAATAGCTATAACTAGTAACTTTAAGAACTATATTTGCGCCCCAGCAATATTAAACTAGTTAAATTAACTTTTACTTGCTGCATTTCTCTAACGATAAATAGAGAGAAAAGACATTTATAGAAAAGAGTCCTTTATATTGTTATGTTGGACTACTAGAAAAAGCTGAGGAGCTCCATCCTTGGCTTTTTTGTTTTATAGAATTATGTTAGAAATCATCTCAAAAAGTTTATCATGCACTGCACTGCTTCTCTTAAATGAGCAGGCAATAAACTAGATTCCCAAGGATGCGATGCTCCTAGAGTATGGTTAGCCTCTCTTATTAACTTTAATTGAGAGTTAGGACTGGCTTTATGGATAGCCAAAGCGTCTTTTACTAGAACGGTTTCATCATTCTCCCCATGTAAAATAAGGTGCGGCTGCTTTATTTTTTCGGCTTGTTTGAGAATGGTTAATGCTTCTTCATTTTGAACAAAATCTTGATAAAACTGATAGAAAAGTGGCATTTCTTGCTTTGTACGACCATTTTTGATGTACATCACTTCATTTTCTTTCCAGTCTTCTAGTGCTTTACCGCTAGGAAAACGCTCTGCATAATTAGCTACTGCAGCAAGTGTAATCAGTTTTGAAACCCTATTGTCTTTTGCGGTGACAATTGTGGTGATTCCTCCAGCTCTAGAGTGTCCTAATAAATTGATTTGAGTGCTATCTATAGGCAACTGAGAGTTCTCTATCCAGTCCAGTACTGTAACAGTATCACGTACTTCTTTACTATAATTATTATTTCCGAAGGCATCGAGATCTGGAAAATCTATAGGTTGCTCTACCGTGCCGCCATTGTGTGAATAGTTGAATTTTATGAATAGAAATCCCGCTTTGGCGAAAGCCGAACCCATCAAACTCCATGCACCCCAATCTTTATATCCTTTATATCCATGACAAAAAACTACGACAGGCAAAGGCGTACCAGATTCTAAATATTCATAGTCTAACAGTATATCACGGTTGTTCTCTCCTTTTACTATGTTATTATTACTAGTTATCATACGGGCTTTTCTGTTAGAGGAATACTTTTATTAAATAGTTCTTTGATCAACACAAAAAGTACTTGTTCAAAATCCTGAAGTACTGCGACATCGATCATTTTTTCTTTATAAGATCTACCGGCTTTAAAACCAAAAGGTATGTAGCCCTGATCAAAATTCTTAAAACTTATTATACCAGCACTTGCTTCTGTAAAAGGCTCATTATGGCTGTATAAGTATGTGTACATGAGTACTTGAAATGCCTTAGCTTTTCCATAATCATCGATTATGATATCAAAGTTCTCTGGATCGATACCTACATTACCCTTAGCCGTTGCACCAGATTTATAGTCTATAATACGCAACTTACCGTCTAACTGATCGATACGGTCTACCATACCATGTATTTTCACCTTTCCTATTTCAGGAACATCAATTACAGCTTCTAGTTTGCGCTCTACACTTTTAATAATTAGTTCGCTACCGCTAGCAACTAGATCTAAATCGCTTTGCACCATCATTTTTATATAATGTAGTGATACTTCATAAATGATTTTATTCTTTCCTAGCGGTGTAGAATCTGACTTATAACATTCTTGATAGGCTACATCTAACTCTGGTTTTATCTGTTTTTTAATTTTATCAAAATCTTCTTTGATTAAAATCTTATTTACATAGGGCTGATAGAGTTTATCCAGCGCCTCATGTATGATAGAACCCATGGTATTTGCTGCTATATTTTCTTCTACGTCTTCCATTTGAGAAATGCGCAAAATCTTACTCGCATAAAAATCTATAGGATTGCGCACATAACTCGTTAAGGCCGACGGGCTGAAACCGCTGCTCGCTATTTGTTGCAATCTTTCAAAATAAGATGGCTCTTTCTCGACCACCATTAATTCTTCTTTTACCGCACTATTTTTAAAAATATAATGCTGGTGAGAGACTATATGTTTAGAATTAGGATCTGTTTCTAGTTGTGTTAAGAACCTACTTTTCTCACCACCGCCTAGTGTATCACCTTCTGTATTGTAAATAAATGCTGCATGATTTACTCTGTGCAATAATCTATAGAAGTGGTAAGCATAGACACTATCTTTCTCTGAATAGGTAGGCAGTGCAAACTGATACTTCATATCGTTAGAGATATAAGAGGCTGTAGATTTTCCAGCTGGTAAAATCCCCTCATTTACCGATAACATTATGGTATTTTTATAATCTAATGCTCTAGTCTCTAAAAGCCCCATTATTTGCAAGCCACGTACAGGTTCTCCTATAAAATCCAGATTTTTTAAAGGAACAAGTTGCTTGTATAAATAAGCCACTGTTTTAAGATCCTTTATCTCTTCATTATTATCTACTATGGTAGATAAATTCTGTACTACCTCTGTAATACCTAATAACTGCTCTATTTCTAACCTTCTATTCTCCTCTTGCAACAACTTAGTTTTAAGCTCTAGTAGAACGTTTTCTATTAACTTGATAAGCTCACCTACGTTTTGAATAGGTGTCATGATTTTATTGAGAATAGTACCTTCTATCACATCATCAAAACTAGATGGAGTCACATAGATTAAGTTATTCTCTTTAATATATTTCACTAATTTACGAGAGTCGCTGTCTATTAAAACAAATGCAAATGAAGACTCTAGAATATTTACTACTCCTTTGTAATAATAGCCATCTTCAGTAGCCTCGGTATGCATTTTAATAATATCATATACAAATGCAGATAGTGGTAACTGGTCTAGAGACAGTCCCATAGTCACATTAAAGTGTGCAATATTATCAGGTATAGCGTCTAGTAATGGCAAAAGCAATCTCTCGTCTGCGAGAATAATTGCAGTATCTTCTAGCTCTTCTTGAGGTATTTGCTCCATTAACTTTACCGCAACCTGGATCATACTTAAATTACCAGCTGCGCCATGAATATCTATTTTCTTATTGGACTGGTATTCATTACCATATATTTTAAGCTCGTTCTTATCATAATACTTCCAGTCTTTTTTAAACTTGCGTATAAATTTACCAGATTCATGATAAGGCAATTCCATAAGGTATTGATCTATATCCCAGTAAATACACGCCTGATCTTCCTCTAGGAGTTTTTGTATAATATTAGATTCGGCAGTGTTGAGTGCGTTGAGCCCTAAGAAAATGGTCTTATTTTTAGTGGTAGAGTTATTGGATAATTGTTCCGCTTTCGCGAAAGCTAACCTATAAGCCATCCCTTGATACACCGTTTCATTTTCTAGACATAATTGTTGGAAAGCATTATAGTACAAGTGGAGTTTTTTCCAAAACCTCAAATACTTAGACACCATCAAAGTTGGGTTTTGATTTAAAGCCCAGTGATCCATCTCTTTTACACTACCTAGGTAATTAAAAAACTGTTCTGGATCTACGAGATAACGATCCATTTCATTAAAATCTTTGAGTATAGTTGTTGCCCAACCTATGAATTCATCAAAGCTATCTACATTTCCTTCTGTTTCTACACTTTTATAAGCCTTATAAAAAAGTGGTAATAAATCGAGATCATTAACTATTTCTACCTGACCTAATTGTTCAATATACTCTGTAACGCTATAGATTTTAGGTAAAAAAACAGGCTGTTCTATGCGTTGTGCAAGATACCTACTCAAAAAAATACCGACACGTCTAGACGGCACGACATAAGTTGCTGTTATGGCATCTATATTGTTATTCTCTAAGTCTGCAAGGACTTTTTCTAAAAATGAATTCATCTGGTTAAGATAATTAATATGCTCATTTTAGAGAACAAATTTGCATAGCTTTTAGAAATAAAAAAAGTCCATTTGCAATTGCAAATGGACTTTTAAAAGCATTGGCTGGTTAGTAATACTTTTTATCTTTTTGTGATCGTAAATTCAGATCTACGAGATAATTCATATTCGTCTGCCGTACATTTTTTAGATCCACAATCCACAACTGGATTAGCTTCTCCACGACCTGCAGCAGTTAATCTAGAACCGTCAATTCCTTGAGACTCTACATACTTGATAATGCTATTTGCACGTCTTTCTGTAAGAGCAAGGTTATAAGAGTCAGAACCTCTAATATCTGCATATGTTTCTGCAAGAACTTCTAGAGTAGGGTATTTTTTCATAAGACCTACTAGTCTATCTAACTCAAGTGCAGCATCTGGACGTATGTTAGATTTTGCAAGATCAAAGTATATCTTATTCAAGATAATTTTATCCTCAACAATTTCTGGTTCTGGAGCCATCATTACTTCTACCATAGCAGCTTCTTCTTCAGCAACTGTTAGAGTAGCTTCACCACTTTCATATTTATCTTTTGCACCACGTGCAGTAAGCTCTAGGTTACAGTCTGTAGTAAATACAGCAACACCATTAGCATCTGTAGTCTGTCCTGGCATACTGTTTCCTGCAGCATCTTGTAAAGATACTATAGCACCTGGAATAGCTTTTCCTGTTTCTTTGTCTACTGCTTTAACTGTTACAGCAACTTCACAGATTTCGATTCTTTCTACACCGTAGATATCATCACCACCTTTACCACCTGCGCGGTTAGAAGATACATAACCTTTACCTGTTTCATCAGAATAAGTAAATCCAAAATCGTCTAAAGAACTATTGATAGGCGCACCCATGTTAGTTACTTTACCATCCATAAATTTAAATACATCTAGTCCACCTAGACCTAAGTGACCATTACTTGAGAAGTAAAGAGTACCATCGTCTGCAACATGTGGGAAAGAATCATCTCCAGATGTATTAACCGTAGGACCTAAATTTACTGGGTTAGAAATTTTTCCATTTTTAAGATCTGCTTTATAGATATCAGTTCCACCTAATCCACCTGGTGCTTCACTAGCAAAGTAAATAGTTGAACCATCTTTAGTAATAGAAGGGTGACCTACACCATATTCTTGTGATTCTAAAGAAGTAGTTGCTACATCTCTCCACTCACCGCCAGCTTTAATAGCACGGTAAATATTTAATTTACTCTCACCATCTGTAGCTTTTTCATAATCGCCTTTTAAGTAATCTACTCTAGTAAAGAACATGTATTTACCATCTGGTGTGATATCCATAGTACCTTCATGATACTTTGTATTTACGTCACCTTCTAAAAGCGCTGGTTTACCAACAACACCAGCGTCATCGATAGTAGCCTCATAGATATCTAAATAAGGTTCTTTGTTCCATCCATATTTACCTCTACTCTCATTACGAGCACTAGAGAAATATAATTTGTTACCTATTTGAAGTGCTGAGAAGTCACTTGCTTCTGTATTAAATTTATGAGCCTGAGTAGTAAATGCATCTTTCATCCCTTGTATATCTTGAATATAGTTTGGATTAGACTTGTATTCTTTTGCACGATCATCGCCAGGTGCAAGACTTGCAAACTGATTCATAATCGTGTTAGAAAGGTCGTATTTTTGAGATGCTTTTAAAGACTGTGCATATCTGTAAAGCGACTCTGCTTTAGGATCACGCTTTATAGCTCTTGCATAGTTCTTCTCTGCATTTTTAAAATCACTATTGAAATAGTAAGAATCTGCTAGTTTAGTATAAACATGCTGTGTTCTTACACCGTTGCTTAAAAGCTTTTCATAAGCTTTGGCAGCATCTACATAACGTAGTTGCTCGTATAATTTATCTGCTTTTGCAGTTTTATCACTTTGGGCTTGCGCGCTCATCGCAAAACCAACGCATAAAATTAAGAGTATATATAGTTTTTTCATGGTTGTATTCTTTGCTGTTTGAATTAGAAGAAACGTGGAGACTGCATCACTTTACGAGGGAAAGCTAAACCGAAGGTTACAAACACCTCGTGAGAACTGTTAGATACCACAGAGATATCTGACACTACACGGTCATAAGCATATCCTACTTTTACATTATCAGTAACATTCATTCCTATTAAACCACTAAATGAATCTTCCAGACGATAAGAAACACCTACTTCAAATTTTTCATTGAATAACACGTTTGTGTTTAAATCAAAACTAACTGGAGAGTCAAATGCACCTTTTACTAATACGTGTGGCTTTAATTTAATATTGTCTGCAACATCAAATACATATCCACCTGTTACAAAGTAATGTTGTGTTTCACTTCCGAATTCTAAACCGTCCTCATCTAAGTGAGTACTTTTTAACATGTTAGGAACAGAAAAACCAGCATACCAGTTAGATCCATATAAAAATGCACCTGCACCTAAATTAAGATAAGTCTCATTAAGTTCTTCGGCAAAAAGTGGATCACCTGGTACCGTAGTCTGTACGGTATTTAAATTTACATCAAAAAAGGTAAGTCCTGCTTTAAGACCTAAGGCTAGAGTAGTTTCTTTACCAACTTGAAGTCTGTATGAAAAGTCTCCATAGGCATTAGTCTCGTGAACCGGGCCTACATTATCAGAAATTACAGATAGACCTAAACCTGTGCGCTCACCTATAGGTGAACTACCTGACACTGTAATAGTCTCTGGTGCTCCATTAACACCAGACCATTGCTGCCTGTATAATGCGGTTATATTTAGGCCATCTTGTGTACCAGCATAGGCTGGATTGATAACATTCTGATTGTACATGTACTGTGTGTACTGAGGATCTTGTTGTGCGTGCACTACGCTTGTAGCAGCGATAGAGAAAAAGAGCCCCATTGCAAGTAATTTTTTCATTCTCACAAAGTTAGTTTTAAGGTTGTGTTATAGTTTTGTCTGGCTAAATATAGTCTGAATTATTCCAATTAAAGGACTTCTACTGTTCTTATTTTTGCTTTCGCGAAAGCGAAACTACAATCTAACAATAAAATTCTGTTTAAAAGATACCAGTCATATATCTAGAATGGTGAATATATAAAAAATCTAAGCCTAGTTCTATTTAACAATTTCATAATAGATTAAGGGTTGCATTTCATAGTCAAATAACGTTTAATTACGTCTGAATATCGCAAAAACAGGAAAATGATCACTATATCCACCTTTATAATTGCGACCTACAAATGTTCTTGCAGGCTGTCCACGGTATTTTCCTTTCCACTGTCTTAACATGATATCATCAAAAATATCTGCTTTATAAAAGTAAAGGGAATCTGGTACGTCGTTATGTAAACTATCACTAACCATAATCTGATCAAAAAGATTCCACTTAAATTGATGATTTAAAGAACCGCGATGAAATTTCTTTAATGGCGCAGTGACGTTATCAAATCCGTTAGGTAATATTCCTTCTCTAATACTATTATTTTCAGGGTCATCATTAAAATCTCCCATAATAATGACATGATGAGACGCCTCTATTTCTAGATCGCTTTTAAGTCTTTTAGACTCCACATCCTTAGTTGTTATGTGATGCATTAATTGTTTTGCTACTTCTACTCTTTTATGGTCGGTAGTTTCTGCACCGTCACGTCTGGACGGCCAGTGATTCACATAGATACGCACAGGTGTACCAGCTAGAACACCTTCTATATAAAGTATATCTCTAGTAGTATCTATGACACCTTGCTCATCTTCTAGATGAATATTTACTGGTTCTGAATGTGTGGGCTTAAAAACAGTAGTATCATACAATAAAGCTACATCGATACCTCGCTCATCTGGACTGTTATAGTGTATGTAATCGTAATTATGATTGGCCAGTTTGGGTTGCGAGACTAGATCGTTAAGCACCTTTTTGTTCTCCACCTCTGCCAGTCCTATTATCGCAGGTAGTTTACCGGTTTGTTCATAACCTATTCTACTAATAGCATCACTTATTCTTACTAGTTTTTTTTGATACCTACTTTCTGTCCATTGCTTGCGACCAAATTCTGTGAATTCTTGATCCATAATAGAAGGATCGTTAATTACATCAAATAGGTTTTCTACGTTATAAAAAGCAATCGTGTACTGTTCAAATGACTGTGATGGTATGGACAACTGAAGATATTTTAGTTTTCAAATGTAATCTATCTAACAAGCTTTTAAAATGATTCATAAAGTAATTTAAAGGATACTATGTTCTTAAAAAAATAATACCGGTAACTAAGTATATATTTTAAAACACAATGAAAACTACATATTTTACCTCATCAATTACTTGATCGTTAAGCTAGTGTATTACTTTGAGAGTTAATTAAATTATTGAGTTTATTCTATTCTCTGGTTACTTTACAGCAACTAAAATGCTTTGATTTAAATTTCTTAAAAAATCTATACATGTAGTAATTGCATCATTATTGCGCTCTAATTTGCTCATCATCATAGCACCTTCTAGCGTGGCAATATAAACGTGGACCATCTGATCCACATCTGTATTTTCTTTAATGTGATTTCGTTTTTTTGCACTTTCCATTATCCTGCGCAATGTAGATTTAAAAGTAACCAGCATGCCGAAGGATTGCTGCCTTAAAACTGGGTTTGCATCATCACTTTCTACTGCGCTATTAAGTAAAGGACAGCCACCAGCATATGGCGGATTCACTAGATAATTTTTAAAAAAAGTAAAAAACACCTCTATCTTAGACTCATAACTAGTCGCGTCTTTAATTTCTTTATTAAGAATATCAAACATTTGACGCCCTAAACTCCTCAACGCTTGCTGCTCAAGGTCTTCTTTGTTCTTAAAGTGTTTGTAAATAGCACCTTTAGTTAAACCAGTCGCTGTAGTGATATCACTTAAAGATGTGGCTTTATAACCTTGCACATTAAATAGGTTTGCGCTTTCTTTTAAAATCGTTGTTTTAGTATGCTTTGGATTTCTCATGGCATAAAGATACCGCTTGGTATTTTAATATGCAACTAGCTTTTCTTAGGTTATTTAATCACAGCCTAGATCTAATTTACTCTGGTCGTCTGCATTAGGAAAACAATTTCCTGACTTAACAGACTCTGGCACATAACGCGATAACTCTGGATCATAAAGACTGTTCTCTACAAAGAATACCAGATCAGAAATCTCTTCTTCAGTTAAATTAAGCGTACCTTTTTCTACAGCTATGTTGTTAATCGCATTATTATCTTGAAGTGAAGCACCATTCTTATAACGTATTACTTCTTCTATTGTACTAAATGTAGAGCCATGTCCATAGAATCCTGCATCTTTTAAATTATATAAAGTTGGTGTTTTAAATTTATAATCATCGGCACTGTTACCAGTAAAACCGCCTCTTCCTTTCTTTACATCATCAAAACCAGCGTCATCTAACACAACAGCATCAATAGAATCATCAAAATGACCAAAACCGAATGCATGGAATTCCTGGTCTTTTAAAGCAGGACCAGTATGACAGTTCATACACTGCCCTTTATCTGCAAATACTATCGCACCTCTTTTTTCCTTATCAGTAAGTGCTGTATAATCACCTTTTAAATAAAACTGCCATCTAGAACGACTAGCTAGCAGGGTTCTATTAAATGCTGCAATAGCAAGCGCTGCATTTTGCGGTGTGTATCTATCTGCCTCTGCAACATCTTCAAAGGCCTTATTAAACAACCATCTATAACCATTATTATTAATGAACTCTTCGTCTATTTTAAGCCTGTGTGTTGTTTGCCCTATTAAACCTTGCATTTCTACTCCTTGAAAACCTAAGTTGTTTTCTGGTATACCTGCAGCTGCCCATCTAGATTCTGTACCTACATTAGGTCCTGTTGCACCCAGCATACCATTCCATAAAGCTGTTTCTTGATAAGCTACATTTAACAAAGTCGGTGGTCGCACCGGTTGTAAGTCTACAGAATCTAGCGGCATAGTTAGATCTATGCGTCTACCTTCTCCTGCAAATCCAAATCCAATACCTGATTCTCCCACACCTTGTCTCACACCTGCATAAAAACTAGAAGCCACAGGATGACAGGACGCACAAGAATAAGTTCCTTCCATTTGCTCCATTTTAGGAACACCTCCAGCAGCTGTTTCATGAACTAAAAATTGCCCCAATGCAACCTTATACGTATTTAATGGATTTAAAGGATCTTGAGGTATGGCGTTAAAATCATCGCTTTCTGGTAAAATAAAAAATCCTTTTCCCTCACCATTTGCACGTTCTTCTAATAAATCATCTAATCGTATATCTAATTCTGACCTAGCTATTTCATAATCGTCCGTATCATCACAAGATATAAGAAGTAGAAATATTATACTTAATAGATAAAAATTTTTCATTGTAGGCTGGTTTTGACGGCTAATTTAACTAAAATTTCACAGTCGTGATATTTTTGTGATATTTAAGACTCGTTCCAGAGACTACCTTTGCCACATGGATAGATTACACTATGAATATATAAAGAACCAGAGACCTGTTTTACTTTTAATACATGGCTTTTTAGGCAGTATGGAACAATGGGATTATCTTGAAAATGGACTATCTAAACATTATTCCCTTTTAAAAATCGATCTCCCAGGTCATGGTAATAGCCCAGAGTTTACATCTCCATACACTTTAGAATCGCTTACCTTACTAATAGACCACATACTGATAAAAGAAAAAATTGAAAAAGTGGCTATTCTAGGTCATAGTATGGGAGGATATTTGGGTTCCGCTTTCGCGAAAGCGAGACCTCAAAAAACATCTTCTCTTACCTTATTAAATAGTATAGTTGGAGAAGATTTAAAAGAGAGGAAGATAATGAGAGACCGATCTATTAATCTCATAGAAAAACACCAAGAAGCTTATGTAAACATGGCAATAGGCAATCTTTTCACTACTACAGAAAGAGCATTATATAGTGATCGTATAGAACTCATGAAAGAGCAAGCACATTCCATTACTATTAAGAGTATTGTACATGCACTGGTATGTATGCGTGATAGAAAAGACCATCTTATGGATTTACAAAACGCTCTAGTAGCAGTGAATTACGTCTACGGCACAAAAGACCAGATAATCACAACTGATCGCATAGAAAAAGAAGCTAACTACCTTAATTGTAAAGCATCAAAGATGGATTGTGGTCACATGTCATTGTTAACAAATGCTGAAGACATCCTTAAAAAAATGCATTTTATCGAATAATTATGCGTTTAGACAAATTTTATTAACAATTTGACTTATATTAGTTGGCTTAATTCTAACCAGAATACTATTACTCTAATTCTCCCTATCGATGCGTAAAAAATATTCCCCAATTAAGGCCGCAAGATGCTCCATTACAAAGCACAACTACCAAGTTTCTCATGTAGTTAATGACCGCGTACAAGAAATGTGTTGTTCAAAGTGCGGTAAACAAATCACTAATACTATTTATGGAGAAGTCGTACCGCTTAACGACTTACATTCACAAATAAATGAAGCGTTAAACGACATGGCTCGTAAAAGACAAAAAGCAGGGTTAGTCGTTTCTTATTCTTGAAAACTATTCCATCCCATAGCTCTTATTGGGATTTGCTCACCACCACGCGTCACTAGATTACTGCCTAGAGATGCGTCTACCACATGCCCGATTATAGACAGACTAGGATTTGCTTTAATTTTAGGAAAATCTTCCTGCTTTACAGTGAACAATAACTCATAGTCTTCACCACCGCTTAAAGCAATAGTTGTACTATCTAGATTAAACTCCTCACAAGCAGTAATTACTGTAGGATCTAGAGGTATTTTATCCTCATAGATAGTAATTCCTACATCACTATGTTTACATAAATGTATAATTTCAGAACTTAAACCATCAGACAGGTCTATCATACTAGTAGGTAGAACATCTAACTCTTCTAACAATTTAGGAATATCCTTTCTTGCCTCAGGTTTTAACTGGCGTTCTAATAAATAGCTATACGCATCGATATCTGGCTGGTTTTGTGGATTTGCTTTAAAAACAGCTTTTTCTCTTTCAAGAATTTGAAGTCCCATATAAGCAGCACCTATATCACCAGAAACCACTAATAAATCACCATCAGCAGCTCCTTTTCTACGCACTATCTTATCTGCATCTTGCTCACCTATAGCCGTTACCGATATAACAAGCCCACTTCTAGAAGCTGTTGTGTCACCACCTATTAAATCTACATTATAAGTTTTACATGCCATTTCTATACCTTCATACAGTTCTTTTACTGCCTCTACAGGGAATCTGTTAGAAATAGCAATAGAAACAGTCACCTGAGTAGCAACTGCATTCATGGCATAAACATCAGATAGATTTACCATAATCGCTTTATACCCTAAATGCTTTAAAGGAGCATAACTTAGGTCAAAATGAACACCTTCTACCAGCATGTCTGTAGTAACTACAGTAGATTTAGCATGATTTAATACAGCGGCATCATCACCTATACCTGTAACCGTAGAAGAATGAGTGATCTCAAAATTCTTAGTTATAAAATCAATAAGGCCAAACTCGCCTAGGTTCTCTACAGGAGTACGTTGTGGATTTTTATCTTCTATCATGTTGCAAAATTACGATATAGCCCACAATGACAGCATAAAAAGAACCTAATCTTTAAAATATAGCTAGCAATAAACAGATTGTATATCACTATATGAGAATATCATGGCTCTCCAATGTTTACCGTTCTTAGTGTCGTATATTTGTATGCATTTTAAACAAGCAATTTATATGATAAGTGTATCAGAAACTGCAAAGATTAAACTTACTCAATTAATGAGTGAAGAAGGTTTTACTATAGGTCAGGACTTTGTACGCGTAGGTGTTAAGAGTGGTGGATGTAGCGGACTTTCTTATGATTTAAATTTTGATAAGGCAACTACAGAAACCGATAAGGTTTTTGAAGCAAACGATGTAAAGATAGTCGTAGATAAGAAGAGTTTTCTTTACCTAGTAGGTACTACACTAGAATTTAGTGGCGGTCTTAATGGTAAAGGTTTTGTATTTAACAACCCAAATGCACAAAGAACTTGTGGTTGTGGAGAATCGTTTTCTCTATAAAAAACAGTAGGTAGTGACGCTTTCGCGAAAGCGGAATTAAAAGAAAATATATGTCAAAGTATACAGAAGAACAATTAGAAAAAGAGCTTCAGAATAAGGAATATGAGTACGGATTCTATACCGAAATGGAATCAGATACTATTCCTATAGGTTTAAGTGAAGATGTGATACGCATTATTTCTGCAAAGAAAAATGAACCACAATGGATGCTAGACTGGAGATTACAAGCCTATCGTGTATTTATCGAGATGGAAGAGCCAGAATGGGCAAACGTAAATTATGATAAACCAGATTTACAAGCCATCTCTTATTACTCTGCTCCTAATTCTAAACCTAAATACGACAGCCTAGACGAAGTAGATCCAGAATTACTAGAGACATTTAAAAAATTAGGGATATCTATCGACGAGCAAAAGAAACTTGCTGGTGTAGCGATGGATATTGTGATAGATTCAGTTTCTGTAGCGACTACATTTAAAGAAACTCTAGCCGAAAAAGGAATCATCTTCTGCCCTATTTCTGAAGCGATACAAGATCACCCAGAATTAGTTAAAAAACATCTCGGTACCGTAGTTCCTCAAAAAGACAACTATTATGCAGCTCTTAACAGCGCGGTATTTTCTGACGGTTCTTTTTGTTACATTCCTAAAGGTGTAAAATGTCCTATGGAACTTTCTACATACTTCCGTATTAATGAAGGTGGTACTGGACAGTTTGAGAGAACACTAGTTGTTGCAGACGAGGGCAGCCTTGTCTCTTACCTAGAAGGTTGTACGGCACCATCACGTGATGAAAATCAACTGCACGCTGCTGTAGTAGAATTAATCGCTATGGACGACGCAGAGATCAAATACTCTACCGTGCAAAACTGGTACCCTGGTAATGCCGAAGGAAAAGGTGGTGTTTTTAACTTTGTTACTAAACGAGGACTTTGTGAGAAAAATTCAAAAATCTCATGGACACAAGTAGAAACTGGTAGTGCTGTAACCTGGAAATACCCAAGTTGTATTCTTAAAGGTGACAACTCTGTAGGAGAATTTTATTCTATCGCTGTAACTAATAATTACCAGCAAGCAGACACCGGTACAAAGATGATTCACTTAGGGAAAAATACTAAAAGTACCATTATCTCTAAAGGAATAAGTGCTGGTAAATCTCAAAACTCTTATCGTGGTCTTGTAAAAATAGGACCTAGAGCAATTAACGCTCGTAACTTCTCACAGTGCGATAGTTTATTAATGGGTAATGAGTGTGGTGCACATACATTTCCATACATAGAGAATAGTAACAGTACGTCAAAAGTAGAACACGAGGCAACAACAAGTAAAATAGGTGAAGACCAGATTTTCTATTGTAACCAGCGTGGTATTGATACAGAAAAAGCAATTGCACTTATCGTAAATGGTTTTTCTAAAGAAGTACTGAATAAATTACCTATGGAATTTGCGGTAGAAGCGCAAAAACTACTAGAAATTAGTCTAGAAGGATCTGTAGGATAGAGACCGATAACCAATTAATTTATTAAATATGAAACGATTAATCGTTTTTAGTTTTTTAGTATTAAGTATTGCCTCTTGTAAAAATGAGAGCCAGTCTACCGAAGAAACTGTAGTAACAAAAGAAGTGACAGAAAACGCACTTCCAGAAGGAGAACAACTCTATAGAGGTGAATTTATTTACCTAAAAGACGCTGCTGTTCTTACTACAAGAAACGAGATCTATGCCGTAGAGATCAATGATAAAATGCACGAACTCAATGAGGTGGCAAAAGCATTGAAAAAAACGGAATTTGACATGGTAAATGTCGTTATACATGGAACAATACAACCTAATCCAGTAAAAGCTGAAATAGGTGAAGGATGGGATCAAATGGTGTCCATCACAAAGATTATAGAAGTAACTCCAGCAACAAGTGCAAACGTGATTAAGACTGGAAAAACGTTAGATATTAAAGAAGTTAAATAACAGATATGTTAAAGATTAAAGACCTTAAAGCAACTATAGAGGGAAAAGAAATCCTTAATGGAATCAACCTAGAGGTAAACCCAGGAGAAGTTCACGCAATAATGGGACCTAATGGTGCTGGTAAATCTACACTAGCAAATATTATCGCTGGTCGTGAAGAATACGAAGTTACTGGTGGAGAAATATCTCTAGAAGGTGAAGACATTGCAGAATTAGATCCTGAAGAAAGAGCTCACAGAGGTGTTTTTCTTTCATTTCAGTATCCAGTAGAGATTCCTGGTGTTTCTGTAACTAACTTTATGAAAACCGCTATCAACGAGACTCGCAAGGCTCAAGGTAAAGATGACATGACTGCAAAGGACATGTTAAAGATGATACGTGAGAAGTCAGAGCTTTTAGAAATAGACCGTAAATTCCTTTCTCGTTCATTGAATGAAGGGTTTTCTGGTGGAGAGAAAAAGCGTAACGAGATTTTTCAAATGGCCATGTTACAACCTAAACTTGCTATTCTTGATGAGACTGACTCTGGACTAGACATCGACGCACTACGTATCGTGGCAAATGGTGTAAATAAGTTGAAAAACAAGGATAACGCAACTATAGTTATCACACACTACCAGAGACTTCTAGACTATATCGTTCCTGATTTTGTACACGTACTATATAATGGACGTATTGTAAAATCTGGTGGTAAAGAACTAGCTTTAGAATTAGAGAAGCGTGGTTATGACTGGATCAAAGAAGAAGTAGAAGCATAAATTTAATAGGATTGTGATGATCTCGCTTTCGCGAAAGCGGAAACAACATCCAACTCTTTAAACAACAACAATTATGAGTTTTAAAGACCATATTCTTTCTTCTTTTATCGCCTTAGAAAATGAGGTAGAAACTAATAACTACGTGCATAAACTACGTGGTGAGGCATTGAAAGATTTTGAAAATCTAGGAATTCCACAGCGTAAAGAAGAAGCATACAAATACACTTCATTAAAATCTTTATTTAATAAAGACTATAGTCTGTTTCCTAAAAAGGAAACATCTATCGATTATGGAGATATTAAAAAATACCTTATCCATCAAATTGATGCTTACCGCATTATATTTATAGACGGTATTTATAGTTCGCATCTTTCTCAAACTACGCATGATAAATTTGACGTTTGTTTAATGTCTAGCGCATTAAATAATCCTAAATACGCATCTGTAATTGAGAATTATTATAACAAACTAGCGACTAAGGATGGACTTACCTCTTTAAATGCAGCGTTTGCAAAAGAAGGTGCTTACATACACATAGGAAAAAACATAGCGGTAGAAAAGCCTATCGAGATCGTTTATTTCTCTACAGGTAACGAGGCAGAGATGATGACGCAACCTCGTAATCTAGTAGTAGTAGGAGAAAATTCTCAAGTACAAGTTATAGAGAGACATCAAAGTCTAAGCGATAACGCTGTACTTACTAACTGTGTTACAGAAATATATGCTGCAAAGCGTGCTCTTGTAGACTGGTACAAAATCCAGAATGATAAATTGAGTGCATCTTTAATAGATCACACATTTGCAGAGCAAAAAGACAACTCTGAGGTACGTATTCACACGTTCTCATTCGGCGGTAAAATAACTCGTAATAACTTGAGTTTTTATCAGCGTGGTGAGCACTGTAACTCTGTACTTAACGGTGTTACTATTATAGAAGGTAAACAACATGTAGATCACTCTACACTAGTACACCACACAGCGCCTAATTGTGAGAGTTTCCAAGAGTACAAGCAAATCTTTGACGAGCGTGCTGTAGGAGTTTTTAATGGTAAAGTTCTTGTAGATAAGATTGCTCAAAAGATCAACGCTTATCAACAAAACAATAACATATTAGTAAGCGATACTTCTACTATTAATGCAAAACCTCAATTAGAGATCTTTGCAGATGATGTAAGATGTTCTCATGGTTGTACTATAGGTCAACTAGATGACGAAGCATTGTTCTACATGCAAGCTCGTGGTATTCCTAAAAAGGAAGCTCGTGCGCTATTGATGTTTGCCTTTGCAAATAGCGTATTAGAAACAGTAAAGATACCAGAGATTAAATCTCGCATTACTAAACTTATTGCCACTAAACTAGGCGTAGAGATCGGTTTTGATTTGTAAGAGAAAATAATTAATACAAAGCGTGACGGATATATTAATCCCAGTATTATTCTTTTTGGTGATATTTTCACCTGTTATTTATCAATTAATATTGGTACTTAAAGAAAAAAAGAATGGTACTGGGATTCATTTTAAACGGTTTAAATTTATTTTAAAAACAAGCCTAGCAACTTTCATTTTATTTGCGATTATTATAGCCATTTTAAGTCATACTAATTATCTGGACTATAAAAAACCAATGACTTATGATCAATATGATGATATAACATTTCTAGATTTTAAAGGCATTGAACTTTTTAAAAAGTCTTTATATGGAAATGAAAGGTTTGCATACATCTATACAGAAATTGATTACGATATAAAAGAAGACCACATTTTAATTCAATCATTTTTTCACCCTTCTAGATCTTTTGTTTATGATCAACAAACATATAGCGAAGAGTTATTAAGACATGAAAAATATCATTTTAAAATAACAGAACTATTTACCAGAAAAGCAAAACAAGAAATCTCAATATTACCATACACAACCAGTAGTGAAGTGCTTAATATAATAGAAGATACCTATATAAAGGAAAGAGAATTTCAAAAGAAATATGACTATGATACATTCCATAGCTATGTTCTAGGTGAGCAAAAGAAATACGAGCATCAAATTGATAGTTTATTGTTAGATTTACAATCGTTCAAGAATTCTAAAATTATAATAGATGTTCAAAATTAAAGGTGCCCTACTCTTACTTACATTATTAATAATAAGTAGTTGTGAAGAAAAAATGGAGCATGAGTTTCCAATAGAAAAAAGATATTGGGATACTAAGGATTATCACTCGGCCGTACTAGAATTAAGATATGGATATAAGCAGGATGAAAAACTACCTACATTAGACGACCCAACGACTCGAGTAATAGTAGAGAAACTGACAGATCAACAAAACTTCAAGGTAGTATTAGACGACACAGAATTAGGCGGAAAACACAGGAATAAAGTTGGCCAAGATTTCTTTGAGGAATATAGAAGCATGAGTCAAATATATACCGCAAGAGATCGCAAAGATAATTATCTTTACGATGAAGAAATGCTTGCCGTTGAGCAATTCGGTTTAGGCCTTCAATTACGATATTTTAAATTAGGTAATGATCAAGTTAAAAAACAAGCAGACGATCCTAAATCTGCTAGTGTAAAACACACAATCAGTAATAACATAAATGTCTTAATTGGAAATTATTTATTATACCTAGATAAAATCAATAATGAAGCTGCATTTTCTACTGCAGGTAAGGATAAACTAGCAACAGGGATTAACACTTATTTTCCCCTACTTATTAATACATATCCAGACGCAAATTTAAATCGTATTAAAAATAAGGCTGAATTGATGTTGAAAAAGAGTGAATCTACCCCTATCAAAAACTCACTAGAAGAAATAATTAATTTAATAGATTCTAAACAAATCAAGGATCAAGAAGAGTATCAATAAACTAGGCGTAGAGATCGGTTTTGATTTGTAAGAGAGACGAATTACTTATATATTAAAAAATGCCTCATCTTTTGATGAGGCATTTTTTATAGAGAGATTTTACTCGAGTACAACAGAATATCTTCCTCCAATTTAACAATGCCTTCACGACTAGATCGTACCTTTGCAGGTATGCTAGACATCAAGAAAATAAGAGCTGACTTTCCTATCCTAAACCGCAAGGTAAATGGACATTCATTAATCTATTTTGATAATGCTGCGACTTCTCAAAAACCACAACAGGTTATTGATAAAATCGTTGAGTATTATACATTATATAATGCAAATATACACCGTGGTGTACACGCATTAAGTCAGGAAGCAACAGATTTATTTGAAGAAAGCCGCGAGAAAGTAAGAGCCTTTTTTAATATTGCTCATACTAAGCAAGTCATCTTTACTTCAGGTAACACACATTCTATAAATGCTGTAGCAAACGGCGCTCATGCCTTTGTAAAAAAAGGGGATGAAGTAATCCTTAGTGCTGTAGAACATCATTCTAATATCGTTCCATGGCAAATGTTATGTGAACGTGTAGGAGCAACTATAAAAGTTATACCTGTACTAGATAATGGAGAGCTGGACATGGCAACTTACCATCAATTACTTAATTCTAAAACAGCTTTTGTAGTTGTAAATCACATTTCTAATGCGCTAGGAGTTACTAATCCAGTTAAAGAAATTATAGATGCAGCACACGAGCATGGAGCAATGACACTTATTGACGGTGCACAATCTTGTGGACACATGAAGATAGATGTACAAGCTCTCAATGCAGATTTCTATACCATGGCTGGTCACAAAATGTGTGGTCCTACAGGAATAGGGATCTTATACGGTAAAGAAGAAGCATTAAACGCATTGCCTCCTTATCAAGGCGGTGGTGAGATGATAGACCAGGTAAGTTTTGAAAAAACTACCTATGCTGGTTTACCACATAAATTTGAAGCAGGAACACCTAACATAGCTGGTGGTATTGCCTTAGGCGCAGCTATAGATTACTTAAATGAAATAGGTATGGATGACATCGCTGCCTATGAAAATGAGTTGCTTATTTATGGAACAGAGCAAATTAAAACCATTCCAGGAGCAAAGATCTTTGGAGATGTGACTGACAAAGCTGCCGTAATAAGTTTTAACGTTGCTAGTCTACATCCTTATGACATAGGTACCATAGTAGATAAACTAGGTGTTGCTGTAAGAACTGGACACCACTGTGCACAACCAGTTATGGAGCGTTATCAAATACCTGGAACCATAAGAGCTAGTTTTGCATTTTATAATACTAAAGAAGAAATAGATGTTATGGTACAAGCTTTGCAACGTGCTGTAAATATGTTATCTTAACTTTTAAGATAATTTAAAACAAATTATATGAAACTAACTACTGCAATACTCGTTTTAATGACCCTTATGGTTACCAGCTGTAAAGATATAGATGCTATTAATGGTGATTATGATATCACAATGGTAGGTAGCAACGACTACTCTGCTCACGATATTACCATGACTATAGAAATGGGAAAAGAAAATAAGATTTCTGGTAAATCTGCTTGTAATGGATACTTCGGTACTTTTAAAAACCCTGAAGATAATCAAGTAGAAATGGGAATGATGGCAGGCACAAAAATGTACTGTAAAGAAACTGCAGCCGTAGAAAAAGATTATTTAAATCATCTATCTCTAGTAACTGCTGTAAATAAAACTAAGACTGGACTAGACTTACTTAACAAAGATGGTGAGGTAATCATAGTTGCAGTAAAAAAAGAAACTAAGTAATGGCAAGTATTCAAGAAATACAAGAAGAAATCGTAGAGGACTTTTCTATGTTTGACGACTGGATGCAGCGTTATGAATATATGATTGATTTAGGGAAAAGTCTTCCATTAATAGATGAGAGTCTTAAGACTGAAGACCGTATCATTAAAGGTTGCCAGTCTAAAGTATGGGTAAATGCTGAGCTTGTAGATAGTAAAATCGCTTTTACTGCAGACAGTGATGCTATTATCACAAAAGGTATTATCGCCATTCTTATAAGAGCATGGTCGGGACAGAAACCTGCAGATATTATTGCTGCAAACACAGATTTCATAGATGAGATAGGCCTTAAAGAACACCTTTCTCCTACACGTGCAAATGGTCTCGTGTCTATGATTAAACAATTAAAAATGTATGCGGTTGCATATCAAACTCAAGTAAATTAAGATGGAAGAAGTAAACGGACAAGAACTAGGAGAGAAAGTAGTAAAAGTACTTAAAACTATATATGATCCAGAAATACCTGTAGATATCTATGAACTAGGTTTGATCTATGACGTTATGGTAAGCAGCGATGCCGAAGTAAAAATACTCATGACTCTAACATCTCCTAACTGCCCAGTTGCCGAAACGCTACCAGTAGAAATAGAAGAAAAAGTAAAGTCTCTTAAAGAGGTAACTGATGCTGAGGTAGAGATCACTTTTGACCCACCATGGAGCAAAGAATTGATGAGTGAAGAGGCAAAACTTGAATTAGGAATGCTTTAAAATGCAAGAAGAAATCATTAATCGCGTAGCAAACTCTAAGTTAAAGAACTTTGACTTAGAAGATTTCTACGCGCCAGGTTCTCGTACAGTTATTGATATTTCTCAATGGCTGTTAGAAGGAATGGTTTTGATAGAATCCCGCTTTCGCGAAAGCTTAAACACAACAGACTTTACAGTTTATAATGAACATTACGTTGCTATAATATGTAGCACAGACGCTATTGTACCACAATGGGCGTGGATGTTAGTACAAAGTCATTTACAAGGAATCGCAAAGAAAGTAGTTTACGGTTCTCTAGAACAGTTAGAAACTGAAATTTACAGAGAGGTGATTCAAAACCTAGATGTAAGCGAGTTTAAAGACGCACCGGTTATAGTAAAAGGTTGCTCTAATAAACCTGTTCCTGTTGCTGCCTATGGTATGATTACTGAAAAGTTACAGACCGTTGCTCGTTCTATTATGTATGGTGAGGCCTGCTCTTCTGTACCAGTTTATAAACGTAAAAAATAACTGCGATCGCCATTTTGTCACGCTATAATAGACATTTGTTAATGGCACATTCCTTGAAAAGAATATGCTAGAAACGAGAGTGTTCTCGTAATTACAACCAGCACCCTACCATATGCAAATTTTAAGCTATATCGCTATATTTTTTGTTCTTAGATGGCTTTACAACACTTTTTTAAGTGATGGAAGCTCTCAACAAAGAAGAACAACTTACTCAGGTAATCCATATCAAAGAAGCACTACAGTAAGTCCGCAAGATTTTGAATTGAACTTACTTTCTTTAACCTCACTAGTCATTAAGGCAGATGGTAAGGTGACGCAAACTGAGCTAGATTATGTAAGACAGTACTTTGTGAGTTCTTATGGTAAAGAAAAGGCAAATGCCATTTTTAGAGTATTTAACGACGTTGTTAAAAAACGAGAAGTAAGTGCTGCTAGAATATGTAATTACCTCAACGCAAGAACTAGATATGAGTCTAGGTTGCAAATTCTTCATTTCTTATTCGGTATTGCAAAGGCCGATGGTCATGTAAGCGCAGACGAGATACGTGTTATACAACAAATAGCTGGTCATTTAAGACTTACAGAGCGTGATTTTATTTCTATAAAAGCCATGTTTGTTCAAGATCAAGATAACGCGTACAAGATTCTAGAAATAGATAAATCCGTACCAGATCATGAGGTAAAAAAAGCCTACAGGACTATGGCAAAAAAATACCATCCAGATAAATTAATGGATATGGATGAGGCTTATCGCAAAGGCGCTGGAGAAAAATTTCGCAAGGTGCAAGATGCTTATGAAACCATACGTAAAGAGCGTGGCATGAGTTAAGTTTAAGTTTAAAATTTACTTAAATCATAAATCAAATGCCTGGTCTAATCCTTTTTCATTACAAATTTCTTTCCTTTGCAACCTATGCAAGATCTAGATAATCCATATTTAAAAGGCCAAGTATTATTAATCGATAAACCACTAGAATGGTCTTCTTTTCAGGTGGTCAACAAGTTGCGCTGGTTGATAAGAAAAGAATATAAGATTAAGAAAATAAAAGTAGGTCACGCAGGCACATTAGATCCGCTAGCTAGTGGGCTTCTTATTATATGTACAGGTAAAGAAACTAAGAACATAAACACTTACCAGGCACAAGAAAAAGAATATACCGGTACGATAACACTAGGTAGTACTAGACCTAGTTATGATATGGAAACTGAGATAGATCAAACCTTTCCAATAGATCAACTTACTGACGAGTTAATTAAAGAAACTACCGCACAATTTACTGGAGAGATTCAGCAAAAACCGCCTATTTTCTCTGCTATTAAAAAGGATGGAAAACGTCTTTATGAACTAGCACGCGCTGGAGAAACCACAGAGATAGCCTCTAGAGCAGTTACCATTCACGAATTTGAAATCACAAGAATTGAGTTGCCAGAAGTAGATTTTAGAATCTCCTGTAGTAAAGGAACCTACATTAGATCTATAGCACATGACTTTGGTGCTGCGTTAAATAATGGTGGTCACTTATCTGCTCTTAGAAGAACAGCCATAGGTAATTATCGAGTAGAAAATGCGATGACTATAGAAGGTTTTGAACAGCTGGTTAAAACAGATGCTGGAGACTAGAAATTAAATTTTACGGGAACACTTAAACTGTCCACCACTGGTACAGTAAAATTAACAGCTCCTTTCCCAACTTTTATACTACCTTGATACTTTACTTCTACCTTTTGACTTGCAAGTATTTGTAATGCTGCGCCTAGAAATCCTTTCCCTTTTTCTCCATAAACTTCTTTAGGATTAATAGAAGTGCGTATAGGAAATTCAAATTCTGAATTTGCAGGCATAACCACATCTTCATGCTGATTTACAACCGCTGTTTTCTTACCGTTAATATAAACATCAAAGTCTGCCTCTTTAAGATTAAGACCGACGCTATTAGGATTAAAAAGCACACAAGTAGCAACTACATCTAACTGACTAGCCGTTGCTTTTTCTAACTGAGCATCTTTAATCTCTACAAAGACGATGTCTTCATATGGATTACCACAAGAACTTAGAAATATAAATACTAGAAGAATAAAAAGCTTTTTCATGGAGCGATATTTGTGCAAAGATAGAAAGATGTAAAGAGTTTGAAATTAATAATCAATCGAGATAGAACGAGCCGATCCCTGATAAATTTGGAACAAGCTAATAGTATAAATTCAATTTCTGAGAGCCAAATTTTCTGGGAAGACATTTAAAAACAGCTGCTTTTCATTTGAAATAGCTTGTTTTGATTTAAAAAACACTTGTTTTCCATCTTTTTGAGCAACTATAAGAAAATCTGCACCTTGAAAAAAGGACTGTTGCACCTCAACCTTAAATCCTGTTTCAGATATTTTTAATTGATGCGGATATAAAATTAAATCCTTTTCAGAATTCAACCATTCCTTAGGTATAAGATTTACTTCGTCGAACAAAGATGCCGTATAAACACTTAATGGTTTTTCATACACTTGTGCGGTAGTTCTATAATCGATAATGGCACCTTCTTGCATGATAACTGTTTTATCACAAAATGATAGTACATCATCGCGATCGTGAGTAGCAACGAGACAACTGATATTATTAATCGTTAGGTAGTCAAACAACTTCCTACGCAATGCATTTTTCCTGAAGTTATCTATATGCGAGAAAGGCTCATCTAACAATAATAGTTGAGGCTCTTGTGCAAGTGCTTTTGCTATCGCTACACGCTGTTTCTGCCCGCCAGAAAGAGTTTTTACCTTGCGATCCTTGAGGTCGCTCATATCTACTACATCGAGTAATTCTAGAATGCGACTTACTCGATCATCTTTTTGTAAAGAAAGGTGTTCTCCCACATTCTCAAATACACTAGTAAAAGGCATGAGGTCAAATTCTTGCGGCACGTACTTCATCATGGGGTGTCCTGGCACTAGATGATGGTCTGGACCAGTAAGTTCTTCATCATCCCACAATATTTGTCCCTTTTTTGCCTGTAATAAACCATAGGTTATGTCTAGCAAAGTACTTTTTCCACAACCGCTCTCTCCTATCACGGCAACATGAGTACCTTGTTTTATGTCTAGAGAAATGTTTTTTAGGGTTTCCGCTTTCGCGAAAGCGAAACTTATATCAATCAATTGCAGCATCTAACAAAGATAACTACCGACAATTCAGATCTTACTAATTTTTTATAAAAAGAACTCGTTGATTTGATAAAAACAAAAGGCATAAAAAAACCCATGTCTTGAGACATGGGTTTTCTATATTCTATAATACGTACGATTACATTTTCACTTGAGATTTTACCTCTGGTAAAGTTTCATATCCCATATTAAATAGACCGAAACCATAGATATCTGTCCATTCTTGAATCTGTTGCTCGGTAGATTTTCCTGCGCCATGCCCAGCGTCTGTTTCTATTCTTATTAGAGTAGGCGCATCACCTGCTTGCTTAGACTGCAGCTCTGCCGCAAATTTAAAGGAATGTGCTGGCACTACACGATCATCATGATCTCCTGTAGTTACCATAGTTGCTGGATAAGAAACGCCTTCTTTAATATTATGCAGTGGAGAATATCCTTTAAGGTATTCAAACATTTCTGGATTATCCTCGGCAGTTCCATAATCGTATGCCCAACCAGCACCTGCTGTGAATTTATTATAACGCAACATATCTAGAACTCCTACTGCAGGAAAAGCAACTCCTGCTAGGTCTGGACGTTGTGTCATAGTAGCTCCTACTAACAAACCACCATTAGAACCACCTTGAATAGCAAGGTGTTTTGTGTCGGTATATTTTTTTTCTTTGAGCCATTCTCCTGCGGCTATAAAATCGTCAAATACGTTTTGTTTTTGCATTTTAGTCCCTTGGTCGTGCCATTTTTTACCATACTCTCCACCACCACGTAGGTTTGCAACGGCATAAACGCCACCCATTTCCATCCATGCTGCTCTAGTAACTGAAAAACCAGGATTAAGAGAAACATTAAAGCCTCCATAACCATATAGAATCGTTGGATTCTTACCATCTAAAACCATCCCTTTTTTGTAAGATATGATCATAGGTATTTTTGTACCATCTTTAGATGCATAGAAAACTTGTTTACTCTCAAAGTTGTCGCTATTGAACTTAATTTCTGGCTTGCGATATAACTCTGATGTTCCTTTTTCTATGTTGTATAAATAAGTACTACCTGGAGTTGTATAGTTAGTAAAACTATAATATAAAGTTGCGTCTTTTTCTTTTGCTCCAAAACCACCTACGTTACCTATTCCTGGTAGTTTTACTTCTCTTACTAAAGTACCATCATAACGGTATTGTTTTACTTGAGAAACCGCATCTACCATATATTCTGTAAAAATATACCCACCAGCAGTAGATGGAGATAGTACATGCTCTGTTTCTGGAATGACATCTTTCCAAGTGTCCTGTGTAGGATTTGAAAAGTCTGTCATTACTATTCTTTTATTAGGTGCGTTGTAGTCGGTAACTAACCAGAGTTTTGTCCCTTCATTATGAAGTAAGTACGTATTGGTATCAAAATTATCTACAACAGCAACTAGAGGAGCATTAGGTTTATTTAATTCTTGCATCCACATTTTACCACCGTTAGTAGAGGTGCTACCTGAGATGACTAAGAATTTTTGATCTTTTGTAACACCACCGCCTACATATCTGTATTTCTGGTCTGGTGTACCACCAAATATGACTTTATCGTCACTTTGAGGTGTACCCATTTTATGGTAGTATAACTTATGCTGATCTGTCATAGCACTTAACTCACTACCATCTGGTTTATCATAACTAGAATAGAAGAAACCGTCATTTCCTTTCCATGACATACCTGAGAATTTTACATCTATGATGGTATCTCCCACTTGCTTCATGGACTTTACATCCATAACGATTACCTTTCTCCAGTCGCTACCACCTTCACTTATAGAATAGGCAAATAAAGAACCGTCTTTTGTAAAACTAGTACCGCCTAAAGAAGTGGTTCCTTTTTCACTAAATGTATTGGGATCTAGAAATACTTCAGCAGTTTCTGGATCGCTATCTTTCATGTACCTATAAATAACGTACTGATTTTGTAAACCATCGTTCTTATAGAAATAAGCATAATCTCCTTCTATAAATGGAGCGCCAACTTTTTCATAATTCCACAGCTCAGTAAGTCTTTCTTTAATCTCATCTCTATATTTAATTTGAGATAAGAAGCCTTGAGTAGTTTTATTTTGATCTTTTACCCAGTTACCAGTTTCTTCACTACGGTCATCTTCTAACCATCTATAAGGATCTGCTACTTCTGTACCGTGATATACGTCTACGGTATCCACTTTTTTAGTTTGCGGATAAGTCATTGCCATACTTTTTTGTTCTTTCTTTTCTTCTTCACAAGAGATTAATGTTGCTAGAGCTGCTACTCCATAAAGCCATTTTTTCATAACTATTGTTTTATAAATTTAGAAGTTCTTTTACCTAAATCTGTAGTGATTTGAGCTAAATAGATTCCAGACTTCAATTGATTAGTGTTTATGATAGCACTTGTAGAAGTAGTTATCAAGCGACCATGTAAATCATATATATCGGTACTCAATATATTTTGATCTGTGGTGATTTCTAGATGTTCTTGAACAGTATTATGAACTAAAATCAAGTCAAATCTATCTTCTATAGAATTTTCACTAAGTACATTTCCTACATATTTAAATACACCTTGACCAGTAGTTGCGTTACTAAAACTACCACTATACCCTACTGTGGTATTAAAAAAGACATTATCCACATGTTGATCTGTATCGATATTAATCCATGTAACACCATCATCACGAGAGTAGGAACTACCTGCAAAACTCACTTCACCACCTGTACTCACCATACTAGTAGTATTAGGAATGTAGGTAATGGCACCACCATAAGGTGCGCCGGTACCTGATAAGACTATAGTCGTCCAGTTTGCTCCTGCATCTGTAGATCGGTATAAATTTCCTGAATTATCTTGAATAACACCTCTAGTTGCGGTTGCAAAAGAGATATCTCCAGAAATAGCTGTCCCGCCAAAATTGCTTAGTGGAGATTGATACACACTCCAACTCACACCTCTATCTGCAGAATGAACGATACGTCCTGCGCTGGTGGTAAACCATATACTATTTCCTGAATAGGCAAATTGTGCTAAAAATCCTGTCTCATTACTCAACGGACTCGGTAAGCTTGAAGAAGGAATTCTGGTATAAGTGGCACCTCCATCATTAGAGCTGTAAATCTCCCAATATCCATTTGCTGGGTCTCCTATGGCAAGACCATTATTTGCATCAAAATAATGAACTACATTAGGAAAACTCGTAGCCGAATTAAAAGCTGCGCCTGTCTGTTGTGTCCATGTCATACCTGCGTCTATAGTTTTCCAAATACCACCTTGTTGTCCTGCTTGCCTAGGATGAGCAGCTACAAAAGCTGTAGTGCCATCTACACCACTCACATCAGAAATACCTAAACCGGTATCTCCCAGGTCAAAGGAACCTGCACTCCAGGTATTACCAGAGTCATCTGTTTTAGAAAACTGTTGTACATTATTTATAGTATTTACACCATCATAAGCAATGGCCCATGCTACATTTTCATCAACTACATGAAATCTATTTAAACCGGTTAGATTATTCGTAAATCCAGAAGAGTTTTCTGTCCAGAATTGTGCATGAACTACAAAACAGAAGGATACTAAAAAACCAGTGAGTATTTTTTTAAACATAACTTATAACGTTAGATACGTAAAGTTAGATAAAAATACTCACTGGCTTGTTAAAGGATGTCTTTTTAAACTAAATCATTCGCTATAAGGTATTCTGCGATTTGAACAGCGTTAGTAGCAGCACCTTTTCTAAGGTTATCTGACACGATCCACATATTAACGGTATTTTCTTGAGAATAATCTCTTCTTATACGGCCTACAAAGACGTCATCTTTTCCATGTGCCATTAAAGGCATAGGATATACATTAACATCTACATTATCTTGTACTGTAATACCAGGTGTATCTGACAATAATTTTCTAACAGCAGACTCATCAAATTCATTTCTAAATTCTACATTCACACTCTCTGAATGTCCACCTACCACAGGAATACGTACTGCAGTTGCAGTAACAGCGATGGTTCTATCGTCTAAGATTTTTTGAGTTTCATTAACCAGTTTCATCTCTTCTTTTGTGTATCCGTTTTCTTCAAATACGTCACAGTGAGGAATGGCATTTTTATGAATCTGGTAAGGATAAGCCATAGGACCTTTTTTACCTTGAAATTCATTTTCTAGTTGTTCTACTGCCTTTACTCCAGTACCTGTAATGGATTGATATGTAGAGATAACTAATCTTTTTATACCGTATTTCTTATGAAGTGGCGACATAGTAGCCACCATCTGGATAGTAGAACAATTAGGATTTGCTATAATTTTATCTTCCTTAGTAAGAGAAGCAGCATTTATTTCTGGAACGATAAGTTTCTTATCTGCATCCATTCTAAAAGCACTAGAATTATCTATAACGGTTGTTCCTACTGCAGCAAACTGTGGAGCAAATTCTAAACTCACAGAACCACCAGCAGAAAACAGAGCTATATCTGGTTTCATCTCAATAGCCTGTTTCATACTTACTACCTTATACTGTTTATTCTTAAAGGTAACCTCAGTACCAACAGATTTTTCTGAGGCAACTGGTATAAGAGTTGAAACATTTAGGTTGCGTTCTTCAAGGATACGCAGCATGACCTGGCCTACCATACCGGTAACACCTACTACAGCTATTTTCATTATTTTAAATTTAGGAAGTAAAAGTATATAGTCAGACCTTCTTAACCATACAATTATCCAATATTTTCAATTTTGCACAAATTGTTTAATAATTAACAAATGTGGCTTAACAGCATACTTATTAAGCACAAAAAAACCGCCTTATCTTACAATAAGGCGGTTTAATAAGTAGGTTAAAACCTATATATTATTTTTGCGTTTTGATAGCATCACGTATCTCTGCAAGTAATTTTTCTTCAGCTGAAGGTCCTGCTGGTGCTGGAGCTTCTTTAGGCTTTCTTGCTTTGTTGTATGCTTTAACGATTAAGAACAGTACAAATCCTACGATTACTAAAGAGATAATAGTGTTTATCCATGCACCATATAATATTGCATTTTCTGGTTTAGTAACTACACCATCTGCTCCTACTATTGCTTCAGCAAGTACTACCTTCATATCTTTGAAGTCTACTCCACCAGAGAAATGACCTATAATAGGCATCATGATTAAGTTTACAAATCCTTTTACTACAGCACTAACTGCACCTGCAAGTATAACTGCTATGGCAAGGTCCACAACATTACCTGTCATGATAAAATCTTTAAATTCTTTAAGCATCTTTTTGATTATTTAGTTAAAATGATACTGCAAATTTAATTTATTTAAACCTGTTAACAAAAACTTAAGAAAAAATGGTTGCACTCAGAAACAAAAATCAGACGTTATACATCTATTATCGATTAATTACTTAAATAAACACGTTTTACTCTTTTCTGGATTCCGGTAAGTAATTCATATGATATTGTACCAGCATCTTCAGCCATTTGTCTTGAAGTATGTACTTGTGGATCAAAAATGACAACCTCGTCACCTACGCTTGCTTCTATACCAGTAATATCTATCATTAACATGTCCATACATATAATACCTAATGTAGGTGCTGCATGCCCATTAACTTGAACTTTTAATTTTCCATAACCATAAATACGGTTAATACCGTCACCATGACCTATAGCTACTACTGCATAAGTAGTACGATCCTTTGCCACAAACATGCGGTTATAACTCACCGTTTCTCCAGCTTCGATGGTTCTAATTTGTGAGATGTTAGAGATTAAAGTACCTATAGGTTTTAAATGCTTATCAAATTTTAAATCATTACCAAAACCATAAAGCCCTATCCCAGATCTTACCATACTAAAATGCGCACTCTTAAAATTGAGTATGCCACTGGTATTTGATTCATGTTTGAGAATTTCATAGCCTAGTTCATCTTGAATTCTATCTGCTAGTTTTTCAAAGAGCAAGATTTGTTTACTAGTAAACGCCTCTTCATCTAAATCTTCACTAGCTGCAAGATGCGACTGTAGTCCTCTTACTTTTATTTCTGGAGAGGACTTTATTTTATCTAGCACTTTATCTAGATCTACCGCATCTATTCCTATACGGTTCAATCCTGTGTTAAACTCTATATGTATGGGATAAGACTGTTGGTTTTTCGCTTTCGCGAAAGCGGTAAAAGCATCCAGCATTTCTACACTATAAATAACTGGTTCTAGACAGCGATCTATACATATCTCTAAATTGTGCTGTTGTGCATGCAAAACTAAAATAGGTTTAACAATCTCATTATTTCTTAACTCTACCGCTTCTTCTACATAAGCAGTGGCAAAATAATCTGTACCTAAATCTTGTAATTTTTGTGCTACTTCTACAATACCATGACCATAGGCGTTTGCCTTAACGACCGATATAAATTTTGTGCCGTGGTCTAATTTGCTGCGTAAATAATGGTAATTATGCTCTAAGGCATTAAGATTCACTTCTAGCCTCGTACCCTTTGGTTGCATTTTTATGATAAATTTTTATCGTTTACTTCTTCTACATCCACATCCATATCCTTCACCTTATTTGCTATCATCGCTTTATAATATGCTGCGCGACTTAATGGTTCATATTCCTGTTGTTCGCCTAGCATGACCACATCTTCGTCTGCAGTTTTACGGTAAGAATATTGAGCGAGGTTACCTGTTCTGGTGCATACTGCATGCACTTTGGTAACATACTCTGCTGTTGCCATAAGTGCCGGCATAGGACCGAATGGATTTCCTTTAAAATCCATATCTAGTCCAGCAACGATCACTCTTATACCACGATTAGCCAGTGCATTGCACACCGCTACTATCTCGTCGTCAAAGAATTGAGCCTCATCTATTCCTACTACCTGGCAGTCATTTGCTAGTAAAGGAATATTTGCTGCTGCAGGAACTGGTGTACTTTGAATCTCATTAGAATCGTGAGATACCACCATCTCCTCATCATATCGCACATCTATAGCAGGTTTAAAAATTTCTACTTTTTGTTGCGCAAACTGTGCTCGTTTTAAACGTCTTATAAGTTCTTCTGTCTTACCAGAGAACATAGATCCACAAATTACCTCGATCCAGCCGAATTGCTCTTCATGATTAACGGTATTTTCTAGAAACATTTTGTAATTTACAGGCGTTAAAAGTGGGATGCATTTCCCATTTTGAGAATTCAAAAATACAAATAAACCAGCGGCAATAATCCCAATATGAAAAAGAAAATAGCAGCAGATCTTACTAGCCTAGCACACCGTATTCTACAACTGAAGAAAAAGGACGATGTGAATGAGCTACAAGCCATTGCCAAAGAATTATATGAAAAGCTTACCGTTCTTGCCTTTACAGAAAAACATTTTGCCGATGTGCAGCCCACTGCTGGTGATGCAGAAATAGAACGCAGACTCTCAAATGCATTTACCGAGGCACAAGAAGACGTAGATTCTATTACTGGAGAGGTAGAGCAAGTAATGGAAGACACACAAGAAGAGGTAGAAGATGCTTTTGCAAACAATGATCTAAGTGAACTTTTCATGCCTAATGGTGAGGATACTAGAGAAGAAATAGAATTACCTGGAATATCTACCATACAAAAAATGGTGGTAGAAATGCCTGATGAAGTTCCTGAAACTAGTGCTCAAATTGAAATTCCAGAAATTAAAACACCTGAACCAGAACCTATAAAAGTAGAAACACCAGAGGTAGAGAAGACAGAAGAAGTAAAACCTGTAGTAGATGAAAAAATAGTAATTCCAGATGTAAAGAAATATACAAAGAACGATCTAGAAGAAATCACTGCAGATTTTCAAACTATGCCCGTTTTTGAGCGTAAAGTAAATGACACTAATGCAAGCGATAAACCTCTATCCCTTAATGACCGTTTAAATCGCGGTCTTAAAATAGGTATGAATGACCGTCTAGGTTTTATTAAGCACCTTTTTAACGGTAGCGACCAGGATTTTAATCGCGTGATATCACAATTAAATACCATGACTACTTTTAACGATGCATACAGTTTTATAGACACTATGGTGAAACCAGATTACAATAATTGGGAAGGAAAAGATGCCTATGCAGACCGTTTTCTAGAATTAGTAGAAAGGAATTACTAGCTGTTAAAAATTATTTGAAATTTATAAAAGCAGGATTCAGGTCTTGCTTTTTTTTTGGATTCCGCTTTCGCGAAAGCGATACTACCATTAATATTATATCATAACTTACTTAAATTGCGTTATATATAATTAAACCAACCATAATTATGTCATTATACCTACAAAGACTTGAAGAGGTGAAAAGCTTCTTTGATAATAAAGATACTGTTCTAGGCTATCGCAAGCTTATGGATTGCGCGATGGACACTCAAGATATGGACGTCTATAAAAAAATGATTGCTCTTACCGACTGGAAAGAACAACATGTAAATAATGAGACCGGATTAATCTCTAGATCTATGGAGGTTTTGAGTCTGTTACAAACTAAAAAGGTAGAACCTGCATCTACTCAAGGCCCTGTAATAACAGCTAGTGATATTACTAAAACTTATGGTAGAAGCGGTTTTCAATTAGGACCGGTTTCTATAGATATTAAAAAAGGACATATTTATGGACTGGTAGGAGAAAATGGTAATGGTAAAACTACCTTACTGCGCATTCTAGCTAGAGAGCTTAATAATACGAGTGGTTCCTTAAACTATGTATTTAAAGAAGATATTGCCTCTGACTATGACCTGCGTGCAAAATTAGTTTACATACCGCAACGCACAGCAACCTGGTACGGTAGCCTTAAGGATAATCTCAAATTTGTTCTTTCTAATTACGGCGTTGCTCCAGAGGAAAATGAGACTCGTGTACTCATGATGATTGCTAGACTAGGTCTATGGAATTATAAACAGCTTAAATGGAGTGAACTCTCTTCTGGTTATAAAATGCGATTTGAACTGGCTAGAACATTACTACGCCAGCCAGAGGTGATGCTACTAGATGAGCCACTGGCAAATCTAGATGTACTAGCCCAACAGGTAGTTCTAGAGGATTTAAAATCTATATGCAACTCGGTAGTAAATCCTATTGCTTTAATTTTAAGTTCACAGCAGTTGTATGAAGTAGAAAAAGTATCTGATAAAGTGATTTACCTTAAAAATGGTCAGTATACAGATAACAATGCTAGTTTTAAAGGTGAGACTCTCGATCAATTAATTATAGAAATAGATAGTACCAGCGATAGAGAAGCGATTAAAAAAGCCTTTGAAAATTTACCTATTGAAAAGCTAGTTTATAACGGTGGTGTTTACCTAGCTTATTTTGCTGGTGACACACAATTTTATCGTGTACTCTATGCTCTAGGTGCTGCCCAAATAGAGGTTACTTACATACGTAACATATCGAGTTCTACTAGAAGATTCTTTGTTTCCTAATCCAGCCAAATCATGAAAAAATTTATAACTGCAAAAAACCAAGCGCTTTTAGAAAACCATCCTACGCTATGGAATACTAAAATAGTATGGATGCTAGCCGCTTCACTCATTCTACACATCTTATTCTATTTAATGGGTTGTGTGGCGCTCATGAATCCTGAGTCTTTACAGAAATATAGTGCGATAGAAAACTTCTTTAGTAATGGGGTTATTCTTATATCTGTAATGGTAAGCATATTACTGCTTGTGCTATGGCTCATTTCATTATTTAGAAATAATGCTTTTAAGAATTTTTATCCTAATAGCAGGGTAAAGCTATTTAAACAGTTTGCTAGCTATTTTATCATATTTCTAGCGGCAACTACCTTTTACTATTCTTATACACTAGGTATGCAAACCTATGTCACATTAACGTATAATGATGTGCGCATGGAAAAGGATATAGCACTTACTAACGCTGCTGCACCGTTCTTCACTCACGATCTCTCTCGTTATGAACTGGACCAATTAAGAAATCCTAATCCTTTTGATAAATTATACTGTGCTACCGCAGTCAGTACGGTAGATGTAGACCAACCTTATTTTGAATTTAAAGATAATTATTATCAGTTCTATAGTCTTAGAAAACAGGTTTACCCTATAGACAAATCTGTTGATCCTCATGATGTTACTGGTAACATACTCAATGAAACTAAAGACAATAAACAAATCTTTTATTTTAAAGATGAAGTCATAGATGTGAATCGTTATGTAAAAACCAGCGCGCCTAGTTATTACAATTACAATAAGTTATTTTATAACAATGAAGAAGATGATTATAGTTCTTATGACTATCAATATAGAGATGACTATAATCCATTTACTAAGATTACAAAGAAGCAAAAAGACTTCATAGAAAACCACCAAGCTTTTATTACCCAACATGATAAGGAAGCCTATAATAAATTACTAGGTGATTTTATAGAACTAGCAAGTGATTACAGTATATCGCATAACCTCACCACAAAGTCTTGGCTAGACATAGCTTATACAAGCAGTCCTTATGAGGTTAAGAAAATAATATATGATGGCTCATACCCTTATAAACATAGCGTTTCTTATCAAGAAGAAAACGACTTTGTTATATATGAAAATTCTTTAAGATCGCGCACCTATTACCTAGACAGTAATTCTTTAAAGCAAGCTCTTAAAAACATAGATGAGATAAAAACGACTAACATATTTGAAGGTACCATCCATATCTTTTTATGGATGGCATTTTTCTTTGCTTGTATTGTCTTTATTTTCAGAACGACCAGTTTAAAATCTTTACTGTTTTCTATAGTAGCCAGTGTATTACTCGTGATATTAATAGGTCTGATAGCAGCATTTTTTGGGTTTGTAGTTGATTACAGCTCGATGATACAGTATTTTGTTATGTATTTTACCTTAATACTAGGTACGTTGATACTTACAGTAGCCTTTTTAGGACTTTCTAAAGTAAATAAATTGATAGGTTCTATCTTTATGAACATTACCATAGTAGGGTTTGTACCTTATATCTTTTTGATATTAATAATTATAGATACACATCAAAATGACTGGTGTGACTATCATTATTATGATCGTTATGAACAATACAATACTGTCGATCCATGCCTAACCATTATGGACTATTTAGATATCTACTGGAGCTATGCATTACTAGCAGCTGGAGTATTATTTATATTCTTATACTGTAAGAATATTTTAAAATGGCGCGCACAACCAGATGGCTAAAGAAAAGTAAGTTGATGGTTCCGCTTTCGCGAAAGCGGAACTATCATCAACTATACACTCAATTTACACCTATGAGATAGAAGTTTCTTTATATAATTTATCGAGAATAACTTGTTCTTTTTTGATATAATATCTAATAAAAAACAGCATCGCTATCGCAATGGGAATACTGGATATCCATGTGTAATTGAACCAAAAATGAGATAAGTTTTCTTTAAACGTAGGTATAAGCATTATAAAACCTAGCCAATAAACAACAAGAATAATAGGAGTCAACACTTTGTGTAATATTAACCTAGACCTGTAGTATTTTTCAATTGCGCTCTTATAATTGTTATAAGAATTATCTAGTGCTATTTTTGCTAATTTTTGTGTAGAGAAAAGTTCAGCAATCACTCGATAAGCTATTGATCCTACCATTAAAAACAAACCTACATAAAAGCTCACAGGCGCTGTGTAACCTACCCAAATAAGGTATGCAACAAGAACAGCGACCGTAGCTATTAAAACCGCTATAGTGATTCTATTTTTGTTTTTTAAGCGATTGACGCGATTAGATATAGTTGGCAACAGAGCCTCATCTATAGGTTCTTTATTCTGTGACCAAGAGTTTTGTATTTCTTCAAATGTTTTCATTATTTACGCATTTAGTTAGTTGTGTCTTAATACGATTTAATCGTGTTCTAAGAGCATTATGTTCTATTCCTATAATTAGAGCGATTTCCTTCTGAGGGATTCCTTCTAACTCAAGTAAAATAATCGATTGATTTTCTTTGGTTAATTGGTAAATACAAGAATAAAGGCTTTTAAACTGCTGTTCTTTATCTATTGATTCAGATACAGTAGTTTCTTTATCTAATATTTCTATGGAGGTTTTAATATATTTCTGGTGAGTACGTAATTGTTGTAAACAAGTATTTACTGTTATGCGGTATAGCCATGTAGATCTTTGTGAACCACCTTTGAAACTATCCCAATGCTGCCATACTTTGATAAATACCTCTTGCAGCAAATCTTTTGCTACATGCTCGTCACCCTGTACATAACCCATGCATAGCCGCAGCACTTTATTATACTGCTCTCGATACAGTTTTTCAAAATCTATTTTAGAATTTTTATTCATTAGACTAATATAAGTTGGAGTTGCTTTTGAAACCAGATAGGAGCATCTAACATTATAAAGTGCATCGCATCCTTATTAACAATTAAATTATAACTACTTAGATTCTTATATTGGTTTTTATAAGTTTGAGTTGCTCCTTCTACTCCATATAATTTACCTGCTCCAAGAATAGTGACTGGTACAGTGATCTTGTTTAATAGGGGTCTCACATCTAGTTTTAAATAATCTGTAAAACCATATACATAAGTTTTGCGATCACAATTAAGTATGCTCTGCTTAATTTCAAGTTGGTGTTGAGAAGAGGTGACCATTCCTTGTGCCATACCCATAGCCATTTGCTCAAAAGCAGCATCTTCCATAGACAGCATGTTTTGATTATAAGGATTATCATAGGTCATGCTTTCTGGTGAGAAATTAGGAAACATTAATGCTCCAGTACAAGGTAAACCATCTACTATAATAATTTCTTTGATTTTTAAATCTGACTGCGAGGCGAGCCATGTTGCAATAGTACCACCCATACTATGACCTACTATTACTAGTTGATCATTATCAATGGAATGTACATAGGCTTTTAAATCTTCTAATATGGTAGGCAACCATGGAAAGTCTATAGGCTCGACTTTTCCAAAACCAGCATAATCAATGATATGACATTGGTTTGTTTTAGAAAATTGAGTTACTGTTGCGTCCCATACAGATGCATTACTTGCAAATCCAGGAAGAAATAGTACTGGATTCCCACTACCAGTAACGGTAGGACTCACACTCTCTAATTGTGCACTAACTTGTTTAACAAATAATAAAACAGCGATTAATGATAGTTTAAATAAAAATTTCATGATTGGTATTTTAATGATTTATCCTTTAGATACAAAATCACCAAAATGTTACATCAATATCTACATTATTTTACTATTTAAAATTCCAGCCATTAAAAAACCCTTTCAGAATCATATTCTGAAAGGGTTTATTTATGTCACTCCGGTTATGGAGATTCCTGCTTTAGTAGGAATTAATTAGTTATTCAATGCTTCAGCACCACCTACGATCTCAAGGATCTCGTTAGTAATAGCTGCCTGACGTGCTTTGTTATACGTTAGTTTTAATTGATCTCTCAATTCTGTTGCGTTATCAGTTGCTTTGTGCATAGCTGTCATACGTGCACCGTGCTCACTAGCCCAAGAATCACGCACTCCTTTGTACAATTGCATCTTTAATGACTTAGGAATTAACTCTTCAATGATTTCTTCCTTAGAAGGCTCAAAAATATAGTCCAGTTCCTTTTGTTCTTGAATCGCTTCTTCATCCTTAGCTACTGGCTTAAGAGGTAAGAAATCTTCAGTTCTTACTATTTGAGTAGCAGCATTTTTAAAACTGTTATAAACGATAACAATTTTATCAAACTCTCCAGTAACAAATAATTCCATCAACTCTTCAGCGATTACTGCAACATTATCATAAGATATGTCATCAAATAAATCACTTTTATTAGATTGAACAGGAGATGCTTTACTTACAAAATCATTTGCTTTTTTTCCTATAGCCATATAAGAAACTGCAACACCTTTTAATTCTTCCTGATTTAAACGAGTCAGTTCTTTAATGATGTTAGAGTTAAAAGCACCTGCAAGACCACGGTTAGAAGTAATAGCAACTACTAGTGCTTTATTTACCTCACGTTGTTCTGCAAATTTACTACCTGCATCGCCTTCCATAGTCGAACTAAGACTTTGAAGAATTTCAGTAAGCTTATCAGAATAAGGACGCATTGCAGTAATAGCATCTTGTGCTTTTTTAAGCTTTGCCGCACTCACCATCTTCATTGCAGATGTAATCTGCATGGTAGATGATACTGACGATATTCTGTTTCTTATTTCCTTAAGGTTTGCCATAATTTGTTAGAAGTTAGATTTTAGGGTTAGAGATGAGAAACAAATTTCTCATCTCTAACTTCTAAGTTCTTAGTATCTACTAGAAAGATCTTTTGCTACTGCTGTAAGTGTATCAATCACCTCGTCAGTAAGCTTTCCAGCTTTAAGAGTATCTAGAGTACCTCTATGCTTTGCATTAAGAAGTTCTAGGTAGTCTCTTTCAAATTCTTTTACTTTCTCAATAGGCACATTTCTTAACAAGTTCTTTGAACCTGCATAGATAATTGCGATTTGATTTTCAACAGGGTAAGGATTGTTTTGACCTTGTTTAAGGATCTCTACGTTTCTCTTACCTTTTTCGATAATACTTAAAGTAGCTGCATCTAGATCAGAACCAAATTTTGCAAATGCTTCTAATTCACGATAAGCTGCTTGATCTAGCTTTAAAGTACCAGATACTTTTTTCATCGATTTGATTTGTGCATTACCACCTACACGAGATACCGAGATACCTACGTTAATTGCTGGACGTACACCAGAGTTAAACAAATCACCATCTAAGAAAATCTGTCCATCTGTAATAGAAATAACGTTAGTTGGGATATATGCAGATACATCACCAGCTTGCGTTTCAATAATAGGAAGTGCCGTAAGAGATCCACCACCTTTTACGATAGGCTTTAAACTCTCCGGTAAATCATTCATACTTGCAGCAATTTCATCATTATTGATAACCTTTGCAGCACGCTCTAATAATCTAGAGTGTAAGAAGAATACATCTCCAGGATACGCCTCACGTCCTGGTGGACGACGTAGTAAAAGAGATACCTCACGGTAAGCAACTGCTTGCTTTGATAAATCATCATAAATAATAAGTGCAGGACGACCAGTATCACGGAAATACTCACCTATCGCTGCTCCAGCAAACGGTGCATATACTTGCATCGGTGCAGGATCAGATGCATTTGCAGCAACAATAGTTGTATAAGCAAGTGCTCCAGCCTCTTCTAGTACTTTAGAAATAAGTGCCACGTTAGACGCTTTTTGTCCTATCGCAACATATATACAATATACTGGTTCCCCAGCATCATAAAATTCTTTTTGGTTGATAATCGTATCGATACAAACGGTAGATTTACCAGTCTGACGGTCACCGATTACAAGCTCACGCTGTCCACGACCTACAGGAATCATTGCATCAATAGATTTGATACCAGTTTGCATAGGTTCTGTAACTGGCTCACGATATACTACTCCAGGTGCTTTACGCTCAAGAGGCATTTCATAAAGATCTCCTTCTATAGGACCTTTACCATCGATAGGCTCTCCTAGTGTATTAACTACACGACCTACGATTCCTTCACCTACTTTAAGGGAAGCAATACGCTCAGTACGTTTTACAGTATCACCTTCTTTGATACTTGTAGATTTACCTAGAAGTACAACACCTACGTTATCTTCTTCAAGGTTAAGAACGATTCCTTCTAGTCCACTTTCAAAAGAAACAAGTTCTCCATATTGTGCGTTAGAAAGACCGTAAACACGTGCGATACCATCACCTACGGTAAGTACGGTTCCCACTTCATCAAGAGATGCAGTTGCATCAAAACCTGATAATTGTTGCTTAAGTATTGCAGATACTTCTGCTGGATTTACTTCTGCCATGTTCTTATTTTTATACTTGTTTCAATGATCTTTTTACAGATCGTATTGTTTGTTATGATATCGCTTTCGCGAAAGCGGAAAACTTTTAAACCTTACTAGTTAGTAGCAAATGTTCTTTTAAGTTCACCAAATTTATTCTGTACACTTGCGTTTATCTCTCTATCACCTACCCTAAGGACAAAACCTCCTAATATAGATGGATCGATAACTTTTTCAAGTGTTACTTCTTTTCCTGCAAGTTCCTTAGCCTTAGCTAGTACTTTATTCTCCAGATCTGCACTGATTTCTACAGCAGTAGTTACCGTTGCGATCTCACGTTTATTCATTTCTTCAAAACGTAATATATAACTTGTTGCTACATCTAGAAGAATATCAGCACGTTTGTTTCTTACTAAAAGGTCAAAAGTACTCATGGTTATCGCACCAGTATCTTTAAATACCTGACGTAAACCATCTCGTTTTTGAACATCTTTTATGATAGGACTCACTAAAAAGTTACGTAATTCCTTGTTTTTAGAAACAGTCACAAGGATGCTTTTCATATCTTCATTAACAGCAGCAGCCTCATTCTTATCGACAGCTAGTGATAGAATGGCCTTTGAGTAACGTGATGCAGCTCTTGATAATTTCATAGTTTCTAAATATTTGCTTCAGCAAGCATTTTATCGATAAGTGCTAATTGTGCGTCTTTCTCAGAAAGCTCTTTACGAGTTACTTTCTCAGCAATATCTAGAGAAAGGTCAGCTACTTGAGATTTAATATCTGCAAGAGCAGCTTTTTTCTCAGATTCTATAGCTTCTTGAGCACTAGCAATAATCTTATCTGCTTTTTCTTGAGCCTGACCAGCAGCATCTGCTATCATTTGCTCTTTAATCTCACGTGCATCTTTAAGCATCTCATCTCTTTGAGCACGAGCATCTTGAGCAGCAGCTTCATTAGAAGCTTCTAATCTTGCCATTTCTAGTTTTGCATTTTCAGCAGCTTTAAGAGCGCTTTCTATACCTTCTTCACGCTCACTTAAAGCACTAAGAATAGGTTTCCAGGCAAATTTACCTAGCAATACAATAAGAATGATCAAAATGATCGCTTGCATAAAAAACAAGCCAGGTGAAAAATCTTCTAATAAATTCATTATTCTACTTTAAAATACTAATTTTTAATTTTTAAAAACACTACCTGTAACCAACCGTTACAGGTAAGTGTTCTTTTTGTAAAATGTTATCGTTAGATATTAACTACCTAAGATAAGTGCTCCAAATGCAAGCCCTTCAAGAAGTGCTCCAATGATGATCATTGCTGTTTGGATTTTTCCTGCTGCTTCTGGTTGACGAGCAATAGCTTCCATTGCTTTTCCACCAATTTGACCAAGACCAAGACCTCCACCGATTACGATAAGACCTGCACCAACTAAATTAAGAGTTCCCTCCATGATTATTGAAATTAAAAATTAAACAAAAAAATTAAATAAAACGTTCTCTTACTTCATCTACATCATCTTCCTCTGTACCTGCATGCTCATGATGATCATGCTCTGCAACTGCCATACCTATAAATAGTGATGACAACATGGTAAAGATAAACGCTTGTAGAAAAGCAACTAATACTTCTATTACTGATATAAATAAGGTAAGCACAACAGATAATCCTGTAGAACCTACTGCTCCAAACTGAGCTTTAAGTGTAATCATTAATGCGATAAGACTCATCACAACAAAGTGACCTGCAGTTATGTTTGCAAAAAGACGTATCAATAGTGAAAATGGTTTTGTGAAAATTCCTAATAACTCAATAGGAATTAAAACTATCTTCATTAAAACTGGCACATCTGGCATCCAGAAAATGTGTTTCCAGTAATCTTTGTTTGCACTAAATTGTACAATAAAGAAGGTAAACAAAGCTAAACAAGAAGTAATAGCGATCTGACCTGTAATGTTAAAACCGAATGGTGTAAGACCTAAAAGGTTAGAAATCCAGATTAAGAAAAATACCGTTAATAAATAAGGCATGAATTTTTTGTACTTGTTCTCTCCTATGTTAGGACGAGCAATCTCATCTCTTACATAAAGAACTAAAGGTTCTAAAACACGACCTACACCTGTAGGAATACTTTTAGTCTTGTACTGTCTCGCTAGAGAACGGAATAACAAGAAAATAATTAAACCTACTGCTAGTAAACCAAAAACAGATTTAGTAATAGAAAAATCAAACACCTTGTGAGCATTTGAAGGATGGTGATCACCATCATAACTTACCGCTGCAGCACCAGATTCTAATTCATAAATCTTACTGTGTAGTTTAAAGAATGTAGCATCACCTTCTTTTACAAGAACCTGAGCATTATCATCATGATGAAATTTTGATGATAAGAAAAATTTAGGACCTGCACTAGACCACACCATAACTGGTAAAGGGAAACCTATGTGCTTGCGCTCATTTGCATCATTTGTGTAAGAAAATAAATGAAAATCGTGAGAGTCTTGTAAGTGATGTTCTATATAAGACTTGATCTCTTCTTTTGTATTCACTTTTCCACCATCGGCAACCACCTGTTCATGATGATCAACATCACCATGGTTATCCTGTGCTTGTGCTGTTGCAAAAGCTGTTAGGATTAAAGCAAAAAAAGCTGTTTTTAAGTACGCTGTAAACATGTAAATCACCTTAAAAAGTTAGGTCTTTTAATTCGGCTGCAAATGTATGACAAAAAAACGTGTAAAAACATAGCTTTTAAAAGTTAATTTTTTCACGATTTTTAAAGAGGTTTTTAACCGCCAATTAATTCTTATTAAGCCACTTAATAACAATTGCCGCTTCCATAAATAAAAAGATAAAGTATGGTACTAGAAAGCCTAGTAACTCTACCTTAGATAATTTAGGATCATCACTCAATAATTCAGGGAATAAAAGAAACACTACACCGAACTTTACAAACACTAGAGCTAAGAATGAAAAGCCTAATTTATCAGGCACTAAACCAAAAACATATTTCAACGCACTCACCGTTATAAACGTCGCTGCACCTAAAAATGAATAGGTTTTAATTAAAGAAATCGCAGGGTCTTCTACTATAAGGTAATGTGCACCATAAAAAACGGCTGTTAATAATAAGACTACAAGAAATGTTTTAAGATAAAAATTCACTGGATGATTTTAAGGTAAATAATAGTACGACTTTAATATGCAACAAAGAAAACCCTAAAACTGGTGATGACTACCATCTCTAGTGCAAATTTTAATTACCGACTATACGATAGTAATTAACTACAGGTAGTAATCGTTATCACATAAATATTAAAAAATGAATGCCTAGGCTGTTTTCCCTCTTTTACCAGCGGTAATAGATTTTACTGGAGCATCCATTTTACAACTTGCATTAAAAGTAGCTCCAGGCTCTACGGCCAGTTTTTGAGTAGAGACATCTCCTTGAATATTTGCTGTGGACTTTAAACTAAGAAGACCGTTAACCACTAATGTTCCAGAAAACACACCTTCTACGTCTGCATTTGCGCACTCTAGAGTACCATCTATCTTACCATCCTTACCTATCACTACTTTACCAGGCGTTTTAAGTGTACCGTTTATAACACCATCTATTCTAAAACCTCCATCACTTACTACATCGCCATTGATTGTTGTTCCATGACCTATTCTATTTTGTGATTTACCTGCTTCCATAGAAGATTTCTTATTTTTTTTATCGTTAAACATATGATTGCGTTAAAGCATTTCTTTTTGGTACTTATCTAGATTCTTATAGACCTGAATAATCTTATAATTTTCTGACGCTATAGCAAAGAATGATTTTGTTATGTTATAATTATTCTCAGGTTTTGCCATAAGGTCACCTAGACCTCTTGCGCCTAGTTTTGAGTTTAAACCATGAACTACTACTAGTTTCTCGTCCTTATTATATACATCTACAGAGACTCTAAAGTTATAATTTTCGTTTTTAAACACCTCTAATAACTTATTCTTTAGATTCTCCATTGCTATGGCGTCTGTAGTATTAAATCTATAAACTAGCTTAAAGTCTTTTAAATTATTTTCTGGCTGGAAAGCCTCTGCAATTTTAATAGTCTCAGCATCTGAGGCTAGTTTTTGAGCGCTTTTACCTACTTCTGTATTTGGAAAATTTAAAGCCACGTAGTCCAGACCTTTTTTATACTCTTCAAAACCATACAGTCTACCAGCTGCAAATGCCTTTAATAATTCTAGACGCGGTACTATGTCATCACCACTAAAACGATTTGCATAATTCTCTGCACTAGATATAACTACTTCATAATTCTCCTTTTCATACTCTTTGTAAAGTCTATTATAAACAGCTAGTGGACTAGCACTATCATCTAGTTTTGCCTCTGGATTCCTTAATATTTGAGCATATCGTGTATCTGGATAGTTAGATATGATTTTGTTTTTTAATTGTTCCGCTTTCGCGAAAGCGTTACTACCTCCATCTTCTTTATAAATTAAATACAAGTTATAAAGTGCTGGCAACAATAATTTCTCTTCAGGATCGTGAGTTAATAAGGTGTCAAAACGATTAATAGCAAGATCATTGCGCTTAAACTTCTCCTTATATATCACTCCTAATTGATAGTAAGCAAAATTTCTAGATTGCGCGATGCTGTCTAGCATGATTTTACCTTCTGGCAAAGTGCTTGTGTAGAATTCTGTTTTAAATTCTGGTCTCACTTCTTCTACCTCTGTGATTTGCTCATCTATCACCTCGGTCTCTAGTTCTTCTTTTTTGTTTTTACGTCTCCAGTTATCTTTAAGATCACGTTTACCCCATTTTCTTCTAAAGTCTACCTTACCGCGGGCAACAGTTTGCTGGTTATAAAAATAAAAAGAACTACCAGTGTTTTTTAAAGTACCTATCGATGATCCAGGTGTAGAAAATGACGGGCCCGTTTTGCTACGTTTTGTTACACCTTTAATAGTCTGAAATGCATTCTGATTTTGTGCTTCTTTTGCAGCTTCTACCTCAGCGGCTTGTGCTATGCGCTCTTCTTCTGCCTTAAGCTCGTCTATGTACTCTTGGTAATATACCGCTTGCTCTTGCGGCGTCATTGCTAGTACTTTAAAAATACTATCGGCACTGCGACGTCTACCTTCATAGAAAATAACATCTTCTAGATTGTTTCTTTTTTTAGTAACTAGTCTGTGTTCTTTTGTACGTTCTACATAATTTGCAACAGCACTATCATAATATTTACCTGCGTTTACAAACTTAGCCTCGTCAAAACTGATTTTACCCAAAGCAGAATAATTGTTACCTCTCAAATATCTGTCCTGACCGTTTCTTGCACGCAAGGATTTGTTATAATATTCCTTTGCACCTTCTATACTGTCTTCATTCTCATAATAAATAGCTTTACGAGAGTAGATAGCGTCTAACCATGGTCTGTTTTCTCTATTCTCTTCTAGATCTGTTATGGTCTCTAGCAGTTCTACTTTAGAATCTTGAGAATCGTCAAAGTTTTTTATTTTTTCAATGTAGGCGTTGATATAATAACGACGTGGGATCTTGCGATGCATGTCTATAATTTCATCATAATGTGCAAATGCACTATCGCGCTGCCCTTGTTTTGCAAAAAGTTGTGCTGTTATAAATTTATATCTAGCCTGTGTTTCTCTATTTTTAGTCTGTCGCTCTGCACGATTCATGTAAAGTAACGCACTATCTACTTGTTCTATATTTAAAAAAGCTTGAGACAGAGTTGCGTTTGCAATAGCGAGATCTTCTTGTTCTATATCGCCTTTTTCTTCTTTTAGTAATTTACTTAAATTTTTAATTGCTATTTCATTATTATCCAGTCTCATATGAGTTCTCTCACGCCATACTTTGGCCTGGTTGATCTGGTCGCTCTCTGGCATAAATTGCAATATGTAATTAAATGCCTCTAACGCAGGTATAAAACGCTGGTCATAATATCTAGCCTTACCTAATAGCATGTAAGCCTCGTCCACTTGTGGATTATATTCTGTTTCATTTATGAGCATGGAGTGCTTTTGCACTGCTTTTACTGCTTTTTCTTCGGCACGTTCAAAGTTGGGATCTGCTGGTTTTTCACCTGGCAAGAATACTTGATCTTTTAAAGTCATGCGTTCTACCGGGAGAATATCCCAGTAATTATCTTTATAAGTTTGTTCTAGTCCATCGAGACCAGCCTGTAAAGCAAGGTTACCGTTATAAAGAACATTATACTCTGTCCCGACAGCATGAAGATTACGACTTATAAAAGAATTGTTTTTCCTACTACAGCCGGTAATAATAGCTATGAGTAGAAATGCGATACAAATATTGTAGAAAAACTGTTTCAAAAAATAGGTTTTAAACTAACGTCCATAACTCCAAATACCGCGTTGATATTGTGAAAGATGGTAAAAATAAGGATTTTTTACTTTCTGTGATGTTTAGATCTTGCAACTAATTAATTTTATAGAAAGGTGAATATAAAAACAGATCGTTAAACGTTTGATTTCAAAATGTCTTTGCCCTACTTTTAGACATCTATACTAGGTATCATTTTTGATAGCTTATTTACTTTATCATTTTATATGAAATATTATCTTTTATTTATAACAGTCGTTTTATTTTCTTCCTTCTCAAAATCACAAACAGATAACAGCCTGTTATGGGAAATTAGTGGAAATGGTTTAGAAAAACCGTCATATTTATATGGTACCATGCATGTAAGTAGTAAAGTAGCTTTTAGACTAGACGATGTGTTTTTTACTTCTTTAAATAAAGTAGATGCTATCGCACTAGAATCTGACCCAACACAATGGATGGGAGAATACTACAAAGAACAAATACTCTCAGTTCAAAACCCATCCATGTCCTATAGATCTTCTTTTTACAAAAGTATCTTTAAACTAGAGCATCCAGATCCTCAAATGGTTAGATCTAGTATAAGGATGAATGATAGAGCATTAAACGGTTATCTATATCGTAAAAGCAGCGAGTCAGATAACTTTGAAGAAGAGACTTATCTAGATATGTTCATATTTCAGGCTGGAAAAAAGGCTGGAAAACCCATAATAAGTCTAGAAGATTTTAAAGAATCTCAATACCTGACTTCAAAAGCCGCGACTAATCCTGGAAAAAAAGATATTGATAAATGGTTGCTAGAGCGTCTAGAAAAAGAAAATCGATATGACATACAAGAAAATGTATATCGAGATCGCAATATTTCTCTACTAGATTCTATAGGTGCGGCAACTAATACAGAGTATTATAGAAAGAACATGCTTTATGATCGCAATGAGAACATGGTACAGGTTATGGATTCTATCATGAGCTCAAAATCAATATTTGCAGGTGTAGGCGCCGCACATTTACCTGGTAAAAAAGGGATGATACAAATGCTGCAACGTAAAGGCTATACTGTAAAGGCATTAACCTCTAAACAAACTGAGCTAGCTAAAAGAGAGAAGAAAAATCTGGACGAGAGTTTTGTTGCTCCTACGCTTTCGCGAAAGCGTACCCCTGATCAATCCATTTCTTTAAATACATTTGATAATCTACGCGAATTTAGCATCAGTAATCAGTCATTTTATATGATGCCAGAGATGACTAATGGTGCATTCTTAACTATTTCTAGAATCAACACTCTCGATTATTTACACACCAATAAAAAAATTATTGATTTAGAATTTTTAAACAATGTGCTTTTTGAAGATATACCAGGAGAAATTATTGAAAAGAAAGAGTTTACACTTCCTTACCCTGGCTTTTCTATTCTCAATAAAACTAAAAAAGGGGATTACCAGAAATACCATATTTATAAAACTCCATTAGAATTAGTGGTTGTAAAATTGGGTGGTAAACTGGATTATGTAAAACGATATGAAAAATCCATATTTGATTCTATCACCTTATCACCTGTCAGTAAAAAGTTAAAAAAGTTTATTGCCCCTTACAACAAGTATGAGGTTCTATTTCCTGAACATATAGTAGGTACCAATATCGATAACCCTGGTAAAACATTTTTACAAGGAACTGATGGAGACTCTTTTTATTTTCTACAAGAATCTCCAGTTTTTGATACCGATTATATCGAAGAGGATAAATTTGAAGCACAATTTATAATAGATGAATTTCTAGAAGATCTAGATTATAAGAAAGAGAGCGGCTCTACAGAAAAAACACCTTATTACAGTTATCGTGCGACAGCTGTCATGGACACTATTACCGACTCTAAAATCCAACTTAAAGCAATAGTAAAGGACGGTAGTTATTATTTATTAGGCTATACAGGAACTGATCAAAAAAATGCCGATACTTTTTTCAATTCTCTATCCTTTAATAAAATAGACTATAAAGAATTTGAAACTGTACAAGACACTGCTCTATTCTTTAACGTTAAAAGCCCTGTTATAGCTCCTACTGCAAGAAACAGATACTCTCGTGATGAGATTAAACCTTATGAAGCGAGTAAGAAAACAACTTACTATACCACAGCTGCAAATGAGCAAATAGAGGTGAAAATGGAAAAGTTTCATGATTTACAAATGTTTCATAAACCTAATGATCTATGGAAAGAGGTAGATACCGAAGACTGGTCTACCATGAAGTTATATCGCAATAATATGCGTGCAAAAAACAAGAAAAAAACTCAAAAGGACAGTCTCTTTATCTATGAAAGAACTTTTAAAGACAGTCTAAGTGCTAAGCATATACTGGCAAAAAGTATGTATTATAAAGGACGCATTTATCATCTTAAAACGGTAATAGATAGCACGGCACAAACATCTCCATTTGTAAGCCAATTCTACGACAGTTTTACACCTAGCGACACCTTATTGGGTAAGGATGTTTTTAGCGATAAAACAGAAATATTCTTTAAAAATGTAGCTGCAAAAGACACCATAGTATTTGAAGCAAGTGGAAAGATAAAATTTAAGGCAAAGGATATCCCACAGATGATTAATTTAATCAATACGGTAGATATAAATGATAAGAGTCTTAAAGACATTAAAGAATACACTCTAGGAGAATTAATGAAGTTAGAGGATTCAAGAGTACTTCCATACATCACAAATTTATACGAGACTTCTTATAATGATCCTGATGTACAACTTATTATACTTAAAGAGTTATTAAGAAATAAGACCACTACAGATCATGATAAGGTACTGGAGTTACTAGAAAAAGATCTTCCTTTAAAACAGTCTGGCATCTCTAGTGCTTTAAATAGATATGGAGATTCTTTAAAATTATCATCTAGATTATTTCCAGACTTACTTACCTATGCATCTATAAGTGAATATAAAGAACCTGTTTATGAGCTGCTAGCACGAGTAAAGGATTCTAATTATGTAAAAAAGAAGGTTTATAAAAAATACCGTAAACAAATAATTACAGATGGAAAAATAGAGATTAAAAGAACATTGAGTGCACGCAAATCTAGTTATAGTTATAACTCAAATGGCTTGCTTACTAGTTATGTAAAATTGATTTTTCCATTTAGAAAAGATAAAAACGCACAAGACTTTTTTACTAAATTATTAGATAGCGGTAAAAAAGAAGCCCTAGCAGAGTATTTTACGCTATTAAAACAGAATGAAGAATCTATACCACTGCGATTACAAGAACTTATAGAAGAAGATAATTCTCTTAAAGCGCAAGTAGTTATCACTGCTTCTAAGAGAGATGTAATGCTCTCTCCACAAGTAACTCAAGAAGAACTAGCAAGGAGTATTGCACTTACTGCAAAATTGTTTGATAAGAATGAAGAACAACTAAGTCTCATAGAAAAGAAAGTAATCACCACAGACAAAGATGATAAAGTAGCCTTATACCTCTTTGAATTTAAAAAGAAAGGAAGTTACCAGGAGCAAACATATATTAGGTACGTGGCTTTTAAACTAGGTCAAAAAAACACTCTAGTAACTAAAACTTATTCTAAGTCCTATAGCAATGGTAAACGTTATGAAACAGATAAAGAAAAAGCCGATGCCATAAAAGAAATAGTAAAAGAACTAAAACACCAGGGCCGCTGGAGAGTACAATAAGACATTACATCTTAAACGGCTTCTTAAAAAAGATAGACTTTAAACCGTACTCTCTACCGTTTTCGGTTTCTTCTATGTGTGGTTTAGGTGCTACAACCATAGCTACACCTAATGGTATAAATGTAGTTAACATACCAGGCTCCATTAACAACATGACTATATATCTAGAAATCAAGAATAATACAGTAAACGAAATACCATAAATAAGGAATGATTTGATTTTAGGGCTCATGATAATTATTTTCTTCAAAGATACCTACATCTTCATTACCTTCTTACCAAAAAGGAATTTAAGCCCATACTCCTTGCCAGACTGTAATTGAGTAACATGAGGTCTGGGTGCAATTAACCAGGCTAATCCAAGAGGTAAAATTATCGACATCGCGTTAGGTTCTTCTATAAATTGCATCATTATAATTCTTAGTATCAGAAATGATGTAAGAAAAATAATCACGTGAATTCCTAACATTTTAAATCTTGGACTCATATTAAATTATTTAAATTAGTATTGAAACTCAACAAAGTTTTACTCTTCCTCGCTTATCGCTGCAGTAGGAGCATAACTCTCAGAGATCCCTTTAAAATAACCTTCTAACTCTGCAAAAGTTCCTGATGTTTTTACTTTATCCATCATTACTTTTCCTTTTTCTAACAACACAACTCTTTGTGCTACCTCAGTAACATGTTGTAAATCGTGACTAGAGACTAAAACAGTAGTATTAGGATCGTCAGCAAGTCCTTTAATAATTTTCTTTAAACGTATTTGAGTAGAAGGGTCCAGATTTGCAAACGGCTCATCGAGAATTACCACTTCAGGATTACCTATTAAAGAAGCAATTATTCCTACTTTCTTTTGGTTTCCTTTAGAAAGATCACGCAAGTACTTTTTCTGTCCCACGGCTTCACCATTAAAAAAGTCAGAATAAGAAGCAATCAGTGCGTCGATATCTGCTTTATTCTGCCCTCTTAATTCACCTATAAAGTAAAAATATTCTTCAGGTGTTAGATAACCTATTAAGAAACTTTCGTCTACAAAAGCGCTCGTAAAAGGTTTCCAGTCCTCGCTCTCACTTATTTTAATATCGTTACTCAAAATATAACCAGTCGTAGGCTGGATCAAATCGAGTAGCAAAGAAAATAAAGTTGTTTTTCCTGCACCATTATTTCCTACTAGACCTATCGCTTGGCCTTTTTCGATTTTTAGCTCTTCAATATTTAGAACAGAAACGCCGTTATATACTTTTGAAAGGTTTGTTATTGAAATCATAATCTTGTTGTATTAAAAGTTGGTTATTATTTCGCTTTCGCGAAAGCGGAATCTAAACAGTCCTCACAGACCAGTTAATCCTTTTGAGCATAAGCTGCTATCGTGTCGTACTTCTCTGTTTTATAGATTTTTTCTATTAAAGTAAAGATCTTATTTCTAAACAATAGACCCAGAACCCCTGTTACTGCAATGGCTATAAAACCATAATTAGAACCCAGTGTCTCACCAAATAAGGCATAAATACCTACCGGTAAAAGCATTTTAGGAATAATCAATAAAAAGGTTTTTGCATTAAAGGCTTTAGAATCTCCAAAAGCTTTTTTAGAACTCATTAAATCTATAGGTGTTTTTACATAAGCACCGCCTAAAAGTACTACAGAGCTATTAAAACCTATGTTATAAGCTGCACCTGCTAGAATAGCAAACCACCAGTCCCAACCAAAGTATAAATAGAAAGTAGCTAATACCGTACTTACTGCAGTTGCTATAACCATTAACCACCATTTACTCATTAAAAAATCGCGGTAAGGAATGTTTTGAGACATCATGAGTTTATAATAACTACTATCCCAAGAAGGTACTAGACCACCAAAGCTGAATAAGAATCCACCTGTTGCAAATATTCCTGCAAATACTTTTCCGTAGTTACCAAACTGACCTGACATAAAAAACAAACCATAGAAAACAATTAAGAAACCTATTATAAAAGTCATTTTGGCTCTTTTATTACGTTTTATTAATTTGATGTCATTTTTTAAATAAGTAGAAATAGAGCCAAAACGATTTAAGAAACTCAAATCTTCTGTTGTAGCTTCTTTGGCTTTAGACTTAAGTCCTGTATCTAAGTACAGTTGCTTTAAAAAATAACCGTAAGCAAAGTAAGCTAGAGATGCAGCAATTAACAATGGAATTACAAAACTCCATGGTTGATTATAAAAGAAGCTGAAAACAGGTTCTGTGTGCTGTGTAATATCATAAATCTCATATCGCTGTAGAATACCTAGTCCTACCAGAATAACTAGCATAGGATAAAAAACTTTATCCATATTATTCATGAAAATATTTAAGAAATTGATACTTAAAGTGATAAAAACGGCAGCAAGATGCCAGCTTATAACACCTACTGGATTATAACCTTGTACCAACAATACTATACTGAATGGCACAAAAAAGAAAGCTGGTAAAATATTAAAAAATGATAGTAGAGTTTTACCTAAAGCATATTTTACAATGTTACTTTTTGAAAATGGCAAATAAAGTAGTGGTCTTATGTTTGCCACTGGCATCTTTTGTAACATATAACGGTAACCTAAATCTGCAGCCAACCAGTAGATAAGAAACCTATTTACTACTTGAAAAGGGTCTGTCCCTGTAATTGTACCATCTTCTATCCCGTCTTCGATTAAGAAGAAACTTACTGCTCCTGCTCCTGCAAATTCTAGAATCAATAACAATGCAAAAAATCCAAGAAAGATTTTAAAGGCTAGATTCTTTTTAAAAGCTGCACTTCTAAAAAAGCTCTTCCACTCAAGGTTGATAAATTGTTTGATCATTTTGGTGTGATTTGATTTATAAGTAATCATTTTGTTAAAAATGTTACAGCTCGATTTCCTTTATTACTTTTGCAACTTTAAATATACCACATGATTTTTCATCATCTTACTATAAAACAAGTTACCAAAGTTACTTCTCAGGCAGTAGAGATTATATTTGATATACCTCAAGCCCTCACAACAGATTTCAACTACATCTCTGGTCAGTACTTAACGCTCAAAGCTACCATAAATGGAGAAGAAGTACGTCGTGCTTACTCTCTATCCAGCGCGCCGCATGAAAATGATTTAAAAGTGGTTATTAAAGCAGTAGAAAAAGGTGTTTTTTCTAACTATGCCATGACATTGCGTGCAGGTGACCAGCTAGAAGTTGCTACACCAGACGGTCTTTTTATTCATGAAAAAAGTGAAACCGCTCAAAATTATTTGATGATAGCAGCAGGTAGTGGTATTACTCCTATTACTTCTATTATCAAGGAAGTACTTACGAATGAGCCAGAAAGCAAAGTGGCCTTGATTTATGGAAATCAGTCGGTAGCACAAACCATTTATTACGAGCAGTTCAATGATCTTAAGGATCAATATGGAGATCGTTTTTTCCTTAAATATTGTTTCTCTCGTGAGGAGCGTGATGAGGCATTATTCGGTCGTGTGAGTAAATCTAACCTCAACTTTTTCTTGAAACAAGAAGTTGCCGATCTCACTTTTGCAAAAGCATACCTATGTGGGCCAGAAGAAATGATTTCTATGGCGACAGATAATCTGGTAGAAAAAGAGGTTCTTACAAAGGAGAACATCAAGTTCGAACTTTTTGCTGCCAAAGAGAATAAAATAGAAATATCAGAAGACAGTCATTTAACTGAGCTTACGGTAATACTCGATGATGAGACGCACACACTTACTGTAAAAAGAGACGAGATTTTACTAGATGCCATGCTTAAAAATGACATCGATGCACCGTACAGTTGTCAGGGCGGTATTTGCAGCTCTTGTATATGCCAGATAGAAGAAGGTAGTGCACAAATGGCAAAAAATGCGATCTTAACCGATAAGGAAGTTGCAGCTGGACTCTCACTAGCATGTCAAGCTTATGCAACTAGTGCAAAGGTTGTGGTGAATTTTGATGAGGTGTAATCATTTAACATAACTACCTGTTATTCAATATTTGGCATTAAATGTCACTGCTTTGTCAAGAAAGTGACAGGTGAAAATCACTTTATTTTTTAGTAAATTCAATAGGTTTATGAAAAATAAAAAACGAATGGAATTTATTGGTAATCGAATTAGTTCTTTGAGGATAGAAAAAGGAATAACTCAAGAAGAATTAGCAGAGCTTTCTAAAGTAAATCTAAGAACGATTCAACGCATAGAGAAAAACGAAACAACACCTAGAAATTCTACTTTAGAATTAATTTGTGAAGTTTTAAAGATCTCGACTTCTGACTTAATAAAAGAAAACTCAGACGATAATAATATTGTTACCATTATTACTAACTACTTCTTTTTAATCGTTTTTAATATCGCATTAATGGGAATTATAGGATTTTTAACTCTTGATCAAAATGCAAATATAAATAGTCGATTTGGCGGTGTGATTACTAGTTTTTTCTTGCCTATTTGTATCGTGTTTTTCACCTCTAAAATGTCAAACGGAGAAAGACTTCTAAAGTATGGAACAGGCTACATAGCTTATTTTATTATGTGTCTCATTTCAATGGGCTTTGGTAAGGCCTGGATTACTGGAATTTACTCCATGCTATTTCCTTGTTTAATAATCTCTATTTTGACTTTATTTTACGGAGATCGATTGCTACCTAAAGATTGAATAAAAATTCAACATGAAAAACTTCTTTCTCATTACCTTTCTAATTCTTATATCAGTAAGCTGTAATAATTCTAAAAACCAATTATTACTAAAGATGATTTGATAGGGAAGACTTTTAATTATACTACTTCAAAAGTAAATCTTCTTTTTGATTTTCAAGATTCTACATTCTGTCGTTTTGATAATCCACCAGATTGCTTTTTATGGGAAATTGTTCAAAAAGAAGGAAGTACTATTTTGTACTTACAAAGTATAACATCAGAAATGCACGGTTATTTTATTACTAGTAAAACAAATGAAACGATAACCGGCTATTCTTTGAAAAATCCTACCTATACATTTGTAATGAATGAAAGGCCTGAAAAATGGAACCGTAAGTTATTACAAGGGAAATGGATTAATGAAAACTTTCTAGATTATAATGATAATGTTCAAGATTTAGAAAAACACCCTATGTCTCTATTACCAGGTCCTAAAGGTTTAAAAGTAATATGGCCTCCATTACTAACATTTAAAAAAGACACAATATATTCTGATGTATATTTTGAAACGGTAAAATCACCTTTTAATATAAGTGGCTCAAATGAATATATAACACTAGAGTTATGGAATGAATATGGTTTTATCGACAAAGTGTGGGAAATAACAACATTAAATGATTCTGTACTCATTGTAAATCAAACATCTGAAGAAGAAATGGGTTCTTCAACTAAGAATAATGTAAGATTTGTAAAACAGAAATAACAAAGCTTTAAAATTGACATGCCAACAATATGCGTTGGCTTAGTTTACATTCTTTATCGATAATAGAATGAAGATCAATATTTTAATTTATCGCCTTTATCCAAACATGCCAAGACAAATACTTGGCATGTTGGTTTCTAAAAAGCTGTTTTAAGCTTAGTTAAAAACCACTATTATTCAAAATCATAATGATGGTATTATTGCGATTTGCTATAAAGTCAAATTTCTCTTTAAGGACTTCGATATCTTCTTTACCGTTATTCATAAACAGTTTTATTAAAGTGTATAGCCCACCTCTTTTATTAGTTGCAAGACCACGATCATGTTCTATATATTGTCTCACTTCAGTAGGTGAGATTTGTGGTATAGAAGTCAATAATTCTTTTACAAAATCATCATTATGCTCCACGACATAGTGATGTAACATTTTTAGGTTTCTTTCATGAACAATTAAAAACTCAGAAACCGTATTTATACTATGAGTATTTTGAGCAAAATCTGCCACCATTTGAAGTGACTTTTTTAGGATATTGTAATCCATACTTATGATTTGATTTCCAAGGGTAGGATTAATTCTACCCTTGGGAAGTAAGAGGTTTTAAATACTCATCTCAGGAATATCTCCATCGATAATCAAGGTTCCTTCTGTCGCGTTTTGAATATCTTCTACGCTTACACCAGGCGCACGTTCTAAGAGTTTAAAACCTTTATCAGTTACTTCTAGAACTGCAAGATTAGTCACTACTTTATTGATACAGTTTACCCCAGTAAGAGGTAAAGAACATTTTTTAAGCAGTTTTGATGCTCCAGCACGATTAGTATGCATCATAGCTACTATAATATTCTCTGCACTGGCTACAAGATCCATAGCACCGCCCATTCCTTTTACCATTTTACCTGGTATTTTCCAGTTGGCTATATCACCATTTTCTGCTACTTCCATAGCTCCTAAAATAGTAAGATCCACATGCTGTCCACGTATCATCCCAAAACTTGTTGCGCTATCAAAAAAGCTCGCTCCTGGCATGGTAGTAATGGTTTGTTTACCAGCGTTAATAACGTCTGCATCTTCTTCTCCTTCAAAAGGAAAAGGTCCCATTCCTAAAACACCATTCTCTGACTGAAACTCTACTTCCATTCCATCAGGGACATAGTTTGCTACCAGCGTCGGTATTCCTATTCCTAGATTAACGTAGTAACCATTCTTTACTTCTTGTGCTATTCTCTTTGCTATTCCTATTTTATCTAACATGATTTTTTCTTTGGTAAACGTTCTCGACTATCGCTCGAACTGACATTGAATTTCCGCACTTGATGCGGAATCTGTTCTTACTTTCTCCAATTTAACTATCCTCTCTTCCTAACAGTCCTTTGTTCAATACGTTTCTCATACTTCTCGCCTTGAAAAATACGCTTCACAAAAATTCCCGGAATATGAATTTCATTTGGGTCTAATTCTCCTGCAGGGACTAGTTCTTCTACCTCAGCAACAGTAATGGTTGCAGCACCACACATAACTGGATTAAAATTACGTGCTGTACCTTTAAATATTAAATTTCCTGCGGCATCACCTTTCCATGCTTTCACAAAAGCAAAATCTGCATTAAAGGCATGTTCTAGAATATGTGGTTTTCCATTAAAGTCTCGTACCTCTTTACCTTCGGCTACTTCAGTACCATAACCAGCTGGAGTAAAGAATGCAGGAATACCAGATTGTGCAGCGCGACACCTTTCGGCTAGAGTTCCTTGAGGGATAAGATCTACTTCTAGCTCTCCACTCAACATCTGTCGTTCAAACTCATCATTTTCTCCTACATAAGAAGAGATCATTTTCTTGATTTGTTTTCCTTGAAGTAATAACCCAAGTCCAAAATCGTCCACACCAGCATTATTAGAAATACAAGTCAGATTCTTTACACCAGATTTTACTAGCTGCGCGATGCTATTTTCTGGAATACCAGACAGTCCAAAACCACCTACCATTAAAGTCATATCGCTTTTAACGCCTTCCAGTGCCTCTTCCACACCTTTTACCGTTCTATTGATCATATCAAAATTCTTTGGTTTAAAAATACGGCAATTAATTGAAGATTTAAAGCGACTATCCATAACACAAGCTTTCTTATTTTGTTAAATTGCTAGCTCTTAATCAACTATTCTGCTTATGTCTTTTAAACATCTTATCGATCCTGCATACAGTAAAAGTGATTATTTCCCTATCGACCTATCGGTTAATAATACTTTTTGGGATGAGAACGATGTGAGTGACATCTCTACATTTGAAAAATATCTAGAAGAAATGCGTACCCTAACCGGTAAATACATCGCTCATGGTGGTTATCTAGAACAACGCGCCTTATATAGAAAATCGGCTAGATTCCGGGCTGGTGTGGTACGCGACATCCATATGGGAATAGATCTTTGGGCTCCAGCCGGCACAACCGTTCATGCTTTTATGGATGGCGTGGTACATAGTTATGCGCACAACGATGATGCAGGGAATTATGGACCTACCCTAATCTTAGAACATGATTTCAAGGGCAAGAAACTCTACACACTTTATGGACATCTCTCTATAAGTGATATGGATAAATGGGAGTTGGGGTTCCGCTTTCGCGAAAGCGAGACCATTGCAACTCTAGGAAAACCAATAGAAAACGGCGGTTATTCACCACATCTTCATTTCCAGATCATGACAGATATGCAAGATTATAAAGGTGATTTTCCAGGTGTTGCAGCGCGAGAAGAACTCGATAGGTATGATGGTGTTATTTTAGATCCTAATGAGTTTATTTTTGAAAAGATATTATAATGCTAAAGAAAGATCAGTTAAGAAAATGGAATACTATAGCAAGTGAAATTCTATACTTTGACAATAAAAGTAATAACTATAATTCAGTCAATTTTGATTTCTTGAGAGAAATAGGAATGCCATCAGAATGTTGGGAATTTTCTTTTGAAAATTTAAAAGAAAAGAACCTGAAAACAGTCAATTATCTGTGGAAATTACAAGATATTAACTACGATAATTTCTTATCAATAGGATCTAATGGGTCAGGAGATCCTGTAGCTATAAATATAGCTACAGAAGAATTTATTTATTTTAATAACGATAATTTTTTTGAAGAAATATTAATTAATTCTAACCTCTCATGCTTTGCACAGTGTGTCCTTAAAATCGATTCCTTCTTAAATAATTTAATTAAATTAGAACCTAATTCAATTTTTGAAAATGAATTTACTGATCAAAGTTATAAATTACTTTTATCTGAACTTAAAGAAATAGACCCTAGGGTTTTCTCTCTTAAAACAAATCACTGGAATATTATGTTAGACAGTTTAAAATGGGAAAGAGATGAAGAACGTAAAGACAGAAAATGAATATGAATATTATTCATTAATGCCATCGCTTTTATGATTCCAAAGAAAGCGGCTTTACTACCCTTTCAATTTTGCTATCTTTACGATCTTATTCAATTATCTATTAAATGAAAAAAAGAGTTCTTATTACTGGTGCGGCTGGATTTTTAGGCTCACACCTTTGTGATCGTTTTATTAAAGAAGGTTACCGTGTGGTAGCAATGGATAACCTTATTACTGGTGATCTTAAAAATATAGAACATCTTTTCCCTCATGAAGATTTTGAATTCTATAATCACGATGTATCTAACTATGTGCATGTTGCTGGTGATGTGGATTATATCTTGCATTTTGCCAGTCCAGCAAGTCCTATTGATTATTTAAAAATACCTATCCAGACTTTAAAGGTAGGTTCTCTAGGAACGCATAATTTACTAGGTCTTGCCAAAGCTAAAAATGCACGTCTATTAATCGCTTCAACTAGTGAGATTTATGGAGATCCACTTGTGCACCCTCAAGATGAGAGTTATTATGGTAATGTAAATACTATAGGACCGCGTGGTGTTTATGATGAGGCAAAACGTTTTCAAGAATCGATGACTATGGCTTATCATAGATTTCATGGTCTAGAAACTAGAATCGTACGTATTTTTAATACTTATGGTCCTAGAATGCGACTTAACGATGGTCGTGTAATTCCTGCTTTTATGGGACAGGCGTTGAGAGGTGAGGACATTACCGTTTTTGGTGATGGGTCACAAACCAGATCTTTTTGTTATGTAGATGACCAGGTAGAAGGAATTTATAGATTGCTACTTAGTGATTATTCTGACCCTGTAAACATAGGTAACCCTAATGAGATTACTATAGGTGATTTTGCTGAGGAAATTATATCCATGACTGAAACTGACCAGAAAGTAGTTTATAGAGATTTACCTCAAGACGATCCACTCAAAAGACGTCCAGATATCTCACTTGCAAAGAAAATTCTAGATTGGGAACCTAAGGTAGGTCGAGAAGAAGGAATGAAGTTAACTTATGATTATTTCAAATCGTTATCTACTGCAGAATTAAACAAACGTGACCACAAAGACTTTACAAAACATATCCGCAGATAGTATAGCCTATCGTAATGGCCGGTTTTCTGGTTTTATAAGACCTCTTTCTTACGTTGTAGATTTAGGTTTGATCATTCTTGCTGCGTCTTATTTTTTTGTAGAAAATTTTGACCTACTCACTTATAGCATTTTTATAGGTATCTGCTGGATTATCGTATCTATGCAACTAGACTTTTACAAGATACGCAGGAATACAAAGTTGACCACTTTACTCATGCGCCTTGCAAAGCAATCTGTCTTTTTTGGTTTTGTGGTATTTGCCTTTTTTGGTTATTACTATGATTTAAATAGAGAGTCTACTCTTATCTTTAATTATATAGCTGCCACAGTAGCTAGCATCTCTATCATTAAAATAAGTCTGTTTTTCATTCTTAAGAATTATAGAAGTGTTCTAGGTGGTAATTATAGAAATGTTGCCATACTAGGTGTAAATGAAGAAACAGAGCGTTTAAATGAGTTCTTTGAGATACATACAGATTATGGTTATCGTTCTAAAAAAGTAGTCGATGTGCATTCTCCTGCGTTCTCCATAAACAGTTTTCTAGAATGGGTCGTAGAACATCAAATAGACGAGATTTTTTGCTCTGTTAAAGAGTTGAATAATGATCAACTAGTAGAACTCACTGACTTTGCAGATAATAATTTGAGAACTCTCAAATTTATACCAGACACCGAGGCTGTACTTTCTAAGCAGTTGCATTATGACTATTACGGCCTGACACCTGTGCTTTCCTTAAGAGAAATACCACTGGATGACGTCGCAAATAAATTTGGTAAAAGAGCCTTTGATATTATCTTTTCCCTATTTGTTATTCTATTTGTTATGTCCTGGTTAACACCTATAGTTGCTATCATCATAAAGTTAGAATCTAAAGGCTCTGTCTTTTTTAAACAAGCACGTAATGGACTAGATTACAAAGAGTTTACTTGTTATAAATTTAGATCTATGGTCCCTAATAAGACCGCACATTTACATCAGGTAACACGTGGTGATCTTAGAATTACTAAAATTGGAAGATTTTTACGCAAGACCAGTATAGACGAGTTGCCACAGTTCTTTAATGTACTTCTAGGAGATATGAGTGTGGTAGGACCGCGACCACATATGGTAAGCCATACACACATGTATGCAGAGCGTATCGATAAGTTTATGGTGCGTCATTTTGTGAAACCAGGCATTACGGGACTCGCTCAAGTAAGTGGATATCGAGGCGAGGTAGAAACTGAAGAAGACATAAAAGGTCGCGTGCGTAATGATATTTATTATATAGAAAACTGGAATATTGCTGTAGACATAAAAATCATCTTTAAAACCATTGCAAATGTTTTTCAAGGTGAAGAAAAAGCCTATTAGATGAGCCTCGTTTCTATCATAATGCCTACTTATAACAGCATGGCAACGGTTCAAGAATCTCTAGACAGCATTATATCGCAAACTCATAGACCGCTAGAAATTATTACTATAGACGACTGTAGTGTTGATGGTAGTTACGCTTTCGCGAAAGCGTATGCAGCAAAAAACTCTTCTCAAGAAATAACTTTTATTACCTTAAAGAACACCACTAATTCTGGAGCTGGAATAACACGTAACAAAGGGATAGATGCTGCAACTGGCACCTACATCGCTTTCTTAGATGCAGACGACTTATGGAAATCACATAAACTAGAAACGCAAATTAACTCTATGAAGTCTCAAGATGCTATAGTATGTTATGGTGCTTATGAGATTTTTAAAACCATACCAGAAAAGCCTATAGCTATCCATAAGGTATTTGAAAAGCTAACGTATCAAAAACTACATAAAAGTAATTATTTAGGTAATCTAACCGGTATTTATAACGCTGCTGTTTTAGGTAAAATAGCGGTTCCTAATTTACGTAAACGACAAGACTGGGCGATGTGGTTAGATATCGTTAAAAAAGCAGGTAGTGCCATAGGTATTCAAGAACCCATAGCTAGTTACCGTTTAGGGGATGGTTTATCGTCAAATAAACTAGATCTAATCAAGTATAACTATGCCGTGTATAGATCGCATTTGGGATATTCTACTATAAAAAGCAGCTGGATGATGTTGCGATTCTTTTATGAGCAGTTTATTGTGAAGAATAGGATGAAAATAAAAGTCGATTTCTTAAAAAGCGAATAATTTATTGAAAAACAATAGGTAAGTTACTATTTTCAATTTTCACTATGTAAAACGGTTGTTGAACTATGTTAAATTCGTTTTCACCAAAGTTGATATTATTTACATCCACAATAATATTAGAGGTGTTTTGGAAGATATGAACTTCTAGATCGTATGCACTAGAAGGTCTCACCTCATCAAAAACAGCGATAACTGTATATGTGTTAAAATCTATAATAGTCTCTGTAAATTGATCTGATACCATATTTACAGAATCCATTGAGGCTATCAAGTTATTCCAAGTAACACTGTCAGTTATAACCCTATTTTGTTCAATAATACCTTCTTGTCCATTACCGTGTAAACTGTTTTCTGAAATTAAAGTAATTGGCACTGAAGTAGAATCATCATCAGAATTACAACTCACAAATACTATTGAGACGAATAAAAATAGAATAATCTTTTTCATTTGGTTTAGTTTACTAGTAAGATGCTGTTACATCTAATAGGTTGCGTTGAAAAAGTTTTAAAATCTTAAACCTCACTCATAAACTGTTTCAGCTTACCTCGTTTGCTCCTATCAAGAACTTCGAGTCTGGTAAATTTTAAGGATAATCCTGGTTCTAGATATTCATCCATGGCATTTTGAATACTCTCTTTTACAGATGTATTTATCTCACTTTTACTCACATACTGAATTTCAAAAGCATCTGACTTTTTCTGAATGACCACAAACTCGAGAATATCTATATCTTCTTTTATGACTGTTTTAGTAACATAATAAAAAGTCAGTCCTGGTACTATTTTACCACTAGGCAGTATTGCTATATCACTAGTACGACCTTGTAGATCTTTTAATATTCTAGTACCATTTTCTAAAGTTTCTAAACTACCCAAATCTCCTATTTCATATCGTACCATAGGGTGTGCTAGATTATAGAGATCTGTTACTAGAATCCTGCCTACTGTTCCATCAGGTACTGGCTGGTTGTCATTATCAACTACTTCTACATACAGATTTTGCTGATTGACCTCAAAGTTTCCTTGAGTATTTTGCATAGCTATTAATCCTACTTCGCTTGCACCATATTCATTTATAACAGGAATTCCTAGCCATTTCTCTAACAATAATCTGTCATCTAGAAAAAGCATTTCGCTTGTTACAATACAAATTTTAAGAGTTGGGCAAATATCTTTAAGAACCGTATTTTTCTGCTCGCAATACTTAGCTAGTAATACAATACTGCTCGTATAACCATTTAAGTATTCAAATTTATTTTTCTTGAACTTGTTGAGAAAGCTTTCTAGAACCGCATCATTCATATTAAAAATAGGAAAGCGCTTGCGATAGCTCACAAAATCTTTAATAAGCTCAAGATATTTTCCTTTACCGCTTAAAGGAATACCATAAAAACGAGCTTGTAAAGAAGTGTTTAAATTAATCCCATGATGCTCATAAGCATGGTGAAATGCTGCCCAAGTCATAGCGTGTGCATACTTATTTTTACCATAAGTAAATGGGTGCCCACTAGAACCACTCGTTTTACCTTTAAAAATGTTCTTTACGGTATAACTTTTACTTAGTCGCTCGTGCAGCGCTTGTTGTAAATTACGTTTACTTAAAACAGGTAAATCTTTCCATAACACCTCTTTATTCACAACTAAACTATTGTAAAAATGATTGTTAGTAAGATGGTGTTTTACTATAGATTCTTTGCGATTTTGCAAACCTACATTACCGTTAGAAACCAAGTTATCAAACTCTTTACGAGCTCTATTGATCTCAAAACCTTGTAGTTTTAATATGTTGTCAAAAAGTTTTAGTGGCATTTTGATAAATCAAGCTATCATTGAGCAAGGTAAAACTTATTTTTGCATTCCATAAACACAACTCATGAATGTTCTCATTTTAGGAAGCGGTGGCCGCGAGCACGCTTTTGCACAATCGATTATTAAAAGTTCACTTCTTAACAAGCTATACGTAGCACCAGGAAATGCAGGTACTCATGAAATAGCAACTAATGTAGACCTGGGCATCACAGATTTTCCTGCAATAAAGAAATTTGTCCTTGATAACGATGTTACTATGGTAATAGTAGGTCCAGAAGCACCACTAGTAGAAGGTGTTTATGACTATTTCCAGACAGAAGAGTTGAAACATGTAAACGTTATAGGACCTTCTAAACAAGGTGCAGTTCTAGAAGGTTCTAAAGAATTTGCCAAAGAATTCATGGAACGTAACAACGTGCCTACAGCAGCTTATAAAAGTTTTATTAAGGATAATCTTAAAGAAGGAATGTCTTTTATAGACAGTCTTAAACCTCCATATGTTCTTAAAGCAGATGGTCTTGCTGGCGGTAAAGGTGTTCTTATTATCGAGCATGCAGACGAGGCAAAAGAATCTCTAGAAGAAATGCTCGTAGGTAGCAAATTTGGTGCGGCATCTAATAAAGTCGTGATAGAAGAATTTCTCGATGGTATCGAGATGAGTGTTTTTGTAATGACAGACGGTACTTCTTATAAAGTAATGCCTACTGCAAAGGATTATAAACGTATAGGAGAAGGCGACACTGGTCTTAATACTGGTGGAATGGGCGCTGTATCTCCAGTTCCATTTGCAGACGATGTGTTGATGCAAAAAATAGAAGAACGCGTTATAAAACCTACTATTAACGGTTTTGTAAAAGAGAACATCGTTTATAAAGGATTTGTATTCATAGGTTTAATGATTGTAGATGGAGAACCAGAAGTAATTGAGTACAATGTGAGAATGGGAGACCCAGAGACAGAAGTAGTCTTACCTCGTATTTCTAGCGATTTATTGGCTCATTTACACGCTTTCGCGAAAGCGGAACTACACAAAGAAAACCTAATCCTAGATTCTAGAAGTGCGACAACAGTCATGTGTGTGGCAGGTGGATATCCAGAAGCCTATGAAAAGGGAATGGTAATATCTGGACTAGAAAATGTAGAAGACAGCATAGTCTTTCATGCCGGTACTGCTCTTAAAGATGGAAAAATAGTGACTAATGGTGGTCGCGTTATGGCGGTAACTAGTTTTGGACCTGATTTCAAACAGGCACTAAAAAAATCTTACCAAAACCTAGATAAACTAAGTTTTGATAAGATGTATTATAGAACTGATATAGGTTTTGACCTATAAAAAGTGATTTCTTATCCTAAGAAAGAGTGGCCAGTTTGAGTTTTATCCTCATCCTTATCGTACTCTTTAAGTTGCTTCATCCAGTAAACAAAAGCAACCACTAGGATAGCTATTGCGATCCATGATACAGTGTTTGCAAGAAACCAACTAGAGTTTTCTAGCTCTCTCAAGGCATCAAAAGGAATTAAAATAAGTTCAAATAAGCTTACTATTGCGTCTAATAAAGTTTCCATTGCTGTAAATTGCTTGTTACGACTGCAAAAATAGTTAAAAATCTCTATGCTTTCCAGTTTTTTTAAAACTAGTAAACCCATTCATTACATCATCACATTTTTGATGGTGGCAATTATGGTGGGTTATTTTGTAATAGACCATCCTTTTCTAGGTTGGAAATACATTTGGATTTCTGTTCTAGCCATGGCATCCATAGCTATTTTTCAGTTTATAACACTAAAAAATGAGCTTACTCATAACAACTCATTTTCCTTATGGATTTACAGCTGTTTACTCGTCATAGGATTAGTGTACTTCTCTGATATGCAAATATTTATAGCATACAACTGTATCTTACTCGCATTAAGGAGATTGCTTAGTATGCGTACTAGAAGAGGGCTGGTTAGAAAAATATTTGATGCTTCCTTATGGGTTTCTCTAGCTACCGTATTTCACTCTTGGAGTGCATTATTCTTTATCGTTATATTTTTAAGTATCGTCATTTATGCTTTTAAAAATATTAATTATTGGACCCTACCTTTTATCGCAATTGCTTGTGTATCTATACTTACATTTACTCTAGATCAATATATAGGCACAAATTTCTTCCTTAGAATATTTAATAAATTTGATCTAAGTTTTTACTACATAAACTTTGAGATAGATGTATTATTTGCTGTTTCTTCTATAGTAAGTAGTCTAGGTCTCATCATGTCTATCGCGCTTTTATTTGGGTTTCCTAAAATATCCATAAGTGCTAGATCTCGATTTTCTGTACTAGGATTTTCTGGTATTTGCGGCTTTTTATTTTTTGTAATGAACGGTAGCGCCCTACTATTAATACCATTACTGTCTATATTTATCGCAAGAATGGTACAAGAAACCGAAAATAAGATCGTTAAAGAAAGTCTATTATGGATTCCATTTATAACTATGGTAGTTCTATTTATTCTTAGATTCTAGAGCGTTCTTAAATCTTTATATTTGCACTTTTAAAAAATGAATATGTTTTCAGATAAAGCCAATAAAATTTTTCAAACTGTTATCGATACCTATCACGTAGTGAATACGGTAGATCAAGATTTTGAAAACCCATACGACCGTAATTCTAACCTTATAGAGCATTTATTATATCGCAAGTGCTGGATAGATACTGTACAATGGCATTATGAAGACATTATCAGAGATCCACAAATAGATCCAGTTGCTGCACTTACTCTCAAACGTAAGATAGATGCTAGTAATCAAGATCGTACCGACATGGTAGAGTATGTAGATGGTTATTTTTTAGACCTTTATAGCGATGTAACGGTTAAGGATAATGCGACTATCAATACAGAGAGTCCAGCATGGGCTGTAGACCGTATGTCTATTCTTGCATTAAAAATATACCACATGAATGAAGAAGCTACTCGTACCGATGCTTCTCAAGATCACCTAGATGCTTGTAGTAAAAAACTAGACATTCTTCTAGAACAACGTGTAGATTTATCTACAGCGCTGGATCAACTGTTAGAAGATATTTCTACAGGTAATAAATACATGAAAGTCTACAAACAGATGAAAATGTATAATGATGACGAACTTAATCCAGTCCTCAGAGCTCTAAAATAAATCATGCCGCTACCTCAACGCATACTCGTCATTAGACTAAGCGCTATGGGCGATATTGCCATGTGCGTTCCTGTTTTATTAGCCTTAAAAAGAGATTATCCTAGTGTTGAGATAGTTGCGCTTTCGCGAAAGCGATTCCGTTCCATCCTAGAGCATATTCCAGACATCACGTTTATAGAAGCCGATGTAGATAATAGACACAAAGGTGTATCTGGACTCTACCGACTTTCTAAAGAAATTAAGGCTCTTAAAATAGATGCCGTAGCAGATTTTCATAATGTGCTGCGCAGTAAAATATTACGTACTTTTTTAAGAGGTATTCCTAAATCTAAAATTGATAAAGGACGCTCTGAAAAAAAGAAATTGATCAACGATCCTACCTTTTTTAAATCCTTAACACACAGTACAGAGCGCTATGCAAACGTCCTGCGTGAGTTAGGTTTTAAAGTCGAATTAAAAGGAAATGAATTTTTACCCAAAGAAGCCGTTTTACCTCAAATTCATGATCAAATAGGTAGAAAAACATCAAAATGGGTAGGTTTTGCACCATTTGCTGCCCATGAAACCAAAGCGGTAACTATAAAAAAGGCTAAAAAACTCGTAAAGGCTATCTCTCAAGATGATCAGATAACGATACTTCTATTCGGTGGTGGGAAGAAAGAACAAGAACAACTGCAAATTATAGCAGGCACCACCTCAAATGTCATTAATATGGCAGGCATTACTTCATTTGAAAACGAATTAAGTGTTATGTCTCAATTAGATGCTATGATTGCTATGGATAGTGGTAACGGCCATCTAGCGGCTTTATATGGCGTTCCTGTTATTACTTTATGGGGTAACACACATCCTTATGCAGGTTTTGCACCTTATGCACAACCAGAAGAAAATCAATTAACCGCAAATAGAGATAAATTCCCTCTAGTACCTACTTCTATTTTTGGGAATAAAGTGGTGAAAGGTTACAAGAAAGCCACTAGTTCTATAAAAGTAAAAACTATCGTGGAACGGTTGAAGGCAGTATTAGAGTCTTAATATTCAACAATCACCGAAAATTTTCCAAGCGATTCTACTATGAAGCGGAATTACCTACAATAATTTAAAAACTCCTTTCCTTAGAAAAGGAAAGGTGGGCAAATTGAGTGAAACGAGCTTTGGTCGGAAAGGTTGAAAAATGCTGGTTTTAACTAAATAGCTTTATAAAATCAAAAAAATACTTTTCAACCACTCCTGATTGCTAGCAAAGCTAGCTAATCTGTCCTCGCCTTTTCTAAGGCGAGGAGTTTTTAATATGGTCGAGAAGAATTATTTCTTCCCAAACTCATACTCACGTTCCACTTTACAAATTCTCACATTATACCACTCGTACCAGTTATCTCTACCTAGTTTTTGAGCTGTTTGATGATCTATTTGTGATTTCCATTTAGAAATCGATTCAAGAGATTTCCAATAAGAAACCGTAATTCCTATCTCATTTCTTGCCGCATCATGATGCATGTAACCATCTTGTTGTATAGCAAGTGATTCCATAAGTTCTGCCATTTGATTATAGGCTGGATCGTTGTTCTTTTTTGTGGAAGTAAAGATTACGGCGTAGTATGGAGTCATTTTTTAGTAAATCAATCTTAAAGATGTAATTTAGTGACATTTCGTTTATTGAAATTTCCTGAAATTGAATTATTATTATAAAATTCCTTAAATATCAATTCGGCATCACTAAACTTGAGAATTTCCTCTTGTTGTACCATTATTTCTCCTGATGTTGTTTGTATGACAATCCAAGTTACTTTTAATGGACTTTTATTTTCACCTCTTCCTATTACAAAGTGTTTAAATTTTGAATTCGAATTAACTCGATATTCAATAATTAGCTCTTGTGCATTTCTAATACATTGAACATAATCCCCATTTTTATTAGTCAAAATGAGATGCGTAACAATACTTTTTATTGCAGCTTGAATAAAATTCCAACTTGGATTTTTTAATTGAATATTATGCCCTGATAAATGCATCTTATATCTTTTATAAAAATTTATAAATTTAATTACTCCCACGAATAAAAAGCATTTCCCTTCAGATGAAGGGAAAAAGATTTAGAAGCGACAGCGATAAACGAAAAGGGTTTGACGCGATATATTTTAAACTCTCTACCTCTTTAAGAATGAAAGCTCTCCAAATATTCTAACACCGCAAAACCCCTTATTTAATTCGTACACGAATTAAATTTTCCCCTTTTAAAAAAGGGGAAAGCTTAAAAATCGTAATTGAAAATATCTATCTCACCACCTCAATCCATTGTCCTTTATTTCTCACGATATAATCTACATCATACATCGCTTCACATTGCAAGCCTGGTAAATAATATTTACCTAAGTAACTTGCATTGATAGTGGTTTTAAAAGTGAGAGTTTCTTTACCTTTTAAATCAAAGTAATAATTGACACGATCATCTCTTATGTCTGTGTAATCTATACTGCTGTTAGTTTCTTGTGCTCCATAATCGGTAAATCGAGTATTTACAATTTCCCAACCAGATGGTAAAATCTGAGTAAGTGCTACATCTTCTATTCTAGAACCGGTGGTGTTAGTAATAGTAGTTACTGCAGTAATTTCTGTTCCTTGAGTCACCTTACTTACATCTACCGTATTTCCATCTTTATCGGTATAGGTAATGGTAGCTTTTAAATTACTTTGTGCTGTTTTTTCAGTCCCAACTGGTAATTTACCTGTCATAGCATTGGTGATAAAAATCGTGTTACTACCGGTGTTTTTTACTGTAATGGTTGTTTGATTTTCGTCTATATCTAGATTACGATTTGCAATGCTTTTTATACTAGAAACTGAATTGGTTTTTCCCTTAAAAGTATATTCTACGTTAACGCCTTTACCACCTATGTGGTTTGCATATTTACTGATAGCAATAAAACTATAAGCTAGTGCTTGCGTGTTATAATAACGGTCAGAATCTAAGTTTCTAGCCATTTCTTCCATAAGCTTTCTAGCACGCTCATCCTTTTTCATGATCGTGTAGGTTTCTAACGCCATTGCACGATTACGTTGTGGAGATCCATAGGTTCTATAATCGTATTTCTTAGGCTGGAAATCTATGTTACTCTTTGATAGAAGTTCCTCTGCAGCCTTGTTCTGACCTACTAATGCATATGCTGCAGCTAGTCTCAACTTACTATCGTTAGAAAGGTTTGCGTTTTCGCGTAAGCGGTTCATAGAAGATAAATCTGGTGCTCCTGCTACTGCTAGTGTGTATAATCTATAGGCTTGGTACAAGTCATTGTGATTATTATAACGCCATTGTTTTGCTACTCGTTTTTGATAAGAAATCCAGTTAGATTTGAACGAAATAGGAACTGTATAACCAGCTTTTTCGGCCTCGATAATAAAGTGTCCTGCATAGGTAGTACCCCAGTCATTTACACTACCACTACCTGGCCAGTAAGAGAAACCACCGTTTGCTTTTTGGTAGTAACCTAATTTATTTATCGCTGCCTTTATATTAGAACTGATTTCTTTTTGCTGATTGCTATTTAAATCAATCACGCTGGCAAGGTGCAGTTGTGGAAATGCTGCACTAGTGGTTTGCTCTACACAACCATGTGGATAACGTATTAAGTAATTTAATCGTTTACCTATGTTCATAGCTGGTAAACTAGAGAACGAGATAGTAGAAGCGTTGCTTCCTTTAGTTCCAAAAGGTTTTACTGCAATAGTAGCTGTTTCTCCTACCTTAAGGATTGCTTTCTCTGAAATCGTACTGTACGGATTTGGGTTGACCACATCTATTTCTGTCTCATAAGCAGCGGTTTCTCCATTACCTCTAGCAGAGAGTTTTAATTTAGCTATTCCAGATGCATTCTTCACTTTTACATCAAAATAAGCGATTTGATCACCAGTTTCTGTAAATTTTAATTGCTGTGTATTTCCATTTAATAACTCCAAATATGGTGAGTTTTCTAAGGTCACTTTTACGTCTTTTACCTTATCATCCATTGCAAAAATGGTAACCGGTAATTTTACTGTTTCTCCAGGTGACAGCTTTCGCGGAAGCGATGCCAGCATCATTAATGGTTTCTTTACTGGAGTCGCAACCTGGGCACTACCGTAGGCTTCACTGCGGTCATTACCAGCTACTACCATCGTGCGCACAGAACCTACATATTGAGGTATGTTAATAGTGTGCGTTTTTTTCTCGCCTGGTTGAAGTGTAAATGGTCCTAAGTGAATGACCATAGGTTTAAATCTATTTGCTTTCTTAGCCTTAGAAGCTGCTGCGCTACCATCACCACCTATGGCAAATGCCGCATCTATACGACCACCATAAGCACCGATAACATCGTCAAAGATGTCCCAAGTCTTTACTCCTAGCGCCTCACGTGCAAAGAATGTGTCCCATGCGTTAGGTGTTTTAAAATTAGTTAGATCTAGTAATCCTTCATCTACAACAGCCAGTGTATAGGTCATGGCTTTGTTATTTTTCTCACTTACAGTAATTTTAGCACTAGTTTTAGGCGCTAGTTCTTTAGGCATCTTAATTTGTGGTTCTAGATGCGTTGCCGCATTTTCTACTAATAATGGTATGACACCATACATTCTCAATGGAAGATCGTTTGCAGTTTGTGCATGAGGTTGCAAATAAGTGATATGCACATACACATTAGGCACATAAAGATTATTGAGCGGTATGCTTACCTCTGTTTGTTTGTCTTTAGTTTCTGCCCATTGTGCGTCTAGAACTTCGGTTCCATTCTCTACGGTGATTAATGCACGACCACCTGCGGTAGACGGGAATGTGATTTTTGCGTTCTCTCCTACTTTATAGGTTTTCTTATCTGCATTAAATATTAACATAGATGCCATTTCTGGATCTACTTTACGGCTTTTTCCTGCCCATCCTGGCCAGTCTACATAAATAATTTTACCGGTAGAATGTCCTGATTCTGGATCATAAACGCGCACTAAATATCTTCCCCATTCTGGATATTTAAGTGAGAATTTAAAGGTTCCTTCACCGCTAGAGTTGGTATTGATCGTGTTGTTATACACTTCTTCTCGGTATTCCTGAGCTTCATATCTAGAAAGACTACCTGACTGAGATTGCCACCACCAGCGCCAGTTTACTTTATAAACTTTTACCTCAAGATTTTGAGTCGCCTTAGGGTTACCGCTTTGATCTACAGTTACTACATCAAATTTATGATCTGTATCTGTAAGTAGCATTCCTCTTTGCTTGTCTCCTGGTGGTACGTCGATACCTACATAAGTATCATAAGGAGAATAGGTTTTAGTTGTCACATTTGTACTGAAGTCTCCACCGTTTTCATACACCTTAGTAAGGAAACTCGCTTTTAACATTCCTGGAGCTTGAGAATCCATGTTAGGTTCAAAATCAAAACTAGCGTTTCCACTTTGATCTAACTTACCATCAAAAATCTCTGATTCTTGAAGATCAAAATATCTTGATGGATCATCAAAAACATAGCTCTCATACTTTTTAAAACTTGTAGTAGTTGCATAATACTTTGCCGTAATATTTGCTTTAAGACCTTTGGCAATTGCGCCGTGCAACCACATACCATTTAAAGAACCGTATACATTATCTCCGGACTTAATTATTTCTTGATCAAAAAATAGTTTCACCTTTAAACGGTTGGGTTTAATGGTTTCTATTTTAAGTGTTTTATTAAAAGTAACACCACCTACCTCAACTTTTGCATTCCAGTTTCCTGTCGGCGCATTATCATCTGTTTTTAAGTCAAACTGGTAGAAGTTATTTAATCCATTTTTTTGCACATCACTATGCGTGATTTTACCATTAGGATCTCTTAATTCTAATTTAATAGGATGACCTTTAGGTAATTTATTATCGGCATCATTAAGCATAAAGGTTAGGTAAATATTATCACCAGGGCGCCACACGCCTCTTTCTCCATAGATGTAACCTTTAATTCCTTTACTTAATTTTTTACCAGAAGTATCAAATTTACTTACCGACAGTGCATGACCGTCATCCAGTTTTACATACCCATATTGATTGTTATAAGTAACCTGTGCAAAGTATGCTGGTTTATCTAGTCTTATGTCTAATAATCCTTGATTATCTGTGCGTGCACTAGCTATCTCTTGTTGTTGAAAGTTATATAATTTTACCTGTGCACCACCTAAAGGTCTGGTAGTAATAATATCATTTACTGCTATTAAATAACTGTTATCATCTCCTTTTTTAACGGTTATACCTAAATCACTTGCTAGGACATTTGTACTAACTGATTTATTTCTATAGAAAGAATGAGAGCATGGATCTTCACGATCTCTCCAGTTATAATCATAATAACCGTACTCGTCATCATAATAATAGTTTTGTGCACTATCCCAACTGCTAGCCTCAAAGGAATCGTCGTAATCTATTTCTTCTACTTTTGGCTGATTCTCTGCCGTGTATTCACATTTATAAGCACTGTATGCTAGCTTATATTTAAACTCTACTCTATAAATAGCTCCAGGATCTGGAGCGATCACCTCACTAAGATCTACAGAATATGTATTCCATTTATTTACATCGTTACCTGTTGCTTTAATATCTATTACTTTGCGAGCAACTGGTCTACCTACATTACGTAGATTACCTGTAGAACCTATATTATTGTTCTGTAAAAACTGAAGTACGTTATTATTAAACACTTTATAAACCCAAACGTCTACTGCATTAAGATTAACCGCCTTAAAATTAATCTTTGAATTTTGAGAAGACGGTAAAATTGTTCCCGATCTCACTAGTTTTACTTCTGGATTTACTTGTTCAAAAGCAATGAAGCTAGAAAAGCCGTTTTTAAGTTTATAACCAGCCACGCTAGAAATACCTGTAAAAACCTCCACTTTTTTAGAACCAGTAACCGTTTTTGATGGATATACCTTCAATTCATTACCGCTACTTTCAAATTTCATTTTATCAACACCTTCTATCTGGATCATTCCATCTAGATTTTGTTCCTTTTTTATAGGATCAGAAAAGTTGATTAAAATGTACTGTACATCTCCATTAACCAGTTCAATATCGGTTACAGAAAAACTGTTTTTACCAGGTAGTGTAATCGTGTTATTACCTTTATCGGCGACGCCTATACTATTTCCATTCCATGAAATTTCTACTTCACCATCTTCTACAGGTCGTTGTATACTATCTATTTTAAATTCAAAATATTTACCGAGTGCCGTTGAGTTAGGAAATTTTACCGCTAGATTTTTACCATTTAATGTTGCAGTAACTAACTTCTTTGCATTTTCTAAATCCATGATATCACTAGAGCGTATGGTCCCATTGATATATTGATAATCGCTTTGATAACTTCCTACAGGATCTGTACCTACAATAAAGTCTTGAGCAATGGTTTTAAAATTAAAAGTAAACTCTTTTAAATCGTCACTTACCTCTCTTACTTTATCCAGCTTAAACTTCACCTCATATTCCGTATCTTCTTTTAAAGGTTTTTCTGGTAAAAAAGATACCGTTTGTGCATCTAGAACTGTCAATTTACCAGAAGCACTAGGATTTAATTTCACCCAACTAGCATCTAATTCTTTGCCTACAGTCCACCCTTCTACAGGTTCGGTTAATTTGATAACGATAGGTTCTCTAGTAGAAATTACATGATCAGAAACCTGACTGACGTATTCCCTAAATTTGAACAATTCATTTTGTTGTTCTTGGAGTTTTTCTTCGTCAGTTTTTGTGTTACAAGAAGCTAGAATAAGCAACGAAAACAGGAATAGAAGTGCTTTTTTGATCAAAATAGGTTGGTAATTAGTGGTTAGTTGAGAATTTCTATAAAATTATAGAAACTAATTGAGGTGCAACTAGATAACGCACAGTAATTTTAAAATATTTTGTTTTCTAACTAATAAATTGATTTAGTAGAGATTCGCTTTCGCGAAAGCGGAAATTGATTAGCAATATCTGATTTTTGATTTTTTTACTCAACCGCAAACACCCTTTGTCCTGCGGACATTTCCCTCGAGGGAAAGCCTGAATATAGAGCTAAGGCGATAAGATCAAAAAGTACCGTCTCTGAATATCGCTGAGACTAACACTGCCTCTAAAAATTATTTCAAAAGAAAAATGCCAAGAGGAACACTTGGCATTTTTTAAATAGACATAATAAAGTTTGAATGCTTACTCACATTCCTTTTTTGCATCTAGTGCACCGCTTTTACCCCAGCTAGGGTTAAAACCAGTTGGCTTTTCATTTTCAAATAATGTGATGGCTTTATCAATCTCACCGCAATAAGGAGTAATATCTTTACCGAAGAATTTTGCACTACCCATTAACCATCGCGCTCTATTACTTATTACTCTTGGGTTTTCTGGAGCTATTTGAATCGCTTTTTCATAAATCGCATTAGTCTCACCAGACAGTTTCATACCATAAACACGGCTGTCGTATTGAATCCAACAGGTGTTTAACATACCTTGTAAGACCATTATTTCTGGGTTGTTTTCAGAGAGCAATTCTGCATTATCTATAAATTCTTGTGCCTTGTTCATGGTTAATAAAGTTTGTTCTTTAGGATTATTACCCCAAGATCCGTTGATATTACATAGCGCTGCATAGTATGATGGCAACCAGTTTTCTTTTTCGGCTTTTGCGACACGTTCAAATTGTTGGGATGCTGCCTGTAAATCTGTTTGCATTAATTCCAGTCCTTTTTTCATGGCTTTTTCATATCCAGATTGTGCGGTAAGAGTTAATGTGAAAAATAAAATTAAAGTAGTAGCTATAGTTCTCATAATAAATAATTTACTTGATTTAAGATACAATGATAATGGTGATCTCGCTTTCGCGAAAGCGGAACAAACCCAACTGTAAAAACTAGTATCTGAATTGTTGTTTTGACATTTTTATTCCACTGCAAACACCCTTTACCTATCGGCATTTCCCTCGAGGGAAAATAAGAATTGGGTGTTTGTGATTTGTAAATACTGATTTCGTTAATTCTTACAGATTATCCAACTGATTATCGCTGCCGCCTATGGTCCAAAAGAAACCTACAAAGAAGAAACGGTCTGCTGCCTGGCCTATCGTACGACGGTTAAACTGTCCTTGAACATCTGGTGTGTCGCTGTATTGATAACCAAAAACGTTATCTCTACCCAACACATTTGAAACTGAGAAGTATAAAATCTTTTGTTGATCAATAAGGTAGGCCCAATTAAAATTAAGGCTTTGGAACGAGCTGGTTTTATCGTTTAAGAAACCTGTCTTATTTGCATTAGTAAATGGACGGCCGCTGGAATAATTAAAGGTGGCTCCTATTTGAGATTGTAGGTCTTCTATCCAGTATTTAGTCACCAGGCTGAAGTTATGGTCTGTAGCAAAACTAGGTGTCGCCTCTACAGGATAATTACGGAACTGTCGTTGCGTATCTAAATAAGAGTAACTTACCCAATAATCTAGATTTTTAATAGATTTCTCATCTCTCCAGAATAGATCTAATCCAGCGGCATAACCGTCACCATCGTTACTTAAATCGCTATCAAATTGTACACGAGTCGTGTTGTATGTTAATAACTGATCGTATTTTTTATAATAAGCCTCTGCTCTAAACATGCGATCGTTCTTTTTATAAAGGAAGTTTGCGATGTAATGTTGGGCATTTTCTGGCTGGAGTTCTTTGTCATACTGCTGCACATTATTTTGAGCAGATTGATAAAAATTACCATAAGCTAGAGAGAATTGTGAAGATGGATTGATACTTACCGCAGCGCTTAATCTTGGTGACACTTTAAATTGATCACTGGCTCCATAATAGTCGCCACGTAAACCTGCTTTAAAGGCGAGATCTTTAGAAACAAAAACCTCAGCCTCTGTAAAAGCACCGGTTATTCCATGATTAATACCGGTTTCAAAAGTGTCGTTTTCCATTAACACATCTTCCTTATAATTAATAAGAAACTGTTCTACACCCATGTTGATTTTAAAGTAATTGTTGTAACGTTTTTGTAGTTTAAATTTTGCATGCAGTGCATTTTCTACTGCATCTATTTTTGTGGTTTCTATGGTCATGTCATTATTATCATGTGCTAGACTTAAACTAGTTTCTATATTCCAACTGTCTGATAAATAACCGTTATAATTTAAATTACCATAATAATTTCTATTTCTTAATCCAAAATAGAAGCCTTCTTCTACATCTACATCTTCTTGAATCAATGCTAGATCACTATAGGAATATGCACTGTATGCTTTAAAAAGTCCTTTATCAAATTGATGTCTAAAAACAGCTTCGGCATTTAGAGACTGATAGGGTTTTTCAAATTGATTATTCTGGGGAACCAACTCATTATACGGAGCTAGGTTAATGTATTGCGCATTTAAACTAATGCTGTTTTTACCCCAAATTTTTGTGTTGCCCAAATTAGCTCCTAAGCTCATGATTCCTATTTCGGTTTTTTCTTCTTTGGGCACATCGTTTGTATTTAAGAGTAATACACTAGAAAGCGCGTCCCCATACTCTGCGCTATAACCACCGGTAGAAAATGAAATACCGTCAAATAAGAACGGTGAGAAACGACCACGTGTAGGAATGTTACCAGTAGTAGGTGTAAAGGGTCTGAAAACACGAGCACCATCGATAAAAATTTGGGTTTCTTCTGCACTACCACCACGTACAAAAAGGCGGCCGTCGTCTGCATTATTAGATGTTCCTGGTAGGGTCTGTAACGCACCTACAAAATCGCCCACCGCACCAGCCGTAGTAACTATATCTAACGGTTTTAAAACACTGGCCTTAGAACTATCTCCTGCACTGAAACTTCCTGCGCTTAGGACTACGGTGTTTAATGCGTTTAAGCTTTCGCGAAAGCGTAATTTTAAACCCACCATATCTACTATAAGAGCTTCTAATCTATAATCTTCATAACCTATATAGCTGGCAATTAATATTCCTGTTGAAGTTTCTTCTGTAGAAAATGAGAATTTTCCTTCGATGTCTGTAGTAGTACCGTCATAAGTTCCTTCTAGGTAAACATTTACACCCATAACAGGCTGTTTTTCTTCATCTAGTACAATACCTGAAACAGTGGTTTGCGCAAAAGTAAAAGAGGCAATTAATAGACAAATAATCGAGAAAAGCGTTTTCATATCTTGTGGTTTGATAAAACAAACTTGCGACCGATCAAGGCTTTTTAAAATTAAGGATGACTGAATTGTAGAATTTTGAGAATGGGTTGTAAAAAGGAAGTTGAAGTAACAGGTCATTGTTCTAGATAGCAGCACTGCTTCAATCTATCATGAAAATGAAACTATATATTTTACAACAGAGCAATCAAATCAAAAATATGCTGTCGTTAATCATTTTTAAACTTCCAATTCGAGTTCAGTTACGTTATCCTTATCTTAGCAACATTAAAATTATCTCATGAAAAAAATAGCTTTGATTCTTACAGCTGCTATTGCACTAGCAGGTTGTAGTTCTTCTAAAAATGTAGTCTCTAGTCAGGACGCTAGTTCTGGTACGTACTGGCAGCAACATGTTAATTATGACATGGATGTAAATATGGATGTGGACCGTTATCAATATACTGGTAAGCAAAAACTGATTTATACTAACAATTCTCCAGAGACACTAGATCGTGTGTATTATCATTTATTTTTTAATGCTTTCCAGCCAGGTAGTGAGATGGATGTACGTTCTCGCACCATTGCAGACCCTGATAGAAGAGTAGGTTCTCGCATTGCGGCATTAGAACCTAATGAAATAGGTTATTTACATGTAAGCAACATGACACAAGATGGTCAGGCTGTACTTGCAGACGAAGAAGGAACTGTACTGGTTGTAAAACTAGCAAAGTCTCTTGCTCCAGGTGAGTCTACTACACTAGAATTAGATTTTAACGGTCAGGTTCCTGTACAAGTAAGAAGAAGTGGACGTAATAATAAAGAAGGTGTTGCGCTTTCTATGACACAGTGGTATCCTAAAATGGCCGAATTTGATAAATACGGTTGGAATACCAGTCCTTATATAGGTCGTGAATTTCACGGTGTTTGGGGAGATTTTGATGTAGAACTTACTATCGATAAAGATTATACCGTAGGTGGAACAGGTTACTTACAAAATCCTAAAGAAATAGGTCATGGTTATGACAAAGCAAATTCTGGTCCTGCAAAAAGTAAAGATGGAAAATTAAAATGGCACTTTAAAGCACCACAAGTACATGACTTTGCATGGGGAGCAGATAAAGATTTTATACACGATATCTATAAAGGAGCAAATGGAGTAGATCTTCATTTTTTCTACAAGGATAATGAAGCGATCAAAGAGAATTGGAAAAAATTACAACCTAAGACTAACGAGTTCTTAAAGTATTTTAATGAGCATGTAGGTGATTATCCTTACAAGCAATATTCTGTTATACAAGGTGGTGACGGTGGTATGGAGTATGCTATGTGTACTTTAATTACAGGAGAGCGCAGTTTTGGTAGTCTTGCTGGTGTTACAGCTCATGAATTTGCACACTCATGGTTCAACCATATTCTTGCAACTAACGAGTCTAAAGACGAGTGGATGGACGAAGGTTTTACTACTTACATTTCTAACTATGCTATGAATGCTGTTTTTAATGAAGGTAAAGAAAATCCTAACTCTGGTTCTTATAGAGGTTATATAGGTCTTGCAAATTCTGGTAAAGAGCAACCACAAACTACTCATGCAGATCGTTATGAATATAACGCAGCATACGGTACAACAGCTTATTCTAAAGGTGCTGTTTTTATGGCTCAATTAGGTTATGTAGTAGGTGATGAAGTACGTGATGATATTATCAAAGAATATTACAATACATGGAAATTTAAGCATCCAGATCCTAATGACTTTAAAAGAGTTGCAGAGCGTGTAAGTGGTTTTGACCTAGAATGGTACTTAAGAGACTGGACTATGACTACAAATACTATCGATTACTCTGTAGAAAACATGAGTACACTAGATGGTGTAGATGTCATTACTTTTAAAAGAAATGGATTAATGCCTATGCCACTAGATGTAGAGGTAACTATGAATGACGGTAGTACAAAAATGTATTACATACCATTATCTGAGATGCGTGGTGAGAAGAAAGTAGCTAGAAATGTAACTACTGTTGCAGACTGGGCTTGGGCATACCCAACCTATGATCTAGAATTAGACGGTGTTGATATGAAAAACATAAGAAGTGTCACCATAGACCCAAAAGGAATGATGGCCGATGTGAATAAAGAAAATAATACTTGGCAATTAGAAGAATAGATTTCAGTTAACAGTCGCAGTTTTCAATAGGCAGTCTTTTTAAAGGCTGCCTATTTTGTTTTCTATTATTCTAAACACTCGCGGTATGCGCATCTTTTATGGCTAGAGTAGGTAAACCATCTTATCCATTCACCCATTAACAAACTCAAAGACTATATTTGCAGCGCTATGAAATTAACCCTAGGCAGAAATAAAAAATTAAAAAGCAAAAAGGCTACAGACTTAATTTTCAGTGATGGAAAATCATTGAGAAAAGGGCCTTTGCGTGTCGTTTATTTCATAGAGCCTACCACTGCAACACAACATCAAGTAGGAGTGAGCGTAGGAAAACGTTTCTTTAAAAGTGCCGTAGACCGTAATCGTGTAAAACGATTAATGCGTGAATCTTATAGACTGCATCAAGAGTTATTACCTGTAACAAATGGTGTCCATTTAAAGGCTATGTTTATATTTCAATCTGGTAAAATGCCTGATTATGAATATGTCGAGCAGCTTACTAAAAAGCTGTTGAAGGAGTTAAGCAAGAAAATTGCTGAGTAAGATTATAGAAAGTAAAAAATAGAACACTAATAATAAAATTGTTAAGAGCTTAAACGATAACTATTCCCAATACCTTTTACCCAAAACCTCATCCCTTAAAACTGGCACTAACCTTGCGTACAATTGTTTAAAATAAGTGTCGTTAGTAACTATTATGGTGTTTCTTACTATTTATCCTATATTTAATGCACCTTACTTGAGCCACAAATAAAGAAGATGAGTCAAAAGATTAATATAAAAAGACAGATCCTGCTACCTATCGCTGCAGCTGGATTATTATTTACTACAGCCAGTTTTCAAAACGATTTTTTTGAAATCGCAAAGCAGATTGAGATTTTTACAGAAATGTATAAACAACTCAATATGAACTATGTGGATGACACAAACCCAGCAGACCTTATGGATAATGCCATAGAAGGAATGCTAGAAGGACTAGACCCATATACCGTTTACTGGACAGAGCAAGAGGTAGAAAAATCAAAAATAAACCGCCGTGGTTCTTACACCGGTATAGGTGCAAACGTGCGTACTAAAGAAGATAAAATTACCATCATTGAGCCTTGGAAAGACTATCCAGCAGATAAAGCTGGACTTAAAGCAGGTGATGACATCATAGAAATAGATGGTGTAAAGATTAAGGATTATAAAGAAAACGCTGGTGATTTGTTAAAAGGATCTGCCGGGACAGAGCTTAGTATTACCTACACACGCCAGGGAAAAAATAAAACTACAACACTTAAAAGAGAAGGTGTAGAGGTAAATGCCGTACCGTTTTATGAAATGGCAACACCAGAGATAGGCTATGTGGTCTTATCTAAGTTTAATGAAAAAGCATCTAGAGAGACTAAGGCTGCTATAAAAGAATTAAAAGAAAAAGGTGCTACTAAAGTTATTCTTGATTTAAGAGGTAATCCAGGTGGTTTATTAAGTGAGGCAGTAAATGTTTCTAATCTTTTTATTCCTAAAGGGAAACTAATCACCAGCACACAATCTGTTGTTTCTAAATACAATAGAACATATCTTACTAAGCGCAGTGAAGAATTTGAAGGTATGAAAGTGGCCGTACTTATTAACGGTCGTAGTGCCAGTGCTAGTGAGATAGTAAGTGGTAGTATACAAGATTATGATCGTGGTGTGATAATAGGTGCAAGAAGTTTTGGTAAAGGACTTGTACAACGTCCTAAACCACTTTCTTATGGTACACAGGTTAAGATTACCATTTCTAGATATTACACACCTAGTGGTCGTTGCATACAGGCACTAGACTACTGGAATCGTGATGAAAATGGAGATGCTGTACGAACTAAAAAAGAAGATTATAAAGCCTTTAAGACCGTAAACAGCGGCCGTACAGTTTATGATGGTGGTGGTGTAGAACCAGACATTAATATAGAGTCTGCAGTGTATTCACCTATTACAACAGCACTTCTTAAAGAAAATTCCATATTTGATTATGCTACAGAGTATTATTATAAGCATCAATTTAATTCTATGGACGAGATTCAGTTCACAGATGCAGATTTTCAAGAGTTTGTAACATGGATAGAAAAACGTGGTTTTGAATTTGAGACGGTTACAGAGTCCGCTTTCGCGAAAGCGTACCAAACAGCAGCAAATGAAGAACTAGATGATGATATTAAGAACTCTTATGAGATCATGCTAGAAAACATCAAGACAGCAAAAAAGAAAGAAGTAGTAGATAAAAAAGCCGAAATTAAAAGTCTACTTACCGACGAGATTGTGAAGAGATACTTTTATAAAGAAGGCCTTTACAATTACCAGATCAAATACAATCCAGAAATAAGAGCAGCCATAGAAGTCCTTAATGATGAGGGAAAATACAATCGCATACTCAAATAATGAATTTTAGAAAACTAGTAACTCCATTTTTTTTATTCCTTGCCCTAGTAAGTACAGCCCAACTTACAGAAACACATTCTGTATACTTTGATCTAGATAAAGATCAGTTTCCATTTACCGAAGGAAAACAACTCAATTCCTTCTTTGATGACCTGTTATATAAACCGCTCCTAGATGTAAAAATATTAGGTTATTGCGACGATCGTGGTTCTTATGAATATAACCTAGATTTATCTAATAGACGTGTAGAGACCGTTTCTAAATGGTTACAAGAACATTCTATTACTATAGAACATATTTCTAAAACCATAGAAGGTCGTGGAGAGGTAGCTCTAGAAGAAGGCTCTGAAGAGTTATCCATAGAAGATGAGCGTGCTCAAAACCGCAGGGTAGATATTATATTCTCGCTTAAAGAAAGTATAACACAACGCCTAGAAATAAAGAAATTAAATAAAAGTGATCTTACTACTAGTGAGGCAGTAGAGATAAAGACCTATGAAAAGAAAGTGGTAAAGGCTGTCTTAAAAGATGAAAAAAGCACCGTTGCCATTCCTGTATCAAAGAATTCTAAAACAACACCTCAAGAAAAAGTAAAAGAAACTGCACCGGTAGAACCTACAGAAAGTATAGATGATGAGTATCTAGATATACCTACAAATCTAGATCCGCCGGTGGATAATACACAAGAACCTTTTAAATCCCTACTAAGTAAAAACCTTAAAAAAGGTCAAGTTATTAGGTTAGAAAACATCTTATTTTACAAAGGTAGATCTACTGTCCTAGAAGAATCACAACCGCTTCTAGATCGTGTTGCAGAAATTCTTGTTGCACGTAAAGACATACATTTTGAAATACACGGTCATGTATGTTGTATCAACCCTGTATATAAAGATGCCTATAATCGAGACACAAAAAAGTCTAATCTATCTCATGATAGAGCAAAGGCTATCTTTTTTATTCTTAAGAAAAGTGGTGTCTCTTATGATAGAATGAAGTACAAGGGATTCGGTCGTACTAAGCCATTGGGCGGTATCGATAAGTTAGACCGTAGGGTAGAATTATATATAACTAAGATAGACGAACAGTAAATTTTTAATATAAATTATATCTAATTAGTTTTTATATCGTAATTTTACGATTAATATTATGGGAGTTACTAAAACCGAAAAATTTACCGAGCATCAAAATCAAGTGGCGCGCATGGCCAAAGCTCTTGCGCACCCTGCTAGAATAGCTATTTTAGAATATCTATTCTCTATAGATTCTTGTGTGTGTGGTGATATAGTAAATGAAATAGGTCTTGCACAACCCACAATATCACAACATTTAAAAGAATTAAAAACAGTAGGTTTAATAAAAGGTAATGTAGATGGTACGAGTGTATGTTATTGTATCCATCACGATAACTGGTTATTAATGAAAAATATGCTTTCTACTATTCTAGATTTAGATACTAAATCTATAGATAGTTGTTGCTAAAAAAAATTTACTATTATTAATCGTAATATTACAATAGATAAAAATTAAAAACATGAAAATATCAGAATTTAAAACAGTACTCGCAGCCCAAGAAACTATTAGTTTTCAACTACCAGATGGTAGCCTAGTTCCATCACATTTTCATGTGACAGAGGTAGGTAAAGTAATTAAGCATTTTATAGACTGCGGTGGTACAGAGCGATTAGAAACTGTAATTAACTTTCAGTTATGGGAAGCAAATGATTATGACCACAGACTTCACCCAGAAAAACTAGTTTCTATTATCGAGCTTTCTCAAAACAAACTGGGGTTACCAGATGCAGAAATAGAGGTAGAGTACCAGGCTGGTACCATAGGTAAATATGGTATAGATTTTAATGGTACATCATTTTTACTAACTAATAAACTAACTGACTGCCTTGCAAAAGACGCCTGCGGTATACCACAAGAAAAACCAAAATTAAAACTAATAGATGTACAGACAGACGCTCAAAATTCTTGCGCACCTGGCTCTGGATGTTGCTAAATTCATAAAAAATAGTCATGACATTTACTACCATAGAAAATACTATCGATACGTTAGATACGGCAAGTATTGCAGAAGAACGCAAGCAAATTCTTGATAAATTAACCGGATATATACAGCAGAAAGTAGATCAAAAAGAGTCTATTAACCTCAACTTTATCTGTACTCATAATTCTCGTAGAAGTCACCTAGGCCAGATATGGGCACAAACGCTAGCTAACTTTTACCAAATTGGAAATTTAAAAGCCTACTCTGGTGGGACAGAAGCAACTGCAGTTTTCCCTAAAATTGTGGAAACCATGAAAAATCAAGGTTTTCAAATAGAGGTTATTGAAGAAGGAAAAAATCCTTTGTATGCAGTATACTTTGATGAGGATTGCGATCCAGTAATTTGTTTTTCTAAAGTATATGATGATGTCGATAATCCAGAAAGTGATTTTGCAGCGATTATGACTTGCGATAGTGCAAATGAAGGATGTCCTTTTATACCTGGAGCAAATCAACGAGTAGCAGTTACTTATGAAGATCCTAAAAACTCTGACGGTACACCACAACAGGATGAAGTCTATAGATTAAAAAGTCTAGAGATTGCTACAGAATTAAAATATGTATTCTCTCAAATAAAGTAAAGTTATGAGTGCTAAAAAATTAAGCTTTCTTAATCAGTATTTAACGCTTTGGATTTTTCTAGCCATGGCCATAGGAGTAGGTTTAGGTTATGCCATTCCAGATATTGCTAGCGGTATAGACTCCATGAGTTCTGGAACAACTAATATTCCTATTGCGATAGGACTCATCTTAATGATGTATCCGCCACTCGCAAAGGCAGACTATAAATTGTTGCCCAAAGTTTTCAAGAATACTAAAGTTCTAAGCATCTCTTTATTACTCAACTGGATTATAGGACCAGTTTTAATGTTTGTACTCGCATTAGTCTTCTTACATGACTATCCAGAATATATGGTAGGTCTTATTTTAATAGGTCTAGCAAGATGTATAGCGATGGTACTGGTATGGAATGACCTTGCAGACGGTTCTCCAGAGTATGGAGCAGGATTAGTAGCTTTAAACAGCGTTTTTCAAGTATTTGCCTATTCCTTTTATGCCTGGTTGTTTATAACCGTGTTGCCACCTTATTTTGGTTTTGATGGTGCGATAGTAGATATTTCAATACCTACCATTGCAGAGAGTGTTGCTATTTACCTAGGTATTCCGTTTCTTATGGGTGTACTAAGCCGTTATTTTTTAGTAAAAGCCAAAGGAAAAGACTGGTATGAAAATGTATATATACCAGCTATTTCACCTATTACCTTAATCGCATTATTGCTTACCATCATTTTAATGTTCTCATTAAAAGGCGAGTTGATTGTTCAAATACCATTTGACGTACTATTAATAGCTGTTCCATTAATGATCTACTTTATAGTCATGTTCTTGATAGGTTTCTTTATTAGTAAATACCGCGGTGCTAGTTATAGTGAAAATGCAGCTATCGCATTTACCGCAGCAGGTAATAACTTTGAACTTGCTATCGCAGTTTCTATTGCTGTTTTTGGACTTAATTCTGGTCAGGCATTTACTGGTGTCATCGGGCCGCTAGTAGAAGTTCCTGCATTGATACTGCTGGTTAGAGTAGCTTTCTGGTTAAAGAAGAAGTATTATTAAAAGCTTTTTAAAATTTAGATAACATATTTTACGGTGAACAGATTTGAAATCTTGTACTTTGATAAACTACGACGATATTTGTAAAACAGATTGATTTGCTCACTAACTAAACTAATACAATGATAAATAGATATGTTATAGTACTAATTGGAGCTTTCTTTTGCAATACACTTCTTTCTCAAAGCATTCCAAAAGATTATATTTTTACCAACAACGACACTATTTATGGCTTTGTAATTGGTGATCAATTAAAGGTATATGATAATATCACTAAGCAGTTTGATTATTACAATTTAAGAAAAGTCGATTCCTTTGTGAGAAATAAACAGAAATTTAAAAAATTTGAAAAAGAATATTACGATGGTATTTATGAAGATAAAGAAACGGATTCTTTATTTATAGAGGAATATTTTATCAACCATATAAAGAAAGAAAAACGATTACCAGATTATATAGTCAAGGAAAGTAATGACACTATCTACAGTATTATTTATAAAAATATTTTTGGCAAACCGTACTATATAGAAGATTCTAAACTAACTAAAATTAGTCCTAAACAAATTAAGAGTTACCGATTCAAAAATAAGATTTTCCAACGTTTGAACCAGCTAAAGAAAAAGGGTGCTTTTTATGAAGAAATCATTGTTGGATCATTAAGTTTGTATGGTATTACCAAAAAAGGACATCACGTTCTACCTATTGGGGTAGTAGGTATGATGCCTATAATACCCTATAAAGAAGTTGATTATTATGTTTTTGAAAACGGTAAATTAAATAGAATTCATAAACTTACAAGAGGCGTTTGCAATCGCCTTTTCAGAGAAAATCCAATGATCTGGAATGAAATGAAAAGAAATAAATTAAATAAAAATAATCTTCCTTTGATAGTTGAATATTACAATCTTTTACAAACTCAATGACATATTTTGCGGTGAATAAAAACCTTATTTGCCGCATATTTGCGTTGAATAAATTACTATTTAAAACTGAAAATTTACTTCAAAATAATAGCCTTAGCATCTTACTGCTGCATCTTTTTAATGGGTAGTATGATTCCTGTACCGTTTATTTTATGGTTAATTTTTAAACCATTTAATCCAGATTCAAGCCTAGATTTCACGTTTGCAGTTCTCGGTTCAGTTGGATTTATTAGTTGTTTATTGACTTTTATAAAACTAGGCTCCATAACAAAAGTCCTACTGGAAATAATAGCATTTTTACTGCTTTTAAGTCCACTAATTTATAAGTTAGATGCTTATCCAGAGATAAAAGGTCATTACTTTTTTGTTATTCCAAGTCTTAGTTTTATAATATTCTATCTGCTCCACTTTATAAGTTTAGGGACAAAGAAGTTTCAGTAATCAAATGACCATCCTTATCTTTACCGCGTGAAATTCATACTATTCCTTTTTTCGTTTTACTTCCTGGGACTCAACATCATGCCATGTAATGATGTAGAAGGCCAGTCTCATGATGAGGTAGAACAAGTTGTAGATACTGGAGGTTTTGATAATCAACAAGATCATGATCATGAAGATAAAGATGATTGCTCACCATTCTGTCAGTGCAATTGCTGCTCTGTACACGTAATAACTTACCTTTTTGAAACGCAGGAATTGACCGATATTCCTGAAATCAATTCACAAATTTCTTCTTATATCAATCCATTTTATGATGGATATGATGGCTCTATTTTACAGCCACCACAATTAAATAGCTAGAATTTATTGGGAGTATTATGCTCCATTTTTTAGACTATTTAAACTTATTACATGAAAAAACTTATTTTATGCAGTGTGTTGTTGCTGTGTTACGCTTTCGCGAAAGCGCAATCTAAAACAACCTATGATATCAACATTACCGTTGTATCAGAAGAAGATAACGAACCCTTGTTAGGGGCAAATGCTATTATCACAACCCTTAAAAAAGGGGCAATGTCTGACATTAATGGTAAAGGAATTATAAAAGATGTACCGGCAGGTACTTATGAACTTACCGTTTCTTATGTAGGACATGAAAGTAAAACGATAACAGCAGTTATACCAGATCAATTAAACTATAATTTTAATCTTCATGAAGTAGAAGGTGAACTAGACGAGATAGTCATACAGTCCACTCGTTCTTCTCGTACTTTTAAACGTACACCTACACGTATAGAATTAATAGGAGGAGAGGAGCTGGTAGAAAAGACCGCTATGAACAGTACAAATATCGCTATGATGTTGCGAGAAAGTACTGGGATACAAATGCAACAGACCTCACAAAGTAGTGCTAACCAGTCTATACGTATTCAAGGTCTAGATGGACGTTATACACAGCTTTTAAAGGATGGTTTCCCGCTTTATGGAGGTTTTGCTGGCGGATTAAGTATTATGCAAATACCGCCGCTAGATATTGCTCAATTTGAAATTATAAAAGGTAGTTCTTCTACTCTTTATGGTGGTGGTGCTATCGCAGGACTAGTTAACATGCAATCCAAGAGACCAGAAGAAGAAAAAGAACTGGATTTAATGCTGGTAGGAACTCAGGCACTAGGTATTACAGGAAATATATTTTATAGCGCTCGTAAAGAAAAATGGGGAGTAACTCTATATGGTAGTGCAAACTCTCAAAAGGAATACGATCCTGATGGAGATAATTTTTCTAATTTACCACAAGCACGTACTGTATCTCTTAATCCTAAAGTATTTTATTACCCTAGTGATAAAACTACGGTATGGGTAGGTCTTAATGGTACTTATGACCAGCGTAAAGGTGGTAATCTAGATGCTATCAATGATGAAAGCAATGCATATACCGAAGAAAATATTTCTAGAAGATTCAGTACACAAGCAGTTTGGGAAACTAATCTAACAGACCATTCTAGTTTTCAATTTAAAAATAGTATTGCTTATTTTAATAGAGAACTATTGATACCTAGTATGGACTTTAAAGGAAGTCAGGTGAATACGTTTACAGAGGCTAATTATAAAACTAATACGGATAAAACGGACTGGATTTTTGGTGGTAATTTATACACGTCGGACTTTGATGAAGATGCGGTAATAAATCAAAGAGATCAAAAAGATCTTACTGCCGGATTATTTGTTAATAACGTGACCGATTTAAGTGATAACTGGATACTAGAAACAGGTTTACGCACAGATTTTACTACAGATTGGGGTTCTTTTATTTTACCTAGAGCTTCCCTTTTATTTAAATCTGATGGTAGATTTACCAGTCGTCTAGGTGGTGGTCTAGGTTATAAAATTCCAGATATTTTTACGGAAGATGCTGAGAGATTAAATTTTCAAAACGTACTAGCGATCGATAAAAATGAACTAGTAGCTGAGACTTCTTATGGGATGAATCTAGATTTTGACTATGGATTTGCTATTACAGATCAGATTAATTTTTCAATAAATCAACTCTTTTATTTAACAGCTATTGATAACGGTCTACTACTTAATTCTAGCACAACTAGTCCAGGTAGTTTTGAGTATAGTAATGCTAGTGATCTAACTTTAAGTCGCGGTGCAGAAACTAATATAAAGTTTACCTACAAAGACTTTAAATGGTTCTTAAACTATGCCTTAATCGATACACAACTTAATTACTTAGATGGAAATCCTGAAAAACCATTAACTGCAAAACATAATGCTGGTAGTGTTATTATGTATGAAAATGAAAAATGGCGCATAGGTTATGAAACCTATTATACAGGAAAGCAACTACTATTTGATGGGACAGAATCTAGAGATTATTTATTAATGGGGCTACTGGTTATGAAAAACTTTGACTGGGGAAATCTATACATGAATTTTGAAAACCTGACAGATAGAAGACAAAGTCGTTATTCACCTACGGTAACTATAGATGCTGGTGGTGCACCTACTTTTAATGAAATCTATGCACCTACAGATGGATTTATATTTAGTGCTGGTGTGATATGGAAACCATTCGGTAATAAAAGTCATCACGGCCATGGACATCATGATGATTAAGTGATTTCTAAAAATAAAAAGCTCGTTTTGATAAAATTATCAAAACGAGCTTTTTTTATATGTAATAAGATTACTTTTTTATAGGACAGCTATTAATGCCTAAAACAGCGTATAATGGACAAAAGTTCATAAAACTAGTGGCTAATAAAACTCCACCTACTATTAATAAAATAACGCCTAATGTACCTGTAACAACATTAGTAAAGAATAAAACAGATACTACTACTGCAAATAATATTCTGATTATTCTATCGATGGTTCCTAGATTTTTTTTCATGACTTATACCTTTTTAAATTGAGGTACAATAGTAGTCTAGTAGCTCGTTATAAAAAGTGACTAAAGTCACAACTATAAAATTTTAATAGATTGATGTGATAGAACAAGTTTGTTCTCGTTCTCTAACTTCTTTAAAATACGGCTTATTACTTCTCTAGAAGTTGCTAGATCGTCGGCTAGTGCTTGATGAGATATCTTTATAGTCCTTGTATTAGTTAAAGTTGCTTTATCGTGCAGTAAACTTAAAACACGCTGATCCATTTTATGAAATACCATATTTTCTATGGTATGTAATAAGTCTGCATAGCGCATTTCATATTGTAAGTTAAAAAGGACATTCAACTCTGGATATTGCTCTAGCCATTTTTTAAGTCTTTGCGCTGGTAATAGAAGAATTTCAGTCTCTTCTAGAGTCTGTGCATAAATCTCACTAGTACCGTTCTTAATTCCTGCAGCAAATGACATTACACAACTCTCACTAGATTTAATGTGATAGAGTAACAGTTCTTTATCTTCATGCGTTGTGTAAACACGTAATAGACCCTTTAAAACAACTGGAATTACTTTTACATACTGACCCTTGCGCAGTATTTCTTGTTGTGTAGGTACAGTAATAATTTCACATTCTCTCGTTAATAATATAATTAACTCGCTTTTAAAAAATGGGAAAATGTTTTTCAAACTATATATTTTTAATAACTAAAATTAGTTGTTTTATTTAACAACTAATTTCAATATCTGAGAATCATTGCTTTCTCCTACCTTAAGTAAGTATATACCACTGTTTAGAGAAGATACATCTAGTCGTGTGAAAGAATCTCCCTGTATTAAATTTACATTTTTAATCAATTGTCCTAATGTATTATAAATCAATATAGTTTCATTATCATTAGCAACTACATAATTTATAAAAACAAAATCACTCGCAGGATTAGGATATAACTCTATTTTATTAATCGTAGTTTCTTCTATTCCTAAACTCGTTGTACAATTTGCTGTAACAGTATTAGAGCTCTCTATGGTGCCAGCAGGTGTTAATATTCTTCCATTAAAGGCAGAATAGCTATCGGGATAAAAAGTAGCTCTAAACACTGCATTTTGAGTAGGAGTAATACCTTGATTAATCACACCAGAACCATTTATAGGGTTAATATATCTCCATACTTCTGTACCGTTAGTATCTACTTCTATAAATTCACCAGTAGGACCGCTACAAATCAACACATTTCCATTAGATAGTAATTGAGAGCCTGATATGTTTTGAGCATATAGGTTTTCTGTATTTCCAGCATTATATTCATAAGAGGCGCTTGCAGGTAAATATGGCAAGGTTGAATTATATGTAAATCCTGTTTGTGGTGTATCGATAATCTCTACACTAGAAAAATTTCTTCCTAGACCGTTATTAAAAATCATCAACTGTCCAGCATATGGAAAACCAGTTTCTATCCAGTACACATTGTGCTGTCCATAGAGTTTTTGATCACTTGCTGTTCCCATACCATAAGCCGCAGGGTTACCCCAACGGTATAATAAATCACCACCTTTTAAAGAATTACCACCAGCATGACTAGCCGCTTGTGTAGTAGTTGTACTATGATCTATAATCCATACCTCATCAAAATTATGTACACTTATAACTATTTGATCTAGTGCTGCATTATAATCTACCGAATTGAAGTGAATCCAGTCTTCTTGATTTGCAGTTGCTTTATAATTTAAATCCACAAGTTTTTCTTCTATAACGGCACTATAATTAGGCTTATTTGTATCAAAATCTTGAGTAAGATGATCCCAAAGATGCCATGCCCAAACTATATTACCTCCATTTGTACCTACTGGTTGTACTTCTATTATTTTTTCTGACCATAAATCATTAGGTACTTGTGCAGGATTTCTACCTTGTGCAATAGCCATTGCAGCCGTTTTTAATTCCCATGAAATAATCAAAATATTACCGTTAGGCATCATTTTCACATCATGATGTTGCAACTCTGTAGTGCTGGCAACTGTATAACTCCACACTACATTTCCATTCCAGTCTATACGTTCTATAAGACCGCCTTTACCGCCAGCATTAAACGATTGATTATTTACATTTCCTGTACGTAATAAATCTCCATCTGGTAATAAATAAACAGACTGTCCCGGTCTATTATTACCGCTCCATCTATGCACTTCATTGCCACATTTATCTATTAAAAAAGTGTCTTGACTAGAAATAGGAGCAAAAAGCACATAACCATTATCTAGATTTCCTGCAGTATTATATTGTAAACCTACTACGGTTTGAGCATTTGTAAAAAGACTCAAAATAAATGCAATTGACAATAAGTAATATTTCATAATCTTCTTCTTTAAAGAATTTACTATGTGTGATATAAGTATGCTTTCGCGAAAGCGGAACACTTATAAATAATACTAGAAAGGTTCTATCTCTTTATAATAATCTTATGTGTAACCATGTTTGCATCGTTACTTATTTTCACAAAATATATCCCATCATAAAATGCCGAAGTATCTAAAATACTCAACGTACTACCTTGGAGAATTTTTTGCTCCTGTATTATCTGACCTATACTATTGTAAATAGCTACATTCAAATCTGATTGAGATAAAGTAGATTGTATAGCGATAAAATCTTGTGATGGGTTAGGGTAAACTTTTAAAGCATCTAGGATATCTACACTCTCATTACTTAATACAAATGCAGTAGTCGTTTCTGTAATACTCGTTACATTACTCGCAGTTACATTACCGTAAAAAGTAGGCCCTACAGCATAGGGGTAAGCACTGTTATGATTTGCATCTACAGTAGCAAAATAGGCATAAGTACCGTTAGGGTATTCTGGTGTTATGGAAAACCTACCGTTGTGCTCATCTAGATAATCTGGTGCTGCGTTTGCTGTAAAAATGTAATCTTCTCTAAAATATCCATTAAAGTAAGTAGCATCTACTGCTGGTCCATTTGTTCTAGTGGTTGCTGTATTGAGATTATAACCAGATTTCATCCTGGTGATTGCTCCTGTACCGTCTGTATTAGTATAAGCATATGCACCATAAATAGGGTAACCGTCGTAGGCAAAACCTATAAGTGGAGAATGTGTATTTTGATCAATAACGTATAGTCCATCTGCTGGATAAGTAGCACAAACGTTAGAAAGTACGATAAGATCTAGATCAAAAGCACTCGGATTTTGATGATGGTGATAATTACCATTTGCAGGATGTGCTTTATTACAATCAAAGCCGCCCATTTCGGCAGGAATTGCATCTCTATTCCATTCTTGATTAGCCATAGGTCCACCTGGGCAATTTGCGTTGCCTGGTCCACCACAAAGCGCATTTGTATTGTTATTCCATGATACTCCATCTCTAAAATCAAATAAAGAAACGCCATTTATAAAAACACCTATGTTACCACCAGAAGTAGCTGTAAGCGTACCAGTATTTTGAGAAGGGTTTAATGGAAATCTATAAATGGCATTTTGATCTGTCGCTAGTGATGGATTTCTATCTAAAAATGGTCCTGTTATATAAGCTGGAATACCAGTCGCAGAAACATAAACCCAGTTTGTAGAATATTCTACCTGCTGGACATTTGCATCTACGTTATCTGTAATAGGTGTAGGATTACCATCTATATAATGCCTTCCTTGTATACCTGTAGTATTTTGAAGCCATTCTGTTATTATAGGATTAGTTTGTGCTTGTCCTATAGAAGTTGTAATAACAAATAATAGTAGTAGTATTTTTTTCATAAGTTAGATTAATTAAAAGTTCTAGGAAAGGAATATTTTTTATTGTATAAAAATTCAAAATCTGAAAGTGTTTTTAAAAACACAAGAAGATCTGTTTTTTGATTAGAAGTTAATTCTATTTTATTATTAAGTTCTGGAGCTAGAGTTTTTGAATACTCCATCCCAGTTGTGTAATGATCTAGTACTTCTCTCAAAGATTCAAAACGGCCATCGTGCATATAAGGTGCTGTAAACTGGATATTTCTAAGTGTAGGAACTCTAAATTTTAAAGAGTCTAAAGGATCACGAGTCACTCTATACCTACCATAATCATTTAAAGTAGGGTCTATAGATAAACCGTTATTCTTAAATTCTGTAGAAGTAAAAAGTGGTTCTTTATGACAGCTAGAACAATTAATTTTAAAGAGTTCTAGACCGCTGAGTTCTTGTTGTGAAAAGGTAACATGATCTTCTTTTCTTATATATTTATCGTACTTTGAATTATAAGAATTAAGCGAAATAGTAAATTGAGATAACGCTTTTAATGTATGTTGTCCTGTAATAATACTATCATTAAAAACTTGATAGAATAAGGTTCTATATTCTGGGATGTCGTTAAGTTTATCTACTACTTCTAGTAGTGAAGAATCCATTTCATCTGGATTAGTAATAGGTTGTAACGCTTGCATGTCTATATGGTTAACACCACCATCCCACATGAAAGATTCATTCCATGCAAGATTTATTAATGCTAAGGAATTGCGTGTACCTATTCTACCTTCTATTCCATGACTAAGATCATGATCTACATGTGTAAATCCAGTAGCTTGTAAATGACAACTCGCGCAAGAAATACTGCTATCTCTAGAAAGTATAGGGTCATAAAATAATTTTCTACCCAATTGAAAACCATCTTTAGTTACCGGATTTTTCTTAAAATCATATACTGGAACTGGCCAGTAATCAGGATAATCAAAGTAGTTCTCTTTAATTTTTATAACTGTAAAAGCAGTTGTAAATAACAATAAGCCAGTGAGTAATATGTAGATCCACTTTTTACTCATTTGTAATAGAAAATAACTGTGGTAATTGTAAAGAACATTGATATGCCTCTTCTCCAGGAGTCATCACTTGATTTATATCTGTAAGAGATAAGTCATTAAAAAAAGATGAAATATCCATTTTTATAATAATATATTTTTCCTTATTATATAGATCTAATCTTACATCTCTAGTGGTGGAATAAGGTATTTTATAACCGCCTAAATGGAAAGTGAATTTATTTTTACGAGTATTGCAACTAGGGCTTTTTCCTTCTAATTTAAAGTTAATAAAACCACTTTGCCATGCCCAATACATACCGTTTATAGGATCTAATGCGCCACTTTGTGCTCCAGCATCGTGTAATTTTTCATCTACGCCTATTTTATATAAAATATGCTTAAAATTAGTTTTCTTAATAGTTTTTAAATCAAATTGAAGTGTTTCTTGATCAAAAGCATCTATTAAATAATTGCTCTCTGGTATTTTTATACTATTATTTTGAGCATCGATAAATTCAAAATTGGTGAGATAAAATCTTAGTTTACTAATTTGAATAGAATCATTTTGAGATGTAACAAGCCAAGTGTTTTTAGTAAAAGAATGACCATTAAAAGTAGGTTTAATCTTTACTACCAGTACTTCTTCTCTATTTAAAACATGTTCTTTTATTCCTCCTATATACATAAGGAAGAAAATTGAAAAGATAAAAGGTAAAATAAGTTTCAAAGGAAAGGTTAATTATTCCTTTAAGACTTTGTTAACAACAAATAGTTTAAAACGAGCTTACTAAAATGTGTAAACCATCTCTTGATGAGGTATACCGTCTTCTAAGTATTTTTCTCCTTGAGATACAAAACCTAAATCGGTATAAAACTTATGTAAATAACATTGAGCAGATATTTGTATAGAAGGGTATCCTTGATCTTTACAGTAATCTATACTGGCAGTCATAATTTTCTGACCATAAGCAAGACCACGCATTTTAGGACTTACTACTACACGACCTATACTCGCTTTTTCAAAATAATCACCAGGTTTAAAGATGCGTGTATATGCAGCAAGTTCTTGATCTTTATACCCTAAAATATGCATGGCTTCTTTATCCTTACCATCTAGATCTTGATAGACACAATCTTGTTCTACCACAAACACTTCAGACCGTAATTGCATGACGTTATATAGTTCTAGGGTAGAATAATCATTAAATGATTTTATAAAAACCTCCATATTTAAAATTGTTTAGGAACATTTTTAGGTTGTGGTGGTTTAATACCTATTCTTATATCTGTGATAATTTTTTCTAGCATATTACCGAATTCTTCATCACCGGTAGCCATTAATTCTTGACGTCTTGTATCTAGGTCTTCTAGAGTTTCTTCTTTTTCATCTTCTTCATATAACTCTAGCTCACGCCATATTTCCATAAGTTTTTTCTCTGGATGCACCGCAGTTCTTAACTGGTGGATAATAATACTTGCTTCTTTTTTCATGAATTCCACACAGGTGAGAATCATTAAGAAACCTGCACCTAATTTAAATTTATTGTCTATTTACTACCGCAGTAGAAAAATATTGATCTTTTTACTACATCAAATTTACAATGATTTCTTCTCTCGATATGCTAATGAAATCCTATTATGTTCCATTAATAGTTGCTCATCTTTTAAATAGCTTTTTAATAAATGAATGACATAATCCAGTTGGTCTTCTGTTATATTTCTATAGGCAGGAGCTGGTACCACATCTTTCCATCTTGCAAACAAAGTATTATCTAACGCAATGCGCCAGTAACAATGATTATCAAAATCTAGGTGTAAATGTTTATTAGGTAATTGATTACCTAAATCAAGATACTGTTGTCTTTTATTAAGATTCATTATAAAAAATGTAAACAAATATGAGTATAAATGTGAATGTTAACGATAGAATATAAAAGATAAAACTAAAAAAATATCTTTTTCTTTTACTCCTCAAATTTATAAATACATGACTAAATAATAAATATCTAACGATTAGATAAATCAGTACACTAGGTAAAATAAAAATTGAGAATAAAAGGATAAAATAATCTTGTAAAGAACCACCAGATAATAGCATCATATAGAACCTTTTATATGTTCCGCTTTCGCGAAAGCGTACTTATGAACAAGCTATCTTGTTAACACGAGTAGCATGACGTCCACCAGCAAATTCTGTATCTAGAAAAGTCTCCACCATAGCAATTACTTGTGGTATAGAAGTGAAACGTGCAGGAATACAAATAACATTTGCATTATTATGCTCACGTGCTAGTCCAGCTATTTCCTTAGTCCAGCATACAGCACCACGTACATTCTGGTACTTATTAACAGTCATAGAGACTCCTTGTGCACTACCGCAAATAACTATTCCTATTTCTGTAACGGCCTTATCAACATCTTGACCTACTTTGTGAGCAAAATCTGGGTAATCTACGCTATCAAAGGTATCAGTACCGTGATTATTAATTTCATGACCTCTTTCTTTAAGCATTTTTACTATTGCTTGTTTATAATCTGGTCCTGCGTGATCGTTTCCTATTGAGATTTTCATGTGTTGTGTGTTTGTTATACAAATTTACACTTACTCAACCGTATTTTAGGGTTATTAACATCGATGGTTTTACACTATTCATAAACAAAGGATAACCTGTTAATAGAATTGCAAAAGTTATATTAGGAATATTGATTTGAATAGTCCATACCCACTTTTAATTGAGAAAACCAAAATATAACTCATCAATTTTCTAATGACTTTTCAGACCCATATGGTGAGAAATAAACAATGAAAAAGAGGTCATTTTCTCTACATTTATATGTGGATAACGGTTGTCAACAAATGTGAATAACCATAACCATTAATGAGTATCAATTTACTTTACAATGAGTTAACGCTAGGATAACATGTGTATAACTGTAGATAAGTTACCATTTCTACCTAATCCTAATTTTTATTTAAAAAGTTATACCGCTATTAACACTATATAATAAGCAACATATTTTATTTAAATTTTAAAAAAGAAAAATGATATTGTTTATATGTGTTGATAACAGTAAATATTAAAAAACAAAGAAGGAGTTATACAAGCTCATGGTATTCTCAATTAAAATAAAATAGGGCATCGTTTAAAAAACGAAAACAGAGTAATTGTTCTCTATTAAAAATAGAAAAGTGTAATTTTTAAAAAGGAATAAGGTAAAACGAGTGGTTTATTACAGTAGGTAGTTAAACGGTAGCCTCTACTTTAATAGTCTTAGTAAGGTTACCATCATTAGTAACATCTGTAGTAGTGTCTAGCGCTTTAGAAACTAAAATGTATAGTACCACTATCCCGACAAGAAGAATTCCTGCAAAAATCAATGTAGATAAGAGTGGTTTTTTTACACGCATATGACAGCTTTAACGATTTCTATGAAGAAATAGTTGTACAAAGATAACTTTATTTCTTAATTTAATGTTAATGAATGTTATCTAGAGGGTTATATTACTGGTTTTCACACGTATTTAATATACAGAAACTTTAAAAGTTTAACTTTGTAAGTAATATGAATAAAAAGAAAAAAAGAAGCTCAAAGACTAAGTTTCAGAATTTGAGTCAGTCGGTACTCAGTGCTATTAAGCAAGATCCGAATAAAAGTTACAATTACAAGCAAATTTGTGCACACCTAGGAATATCAGATTCTAGTGGCCGCAATCAGGTTATAAAAAAATTACACCAACTCAAATCTAAAGGAAAGATAGAAGAGATAGACCGTGGTAAATTTAAAATTATCAAGGCTATCGACTATTACACTGGTAGAATAGATGTAAGTACACGTGGTACCGGTTATGTAATTACCGAAGAACTAGAAGAAGATATCATGATACCTAAAAGATCACTAGGCCAGGCGCTTAATGGTGATGAGGTAGAAGTATATGTTTATAATAGAAAACGAGGCTCACAGCCAGAAGGTGAGATAACTAAGGTTATTAAACGTAAAAAAACTGAATTTGTAGGAGAGATACAAGTGCATGAAAAATTTGCTTTTGTAAACGTTACAGATCCTAAGATTCAAACTGATTTCTTTATACCAGGTCGAGAGATTAATGGAGCAAAAGATGGACAGGTAGTTCTAGTAGAATTTGTAGAATGGAATGATAAACAAGATTCTCCTAACGGTAGAGTTAAAGATATTCTAGGAGAACCTGGAGAACATGATACAGAAATACATGCCATTCTTGCTCAATACGGTCTTCCTTATGAATTCCCTGCAGAGGTGGAGGAATACACAGAAAAACTGGATAAATCTATATCTTCTCAAGAAATAGAAAAGCGTCGTGACATGCGTGACACGCTTACTTATACCATAGATCCTGCAGACGCAAAGGATTTTGATGATGCATTATCATTTAAGGTTCTAGAAAATGGTAATTATGAAGTAGGTATTCACATTGCAGACGTTTCTCATTATGTAAAAGAAGGAACTGTTCTTGATGACGAGGCTTATGAACGTGCGACGTCTGTATATCTTGTAGATAGAGTAGTGCCTATGTTACCTGAAGTACTTTCTAATGGAGTGTGTTCTTTAAATCCACATGAAGATAAATTGTGTTTTTCTGCCGTTTTTGAAATGGATAATTCTAGTAAAATTCATAACGAGTGGTTCGGTCGTACAGTAATACACTCTGACCAGCGATTTGCTTATGAAGAAGCACAACATATCATAGAAACTAGAAAAGGAGTGATTCCTGGTGATATCTCGCTTTCGCGAAAGCAAACAACCATACAGCCTGCAATAGTAGAAGCTACTTTAAAGTTAGATGAACTAGCTAAGATCATGCGTGGACAGCGTATGGAAGATGGAGCTTTAAGTTTTGATAAAACAGAGGTAAAATTTAATCTTAATGATAAGTCAGAACCTGTAGGAGTTTATTTTAAAACATCTAAGGATGCTAATAAACTTATAGAAGAATTCATGTTACTGGCTAATAGAAAAGTGGCTGGTTTTATAGGTAAACAACAACCTAAAAAGACATTTATTTACCGTATTCATGATGAGCCTAATGATGAGAAATTAGGAGCACTTAAGAATATAGTTGTAAAATTTGGCCATACTCTAGATTTAAGAGATCGTAAAACGGTTACTAAGTCGCTTAATAAGTTATTAAGTGATGTAAAAGGAAATAAAGAGCAAAATATGGTAGACACGCTTGCGATAAGAACCATGTCTAAGGCTGTTTATTCTACTAATAACATAGGTCATTATGGTCTATCGTTTGATTATTATTCTCATTTTACTAGTCCTATACGTCGTTATCCTGATGTTATGGTGCATAGATTATTACAGCATTACCTAGATGGTGGTAAAACAGTAAGTGAAGAATTATATGAAGAAAAGTCAGAACACTCTTCAGAAATGGAAATTCTAGCCTCTAAGGCAGAGCGTGATTCTATTAAATACATGCAAGTTAAATTTATGAAAGATCACTCTGACGAAGAGTTCTTAGGTGTGATTTCTGGGGTTACTGATTGGGGTATTTATGTAGAAATCATTTCTAACAAGTGTGAAGGAATGATAAGACTAGGCGACCTAGATGACGATAGTTATGAATATGTAGAAGAAGAGTTTGCTGTTGTAGGTCGCAAGACTAAGAACACTTATACGCTAGGTGACGAGGTTTATGTAAAAGTAAAAAATGCAGACCTTGTTAAGAAACATCTAGATTTCTGGATGATAGGTAGTAGAGAAGCAGTAGAAAAATAAACTATTCTATTTTAAATTATAAACGATCCATTTTTTATAAAATGGATCGTTTTTTTATACCTTAAATTCAAATTATAAATAGGTCCGATCATGAAAAGTATTTTATTAATAGTTGTAGCATTATTATTTCTGTCTTGTAAAAATGAGACTGGGGATACCACAAATTTTTCATGGTTATCAGGATCATGGAGTAGAGTAGAAGAAGCAGGAGAGAATAAAACATATGAAAAATGGATACCTACTATTAATGGTAATTATAATGGGCATGGTTTTACTCTTCATAAAAAAGATACGGTATTTGAAGAATTTTTATCCATAAAACCTTTAAGTAAATTATCTAAAGGAAAAGAATCTTCATGGGTTCTAAAAGTTACTGGAGTTAATGAAGAACCTACTATTTTTAATATTGAAGACACTACTGTAAATAGCTTTACAGCGGTTAACTTAGAGAATGAATTTCCTACACATATTAGGTATTCTTATAAAAATGATACACTTAAAGCGCTAGTTTCTAATGATAGTTTACATATTGATTTCAAATTTATAAAGCAATAAAATGCTCTTTTTGTGTAATACAACGTATTTATTATACATATTATCTATAATTAGAATTATAAAATATTCATTTTTAATTTATTAATGGTATAGCTAGATATTTGTACTGTAATTAGAGCGTGAGAAACTTTAATTCAATTTTTCATAATAGTTTCATTTTTATAAAGCTTCTCAATTGTAAGGTTTTTGAGAAGTAAATTGAAACATTAGTATAGTTTTTTGGTTGGTTAGTAGGGAATCCTAAGTTGTCGTCTTTGATACTTAGGATTTCTTCGTTTAAGATGTTTTCTTAACGTATCATTATATGCTGTTATCCTACTTTGGCACACGATTTGAATAATATATAGAGAAGGTTATTAGTAGTAATTTTCATAAAGTTTTTTGGTTGGTTAGTAAAAGACGATGTTTAGCAATAAGCATCGTTTTTTCATGTTTAACCTATCGTGGACTGTAACATCACCTAATAAATAAAGTCTTTATAAAAATACTCTTATCATGAATCGATTATTATCTATAGTAACTATACTTTTTTGTGCCTTTTCTATAGCACAAAACCCAATTGAAATGACCATCTCAGATTTTGATACCATTAAAGTTTTTGATCTAGTCACAGTTAATCTGGTAAAATCATCAGAAAATAAGATCATCATTTCTGGAAAAGATGCAGATGACGTCGAGTACGTTCAAAAAAATGGATTATTAAAAGTCCGTATGCGCTCAGAGAAGACTTTTGACGGTACAAAAACGTTTGTACATGTATACTACAAAGAATTAGATATAATCGACGCAAATGAAGGCGCTAGAGTTTTATCTAATGAATTAATTGAACAGGACAGATTAGAAATAAAAGTACAAGAAGGTGCTATGGTAACAGCAGGATTAACTGTTAAGAATCTTGATGTAAGAGCGGTTACTGGCGGTATTGTAAGATTAAGCGGTCAGGTAGAAGATCAAATTCTAGTTGTTAACACCGGTGGAAAAGTAGAAAACGAAAAACTTAAATCTGATTATTCTAAAGTAAAAGTACAGGCCGGTGGTGAAGTAGAGATCTTTGCAACACAATCTGTGGATATAAATGTTAGAGCTGGTGGTGATGTTGTGGTTTATGGTAACCCTAAAGATGTGAAGAAAAAAACTCTATTCGGTGGTAGAATTAAGATCGTTGATAATGATTAATTAAAATTATTAAAAGCGTTCTAAGGCTTCAATATTTTTCCTAAACCATATAAATAACATTTCTAGTTCTGTATTTGAAATCCCTATGTGTTTTCCTACCTTTGAGGTTCAACACAATTCTGAATGCTTGACGATATATTAAAGGCCATTCCATTAGGCCTTGTTATGGCTTTTCTTATAGGACCTGTTTTCTTTGCTCTACTTGAAACTAGTGCTATAAAAGGATTTAGGGCGGCTATTGCATTAGATGCAGGTGTTCTCATTGCAGATATTATTTTTCTACTAGCGGCATATTTTATGACTTCTAGTATTCTTGAAAAATTAAAAGATGACCCAGGACTATTCATATTTGGCGGTAGTATACTCTGTATTTATGGTATTGTATCCTTTGTTAAGACCGATAAATCCTATTTAAAAGAAGTTGATACTAAGGTTCTCATAGTTCAAAAGAAAAATTACATCGCTTTATTTATAAAGGGTTTTCTACTCAATTTTATAAACATAGGTGTACTAGGTTTTTGGTTAGGATTGATCGTAGTTTTTAGTCCGCAATTAGAAAATGATGGAGAGCGTATAACTATATTTTTCTCTACCGTTTTACTTACTTATTTTGTTGTTGATATAGGTAAAATCATACTTGCTAAGAGTTTAAACCGTTATTTAACTCCTTCTAGAATATTCTGGTTAAAGCGTTTAATCGCCGTAATTATGTTTATAAGTGGAGCGGTTTTAATTTTTAAAGGTGTTTTTCCTAGTGCCACAGAAAATATTGAGAATCAATTTCACATCTTACCAGAACAAGTAGAGCCTATAGATCCAGATCTAGAAGGTATGGAAGAGTTTAATGAAAAGGTAATGCCTGTAATAGACGCAGACAAAGATTATCCACAGCCTTAAAAACTTAAAAATCCCCAATCAGTGAAGATTGAGGATTTAAGAGGTACCAAGCGGATTCGAACCGCTGTACTAGGTTTTGCAGACCCATGCCTAGCCGCTCGGCCATGGTACCATAATGGATGGCAAAAATAACAATAATTTGCTCTATTCCTACTTTATTAAATCTAAAATTGATAAAAATGAAAAGTTATTTTCTCTCTTCACTCATTATAATTACTACACTTTGCACATCACCACCTATAGGTGGATTTATCTTAGCTACCTTAACTTCAGCATTTTGAACTAGAGATTCTTCTTTAAAAATGCGAGTAAGAATGCGCTGTGCAACATGCTCTAAAAGTTCTGACCTTATAGCCATTTCTTCTACTATTATTTTATTCAGTGATACATAATCTACTGTATCTGCCAGTAAATCTGACTGTGCACTCTTAGAAAGGTTTGCTGTTATTTCTAAATCTACACGATATTCACTACCTATTAAGTCCTCTTCATGTAGGCAACCATGGTTGGTATATACCCTTACGTTTTCTAGTTGTATTTTATGCATAGAACAAAGATAGGCCGTACAGTGTTAGGAGTAAAATAAACTGTAAATTTGTGTTAGTAAAAGAGAATATCATGAGCGAAGAGAAAAAGCCTAATAATTTTATAGAAGATATCATAGAAGACGATTTAAACAATGGTCTCTCTAATGATAAATTACGTTTCCGTTTTCCACCAGAACCTAATGGTTACCTGCACATAGGTCACGCCAGTGCTATATGTTTAAACTTTGGTTTAGGAGAAAAGTTTAATAAACCAGTAAATCTACGTTTTGATGATACTAATCCTGCAAAGGAAGAAGCAAAATACGTAGATGCTATAAAGAAAGATGTAGAATGGCTGGGTTATAAATGGGATAACCTTTGTTTTGCATCAGATTATTTTCAAGAACTTTATGACTGGGCAATTCAACTTATTAAAGAAGGAAAAGCCTATGTAGATTCACAATCTAGTGAAGAAATGGCTGCTCAAAAAGGAACTCCTACAGAACCTGGAGTAGATGGACCTTACCGCAATAGATCGGTAGAAGAGAATTTGACTCTTTTTGAAGGAATGAAAAATGGAGATTTCGGTGAAGGTGAACATATCCTACGTGCCAAAATCGATATGAAATCCAACAACATGCTCATGCGTGATCCTATCATGTATCGTGTAGTAAATCGCGATCATCATAGAACCGGTGATACATGGAAAATCTATCCTATGTACGACTGGACTCATGGAGAAAGTGATTACATGGAACAAATTTCTCACTCTTTTTGTACACTAGAATTTAAACCTCATAGAGAGCTTTATAATTGGTTCTTAGATCAAATAGTAGATACTGATAAAGTACGCCCTAAACAACGTGAATTTGCACGTAGAAACATTTCTCATACTGTTACTAGTAAACGTAAATTGCAAAAACTAGTAGAACAAAATATTGTTACAGGCTGGGATGACCCACGCATGACTACTATTTCTGGTTTAAGACGTCGTGGTTATACCGCTGCATCTATTAAGAATTTTGCTGAGTCTATAGGAATAGGTAAACGTGATAATCTGGTAGACATGAATCACCTAGAATTTCACTTGCGAGATGATCTTAATAAAGTCGCAGACCGTGTGATGTGTGTTCTAGATCCTATTAAAGTTGTTATTACTAACTATCCAGAAGATCAAGTAGAAATGCTTCAGGCAGAAAATAGTCAGGAAGATGAGTCTAGAGGTTTTAGAGAAGTTCCTTTTTCTAGAGAGATCTTCATAGAACGTGAAGATTACAGAGAAGAAGCTAACAAGAAATTTTTCCGTTTAAAGAATGGTAAAGAAGTACGTCTTAAAAATGCATACATCATAAAAGGTGAAGGTTGTATCAAAGATGAAGACGGTAATATTACAGAGATTCATGCTACTTACGATCCAGATTCTAGGAGTGGAAGCGGTACAGAAGCAAGTATGCGCAAGATAAAAGGAACATTACACTGGGTAAGTGCTGCACAAGCCCTACCAGTAGAGGTGAGACTGTATGACCGCCTATTTACCGTACCATCTCCAGACACAGATAAAGAAAAGGACTTCATGGAATTTGTTAATCCAGATTCTCTAGAGGTGATCACTGCTATGGCAGAGCCTGCAATGAAAAACCTTTCTATAGGAGAAACAGTGCAGTTTCAGCGTATGGGGTACTTTTGCGTAGATCCTGACACCACAGATGATAAAATGGTCTTTAACCGTACCGTTACATTGCGTGATACATGGGCTAAGTTAGATGCTTAGATAGCGTAGGATAGAGGTTCCGCTTTCGCGAAAGCGAGATCACTTTAAACCTATTTACATTACATATATAGAATAATTTAAAGCCCACTTAATCGTGGGCTTTTTTGATAATTGATAATAAGTATCTACTATTTTAACTAATTTTAATATTAAATATAAGTTTTTAGCATGTTTTTAATAGTAATTCATGTAAGCTTAACTCACTATTAACTACACTAAAACGTGTTTAGATTTACCTTTGTTAGTGAACAAAAAAAGAAAAAAAATGTCTAAATCAACTAATACCTTAATCGCTTTAATAGCAGGTGCTGCAATAGGTGCTGCTGCAGGAATGTTATATGCTCCAGATAGTGGAGAGAAAACAAGAAAAAAATTAAAGAAACAAGCAAAAAAAGCTCAAAAAGATATTGATGCGCAAGCTCGTAAAACGTACGCTCAAGTATCAGAAAAAGCATCTCAAATCTCTTCTACAGTAAACTCTAGAGCTACTGAATTGAGAGGTACTGTAGGTGATAGAATTGAAACAGCTCTTTCTAGTGCAAGCTATAAAGCAGACGATGCGATTGTTGCTCTAGAAGAAAAACTAGAACAATTACGTATGAAAAATTCTCAATTACAGAAACCTAATTCTGTAAAAGAAGGTATCAAAACAGCATCAGCTAAAGTTAATATATAAACTTAGGATTTGGGAAAACAACTAACCGACAATTTTAGAGAATTTACTACGGCGACTCAAGATTACATCGAGTCGTCGATAAGTTATCACAAACTAGACCTTTTTAAGAAGGTTATGAAGGGTGTGGTATCTAGTAGTTACCAGATTATTTTAGGTTTTTTCTTCCTTATAGCGCTTATTTTTTTAAGTGTAGCCATGGCTATTTATCTAGGAAATGTTTTAGATAACATTGCAATAGGATATCTTATAATGGGTGTATTTTATATACTTTTAATGATTATATTATCCTTATTTCTTAAAAAAACTCTTGAAAAAATATTGGTTAAAAAAGCTAGTGCTCAATTTTTCAACGATAATGAGGATATTAAAATAGAACAACATGAGGGTTTACAATAATTTTGATGAAATAGATCGTGATTTAAGGTACCTTAAATTACAGCAACAAATACATCAAGAGACGATGAAGTTAGAGTTAAATGAAGTAAAAGAGAGTTTCTCTGCCGTTTCTATTTTAACAAGTGTAGTCAGTTCCATCGCAAAGAAAGCTGTGGTCCTAAAGGTTGTAAATAAACTAGTAGGTCTTAAAGGGAAAAAATAATATTTTGTGGTAAAGTGAATTGTTTAAAAAAGCAATGATATAAAAAAAACGCTATCAGTAATGATAGCGTTTTTGTGTTTATAAAAATGGACGTAAATTATTCTATCCATCCATCTTCTAGGCCATCATCATCATAGCCACTTTCTTTATCTCTTTGCGATCTAGAAGACTGTTTTACCTTTTCTTCTTTATTAGCATTAGTCTTTTTCATTTGCTCACCTATTTGTGCACTTGCTGTAAAACTAGCGATCATGTTATTTAACATGTCACTACCAGCTTGTGGTGAATTAGGTAGTAAGATCAGGTTAGACTGTGTTGCCTCACCTATAGACTGTAATGTATCATAGTGTTGTGTAACAACTATAAGAGCACTTGCCTCTTGAGAATTGATACCTACATTATTAAGTACATCTACACTTTCTTCTAATCCGCGAGCTATTTCACGTCTCTGGTCTGCGATACCTTGACCTTGTAAACGCTTAGATTCAGCCTCTGCACGTGCTTTTGCAACTATCTTGATACGGTCAGCCTCTGCTTCATACTCAGCAGCTGTTTTCTCACGCTCTGCAGCGTTAATTCTGTTCATGGCTGCCTTTACCTGTATATCTGGATCTATGTCCGTTACAAGCGTTTTAATGATGTCATATCCATAATCCATCATTGCTTCGTTCAATTCACGTTTTACCGCGATTGCGATATCATCCTTCTTTTCAAAAACGTAGTCCAGTTTCATTTTAGGAACTTCGGCACGTACTACATCAAATACATAAGCGGTAATCTGATCATGAGGATTTTGAAGTCTGTAATATGCATCGTATACTTTTTCTCTTCTTACTTGAAACTGTACAGATATTTTGAGACGCACAAATACATCATCTTTTGTTTTAGTCTCTACGATTACATCTAGCTGTTGAATCTTTAAATTGATTCTTCCAGCTATCTTATCAATGATAGGTACTTTAAGCTGTAATCCTGACTGTCGCATACTGGTAAATTTACCAAAACGCTCTACTACTGCAGCAGTTTGTTGTTTTACAGTAAAAAAGGTACCTAATAGAACTACCACTGCTAGTAGGCCTAATATTGCATAAATAATTAAATCCATGATTTTTGTTTTTTAATGGTTAGTATTAAATAGATATTTATAAAAGTAAACTAGTTTATCGTTAAAGTGGCAGTAAGGTTACATTTTAATGCCATATTATGAGCTTACTATAGATTAGTAGTATGTTTGTGTACTTTGTTACAACCTCTATGAAAAATTCCTTTTTAGTATTTCTCGTTGTTTTGGCTATGAATAAAGCTTTAGCTCAAGATCAATTTGATAATTTCTCTACGTTAGATCACTCTATTTTTGAGGTAAATGAGTCTGTAAATGACGATGTCTTTATAGTAGAAGAATTAACTATCAATGCACCTGCAACTCGTAAATATTCCTATAATAATCGCATAGGACTAGGTGGTGATGCTACTTTTTTTAATATAGATACTGATGCTGTTGAGGTAACACAAGGAACAGGATGGTCTGCCTCTCTAGAAACACGTGGTGATTTTAGAGATGATTTTGATATGATTTATTCTATCGGTATCTTCAATCATAATTTTTCTGTAAATGAAAATATTACCAATGATCAAATAGACATGAGCGTGATAGGAGCAGAGGTTAAGTTTTTACTGGCTTGGAAAATAGCACAAAGTGATTTCTTTTCTATAGAAGCTGGGCCTGCGTTACAGCTCAATGGAGAACTAAAAATAGATGATGAAGATCGTTATGAAAACTCTTTTACTGGTGGTGTAGTAAATCCTGTAATTTTAAAAGATTTTCAAGAAACATCTCCTATAAATGTTAATGGAATTATTGGTTTTTCAGGTGGTGCGAGAAATTTTAGGGTAACTGCTCATTATCACTATTCATTTATTGATGCACTAGCTGGTACTACTGTTGCTGGTGATAATATAGATGGTAACTTCAGTTTTATAAGTGTAGGAGCTAGGCTATATTTCTAGTCTATAAATATCATAAAGTAAAAGCCTGCTAAAATATTTTTAGCAGGCTTTTTTTAGTATTACAAAGAGATTTTATTATCCCAATTTCTCCATTGCAGTTTCTATGCGATTTACTGTTTCTGTTTTACCTATCATAGAGGCTATTTCAAAAACATCTGGTCCCATAAGACTTCCTACTAGAGCTAGTCTTAATGGCATCATTACTTTACCAAATCCCATTTCTTGAGCAGTAATCCAGCCTTTAATAGCAGTGCTTAATCCAGCGGCGCTATCATCTTCTGTATCATTTATAATTTGAACTACTTGAGACATGATCTCGTTAGTATCTTCTTTCCATGCTTTCTTTGCATTTTTCTCGTCATAGCTAGAAGGTGCTGTAAAGAAGAAGCCTGCTAGTTCAAAAAGATCTTCTGTAAAAACAGCGCGTTCTTTGACCATGCCTGCTACCATGCTTACATAATCTTCAGAACCGTAAGAGATATTTTGTTCTTGTAACGCTTTCGCGAAAGCGGAACCTATAACAGCATCATCTTGTTGTACATACCACTGTTGTTGAAACCATTTTGCTTTTTCTGGATCATATTTTGCACCAGAGCTATTTACTTTTTCAAGGCTAAATGCAGCGATCAGTTCTTCTAAATTAAAGATTTCTTGCTCCGTACCTGGATTCCATCCTAAGAAAGCAAGTATATTAACCATAGCTTCTGGTAAGAAACCATCTTCTCTAAAACCGGTAGAAAGCTCTCCAGATTTAGGATCTTTCCATTCTAGTGGGAATACAGAAAAGCCCATTTTATCTCCATCACGCTTGCTTAATTTTCCTTTACCAGTAGGTTTAAGAATAAGAGGTAAATGTGCAAATTTAGGACGTTCCCAACCAAAGCTTTCATACAACAACACGTGTAACGCCATACTAGGTAACCATTCTTCACCACGTATAACATGAGAGATTTCCATAGTATGGTCATCTACCACATTTGCCAGGTGATAGGTAGGCATACCATCGCTTTTGAAAAGTACTTTATCATCTAATAGACTTGTATCGATTTCTATTCCTTTACGGATTTCGTCGTACATGTTTAAAGTCTTTAATTCTGGTTTAAAACGCACGGTGTAAGCGTCTCCACGGTCTAGTCTTTCCTTTACTTCGTCTGCACTTAGAGTAAGTGAATTGGTAAAGTTTAATCTATTGTTGTGGTTGTATATAAATGTCTTTTTATCAGCCTCGGCAGTTGTTCTTGCTTGGGTTAATTCTTCAGCAGTATCAAATGCATAATATGCAGCTCCTTTTTCTATCAATTCTTCAGCATAGGCGCGGTACATTTCTTTGCGCTCGCTTTGACGATATGGGCCACAATTTCCTTCTTTTCCTGGTCCTTCATCATAAGGAATCTTGCACCAGTTTAATGCTTCTATTATATAATCTTCTGCACCTTCCACATATCTGTTCTGGTCAGTATCTTCTATACGTAGTATAAAAGTTCCATTATGTTTCTTTGCAAATAGATAATTGAAAAGCGCTGTTCTCACACCACCTATATGAAGTGGTCCTGTAGGACTAGGAGCAAATCTTACACGTACATCTGTACTCATTTCTTAGCATTTTTAAATGTGGCGGCAAAGATAGTAAGATGATTTCATTTCTATCCCTATGATTTCTTAACAGTATTAGATTTGGATTTCTTTTTTAAACCAATATTTTTAAAAAGTTTTTTTGCGTTTTTTAAGAAATATTATCACCTGTAGAATACCTAGGTTTATTAACAAAATTCGTAGTATTGTTAATAATAAGATTATCTTATAGTTTTTAAGATTTTAATCAAATAACTCTTAAAAATCGGTTGATTTTAATAGCTATTTACAGGCTTTTCTAGATTTTTTAAGGCTAGGACATATTGATAATTTAAACGTCGCTGTAATCCGTTATATTTACGGTAAGCACACGATACTATACAAAATGACAAATTTTGAGATAATAGAGCTCAAGCTCAAGCGGTTTATAAGTAAATATTACCGCAATGAATTGATAAGAGGTATAATTTTATTTTTGGCCTTAGGATTACTGTATTTTTTGTTTACCGTAGTGATTGAATTTTTTCTGTGGTTAAGTCCAGTAGGTAGAACCGTATTATTCGGTCTGTTTATAATGATGGAATTGTTTCTATTAGTTCGTTTTGTTCTTTTACCACTTGCAAGATTATTTAAGTTATCTCGAGGTATAGATTTTAGAGATGCGAGTTCTATGATAGGTACTCATTTTCCTGAAGTGTCTGATAAATTAATTAATGTTTTACAGCTTCATAAAAATGGAGGAGATGATGAGCTCACATGGGCTAGTATTAATCAAAAAAGTGAGAGTCTTAAACCCATACCATTTACACTTGCGATAGATTACAAGAAAAACAAAAAATACCTACCGTATCTTGCTATTCCGTTGGTAATTATAGCTGGTTTATTTTTTACTGGTAATAATGAAGTTTTAACGGATAGTGCAAAACGTGTTGCAGATTTTAATAATGAATACATTCCACCTGCGCCATTTACTTTTACCATTCTCAATGAAGATCTCAACACTTTACAACGTCGGGACTTTAAACTCAATGTAGAGGTAAGTGGTCGTAAACTGCCAGAAAATGCGAGTATTCATTATAACGATCAGACCTATTTTTTAACTCAAGATTCTCCAGGTAAGTTTAGTTTTATTTTTTCTAAACCTACTCAAGCTACTCAATTTTATCTATCGGCTAATGAAGTTAATAGTCTTAATTATACACTTCAGGTAGATGACGTTCCGGTTTTAAACGGTTTTGATTTATTCTTGGATTATCCATCGCATACTGGTAAAAAGGATGATGTCCTTGCTAGTACAGGTAATACAGTTGTACCGCAAGGCACTAAGATTACTTGGAAATTAAAAACTTCTAAGACGAGCCACGTAGATTTTATAACCCCAGAAGAAAGATTTCCGTTTAAAAAGAATGATAATAGTTTCGCTTTCGCGAAAGCGGTATCACAACCTTTTAAATATTCGATTGCTACCTCTAACGTTAACATCAAAGATTTTGAAGTTCTTAATTTTAAAATTGATGTTGTAAAAGATGAATATCCAGAACTAGATTTAGAGATGAAAAAGGATTCTGTGGATTCTGATTTGATGTATTTTAAAGGTCAAGCGTCCGACGATTATGGTATACGTAAAATGCAGTTGGTCTATTATCCAGCAGACGATGTTTCTAAAATTATAAATTATGATCTGGGTTCTAATCGTGGAACTTTTGATCAATTTCTACTAACCTTTCCTGGTAATGTCAAATTAGAAGGAGGTAAGAGTTATCAATTTTATTTTGAAGTTATCGATAATGACGCTGTGAATAGTTTTAAATCTACAAAGTCAGAAGTGTTTTCTTATCGCAAATTGTCTATTGATGAGTTTCAGGAAAAGCAACTCTCTCAACAAAAAGAATCTTTATCAAATTTAGAAGAAGCTGTTAAGGAACAACAGAAACAACAAGAAAAGCTGGATCAATTATCTCAAGAACAATTCCAGAAGAAGAATCGTAGTTTTAATGATAAACGCAAGTTAGAACAAGCTTTAAAAAACCAACAAAAGCAGGAGCAAAAAATGCGACAGCAGTTGGATAAAATGAAACAAAATCTTCAAAAATCAAATCTACAAGAAGATGAAATGAAAGATGTTCTTGAAGATCGTATGGAAAAAAGTGCCGAGGAACTTAAAAAGAATGAAGAATTATTAAAGGAATTACAGGAGTATCAAGAAAAACTTTCCGCTGAAGAATTAAAGGAAAAAGTGGAGAAAGCTAAGAAGAATTCTAAAAAGCAGCAACGTAATCTTGAGCAATTATTGGAATTAACAAAGCGCTATTATGTAGAGCAAAAGTTTGAACAATTAGGTAAGGAGCTTCAAAAAATAGCACAGAAACAAAAGGAACAATCAGAGAAGGAAGGTGAAGATAATAAGAAGGAAGATCAGGATAAGTTGAATGAAGAATACAAAGAATGGGAGAAGCAACTTAAAGAGTTAGAAGAAGAGAATGATGGTCTTAAAGATCCTATGAGTTTAGAATTTGAACCTGAAAATTCTGAAGAAATTCAAGAAGATCAAGAGCAATCCAGTCAAGATCTTGAAAACTCAAAATCATCTGATGCGCAAAAGAAACAGAAAAGTGCTGCTCAAAAAATGCAGCAACAATCTCAGAAAATGTCTTCTCAAATGGCTCAAATGTCAGCTGATCAAATTAAGGAAGATGCTGAAAGTTTGAGACAAATTCTAGATAATTTGATTGTTTTCTCTCAAGAGGAAGAGGGTTTAATGGAATCTATGCGTGACATGAATAGATTAAGTCCTAATCTGGGAAGTAAATTAAAGTTTCAAAAGGATTTAGAAAGCGCCTTTAAGCATGTGGATGATAGTTTATTTGCTCTAGCAACTCGCAACCCTAAGGTAGGTCAGGAGATTAATGAAGAGGTTACAGATATTTATTATTACCTAGATAAATCTCTAGATCAAATTGCAGAATTTGAAATGAATAAGGGTCAGGTGTCTCAGCAATTTGTTTTTAAAGGTGCTAACACTTTGGCAAATATGTTGAGTTCGTCTTTAGACGCTATGAATAATAGTATACCCATGCCAGGTATGGGGCAATCTGGTGAATCTGGTCAGGGCTTTCAATTACCTAATATTATTAAAAAACAAGAAAGTTTATCTAAGTCTGGGGCGGGAGAAGAAGGTAAAGATGGTGAATCTGGTAAGTCTGGTGAAAGTGGTAAAGATGGGGAAAGCGGTCAAGGCGGTGAGAGTGGAGAAGGTGGTGAGTCTGGACAATCTGGTAAGGATGGTCAGTTTGGTCAAGGAGGTGAGTCTGGTAAATCAGGACAAAGTGGAGAAGGTGGTGAGTCAGGTGAAGGTGGTGAAGGTGGCCAAGGCGGTGAATCTGGAAATGGTGGCCAAGGTGGACAAGGCGGCCAAGGTGGTGATTCTGGAAAAGGCGGCAATAATGGTTCTGGTAATGGAGGAGGATCTGGTGGTGAAGATGGGGAACAACAAGGTTATAGAGAAAGTGAACAGGAGGCTGCTCGTATTTATGATATTTATAAACAACAACAGGAGTTACGTAATCAGCTAGAAGATATGATACGTCGTGAAGGATTGGAAGGTAAAGTAGGTGATATAACAGATAAAATGAAAGCTGTTGAGCGCAAACTATTGGATCAAGGTTTCAATAGAGAAGTGCAACAACGTATGATGGATATACAGCACGATTTATTAAAATTAAAAGATGCCGGTTTAGAACAAGGCGAGGAGAATCAACGAGAATCCACAACCAATGTTAGAGATTTTAATAACAATACAAAAGCCGAAATTCCTGATGCTTCTAAGTACTTTAATAACAAAGAGATTTTAAATAGACAAGTATTACCTTTGCAGCCCCAATACCGCAATAAGGTAAAGGAGTATTTTAAAGCTAATGATTGAATTAAATTACCAGAATAATTTTGAGCAACTCGATGAGGTTGTTTACTCAAAATGGTTAGAATCCATAGTCATTTCTGAGGGTAAAACTATAGGAGAATTGTCCTTTGTTTTTTGTTCAGACGAGTATCTTTTGAAAATTAATCAAGATCATTTAGATCATGATACCTATACAGATATTATAACTTTTGATTACTGTCTAGACGGTTTAATAAACGGTGAGGTTTATATAAGTACGGATAGGGTTAAGGAAAATGCTGTTAGCTTTCGCGAAAGCGAGATAAATGAATTGCATCGCGTCATGGCACATGGTGTATTGCATTTATGTGGTTATGGAGATAAGAGTGATGAAGAAGCACGTATTATGCGTGAAAAAGAGAATGAGAAAATCGTGATGTTTCACGTGAAACAATAAGCAATGTTTGATAAAGAATACGATGTTATAGTAGTAGGAGCTGGCCATGCTGGTGGAGAAGCTGCTGCTGTTTCTGCAAATATGGGAGCTAGTACGTTACTTGTAACCATGAATCTAGAAACGATAGGACAGATGTCTTGTAATCCGGCCATGGGTGGTATTGCAAAAGGACAGATAGTTCGTGAGATAGATGCTTTAGGTGGACTAAGCGGTATTGTGTCTGATAAGAGTGCAATACAGTTTAAGATGCTTAATAAGTCTAAAGGACCTGCTATGTGGTCTCCTAGAACACAGAATGACCGCATGCGTTTTTCTGAAGAATGGAGATTGCAGTTAGAGGCAATCCCTCTATTGGATTTTTATCAGGAAATGGTTTCTGGTTTAATCGTAGAGAATGGTAAGGCAGTAGGTGTGCGTACTTCTTTAGGGATTGAAATTAGATCTAAATCTGTTGTACTTACAAATGGTACGTTTTTAAATGGACTTATTCATATAGGAGATAAACAGTTCGGTGGTGGTAGAGCTGGTGAAAGAGCCTCTACAGGAATCACTGGTCAGTTAGTGGAATTAGGTTTTGAGTCTGGTAGAATGAAAACGGGAACTCCACCTCGTGTAGATGGTCGTTCTTTAGATTATTCAAAGATGGAGCCGCAACCTGGAGATGTAGATACTTCTAAGTTTAGCTATAGTAATCTTACATCTTCTTTAAAGCAACAAAGAGATTGTCACATGACTTATACGAGTCCTGAGGTGCATAATTTATTACGTGAAGGCTTTGATCGTTCTCCTATGTTTAATGGTAGAATACAGTCTTTAGGGCCACGTTATTGTCCTAGTATAGAAGATAAAATCGATCGTTTTGCAGACAAAGATCGTCATCAATTGTTTGTTGAACCAGAAGGATGGAATACTTGCGAGGTTTATGTAAACGGATTTAGCACTTCATTGCCAGAAGATGTACAATTTAAAGCATTACGTAGTGTAGTTGGTTTTGAAAAAGTCAAATTTTTCAGACCTGGTTATGCTATAGAATATGACTATTTTCCACCTACACAATTAAAGCATACGTTAGAAACAAAATTAGTAGACGGTCTTTATTTTGCAGGTCAAATTAATGGTACTACTGGTTATGAAGAGGCAGCATCTCAAGGTTTAATGGCTGGTATTAATGCGGTGCGTAAAATTAGAGAAGAGGAACCTTTCATATTAAAACGAGACGAAGCATATATAGGAGTTCTTGTAGATGATCTTATTACTAAAGGTACAGAAGAGCCTTATAGAATGTTTACTTCTCGTGCAGAATATAGAACCTTGTTAAGACAAGATAATGCCGATTTGAGGTTAACACCACGAGCGGTTGAGTTAGGTATTATTACCGATGAGGCTCTTAAAAGAGTTGATCGTAAAGCAACAGAATCTGAAAAAATGGTTCAGTTTTTACGTGATACAAGTTATGATTTTAAAGAGATGAATAATTTACTTGTCGCAAAGGGAAGTAAAGAGGTTACTCAAAATGATAAATTGTTTAAAGTGTTTTCTAGACCTCAAATTGATTTAGAAGATATTAAAACCATTTCTCAGGTTAAAACTTATTTAGAAGATAACGACCTTGATAATGATATTTTAGAACAGGTAGAAGTGCATGTAAAATATGCAGGTTATATAGCAAAGGAAAAAGATAATGCAGATAAGCTACATCGATTAGAGAATGTAAAGATTCCACCTAACTATGATTTTAAAAGTATCAAATCGCTTTCTTTTGAGGCTAGAGAGAAACTAACAAAAATTCAACCGGTAACTGTTTCTCAGGCTAGTCGTATTTCTGGTGTTTCACCTAGTGATATTTCTGTATTATTAGTCCATATGGGTCGATAGTTTCACGTGAAACAATTATATGAATTTTAAATTTTCAAAACCTTTTTTAGAACTTAAGGATTACTTTCTAACTCAAGAAAAGTTCGAATTATATCTAGATCCAGAAACAGAATTGATAAAGACTATTCCTCAACCAGAGCAATTAGATCTTTATTATGAGAGTGAAGATTACCTATCTCACGATGATACTCAAAAATCATTTTTTGCGTTTTGCTATAATTTTGCAAAATCCTTTAATCTTAAATCTAAGACTTCGCTCATAGGTAGATTTATTAAAAATGGAAAAGTATTAGATATAGGTGCTGGAGTAGGAGACCTTGTAAACGCATTACAAAAAAAAGGAATTACAGTAACTGGATTTGAACCTAGTCCAAAAGCCAGAAAAATAGCAGGAGAAAAAGGAATTGTTTTAAAACCCAATTTAGAATCTTTTAAGGAAAATAGTTTTGACCTTATTTCTATGTATCACGTTTTAGAACATGTAACAGATGTCGAAAAACAAAAACAGGAAATACTTGCGTTACTAAAATCTCATGGCATTTTAATACTAGCTTTACCTAATTATAAATCTTATGATGCACGATTTTATGGAAAGTATTGGGCTGGCTACGATGTCCCAAGACACTTATTCCATTTTAATAAAAAAGCGGTAAAAAGTTTATTTGATAAAGAATTTGAAATCGTAAAAATGAAACCTATGTGGTTTGATAGTTTTTATGTTTCTATTTTATCATCGAGATATGAAAAATCATTTTCTCCTTTTATAAAAGGAATAATTATAGGCTTGCTATCAAATTGTATAGCTTTATTTAATAAAGAGCCCAGTTCTATCACTTATGTACTCAAAAAGCGCTTTTAATTAGTTTTAAAAGCGCTTTTTCATTTTGTTATGACATATGTATACGATTTATTTAAAACCGCTCAAAACTCATTATTTGAAGTCAATATTAATAAGATGTACCTATCATTATTAATTTTCAGATAGATTATATATATTGAGACCAAAATAGGCCTGCAACACTGACTATGAAGTAAATTCCTAATCTAGATGCGCCAGCAAAATCTTTTACAATTCTAAGACCTACTAATAAAATCAAAAGAAGAATACTGGATAGTATAAATGCATATTGAGCATAAAGTAAACTTTCTTCTGTTACTATATTAAATAATGCAATTCCTATTATCGTGCTAGTCGTAATTTCTATACCTAGAATTACTATATTACTTATCAAAACTACAAAAGGGCTTAGAGCATCTTTAAATAAGCCGCAAAAGTCCTTATAGGTCTGTTTCCAAGCAAATATTTTTTCAAAAGAAGAAATGAGGTAAGTAACAAGTAAGAAGATGAGAAGAAGTATAATACCGGAATAGGTAAGTAGCATGGCTTTTGTATTGTATTACAATTATACTATCCTTTTAAATACTACTGCTTTTTAATCGATAAAGTACTTAAAGATGGTAGTTTATCCTTATTTCTAGGCTTTTGAATGTAATATACGCGTCATTCCGATACTTAAATCGGTAAACACTATTTTTCCATTTGCATTACGTTCTATGTGATAAATAGCTTCTTGAAGTTGTTTTTGCACTTCTATCATTCTATTTCCATCGACGAAAGGAGCAAATTTACTTAGGTCAAAACCGCTTTGCGGAGCTAGATATACAGCGCTCTCTGCCTTATAGTTTTTAAGCATAGCCTGTCTAAAAAATTCAATACAGTAATTTAAAAATCTTATCTGTGTTTCACGATTAACACTAGCTATAGTTGTCGCCCAATCCATAAGCTCGTTAATCGCAGTTATCTTAGTCTTTGCGACAAATGCGGTGCGTACCCACTGCACAAACCACTGTTCAAATTGTAAATCTTCGGCATTATTTTGTGAAAATTGTACCGCTTTTCTGTAATCTCCATCTGCCTGCCTAGCAATTATAGAGCTTTGACTTTCAGTTAATTGAAGGTTTTTTTGTAATCCTTCGGCTATTACAGCGGCATTAAGTTTTGGTACATGTATAATCTGGCACCTAGATTTAATAGTATTTATGATTTTATCTTCAGATTCTGCAACGAGTAAAATAATGGTTTTACTAGGCGGTTCTTCTATAAGTTTAAGTAGCTTATTTGCTGCCTCTGTATTCATTTTATCTGCACCCCATATAATGAGTACTTTGTAGCCACCTTCATAAGATTTAAGGCTCAACTTTTTCATGATAAGTTGCGCTTCGGCTACACGTATTTCGGCATTCTTTTTTTCTATATCGATGGCCTTGTACCAGTCCGGTAGACTACCATAAGAGTTCTCTTTTAAAAAAACACGCCATTCTTTTAAAAAAATATCTGAGGTTGCTTTTGTACTACTACTTCCTGCAGACGATGGCATTGGAAAAGAAAAATGTAAATCTGGATGCGCTAGATTATTAAGTTGTGCATGACAACTCTCATTATGCTCTCCACATAATATATCTCTAGCATAGGCAATTGCAAGTGGTAAAACACCACTACCGGTAGGTCCTACCAGCATTTGAGCATGTGCTATACGGCCATTTTTTACAGTAGACTGTAAGTGGCTTTTTATATGAGTAAGTCCTAAAACATCTTGATATTGCATAGTGCAAATATAAGTGGATGATGGTAAAGATGGGAATACATCCATCTCTAGTCTTCCTTTAAGAGAAGATGATACTTTATGAATTTAACAACCTGTTTCACATAGGTAGATATTACTGTTTTCCCTCGAGAGTAAACAACTTACACCTTTTTCCATTCCCTACAACGATATTGTAGATCGAGAACCGTTATATTTGTTTTTAAACAATTTTGAATATAATAAGATGACTATAGACCAGATTAATTTTGAGAATAAAAAAGCACTTATAAGAGTTGATTTTAATGTACCTCTAGACGAGAATTTTAAGGTTACTGATGCTACTAGAATTCAGGCAGCAAAGGAGACGATTATTCATGTTTTAGAAAAAGGTGGTTCTGTTATATTGATGTCACATTTAGGTCGTCCTAAGAATAAAGAAAATGATTTCTCTTTACGTCATGTGGTTGATACAGCCAGTGATATTCTCGGTGTTCAGGTTAAATTTGTAGAAGATTGTATAGGAGAAGTAGCTCAAAAAGCTGCTCAAGATTTACAACCTGGTGAGGTTTTACTTCTAGAAAACCTGAGATATTATAGTGAAGAGACTGCTGGAGATTCCGCTTTCGCGAAAGCGTTATCACAACTGGGCGACGTATATATAAACGATGCTTTTGGAACTGCTCACAGGGCTCATGCTAGTACTGCTGTAATAGCACAATATTTTGAAGAGAAATGTTTTGGACTACTTATGAATCGTGAGATCGATAGTCTAGATAAAGTAATGGAAACCCCAGAAAGACCACTAGTTGCTATTTTAGGTGGTGCTAAGGTGTCTTCTAAAATCACGGTTATTGAGAATATTCTAACTAAAGTAGATGACTTAATTATAGCTGGTGGTATGGCTTATACGTTTATCAAAGCACAAGGTGGTAAAATAGGTGACTCTCTAGTAGAAGATGATAAACAAAGCCTAGCGCTAGAAATTCTTGCTAAAGCTAAAGAAACGAATACCAGAATTCACTTACCGGTAGATGTTGTGATTGCAAATTCTTTTTCTGAACTCGCTACTATAGATAAAGCTGCCATAGATCAAATTCCTGATGGCTGGATGGGACTCGATGTAGGAGAGAAGTCTAGAGAGCTATTTCATGAAGTGTTACAAAGTGCCAAAACTATTCTATGGAATGGACCTGCTGGTGTTTTTGAAATGGAACCGTTTGCAAATGGTACTATCGCTTTAGGTAAGTCTGTTGCAATGGCAACAAAAAACGGTGCATTCTCGTTAGTAGGTGGTGGTGATAGTGTAGCTGCGGTAAAACAATTTGGTTTTGCAGATCAGGTAAGCTATGTCTCTACTGGTGGTGGCGCCATGCTAGAAATGTTAGAAGGGAAAACACTTCCTGGTATAGCTGCTATTAAGGGATAACCCCATATTTTAAAAACAAACGAATTTCTGGCTTTGCATAATCATATATGTTTGTGCAAAGCTTATTCAGTATAAATATAGTTAGACGTTATTGTCTAAAAAATTCTCACACTTTTACTATTTGTATATCTAAAATCATCAAATAGAAAATGTTATTTCACAGTAATTACAGAAACAATTCATGAACAAATACCTTTTACTATTACTATCTTCAGTAGTCTTTACACCACTAGCGGCACAAGTAGAACAAGATTCTACAGCTACTACGGGCAAAGTCATTTCTTATGAAGAGTATAAAAGACAACAAGCTCAAAATGATTCTATAGAATCTGGTACTATATTATCTAGAGAAATACCTGTTCAAGAAATAATGATGGATACTACCGTTGCAGGTACGCCACTTATCGTGCATCCTGAGGTAGATGATCTGGATGAAAAACTACTCAATGAATTGTATAACAATGATTTATATGAGTATATGTACAAAGAGATTGTACAAATGGATTATAGTGAGACGGTAAATCAAACCTTACCTACTGACACACTTAAAGCTAGACTAGCAGCGATTAATGAAAGCACACCTTTTCAGATAGATTACAATCCGGTGCTGGAAAAACTGATCAATAAAAAACTCAGTTACAAACGTGTTTACATGGAACGATTGATGACGTTAAGTGATTATTATTTTCCCTTATTTGAGCCTTACTTAGATCAGTACGATATTCCATTAGAGATGAAGTACCTGGCTATAGTAGAAAGTGCCTTAGACCCACGTATTAAGAGTAGAGTAGGTGCCACTGGATTATGGCAATTTATGTTTACCACAGGTCGCAATTATGATCTAGAAGTAAATTCTTATGTAGATGAGCGCATGGATCCTATAAAATCTACAGTTGCTGCGTGTAAATTCATGAGTAGCTTATATAAAATTTATGGAGATTGGGATCTAGTTCTCGCGGCTTATAATTCTGGGCCAGGTAATGTAAATAAAGCGATACGTCGCAGTGGTGGTTATAAAAACTACTGGAATATTAGACCATATTTGCCACGTGAGACGGCCGGTTATGTACCAGCTTTTCAGGCGATGATGTATCTCTTCACTTACGCTCCAGAACATGGATTCCAGCCGCAACAGACTATTTATAAAACTATTGCAACAGACACGATAAGAGTTAAAAGAATGATATCTCTAGAACATGTGTCGCAATTTACAGACCAAGATCTTGAGGTAATACAGTTTCATAACCCTTCTTATAAACTAGATATTATTCCTTTTGTAAAGGGTAAAAATCATAACCTGAGACTTCCTGTTAGAGATGCCGCAAAATTTGTTAGTAATGAGGCTGCTGTGTACGCTTTCGCGAAAGCGGAATTTGACAAAATAGAAAAACCTCTTCCAGAATTGCTAGTTGCAGAAAGCCGATCTGTATATCGAGTGAAAAATGGTGATTACCTAGGTAAAATAGCTAATAAGTACAACGTAAAAGTTAGCCAATTAAAACGCTGGAATAACTTGAGAAGTAATAATTTGAGAATAGGACAAAAGTTATATATACACTCTAGAAAACCAGTAACTACTTCTAAATCTAGCTCTTCAAAAGCGCCAGCCACTTATAAAATTAAAAGTGGAGACAGTTTATGGAAAATAGCCAATAAATATGGCATATCTATTGCTAGCATACGTAAATTGAATCCTACCACATCTGACGATCTTAAGGTAGGTGCCACCCTTAAATTAAAGTAAAATGAAAAAATTATATGTAATACTTGCAGTATGTCTAGCTTTTATAAGCTGTGATGATAAGGCTATTGTAGTGCAAGATAGTGCCGGTAGACTCAACGATATACTCGTAGTTATAGGAAATAACGATTGGGATGGACCGCTAGGTGATACGATTAGAAAAGAGTTTGCTAGACCACTAGATGGCATAGTAAGAGAAGAGCCTATGTTTACATTAAATCATGTAAAACCTGCTGCCTTTACTGGAATGCTTAAAAAATCACGTAATTATTTGATCATTAAACAGTCAGATAGTAGTGGAGTGAGTATTAAAAAGGACCTGTACGCAAATCCGCAATTAGGTATAGTGGTACGTGGTACAGATAAGGTAGATATAGCAAAGGTAATCTCTGATAATGCAGACGATATGATAGCTGTATTTAATAAAGGAGAAGTAAAGCGCAAGCAATACCTTATGGATAAGGTGGCCTTAAATACAGATAGGATTACAGACCGTTTTGGTATAGAACTTATTGTACCTCGAGCTTATCATTTTGCTACTTATAATGGAGAGATCGACAACGATTTTTTCTGGTTACGTAGAAGTATTAAAGAAGGGACTATGGATCTTATGATCTATGAAGTAGAGCGCAATAGAATAAAACGTAGTGATAGTACTGTGCTGGATATTGTAAAAGTACGTGATTCTATAGGTGCCATAAAAATTCTTACAGATGGTGGACCATTCCAGACAGAACCTGCATTCTCACCTTTTCTTAATGAAAGTCAGATAGACGGTAAATTTGCCTATGAGACTAAGGGAACTTGGGAAGTAAAGAATATGTTTATGGCAGGACCATTTGTTAATTATGCTATTTACAATAAAGAAAAAGATAACTGGTTAATTATAGAAGGATACGTGAGTGCACCGGCTAGTGCACAGCGTAATTATTTATTTGAAATAGAGGCTATTTTAAAGAGCGTTCATTTTTTGGAAACGAAGAAGAAATAGTAAAATAGTAGACATAAAAAATGCGCATCATTCCATGAATGATGCGCATTTTTTGTTTTTTAAAGTCTCTAAATTATCTGTCTAGATTATTAGTCTCTTCTTTTTTAGTGTCGTCTTCTTTAGAGGCATCCTTAAATTCTTTGATTCCGCCACCTAAACCGCGCATCAATTCTGGTATCTTTTTACCTCCAAAAAGAAGTAAAACCACAACCACTATTAGAATGATACTCCACATACCTGGCATTGCCAAAAAGAAATTTGCTATCATGATTTGATCTTTTAATAAAGCACAAAGATACAACATGCCTTATAACCTGAAATAATAAGCGTGTTAATCTTTAATTTCATAGGATTTACCTTGTTGTATATATTGCTAGTCGGTATTTGAAGACTATCCAGTCTAAACTATTTATATTTGTTACACGTTAAGATCACATGGCAAAGAAGAAAAAAAATAGAAACCAAAAGAGCAAATGGACACACCATTACCGCATGGTCGTGCTCAACGACGACACTTTTGAAGAACGTTTTAGTCTCAAACTCACCAGACTTAATGTATTTGTAGTGACCGTAATAAGTGCTATTTTATTAATAGGATTAACCACGGCACTTATAGCCTTTACACCTATTAGAGAGTACATTCCTGGTTATGCAGACGTGAGTATGCGTCGCGATAATATAGAACTGGCAAAGAGAACAGACTCATTAGAAATAGCGATAAGAAGTAACGATCAGTTTTATGGGCGTATAAAAATGCTTCTCAATGGTGACATCACTACAGAAGAGTATGAACGTATAGACAGCATTGCAAAAGTTGAAACCAGTACCGAGATTCCAGATCTTACACCTATTAAAGAAGATAGTCTATTAAGAGAAGAGGTAGCACAAGCAGACCGTTACAGTGTTATCGCCGGTGCAAAAGCAAAAACTAACTTTGTCTTCTTCCCGCCAGTTAAAGGAACTATTTCTAGTAATTATGATACAGAGATAAAACACTATGCCGTAGATGTTGTTACTACCGTAGGAACACCTATAAAAGCCGCTGCAGACGGTACAGTGGTTTTTGCCAGCTGGAGTTCAGAAACAGGATATACCATGCTTATCGAGCATCCTTATGGACTTATTACAGTATATAAACACGCAGGTAATTTGCTTAAAGAACAAAATGATCAGGTACTAGCTGGTGAAGTAATTGCTACCGTAGGTAATACAGGAGAGTTAACAACTGGTCCACATCTACATTTTGAGATATGGAGCGATGGTTACCCACTAGATCCTACTAATTTTATCAACTTTGAATAGATGTCGTTAAAGTCACTCGGTGCAAAAGTTTTTGCTACCATCATCGATAGAAAAACTAAAAGTTGGGCTTCTAAACCGGTAGCCTCTCAGGAAAAAGTGTTTCATAATTTAATTAAGACTGCTGGTAATACCGCTTTCGCGAAAGCGCACTCCTTTTCCAACATAAAAACACATAAAGACTTTGTATCACAAGTACCAGTGCGTGATTATGAAGAATTAAGACCCTTTGTAGATAGAGTAGTAGCTGGTGAGAGTGATATCTTATGGCCAGGAAAACCTCTTTATTTTGCAAAAACATCTGGTACGACTAGTGGTGCAAAATATATTCCGATTACCAAAGAGTCGATGCCCGAGCACATAAAAGCAGCTCGTAATGCGATTTTGAGTTATGTTCATGAAACTGGAAAAGCACAATTTGTAGACGGTAAAATGATTTTCCTACAAGGAAGTCCAGAGATGGAATCTAAAAATGGAATTCAACTAGGTAGATTAAGTGGTATTGTTGCTCATTACGTACCTAATTATTTACAAAAGAATAGGTTACCTTCTATGGAAACCAACTGTATAGAAGACTGGGAAACTAAGGTAGAAGCAGTTATTGATGAGACTCTACCAGAAAATATGAGCGTTATTTCTGGAATCCCAAGTTGGGTACAGATGTATTTTGAACGCATCGTGCAACGTACTGGTAAAAAAGTAGGTGAGGTATTTCCAGAATTTAATCTATTCATTTACGGCGGTGTTAATTTTGAGCCTTATAGAGCAAAATTTGATCAACTTATAGGTCGTAAAGTAGATAGTATCGAACTTTTTCCTGCTAGTGAAGGTTTTTTTGCCTATCAAGATAAACAAGATGAAAAAGGAATGCTTTTGCTTCTAGACGCAGGTATTTTCTATGAATTTATACCAGCAGATCAGTATCATGATAAAAACGCACCTAGATTAACCATAGGCGAGGTGGAAACAGGCGTTAATTATGTCATGATCATTTCTACTACAGCAGGATTATGGGCCTATAACATAGGTGATACCATTGCATTTACTAGTACGGCACCATATAGAGTGGTGGTTACAGGTCGTATAAAACATTACATAAGCGCTAGTGGAGAACATGTTATAGGTAAAGAAGTAGAAGAGGCTATGAAAGCAGCCTCAAATCAATTGAGTATTGTTATTAATGAATTTACTGTCGCACCACAATTAAGCCCAGCAAATAATGAATTGCCATATCATGAGTGGTTTGTAGAATTGGGTGATGCTACAAATGTAGATCTTCATAAACTGGCACAAGTACTTGATATTCAAATGAGAGAACAAAACTCTTATTATGACGATTTAATCACCGGTAAGATTCTACAACCTTTAATTATCACTGCAGTACCAGAAAATGGATTTAAAGAATATATGAAAACCATAGGTAAATTAGGCGGTCAGAATAAATTACCACGTCTTTCTAACGATAGAAAAATTGCTGAGGTGCTCGAGAAGATTATTGGCTAATAAAAGCTACTATCTGGAAAATGATTTCTATCGGACGGTAGTTTGATAAGTAACGCAGGTATTAAATAAACTTTAATTCTTACTGTTATCACTTAAAACAGTGCGCTGGGACTGAAAACTACATAGTTAATAATAGTATCTTTGCTACGAAATAACATATATGCCAATAATTAACGTAGAACCACGTACCAGAGCTCAAGAAAGTACTAACGCCATAGAGCGCATTTATATCACAATGCGACATCTATTTAATAGAGGCTTTTATAAACCTATGGGTGTAAGTGGTGAATCGTTAAGAGAATCTCTTCTTACATTAAGACCAGAAATTTATGGTTCTATAGCCGAAGAAAAGATAGAACTGAGTGGTTTACTATACGTAATGGATAGATTACCAGTAGGTATAGAAGAATGTACTTACATAAACCTAACCAGTGATGAAGGTTATGAGGGTTCTCATTTTAAAGCTATTATTCCTTCTAAGAGACGTCGCAATTGCTATCGCATAGATCGCGAGCAAATGAACATAGAGGTTACTCGTGGACGGTCTGAAATCTATGATATTCTTACGCACCTTACATTTTTAATGATCGAGTCTCACAAGATCATGAAACAAGTTATAGTAGGTGATAACGGTAATACATCTAGAGACTGGAAATGCTTAGAAAATGCTATTTCAAAGAAAAAATTAACTCAAGAAGAGAAAGAAGTTGCTATCACTCATGTAGCAAACATTTTAGGCAGAACCTTTGACGAGGTGAAATCTGTATATCCAGATTTTGCTACTAAAGAAAACCCTAACCGTTTCTTAAGTGTCATATATCACCTAGGTAGACTAGCAAAGCAAGAAATCTTAGACGAAGAAAAAAGACTAGTAACTTTTTCTCCTGTACTAAGAGAGCGATTAGGCCACCACATTCATGGAGATAGATGGGCATATCGTATTAAAGAGCACCTAGTAGAACAAGGACTTTTTGATAGACCATTGCACATTATTAGTGCAAACTTGCACAGTGTTATGAACTCGCTTTATGGACCTAAGGCACTTGCTGCTCAAATGGCCAAAAAGAGTCGCATGGAAATCTTTGCAGACTTGAGTAACGATAGCGGTAAGAAAAACCGTGATCTTATTAAGAAGCATGCTCTAGCAAATGGTATGACAGAGCTCAAAGATACTAGTGGTACTAATATCGATGTGCAAATTTTTGATCTAGCAGCCTGTGATTTTGATAACATAGGTTTTTGTGATGCACGCTTTCGCAATAGCGAGACTGAAACAAAACCAGTTCTTATCGTAATGGATTATGCCTTTGGCGAGCAAGCATATGAAACTATGGATGAGTTACTTAAGCCATTTAAAGATGACCAGGGTAAAACACACCAGATGAATATGCACTCCATTAATGTAATGGGTAAAGCAGGTATTCTAGAAGGTGATAAGGGTGATATCATGGTGCCAGATGCTCACGTATTTGAAGGTACTGCAGATAATTATCCGTTTAAGAACCGACTGTCTAAAAAAGATCTAGAATGTGAGGATATTAAAGTAGTAACCGGTTCTATGGTTACCGTTTTAGGAACATCGTTACAAAATAAAGACCTTTTAGAATTCTTCTATAATTCTAGTTGGAGAGTAATAGGCCTAGAAATGGAAGGTGCACATTATCAAAAAGCCATACAGGCAGCATCTAGAGTAAGACGCAGCATACGCAAAAAGGTAAAAGTGAGATATGCCTATTATGCAAGTGATAACCCATTAAAAACAGGACATACACTAGCTAGTGGTGGACTAGGTTTAATAGGTGTAAAGCCAGTATATGTGATTACTGAAAAAATTCTTGAGCAAATCATGGAAAATAGCATCAAAGTAGAAGAAGTAGAAGAGCAAGAAATAGATCAATTAGAAGATCTATAAACTTACTTTAAACATCGCGCCTTTATAATTGCTATACTTCAATTATATTTGAAAACTATACAATACAAAATTCATGGATAACCAGCCTAATAATAACCAAGAACAAGAAGTAGATCTAGTACCAGTATTTGTCTGGATAAGCAACGGTTTTAAAAACCTATTTAATGCTATAGGAGGGTTTTTTAAAGGGATAGGGCATTTTTTAATATTGTTTTTAATCTTTATTAAAAACAATATTATTCTATTAGGTATTCTATTTGTTTTAGGAGCTGGATTAGGTAATTATCTAAGTAGACAATCTAAAAAGAATTTTACGGCTCAATTGAGAGTACAACCTAATTTTGAAAGTGCTGGACAGCTTATTTCTAACTTAGAATATTATAATTCTTTAGTAGAAGAAGAAGATTTTACAACTTTAGGAAAGGAATTAAATCTTACTACAGATGAGGCCAGTACACTAGTTAGTTTTGAAATCACTGCAGACTATAACGATACCGAGCTTCTTGAAGAGTATGATTACATGGCGCGTCGTGCAGACACTATCGCATTAGAGAATTACACTTTCGAAGGCTTTAAACTAGCCAAAAGAGATATCGATTATCAATTTTATAAAGTAGAGATAGCTGCAAAATCTAAGACTGCTTTAGAAAAAGCAGCCGTACTAGCCATAGAAGTGGAGGATAATCCATTAATAAAAGCGCAAAGAACAGCTGGTCGCGAGACTACTGCTTTTAATATTTCAAAAATGGAATATCAACTAGCAGAGATAGATTCTTTAATAAGCGCTTATCAAGTGGCTATTAAAGATAAAGAATCTAGTCTGTCTAGCGGTACTAATGTTTTTGTAAACGGTCAGAGTAAAACAGAGACATTTAAAGACTTATTTAATGAAAAAGCTAGAATGCTTTTTAATCTAGAAACAGAAAGAGAGAAGAAATACGGTTATGAAAATACAGTAAACATCGTTTCTTATTTTGTTAAAAAAGGGGTTATTGTGAATAAGCACCTTACAGTAACTTTTGCTTTTGTGTTCTTTGGTTTTGGTCTTCTAATTGCTTTAATTCCACTAGTATTTAGATTTCTTAATGCTTATCAAAAAGAACATAACTCGTGAATATAATTGATACACCGTTATTAGACTGTAAAATTATAGAACCTGCCGTTTTTACAGATGCTCGTGGCAAATTCTGTATTGCTTTTGATAGTTTCGCTTTCGCGAAAGCGTTACCCAATCAGAAACCTTTCATTACCATAAACGAGAGCACCTCTACTTATGGAGTTCTTAGAGGTTTACACTTACAAAAAGGAGACGCCGCACAAGCAAAATTAGTGCGTTGTATTCAAGGTAAAATACTAGATGTTGCAGTAGATTTTAGACCAGAGTCTCCTACTTATTTAGAGCATTTTTCCATTGAACTCACAGGAGAAAACAATAAACAATTGTTAGTCCCTAGAGGTTTTTTACATGGCTTTTCTGTACTGTCAGAAACTGCTATCGTAAATTATCAAATTGATAATACGTACCAGCCAGAGACAGAGTATGGAATACGTTATGATGACCCAAAACTTCATATAGACTGGAAATTACCTAAAGAAGATATTATTCTTTCTGAAAAGGATGAGAAACTAGGATTTATCACATTATAAGTTTTTGCCATACGTGGATTAAATAGAACCACCTCTTAATCTGTAGGTCAATTAAAATCACATAGCTTGAAAAAAATTATCATTACAGGAGCAACTGGCATGTTAGGAACTGCTATTACCAATGCGTTGCAAGGACATGATTTGTACGGTTATTCTAGTAAAGAATTAGATATTACCTGTAGTTTTAAACTAGATCAAATAGTAAAAAGCATAAAGCCAGATTATATTATTAATTGCGCGGCTTACACAGCAGTAGATCTAGCAGAAACAAAACAAGAAAATGCTTTTAAAATAAATGCTCTCGCGGTTCAAAAAATGGCACAAGTGGCAAATCAGTATCAGGCCACATTAATTCATTTTTCCACAGATTATGTGTTTAATGGAACAGCAACACAGCCCTATTTACCATTACAAGAAACAGACCCTATAAATGTTTATGGTGCTAGTAAACTGGCAGGTGAGAAATCCATCATGCAAGTTAATGGTAAGCACTATATTTTTAGAATATCGTGGTTATATGCACCACATGGTAAGAACTTCTTTAAATGGGTAGCTGGCACGGATATGAATGAGCTCAAAATAGTAGACTCTCAGACAGGTTCTCCTACTAGCGCCCTAGATGTATCTTCTTTTATAAAACATCTCGTTAAAAACGATCCAGAGACTTATGGTGTTTATCATTTTACAAATCAAGGTGCGATGACTTGGTTTGAATTTGCCATTGCCATAAATAAAAAACTAAATCTCGATAAAATCATTCATCCCGTAGCCACTTTTAAAACCGCTGCAAAACGACCTACTTACAGCGTTATGGATGGTAGCGATACGATCAAGTTTTTTAATTATGAAATTCCTACCGTTGAGAAAGGACTTGATGAGGTGGTGCGCATTTACAATCCATAAGGAAACCTTATTTTTACAGTTTTACAACTAGAATATGTCTGAGAATAATCATAAAGTAGCATTAATCACTGGAGTAACCGGTCAGGATGGTGCTTATTTAAGTGAATTTTTATTAAAAAAAGGATATGAAGTACACGGTATTAAGCGCCGTGCTTCTTTATTTAATACAGATCGTATCGATCATCTATATCAAGATCCACACGAGACTGATGTAAAGTTTAAATTGCATTATGGAGATCTTACCGATACGACTAACTTAACCAGAATAATCAAAGAAACACAACCAGACGAGATCTATAACCTTGCGGCTATGTCACACGTTCAAGTTTCTTTTGAAATGCCAGAATACACTGCAAATGCTGACGGAATTGGTGCTTTACGTATTCTAGAATCGGTACGTTTGTTAGGGATGGAAAAGAAAACGAAAATTTACCAAGCTTCTACGTCAGAGTTGTATGGTAAGGTTCAAGAAATTCCACAATCAGAGACGACTCCATTCTATCCACGCAGTCCTTATGCAGTAGCAAAAATGTATGCCTATTGGGCAACTGTAAATTATCGTGAAGCTTACGGTATGTTTGCTTGTAACGGTATTCTTTTTAACCATGAATCTCCGGTACGTGGAGAGACATTTGTAACTAGAAAAATTACTCGTGCGACTTCTAAAATCGTAAAAGGACTTCAAGATAAATTGTATTTAGGAAATCTAGATGCAAAACGTGATTGGGGTCACGCTAAGGATTATGTACGCATGATGTGGATGATCTTACAACACGATGAGGCTGAAGATTGGGTAATCGCAACCGGTACTACAACTAGTGTACGTGATTTTGTGCGCATGTCTTTTCAATACATAGGTATTGAACTAGAATTTACTGGAGTAGGTGTAGATGAGAAAGGAACAATTAAGTCCTGCTCAAATCCAGATTACCAACTAGAAATAGGTAGAGAAGTAGTAGCGGTAGATCCACGATATTTCCGTCCTACAGAGGTAGATTTATTGATAGGAGATCCTTCTAAGGCCAAAGAAAAACTAGGTTGGGTTCCAGAAATCGCACTTCAAGAATTAGTGAATGAAATGATGGAGAGTGATTTACACCTTATGTCCAGAGAAGAGTATTTAAAAAGTGGCGGATACCGCATCAATAACTATTTTGAATAAACTCCTTCCCTTGAGGGAAGGTTGGGATGGGTGTGACACAGGCATGTTTCTCTCTTGAAAATTATCAGAATTCTTGTTAACAAGTAAGATTTTAAGGTAAGCTAATAAAAATGAATAAAGACTCTAAAATATACGTCGCTGGACATCGTGGTCTAGTAGGAAGTGCTATTGTGACCGAGTTAAAGAAACTAGGTTACAGTAACTTTATTCTACGCACTCATAAAGAGCTAGATCTTACAAATCAACAAGCGACAGCAGACTTTTTTACTATTGAAAAGCCAGAATATGTATTTCTTGCCGCTGCCAGTGTAGGTGGTATAGTTGCTAATAATACCTACAGAGCAGACTTTATTTATAAAAATCTCATGATTCAGAATAACGTGATACATCACAGTTATTTGAATGGAGTGAAGAAATTGTTGTTCTTAGGAAGTACCTGTATATATCCTAAAATGGCGCCACAACCCATGCCAGAAGATAGTTTACTTACTGGACCGTTAGAATACACCAACGAACCTTATGCTGTTGCAAAAATTGCTGGTATAAAGATGTGCGAGAGTTATAACTTGCAATACGGTACCAACTTCATATCAGTGATGCCTACTAATTTATATGGGCCTAATGATAATTTTGATCTTGAAAAATCTCACGTTCTTCCTGCATTGATTAGAAAAATGCACCTAGGTAAATTGCTTATGGAAGGTAAAGAACAAGAATTGTGTAAAGATTTAGGTGTTGATAGTTACGCTTTCGCGAAAGCGGAATTACAAAAAAACGGTATCACAGAAAAAGGCATCGCACTATGGGGAACTGGTTCTCCTAAACGTGAATTCTTATGGTCGCATGATATGGCAAAAGCCTGCGTTTATCTTATGGAAAACAAAGATTTTGCACATGTAAAAGGTGATGATAAAGAAGTAAGAAATACGCACCTTAACATAGGTACAGGAGAAGATATAGCCATAAAAGACCTCGCTGAGATGATTAAATCTACTGTAGGTTATCAAGGAAATCTCAATTGGGACAGCTCAAAACCAGACGGTACTCCACGCAAGCTTACTGATGTTTCAAAACTACATGATTTAGGCTGGAAGCATGAGATAGACCTTGAAAAAGGTGTGGAGATGATGTATGCGGCTTATTTGAAGATGTAATTATTAATAAAAATTATGAAGTTTAAATTAACCACCGACCATAAGACTGTTGCAAAAAATTACATCTACGTAGCAATATTACAAGGTCTAAATTTTATTCTTCCACTATTAATTATTCCATTGTTAGAACAGAGAATAGGCTTAGAGAAATTTGGGTTAGTTATGTATGCTCAATACATAATGAGTTTCTGTATAGTTATTACTGACTTTGGTTTTAATATTACTGCCACTAGAGAAATTGCTGTTTTAAGAGAAAATAAGAAAGATTATTCTGATTTTTTCTCATCAATCATTTGGTTTAGAATGTTGCTTTTAACCGTAATGTTTTTATTACTTTTAGTAGTAGTGTTTTCTTTTGATAGATTTAGAGAAGACTGGTTGGTTTATCTATTAAGCTATGGCGTCGTTGCTGGACAAGCTATTTTTCCCGTCTGGTTTTTCCAAGGAATTGAAAAAATGCAAATTATTACAATTGTAAATGTTCTAGCTAAAGTAATTTTCACCTTATGTATTTTCTTTTTTGTTACAGAAACAGCTGATTATTATTTTGTACCTGCCTTTAATTCGTTAGGGTTTTTAGTGGCTGGTATAGTAAGTTTTATTTTGGCACTAAAATTCACAAATTTCAAAATGATTATTGTACCTAAATTCATGTTTTTTGTTAGAGATAGTTTTAGTGTCACCCTTTCTAATATAACCTCTATTTCTGGACTCATTTCAAATGGCCTTATTCTAGGTTATTTTTATGGCGACAGTATTGTAGGTGTTTATAGTATATTTGAGAAATTAATCACTGCTTCTAAGAGTGTTTTTATGCCTATCTATCAGGTACTGTATCCATATATTTCTAGGAAAAGCGATGCAGTAATTTTCAAAGAAATAAAAAAACTTGCTCCTATAATTGCGATTGTTGGATTAATTTTATCATTAACCCTATTTATCTTTGGAGAGTGGATATTACTTACTTTTTTCAAAAATAACTTGATTGAAGTATATATCAAGTGGTTTAAATTGATGACCTTAGTAGCTTTTACATCTTCATTAACAATGTTATACGCTACTTTATATGCGCCTGCAAGAAAATTGTTTAAGCGCAGGCTACAAGTTCTATCCTTAGGAGCAGTGATTTCTATAATAGGAAGTAGCATATTTGTTCCTAAATATGGCATTCAAGCCGCTGCAATGATCTTTTTAATTAGTGAATTGTTTATGGTACTATTAGCGTCTTATCTTTTTGTTTACTTAGATAAAATCATTTTTAAGAAAGATTAGTTAAATTACAATTCATGATCATATTTCAAAATCTTATCCCGACTTACAGAGTTAATTTTTTTGAATACTTAAGAAGTAAACCAGAAGATAAAATAACAATATTTTCTGGTCAAGATTCTTTTGACCAAACTGTGGTAGCTGATAAAAATTTTATTGTTAATCATGAATTAAAGAATAGCTATTTATTTAAAAGAAAGCTTTTAATCTATAGAGGAATATGGTATACTTTGTTTAAAGTTGAAGTCTTAATATTTGAACTTAATCCCAGAAATATTACAGCATGGATATTTCTAATAATCAGGAAATTTTTTAATCTTAAAACTGTTTTATGGGGACATGCCTGGTCAAGATCTGGTAAAAATTCAAAATCAGAGTTCCTTCGTCATTTTATGAGAACTCTAGCTACGTCTATAATAACTTATACAGAGAGTCAAGCAGAAGAATTAAAAGGGAAAATGACTAAAAAGGATATTAAATCGTCATCTAATGCTATTTACTTTAAACATCAGATGTCTACCGATATATCAACTGATAAAAAAAATATTATTTACGTAGGTAGATTAGTAGTAGAAAAAAAAATTCGTTTTTTATATCTTACATTTAAAGAAATACTTCCTGAGCTGCCAGACGACGTTAATTTAGTTATTATAGGGTCAGGTCCAGAAAAAGAGTTCTTAGAAAGAGATATTTTAAAAGAAAAATTACATAATAGAGTAGCATTAATAGAGCCACTATTTACTTATGATGATTTAAAAAAATATTATGATAATTCTTTAGTAAGCGTTTCTCCAGGCTATGTAGGTCTTAATATTATTCAAAGTTTTAGCTTTGGAGTTCCAATGGTTTTTAGTAGGTCTGAAAGCCATAGCCCTGAAATTGAGGCTGCAATTGAAAACCTTAATTCCATATCGTTTGAAACAGATAGTATAAAAGACTTCAAAGAATGTTTATTAAATATATATTTGAACAAAAATTACTGGATTAATAGACGTGAAGAGATATTAGTCGAATGTAAAAATAAATACAGTATAGAGAGAATGGCTCAACCATTTTTAGATTATTTAAACTGATGAAGTGGAAAGACATATTCTTTATTTTTTATTTAGTGTTAAGCTTTTTTCATTTCTATAGCTTTACGCCTAATAATTCTTTCATATTCCTTCTTTTTACCCTTCATTTTGCCGTGTTAACCTCAATGTTATGGTTTCACATATATTATGAAAAGGGTTATAGCCCATTTCTGTCTACATTCTTAGTTTTCAACTATCTGTTTTTTTTAGTAGCACCTATGTCACAAATAACAGAATTAGTAGACCCTAATACTCCAAATATTTTCATTCATAAATTCCCATATAAGGAACCTCTAATAATCAAGACATTATTTCTTATAATTTTGTTTAACATTTCTTTTTTTGTTTTCTATTTAAAGTTCTCTAGCTTATTCAATATTTCAAAAAACACACAAATTCTCAAGGATAGTATCTCTAGACGAACTACTCCTATAACTGTATTTGTTTGGCTCGCTATATCTCTTATAATATTTATTACCCAGTTTCAATTTATTATTGATGAATTAAATAGACCGTCATGGCAACCCTTAGAAGCCTCAGTAGTCGAGATTCTTTTTAAATCTAAGATTCTTTTAGTATTTCCTTTATCTGGAGTAATTCTAACAGCCAAAGCTTTAAAAGGCATTCAAAAGATAGACACTAAAATTTTATTGTGGTTTGCGTTATTTTCTTTCTTTATCCTTTTATTATTTTTTAAAAATCCTTTAGTTACTAAAAGGCATGAATTAGGACCTATTATTTTCATTTTAATATTTTTATTTATTCCTCGCTTAATTAACTCAAACACTAAAATCATGGCGATGATTTTTCTTGCTATGATGGTAGGTTTTCCTGTTGCTCAATTACTTACACATATAGATTATGGTTTTTCACAAATTATATCTAAACCTTCTTTATTGTTTTCAGAAATAGATAAAGGTGTGTTGACAAATGGATATTATAGTCTTAATTATGATGCCTTTTTGAACATAGGAGTAGTAATAGAACATGTTTCTAATAAAGGTATTAATTATGGTTATCAAATGCTTAGTGGCCTATTCTTCTTTGTTCCTAGAGCTATATGGACATCTAAGCCATATTCATCAGGATTAGTAGTAGGAAACACACTCAGGGATGAATATGGTTTTAATTTTACTAATCTTTCTAATCCTTTTATTTCTGAAGCTTATGATAATTTCGGGATGTTTGGCCTAGTGATTTTTTCCTTTTTCTTAGTCTACGCCATTTTCTTTTTTAAAAATTGGTTGCTTTCTAGCAACCTATTAAAAAAATGTTCAGCTATATACTTTGCTATGCATTTATTAATGCTATTAAGAGGAGATTTTACTAACGGGATGAGTTATCTAGGTGGCGCTATTATTAGTATCTATATACTACCTACACTCGTGGAAAAATTTATAGATTTTTTCTTATTTGCAAAAGTGAAAAAAATATTTAACTAATTTTTTCACTAACCCCTAGAATTTCAGTGTTTATTTTATCTATCAAACTACTACCTGTTTTGGAACTAATTTTTCGAACAAAAAACTTATCTGAGTTTGATATTTCTTCCCAGTCATTTAAGTCATACCATTTAGTTAATGACTTGTCAATTAGGTAAATACTTGTGTATTGATACAAACCTCTACCTTTATACTCACTTTTTCCTTGAGAAAAATCCTTAAATTTAGAGTTACCAATTATGGTATGAAAGTAGTGCTCATCAGCAGCCATGGTAAATTTATTCATCTCCCTGAACCAAGGGTTATTCTCATGATAATTGTAAATATATTCACAGCAATTCATTGTGATGGCACACCAGGTATGTCCTGTATATGGAACTATCTCTTCATTCCAATAATTTTTAAGTTTCAATTGATTGAGTAAAAATCGTAGGCCTCTATCTATTGTTTTTAAAAATTTGCCTTGATAATTAAATAATGGTTCTCTAAACCATTTTTGGTATACTAGTTTACTATAATGTTCTGGACTATCTTTCATATCAATAAAGTTTATATATTCCTTTTCTGGATTAGAAGTCAATTCTCTATAGATATTTTGTACATTTTTTATGGGATAACATGTTCCTGTCTTAAAAACAACATGAGAATAATCGTTGCCACTTTTTAAAACATCTTTTATCAGGTTCATTAATGCATCTACCATTGTAATCCCAGCCCAAGCAACAGATACTCTATCCTTAATAAAAAAGACATTTTCCCTATCGATCAAATCATGAAAACTCTTGATATCAGATTTCAGATCTATGTGTATATAAAAATCTGCATTATAATTAAGAGCATTTATGATTTTATTTAAATGAATGGGATCATCATGAGCCATTACCGCATACGCTAGTTTTTTCATCTTTTTCATTATTCACATTAATAGTTTAAATCAAAGATATGCTAGTTGACAATATTATTCTTTTGTGACAAACGTTAATAAAATATAGTGTCTTTTATTAAAACTTGATTGACTTTATAAGGTCTATAATAATACAAATATTAAGTATCGTTAATTACAAATGATTCTAATATTTGAAAACATGCTAATAAATCTATATAATCGTCTAAATTTGATTAAGTATTTCCATTATTTAAATTAAAACGATTAACAAAAAATATGTCTGAAAATAAAACAGAAAATCTTATCTATTATCTTTGTTTTATAGCTTTTGCATTTCCATTATTACCAAATTTCCTTAGAAATGTACTTATGGCATTGTTAGTCATAACTGTTATAATTAGCTATTTCAGTTCCAAAGTAAATAAAAATATTAATGTCAAACTTATATTTTTAGGTTCCTCACTTTACCTCACTTATTTATTAAGTATGTTCTGGACGGATAATATAGACTTAGGGCTTAAAAAACTTAGTACTGGATTACCTTTATTGGTTTTTCCAATAATAGCAGGTTTGCTTTCCAAAGATGTTATAAATAGACTTAGGAATAAAATCCATTACCTCTTAGGGATATATGCAATTTCTGTTTTATTAACATTTATTGTTTTTTTCTTAATCTTCATAGATCATTATGGGTATTCACTTGTTCAACATTTTCCTACTGTAATCAATAAAGATTTAGGCCCGTATAACATACATCCTATATATATGAGTATGCATGGTGCTGTATCAATAATCATATCTCTGTATTTATTACATAAAGTTGATTTTAATAGATGGCAATTATTACTTATAATCTTATGCGATATACTTATAGTATGCTTTATGCTTATTTTAATTAAAAAAGGGCCTATCATATCTATGGTTATATCATCAGCATATTTGGTGCTTGCGTTGAAGAATAGAAAAATTGTTTTAATACTCTCAATTTTGACTGCTATTTTGACGTCTGTGATTATATTTCAACCTAAAGTTAATAGGAAGTTTTCAGAATTACTGAATATTAATAATGCTAATAAAACAGAACTTACTTCAACAAACATTAGATTAATTATTTATGATTGTGGAAAGGAATTAGTGCCAGATGCTGGTTTATTTGGCTTTGGAGTTGGTGACACTAGGGGGAAGTTGTTGGACTGTTACGAATCTAAAAATCATGAATTATTAAAAAGTAAATATAATTCACATAATCAATTCTTAAGTATCATATTAAGAAGTGGATTTCTTGGGCTTTTTTGTTATTTACTTTTCTTGTTATATCTGTTTATTAGATCTCTTTTCTCAAAATCTTATTTAGTAATTGCAATTCTCGTTTTTTATACATTAGTAATGTTATCCGAGAATATCTTAGAAAGAGAAGATGGTGTCGTTTATGTAAGTTTTATTACTTTAATACTCTTTGTTTTATTTAATTATTCAAATGTAGAAAAGATAACTTACCATGGACAAAAATAAAAAGGTGTTAATTATAGGGCCATTCCCAAATCCTATCACTGGCCTCAACCTTGCAAATCTTACGGTAAAACATCTTTTAGAAAAAAGCAATCATAGTGTTAGAACGATTGATATGGAAATTAATCGTGAGCTAGATAATTCCATAGGAAAATGGAAATGGTATAAATTGAAGATATTCATTATTTATCTAGAAATTTATAAAATATTCAACTCACATGTGATTTATTGTACCATAGGTCAGTCCTTTTTGGGTGTTATTAAGTACGCACCTTTTGTTATTATGGCTTCGCTATTGCGAAAGAAGAAAATAGTCCATCTCCATGGTAATGCATTAAAAGAAAACTACGCACAATTCTCTAAATTTAAAAAAGCCTTAGCTCGATTTACTCTTCAAAGGTTTGATAAAGCAATTGTTTTATCAAAATCACTAAAACATAATTTCATCCCTTTTTTAAGTGCAGAAAAAATTGTGACATTACATAACTTTATAAGTTTAGAACCGCATAGCTATAAGAAAGAAACTCTTAATAAAGATTCAAATATCTTGTTTTTGAGCAATCTTCTCCCGGCTAAAGGTATCATCCCTTTCCTTGAAGCTGTTGAAATAGTAAGCAAGAAACACTCAATTAATGTTGCCGTTGCAGGAATACCATCACAAGATCATCCAGAAATTATGGAAATGATGGAGCGTTTAAAATTTGTTACCTATTATGGTAAGGTAAACGGTGCTGAAAAAGCAAATCTTTTTCAACAAGCTGACATTTTTTGTTTACCTACACTTAATGAACATGAAGGACAACCATTAGCCATTTTAGAAGCATTTGCAAGTGATTGTTATGTAATTGCTTCAGACGTACCGGGAATATCAGATATTTTTTCTGATAAAAATGGTGATTTATTATGGCCAGTAACGTCATATGATTTATCACTATTAATGGAAAGCGCAATTTTAAACAAAGAGAAAGTAGATAGTGTGAAAAAGTACAATAAAAACATGGCGAAAAACTTCACTATCAAGGAATTTGGAGAGAAGCTTTTACCTATAATTTGCCATGATGAATTTAAATAAGAAACACATCACATTCATAGGTCTTAACTATGCACCAGAAGATACTGCAATAGGTTTGTATTCTACTCAAATGGTAGAAGCACTAATTGATGCTGGTGCACAAGTAAACGTCATTACAGCCTTTCCTTATTATCCACAATGGAAAATCGCTCAGGAATATCGAGATAGGCCTAACTACATTCAAGAAGATCATAAAGGAGCAAAATTGTATCGTTACAAACAGTACGTGCCAGAAGAACCTACGTTTTTAAAGCGTGTAATTCATATTTTAAGTTTTACTAAAGGGAGTTTCTTCAACCTGAGAAAGATTAAGCATACAGACCTTGTAATTTCTATCGTGCCGTTTACAGCTAGCGCCTGGTTAGGTAATTACCATGCTAGAAAACACAAGGCTCAAAACTGGATTCATATTCAGGATTTTGAATTTGACGCAGCATTGCAATCAGGACTTTCTAGTGGTGGTAAAAAGTTTATTTTTAAATTTTTATTTGGTCTTGAACGTCGCATTTTCAATAAAGCAAATGTTATAAGCACGATCAGTCATAACATGATTGATAAGTTAAAGTCCAAAACTAGCCAGCCTACTTATTATTTACCCAACTGGATTGATGAGAGTCAGGTAAATCCAGCTACGTCAAAGCAGCACGATTATCTTAAAAGTGATAAATTTAAACTTCTTTATAGTGGTAATGTAGGTGATAAGCAGGATTGGGATTATTTTATCGCTTTCGCGAAAGCGTTACCACAACAGTTCTATGACATTATTATAGTAGGTGCTGGTGCAAAATACCAGCAATTAAAAGAAAACATTCAACAAGAAAACATCAATTTCTACGATCCAGTACCTTTTGAAGAATTATCAGATTTACTTTGTAGTGCAGATGCTCATTTCTTATTTCAAAAGACAGAAGTGCTCGATACGGTAATGCCTTCAAAATTATTAGGAATGATGGCTAGCGAGAAGCCATCGTTAGTATTAGGAAATGCAGCAAGTGAGGTAAAAACAGTTATGAGGAATGCAAATGCAGGTCTTTACTTTTCAAATCCAGACATACCAACTGCAATAGACGAGTTAGAAAAATGGCGTGGCGACAAGGAACTTTGTCATTTAATAGGTAAGGACGCCCGTAATTATGTGATGATACATTTCTCCCGGGAGGAAATTTTAAGTAAATGGCTGTTAGAATTATACAAATTGTAGTAAGCGAGTTTTCACCTTACTTGTTGCACTTCATAAGTAGGAATAAAACCTATTCATACTTTTCAATAGTAAGGCTGGAAGGAATTATATAGACATCATTTTTAATAGGAGTTGCTGCTTCCCATATCGGGCTTTTTGTATTTGATTCACTAGGCCCTAGTATAATAGATAATCTAGTATCGTTGATACTTACGCTTACCGTGCATCGATACCATCCATTATCTAGATCCTGTATTTGTGCTTTAGAAAAAGTAAACTTGTCTGTATAAGTGAGTACTTCTTTGAGCTTGTTCTTTTTAAGATCAAAGACCGCATCTACTCTATTAGGATATGTAGATTGTAATCTTAGGGCAAAAAGATCACTGTTTTTAGCTTTTTTCACAAGGATGGTAGCTCTATAATATTTATTGGGATCAATCCTTAAAGGCTTATTAGAAAGATAGCTTGGGTGAGTGATACTATTTCTTTCTAACTTATAAATAGCTCCATTCTCTAGGCTATCTTGAGTCTGTTCAAAGTTAGAATGTATTTTTAAAAGGTCTGTAGCTTTTGCTACATATATGACTTCCCCTTTTGTAGGTAGTATAACCTTTTCATTATTATAAGTATCTATATTAGGTTGAAGATTAAAGGCTCTTTTTAGATAAGTTACCAGAAAATTAGTAAACTTTTTACTACCCTCTTTATTCAAATGTGAATAATCAGAATAATCTTCTAAAGTCAACCCTATGTTTTCAATGTATTGATTTGTATTTAAATAAGGAGCATTTTGAGAATTAAATAACTGTTCTAAATACCTGAACTTCCCATAGTCCTCAGAGTTATAAACCATATTTATTGCTGGTGGTGTTAGAAAGAGATATTTTATTTTATTGCGTTTACATTCTTTGATGATATTTAAAAGTATTTTTTCATTTTTAATGCCTAATGACGTCACTTTAGAAGTGATAACTTCATTTTTAAACTGTTCGGCCTTTTTGAGAAAATCTTTTTTTCCTATTTTTTGACTGTAACTAAGTATGTGCTCATCGTTAAAACTGAAACCATCAGCATCGATTTCTTTGTAGTATTCTAGTGTGCTTTGAGAAGAGCCAATTTCTTCACCTAAGTTTTTATGAAATCGTATCGTGCTGCTTAACGCTTTAGGATAATCCTTAGGTTCAAATAATGTTGATAAGATATTAAAATAATCACTACTATAATCTACTTCGTCTAGCGCCGCTTGTTGTAAAAAAGACCAAGTGTCTCCACCGGTAGTTCTAAATTGATTAGGGCTTATATTAATTACTAGCAACTTTTTTGGATGGCTTTTTTTAGTTCGCACCACTTTTTTAATTATTTCATTAGTAATAAGAAACTGTTGTGCAGAGCTACCTAAACATATACTATTAGAATTGAATACGGAGTCAATGATCTCGCTATTATAAGATCGCTGTGATAATGAATTCCCGAACATCATAAAATCAATATCTTCACCACTTTCAAATACTTTAGAATTAGTATAATGCAGTAATTCTTCATGGACTATCAGTTGATCTATTATTTTAATAGTAATGATTAATAAAATTAAAAGAACAACGGATTTAATATAAAACTGCTTCATAATTTTAAAATTGGAAATAAATAAATTGAGAAGTATCTTGATCGCCGTATACACCATAGATTATCACCATCATTACTAGGGACAAGTAGGCTATCCATCTAAACACCATAGGTTGTTGATTTAGAATAGATACAGCATTTTTTCTTTTATGAAAAATTTCAAATCCACATAGAGCGATTATTGCTATGATCAAAGCTATAAACTCATTTCTATCAAGACCTAGTTCATATAGGCCATCTGTAAATATGATGAAGTAATTATCCAGTGATATAGTGCTTATTAACTGCAAAGCTTCTGGCATATTGTTAGCTCTAAAGAAAATCCATCCTACAGTTACTAGTGAAAAGGTAATAAAAGAATAAAATAATTTGTTAGAAATGTTACTCTTTGATAATCCCAGAAACTGTTTAATTTTAATTCTAAAATCGCTGGTGTATTTTTCTATCACGATAAGTATTCCATGAAATGCTCCCCAAACGATAAATGTAGCAGCAGCACCATGCCATAAACCACTAATGAGAAAGACTAAAAAGAGATTAAAATACATTCTAATAGATCCCTTTTTACTTCCTCCTAGAGGGATATAAACATAATCTCTAAACCAGGTGGACAGAGAGATATGCCACCTACGCCAAAATTCAGTGATCGACTTTGAGAAATAAGGACTATCAAAATTTTTCATCAAATCAAATCCTAACATTCTTGATGCGCCTATTGCTATGTCAGAATAACCAGAAAAATCACAATATATTTGAAAGGCAAACATAACTGAAGCGATAATAACTTCTACACCATAATGATCACTTGGATTATTAAAGACTTGATTTACTAATATGGCTGCTCTATCTGCAATAACCATTTTTTTAAATAATCCAAAAAGTATCAATAACAACCCAGATTTCACCTTGTTATATTCAAACTTATGAGTTATTAAAAATTGAGGAAGTAAATGAGAAGCTCTTTCTATAGGACCAGCAACCAGCTGAGGGAAAAAAGTAACAAATGAGAAGAAAGCAAGAACATTTTTAGTAGGTTTTAATTTCTCTCGATACACATCAATTGTATAACTCAAGGTTTGAAAAGTATAGAAACTTATTCCTACAGGTAGTATAATGTTTAAAGTAGAGACTTCTATTTGATTTCCAAAAAGAGAATAAGCTTCTTTAAAAGATTCAATAAAAAAATTGAAGTACTTAAAGTAAACTAACAAACCAAGGTTTGTACAAAGACTAATGATAAGCAGTAATTTACGTCTATCAGGTTTTATAGAATTATGGATGAGTAGACCGAGAATATAGTCTACTACAGAGCTGAATAAAATAAGAATTAAAAATCTCCAATCCCACCAACCATAAAAAATATAGCTAGAGGTTAGTATTAATATATTTCGATAAGTAGTATGCTTTGCAACAAGCCAGTACAAAATGAATATAATGGGAAAGAAAATAGCAAAATCTATAGAATTAAAGAACATAAATATAGTTTGAATTATATAGTTTTACTTGAGTAGTATATTTCATGTTTGAAAGACGAATATAATCATCTACATAATTAAAAAAGGAATCCTTTGTAATTTCATCGGTTTAATGACCAAATATTTTACCTTAGCCCTACATGGACCAACAAGAACTTCTTTCTTTACTAGCACTCAAAAAAGCACCGTTAATAGGTGATATTATGGCCAAAAGGTTGATCAGAACCTTTGGTAACGCGACTGGAGTTTTTGAACAGCAATACAAGGATATCGCAGCAATAGAAGGAATAGGAGAGAAGAAGGCTCAATTTATAAGAAACAAAGACGGTCTGTTTGCAAAAGCAGCAAAGGAGCTGGAATTTATAGAAGAGAATAAAATAAAGTACCGTGTTTATTATAATGAAGATTATCCAGAGCGGTTAAAATATTGTGTAGATGGACCTATCATCTACTTTGAAAAAGGAAAGATAAACCTCGATAATCCATACACGCTGAGTATAGTCGGTACACGACAAATTACGAGTAATGGAGCTGCGTTTTTAGAAAAATTTATTGCAGAGATAGCACCTTTAAAACCTATCATAATTAGTGGTTATGCTTATGGAGTCGATATTCTAGCGCACAAAATGGCGATAGAACACGGTTTACAGACCATTGCGATCATGGCACATGGATTAAATCAAACCTATCCACGCAATCATGCCGCGCACAATGAAGAGATGTTGCAAAACGGTGGTTTTATTACCGATTTTTGGCATACAGATAACTTTGATCGCAAGAATTTCTTGGGTAGAAATAGAATCATCGCAGGAATGAGTGAGGCGACGGTGGTTATAGAAAGCGCTTCAAAAGGTGGTTCACTAGTCACTGCAGACCTTGCTTGCGGTTACAATCGAGAGGTGTTTGCAGTTCCAGGTCGTGTGAATGATAAATATGCCATAGGTTGTAACGAGTTGATAAAACAGTCTAAAGCACACATGCTCACAAAAACTGCCGATGTTCCCTACATTCTAGGATGGAAAGAACGCGACGTAGCGGTGCAAAAACAGCTCTTTGTAGAACTTACTGAAGACGAAAAATTGATCTACCGCTACCTGAAAGAACACAAAGAAGAATTACTAGATTTAATTGCTCTTAAAATAAACATACCAGTCCATAAAGTAGCCTCTTTACTCATGAGCATGGAGTTAAAAGGTGTCGTTAAACCTTTGCCTGGAAAGCGATTTCAACTGGTATAAAAAGAGAAATTTTATTCATAGGTGAGGACTTAAGTCCGCACATATGAATAGATAAATACAATTAGATTGAATAAAAATTTCAAACAAATTAAAGAAGACATCTACGATAATTGCGGTCTCAAGCTATCTCATTATCAAGAAGAGAAAGAAAGCAAAGAATACGAAGCCTGTACCTTTCAACTTAACGAATTAAAAATTATTTCCAGAAGTTCTAAAATCACTCCTAAAAAAACAGGTCAGTTTGTGACCTTCTGGAAACGTCAAGGAGCTGGACCTATAGCACCATTTGATGACACAGACTCTTTTGATTATTTTGTGGTCAATGTAAGAACTGAAGTTAAATTAGGGCAGTTCGTATTTCCTAAATCTATTCTTATTAAGAAGGGAATTATCTCAACAAGTAAAAAAGAAGGTAAAAGAGCGATACGTGTATATCCATCTTGGGATACTCCATTAAACGCTACTGCAATACGTACTCAAAAATGGCAGCTGGATTATTTTGTAGATCTAAACAACTCCAGCGAAATAGTAATACTAAAATCGCTCTATGGTATTACGAATTAAAGCTTTTTAAAATTGACATGCCAAGTATTTGTCTTGGCATTGTCTAATTTCTAGATGAGAAGTGTAAAGTAAAAAACGACCTCTTCATTGTGAAAAGGTCGTTTCTGTCATCAAAACAGGCTCGTCATTAGGCACAAGCCGGTTTTGTTAAGTCGTTTCATTATTTTTTAATTCTAGATTAGAATAATCCTACATATTATTTTAGTTTCAATTTAAAGAAATGTCTTTTAGGACAAAGGATGTTTACATCAGAGTAAACAAATCAAAAATCTGATATCGTTAATCTCCAATCGTTAATCATTTTGCCTCTTTCTAATTCCCATCAAGAAACTTGACATCTCTGGTGTTTTTTTGCACGGCTATAGAAGCAAAAAGACTTAGCAAAAAGGACATTCCATAGAATCCTTTCTCACTTAAAAGTAAGTCTGCATTCCACAACCCTATAACCAGCAGTACGATAGATGCGATGGTGACAAACCAGCTTATACCGTAATACATATCGGTCACGGCCAGGCCTTCTTGTTTATCTCTCACGGCTTTTTGCACTGATATTACAGAGAATAAACCGAAGAGCAGGATCACAAAATAGTACCCTTTTTCATTGAGCAACATCTCTGCATTCCATAACCCTATACAGTAAGAAACCATTCCTACTAACAGTGCTGTCCACGATGCGGCTATAAATGCTGCTGTCGGTTTACCAGTAAATGCTTCTGTTGTTTTAACTTCTTTTTTTTCGGTGTTGTAATTAACTTGATTTTCCATGTTGTTTTGTTTTGATGCTGCAAATATGTGATGAGTTCGTACTTGTAAATAACCTACTTTTACCCAATTCATACGATTGAAAAGTATTTAGTTAAGCATAGACTGCAGTAAAACAACAGATTAAGTTTTTTATATGAACGATTTAATTAGGCTTATTAATTCATTTAATAGCGATGAGGTGAGTGCTTTTCTCGCTTTCGCGAAAGCGAGAAACCAACGTACCGATGTAAAGAACATAGCATTATTCCAATTCATACAACAAGGTGCAAGAGTAGATCTCGATATAAAAATCTATGGAAAACCTAATAAAAACGCCCTGCACGCTCTCAAAAACCGTTTAAAAGAGAGCCTTATAGATTTTATAGCTATAAATGGTTTTGCCAGTGAGTCACAAGAAGAGATGCAGCTTTTTAAACTGGTTCTAGCAGCTCGTATATTCTTAGAGCGTGAACAGTATAAATTAGGTTTTAAAACGCTTAAAAAGGCCGCTTCTATGGCTATTGCGTTAGAATCTTATGTAGTCCTGCAAGAGATTTATTATACTCAGGTTCAATATGCGCATTTAAATGATGTGATGTCGTTAGAAGAAACGATAAAAGCTTATCAAGAAAATGAAAAACGATATCTAGCAGAATCTAGACTGGTGATGGCCTATGCAACGGTGCAAAAAGCATTAAAGACACATCCTGTAAATGTTTATAAGGTCATTAAAACACAGTTAGATCTTTTCCAAATTTCTATAGATCAACACCTTTCTTTTAAATCTCTATATCAATTAATGAATATCGCTACAGAAGCGGCAACTTTAAAGTCTGACTATGCTGGGGTTTCTATTTTTATAAATCACATCTATGATATAGTAGAGTTGAAAAAGCAGCAGGCGGCAAAGCATTTGTATTACCATTGTGAGATATTATACCTCATTGCTGGTTCTTGTTTTAGAAACAAAGATTTTAATAGGTCTCAATTATTAATAAACGAGTTAGATCTAGAGATCATAAAACAAAAAGGGAGGTTCAAAAAACAATTTGAAGAGCGTGTATTACTTCTCAAAGCGCTCAATTATAATTATACAGGTAATGCCGCAAAGGCGATAGAAGAGGTGAGTAGCTTTAAAAAAAATTCTTTAAGAATACGACTGGCACATGCCACATTTTTATTTCAACAAGAGCAACCTCAGGAGGCGAGACGTGTTATAAATTCATTTATGCATAGCGATGTGTTTTATGAAAAAAAGGAAAATCTATTGTGGGTGCTCAAGAAAAATGTTTTAGAAATATTGATTTATATGGAACTCAATCAGCCAGATTTGGTTGAATCCAAGATGCGTAGTTTTAAAAAGAAATTTAGATCGCGTTTGCTCGAGTTAAAAGAAGATCGTGTGCTGACGTTTATGAGTTTATTACGTTTATACTTTGAACATCCTTTTCATATTACAGAAGATTCTTTTAAAAATAAAGTCACTGCTGCATTTACCTATAAAACAGTAGATCGAGAAGATATTTTTATCATGAGTTTCTATGCTTATCTTAAAGCAAAAATGGAAAATAAAAGCATTTACAACGCCACGTTAGAATTGGTAAATTAATGACTAGATGTAGTCTCAGGGAATAATGTAACATAGCTTGTGACTTTTATCACCTTTTCAATACTACTTACTGCGTTACTTTTGTACCATGGAATTACAACAAATCATAAAAACAGCTACAGATAATTCAATTTCTTATCAAGAATATCGTGATCTAGTAGCAACACATACCGAGAACAATACCAACACAGGTGCTGAGGTTACTGAAGCGCTAGCTAATTATACGATGCTTAACAACCAGCGTATGAAACGTCTGGATAAGACCATGAAGATTCTTCCCGAAAATCAAGAGTTCTTATCGGCATTTGATAAAGAAGTGTATTTCTTAATCATTACAGAAAGCTGGTGTGGTGATGCTGCACAAACGATGCCTATGATGAATAAAGTGGCGCAAGCTGCAGGTGTAGATCTAAGAGTCGTTTTAAGGGATGATAATCTAGATTTAATGGATGAGTTTCTAACTAATGGAGGTCGTTCTATAGCAAAGCTTATTTTAATAAATAAAGAGACAGGTTTACCAGTTACTACATGGGGACCACGACCTACGACGGCTACACAATTAGTTGCAGATGAAAAAGCAACAAAAGGTGTCCTCTCTCCAGAATTTAAAGAAGAACTACAAAACTGGTACAACAAGAACAAGGGAAAAGATACAGAAAATGATCTTTTAAATATGTTGAAAGCTGTCTAAAAAGAATCTCTTCCCTCTATCAGCAAATGAGAACTCATAGAGGGAAATAGTTGTTTTAGAAATCTATTACCGTTAATTTTTAACAAACATTTTCTTTTTGTTTTAATCATTAATTCTTTTATTTGTACGTACAAATATTATACCTACAACATTATGAATATACTTAGAATAGATAGCAGTCCGTTAAAAGAAGCGAGTGTAAGTCGTGGACTACTTGATGTGTTGCAAAATAAATTAGAATCTCAAGGACATGAAATAACTAGTAAAAGAGATCTTTACTATGACGATAAAGTTACCTTAGGTAGCCAAGACCGTTACATGGGTTATTTCACACCGGCAGATCAACAGTCAGACGCTCAAAAAGCAGCAGTCGCAGGTAGTAATGAACTAGCACTAGAATTTGCCGCAGCAGATGCTTACATTATCGCAGCACCTATGTATAACTTTGGTGTTACTGCAGGTTTAAAAACTTATATCGATTTAATTTCTAGAGCAGGAATTAGTTTCAACTACCTTCCAGAAGGTCCTGTAGGTCTATTGAAAGATAAAAAAGCATACGTAGTCGTTTCTACTGGTGGTACTCCTGTAGGAAGTGAGGTAGACTTTGTAACTCCATACCTTAGAACTTTCTTAGGCTTTTTAGGCATTACAGATGTCACTTTCATTGCAGCAGATCTCGCCAATGTAAATAGAGAAGAAAGTATTGCAAAAGCTACACAACAAATAGAAGCTCTTTAAATAACTGATAGAAATTAATTATATTAAAAATGCCAAGTGAATCTCATTCTCTCGGCATTTTTTTTGATTTAAAATAAGATCTAGCAAGGCTATTTAAAATCGTACCTCTATACCTCCATAACCATTAATACCTGGAGCAGGCTCAAAAAAACGTGAGCCAAAAGCATTAATCCTTACGTTATCTGTATATTCTTGATCAAGTATATTGTTTAAACCAGCATAAGGTTTTATCCCAATCTTCTTATAGGTAAAACTATAGCTAGTTCTAAAATTGATATTTTCATATCCATCAACAGTAGCTTCATTACTATCATTTGCATATTGCTTACCTACTAGTGATGCTTGGACGGTAGCAAAAAAGCCTTTTTCAGACTGATATTGTAATCCTATGTTTGTTAAGTGTTTTGGAATACCAGGTAATAAATTACCATCAAAGTTTACATCATCTACCACAAAGTCACTGTATTTAAATTCAGATAATGTGTAAGCAGCAGTAAGTGACCATGCTTTTGTAAAAGCATATGCTCCTTCAACTTCTATACCTTTACGTGTAGTTTTTCCTGCATTTCTATAAAAAGTACGATCTGGAAAAGCAGCCAATTCAAATGGGACTAAATCATCTTCTGTATCGATGTAAAAAATAGCCGTTTGATAACTTAATCCTTTTGCTAGTTTTCCTTTAATTCCTACTTCATAGTTAATAGCTTTTTGCGCTTCTATATTTTCATTGAAGCCTTGATCACCAGTAGGGTTTGCAGATAACTCTGATAATGCAGGAGTTTCAAAACTTGTAGCAATGTTTGCATATACGTTGTGCGCTTTCGCGAAAGCGTAACTAGCACCTATACTAGGATTTAAAGAATTTAATGTGATGTCACCAGAATCGTCACCATTGTCTAAAAACTCATCTACTGCAGTAAGTTTGTTATAATCAAAACGAATTCCTCCAGTAAGATACCATTTATCAAGCTCTAAATGGTCGGTAACGTATATACCTAGGCTTGTAAAACGCTCTTTTTGATCAAGAGTTTGCTCACCTTTTATACCTTCTAGATTTCTGAAACGTTGTCTATCGTCATTTTGATATCCAAAATCATATCCTGCTTTTAAAGTGTTTTTCCCTTTTGAATAAGTGATGTTTGCACCTTGCCCTACATAATCCCTTCCTAAATCGATCAGACCTCCAAATTCAAAAGGCAATCGTCCTTCAAACTGTCTATTGTTATAAAACAAATAACCTTCTGCAGTGGTATTTGTATTGATATTCCAGATCGCACTTAGTCCAGCTTTAAATTGTTGGATCGTTTCTCCTGTTTGAAAAAGTACATTTCGGTCTCTTGCTTGTCTTCTGTTTTCTTCTACTGAGGCTAAATTGATACCACCTGCATCATCAGCTTGTGGAGAATCACTATAATTAAGTAAAGCCTTTAAAGTAAACTTCTCACTTAATTTAAAATTAGCTTTTACGTTAGCATTATATTGTTCAAAACCACTTTGATCTCTGTATCCATCTGACTTTACATAATTACCATGGAATATATAAGTTGCTTTTCCAGTAGTAATTCCAGCTGTAGCTTGTAAATTTTGAAACCCATAAGATCCGGCAGTTGCTTTCCAGGTAGAGAAAGGCTTTTCTACCTGATCTATAGTTTGAATAGAGATAACACCACCTGAAGCATTACCATATAAACTTGAACTAGGTCCTTTTAAAACCTCTATACGGTCTATAATCCCCAAGTTAAGATTGTCTAATTGTCCTTGACCATCTGGTGTAGTTTCAGGAATCCCATCTACTATTAATTTTATTCCACGTATCCCAAAAGCAGATCTCGCACCGAATCCACGCATAGAAACCCTTAAATCTTGAGCAAAATTATTGGCATTTTGAGTAAAAACACCTGGAGTCTGTTGTGTGTATTCTTGTAGAGAAAGTTGCTGTCTTGTTGCATCATCATCTGTTGCTTGATAAACAGATACCGCTGCAGGTAATTTTTGTGCTGTAGTAGAAATACGTGCAGACTTAATGTAAACAGTATCAATTTTTTGAGACGTTGTTGGTGTCTTGGTCTGGCTATAACCTAGTTTAATAAAAGCTGTACATAGGATAGAATAGCAAAGTAATGTTTTCTTCAATGAATTGATATTTTTGCGAAAATTACACCTTTAACATATGCTATTCAAGAATATTTAAAGCAAAAAAAAATGCTAAGAGGTTTTTATTCTCTTAGCATTTCTATTATCAATCATTCGTAAATTATTGATTACAAGCTATAAAACAATACTTTAAGTGGTCTTAGCTTCATATATATTACTTACTAAGCCCTTTCCTCAACACTTCTTTAATGCCTTCTAGATTCTCGGTAAAATCCATCATTTGACTCAGGACTTGAGACATCTGATTTTGTCCACCTAGGCCACTAAGCTTATTGTTCTTGGCAAAAATCCCTTTGATGTCTTCCCATCGTTGTTGCTCTTCTGTAGTGATGGTGTTGACGAGTTCTTTATACTTCAACAGGTTGGCTTCAGCAGCACTAGTTAAGGTTTGTGATTCACTTTCATAATGTGATAATAAGAGCGTTTGCAACTCTTTATCGTCCATTATAGGAACTACCTTAGCGACCAGTTTATTCATATCACGGTAAGAACCTTGTAGTTTAAAACTAGGCTCGGTACGGTAAGTGTCTTCCATTCCTGCGCTTGCGATGTAGGTCTGGTTCACTTTAAGAACGGTATCCCGTATTTTTAATACCTTCTCAAGTACAGCTATATAATCTGCTATTTCTTGATTGCTGTGATTTCCTTTCAACTCATTATCACTTGCTCCGTTTTGAACACGATCTATAAGCGCATACACATCATCAAAATGCTTGTTACTTAATTGTTGCAATACGGGATTACTAGTCAGTGCATTTTCTACGAGACTCAGCTCAAATAAATGAGCCGTATCACCTATAATATCACCTAGATTATAAATATCGGCACGGTTGGCAAGCATATCTGGAATCTGGAACTTATCACCACTTTCTGTATATGGGTTACCAGCCATAATCACGCAAAACTTCTTGCTGCGTAAATCATAGGTCTTAGGCTTTCCATTATAGACTCCTTCAATTTTACGAGTACCATCGGACAGGCTGATGAACTTCTGTAAAAACTCAGGATTACAGTGCTGGATATCATCTAGATATAACATCACATTATCACCCATTTCAAAAGCAAGATTCAGCTTTTTAAGTTCTTCTCTCGTTGCTGCATTAGTTGCTGCTTCAGGATCTACTGATGTAATTTCATGACCTATCGCTGGACCATTTATTTTCATAAATATCAAGCCTAATCGGTTTGCCACATATTCCATCAAGGTTGTTTTACCATAACCTGGTGGTGATATGAGTAGCAATAAACCCATGCGATCGGTACGTTTTGTATCACCTACCGTACCTAATTGTTTGGCAAGATTATCACCTATTAGTGGGAAATATACTTGATCGATCAACTTGTTACGGACAAAAGAACTCAATACACGTGGTTTAAATTCTTCTAGTCGCAAGGACTCTTTTAACTCTTCAGTTACCTCTTGCTTTGCTTTTCTGAAGGTTTCATAAGCAGGTACTTTTATCGTTGTAAAGTGCTCTAGTGTATGTACAAACTCATGGTAATTAAACACAAACACACCTTCTTCAATCGTCTGGTGCGATCCTTTTAATCCATTGATGTTTTCACTAGGTGAGATGGCAACTGTTTTATCAGCTGTCAGCTCTCCATAAAGTATGTTTGCCACACATTCGTTTACATATGTCAGTAAAGATTGTCTTGAGTCCGCTTTCGCGAAAGCGGAAACCCAATGTCTCACCAGTTCCACTTTAGACTTCTCATCCTCACAAGCTTCTAGACTTTTCTTAAATTTTAAATCGGCATTTTGAGATTTTATTTTCTTTTCAAAAGCTTCTTTTAATTGAATCGCGCTCGTGCTTACTGTGAAATGATCATTGTCTTTAAGTTCATTGAATAAGTAACTTGCGATAGATAAACTATTAGCAGACTCAGAAGTTTTAAAAATCTCATCAGCCAGTTCTTCTATTATAAAGTCGTACTCCTTACTATCTGGAAAAACTGATAATACCTCACCAGCACTTTTCAAAATACGGTTGAGGTTAGATTGATGTTTGGTATCTAGTGCATTCCAGTAAAACTGTGCTTGCGCTCTCGTATTTGGGTCATAAGTGAGTAAGCCCAGATCATGGTGTTTATGTAATAAAACACTTAAATATTGAGCAGCGTCATGGTCATGAACACCTTTTACATAACCACCAGAATAGTTACCACTCGCGATTTCTTGAACGGTTGTCAGCAAATCTGCCGGACTCATTATTCTTAAAGCTTCTTTATCTCCAGATTTAAAAATAGAGTAGGCGAGGTAGGCAGATCTGTAGACTTGGTTATTTTCAGACACTAAATCTTGATTCCATATTCCTTGAGATTGTGTGAGAATCTCATTATGCAATTCTTGATAAAAGTCAGTTCCTGTTAGGTGATAGAATAGCGCATTATCCTTAAATACAATGGTCAGGTCTAGCTGCTGTTTATTAACACCGAATTTATGTTTCCCCAGCTTGATGATGTTATCACCATCTTCATACAACTCGTTCTTATCCTTGAGTTTTCTCAAAGCATCTTCACGAGCCACTTTAAGCGCTGTTTCAATCGCTTCGGCTTTTCCGGCATCATCGAGATCTTTTAATTGCACGACAATGTCACGCACTTTATTGATCATTAAATCACTGGCAAAATAACCGTTGATTTCGGTAACGCTATCTAATGATTGTGCCCTTTTTTGAACACCTTTTAGAATACGCTCGGCAGCATTTTGAAATGCCATTGCCTTTTTATTGCGCGCTTCTACCAGACTACTTTTACGATTATCAAAAGCAGCGTAAACCTCTTCACGCTTGCCTATAATCTCTGTAATGTACTCTTCATAATCTGCAAATTTCCCTTCCAACTCTTCTAGTTGTATAGAAACTTTGGTAAGAAACTCATCACACTTTTCTGGTGTGTTTGCAATGTCCAGATAATTGATAATACTCTGGTCAATCAGCTTTAACTGCGCGGCAAAATCGGCTTGCGCTTCTTTTTTACCTACGGTTTTCACTTTATTCTTAATCGCCGCTTTTACCTGATTGATAGTGGCAAAAATCAACGATATGTTCTCAATAATCTTAGTAGAGTGAGAAGTGTCTTCTATCTCTAGATTAGAAACGATGTCTATTAAAAGCTCGAGATCTTCAGCAATTTGATTCACTTCTTTCTCAAGATTTTTAATCTCGATCACTTTTTTTGTGTCGTCTAGTGCTTTTTGCTTTTCGGCAACAGCATCGTGATAAGGAGCGAGTGCTTTATCATCGAGTAAAAAAGTAACTGCACGACGTGAAATCACTTCATTTTGTTCTACGATTTGCTCCTCGATTCCTTTTATAAAATCGGTATCTACATAACGTATTTCATAAAGTCCTATCGCTTCACCTCGCAAACTGCGCAGCTGAGTCAGTAGCTCTACAAAATCATTGATAGACTTAAATGAGGTGCTTTTAATTTTACTAAAAAGCTCATCTGCCTTTTTAGAAATATCTCTAGTATCTGCAGCTGCTTGTTTGCGCAGCTGTTTTACCTTTTCAAACTCGTCAATTGCTGCGTTAGACGCTTTGTTGATCTCGTTAAGAGGTAGATTAATTTGTTTAGTTTCCTCTTCAGGCAACCAGTAATAGGCATCTAGAATATCTTTTGAAGAACGTGCAATGTCATCATATAAACCTCCATAACTATCTTCTTTATTAAGAAGCGTGAGCAGCTCATTTGCTTGCGCCATGGCTTTAACAATATCCTTGTTACCTATCTTAAATAACATCGTGTCTTGATGCTCAGACGGCATGATATTACCTTTTAAATAAGGTGTTTGCCATATTTGCATCATGTGATGCTTGGTCTGTTCATCTTCTGTGCGGAAATAACACAACTCACCTTGTTCTAAAATAGTAAATCCATTACAAACGATAGGTGTCTTTACCGTTTGATCAATCACATTGTAAGACATGAGTACATACAATCCCTGTGCGGCATTATAAAATACATACAAATGATCTTCACCATTAGGTGATGCGATTCTTTGCTGAAATTTTAATTTACCAGCATCGCTAGGGAATACGTTATACTCTCCAGTTTGCAAGTAATAACCACTCGGGAAAATAATACCTTGATCGTCCGGTAGCAATACTGCAGCCTCTGCAATACTATTGATGCGTTCTACTTCCTTAATCTTGTGGTTGTACACAAAATAACGAGGCTCTTCTTGAAACGGTTTTATTTCTAGAACAATCAGATTGCCTAAATCGGCATAACGATATTGTCCATCATCCAGTGTCTGGTCGCGGTGTTCTACATCTTCACGATATATTCCCTGACCATCGTCGGTATTATCTTCAACCTTTATGGTTAAATCACCACCTATAGTTTCTACAAAAACCTTGTCTAGAATCGATACATGTCCATGCACACCAGCACGTTGATTATCGCGTCCAGCTTCTTTCCACTGGAAACCATATTGTGCAGGAAAACGATACTCGTGCTCACTACGGTTATCCACATATTGCAAACCGTCGTCAGTTATCAACCACTTAAAAGTCTTGATGTCGGTAACCGAATCACTGAGCTGAAATACCATATGCAGGTAATTCCCCATAATCGCAAACTTGGAAAATATCGTGTTGCGATAGTATTTGTACAGATTTTCAAAATCAGTCTGAAAAATAGGATCTGTGATGAGGTTTAATTTGTTCCCGCTTTCGCGAAAGCGTAACGCATCACCATCCACACCGTCACGATCAAACTCATAGATACTAAAAACATCGCTCAATTGCATCTCAGTGCGCAATCCTAGATGCACGTTGTACCCAAAGATGCTGTATTTACCGATGGTCACGATGTCACGAGCGATACAGTTATTTTCTGTATTCACGCGGTCGTTTGCAATCAATCGAGTTTCTAGAGAACCGAAGACCTTTTTACGTTCTTCATTAAGCTCATTAAGTCGTTGCTGCAAGTCATTCTTTTGCTTAAGCAGTCGGCTCTGGATGATCTCGTAGGTTCCTGAATCTAATTGTGTAGTATCTTTTATATCTTTTTCTGCCATTGATTTCTAGTTAGTAGCGCATCGCATGCGCCTTCTCAGTGTTGGGGCGCATCGCATGCGCCTTCTCAGTGTTGGGGCGCATCGCATGCGCCCTTTCATTGTGGCGCATGCGCCTTTTCATCAGTCTAGATCCAGTTTCTGTTTCAGATTTTCATCCCACTTCTTTGGATTATCATTGATGTATCTGGTTACATTGTCATAGTGTCTTTGAGTTCTGATGATAGCTTCGTTATAGTTGCGTACCCATATGGTTTTTTCAGCTCTCAGTTGATTATGGATGTCCATAAGCTCGCTATTTTTCAAGGTCGATTCATTATTCTGATTTTCTGATATAATACTTAAAACCTGTCTGGTCACAGCACCTTTGTATCCTCTGACTACTGCTCCTAAAGAACCTGGCTTATTCATGTGTTTTCCTGCAACTGCTCCTGCTCTGCGTTCCAACTCTTCTGCCGTGTATTCCTTTTGTATTCTTTGTTCTTCTATATGAATGACAAAATGAATATGATCTGGCATGATCATGAATGCTCCCAGGGATACGTTGTCTCTTAAATTTATTGTTTGCTGCCATTCTTTAGCCGCAATCTCTCCAAATTTATTGAGTATCATTTTTTCATCAATCACCTTTCCAAATAGATGCAACCGATTACGTATTACAATAGTCACAAAGTACCTTCCTACTGATGTGTAGTCATGTCCTTTGAGACGTATTGATTTACGATTATATTGCTTCATACTAGCTTAGCTTGTTCGACCCATTGTATGTGCGTTGTTGACGCATCGCATGCGTGTTGTTGACGCATCGCATGCGTGTTGTTGACGCATCGCATGCGTGTTGTTGACGCATCGCATGCGTGTTGTTGACGCATCGCATGCGTGTTGTTGACGCATCGCATGCGTCTTTACAGTAAGGGCGGATGCGATCCGCCCTTACTGGTTGGTTGTTTAGATATCTCCCAGCTTTTTACCAGAAAGTCCCATGCCTTTTGCCATATTCATCAAGTTGCTCAGCATGTTTTTCTCATCCCCATCATTTGATTTACCGTGTAGGTTGTTCAAAATGTTTGCGATACTCAGGTTCTTGATGTCCTCAGAGCTGATGTTATACTTGTCTGCAAAGTCCTTTACTTTATCCAACAAATTACCTTTTACGTCATCACTTCCTAGAATGGCATCTTTTACTTCAGATACTGTCTCAGAATGATTTACGAGTCTGTCATAACCTTTGGCCTTAGTGATCTGACCGATGATTTGTTCAAAGAACATAGTCTCACCACCTACGATATCAATCTTAGCCGCTTTTAATGCATCTCCTATTACTTGTGCTTGCGCATCGGCAATATCTTTCTGGATATTGATTTGTGCTAGATCTACTTGAAGTTCCTTATCTAGACGTAGTTTAAACTCTTCATGTTCTTTACCTACACCATCTAGTTTCTTCATTGCTTCAGCTTTCTCTTCGATACCAGCAGCATCTGCAAGGGCTTTTTCTTTGATTACCTCAGCCTCTGCAAGTCCGTCCTTACGTTTAGCCTCAGCTTTTGCAGCGATACCGCTTGCTTCAGCCTCAGCTTTTTTCTGGATGATGAGTGCGTCTACAATTCCTTGACGCTCGCTAGCCTCAGCTTTTGCGTGCATTACTTGTGCTTCAGATAAACCTACAGTTGCTTCTTCTTTAGCTTGTGCTTCAGCAAGAATCTTACGTGCGTCTGCTTCTTTTTCACTAGCTTCTTTATGCGCAAGTGCTTCTATGTTGATTTCTTCAGCTTTTTGAACTGCAGCTTGTTTAGAAGCCTCGGCAGCCTTAGTTACTTTAATTAAATCATCTTGAGCTTTTGCTTCAGCATTTGTGATAGCAACTTGCTTAGCACGATCAGCAGTTTTGAAAGCCTCGATATCTTTCATGTTTTCTTGCTCTTCTACCACACCTTTTTCAAGGACTACGCGATCTCTAATGACATCCTGAATATTCTTTTTCTCAACCTCTACTACTTTTTCTTTCTCGATTTGAGCTAGAGTTACGACTCTTTCTCTCTCGGTAAGTTCTAGCATGCGATCTTTTTCTACACGTTCTGTCTCTACAGCAGCAGTACGTTGCTTATTTTTCTCTGCAACGATAATCTGACGTTGCATATTTTCTTCGGCAACCTGAACTTTTTCTGTAGTAGCGATACGAGCTGTTTCTGACTTCAATCTTTCTTCTTCAGCTACTTTTAGTGTTTCAGCATCTTCACGAGACTTTATGTTGGCAATCTCACGTTTTTGTTGCTCTTCTTTTTCGGCCAGTTGCTTATCTAGTTCTAGAATCGCTTCACGAGCTTCAACATCTTGCTTGCGTATTACCTTTTCCTCATCACGCTTAATCAGGTTTGCTTTAATGTTTTGTGCAGCAGTAAGATCTGTAATCTTCTTGATACCTTCAGCATCTAAGATGTTGTCAGCTTTTAAATGAGAAACGCTGGTTTGCTCTAAGAAGTCAATCGCACAATCCTCAAGCGTATAACCATTTAAGTCTGTACCGATAATATCTACGATCTCATCACGAAACTCGCGACGTGCTTCATACAAATCGATAAATTCAAATTTCTTACCTACGGTTTTTAATGCTTCAGAGAACTTTGCTTCAAAAAGATCTTCTAGTGTCTCTTTACGAGATGCACGAGCTACACCTATGGTTTGTGCCACTTTTTTAATGTATTCTACCTCGTTATTCACACGCACGAAAAACGCTACTTTAATATCGGCTCTCATGTTGTCTTTACAAATAAGACCTTCTACGCCCATACGCTCAATTTGGATTTTCTTTACAGAAATATCCATAGTTTCTACACGGTGAAATACCGGTACGACATAAAGTCCTTTATCCGTAGCGACTTTAGTACCTCCAAAACCAGTACGCACTAGTGCCTGTCCTTGATGTACTTTTTTGTAAAACATCGCAATAATTGCGAAGTAAACAATTACAAGAAATAGAAAAATACCTACTCCTATTACAATGATTCCTAATATTCCGTCCATAGTTTTTGTTTGGTTTTTGTTGTTTATTTAGTTGTTTTGAAAGCGGATACGATCCGCGGTTACTATTCAAGGAGTAGGCAAATAACATTTGCCTACTATCTAAGCTTTACTCACTAAAAAATAGTTCTTATCATCAGATTGTTTGATGATGAGCACGCTTTCGCGAAAGCGTAATTCTGATCCATCTAAAGATTTTACATAGATACTCATCACGTTACCATCTGCCATGACCTCTGCATTACCTAATTTATCTCCAGAAATAGAAGATAAAAGTAAGGCTTCACGACCTAAAAAGTCTACTGCTTTGTCTCCATCTTTATTCAAATTTTTGAAAAAGGATTTAAATGGTGTGGTGATCACTTTAGTCAGTATTAAGGCTGGTACAAATGCCGCAAGAACAATTACATATCCAAATGAGTTGTCATAACTACTGGTTATAATTGTGGTAAGTACGGATGATATCCACCAGATAAAAATCCAAAACGTAAATGTGAACATGAATGGTAGGCCTACAAAGTTGAAGTAGATCAAAAAGACTTGCCACCATTTAAGTTTACGCGTGCGTTTATTTACCACGTGCTCACGATCTACCTCGGCATTTGCAACATCTTGAAAATCCATATTTCCACCTTCTAGACCAGTGTCTAGATCAATGTCTGCATCTATATCTACGTCTACGTCCACATCGATGTCCAGGTCAAAATCGATACCTGAAATCATGGTAGCAAGCCAGTATAGAATGAGAATGATCAACAACACGGTAAGTGTGATGTTCACTTCAGAGAATAATATGTTGAAATAGTTTTCCAAGGTTGGTTGGTTTTTAATGGTTAGTGTTGGTATGCATGAGCTTCTAGCGGATGCGATCTGCCATTAAGCCTCATCTTTTTTAATACCTAGTTGTTCTTTCAGTTTTGCCAGGTCGTCGTCCAGTTTAGATTCTGTCATGTCTGCTGCGGCATCGATTTCATCATCTACAGATTTATTTGTTTTTGCGAGATCTCCATAAGCCTCTGCAAGCGCTTCGTCTTGAGCGACTTTTTCTTTCATACGCTCTAGCATGCTTACTGTTCCTGCGCTATCAAGTTCTGCCATTTGTTTATTGACATTTTTTGTTGCATCACTTACTTTAACACGTGCTTTCAATGTTTTAAGTTCGTTTTCCCAGTTGGTGATGTTTCCTTTGATGGTCTCAATGGTATCTTTTAATTGAGAAACATTTTTTTCAAACTTTTCTGTGTCTGCAGCGGCACGATTTGCGTGTTGTTGAGCTTCTTCTTTTTTTGTAAGTGCTTCTTTAGCCAGGCGATCTGCTTCTTCTACTGCCATGTCGCCAGAATGTGCTTTTTTGAGAATCAACATAGCTTTGGATTCATAATCCTTGGCTGTTGCAGTGTGCTCGTCGCGTTCATTTTTAGAACGTATGGCCATTGCTTTTACTTGTGCGACAGCTTCTACACTTTTATTAAGGTCTTCTTTCATATCACGTATTCCTTGTTCGGTCATTGTGATAGGGTCTTCTAGGTTATCAACTGCTTTGTTAGCTTGTGCTTCTCCTATTTTGAATATTCTTTTAAATATGTTCATAATGTTGTGTTTATATGCGGATTACATCCGCTGTTATACTTTGCCGCAAGCGTTGCGCCCGTACTAATATTTTGAAAATTTGATAATCTGGTCTGAGTACTCGCTCATTAATAAACTCAATGAGTTAAGAGTACCTTCTAACTCGTTAAGGTCTAGATTTTCTATTTGAAGTGTGTCTCTAAAGATGACTTTAGTTCCACTTTCATCGAGTACAAATGCGCCGTGAATGATATCTCGATTTTTTTGTAAAAGACTTTTAAAAACCTCTTCGTTTTTATTATTAATTTTAAAAATATATTGTTCCATAATGAGAATAGGCGGTGCGATTCCCAAAATCATATTTTTAACACCAGCGCTTTCTTTTTCTATCACCATTATTCCATCTTGTGGATTTTCTCTGATGATGTCAAAATCAAGCTGTAAGAGGTAGTCTTTTATTGTATTGAAGTAATTATTCATAGGTTTTAATTGGCAGGTTTAATATTACGAAAAAGCTTATTGTAATCCCACTAAAATTTGGGTAGCTATTTCAATAACATATATAATAATAGGTATCATAGTTTTTTAGTTTAAGGTTATCTCGCTTTCGCGAAAGCGTAAATAGCAACGGCCTATTGCATTATTACAGTTGTTTTAAAAAACAATTGTTCTAAAAAGGTTGGTACATTTTTAGAACTTTTGCTCAAAATATTAGTGTAAATAAAATCATTTAGCTAATATTGTTAGTGTAAATATACACAATATTTTAATATTTGCAAATAAAATTAGCAAAATATGTCGTTTTTCGGAAAGAACATAAAAAAAATACGTGGAGTTAAAGGGTTAAGTCAGCAGGCATTTGCAGACCTATTTGACTTAAAGAGAGGTACTTTAGGTGCTTATGAAGAAGGTAGGAGTGAGCCTAAGATAGATACTATAATTCTTATTGCTAATTATTTTAGCATTGCTATAGGAGATATGCTCACTGCAGAATTAACCGTAAATCAGCTCTTGCGATTTAACGATAGTCTTACTTTAACACCAGAAGAATTAGAGAGAGAGCAGTTTGCACAAATACCTTGTATTACAGAAAAAACAGCACATGATTATATAGAATATTATGACAACGATGCTTTTCTTGCCGATTTACCTACACTTACATTACCGCTCAATACAGAAAAGGACTTTATAGGTTATACAGTGACTAACTTAGAAATGACAACGCATGACAAAGGACTGTTTCCTAAAGATGTAGTGATAGGTGAGAAGGTGCCTAAAAATGTAATTACAAAACTTAATAATGGAACTGTAGTTCTTGCGGTAACTGATAAGACACTTATTCTAAGAAGGCTGTATATTACAGACAAGGGGCTGGTCCTGCGAGCAGATCATAAAAATGTTGATGATATTACTGTAGATAAAAAAGCTGTGAAACAATTGTGGCGTGTGCGTTATGTGTTCTTTAGAAGAATGCCTGACTTTTCTGACAGTATGGAAGATAAAATGGCTTTTCTAGAAGCGCAAATGAAGGAGTTGAGAGATTCTATTTAGAACTTAAAATATATTAGTACAAAATAAAGCTGCAAACATCTTTTTGCAGCTTTTTATTTATAAATCTGTTATGATTTTAAATTATTAATTCTTAATCCATTTAAAAGTTTTACTTGCATTATCCTGAGTAACGCTTACCATATATAGTCCTGTAGTTATAGTAGGTTTGATGATTTGTGATTCACTCACCGTGGTGGTAAGTAATTCTTTACCTGATAAGGTGTGTATACTTATTTGAGCGTTTTCTAACTTCATACCATTAAAACTTAAGTATTGCGATGGGTTTTGAGTTATATTTAAATTACTTAAGTCATGGTTATCAATGCTAAGGGTACTTACCGTTACACAGTCTGATAATTGAGTACAGCCATTGAAGGTGACTTCTACAGCATAATCACCTATAGTTGTAGGAGAATAAGAGCTAGATGTAGCGCCCGTTATTGCTCTATTATTTGCGCAATCTATCCATCTGTAAGCAGCGCCAGACTGCTGTGAGGAAAGAACACCATTATTTTCTGTTACTGTAAGATCCATTATAGGTGTTAAAGTTACTGCGCTAGAAACCCAGTTAGAACTAGTACCTGATAATGCAAAGTTGAATAATGTGCCAGAAGAAAGCCCTGACGAATCTGTTAGACTGGTTATAGTAGTGTTAGAAGCGCTAGCGTTTCCTTGATTAAATTTATAGTAAGCCTCTATTCCTGAGGCAGATTGACATATTTCATTACTCATAGAGGTGGATATTTCAGTTTGTGTTCTTGCTACATTCCATATTCTTACTTCGTCTAATTCTCCTGCAAATGTTAGGTTTGTGCCACCAGGTACTCGGCGACCTATTCTTAAATCAATTCCTGTAGTAGGAGTATCAACGCTAGATAGGTTTCCTGTACCTACTTGCAGTCCGTCTATATATAGAAAACCTGTGCTATTATTTAATACAAATGCGACGTGTGTCCACTGTCCCACAGGAACGACTCCTGTAGAAGATGATAGGTTTGCATTAGTTCCGCCAGAAAAGAAGGACAGGCCTCTATTTCCATTGACCATAAAAGTGTTTCTAGCTCCTGCAGCATTTACTCCATAATCTAATATGGTTAGGTTGGTGCTAGGAGCGCTAGGACTTATGTAAATCCATGATTCAAATGTTCTGTTTGCACTACCGGTTACACCTGCGTATGTGGTCTGGACATAATCATCTGTAGCGTCAAAACTAAGGGCGTTTTGTGTTTGACTTTGAGCGGTTGTGCATAAAAAAAGTAGGAAAATTTGGGCTAGTTGTAGTTTTTTTTTCATGGTTGTTGGATATTAATTGGTTATTAATCATAATGATACGTATTTTATATCAAAATTTTGACTTCATTAATATTAAAAATTTACCTGTAAATAATATTATATTTTATGTAGTGGTTTTTTACCAAAATCAATTTTGTGAATGGTGTATTTTAAGAATATATCATTTCTTTCTTTTTAAGAAAGTCCTTTGTCTATTGAGGCAATGTTATGCTAGAAAAATGCTGTATTTGATTAATGAATAGATATTAATGAGTGTAAGGGTATCGAGAATTTAAGGTAGAATAAGCACCAATTTATAAAGAGTTGTTTTAGTGAATCTCCTTAGGATTACTGTGTCGAGTGTGACGTAGTTTCTCGCTTATGTGAATATGGACTTTGTCATTTCTAAAAAGAAGGAATAAAAAGACCTTAGCGTTAACTAAGGTCTTGTTGTGGGCCCACCTGGGCTCGAACCAGGGACTTTCTGTCCCGATAGCTATCGGGAGAGTCAGATTATTTAGTTTGTTTTACGATTTTGTCACGTAATTCTTCATACTTCATTAAGTTCTCGATGTACGTTCTGCTTTTCATTCTTTTGATTTTCTTTTCTAATCGAGTGGCATGTGCATAATCATCACATTGTATAGTTAGTTTTATTTCCCAATCATGAGCAGTAGCTGTAAATTTTCCTTTACCGTATTTGCCTTGATTGTGTGCACTGAGTCTTATTTCAGGACTCTCTTGAGTAATACCTACATAGAATTTATTCAATTGTTTGCTAAAAATGATATAGAGCCACGCCATATATGAATAGGTATTAAAATAAAAAAGACCTTAGCGTTAACTAAGGTCTTGTTGTGGGCCCACCTGGGCTCGAACCAGGGACTTTCTGATTATGAGTCAGATACTCTAACCAGCTGAGTTATAGGCCCAATAAGATAATAGCTGGTAATATCTTATCTAAAAAGTCTGCAAATTTAATCAATTATTAGATAACTGCAAACTTTTATTCAATTTCTTGGCATAATTCTACAAGAACTCCATTTGTTCCTTTAGGATGTAAGAATGCTACCCATTTATTATCCGCACCACGTTTAGGTTCTTTATTGAGAATTTGAAACCCTTCTTTTTCTAATCTTATCAGTTCTGACTTAATATCTGTTACGGCAAATGCTACGTGATGTATACCTTCTCCCTTCTTTGCGATGTACTTTGCTATAGCACTGTCCTCACTAGTCGCAGCAAGAAGCTCTATTTTATTATCACCACTTTTAAAAAAACTTGTGTCTACAGATTCACTCTCTACGGTCTCTGTTTTATAAGGTTCACGCCCTAAAAGTTTTGTGTATAATTCATTTGCTTGATCTAGATTTTTAACTGCAATTCCTAAGTGTTCTATTTTTCCAAACATATTATTTACCTTTTGTAAGGCAAATTTACTATAGATAAGGTAATAGAACGTATTTCTATAGTCATATTAACTACTGGTCTATCAACTATTAATGAGGAACAACTTACCTTTGCAGCATGGAAGAAAGTAATAGACAGAAGAAAATAGCCGGAATTTTACAGGGAGACCTATCTACGGTTATTCAGGACGTGATGAGAAAGAATGCTGTAAACAATCTTATAGTATCAGTTACTAAGGTTACTGTTACTCCAGATTTAGGTTATGCAAAGGTGTACCTGTCTGTTTTTCCAGCAGAGAAATCTGTTACAGTTGTTAAGGAAATAGTAGAAATGGGTCATGAGATACGTTATGAAGTGGCTGCAAAGGTGCGTCACCAGTTTAGACGTATGCCAGAACTACAGTTTTTTAATGATGACTCTTTAGAATACATGGATCAAATAGATCGTGAACTGAGAGGAGAGAATAACCCAATCGATAATCCAGACCTTCTACCACGACGTAAAAAGTCTTAGTGAATTTTTCTCTTTACATAGCGCGACGTTACCTCGTTTCAAAAAATGGCAAAAACGCCATTAACATTATCAATATCCTTAGTTTTATTATTACTGTAGTAGGGACTGCGGCACTATTTATTGTGCTTTCTGGCTTTTCAGGACTCAAGGATTTTAGTACAGAATTTTCAAATTATTTTGATCCAGATCTTAAAATTTTACCGGTAAAAGGTAAGACTGTTTCTATTCCGCTTTCGCGAAAGCGAGAACTTGAAAAAATCCCTGGAGTAGAATTAATATGTGCTGTTATAGAAGAAAAGGCGTTTTTGAACTATGAAGAGAAAAACGACATAGCTTTTATAAAAGGGGTTCCTGATGATTATGTGAACATGATCCAGCCAGATTCTATTTTATATTACGGTAGCTGGTTATCTAAAAGCGATGCACAAGTAGTAGCAGGATACTCACTAGCTTCTCGATTATCACTTACTGTAAATAACTATGGTAGTTACATGCAAATTATGGTGCCTAAACCAGGTACTAATGCTATTAATAAATTAAATATAAGTAGTTCATTTTCTAGAATGGATGCCATACCTGTAGGAACTTTTAGCGTTAATGAGGCACTGGATAGCAAGTACATTTTTACAAGAATAAGTGCAGCACGACAATTATTACAAATGGACGATTCTACAGCTAGTGCTGTTGAGGTAAAATTATCTCCTACGGCAAGCGAGAACGATGTGCGCAGGGCGATTAATGATGTTTTTAAAGAGCCTATTAAGATTAAGGATAAATTCCAGATGAATGATGCGCTTTATAAAATGCTTAATTCAGAAAATCTAGTCGTTTATTTAATCTTTACACTGGTCTTAATCATTGCGTTATTTAATGTAGTAGGTAGTATTATCATGATGATTCTTGATAAGAAGAAGAATATGAAAACCTTGTTAGACCTAGGCGCACCGGTTGCGTCATTGCGCAAGATATTTTTTATACAAGGTAGTCTTATGACACTTTCTGGTGGTGTGATAGGTCTTGTTATAGGAGTAATATTTGTAGTGTTACAAGTGGAGTATAAACTGGTTTACATAGCACCTGGTTTACCTTATCCGTTTGCGATGGATTTTTGGAATGTGATTATATCTCTGGCAACTATTACCGTATTAGGAATAATCGCCAGTTATATAGGTTCTAGAAGAATAAATGATCGTTTGCTTTCTCAGGCAAAATTATGATCACCGAATTTTGCTAACACTTCATCAAAGGCAGCAAAAACCCCAGCAGAATCGTCACTAGTGACCATTTTCATGCGGTATTCTTTAAAATTAGGTATCCCTTTAAAGTAATTTGTATAATGTCTACGTGTTTCAAAAACACCTAGTGTTTCTCCTTTCCAGTCTATAGCCATTTGTAAATGTCTGCGAGCTACTTCTACACGGTCTGCCATAGTAGGTGGCGCCATGTGTGTTCCATGCTCAAAGAAATGCTTGATCTCGTTAAAAAACCATGGATAACCTATGCTAGCACGTCCTATCATGCAGCCGTCTAGACCATATTCATCACGCATTTTCATAGCAAGCTCTGGTGTGGTAACATCTCCATTACCGAATATAGGGATATGCATGCGAGGGTTGTTCTTCACCTCTGCGATGGGTTTCCAGTTTGCGTTACCTTTATACATCTGTGCTCTTGTACGACCATGGATGGATAAGGCTTTAATACCTACATCTTGTAGACGCTCTGCGACTTCTACTATTCTTATAGAGTCGTCATCCCAGCCTAATCTTGTTTTTACAGTAATAGGTAAAGAGGTGTGCTCTACCATAGCCTTAGTAAGCGACACCATAAGATCTATATCTTTAAGGATACCTGCTCCAGCACCTTTAGAAACTACCTTTTTTACAGGACAGCCGAAGTTGATGTCTATAATATCTGGCTTTGTGCGTTCTACTATCTCTACACATTGTAACATAGAATCTAGATTTGCGCCAAAAATTTGGATCCCTACAGGTCGTTCACTTTCATAAATATCTAGTTTCATGGTGCTTTTTGCAGCATCACGTATAAGACCTTCACTAGAAATGAACTCTGTATAAACCACATCAGCACCGTTTTCTTTACATAACGTACGGAAAGGTGGATCGCTCACATCTTCCATAGGTGCAAGTAGTAGTGGGAAATCTGGTAATTCTATGTCGCCTATTTTAACCATGTTGTTAGGGTAAGGATTGAATGAAAATTCCGCTTTCGCGAAAGCGGAACTAGTAAAATCTTAATTTAAATTTCTTAAGCTATTTCTTATAAGCCAGCTTTTCTGAGCGGCCTTTTTTGAAAATGTTATTGCTGTTGTAATGTCCTGCTCTCAAAGCTTTTTGCTCTTCATAAGGCAGCTTAATAATATCATTACATTCTTCACTACAACAGTTTTCATACTTCTCTTTGCAAGAATCGCACTGAATAAATAGTAAATGGCAGGCGTTATTTTCACAATTAGTATGTGTGTCACAAGGAGCACCACATTGATGACAGTTAGAGATAATCTCGTCACCTATCTTTTCGGCAAGTCTGTGGTCAAAGACAAAGTTTTTACCTCTGAATTTATTCTCTAGATTTTGTTCAGTTACCTGTCTGTGGTATTCTATAATACCACCTTCTAGTTGGTAAACGTCCTTAAAGCCTTTGTGTTTATAATAAGCGCTAGCTTTTTCACAACGTATACCACCAGTACAATACATGACTAGCTTCTTGTCTTCTTTATGGTCTTTAAGTTTATCTTCTATATAATCTAAACTGTCTCTAAAGGTGTCCACATCTGGAGTCCAGGCATTTTTAAAATGGCCTATTTCTGACTCGTAATGGTTGCGCATATCCACTAGAACTGTATTAGGGTCGTCGATAAGTTCATTAAAAGCAGTCGCGTCTACGTGTATACCTTTATTAGTAACGTCAAAGCTCTGGTCCTCAAGTCCATCTGCGACTATTTTTTTACGAACTTTTACTTTGAGTTTTAAGAAGCTCTCGTTATCGTGCTCTCTTGCGATATTTAAACGTACGTTTTCTAAGAAATCAATACCGTCTAAAAAGGTTTTAAATTCTTCAAAACGATCTCCAGGAACAGATAGTTGTGCATTAATACCTTCATGAGCGACATAAATTCTCCCTAGAACATCCATGGGATGCCAGTGAAGAAATAGATGATCTCTAAAAAGTTGTGGGTTACCGATCTGGTGATACTGATAGAAAGATATGGTAAGGCGTTCTTTTCCAGCCTCGCGTATTAATACACGTCTTTCTTCAGCACTTAGTTTGTTGTACAGTTGCATGCTATAAACAGTTTATGTGTTGAAAATTTTTTGCAAAGATACTGAGAATTAATAAAAGACTAAAAGCTGTATTTGATCCATTAAAAGAGTTATTTCAACTACTTATTGATGGTTTTTAATATTAGTTTCAAATTATCACTACTTTTTAACCCTAGAAATTACTCTAGAATCTAAAACAAAATTATATGAAATTAAAATTACTCTTAACAACTATGGTAGTATTCACCTTTGGACTTATTGCTCAAGGACAGTCTACTATTAATATAACTACTTCTGGTGGTAGTTTTGGATCAGAAAAATGGGTTAGTATAACCGACATGGCAGACGGTGCAGGAACTCAAATATGGGGTCAAGGTGATGGGACTTATGGAAATGGACAAGGACTTATTAATCAAAATATTGCTATAGCTCCTGGTACTTACTGGGTGAACTGTTATGATAGATATGCTGACTCTTGGGATGGTACGACCATAGATGTTACTGCTTATAGTACTTCTATAGGTAATAACGGTGGTGTATCGCCAGATGATGGTACTAATGTGGACATTGATTCATCTTGGGAAACTCCAGCTGATGAATTAGAGGCTTCTTTTATGATTGTTGTTCCTAACCCACCAGCTTGTTTACCGCCTACTGATTTGAATGTAAGTAATTTTTTACCGGATAGTGCTCAATTATCTTGGTTATCTGGAGGTAGTGGAGAAACTTCTTGGGATATAGAACTAGGTGTTGATGGATTTACTCCAACAGGAAACCCAACTGACATAGCAGTGTCTAATCCATTTATTGCTACGAATCTTACAGCAGAAACTTCTTATGAGTATTATGTACGTGCTGATTGTGGTGGTGGTTCTAGCGTATTTTCTGGACCGTTTTCATTCACAACAACTTGTGATTTTATACAACCAGATTATAATGCAGATATGTCTGTAAATGTACCTAATTGCTGGGAAGAGGCAGATAGTGGAGATGTGACTACTGGACCTTCTGATCTTGGTGCTGGTACATGGACTTCTTCAAATCATAATGGCACATCTAGTAATAGAATTAACTTGTATCAAGCGACTAGAAGTGACTGGATTATATCGCCTATTTTTGATTTATCTACTGCTGCACCTAGTGAATTAAATGTGTACGTAGCTTTAACAGAAGGCAGTACTAGCGGTTCTGGTGCAGACTTAGGATCTGATGATAGAGTGAGTTTATTAATGACTATTGATAACGGTACAACATGGACCGAAATGCAAGCCTGGGTACAAGGAACCGTACCTACAGACATAGGTGAAGAAATTACTTATGATTTATCTTCAATTACTGGTAATGTGCAATTTGCATTTTTGGGTGATGAAGGTACAGTAGATGATATTGAGGATGTATATTTTCATGTAAGTAAATTTCAAGTTAGAGAAGTACCTTCTTGCCCAGACACTGCAAATCTTGCTTTAGCAAGTTTTACTTCTTCTGATGCTGTAATTAATTTTGATAGTGGTAATGCTGCAAGCGCAGGTAATTATGAATATGCTTTAATGGACACAGCTACTGCAGCACCTGTAGTTACAGGAGCATGGTCAGATGTGGCTGGTAACATGCCTAACGTTACCTATACAGTGATGGGACTTACTGCAGATACAGAATATTTCCTTTACGTTAGAGAGGTTTGTGCAGCAGGTGATGAGAGTCCATGGACTTTAAATGCATTAAATTTTACTACTTTATGTGATCCGGTTACTTCATTTCCTGTTATAATAGACTTCACCTCAAATGTTCCTAATAATTGTTGGGATGTGGCTGGTAATGGTGAGATAGTAGATGGTCCTTCAGGATTCGGTACTTCAGACTGGAGAGATAGTAGATCTTATCTTGATTTTTCAGGTACTTCTGTACCTAGTAATGCGATCAACCTTTGGCAAAATGTGGATAGAGAGTGGCTTATTTCTGAACAATATGACATGACAGGTACGAGTAATGATGTACTTACTGTAGAGGTGGCAGTAACTAATTGGAATAGTACAAGCGTTCCAGATACTATGGGATCTGATGATCAGGTAGATTTACTTATAACTACAGACGGTGGTACTACATGGACTTCTTTACTAACATGGACGGTTGCAAACCAGCCTGCAGTAGATGGAACTAGAGCAACTGTTGATTTAAGTTCTTACAGCGGTACAGTTCAATTTGCATTTCTTGCTAGCGATGGGGTAGCAGATGATTTAGAAGATTATGATTTTCATGTAGGTAGATTCATTATAGATGGTACAGCTGGTAATGAAGATGTTTTTGAAAATAATTTATCTCTTTATCCTAATCCAGTAAATGGCGATGTAGTTACTCTAAATATGAATGGCTCTAGTGCACCTTCTTTAGAGGTTGCTATTTATAACTCTATAGGACAGCAAGTAATGACTCGATCATTTGACCAAGTAAGTAATACAATTAATATTGATAATATTTCTAGTCTTTCTACAGGTATGTACTTTGTGAAAGTAGTTAATGGTAATTCTCAATCTACTTTGAAATTTATAAAAGAGTAAGAATGTAGTTTACACATTTAATTTATTTAGAAAAGGGAATCTTGTAATGAGATTCCCTTTTTTTATGCCGTTCTATTTGTTGTTGTTCCGCTTTCGCGAAAGCGGAATTATATCATAAAATCATCTATGAAATAAGTTGTTTTGATCTGATAAGAAAGTCACTTCTATTTTTACAAGCTAATAAGAAGGTAGCAACTTAATTTAAACAGATGAGCAGATTTATTAGGTGTTTTATGTTGTTAGATCGAGTTAAATAAGATTAGTTCTATAAAAGTAAACAAGGGTAAAAAATGAGTAAATTTTCTTTAACCAAAGGTAATTATTGTGTTGATAAACGTTGATTTAAGTGTTTTAACAAAAATTTAAGTTTTATTGAAGTGAATCAAAAACATTTTTCTACTTTAAACAGCTGATTAATAGATTAAACCAAACCAACATGAAAATAAAATTACTATTAGTATTACTTCTATCAACTCTGATTAGTACAGCTCAATTTACGGAAGGTTTTGAGTCGGCAATTCCAGCTACTTGGACAGTTATTAATAATGGAGGTGCAAATGGGTGGATACAAGAGTCAGGACCGAATGGAGGTGCTCAAGAAGGAACTGCGGTTGCTTCAATTGAATACAATTCTTCTTCCCATGATGATTATTTAATTACCCCTAGTATAAATGTTGTTTCTAATGTTAATGACAGAATGAGCTTTTATGTAAAATCACGTTCATCGACTTTTTTAGAATCCTATGAGGTATTGTTATCTACGACTGGTGTCACTGATACAGATTTTACGGTTGTTTTGCAGTCATCTCAAATTGCGTCAAATTCTTGGACACAATTAGAATTTAATTTATCTCCTTACATAGGTCAAACAGTTTACGTGGCTCTAAGAGCTACAGGAACAGATGAATTCCAGTTATTTGCAGATAATTTTGTGAATGATGGTAACCCAACTTGTGTAGAACCATCTATTTTAAATGCTGCAAGTATTACAGCCATATCTGCTAATTTAGGCTGGACTGCTGCTGGAAGTGAAACTTTGTGGGATGTTGAATATGGAGCAGACGGTTTTACACAAGGAACAGGAACAACTGTTGCAGCAAATTCTAATCCTTATACATTAAATACACTTACTGAATCTACTGATTATGATTATTATGTAAGAGCAAATTGTGGTGGTGGTGATGTAAGTGCATGGGCTGGTCCTTTTAGTTTTTCAACGCCAGCATCTTGTTTAATACCAACAGCACTTGATGCTGCAAACATTACGTCTTCATCTGCTGAACTCTCTTGGGCGAGCGGTGGTAGTGGAGAATCATCTTGGGAAATAGAATATGGCATAGATGGCTTTACCCAAGGTGCAGGAACTACTATTACTCCGGCAACTAACCCAGTAAGTACAACAGGATTAATGTCTAATACTGATTATGATTATTATGTAAGAGCAAATTGTGGAGCTGGCGACTTTAGTGAATGGGTAGGCCCATTTAGTTTTACAACTCTTTGTGCTGCTGAAATCCCAGATTTTTTAGAAGATTTTTCTTCATACATTCCAAGTTGTTGGGTAGAAGCTGTTGATGGCGATCCTGTAAATGGTCCGAGTTCTTTAGGCTCTAGTAAATGGGCTGAAGAAGAATTTGCACATTTGTCGTCATCAGGAAATGGTGGAGTAAATATAAATATCTATCAAACTGACGATATAGAGTGGTTATTATCACCACAGTTTGATTTAAGCGCTGGTGGATACGAAATTAATCTCGACGTAGCTTTTACTAACTATAATGCAACTACACAAGGTGTTTTTGATGCTGATGATGATGTGAGACTGCTTTATACATTAGATGGAGTTACTTGGACTACTATTGTACAATGGAATGCGGCAAATGGAAATACACCGGCGGCTGCTGGTGAAACTTTTAATGCTGACTTATCTGCGATCACAGGATCTAATGTTCAGTTTGCAATTTATTCTGATGAAGGAGCTACGGCATCTGGTGATAAGGATTTTCATATTGATAATTTTCAAGTAAGAACAATACCTTCTTGTCAAGAACCTACAGTTTTAACAGCTTCAAACATTACGGCAACATCTGCCTACCTAGGATGGACTGTTAGTGGAAGTGCGGAAACGATGTGGGATGTTGAATATGGTGTTGCAGGCTTTACTCAAGGTGGAGTAGCAAGTACAATAATAGATAACACATCAAATAATCCTTATAATGCAAGTGGATTAACCGAAAGTGCAGATTACGACTTTTATGTTAGAGCACACTGTGGAGTTGGTAATGAAAGTGCATGGGCAGGACCTTTTAGCTTTTCTACTCCAGCATCTTGTTTAATTCCTACAGCATTATCTGCTGCAAATATTACGGCCACATCTGCAGATCTTTCTTGGACTAGCGGTGGTAGTGGTGAAGCATCATGGGAAATTGAATACGGTGTTGATGGCTTTACTCAAGGAGCTGGTAATGTTATTACTCCAGCTACTAATCCTTATAATTTAAATGTATTAACATCAAATACAGCATACGACTATTATGTAAGAGCAAATTGTGGTGGTGGAGATTTTAGTGAATGGGTTGGTCCTTATAGTTTCACAACTCCTTGTGTAGCTTTTAATATTCCCTTTACTGAAAATTTTGATAGTTCAACTACTGGAAGTTCTTCTAATACAAATGCTCCTGATTGTTGGAGTTTTATAGATTCAGGATCTGGTTATGTTTATATTTATGATAATTCTGCGACAAATGTTCAATCTGGAGATAAGTCTTATCGTTTTTACAATGGATTTGATTCTTCTGGAGACTATATGCTTATTTCACCTAAAATAGCTGAGTTAACTACTGACGGTGTACAAGTACAGTTCAGTGCTAAAGGAACTAGTAGTGGGCAAGAACTAGAATTAGGTACAATTACAGATCCCAATGATGCTTCAACCTTTACAGTTTTAGTTACGGCTACTTTAACATCTTCATCTTTTGAAAACATAGAAATAAATATTCCCACTAGCACTGATTCTTATTTTGCAGTAAGACATGGTCAGACAAGTACATTAGATTCTTATTATTTAGATGATTTTAGTTTTAATGCACTACCATCTTGTGTGCCTCCTACAGCATTATCTGCTGCAAATATTACGGCAACATCAGTAGACCTTTCTTGGACTAGTGGTGGTAGTGGTGAAGCATCTTGGGAAATAGAACATGGCACTGATGGATTTACTCAAGGAGCAGGAACAATAGTTACTCCGGCTACTAATCCTTATAACTTAACTGGATTAATAGCAAATACAACTTATGATTATTATGTAAGGGCAAATTGTGGAGCAGGTGATTATAGTGAATGGGTTGGACCTTATAGTTTTGAAACTTCTTGTGAATCAAAGGTTCCAGGTTATGTTGAGAACTTTGATTCATACGTCCCTGATTGTTGGGAGGAAGCAACTGGTGAACTAGATGCTTCACTTAATATTGGTTCTTCAAGTTGGGCCTCTGATGGTTTTGCAAATAACGGAACTACTGGAGCTGCAAGGTATAATATGTACACTACGACCACTGGTCAATGGTTGATTAGTCCTCCGATTGATTTAGGCATTGGAAACAGTAATCAATTAAAATTTGATATTTCTGCAACAGATTATGCAAGTTCTACTTTTGCTGCTTCTTTTGGGGTAGATGATATTGTAAATGTTGTTATATCAACTGATAATGGCGCTACATGGAGTACTTCAAACGTATTACAAACATGGACACAAGGTACAACTCCTAGTGTAGCAGGTGATGCCATTTCAATAGATTTATCTGCTTATTCAGGACTGGTTAAAGTTGGTTTTGTTGCAAAAGCTAGTTCTTCAATTGCATCAGATTGGGATTTATTTATTGATAATTTTGAAGTTAATGCTGGTTCGCAAGACTACATTTGGAATGGAACATCTTGGAACAATACTCCAGAAGGTAATATTACTTCAAATGATAACATGATTATCCAATCTGGTAGTATGCCCTCATTAACAGGAGCTATTAGTGTTAATGACCTAACTATAGAGACAGGTGCGTCTTTAGAAGTAGATAATGGAAACATAACCGTCTCAGGAGATTTAGTTAATAATGGGACAATCTCTGGTTCTAATGAAGTTGTATTTATAGGTGCCGCTGAAGTCATTACAGGAACAGGAACTATGAATAATCTTACCGTAGGTTCTACAGGAGCAATAGTTGTTGCTGGCCAGCAGTCTATATTAGAACAGTTAGATGTTATTTCAGGAGGATCCTTATCTGTAGATGCCAGTGGAGATCTTACTCTAGTTTCTAATGCCATGGGAACAGCAAGAGTAGATGCTGTAGATGCAGGTTCTATAACAGGTAATGTAAACGTAGAGCGATACATACCAGCAGGAAACAGAGCATTTAGATTCTTGGGTTCTACAGTGTCAGGAGCAAGTGTTTTTGATAGCTGGCAAGAAGCAGGTAATAATTCAGCTGGATTTGGAGTACAGGTTACAGGTACTGCTGGTACAGTAGGTACTGTAAACATAAATGGGCATGATGAGACTGCTACAGGAAATCAAAGTTTGTTTAAGTGGGATAATAGTTTACAATCCTGGTCTGGTGTTGCAAACACTAAAACAGAAATTCTTAATGCAGGTGATTTCTATCGTGTATTTGTAAGAGGTGATAGAATGAATGATCTAAGCGCAAGTAATCCATCTTCTACAGAAACTACATTAAGGGCAACTGGGACTTTAATGACAGGACCTATGACAGTAACTCCTGGTACTTCAATGGGTGAATTCTTTGCTCTATCAAATCCTTATCAGTCTAAGTTGTCTATGTCAGTAGCTACTACAGCAGGTGTTGCTGCAGACATGTATTATTGGGATCCTAATGTAGGACCACGTGGTACATATTCTACTATTAGTATTTCTGGTGGTGTAGGTACGATAGGTAATGCGACTAATGTGCTAGAACCAGGACAGGCAGTGTTCTTTGCAGATTCTGGTACGGGCGCTTCTATTACTTTAGCAGAATCAGATAAAGTAGGAGGTAATAATAATGTTAATGTATTTAGAGCTACACCGCTTCAACAGGCGTTGAGATTAAAAATTTACCAAACGAGCCGTTTTAATAACAACGAGACAGCAAGTGATGGGTTATATATAGATTTCGACACTGCCCATAATCTAAATTTAGATTTAAATGATGCTGTTAAATTAAATGGACTTAATGTGAATATGGCTATCGCCAAAGCAACAGGAGAATTATTATCGGTAGAAAGAAGAACATTACCTGATGCAAATGAAGTAGTAGGGTTAAATGTGACCAACTATTTAACTACCGCATATACTTTTAATGCAACCTTAGATATCTTGCCAGGTGTAACAGTTTATTTAAAAGATACTTTTACCGGTGTGATAACAGAAATAGTGCAAGGAAGATCTACTGCTGTAGATTTTACAGTAGATCTAAATGACGCTCAAAGTATAAATGCAGCTAGATTTGAAATAGTATTTCAACGATCAACGTTAGGGAATGATGATCATTTGTTTACTAATTCGATAAATGTGTACCCTAATCCTGTAAATGGTGACTTAATTTATATATCTTTAGGCTCTCTTACAGAAGAAAAGGTGCAAGTGACTTTATTTAATACATTAGGTCAGCAAGTGATTTCTAGGGACTTCAATAGTAATTCTAATAATACCATTAGATTAGATCGCCTTTCTAGTTTAGAAAGTGGACTTTATATATTGAACATCTCAAACGGGATGGAAACGGTAACGAGAAAGATAATTTTAAATTAAAAAATAGGGAAATGAAAAATAACAAGTATTTAGTTTTAGCAGTTTTTATATTAGTAGGAACAATAGCTCATGCGCAAGCTCCTGGTTTTGTAGATGATGTAGAAGATACTGCACCGATTCCTGGTTTGCTATTAGCGGTTTGCGCTGCAATAGGTATTGGGGTAGCAAAATTAAGAGCAAAAAAATAATCTTAAGTTATTCAATTGATAATAAAAAAAAGGGAAATCTTAATTCAAGATTTCCCTTTTTTTATGTTTTATGGTTGGATATTAGTTTCGCTTTCGCGAAAGCGGAACTTTTATAAACATCGTTAATAACCTAATCTCTATCCTATTGTTTCTACTTTATCTAGGCCGTATTTTTACCTAAAATAATTACAATGGCAGACGATAAAGAGAAAGAAGCAAAATTAAAAGCCCTTAAATTAACCCTTGATAAGCTGGATAAGGCTTACGGTAAGGGAACGGTAATGAAAATGGGTGATAAGCAAGTTGTTGAGGTAGAATCTATTTCTACTGGTTCACTTGCCTTAAACGCAGCTTTGGGTGTAGGTGGTTATCCACGAGGTAGAGTTATTGAAATTTATGGACCAGAATCTTCTGGTAAAACAACTTTAACCTTACACGCAATAGCAGAATGTCAAAAAGCAGGTGGTATCGCAGCGTTTATTGATGCTGAGCACGCTTTTGACCGTTTCTATGCAGAGAAGCTAGGTGTTGATCTAGATAATTTAATTATTTCACAACCAGATAATGGAGAACAAGCTCTAGAAATTGCAGATAACCTAATACGCTCGGGAGCAATAGACATAATAGTAGTAGACTCTGTAGCAGCACTTACTCCTAAAAGTGAGATAGAAGGTGAGATGGGAGATAGTAAAATGGGTCTTCATGCTCGTTTAATGTCACAAGCACTAAGAAAACTTACAGGTTCTATTTCTAAAACTAACTGTACGGTTATATTTATTAATCAATTACGTGAGAAAATAGGTGTAATGTTCGGTAATCCAGAGACTACAACTGGTGGTAATGCCTTGAAATTTTACGCTTCTGTAAGACTAGATATAAGAAGATCTACACAAATTAAAGATAGTAGTGGTGCCGTGTTAGGTAACAAGACTCGTGTAAAAGTGGTAAAGAATAAAGTAGCACCACCATTTAGAATGGCCGAATTTGATATCATGTATGGTGAAGGTGTTTCTAAACTAGGAGAAATTATCGACTTAGGTGTTAATTATGAAATCATCAATAAGGCTGGTTCATGGTTCTCTTATGAAGATACTAAACTAGGACAAGGTCGCGACTCTGTTAAGACTATTCTTAAGGATAATCCAGATCTAGTAGAAGAGTTAGAAGTTAAAATTATGGATTCTATAAAGGCTATAAGTAACTAGTCTTTTACCTATTATAAACTTTAAAACCGCTCTCTTTAAAAAGAAGCGGTTTTTTTTATAACTAGACGCAACCTTTTATATAAGTGAGCATCTATAATGTATAATACTGAAAATGAAGATGAGATTAAAATTTATTATGATTCTTGCACTAGCAATAATCACCCTTAATAGTTGTAGCATAGATGATGGTAATAGCAATGCTATCATCAATTATGAAGCGCTAGCTGTAGAAAGTGTAGACCTGCCACAAGCGTTTACCTTCGGTGATGTGCATGTAATTCCTGTCACTTTTGATTTTACTAATAGCTGTCAGAACTTTGCAGGCTTTGAAGTAGATTCTAACTTAAATGAAAGAGTCATTACCGTGGTAGCATCAGTTAGTAACGGTAATTGTCTTGATGAGGTAGTTAGAACAGAACAAAATTTAAGATTTTTAGCAGCAAGTAATGGGACTTATGTATTTAAATTCTTTACCGGATTTGATGTAAATAACCAACCTACTTATTTAGAATATACAATACCTGTAGAAGAATGATTGAATTTTAAAGTGTGGTCTATAAAAAGATAGTTTCATTATGTCAAAAAAATGATCCTAAAGCCCAAAGAGAACTCTATGAAATGTTCTCACCTAAGCTTTATGGATCCTGCTTAAGATATGCTCCTAATGAGCAAGAGGCACAAGACATTTTGCAAGATTCTTTTATAACCATATTTAAAAAAATAGATCAGTTTAAATTTAAAGGTTCTTTTGAAGGCTGGTGTAAAAGAATAACGGTAAATACAGCCTTGCAAAGGTATAGAGGTACAAAAGTATTTGACTTAGTTAATGAAGATCAAATAGAAGATGTAGAAGCCGTTGAGGTAGAAGAGTCTGATGACGTACCACTTAAAGAGTTACTTTTTATGGTACAGCAGTTACCAGAACGATATAGACTGGTCTTTACTATGTATGTAATGGATGGATACAGTCATAAAGAAATAGCAGAGATGATGAAGATTACCTTAGGTACGTCAAAATCTAACCTTGCTCGAGCAAGGCAAAACCTGCAAATAATGGTTAAATCATGGCGAGAATCGCATAATTCTAACGCCAGTTAATATGAGTGATAAGAAAAATATAGATAGACTTTTTCAAGAAGGTTTTAAAGACTTTGAGGTGAAACCACCTTCTATGGTCTGGGATAATATTGGCCAAGAAATAGGTCATAATAAAAAGCAAAAAACTATTTCATTATGGTGGATTCTAGGTGGTGTTGCTGCTGGACTAGCTATATTATTTACATTCATTTACACCGGTGTAGATAACGATAGTTCAATTAATGACAGTTTACCTATTGTTAACACTCAAGAAAATGTAAGAAAGAGCAATGATTCTCAAATAAAAACTGAAACTAAAGATGTTGATAGTAGTCTAGAAGCACCAACTTATAGTAAAGAATCAATTAAGGATGTACAATTAGTAACTAAGGATCTTGATTCTGAGCAAAACGGTTTAAATAATTTAAATGAAAACCCTGTTAGTGATATGAGAATAAAGACTCAAATAAACGCTCCTAAAAAAGCGAGTAATTTATTAACTGCTGGTAATTCTTCTACTAAGAGTGATTTAAATAAAAATACGGTAATAAATACATATTCCAGTCCGTCCAGAACTGGAGCTAATGATAGATATAATAAAACTCCTATTGCTCAAAATAATAATCAATCTGTTTTAGCAACTCAAAGTGATAATTCTCATGTAGTAAATGACAATTCTAACAAGGTAAATTCGATCACAGAAAATAATTCTACGGCCTTGAATACGGCTGGTAATAAAGCAGGTATTACTGATAGTCCTAAGAATAAAGTAGACGACATTCTAAATAAAGATGCCTTAGACAGTGCTGTCGCAGCAGTAGATTCCATTAAGAAAAAACTACCTACTCTAGAAGAAATAGCAGCAGAAGAAGAAAAAGAAGACAGTTTAAATGTAGCTGTGTTTAAAGGAAAATGGGCAGCAAGTACACAAGTAGGGCCTGTTTATTCCAATAGTTTAAGTGGTAGTGCTATAAACAGTGAAGTAATCGATAATAATCGCGATGCAGGGCTCAACCTGAGTTATGGTATAGGATTAAGCTATGAGATTTCTCCTCGATGGAGTGTAAGAACTGGTCTTAATCAAGTAAACATGACTTATAGCACACAAGATATTAATTATCAGGTAAATGTAGACATAGCTAGTCGCGGTCAGTTTCTTCCACAGGCTTATTCTTCTAGTGCTATAACGAGTGCAGTGGTGACTAATGCTAGCCCACTTTCTAATGATGCTTTAGATACTGGTTTTGCAGTGCAAGAGTTAGTAGATAGTCAGTTACAAGGCTTTAAAGGAGAGCTTTCTCAACGATTAGGTTACATAGAAGTACCGCTAGAACTTAGATACAGTTTGATAAACAACAAATTTAAGGTAAACGTATTAGGTGGTATGAGCGCTTTATTTCTAACAGATAATATGGTGACTGTTCAAAATGATAATCAGCGATTAGAGTTAGGTGAGGATGGTAATTTTAATGAATTCAACCAGAGCGCAAACTTTGGATTAGGATTAAGCTATGACTTTACATCTAAATTAGGTGTGTTTATAGAACCTACATTTAAATATCAATTAAGTACCTTAAGAAATAACGTTGCAGACTTTAAATCCTATACCATTGGGGTACAAAGTGGTGTGGCATTAAAATTTTAAATCACTAGCAGTCATTGTGAGCTAGTTAAGATTTCAGTGAAAAAGAAAAAGAAGAATATTGAGGTTGGTTATTGAAACTCAATTTTTGCAATGATGATGAAAAACCGTTTCCGTGCCATGGAGCGGTTTTTCTATTTTAAGCCTTTTCTAGAGAGTGAAGAATGATGTTTCTTACGCTTTCGCGAAAGCGTGCCTTATCCTCCATCACCTTCATACCTACCGTCTCAATAGGGGCATGAGTTTCTGCTCTCATAATCCCAGGACTACCTCCCCAAAAGTGGAAAGGAAATCGTTTTTTATTATCGTATAAAGTAACTGGTAATAAAGGTATTTGATGCTCTATGGCTAGTCTAAATGCACCATCCTTAAAAGGATCTAAAACCACATTTAAATCGTCAGAAACGCCGCCTTCAGGAAAGATACAAATCCCAACACCATCTTGCATGCGCTGTCTAGCACGATCAAAAACCTCTTTTCTACTTCTAGGATTTTTTCTATCCACTAGAATACAAGTACGCTTATAGAAAAAACCAAAAACAGGAATCTTAGAAAGCTCTTTTTTACCTACAAAGACAAAAGGGTTTTTAGAGATCAACAACATCATCATAATGTCAGTCATACTCGTGTGGTTGGCAACCAGCATATAACTTTGATTCTTTTTCATGGGTTGGGCACGCTTAATAACTGGCCAGAAACCCATTCCATAGATAATTATTGCCGACCAAAATCGAGCTACCTTAAAGAATAAATGATACGTTTTTTCTGAAATAGTAAGCAGTACCAGTAAGGGAAACATAATAATAATAGGTACACCCATTAAAATATAAAACCATACTCGGTACAAAGGCATCAATATGTAGCGCATCCATTTCAAGGTATCAAAAATAGAAGAATTTATGACTTTATGGACATCTATTTCTAAGGATCTACTTAAAATAATTGACCTCTTGATATTTTATAAAGCTTTAACGTCCTTTCCATTGTGTTGATCGCTTTTTACTATTTATCTTTGATCCTCAATTAAAAACAATGGCAAGAATACTTACTGGCGTTCAATCTACTGGAACACCGCACTTAGGAAACCTTCTAGGAGCAATTTTACCAGCGATTGAAATGTCTACAAATGAAGAAAACGATTCTTTTCTTTTTATTGCAGACATGCATTCCTTGACACAGATTAAGGACGGAGATTTATTAAGAGAAAACACCTATTCTACAGCAGCAGCATGGCTGGCATGTGGTTTAGATATCAATAAAACCGTTTTTTATAGACAAAGTGATATACCGCAAGTAACAGAATTAAACTGGTACCTTGCTTGTTTCTACCCATTTCAAAGGCTAACTCTAGCGCATAGTTTTAAAGATAAAGCAGACCGTCTAGAAGACGTAAACGCTGGTCTTTTTACCTATCCTATGTTAATGGCTGCAGATATTTTATTGTACGATGCAGAGATTATTCCTGTAGGTAAAGATCAATTGCAACATATTGAGATTACAAGAGATGTTGCTGGTAGATTCAATAATAAAATGGGTGAGACCTTTATTGAACCAGAAGGTAGAATGATTAAAGAGGGCATGCTTATCCCAGGTACTGATGGTGGTAAGATGAGTAAGTCTAGAGGTAATTATATCGATATATTCCAGACCGATAAAAAATTGCGTAAACAGTGTATGTCCATAGAGACAGATAGTACACCTTTAGAAGAACCTAAAGATCCAGAAACTTGTAATGTTTTTGCATTATATAAGTTAATTGCACCAGAGCAAAAGATACAGGAATTGCGCAATAACTATGAGGCTGGTAACTATGGTTATGGACATGCAAAACAAGCACTTTTTGAAGCACTTTGTGACCGATTCAAAGATGCCAGAGAACGTTATAACTATCTTATGGATAATAGACATGAAATAGATGAGGCACTAGAAGAAGGTGCTTTTAAAGCACGTCATATTGCAAATGATGTATTAAAACGTGTACGTAGTAAAGTAGGGTATTAATACTTGAATACTTTTTATAACAAAGCCTGTTCTAATATTTAGAACAGGCTTTGTTAATATATTCTTTTCACAAGAGTGAACAAATCAAAAATCTCCAATCGTTAATCAGATATCTTTAATCTTTAAGCAAAAAGCCCAGTTAACTCGGCATCAATTTTATTAATAATACCACCTAGATCTTCAGGATTGTTTACAAAATCGATATCATCTACATCGATTATTAATAAGTTACCCTTATCATAACCATGAATCCATGCTTCGTAGCGCTCATTTAAGCGGCTTAGGTAATCTATAGAGATCGTGTTTTCATAATCGCGACCACGTTTATGAATTTGGCTCACTAGATTAGGTATAGAACTGCGCAAATAGATCAATAAATCAGGGGCAGCAACTACCTTTTCCATAAGGTCAAATAAGGAACTGTAATTATCAAAATCACGTTGAGATAACAATCCCATCGCATGTAGGTTAGGTGCAAATATGCTTGCATCTTCATAAATAGTACGATCTTGGATGATTTTATTTCCACTCTCGCGTATATCCAGCACCTGACGGAAACGGCTGTTTAAGAAATAGACCTGTAAATTAAAGGACCAGCGCTCCATATCTTGATAAAAATCTTCTAGATATGGGTTTTCTAAAACATCCTCAAATTGAGGTGTCCATTTATAATGTTTTGCAAGTAAGTTAGTTAGGGTAGTTTTACCAGCACCTATATTTCCGGCAACGGCTATATGCATCTTTATTTCTTAACAGGATTGATCTCATAAACGTCCACACGTTTATCATGCCAAAGATAAAGTTTTCCGCCCTTTAGATAAAGGGTTTTAATGTCCTTTTCTAAGATGGTGATGGTTGCGATCTCGCTTTCGCGAAAGCGGAACGTTTTATCTAACTTATAAACCTTAATTATACCTTGTTTAAGTATAACTAGACTTTCAAAATCATAATCTATAAGTGTGGCATTTGCTATAGCTAAGGAAGAGGTTTTACTACCGTAGGAATTAAATGTTTCTATAGAATGATCACTCAGCACATGACAAAAATTATAATCACTGTATAATTGAGATGTAGTTTCTTTTAAAACAGCAGTGCTTATTAGAGTCTTGTTATTAATGTAATCGTATAACTCTAGACGGTTTTGGTCCAGATCGTGTAACCATAAACGGCGCTCGCCGGCTAGTCTAGCGTGTTCTATAAATCTGCTAGGTGTTAGTTGATTTAAAAGAATACGCTGCTTTTCATTAAGCCTATTATCTAGTAAAACTATGGTTTGAGTGTCTTTATAGAATAATAAAATGCTTAATGGGTTGATAAGATCTACCTCAGTTAAATCGCCTAATTGTAGGTCATAGAATTGTGTGACCTCTTTATCATTTTTCTTGAAAAAGGCATCGTTTTTACCATAATAAAAAGCGCCAAAATCATCAAGACCATAGAAAGAGTCTGCCGTAAGATTAAAACCTTGATCTGTTTTTTGAGCCCAAGAAAGCGAGCTTATAAAAAGTAAAAAGAATATCCATTTCATAAAAGCAAAGTACAACTAACTAAGGACTTTTATAATATGATTCTATTTACTTTAATAACTAGTAATATTAACTAACGACTATTTTACGGCGCCATTAATTTATATCCATAACCACGCACGTTAACTATTTCTAACTGGTCGTCTTGCGCTAGTTTTTTTCTCAACTTAGTAATAAATACATCCATACTACGGCCAGAGAAAAAGTCATCATTACCCCATAGTTTTTTAAGAATAAAAGTACGGTCCAGTACTTTATTTTTCTTTAAAACTAGGTGATATAATAAATGTGATTCTCTATGAGTCAATTTAGTAACCTCTTCTTTATAAGTAAGTTGTTGTTTTGGAAAATTAAAAGAATAGTCGCCTAGTTCATAAATAGCAGCGGTTTTTTGAACCGTCTGTCTACTCAATAGGTTTTCTATGCGCACTATAAGTTCTTCCATAGAAAAGGGTTTTTTAAGGTAGTCATTACCACCTACATGAAAACCTTCTAGAACGTCTTCTGTTTGAGATTTTGCGGTTAGAAAAATGATAGGAATTTCTTCATTCTCTACGCGTATTTTCTTAGCAAGTTCAAAACCGTCTAGTTGCGGCATCATTACATCTAGTACCAGTATGTCTGGTTGTTTTTCATGAAAAGCATCTAGTGCTAGTGCACCGTTTTCTTTATGTCGTACACTAAAACCTCTAGTCTCTAGACTTTCTTTTACGATCATTCCTAATGCAGGTTCATCTTCGGCTAGGATAATGTCTATGGTGGTATTTTTATTCATGAGGCATCGTGATTTTAAAAGTGGTTTGTGGTTGTGCAGCAGCAGTAATCGTACCGTTGTGTTTTTCTATAATAGATTTAGTATAAAATAAACCGATACCGAATCCTTTTACATCGTGTCGGTTTCCTTTTCCTACTCGGTAAAACTTGTCAAAAATAAGTTTTACGTCCTTATTGCTTAAATTCTGTCCATTATCGCTAACAGTAATAATAGTGGAATTAGAATTGTTTTTTAAATCGACTGTGATCTGGTCACCACCGTATTTTATTGCGTTATCTATAAGGTTATTAATGGCATTTTCTAGGTGAAAAGCATCGGCAGTAATGGTGATGTTTTTATCTAACTCGTTAAATGTAATTTTTTTAGAAGTTTGATTTTGATGTTTTTTAATAATTACATCTATCAATTCATTAATCTCAAAAGCACTTTTTTGTAGCATGAGATCTTTGCTGTCTAGCGTGGCAGTTTCTAATATGCGCTCTACCATACCATTTAATTTTACTAACTGGTCGCGACCCATACTTAAATACCGATCGGTTTTATCGAGATCTCCACTATTTGTAAAGCTTTGTACACCTTCTAGTGCTGCGCTAGCAGTAGCGATGGGTGTTTTAAACTCGTGTGTAATGTTAGAGATTAAATCGTTTTTCATCTCGCCTAGAGCTTTTTGTTTTTTAATTATCTGTAATAGATAAAAGAGACAGAGAACAACTGCTGCGATAAGAAGCGCGCTTAATAGAATACCGGTTATATTTAATTTAAAGATGGTCTTAGATAGACTAGAATAGGTAAGAGTTAGCGCCTGATTTCTGGGTAATAATTCAGAAGACGCACGCAGAGCATTATTTTTCTGTAGTGGAAATAAAGAATCAACTTGTTGTTTCTTAATCAACATAAGATCAAAGTTGACATTAATCTTTCTTCTGTCTAAATTAGAATTTACTAAACTATCTAGTCGTTCTAAGTTCATGCTCTCTTCCTTGATACTTAAAATCATTTTTGAATTGAGCTCTGCTACTGCTTTTTGTAAGTTTTGAGTATCGGCAAAAAAGGTCTGTATTTCTAGTGCAAAGTTATTATCTGGTTGTGCGTTTATCTCATAATTAGGTAGATTCCATAGATCTTTAACAGGTTCTATTTCATTAAGAGTAGACATGTTTGCTCCATTATACAGGAATATTTCTGAAATATCATCCAGAGGAATATCGTCAAATTTAAAACCGTTGTAACCCAGACTTCGACTAAGAGTATCGGTATCAAAACGTTCAAACATATCCTTAATATAAGGATGTTTATTAGTAGTTTTTTTAACCATTATACCTATGTTATTATCCTTTGCAAGTAAGGCATAGTAAGTATCTACGCTTTCATCGAGACTATTTTGAAGTTCAACAACCAGCTGGTCTTCAGAGTCTTTTAGGTTAATGTAATTAAGATAGATCTGTATAGCTAGTGTAGCAATTACTACCACACTTATTAAAACTAGAAGAAAGTGATATTTTCTATCATTCATAATTTCAAAGGTGCGCTATTCCTACTATACATAGAAGTGGGTTAACATATATTAACGCAACTTAACCCTGACAACTATAAAAATAGTTGATATTTGAATAACTAATTAAAAACCAACTACATGAAACGATTTAATCTAAGTATGTTATTCTTTGTCGTTCTCGCTTTCGCGAAAGCGTACACAGTACAAGCACAGCAAGACTTTACTGGTATAGCTCATTACCAAAGTAAAATGACTATGAAACAATCTGAAGATAGCACTCAAATGGCAAAACTAGAGCCTGCTATGCGAGAGATGATAGAAGAGGCTATGAAAAAAGCTGGTGAGGCAGAATTTACTCTCAAGTTTAACCGTACAGAGTCGCTTTATGAAAAAGTAAAGAAACTTGCTGCACCTAAGAAACCAGTAAATGGTATGAGTATGACCATTGAAATGAGTGGTAATGGAGATACTTATGGTACTACTTACAAGGATCTTACTGCGCAAACCTTTCTAAGAGAAGATAACATTCAAGGAAAGGAATTTCTCGTAACTGATAAAATTGAAAAACTAGATTGGAAAGTGACTGGAGAGACTAAAATGATAGGTAAGTATACTGCGATGAAAGCAACCTATACTTTTCCTAAAGAAGAGAAAGAGGAGAGTGAAGAAGAATCTACAAGTTTATTAAACATGGTAGATGACAAAGAACACGTAGTAACCGCATGGTTTACTATGGATATTCCTATAAGTAATGGTCCTGGAATTTATCAAGGATTACCTGGTTTAATACTAGAACTCAATGAAGGAGAGATAACTATTTTATGTAATAAAATAGAAATGAATCCAGAAGATTTTGAAATTAAAAAGCCTAGAAAAGGAAAAGAGATATCTACTGAAAAATTCAACAAACTAAGAGATAAAAAGGCAAAAGAAATGAGAGAACGTTTTAAAAGCGGCAGTGGTGGTGTTTTTATCGAGACGCACTAGGCACTGTGTTAAACTTATCTTAACATGAAACTATTGTTTTTTTTGGACGTCTAAGATTTGGCTAACTGTTTAACAGCTGATAATCAAATTATACGATCATGAAAAAAAAGGTACTATTAATCATTGCTATAATCTTTACTGGTGTGCTGAGCGCACAAGATTTTTATGGTGAGGCGACGTACATGTCTAAAACTAAAACCGACACTAGTTTCTTACCAGAAGATGCATCTCCACAACAAAAAAAGCGTTTTGAGGAAAGAATGAAGGCTTTTAATGAAAAGACTTTTGTACTTAAATTTAATCGTAATGAATCTACTTATAAAGAAGAGAAAGAACTTTCTGCACCTGGACAAGGTGGCGGTCGTGGCCCTGGAAACTTTTTAGGGACAGCTATGGCTGGTGAAAAGTACAAGAATCTTAAAGATGGTGAATGGATAGAGCAACGCGATATGATGGGTAAAACTTTCTTGATAAAAGATAGTATCCCTAATCTAGAGTGGAAAATTACTGGAGAGACTAGAATGATAGGTCAGTATCAGGCCATTAAAGCAACTGCTGTTAAAAACAACAATGAATTAGATTTTTCTGCTTTTAGAAGACGTGGACGCAACAATTCTAGTGACGATAAAAAAGAGGAAAAAGTAGCTGAGAAAGTTGATCAAATAGAGGTTGTAGCCTGGTTTACACCTCAAATTCCTGTACAACATGGTCCTGCAGAGTATGCTGGCTTACCTGGTTTAATATTAGAAGTTAACTCAGGTAAAACTACCTTACTATGTAGTAAAATAGTAGTGAACCCAGAAGATAAGGAAGAGATTAAACCTGCTACAAAAGGTAAGGAAACTAATGAAGAAGAGTACAACGTTCTTTTTAATGCAAAGATGAAAGAAATGTCAGAGCGTTTCGGTCGTGGTGGTCGTGGCGGTGGCGGCGGTCGTGGGAGAGGATAAATAACACTTAAATCAAAACTTTTTGCGAGAGTAACCTAACCATTATTCTCGCTTTTTTTAATCAAAAAACTTAACATGAAAAAGACATTACTCTTAACTCTTATGGCTTGCTTCCTGCTTTCTCTAGCAGGCGCACAATCCATTAAAATATCAGGTGTAGTTGTGGATAGTACAGGTACGCCATTACAAATGGCAAATGTGATTGCCTATCAGAAAGACAAAAACCTAGGTGGTTTCGGTATTACAAATGACGCTGGTAGATACCAGTTGCAAGGTCTTAAAAAAGATAGTACATATGTACTTAAAGTATCTTTTTTAGGATTAAAAACGATTGAAGACACTGTGAGAAATGTTCAAGGTGATCTAGTAAGAAATTATGTCATGTATGAAGATGAAAATACATTAGACGCTGTAAACATAGTTTATGATATGCCGGTTTCTATAAAAGGTGATACCATAGTTTATAACAGCGATAGTTTTACAAATGGTACAGAACGTAAACTAGGTGACGTACTTGAAAAATTACCTGGTGTAGAGGTTAATGAAGATGGTGATATACAAGTAGAAGGTAAGACAGTAGAAAAAGTAATGGTAGATGGTAAAGAGTTCTTTGCAGGAGATTCTAGACTTGCTACAAAAAACATTCCTGCAGACGCAGTAGGTAAAGTAGAGGTTCTTAAAAATTACAATAACGTAAGTCAATTAAAAGGGCTAGGTAATGATGAAGACCGTATTGCTATCAATATTAGATTAAAAGAAGGAAAGAAGAATTTCTGGTTTGGAGAGATTACTGGCGCTTTAGGTGAAGGTGGTGATGAGTTAAGATATCAGGCAAAGCCCAAAGCTTTTTATTACAGTGAAGATGTATCACTTAACATACTTACAGATTTTAATAATTTAGGATTACAATCATTCACCTTTCAAGAGTATAGACGTTTTGTAGGTTTTAATAGAGGTAATACTCGTAGTACAGGTTCTTCTATCGATATAGGTGCTGGAGCAGGTGGCTTATTAAATTTACAAGCTAATAGAGCCAAAGAGATAGAAAGTAAATTTGGTGCCTTTAATGGATCATGGGCGGTAAATAAAAAACTGAATATAGAAGCATTTGCTATCTTATCTAGTGTAGATACAGAGCAAGAAACTATCGCTAGTAGAACTTTTACAGAAAGTGGTGTTCAAGAAAATACAGAAGACCGTTCTTTCCAGCGCAATCAAATAGGTCTTTTTAAATTAGGTGCAGACTATAAACCTAATGCAGATTTCTCTCTGGAATATGATGGACAAATTAATTTAAGTGATGTGAGTCAGTTCAATGACTTCACATCTGCACAAGAAGGTGTAGTTAGAGATATAGATCAAAATGAATCTCAAAAGCCGATTACTATAGATCAATCTGTTAACTTATATTACACTCAAAGTGAGAAAAACATTTTTGCATTTGAAGGTAGGTATGTTGATGCAGAAGAAGATCCTTTTTATAATGCCATATTAGATCCTGAGGTAGATAATGCTGATAACGATATCGAGCCATTTACAGGAACATTAGGTCTGGATGCAGCAAATCCTTATGACATTAACCAGGAGAAACTAGTAGAAAGCACTAAGCTAGATGCTAAGGCAGATTTTTGGAGAGTATTAAATAAGAAGAGTAATGTTAACTTTACAGTAGGTACCTCGATAGTAAATCAAGACTATAATACTAGCATCTTTCAGATACTAGATGACGGTAGTCGCAATGATCTTACTGATGCACAATTTGGTAACGACGTGAACTATAAGTTCAGAGATTTATACGGTGCCATTCATTATAAATTTATCACTGGTAAATTTACCATCACACCAGGTGTTACAGCACATTCTTATAAAATAGAAGATACACAGTTAGGTAATACTAACGAGCTTGATTTTGAAGAAATCCTTCCAGATTTTAATGTGCGTTTTGCATTAAGATCTAGTGAGAACATCAATTTTGATTACCGCAGGACGGTAAGTTTTACAGACGTAGAGAACTACGCTTTAGGAACTATTTTTAATAATTATAACGCATTATTTAGCGGTAATAATCAATTGACAGGAGCGACTAATGACCGTTTTAGTTTAAACTATTTTAACTTCAACATGTTTAATTACACTAACATTAATGCAGGAGTAACATATTCACGTCAGACAGACGCTATTCAAAACAGTATTGTTATCGATGGAATTAATCAAGAAAGTGCATTAATTAATTCACCTTTTGCAAATGAAAGTGCAACTGGTTTTGGACGTTTTTCTAGAGAATTTGGTAAGATAAGAGCTAGCGTAAATGCAAATTTAAGTTGGAGTACATTTAACAACGTCTTTAACGGTAACGCTACAGAGTCAGAAAACATAACACATAGTTATGGTGCAAGTTTTAGAAGTAATTATAAAGATGGAGTAAACTTTGATGTAAGGTATAACATCGCTTTCAATAACTCTGATAACGGTGGGCAGGTAAATGATGCAACGACACAAACGATAACTTTAAATGCAGACTGGCAAATCAATAAAGCGTGGTTCTTTGATGTAGATTATGACTTGAATCTTTTTGATACATCTGCAAACGTAGATAACAACTATGATTTTCTAGAAGCAGCTTTATATTACAATAAGCCAGATTCTAAATGGGAATATAAACTAGCGGCAAGTAACTTGTTAAACACAGAGGCCTTGAACAGAAACACTTTTGGACAGATAGCTACTAGTACTAGTTTCTATACTGTGCAACCTAGATATGTATACCTACAGTTAAAATACGATTTATAGATCACGAATTATTTAAATTTATAAAGCAGCTCTTTGTTATATAAGAGCTGCTTTTTTGTGTTATAGATGTTTTGTGGTCTCGCTTTCGCGAAAGCGGAATTATTCCATCCCCAAACTTAATTATATAGTGTGATGTATGTGATCTAATACAGTTGCTGTTGTTTTCTGATTTTTTTTGAAATCACTTTATTTAAAGGCTACTTTAACTAAAGAGTGATGGTAAGGTTAAGTTATTGCATATAGATCAGTTAAACTGCTCTTAAGTAGTAGTTAATTATGTTAATTCCTTATACTTTTGGCACTATGAAAAGAATTTTATTGCTATTAGTGATTATTGCGAGTAGTGTTGCCACTGCACAAGAATTTACAGATACTCGTATCAAAGAAATGATAAAAGAGTATCGACAGCTCGATCGTGGACCGTACAAGAGTATCAACTGGTTTTGTCCAGACGGTACCATTAGAGATGCAAAAGATCCTTGTCCAGAGGCTATAGGTGAAGGAATACAACATGCTAGTTATAAGAAAGATGTTGAAGAACTGGCTAGAAAACGCAATATCTATTTTGCCGAAATTCTTGCCTCTAATAAAGCATGGAGTTTCTGGGATGGTAATAATAATCACAGCCGTGTAAAACAATACCAATTAGGTAAATACCTAGAGTCTGTTGATAATGGATGGATACAAGAACGTTCTAAGTTTTATCGCGGTGCAAAACAAATCGAAGACGAAGAAGAATGGGGACGTAAATTCTATTATACCATACTATCAGATAACGATCTGGTAGAGCGTGATTTCTTTTTAATAAGAGAGAGCTTGCGAGATATACCCCATGACGGTGATACTAACCTGGCTCAAGATATTAGAAGTCTAAGTAAAGTACTTGCAGAGCGTCACTCAAAGTTTATGGACATCAGGATTAAAATTCACGGTAATCCACAAGCTGCGGATATTGAGTCTGTAAAAAAATGGTTAGATAAAAATGAAGGCGATATAAGCGAGCAGTCTAAAAAAGACTTCAATAAACTTATGAGCGATATGCAAGAGTTTTTTGAACCAGTATCTGTAAAAGACTTAAGTAAAATGGTGGCAGACTGGAATGAAGGCGCCTACATAAGAACACAAACAGAATGGTTCTCAAAATTTTATGCAACTGAAACAGATCCTGCCATATTAGTACCTGCAGCTGCAAATTTAATGTGCGACATTAAAACCAATATTAAAGATGATAAAAGAGGTACACGACGTACTAATGCACTAGAATTAAGTATAAGATTAGAAGAATTAATCTTTCAGCAGGCAGGTAGCTGGGAGCCGGTAGATCTTCAAGAACATTTGGATAAAATATATTCCCTTAGTGAGGCACTAGCAAGTGCTGGTTATGTAGAAATGTGGGAATGGGACGCTATAGAGAGCGAATTATTTCTAGCCAATGGTGAGACTATAAAAGCACATGAATTACTCGATTTTATCAATACTGGTCGCAGCCAGGTAGAATGGGGAACAGGTATGGTAAATGCTATTTATGGTGACGTGGTAGAGCAATATTCTCAGTTTGAGCCTAAGGCATATGGTTTCTATGACGACCGTATAAGAAGTTCTTTGCTTTTACCTCTAGGTGATGCGATAGGTAATTTAGGCGGTCTAGTCTCTAGACAGATAGGGCTTACTAGTCAGATAGCAAGTGTAAATAATGTGAGTACCATAAGAGGTCTTAACCCTGGATATACAAAAGGAGAACTGGTAGTAGTAAGCGGTAATGCCGAAGGTATGCAGGTAGACCCTAATAAAATCTACATATTTGATCATCCACCTAGTGATTTAAAACCTGTCGCTGGTATAGCAACAGTGTCAGAAGGTAATCTAGTTTCTCACGTGCAATTATTGGCGCGTAATCTAGGTATTCCTAACGCTGCTATTTCTATAGATAACTTAAATGATTTAAAAGAACTCGATGGAGAAGAGATTTTCTATGCTGTGAGTAATCGTGGTACGGTGGTTATTAAATCGGCTAGCGACATGAATGATAAAGAAAATGCTCTTTTCAATACCGCTAGCAAGAAAGAGAAGAAAACCATCAGAATTCCAGAAGGTAAACTTAAACTAGATGGCGTCTTACCTTTAGACATGGCTGCTGTAGGCAGTTCGGACAGTGGTATTCTTTGTGGTCCTAAGGCGGCAAATTTGGGTCAATTAAAACAGCTTTTCCCTGATAAAGTAGTGAATGGGATTGTGATTCCGTTTGGGGTTTTTAAAGATCATATGAATCAAAATATGCCAGAAACTAGTGGTAGTTACTGGGACTTTTTGATGTCCGCTTTCGCGAAAGCGAAACAGTTAAAAGCAGATGGAAAATCAGAACAAGAAATTATAGATTACCAACTAGGTGAACTAGCTATTCTTAGAGATGCTATTTCTAAAATGGAATTTAAACCAAGCTTTATCAATGCTCTAGAGGCTGATTTTAAATCTATTCTAGGAGATAAACTAGGTAATGTGCCTGTATTCTTGCGTAGTGATACCAACATGGAGGATCTAGAAGAATTTACTGGAGCCGGTTTAAATCTTACTGTTTTTAATGCAGTGGCAAGAGAAAAAGTAATCAATGGAATACGTGAGGTATGGGCCAGTCCTTATACAGAGCGTAGTTTTAAATGGAGACAAGTATATCTAGAAAATCCAGAGAACGTATATCCGTCTATTTTAATAATTCCTACAGTAGATGTAGATTATAGTGGTGTATTAATTACTAAAGATTTTATTAATGATAATGAGAATTCTATTACGGTTGCTATGAGTCGTGGTGCTGGTGGTGCTGTAGATGGACAGAATGCCGAAACGTATTTAATAGATCAAGAAGGAAAAGGCTTATTGATCTCTCCGGCTAGAGAAAACAAGCAACGCAAATTACCTGTAACTGGTGGGTCTGTGATGGAGCATGTAGATTTTGACACAAGTATATTAACGTCGCAAAATTTAAAGACCATTAGAGAGTTTGCTAAAACGGTGCACGAGATCATGCCAGGTTCTGAAGATGGTAGTTATACTGGCGCATGGGATATTGAGTTAGGTTTTAAGGACGGTAAAATGTACTTATTCCAGATAAGACCATTTGTAGAAAATACACAAGCTGTAAATTCTGAATATCTAAATTCTATCGATGCAGATGTTGATGTAAACACTGCTTTATTATTACATAAACCTATTGCCATTTGAAAAATATAACAAAAATAATAGCGGTCTTATTCACAGCGGTTTTCTTACTAGCTTTTTATCCTATTGATGGATTTAATAAAACAGGAATAAAACGACTAAAAAGACTTGAAAAGACTCTAGATAGTACTCTTAATGAATACTATCTTAGAAAAGGATCTTTTAAAAAGTATGACGAGATCAATCTATGGATGTGTGAAAAAACAGATTCCATAGATAAAATTATGTCTGTGGACAGCGATTTTCAGAAAGAGATGTTGCGTCTTTTCCCTAGTCGTTCTGGGTACGGTATAACAGTGTTAGATATTACAGATGTCAACAACACGCGCTATGCAGAGATGAATGAGAATACTGGTTTCCAGCCAGGTAGTGTGGGTAAAATAGCGGTAGCAACTGCATTTTTTACAGAGTTAAAAAACCTGTGCCCAGAAGATTTTAATGTGCGTACTAATTTAATGCGCAATAAGGTGGTAAAATCTGGTAATTGGGGTCTTTATGACCATCATACGATTCCTATTTATAATATAGAAAAGGACAGTTATGTAAAGCGTACTGTTATCGCTAGTGACGAGTTTACCCTTTATGAATGGGTTGATCACATGCTAAGCGTTAGTAATAACGGCGCAGCGAGTATCGTGTGGAGAGAAGCGATGTTAATGCGTGTTTTTGGCGATGAGTATTTTAATTTAACTCAAGAACAAGCTGATGCTTATTTTGATCAGGTTGATAAGAGTGAAATTACTGACATAGCAATAAGTGTGGTAAATGATCCTTTAAGAAATCTAGGTATTACCAATGATGAGTGGAGATTAGGCAGTTTATTTACAAATGGTCCAGATCGCTATGTAGGTAGTAAAGGCGGTTCTATAGGAACACCCAAAGGTTTAATGAAGTACTTTATTAAACTAGAACAAGGTCTTGTAGTAGATGAGGAGTCTAGTCTTGAGATCAAACGTTTACTCTACATGACTGATCGCAGAATACGCTATGGAGCAAGCCCACAATTAAATGAAGCTGCAGTGTATTTTAAATCTGGTAGTTTTTATAGTAATAATAAATCTCTAGGGACTCCATATGGAGAGTATAAAGGAAATGTGTACAATTATATGAACAGTGTTTGTATAGTAGAGCATCCTAGTGGTGTTAATTATATAGTATGTCTAGAAAGTAATGTGTTGAGTAAAAATAGTGCTGGTGCGCATCTTTATCTAGCAAGTGCTATTGACAAAGCTATTAGAAAAAAATATGAGATAGAGGAGAAGTAATATTTCTATGGTTTCTAAAAAAAAAGCTGACTTCTTTAAGGAGTCAGCTTTTTTTATTTGAATTATCTAGGCACTGCGTTGTTTGCCATTCTTAAATTTTAATGCTTCTAAGGCAGCGTCAGTTACCTTATTAGACACTAGGTCAGAGGCGTCTATCAGTAATTTATATGAATAGTCATCTTCTAAAATCTTTAATAGAGCGATGGCTTTGATTTGTAAGGACTCATCTTCTAGATACATAATCGTTTTAAGGCAATCTTCTTGATTTAGTAAAGAGACATGTTTATGGTAGTCACTCATTTCTTGATTAGGAGAAGACATGCCGCTCTCGAGTATCGGTAATAGAAGCGTTTTAAGGTTTCTACTTAATAAACCGTCTAAGTACTCCATAGCATGTAGTTGAGATTCCTTAGTGTCGCTTTTTAAGCCTCTATATGCAACAAATACGTCTTCTGGGTTATAGTATAAAGCCAGTAGGTTGAAAACTCTTTTTAAGTTAAGTTCTAGAGAGGTTTTTAATTGTTGTATTAAATGAGACCTTTCTGTTTTTTCAGGTAATGAAATAATTTTTTGAGGCTGTAATTTTGATCGTTCTATAATACGTATGGAAAAGTAACAACCTAATAATTGTCTATACAATTTAGATTCGTTTGCTATCATTAATCTTAGAGTACGCTGATTTATAGAATAATCAATTCCCTCTTTGCGCCATGTATAAAGTAAGTCTGCAACTTTAGTTCTCAGTTTAAAATCACCACGTTGACTCATTTTAAACAGAGCACGATAAGCCTTTTCAGTATGGATGTTACTGATAATAGTCGGTATCTGTGATTTTTGTTGGGAGTTAAGGTTTGTATTTAGATACTTTTTATACAGAGTGGGTATAATAGCGTTACCAAAACTAGAGATTGCTTTAATGCTACTCTCACGATAAGCGATATTCTCCAATTCGCTATAAAGTACAGGCAAGAATTTTTCTCTTGCTGTTTCTCCAGCTGCTAATATTGCAGCATTTTTTAGAATAGGATTAGGGTGTTTTAAATACGTTTGAATAATGTCATGATACTTCGTTCTTTTTACATAACCTAGAGTTTCTATTAGTCTAGCTATTTCAGATATTTTCAGGTCGCTATCTTCACTTTCTAGCTCGTCGATAAACATTTTTATCCTCAGGTGGAGATTGTATTTTGCAGCTAGAGTAGGGTTGTCTTCAGACTCTCTTGCTAGCGCTAGTAAAGCGGCAGTTGCTATAAATTCATTTTCATAATCTAAGTACTGTTCAAAGAACTGATAAGAGATTTTGTCTTGTGACATTAGATAACGCATAGTAGCCATGATAAGAGTGTCATCTTCTATATAAATAAAATCTTGAACCTTAGTTTGTGGTTCTTTTGTAATATATCTAAGACTATCAACAACAACAGCTTTTACTTTATGACTTTCATGGTTTAGTAATTTGAGAACATCGTTTTTAAGAGATGGATGCGTTATTTCTGGTAAACGCTTAATAATTTCTAGAATATCTTTTTCTGATCCTGATTCAAAAATCACACGCATATTCTGACGTATGCGACCTATTGATTTTTTAGTGCTGCCCATGTTTTCTCGCATCATGATGCTTTCTTTAAAAGTACCTAGATAGGCATCTCTTACTTTAAAGACTACTATTATCCATACAAGAACTATAAGGATAGTAATTAAAGTGATGTATGTGGCAGATAACTCTAAACCTTTGATTACAAATATCAATAAAAATCCAGCTATACCTGTGGCCAGGCTATCCACAACTACATCTATAAAAGTTTTAGTTTTATTCTTAATGCTAGACGGTATAGGTAACGCTAGTAATTCTACAGCACTCTTATGTAATGATTGCTTTAAACTACCATCGAGACCTTTAATGATAATAACTATCCATAGCTCTGGAAAAACGAGTAGAGCAAGACAAAGCAAAACTATCCCTATAGGTAAGGCGATAAGACTTACACTGATGTCTGTGTTTTCTAAAATTTTATTAGTTACAAAAAGCTGAATTAATAAAGAAACAATATTAAATGTACTGAACCAGAAACCAAAGAAAGAAGCTAGTTCCTGTGGGTCAGGAATTTTTGCAGCCGCTATGTAACTGAATTGATAATCGACTAGTTTTGCAACCAGAACGCCTAGTCCTATAACAGCAGCAAGGTAAGTGAGGTGTTTTGATTTGTAAATAAGCTTTATAGAAGATTCTGTAGATACGGTAGCGCGTTCTTTCCTTTTAAATTTACTCAAGCTTTGTACACGTGTTTTCCAGATACGTTTAAAAACGACCGTACAGGCCGCTATTAATAGTCCTGCTAGTATCATTAATATACCATTACCTACATATTCTGCAAGGATAGAAGTAAGATAACCACCTATAATACCACCAGCAATACCACCGGCACCTATAAATCCAAAAAGTCTTTTTGCTTCTCTAACATTGAATACCACATTTGCCAAAACCCAAAATTGAGAAGTCGCTAAAAGAGCAAACATACCTACCATGGTATAAAAAAGATAAGAGAAAAAAGGTGTTACCCATCCTAAAGCCACGATACATCCCATAGCAATAAATCCTACAGAAAATAAGATAAGTGTTGTTCTTATAATGTAGCGCAGGGCAAATTTTTCTAAGGACTTGTTGTAAATAAAAGATACCACCACCGCTGTTACAGCGATTATGATAAAGGCAACTGATAAGTTCTCTGCACCTAACTGAGATAAAAAAAGCGCACTCACTGTAGGTTTAACTATCAGTAGTGCGCATATAATTAGGAATATATACAGCTGCATCATTAAGGAAATGGATTCTTCTCCATCCCTAATGTCAAAAAATTTATGAATCTGCTGTAATAATGACTTCATTCTTTTGTAAATCTGGGGCTAAGGTACCGCTTTGATCTAGTGCAATCTCTGCAGGTTTTACTAAACTTCTTATAATTTGCTCTCCATCTGTATCCTGTACCATCGCTACTAGAATGTACTTTTTACCTCTAGCTTCGTCTATAACCATTATAGAGTCGCAATGCCAGTTTTTCCAAGAACCGCTTTTTCTATAAAGAGTAGCATCTGGAGCAATAACATCTAGTGTATTTACAAATTTGTGATGCAATCCTGGGTTTTTAAGATACTTAAGCATTTGCGCGCTACGGCTTTCATTAATTAATTGTCCTGTAGCAAGTTGGTAATAAAATTTTGCAACAGCATCAGTAGTAGCAGCATGACTTAGACCTCTTATAGGTTCTGGATTACGTTTTCCTTGTGCAGCATATCTTTTACCTACCCATAAACCACCGTTTCCTTCTTTATCATAAAAAGGATTTTCAGGATTACACATAAGATCTTCTATTCTTTGAAAACCTACACGATCTATCATTCTCGTAGATGCAGCATTATTAGATTTACTAATCATTAACCACATATCGTTTTGAACTTTCTTAGTAAGTCTAAGGTCACCTTCTTCAATAGCATCCATTGCAGCATATAAAACAGCGATTTTAGGCATACTAGCAGCATACATCATGTTATCACCATTAATATTTGCATACTTGATATTATCTTGGTCAGACATATCAACTAGACTTATAGACATCATTTTTTGCTGGATAAGATTTCTCCAGTGAGCATTTGCGTTAATTTGATCTTGTAGAGCTAATTGCAAACCAGCATCTTGATAATTGACGACCTCAAATTGAGGGTTTTGAGAAGTTATTAAAGGAGACTTATCATCTGCCAGGGCTAAGTTAATCACCAGTAAACTGAAGAAAAGCATCAATTTATGTAACATAAATAATTTAGGGATTTGAGTTAATGTAATGTACACAGAAACGAGGCCGAATATAAATTTATTGTACGATTTAACACCTTAAAAACCAACATTTAACACTTTTAAGTAAAAATAAAGATTTTTTGTCTGATGCCTTGATTTTACTAGTGTTTTAACTAGTACTTTTGCCACCATGAGCGGCATTTACATACATATTCCATTTTGTAAGCAGGCTTGTCACTATTGCGATTTCCATTTTAGCACTAATTTAAAGTATAAAAAGGATATTATAGATGCTATTTGTGATGAGTTACGCTTTCGCGAAAGCGAATTTAAAAACACCACTGTGCAAACTATTTACTTAGGTGGTGGGACGCCTAGTGTGCTAGAAGTTGCTGAGGTAGAAAAAATTATACAAACTGTTTATGATGTTTATGCAGTTAGTTCAAATCCAGAGATCACTCTTGAGGCAAATCCTGACGATTTAACTAAAGAAAAGATAGTCGCTTTTTCAAACACACGTATCAATAGACTTTCTATAGGAGTTCAAAGTTTTTTTGAAGAAGATCTCAAACTCATGAATAGAGCGCATAATGCTGTGGAAGCGCATGAGTGTATAGAATTTGCCGTGCCTTATTTCCCTAACATATCCATAGATCTCATTTATGGAATTCCAGGCATGAGCGAGGCTCGGTGGAGAGAAAATCTACATAAAGCTATAGATTTAAAAGTGCCACATATTTCTAGTTATGCATTAACTGTAGAGGATAATACAGCGCTTAAATCATTTATTGAAAAAGGAATGATTGAGAATGTGGATGATGAGGTGGCACAAGAGCATTTTCAAATCTTGCTAGATGTTATGCAACTGCATGGCTTTGAAAACTATGAGTTTTCTAATTTCAGTAAACCAGGTTTCTTCTCGCAAAATAATACCGCTTACTGGACAGGTAAAAGCTATATAGGTATAGGTCCTAGTGCACATAGTTTTGATGGTAAAAAACGCGGCTGGAATATCAATAATAACGTCAAATATCTAAAAGCTATTCAGGCTGGAGAGTTACCTATGGAAATAGAAGAACTCACCGTAGTTGATAGGTATAATGAGTACATAATGACTGGTTTACGGACTATTTATGGAGTCTCACTACATAAGATAGAAACTGATTTCGGTCCTAATTTTAAAGAATATCTTTTAAAACAAGCTGCCGAATATCTTAAAGATCACTTGTTATATATAGATGGTGATACATTATTAGTGACTAGAAAGGGTAAGTTTTTAAGTGACGGTATTGCTAGTGAGTTGTTTATGGTAAATTGAGTTGATATGAGAAAGATGATAGGTTTGCTTTTTATTTTACTTTTTAGCTCTTGTTCTTATTATTTTGGGCCAGTAGTTGAGGTTATTAACAATAGTGATTTTGAATTAAGCGAGGTTGTTGTTTACACATCAGATGAGTTTTCTAGTTTGCGTTTTACTAACATTGAATCGCAAAATCATGAATGTAATAGATTAGACATGTCAGAGTCTGCTCATCATCCCAGCGATGGTGCTTATGGAGTTAGATATACTTTTATTGGAATGCCGCAAAGACAAGTTAACAGTTTTGGTTATTTTTCTAACGGTCACGCTATGTATGATAAAATTTATATTGAAATAAAAAATGACACCACACTTTTTACTTATGAATAAATATATCCTAGTTCTAATTACTTGTCTTTTTTTGTTTTCTTGTAAAGAGAAAGAAGAAGAAAAACTCACGCGTATTAATTATGAAGAGATGACAGACCTGATATTAGTAAATGATTTTACTATGTCGGACGATGTTGCTTATTATGATAAAGAAGGAAAGCTGCTAACTACGGCAGAGAAAGATGCTCTGTCTGAAGATCTACCTTATGCAAACTGGTTTGTAAATGATCAAAATGTACTTAGAAAAGTCGAGTTTCAAGATCCTGAATTGGCACGTATAGCGCTTAAAAAAGAACCTGTCTTTAAAGATATAAATAAGGTAGACTGTAGTAATTTAAATAGAATTCTAGAACGTATTTACGATAGAGATCAGGAAAATAGAACTGATAATTTAATGGATGAAGAGTTGGATTTAAACAACTTAAAATCTGTAGAGCAAATTCTTGCAAAGTGCGGCATGCCTAATGTAGATACTGCTGGAGATAAAGGTATGAGTGCTATCTGGTTAGTGATACAACATGCTAGTGCAGATAAAAGGACTAAATATTTTCCGCAACTGCTGGAAGCTGCAAAAAAAGGAGATTTAGAACGTCAGGATATTGCTTTAATGCAAGATAGAATGCTCATGGATGCTGGTAAGCAGCAATTATACGGCTCTCAAATTACTATGAATGAAGACGGTAATTATGAACTTTATGATTTAAAGGAGCCTAGCAAAGTAGATTCTAGAAGAGCGATTATGGGCTTGGGACCACTATCTGAATATGTTGTTTTTTGGGACTTAGAGTTTAACGTCGCTCAAGAACAATAGTACTATTCTAAAACTGGAAGTAAATAAAAGGTTGTACTTCACTACTAGCAGTAGCGCTTATCACCCAAATTACAGCTGCAAATAAAATCATTTTACCTACAACCGGTATTTTATGAAAAATGGCTAGTTGTTTATCTTGCCATTGTTGCGGTACAAAGTGCCATAAGAAACCTATAAGTAGAACAATAGCCACGTTTTGATAACCTGTTAAAACAGTCCACCAGATTTGTGGGTTCCATTCCATCATCCCTATATTGCTAACTACGTTTAAAGCATTATCAAAATCTGACGCCCTGAAAAATATCCAGCAAAATGCCACAAAATGAAATGTAACTATTCCTGCTATAAATTTTAAAGTAAAGTGTTTGCTAGTAATCTTAGGAATGTTAAACGCCTTTTCTACCGCTAGAACTGTCCCATGCATGGCACCCCATAAAACAAATTTCCAAGATGCTCCGTGCCATAATCCGCCTAGTAGCATGGTCATAAAGAGATTGAAATAGGTTCGTAGTTTCCCTTTGCGATTACCACCCATAGATATGTACAGGTAATCTCGCAGCCAACCAGAAAGTGATATGTGCCACCTGCGCCAGAACTCGGTCACACTGGTACTTTGATATGGTGTTCTAAAGTTAGCTGGTAATTCAAATCCCATTAATAGAGCTAGTCCTATGGCAATGTCAGAATAACCTGAGAAGTCGCAATAAATTTGTAGCGTATAACCATAGACAGCTAGCAGATTTTCAAACGCGCTATAATTATCTGGAAAATTGAAAACACGATCTACAAAATTCACACTTATATAGTCAGAGATCACCGCTTTTTTGAGCAGTCCACCTATGATAAGAAACAGGGCATAGCTCAGTTCTTTTTTAGAAAGGGCTAGTTTTTCATATATCTGTGGTATAAAATCTTTGGCTCTTACTATAGGTCCAGCTACTAATTGTGGGAAGAAGGAAACAAAAAACATAAAATCCCATACATTTCTCGCTGGTTCTAATTCTCTTCTATAAATATCTATCGTATAAGACATGGTTTGGAAGGTATAAAACGAGATTCCTATAGGCAGAAAAATATTGCCGAAACTCAAGTCTCCAGAAAACAAAGCATTGAAATTTTCGGTAAGAAAGCCAGTGTATTTAAAGTAAGCTAATAATCCTAGGTTGATAATACAAGAGGTGATAAGTAACCACTTCCGTTTACTTGCATCATTGCTCTTGTAGATAAGATCAGATATATAATAATCTACAAAAGAAGAAAAGATGAGTAGTAAGAAGTAAATCCCACTACATTTATAATAGAAAAATAATGAAAACGCAATAACATATAAAATACGTGTTCTACGCACATTAGTCATTAAGATATAAAGCAAGTAGAATCCTAGAAATAAATACAAAAATGCCTCACTGTTAAATAGTAAAGGTTTTTGTGGGTCATAACTGAGCCAGTTCCATATGCTTTCTAATTCACTCATTTTTTATAACTATCATAAGAGTTGAAAATAGACTCTACTAGCAATTGTGCTTGTAGTTGATAACCTGGTTTTATAAAATGAATTCTATCGCTAGACGTTAATTTTGCAGCATACCAGTCAGGCATTGCTGCACTCGTTCTAGAAACAGAATGCAAATCATAAAACGCCCAAGAGTTTAAATTTGCAAAAACTCCCATTTCATAAGCATACACCGTTGCGGTAGAATTGATGTGCTTGCGTTTCTTCATGGACGGTGGTGGGCTAGTTAATAACACACTACCAGTCATACCTCTTTTAATCATCTCACGATTAAAAATATCCATATCAGATTTGAGTTTTTCTTCTGTATAAGTGTCATAAAAACTCTCATTAGTCCCTAGAGAGATAATTATAAGATCTGGATTTATGGCTGCTAGTTGATCAAAAAACCTAGGGAACTTGTTGTAATCACTAAATTTTGTGCCGTTAACACCTATTCCATGAAAATTAACACCACTCTTTCCTGTACTCAGTAAAAGTCCGTCTAGGACGTATTTTGATTCTTTTCTTGCAGCTCGCAAATAAAGTTGTTGTGTTCCTGCAGGTATTTGATAAGTAATACCATCTATAGACGTCAGGTCCTTGAAATTTGCGTTTGCACTTACTTTGTTTGTAGACGTAGCACCAGGTATTTTAAGTGATTGCCCAGCACGCAAATTCACATTTTTCATCCCATTTGCTCGCTGTATTTTTTTTACTGATGTATGAAATTTTGCAGCTATTTTACCCAAGTAATCGCCAGATTTAACCTTGTACGTTTTTGTGTTACTTACTCGTTTAACAAGATTGCTTTGATCACTTGTGCTTAGTTTAAATCGCTCAGAATGTGGTGACGCTATGGTTACCTCTGTAACCGTTTCTAGAGATTTATCTAGATCTACTTCCATGATAAAATTGCTGTCTGTAGTTTCTAGATTTATACCACTTAAACCTACATTATCATTTCCTTTACTTTTTACATTGCGCACAGCTGTCCAGTCGCCATTTGCTTTAAATTTAACGTCTATGGCACCATTAGTTCCTGCTACGCGATATGGGAAAACAAAACCACGACCAGCATTGCCTAGTTTATTTTGTAACCCTTGTCTTATAAACTGTGGGAAATAAGGTCCTTGGACATGAGAGTCTCCTATTTGCACAACGGTAACTTGACTACGTGTGCCGTTTTCTAATTCTTCTACCTTTTTAAAGAAATCATTCAACACCAGCGGATTCTTGATTTCTTGAAAACTGCGGTCTATTAATAATGGATTGATTTGTAAATCTTCCACATCTTGGGCAATTACTGGCAGGGCTAGAATTCCTAACCATAAGAAACGTAACTGTTTAATCATGTAAAGGTGTGTTTTGTAGACTGTCATTTAACGTACTTGTTGCCAGACTATCTGCTTTATGTTGTTCTATTTGTAACTGTAATTGTTTTGATCTCGCTTTCGCGAAAGCGGAATAATCTTCCATCAATTCTCCATAAATCATGCGACCTATTTTACGAGAACCCTTAGGGCTGAAATGCGTAAAGTCATTATTAGCTAATTTCTGATCGGTCCATATAGGCATAGTATTCACGCCGCCCATCAGGTGAAAAAGACTCATAAAACCAGACTCGGTTTTTGCTGCATAATGTTGCTGTGCACGCAATAATTTTACCACGCTAGTATCTGTTTTCACAAGGTTTTCAAACTTAGTGCCCTTATCTGCAGTACCTAAAATAAGAATGTCTGTATTAGGAAAAGCCTGTTTTAGATGGTTTATAACCTTTGTCATTCTGCTAGAATACCAGTTGTAACTTTTAGACTCGCGAGTTAAAACATTTGCGCCAAATTGTAGGATGATGAGGTCGTAACCTAATTCTTGATCAAATTTTTTCATTTGACCTATATTCAAAATACTTAAAGGCAATCCAGAATTACCACGATTAGAAAACCCATCAACGGCAACACCTGTCGCGTCAGAAAAGTCTATTCCATAAATAGGTGTGTTTTGTGCACCAGAAAAGTCCAATTCTATTTTTTTGAGATTTTTACTTGATAGGTTTACGGTATTTAATCCGTTCTTACCTTTTAATGCGATTGAGTTAAAGGTGGTATCTTTTTCTTCTGTTACTTTTAAAAGAGCATTATCTGTTGCTGGACCGTAGAAAAGACGTGGGGAATTGAGTCGGTACGAGTTCTTTATACCACTAGCTAGATATTTTACACTTGCAGTAGAGTCTGCTGGAAAAAAAATAGCGCCATTTACACCATAAGGCAGGCTGTCTGCTCTTCCTTTCATGTAATTGCGCTGCGTCCAGTTACCGCTAGCATAATGTTTGACAGAATATCGAGATCGAGCACTTTCTGATTTTATCGAGACAAAACCTACTCCACGACCGCCAAAACGAGTCTGCAAAGCACTTCTAAAATCTTGAACGATTAAATCACCATCTATCATGGAATCTCCATAATATGCAATGCGTACTTTTCCTTTTTTAGATTGTTCTAGCTGGTATAATTTTTCAAAAAACCTCGCTAGATTTTCACTGCCCTTATAGCTAGTGTATGAAATCGCACTAGGAATAAGTGCAATACCGGCAGAGTCTACAGGGTGTACGAGGTTGTAATTAAAATCTGTAGTTCTAATAAGGCTGGCATACGTGATCTTTTTCTTAGGTGTTATGATAGAGTCTTTTACTATTACCGGTATGGAAACAGTATCAGTTGCAATCTTAGGACTAGTTAAGTTAATGGAGTCTTGGTCAAGTGTCAGAGGTTCTTGTTCTACGTCTTCCATTGCTTTTAACATTAAACTATCCACGACTATGTTAGTAGAGTTGGAGTTTTCTGTAAAGATCTTGCTAGGTAAGAAAGGTTTTGTAAAATAAAATAAGAGCGCGCCTATAGCTATAATAAAGAAAGCGTAGAAAAATTGTTTTTGATCCTTAAAAAGCATGTGAAAATGGAACGCTTTTTACTCGCGTTTTATTGGACGCAATTTAAGAGAATACTCAGGATTATTATAGTAATCGATATATTGTTTATTAGATAATTACTGACCGTAATTTATAAAATTATCTTTTAATGTAATTTACTTTTTTATTTTGATCTTGATTCGATTTTTGATTTAGTATTAGTGGTAATTCCGCTTTCGCGAAAGCGAAACAAAACAACAACATTTAATTAACCATTTTTATGAAAGGAAAATAAGAAACATCCTACTAATTGTGTGCATTGAGGCTAGAGAGCTATTAAGATTCAATCCAAATAAGACAAAGTTAAACGGCTTTTGGCTATTACGATTGAAATTGATGGATCGGAAAGTTATCTTTGCGTCAAACTAAAAAATTACACATGAGCGCATTAGTAAAATCATCGCTTGCCAGAAAGTGGGTAATGGCACTTTCAGGATTATTCCTTGTTGTCTTCCTTACACAACACTTTGTCATCAACATCACATCTGTCTTTGCACCAGATACCTTTAATGAGATTTCTCATTTTATGGGGTACAATCCTATGGTACAGTTTATTGCACAGCCTATCTTGATAATTGGACTTATAGTTCACTTTATAATGGGTATCGTGTTAGAACTTAAGAACAGAAGTGCTCGTCCTATTAAGTATGCAAAGTTTTCAGGTAACGCAAACTCTCAATGGGTATCTCGTAACATGATCATTACTGGACTAGTTGTACTTGCATTTTTAGGATTGCACATGTACGATTTCTGGGCAGAAGAGATAGGTTACAAGTATATCAGTGCAAATCCAGAAGATCCTACTAGATATTATGAAGAGTTGGTTCATAAATTTGCGCCATTCTGGAGAACAATCATCTACGTGATTGCAAACGTTCTTCTTGCAATGCACTTATGGCACGGATTTAATAGTTCGTTCCAGTCTATGGGAGCAAAGGCTATTAATAAAGGTGATGGATTAAGAAAGTTCACTTATGCATGGTCTGTGATAATTCCTGCTGGATTTATCTTTATCGCATTGTTTCACCATTTTTCTCACTCCTAATAAGAAGTTATGTCAGTATTAGATTCTAAAGTACCTAAAGGACCACTTGCTGAAAAGTGGGTAAATCATAAAAATCATATTAACCTAGTTAACCCTGCAAACAAGCGTAACATAGATGTTATCGTTGTAGGAACTGGACTAGCAGGTGGAGCTGCGGCTGCAACTCTAGCAGAGCTAGGATATAATGTAAAGACATTTTGTTATAACGATTCACCACGTCGTGCGCACTCTATTGCTGCACAAGGTGGTATTAACGCTGCAAAGAATTATCAAGGTGATGGAGATTCAAATTTCCGTTTATTCTATGATACTATTAAAGGTGGTGATTATAGATCTCGTGAAGCAAACGTACATAGACTAGCCGAGGTTTCTGGAAATATTATCGACCAGTGTGTGGCGCAAGGAGTTCCTTTTGCACGTGAATATGGTGGACTATTAGATAACCGTTCTTTCGGTGGTGTATTAGTTTCTAGAACATTTTATGCAGCTGGACAGACTGGACAACAGTTATTATTAGGAGCATATTCTGCTTTAAACAGACAGATTAACCGTGGTAAAGTAACTCCATTTAACCGTCATGAGATGTTAGATCTTGTAAAGGTAGATGGTAAAGCTCGTGGAATTATTGCTCGTAACTTAGTTACTGGTGAGATAGAAAGACATGGAGCGCATGCGGTAGTAATAGCTTCTGGTGGTTATGGAAATGTGTTTTTCCTTTCTACAAATGCAATGGGTAGTAACGTAATGGCAGCGTGGAGAACACACCGTCGTGGTGCACACTTTGCAAACCCTTGTTATACTCAGATTCACCCTACTTGTATTCCTGTAAGTGGTGAACACCAGTCTAAACTGACTTTAATGTCAGAGTCTTTACGTAACGATGGTCGTATCTGGGTTCCTAAAAACATAGAAGATGCTAAGGCTATACAAGAAGGAAGACTTAAAGGTGTAGATCTTAAAGAAGAAGATAGAGATTATTATCTAGAAAGAAGATACCCTGCATTTGGTAACCTTGTACCTCGTGATGTTGCATCTCGTGCGGCAAAAGAGCGTTGTGACGCAGGTTATGGTGTGAATAAAACAGGTCAGGCAGTTTATCTTGATTTTGCTGCATCTTTCTTAAGATATGGTAAAATAGAAGCGTTAACTAGTGGTCATAAAGATGCTAGTGAGGCAGAAATTATTGCATTAGGTAAAAAGGTAATTGAGAATAAGTATGGTAACCTATTTGATATGTACCGCAACATTACAGATGAGAATCCGTATGAGATGCCTATGAAAATATATCCGGCAGTACACTACACGATGGGTGGACTTTGGGTTGATTATAACTTACAGACTACAGTGCCAGGATGTTTTGCAGCTGGTGAGGCTAACTTCTCTGATCACGGTGCAAACCGTTTAGGAGCAAGTGCATTGATGCAAGGTCTAGCAGATGGTTACTTCGTATTACCATATACTATAGGTGATTATCTTGCAAACGAGATTAGAACTGGAGCTATTTCTACTGAAACAGCAGAGTTTGATCAAGCAGAAAAGGATACTCGTGCACGCATCGAGAAATTGATGAATGGTGCTGGTGTACATTCTGTAGACTATTATCACAAAAAGTTAGGTTTAATCATGTGGAACAAGTGTGGTATGTCTCGTAATGAGGCTGACCTTAAGTCTGCAATGAATGAAATAGCTGAACTTAGAGCAGATTTCTGGAAAAACGTAAAAGTTCCTGGAAGCGCAGATACTAAGAATCAAGAACTAGAAAAAGCAGGCCGCGTAGCAGATTTCCTTGAATTAGGTGAGCTGTTTGCAAAGGATGCTCTTGATAGAAACGAGAGTTGTGGTGGTCACTTTAGAGAAGAGTACCAGACTGAAGAAGGTGAAGCATTACGTGATGATGTAAACTTTGCTTATGTAAGCGCATGGGAATATAACGAGAATCCTCGCGATGCTAAATTACACAAAGAAGACCTAGTCTTTGAAAATGTGGAATTGAAAACTCGTAGTTATAAATAATAGAATTTTAATTGTCTCGCTTTCGCGAAAGCGGAACAAACTAAATACATAGAAGTATGAAACTTACTTTAAAAATATGGCGTCAAGCTAATTCTGAAGCTAAAGGAAACATGATCACTTACCCTATCGATGGTGTAGATGGAGATATGTCTTTTCTTGAAATGATGGATATCGTTAATGAAGGATTAATTAATAAAGGAGAAGAGCCTGTAGAATTTGATCACGACTGTCGTGAGGGAATTTGTGGAGCTTGTTCTATGATGATTAATGGACAGCCTCATGGTCCACAAAGGTTGACAACAACATGTCAGTTGCACATGAGAAAATTTAATGATGGTGACACCATTACTATCGAGCCATGGAGAGCGGCTGGTTTTCCAGTAATTAAGGATTTAATTGTTGATCGTTCTTCTTTTGATAGAATACAGCAAGCTGGTGCTTATGTATCTGTGAATACGTCTGGTAATACACAAGATGCTAACTCTATTCCTGTAGAAAAAGCAAAGGCAGATGAGGCATTCCACTCAGCAACTTGTATAGGTTGTGGAGCGTGTGTTGCAGCATGTAAAAATGCAAGTGCTATGTTGTTTACTAGTGCAAAAGTATCTCAATATGCTTTATTACCACAAGGTGAGGTAGAGGCTACTGATCGTGTTATGAACATGGTACGTCAGATGGATATGGAAGGTTTTGGTAACTGTACGAATACTGGAGCATGTATGATCGAGTGTCCTAAAGGAATTAAATTAGAAAACATTGCTAGAATGAATCGTGAGTATCTTAAGGCAGAGACATTAGGATAGATTCAGGGTTGCAATTACGGCTATATAATTATAAAAAGGCTCAAGAACTTTCTGTTCTTGAGCCTTTTTTTTGATCCATCTATTTAGTTTGATGATCGGTTTTTATAGCATCCATTAATATCTTACTGTCTGTAGATATTGTAACATGGTGTTTAAACACCTGTATAATTACTTTGTTATGTTCTAGTAGCGTTGTATTCTAGCGAGTTGTAATGGTTTTAAATCATCCTAATCAACGTATTCCATGATGATTTTTGGTGTTGATTTAGATGTGTATTGTTGATTAAGAATTTAATTGAGTTACAACGGTAACTCGCAAGTAGTGTTGTTGGGTTGTGGTCTAGTTAAATGCTAGATATTTAATGTTCTTTAGAATTGTAAAAGTAAAAAGCTCCTGTACAGTTTTGTACAGGAGCTTTTTAATAAACCGAATTTAGATAAGTGTAATCTAATATTATCTAGTGTATAGAGAACCTGCTATTTTTTGAACAGTACCGTTTGCTACATGAATTATAGCTTCTTGATCTCCTATTAGGTTAACAGTGTGAGGTAGGAAACCGTTATTTATTGTCAAAGAAACGCTACCATTAGTATTTACGTTAGTCGTTGCAGTAGCTAATCTAGTTGCTACTTCTTGATTATCTTGCAACTGTCCTATGTAGTGACTTCCTGTTACAGATATGTGAGAGTTGATAAAGTCTCCTAATCTATCGCCAACTGGTGCGTTATTAGAGTCAGCATCTAATACAAGCGCAGCTGTAAGTACATCTAGTCTTGGTAAAAACACTGTAAAAGGTGTGTCAGAACTTCTTAAAACTTTTTGATTACATAAAGCTATAATTTCTTCACTAGATGAACTCTGAGAGATAATGTCGTTCATGATATTGAAAGATTCGCAAGTTGTGATTAATGATTGTAAAGTAGAAGGCTCTATAATGTTATTTACTATAGTTGCGCTACCATTAGAAAATGACAGTGTTTCATTCATTACATCTACCCCATTTAATGTTGTGGTATTGCCTTGGTGTTGTACTACTGCAGCAATATTAATATCGCTGTTAAATAACTGAGTTGCTTTGGTTGTGATGATTAATTCTGGAGCAATGTTGTGTGATTTAATATCTACATCACTATTCATTACATGATTAAGTAATATTTGTTTTAAGTAGCTATTAGGTATTTCTTCAATTGATTGATAATCGTTTTCTTGTAGGAATGCGTCAAAGGCATTGTTGTCTGGCAAGAAAACGTAAGAAGTGCCCTCTTCATCTAGTGATCCTAAAAGGTTCACTTGTTCTAATGCTGTTGCTAGCGTAGTAAGATTGTTTTGAGACTTAATGAAAGAAGAGATAGTACCTCCGGCAGGATCTACATATAAATCTTCGTTAGTTAATTCGTCCTTTTCACAAGAAACAATGACGGACATAAAGCACATTAAAAGTAAGCTACGTAGTAAGTAAATATTTTTCATAATTTTCGGTTTATTCGTTTATATGTTCAAATATCAGGTTTATCAGTTAAATATTGCTATTTAAGTTTATAATATTTTTCTTAAAACCGATATTATTGCATTACAACGATGTTTTTAAACTTGATTTTAATCATTAATCGACTTATAATCAACTATTTAGATTGTAAATGTTTTTATTGTGTCGTTATTGGTTTAATTTTAATTAAAAATGCATTTCATCGATTTCGTATGCTTATATCATTTTTGAAATAGTTATAATATGTAGATATACACGTAGTTAAGCGTTTTTTGATTTATTCAGTGATGTTTTTTAACTAGTAAAAACAATCTTAAAAGGGATTATAATTAACAAAGGTGAATTTATTAACATGAATTTAAGGGTAATGATAGTTAAATGGAAACTTTTTTAATTTTGATTTGATGGTATTGTAAAAAGAATCTGTCCTGCGGACTATTTGGATTAGTTTTATACCACTTATTTATTCCGGTTTTATAATACTATGTTGTAATTTACCTTCATGATTTCAAAACTTCCCAACGTTACAGACTCCATCTTTACTATAATGAGTAGGCTGTCGCAAGAACACGGCGCTATTAACCTTGCTCAAGGTTTTCCTAATTTTTCTGTAGATCCTATATTAAAGGACTTGCATATTAAAGCTATACAAGAAGACAAGAGCCAGTATGCACCTATGGCAGGATTGCTTTCTTTGCGAGCTGCTATTTCTAATATGACACAGCAACAGCATAAAGCGTTTTACAATCCAGAAAATGAAATTTGCCTGACTGCAGGTGCTACACAAGCTATTTATTGCGCCATACAGACAGTGGTCCATCCAGGTGATGAAGTGATAATTTTCACGCCTGCTTATGATTGTTATGAACCGGCTATTCAACTAGCTGGTGGTAAAACGATAAGTATCCCAATGACTTTACCAGACTTTACCATAGACTGGCAGGAAGTAAAAGATAAAATAACGTCACGTACAAAGATGATCATGATCAACACGCCACATAATCCTAGTGGTAATGTGTTAAGTCATCAAGATATGTTGATTTTAGAAGAGATAGTAGTAACAAATAATCTAGTTCTTCTCAGTGATGAAGTTTATGAACATATAATTTATGACGGTATACAGCACCGTAGTGCTGCGAGATACCGAGGTTTGCTAGAACGCAGTTTTATAACTGGTAGTTTTGGTAAGACTTTTCATGTTACGGGATGGAAAATGGGATATTGCCTCGCGCCACGACATCTCATGGAAGAGTTTTATAAAATACATCAATACATGGTTTTTTGTGTGAGTCATCCTGTGCAAGATGCAATGGCTCATTATCTTCAAAAACCAGAACGTTATTTAGATCTAGGTACGTTTTATCAACGTAAGCGAGGTCTATTCCTTAACTTGATTCAGGAAAGTAAATTCACCTTTAAACCTGCGCAAGGTTCTTATTTCCAATTGCTAGATTATAGCGCAATAACTGATGAAGGTGATTTTGATTTTGCAAGAAGACTCACCATAGAGCATAAAATTGCAAGTATTCCTATCTCTGTTTTTATGAATGGTGCAGACCCTAAAATATTACGTTTTTGTTTTGCAAAGAAAGATGAAGATATAATTGCTGCTGCAAAAATATTGAACAGTTTGTAAGAAATCATTTTATTGAAATCCTGAGTTTATTAAATTCTTATTATTATGAAATACCTTATTATATGTATAGCGATTGTTTTGAGCTCTTGCAGTTCTCAAAAAATAAATGAAACCATGACTCCATCAGATTTTCAAACAGGGCTAGAACCTTATTATCAATCTTGGTCAGGTGGCGCGCCAGGATCTAGCAGTGGCGTCTCGCTCTATTTTCCTGCATCGATACTAGAAGGAAATCAGTTTCTAGCGGTTTACTTCCGTGGTATGGAGAAAAAAATTGCCAGTTTTACCTCTAACAATAAAAAAATGTTGGTAACTCGTTTTGATTCTCCACAACGAGATAGGGAAATGTCGCTAGATCCCAAAAAAGAATATGGTAACGAGTCTCCATCTTTAGAAAATTTACCTTTTCAATTGAATAATGATCAGGCAATCGTTGCTTTCTTAAAAAATGGAAAAACGATTTATGTAAAGCTAGATGGTATAGATCAAAAAGAAACCATCGCTTATCCTAGTGCGCCACCTCAAGGCAATAGGAATTAATAAGAAGATATATATCTTTCACTCATTCATATAAAGGACTCACTCATTGCAACTATGTGTGAGTCCTTTCTTTTTATAGGTTTATCAAAATATTTAAATTATGAAAAATCTAGTTATAGTTGCGGTTCTTGTTTTGAGTTCCGCTTTCGCGAAAGCGCAAGGAGAACAAATCGCAAAGGAATTAAGAGGCTACATCAATGCAGATGTGTCTGAGGAAATGATAGAGGTAAAAGATAAATCTGGAAAAACACACTACGTAAAAAGTGCCAAAGCTAAAACGGAACATCATATAGGTGGGACAAGTACTTCTAATAGTACTGTTGTTTTTGATGCATTTAATGCACATCCAGAATGGCAAGACATGTCAGTCATTGTGGACTGGACTGGTAGTATGTATAGTTATGTAGGACAGGTGGTAAGATGGCATCATGTAAATAAGGATAAACAATTAATACATAATATGGTGTTGTTTAATGATGGAGATGATAGAAACCGCAATGCAAATTCTGGTGCAAAAGCTATAGGCGCTACAGGTGGTATATACCATCCAGATCATTCTGATATCGATGCATTTTTAAAGACTGTAGCTTCTGCAGTAGATAATGGAAATGGAGGCGACGGTCCAGAAAATGATATCGAGGCTATTCTTGCCAGTCAGGAATTGTGCAACGGACAGAAGGATTTTGTCCTCATAGCAGACTCTAGCGGCATAAGAGATATTTCGCTTGCTAGTCAGATTAAAAGACCGGTACATATCATTATATGTGATTATGTAACTGACGATTATATCAAACTTGCTCAAATGACCAAAGGGAGCATCACATGGCCAGGTGGTTATACAGACTATAGTGGGACTAATTGTAATAAACGACATGTGCATAGTCATGATGTCGTTTGTGCTGGGTAATTTTATAAGGACTATTTATATTTTTCAAAGGATAGAATTAATTCTGCCCTTTGGAAAATAATCCTACCTTTGAAATTCAAATAATCTACGTTTTTGAGTTCCATAAAAAACCTTTTTAAGAATACCTTTATCTACGGTCTGGCGACGGTTTTACCACGATTGCTTACCGTATTGTTGACAAATTTGCTTACGTCCTATTTACCGAGTCCAATTGAATTTGGAGAAGCAAATCTCATCTTTACCTATATTATTTTTGCAAATGTGATCCTTACCTATGGAATGGAAACAGCGTTTTTTAGATTTTATAATGACGCATCTACTAAGGCAAAGACATTGAGTACTGCTCTTATTTCTTTATTAGTAACGACATTAGTTTTTGGAGGTGCGGCTTATTTATTTATGGATCAAATTGCGGCAGTGACAGAGCTCTCTGCTCAATATTGGAAGTGGGTGATAGCTGTAATTGTTTTTGACACTTTAATGGTTATTCCATTTGCCTACATGCGTGCTCAAGGAAAGTCTACAAATTATGCCTTAATAAAGTTGTTTAACGTGGTGATTACAGTAGGAATGACATATTTGTTCTTTACGATTTTACAATACGCTCCAGCAATTGAAAAAGTTTTACCTACAGATAAAATAGAACTATTCTTTATAGCTTTTCTCTCTGCTAGTGTTTTGACATTTTTAATTGTAATTAAACCTTATTTTCTAAAATGGCAATTTGATAAAACGTTATGTAAAAAAATGCTGTTTTATGGTTGGCCTATTTTGTTGGCTGGTTTAGCTTTTGCAATCAATGAATCGATAGATCGAGTACTGTTGCAATATATACTACCATATGATGCCGCAGAAAATAAGGCGATTGTAGGAGTTTATTCAGCTGGTTACAAACTTGCAGTAGGAATGACCTTATATGCACAAGCATTTAGACTAGGAGTAGAGCCATTCTTTTTTAGTCAGTCTGGCGATAAAAATGCGACACAACAATATGCTTTGATAACTAAGGCATTTGTAGCCCTAGGGTCGGTAGCTCTAGTTGCCTATGTAGTTCTAGTAGATTTTATACGTCTATTTATAGTGGATAAAGGTTTTGAAACCGCCATGGAAGTAGTGCCATTGATTTTAATAGCTTACTTCTTCTCAGGTGTCTATCAAACGCTATCGGTATGGTATAAAATCCAAGATAAAACTAGATATGGTGCTTACATTTCTATTACTGCAGCGATTCTTACTATTGTAGTAAACGTTCTGCTTATTCCGCATATAGGATATATGGCAAGTGCTTATGCTACTTGTGCAGCTTATGGATTAATGATGGTGGTTTCTTACTTGATAGGTAGAAAACACCTCGCTGTTCCTTACGATCTCAAAAATATTCTGCTATATTTATGCCTTTCTATCTCATTATCATTAGTTTTCTTTTACTATGTAAGAAGTGAATTAGGTATAGAAACATGGCAAACGTACCTAGTAGGAGTATTAATGACTCTTATTATATTAGGAGTAGTTTGCTTGCGCGAAAAAGAAATTATCAATAAAATCCTCAGAAGAAAATGACCATCAAGATTATAAATAAATCATCGCACGCTTTACCTCATTATGAAACTGAAGCAAGTGCAGGAATGGATTTAAGAGCAAATTTAGAAACAGCAGTGACATTGCAACCACTAGAAAGAGCGATCATAAAAACAGGATTATTTATTGAATTACCTATAGGGACTGAGGCGCAAGTAAGACCTAGAAGTGGTCTAGCAGCAAAAAAAGGAGTAACTGTCCTTAATGCACCAGGTACTATCGATGCAGATTATCGTGGCGAGATAGGTGTGATTCTTGTAAATTTATCTAGCGAGTCGTTCACCGTAGAAAACGGAGAACGTATCGCACAACTAGTTATCGCAAAGCATAAGCGTGCCGACTGGCAACAAGTAGAAGAATTAAGCTCAACAGAACGTGGAGAAGGTGGTTTTGGGAGTACTGGAGTAAAGTAAGCTCTAATTCTTGCGCAGGGCAATAATTTTAACTCATTTAATAAAGTTGGATCTATGAAAAGTTTAATTTTAGTAAGTTGTTTCTTTATCTCAATCTTCAGTTTTTCTCAAATCGAGAATAAGAATGCTGTGATGTCTAAGGTTATTTGTGAATGCTTAGAGAATGCAGAAAAGGAAGGTACTCTGAAAGATAATTTTGAAAAAACATATGAGGAATGTCAGAAAGGAGCTGTTTTTGCTGGTGCCTTATCTCAAATTACAAAAGATAGAGACACTACGCTAACACTTAATCCCAACGCTTCTCTAGATACCATTGATCAATCAGATATGGAGGCAACGTTAGAATTACTTTCCAATGAGTGTGATCTTTACAATAAATATAATGCAGCAGCTGTTTCTGTAGAAAATATGCTGCCAGGCGTCACCGAGATAGCTTGTGACTGTATAAGTGAGGTTTCTACTAGTATTTCTCAAGCAGATAAAAACACAGCTATAAAGCAATGTACTACTGAGGCTATAGTTAGTAGCAATTCTATTCAAGAATTAAAACTAGGTACAGTAGAAAAAATGAGATCTTTCTTGAAGTTGGTTTCAAATAATTTAGTTGAAAATTGTCCCGCAGTAGAGCGATTGGTTTTTTCTAACGATGAAGAAAAGTTAAACTCATATTCCACAAATGAGAAAGCCATGGGATTCTATTTAGATGGGATAGATTATATGGAGGCTGAAAAATATAATAAGGCCATTAAGTTGTATGAAAAAGCGGTTAAATTAGATCCTAAGTTTGTTTTTGCATGGGATAATTTGGGTAGATCTTACAGGCAGATTAATAAATTTGACAAAGCTATTAAGGCATATGAAAAATCTTATGAGGTAGATTCTTTAAATCCTACGTCTATAATGAATATGGCGGTAGCTTATAATTATAAAAAAGATTTTAAAAGTGCTGCGTTTTGGTATGAAAAACTAATTGAGGTAAATCCTAAAGATCCTGAGGGGCATTATGGACTTGCACTCACTTATATGAATCAACAATTGATAGAAGATTCTTTAAAAAAGGCTATCGACGCTAGGCAATTGTATTTAGATTCCAACTCACCTTATTCTGCAGATGCTGAAAAGATGATAGGCTTCTTATATCGTATGTTTGTAAAAGAGAATAAAGAAGATCTTTTTAATAAGATTTGTACTGATAATAACTTAAATATTAAACTAGACTAACTAAGAGATGTTTTTCCCATCTCAATAATATATAAATTCCTACCTGAATAGGAATAACGCCTATGAAAATAATCGTACCTATGGCAGGTCGTGGCTCACGACTTAGACCACATTCACTTACCGTTCCTAAACCATTAATCCCTATTGCAAACCAGCCTATTGTACATAGACTAGTTAAGGATATAGCACGCATACTTTCAGAGCCAGTAGAAGAGATCGCTTTTATTCTAGGTGATCCAGCTTTCTTTGGAGAAGAAGTGGTAAAAAGTTTAGAAAAACTTGCCGAAGGTCTAGGTGCCAAAGCTAGTATTTACCGTCAGTTAGAACCTCTTGGGACTGGTCATGCTATTATGTGTGCAGAGCCTTCTCTTTCTGGTCCGGCAGTAGTTGCTTATGCAGACACGTTAATAAGAGCAAGTTTTGAACTTGATCCTGCAGCAGACGCTGTTATATGGACCAAGCAAGTAGACCGTCCAGAAGCTTATGGTGTTGTGAAATTAAACGACCAAGAAGAAATTGTAGAGCTGGTAGAAAAACCAGAACAATTTGTAAGCGACCAGGCAGTTATAGGTATCTATTACTTTAAAGAAATAGAAAACCTTAAAAAAGAACTGCAATTTGTGATCGATAACGAGATCATTAACGGTGGTGAATATCAGATTAATGACGGTATAAAAAGAATGATGGCTGCTGGAAATGTTTTTAAAACAGGTACAGTAGACGAGTGGATGGACTGCGGTAACAAGAATGTTGCCATAGAGACCAACCAGCGCATCATGACCTTTATGGAAAAAGATGGAAGTAAAGAAATCAACTCGCAACCTACTCTAGAAAACTCAACTATTATACAACCCTGTGTTATCGACAGTAGTGTAGTTCTTAAAAATAGTACCGTAGGACCGCACGTTTCTATAGGCGCAGGAACAGTCATAGATAACTGTACCATTACTAACTCACTGATACAGAATAACTCTAGTATTAAAAATGCTACATTAGACGAGGCTATGATAGGTAGTCACGTAAAATACGATGCTAATTTTACTAAAATAAGCATCGGTGATTATTCTACTATGGAATAATTATTGAAAACAACAACTTATGATCAAGTCACTCCACATTCTCTCGTTTATCGCTCTATTTTTCTTGAGTAACCTTATTGTTGCTCAAGAAGAAGTGCAGTCTGACGATGTGAATGTGGATGATCTAGGTGATGTCTCTGACGGTTTTAAGGATAATTTTTTCAACGCACTTTCTGCAAAGGCTATTGGTAATCACGATAAGGCTATTTTATTTCTAGAGGCTTGCGAAAAAATACAGCCAGATACTGGAGTGGTTCAGTTTGAAATGGGTAAGAATTATTTGATGAGTAACGCTTTCGCGAAAGCGGAACAGAAAATCACTCGTGCCATAGAACTATCTGGAGAATCAGAATGGTTGTTAGAAACTTTATATGACGTTTATAATAAACAAACGGAATATGAAAAATCGTTAACTGTCCTTGAGAAACTGGCAAGAATTAATGAGAATTATGAAGAGCTGCTGCCGTTTCAATACTTGAGAGCAAATAAAAATGAAGAAGCGCTAGCGATTATAGAAAAACTAGATAAACGTCTAGGAGAGGACGACCGTCGCATACTGGTTAAAAGACAGGTGCAAGCAAGATTAGGAGCAAATGAAGCTAGAGATGGCAATATTGAAGATCTAGAGGCTGCCATCGCGGCAAATCCTAAAGATGAAAAATCTTATATCAACCTCATTTACCTCTACAGTAAAAAGAATAATACAGATAAGGTTCAAGAAATAGCTGAGGAGCTGGATAAAAATTTGCCTAAAAGTGATAAAGCGCAACTTGCCCTTTATAAAATCTATCTAGAAGCAGGTAAAACACGCAAGGGAATCAGGAGCATGCAAAAGGTTTTTGAATCTACACAGTTTGATACAGAAACTAAAATTAACGTACTCAATGATTTTATACAGTCTGACGCTACAGATATAGAAGATAATGATATTGATAACGCGATAAATGATTTTGCAGACCAGGTAGAAGATGTAAAAGCATTTAATGCACTGGGTGATTATTACCTTAAAAGAAAAGATGTAGGTAATTCTATAGCTTTTTATCAAAAAGGACTGGATATCGATAACAAGAATTACGACCTTATTAAAAAGGTAGCGCTCTTAAGTATCGATATAAAAGATTATAATAAAACAGTAGAGATTACTGAGGAGGCGCTGGACGTTTTCCCAGCACAGGCATTGCTCTATTTGTTAAATGGTGTTGCACATAATAAATTAAATGAACCAGATAAGGCGATAGATCAGCTAGAATCTGGATTGAGTTTTTTACTCGATGAGCCTAAGTTAGAAAGTGACATCTATCAACAACTAGCTATAAGTTATGATCAAAAAGGTGATGCAACTAAAGCCGCAAAAATGCGTTCTAAAATAAAGACGCTGTCTAAAAATTAATAATGAAATACTTAAAATACGCATCTATAGTTCTTTTTATATTGTTAGCCAGTTGTGGTGGTACACAACGTGCTGCAAATGATGCTACCGCTGCTGCAAAAAGATCTAAAGTAGTGAAGTCTCACAACGCTGCCCGAACTGATTTTGAAACCATGAAAGCCCGTCTTTCTATGAGTTATGAAAACTCAAAAAACACGAGATCGTTTACGGTTAATTTGCGCATGGAAAAAGGTAAAAAAATATGGATGAGTGTGACCGTACTGGGCTTTACAGGTGCAAAGGTTTACATAACTCCAGACCGTGTGCAATTTTATGAAAAGCTCAATAGAAGATCTTTTGATGGCGATTTTAGCCTTATAAGTGATTTTTTAGGAGAAGAAATCACCTTTGAACAGTTAGAAGATTTGTTATTAGGTCAGGCAGTAGAGCCTCTGGATAATAAAGATTTTAAAATTGTAGATAACGAGTATCAGTTTAAACAAGAAGGCATCGTGACGAAGCTTTTCAGCCTGCGTCCGTCTGACTTTAAGGTTTCTGAGCAATCTATTGCTAAGCCGTCAGAAAATAGCTTCTTAAAAGTTAATTATACCGAGTATCAAGTGGTAGATGGGAGAATAATCCCAACTGAAGTAAAGATAGATGCTAACCAGCGCGACCGAGTTTCTAAGGTAGAGATGGAGTTTAAAAATGTAGAATTTAATCAATCGATGACGTTTCCTTTCAGCATGCCATCTGGTTACAGTGAGTTTAAATTGTAGATGAAAAAGCACTTTTACTTATCGATATTGTTTTTGTTGTGTTTCGCTTTCGCGAAAGCGCAATCAGAAAAAGCAGCTCTAGAACAACGTAAAGCAGAAATTCAAAGAGAAATAAATCAATTTGATAGGTTGCTCAAAAACGTGCGTAAAGAAGAAAAAACAATGGTGCTGCTGGTAGAGACCATTGATAAAAAGATATTGCGTACTCAAGAGATTATTAATATTACTAATAAGCAAGCAAATAACCTGACTAGAAATATTAAAGCAAATGCTGCTGAGATTAAAAAATTAAATACAGAGGTAAAAGCTCTAAAAGCAGAGTATGCAGAGATGATTGTGAAGTCATATAAATCACAAAATGATCAAAGTAGACTGATGTTTTTATTGAGTTCTGAAGATTTTTTACAGGCTTATAAAAGAGTTCAATATTTAAAATCCTATGCAGACTATCGTAAGAAACAAGCAGAAGAAATAACGATAAAATCCGACGCTATTGCAGCAAAAAATGTAGCGCTAGAAGAGGAGAAAAAAGAAAAGAATAAAGTTCTAGCACTCAATAAAAAGCAAAGGGCAGCACTTAAAATTGATAAAGTAGAACAAGAGAATCTGCTTGCGGTGGTTAAAGAAAACGAGAAGAAATATGCCGCAGATATAAAGGTAAAAGCAAAAGAGCGCAACAAAATAGACCGAGAACTCAAAGCCCTTATAGCAGCCGATATTAAAGCATCTAATAAAGGTAAAACAGGTGCCGTAGCAAATAAATTCTTCTTAACACCTGAAGCAAAAATTCTAGCTAATAGCTTTAAAAGTAATAAAGGAAAATTACCATGGCCGGTAGAAGAAGGTTTTGTTTCTAGACGTTATGGTACGCAACCACACCCAGTGGTAAGATCGCTTACTATTGATTCAAATGGACTTAGATTACAAAGTCCTGGCGGTGCAAAAGTGCGCGCTATTTTTGAAGGAGAAGTGATACGTATTACAAAAAGTAAATATGGTATACTCGCGGTACACATAAGACATGGTAACTACACTTCTATATATGATAATCTCAAGTCTGTAAGTGTCGAAAAAGGAGATATGGTAAATACAAAAGATATCATAGGAGAAATTTTCACCTCTAATTCTGGAGAAACAGAACTTAAATTTGTCCTCATGCAGGATAATGATACTGTAGACCCTGCACAGTGGATTGCGAGGAAATGATTAACGATATCAGATTTTTGATTTTTCACAAAACGATGCTTGGTTGAGCGATAGTCGAAACCTATTTTGAATTCAATAAATAAGTTTACAGTAAGGAACTATTTTGATTAACGATTGGAGATCAAGGATATCAGATTTTTGATTTTTCATTCTTATTGGAAATTACAAAAGTTATAGATTGATAGCGATTCTAGCAGATTGCGCATCAAAGGCGATATGATAAGTTGTAATTGTGTTTTTTCACAACGACACATGAGTTTAAAACTCCTTGCCTAGAAAGAGATTCAGGATTTAGGATTAATGAGGTTGACTTTTTGATTTTTCACTCTTTTTGTAACGAGCAAGTCTTGGTTAAACATAAAAAACCGCTATTTACCTATGATTAGGTATATAGCGGTTTTTTAATGCTAGTAGTTTGTATACTTTATTCAGCAAATAGTGCTTTTAATTCTGTCGCGTCTTTTGCTTTCATTTTTCCAGCAAGAACAAGACTTAATTGCTTACGTCTTAAAGCTGCATCATAACGTTGCTTTTCAAGTTCGCTTTCTGGACTTATAGGTGCAACTGCGATAGGTCTTCCAGTGTCATCTACAGCGACAAAGGAGTAAATGGCCTCATTTGCCTTAGTACGCTCACCGCTTTCACGATCTTCTACCCAAACGTCCATATAAACCTCCATAGAGGTCTTAAAAGCTCTTGTTACTTGTGCTTCTATGGTTACAACACTTCCCAATGGCACCATTCTATTAAAACCTACATTATTTACAGAAGCTGTTACTACTATACGTCTAGAATGACGTCTGGCAGCAATACTCGCCGCGCGATCCATACGAGCTAGTAATTCACCACCAAAAAGATTATTAAGCGGATTAGTCTCACTAGGTAATACCATATCAGTAACGGTAGTAAATGATTGTGAAGGTGTTTTAGCTTGCATAGTACTCAAATTTTTTGCAAAGGTACTCGGTAATTAATGTGGTAAGGAATAATTTTAGAAAATATTGAGAAATTGTTATTTAACCATTTTACTTTTTATAGACTGCTATTGGTTCATGACATTGATTTTTTATAAGATACTATTCATCTGCTAGATTTAATAGATATTCACGCAACTATAACTTAAAATTTATATCTATAAAGTAAATAACCTTAATTTTCAAAATATGAAAAATCTAATTCAAAAATCCATGCGCACTTGTTGTGTATTTGCTATGATAATAACCTCAATATTATTCAATTCTTGCGATAATAATGATTCTACAGACTGCACTGGCATAGACTGCCTACCACCTATAACACAAACCGGTGCAGGAACATTTGGATGTCTTGTAAATGGAGAACCATTCTTTTCTTTTGGGGAGGTTAACTGTAAATATCAATTAATTAATGGCTCCTATGAATTTATAGTAGGCTTTGATAGAATGAGTGGTTTTCCCATAGATATGTCTATTTTATCAAATAGGCAAAGTATCTCAGAATCCACCTTTCAGTTTACCAATTGTGATGTTAATAATTCATATTGTGCAAATGTAGTCTTTGTGTCAAATCTTCAAGAGATTATTTTCAATGATACGGACAACCAAAATAGTGGCAGTGTGACATTTAATAATTTTGACGAAACCAATCAAATTGTATCAGGCACATTCGAATTTGAGATTCTGAACCCAGCAGATAATCAAATATACCAAATAACTGAAGGAAGATTTGATTCATTCTACGCACGCTAATAAATTCTAAAAAAACTAACCATGAAAAAATTATTACTAATTCTCACACTTTTACCTTCTATATTATTTGCACAGCTCAATGTCGATAATCAATGGAAAAACTCCATTAATACAATTTTTAATAACCTGGATAAAAACAGGATTCATCTGGTTTACTTTTAGAGTATGCGATATAATTTACTGAAGTTAAAGCACATTATGATACGCTTTCGCGAAAATTTTAAATTCACAAACGCCTGTTAATTAGCATACTATAATTGCTTGTTATAAGTAACTTGATAATATAATTCATTAAAAAATGAAAAATCTACTATTTATTATTGCCTTTACCGCTATTTTTTACTCCTGTGACAGTGACGACGCTCCATCTCAAGAAAGTTTATTACCACCCATTACCATGACAGGAGAAAACACCTTTGGTTGTTTGATTGATGGTAAGTTCTTTAAACCTAGAGATGGTAGGATTACTGTTAATAGTGATAATAAAGGTCTTAGAATAATCACAACAGAATCAACTAATGTCGAGTATAAGATTGATGATTTCAAGAGCAATAAAACTTCTAGCTTACTTATTCATATTGAAAATTTCCGATATAATTCATCTGAAATTTATCTAATGCAAGACTCTAATGGATTGAGCAGTTTAGATGGTTTAAACAATACATATGCTCATTGTAGAATATGGAAGAATGATCAATTAGGATATCAAAGATATATTACTTTTCCAGATTCTGGACAAATCGAAATATCGAATCAAATTAATACGGGAGTTACAAATTTTCATAATGCAACATTTGATATGAAATTAATAAACACTCAAAATGTTAATGATACAATTAATATCGTACTTGGAAGATTTGACCTAGAAGCTTTTACCTTACAAAACACTTCTTTTAATTAGTTAAAAAGACTGCCGCGCCAACGGCAGTCTATAAATGCTTTTACCAACTGGTAGATGGTGAATATTTTTTTAATATATATCCTTCATTTGAGACGAATAATATTCTAGAATTGGATTTGGGTTCTAATAATGTAAACTTGATTTTGAATGATTGGTTTGAATTAAGTGATTATTCGCCTGGTACTGGTGCTGCAATATTTTTTATTTCAGATGGAAATCGAAATATTCAAACAACAACTTTAAATTCTGGAATATGTAATATCGAATATATAGATACTCAGAACAATATTATATCTGGCACTTTTGAATTTCAAATATTTGACGAACAGACTCAAACATTATATCAAGTAACCGACGGTAGATTTGATTCTACATTTACACGATAAAAATCTAAACTATGAAAAAAATTATTACTTTCTTATTACTATTTCCTTCACTACTATTTGCACAATTACACGTGGATGATACATGGTCGAATGAGGTAAACCCTATTTTTAATAATCTTGATAAAACAAAAATAACTTCTGGAATTCTTATAGATTATGCGATGGAATTTACAGATTTGTCTGCATACAATGGTGTCGTTACAGATACTAATTATGTAGATGTTACTACCGTAGGTAATATATACAAAACCTATTTATGGGAAAAGTGGTTGCAGATACTCTAAACACACCTACATTTGATAAATATGCCTTTAACTGGGCTAGAGAGCGGTTTAAAGCATCTCAAGATAGTACTGGTGTTTATGTGCTGTCTGGATTGTTATACAATTACCATCAATTCAATGAGAGTGCGCTTTCTCAAAATAAAATTACCGTATCTAATGATAAGTATTATGATAAATATATCTATGGTGTGTTGCAAAATCCTTATCAAACTGATAGAGCACAAAAAAAACGCCTGCAAGTCTAAACCTGTAGGCGTTTATAATTATTTAAGTTCTTTACCGTCCTTATCTTTAAATTTATATTCTAGATAAGTATAGGCATCTCTAGGTACTACCTTGACCCATTTTTTATGGTTCATAAACCATTTAGATCGTATAGAAGGATATCCTTTTGTTATAAAAGCAGCGATAAAAGGATGCGCATTGAGCGTTATCTTTTTAACACCAGCTTTAAGGTGTCGTTCTAATGTTTCGGTAATTTCCTGTATTACTAGAATAGGAGCTTGTATTTCCTTTCCATTTCCATCAGGGTTTTCCTCACGAGTTTTAATATTTACTTCTTGTCTTACACGCTGTCTAGTAATCTGGATAAGACCAAATTTACTAGGTGGAAGGATCTTGTGTTTTGCACGGTCTTCTGACATTTCATCTCTCATGTGTTCATAGAGTTTCTTGCGATTCTCTGCTTTACGCATGTCGATAAAATCTACTACTATAATACCACCCATGTCTCTAAGCCTTAACTGGCGCGCAATCTCAGTTGCAGATATCATGTTGGTTTCTAGTGCAGTGTCTTCCTGACTGTCTGCTTTATTAGATCTATTCCCAGAGTTTACATCTATAACATGCATAGCCTCAGTATGCTCTATAACAAGGTATGCACCTTTGCTCATAGATACTGTACGGCCAAATGATGTTTTGATTTGACGTTCTATACCAAATTTCTCAAAAACTGATGTTCTCGGATTGTGGTATTTTACGATAGACTCTTTATGTGGGGCAATAGTTTTTAAATAGTTTTTAATTTCTTCAAAAACCTCTTGGTCGTCTACGACTATAGAAGTGTATGTGTCATTAAAAACATCTCTCATAAGGGAATTGGTACGACTTACTTCAGTCATAACCTTAGTTGGGAATTGTGCCTTGTGTATTTTGCTACACATGGTTTCCCATTTTGCTACAAGATTTTGTAAATCTTGGTCCAGATCTGCTACGAGTTTACCTTTTGCGACTGTACGTACTATGACGCCAAATCCTTCAGGTTTAATGCTTTTTACAAGTCTTTTTAAACGGCTTTTTTCTTCTTTATCTTCTATCTTTTGAGATATAGAGATGCGATCAGAAAAAGGAACTAGAACAACATACCTACCTGGTAAAGAAAGCTCTGCACTTAGGCGAGGTCCTTTGGTAGAAATAGGTTCTTTAACTACTTGAACAAGAATAGGTTGTGTAGGTGTGATTGCATTTTCAATTGCACCGTGCTTTTCTAAATCTTTTTCAAATTTTATGTCCTTAAGCGTAAAATTTTTACGTCTACCACTTAAAACTTGTTTGGTAAATTTAAGTTGGGTAAGGTATTTAACACCTAGGTCGTGATAGTGTAAAAAACCATCTTTTTCATAGCCTACGTCTACAAATGTAGCGTTAAGACCAGAAAGTACCTTGCGTGATTTTGCAATGAATATATCACTTACCGCAAACTTATTTTCTTCTTCATCTTTGTGTAATTCGACTAGTCTTCCATTTTTGGTAAGAGCATAATCGATTTTTGTAGCACTGGAACGGATAATAATTTCTTTATCCATAATTCCTGTAATGTTTATAACCTTACATGTACTAACGATTAGTAGCAAGTAAAGTATGTTTATATGTTTTTAATACAAGTTTGTTACTACTTGTATAATCAACGAGTTGTCAGTTGCAACCCTATGTCAAAGAACTCTTAAAAATAAAAAAAAAGTAGTCTGAGACTACTTTTTCTTCTTGTGACGATTAGCACGTCTACGTTTTTTACGTTTGTGCGTTGCTACCTTATGTCTCTTTCTTTTTTTACCGCTTGGCATATCTCTTATTTTTTTACTTAACTTTTACGTTTGATTTTACTCCGTCTACAAAAACCTTAGCTGGTTTAAAAGCAGGTATATTGTGAGCAGGAATTTTAATTGTTGTGTTCTTAGAAATGTTACGTCCAGTCTTTTCAGCTCTAGTTTTTACAATAAAGCTACCAAAACCACGTAAATATACGTTCTCTCCAGTTTCAAGAGAATCCTTCACCTCATTCATGAAAGACTCAACAGTTGCCTGTACATCAGTCTTCTCCATTCCCAGTTTGTCTGAAATCTTAGATACGATATCTGCTTTAGTCATTTTTAAATTTTAATTTAATTAGGGTTTATTAAACAGGGCGCAAATATACCCTAAAAAAGTAAATATGAAATCTCTAATCAATTAAAATTTAAGAAGATATATATTGCAGGCTGCAATTTAACGCTTTTTATGGACTTTTCTAGGCAACTTATTGATTGGTATGTAGTTAACAAGAGAGAGCTGCCGTGGCGCGATACTCAAAACCCATATTTTATTTGGCTTAGTGAGGTCATATTACAGCAAACTCGCGTTAAACAAGGGTTACCTTACTATAAAAGTTTTGTTAAAAACTACCCTACAGTTCAAGAACTAGCCGCTGCACCCCAAGATGATGTGCTTAAATTATGGCAGGGATTAGGCTATTATTCCCGCGCTAGAAATTTACAAGCTGCCGCTGTGCAAATAGTCGATAATGATCTTAAATTTCCTGATACCTATAAAGAACTCCTTACTTTAAAAGGAGTAGGTGATTATACCGCTGCTGCGATCGCTAGTTTTGCCTTTAATGAACCGGTTGCTGTCGTGGACGGTAATGTGTATCGTGTTCTATCTCGTTTATATGGTATCGCAACACCTATTAATGTGCCGGCTGGTGTTAGAGAATTTAAGGAATTAGCTAGTAAATTGCTTAATAAGAAAGACCCTGCTACGCATAATCAGGCGATAATGGAATTTGGTGCGATGCAGTGCACACCCAAAAACCCTGATTGTGACACCTGTCCTTTTCAAAAAGATTGTGTCTCATTTAATGAAGGTAGAATTGCAGAGTTACCAGTAAAGATTAAGAAGACTAAGGTTAAGAGCCTTTTCCATCATTATATAGTTATACAGACGCCGTCCAAAAAACTTCTATTTAATCAGCGCGATAACAGAAGTATATGGGCTGGGTTATTTGAGTTTCCTTATATAGATGCTAGTGGCGCACTGTTACCAGTAGAGTTAACAGAGCATGAAGTGTTTAAAGATGTTGTTGGTGGGTCTCGCTTTCGCGAAAGCGTATACAACCAAGAGCCTATTATCCATAAATTATCTCACAGAAAGATACATGCCTATTTCTGGATTGTGGAAGTAGAAGATGAGATAAACGGTGCTATTACTATTGAAGAGGCTCAAGAAAGACCTGTACATGTATTGATGGAGCGTTTTATGAAAGATTTTTGGCAATTGAAATAAAACAATTTTGTAATTTACATGGGCTAACAATCTCACGACGTGGGCGTTTTTCCATATCTTTGACAACTTTTTTAAACAACCATACAAGACAATATATTTATAAATTCAATACAGACTAATTATGGCAGGTACAGTAAATAAAGTGATACTTATAGGTCACACGGGAGACGAAGTGAAGATGAAGTACTTTGAAGGTGGAAATTGCATAGGTAGATTCCCACTGGCTACAAATGAAGAATATGTAAACCGTAGTACTGGTGAGCGTGTTTCAAATACAGAATGGCACAATTGTGTTGTACGTAATAAAGCTGCCGAAGTATGTGAGAAATACTTGAAGAAAGGAGATAAGGTATATGTAGAAGGGCGCATTAAAAACCGTCAGTGGACTGGAGAAGATGGACAGCAACGCTACACGACCGAAATTCAAGTGCAAGAATTTACTTTCTTAACACCTAAAAATGAAGCTGCTGCACCTAGTAGACCACAACAAAGTGCTCCTGCTCGTCCTCAAACACAGCAGCAACCTCAGGCTGCAGCGCCACAACAGCCGCAATCACCATCTAGTAATACTTACAGCCAGCCTGTAACTAGTGATAGTAGTGCTAGCGACGATGACGATTTACCATTTTAATTTAAAAGAATTAATTCATACTAATTGGATCCTGACCCAGCGCTTTTACTTAATGTTTCAATGATTTCTAGTGGAGATCAATTCATATATCTAGCCGTTTTTATATTGCTATTAATAGGTAGCGCACTTATAAGCGGTGCCGAAGTAGCTTTTTTCACGCTATCTAGCACAGAGTTAGATGATGAAAATGAAGATTTTCCTAGACGTAGTATAGTAAAGAAACTATTAGATAGGCCTAAGAAACTGCTAGCTACCATATTGATTGCAAATAATGCGATCAATATAACGTCGGTTTTAATATTTGGTATTCTTAGTGAAACATGGTTTGCAAATATTGAGCCTGTTGCTGTAGATTTTGGTTTTCAATTTGACCTTGATATTAGATTTGTTCTTGAGGTAGTGGTTATTACCTTTTTGATATTGCTATTCGGTGAGATTTTTCCTAAAGTATATGCAAATCGCAATCCTAAAGGTTTTGCCAGTTTCATGGCTATACCGCTTAATATTCTAGATAAAATATTCAGTTTTATCAGTTTGCCTATGCGATACGTGACCTTGTTGATACAGGACCGTCTAGGTAGTAAGAAATCTAATATTACCATATCTCAATTATCACAGGCTCTAGAACTGACAGATGAGAACGATACTACAGACGAAGAGCAGCAACTGTTACAAGGTATTGTGAGTTTCGGTAACACGCATACTAAGAACGTGATGCGCAACCGTACTGATGTTTTTGCTCTTGACGACACTTTACCTTTTAAAGATATTATACCACAAGTAATTGAACATGGATATTCACGTATACCATGCTATAAAGAAAGTATAGATCATATTACAGGTGTTCTTTATGTAAAAGATTTACTTCCTTATATAGAGCGTAAGAATTATGAATGGACTAAACTGCTTAGAGAAGTCTATTTTGTGCCTGAGAATAAAAAGCTAGACGATTTATTACAAGAATTTCAAGAGAAGAAAAAGCATATAGCTATAGTAGTAGATGAATACGGTGGGACTAGTGGTTTAATATCTCTAGAAGACATTATTGAAGAGATAGTAGGAGACATCAGCGACGAGTTTGACGAGGAAGATCTAGTCTATTCAAAGCTAGATGATAAGAATTATGTTTTTGAAGGAAAAACGCAATTAAAAGATTTTTATAGAGTTCTAGATCTAGAAGAAGAAGACGCTGCAATCTTTGATGGTAGTAAAGGTGAGTCAGAAACTCTGGCTGGTTTTATATTAGAACAAACAGGGCATTTTCCTAGAAAATTAGATAAAATAACTTTTCATAATATTACCTTTTTAATAGAGGTGATGGATAATAAACGCATTAAACAAATCAAATGTACGCTAGCTTAAGAATACTACTTGTACTAACTCTTATTATCACAGTCTCTAGCTGTAACGATAAGGAAGTGTTGCCTAAACCTAGTGCACAGCTCGCACTAGATTTTCCTGAAGGTGACTACGTGCAGTCTAACAATTTGAACTGTCCGTTTTCTTTTGAGGTAAATGAATATGCTAGAATACTGGCTAAAACAGATTGTTCTATGAAAATAGAATATCCAGGTATGGACGCTACCGTGTATTTAAATTATAGACCGGTACAAGATAATTTGAGAAAACTACTTATTGATGGTCAGAAACTGTCTTATGACCATAATCAAAAAGCAGATGTAATAGGTGATTACCCATTTGTTAATAAGATGAATAAGACCTACGGGATGATGTACGAGATAGAAGGTAATGCGGCTTCTAATGCGCAATTCTATGTGACAGACAGTACAAAGCACTTTCTTACAGCGTCTTTATATTTCTATACACAGCCTAATTATGACTCCATTTTACCAGCGGTAGATTATGTAAAAAAAGACATGATTAAAATGATGGAAACTTTAAAGTGGAAAGAATAAAAGGAGTCCACAACACTTTTGTAAATATTTTGCAATTCTAATAGTTATAAAGTTCATCTTTGTCCTTTTATTTTTATGGATAATTCTAGACTCAAATACGTTTACTTAGTTGTTTTAAGCCTTATTTGGGGTTCTTCATTTATTTTAATTAAAAAGGCTCTCGGTGAGAATAATGGAGAATTAGTATTGCAGCCATTACAGTTAGGCGCGGTGCGTACCATGATTTCTGGGGTTATACTTATCGCTATAGGCTGGAAATCCTTTATAGAGACTAAAAGAAAAGACTGGCCATGGCTAGCTGTCTCAGGTTTACTAGGTACATTTTTTCCCGCTTTCTTATTTGCCTATGCGCAAACAGAAATAGACAGTGCTATAAGTGCCATTCTCAATTCTACCGTACCATTAATTACCTTGATAATGGGAAGTGTTATTTTTGGGATTTCATTCTCAAAAAAGCAACTTCTAGGCGTGATCATAGGTCTAGCAGGAGCTGTAGGGTTAGTACTTACAGGTATGGATAGTCATCCAGATCAGAATTATCTATTTGCTGGACTGGTTCTAATAGCGTGTACTTGTTATGCGAGTAATGTAAATATTATAAAGAGGTATCTTCAAAACATTAAACCACTCGCTATCGCGACAGGTAATTTTGTATTCATCGCTCCACTTGCGGCCATAGTATTTTTCAGTGCAGACGGTGCTTCTCTAGAGTATTCTAGTCCAGCGGTACAACGTAGTTTAATGTATATGGTAGTCTTATCTATTTTTGGAACCGTTGCAGCAAAAATTATGTTTAACAAACTTGTACAGATCACTTCTCCAGTTTTTGCTAGTTCTGTCACCTATTTAATGCCTGTTATAGGTCTCACATGGGGTATTATGGATGGAGAACAATTTCACTTTTGGCAAGGAGTCTCGACTGGTGTTATAATTCTAGCCGTAGTTTTAGTAACTAGAGAGAAGAAAGTAGTGATTAAATAAATTAATCTATAACCTCGCTTACTACCATATAGTTTACAATCGCTTCTTTCATTAATAAAGATTGTTCTCCAGCTTTAAGAGGCGGCAAATTTTCCTTAACAATGTAATGTGGCCATTTATCATCGTCATAATGAGAAAATTCATAATAACCATACGGTTCTAAAACTCTACATATAGCAATATGCATCAATTGCAATTTCTCATCTTTTTGAAACTTGCGATGCAATTGTCCTAGTTCTTGTAGGCCTATTATAAATAATATAGCATCCAGATCCATTTCATCACCATCTGCAAATCGGGATTGAAAAAACGCTACTGTGCGTACCCATCTATCTTTTAATTGCTCATCTCTAGTCATGGAACAAAGATACCTCTAGATTGCTTTATTAAGGAGTATATCTTTGTTTTAATTCCGCTTTCGCGAAAGCGGAACACCAATAGCCATCTCTATAAAAACATACTGTGTTATATAAAATGTTAGAGATTTAAAAGTCATTTCTTACATCTATACTTCTTTATCTTTGTAAAATAAATAAGACACATGAAACTTTACCTCGTTCCTACACCTATCGGTAATCTTAAAGACATGACCTATCGTGCGGTAGAAATATTAAAAGAGGTAGATATTATTCTTGCAGAAGACACTAGGACTAGTGGTAAATTATTACAGCATTATGGTATTGCTACTCAAATGCTATCTTACCACATGCATAATGAGCATAAAATAAGTGACACTATTGTAAAGAGAATACAGGCAGGTGAGACTATGGCTCTTATTACTGATGCTGGTTCTCCAGGGATAAGTGATCCAGGTTTTTTACTAACTCGCAAGCTTATTGAAAATGAGTTAGAAGTGCAATCGTTACCTGGTGCAACGGCTTTTGTGCCTGCTCTTACAGTTTCTGGTATGCCATGTGATAAATTTATATTTGAAGGGTTTCTTCCTGTTAAAAAAGGACGCCAGAAACGACTGGAATTCTTAAAAGAAGAAACTAGAACCATAGTTTTTTATGAATCTCCCCACAAATTATTAAAAACTTTAGCCGATTTTAAATCGCACTACGGAGAAGAACGACAGGTTTCTGTATCTCGTGAGATAACAAAACTCTACGAAGAGCATTTTAGAGGTACGGTTACAGAAGCTATTGGCCATTTCGAACACAAAAAACCTAAGGGAGAATTTGTGGTGGTGCTACAAGGTTGCTCTTAAAGGGTTTGCGTATAGCTATATGTTTTAGGTCAAAAAAATAAACTAATAATAACTGTTTATGTTCTTATTAGTTTATTTAGATTTACTTAGTGTTTTAAGTGATTAGAAACTAGTCTATCTCCACCATTACAGGACAGTGATCACTATGCACCGCTTCACTTAAAATTACAGCGCGTTTTACTCTATCTTTTAAAGAGTTGTTTACCATGTGGTAGTCTAATCTCCATCCTTTATTTCTGGCACGAGAACCACCACGATAACTCCACCAGGAGTACTGGTCAGGCTCTTGATTAAACATTCTAAAAGTGTCTATAAAGCCACTTTCTACAAAACGGTCCATCCATTCACGTTCTTCTGGTAAAAAACCAGAGGTTTTCTTAAGTCCAACAGGATTATGAATGTCTATAGCCTTATGGCAAATGTTATAATCTCCACAAACTAATAAATTAGGATGCTCTTTTCTTAATTCCTTAGAATACTCTAGAAACTGCTCCATATATTCAAATTTAAAGCCCAGTCGTTCATCATTGGTACCGCTAGGTAAATACATAGACATTATGGATAGATCGCCAAAATCGGCTCTAATGTTTCTACCTTCAAAGTCCATAGTTTCTATACCAGTTCCATATTCTACATGGTCTGGTTTTATCTTAGAAATGATAGCCGTACCAGAATAGCCTTTCTTCTGTGCGCTATAGTAGTATTGGTACTCATATCCAGCTTGTTTAAAAGCCTCTGTATCTATCTGGTCTTCTTGAGCTTTTATTTCTTGTAAACAAAGCACATCAGGATTTGCCGCTGTTAACCATTTGATGAATTCTTTCTTCATCGCTGCTCTGATACCGTTTACGTTATAGGATATTATTTTCATTTTGTTTTATAGTTTTTTAATCTTGAGACCAAATCAAAAATCTGATATCGTTAATCTTCAATCGTTAGTCGATTTACTCTTTATACATCCCAACGGTAAGTTTCCCATCATCATCCATCATTGCGCGATACATTCCCGCGGTATTAAATTCCATGGAAATGTTTCCTAATCGATCTAGAGCGACTATTCCACCAGTACCACCTAGATCAACTAGTTTTTCTTGGATTACTTCTTCTGTAGCCTCTTCTAGTGTGCGGTCACCGTATTCCATTAATGCGCTTATGTCATAAGCTACTTGTGCTCTAATAAAAAACTCGCCATGTCCAGTACTTGATACACCACAAGTTTTATTGTTTGCATAGGTGCCACTTCCTATAATAGGAGAATCACCTATACGGCCATGTTTTTTATTGGTCATGCCGCCAGTGCTGGTTCCTGCTGCTATATTTCCGTTTTTATCGAGAGCAACACAGCCTACAGTACCATATTTAGAATCCTTTATAAAAGGATCTTCGATTTCTAATCGTGCAACTGTTTTCTCATCTTTAGCTTTTTCTCTTTCTAAGACGCGCTGTAAAGATTTGAAACGACGCTCTGTGTAGAAATATTTATTATCTACTATTTCAATGTTTTTGTCATCAAGGGATGTTGCAAAAGAGTCTGCGCCAGCTCCACTTAATAATACATGTTCAGAATCTGTCATCACTTTTCTGGCTAGTGAGATAGGGTTTTTTACAGTAGTTACACCAGCAATTGCGCCAGCATTGAGTGTTGTGCCGTCCATAAAACTAGCATCCAGAGAATTGATGCCGTCATGCGTAAAAACAGCTCCTTTTCCCGAATTAAAAAGTGGAGAGTCTTCCATTATTCTAATACTTGCTTCTACAGCATCCATGGCACTACCGCCATTTGCAAGAATTTCATGACCAGCTTTTATGGATTCTGTTAATTTCTCATTGTATTGCGCTTCTAGTTCTGGAGTCATGTTCTCCTTTTTTATTGTACCTGCGCCACCATGAATGACTATAGCAAATTCATTTGTTATTTCTTCTACTTCTAAAATGTTAGAATCTGTAGATGTTGTTGTGCTGTCATTAGTTTTTTGATAACAAGAAATCAATAAAACTGACATGAGCATGTATAGCAAGTTCTTCATAGTAATAGGGTTTAATATCTATAATTGCGATCTTTCTTTTTGTCGCTATGTTTCTTCTTATCATTAAGACGTTTTCGTTTAACAGACTTAGGTACAGTCCTTTTTCTACGTACTTTAATGATTACACTAGCTTTGGAAAGTATGGCTAGTAATTTTTTAAAAACCAGTTCTTTATTTTTGGCCTGACTTCTAGATTCTTGACAATTGACTTGTAAAACGCCATCGCTAGTAAGTTGTTTAAATAGCGCTGTTTTAATCCTTTCGTGTTCCGCTTTCGCGAAAGCGAGACTATTTAAAACATCAAAATACAATTGAACCTTTGTGGCCACCTTATTTACATTTTGTCCACCGGGACCACTGCTGGCTACTGCTTTATATTGCACTTCTTTATGTAGTTGTTCTATATTCATTAATCTAGCTGGTGTGCAGATTTTAATAAGTCGTTAACTGTTTTCACAGGGTTAAAAGTAATAAGAGGTACTTCTACAAAAATGGTGTTCCAGTATGCCATGCCGCCATTCCATAATCCTGGTAATTCTTGTGCTTTTATACACATTCCTTTGCGAGATTTATGAGTTATGAAACCAGTTTCTTCATCACAAAAATCCATGAGATTAAATTTGTTTCCTTTGTAATCACGTACACTACATATAAGATCTACCGGATTAAAGTGGGTAGCTTTTACGGCAATCGCTTGCTGACTTTTATTTTTAGGATCTATTTGCGCGCTTTCTATAATTTGAAGAGAGAGTTCGCCTTTTTGATTGTGAATCCAGAAAGGACCACCGCCAGGTTCTCCTTCATTTTTAACCATACCACAAACTCTCAACGGGCGGTTAAGTTTTTCATATAAATACTCTAATTGGTACTCATAAGCATATTTCTTATAATCTGTCGGTAGTACATTGTCGAGCTGTTGGGTGATAAAACCTTCTATTTCTAGTTTTAATTCATCACTTACTTCCTTGCTATCTATAGTTTTAAGGTAGTCATATGTTTTATTCCTAATTTGTATTAAATAACCGGCAAGAAATTTTTTGTATTCACTAACCTGCTTTTCATAAGCTGACGTAGTTACATTATCAATGTTCTTGATGAAAATCAAATCGGCGTCTAACTGATCTAGATTTTCTAGCAATGCTCCATGTCCAGCAGGACGGAAAAAAAGGCATCCGTTTTCTAGAACAATAGCTTCATTATTATCATCTACAGCAACAGTGTCTGTGCTAGCAGATTGATGTGAAAAACTGATCTCAAATCTAGTGTTTGTTTTTTCTTCTACTATTTTTTGAATGCGATCAAATTCTTCTTTAAAGTGATTTTTAAAAGCCGGTGCTATGGTAAAATGAAGTCTGGCTAGCTGATTACTACTAGCATATATAGAAGCTTCAAATAAATGCTCTTCAAAGGCTGTCGCTGTGTGGCCTTTGTATTTATGAAACGGAACTAAGCCTTTGGGCATTGAGCCATAGTTAGAACCGTTTTCAGAAAGCATTTCTTCTATGAATAGAATCTTTTTAGATTGTACTGGTTTTGCAGCCCAATCTGTATGTTTCCTTTTTAAAGATTTTATAATCTTTTTATAGAAAGGGAATTTTTCCATTCCTATAAAGAAAGTGAATAATTCTGGTGCTTTATTAAGGTTGATGTAACTATTTATAGAGTCTTCTTGTGGGTCAAACCTATTTAAAAATTCATGTAAAAATTTAAACATGCGTGTGGCAGCGCCACTTGCAGGAACAAATTTTATAACATCTAGATGTGATACTTGTTCTTCATAAAATTTAATCAACTCTATTTTATTAAGTTGTTTTAAAGAAATAATACCATCGTTTATTAAAGCAGGTCTATCTAACCTGACTATGGGGAATCCTTTTTTAAATCTATCTAACTGTTTATATAGTACTTCTTCAGAAATACCTTTTTCAATGAGTTGCTCTTTATGTTGGTCAGTTAACTTCATTAATTTGTAATGTTTTCAATGGCGGCTAGAGCATTTTTAAATCTATCTTCTCCAATGCCAGATATGATTACGTATTTTTTATCAAAATCTTGTAATCCTTGTTCAAAACGTTGAAACATTCCCTTGCGATCTTCTGGTTTATCTCTTAAATCGTCTGCGACCCATGGAATGTCAACATCTAGCAGTAAATATAAGTCATAATCACTTTTACTTACAGCTGTTTTAAGCTCTTCTGGTGCTTTGTCAAAATATGCTATGGAATACACGTAGGTTTCTAAGGCGTCTGTATCGCAAATTAGATAATCATTAGCTTTTTGAGCGGCTTCATTTTCAGTAATGCGTTGTCCTATTGTGATAGGTATTAAATCTTCATAAGTGCAAATTTTACCTGTTCGATCAAATTTTTCTTGGAGATATTCTCTGGCATACTCGTCTACTTTTACTGTTTTAAAATGATCGGTAAGTTGACGTGTGAGCGTGCTTTTACCAGTGCTTTCAGGTCCGTAAAGAACTATTTTTAAACCTTCGAAGGCTTTTTGTTGAGGTATTTTTTCCATTCTTGATAGCCGAAGATGGCAATAATAAAGAGAAATATATAAAGAAATGCGCTGAAACTATAGCCTTTGTAAAAATAGAGCGGTATAGATATAAGATTACCTAAAGCGAGAATGAGCCAGTGCTCAAGTTTGCGTCTAGCCATGAGCCACATTCCTGCAAAGAATATTCCGGTGGTGATCATATCTACATAAGAAACCCAATTTTCTAATCTATCGGTGATATAATAGAGTAAATAGATGGCTAGTCCTGTGCTTAGGGATATGACCATCGCTGTAACCCATTCTAGTGTGGCAGTTTTTGATATGGATACTTCCCTCTTGTTTTTATTACCGTTTAACCAGAAATACCAACCATAGACACTCATGATAAAATAATAACCGTTGATCACCATGTCGCCAAGTAGATTCCATTGAAATAATAAGTAGACGAAAATTAGCGTACTAATTATTCCAAAAGGAAACACTAGAACACTGTTCTTAAATGAATAATAAACACTGATTAGACTAATGACGAGAGCAGCTATTTCTAAAACAATATGCGATGTACTATAGTCTCTATACTGGCCAAAAATAAATTCTAAAACCTCCATTAAAAGAAAGGCTCATAATCATGACGGTCTGTTTTAACCACTTTCATGTAAAAGAGAACAGCTTTAGTCTCTTCCATACTTTTTGCCATTTCCTTAGTTAAGAAACTCATCATAGCAGTAAAATCTCCATAAATTTGTGTAGCTAATGGGTTTTCTAAGACCTGAAATTCAGAATCACGCAGCGTTTTTATGAATTTGATGATGTGTTGCTCATAATCATCTTGTAATGGCGACATAGTAAGTTCAATAGATGCTTTCATTTTTTTTGGTTTCGGTGTTACAAAGCTAGCCATTCCATTTGATATTCTCTTCAATTGCTGTTCCTACTACTACCATTTGTGCGCCTGCATCATAAACGGATCGTATATCTTGAACAGTTCGCAAGCCGCCGCCTACTATTAATGGAATATGAAGTTGTTGTGTTACTTCACGCACTATGTCTGTAGAAACCGATTTTAGAGCGCCGCTACCAGCTTCTAAATAAACTAATTTATTTCCCATAAGTTGTGCAGCATATGCATGATTCACAATAGAATCCGTATTGTGCTGTGGTAATGGCAGGGTTTGCGAGATGCGTTGCACGGCTGTCTCTTTGCCGCCATCTATAAGTAAATATCCAGTAGGAACAACTTCTAGATTTGATTTCTTTAATTTTTTTGAAGCACGGACTTGTTGTTCTATTAAAAAATCAGAGTTGCGTCCTGAAACTAGATTTAAAAATAGCAATGCATCCGCATTTTCAGATAGTTGATGGTGAGATCCCGGAAAGATAACGATCGGTATATTGCTATTTTCTTTTAATTTGTTAACCCATTTGTCAAAATTTACGTTCTCCATCGTGCTGCCACCTACAAAAAAATAAAATTGATCTATTTGTAGTTTTTCTTTAAGGTTGTGGATGGTTATGGAAACCGCTTTCGCGAAAGCGGGAATCGCATCCATCTCCATTTTTTCTGGATCTATAAGAATGGATAAACAGCGATTTGCTTGCTCAATTGTTTTGAGAATATCAAGCATTGCGAGATGGAATTACATAAACTAGCATGAAATTCTCGATTTCTTGAAAATAAACATCAAACTTTAAATTATCATTTTCATAAATAATACGAGAGATAGTTAAATCGCTACGCATTGTAAAAGGTTCTACTAAACAATGGGCTTTAAAGCCCAAACCTTTTTTACCGTAAAGTTTATACATGGATTCTTTTGCGCCCCAGACTACAGTAAGTTCTTTTATGGAATTATCGATAGAAGATATGAAATCTTGTTCGTAGCCTATAAACTTAGGAGCGATACGTTTTATTTTATCACGTTGCTTTTCTATATCTATACCTATGGGTACATCACTTATGATAATAGCTGTAAATTCATAACTATGTGTTATAGAAATATGCTTGCCATCTTCTAGATGGGGTTTACCGTTATCTGTGTAAAATAGTTGTAAATCACTATATCCAGCTATTTTAAGTAAATGTCTTATGCTCAAGAAACCTCTTCTATGCAGGTCTGAACTCATGGTGAATAACCTATTCTTAGAGTTTTCTGACAGTTCTATGTCAGTTCTTAGAAAGGCTTCAGTCTCAGTGATTTTCCAGATAAAAACCTCTGTATTCTCACGGTTGTTAAGGGAATGAAAAAGTGGCATAAAAACCGGTTGATTTTTTGTAAGTTTGCAGCCGCAATTTAATAAATAAAAAATGCTTTTAATTTGTTGATTTTGAATAGAATCAACGACTTATATATTAAAATAAAATTCTATGAGCAATAAAACAGTTCCTTACGTACCTAATAAAGTAAAAGACATGTCTCTTGCAGAGTATGGACGTTTAGAAATTCAACTTGCCGAGGCAGAGATGCCTGGTTTAATGTCATTGAGAGAAGAATACAAGGATGAGCAGCCACTTAAAGGCGCTCGTATAGCAGGATGTCTTCACATGACTATTCAAACTGCAGTTCTTATTGAGACTCTTGTCGCTTTAGGAGCAGATGTTACTTGGTCTTCTTGTAATATATTTTCTACACAAGATCATGCCGCTGCTGCTATCGCTGCTGCTGGTATCCCTGTTTATGCTTGGAAAGGTATGAATGAAGAAGAATTTAACTGGTGTATCGAGCAAACTCTTTTCTTTGGAGAAGATCGCAAGCCGTTAAATATGATTCTTGATGATGGTGGTGATTTAACTAACATGGTTTTTGATGAATATCCAGAACTAGCTGCTGGTATCAATGGTTTATCTGAAGAGACTACAACTGGTGTTCACAGATTATACGAGCGTATGAAGAATGGTACTCTAGTAATGCCAGCCATTAACGTTAATGATTCTGTTACTAAATCTAAGTTTGATAATAAATACGGTTGTCGTGAGAGTGCTGTAGATGCTGTACGCCGTGCAACAGATACTATGCTTGCTGGTAAGCGTGTGGTAGTTTGTGGATATGGTGATGTAGGTAAAGGTAGTGCTGCTTCTTTTAAAGGTGCTGGTTCTATCGTTACGGTTACTGAAATAGATCCTATTTGTGCATTACAAGCAGTTATGGATGGTTTTGAAGTTAAGAAACTTGAGAACGTGGTAGGTAATGCAGACATCGTTATTACTACCACTGGTAATAAGGATATTATACGCGGTGAGCACTTTGAGGCTATGCGCGATAAGGTTATTGTTTGTAACATCGGACATTTTGACAATGAGATAGATGTTGCTTACTTAAATACTAATCATGGTGACTCTAAAGTAGAAATTAAGCCACAAGTAGATAAGTATACTATTAACGGTAAAGACATCATACTTCTTGCTGAAGGCCGTCTTGTGAACTTAGGTTGTGCAACTGGTCACCCAAGTTTTGTAATGAGTAACTCATTTACTAATCAGACTCTTGCGCAAATTGAACTTTGGAATAATAGAGATGCTTATGAAAATGAAGTATACATGTTACCTAAGCATCTTGATGAAAAAGTAGCTGCGCTTCACTTAGAGAGAATGGGAGCAGAGCTTACTGAATTGAAAGAAGATCAAGCAGAATATATAGGCGTAAAAGTTGAAGGTCCTTTCAAGCCAGAATATTATAGATATTAAGAATTCTTAAATATTCTAGCCATTTGTTAGGAAATTCAAATAAATTGACTAACTTTTGGCATCGTAATTGCTTTTAAATAGTTACGCTTTCGCGAAAGCGAGATAAAATTAAAGAAGAAATGGATATAATAAAAGACGCAAATGAATGGCTAGGAGCATCGATGAGTAATATGTCGACTAGTGATAGAGTACATTCATCAAGAAAAGCAAAAGAGCTTATTCTAGGCCTTAATGAGATTTACAAGGAAACGAAAGATGTAGAGATAATGGATCTTATGAAATTGCTTACTGCAAAAAAACAAAAGATCGAAAAACGTCTTAAAGGAATTAGAGTATAATTCTCTATAAAAGTTAATAGGAATCCCGATAAAATGTATATGACATTTTATCGGGATTTTTTTTATCTCTTAAGTATCGCTCTTTGTTTCTTTCTAGAATAAAGAAACTTTATATTCGTTAATTCTAATGGACCCTTTATTATGAAGCAGTTTTTTATAGTTTTATTGATCGCATTGTGTATAACATCATGTAGTACAGATTTTCCTAAAAAAGAAGTGAAAACCACTCACCTTAGTGGTTTTATAATGGGTGGAAATGCAGCTGGTGTTTATGGTAAGGCAGGTCTTAAAATTACTGGTGATTCTATTAAAATGAATGACTGGCCTATTTCTAGACTAGTAACAAGTCTCAATACTCTTAGAGATACCTCTATAGTTGATCAGACAGGTTTTACTGATGTTTATAGTATTCAAATAGCAAATATAGGTGAGTTGGAAGAAGGTGCTTTTTGCGACTCTCTTATAGTAGAATTGGGTAGAGCTGGGCTTGCCAGGTAATTTGTCTTTAAATACCCTATCTAGTGCTTTATACCGCTCTTAATTTGGTTGATATATATGTTCCTATAGTAATGCTACTTTAGAAATAATAGTTGCTCAGGTAGTTAGTTTTGATGTTATTTATGTCACGATGGCATTATAATTATTCTGTTTATTTTATGGATATGCGCTTCTATTTTACTGAATTAGTGTAAAGTGGTCATGTGTTAGAATTCTAGTTATAGTCTATAAAACATAAAAAATCCCAAACCGAATAAATCGATTTGGGATTTTGTCTTTTAAAAAGAACTCGTTCTTAAGCCTCAGCTACAGGAACGATAGATACGTAAGATCTATTATTTCTTTTCTTAGTAAACTTCACTAGTCCGTCTACTCTTGCATGTAATGTAAAGTCCTTACCAGCATATACGTTTTCACCTGGGTGGTGTTCCATACCGCGCTGACGGATTAGGATGTTACCAGCGATTGCTGCTTGACCTCCGTAAATCTTAACGCCTAGACGTTTTGAGTGAGATTCCCTTCCGTTTTTCGAACTACCTACTCCTTTTTTATGAGCCATGATAATTTATTTTATGATCTGTATAAAATTCAGATACGGTTAAACTTATTTTTCTACTCCACCGTCTAGACGGTCTTGTAATTCTTGTAATTCATCCCATTTACCGTCCACTGCAAGCTGAGCTTGTTGTGGCCATGTAGTTGGTACGTGATTACCTCTTACGCCAGCAATGATTTCAGAAATGTTTGCTGGATCTGCTTTAGCAAGATCTGCAAATGTTGCGATACCAGCTTCTACTAGAGTAGATGCTATTTTAGGACCGATACCTTCAATTTTCTTAAGGTCATCTGCTTTACCAGCAGCTTTCTTAGCTGGAGCTTTTTCTGCTTTTGCAGGTGCTGCAGCTTTCTTAGATTCAGACTTCTTTCCACCAGATGCAGAAATACTTGAAATTTGAATTTGAGTTAGGTACTGACGGTGTCCGTTTTTCTTACGGTATCCTTTTCTACGTTTTTTCTTAAAAACGATTACTTTGTCACCTTTAAGGTGTCCCAGAACTTTTGCTTCTGCAAATGCTCCTTCTACAGCTGGGGCGCCGAGTGTGATGTTGTCACCATTACCTAAAAGAAGAACTTTGTCAATGTTAATTGACGCACCTTCATCTTCTTGTAAACGATGTACAAACAACTTTTGATCTTTCTCGATCTTGAATTGCTGCCCTGCTATCTCTACGATTGCGTACATAATTGTTGCTTATTATTATTAATTTCGGGCTGCAAATATAGTTCTATTAGCTTAGATACCAAAGTTATCAACAGATTATACAATTTTTTTATATCCTATTGATTTAACGGCTTTTGCTTTTCTCTAATATCCCTCGTATTCCATGATTTTTTATATAATGGTAAAATAACTAAAGGCAGTACTATTGAGGTGGCTAGACCAGATAAGAAGATAAATAATAATAAGGCAGCTTCTATACCTTCTCCTGCTATCGCAACTTGTTCTTTTAATTCTAAGCATAGCTCTGGATGTATTTCAAATAAATATATCGCCATAAAAATGGTATATAATATGGTAGCAATAAAACCTGCTTTGATACCAGCTACAAAACCATCCATATACTTAAACTTATTTGCATTCTTGTAGACATCTTTAATAACAAAGTAAATACCAGCACCTACTATTATAGCATTGAAAAAACTAAGATAGCTTTGTCCTGCATATCCTATAATGTCGATCAGTATAAAATAAATGATTAAAGCCGAAGCCATGAAGAGTGCGTACTTTATAGTATGTGTTGTTTTCATAATAATTGGTTTACTTCTAAAGTTCGAACATAGCTGTCTATTTATCAGGTATTTTGATTTTACTTTAACTCAATTATTGTAAAAAGCTTTTATTTTTGGGAAGTCTTTAATTTTTATGTAACATTTTATATAGATAAGACACTAACCACAATAAGAAACATAAAAACTATCAAATGAAAAAAATTGTTTTAAGTCTTGCGGTTGCTTTTGCAACAGCTACTGGTTTTGCTCAAGAGGTACAGTATACCGAGTATGACCTTGATAATGGACTTCACGTTATTTTACATCAAGAAAACGGCGCGCCAGTTGTAACTACAGGTGTTATGTATCAAGTAGGTGCAAAAGATGAAGAGCCTGGAAGAACTGGATTTGCTCACTTTTTTGAACACTTGCTTTTTGAAGGTACAGAAAATATAGAGAGAGGTAAATGGTTTGATATTGTTTCTGCAAACGGTGGTAGCAATAATGCAAACACTACCCAAGACCGTACTTATTATTATGAAACCTTTCCTTCTAATAATCTAGAAATGGGTTTATGGATGGAAAGTGAGCGTATGCTACATCCTAAAATCGAACAAATAGGAGTGGATACTCAAAACGAAGTTGTAAAAGAAGAAAAGCGTCAGCGTATTGATAATGCACCTTATGGAGCTATTATCTATAGAACTGGTATTGATAAACATTTGTTTAAATCTCACCCATATGGCCAGAGTGTTATTGGATCTATGGAAGATTTAAATGCTGCAAAGCTTTCTGAATTCCAAGATTTTAATGACAAATATTATAATCCTAATAATGCAGTGCTTGTTGTAGCTGGAGATATCGATATCAATGCTACTAAGAAGATGATCAAAGATTATTTTGGTCCTATCGAGAACAAGGCACCTAGAAATGTCCGTAAGTCTATTGTTGAACAACCTATTACTTCAACACGTTTTGCTACAGAGTATGATGCTAATATCCAGATTCCAGTTAAGATATTTTCTTACATCACTCCTAAATCTACAGATCGTGATGCTTATGTAATCGACTACATCTCTGCAGTACTTACAGGTGGTGCTAGTTCTAGAATGCAAAAAAGAATGGTAGATGAGGAGCAAATAGCTCTTCAGGTACTAGCTTTCGGACAGTCTAATCAAGATTATGGAACTTATACAATGGGTGCTCTTGCAAAAGGGGATATTGAGTTAAGTAAGTTAGCTGAGGTTATGGATGAAGAAATTGTAAAACTTCAAACAGAATTAATCTCAGAAAGAGAGTATCAAAAACTACAAAATCAATTTGAAGCTCAATATGTAAGCTCAAATTCTCGTGTAGAAGGTATTGCAGCGTCATTAGCTCGTTATAATATGTTAATGGGTGATACAAGTTTAATTAATCAAGAGTTAGACGTTTATAGAGGTATCACTCGTGAAGATATTAAGCGTGTTGCAAATCAATACTTAATGCCTAATCAAAGATTAGAATTAGATTACCTAGCAGGAACTGCTCCTACAGAAGAGGAGATGAAAGATGCCATGGACGATGTTAAAGTGGTAGATAATAAATTACAAATCAATAAGATTTACTTTGATAACGATAAGGCAGTAATTACAGCTAGTGCTAGTAAAGAATTAGATCGCATTGTTAACATGATGAATAAGAATGCATCAATGGAGATTCTTGCAGAAACGTACACAGATACCAAAGGAAGTGATGCTTACAATAAAACTCTTTCTCAAAAACGTGCAGATGCTGTAAGGAGTTATATGCTTGCAAAAGGTATTGCTGCTAACAGAATTAAAGCTGTAGGTCGTGGAGAAGAGAATCCTATTGTAGATTGTGAAAGCAAAAACTGTTCTGATGAAGAGTTAGAACAATCTAGAAGAACTGAATTTACCATTACAAAAAAATAATTACCACAATGAAAAAGCAACTTATATTTTTAATGGTACTATTCCTTACAGGAGCTACTGCCATTGCACAAATAGATAGATCACAAATGCCTACTTCTGGACCTACTCCAGAAATTAACTTAGGTAAACCTTACACATTTGAATTAAAGAACGGACTTCAAGTTCTTGTGGTGTCAGATAAAAAACTGCCTACTCTTAACATGAGTCTTGACCTTAATAACCCACCTGTTTTTGAAGGTGATAAAGCTGGAGTACAGTCTTTAACTGGTGCTTTAATAGGTAAAGGTTCTACAGAGACTTCTAAGGAAGAGTTTAATGAAAAGGTAGATTATCTAGGAGCAAATATCTTTGTAGGAGTTAACGGTGGTTTTGCTGGTGGACTTTCTAAGTACAAAGAAGAAATTTTTCAACTTTTTACTGAAGCAGCCTTTAAGCCTAACTTCACTCAAAAAGAATTAGACTTTGAAAAGTCTCAAGCTATTGAAGGATTAAAATCTGGAGAGAACAGTGCTGCTGCTATTGCTGGTAAAGTACGTAGTGCTTTAGTTTATGGTAAAAATCACCCAGCTGGTGAGTTTTCTACAGAGGAGACTATCAACTCTGTAACTCTAGAAGACGTTAACGCGTTTTATACAAATTACTTTAAGCCGTCAAATGGGTATTTAATCATCACTGGTGATATCGAGAAAAAAGAAGCTAAGAAGTTAGTAAAGAAATACTTTGGTAAATGGGATAAGGGAATGGCACCTAAACCAGTTCTTCCAGAGCTAGCTGATGTTGAGGAAACTCAAATCAACTTAATTGATGTGCCTAACGCAGTTCAAACAGAACTTGCTGTTATGAGTCTTTCTGAATTAAAAATGAGCGATCCAGATTATTATGCTGTTCTTGTAGCAAACTATGTATTTGGTGGTTCTTTCGGTTCTTACCTTAATATGAACTTACGTGAGGCAAATGGTTATACATATGGTGCACGTTCTAATATAGGTACAGGTAGAAACTATAAAGGAACTTTTAGTGCAACTGCAAAGGTGCGTAATGAAGTTACTGATAGCGCTCTAGTAGAGACTTTTAAAGAATTGAACAGAATTAGAGATGAGTATGTAGAAGATGAAATGCTTTCTACTGCAAAGGCAAAGTTCTTAGGTAGCTTTATCATGCAGTCAGAAGATAAGTCGGTAGTAGCGAGTCGTTCTATTAATATCGAGAAGAATGATCTTGATAAAGATTTTTACAAAAACTTTATTTCTAACATAAATAAAGTGACTAAAGAAGATGTGAAACGTGTTGCAAACAAGTACCTGAGCCCAGATAACTTACGTATCGTTTTAGTAGGTAAGGCTGCAGATATTCTTGAGCCTCTTGAAAAAATGAAATTAAATGGTAAAACAGTACCGGTTAAATTTTATGACAAAGATGCAAACGAGACAGAGCGTCCTTCTACTATAGAGATTCCTGCAGGTCTAACTGCTCAAACAGTTATGGATAACTACATCAATGCAATAGGTGGTAAAGATGCTGTGTCAGCTCTTAAATCTACTTCTTATTTTGCTGTTTACACAGCACCTATGGGTGAGTTGATTCTAGACGTAAAACGTGCAAAAGGTAATAAGTGGAACCAGACTATTAAAATGGGTGGTAATACTTTGGCAAAACAAACGGTTATGAATGGTAAAGCAAATGTAAGCGGTATGGGCGGCAGCCAAGAGTTAACTGGTGAAGATGCTACCATAGCGATGGAAGAAGCTATGTTTTTCCCAGAATTATATATGGCTGACAAAGCAACTCTTGCAGGTGCAGAAATGATGGGTGATAAGCAAGTTTACGTCATCAAATGGTCAGATGATAAGAAGACTTTTTATGATGTAAACACAGGTCTATTAGTTGGTCAGGAATCTCCTACAAAAACACCTCAAGGTGAGAAAGTGAGTGCTCTTATTCAGTTCAGCGATTATAAGGCAACTGGTGGAGTTCAGTTTCCTATGACTATTACTCAGCAATTAATGGGTAGAGATCTTGGTTTCAAAGTTCAGAAAGTACAAGTAAATACAGTTACTGACGCAGACTTTCAATAGACTAGAAATATTGATGTTGTTCCCGCTTTTGCGAAAGCGGAATTAAAATAAACTAAAATGTACCAAAAACGGCTTCTAGAAATAGAAGCCATTTTTTTATGCAATTAATTAAGAATCTACCAACCACTAAAATTAGGTGGTGTGATGTCTTTAAGATTAAGATAAACCAGTAACTGACCACGGTGGTGTGTTACATGATCCTGGAGTAAATTCATGAGCTGCAATTTTGATTTAGGTCCAGCAAAGAATTTTACAACCTCTTTTAATTCCTCATCTGTCGTGGTACTTATGTTGTTGTGTGCGTCATTAAAAGTACGCTGTAGTAAATCAATGATTTGCTTTTTATTAAAGCTGTAATAATCTTGTGACGCTGTTTCTGTCTCGCGTCTTGAGAAATGAGAGCTGTCTATCCAATTGATATTACCTTGAATATGTAAGAGTTGTTCTTTAAAAGACTTTTGGCGTGCAGTAGGTTTGTAATCATAAAACTCTTCTGGCATCGCCTCAGCAACAGCGATAAGGTAATCGCGTGAGTTATTCCATTTTTCTAAAAAAGCGCCTTTAACGGTTGTTTGTTGTGCCATGCTAGCAGTACTTGTAAATAATATGAGAGCTATAATTAACTTTTGCATTTCTAATTTTTAGTATGCTAAAAGTAATTATTTATTCTGAGCTAGATTATTTAGGAATTAACTACACCAGCGATAATAGCTATTATACCTACCGCAAAGCAGTAGTAAGAGAAGTAATGAAGTTTTGCTTTACGTACTAAGGATATCATCCAGGTACAAGCTAGTAACCCTACTATAAACGCTGCAAAAAAGCCAACAATTAAAGGAGTTGTAGATACATTTTCTATAATAGTATCACCTTTTACTACATCTAATAAATCCTTTGCGATTTTTCCAAAAATTAATGGAACAACCATTAAGAATGAAAATCGAGCGGCTTTTGCTCTATCATTACCTAGTAATACTGATGTAGAAATGGTTGCGCCACTTCTAGAGATACCTGGCAACATAGCTATGGCTTGTGATGCTCCTATAATTAAGGCATCTTTCCAGCTGACACCTTTCTCTGTTTTTTTTGCGCGACCTGCTAGAAATAACAGTAAACCAGTTATAATTAACATGAAGCCTACAAGTATAATTCTACCTTCAAAGAGTTCTTCTAGTTGTTTCTCAAATAATAAACCTACTATAACGGCAGGTATCATAGAAAGAACAATTTTAGAAGCAAATTGAGTCTCTTCATTCCACTTAAAAGCAAAAATACCTTTAAGTAATTCTATAATATCTTTTCTAAAAACGATAATGGTACTTAGCGCTGTGGCAAAATGTACTACCACTGTAAAGAGTAAATTCTCCTCTTTGTTTGCTATATCGGTTCCTAAAACGGCTTTCCCTAATTCTATGTGTCCACTAGAAGAAACAGGTAAAAACTCGGTAAGCCCTTGAATAACTCCTAAAACAAATGCGTCTATAGTCTCCATTTACTTTTTATCTGGATTTAAAAGAATAGCATACATCTCGATCCCAAAACCTGCAAGAACCATCATAGGTGCAAGTCTAATGCGTCTCCATGAGAAAATATCTTCATTAAAAACAGCAGGGTCTTCACTACCACCACCGGCCATAAGAGCAAATCCAGCAGCAATAACTACGAGTCCTATAACCATCCATAGATAGTTTTTCTTTTTGAAAACAAATTCAAAATTAGGCTTGATATTCTCTTCTACTTCGACAGCCTCTTGTCTATCAAGAGGTTTAGAAGCTTTATGGTAAGATTCTTTAATGATTCCTTTTTTCATTTTTATAATATTGCCATTCCGCATCAATCGCAGAATCTGTTTATATTTTCTCAGTTTTCATTCCCCAATCCTAAAGGTTGAGAAGACTTTACTTTAATTTCTCCTTATAGAAACCTGCCCTTTAATGCTAGGGAAAGGTTTCTTACCTAGTAATACAACTGATCTGTTTTTAAATTCAAATAACGAGTTGTTGCAAAAAATGTACTGATCAAACTTATTAATATTCCGAAAACTAAGACACCAACAAATAGAATAGTCAGCATTTCATAATTTTCAAGTATTTCTAATTCTGGCACAAAACCGTCTGCATAATAAACTACTACGGCTAGTAATCCTAGAGCTAGTATGGCAGCGATTAATCCTAATTTTATGCTAGTCATGATAAATGGTCTGCGTATAAACCCTTTGGTAGCGCCTACCATTTGCATGGTTTTTATAGTAAAACGTTTGGCATAAACGCTTAGTCTTATAGAACTGTTGATTAATAAAAATGCGATTAAAACAAAAATTCCAGACACGATAAGCATCCAGAAAGAGATGCGCTTTACATTTTTGTTAAGTAAAGAAACCAGTGGTTTATCATAGCTTACTTCTTGCACGTATTCTTTTGCAGCAAGATCATCTGCGATTTGTTGTATCTCGGTTGCGGTAACAAAATTTGCATTGAGTCGCACATCTATAGAGTTAGGGATAGGGTTAAATCCATCTAATTTTGCAATAAAATCTTCTCCTAGATCTTCTTTGGTACGTTGCGCACCTTCTTCACTACTCACAAAAACAGCATTCTTTGTATAGTCTGCCATTTGTAGTGTTTTTTCTAGTTGTCGCATGTCCACATCCTTTGCGGTGTCCTTAAAATAGATAGACATAGGCACCTGCTCACGGAAATAATCGGCTAGTTTCTGGCTGTTAAGCAAGAAAAAACCTTGTAAACCTAGCATGAATAAAACCAGAAACAAGCTGATTACCACCCAAAAATAGGAGCTGAATAAACGACGTTTCTGATAACTGGACTGTGATGACATAAATTTTACAACGACTAGAATTGATTTACAAAAATAACAAAGTAACACACCTAGAACGATTTCCAGATAGTTATTTTATCTCACAAACGGTATAACTTGTTTTTTAGTCTTTAATTATTGACAAAATGGGGTGGATATGGTACTCAATAACCATTTTCTATCTCAAAACTTATTTAATACCACAATTCACAAACGCTTTAGTATTTTTGCTACTTACAAGAAGAAACTATGTTACTCTACGATCACAAAGAAATAGAAGCAAAATGGCAAAAACATTGGGCTGCTAATAAGACTTTTAAAGCTACAAATAACTCTGATAAACCTAAATTCTATGCACTCGATATGTTTCCATATCCTAGTGGTGCTGGGCTACACGTAGGGCATCCGTTAGGTTATATTGCTAGTGATATTGTGTCTCGTTATAAGCGTCACAAGGGTTTTAATGTCTTGCACCCTATGGGTTATGATAGTTTTGGACTACCTGCAGAGCAGTATGCGATACAGACAGGTCAACATCCTGCAGAGACTACTAAAACTAACATAGAAGGTGGTACAGATAAGTCTGGAAACAAAATTGCCGGATACCGCAATCAGATGGACCGCATTGGTTTTAGTTTTGACTGGGATCGTGAGGTAAGAACTTCTTCGCCAGATTATTATAAATATACACAAGAGATTTTTATCATGCTTTTTGACAGCTGGTATGATAATGATGCAGATAAGGCGCAACCTATTAGTTTGTTAGAATCTCGCTTTCGCGAAAGCGGAACAAATAACATCAACGCTGCCACAGAAGAAGATTTGAGACACTTCACAGCTGCAGAGTGGAATGCGTTTACAGAAAAAGAGCAACAGGAGATATTGCTTGATTATAGATTAACTTTTCTTGCAGATACGGAAGTAAACTGGTGTCCAGGACTAGGAACAGTTTTGGCAAATGATGAGATCGTAAACGGCGTTTCAGAACGTGGTGGACATCCTGTAGTGCGTAAAAAAATGCGTCAGTGGATGATGAGAATTAGCGCATTTGCAGAGCGTTTATTAACAGGTCTAGAAGGATTAGACTGGGCAGAATCTATCAAAGAAATACAACGCAACTGGATCGGGAAATCTGTAGGTGCGATGGTGTCTTTTCAATTAGATGACCATAAAATAGATGTATTTACAACGCGTCCAGATACCATCTACGGAGTTACATTCATGACACTTGCTCCAGAACATGAGCTAGTAGATCAAATTACTACTGCGGCACAAAAAGACGCGGTAGAAGCTTATAAAAAAGCAACAGCAGCACGATCAGAAAGAGAACGCATGGCCGATGTGAAGACCATTTCTGGAGTATTCACAGGAGCATATGCTACGCATCCATTAAGTGGTGAGCCAGTACCGGTATGGATCGGTGATTATGTTTTGGCTGGTTATGGTACTGGTGCGGTTATGGCAGTACCGTGTGGTGATGAGCGTGATTATGCATTTGCCAATTACTTTGCAGGTCAGGAAGGAATGCCAGCGATCAAGAATATTTTTGATGGTGTGGATATATCTGAAGAGGCTTATGGAGCAAAAGATAAAACACCGCTTTGTAACAGTGATTTCTTAAACGGAATGAGTTATCAGACTGGTGCAATGGCAGCAGCGATTGAGAAATTAGAAGAAGTAGGATCTGGAAAAGGAAAAACCAATTACCGATTGCGTGATGCGGTATTTTCTAGACAGCGTTATTGGGGAGAGCCATTCCCAGTATATTATAAGGACGGATTGCCACAAATGATAGATAGCAAGCACTTGCCTATCGCATTACCAGAGGTAGATGAATATTTACCTACTGAAGATGGTGCGCCGCCATTAGGTCGTGCAACAACATGGAGCTGGTGTACTCAAGAAAATAAAGTAGTTTCTAACGATGACGATCGCGATTGTGTGTATCCACTAGAATTGAACACCATGCCAGGTTGGGCAGGTAGTTCATGGTACATGTTTAGATATATGGATGCTAATAATGAAAACGAAATGTTTTCTAAGGAAGCACAAGAATACTGGAATAACGTAGATCTATATATAGGAGGTAGCGAGCACGCGACAGGTCACTTATTGTACAGTAGATTTTGGGTAAAATTATTACACGATCTAGGTAAAGTCACTGTAGAAGAACCGTTCCAAAAGATGATCAATCAAGGAATGATTTTGGGTGAGAGTGCTTTTATCAATTACTTGGATATAGGCTACAAAAATCAGGAAGGACAATTTAAGCAGTTGGTTTGTCAAATAATTATTAATTCTTCTTACGCTAAAACACTACCTGAAGAAGGGCTGCTTACGGAATTACCTCAAATACTGATAGATCATATTATTGAAACAACAGATTTATATCGAGAATTTAATAAGGTGCCAGATGACATAACTTTAATATTTAAAAATTTTCAATCATCACATTTGCCAGTTGAGTATGTAAATATAGATAACACTGTAAATCTTTCTGACATGCCTGATGCTGAAAGGTTTAAGTGGACTCAGAATGCTTATTATTTTAATGATAATACGTTAACTAGAAGCGATAAGATCGAAACTTTACGCGAAGTTGAAAAAATGTCCAAGTCCAAGTTTAACGTTGTAAATCCAGATAATATTTGCAATCAGTATGGAGCAGATACCTTGCGTTTGTATGAGATGTTTCTAGGTCCGCTAGAACAAGCAAAACCATGGAATACTGCTGGTATTACAGGAGTTTATGGTTTTATGAAAAAACTATGGAAACTGTATCATAACGATGCTGGTTTTTCTGTTAGTGATGAAAAAGCATCACCAGATAGTATGAAAACCTTGCACAAGACCATTAAAAAAGTGCAAGATGATATTGAGAACTTCTCATTTAATACCAGCGTGAGTAGTTTCATGATTGCGGTAAATGAGTTAACTGCTCAAAAATGTAATAGTCGTGAAGTGTTAGAACCACTTGCTGTTCTTGTATCACCATATGCACCACACATCGCAGAGGAATTATGGTCACTATTAGGTCATAACGAGTCGATAAGTGAAGCGCCTTTCCCAGTTTTTGATGAAAAGCACTTGGTAGAAAGTAGTAAGACGTATCCTATTTCTTTTAACGGTAAAATGAAATTTACACTGGATTTACCAGTAGATGTTTCAAAAGACGAGTTGGAGAAAATGGTGCTGGCTAACGAGAAAGTACAACAGCAATTAGAAGGAAAACAAATACGTAAAACGATTATTGTACCTGGTAAGATTGTGAACTTTGTAGTGGGGTAGTTTTTTAAACATTTGATAATAAAAAAGGGAGTGGTGTATAACCACTCCCTTTTTTATGTTTTATCATTTGGTAATTAATCATGATTAAATGCATTTAAGCGATATTACAAAAACATAAATATCGCTTTTAATCGTTTAAAAATACTTTTAGTCTATACATTTTAAAAACATTAACAAATATGATATTTATAGGGTTATAGTTTTATTTAGTTTTATGGTTCCCCTGAGATAAATTACATAAATACTCTAAAACTAAAAATTATGAAAAAATTTACTCAAGTCATGTTAATAGCTATTTTCATGATTAATTCGACACATGTTTTCTCACAATGCGGTCAAGAAGACATTGAAAATCCTTCAACAGGTTCTAATTCTCTCTCAATAGATGTAGGCTTGTTAGATAGAGTTGGGCAGTCTTTTACTTCTAACCCAAATAATGTTTCCTATTTAAATTCGGCAGCTTTTGATATAGATTTATTAGTTGCTGGTGTTGGACTATCTATACAAGTTAGAGAAGGTGAGGATATAAATGGCCCTCTACTGGCTTCAAGTACCAGCTTAATTGTGGTCTTAAGTACAGAGTTGAAGGCTGTTTTCTCTACACCAGTTAGGTTAGAGCCTAATTCTAAATATACGGTGGTTGTTAATGGTGTTGCTTCTGTTGTTACTAATTTAGGAACGTCTACTGATACATATTCTGGAGGTAGGGCTTTATCTGCAGGTGCGATTCAAGATTTTAATTTTAAGTTTGAGACCTCTCTTGCTACTGATGCTCCAGTACAAACTGCTGTAACTAATATGACAAGCGATGCGGTTAATTTGAATTGGAACGCCGTTCCTGCTGCTGCTAGCTACCAATATGAAATTTATGCCACTGGAGATGATCCAGAAGTAGATTCTCCTGTTGTTTCTGGTAGTACTAGTGATACATTTGTAGCACTTGCTGCCGGTGGTCTAGCTGCAGAAACTACCTATGATTCTTATATAACAGCTAGTTGTGCGGCAGGTGTGCTGAGTGACTATTCTAACGTTATGACTTTTATGACTTACAGAGTAGGTCCTTATGACTATACTTGTATGTCTGGCGTATGGGTGGATCATCCAGAGGGTGATATAAATAACCCTCCATCAAGTGATAATGATGTTGTTACGGTTGCTGCAGGTATTGCTGTTTTAAGTTCAGAAATTGTTGCAAAAGATCTAGTTATAAATAGTAATGCAACATTACAAAGTGATTTTGGGATCAATGTAAGTGGTAAGCTAGAGGTAGAAGGAATGGTTTCTGGAGAAGGGACTATTGTTCTGTTACCAAGTGGCGCAGTTTCTGAAATACGTTACGACCAGTTTTCTCAAGGAGTAAAAAACCTGCGTATAGAAAATCCATTAGGAGCTTCTATTGGTGCACCTTCTGTTGGTATTAACGGTGCGACTGGAGATGAGCCATTTATTGTTTATGGTGTTTTAGATTTAGCAGGTGGTGGTATTGTTAAGTCTGCAGATCCTAGTTTTTCTACTTCTAACATAACTTTTGCTAGTGATGTAAATGCTACAGGATCTATTGTTGGTGCAGGAGGTGTTATCGATTCACAGATCAATGTATGTGTAGAGCGTTACATATCTGGACAACGAGCTTTTAGATTTCTTGCAGGACCTCTCGCAGGACCATCTGTTTTTGAAAGCTGGCAAGAAAATGGTGCTTCTCCAGTAGGGTACGGTACTCATATTACAGGTGTGGTAGGAACTCCTAATACAGCTGCAGATGGAGTTACTGGATTTGATCCTACCTCTACAGGTAATTTCTCGATGTTTGATTATGATCCGTCACAAGGTTGGGGTAGTATTGATAATACTAAAACAGAATTGCATAGTATAGGAAAGGGATATAGATTAATAGTGAGAGGAGATAGGAATGTAGATATTTCTATTAACGATCCTATGCCTGTAGAAACGGTATTAAGAATTTGTGGTCCTGCTTCTGGATTACAACAGACAGATTTTACTCAACCACTGGTTACAGGGTTTAATCTAGTAGCAAATCCATACCAAGCAAGTGTCGATATGGCATTTGTTGCAAGAACTGCTGGTGTAGACGCTATGTATTATTGGGATCCGCTTCAGGGAACGAGAGGTGCTTATAGTACTATATTGATTCCAGATGCTGGTATAGCACCTGGTGACTTAGAGGTTTTAGGTACAGTAGGTGATGCTACTAATATTATAGAGCCAGGCGCTGCGTTTTTCTTGAGTTCAGCGGTAGGAGGAAATGTATTTTTTGAGATTGATGATAAAGTGTCCAGATCTACTGCAAATAATATATTTAGATCTTCTAATGTGGTTAGTGATATTAGAGTGAAATTATTTGAATCAAATAGATTTACTACAGGATTAACTGCTCAAGATGGATTAATTATAAGGTTGGGTGACGGAGAGAATGATGGAGTAGATGGGAGAGACGCTGTAAAGATTTCTAATCTAGATGAAAGTATTTCTGTAATGCATAGTTCTGGACAGTTGTTAGCTATTGAGACTCGCTCAATGCCGTTGAGTAGTCATGTAATTAATTTAAATGTAGCAAATTATACTTTTTCTAACTATACGTTAGACCTTTCTGTACCAACTATTCCAGGGATGGAAGTTGCACTAAGAGATAACTACAGTTCAAATATGACATTGCTTAATCAGGGAGTTTCTACACAAGTTTCATTTCAAGTAGATTCTAATATCCCAGAAACAACTGCTGCAGATAGATTTGATCTAGTTTTTACGCCGGTTACATTAGGAACCGATGATTTAATCGTAGATAATAAGTTAGTGATGTATCCTAACCCAGTGAGTGCAGGTGTGCTTAATATTAATGTAGGTGACACCATGGTAGGAAAATGTAAGGTCTCTTTATATAATACAGTAGGTCAACAAGTGGTGGAAAAAGAGGTTGAAATTGCTTCTAACGGTGTTATTGTAATGGATAAATTATCTAATTTAAATAGAGGAGTCTATATCCTTAATTTGAATGAAGGAGAAAATACTGTTTCCGAAAAAATTATAATAGAATAAGAATTGCGTGTTTTAATTAAAAAATAAGATTTATGAGAAATAAGAAATATGTACTATTGGTTTTAATGTTATTGGTAATTTCGGTGTCATACGCCCAACCAGGTTTTGATGATGATATTGAAGATGTAGCACCTATTCCAGGTCTGGTTATTGCTGTTGTGGCGGCGATAGGATTAGGAACGGCAAAATTAATTAAGAAAAAATAGTTATAAAATTCAGTTGTATTTAAAAGAGACTCTCACTAAGGGTCTCTTTTTTTATTTCTATCTCTCTGATTATTGAAATTCCGCTTTCGCGAAAGCGAGACTCTTAAAATTCCATTTTTGTTAATTATAGCATTTAATATTTCGTTATTAATTGAGAAACAAGGTTCTGTGATTCGTTAAACGGACTTTGTAATCTACTCAACGAAAAGATTTTATTGTTTCCTTAAAACGCTTTCACGATTGAGATGTAAATGAGTTATTTGCCGTGAATTAATTTTAAGAATTATGAATAGGGGAATTCTAAAGGCCATCATCTTGATGGTCATGACCTCTTGTGCTATAGGGAATGCACAAGTATGGTCTAACGCTGTAATGGCGCCAATGCTGCCTTCTGGAGCAGATAATGTTAACATTTCAATTGATCTCGTAAGTGATACAGATCCTACCTATGATAGTGCTAGGTCAGGTATCTTTTATTGTTTAGGTGCTGGTTGTGATCCACTAACGGTACCTACTGGTATACGTGCCATACCAGAAGTGTTGCCACTTAGTGCTACAGATGGTTTAGGTACTTATTCTGGAACCGTACCTCCATATTACGGAACGGTAAGATGGGTAGCAAGAAAAGTGTCTGCTTTGCCATCAGAGAGAATAACAGATTCTCCTGTACAAGAATATACAACGCCGCTACCTAGTGGTGTACGAGTAGAGATGGTTACTGCTAGTGCGCTAGAAGGTGATAATGCTACTGATGGTGGTACCTTAGTGTATAGATTTGTAAATACCAATATGGGTGTTACTACTATTAATTATTCTGTCTCGGGAACAGCAAACACGATTCCAGGTGAGGATATTGTAACTAACCTCACTGGTACAGTTACCACAGGTGCAGATGGTGTTGCATTATTAAATGTTGCTATTAATGGAGATGACGTTTTTGAACATCATGAAACAATTGTTTTAAGTATCGTGCCAGACACTTCTTATTTGGTGGATTTAAACTACAATAGCGCGACAGGAACCATTATTGATGATGAGGTAGGTAGTTATGTGTATAGAAACGATACCATGGGATGGGTTAATGATCCTACTGGTGCAGACGGTGGTAGACCGTCTTCTATGCAGGATGTAGTGATTATTGAGGCGGGAAGTTCTGCTGGGATAAGTGGTTTTCTGTGTAGGGATCTTATTATAAATGATAATGGAACGCTTAATGTCTCATCTGACGTGCATGTGGGTAGGGATATTATTTTAGGAGATAACACTGCTGTGTTAGGTAGTGGTTATTTAGTGCATGGAGATCGTAATGATGTGGTAGATGCTGTGTTAAGATCTACAGCTACTTCATTTGAGATATCCTTAAGTAATTATAGAACGGCTAGTGATAGGAATCAGATTTTATGGCTAGGTGCTGTAAGTGGTCAGACTGTTCTTAATGTAGCTGGAGAAATAGATCTTGCTGGTAATGATGTGTCAACTTCTGGAGATGTTTTAGGTAAGGTTGTTTTTAAAAGTAATGCTGTGCATACGGCGCAAATAGTAGGTGATGGTGATTTTAACCCTAATCCTTTAAATGGGATAGAAGTAGAGCGTTATATTTCTGGAAATCGCGCATTTAGATTTTTAACATCTCCTGTGTCTGGAGAGTCTTTATTTGATACATGGCAAGAAGGTGGTAATACACCTGTAGGATATGGTATGCAAATAACAGGTGTATTAGGTTCTTTAAATGAAGTAGGTGGCCCTGCAGATGCAGTTACAGGATTAGATTTTACTACAACTGGTAATCCAAGTGCCTTTGAATTTAATGGTGGTAGCTGGAATGCAGTTACGAATACTAAAACTACATTACACAGTGTAGGGAAGGCTTATAGAGTTTTAGTAAGAGGTGATCGTAATCTAGATCTTAATAACAACAGTTCTGGTCAGGATATGACTACTACGCTTAGAGCGACAGGAGTTTTAGAGCAGGAAGATGTTTCTTTACCTCTTGCGGCAGGATTTAATCTAGTAGGTAATCCATATCAGTCTAAGATGGATTTAGGTCTTGCAACTAGTGCAACAGCGATAGGGTTTGCTTATTACTGGGACCCTACTTTGGGTACTAGAGGTGCGTATACAACTATTACATTACCTAGCGGTAGTGCAACAGGAGCGTCTCTTGCAAGTAATGTTTTAGAACCAGGGCAGTCTTTCTTTATAGAAGCTCTTACACCTGGTACCATAGATTTTCATATCGATGATAAAGTTTCATTAACAGACGCAGGTATATTTTCTGCGCCAGTGTTAGATAATATGCTAACGGTAGATCTTTATGAAACTAGTAGGTATATGGGTGATTTAACTGCTCAAGATGGTGTTTTAGTGAGGTTTTCTAATGTAGAAAATCCTGCAATTGATGAGCGTGATGCAGTGAAGTTTAGTAATCTAGACGAGACATTATCTATAGTGAGTAACCTTTCTAATCTAGCAATTGAGTCAAGACCATTTCCTGTGAATGCAGACGTGATTCCTTTGAGTATTACTAATTATAAGAGTACTAATTACACGTTAGCTATTAAAATGGAAGCTGTGCCAGGAGTAAATGCATATCTAAGAGATAATTTTGCAGGTACGATAACAGCTATTAGTTATGGCGTAAATAACGCTATAGATTTTATAGTAGATCCTGCAGAGATGGAAGGACGTTTTGAATTATTCTTTGAGAATGTAACTTTATCAAATGAGTCAGTTACAGATGTTGCGGTTTCTGTATATCCTAATCCAGTAACAGGAGATGTGATCCATATAAATACAGGTAATGTGGTTTCGGAAAAATGGACAGCTCGTTTATTTAACTCTTTAGGACAAGAAATTTTGAAAGAAGAGTTAGATGTAAATCAACAGACTTTAAGTCTTTCTAATATGTCTAGCATACGCTCTGGATGGTATATTCTTCAGTTAGAAGGCGATGATAATGTGTTTACTGAAAAAATTATGATTCAATAAATGATATTATTTTAGATTTTAAAAAGCTGTCTCTTGTTATAAAGAGGCAGCTTTTTTGTTAAAAAAGGTTGAGGTGGTTCTCGCTTTCGCGAAAGCGTAACGCCTATCAAATTCCTTTTTAAAACAATTAATCGTACAATCAATATAAATTAGACCGAAAGCTTTTTAAAACCTTTGCAACAAAGTAGTTGTGAGGTATCTTTGCACTCCTTTAAAAACAGCTTTTTTTTGACAGATGTAAATGCCATAGAACGATCTCCTAGTATGTTGAAAAATTACATCGAGATTACTAAGCCTAGACTATCCATAGTTGTGGTGTTTTCATCTATTGCTGGATATTTTCTAGCTGCAAATACTTATGAGTGGCAAACCCTTGTTCTTTTATGTATAGGTGGTTATTTTCTTGTAGGTTCTTCAAATGTTTTTAACCAGATTATAGAGAAAGATCTAGACGCTTTAATGAAGCGTACTCAAAACAGACCGCTACCTACCGGTAGAGTGTCCGTTAAAAACGCTTGGATTTACGGTGTTATAATGGCTTTAAGCGGTATTTACATGCTGTTTTTAATCAACTTTGCCACGGCGTTTTTTGGTGCGTTAAGCATTTTGCTCTATGCCGCTGTTTATACTCCGTTAAAGACTAGGACGCCATTATGTGTCTTTGTAGGTGCTTTTCCAGGTGCGATTCCTTATATGTTAGGTTGGGTTGCTGCTAGTGGAAATTTTGGTATAGAGCCAGGAACTTTATTTATGTTGCAGTTTTTTTGGCAATTTCCTCACTTTTGGGCGATAGGATGGATGTTAGAAGACGACTATAAAGCTGGAGGGTTTAAAATGCTCCCTACCGGTGCGGCAGATAAAGGTACTGCGGTACAAATTATATTATATACTATCTGGACGGTCATGGTGTCTTTAGTACCTGTTTTTGGCGTTACTGGAGATTTGTACATGACTCCTTATAGCGCTGTAATAGTTGGGTTGTTAGGAGGCTGGTTTTTATACTACGCTATTAAATTATATAAAGAAAGAAGTAATGCTATTGCAAAAAAATTAATGTTAGTAAGTGTGAGTTACATTACACTTATTCAAATAATTTATGTAGTAGATAAATTTATAAGATAAAAATGATAGATATAACGCAATTACCTATTGAGGAAAAAATCGCAAGATCTAAAAAACAGATGATGTGGTTTGCCATCATGAGTCTTACCATGATGTTTGCTGGGTTAACTAGTGCTTATATAATAAGTAGCAGCCGTAGAGACTGGGTAGATGTAGATTTGCCTTCAGAGTTTTTTTATAGCACAGGTGTTATTTTATTGAGCTCGCTTACTTTGTTTTTAGCAAAGAAAAGTCTGAAAAATAATAACCTATCTGGCGCTGCGATTCTAACTTTTATCACTTTTTTATTGGGAACTGCCTTTGTAATTATGCAATTTATGGCTTTTGGGTCATTAACCGATGCTGGAATTTTCTTTACAGGAAAAGGAAGTAGCGTCGCAGGATCGTTTATTTACATCATGGTAATGGCGCATCTAGCACACATAGTTGCAGGCCTTATCTCCTTAACAGTCATTACGTTTAAGGCTGTGACAAAAAAATATTCTAATGAAAAAATGTTAGGTTTTGAATTAGGAGCGATCTTCTGGCACTTTGTTGATGTGCTATGGATTTTTCTTCTTCTGTTTTTAGTTTTTGCTAAAGATATTTTTTAACCTATTTTTGCAATATATTACAACTAATCTAAAGTTATGGACACAACAGTAGCTACTACTGGTACCGAAGGTCAAAAATGGGGTGGAGCGTCTAAGCCGCTTAACGTCAGCTACGGGAAAATGATGATGTGGTTTTTCATCCTATCGGATGCATTAACCTTCACAGGATTTCTTGCAGCCTACGGTTTCTCGAGATTTAAATTTATTGAAGAATGGCCTATCGCAGATGAGGTATTCAATCACTTCCCATTCTTACATGGCACTGATGCGCCTATGTTCTATGTGGCATTGATGACCTTTATTCTTATCGGTTCTTCGGTTACTATGGTACTTGCAGTAGATGCAGGACACCACATGAACAAGAAAAAGGTATCTCTTTATATGTTACTTACCATAATTGGTGGTTTAATATTCGTAGGTTCTCAAGCTTGGGAATGGAAAAACTTTATTGCAGGTGAATATGGAGCAGTAAAAACTAAAGGAGGAAAGATTCTTCAGTTTCTAGATGTTAAAACTGGTGAGAGAGTTGCTTTAAATGAATTTGTTGAAGTAGGTCCTAGAGATGTAGATACTTATGGTAACAGTGAAGGTATATGGTATACCACATCTGGTGAGTATAACGCAACTTATACCATAGAAGAGGTTAAGAAAGGTTTTGTAGATAACCCTAACGTTACTATAAGAACGCAGCAGTTAGTCGTAAATGAAGAAACTGGTGCTAGTGAGAAACTAGTTCTTTCTAGAGAAGATGCTCTAGTAAAATTAAATAAAGACGCTGTAGGTGTTGTAGAAGGTGCAAACCTTACTGAAAATGAATACGGTGCTCCTCTATTTGCAGATTTCTTTTTCTTTATTACAGGTTTTCACGGTTTTCACGTTTTCTCTGGTGTAATTTTTAATCTGATCATTTTCTTTAATGTTCTTTTAGGAACTTATGAGAAAAGACGTAGTTATGAAATGGTAGAGAAAGTAGGTCTTTACTGGCACTTTGTAGATTTAGTTTGGGTATTTGTATTTACATTCTTCTACCTAGTATAATTTTTTAAGATATTAAAATGGCAGATCACGCAGCACACGACGGACATAAATTAGCGATTTTTAGAGGAACTTTAAAGTTTAAATCTAATACGCAGAAGATTTGGGGTGTATTAATATTCCTTTCTTTAATAACGATAGTAGAAGTAGCTTTAGGTTACATTAAACCAGATTTTTTAAATGCAAAGGTTATAGGTCTCAAATTATTAAATTGGATATTTATAATTCTTACATTAGTAAAAGCTTATTACATCACATGGGACTTTATGCACATGAGAGATGAGGCAAGTGGTTTAAGAAGATCTGTGGTATGGACTTCAGTTTTCTTAATCATATACTTAATGGTTATTCTATTAGTAGAAGGAGAATATATTTATCAAGTTTATAAAAATGCAGCTGTAAGTTTTGACTTCTAGTGGCTACTAAATAAACATATAAAAAAGGACGGTTTTTCCGTCCTTTTTTATACCTCATTTTTAAAAAAGAATTATGTCTAAATTTCCTGAAGCCGAAGGGATTAAGCAAACTAGTAGGGTGGCGATAATAAGCGTTCTAGTAATACTATTTGCGTTGCCATTGCTTACTTATTTGTTTTTCTTAAATGGAGAACATCACTTTAAAACATTGCCTATTGTAACAGAAAAGGTCTCAAGCCTAGACGGTTTTAGGAACTTAGATGGTGAGACTATTCATTTAAAAGATAGTGTGTCTATTGTTACCTTTTTGGGAAATCAGCCTTATAAGAGAATAGGATATGTGTCTAATGTGAATGAAAAAATCTATAAAGACTTTCATGAGTTTGATGGGTTTCAAATGATAAGTATTCTTCCAGAAGCTGGAGTAAAAGATATAGAAGAGATTAAGTTGCAAATGTCAGAAAGTACAGATCTTAATGACTGGCATTTTCTAGTGGGTAGTGATGATGCTATAAATAAATTATTCAATTCTTTTGAGTCTGACTTAAGTCTCAATAAAGATCTCTCTTCAGAGCATGCTTTTATAATCGATAAACAAATGTCTTTAAGAGGTCGCAATGACGACCCAGAATTGGGTATGGTTTACGGTTATGACACTTATCTTATTGCAAATCTTAATAAAAGAATGATGGATGATATAAGAGTCTTGCTTGCAGAGTATAGATTTGCATTTAAGAAAAATAGAGACGAAAAAATACAGAAAGATGAGCGATAAGAAAAGCGATACTCCATACTACGTAGGGTTAGGTATTATAATTATCATTTTTGGTTACTTTGCTGTTACTAATGTTATTCATTATGTAAATAAAGATAAGATAGTAGATAGCAACAGGTCAGAAGATCGCGTGCCTGTAGGAGATAAGTTCCTAAAGAAATTCAATAAAGTCCCAGATTTTAAATTTATAAATCAAGATGGCGATACTATTACTAACGATTCACTACTTGGTAAGGTTTATGTGATAGATTTTTTCTTTACCACATGTCCTACTATTTGTACTCCTATGAGTATCAATATGTCCAAGGTTAGTGAAGCGCTTTCTAGTCATGAAGACTTTAGAACTGTCTCAATTACTATTGATCCAGATCATGATCAACCTGCGGTTTTAAAAGAGTATGCTGCTAAGTATGATGCAAATGATCACTGGCAATTTCTAGTAGGAGATAAAGAAGCTACTTATAAACTAAGTCGTGAAGGGTTTAACGCCTATGTAGGCGAGAGTGATGACAAGGCGATACGTTTTGAACACAGCGGTAATTTTGCGTTAGTAGATCGTGATGGTTACATACGCTCTCGTAAAGTGCGTATCGATAAGGATAATGAAAACTGGATATATCACTACAGTGGTGTTCAGGAAGATGATATACCTGCCCAATTAAATGAGATTATTGAAGATGCAGAAACACTTTTAAATAAGTAAAATATGTTAGAGAAAAGAGGTCCCGCTGTAATTATAATTATTTCTATTCTAGTACCGCTAGTAGTTGTTTTTTTAATGCTTATGCCAGAGCGTTATAACTTTTTAGGTATAGAATCTGGTTTGTTGCCGTTATTTCATGCAGTTATTAATGGTATGACCGCTGTGTTGTTAACTACAGGTTTTATTCTTATTAAAAAGGAAAGTAGAACAGCGCACAGGTGGGTTATGACGACAGCCTTCTTATTGAGTGCTGTGTTTTTAGTAAGTTATGTGATTTCTAAAATCAGTAACGATCCAGTACCTTATCCAGATGAGGCACCGCTCAAAGCACTTTATTTATTCATACTCCTAACTCACATCGTTCTTTCTGGAATTATACTGCCATTAGTGTTATACACGATGTATTTTGCATGGAATAAAAAGTTTGAAAAGCATAAAAAGATAGCTCGTTGGACGTTTCCTATTTGGTTATACGTTGCGGTGACTGGTGTTTTAGTGTATGTTTTCATGCAACCTTACTACTAATATTGTACTATGAAAAAATTATTTATTCTAGTTATTGTTTTTAGTTTTCCCGCTTTCGCGAAAGCGCAATGCGCCATGTGCCGTGCCGTTATAGAAAGTTCTGGAGATACCGCAGCTGCTGAAGGGCTTAACAATGGAATCACCTATTTAATGGTTTTTCCATACTTGTTAGTAGGTGCGATTATTTACATGATTTATAGAAATACTCAAAAGGGTTCTAAGGAGATGGAATCGTAATAATCTGTTAGTCACTATCTATAGAGATTTCAAATAGATGTTGATTTATGTATATTAACATTTTATTATAATTTTTAGTGTAACAAGTGCGCAATTTTAGGGTCTATTAGAAATAGGCCTTTAAATTAGGTTTCATAAACACTAGCCATGATCGAAATTACTAATCTGCAGAAGTCTTACGTTACAGGAAATACGTCATTACATGTTTTAAAAGGTATTGATTTTTCTGTAAAAGAAGGTGAGTTGGTTTCTATAATGGGTTCTTCAGGGTCTGGTAAATCTACTTTACTTAATATATTAGGTATGCTAGATGAGGCAGATCAGGGTACTTACATGCTAGATAATACGCCTATAAAAAACCTTAACGAAAAAATTGCTGCTCAATACCGCAACAAGTTTCTTGGTTTTATTTTCCAATCATTTAATCTTATTAATTATAAAACCGCCGTTGATAATGTGGCCTTGCCTCTTTATTATCAGAAAGTAGGTCGTAAAGAACGTGATGAAAAGGCTATGCATTACCTAGAAAAAGTAGGTCTTGCAGACTGGGCAAATCACTTGCCTAATCAACTTTCTGGTGGTCAGAAACAACGTGTTGCCATAGCACGTGCTCTTGCTAGTGACCCTAAAGTGTTACTTGCCGATGAGCCTACTGGAGCTCTAGATACAAAAACCTCTTATGAAGTTATGGAGCTTATTCAAGGTATTAATGAAGAAGGTAGAACTATTCTTATCGTTACACACGAACCTGATATAGCCGAAATGACTAAACGTGTCGTGAATCTTAAAGATGGTAGAATTATAGATGATAGATTAGTAAATCAGATTAAAGCATCTGCTCATGTTTAATATTGAGAGATGGCAAGAAATCTTTGAAACCATTAGTAAGAATAAGCTACGTACCTTTTTGACTAGTCTGTCGGTAGCAGCTGGTATATTTATATTGGTTATTTTGTTAGGTTTTTCATCAGGAATTGAAAATGGTGTTCGTACTCAGTTTGAGGGTGATGCTACTAATCGTATACAAGTAAGTACACGTACTACTACCAAAGGTTTTAATGGACTTAATCCTGGTAGGAAATTACAAATGACTAATTCTGACTACGAGACTCTTAATGTTAAGTATGAGGATCAAATAGAGTATAAAACTAGTCTTTATAATACTTGGGGTGGAGAAATTAATTATAAAGAAAAACAAGGTAGTTATCGCATAGAAGGTGCCTTCCCAGATCAACAATTTATTGAAAATGCAACTTTAACTCAAGGACGCTTCTTAAGTCAGTCTGACGTGGACGAGTCTCGCAAAGTTGCCGTGTTAGGATATCAAATGAAGGAGGATCTTTTTCCTGATACAGATCCTATAGGAGAGGTTATTTTGGTTAATAACAACATCAACTTTACTGTGGTAGGTGTTTATACAGATCCAGGCGGTAGTAGAGAAGAGTCTAGGTTATTTATACCCATGACTACAGCGCAAAAAGTATTTAACGCAGGAGAGAATATCAACCGTATTGCTTATACGGTTAAAATGAGTGACAACTTTGACGAAGCTGTAGCTCTTAGTGCTGCAATGAGACAATCTATAGATCAAGATTTAAGAACAAAATTTAGTGTTGCTCCAGACGATAGAATTGCTGTAAGAGTTAACGATACTCTTGAAGAAGCTAAGAAAATATACAGTTTAATCGACACAATAAGAATGGTGTTTTGGTTTATAGGTATAGGTACTATTATCGCTGGTATAGTAGGAGTAGGTAATATCATGTTGATAGTCGTTAAAGAGAGAACAAAAGAGATAGGGATACGTAAAGCACTAGGTGCATTACCTAGTGAAATTATATGGATGATTTTACAAGAGTCTATCTTTATAACTGCACTTTCTGGATTAATAGGTCTGTTTGCCGGTGTAGGATTATTACAGTTGATCGCGCCATATGCAGAGACTGATTTTATAAATAACCCTACAGTAGATTTTACTACTTCTATAACCACGGTAATTATCCTAATTGTCGCAGGTACATTAGCTGGTTTTATTCCTGCTAGAAGAGCTGCAAATATTAAACCTATAGAAGCCTTAAGAGACGAGTAATATGTTCAATAGAGACCGCTGGATAGAAATAATAGAAGCACTTAATGCTAATAAGTTGAGAACATTGCTTACCGCTTTTGGTGTGTTTTGGGGTATCTTTATATTAGTAGCATTACTAGCGTTAACTAATGGATTGAGAAATGGCGCTACTGCAAATTTTGCAAATAGCGCTACTAACTCTATGTTCATGTGGGGTCAAAGTACCTCAGTACCTTATAAAGGAATGAATAAAGGTCGCAGAGTTCAATTCAAACTTGCTGATGTTGAAGTGCTCAAAGAAAAAATGCCTTCACTTAAATATGTTTCCCCTAGACAGCAGTTAGGTGGTTATCAGGGTGCAAATAATGTAACTCGCGATGAGAAAACTGGAGCCTTTCAAGTAAACGGTGATTATCCAGAATACATATACCAGCAATATATGGATATTGTAAAAGGTAGGTGGCTCAATTATTCTGATATTCAAAAAGAGATGAAAAGTGCCGTAATAGGTACTGATGTGGTAAAATCACTTTATGATATAGGTGAAGAGCCTATAGGAACTTATATAAAATTACAAGGAGTAAACTTTAAGGTCGTAGGGGTTTTTGAAAATCCGAATACCCAAGGAGATAGTGAGGAAGAGGCTAATACTATTTTTATTCCATTTACATCATTTGCCAAGGCTTTTAATACTGCTGATAATGTACAGTGGATGGCTATAACCGCTCATGATAACGTCAGTATAACAGATGTTAAAGAGCAAGTGCTTTCTATTATGAGAGAACAACGTAGTGTTCATCCAGATGATAAACGTGCGATAGGTAATTTTGATAGAGCAGAGTTATTTGCAAAATTTACAGGTCTATTTGATATCCTTTCTTTTGTAGGATATTTTGTAGGTGCATTGGTATTGCTTTCTGGTGGTATAGGTATCTCTAACATTATGCTTATTGTAGTTAAAGAACGTACTAATGAAATAGGTGTACGTCGCGCTTTAGGTGCTACCCCATGGGCTATTAAATCTCAAATTTTACAAGAGTCTATTGTATTGACATTAATTTCAGGGCTTGCAGGTATTGCCTTTTCCGCAGGGCTTATTTGGTTTATGAATTACTTCTTAGATAATAATGGGCCAGTAGAGAACTTTGCAAACCCTTCAGTAAATATTGTAGTAGTAGTTATTGCTTTAATAATATTAAGTATAGCCGGACTACTCGCTGGTTTTATACCGGCTTCTAGGGCTACTACCATGAAGCCAGTAGACGCTTTAAGAACAGAATAAAAAAGAATCATCCATTAATACATTATAAATGAAACGTACAGGAACCGTCATAACATTATTAGTAATCTTGTTTGCAGCAGCAGCAGGAATCTGGTATATCTATACTAAAGATCTTGAAGATCCTATGGAGTATAAGACAGAGCAAGCTGAGACAAAGACCATACTAAAAGAAACAGTTGCTACAGGTAGTATAGTCCCTAAAGAAGAGGTGAATATTAAACCTAATATTTCTGGTGTGATTGATAAAATACATGTAGAAGCAGGTGATTATGTAGAGGCCGGTGACTTAATAGCAGATATTAAAGTAGTTCCTAACGTGAGCTCTCTTACTAATGCAAAAAACAATATTGCAGGACAGCGCACTACGGTAGAAACAGCAAAACTTGCTAGAGATAACCAAAAAGCTATTTACGACAGACAAAAAGCGCTCTTTGATAAAGGAGTTATTGCAGCAAATGATTTTGATCTAGCACAAAATGCATACAATAATGCGGTGCAACGTTATAAGCAAGAACAAGTTAGTTTAACCAGTTCATTGCAAAATTATGACATCATTAGAACAGGTACCACTGCTGGATTAGGTAAATATGCTAACACAAGTGTACGTGCAACAGTATCTGGTATGGTGCTAGATGTACCAGTAAAAGAAGGAAATCAAGTAATTGAAGCAAATAACTTTAATGACGGTACTTCTATTGCCGTAATTGCAGATGTTAAGAAAATGATTTTTGAAGGTAAAGTGGACGAGAGTGAAGTAGGTAAAATCAAAGAAGGCTTGCCACTGGAGATTACAGTAGGAGCTTATAATAATAAGAAATTTGATGCCGTATTAGACTACATCGCGCCTAAGGGTATTGCAGAAAATGGTGCTATACAATTTGCCATAAAAGGAACATTAAAAACTGTTGCCCAAGATTCTACATTTGTACGTGCAGGTCTCAGCGCAAATGCGAGTATTATCTTAGATAGAGTAACTGATGTGCTAGCAGTTAAAGAAGCGCTTGTGCAATACGATCCTAAAACTAAAAAACCTTTTATAGAAATTCAGACAGGTGATCAAGAATTTGAAAGAAGAGATGTAGAATTAGGTTTAAGCGACGGTATCAACGTAGAGATTAAAAGTGGTGTCACAGAGTCGGATGAAATTAAAGTTTGGAACCCTCTTAAAGCACCTATTGGGCGCTAATTTTTAGAGGCTTCTATTTTTTCTGTAACAAATTACATTTTTAATCTACATATAGACATTATCACATTATGAAGAAGTTAATAATTTGCAGCATTGTTCTTTTAAGTTTCGCTTTCGCGAAAGCGCAATCGACAAAAATCTGGACCCTACAAGAATGTGTCCAGTATGCTATTGAGAATAATATAGATATAAAACAAGCAGACCTGAATACAGAGGTTGCAAAGTTAGATAAGAAAGATGCCCTAGGTTCTTTCTTGCCTTCACTTAATGCAAGTGCTAGTAATTCATGGAATACTGGTCTTACTCAAAATATTACTACAGGAGTTTTACAAACTCAAACCACTCGTAATTCTTCTTATGGAATCACCTCTGGAGTAACGTTATTTGATGGTTGGGCAAATGTTTATAGATTGCAAAGAGCAAAGATGAGTGTTCTAGCAAGAGAATATAATTCTGAGTTAATAGAAGATAATACTTTACTTAATGTTGCAAACTCTTATCTGAATGTTCTTTTTAATAAAGAAAATTTAAAAAGACTAGAAACTCAACATATACTGACTAAGGCTCAAATAGATCGTACATCTCAACTAGTAGAAGCTGGCTCTTTACCTCGTGGTGACTTGTTAGAAATAGCAGCCACTTATGCAAACGAAGAGCAACAAATTATATCTGCCATTAATAATATCGTTAATTCTAGAATCGCTTTAGCTCAAATTTTAAATTTAGATGACTTTACAAATTTTGATGTGCAAGATCCTAATTTAACAGATCCTAATGGTTTTGTGCTGGATAAAGCGGTGACAGATATTTATGAAAATGCACGCTCAAAAAGATTTGAAGTAAAAATAGCCGAACAAAATACATTACTGGCAGAGCAAGATTATAAAATTGCAAAGGCAGCTGTGTTGCCTAGGCTTTCAGCTTTCTTTAATTACAATACTAGAGAGTCGGGACAAGGTAATTTTAATTCTTTTTTAGATCCTAATGCACCTACAAGACAGATAGGTATTGTAGAAGGGACTAACCAGAGTGTCGTTGCTCCTAACTTCACATCTACGGTAGGTAATCCAGATCCATTTTTTGATCAATTATCACGTAATGATGGTATCTCTTATGGATTAAGTCTTAGTGTACCTATTTTTAACGGTTGGTCTGTGAGCAATAATATTGCACGTAGTAAGATTAATGTAGAAAGTAATAAACTTACAGAAGACCAGACTAAACTGACTCTTAAACGTAATATTTATCAAGCATATAATGATGCTAAAGGTTCTAAGGCAGCTTATGAAAGTGCGTCCTCAGCATTAGAGGCTAGAGAACAAGCATTTGAATATGCTAGAGAACGTTATAATGTAGGTCTTATGAATGCCTTTGACTTTAATCAGGCACAGACGGCACTTACTAATGCTCAAAGTTCTTTGTTAAGTAATAAATACGATTATATCTTCAAGCTAAAAGTATTGGAATTATTCAATGGTATAGCTCCAGAAGAATTAAAACTTTAAAACCCAACCATGAAGAAGGCGATAATAATTATAGTAATACTACTAGCTTTTATAGCTATAGGCTTTTTTGGCTACCAGAAAATCGCTGGTTCTAGCGATAAAGGTGTTTCTGTAGAGGTTATGGATGTGCAATCCATGAACATCGTAGAAACAGTAAGCGCCACTGGTAAAATAACACCAGAAGTAGAGGTAAGTATATCACCAGAAGTGCCAGGAGAGATTATAGAATTACCTATAAGAGAAGGGCAGGCCGTAAAAAAAGGAGATTTACTCGCAAGAATAAACCCAGATTTACTACAATCTAGTGTTAGTAGGTCTAGAGCTGGTCTAGCAAATACTAGAGCAGGTTATGAGCAATCAAAAGCAACTCTTGCCGAAGCTAAGGCTAACTACCAGCGTAGTTCTACCCTTTTTGAAAAAGGCGTGATCTCACAATCAGATTTTGATACAAGCACTGCGTCTTATGAAAGAGCAAAAGCAGCAGAACGTTCTGCTTACTATTCAGTTCAAAGTGCTGGAGCGACAGTTAATGAAGCTACAGATAACTTGGGGCGTACTAGTATTTTTGCCCCTATGACAGGTACTATTTCTTTGCTAGCGGTAGAGTTAGGAGAGCGAGTAGTAGGAACACAGCAAATGGCTGGTACAGAATTACTACGCGTTGCAGACCTTTCTCAAATGGAAGTAGAGGTAGATGTAAATGAAAATGATATCGTTAAGATAGAAGTAGGTGACAAAGCTATAGTAGAAGTAGACGCTTATCTTAAAAGACAGTTTAAAGGTGAGGTTACAGAAATAGCAAACACCGCTACAGGAACATTAAGTGCAGACCAGGTGACTAACTTTAAAGTAAAAGTGAGAATCTTGCCAGACAGTTACAAAGAATTAGTAGAAGGTAAGAGTGAAAATTACAGTCCTTTTAAACCAGGTATGACTGCTACAGTAGATATCATAACTAGAGAAAAGAATGATGTAATAGCGGTACCTATAAGTTCTATAGTAATTAAAAATGATACGGTAGAAAAAGCTTTCCCAGCAAAAAGTAGTGTTTCTACGAGCGATGAAAAATTTGAATGTGTATATCTAGAAGTAAATGGTAAGGCAAAATTAAGAGTAGTAACTACAGGTATTCAAGATGATAAAAATATCGTTATACTTTCTGGTCTTGATAAAGGTGATAAAGTAATTACCGGACCTTATAGAACGGTTACCAAGACATTAAAATCTGGTAAAGCGGTTAATTCAAAGAATAACGATACTTCTAGAGAATACTCTACAGAAGAATAAGTAAACTAGCACATCTATCCCTATGGCTTTAATTTTATGTGTAGAAACTAGCTCTACTAATTGTTCTGTTGCACTAGCGTCTGATAATGGAGGTTTTGATAATGAATATGGCATTGTCCACTGTCTAGATTTAATAGAAGATAATAGTGATGGTTACAGCCATGGAGAACGACTGCATATTTACATAAATGAGATTTTAACACGTAATAATATCACTGCAAACGATCTAGATGGTATTGCTGTTAGTGAAGGTCCAGGTTCTTACACCGGTTTGCGTATAGGTGTGGCTACAGTAAAAGGATTGTGCTACGCTTTAAGCATACCTATGATGGCTGTGAGTACCTTAGAATCTTTAAGTAAACAAAATACCAGTTCAAATGTTTCTATCGCAATGCTAGATGCTAGAAGGATGGAGGTATATGCGGCTGTTTTTAAGGGAGCAGAACAAATAGAGCCAGTTAGTGCGGTTATATTAGATCAAGAAAGTTTTTCTCGCTTTCGCGAAAGCGGAACCTTAACATTCATCGGGACTGGTATTACTAAGTTCGAAGAGCTTATAAAAGAAGAGCAGCATACTTATACGACTTCTAATCCGACGGCACTTACCATGTGCGATCTAGCCATGGAAAAGTATAAAAAAAGCGACACCGTAGATGTCGCTTATTTTGAACCGTTTTACCTTAAAGAATTTAAAGCAGGTTAGAATTAATTAACCTCAAAAGTGATTTTTACATTCACTCTGTATTCAGATACTTTACCGTCTTTTACCTGAGCACTTTGCTCATTTACGTAAACAGATCTTATGTTTTTCACACTTTTTGCAGCGTGTTCAACGGCTTTATTTGTTGCCTCTTCCCAGCTAGTGTCACTGTTTGCTAATACCTCGATTACTTTTAAAACTGCCATGATTGTATTTTTTTATGATTAATTAATCATAAAAGATACACTTTTTAGCCATTTAGTGCAACAACTCTATCTATTTTACCAGGTATCATATCTTTAAGCATAGTTTCAATACCATTGCGCAAAGTCATGGTAGAAGATGGACAGCCGCTACATGCGCCTTGTAAAATAACTCTTACCTCACCACTACTTTCTTCATAACCTTCAAAGACTATATTACCTCCATCACTTGCGACAGCTGGTTTTATATATTCATCTAGAATCTCAACTATCTTTTTAGAAATGTCATCTAGATTTTCAAATTTAGGTAGGTCTGTAGACTCTCCTTTTTCTTTTACAATAGCGGCACTTTCATGTTTTGTTTCTCCTATGGAATTACCGTTTTCAATAGATTCTCTTATGAAAGAACGCACCTCGTGAGTTACTTCGTCCCAAGAAATGACGTCATGCTTTTGAATAGAAATATAGTTTTCATCTACATAAAGCTCCTTAATAAAAGGGAATTTATATAAATCTCTCGCTAGTGTGTTTGCTTCAGTATCATTGATGCTTTTAAACTCCTTGCTGTTTACAGTAAGTTTTTTATTGGCAACAAATTTCATTGCATTAGGATTAGGAGTAGCCTCTGCATAAACAGTAACGGGCACTTTCTTTTTCTCTTGGTCTGTGGTAACTAGAGTAGCGCCACTATTGAGAAAAGTCTCAATTTGCTCTGCCACCTCTGTTTGTACATCTGCCCATTCTACAATATCATATTTTTCTATAGCGATAAAGTTCTGTGCGATATAAACTGTTTTTACAAAAGGAAGGTAAAAAAGCTGTTGTGCTAGAGGTGATGGCTTTGCGTCATCTATATTTTTAAACTCGTAACTATGGTTTTTTACTAAGAAATGATTGCTTTCGAATTTTACAATCGATTCATTACTAGTATTTACAACCTTAATTTGATGATTTTCCATAATTATTTTAATCTAACACAAAGATAAGGCGCTTAAGAAGGTAAAGCTTCATATAAATCAATCGATTAATTTTATGAAGGTTTTTGTTTTACCAATTCTGTGAGATTATAGGACAAATTTGTGATTTTATTTCATTAGTTGTTCAACATAATCCTTATAAACCCTTGTTCTAAAACAAAAATTTATATATTTGAAACCTTGTCATCTAATCCTAGGTTTTTAGACGATGTTTTTCAGAAAATGCGCCCAAGCAATTCATTTGTTTCATTTTTGAAAAATCAATTAACTAACAAGGTATAAAACATTTTTAACGTTGATAACGTTAGAGAGTTACACAAAACTAAACATGAAAAAACTATTCATTTTACTAGCTATCGTTTTTAGTGGTCAGCTAGCCATCGCACAAGAAGGTGTTCCAGTTTATTTAGATTATCTAACAGATAACTATTACTTACTTCACCCTTCTATGGCAGGAGCTGCGGCATGTGGTAAAGTAAGAGGTACAGTAAGACAGCAATGGTTTGATCAAGAAGACGCGCCTAACTTACAAACGTTAAGTTTTAATACAGGTATAGGAGAGAATAGTGGTATAGGAGCAATATTATTTAATGACAAGAACGGTTACCACTCACAAACTGGTGCTTACCTTTCTTATGCTTATCACTTACAAATAGGTGGTGGTTTTGAAGATTTAAACAGACTTTCCTTCGGTATGAGTGCTGGTCTAGTACAAAGTAGACTAGATGAATCAGATTTTAACCTTGCAGATTTTGACCCAATTATTACAGGAGTTCTTAGAAGTGATTCTTACTTTAATGTAGATATAGGTATGTCTTACTTCTACAAAGAATTTTATGCACACTTTACTGTTAAAAATGCTCTTTTCCAAAACCGTGAAATTTATTCTGAAGGTTTTGAAAGTACTAACCAGCGTCGTTATGTTGCAACAGTAGGTTATTTATTTGCGCCACGTAATAGTGACTGGCAGTGGGAACCTTCTGTATTATATCAACGTACGGACCGCACTGGAGAGCAATTTATGGACATAAATGCAAAGGCTTATTATGACCTTAACGATACTAGTGTTCTTTACATGGGACTTTCTTACCGTCAAAGTTTTGATGGGGCTGAGTTCTTAGATGGAACTAGCGTACAAGAACAAAACCTTTCTCTTCTTTCTCCTATTCTTGGTGTAAAGTACAAAGAGTTTACATTTGGTTATAACTACAGTTACCAGTTTGGTGATGTACAGTTTGCAAATGGTGGTTTTCACCAGATTACTTTAGGTATCGATTTCTTATGTAGAAAAGATAGATGGAGTTGTAACTGTCCTGCGGTTAACTTGTAGTCTTAAAAAACTCAATTATTATATAAAAGGATAGCTTTATGGCTATCCTTTTTTTTTGTGTTCCGCTTTCGCGAAAGCGGAATAACTTTAATGCCATTACCTAAATAAAGTTTCTAGAAAGAAAATACAACTTCTTACCTTTGACACATGATGAGAAAACTACTTAACGAAGAACTAGATCGCCTTACTACAGAAGGTTTTAAAGAAAGTGATAAAACACCTTTGATAATTGTCTTAGATAACGTGCGTAGTTTAAATAACATCGGTTCCGTTTTCCGTAGTGCAGATGCTTATCGTGTTGAAAAAATTTATTTATGTGGAATCACTGCACAACCACCTCATAAAGACATTAGAAAAACGGCCTTAGGAGCTACTGAAACCATAGAATGGGAATATGTAGAAGATACTGTGGATATAGTAAACAGGCTCAATGAGCAAGGTTACACAACCTGTGCAATAGAACAAGCAGAGCGCTCGCAAAACCTTTATAATTTCTCACCATCAAAAGGTGATAAGGTAGCCATTGTTCTCGGTAACGAGGTAAAAGGTGTACAGCAAGAAGTAGTAGACGCGTGTAAGGAAGTCATAGAGCTAGATCAATATGGTACTAAACACAGTTTAAACATATCAGTTTGTGCCGGTATTGTTATCTACGATGTCTTTAATAAGATTAGTTTGTTAAGAAAGTAATTAGATGGAAGAAGGCTTAAAATCTCAAATTCTGGAAAACATACAGGAAGATGTAAGCATAGGATTTTATAGTCACGAAGATATTTATGAAAGGGTATGGGATCTATTTACATATGATGGTTTTACCATAGAGCCTAGTTGGCTTAGTTCTGTTGTTTCTAATGAAATGAAACTTCATGAAAATAGAAGTTTAGAATGGAGTGAGCCTACAGACTTTCAGAAACTAGTAAAAGCCTTTAATTCTCTTAGAAAATTAGGTGTGGTAAGTTGTTTACATCATGCTGGTTTTACTAAGCAAGACGGAGATTATGATTGTTGCGTGCTATTAGAAGAACTTAGTGATTTAGGCTACTTGCTCAAAGGATATTGTTTCTATAATGAACAAGATATTACTGGTGTGATCGATAACATGGGCACATTACATATAGGTTTTTACAGTAAAGAAAGTAACGAACAAGAAGCTATTATAATTGGACAGTTAATTATTAAAGAGCTTCAAGCTGTTGGTTTTGAAACCAGCTGGAATAACTCTGTTGATCAACGTATAGCAATTAATAATTTTCTCTGGCAGAAGACTTATGATGGAACAGATTATAACCTTGAAGAAGGTAATTCTTATCCGAAACAAGAAGTGGAGTTGAAACCAAAAGACCGTCAAAAACCTTTTTGGAAATTTTGGTAAAAGATATTTTTAATATCTACTCATCCACAATCCCCATTTTCCTCAACAAGAAACTCGCATTCATATTAGTAGCAATACCATCTTTAAATTTGTAGTCAAAGGTGAGCTCGTCATTAGTGATGTCTGCGTCAAAGAAATAGTTGGAAATGGTATCGTATTCATTTGCTACTTCAGTAAGGCTTAAATCGTGTGTAGCGATAATTCCTGTCGCATGTTTTCTAGAGAGTTTTTCAATAAGCTTGCGAGAACCGTTAGCTTTATCCTGACTGTTAGTTCCTTTAAGAATCTCATCAAGAACAATAAAATACCGATCGGTTTCTATTTTATCAACTATATATTTAAGACGTTTTAATTCGCTAAAGAAGTACGATTCATCATCTGTTAAAGAATCGCTGGTTCTCATGCTTGTAATCAGCTTAATCGGGCTATAAGTCGCTTCTTTAGCGCGTACAGGTAAGCCTACGTTAGAGAGTACTATTTTCATAGATACAGTTCGTAAGAAGGTACTTTTTCCAGCCATGTTTGCACCGGTAATGATAAAGAACTCACCAGAGGATATGTCTATGTTGTTACCTATGGACTTATTAGGATCTAACAAAGGGTGATGTGCCTCTGTCGCTTTTAATTGAAAATCACCTGATACGATTTTAGGATAGGTAAAGTCAGGATGGTTGTAAGCAAAGTTACCTAGCGAGCTCATTGCATCTATCTCTGCAGCGGCTTGTAACCAGTTTTCTATATGACTCGCGTTTTCTTGTAGCCAGTTTTCTATGGTATGTACTTGTTTTAAATCCCAAAGTCCCAGACCATTTGCCATAACACCAAAAAGCATGTTGTTTCTTTGGTCCAGTCTTCCTATGGATTTTGCTAGTTCATAAAAACGTTCTGAAGCCGGCGCTCCATCGGTTGTTATTTTTGACTTCAATTCTACTAACAATTCACTTTCAAAATTTTCATTTTCTATCGCGAGAATTAACTGACTGTACTGACTAAAAAATAATTCTAGACTACTTATGTTACCAGAAAAAGCAGTGATTCTTTTAATGTATTTACCTGTAATTCCTAAACCTGCAAAAAACACTACAGATGGCACATAACCAGTAACTAGATCGTAGAAGTATAGAGCAAATGTCGATATACTTAGCGCTAACCATAACCAGCACAACCAGGAGAATATCTTAGGGACAAAAGGTTCATAGCCTTTTACCCATTCTAACATCGATTTGGGATTGCGTTCATTATCAAGCAATGTAGCTGTTGCCCAAAATTCTTGTCTAAAATCTACCTTGTTTGCTAGTTCTTTTACAGCGCCTTGTTTTTTCTCTATTTGAGAGATGTCGTTGCTGTTTAGTTTATGAGCAAGTGATTTAATTCCATCTTTAGTAACACTTCTATTGAGGTATTGAAATATAGACCCTGCACCGAATAAATCAATATCACGACCATATTCATGATCTTCTGTTAGAAATTCTTTACCATCGGGAAAACCATGAAAATCACGATCTAGAATTTGTAATTCCTTACCATTAATATCTCTTAATGCTATTTGAAAATCGCGCTTGCGTTTTAAATTCTCATGTCTAGAAACTAAAAATAGAAAGATACCAAATATTACAAATGCTGCTAATAAGGCATATTGCCAGTAATCAAAAAGTAAATAAACGGCAGCACAACCACCTATAAATACTAGAAACCGTATCGTGCTAGATAAGCGCAATTGATTTTGTAAACGGTTGCTAGAGTCTGTAAATTGAGCAATGCGCTCGTTATAAAAGGTGTGGAGTTTTGAATCCAATTAGCTGTTTTTTAAAAGTTCTTTGTCTTTGCGAGTCAGTTTTGCAACGACTAGATCATAACTGTGATCTATCCATTGTTGCAGTTCTTCTCGCGGCATATCACGGTCTGTGTATATGGTATTCCAGTGTTTTTTATTAGAATGAAAACCACCTATTACAGTGCCATCATATTGCTCTCTTAACTCTATGGCTTTGTCAGGATCGCATTTAAGATTTATAGTTTTTTCTCCACGTTCCCATTTTTCAAGACCAACGAGACAAAACATCTTATTCATTACCTTAAAAACTAAGGTCACCTCGTCAAAGGGGAACTCTTCTGTAGCTCCTTTTTTAGAAAGACAGTAGTCCCTAAGTTGGTCTATTTCCATCTTATGAATCTAGTTTTTTAGTCTCCTCGTGTTTTTCTAAAACTAAGGCATTATAATCTAGAGTCCAGCCTATAGTTGCTGCGAGTCCTTCCATCATTTTAATAGCAAGAATAGCTTCTTTACGAGCTTGTTCCATAAGGCCGCTTTCTGGTACTTTATCGATAATGTGTTGCTTTGCATTGCGTGTTACCTCAGTAAGGTCGTCGCTGGTAAAATAATTTGCCCATCCTTCTGACTTGTCATAGTAACTAAAATCGGTTTCTATACTCAAAATTTGCGGTTGCGGAAAGTTCTTAAGAACAATCGTTTTTCTCTCAGGATCGCTATCCATTTCTATTTTAGTAAGATCAAAACCTATATGTGCCTTTGCATTAATTAAGATAATGGCTTTTTTCTTCCCTAATAGAAAGTTGGCAATTTTGTCTTTTACATTTTGATAGTGGTAGATTTCAGAAAAATCTCCTTCTACGGTTATAAATTTACAAACCGAGCGTATTTTCTCCATAAGAACAACACTCTGCTCGCGTGTGTTTTCTTTTTTGCTATTTTTAAAAAAGAATTTAAAAATAAAAAATGAAGCGACTGCTCCTAATGCCAGTCCGAGAAAAAATAATAATTCCATAAATCAAAGTTACAATATCTCGTAGAGAATAGGACGAGAAGGTGCAGCATCATTTTCTATAGGCGCTACTTGAAGATCTAGCATGTAAAAGCCGTCTTTTATCACATCAGGTACATAAATCAACTCGGTGATAGTAGCGTCTAGTCGTTGCTCACCATTAAAATTCCAAAATTCTTTATGTGCAAGTAACGCACCATTATCTTTTTCTTTGTCCACACTAGGTAAATCTATTAGAATGTGTTGGATTCCGCTTTCGCGAAAGCGTAACATTAATCCAGCATCTACATACGGTGGGTTGCTATTAGAATAATTCTTACTCTTATTACTTTCTGGATTAGGCATGGTACGCAAGATCACAGCCTTTATTCCAGCAGCTAGAGGAGTTGTTACCGATTCATTAATTACTAGATCGCCATCTGTTTCTTGAGGTCTTACACTTATCAATTGCGCTTTAAAAAATGTACCGTCTAGAGCATTATTCACACTATGAAACTCTTCTGTAATGTGCCCAATACATTCCGTATGTGTTCCATGACTATGCGGATTAAAATTAACGTCATTAAAATTAGTCGAGCCACCCAATTTTACATTCCCCACATATCCATCTACCTCAACATGTTTAATGACCGGTTGATCGATGTACCACGCACCTACACCTGCATTATTTTGTACCGCTAGACTAATATCATGTGGTTTTGAAAGATCTATAGATACTTGCTCTTTTTCTAGCTGTATGGTTGTTTTCATAAATGATATTTGTGGTTCAGACTTATTTTGTTCTACGCAACTAGTCAATACAATGGTAAGTAATAGAAAGTAATATTTCATATATAACTTATTAATTTACATTTCGATAACTGAGTGATTCTACATCGTTTTTTTACGAATTAAAAACTCTGATAGTTGATGTTTTAAAATCTTAGACTCTTCGTAACTTATCTTTAATTTAGTTAGAGGAATTGAAAGCTGTTGATTTGCATCAGTTATTTCTAAAACGCTTTTTATCCCATTATAATTTATAGTTTCAAAATCAGATAGAGTGTACTCATTAGAAACTTTATTTCTAATGATTAAAATTATTCTTTTTTCAGTTAAAACGAGATAGTTAAGTTTCTTTTGACTTAAAAAATATAGAACAGAAAGAAAGGAGATCCAATTATTAAGAATTGCCTCAAAAAAGGTTTGCCCTGAATCTTTTACTAGTAAAACAGTACCAGATTCTTTCTTAATAATGTGATCGATCTCTTTTTTTGTCATTTTAGAAAAACAAATACTTTACTCCACTACTAACTCCTGACTAGCGTTTCCACCACTACCACTTAACTTAACAGAATAGACTCCTTTAGGCAAATAATACTTTCCGTTTTGTGCTTTTACTGGTCTGTTTTCTTTGTCAAATCTTTTCACAGCATATTCTCCTATAGTGCCATTATAAGTGTAGAAGTTAAGACCAATAGAACTCATGCTAGCATCTTCATAAATGGTTTTTCCATCTTTATTGAGCACTTCTATTTTTACTTTTCCAGCCATAGGAGTGTAGTAAGAAAGTTTTATAGCAGGTTCTGGTCCTTTGCTCCACATAAATCCTTGTGATCCATATCTAGACGAGGCTCTGGTTTTGTCGATTTTCGCGAAAGCGAAACCATCATTATTCATCAATGCAAGTGCATCTAAATTTGCAGTATAAATAGAACGACCGTGCGTACCGATCAATAGATCATTTGCAACTGGTTGTATTTTCATATCGTGAACGGCAACTGGTGGCATACCGTTATTTAAAATGTCCCAATTTGCTCCACTGTCTGTACTTATGTAACTACCATTATCTGTTCCTACAAAGAGAGTATTCTTACTTTTAGGATGTTCAATAATCACGTTTACAGATGAAGTAGGAATGTTGTTGCCTATGTTTTTCCAAGTAGTTCCATAATCATCACTCATGAAAACGTAGGTAGTGAAATCATCAAATCGATAACCGTTTAAGGTCACATAAACACGTTCTTTTTTATGTTGAGAAGCAACGACACGACTTATCCATAAGTTTGCCGGCCAGTTGCCTTTAACGCTTTTCCAGGTAGCACCGCTATCTTGAGTAAGTTGTACTAAACCGTCATCTGAGCCTGTGTAAATTAATCCGAATTGAAATGGAGATTCACTAATGGTTGTTATGGTTCCATAAGCTACATTTCCTTCTTTACCACCTTGGGTAAGGTCTGGTGAGATAGCGGTCCAGTCTGTACCATTGTTCATAGAACGGTGTAATTTATTGCTACCTAAATAAAGGATATCCTGATTGTGTGAGCTTAATAGAATAGGAGTTTGCCAGTTGAAACGGTATGGAGATTCTCCTAATTCATGTTTGGGTTGTATGTAAGTGCGTTTTCCAGAATCGCGATTTATTCTATAATAGTTACCAAACTGGTATCCGGTATAAACGATGTCGCTATTTCTAGCGTCTATTTGAACCTGCATACCATCGCCACCCATAATGGTTTCCCATGGGTAGTGACCTCTTTGTTGCCATGCTCTGTTTTCTCTTGCGTTGTGCGCGCCTACCCAAACGCCGTTATCTTGTAAACCACCATAAATATTATACGGTTTTTCTGTGTCGTAATTAATAGAGTAGAACTGACCTACACTAGGTGAATTGTTTTTAATCCACGTCTCACCATCATCATAAGAGATGTTAAGTCCACCGTCGTTACCGTTAATAATATGACCACGTTTATTAGGATTTACCCATAAAGCATGATGGTCTGCATGCACGTTTTCTCTTGAAATGTTGATCCAGTTCTTACCGCCATCTACAGATTTAATAATCGGTACGCCCATAACGTAAAGGTGATTTACATCGCTAGGGTCTACACGTACCTGTGCAAAATAGTATCCATAGCTATAAAAAACGCCATCTATCTGTCCTTCATGAGTCTTATTCCATGTCTTACCACCATCATTAGAACGATACAATTCGGCGCCCTTTACAGGTGTGTCAAAAAGCTGTGTGTTTGCCGTTTCAAGATATTTTGCAACATCCATAGGAGTAGCATCTCCTGCACGTACCATGTTTTTTACGTTTTGGGCGCGGTACTTTTCTTGAAAACCGTTTTGTTTTAAAAAGGTGTTTAGTTTTTTATCATCTAGTTGTAAGAAGTCATCTTTGGACATCGATGTAAAATCGTTTTTAGAAAGTTGATTTCTAGTCGATTTTTTAGAATCTGTTTTTTGAGCAGGTCTTCTAAATTGGGAATCATGAATAGCGTATACGGTGTTCTCATCATAGACAGCTAGTCCTATGCGGCCTGTTCCACTTCCTACAGGAAAACCACTTGCCTCTGTAGTGATTTTAATCCAGTTTTTTCCAGCATCGGTACTTTTATAAATGGCACTTGCCGTTCCATTTCCATCAAAATTCCATGCTTTGCGATTTTTCTCCCAGCTGGCAGCATACATAATATTAAAATTATCTGGTGCTGTCGCTAGATCTATAAAACCTGCAGTACTGGTTGCAAAAAGAGTTTTATCCCAAGTTGTACCACCATCTTGAGTAGTGTAAATACCATGATTATCACTTACTGAATATAACGGACCAGTTACGGCAACGACTACATGGTCGGTATTTTTAGGATCTATTAAAATACGCCCTATATGTTGAGAGTCTGTAAGCATGCGCTTGCTCCATGTTTTACCCCAATCGGTAGATTTAAGTAAACCTATACCGGCATAACTACTACGGCTAGAGTTGTTTTCTCCTGTTCCTGCCCATATGGTTTTAGAAGTCCAGTCTGCAGCGATATCACCTAGATTAATTGTGCTAGCATTATCCATAATGGGAGTAAAGCTAGTACCGTTATTATTAGTATACCATAAACCGCCACTGGCATATGCGACTAACATTTCTGTTGGGTCTGCTGGGTTAATGTCTATATCTACTACACGACCAGACATTACTGTAGGTCCTATGTTTTTAAATTCTAGGTTTTTAAAAGGAGAAGATTGCGACAGTTGCTCTTTTTTATCTAGACTACTTTGCACATCTGTACCGCTTGTGGCAACTGGATTTTGTGCAAAAGTGAAGATAGAAGAACTGATAAATAGAAAAGACAAGAGCTTTTTCATGAAGTGTTTTTTAAGTGGCGTTTAAAGATAAGGACTTTGAGTTATAGTTTTAATCCATATAATTCCTTACCACAAGAATATAATAATTTTTTCTAGGGTAGTTTTCTTCTAACTTAATTTTATAATATCCCTAACATAATCGTGATACTCTTTATTTATTTTCCGCAGATGAAAAAAATAATACTAGCTTTATTTGTAGGGACATTGATGGTGTCTTGCAAGACCGAAGAGAAGAAAGAAGTTTCTGTAGAAAAAGAAACCGTTGTAGAAAAAACTATGGTAGACCTATCTAGATATCCTCAGGGATTAAAAGATGTTCTTGCTGCACATGGTGGACTTCAAAAATGGTCTGAAATGAGAAGTCTTACTTACTCTCTAGATGAAACAGAAACTATTGCAGATGTGCAGACTAGAGATATAGTGGTAAAATCACCTACTCATACCATAGGTTCTCTAGACGGTAAAGTGTGGATCGCACAGGATAGTGCTTATTTTCCAGAAGCTAGAGCAAAATTCTATCATAATTTAATGTTCTATTTCTACTCTATGCCTTTCTTACTTGCAGATAGTGGTATTGTGTATGAAGATGTAGAACCACTAGAATTTGATGGAGTTACTTATCCTGGTATTAAGGTTGGATTTGAAGCTGCAGTAGGAGACTCGCCAGATGATAATTACCTAATGTTTTACCACCCAGAAACTAAAAAAATGACATGGCTAGCTTATACAGTTACTGCTGGTAATAGAGGTAAGTCAGATAAATTTAACTTTGTGAACTATAATGAGTGGAATGAGGTAAACGGTTTATTGTTACCTACACAACTTACTTGGTATAAAGTAGAAAACAACAAACCTACGGTGCCTGCTGGTAAAGTAAGAGAATTTAAGAGCATAGATATAGACGGCGGTAATATGGATACAGCAACATATGCAAAACCTGAGAACGGTGTTTATGTAGACTAGATAGAGTTTAAAATATTTTAAAGCCCTGTTTCTTAAGCTAAGGAACAGGGCTTTTTTTATCGCTAGTTTTTCTATAAATTTAGAAGACTAATCAAAATTACTTATATCATGGAAGTTGCAAGATATTTTATCATCGGTGTTACCATTGTTATTGTACTACTTTTAGTAGTTACTTTTATTAAAAATCGTAAAAAGAAACGTTCTTAATCTTTCTTGTAATTCTTAAAAAGAAAGGGAGATTGTGTTGTTAATGAATTCTAGTTTTCTTTGCCGTCTATAGAGCTATTCTTACCTTGCGGTAGGTTGTAGTTCCGCTTTCGCGAAAGCGGTATAAGAACCATTATCCTAACTCAATTATAGATTTTACATATGAAATATCATCCTATAAATCCGGCTCTTTTTATTAAAAACCGTAAGAACTTCATGGCCAAAATGAAGCCGTCTAGTCTAGCTGTTTTTAATTCTAACGATGTTTTTACAACAGGAGCTGATAGTACGCTGCCGTTTAAACAACACCGCGATATATTCTATCTAAGTGGTGCAGATCAAGAGAATACTATTTTAGTTCTTTTTCCAGATAGTCCAGATCCAGCGCATAAAGAAGTGCTTTTTGTTACGGAAACTAACGCGCACATTGCTGTATGGGAAGGTGAAAAACTGACTAAAGAAAAAGCGACTGAAGTAACAGGTATAAAAACTGTATACTGGTTAAGTGATTTTGATAAGAAGTTTTTTGAAATGATGACGCAATGCGATACCATCTATTTTAATACTAATGAGCATTACCGCCAGTCTGTAGAATTAGAAAGTCGTGAAGATCGATTTATTAAAAAAACCAAAGCGCAATACCCAGCGCACAATTATGCAAAGTCTGCACCGATTATGCAACGTTTAAGAGCGGTTAAAGATCAAATCGAGATAGATTTAATCCAGAAGGCTTGTGATATTACTAATGCAGGTTTCCGTCGTGTATTAGATTTTGTGAAGCCTGGTGTCATGGAGTATGAGGTAGAGGCAGAGTTTTTACATGAATTTATAAGAAGCCGTAGTGATGGTTTTGCCTACACGCCTATCATTGCGAGTGGTAATAATGCAAACGTACTGCACTATATAGAAAACAATCAAGAATGCAAGAATGGCGATTTAATTCTTATCGATGCTGGTGCACAGTATGCTAATTATGCAAGTGATATGTCTAGAACTATACCAGTAAATGGTCGTTTTACAGATAGACAGAAACAGGTGTACAACGCGGTATTAAGAGTAAAGAATGACGCGACTAAAATGCTTGTGCCAGGTACTTTGTGGAAAGAATATCATGTAGAGGTAGGTAAGATAATGACCAAAGAACTTCTAGAACTAGGTCTTATCGATAAGGCAGATGTTGCAAACGAAGACCCTAACTGGCCAGCATATAAGAAATACTTTATGCACGGTACGTCTCACCACATGGGTCTAGATACTCATGATTATGGTATTTTATGGGAGCCTATGCAAGCAGGAAATGTATTTACGGTAGAACCTGGTATTTATATTCCAGAAGAAGGATTTGGTATACGACTAGAAGATGACGTGGTTATCAATAATAGTGGTGCACCATTTAATCTTATGAGAGATATTCCTATAGAAGCAGAAGAAATAGAAGATATAATGAACGCTTAATTTTATAGTATTTACATTCATTATCTAACACAATATTATAGGCAGTTCTTTAAATAGTGCTGCCTATTTTTTTTAATTTAAAACAGACTCATGAAAAAGGATATTTTAAAAACATCGATTATTCAGACTTCTCTGGTTTGGGAAAATCCAAAACAAAATTTGAAGAATTTTTCTAAGAAGATGGAGTCACTCAATGGAAAAACAGATTTAGTAGTGCTTCCTGAGATGTTTACTACAGGTTTTTCTATGAAGCCTGATGGTCTTGCTTGTGACTCTGGTGTTATCGATTATTTAAAAGACCATGCAATAAGAGGTGGTTTTGCTATTTATGGAAGTGTCATGTTTCAATTAGGAGATAAATTTGTAAACCGCGGTATTTTCATGCGTCCTGATGGATCTTCTACCATTTATGATAAAAGACACACGTTTACACTTGCTGGTGAGCATGAGGTGTACGAGAAAGGTGGAAAAACCGTAGTAGCCGAATATCTAGGTTGGAAATTTAATCTGCAAATCTGTTACGACTTGCGTTTTCCTGTTTTTGCAAGAAATACTAGTAATTACGACGTGTTGTTATATGTTGCTAACTGGCCTGTACCTAGAATAAACGCTTGGGATGCTTTATTAAAAGCTCGTGCCATTGAAAATATGAGTTATTGCATAGGTGTGAACCGAGTAGGAAAAGATGGTACAGGAATGGATTATAACGGACACTCTCAAGTTTATGATGTTTTAGGTAATGAATTACTTAATCAACCTTGGGAAGAAGAAGGAATACAAACTATGGAGATTCATAAATCTCAAATTGAGAAATACCGTTCTAAGTTGCGCTTTTTAGAAGATAGAGATCAATTTACTTTAAATTGAGGTTGTAAACCCTGTCCCAATTAGGTTTTAATTCTACTACTTCAGGATGGTAAACTACCTTTTCTGGTTGTATGCCTTTTAAGAAATTACCTGCATCATATTTGCCATTTCGGTTAGTGTCATAAACGACTCTTATATAATAATTTCCAGGGTTAAGATAGAAGAAGTTATAAGTTCCATTCTTATCAACTGACTGTTGTAATTCTATACTCAAATCTTTTTTTGTAATTTGAATAAGAATAGGGAATTCTCCTGTATTATTTATAGTAACACTTATATTACCTAAAGATGTTGATTTTACTGTGTTAAAATTATAGCTTAAAGTATCTGTGTTTTTCTCACCATAAAAATCTGTTACAGCACCTGGTAATAGGGTTAGATTATATTTTTGAGACTCTTTTCTTTCAAAGTCTACAATGGCATTGTTTTTAAGACTGTCTAATCTTGTAGTAAAAGATACTTGAAGGCTATCTTTATCAATAAGTTTCATAAAACTGGTGTCTACCTTCTCTATAGGAGTAGATGCTGAAAAGGTAAATGGTTTATTTAGTGAGAAATCATTTCCTTTCTTAATGCTCAAAGTATCTTTTGAAAGTTCTTTTAAACGTACTTTAAATTCTTCTTCTTGATTTGAAACTGTTGTACTTATCATAACAGAATCTTGCTTAATTACTGGCTGATACCAGTATTGTAAAGTATCTTTCTTTTCTAATTGTGTTAAGCGACTTTTGGAAATTAGTAATTTGTTAGTAGGTTCTATTTTTAAATCGTCTACGTTACCTGTATAACCTACATATAGTCTAGATGGAGCTTGCTGTGTGATTTTTTTAATGCTAGGATCTAGTTCTTGCTGGTACATGTTAAGTTCATAAACTTTATCACTAGGAATAGTTATATGTTCTGTTATAAAGCCTATTTTATCTCTTGTTACATCAAAACGTAAATCGTAATTCTCTTCTTTGAGAGCTACCATTTTGTAAGTACCTTCTTTAAGGTTTTCCATAGTAAAGGTAGTCAGACTGTCTAGGGTGTTTAGAACATATCGCGGTTGTTCTTTATATATGATACTATCTGTATATTCTTCATTTACTTCATATAGCAAAACGTTTACAAACTCTTCTGCCTCATAATTTAAGGCATCAGTTATTTTACCTTTTAAGGTTAAGGAGTCTATCACGGTCCCAGTACTGAAAACGTATTTAAAAAATGGATATGGATTCCCTTCATTGTTGTCTACTATACTTTGTCCAAAATTGAAAACATAAGTAGTATTATCTTTTAATGTGTCGGTAATCTCTATAGTTATTTTTCTCGATGGAGTTCCCTGTGGTGTAATAGTAGGACGCGTTTTTAAAGGTGGTGATATAACCAGTTGTTTTTGTAAATCATTAAGTTTTACAAATTCGTCAAATTCTATCTCGATAATGCGATTCTTGAAATTACGAGTATAATTATCTGGATACATACGTAATATTACTGGTGGCTTTTCATCCACTGGACCACCTGTAGGTGAGCCTTTTTTTGCACATTGAACTAGTGTGATGGCTATTAATAGAACTGCGAGTATATTTAAGAGATGTTTTTTCACTGGTATATTTAACGTGTGCAATTTAAGATGATTGTTTTAAATTAGGTCTATTAAGTTTTAATTTTGCTATTTATGAAATTTTCTACTCTTTTTGTTCTCGCTTTTACCTTCTTAAATTTATGGAGGTGCGCTAGTGATGTGGATGATGTTGAGGTGAATGGAGTAGTGCTCGATGGTAAAACAAATTTACCGGTGCACAATGCTACTATTAATATGGAATGCTGGTATTATGGTAATAGTCCAGATGAAAGTTATGAAGGCAGTGTGATTAAATCTGTTAAAACAAATAGGGATGGAACCTATCAATTAACTTTTCCCAAAGGTGCATTTCTTAGTTTTACTATTAATGCATATACATATAAAGATCAAGATTTTCGTGAATACATAAGTAATGGAGAAGTTGATTTAACTACCAGCTTAAAATAAAAAATCCCTTTGCATTAAATAACAAAGGGATTTTATATGATAAATTAATGAAGTGGTTTAACTCACTGCTTTTAATTTTTGAATAGCGCTTTTGTCTAATTTAGACGCAGCATACTCTTTCGTAACAACTAATTCTTTAGTATCTCCACCTGGCATGTCGAACATGGCATCTGTTAGTATAGCTTCACATAAAGAACGTAGTCCACGAGCTCCTAGCTTATACTCAATAGCCTTTTCTACTATATAGGTAAGCGCATCGTCGGTGATGGTAAAATCAATATCATCCATGTCAAACAATTTTTTGTATTGTTTTACTATGGCATTTTTAGGCTCTGTAAGTATAGCTCTTAACGTATTTGCGTCTAGCGGATTCATGTACGTTAATACAGGTAAACGACCTATGATTTCTGGAATCATCCCAAAATCTTTAATGTCTTTAGGTATAATATATTGTAAAAGATTATCTTTTTCTACAACCCCATCGTTAGACATACTCGCGCTGAAACCTACTGCCTGCATGTTTAATCGCTTACGTATTACTTTTTCAATACCGTCAAAGGCACCACCTGCGATAAACAAGATGTTCTCTGTATTTACCTCGATAAATTTCTGATCGGGATGTTTACGTCCACCTTTAGGCGGTACGTTTACCACAGTTCCTTCTAGTAATTTAAGAAGTCCTTGTTGTACACCTTCTCCAGACACATCTCTTGTAATAGATGGGTTATCACTCTTGCGAGCAATTTTATCTACCTCGTCTATAAAAACGATTCCTGTTTGTGCTTTTTCAAGATTATAGTCTGCTGCCTGTAATAATCGAGTTAAGATACTTTCTACATCTTCTCCTACATATCCAGCCTCAGTAAGTACCGTTGCATCTACTATGGCAAGAGGCACGTTCAACATTTTTGCAATTGTTTTTGCAATAAGTGTTTTACCGGTTCCTGTTTGCCCTACCATCATGATGTTAGATTTTTGTATCTCTACATCGTCATCGGTATTTTTTTGTAATAATCTTTTATAATGGTTATAAACCGCTACAGACATTACTTTTTTAGTGAACTCTTGCCCTATGATGTATTCATCAAGAAAAGCTTTTATAGCTTTAGGTTTTTTAAGTTCTAATTCTGCACTAGAAACTCCAGGTTTATCGACTGTAGTATCTTCGAGAACTATTCCATGAGCCTGCTCTATACAGCGGTCACAAATATGTGCGTCCAGTCCTGCAATAAGCAAATTAGTTTCTGCTTTATTGCGTCCACAAAAGCTACATTCTAGTTGTTCTTTACTCATATTTCTGTTTTTGACACGATAGTTTGTGTCCTTTTAGATAGGAGTCGTTTTTCTATAAAGTTAGAAATGCGATTCTTAATTTTAATATAGGCAGTTTAAGTGTTGTGGTTTCCGCTTTCGCGAAAGCGGAATAACCACAATTTTATTGCAAGAAACGTTCTTAGTCTCTTCTTAATACTTCATCGATCATACCGTATGCCTTAGCCTCATCAGCTTTCATCCAGTAATCACGGTCAGAGTCTGCATAGACTTTATCATAAGTCTGTCCAGAATGCTTTGCTATGATGGTGTATAGTTCTTCTCTAAGTTTTACAACCTCACGTGCTGTTATCTCTATGTCACTAGCCTGACCTTGCGCCCCACTAGAAACCTGGTGTATCATTACACGACTGTGTGGTAGAGCACTACGTTTACCTTCGGCTCCTGCACATAATAAAACAGCTCCCATACTTGCAGCCATACCGGTACAGATAGTGGCTACATCTGGCTTTATAAACTGCATCGTGTCATATATACCTAGTCCTGCATAAACACTACCACCTGGTGAGTTAATGTAGATCTGTATGTCTTTCTTTGCGTCTGCACTTTCTAAGAAAAGCAGTTGCGCCTGTATAATGTTTGCTACTTGATCGTTTACTCCAGTTCCCATGAAAATGATGCGGTCCATCATTAAACGTGAGAATACGTCAAAGATCGCGATATTCATCTGGCGCTCTTCTATAATGTTAGGAGTAAGATTAGTTGGGTACATGCTACCCATAATTTTATCGTAATACATAGGATTTACTCCTTGATCTTTTACGGCAAATTTTTCAAATTCTTTAGATATATCCATGTTGTAATGATACTATATGAGTGATAAAAAAGGCGTTAACTAATTGATAAAATAGTCAACGCCTAAAGATATGAATTATTGACAGGAATAAATTATGCTTCGTAAGCTTCTTTAATGAAGTCTTCGTAAGTCAATTCTTTCTTTTTCAATTTTGCGTTTGCTTTGAAGAAATCTAGCATTTTCTCATTTTGAAGTTGCTCGCTCATGCGTTTTACTTCTTCTTGATTGCTCATGATACGTGCTACTACACCGTCTACCTCTTCGTCAGTTGCACCGGTATGACCATATTGAGCCATTTGTAAGCGTATCATCTTACGAGAATATTCTTGTAGGTCTTCAAACTTTAATTGTAATTCTTCATTGTTTTTTACAATGTTAGATTCAATAAGTTGGTATCTCAATCCTTTTTCAGAACGCTCGTACTCTGCTGCAGCTTCTTCTTCTGTTAATTGATTCTCGCCATTACTTGCGATCCATCTTTTAAGAAAGTCTGCTGGTAAATCAAATTTTGTGTTCTCAATAAGTGATTCTGTAACGTCTGTTAATAATTTCTGATCAGTTTGTTGAGCAAATTGTTTCCCTGCGTCTTCACGTAGTTTTTCAACTAGTTCTTCTTCACTCTTGATAACATCTTTTCCAAAAAGCTTATCAAAGAATTCTTGATTTAGCTCTGCTTTTTCACGCTCGTTAACTTCAGTGATTTCAAAAGTTACAGGTATTTCAAGACCGTGTGCTTTATCATGTTCTACTTTAAGAAAATTCATTAGATCGTGATCATCATTAAAAAGACCTTTAGTTTTAAGTTCTAAAGAGTCGCCTACTTTAGCACCAACAAATTTCTTAAGATTGGTCTTTCCTTTGATTTTTGATGTAGAGAATGTAGCGTCAGAATTGATTTCTTCTTCGTCATTTCTAAAAACTCCAGTAACTTCATTTCCTTCTTCAACTTCTTTCTTTGCGATTAACTTACCATATTGCTCACGTATGCGATCGATTTGGTCGTTAATAGTTTTGTCATCAGTTTTGATTTCGTACTGTGTAATGGCTTTTTTACCTTTTACATCTACATCAAATTCTGGAGCTAGACCTACTTCAAATTCAAAAGTAAAATTGTCTTGATCCCAGTCAATGTCTTCTTGAGCCTTAGGAAGTGGGTTTCCTAAAAGGTTCATTTTTTCACTGGTGATGAATTTATTAAGTTGAGATTGAGTCAGTTTATTGATCTCTTCTACTAATACGGGAATGCGGTACTTTTTATTGATAAGGCTAGCAGGTACATGGCCCTTTCTAAAACCAGGTATGTTTGCTGTCTTGCGGTGAGTTGCAAGTACGTTATCTACTTGGTGGTGATAATCTGCCTTTTCAATTTCTATGGTAATTGTCGCATTTAATGCGTCTGTGTCCGTACGTTTTATATTCATTTAAAGACTTTTTTATGCTGTTAAAATTGGGCTGCAAAATTAAGCTTTATTTACTAGTTATCAAAGTGTTTGTCTTATTGCTATTGACCTACGTGGTGGTTAGATATTCTTAGTTATCTTCTTTGTCTAATAATTTAAAGAGAAAAGATCGTGCCGCTGCGAGTAATAGTGAAAATATAAATGCCCAAAATACACTTGTTACCGTAAAACCGCCTACAAACCAGTCTGCTAGGTAGATAATGATAACGTTTATAAATAATAGAAATATACCTAATGTGACTATAGTTATAGGTAAGGTTAGTATAACAAGTATGGGTTTTACTATAAAATTTAATATAGATAAGGTAAGGGCAACTAGTATGGCGCTTACATAATTAGTGATACCTATACCTGGTAATATTTCTGCCAGTCCCATAACTAGAGCAGCTGTAATAAGTAATTTTATAATGAATCTCATAATATAGAATTTGTGTAAAAATAAAAAATCTGCTGAAGAACGAGCCTTCAGCAGATTTATATAGAAATTATATGCTCTGTTTATTGAGCAGAATCACTTAGTTGAATAGAATCATAAGCACCTATGTCTACTTTAGGTAAAGTAGAGCTGTATTGTGCGTTGATAGCATCTATTATAGTGTTTGCGGTTAATGCATAACCTCTAGCTGTAGGGTGAACACCATCTAGTGAAAAAGCACCACCTGAAGCATATGTAGAAGTTAAAACGCCACCGTTATAAGAAATCCCTGTAGTAGCTACTGTAGAAAGTTCTGTACGAACGTCAACATAAGCAAGACCATTTGCAGCAGCAAGTGCTTCTATAGTTGCGTTATATGCAGTTTGTGCAGTTGTTATTCTATCTTGCTCATCTTGGGTAAGTACCCACTGGTCTTCAAGAGGGAAAGTAACACCGTTAATGGAAAGTTGTCCAGCAGTAGCAGCGTCTAAACCAGCTCCTGTAAGTTGTGCAAAACGAGCTGCGTTTAACTCACCGATAACTGTCTGACTTGTAAAAGTTAATAAATCTGTAGCGTTAGCTTGTCTTGCCTGACCAAATTGTTGTCCGAATAGAGTAGCTGTAGCAGCGTCTAATCCGCCACCTATTAAAACTTGCGTTAATTGTGCAGATAAGTCTGTTAATGACTCATCGTTAATTACTACAGCACTTGCAGCAGTTTGAGAAAAAGTAATTGATCTTTCTGGAACACCTAAAAATGCAAACGCTTGATTTAGACCAGCAAATGTTGCGTTTAAAGTAGGTATCTGAGGACCGAATGTAGGGCTTGCAGGGCTTAATGGAGCAAATGGTACCGTTGTAAAGAAAGGAATAGAAGTAACATCTGGGATGTTAACTAGAGCTCCTTTTGCACCGTTTGCAGTAAGTCCAGCAACTAATTGTTGGTACACGGCAGCAAATACATTATTGTTAGTTATACTGTTGTCTCCTTGTGCAGCTGGGTCTATGTTGTTTAATTCGTTGTTATCAACACCTAACCCACCGCTAGTAGCATATCCTAATATATCATTATTACCTATCCATAGAGTAAAGAACGTTCCGTTTGCAGCAATCGCATCATCTATTACTGTAGAAGATTCTGAGCTAGAAAAACGAGCATAGTATGGGTTTGCAGTACCTGTAGCAACACCAGCTAAAGCACCGTAACCTGGAGCTGCTAGGTGAAATACTCTTGCGCCTGGAACACCAAAGTTGTTTAATGGTCCGGTTACTTTGTTAGTAATATCTGTTGTAGGAGTTGCGTCTAGAACAACTGGTCCAGCAGGAGTTCCATTACCGTCAGACGCTAGTACAAAACGATTAGGTAGTATTTGTACCCCAGCGGCAAGTAGGCCACCAGCATTATCATTAACGAGTGGTTGATTAAATTCACCACCACCAGCAAACTGCATTTGACCTGCAATAATGTTAGGGTAAGAATTTAATTGTCCATTTAGGTACAATGCGTTATCTGCAAATCCTGCGGTTAAAGAGTTTCCTACAGTTACAAATTTAGAGAAGTCTGCTTCTCCAGATGTGTATACTCCGCCATCTTCGATAGCGTTGTCAAATTCGTCATCACAGCCTATTACTGCAGCACCTGCAAGAAAAAGAGCAATGAATTTTATATTTAAGTTTTTCATTATTTTATTTTTTTTACATGCTATAAGTTATACCTAGACCACCGATAAATGCTGATGATTTGTAGGTTCCTGCAAATGGTGCAGTAGTAGTTGCGCCAGTGTCAGAAAAGAAATCATAAGATTCATTAATTTCTTTAAATTGTACAAATAGGAATGATGTGTCAATAGATAACTTCGAATTTACTTTGTAAGAAAGACCAAAAGTATAGTTGTTAGAATCATTACGTGGTGTTTCTGGAGCAAAGAATCCAGATTGTACAGGAGATTCGTCAAAGTAATAACCACCTCTTACGGTTAATTTTTTAGTAAACTCATATTGAGCACCTAATCTCCATGTAGAAGCATCTTTATAGTTTCTTGGGTTAATAGAGGCAACACCATTACTAAATTCTAGATCTAGACTGTTGTATTCACTCCATAGAGTTCTATTGTAATCAAAAGCTAGAAGTAATTTGTCCCATTTATAAGACATTCCTATAGTAAGTTCTGCAGGTAAAGGAAGTGTTGCAGTAAATCCAGTCTCACCATTACTAGGAGTTAATGAACTGTTAGGGAAGTTTGAGAAAGTAGCAGTACCTTCTGTACTATTAATGTCTATTAAAGAACGGTAGTTGAAACCTAGAGTAAATCTATCGTCTGGAGTAAACATAAGTCCAGCAGACCAACCCCAAGCTGTAATACCAGAATCTTCTATTTCAATGTTAGAACGAACACCTTCTTCATCGGTAAGTGTTCTACTTGCGTTTCTATTAAATGTAACCGCTCCTATAGCTAGGATAGGTCCACCACCTATACTTACACTATCAAATAATTGATAAGATAAAGTAGGCTGAATAAAAATTGCACTTAAGTCTATTTCATTAACTAGGTGAGATCCTGCCCAATCAGTAGGCCATGTTACATTACTACCATAAGGTGTGTAGACACCTAAACCTACAGCAAAATCTTCAGATACTTTGTAAGTAGCATAAAGATAAATAGGAGTACTAGTTTCACTTTCTGTTTCAAATGTGGTCCCAAATTCTTGATTTTGGTACTTTACATCAGAAAATACACCGAAACCACCGGCGCTTATATTTAATTTGTTTTCCAGGTGTACTATTCCAGCTGGATTAAAGAATAAGATGTCTGCATTATTAACGACAGCGACACCAGTATGTCCCATTGCTAATTGCGTGTTACTTTGTGTGCTAACACGATATCCACCTGCATAAGCAAACGTAGAGATCAAACAAAGTACAACAAAAACTTTCAGTTTGTTCATAATCAAGGGTTTGAGGTATAAGTTAAATTTGTATGTGTCAAATTTAATATTAAATTAATATTACGCAAGCGTTTTCGTTATTATTATGCAAGCATAACAACTGTTATTTTACGAATTTCGTAACATATGTTAAGAATTTTTGCGGTTTCTCTGCATGAAGCCAGTGTCCTGCATTTTCTATTGTTTTTAGTTCCGCTTTCGCGAAAGCGTGCTCTATAATCATCACGTCACTGTCTAATATGTATCCAGACTTACCACCTCTTATAAAAAGGGTAGGTGTTTTTATAGGTGTAGTAATAGGGTCGTGAATACCTACTTTTTCTTGAGACTCACCTAAGACATCTAGATTAAATCGCCATCCATAACGACCTTTCTCAACGCGATAAAGACTTTTTAACAAGAACTGACGTGTGCCGAATTCGGAAATTACTTTTTCTAACATCTCGTCTGCATCATTGCGAGAGCTTACCTTATCAAAGTCAATGCTTTTTAGTCCATTTATGATATCGCTATGGTGTGGTGGGTATACTTTAGGGGCGATATCTGCTATTATCAATTTGTCTAAATAGCTTTCATTTTCTGCAGCAAATCGCATGGCTACTTTACCGCCCATGCTGTGTCCCAAAAGAATAATGTTTTTAAGCTTATGCTCATCACAATATTCTTTTATGTCTTGTGCCATTAATGAGTAGTTGAACTCGTCGCTATGTAAACTGCGTCCATGATTGCGCTGGTCGATTAGATGTACTTGAAAACCGTCTTCACTCCATTTGCGACCTAGAGTTTTCCAGTTATCTGCCATGCCTAAAAAGCCATGTAGGATTAAAAATGGCTGTCCTTCACCTAAAATTATAGAATGTAACATTATGCTAGTCTTGATTTATACATGTTAACTACATTTTCTAGTCCTAGATATAAACTTTCAGAAATTAAAGCATGACCTATGGATACTTCTAATAAGCCTGGTATTTGCTCGCTGAAAAACTTTATGTTTTCTAGAGATAAATCATGACCAGCATTAATTCCTATTCCTAGTTCTGTTGCTTTTTTTGCTGCTGTTATATAAGGAGCGATTGCTTTATCTCTGTCGTTATCATAAAGACTAGCAAAATCTTCTGTGTATAACTCAATGCGGTCTACACCGGTTTTTGCAGCGCCTTCTATCATTTCTATGCTAGGGTCTACAAATATGCTAGTACGTATTCCTTGATCTTTAAAATGTTTCACGATTTTAGTCAAGAAATCTTTATGTTTAATAGTATCCCATCCAGCATTAGATGTCAAGGCATCTGGTCCGTCTGGTACTAGGGTTACTTGAGCAGGTTGTACCTCGTCCACTAGTTTTATAAAACTTTCTATAGGGTTTCCTTCTATGTTAAGTTCTGTTTGCACTACTTTTTTAAGATCTCTAGCATCTTGATATCTTATGTGTCTCTCGTCAGGTCTAGGATGAATTGTTATTCCTTGTGCGCCGAATGCTTCTAGATCGATCGCTACTTTTAGTAAATTAGGTACGTCACCGCCTCTAGAATTACGCAAAGTTGCTATCTTGTTGACATTTACACTTAAAATTGCCATGTTGTATTTTTATTTCAAAAATACAAAGGATTGCGTCAGACGCATAAGTGTAGAATTGATTAATTTGCGTTAAATTTTGCACTCTATGGATATTAAGCAATACATAATTAATGATGTAAAGCCTTTGGACATTTCGTCAGACATGAAAAAAGCACAAGAAATATTCTCGCAGCTTACCTATTCTCATTTACCTATTATGGAAAATGAAATTTATATAGGATGTCTGTCAGAAAATGATGCGCATTGTTTTGAGTCAGATCAAAAATTACAGACCGTTAAATATTCTATGACTGCTTTTCATGTAAAAGAAGAAACGCACTGGTTAGATGTTTTAGAAGCGTTTGCACAACATCAATCTAATATGATGCCTGTCTTAGATGGTAAAAATGAATATTTAGGCTACTATGAGCTTAAAGATATTATGGAGCTATTTAATGACGCACCATTTATGTACGAGTCTGGTGCAGTAGTAGTCGTTCAAAAAGGATCTAATGATTATAGTTTTAGTGAAATAGCACAAATAGTGGAGTCTAATGATTCTAAGATATTCGGTTGTTTTGTAAGTAATTATAATGATCATATGTCTGAGATTACACTCAAACTGAGTCCTCAAAATTTAAATACCGTTCTGCAAACTTTTAGAAGGTATAGTTATGAGATAGTAAGCGCTGCTGAAGAAGATTCTTATCTAGATACCTTAAAAGAACGCTCAGATTATTTGAATAAATACCTAAATATGTAAATGAAAAAAGTCGCTATATACGGTCAGTATCTTCATGATGAAACAGTGAAAACGTGTCAGAAGCTCATCGATCTTTTAAAAAGTAAAGATTGCGTCGCGCTAGTGGAGTCTGGATTTCATGATTTGCTTAAAGGTCAGGGTGTTGCATTAGGGTTGGATTCTTTTGATCAATTAGATAAATCATTTGACCTGCTTATAAGTATGGGTGGAGATGGTACGGTTCTTAGAGCTGTCGCCTACATAGGTAAAGTAGATATTCCAGTAATAGGGGTTAATACAGGTAGACTAGGTTTTCTAGCAACACTGCATAAAGACCAACTAGAAGAAGCGGTAAATGCTTTACATAATGGAGATTATACTTTAAGTAAGCGCAGTCTAATCACGCTGGTTTCTACACATGAAGAAAACCATCCAGAGCCGCGTAATTTTGCACTTAATGAGGTGACTGTTAGTCGTATGAATACCACTAGCATGATTCAAATAGAAACTAAATTAAATAAAGAGCTGTTAACTGTTTACTGGGCAGACGGTTTGATAATATCCACACCTACAGGTTCTACAGGTTATAGTTTAAGTTGTGGTGGTCCGGTAATATCTCCAGATACAGATGCATTTGTGATAACACCTATAGCGCCTCATAATTTAAATGCACGTCCACTTGTTATTCCAGATCATACAGAGATCACTATTAAAGTAAGTGGTCGTGAAGAAGAATTTCTTGCATCGCTAGATAATCGTATAGCATCCTATCCTAATGAGACGCAATTGACACTTAAAAAAGCAGATTTCACTATAGATCTCATAGAGTTAAAAGGACAAAGTTTCATTAAGACCATCAGGGAGAAGTTGCTTTGGGGTGAAGATAAACGCAATTAAACAATAAAAAACATCAATACTAGTTCTGTATTACTAGAATCGAGCATGTAAACATCATGCTGGGTAAAGAGAATTGTTATATTTGCACGTTTTAAAAATTCCATGCGGTTAGTTTTTTTATTTATTGTTTTTTTTAGTTTCGCTTTCGCGAAAGCGCAAACCTATGAGTTAGGTGTTTTTGCAGGAACCTCAAATGTGGTAGGTGATGTAGGAAGTACTCAGTACATTCAATTTAACGATGTCGCAATAGGTGGTGTTTTTAAATGGAACCGTAGTCCACGACACAGTTTTAGAGCTACCATTATATCTGCAAATATGGTAGGTGATGATAATGATAGCGACGATATTTCAAGAGATTTAAGAGGTTTAAACTATGATTACACGATGCTAGAAGCGAGCGTAGGTATAGAGTATACCTTCTGGGATTGGGAATTATATTCAGGTAGACCACAATTTACACCCTATTTATATACTGGGCTTACTGCGTTTCATTATGAGTTGTTTGCACTAAATAACACAAATGAGTTGGAAGAATACGGTGAAACAACAGATATTGCGGTGCCTATAATTTTTGGAGTTAAGATGTCTCTTACTCCTAAATTGATACTCGCAGCAGAGATAGGCGCTAGGTATACTTTTACAGATAATCTCGATGGAAGTAGTCCTGTGAGAAGTAAAGATTTTGACAATTTGAAATTTGGTAACTTAAATAACAATGACTGGTACGTGTTTAGTGGGGTGACTCTTACCTACACATTCGGTCGTAAACCTTGTTATTGTAACTTTTAAGTATGGCACAAGAATTACTCGATCGTACTAGAATCCCTAAGCATGTTGCTATTATCATGGATGGTAATGGTAGATGGGCAAAAAAACAAGGTTTAATGCGTGTGCGTGGACATGAAAAAGGCGCAAAAGCAGTTAGGCAATCAGTAGAAGCATGTGCAGAATTAGGTGTGGAGCACTTAACTTTATATGCTTTTAGTACCGAGAACTGGAAAAGACCAAAGTTAGAGGTGGACACCTTAATGAGGTTGTTAGTTTCTAGTCTTAAAAAAGAGCTTCCTACTTTACAGAAGAATGATATTTCTCTTAAAGCTGTAGGTGTTCTAAGTCTTTTACCTAAGTCTGCCCAAAAAGAGCTGGCTGAGGTTATTGAGGCGACTAAAGATAATAAAAGAATGAATTTAACTCTAGCTTTAAGTTATGGATCTAGAGAAGAGTTGATATCAGTTATAAAAAATGTGGCCGGTCAGGTAAAGGAAGGTTCCTTAGAGATCGATCAAATAGATACAGACGTTATTAATAAACATCTATATACGAGTTATATGCCAGATGTAGATTTATTGATACGTACCAGTGGAGAACAACGTATTAGTAATTTCCTTTTATGGCAAATTGCTTATGCAGAATTATATTTTACAGAAGTGCTTTGGCCAGATTTCAGAAGAGAAAATCTGTTAGAAGCAATACATAATTATCAAGATAGAGAAAGAAGGTTTGGTAAAACAAGTGAACAATTATAGAATGATAAAAAAGTTAGCAAACTCGCTACTACTGGTAACATGTTTACTATTAAGTGCAACTACATACGCTCAAGAGAAAAGAGGAGACCTAGCTATAGGTGATGCCACCAAATATAAAATAGGTGAAATTACGGTTACAGGAAGCCAGACTTATAATGAAAATACGGTAATCGCTTTTACAGGACTACGTAAAGGTGAAGAGGTTTTTGTGCCAGGTGAACGTATAAGTCAGGTAGTAAAGAAAATGTGGGATCTAAAACTATTTAGTGACATAAGAATTTTTGCTACAGATATTATAGGAGATCCAGAAGACGATGTGATGGATACTATTAATCTAGAAATTAATATTATCGAGGTACCTAACCTTAATGAGGTAACTATACAAGGACTGCGCAAAGGGCAGACTAAAGATCTTAGAGAAGAATTAAAGTTAACTAGAGGACGTAAAGCGACTGAAAATCTTATTACTACAACTAGATCTTTTATAGAAGATAAATACAAAAAGAAAGGATTCTTGTACGCTGATGCTAAAGTGAAAACTCGCACTCTAGTGGATACAACAGGAAAGAATAGAGTCGATATGAAAATAGATATCGATAAAGGTAAGAAAGTTAAAATAGCAGAGATAAATTTTGAAGGAAATTCTATGCTTACCGATAAGGAATTGCGCGGTGCAATGTCCAACACTAAAAAGAAGAATTTTATAAGACTTTTAAAAAGGTCTAAATATATTGAAGACGATTTTCAAACCGATTTAATCGCTGTTGTAGATAAATACAAAGAGAGTGGTTATCGAGATGCTCGTGTTATATCAGATACTTTGACTAAGGTAGATGATAAAACCATCTCTCTAGATATAAAAGTAGAAGAGGGAAGAAAGTATTATTTTGGAGATATTAAGTTTATAGGTAATACTGCTTTTTCTGATGAGCAATTAAAGAGATTACTTAAAATAGAAAAAGGAGATGTTTATAATGGTGTTGCTTTTGATGAGCAGATTAGTAATCCACAAGATCCAGATTCTGATGATTTAACTAATTTATATCAAAATAGTGGTTATTTGTTTTCTAGTGTAAATGCAGTAGAAACTCGTGTTCAAAATGATACAATTGATTTTGAAATTAGAATAGTAGAAGGTAAAGAAGCTTATTTTAACAACATTAGTGTAAGTGGTAATACAAGAACAAATGACCATGTTATTTATAGAGCAATAAGAACGTCTCCAGGAGAGAAGTACTCTCGTCAGAAGATTATTAACTCTATTCGTGAATTAGGTCAGTTAGGTTTTTTTGATGCTCAACAAATTAATCCTCAATTAAATAATGTTAATCAAGAAGAAGGAACTGTAGATGTAGATTATGAACTAGTAGAGTCTGGTGCAAGTCAGATAGAGTTACAAGGTGGTTATGGTGGTGGAGGTTTTGTAGGAACGCTAGGTTTACGTTTCAACAACTTCTCATTACGTAATTTATTTAATGGCGAGGCATATGAGCCAGTACCTATGGGTGATGGGCAGACTCTAGCCATAAGAGCGCAAGCAAGTACTATTTTTAGAACCTATAGTTTAAACTTTACAGAGCCTTGGTTAGGTGGTAAAAAACCAGTTTCTTTTAATGTTTCTTTTTCACACAGTGAGCAATTCCGTGTAAATCAACAAGATTTTAGTGAAGTAGATAGAAATCAAAGGTTCTTAATTACTGGTGGTACTATAGGTATAGCAAAGAGATTAGAATGGCCTGATCAATACTTTCAGTTCTCTCAAGCTATTTCTTTCCAACATTATAACTTAAAAAACTACCAGACTAGTTTATTTAATTTTCCTAACGGTTTTTCAAATAACCTGGCATACACAGTTGGTTTAAGTCGTAATAACGTGGGTGTAAATCCTATTTTCCCTACATATGGATCTTCCTTCTCACTTACAGCAAAAATGACTTTACCTTATTCTGTATGGAATGGAGTAGATTATGAAAATCTAGAAGATGATCCAGAATTTCAAACTAATGGAATAGCAGATAGTGGTAAGATAGATCAAGAGAAATTTAAGTTTTTAGAATACTATAAAATCAAATTTGAAGGAACTTGGTATACCCAACTGTATGAAAAATTGATTTTACAGACTAAGACTGAATTTGGTTTCTTAGGAGCGTATAACAATGATCGTGGTCTAGTTCCTTTTGAAAGATTCTTTGTGGGTGGTGATGGATTAGGTTCTTTCTCTCTAGATGGTCGTGATATTATTAGAATGCGTGGTTATGATAACAGTGCATTAACTACAAGTGATGATGGAGATACGGTATACAATAAATTCTCTATGGAATTACGTTATCCTATCTCATTAGAGCAGGCAGCATCTATCTATGTATTAACTTTTGCTGAAGCTGCAGGTTCATATGACCGTTTTAGAAGCTATAATCCTTTTGATGTACAGCGCTCTGCAGGTGCAGGATTACGTATATTTATGCCAGCATTTGGATTATTAGGTGTTGACTTTGGTTATGGTTTTGATAGTGTTCCTAACGTTGCAAGTGATGAGCCTAGTGGCTGGAACGTTCACTTTATAATCGGACAACAGTTTTAAATATGGCATGATTATTTCTTTAAACAACTAGCTTATGAGAACTAAGATTTTAATTATTGGAGTAGTAGCTTTTTTTAGTTTCACTTTTGCGCAAGCACAGAGAGGAGCAAGAATAGCTTACATAGACATGGAATACATTTTAGAAAGTGTTCCAGAATATCAAGAAGCATCAAAACAACTAGAGCAAAAAATGCAAAGGTGGAAAGGTGAGATAGACCAAATGTCTAATGAGATTTCTCAAATGAAAGCCTCTCTTCAAAATGAAAAGGTTTTACTTACTAAAGAGCTTATTGAAGAAAAGGAAGAAGATATCTCTTTAAAAGAGCAAGATCTAGCAGACTATCAACAAAAACGTTTTGGTCCACAAGGTGACTTTCTATTGCAAAGACAACAGTTGATACAGCCTATACAAGACCAAGTTTTTAATGAGGTGCAAAAGATAGGAAAGCAGAAGAAATACGACATGTTAATCGATAGTTCTGAAGCTGCTTTGTTATATAGTGCAGACCGTCACGATGTTAGTGATTTAGTTTTAAAAGCTATCGGTAGAACTGGTAAAAGAAAAGAGGCTCAAGAAAAGCAAGATGCAAGAAATAATCCTGTAGAAGATGATGAACCTTACTTGTCTGTTGTAGAGGCAGAGGAAAAGGAGAAAAAGGAACAGGCAAAAGAAGATAAAAAAGAAGCGGTTCAAAAAGCGATCTCAGAGCGTGATGCTGTCCGTAATGAGCAAAGAAGAGTGCGTGACTCTGCAAAAGCAGCAAAAGCAGCAGCTTACAAAGCAAGAAGAGATAAGCTCATGGCAGACCGCAAACGTAGAAAAGACAGTGTTCTTGCAGTAAGAGCAGCGGCTAGAGCAAAGAAACAAGCTGAGATAGACGCTAGAAACGCAGAGAAAAATAAGAAAACACCACCTGGTGGTGAATAATATAGGAACTCCTTATATTTGCAGCCGCCTCAGTAGGCTGATGGAATTAAAAATTGATAACAATTAATAAAGAAATGAAACAAGTAAAAACACTAATAGCAGTAATCGCATTTATCTTTGCAGGTATTAATCTAGGTCAGGCACAAGATGCGCAACCGACTAAGGTATGTCACGTAGCTTCTCAATCATTAGTAGAGTCGTTACCTAGTGCTATTGCAGCAGATAAGCAATTAAGAAATCTTGCAAAAACTTATGAAACTAAGTTAACTGCGATGGATAAAGAATTGAAAACTAAATATCAAAATGCACAAGAAGCTGCACCGCAAAGAACTCAAGAAGAAAACGAAAGAATTCTTGCAGAGCTTGCTGAAGGTCAGAAAAAATTAGAGGAGTATTACCAAAATTCTCAAACTGCAATGGGTCAAAAAAGAACGGACTTATTAAAGCCACTTTATAAGAAAGTAAGAGAGGCTATCTTTGCAGTTGCTAGAAGAAAAGGATTTGATTATGTACTTGATTCTACTACAGGAACTGGTATCATCATGGCAGACGGTTATGATCTTACTAATGATGTAAAAGCAGAATTAGGAATTAAGTAATTCAATTCTATAAAACACGTTTTAAAAAGCCGCTGTGGTCATACAGCGGCTTTTTAATGGGCTGTAATTAATTACAGCCATACTCTTTACCATAAAAAAAATCCCAACTCATTTAATGAGTTGGGATTTTGCTTTTTCTATAGAATGAAAATTAATCTACTAGTCTTACATTAACTGCGTTCATTCCCTTTTTTCCTTCTTTTTCTTCATATTCTACGTGGTCACCTTCTCTTATCTCGTCGATAGTTCCTGTAACGTGTACAAAGCATTCTTGGTTAGTTCCTTCTTCAATGATGAATCCAAATCCTTTTGATTCATTAAAAAATTTTACGGTTCCTTGTTTCATGGTTTATTTTAATAATAGTTTAGATCATAAAAGTAAAAACTTTCATCGTTTTAAAATTAAAAATGTAAAATTATTTTAAGTCTATAAGGACTCTTTTGGAACACCATTTATGTAGACATGATTTCCTTTTACGCTTCTATCATACATGATTATACTTCCGGCAACTGCCACGTTTAGACTTTTGGGAGTATTAAATTTTACTATATGATGTGATTTTGTGATGGCCTCGTTGGTTAATCCATGGTCCTCTGCACCTAATAAGTAAACACAATTGCGTGGGTGTTTAAAATCTTCTAGCACCACAGCACTGTCAGTTAACTCTATTCCCACCACCATAGCGCCTTTAGGTAAATGACTGTAAAAATCTTCAAATGTTTTATAATGAAAATAAGGTATAGCACCTACAGCGTTGTGAGTGTCACAGGCTTGTTTTGCATAACGTTTACCTATGGTGTAAATGAAATTTGCTCCTAGATTTTGTGCCGTACGCCATAATACACCTAGATTTTCTGGTGTCTTGCCATGCATGATTCCTATTCCGTAATATCCTTGCTCTAGATTATCTATTTTCATGATGCAAATCTATTAATTTAACTGATTATATGCAGTCTGTCCTCGCGCAGAGTTTTATGGACTCTTTATAGATGGATGTTGTATTCGCTTTCGCGAAAGCGGAATTAAAACACCATTCACTTATAAGATTTAATATTTTTTTACAACTGGCTCGGTTATTGTTATTTTTACCTTAATGAAATTGTATAAAAATAGCCTTAGAAATCGCATCTTCTTCTCCATGATGGTGCTAACTATTATTGCGAGTGTCTTGATTGCTGGTATGTCTATATATCAATTTCAGGAGCAGGCAAAGGATTATCATGAAAAGCGATTATTACGCAAGGAACAAGCAATTAAGGAACATATTGCGTTTATTCTAGATGAAACTACTTATGAGGTGGTGACTAGTAATTTGCCTTATATTTTTAAAAAAGATATTTATGATTTGAGTGCTGTACACGGTATGCCTATTTATATGTATGATTTAAATGGAGCTTTACTTAAAAGTTCTAAAGCACAATTTATTAGTGATAGTTTACATAATCAAATATCACCAGGTATTATTAAAAGACTCAATAATGCCGAAGATGATCGTTTTGTAGAACAATTTGAAGTAGATGGTGAGAGTTATCGCTCTAGTTATACCTACCTAGTAGATAATAGGTTTAAAGATATTGCTATTCTTAACTTACCCTACATAGAGAACGACGACTTTATGAATCATGAACTAGAGGAGTTTCTTAAGAGACTGGCATTAGTTTATGCGCTTATGTTCTGCTTTTCTATAGTCCTAGCATATTTTCTATCCAGATATATAACTAGATCCATTAGAAATATTTCTGATAACCTGAAAGAGTTAGATATTTCAAAACGCAACCGTAAGCTAGAAATAGATTACAAAGGAACTGAAGAAATAAATACTCTAGTAGAGTCTTATAATAAAATGGTGGACGAGCTAGAAGAAAGTGCTGTAAAACTGGCAACTAGCGAGCGAGAACAAGCATGGCGAGAAATGGCAAAGCAAGTCGCGCATGAGATAAAAAACCCACTAACACCTATGCGACTTACAGTGCAAAGTTTTCAGAGAAGATTTGATCCTGAAGATCCAGATGCTAAGGAAAAACTAAATGAATATTCTAATTCTATTATCGAGCAAATAGACGTTATGAGTAATATTGCTAGTGCATTTTCTACTTATGCAACTATGCCGGCTCAAAAAAACGAAGAGACTGATGTGTGCATGGTAACCCAACTAGCGCTGGATATATTTAATGAATCTAATATTAATTATACAGAAGATACAGATTCTTTAATGATAGTTTTTGATAGAACTCAATTGATACGTGTGGTTACTAACCTTGTTAAGAATGCAATACAGGCTGTGGATAGTAGCCGAGAAAATGTTATAGATGTGTCAGTTACTCACAATACTCAACATGTATTTCTAGAGGTGAAGGATAACGGTACAGGTGTACATCCTGATAACGAAAACAAAATATTTGAACCTAAATTCACTACTAAAAATAGCGGTATGGGATTAGGTCTCGCTATGGTAAAGCAAATCGTAGAGAACTTCAATGGAAAAATAGAGATGAACACGGTCTATGGAGAAGGGACCACGTTTACAGTAACGCTACCTAGAAGTTAAGCTCTCATAATCGTTGTTAGATCTTGTTTAGAGTAATTTCAAAGGTAGTTCCTAGGTCTTTTTTACTATCGGCTACTCTTATTTTACCGTTGTGATAGTCTTTAATAATGCGCTTAGCAAGTGATAATCCCAGGCCCCAACCTCTTTTTTTAGTAGTAAAACCAGGTGTGAATATTTGATTCCATTGCTGTTTTGGAATTCCTTTACCAGTATCTTTTATTTTAATGAATACGTTGTACACGTCTGCTTTGAGGTAGACAGATATATTTCCTTTTCCCTTCATGGCATCGATACCATTTTTAATCAAGTTTTCTATCACCCATTCAAAAAGGGGCTCATTTAACTTAACCTGTATAGGTTGATCTGGTAGGTCTATGTCAAATTTGATGAGCTTTGAAGACCTATTAGCTATATACTCGACGGCTTGTTTAGTTTGCTGTACGATGTCCACTTCGGTAAGTGTAGGGATAGAACCTATTTTAGAAAAACGATCGGTAATCATTTTTAAACGGTTTATATCTTTTTCCATCTCATCTATGTAAGAAGGATCTACATCTGTATCTCTTAAAATAGTAGTCCATCCTACGAGAGAAGAAAGCGGCGTACCTATCTGGTGTGCACTTTCCTTAGCCATACCGGCCCAAAGTTTGTTTTGCTCGCTGGCTTTACTAGATCGATAGAAAAACCATATAACTGAGAAGAATAGAAGCATTATAATTACCAGCGCCATTGGGTAGTACTTAATCTTTGTAATTACGTCGCTATTTCCATAATAAATGGTACTAAATGGCTCTCCTTCAAACTCGGTGACTATAGGGTCGTTTTCTTGTTTAAAAACCTCGATTAATCTTTTAAGTTCTTCTGTATCGCGCTCTGCTTTTTCTGGTAAATTACGGGCACTCATTTCGCCTTTATAGTTAACCACTATCATTGGTACTGATGTAGTGTTACCCATTACAGTAAAACCTAAATCACCTAAATCTGCATTAAGAGATTGATTTTGAAGATCTGTTGCTGCGATACCAAACTCGCGTATATTCTTACGTTCGTTCTCTTTCAATTGCTGGAAAAAATCAAAAGTATTCCATAGAATTAATGAAGTAATAATGACTGCAACTACAATCATGATCCATCGGTAGATGTCTTTATTAGAAGTGAAGTTCATGCAAGAATAAGGTGTTTGTATAGAGGTGTTAACGTGCGTTTACGTGTTTTATTGATCAGTCGCGTTTAACAATTAAATAGTGATCATCGTCCATAGGTAGATAGCCCTGATCGTATACAAAGTAATAGACGGTACCTTTTTTAGTAGTGTAAATGCTAGTGAAAAAATTAAAGTCAAAACCTGCTGCAAGCATTTTATTTCTGGTCACCTTAATCTTATCTGAAGGGTTGAGTTCTTGTAATACTCTATGATTTTTACGTAATCTATTATTGATATTGCGCATTAAGGCGTTACTATCTCTATTAAGCTTATTGTTAGCCACATTACGGCAGTAGTCGCTACAGTAAATCTTATCAGCTCTACCGCGTACTTCTTCCTTACATTCAGGACATTTTTTTCTAGCCATAATTAACTTACTATCTATTTTTTAAAGATACTAAACATTTGTAAACGGTTAGGAATGAAATTAGAACAGAAGCAGCTCTTTATTATAAATTTACTGATATGAGTGAAATAAATAGGGAGTGATTGTTTTTTTTAAAATTTACTCACCAACTCACTTAACTATACATAAAAGCATTCTTATAATAAACTTAAATGATAGGATTACTATTTTATAAAGAGCTAGAAGTCTTTACCTTTGTAAAAAATTAATATTATGTACCCAGCAGAATTAGTTCAGCCGATGCGTGACGATTTAGGTAACGCAGGATTTGAACACTTATATACACAAAACGACGTAAAAGAAGCACTAAGTAAAGAAGGTACAACACTTGTTGTTGTAAACTCAGTATGTGGTTGTGCAGCAGCAAATGCACGTCCAGGAGCAAAAATGTCTCTAGATAACTCAAAAAAACCTGATCATATCGTGACAGTTTTTGCAGGAGTAGATCGTGATGCAGTAGATGCAGCAAGAGCAGCTATGATTCCTTTTCCACCTAGTTCTCCATCTATGGCATTGTTCAAAAATGGTGAGTTAGTACACATGTTAGAACGTCACCACATAGAAGGAAGACCAGCTGAAATGATTGCTGAAAACCTTAAAGAAGCTTATAACGAAAACTGCTAGTCAGTCTTAGTTTAAAATTTTTAAAAAGTGCTTTTGTGAAAACAAAAGCACTTTTTTTATTTAAGATGTATCACAAGATGTTTAGGTGTTAAAATAAAAGCAAGGTCATCTTTAAATTCACAAGTAAAATAAATCCCATTTGTTGTTGTGTTATAATTTTAAAAATTTGATTTTCCTAACTCCTAACTCCTAACTCCTAACTCCTAACTCCTAACTCCTAACTCAAAAATACTATGCACGCATATCGATTTAAGCAGTTCTCGTTTTTTGATGTGCATTAACAAATTATCTTTGCAGCATGCAAAAAATCATCTCATATCCATTAACAGTAATTCACTTCATACTGTTCTTCTTGTTTCTGGTTATTTTCCATCCTATACAGCTTATTAGTTACAAATTAGGTGGCTATAATGCACATCGCAAGAGTGTGTATATACTTAACTGGTTCTTAATGCAATCTCATTTACCACTGTTCAATACCTTTAGCATCAATTATAAAAGTGAACTACCTGTTGGTCCATCTTACGTATTTGTATGTAACCACCAGAGTATGTTTGATATACCGCCATTAATTTATTATCTTAGGGATTATCATGCAAAATTTATTGCAAAAAAGGAATTGGCCAAAGGTATTCCTAGCATCTCACTTAATTTAAGAATAGGAGAGAACTGTGCTATTGATCGTAAAGATCGCAAACAGGCGATAACAGCACTTATTAAATTTGCTAAGAACGTACATGAAAAGAAACGTAGCGTAGTAATTTTTGCTGAAGGAACTCGCAGTAGAACAGGAGTTCCTAAACCATTTCAAACTAACGGTTTAAAGACTATTTTTAAATACGCTCCAGACGCCGTTATAGTACCAGTAACAGTTAATAATAGTTGGAAAGTAGATCGTTATGGAAAATTCCCTTACGGTATGGGAAATAAAATAGCATTAACCATTCATAACCCTATTCCTATCCAAGGAAGAGATATGGACGAGGTGATTCTAGAAACACAAGAAATTGTGCATAACGGCGTTACTTCTACAGCGGTATAGAGCTAGATAATATTTCCGCTTTCGCGAAAGCGGAACAAATTCAAAACGACTACCTTTACATAATAAGCTATACTTATGAGCAAGCCCCTTAAAAATATACGCATCGAGGTGATGCAATCGCTAGAAAGTAAAGTACAATCCTTTATGGATGAGTACTTAATTCCAGTAGATAAGATCTGGCAGCCTACAGATTTCTTACCTAATTCTCAAGAAGACACCTTTTTTGAAGAAGTACGTGAGCTAAGAGAACTAGCTAAAGAATTACCCTATGATTTTTGGGTAGCTCTAGTAGGAGATACTATCACAGAAGAAGCATTACCTACCTATGAGTCTTGGTTAATGGACGTAGAAGGTATTAATCAAGTAGAAGGAAAAGGAAACATTTGGTCTAAATGGATCAGACAGTGGACTGGTGAAGAAAACCGTCACGGAGATGTGCTTAACAAATATCTTTACCTTTCTGGTCGTGTTAATATGCGTCAGATAGAAATTACAACACATCATTTAATTACTGATGGTTTTGATATAGGTACAGATCGCGATCCTTATAAAAACTTTATTTACACAAGTTTTCAAGAGTTAGCGACATACATTTCACACAACCGTGTAGCAAAACTTGCACGTGGTTATGGAAATACTGCTTTATCAAAAATGTGTCGCATTATCTCTGGAGATGAAATGCGTCACCATAAAGCCTACAGTACCTTTGTAACAGAGATCTTTAAAGTAGATGCTAGTAATATGATGATTGCATTTAAAGAAATGATGGTGCATAAAATTGTAATGCCAGCCATGTTTTTAAGAGAGCAAGGTGAGAGTATAGGTAGTGCGTTTGAAGATTTTTCAAACAGCGCACAACGTATAGGTGTTTATACAGCTCAAGATTACATAGATATCATGCAAAAGCTTATAGATCAATGGGATATCGCAAGCATGAGTCATCTTACTGAAGAAGCAGAGAAAGCACGAGATTATTTAATGAAACTACCTGCACGTATGGAGCGCGTTTCTCAACGTGTTAAAATACCGGCAGAGTCCGCAAAATTTAGTTGGGTAAATCCAGCAATCGTAGGAGGATAATTTAAACTCTTATTTTTGAGAGGTAACTTATATAGAAAGCAGCTATTATTTAAATAGCTGCTTTTTCATTTAATAAAGTCAGACCTAATCTTAAAGATCCATAATCTATCTTACCGTCAAAATGCTCAAAGATGCTTTTAAGGCTCTCAGCATCTTTTATTTGCTCAAAGTCTGCAGCTATTAAATCATAATCCTTAGGATCTATCAATTTTTCTAAATCTATATCGTTGTGGCTTTCATAACGTTTAGTAAGGTGATTTAAGATAGTACCAGGTTGGTAATTTCTAATTGCAGCTATTTCTTGAATCGTTTTACCTTCTCTAAATAAAAGGACCGTTTCCATTACAGTATCCTTTTTAGGACCAGTACTTTTCTTTTTGGCTTTTTTAGGTTTTATTATTTCATCCCTATAGACAAAGTCTTTTTTACGGTCATCCTTAAATTCTGATATCATTTTTAAGAACTTTGCACCATAGGTATCGTGTTTATGAGTTCCCACACCGGTAATGTCAGCAAATTCATTATCGTCCAGTGGTATTCTGGCTGCCATATCTTTTAAAGTCGCATCACTAAAAATCATGTAAGGTGCTAGATTTCCAGCATTAGCCAGTTGTAATCTAGTTTTGCGCAATGCTTCATAAAGATCGCGATTCACCTCTGTCGGTAGTTCTTCTTTGGTACGTTGTGCTCTACGAGAGGCTAGTTCTTCTGGTTTAGGTATAACTGCTAGCGATACCTTGCGACCGTTAAAAAGCACCTCCTTACCTTGAGGTGTGATTTTTAAATGATTGTTCTCATGAAAAGCTATTTCTACCAGACCTTGATTAATCATTTGTACGATGTACTGTTGCCAGTTGTTCCATGTAATTTCTTTACCAGCGCCATAAGTTTTAATATGTTGGAAACCACTTTCCATTATGGCGGCATTTTGTGCACCACGTAGTACATCTATTAAAAGATTAAGAGATGCTCGTTCATTAGTGCGTATAATGGCGCTCAATGCTTTTTGTGCAGGTAGTGTGGCGTCAAAGAAGTCGGGCTTGTTAAGACATACATCACAGTTGCCACAGTCTTCATCTAGATATTCATTAAAATAGGATAAGAGCATTTTCCTGCGGCAGGTTAGTGCTTCGGCAAACTGCTTCATGCGCTCCAGCTTTGCAATTTGTAATTCGGCATTTCCACTTCCTTCGGCAAATTTGCGCAGCTGGATCACGTCTGCATAACTGTGAAATAATAACGCATGCGAGTTAATACCATCACGACCAGCACGACCTATTTCTTGATAATAACCTTCTATGTTTTTAGGCATGTTATAGTGCAGTACAAATCGCACATTAGATTTATCAATTCCCATCCCAAATGCGATAGTCGCACACACAATTTTAAGGTCGTCTTTAATAAATTTCTCTTGTACATTTTCTCTTTCTTCATGACTTAGACCAGCATGATAAGCTGCCGCATCAAAACCATATGCCGATATCTTACTAGCAAGTGATTCACAGGTTTTACGGCTTAGACAGTAGATAATACCAGACTCGTCTTTGTTCTTTTGTAAAAAACGACGCATTTGCTGCAGTCTATTATTTCCTGGACGTACTTCTAGAGTTAAATTAGGGCGGTCAAAGGAGGAGACGTATTCCTGTGCATTTTGAATTCCTAATTGTTTTTTGATGTCTGCCCTAGTGGCTCTGTCTGCGGTGGCAGTTAGTGCTATCAGGTTAGCATCTGGAAAACTGGTTTTAAAATAAGATAACTGTGTATATGCAGGTCTAAAATCGTGACCCCATGTAGAAATACAGTGCGCCTCGTCTACCGCAATTAAAGAAACAGGAATTCCCTGAAGATGATTATTCAGTAAACCGATGCTCTCTGGAGCTACATAAATTAATTTGAGACGTCCAGAGCGCAATTCTTCTAGCATTTCTTGTTGCTGTGTAGCGTCTTGTGAACTATTAAAGTAAGATGCTGCAATACCGTTTGCTCGCAACGCATCTACTTGATCTTTCATTAAAGCAATAAGTGGCGATACAACTAGTGTAATGCCGTCTAGAAGTAAAGAGGGTAATTGAAAACACATGGATTTACCTCCACCAGTAGGCATGACGACCATAAGGTCTTTTCCAGCAATAACGCTGTCTATAATTTCTTCTTGTAACGGGCGGAAACTGTCGTAACCAAAATACTTTTTGAGTAGTTCTAGCTTTTTCATGATATTGATTTGAATGGCGTGTAACGTCTTAAAAGACAAGTTTCAAAGGTAGGGTTTCAGTGTGTTTTTATAAAGCTTTGTTTATAACTTGATGAGGCCACTTCCTGATTTACCTAGTGAGATAGACACTTTTCTATCTAGTTAATTTGTATTTTTCCGCTTTCGCGAAAGCGAGATTTCTAACAACATAAATGCCTTATTTATCGTTATAGAGAAGTTTTACAGTTCAATTTATATCAGCTTATGAAATATCTATTTGCATTTTTATTTTTTACAATAACATTTTTTGCAGTTGCTCAAAATCAAGATTTGAATGATTATAAATACATTGTCGTAGAAAATCAATACGATTTTCAGAGTGAGGCAAATGAATACCGATTAAACGAGTTGATTGTTTTTGAGTTTAAAAAACGCAATTTTAATGCTTTTAGAAATGCAGCAATTCTACCAGAAGATATGAATAGAGGAGTGTGTAATGCGCTTCAATTGAAAATAGATAAAAGTGGTAGTCTCACAAGAAATTTAATTTTAAGACTGGTTAACTGTGCTGGTGATACTGTTTTCACAACTAAAAAAGGTGTAGGGAGAACTAAGTCTAATGACAAAGCCTATTTTGAAGCACTAAGAGATGCGATGACTTCTTTTGACGCTGTTGATTATGAATTTAAGGAGATGTTAAGCGTAAGCCCAAAAGCTATTGATTCTAAATCAATAAGCGATCGCCCTAATGTTGAAATTGTAGCTATGATAGGGGAATCTAGTCATTTAGAAAATACTTCTAAATCTGAAAAGAACGTGGTAGATGATGCTGCGCCGTCTAGCGAATATGAATTCACTTCAAAAGAAGGATATGCATTAATGAAAAGCGCCAAAGGCTTTTTAATCTTTGATAACAATCTACCTATAGGTGTAGCACTTAAGAAAAGTAATAATGCTTACCTAGTTCATACATCAGAGTTTGCAGGTGTAGGATACATGAATGGTGATAATTTTGTTATCGAGTACATCAACAACAAGAAAGAACAGATTATTGAATTTGTAAATGTTCCATAATAGATAGGTTCATAAATAAAAAGGGTGCTGGTTTAAACCAGCACCCTTTTTATTTGAGGAATTTCTAGAGTAGCTTAAACATGCTTGCCTACTTCAAAGCCATGTTTTCCTAAGTATTGGTTACCGCTATCGATAGCATCACCTTCTAAGGTAGTTCCCATAGAGTCGTTCCATCTGTTTAAGTAGCCGAATAGTGAGATTACACCTAGCATTTCTACAATCTCTCCATCATCCCAATGCTGGTGTAGTCTGTCATTTATGTCTTGGTTAACGGCATTAGGCACCTGACTAGCGGCTAGAGAAAAATCTAGTGCAGCACGCTCTGCTTCACTGAAGGCTGAGTGTGTGCGGTATTCCCATATATTATCCAGTTGTTCTTGTTCTGCTCCATAACGTTCTGCAGCTCTTATGGCGTGTGCCTGGCAGTACCTACATCCTGTTGAGTTACTAGATACCCAAGCAATCATTCTTTTTAAAGCACTGGTTACACGACCTTCGTTTGCCATAACAGCTTTGTTGAGGTTGATAAAAGCCTTAGATATGGCTGGGCGTCGTTGCATGGTAAGGACAGAATTAGGGCAAAAACCTAATGTTTCATTAAAGAAATCTGCTAGTTGCGCAGTTTCTGGATCATGACTGGCGTCTAATGGGGTTACTAATGGCATGTTTGTTTTATTTAAATTTTCTTGTCTTGTAATTTACGTTTTAAAAATAAAGGAAACATCACAAAAGTGAAAATTGCAAATTAAATTAAAGAGCTTAGACTCTTTTTTAGATCTTATCTTTACCAAATGCGTTGGACTTTAAAACCGGTACCAGATTCTCAAAAACAACAGCAGCTAGCTCAAGAGTTAGGAGTAGATCCTTTTCTAGCTGGTTTGTTAGTACAACGTGGTGTGGACGCTTTCGCGAAAGCGAAATCCTTCTTCAGACCTGATCTTGAAGAATTACATGATCCTTTTTTAATGAAGGATATGGAGCTGGCTGTTAAACGTATTCAAAAAGCAGTAGGTAATAACGAGAATATTCTCGTTTATGGTGATTATGATGTAGATGGGACTACTAGTGTTGCATTGATGTCTACGTTTTTAGAAAGTTTTTATGATCGTGTTTCTACTTATATACCAGACCGTTATGATGAGGGTTATGGGGTGAGTTATAAGGGAATCGATTTTGCGGCCGATAATGATTTTTCATTAATTATTGCATTAGATTGTGGTGTTAAGGCTGTAGATAAAGTTGACTATGCAAAGGAAAAGGGAATAGATTTTATTATCTGTGATCACCATAGACCTGGTAAGGAATTGCCAGACGCGATAGCAGTTCTAGACCCTAAACGATCAGACTGTAGTTATCCTTATAATGAGTTGTGCGGTTGTGGTGTTGGATTTAAATTATGTCAGGCTCTTGCTATTGTAAATGATTGGGATTTTGACATTTTGATTCCATATCTAGATTTAGTAGCCACTGCAATAGGTGCAGATATTGTACCGATGACTGGAGAGAATAGAATACTAGCATATCATGGTCTTAATGTTATAAATACTAGTCCGAGAGCCGGTTTTGAGGCAATTATCGAGAATTTAAATAAAACGGTCCTTACTATTACTGACGTTGTTTTTACCATTGCGCCACGTATCAATGCTGCTGGTAGAATGAAACACGGGCTGCATGCGGTAGAATTGCTCAAAGAGACAGATCTAGATAGGGCTAAAGAATTTGCGGCTGCTATAGAAAATTATAATTCTGATAGAAGAGAGCTAGATCGATCCATAACAGAAGAAGCGTTAGATCAAATTATAACAAATAAAGAAGAAGAAAAATTTACAAGTGTTGTTTATAATGATGGATGGCACAAAGGAGTGATAGGTATTGTGGCTTCTCGTTTAACTGAAACCTACTATAGACCTACTTTAGTGTTTTGTAAATCTGGTGATAGGCTAGCTGCAAGTGCTCGTAGTGTTAAAGGTTTTGATGTCTATAATGCATTAGAACAATGCTCGGAATATATAGAACAATTCGGTGGGCATATGTACGCTGCTGGACTCACCTTGTTACCGGATAATTATGAGAAGTTTAAAGCAAGATTTGAAGAGGTGGTTTGTGCTACCATAGAGAATAAACATCTTACACCAGAAATACATATTGATTCTAAGCTGCCTTTAAGCGCAATTACACCTAAATTTTATCGCATACTACAGCAAATGGCACCATTTGGCCCAGGTAATATGACCCCTGTGTTTATGACAGAAAACGTGGTAGATACTGGGTACGGTAAACGTGTGGGGAAAGATGAAGACCACCTTAAAATTAAGGTGGCCTCAAAAAAAGGGGAGAAGAATGGCTTTAATGCCATAGGTTTTAATATGGGTGAGAAATGCGATCAAATTACCGATGGTAAAAAATTCCACATTGCTTATTCCATTGATGAAAATGAATGGCAAGGAAATGTTTCTTTGCAATTGAGGTTGAGAGATATCACTTCTTAAAGTACAGACGGTAAGGATTCTACTTTACCGATGAGTGTAAGTAGTTTAGACTCGTCATAGAGTTCTTCCCAGTTGTTATCTATTACATCGCTGAATGATGGGATAGAAGTAGCTATTTCATTTTTAAATTTGTTAATATCACCTTTACTCAGTTTTGCAGCCCTGCGCAATGCTTTTTTATTGTTTTTAAAAATAGCTTGGTCTTTGAGTGATGATTTTTTAACTGTTATGGTTATTTCTTCTAGAGAATTAGATAAGCTGTTTGATGTTTTTTGAGCTTCTTGTGCAAAGGAGAATAAAGTGAAAAATAAAAAAATAATACTAAATGCTGCGGTTTTTAAATTTGAATTTTTCATAACTATAATGTTTTAAGATTAAACTTTTAATTACCCTACAAAGATCGGTAGGTTATGGAGTTTAACGCTTAAATATAGTTCTTCAAGAATGTTATATTATTCCTTTATTTTAAGGATTCCTTATTCATTTATTATGCTTTTTAGATCGTCTAGTCTTAGAGGCTTTTTATTTATAGAAAGTAAAGGTTCTGTTGCTTTAAATTCTTTAAAATCCTTATTAGAATACAGCTCGCTAGTCATGTGAAATTTGATATCCAAATCCTTCTTCTTTTCTGACATATCTGTAATAAGATCCCATCCATTTACTGCATTAGTCTTGTTTTCTGTGATGACTAGAATGGATTCTTTTGAGTCGGTAGTGTTTAATTGATCTAAATTTTTTAGAGCTTCTTTGTTATCAGAGAATACTTCTATATTATTTGCTAGATCGTTTACTTCTAGCATGGTTTTAATCACGTATGAATCTATAGGATTATCGTCAATTATCCAAATTTTAGATGTGGTCATAAGACTTGTAGTTTTGAAATATAAATTTCATACTTTTAAACTACGTTTTGAGAATAGACGGTTAACTTAATTTGTAATCGTTCAAATGTTTGTAATAACGGCTGAAAAGCACTTTTTAAAAGACGCGTTATACCATTAGTAGATTTATAATTCTATGGTAAACTTTGTTCCAGTTCCCACTTTACTTTGCACAGATATATTTCCTCCCATAGCTTCCACTTGATTTTTAGTCATGAATAAGCCTAGTCCGTTTGAATCTTTATGTTCATGAAATGTCTTGTACATTCCAAATATTTTATCCTTATTTCTTTCTAGGTCTATTCCTATTCCATTATCAGATACCATAATGGTACAAGACTCGTTACGGATCTTTGCAGAGATTATTATTTTTAATTGTTTATTAGGGTCTCTATATCGTATACTGTTAGTAATTAGATTAAGTAGAATACTTTCTAAATAAGCAGGGAAAGCCACGATCTTTGTATCGTTTTTTATGTCTACTTCTATATCGTACTCATTCTTCATTACTTCTAAAGAGACACTTTCTAAAGTATGAAGGACAAAGTCTTTTAAAGCTATGTTTTTCAATTCTATTTTATTAGAATGTACAGAAACTACTTGATTTAGATCCTCTATGGTTTGATTTAAGTTATCGCTAGATATATCCAACATGGATATGATTTTAGAACGAATTTCTAGCTCTTCACTTTCTTTATAAAAATCAATAAGTCCTTTAAAATTACTAGAGTGCGATCTTAAATTATGAGAAACTATATAGGCAAAGTTGAGCAGCCTTTCATTTTTACTCATTATTTCTTTAAGAAACAATTTCTTTTCCTTTTCCACTTTTCGCTCATTGGTAATGTCTAGTATTTGTATAACTAGATTTTCTGGATCACCATGTTCATCATGTAATACGTTACATATAGTTTGAGTGTAGACTGTCGCCCCATTAGATGCTTTTAGGGTAATAGCTTGTTTTATATGATCGGTTTTCTTATTTAAAACTTTTTCTAGATGATGGAACCATTCTCCAAAATCAGTTTCATCGATCAACTTATCAAATGAGGTAGCTAAAAGTTCTTTGTTTTTTAGTTTAGTTATTTGTTCTAATGTCGGATTTACATTCAGGAACTGCAGTGTTGCAGTATCTAATATGGCAACACCTAAGTTTGAATTAAAGAATAACTTTTGAAATTTTTGTGATGTAACTTTAACCTCGTGTTCCTTCTTTTTGCGGTCACTTATGTTTTCAAATGTCCCGTATTGTGTTATACATAACCCATCTTTAAACTCACTTTGACCTGTTGCTCTTACCCAAATGCAATTACCCTTTGCGGTTACTAATTCTAATTCTAGATCGTATGGTTCATTTCTAGTAATAGAGTTGAGAAAAGCTTCTGATATTTTATTGCGAGATTCACCGTTTCTATAAAAATTTATAGCTTGAGTAGGATTTGGTATAAAATCATCAGATACTTCATGAAGCTCTTTTGTTGCATCTGACCAGTACAGTTCTCTAGTCACATTATTGTATTGCCAGGTACCTATGTTTGCATGTGAGCATAGGTCTAGCAAGATTTTAAAATCTAATTGATCACGTTTTTTAATAAGAACCTGTGAGCTAATGTCTTCTGTAACCATGACTATACCAGCTATTTTTCCATCATGGTAATACCATGGTTTTACACTCCACTTTAGCCACTGTTCACTGCCATCTTCACGTATAAACAGTTCTTCATCTCGCGATTCTTCGGCACCATTTAAAACTCTTTGATGTTTTGCCCTCCATTCATCACTTATTTCAGGAAATAGATCATAATGATTAAGGCCTCTTAAATCTGTCTTTGTTAATTTATAATCAGTACACCATTTTGCAGAGTGTGCAACATACCTCAATTGATTATCTAAAAAAGCTACTGCAATAGGAGCCTGAACAATAATATTGATCTGATCGTGTACTTTATGATTTTCTTGCTGCTCCATTCTTCGAATTTAGAATACTAATCGAGATAACTGGTGATTTCCTAAAAAATTGTTAAATTTTTAAGAGTTAAATCCGATTAACGGTAGATTGAATTAAGAAGTTATTTTTTCTAGCCTAAAGTTTTCTCCATCAAACACTCCATAGGTGTAATGATTTATCCAGTCTCCTAGGTTAATGTAAGTAGAAGATTCTCCCACTTTTATCTCCATAGGTAAATGTCTGTGGCCAAAAACGAAGTAATCAAAATGTTCTGTTTCTAATTTACGCTTTGCGTACAAAGCTAGCCATTCTTGGTCTTCACCTAGAAACTTAGCATCTTCATCTCCAGATATAAGTTTGTTTTTAACAGATAAGTATCTGGCTATTCCTACACCTATATCTGGATGTACCCACTTAAAACACCATTGAAAGAATTTACTAGTAAATATCTTTTTCATGCGTTTATAACCTTTATCACCAGGTCCTAATCCATCACCATGACCTATTAAAAATTTCTTATTGTTAAATTCAAAAGTCTGCGGCTTGTGATATACTGGAATGCCTAATTCTTCTTCAAAATAACCGAACATCCATAAATCATGATTTCCGACAAAAAAGTAAATAGGGATACCGCTATCTGCAATCTCAGCAAGTTTACCCAATACTCTTACATGGTTTTTTGGTACGACATGTTTGTACTCAAACCAGAAATCAAATAAATCCCCTAATAAGAATATGGCAGCTGCATCTTCTTTAACCTGATCTAACCATGCTAGAAATTTCTGTTCACGTGGTTTACTTAATTCTTGAGTAGGCGCTCCTAAATGGTTGTCGCTAGAGAAATATATTTTTTTTCCTTCGGGAATTTGCATAGATACAAAGATAATACACTTACTGCTATCTGACTTATGGAAGAGGTTAATGTATAGCTATGATATTACAGTTTATTTAGCTTAATTTTTACATTCCTTTCATTTGTACATCGCATAAAGAGAGTATATTAGACCTGATGATTAATAAACGACTTCTAGTTAAGAACTTGCTTGCTCATAACGACGAGAATAGTTTCTATGATAAAAAGTTAAAAATAGATCTGAGCAGTAAGGAAGGAAAGGCGAAGTTTTTAAAACATATCTGTGCCTTATCAAATTCTAACCCTAAAAATAACAGTTATATAGTAATAGGTATTGATGACAAGACTAATGCTATAGTAGGTGTAGATTTCTTTGATGATTCAAAACTTCAAAACCTGATAAATGCTTACTTTACAAATGCTCCTATAATTCAATATGAAAATATCCCTTTTCCTCACTTGCCGCTGGGTAAAGTTGTTGGGTTAGTTACTATAAGAGCGCAAATAGGACTCACATCACTGCGTAAGAATATATGGAAGTATTATGGAGGTAGTGTATTCTTCAGAAATGGAAGTATGTCAATGCCTAAAACTTTTGATCTTGAAATCAAAGATGTCAATTCAGAGATAGTAGAGAAATTAGAAAAACAAGCTAGCAATAATATAGAGCATACCTTAGATAGTGTTGTGGAGTTTTTAAATCGTAAAAACGAAGATCTAGAGACCCATTATAAGGTGTTTAAAGAGCAATTTGTTATCTGCTGGTCTGGAAAGGTAAAGGTGAATAAAGGACAGCGATATTATCATCGAGTGGACATTGAGATGGTAAATGAACAGGTTAAAATTTTTTACAGTACGTTAGATGAGGTGCAAATTTCTTTTGACGAGGACAGCTTCAGTATCTTAGAATTTGTAGAACTAGGTATAGGAGACCGACAGCGTTACCATCCACTAGAAAGACAGACACTCCGGTTTTTTCCTAATGGAACCTATTTATTAGAGAATAAGATTTTATTTAATCCACCTTATTATGATCGTCGTACCTTGCATCATATTTATAACACGAACTTGTCCCTTTTACATAAGATCTCAAACGGCATTCTTTTAAAAGATCAAGAGTTAATTGATCTTAGACAGTTGCCTGAGACTATGTTAATTTGCCAGTTTAATAATGTAGGAGAACCCATAGAAAAGATGAAATCTCATAAGAGTTTTCTTAAAAACTATCCAGATACCTATAAATCATATAAAGAAGCATTACGCGTTTTGCGCAAAGTAAAATATAATTCATGAGAACTATTGCAATAGGAGATATTCACGGCGGTTATAAGGCCTTACTTCAACTTATAGAAAGGATAGATTTAAAAGATGACGATCAGTTAATCTTTCTAGGAGATTATGTAGACGGCTGGTCAGAAAGTTTTGAGGTAATAGATTTTTTAATCTCGCTTTCGCGAAAGCGGAAACAAAACAATCAAGTTGCACCTATTTATTTGAGAGGTAATCATGATGAATTAGTGGTAGAGAATTTACAAGCAACAATACCTAGTGAAATGTGGTTATTTCACGGTGGACAAAGCACAGTAGATAGCTACAAGAATAGAAGTAAAAACGAATTAGAACTGCATTTTAATTTTTTGAGAAACGAACTTCATAATTTCTATGAGTTAGACGGCAATGGTTTTTTTCATGCAGGATTTCATAATTTAAAAGGACCACATCACGAGTATTATGCAAATATTACTTATTGGGACCGTACTTTATGGGAGCTAGCACTTGCCGTAGATCCTAATTTAGATAAAGATAACGATCGGTATCCAGGTAGATTAAAAATATATAATGAGGTGTATATAGGTCATACTCCTACAGATCGTCTAGGCTCTCATCAACCTATTAACGCGGCCAGCGTGTGGAATATAGATACCGCAGCGGCTTATAAAGGTCCATTAACAGCCATATGCGTAGAAACTAAAGAGGTGTGGCAAAGCGAGCCTGTGCATACTTTTTATCCAGATGAGAACGGGAGAAATTAATCTCCATCATTATCATTAAAAGTAATGACTATGCTCGCAGCACTAGAAAAATCTACTTTAAGTAATCTAATGATATTCTGAACATCTTCTTTAAGAACCTCTAGCTGATTGATATCTGTTATAGCTATGTTTTCTAGAGAATCATTCATGTTATTTAAAGTGCTGTATGCGGCAGTAAAAGCAGATTGTAATTCTACGTTTAAATCTTCACGGTTAAGAACTTCAGAAGTGTATTCCTCTACACCAAAGCCTTCTATATCATTAAAATCACCTGTGTAGGTAAAGTAAACAGCATCTAGATTTGCTTTTATAGCCTCTTTGCTTATTTGGCTTCTGTAGTTTTCAAAAAGGGTGATGTCCGTAGGAGAACTATTTAATACTTCTTCTATTTTACGTCCTTTTATACTTTCTAAACCGGCAACCATTGCGTTGATTATTCGGTTAAAATTACCATTAACGCCAGACTCTAGATTTGTTTTAAAATCTGATTCAAAATCTATCCATAAGTCTTGTGATTCTCTAGCTCTAGATGCTAGATTTTGTGATAGTGCATTTAAATATGCTTTTCTATCTGCAGTTGTCGCTCCTGTAGTGAATTGATCTATTACTATCTGATCATTTTCATTGAACAACATATACTCTATAGCTGCATAGCCTTTAATGGTAGCACCTATAGTATCTACATCATCACTGTTTTGCACAGTGGCATCTATAATCCTACTTTCAATACCTGTACTGCTTACTGGCCATGTATGCACTCGTGGAATTAAGAAAGCGTTTTGGATAGGTCCTATGTTAAAGGTTTCTATGTTCTTCCAGGTTAGAAATGCTGCTTTCCAAGAATCACGAGCTTCTAGTAGAGTTACCGAAGTAGGATTTAGGGTAAACGCGTTGCTCGTATTAATTAAATCATTAGCTTGATTAACATGCTGCTGTTGCAATAAGATGATGTAATTATCATATAAATGAGTCATTTGAGTCTCGCGTGCTGCTGCTGTACCAGTATCGCTAGAGCTATCATCACTATCACAAGAAATAATAAGAGTTAGGGATATTGCAAAAAGTGCAAGTATTCGAAGAATTGAAAATTTCATAATTACAGTGAATTTATAAATGCAATGATTTTACTACGCTCGCTCGAGCTTAATTCTTTAAATCTTTCTTGGGCTGGGCTCGCTTCTCCACCATGCCATAAAATAGCCTCTTCTACATTACGTGCTCTACCATCATGTAATAGATTTGTATGGTCGTTTACAGTTTCTATAAGTCCAGTTCCCCACAAAGGTGGTGTGCGCCATTCATTTCCTGTGGCCAAAAAGTCTGGAGTATTATCTGCAAGATCATCACCCATATCATGAAGTAATAAATCTGTATAAGGTCTAATGGTCTGGTTAGATAACGCTGCGATTTCATGGTTACCAGTTTGCAGTAATGCCGTGTGGCAAGAGGTGCAGCTTATTTCATTAAAAAGCTCTTTACCTTCTAATACATCTTGATCTTCAAAATTTCTTCTGGCTGGGACAGCAAGTGTAGAAGAATAGAAGGTTACTTTATCTAGATTTGCGTCATCTATTTCTGGTGTACCTCCATTGGGTATTTGAAAACAATCTACTCCAGTAGGACAATTTTCATCAGGAAATAGGGAAGAGGTAATACCTATATCACCGGCAAATGCACCTGCCACCTGTTGTCTTAAATTAGGTTGGTTTGCTTTCCATCCAAAACGTCCTAGAGTGTTAGTTCCACTCGCAATATCATATACATAGTTAGCTTTTCCAGAAATACCATCGCCGTTAGTATCAAATTGATCTGCTAGGGCTAGAATGGTAGTCTCAGGAACTGCTTCTAAAAGTCCTAAACCTATCATTTGATTTGCTACACGTGGCGATACTTGGACATTACTAACCATCGCTCCGTAATTAAGCAAAGGAAATGTGTACGTGGGGTTACGTAAGCTAACTGTGGTTCCATCACTATATGTAACTACTTTAGGTTCATACACTACTTCAAAAATTCCTTCGTCCATTTGTGATAGAATGGAGTTGTCTTGAAACTGTCCACCGTAAGTAGGTTCTGGTAAGTTACCACCATTAACGCCAGTACCTGGTGTACTTAATCTCAATAACAATCCATGAGATAGCTCTCCTGCAAATGCACTTGCTCTACCTCTACCATCCTTAAAATGGCAACCAGAACAATTACGAGCATTAAAAAATGGACCTAGACCATCTCTTGCTGTGGTAGATGCTGGTGCAGTCACCCAACTCTGATTAAATAATGAGTTTCCTACACCAAAGGTGACGCGCTCCTCAAAACTTAAATTAGGTGCTGCAAAACCAAAAGCCTCTGCCGAAAAATTGAACGACGTATTATCTCCACCAGATAATTCTTCTCCTATTTCTGGCGTTAGAGCTGTGTAAGAATCGTCTGTGTTGCATGAGGTTATGAACAACAGTAGTGGCAATATAAATAACTTGTAATAAACGCGCATGAATGATAATTTGTATGAATCAGAAAACTGGACGTATAGAAATACGTCCAGTTTTAAATAATTTATTAATCTAGTAATATGCGGTGTCGTCTTTTAGTTAAGACCTAAAACTACCTTTGCATCAAGTAATCTATCTCCAAAAGCAACAAGCGCTCTCACTGCATTTTGTACTTTAATTCCTTCTGTACTTGTTGGTCCATTCACAATTGCCAGATCAAATGGAGATAAAGTTGCGTCTACCTCTGTAGTAGCTGTTGCTAGTAATACATCTAGTTCTGTACCTAAATCACTGTCTGCTTCTGTAATAATGTCTTTAAGAGAAGCACCATTTACAGTAGCATAACTACCATTATATACATTTACGATACCTTCTAGGTTAAGACGTATATCTCGATCTGTATTATCGCTGAAACAGGAGTGTTCATCTTCTTGATCTTGATTTTGTAAAGCAACAGACATACGTTCTATAGCTAGTTCACTACGTGATAATTCAGATATACTGTTAATCATGTCTGTAAGTGATGTGTCTGTGTCTTGTGCAAGAAAAGTATTTTTATAATCTCCAGTCCATTGCTCTATCATTACTTCTAGGTGGTCGGTGATTAAGTCTGCACATACATTGATATATGTTCTTCTTCTGTCTTGATTTGAGGCAGTTCCTGCATCTATAAAATCAGTGAAAGGGCGTTGTCCTGGTAGGCCTGCGCTAGGTGCAGTGTTGTCCTGTCCCCATAATAAAAACTCGATAGCGTGGTATCCTATAGAAACCTTTTCTTCACCACCATTACCATTTTGATTAATTAATGTGTTTTTATCAATCGTAGGAAATAATGCTGGGTTGTTAATGATACCAGCAGTTAGATCACCATCTACATAATCTACATGTGCCTCGTCCATAGGCCATGAATTTAAATAACCTTCTATATCTTCTGTGCTACCTGTATCGATAGGTCCGTTTGCAAATCTAAAAGCCTCTGTAGTACCATAAGATTCTCTAGCTGTAAACCATGCGTTTTTTGCAGCTGTAAAGTTAGCATCTGTAGGCGTAGTGGTAAATGTTTGTAAAGCAGTTTCTAGAGATTGTGCATCTGTAAGTGCATCTTGATAATTTGCAAGAACAAGATTTGCATAATTTGTTGTTACTGCGCTTTTTTGTGTTCCAGTAGATAGGTCATCGTCGTCAGAACAGGCTGTGAATACTAGTCCGGTAGCTAATAAAGCTGCCGTTAGGTAGTTAAATTTAAAGTTCATTATATAGTTATGTTAATTAAGACTAATTATAAATAAGGCGCAAATATAGTGGGTCATTTCATTTTAACAAGACTTTATTAAGATTAATTCTAGATAAGAGAGTTAAATAGTTGTTTCCTAGAGTTCTCAAACTGTAACAAAAAAGGGATGTAATAGACGTATAGATGCAGATGGTGTTAATTCCGCTTTCGCGAAAGCGGAATATTTAAAAAAACTGTACCTTAGAAATCCAAATTAAAAACAAACCAGCATGAGCATATTTGATAAGATTAAAGAGAAATTAAGTCACGAATTTATTGATATAGTCGAGTGGCTAGATTACACTGATGACACCATCGCGCATAGATTTGAACGTTATCAAAATGAAATTAAAAATGGTGCTAAATTAATTGTGCGTGAAGGGCAAATGGCTGTTTTTATTAATGAAGGACAACTGGCAGATGTATTTAAACCTGGTACTTATGATCTTACCACTCAAAATCTTCCTATTCTAAGCACGCTTAAAGGATGGAAATATGGTTTTAACTCGCCATTTAAAGCTGAGGTTTATTTTGTAAACACGACTTTATTTACTGATGAAAAATGGGGTACTAAAAACCCAATCACTTTAAGTGATGATCGTTTTGGTCTTGTAGAAATTAGAGCATTTGGTACTTATGCATTTAAGATAGCCGACGCTGGTAAATTTATCATAGATATAGTAGGTACAGATAACAATTTTACCAATTTTGAGATCAATGAGCATCTTAAAAGTCTTATCGCAACTAGATTTACAGATACAGTAGGAGAGGCAAATTTACCTATAGAATTATACGCAGCAAATACAACAGAGCTTTCTGAAACCTGTCAGGAAGTAATGAAAACTGAATTTTTAAGTGTAGGTATATCATTAGAAAAATTCTACATCGAGAATGTTTCTATGCCAGAAGAACTCAAAAAGGAGATCTTTGAATACAGTAGATTAGATAAAATTGACCTAGATAAACTCACTAAATTTAAGACTGCCAAAGCTATAGAAGCTGCAGCAAATAATGATGGTGGTACTGCTGGTGCAGGTATGGGAATGGGAATGGGCTTTGTCATGGCGCAACAAATGGGCGGTATGATGTCACCTCAAATGGGCGGACAGCAACAAATGCCTCAACAACAGCAACAGTACCAGCAACCTCAAGCTGCTGCTGTGCCACCACCTATGCCACAAGCAGTAAGTTATTTTTATGCTTTAAACGGTGCGCAGGCTGGACCTGTTTCTTTTGATCAATTAAGATCTCTTTTTGCTAGTCGTACGATTAATAAAGATACTCTAGTATGGAAAGCAGGTATGGATGGTTGGAAAGCAGTGAGTCAGGTAGAAGAACTAAAAGTTTTTCTAGGTGGTAATACACCGCCGCCATTACCTATGTAATTAGATTTTATTAACTTTATTAACCTAGATAGAATGATTAAGTCCTAATGTTAAAATACTAGGGTTTTAATCATTCTATTATTTCTATTTATCCATTGAACGTAGCATCTTCCATAAATTCTGAACGTAAAAAATCCTGTATCAATTGTGGTGCAGAGCTTACTTATGAGCCAGGAACAGATCTTATTACTTGTGATTATTGTGGTCATAAAGAAGTTATTGAGCAGTCTGACCAGCCATTTCAAGAACTGGAACTTAATAAATACATGGAACAGATGGGTGCCCAGTCGCACTCTATGGAAATTACCATGTTGCACTGTGATAATTGTGGGGCAAACCAGCATGTAGAAGAGAGTTATAAATCGTTACATTGTGTGTACTGTACTATGCCGCTTATTATTGAAGAGGCCTATAAAGACGATTGGATTCTACCTGGAGCTGTTGTGCCTTTTGATTTTAAGTCTGATAAAGCGCATCAAATATTTAAAAAGTGGGTCTCTGGTTTATGGTGGGCGCCTAATAATTTACAAAAAGCAAGTCTAAGTCCTGAGAATACAAAAGGGCTCTATGTTCCTTACTGGACCTTTGATGCAGAGTTAGATGCTCAATATGAAGGAGAACGTGGTGAGTATTATTATGTTACAGTAACACGTGGTTCTGGCAAAAATAAACGAACCACGCAAGAACGTCGTACGAGATGGTATGACGCATCTGGTGAAATTTCTGGTTTTGTAGATGATACATTAGTAAAAGCCTCTCAACAAAAAGGAGGGCAGATTCCATCTCAAATTGCTTCATGGAATCTAGATCACCTCAAAACATTTGACACTAGATTTCTAGCCGGTTATGTGACAGAAAAATACACCATACCTCTTAAAGATGGACATCTAGATGCCAAAGAAAAAGCAAAGGAAATTGCTGCAAATTGGGCGCGACGCGATATCGGTGGCGATACCCAACGCATTCATAGATTAGAAATGCAATTAAGTGATCAGACCTTTAAACATATTCTATTACCAGTTTATATAAGCTCTTATAAGTTTAATGGAAAACGTTATAACTTTTATGTAAATGGACAGACTGGTGTTATTCATGGAACAAGACCTTATTCTTTTTGGAAGATATTTCTAGCTATTCTAGCTGCATTGATTGTTATCGGTGGGATAGTTTATTTTATAAATACTCAACAGTAATAAGTTAATGTAATAATCAAAAATGCCCGATAAAATATCGGGCATCTTCTAGTAACATAAATTATGGTTTTATTCCTTACCGCCTTTATGTTCATCTTGCCATTTTGATAATTGAGACCATTCACCTTTAAAAGCCATGCCTGCTTGTTTAGGCCAGCTACCAGGTTTGTGTACCTGAAATCTAGGACCGCCGTTATTTAAAATTTCTTTTAATTTAACAGGGTCAGTTTGTGATAGTTTATACCAGGTTCTAATTCCTGCTGCATGAAATAGTTCAGAAATTTTAGGACCTATTCCCTCCACTATAGTAAGGTCGTCTGGTTTTATTCTTTTACCCATTGCGGCCTTTGCTGCATCGGCATCATATTTTAAATTGCTGTCTTCACTTGCACTGTCGATAACAGTATTAGTAACTGCTCCTGCTACAAATCCGCTAGCTAGATTTGCTGTGTTTGTTGCATCTACTGCAGGTACTTGATCTAATTTTAATTGAAGTGATTTTGCATCAGCCACTGCCTTTGATGCTTTTATTTTTAGATTGTTTGAATTTTCAGTTAATTGAGATACTTTGTTTTTTAAGCTAGAAGAATTGATCTCACAACTTTTTAATTGATCCCTTAGTTGGTCTATTTCTGTTTGTAATGATTTATTCTTATCTATCCAGTCATCACAATCATTAGTAACTATAGAATTAGATTTACCCCAGTAATAACCTATTATTGCTGAAATAATACCTGTTAATAATGGTAATAACCAGCACCATGTATTTGATAAACTCATAATATTAATTTTTAGTTGGTTTTATTTAATTGTTACTTCTACACGTCTGTTTTCTGCTTTTCCTTCAGCTGTACTATTATTTGCAATAGGAGCGTCTGGGCCTTTACCTAGAGTCTCTATTTTAGACTCAGGTAAACCGTTTTCGATAAGGTATTTTTTTACCTCTACGGCACGTTTTTTACTTAAGGTGATGTTAGAGTTTCTATTTCCTACATTGTCAGAGTGTCCTATGACTAGAATTCTATCTTCAGGTCTTTTATTAGTGTAATAGTTAATGTCAGATATTTTCTTACGTTGTACCGCTGTTAATTGTACCGTATTGCTTCCTGTCTGAAAATGTAAGATCAAGGGGTTTGCTTTAATTTGAGCTTTTAACTCGTCTAGCTTTTGGTTTTCCATTTTTGCAGCATCTCCTTGAGGTATTAAAGCTGTAGAATAGGTAATAGGTCCTTTAAAAATACTATCAGTAGGTGTCATGTCATCATTTAAGCTGCCATAAATATCTATTTTAGAGTTGTCAAACCCTAAATTAGTTAAATGGTTTTTCACATCATTTGCCCTCGCCTCACCTAGGTTAGTAAAAGCACTAGAGTTAGTTTCTCTACTCGTATAGAGACCAGTAATATTTAATTTTTTATCAGGGTTTTTTTCTAGATAACTTTTGATAGTGTTAAAGCTAGTAGTTGTGTTATCTGATACAGGAGTGATATGGTGATAATCATTGCTTTTAAAATCTAGATTATCATCTGATCTTTCAATTAATTCTTGATTACTATCATAGAGTTCAATTCCGTTAAAACGATCTTTTTTTGATGCTGTTTCAATTTGAGAAGAGCTGTCGCTATCTGTTGTGATAGATGTTTTTGTTTTCTCCTGACTATCACAATTGCCACTATAACACGTGCCGCAACACAACCACATGGTGAGTAGTATGCCTATGATAATAGTTAGAAGAATTCCTATCGGATATTTTAGTTTTCCCATTATTTAGTTGATTATTAGTGAAGTACTAAAATTAGGGTAAAATCAGGGTAAAAGTATAAATCGTGCTTAAGAGCGAGTTAAAAACCGTTAAAAAGTATTTTTAACCGATAAGGTGCGTTTTGTTCCGCTTTCGAGAAAGCGGAATTTTAGAAATAGCTTAAAATGATAATTAAGATCTAAATCCAGTCAATAGGTTGTTGAAGTACCTTAAGTAATTTTTCTTCTTCACTACCAGACTCTGGATGGTGATCATAAACCCACTGGACATGTGGTGGTAGACTCATTAAAATACTTTCTATACGACCGTTTGTTTTAAGGCCGAAGAGTGTTCCTTTGTCATGCACTAGATTGAATTCTACATAGCGGCCGCGACGTATTTCTTGCCACTTGCGTTGTTCTTCTGTATAAGTTAATTTTTTTCTCTTTTCTACTATAGGTACATAAGCTTCTAGAAAATGACTAGCCATATCCATTTGAAAAGCAAGCCAATCTTGCATGGAGAATTTTTCTGATACTTTACAGTAATCATAGAATAAACCACCTATTCCGCGAGCCTCATCACGATGTGAGTTGTGAAAATATTCATCACACTTCTTCTTAAAAAGAGCGTAGTCTGCAATTTCATGACGGTCACATACATCTTTACATACCTGGTGAAAATGACGGGCATCTTCTTCAAATAGGTAATAAGGTGTCAGGTCTAGTCCACCACCGAACCACGAGTCTACTATAGTTCCTGACTGATCGTACATTTCAAAATACCTGAAATTTGCATGTACGGTAGGTACCATAGGGTTTTCTGGATGTAAAACCAGACTTAAGCCAGTGGCAAAGAAATTACAATCCTCTACTTTAAAATAGGCTTGCATTGCTGGTGGTAAATCACCATGAACGGCACTTATACTCACGCCACCTTTTTCAAATACATTACCATTTTGAATAATGCGAGAAAAACCGCCGCCACCTTCTTTGCGGTGCCACTCATCTTGATGAAAGGTTGCACCACCATCTATGGCTTCTAATTTTGAAGTAATGGTATTTTGAAGCTCTACTATAAAGGAGTAAAATTGATCTTTCACGATTCTAGTTTTGGAGTGTGTGATTGTTCTAACTGTTGCTGTTCACGTTGTACCAGCATTTTACGTTCTCTTAATAATTCTAGTGTTGTTTTACTAGCAGCAGTAACTGCAACTGGTAAAACAAGTATAATACCTATAATAGGCAGAAATAACATCGCCATAAAAACGATACCATTTCCTATAGCATAACCACGACTTTTTTTAACAAAATTGACACTGTCTCTATATTTATAATGACGTTCTAGAGTATAATCCATATTACCAAAACCTGCATAATATGCCTGTACTAAAAAGAGTAAAGGTGTGGTAATAAAGTTAACTCCTGGAATGAACGATAGAAAAAGTAGTGGTACGCTTATAAAAATCTCGTAAAGTAAATTTCTTATGTTAATGCGTAAACCTCGCATTAATTGTTCGGTATTACTTGTTTTGCGATGTTTAATATCGTCATGTAAATCAGGATAGAGATGTTTTTCAATACGCTCTGAAACAGGTGACATGAAAGGAGCACTTAATGCCATTACAACATGTTTATATAATATAAACCCTAAAACGGCTATCGCTAGTCCACCTATCCATGTGGCTATATCGGTAAATGTTTCTTTACCCCATTCCCAAAACCATATTCCAGCAATAAAACGGCCTAAATTATCTGATAGACCGTAAATCGCTAAAAATATACATGCTCCAAAAAGTAAACTTATACCCATAGGGACTAGAAAAAACGACCAGAGTTTTAACTCTTTGATCAGTTTAAAACTGTCTTTATAAGATTTAAGTCCTTTAAGGATGTTTTTAAACATAATAGTCTTTTATTGTCCGTATTCCTTCACAGCATCTACAAATGCTTGTGCGTTCTCTACAGGAATGTTAGGTAAGATACCATGACCTAAGTTAGCAATAAAGCGATCTTTACCGAACTCGTTAATCATTTGCGTTACCATTTTCTTAATCTCAGCAGGTGGCGAGAATAATCTAGAAGGGTCAAAGTTACCTTGTAATGTAATTTCTCCACCAGATAAATAACGTGCGTTTCTAGCGCTACATGTCCAGTCTACACCTAGTGCACTTGCGCCACTCTTTGCCATATCATTAAGTGCAAACCAGCATCCTTTACCGAAAACGATAACCTCTGTATGAGGTTTAAGTGCATCTACTATTTGCTGGATGTATTTCCATGAGAATTCTTGATAATCTGTAGGAGATAACATACCACCCCAAGAGTCAAAAACTTGAACAGCATTCACGCCGTGATTTACTTTTTCTTTTAAGTAAGCGATGGTAGTGTCTGTAATTCTTTGAAGTAATATATGAGCCGCCTCTGGTTGCGTAAAACAAAATTCTTTTGCTTTGTCAAAGTTTTTACTTCCTTGCCCTTGTACACAATAGCAAAGAATAGTCCACGGAGAACCTGCAAAACCTATTAAAGGCACTCTGTTATCCAGTACTTTCTTAGTCATATCTATGGCTTCATAAACATAACTTAAGGAATCTTTAACATCAGGTACTACCACACGGTCTAGATCTTTTACAGATCTAATAGGGTTGGGTAACCATGGTCCTATACCGTTTTTCATCTCTACATCTATATTCATTGCTTGTGGTATCACAAGAATGTCAGAGAATAAAATTGCAGCATCTGGACCTATTTGATCAATAGGCATTACGGTAATTTCTGTAGCTAGTTCTGGAGTTTGACATCTAGTAAAGAAATCATATTTTTCTTTAAGCTTCATGAAGTCAGGTAAATATCTACCTGCTTGTCTCATCATCCATACTGGTGGACGTTCTACGGTTTCACCTTTTAATGCTCTTAAAAAAAGATCGTTCTTAATCATTACGTAATGCTTTTATTGCTGTTATCAATGTGTTTTCTATAGTCTGTTTATTTGCGACTGCTATATTTTTATGATAGAGCCTTGCAGTACTGGCTGTTGTTTCTCCTATACAAACTGCGATTAGAGGTTTGTTGTTAGGATTCGCTTTCGCGAAAGCGTGCACACCACGAGGACTATAGAAAGCTATAGCTGCAAAAATACGATCAAAGCTTTTCATGACCGCAATAGAACTATAAACAAAAACTTCTTTTAAAGGTATTTTTTTATCTAGAAAGAACGCAGGAAGTTCATCACGGCGTTGCTCGCTGCACAAATAATAAAAGTTTTCACCAGAATAAGTTGAAGTTAATTCTACCGCAAGGTCTGCTGCGTTTTGTGCGGTATAATTGGGATGGAGTCCATTTTCTTGTAGTAAAGCGGCCGTTTGATTACCCACGCAGTAAATGTTTTTAATTTGATTTAAATAAGGTAATAACGCTGGGATTGCATTTTTACTAGTTATTATTATATGGTCCCAATTAATGTCGTCCTTAATGACTATGGGCTTTGTTCTTAATATATTATAATGTGTTAATCCTATTCCTGTATTAAGAACTAGTTCTTGCTGGGCTGGTGTGAGTGTTTTAGTAGAGAGTAAAGAGTTCTTCATAAAGGGAACAATATATTCTTTTTGAACGATTTATTCGATTTTAGATTCATTAAACCTTTTTTAATGTCTAAAAAGTTCATTTTTCATCAAAGTTTTTTCTTAGAAATTCTGTTAATTTTTTGTGGAAAGTAATTTGGCTTCAGTTTTACCATTTACGGCTTAAATCTTTCCGAATTCAGGACGGCTAGTGATTTTTATCCGACGAGTAACATAGTTTTGATTTTCTTGATTCACTAGCTGTGTTTAATTAAGCACTGATAATCAGTTAATTAAGATTTTAAATTTGCTTTGTGATTTTTATTCTATGCTCGATAAGGTCTTGAACTTTGTTTAATTATTAATTTTATCGATATTTACTAGTAAACGAGTAAATAAATCTAATCCATATTATGGAATTACCATCATTTTTATACGATTTAACTGGAGAAGGTGATAAACCTTCATTAGAGTATGCTAATGAAATTTTTAGCATGCTCGAAGTGTCTAAAGTGCGCAAAAAACAGGTTTTACTTCACTTAGGTGAGGTTGCTGACTGTATATTTATAGTTAAGTCTGGAATACTGAAGGGAAGTATTATTGATGAGTTCGGTAATTTACATACGGTACGTTTTATTGCAGATGGTAATGTCATGGCATCTATGTATAGTTTTATAGATCAAAAACCTTCTGAACTACAAATAACTTGTGTAGAGGCAGGTGAAGTGTTGTGTTTTAAATATCAAGATTTTGAATACATGAGCAAGTTGTATTCTGGTCTGTCACCAGCTTTTCATAAGATTATGTTGAAAAGATATCATGATATGGTGGACGAGAAATCGAGAATGATAAGTCATGATGCTACTACTAGATATCTTAAATTTATTGAACGTTACGATCGCATAGTAGACAGGTTACCGCTTAAGGAGATTGCATCTTTTCTAGGTATAAGGCAACAGTCTTTAAGTAGATTGCGTGGTAAGATCGATGAAACTAAAGCATAAACAAAAATCCTTTTCTTAATTGTTATCTTTGCCAAAAAACTAGGGAATGGTTACTTCTATGACTGGCTATGGTAAAGCAGTCAATCAATTATCAGACAAAAAAATAACTATTGAGATAAGAGCTCTTAATAGTAAAAATCTAGATCTTAATATAAGATTAAGTTCTTTATATAGACAGCAAGAATTGCCTTTAAGGCAGTTAGTTGCAAAGTCTTTATTGAGAGGTAAAGTAGATTTTTCTGTTCACATCGAGCAAACTGGTGTCGCAGCTACTGCAAAACTTAATTTAGAGGTAGTAGAAGGCTATATGAAGCAAATGGCACAGTTAGATGGTGTTTCATTTGATAGTTCGGAGCACAAGCTGCAATTGCTAGAAATGGCAACTAGATTTCCAGACGTTTTTTCTCAAGAAAGTAAGGAAGTAGCAAAGGAAGATGTAGCTGCTATTCAACAAGTTGCTGTAGAGGCTATTGCTGCGGTGCAAGAGTTTAGAAAAGAAGAAGGTAATGTGCTAGAACTAGAATTCAATAAGCGTATTACTAACATTAAAGTCCTTCTAGACCAAGTGGTAGAAGAAGATAAAGAACGACTAGCTGGCGTAAGAACTCGACTAGAAAAAGCTGTGTCTGATCTAAAAGAAAAGGTAGATCAAAATAGATTTGAACAAGAGCTTATCTATTATCTTGAAAAATATGACATTACTGAAGAAAAGGTACGTCTAGAAAATCACCTCAATTACTTTATGGATACTATGAGTATCACAGAATCTCAAGGTAAGAAACTAGCTTTTATATGTCAGGAGATAGGTAGAGAGGTAAATACGATAGGTAGCAAAGCAAATGATGCTACTATGCAACAACTAGTCGTACAGATGAAGGACGAGTTAGAGAAAATAAAAGAACAACTGCTTAACGTATTATAATGAAAGTATTACCTAAACTAATAGTTTTTAGTGCTCCTTCTGGTGCTGGTAAAACCACTCTAGTAAGGCATTTATTGACACAAGAAGATCTTAATCTTGCTTTTTCTATAAGCGCAGCTTCTAGAGAGGCACGTGATGGAGAGGTTCATGGAAAGGATTATTATTTCTTAGGAACCCATGAATTTAAGAATAGAATTAGGGCAAATGACTTTCTAGAATTTGAAGAGGTTTATAAAGACCAGTTTTACGGTACTCTTATAGAAGAAGTAGAAAGACTTTGGGCTCAAGGTAAACATGTAATATTTGATATAGATGTGGTGGGTGGTTTACGTTTAAAGAAAAAATTTCCTAATCGTACACTAGCTATTTTTGTTAAGCCACCATCTATTAATGAGTTGCAAATACGTCTTAAAAAACGTAAAACAGAAACGGCAGAGAAAATCGCTATGCGAGTGGCAAAGGCGAGTACTGAAATGGCGACAGCACCACAATTTGACGTGATTATTGAGAATGATAATCTTGATGCTGCAAAGTTAAAAGCGTTCCAGACGGTTCATGAGTTTATAAATAAAGAAGTCAGTGATGACGAAGAAGAGTAAGATAGGTCTGTACTTTGGTACATTTAACCCTGTACACATAGGGCATCTAGCTATTGCAAATTACCTAGTAGAAAATAGCGATCTAGATGAAATCTGGATGGTGGTTACACCTCATAATCCTCATAAGAAAAAGAAAACATTGTTAGATGACTACCAGCGCTTACATATGGTACATCTTGCTACTGATGATTATGATAAGATAAATGCAAGTAATATTGAGTTTAACTTACCACAACCTAACTACACGGTAAATACTCTCGCATATCTTTCTGAAAAGTATACTACAAAGGATTTTACTCTTATAATGGGAGAAGATAATTTGAAAAGTTTACATAAATGGAAGAATTATCATGTGATATTAGAAGATTATAGTATCATAGTTTACCCTAGAGTTTCATCTGGTGATGTTCCTGAGCAGTTTGTAAACCATCCTAAAATCACTCTTATTCCTGCACCTATTATGGAGATTTCTTCTACCATGATACGCAACGGTATTGCGTCAGGTAAAGATTTGAGGTATTTTATGCACCATGATGTGCAAAAATATGTGGAAGAAATGCATTTCTACGAATAGATTAAATTATCGTGTTCTGTTTTTCTTTTGACTCAATTTTTAGGCAAGGCTAAAAATTAATTTACCTAAATCAAATAAAAACTTTACCTTTGCCGCATGCATTCAATATCCGAAGAAAATTATATCAAAGCTATTTACCACCTACAAGATGGTAAAGCTCTAGTGTCTACTAATGAAATTGCAGGGCGCATGAATACAAAAGCATCGTCTGTGACAGACATGCTTAAAAAGCTAGCAGATAAAAATCTAGCAGAATATGTCCCTTATAAAGGTGCGAGACTGACGGATAAAGGAGTACAATGTGCCAATCAAATTATTAGAAAACACAGACTGTGGGAAGTGTTTCTAGTAGAGAAACTAGATTTTTCATGGGATGAGGTACATGATGTGGCAGAGCAACTGGAGCATATTCAGTCACAAAAACTTATTGATCAACTCGATAAACATCTTGGCTTTCCTAAGAAGGATCCTCATGGTGACCCTATTCCAGATAGGCATGGTAATTATGAAAAAACTAACAAGACCATACTCTCTAAATTGAAAAAAGGAGATAAAGGTACTTTGATAGGTTTAATAGATTCATCAAAGAACTTTCTCAAGTACCTAGATAAACAACATATGAAGTTGGGAACTAGCATAGAGATCATAGAATTTGAAGAATTTGACCTATCCTATACTATAAAAGTGAATGAGTCGCGTCTTCAAATTTCAAAACAAATTGCCGATAACCTTTATATAAAATTGAAATAATGAAAAAAATAATACTCGCACTAACTATACTTTTATCCTCGACGGTTGCCATCGCTCAGACTGATGATATAGGCGCACTGGTAACAGATAGGCCCGATGCAACAGAATCTCCTAACATAGTAAGTAAAGGATTTTTACAAATAGAAACAGGAGGCTTTTACACAGAAAGTGGAGAAGATAGTTTTAAGACTAAAGAAACCGTTTATAATACTACTTTATTGCGTTACGGACTTCTAGATAATTTAGAATTGAGATTGGGAATAGATTATCTAACTACAGAGTTTGAAGCTAATGGTGAACGAGTAGGAGAGCGACTCAATGGTACATCTCCATTATTGTTAGGAGCAAAAATAGCTATAGCCGAGGAAAATGGGTGGATGCCTAAAATAGCAATTCTAGGTCATTTGAGTCTTCCATTTAGCGCTGCATCAGATTATAAGCCAGAGAATACAGGTTTAGATTTTAGATTCTCATTTGACCACACACTTACAGATAAGTCTGGAATAGCTTATAATCTAGGAGCAAAATTAGATGCTGGAAATCCAGAACTAGCTTATATCTATACACTGGCTTATGGTTATGATTTAAGTTCTAGGATAGGGGTTTATGCAGAGCTTTACGGTGATTTTCCTGAAGATACAAAGGCAAATCATAATTGGGACGCAGGATTTACCTACTTAGCAAATGATGACTTACAATTTGATTTAACCTTAGGTTCTGGAATTACAGATGGTCAAAACCTTTTATTAAGCGCTGGTTTAAGTTATAGAATTAGAAATAATAAATAGAGCTTTCTTTAATTCCGCTTTCGCGAAAGCGGAACATTTAAAATTTACAAAATGAAAAAAATACTATTCCTCTTAACAGTCTTATCGATAGTGAGCTGTGGAGAAAAAAAAGAAGATAACGGTAAGCTACAAGTTGTGACAACTACTACCATGATTACAGACCTAGTAGAAAACATAGGTGGTGATCTAGTTGATGTAAATGGTTTAATGGGTAGCGGGATAGACCCTCATTTATACAAAGCAAGTCAGGGTGATGTGAGAAAACTAGACGGCGCAGACGTTATTTTTTACAACGGTTTACATCTAGAAGGGAAACTGGTAGAGGTTTTTGAAAAAATGAATGAGCAAGGTAAAACTACTATCGCGATAAGTGATGGGGTGTCCGAGAAATCACTTATAGGTAGTGAGTATTTTGCAAGTAATTACGATCCGCACATATGGTTTGATCTGACTTACTGGAATGAAATCACATACTACGTCACTGAAAAGCTTATTGAATTAGATCCTGAAAACAAATTAGCTTATGAAGCAAATAGAGATGCTTACCGACTCAAATTAATTGATCTAAGAGCGGCTTTAAACGTGAAGATACAAGAACTTCCTAAGGAGCGCCGTATTCTAGTAACTGCTCATGATGCTTTTAATTATTTTGGTAGAACATTTGATTTTGAAGTGGTAGGTTTACAAGGTATTTCTACTGCTACAGAGGCTGGAGTTAAAGATGTTCAACGCATAACAGATTTTATAATAGAAAATAAAATTAATGCGGTATTTATAGAAAGTAGTGTCCCTAGACGTACGGTAGAGGCATTACAAGCTGCGGTTAAAGCACAAAATCATGATGTAAAGATAGGTGGAGAGCTTTTTAGCGACGCATTAGGTAGTGCTGGAACGGTAGAAGGTACATACATAGGTATGTATAAACATAACGTGAGTACTATTGTAAACGCACTTAAATAATGGAACAGAAAATAGCAGTAGCGGTAGATGACCTTACGGTGGCTTATAACTATAAACCAGTTCTTTGGGATATAGATTTATCTATTCCAGAAGGTGTATTAATGGCGATAGTAGGTCCTAATGGTGCAGGAAAATCTACGTTGATAAAATCTATTTTAGGTATTATAGACCCCATTGCAGGTTCTGTTGCTATTTATGGTAAACCTTATAAGAAACAACGTGATAAAGTGGCTTATGTGCCACAAAAGGGTAGTGTTGATTGGGATTTCCCTACGACAGCACTAGATGTGGTCATGATGGGTACTTATGGCGCTCTAGGCTGGATCAAAAGACCAGGTGCAAAGCAAAAGAAACAAGCTCTAGAAGCTCTGGAAAAAGTAGGAATGCTTGCTTTTAAAGGAAGGCAAATATCTCAATTATCTGGTGGGCAGCAGCAACGTATATTTTTAGCACGTGCATTAGTTCAAAATGCAGCGATCTATTTTATGGACGAGCCTTTTCAAGGTGTTGATGCTACTACTGAAATAGCGATCATTAATATTTTAAAAGAGCTAAGAAAAGCTGGTAAAACGGTAATAGTAGTGCACCATGATTTGCAGACAGTTCCTGAATACTTTGATTGGGTTACTTTTTTAAATGTAAAACATATCGCTACAGGTCCTGTAAAAGATATTTTTAATGATGATAATCTAACTAAGACTTACGGTATTAATTACAAAGTGGCTGTACAAAAATAACCAGATGGAATTAACAGATTTCTTTACAGATTATACGTTGCGTACCATAACACTAGGGACAGCTGTTCTAGGGGCTATTTGTGGTATGTTAGGTAGCTTTGCTGTGTTGAGAAAACAAAGCCTACTAGGTGATGCGATTTCTCATGCCGCGTTACCAGGTATTGCGCTAGCGTTTTTATTCACTGGATTAAAGGATTCTAATGTCCTTCTTTTAGGGGCTTTAATTAGTGGTTTTATAGGTACGGTGTGGATACGTGGAATAGTGACTAAAACACATCTTAAAACAGATACGGCTTTAGGTCTTATTTTGAGTTTGTTCTTCGGCTTTGGAGAATTGGTTTTAAGTTATTTAAAGAAACAACCAGATGCAAATCAGGCAGGATTAGATAAGTATTTATTTGGGCAGGCGGCTACACTTGTGCAAAGTGATGTAATAGTAATGATTATTGTAACAGGTATAAGTCTTGTGGTAATGTTGCTGTTCTGGAAAGAGTTTAAACTCTTGTTATTTGATAAGAATTATGCCATGACTCTAGGTTTTAATACACGATTCATAGATGGATTGATCAGCTTTTTTATAGTGCTAGCTATAGTTATAGGTTTACAAACGGTAGGTGTTGTTTTAATGAGTGCCATGTTGCTAGCTCCAGCAGCAGCGGCAAGACAGTGGACTAATAGTCTTGGGACGATGGTGATTCTAGCAGCTGTATTTGGTGCTTTTTCTGGTGTTTTTGGTACAGGAATAAGTGCTAGTTATAACAACCTATCTACTGGTCCAGTGATTGTTTTAGTTGCCGCAGTTTTTGTAGGAGTGTCATTTATTTTTTCTCCTAGTCGTGGTGTTTTATTTAAACAAATACGTTTGATAAGAAACCGTAGAGATCTAGAGTTAAAAAAGACTTTGTATTTCATGTATGGTATTGTAGAAAAGCATGAAGATATTTCTAGACCTCACTCTATTAAAATATTGAACGGTTTTCAAGGTTTTACAAGAGGTACTTTAAAAGCGCTGTCAGATAAGAGCTGGATAACCATAAAAGGACAAGACTGGTCTCTGACTGAAGAAGGTTTTCAAACAGCAGAGAATTTGTATAACACTAATATGCCTGAATCATGAATGCAGAATTAGCTATTATCTTAATTGCCTGCCTTACTGCTGTAGCTTGTGCTATACCAGGTGTGTTTTTAGTTTTACGTAAAATGGCGTTAATTAGTGACGCGATAAGTCATTCTATTCTTCCAGGTATAGTAATCGGTTTTTTTATTACAGAAGACCTTGCCTCACCATGGTTGATATTGCTTGCAGCCTTCAGTGGTATTATAACTGTTGTGCTGGTAGAAGCTATTCAAAAAACCGGTTTAGTAAAAGAAGATACAGCGATAGGATTAGTATTCCCAGCCTTATTTAGTATAGGGGTTTTATTAATTGCTATTTATGCAAACGATATTCATCTAGATACCGATGCTGTATTAGTAGGTAGACTGGAGTATGCTGCCTTTGATAAGTTAATGATAGATCATGTAAGCTATGGTCCCAAGAGTATGTGGATCATTTCTATAACTCTAGTAATAACGTTAGCTCTATTATTTGCTTTTTATAAAGAATTGAAATTAAGCACGTTCGATATAGGGTTGTCATCTGCTTTAGGTTTTTCTCCTGTGGTATTACATTATGGATTAATGAGTGTTGCATCAGTAACTACAGTGGTTTCTTTTGATGCAGTAGGAGCTATTCTTGTGGTCGCATTAATGATCGCACCAGCCGCTGCCGCTTATTTACTTACTACAGATTTAAAAAAGATGATCGTCTTGTCCATTCTTTTTGGAATCATGAGTGCTATAGGCGGTTATTATTTTGCAGTATGGTTAGATGCTTCTATTAGTGGTTCTATTACAACAGTCTTGGGATTAATCTTTTTACTGGTTTATCTTTTTGCACCGACTAAAGGCTTGATAGCAGTTCTGTTTCGACAGAAAAGGCAGCGTACAGAAGTTTCTTTATTGACATTCTTACTTCATCTGAATAATCATGATAGTATAGAAGAAAGAAGAGTTGCCCACTTACAAGAACATATCAATTGGGGTAAAGTACGTGCCAAAACTGTTCTTGAATTAGCACAAAAAAACAATATGATTACCATGCAAGATGAGGTGGTTTCTCTCACTAACAAAGGTCTTAAGTTTACAGAGAAAGCACTGGACTATATCATCACTAATAAAGATGAACAAATCGAAGACATGAAGGATGATTTCTTCTTGTTTAGAGGATAGAAGTCTCAATACTTACATTACAAAAAAAGGGCAGAATTAATTCTGCCCTTTTTTAATGAATAACTTTATTGATTTCTTGTACTACTATTTTTTACTGCTATTGCTAATGGAATCACAATACCAAAACCTAGCACAGATTCTAAAAGACCAAAACTTAAAATTTTAGTAAGCCAGAAATAAATTACCATAAAGATGACAAACCAGAGTATAAACTTAAAACCGCTTAGTAAATACTTCTGGTCTTTTTTATAATCATAGTAATAAGCTATTGCTATTAAAATAAAAACAGGCGATAGTAATAAAGGTAGTAAGTTGAGAAGAATAGAATTCATGATGCTAACAAACCATAAATATCAGGTAATTAATTAACAATCATATACCACAAAGGGCAAAAATTAATTCTGCCCTTTGTGGTATTAAATAAAATTTTTATTTCTAAAACTCAGCTTTACGTTTCTCAAGAAAAGCTGTTGTTCCTTCAGTAAACTGTTCTGTACCAAAACAAGATCCGAAGTTTTCTATCTCTATCTGGTAACCATCAGTACCATCTGTATAACCAGCGTTAACCGCATCTATGGCAGCGCTTATAGCCATCGGACTGTTTTTGATAATCTTAGAAGCTAGTTTTTCACATGTAGGGATCAACTCGTCTAGAGTCACTACGTGATTTACAAGTCCATAAGAAAGAGCTGTGTCAGCATCTATCATTCCTGCAGTCATTATCATTTCCATAGCGCGACCTTTACCTACTAGTTGTGGTAAACGTTGTGTACCTCCATAGCCAGGTATCACACCTAGAGATACTTCTGGAAGTCCTAATCTAGCGTTATCGCTAGCTACTCTAAAATGTGCCGCCATAGAAAGCTCCAGACCACCACCTAACGCAAAACCATTAATGGCAGCAATAACAGGTGTAGAGCAATTCTCGATAGCATCAAATAATGATTCCTGACCTTTACCAGCCAGTCTCTTTCCTTCTTCTGGAGAGAAGTCTGCAAATTCTGAAATATCAGCTCCAGCCACAAATGCCTTTTCACCACTTCCAGTAAGGATGATAACACGCGTGTTAACGTCCTCTTCTGCAGTAGATATAGCCTGACTCAATTCTTCAATGGTCTCTTTATTGAGAGCATTTAATTTTGTAGGTCTATTTATGGTTATGGTTGTAATTTTATTTTCGGTAGCAACTAGAATATTGTTCATAGTAAATGTTTGAAAACAAAAGTAAAAAGAATATTAAAGCCATGATTAAAGAAAATCATAAGTTTCAGATGGTAAAATTTTAGAACACCTTCTCAAGAAACTTGAATCAAAAAATCACATCATGAATTGTTTATTCTATACAGATATGGCCATGGTCGCAATAGAGATTTTAATATTAGGATTTTTGTGTAGTTCTTTGGCACAAAGGGTTAGTGTCGTTCCAGTAGTAATTACATCGTCTACCAGTAAAACATGAGTGCCTGGTGCAATTTTCTCAACTAGTTCATATGGAGATTGCGTCTCGTCACTACGCTTTACTTGACCCAATTGAGCTTGGTTTATGGTATTACGGTTTTTTATGAGTACGCTTTCGCGAAAGCGAGCACCCAAAACAGCAGCTAGTTCTTTTCCAAAACCATCCACCTGATTATAGCCTCTTTTTGCGCGTCGTTTGGGATGCACAGGAACAGGAATTACTAGATCTATGTTTTTAAAAGCAGGATCTTCCTTAAGATTGGTAGCAAGCCATTTTCCTAAAAAGGGGCTTACTTCTTCATGTCCATTGTATTTTAATTGATAGATCAACTGTTGTACAACGCCTATTTTTTCATAATAGAATAAACTGGTGGCAGTCTCGATATTTACTCTAGCAAAGAAAAGTTCTTTCACTTTATCGTCTTTTTGTAAATGATTGAGAGATGTAGGGATTTCGGCACGGCAGGTGGTGCAAACAATCTGTTCTCCAGTGGTTAAACTGCAGTCACAACCCATACAGACGACAGGAAAAAACAAGTTAATAAAATCAGAAATCCACTTCAGAATAAAATATTTTAGTCATATTTATTTTAATTATAAATGTGGTGTGAATAAATCTATTTGATGCGAAGTTTAAAAAGGTAGAAATAATCTAGCATAGTCATTACTACGCGATATTTTTTTAACGAGTTTAAACTTTAAAGCACATGATTTATAGGCGATATTTATAATTGAAATAGGTATAATTACGTTCTAAAGATAAACAACCCAACATGGCACAGCAAAAAGATAACCGAATATTTAAAGTTTTACTAGCAGTTTTACTGTTGGTACTCATAGGATTAGGAGTGTGGTCCTATAGTACGTATCAAGAAAATGAAGGTATCAAGGTAGCTTTAAAAGATGAAAAAGCACAAATTCAAAAAGAACTAGAGAACATCTCTACGGAATATAGTATAGAAATAGATAAGGGTAACGCCCTTAATGCAGACCTAGTCGATGCAAGAGATCGCATTACAAGACTAGTAGATAGTGTCGGTAAGTTAGAAACAGATGTAAGAGTGCTGTCTAGAATGCGTGCCGAATTATCTAATATTAGAAAAGAGCGTGATTTATTACAGGATAGAATACATACTCTAGAAATAGTGAATCAAAACCTATCCAAGGTTAATGATAGTACGCTATCGGCTTTAAATAGTGAAATCTTAAAAAATCAGGATCAAAATTCGACCATAGAGAACATGAATGCAAACATGGCTCGTGCAGCTGCGTTAGTACCTACTAATTTTGAACCGGTAGGAATTATAGTAAGAAGTTCAGGTAAGCAAATAGAAAACGATAGAGCGCGTAGAGTAGATGATATAAAAGTATGTTTTACACTGCCAGAAAATCCACTTGCTAGTACTGGAGTCACTTCTTTTTACCTGCAAGTAATTAATCCAGATAATAATGTGCTAGGTCTTAATAAGAAACAAGTTTTTGATGGTCAAGAATTGACTTATTCTAAGATAGTACAATTTAATTATAAAGGTAAAGAGCTAGATCTTTGTGAGGTAGTAGATGCAAACGAAGATAATATTATCAAAGGACGTTATAGAGTAAATCTTTATAATGGGCCTATACGTGTGAGTAGTAATGAGATCACACTGAGGTAATTTTAAAAACACAATGCTATATTTTAAAGGTGTAATGTTTTATTACACCTTTTTTTGTATTCCTTTCCGCTGCTAGGTTTAAATAAAGAGTTTGATAAATCAACAGTTTTAGATACTAGTAAATAATTGATTTTTTTCTCGCTTTCGCGAAAGCGAAATACACAAAATCACAACGTTAACTAATCACATTTTTTTACATTTGCAGCTATGGCAAAGAACAACGACCAAGATCAGTTTAAGAAAGTACTCTCTCATGCAAAGGAGTACGGATATGTATTTCAATCTAGTGAAATCTACGACGGTTTAAGTGCCGTTTATGATTATGGACAGAATGGAGTTGAGTTAAAGAAAAACATCAGAGAATACTGGTGGCAAGCGATGACTCAATTAAATCAAGATATAGTAGGTATAGATACGGCGATATTTATGCACCCTACGGTATGGAAAGCCTCTGGTCACGTAGATGCTTTTAATGATCCATTGATCGATAATAAGGATTCTAAAAAACGTTACCGTGCAGACGTGCTCGTGGAGGACTACTGTGAGAAACATTTACAGAAGGCAAATAAAGAAATAGCTAAGGCGGCAAAACGCTTTGGTGAAGATTTTGACGCAAAAATGTATGCTGAGACTAATCCACGTGTGGTGGGTTACATGAAAAAAGCTACGGAGCCTACAGCAAGACTAGCCCAATTGCTAGAGGCTGAAGATCTAGAAGGTGTAAAAGCTTTAATAGAAGAACTAGAAATAGCAGACCCTGATACAGGTTCTAAAAACTGGACAGATGTACGTCAGTTCAACCTTATGTTCGGTACTAAAATAGGTGCTAGTGCAGACACTGCTACAGATTTATTTCTTAGACCAGAAACGGCTCAAGGTATATTTGTGAACTTTTTAAATGTACAGAAATCTGGTCGTATGAAGATTCCTTTTGGGATTGCACAGACTGGTAAAGCTTTTAGAAACGAGATCGTTGCACGTCAGTTCATTTTCCGTCAGCGAGAATTTGAACAAATGGAGATGCAATATTTTGTAAAGCCAGGTACAGAGTTGAAGTGGTTTGAGATATGGAAAGAAAAGCGCATGGCGTGGCACAGATCTCTTGGAATGGGTGATGAGAATTACCGTTTTCACGATCATGAAAAAATGGCTCACTATGCAAATGCTGCGACTGATATCGAATTTGACTTCCCATTTGGTTTTAAAGAATTAGAAGGAATCCACTCTCGTACAGACTTTGATTTAAAAGCACATGAAGAGCACAGTGGTAAAAAACTACAGTTTTTTGATCATGAAGATAACAAGAGTTATGTTCCTTATGTTCTAGAGACCTCTATAGGTCTAGATAGAATGTTTCTTGCTGTGTTTTCTAATTCTCTAGTAGATGAGAAACTAGATGGTGGTGGAGAGCGTACGGTTCTTAAATTACCTGCCGTTCTTGCACCGGTTAAAGCGGCTATTTTACCATTATTAAAAAAGGATGGACTACCAGAAATAGCAAACGAAATCGTAGATGAACTGAAATGGTCTATGAACGTAGCTTATGAAGAAAAAGATTCTATAGGTAAGCGATATGCACGTCATGATTTAAATGGTACACCATATTGTGTAACGATAGATCATGATACTAAAGAAGATCATGCAGTAACGGTAAGAGATCGCGATACCATGACACAAGAACGTGTAGCGATTAAAGATCTTAAAAATTATCTAGAGTCGCGTGTGAGTATGAGTGAGTGGTTGAGAAAGATCTAATTATATATCACTTATTATGATTAAAAGAATTGTAAATAGTGAAACATTGACTAATTTGTTATGGTTAATTTTTGGACTGTTAACAGGGTTAAAATACTTAGAAGAACAACAATATTTTATTTCTGGAACTTGTTTTTTAATAGGATTGTTTTCGGGCTATAAAGTCTTAAAATCCTTATTTAAGAAAAATGATATAGAGAAGAAATAAGATTGATAAGAGTTATATGTTTTATTGATCGGTAAACGGTTATTCTGGTATTCAAATAAATTAATTAGAAATAAAAAACGGCACGGATTTTTAAATCTGTGCCGTTTTTTCGTTCCAAATAGAGTCGTGGAGTGTCAGTATTTATGGAATAATAGCATCTAGAACGACACATAATTCACCTTCTAGGCCGTTTGCCGTTACTACGTCAAATCTGAATTCTTCTCCTACTGCAGTTCCAGATCGCTGGCAGGTTACCGCTACCGTGTAATTAGTATTACCTAATCCTAGCGTACCGCCGTCACTAGAATTGGCTGTTACTGCTTTAGTAAGTAACCATATGTTGCCAGGGTTAGTTGTTTCATAAACCTCTATTTCTGGTATACCGTTACCACTACCGTTAAGAAAAAGTTCGGTAGTTAATTGTGATTCAGGGATAAGTGTTTGTGTAGTGCCGTCAAAAAAGGTAAGACCTTCATAGGTGCACACGTTTTGATTATCGGCCATTCCATCATCATTGTCACAACTAAAAAGTAGGATGGATATGAAAATTAAAAGGGATGTTTTAAATAAATTTTTCATGGATGAGTTTGTTAAATGAATATGTAATTGAGATGTGAAAATTAATTATAACCTCTTGTTATATCTATACTCAATAGATATGCATTCACTCTCGTACTATGAAAGGCGCACTTGATTAGTTAAACCGTCTTGATAGGATCTCATGCGACTATGAGTTTGCTTAACGGCAATTTTAACTAACTTAGCCCGATGAATTGGTTAGATATAATTATTTGCATTGTTTTATTAATAGGTCTTTATAAAGGTTATTTAAATGGCTTTTTTGTAGAACTAACATCTTTAATAGCGCTAGTTGCTGCTATTTATGGATCCATCTACTTTTCTAACTATGCTGGTGACTGGTTGCGAGAACAGGTGCAATGGGATGACGTTTATATTACTATCGCTAGTTTTATAGTCACCTTCCTGGTTATCATATTTGTAATTACCTATGTAGGTAAATTAATTACTAAGGTGCTTAAAACCGTTAATCTTAGTTTTATTAATAAACTTGCTGGTGCCGCCTTTGGCATTGTGAAAATGGGATTTCTAGCTAGTGTGATTTTAATGTTTATTAATTCGGCAAGTGGTGAGTTTCATATCATTGATAAGGATATTAAAGAACAAAGCATCGTTTATGAGCATGTAGAACCACTTGCTCCATTCTTATTGCCTAAAATTCTTGAAGAGGCAGACCGTGTAGATAGAAGATTACGCGGTGAAGATGCTGTAGAAATTGATGAGAATGAAAATCAAGAACAGGACCTAGAGCAATCTCAAGACTCTACAGGTTTTAATATATTCTAGTGTTTTATGGTTAAATAGTAGGTTGATGTTATTCCGCTTTCGCGAAAGCGTAACTATCAAAACGCTTTAAATCAGTAGTTTGAAATTACGGCATGGTTTTAGAAAACCATTAAGTAACTTTTAAATATTACTATTATGAAAGCAATAACTACTTTTTTAGCATCTGCATTACTAGCTTTTTCATTAACGAGCTGTGATACAGAAATAGTGATAGGTGACGGATATAACGCTCCTACACTAAATGAAGTGCTTGCTTCTAGCGAGGTATGGTACGTAGATTTAAACAGTACACAAGGAACACCTAATGTGCCATTTATGACTCGAGCGTTTACGTTAAGTTTTGATTTTGGAACTGTGTATGCAAATAATAACCTAGTAGGTGTAGGAAGTGCAGGCGCAGGGTTAGGAATAGATGTAGGTTCTTATAATGCGGTTAATAATCAACTTGCTATTTTACACGATATAGATGGGTTGCATGATTTTGAAGTCATAGTCAGGGCATACGACAGATTAGAACTAAGAGATCTACATAACAATACGAGATATTTTCTAGACGGTTATGATAGGGCAAACTTTGATTACGATCAGTTGTTTTATGACAACGTTCAGTATTTTTTACAGGAATATCAAGCTTGGGAAAAAGTTTATACCAGTAATGTTGGGGCTATCAATGATTTTGACAGAGAAAACTACCTGAGATTCTTTCCAGGAAATAATGAAGATATTTTTGAAAGTTCTCAAGATAGAAACGGACTAAACTCAAGTAGTTTGTTTTGGGACTACAGTGGTGATTATACCGTCCGCGATCAGTCTCCAGGAAGTATTAACAAGCAATTAACGTTAGGTTATGATTTTATATGGAATGATTATTTCGATCTTTACATCGTAGATGATAGGACTATAGAAATGTATCATATCGATAGCGGTACTACTTATAGATTTAAAGGTCGTGGTTATATACAATTAAAAAACGCTTCTAGCGTTAATAGTACAAAGAATAGAATGCTCGATTATAATAGAGCAATGGAAAATAAAAAATAATCAGGTAAAACTGATTTAAGATTTGGTTGGTTGGAAGCCGCCTGTTGAGCAGTCTTTGCTCGCAGGCGGTTTTTTTTATGTTCAAATTTTTTGAGTTTCATGTTTCCATTCCCCAACCCTAAAGGGAGCGGAAACATTTATTTTTTATTTGGATTACGAGAAACCTCACCCTTCAGGGCTGGGGAAAAGGTTTGGTTTTTGGGTTTCATGTTTCCATTACCCAACCCTAAAGGGAGCGCAAACATTTATTTTTTATTAGGATTATGAGAAACCTTAACCTTTAGGGCTGGGGAAAAGGTTTGGTTTTTGGGTTTCATGTTTCCATTCCCCAACCCTAAAGGGAGCGGAAACATTTATTTTTTATTTGGATTACGAGAAACCTCACCCTTCAGGGCTGGGGAAAAGGTTTGGTTTTGGGTTTCATGTTTCTATTCCCCAACCCTAAAGGGAGCGCAAACATTTATTTTTTATTAGGATTATGAGAAACCTCACCCTTTAGGGCTGGGGAAAAGGTTTGGTTTTGGGTTTCATGTTTCCATTCCCCAACCCTAAAGGGAGCGGAAACATTTATTTTTTATTTGGATTACGAGAAACCTCACCCTTCAGGGCTGGGGAAAAGGCTTTTATTGATTTTAAAACACCTAATCTATAATTCCATCTATTTCCCAGATATATATCTCTTAGGCGTTGTTCCGTATTTCTTTTTAAATGCACTTATAAAATGACTACCAGTAGAGTATCCTACTTTTAGGCCTACCTCGTTTACATTATGCTGGCCGCTATCGAGCAACTGCCTAGCATAATCCATTTTATGACTAAGTGCAAAACCAAAAACCGTATCGCCATACACTTCTTTAAAACCTTCTTTTAATTTCTTAAGAGATAACCCTATCTCTATAGATAGCTCTTGTAGAGAAGGTAAATCGATCATGCGTTCTATTACTATTTCTTTGGCGCGTTTTATTTTGCGCATATTTTCTTCGTCAGCTAGAAATGGACATGCCTCTAGATTTGCTTCTTCTTCGGTATTAAAATATAAGGATAGTAACTCATAGGATTTACCTTTAAAGTAAAGCTGTTTTATTGTATCGTTGAGGTTATAGTTCATTAACTGGTGCAAGGCAACAGCCATAGATGGAGATATTTTTCCATCTACATAGTATTTTTTATCCTTATTATCGGCACTTAAAAAACTAACATGTTGCGCGTCTGGAGAAAAAAGAGAGTGAAATTTCTTAATTGAAACCAGTACAGATATAAACCATGTGTTAGGCGCTATACTTAAGTCCATAGGTAAGTCGCGTGACGGATTATATAGCAAGTAGGAATTCTGTTCTTTTAAATCTAGTTTGTAACTACCTTCATTAAAAGCTAGTTGCACGCTTCCTTTAAGACAGTAGTGAAACTGTAAAAAACTGCTATCGACATGATGTGAAAAAGTTGTTTTTTCTGCACTATCATTTTTTAAACGTATGACGTGAAATCCGTCTTCTATGATAGTTACCTCTCCAGCACCTTTAGCGATGTTTTCCATTTTCATTGTTATTTAAAACGACTCTAAATAAGTGTTATTCCGCTTTCGCGAAAGCGAGATAAGCACCATCAATAGTCTATTATACAGTTTGATAAAGCAAAGATAACTCATAGCGACGAAAAAGGATCGTTAAGCGTTATTTTTAAAGCCAATCCTCTGTTAATTTTGTCGACTACTACAGAAAGTAATTTATGGCCGCGGCAGCAGCATCACATTTCACATTTTACGCAATAGGAATTAGTTACCGCAAGGCAGACGCTGTCACGCGTGGCTCGTTTTCATTGAGTGCAGACGCTATTGATAACCTGCTGATACAGGCTAAGGCTGAAGGTATTCCTTCTCTAGCTGTAATCTCTACTTGTAACCGTACAGAGTTGTATGGATTTGCTCAACATCCTTTTCAATTAATTAAATTGTTATGTGAGCATTCTCATGGAACGGTAGAAGAGTTTGAGAAAATAGCTTACATCTATAAAAATGAAGCTGCAAATGACCATCTTTTTACAGTAGGAACTGGTCTGGATAGTCAGATTTTGGGAGATTTTGAGATTATAGGTCAGCTTAAAATGTCTTTTAAGAAATCAAAATCGTATCAATTAGTCAACCCTTATATGGAGCGATTAATTAATGCCGTAATACAAGCTAGTAAGCGCATTAAGACAGAAACCGATTTAAGTAGTGGTGCAACATCTGTAAGTTTTGCTAGTGTGCAGTACATCTTAGAGAATTTTGAAAAAGGATCTAATCAAAATATAACTTTATTCGGTACCGGTAAAATAGGACGCAATACTTGTGAAAACCTTATTAAACACACTGATAATAAGGAGATTACTCTTATTAATAGGACAAAGGATAAAGCTGAGCGTATTGCAGGTAAATTTGACCTAGTTGTAAAAGATTATGCGCAATTAGAAGAGCAAATTGCTCAAACAGATATTCTTATTGTGGCCACTGGAGCGCAAAATCCTACGGTTTCTAAAGATCTTATATTTACCAATAAACCTTTATTGATTTTAGATCTTTCTATTCCTAAGAATGTAAACGAGAATGTAAAAGGACTAAGTAATGTAAATCTAGTGCATCTAGATGAGCTTTCTAGAATTACTAATCGCACCCTTCAAAATCGCGAGAACTTTATACCACAAGCGCACCAAATTATTAAAGAGATACATAGCGAGTTTAAATTATGGCAAGAATCACGACGTTTTGCACCTACTATGAATGCCTTAAAAACAAAGCTTTCTACTCTTAAAGAAGCAGAAATTAAAAGCAACAGGACTAAAATTACTGATTTTAATCAAGAACAAGCAGACCTTATTGCTGATAAAATTATACAGAAAATAGCCGGTCATTTTGCAAATCATTTGCGCAATGAAGAAGAAAGTACTGAAGAGGCTATCGAGTTACTAAATAAGGTTTTTAAGCTAGAGCAAATAAATTCCTAATAACCGTAGATTCTGGTTATGGAAATACTCTCAAATATTCAAGAGTTTATAAATGCAAACTTCGTTCGTTTGGGCTTTGTTATTATTCTATTTATCTACTTCCTATCGTTACTACCAAAAATATCGAGTAAGATTGCCTTACAAATAATGAGGTTTTTAATTCTAATTAACTGTTTATTTAATTGGTTACTGGTAATCACCTCATTTTTTACGGACCAGGCAATTTTTAGCTTAAATAGATTAAACGGTCCTTATTCTTCTTTCTATATAATAATGTTGTTAGGAAGTTTGATTCTTCCTTTAGTATTATTTATTCCTAAGGCGGGCAGTAAAGTATGGATTCTTTTCCTTGTAAGTCTTTTATCTAATATAGGTTTTTGGATGGAGCGTTGGGTTATTATAGTGACTTCTATACATCGCGATTATTTACCACCTACGCACACTGCTGAGATAGACCTTATGTTAGGTACACAAGCATTAGTTTTAGCTCATTCCTTATTTATTGCAGTTATATTTGTGCTTTTAGGAACATGGTTAGAAAACCACGCTGAAAAACTTAAATTAAAAACCACATTTTTTAAATAGATTTAAAAGTATGTCTAGTATAATAAGAATAGGAACCAGAGATAGTGAGCTTGCTATGTGGCAAGCAAAAACAGTGCAAGCACAGCTAGAAGCTTTGGGACATAAAACGATCTTGCATCCTGTTAAATCTCAAGGAGATCTTAACTTAACAGAGCCTTTGTATGAAATGGGTATCACTGGTATTTTTACTAAAACACTAGATGTGGCGCTGGTAAAAGGAGAAATAGATATTGCCGTGCACAGTTTAAAAGATGTTCCTACACAATTGCCTAAAGGAATGGTCCAAGCAGCGGTTATGGAACGCGCGTCTTCTAAGGATATTCTCGTTTATAAAAGTAATTTTAATCCAGATGAAGAAACTACCATCGCGACTGGTAGTTTGCGTCGTAGATCACAATGGTTAGATTTATACAGTCATCATAATGTGGTAGATCTACGTGGTAATGTAAACACACGATTATCTAAGCTACATACTAATAAAGAATGGAGTGCTGCCATATTTGCCAAAGCAGGTCTGGATCGCATAGGTCTCCTAGCAAAATTAAAAGCAAATTACGGTTTTGAATATACTGACCTAGATAGTTTTATCCCAGCACCAGCACAAGGCGCGATGATGATCACTGCTATGGGAAACAATAAAGAAGTTTTAACTGCTGTTGCGGCGCTTAACCATCAACAGACTGCAGTATGTGTAGATATGGAACGCGCATTCTTACGAGATCTAGAAGGTGGATGTACCGCGCCTATAGGTGCCATTGCTGTTGTGAAAGATGATCAATTATCGTTTAAAGGTACATTGATGAGTCTAGATGGCAAGCAACGTATAGATGTTAGTGATTCTATGCCATGGTTTGATAATGTAGATAAAGATGCATGTATCGCTTTCGCGAAAGCGCAATCACAAAAAGTTCTTTCTCAAGGAGGAAAAGAATTAATGGCAGAGATTAAAACAGAGTTAAAATAATTATATGAAAAAAGTATTCCTTGTATTGCTATTATTGATAGTCACTAGTTGTGGACAGTCTGGGAATACGGACCGTGTTATTGATGCTGAAGCTGTTGATTCTATACCTAAAAATCAAGAGATAAAAGCTAATGAAGAAATAGACTATACAGCTATAGCTTCTCAAAAAGCTGGTATAGATTGTAATGATGTTTATCATAGATCTCGTTTTAATGCAAAGCAATTAGATTCTATAATTTCACTTATTGTAGAACAAAATGTGGATGCGCCGCAAGTGAACACTCAATTTCTGAATTCGTTGTCAAAAATTGAAGTTAATGAATATGAGTTTTTAAAACCTATTGCTGCAATTATTGGCGAGAATAATACTGAAGCTGGTATTTATGAAGATTTTCAACATGATAGAACTCAAGAGGAATACAGGGTTTCTAATAAAGGATATCTTTTTTTTAAAGATAAAGATGTAGAATTTCCGTTTGCAGAATTTCTAAGTTATGAGTGCGATGGAGCTATTTCAAAGCACGCAGAGCATAACAATTCTTTATTTATACATTCTATTGATTCTAGGTTTGAAACGAAAGTAGATTCTATTCACTTGTATATGGATGAATGTTTAGAATATGTGAAGTATTCATTTTCTAAAAAAGATCAAAAAAAATTAATGATCGCCAGCCCTTTTAAATTAGAATTAGATTACAAAAGCGATCAAAATATTGATAGTTTAATAACTAAGTCATTTCATGATGCATGTTTAGATTGCCCAGCAGAATTAGAAAATTACAAAACATTTGCAGCTTTAAAAGGTTATCCAAATGTATACTTTACTTACAATGATAATTGGGAAGATAACGGTAAATTATATGCTCCTGGACGTTCTTTAATTTGGGTAGATGGAAAAGATATTAAAGTCTTGTGGAACGTGTATGCTGATCAATTTGGTTGTCCTTGCTTATAATAATTACGTACCTTTAATTTCTAAAAAACGATAAAAAATGGCTATTCAAGCACCTTTTAATCTTAATAAGTGGATAGAAGATAATAGAGATCTTTTAAAGCCACCAGTAGGTAATAAGAATCTGTATAAAGATGCAGGAGATTACATAGTAATGGTAGTGGCAGGTCCTAATGCTCGTAAAGATTACCATTATAATGAAACTGAAGAGCTTTTCTACCAATTAGAAGGTAATATAGAGGTTTATATTCAAGAAGATGGTAAGAAGCGTACTATGAAATTAGGGCCTGGTGATATGTACTTACATCCTGCTAAAGTGCCACATTCTCCTGTACGTCATGAAAACTCTATAGGTCTGGTAATAGAACGCAAGCGTCTAGAAGCTGGTGCAGTAGATGGTTTATTGTGGTATTGTGATAATTGTAATCATAAATTACACGAGACATTTTTTATTCTAGAAGATATAGAAAAAGATTTTCAGCCACGTTTTAGAGAGTTTTATGCAAGTGAAGAATTGCGCACCTGTGATAATTGCAATACAACCATGCCTACTGATCCTAGATTTGTCGAGTAAGAAGGTTTAGTTTTAATAACAAAAAAAATCCCAAACCTATAAAGTTTGGGATTTCTTGTAAAATATAAATAGGGATTTACATTTTAGGAAGCAATACTGCGTCTACTACGTGTATAACACCGTTAGATTGAGCTACGTCTGCAATAGTAACAGTTGCGCTACCACCGTTTGCGTCTGTTACAACTACTTTGTCACCACTAAGAGATAAAGTTAATTCAGATCCTGCTACTGTTTTTACAACTGCTTTTCCGTTGTTCTTTTTGATTAATGCAACTACATCTGCAGCATTAAATTTTCCTGCAATTACGTGGTAAGTAAGTATACCTTGTAATTTTTCTTTGTTTTCTGGTTTTACAAGAGTTTCTACTGTCCCTGCTGGTAATGCTTCAAAAGCAGCATTAGTTGGAGCAAATACAGTAAATGGTCCTGTACTAGATAGTACATCTATTAGGTCTGCAGCTTTTACAGCAGCTACTAGAGTTGTGTGGTCTTTTGAGTTTACAGCGTTTTCTACAATTGTTTTAGAAGGGTACATTGCAGCACCACCTACCATTACTGTTTTTTCTTTCTTCATTTTACTCTCTTGAGCAAATGTTGATTGTCCTGCAAATAATGCAACTGCTACGAGCGCTATGCTCAAAAAATTTGACTTTTTCATAATTGTTTGTTTTAGTTATGTCGTTAATACGTATGATATACTCGCTTAGTATGCGTATGGTTTTCTAACTAACGTGTTTTAACGCTCTATTAACCTAAAACAGCCTTTTTTAAGACACTTTGTGAAAACAAGATGATTTCAATCAAAAACACCTTAATTAAATATTAATTAAGGTGTTTAAGGTTTTGTAAATAAGTCAATTAGAACTGTTTTTAACAGTGTAAATTGATCCTTATAATGGGGTTATAATGAAAAATATAGCAATTTAAGAAAGTAATATACCTTCTTGTTTCATTATTGGTAAAGCAGTGAAATGGTCCTCACTTATAGAGTGTGGTGCTGCAGTAAATACACGGTCATATAGAGTAGGTCCAATAAAATAAGTGAGAATAAATTCATTCTTAAATGGAAATACGTCTTCCATGATCAGTTCTACTTTTAAAGCAGATTTTGCTGCAACTAATTTGAAGGCGTGTCTAAATGTAGATGTCTTGCGACCGTCTTCATGTTTACCACGACTCATGATCATGATAGATTCAATAGGTTCTAGACTGTCATTAATTAAGTACACGATCCAGTCTTGTGCTGTTTTTTCTTTATTATCTTCTTTTACGATAGCGATGTAAACGTCCTTTACCACTGGTATAACGATGTCTTTTTTCATAAATTGATGTATTGATTAGTATCTATAAAAGATAGCGCGACTACATTATTAAATAGCTTTCATTTTAGATTCTAACGCATTAATAAGGTCTGGTGTAGTGGTGATTTCATTCATTTCACCAGCGCTCATAAAAATTTCAAAACCAGAATCTGTCTCAGGAGTTTTTAAAAGAATACAAGGGTATTCATATTTAGGCAGCCACTTTGAGGCATATTCTTTCTCAAATTCATCTATGTGTAAGAACTTTAATTCTATCGATGGATATGTGTTAGTTACGCTTTCGCGAAAGCGTGCCCATTCTGCATTTTCTTTAAAAATACCATAAGTAAGATCGCAAAGTCTGCACTCATAAGTTTTGGGACTTATTATTTTATGCGCGCTATCTAGCCATGCATTAAGCTTACCAGAGTTTGCATTGTAAACAAAAATGAGTTGTGATTTCACGATACTAATTTTATAAAGCGTTAGAAAACTGCTTGAGAAAACGCACATCGTTTTCAAAGAACATACGTATATCACCTATCTGATATAACAACATTGCGATACGTTCTACACCCATACCAAATGCAAAACCACTGTACTCCTCTGGGTCGATACCGCAATTAGTAAGTACAGCAGGATCTACCATACCACAACCACCTATTTCTAGCCAGCCAGTACCTTTAGTTATTTTATAATCTGTTTCTGTTTCTAGACCCCAATAAATATCAATCTCAGCACTAGGCTCTGTAAAAGGGAAATAAGATGGACGCAAGCGTATTTTAGACTTGCCGAACATTTCTTGAGTGAAATACAGTAAAGTCTGCTTCATGTCTGCAAAGCTTACATCCTTATCTATATAAAGTCCTTCTACCTGATGGAATATACAGTGTGCACGAGCACTTATCGCTTCATTACGGAAAACACGACCTGGAGAAATAGTTCTTATAGGTGGTTTATTGTCTTCCATATAACGCACCTGTACACTAGAGGTGTGCGTTCTTAATAATACATCTGGATCTGTCTGTATAAAAAACGTGTCTTGCATATCACGAGCTGGGTGATGTGCAGGTAAATTAAGTGCTGTAAAGTTGTGCCAGTCGTCTTCTATTTCTGGACCTTCACTTACATTAAAACCTATGCGAGAGAATACATCAATAATCTGGTTTTTTACTATAGATATAGGGTGTCTTGCACCTATTTCCATAGGATATGCAGTACGCGTAAGGTCGCCGTAAATTCCAGCTTCTTCTTCCTTAGACTCTATAGTTTCTTTTAGAGATTCAACCTTTTCTTTGGCCTTTTCTTTAAGTTCATTGATTGCCTGACCGAATGCTTTCTTCTGCTCGTTAGGGACTTCTTTAAACTTTGCAAATAAATCCTTGAGTAATCCTTTACTACCTAGGTATTCAATTCTAAAAGCCTCGATAGACTCTTTAGAATCTGCTTTAAAGGCTTGTACTTTCTCAATATGTTCTTTTACTTTATCCAGCATGATCTCACGTTATAAGCTGGCAAATTTAATCATTTTTAAGGTGCTTTCTAGTCATATATCGCTCAGAATTCTCGTTGTCCATATAAATGTATCTCATTAAGAAAAACACCGCGATACCGCCGAAGGTGTGCCACAACCAGTGAGTGCCCATATATAGAAACTCTATGTCGTATTTTTTATCTAGAGTTCTGAAAGAAACTGCGGTAATAAAGGAAAGTAGAGCAAATGCTATAAATTTAAAATGCTTCCATTTATGACGGTAGGCATATAGAAAAATAGGAAGTAATACGGCAATACCGGTACCTATATAGCCTATAGAGTTGCGATAACCTTTGGGTATAGGTAATATTCTAGGGATGATGTTTAGTCCTAAGATAGCTAGACCTAATGCGATCTTTTCCCAAGAACTTACTGGAGACCTAAATATGAAATATAGAGAACAGGCAAAACACAGCACGACTATGGGAACCCAATCTAATAAGAGCCAAAACTCATCACTACGAGTGGCGTGATAGATAGTGCCGCCTATAAATCCTGCTAGGAAAACAGGCATGCAACAGGATAAAAACCAGTGTTTCTTTTTTGACTTATAAATTAAAATACTGAAATAAATAATGGAGGCTAGAAAAATAAGGTTGCTAGCCGTGTTGAATGGTTCCACAGGGAATCGTCCCATTATGGTTTCTTTGTAAATAGGACCGCTATCATTTACTTGTTGCAGCAAGAAGTTGATCATATGTAGGCTGTTTTTAGCGACAAATAAAGGGTTTTTGATAGGTATTTATGGTTAAATGAATGTAAAAAGTTACGCTTTCGCGAAAGCGGATACGTTAAAAATTAATGAGTTAGATACGTTGACCTCAATTTCTTAATAACTAGTTACCCCAAGTGCTTGATCGTTTTGTTTTAATTTTTATGTTTGTGACATGCAAATCGCTACTTACATATCAGATTTATTGTACCGCCACGAGTGTGTAGTTGTTCCAGGTTTTGGAGCTTTTATCTCGCGTCGCGTTCCTGCACAACATTTTGCTAGCAGTCATACTATATATCCACCTAAAAAAGGATTGAGTTTTAATGCTCAAATCCAACAAAATGATGGGTTACTGGCTAACTATATAGCAAGTGTTGCAAATCTGACTTATGATGAGTCTATTCAAGAGATACGTAATTATGTACGTTTTCTAGATCAAGAAATGGATAGGAATGGTTCAATAACTATACATAAGGTAGGTCGTTTTTCTCGTAATGATGAAAAGGCGTTACAGTTTACACCTATGTATCTGGTTAATTATTTGCCAGAAGCTTTTGGCCTTACTTCTCACGAGACATTTGCTATCGATAGACTTCCAGTTGCACCGGTTACTGTTGCTGAAGAAGAAATGGTTGTAGAAGAAGTTGCTGTTGTAGAGTTAGAAACTGCTAAAACTAATTCTGGTTCCTGGATACGTTATGCTGCGGCAGGTGTTATTCTTTTAGGATTAGGTCTTGGTTTTAAAGGTTATCAAACTCAAGTGAAAACCGATGCCCTTGCAGTAGAACAGTTGTCTACTGATAAAGTGAATTCTACTATAGAAAGTGCAAGTTTTTTAATTAATGAACCTTTACCTACTATATCTATAGATGTTGCACCGTTAACAAAAAACTTTCATGTAGTTGCTGGCGCTTTCCGTGATCCTGCAAATGCAGACAAGCGTGTTGCTCAATTAAAACGTAAAGGTTTTGATGCAAAACGTATAGGTGTTAATTCTTATGGTCTCCATAATGTTGCATTTTCTAGTTTTGTAGATCGTGATGACGCAACTAATGAGCTTAATAAATTAAGAGCCTTAGGTTTTGATAAGGCTTGGTTGTTTACTGGTAGTTTGCCTAAATAAGATTTCAATTACTTTTATCGATTTATAATATGAACTACCTACTTACAGGAGAATCTACGGTGCGTTCTACTTTCAGACTCTTAAAGAGAGAAGATTATCAAACATGGTTATCTATATTTAAAGAAGAGGATACCGGTCGGTTTCTAGGGATGAAGCAAGGTCTGACCGCTCAAGAACAATGTGATGTGTGGTTTGAAAAAGCTTTCTGGCGATATGATAAAGGTACTAGTGGTATGAATGTGATGATACATAAAGAGACTAATGAATTTATAGGTCAGTCAGGTTTACTAGTCCAGACTGTAAATGGATTAAAAAGACTAGAAGTAGGATATTCTATTTTACCTCATTTCTGGAAACAGGGATTTGCAAAAGAGGCTGCAGTAAGGTTGAGAGACCTAGCATTTGAAAGAGGATACGATAAGAATTTTGGTAACAGTCTAGTTTCTGTAATTCATGAAGATAATATAGGTTCCATAAAAGTTGCTTTGCACAACGGCATGTCTCTAGAGTCTGACTATATAGATAGTACAATTACCGATCGTTTTTTAGTTTACTCTATCAACAGAAAAACATGGGAACAGATTAAAAAGGACTAATAAATCAGGTCTTAATAACAAATTAATAATCACAGCAGTAGAATTGTTTATTTTTACGTGATCAAATCAACTTATCATGACATTACTTATTATCTATGCCGTTGTTTCTATTTTCTTTTCATTTCTGTGTTCTATACTAGAAGCAGTTTTGTTAAGTGTCACAGGAACATTTGTAAAGGTAAAGGAGCAGGAAGGTGCTTCTTATATTTCTTCTTTGAAAATCTTAAAAGAAGATGTGGATAAACCATTAATCGCTATTCTTACTTTAAACACACTAGCGCATACGGTAGGTGCTATTCTAGTCGGTGTACAAGCTGAAGCATTAGTAGGAGAAGGTTATCGTGCTGACGTTTTTGGAATTCCATTAGTAGGTGTGGTGTCAGCAATTATGACGGTATTAATTCTAGTAGTTTCTGAAATTATACCTAAAACCATAGGAGCAACCTACTGGAAAGGTCTTGCTGGTTTTACTACGCGTGCTCTTAATTTTATGATTTTCCCATTGAAATGGACTGGAATTTTATGGGTGCTCCAATTAACAACTAAGGCTATCGGTAAAAGTGCGCACATGAATTCAATGACTCGTGAGGATTTTGTTGCCATAACTGAAACAGCAGAACAAGAAGGTGTTTTTGAACCTACAGAAGGTCAGTACATTAAAAGTTTAATGAATTTTAATAGCATTATGGTGCAGGATATTATGACTCCTAGGTCGGTTATGTTTATGGCGCCACAAACTACTCTTATTAGAGATTTCTTTGATCAAAATCAAGATTTGAGATTTTCTCGTATTCCTATATTCGGTGCAAATAGAGATGATATTAAAGGGTATGTTCTTAAGGATCATATACTGTCTGATATTATTAATGACAAACCTGCAAATACACTTGAAGACCTAAAAAGGGAAATCACGATGGTGCCTGCTAGTTTGCCTATCCCACAGTTATTTGAAACCATGATCGCTACTAAAGAACACATCGCACTTGCGGTAGATGATTTTGGTAGTATTCAAGGTGTAGCTACTATGGAAGATGTTATAGAGAGTATGTTAGGTCTTGAGATTATGGACGAGAGTGATAAAGTAGAAGACATGCAACAACTTGCTCGTAAGAATTGGGAAAAGCGTAATAAGTAGTCTTAGTAATCAGTTGCATTTAATTCTTGAGAAATGATTTTTTATTATCTAACTGTTGCGGTACAGATATTTTGCTGTTATCATGCCTATAAGAATAGAAGTGAAGTATATTGGTATGCGATCATATTTCTTCTTCCGGTTATAGGGAGTCTTATTTATCTAGTGCTTAATGTACTTAAGAAGAATGACGCTAAAGTAATTACCGACGAGATTACTACAGTCATTAATCCGACTAAAAAGATTAACGACCTTATTAATAAAGTGAAGTTTTCTGACACCTTTGCAAATCGTGTTGCACTAGCTGATGCTTATTTTAATAAACAAGAATATCAAAAAGCATTAGATAATTATGAGACTGTTTTGGGCGGTGCTCATAAGGATGATGCCTATGTACAAGAGCAACTAGTGATAACTCATTATCATCTTAAAAACTATAATAAGGTTATCGAGGTCGCTAGATCTTTAAAACCCAATTCAGAGTTAAGAGCGTCCAAGGTTCATTTCTTTCTTGGGTTATCTTATAAGGAATTAGGTAAGTTAAATAATGCCGAAAAGCAATTGAGATCTCTCGATGTTAGATATTCTCACTATCCAGAGCGACTAGTTTTAGCTCAATTTTTAATAGATCGCAAGAAGCCAGAGGCAGCAAAGGAACTTATAGAAGAGCTTCTTACAGAGTACAGTCATATGAGTAAGCCTAATGTAAAATTGCATAGAAATACTTTTGCCGAGGTGAAAAGACTTCATAGCACTTTGGTTTAAGCTTATATATAAAGATTGTTTTTTAAATCCTCTTCATTTTCCACAGCTACTAGAGTAGATTCTTTAAGGATATAACAAGAGTCTGACATCTTGAGTACGTTATCATAGTAATGATCACTCATCAGAATACCTCTTCTAGGTTTTACTGTTTTGATAATTTCTTTCACACGTTCTATTTGAAGTGGGGCGAGCATAGAAAAAGGTTCGTCTAGTAGAATAAATGGTCTTTCGGTGTGTATGACTAGCATGAATTCAAGAAATCTTCTCTCTCCTAGTGAGAGCGAATTTACTTTTACATGATGCATCTTATGAATCATAGGTTCATATAAGATCTTATCTTGATCTTCAGGATCTGGATACCACATTTGCACGGCATCTACTACTGTAACAGACCCTACCATAAATGGTTCTTGAGGTAAATAGGCTACAAGTTGGTGTTTTAAATGATCTGTTAATTGGATAGCTTTTCCGTCGTAATGCGCTACAGCGTTTACTTTTAATTTACCAAAAATGATATTCATTAAGGTAGATTTTCCACAGCCATTTCTACCTAACAGACCTAGGACTTTATTTTTTTCTAATGCTAAATCTATATGGGACAACAAGGCATTTTTTTGCCAAAAACTATTTTTAGAGTTGTTTGTTTGTACACGTAGTCTAGACATATAGCAACTCAATTAGAGCGATTAATAATGCAGCTATTATAGCAATTACTAAATGTGCTACGTAGGCAAAAGTGTAGCGTTGGAAATTAGAAATACCTAGGTTTTGAAAAACGTATTCTTCACGTTTATGAATAATACGTTGCCCTATAATACCGACTATAAATCCAGCAGTAAGAAATATGAATATGGTAGTGTAATAGTCTGTAATAGACCTAGCAAGTGCTAGACTCAAAAATGAAAAACAACTATTGTAGAGCATTACTCGCCAGGTGAACCAGAGATTGATTTTATGGTACCACATGCGTTAATTAAATTCTTTTAGTTAGTTCTATACTCTCATTTTAAACGCTTTAATTAACAATCTATTATTGTGAAACAGGATTACTTTTTAAAAGATTCTAAAATCTCTTGATACGTTTTAGTATTATCAGGGTGAGATTCTAAATATTCATAAACCTGTCCTATCACATTTTTTGAAGCGCCTAATTCTTGAAAAAGGTTGATGTCTTTATTCCAGTTTTTGAGACTTCCTTTGCGCGTGGCAAGAGTTTCAGATAGTAAAGTAATTTTCTTTACTTGTTTGAATCCGCTTGTTGCTTTAATTTTTTCTATTTGAGTAAATAAGTCTTCAAAAGTCAGTTGTTCTATTTGCTTCTCTTTGGTCATCTTGCGCAACATGGCAGACATAGACTCCATGCGGCCAAAGAATTTTACATCAAACTCATCTAAACCACACTCCTTTAGACGGCTTATTTCTTTTCTTAGACTAGATTCATCTTGAAAACTCCCATTGATTAGAAAATCTAATTTGCTACTTAATAATACTTTACAATTATCAGTTAATGGCAATTCTACTGTAGTCTCTTTTTCTTGAGCATTGCTCAAAAAGGTGATGAAAATAAATAGAAAAATAAAAGGCAGTCTGGTCTTCATAATGTAGTTAACGATGCTTTTGCAAAGTTCGCATATCTTAAGTCAAAGAAAGTGCCAAAACTTTTATTTTCTACAAAATTTAATTTTTAACATAGAAGAAACTGATAGATTTATTTTGTTCTTTAAATACAGTATATGTAGTCACTAGTTCTTTAATATTAATAATAGTTAGTATTTTAGTTGTTTAAGTAAGAATATATTAAATTTATAACTTAACCTTTAAATATTTAACTTATGGCTTACTCTACTAAACCTAAAATGTGGTTTTGGATCGTGACGATCCTCTTTCTAGTTTGGAATCTTATGGGTGTCGGCGCATGGACTGCCGAGGCTATGGGAAGTACAGAAACTCTTATGGAGAATTATACTGCCGAGCAAGTCGCTTTTTATACCAGCTTCCCGATTTGGTATACTTGGGCATATGGAATAGCGGTATTTGCAGGTGTGTTTTGTTGTGTAGGGTTATTGTTTAAAAGAAAACAAGCCGTTATGCTAGCTTTAATCTCTTTACTAGCCGTGGTAATTTGTAGAATTTATGACCTTTCTGTAGATGCATGGAACATGATGGAAACTGCAGACCGTACTTTCTTTATAATTGTCCCTGTATTATCAGTGGCACTTTGGTTATTTGCTCGTAGTATTAAAAGTAAAGGTTGGCTCAAATAAATGATTAACCAACTGGATTAAGAGAGGTTTTACATAAAAATCTCTCGTGCTGCTCTAAAAGTATTGGCATGTGCCTCGATAATGGTTTTAATTTCTGGTGAATAACCGCCGCCCATACTGCATTGTATAGGTGGGAAAGAGTTATTTTGTGATCTCGCTTTCGCGAAAGCGGACAACGCAAATTCATCTCTTCTTTTACAACCTTCTAGACTCATACTTAATCTACCTAATTTGTCACTCTCTAGGACATCTACACCACATAGGTAAAATATGAAATCTGGTTTTTCTTGATGGATGAGATCTGGTAATGTGTTTTTAAGTTCGTTGAGATAATAGTCGTCACCTGATCCATCTGGTACAGCAATGTCTAAATCTGATTGTTCTTTTTTAAATGGATAATTTCCCGCACCATGCATGGAAAATGTAAAAACACTGTCATCGTTTTGAAATATTTGAGCAGTGCCGTTTCCTTGATGCACGTCTAGATCTACAATTAAAATTTTATCAGCAAGATGGTGGTGTTGCAAATACCTTGCAGCGATAGCCTGGTCATTTAATAGACAGAATGCTTCTCCATGATCGGTATAAGCGTGGTGTGTGCCTCCTGCTATATTCATAGCGATGCGGTGATCATATGCCTTGATGCAGCCATCTATGGTGCCTTGGGCAATTCTCAACTCACGTTCTACCAATAATGCACTGAATGGAAATCCGGTCTTTCTTATAGCTTTCTTATCTAAAGTAAGCTCTTTTAAATCTTTAAGATACTGATCGGTATGAACTCTTAAGACATCTATATCAGGACATAGTTTGCTAGGCTCAAAAAAGTCTGAAGCAGTAGCTGTTCCTTCATGTAGTAATTGTTGAGTTAACAATTCATACTTAATCATGGGAAAGCGATGTCTGTCTGGGAGCACATGCTGGTAGATAGAATGATAAGCTATAGGAAACAATGAAGTGTTGTTTTAGATTATTTTATAGTATTTTCAAAAATAAGTCTTAGTAAGGTGAATAGAATTACATCTATTTGAAATTTAAAACACATTTATTTTAACGACTACTTACTGTCAATTATCTTTGCAATAAATAGTATTTTATCAAATCACTTTTTGCAATTTTAATGTTAATGACTTTTGCCATGCGACCAGCATATCAGGCGAGTTATTATCTCTATTTTCAAATGAATATAGATGTGATAGTGGCAAAGTATTGCGTGAATAAAGAAAGACCGCAATTAAAATGCAATGGTAAGTGCCATCTAAACAAGCAAATTACACTAGCTGCTCAAGAAGACGCTGGTACAAATTCTAAGACTGTACAGCTGGCAAATGCTTTTTACCCTATTTTTTTTCAGGTAATAGATAATGATTATTTGACACCTGTTTTCAGTACTCATATTCATAATAACTTCAGTTATCATAATTCTTACAGGTACTCTAGGTCTTGGAGTTACAATCCGCCTCCTAGGTTACTTTCTTAATTACTTCAGTTTTACTTATTCTATGCCATCGCTTTGATGGGATATTCTCTTAATTACTTATGCCTCTAAAAAGAAATAGGCGTGAGTAGAAATATATTACTATGAAAAAATTTCAATTTATAGCTGTACTGCTTGCTGGTATGTCAGCTTTCGCGCAAAGCGATAACAACACAACATCTACAGAACATACTTACAATGGTAACCGACCAGATGGTCATGCGCCTATTAATGTAATGGGTGACCATACACATGCTAAGGGAGAATTTATGTTCTCTTATAGATTTGCCACAACTACTATGAAGGATTTAAAAAGAGGTAGTGAAGATGTTTCTTTTGAGAGTGTTTTACTACCTAACGGTGGCGATTATATGGTTACTCCTACAGAGATGACCATGAATATGCATATGCTAGGTGCTATGTATGCACCTACAGATAAGTTAACGCTTATGGCAATGACTATGTATATGGATATGAGCATGGAGCATTTAACTGCTATGGGTGGTACTTTTACTACAGAGTCTAGTGGATTAGGAGATACATCACTGTCAGCTTTATACCAGTTTTTTAAGAAGCCTACTTATAGACTTCATGCACAGTTAGGAGTTTCTATTCCTACAGGTTCTATCGATAATGAAGATGTGATTCCTGCGAGTATGGGTAATGATGTAGTTTTACCTTATCCTATGCAGGTAGGTAGTGGTACTTATAGCGGTATTCTTGCTGTTACTTATTTAGGACAAAGCAAGAATTTTTCTTGGGGTTCTCAAATGAGAGGTGAAAAAAGATTCAGCGATAACGATAATGGTTATACGCTAGGAGATCGTTTAAACTGGAATAACTGGGCTGCTTACAAGGCAACGGACTGGTTAAGCGTGTCAACTCGTATAGAGGCAGTTAAGGTAGAGGATATTGATGGCGCAAACCCTGACTTGAATCCGCTTATGGTTATTACAGCAGACACTCGCAATTCTGGTGGTAGCTGGTTAAATGGTGGGCTAGGTGTTAATCTTTATGCGCCTTCTGGATCATTAAAAGGTTTTAGATTAGGCTTAGAATATAGCTTACCTATTGTACAAGAATTTAACGGTGTACAACTTAAGAATCAAGACGTGTTTACTGCAGGATTGCAATACGCATTTTAATTTATATCTAGAATAACTACAATCTATTGATTAGATTGTAGTTATTCCATTAACTTTGAAAGAAAAACTATGAAAAATTCAATTTATATTTTATTACTAGCTGTTCTAACTCTTGCCTCATGTAAGAACGAGCCTAGTAAAGAAGAGATAGCATTACAAAAGCAAATAGAAGCCTACGACCTTCTTATGACTGAGGCCATGGATGTACATGACGAGATCATGCCTAAAATGGGAGAGCTTATGGAGCTTAAAGGAGAACTAGTTGCTAGTAAAGAAGGAGCTGAGTTAAGTGAAGATCAATTAATGAAGTTAGATGCAACTGCAGGTAACTTAAAAGCATCTCACGACGGTATGATGGACTGGATGGCAGACTATTCTGAGAAATTTCCTTATGGTGAACCATCTCCAGAGACTAAAGCTGATCTTGATAAAAAAATGCCAGTTTTAGAACAAGAAGTAGTAGAGATTAAAGAATTAAGAGATCACACGATGACGGCGATTACTAATGCTAAAGAAATTTTAGCTAACTAATTAAAGTTTTATCTATTTTAAAAGTCGCATTATCAGCTGGTAATGCGACTTTTTTCATTTCATAAGCTCTTATTAAATAGTATGCTCGCTTTAAGGGAAAAAAGTATCTTTGTTATAGTCTAAAAATCTTTATGTTAGAATTAGAAAATCACGAATACGAAAAAGCAATCCTCGTAGGTGTTGTTACTCAACAACAAAATGAAGATAAGCTTAATGAATACATGGATGAGTTAGAGTTTCTAGCTTATACCGCTGGTGCAACCGTTAGTAAACGTTTTCATCAAAAAATGCAAAAACCCAATCCTAAGACTTTTGTAGGAAAGGGTAAAATGGAAGAAATCGCAGCCTATGTGCAATCACATAACATAGGTACCATTATTTTTGATGATGAGCTTTCTCCATCTCAGCAAAAGAATATTGAAAAAATTCTCGAGGCAAAAATTATTGATAGAACCTATTTGATTCTAGACATATTTGCACAACGAGCACAAACCAGTTATGCACGTACTCAAGTAGAACTGGCACAATATGAATACCTCTTACCTCGATTAGTAGGATTATGGACACACCTTGAAAGACAAAAAGGTGGTATAGGAATGCGTGGTCCTGGAGAAACTGAAATAGAAACCGATAGACGTATTGTACGCGATCGCATCACGTTACTTAAGAAAAAACTCCTGACCATCGATAAGCAAATGTCCACACAACGTGGTAATCGTGGTGCATTAGTTCGTGTAGCGTTAGTCGGTTACACAAATGTTGGAAAAAGTACGTTGATGAATACCGTTGCAAAAAGTGAGGTATTTGCAGAAAATAAACTCTTTGCAACATTAGATACTACGGTACGCAAAGTAGTGCTGCGCAACATGCCTTTTTTATTGACAGATACGGTAGGGTTTATAAGAAAACTGCCTACACAGCTGGTAGAGTCTTTTAAATCGACGTTAGATGAAGTCCGAGAATCTGATTTACTGCTTCATGTTGTAGATATATCCCATGAATCTTTTGAAGATCATATTGCTTCTGTAAATAGAATTTTAGGAGAAATAGACGCGACCGATAAGCCTATGATTATGGTTTTTAATAAAATTGATGCTTATAAGGCTCAAGATTATGACGAAACTGATTTAATGGAAGAGCGTACTTCTGCTCATTACTCATTAGAAGAATGGCGTGAAACATGGATGGCAAAAATGGGTGAAAACGTGATCTTTATTTCAGCTACCGAAAAGGAAAATATGGATGATTTCCGTAAGAAAGTATATGATCGTGTACGTGAGATTCACGTGAAGCGTTTTCCTTATAACGCATTTTTATATCCTGAATATGTAGAAGAAGAAGAGTAAAAGAAAATATTATTTATAATTAAAAAAGGGTGGAGTTAATTCCACCCTTTTTATATTTAGGTATTAAAAGTTGCCTTATGAAAAAAGTCATTTTTGCACTAGTTTTACTAGTAACTTTAAGCTCTTGCCAGCAAAAAGAAACTGCACAAACGTTTATTGGAGAAGAATTGAAAACTATGGAAGATAGAAAAGCATTTCTTCAAGAGGTGTTTGAATCTGACCAACAAGTAAGAGAAGGTTTATCTGAAACTGAATTAAGTGAAAAAGCCTACTACGATAGAATGGATGAAGCAGATGACGTTAATTTGTCTAAAATCAAATGGTATCTAGATAACTATGATTATCCTAGTAAAAAGGTGTTCAATGAATCTCAATCTATGATTCCTGCCTTAGTGGTTCATCATTCTTTTGAGCCTAATATTAGAAGAAAAATGTATCCTAAATTCAAGTCGGCTTATGATGAAAAAAATCTGGATCCAGATTTTTTTGCTCTTTACCTAGGAAGGCTTTTCGAAATTGAAAACGATACATATTTTAGAATGCAAAGTCCTTATAGTATTGAAGATCAAATATCGACTCTTATCGATACTTTACAATTAAAAAAATAAACTATAAGCTCCTATAACAAAGAGGGGTATTCGTTACACCATTTTTGATAAGAGCAATTAATAAAATCATCGTCGTTTTCCTTAACTTTAAAGCCTAGGGGAAATACATAATATAATTGAATGACTGACGACGTTGCAATAGATAAAAAGGCACTTTTAGAACCTTTTCCATACCATAAAAAACTAAGAGACCATTTAAAAAGTCGCAAGAAAACCTGGCAATGGTTTAAAGACGAGAAGGTTAAAGCACAACAAGTAGAGTCTTTTAAAAAGAATCTGCTTAAAAACACTTACCGTCTAGATCTAGATAGTCATGCAAATTTATACCGTGTATCTGACGCTATTTGTAAAGACCTAAATATCGATGCACAAGTCACTTTCTATCAAGAGAACAACAGTCTACAAGTAAATGCAAGTATTTCTGTAATTGAGAGAGAAGCGCATATTGTTTTTTCTGGTAATGTTTTACAGTTGTTAGATGATAAACAGTTAAAGGCCTTAATAGCTCACGAGCTCTCGCACTACCTTTTCTTTAAAATAGAAGATGGAGATTATGAGGTGACACAACGTATAGTTCTTGCTCTAGCAAACGACTCTCGTAGTGAGGATAGCATCATAGAAACGGCACGTATTTTTCAACTGTACCTCGAGCTTTTTTGTGATACAGGTGCTTTTAAATCTTGTAGAGAACACTACACGGTTATACAAATGCTCATCAAATTAAATACAGGGCTGGCAGACGTAAATGCACAAAGTTACCTAGACCAGGCCAAAGAAATCATAAGTCAGGAAGATGAATCTACTAACCAGCAAACACACCCAGAATCCTACTTGCGCAGTATTGCTCTAGATTTAAAAGCACGCAATTCTAAAGATTATGAAGATGAACTACACAAGTTAATAGAAGGGAAGTGGGATATCAATAGCTTAGATATTTTTGAACAAGAAGAGACTCGAGCATTAACATCTGACTTTATACAGCTTATTTTAAGGCCTCAATGGATCAATTCTAATGCTGTGATGAATCTAGCACAACAGTTTTTTCCAGACTTTAATAGAAGTGAAAAGATAGATACGAGTTCGCTTTCGCGAAAGCTGAAACACACCACACCTAGTACTAAGAGTTATTTATGTTATCTCTTATTGGACTTTGCTAGAATAGATAGCGCACTAGAAAAATTACCGCTCGCGCATACTTTGGAGGTGTCAGAATTGTTAGAGTTAAAAGAAGATTACGAGCGTATTCTAAGAAAGGAGTTAAAACTGACTATTAGAGATTTCAAGAAATTAAAGGAAGAGGCTATGAATGATTTGAGCCTTGTAACCGAGAACCAAGATAGCAGTATTTACGACAATGAGTGATTATAAAGCAAGTTTTTTCAGTCTGCTAGATGAGGTCAAAGAACATGGAGGCAGCACGACACCAGATTTTATAGCTAGAGTATTACCACTTTTAGAAAAAGCACATTTTCTTAGAGAGCGCAATCTAGTTTTAGGTATTTATTCTATCGATTCTATTGATTATAACGGTCGCATACTGGTAACAGAATCTGAAGGAAAAAATTTCACACAGTCTAATAAAGTATTCAAGAAGCCTAAACAACGTTATGCGGTTGAGGTAAGTGTAAATTATAAAGAGGTAAGTTCTCTCGACCCATTAGATGCTCCAGATGATTATGGTGATAGACTTTATGATCATGACGCGATTCATAAAGATCTAGATGTTCCTATTTCAAAACCAGTATACTTACCGCATTATAAAACCTGGGATTTTGAAACTGGTCATTACGATCCTATTACCGAGATTTTTACATTAGGTTTTATACTAGCTAGTGTAGCCTATGGTATAGATTTTAGAGATGTAGAAGAGTTAGAGCGTTTTGTAGAAAACAGAGAGCGACTTTATTTTTATAATAAAAACTTGCACCCTACTATACATCATGTAATTAGGGAGATGACACCACTTTATAGAGAAGATCGTGCGCCTAGTCTAGAAGAAATAATAGCAAAGCTTAAAAATTATCGTGATTTTAATCCAGAAAACTATGTAGATCTTACCGATACAGAAGGTTTTAGAAATCTAAATCTGTCGGATCGTGGCAGTTATATTCTCGATAAATTAAAACGCAGACTCTTTGATATCTCTAGAAGAAATAAATTACTCTATTTTAATGATCGAGGTGGTTTTTTAAACCTTACAGAGTCCTCTGTACCTATGTTGTTGGACTATAAGAATATCAATGAGAAAGATTTAATATTTTGGAATAGTCATATAGAGACTCAATTTATAAGCAAGAAAAAGATAAATCTTAACCGTTATCTAGACATAGATCAAAATAGATTTTTATCTCCAGCACTTAATAAAATACGATTAGAAGCGCGCAAGAGTAAGAACGAATACGGTTTTGATCAGCTGCGTGTTGTAGTCGCATTTTTACACTGGTATAATTTTAAAGAAAGCGCAGACGAGCGTATAAGTTCGCCACTTTTATTACTGCCAGTTTCTATCACAAAAAAGAAGGGAATAAAAGATAAGTATGAATTAACGGTAAATGATACAGAGGCCGAGGTGAATCCTGTCTTGAGTTATTACCTCAAGGATCTTTATGACATAGATTTGCCAGATTTTGTAGATCTAGAAACGAGTAGCATAGAAGAGCTGGTACAAAGTATAAAAAACCAGATTGCTCTAGGCGGCACAGGAATAGATTTACAATGGCGCGATAAGCCTAAAATACAGCTCATACATAAAATTGCAAAACGCAACTTTAAACTTAAAAAGCGTAAACTTAATAACCGTAATTCTGGTTTAAGCACTCGCAGTTATGACTATTCTTATGACGCTGAAAATGTGAAGCCGTTAGGTCTCGCAATTTTCAACAATCTAATTGCCAAAAAACACAACCAGTTAGAATACATCATTAACGAAGACATTAATCCCTACACAGATCTTGCTGTTGCAGAGCGCAGGCGTAGTTTTTACCATACCGATAACGATGGAAAGGTGAATCCGCTGGTGTGGGAAGTGGATACTTGCAACATGACTCTAGGTAATTTTAAATACCGTAAAATGAGTCTTGTACGTGATTATTCTGAGATCTTAAAAGCAGATATTAAAGATGATGTTTTTGATGAGCTCTTCAGCGATCAGCCTAAAAATATTAATCTAGACGCTTATAAAAAAACCAGTCTAGAAGAGTTGTATCCTATTATACAGTCCGACCCAACACAATCGCAAGCGGTTTTAAAAGCACGATCTGGAGAGAATTACATCATTCAAGGACCACCAGGAACAGGTAAATCACAAACGATTACTAACCTGATAGCAGACTATGTAGCAAGAGATAAAAAAGTACTTTTCGTTTGTGAAAAGCGTGCAGCGTTAGATGTAGTTTTTCACCGTTTAAAAAATAAAAAATTAGATGAGTTGTGTTGCTTAATTCACGATTCTCAAACCGATAAAAAAGCTTTTATCATGAACCTCAAAGATACGTATGAGGCTTTCATGAAAAAGAATATGAATACGAGCACGCTTTCGCGAAAGCGAGATAAAACCATCCAAGAAATAGAAACACATCTAGGTAAATTAGAAAAGTTTCATATAAATATGCGAGATGGTGAGCCGCCTTTATACGATTTATATCAAGTATTGATCGCTTATTATCAAGAAAAGGAAATGCTCTCAGATCAAGAGTTGATTTATGTACCTTTTTATAAAGAATGGGCAGATAATGAAACGTGGATCACAGAATTTATCTCGCAAGTAAAGCTTAATGACCACGGCAGTTCTATTGCAAACTACGCGTTAAATGGTGTTGCTGTAGAAATATTACAGGCATCTAATGTAAAAGGAGAGGTGCTTGAGAAGATAGAAAAAGCTACAGATGGATTAGATGCCCTGGTAGAACTGTTAGATCAACAAGAAGTTGAGGTAAAAGAACAATCTATAGAGGCGTGGCATCAAGAATTTGATTTTGCAGAGAAAGTAGCGAGAATAGTAGAGCGTGATTCTTTAGGTATTTTTGATAAAAAAACCATCGCCGCGTCAGAGTTAGATAACCTGAATAGAAAATTAGAGAAACAGCGAAGACTGCACGAGCGACTTACAGAAGAGAATGAAAACTGGACTCAAAAATTTGATGATACAGACGCAAAGACAGCTCTCCAAAAATGGAAGAAGTTAGACGGTAGTTTCTTTAAATTTCTAAATCCGGGCTGGTATAAATTAAAAGGACAGGTAAAAGCTTCTTATAATTTTAATGCCCACCAGATAAAACCAGAAATAAGTAGTGTGCTTAAATCGCTTAATGAAGAATATGAAGCGTTAGAGCGGTTAGAGGAGCAGCGAGAAGAGGCAGCACAAAGATTTGGTCTTACTAATTTTGTAACAGATTATCAGTGGATTCAAGAGCAGCAAGATAATCCAGATCATATTATCAAAGCATGGACGACTAGAGATCATACTTCTTATGTGCGTTCCTTATTAAGTTTTAAATCTCAATTTGATGAGTTGTATAATCATTTAGAAGGTCTGTTCTCTAATCATGGAGCACAAACGCTAGTACAAATAGAAGATCAATTACAGCGTGGAAGAGCTGCTGTACATACTCTTGGGTTATTTGCTCCTTATATAGAGCAACTTCATGGATTGAGTACAGAGATGCAAGAGAACTTACGTACTAGAGACTGGCAAACAGATGATATTGCTTTTCACACCGCATATAAATCTGTAAAAGAGGTTTATGAAAAGGATCCTGTTTTTTCTCAATCTAGTGAAGATGGTTTAGGGAATTCGGTGCGTAAAATAAGCTCGCTATTAGATAGTTATTACGATTCTAATGTCGCATTTATACGTTCTAAGATTAGAGATAAATTCTTAAATAAAGTGCGTATTACAGAGTCTGTGGCTGCACAGTTAACAGAACAAGAGAAAGTTCTTAAAAAGGAATACAATGCATCGCGCAGGATTCTAGAAAATGAATTCGGTAAGAGCATGCGTTATAAATCTATACGTGAACTTGCGACTGGAGATGCCCAAGATATTATGACTACACTTAAACCAGTATGGTTAATGAGTCCGCTTAGTGTTAGTGATTCTATGCCTATTGATACATCTATTTTTGATGTGGTTATTTATGATGAGGCATCTCAAATCACGGTAGAAGAAGGTGTTCCTTCACTTTTCAGAACTCATCAAACTATAATTGTAGGAGATGAGATGCAAATGCCGCCTACTAACTTTTTCAGTGCAAATGTTACCGATCAAGAAGAAGACGAAGAAGAAACAGAAGAAAAAATAGGTATAAGTCTCGATGCAGATAGTTTATTAAATCAAGGGGCTCGTAAATTGAGTTCTGTAATGTTAGGCTGGCATTACCGCAGCCGTCGGGAGAGTTTAATAAGTTTTAGTAATGCCGCATTCTATAAAAGAAACCTACTTACTATACCAGATAGTCGCATACCTAATGCTGGTATTGAGCCACTAGCACCTATAATAGATCCAGATCAAGAAATCGATTATAAAGATGTTTTGAGCCGCAGCATCAGTTACCATTATATGGAAAATGCTATTTACCATAAACGTACTAATAAAGATGAGGCTGCTTATATCGCAAACTTGGTACGTACTTTCTTAATGAATGACATTAAAAAAAGTATAGGTATTGTAGCTTTTTCTATGGATCAACAAAGTGAGATAGAGAGTGCTCTCGATAAACTAGCGTTAGAAGACCCTCAATTCGGTATACAATTAGAAGAAGAATACCAGCGTACAGAAGAAGATCAATTCATAGGTTTATTTGTCAAAAATCTAGAAAATGTTCAGGGTGATGAGCGTGATATAATTATCATGAGTATTTGTTATGGGTTTAATAACCAAGGCAAGATGTTTATGAACTTTGGACCTATTAATAGACGCGGTGGTGAGAAGAGGCTTAATGTTATCTTTTCAAGAGCAAAGCAAAATATGATGATCGTTTCTTCTATACAAGCAGAAAATATCAAGAACGATTATAATGAAGGAGCAAATTACTTTAAGAAGTTCTTGAAGTATGCAAAACATACATCTGATGGTCAGTTAATGGCGGCCAATTCTGTTCTCGATAGTTTACATGCTCACGAAGATGAAGCAGAGAAAACTAAACGTCTGCCTATTATTAATCAGTTGAAAGAAAAGCTGGAAGCCAAAGGTTATACGATAGACGATGCCGTTGGGCAATCTCATTTTAAATGTGATATCGCTGTGCGCGAAAACGAGGCGACTTCTTATAAACTTGCGATATTAATAGACCGTTCTACTCATTATGCAACTGATAATATCTTGGAGCAATACTGTCAGAAACCAGATGTTCTAAGAGCATTCGGCTGGAAACTGCAACATGTTTATAGCAAAGACTGGTTAGAACAACCAGAACGTGTGATGGAAAAAATCATGCAAAGGTTAGAAGGTGAACTTGAACTCGAAACGGAACTCGAACTTGAAAATGAACTAGAGAACAAATCTGAAAACGAATTAGAGACTCCAATTGAAGAGCAGATTTCATCTACTGTAAATGAAGAATTACCAGCTGCAAAACCTCAGGAAAAGAAAGATCTATTAGAACTTGATGAGGATTTGAAACCTAAAAAAGAAGAAAAATCTAGTAGCAATTTAATCTTTAAACGTTATGAATTCTCAGAAGGTTCTAGTAACAAGTTTTGGGAAATTTCTGTAGATGGATTTGATATCATTACTAGATATGGTCGCATAGGTAATAAAGCACAAGAAAATAGAAAAACCTTTGAAGATCAAGTATCAGTTCTTAAAGAAGAAATGCGATTAATAGGAGTGAAAACTCGTAAGGGATATAGACCGGTTTAGTTTTTATTCCCACTTAATCTGCATTCTCTTAATACGATCGGTGAGCTTTTCACTAGATAACTTTTCGCGTAAGCGGTCTGTAATTATAGGAAATGAAAATGGAGTAGGTTGTTTACAAGCTTTCCATACTATCGTTTGGTTTTCAATACGTTCAAAAGCTTCTCGCAAGCGATATTCTTCTATTTCTTGCTCGTAGGTTTCTGTGTATGCCTGACGGTAAAGTAAATTATCAGGTTCATTATCTCTAAATACCTCAAAGAGCAACTGACTGCTGCTTTGCAGGTGTTTTACTTTTACTGCCTTGTTAGGATAGCCGGTAAATACTAATCCAGAAATAACAGCGATATCTCTAAATTTCCTTTTGGCAAGCTCAGTGGCATTGACACTGGCTTCTAGATCCTCAAGAATCATGTCTGATGTGATGAGGTTGTTGTCCAGCACATTTTGCATATCAAATTCTTGGTCACTTAATATTTCAAAACCGTAATCGTTATAAGCTAGCGTAAAACTAATAGGTTGTAATAAACTCATGCGATAAGCCAGGAGTCCTGCCATAGCCATGTGAACTAATCGACCTTCAAAAGGATAAAATACCGAATGGTATCCTTCTCTAGTTTTAAACGTTTCTATCAAGAATTCATGATTCTGTGGTACAATGCTTTCTTGCTGTTGTCTATTAATAATGTCTTTGAGCGCTTTTACCTCTGGAGTTCTCTTTTTACCGCTTTGAAAATGCTGCATTTCTTCTCTTAGTAATTCACCTAATTGAGAGGTTAATGGCATGCGGCTACCCATCCAGCTGGTAACCTTTGCTTTTTTCTTTGAAGAATTACGCACTTGTGCTACCATTCCCTTTAAACGCACAAATTCTAGAGTACGACCGGCAAATACAAATACATCACCACGTGATAATTGACTTATAAAATACTCTTCTATAGAGCCTATGTAACCGCCAGTAGCATATTTTACAGTAATACTAGTTCCTGTTACTATGGTTCCCATTTGTAAACGATGTCGCATGGCGATACCGCGATCGTTTATAAAATAACGACCATCCTCATCTATGGAGACCTTTTTATACTCATCATAAGATTCTAATGAAGCACTACCATAAACTATAAAGTGCAAGCACCATTCAAATTCTTCATAAGTAAGTTCTTGATAACAAAAAGTAGCTTTTACCTCTGGATATATATGATCAGGATAAAAACCTCCAGAAACCGCTAGCGTGCATAAATACTGAATAAGTACATCATAACAATTTAGATAAGGCAGTCTGTCCTCTACAGCTTGGGTTTTAACGGCCACCTGTAAAGCGCTCGCTTCTATAAGTTCTAACGCATGTGTAGGTAAAAAGTAAATAACCGACGTTACTCCAGGTCGGTGACCAGATCTTCCTGCGCGTTGTAAAAAACGAGCAACACCTTTGGGACTTCCTACTTGAATGATGGTTTCTACAGGTGCAAAATCAACTCCTAAATCTAGTGAAGAAGTGCAAACACAAGCTTTCAGAGACTCGTTTCTAATAGCATTTTCTACCCAAATACGTGTTTCTTTATTGATGGATCCATGATGCATAGCTACCTCACCAGCAAATTCTGGATGTTTGTGCATCAGTGCCTGAAACCACAATTCACATTGCGCTCTGGTATTGGTAAAAATCAGTGTTGATTTACTTTTGTTGATAATCTTTACAACATCTTCAAGTAGATGCAATCCTAAATGACCACGCCATGGAAATTTCTCCATCGTTTCTGGAATGATGGAGCGTACTTCTATTTCTTTTTTAAGATTTGCTTTGATGAGTACACTATTGTCATAGCGGTAAGAATCCACTCCTAATAAAACCTGTCTAGCTTGTTCTAGATTTCCTATAGTTGCACTAATTCCCCATATACGCAGGTTTTTGTTAATTCCTGAGAGTCTAGAGAGGCCTAGTTCCATTTGTACACCACGTTTGGTGCCTAGTAGTTCGTGCCATTCATCAATAATAATGGCGTTACAATCTTTAAATACATTTACATGATCCTTAGTGGCAAGCAATAAATGCAAGCTCTCTGGAGTGGTAATTAACAAATCGGGCATGGCTTTTTTTTGCGCAGCCCTTTCTTTTGTGGTAGTGTCACCAGACCTTATTCCTACCGTAAATGGTAAGCCTATACCGTCCACAAATTTTTGCGAAGTTTGTGCTATTTCTTGAGATAGCGATCTTAAAGGTGTGATCCAGATCGCTTTTAACCCTTTTTTATTTTTGGTTTTATAATCTGGGTTTGATTTAATATAACTAAGAACTATTCCTACCCAAAGTGCGTAGGTTTTACCACTACCAGTAGGTGCGTTGAGCAGTCCGTTTTTACCAGATAGAAAAGCATCCCAAGTCTGTTTTTGAAACGGAAAAGCTTTCCAGCCTTGGGTCTCAAAGTAGGATTCGGCGATATGGAGTAATTCTTTTTTTGTCATGAAATCTTCCGCATGGGTGGAAGTCCTTTAGTAAGTCAGTCCGTTTACTTCTTTTAAGTATCTCGATGATCAAGTAGACATCTTGAGATGGATTTTGTTATTTCTCGCTTTCGCGAAAGCGTAAACAAATTATAAATCAAGAATAAGAAATAAAATAATGGACTTGTGTTAGTAACCTATTAAATTTGAATCTTTAAAGTCAACATATGTCAGAAAAGCTTACCATTTTACAAGATAAATTAGAAGATAGGCATCATGTTTTTATGGTGTACAAGAGTCAGGTAAATAAAGATTTACAGCGATCTGGTTATGAGTCTATAGAAATTAATGAACCTAAGGAATTTCTAGATGCTCTAGTTTCTTTATTAAACGAGGCAATAGAAGATAGTGATCCTAAATTGCAACAATTATATTACCTGGCAGATGTGCAAGAAAAAAACCTAGAACAAGGTATTATTCTAGGTTTTATTATGAGGGAATGGAGTAAAATTCAATTTAGATTGAGGCAGTAACTCCGTATAATTATAAATCAATTCATTAAAACAGCACCCTAACAAATGGTTGTATGCCATTTTGATACACACTTTTACGATCATTATATAGGACATCATATCGAGCACCTATTACAAAATTACCTTGTTGATATCCTGCGCCTAAAAATAAGGCAGGCACCCAGTAGGTGTCATCAAAAGCAGGATTATCAAAGTTTCTATTCACATGTAAATATTCAAAATCTCCACTAACTTGGAGAAAATCTAGCGGTTGCGCAATAGCTATTAAACTAACACCAGCAATGTTAGATTTATAACCTTGTACGCTAGAATTACTGTTAGGATCAAATTCTGAATAGCTATAATTGAGACCAGCACCTAGACCAACAAACTGATTTACCTGATAAATGGCTTGTGGTGCGATTAATATAGATGTGTAGCTATTTCCAAAGTTTGCGCCTACATTTCCTCCAAATCGGACTTTTTTCCAAAATTCGGATTCATTTTGATTCTGACTGAAAGAAATGCAAGAAAACAGACCGAATAATGATAATATGATAATGTTTTTAAAATAATAGGTTTTCATGATAGAATGATTAACAAATTGTAGTGTTATAAATATACAAAACCTTATGCCATGACAACGTATTTCTTTATTTTTGCCATAACAATTGATAAAAAGGATAAATTTCCTTCCATATATGGACAAGTTTTCATTTCTCAATGCAGCTCACACTGCTCAGTTCGCACAACTTTACGACGAATATTTAATTAATCCTGATCAAGTAGAGCCGTCATGGCGTGCTTTTTTTCAAGGATTTGACTTTGGTATGGAGAGCGCCCACGAGGGTGATCTTATAGTAGAGCACTCAGGAACACCGGTTGCGGTGCCTGAAAATGTGCAAAAAGAATTTCAAGTAGTTAAATTAATTGATGCCTATCGTACAAGAGGTCATTTGTTTACTAAAACAAATCCTGTAAGAGATAGACGTAATTATGAACCTAAACTAGATCTGGTCAACTTCGGTCTTTCTGATAGTGATCTAGATACCGTTTTTGATTCTGGCGAGTTAATAGGCGTAGGTAAAACTACTCTTAGGAACATAGTCGCTCATTTAACTAAAATCTATTGCGAGAGTATAGGTGTAGAATACATGTATATACGTAAGCCAGATGAGGTGAAGTGGATACAAAACTGGTTGCACAAAAATGATAACCATCCTACTTTTAATAAGGAAGAGAAAATACAGATTTTAAAGAAACTTAATGAAGCTGTTTCTTTTGAATCATTTCTTCATACTAAATATGTAGGACAGAAACGTTTTTCTCTAGAAGGAAACGAGTCTTTAATTCCTGCACTAGATGCGTTGATAGAAAACGCAGCAGATAAAGGTGTGGATCAATTTGTTTTAGGAATGGCTCACCGTGGTCGTTTAAATGTGTTGACTAACATTTTTGGAAAGCCTGTAAAGGATATCTTTTCAGAATTTGACGGTAAAGACTACGAGCAAGATATTTTTGATGGTGATGTAAAGTATCACTTAGGATATACAAGTAAAAGAAAAACCGATAATGGTAACGATATCAACATTAATATCGTACCTAATCCATCTCACTTAGAAACAGTAGGTGCGGTAGTAGAAGGTATTACACGTGCAAAACAAGATATGCACACGCCTGAGAATTTTTCTAAGGTGTTACCTATTGTATTACATGGTGATGCAGCAATTGCTGGTCAGGGAATCGTGTATGAAGTAGTGCAAATGGCACAACTAGACGCTTATAAAACTGCAGGTACTATTCACTTAGTTGTAAATAACCAAGTAGGTTTTACCACTAATTACCTAGACGCAAGATCTAGTACGTATTGTACTGATATTGCAAAGGTGACACTATCTCCAGTATTGCATGTAAATGCAGACGACGCTGAGGCAGTAGTTCATGCGATGAATTTTGCACTAGATTACCGTATGGAATTTGGTCGTGATGTATTTATCGATTTATTAGGTTATAGAAAATATGGTCATAATGAAGGTGATGAGCCTCGTTTTACACAACCACAATTATATAAAGCGATAGGAAAGCATAAAAATCCACGTGATATTTATGCAGACAGATTACTTAAAGAAGGAATTATAAATAATTCTAAAGTAAAAGAATTAGAAAAGCAATATAAAGAACGTCTAGAAGAAGAACTTGCTACTTCTCGCCAGATGGAAAATACCATCATCACACCATTCATGCAAGATGAGTGGAATGGTTTTGAACAAGCGACGGAAGTGGAAATGATGCAACAGGTAGAAACTGGTGTAGATCGCAAAATTCTAGAAGAAATAACTGCGACTATTTCTAAGCTGCCAGAAGATCGCAACTTCATTAGAAAAATAAAGAAGATTGTAGAAACACGTCAGAAAATGTTTGATGAAGACCGACTGGACTGGGCTATGGGAGAACATCTAGCTTATGGTTCTTTAATGCAAGAAGGTTTTAATGTAAGAATGAGTGGTCAGGATGTAGAAAGAGGTACTTTTTCTCACCGTCACGCAGTGGTCAAATCAGAGAATAATGAGCACGAGTTTATCTTGCACAACAATCTTGATGTAAAAGGACAAATGTATATCTATAACTCACACCTTTCTGAATATGGTGTGGTAGGTTTTGAATATGGTTATGCACTGGCACGACCTAAAACATTAACGATTTGGGAAGCACAATTTGGTGATTTCTCAAATGGTGCACAAATTATGATGGACCAGTACATAAGTGCTGGAGAAGATAAATGGAAAAATCAAAACGGTTTGGTAAAATTATTGCCACACGGTTATGAAGGTCAGGGAGCAGAGCACTCCAGTGCGCGTATAGAACGTTATTTACAGCTTTGTGCCAAGGATAATATGTTTATGGCAAACTGTACAACGCCAGCAAACATTTTCCACCTATTGCGCCGCCAGATGAAAGTGAATTACCGCAAGCCTCTTGTTGTTTTTACTCCTAAATCTTTGTTGCGTTATCCTAAAGCGGTAAGCACGGTGTCTGAATTTGAGAACGGGCATTTTCAAGAAGTTATAGATGTTGATGGTGACGCTTTCGCGAAAGCGGAAACATTAGTATTCACTTCTGGTAAATTCTATTATGATCTATTAGAATATAGAGAAGAAAATAACCGTACCGATGTGGCACTGGTAAGACTAGAACAATTGTTCCCACTGCCAGTAGATCAAATGCAAGAAATTATTAAAAAGTACGGTTCTAAAGATGTCGTTTGGGCACAAGAAGAACCTAGAAATATGGGAGCATATTCCCACTTAATGCTACACATGCCAGAGACTAGATCTTGGAGAGTGTGCTCAAGAAATATGTACGCAGCTCCTGCTTCTGGTAGTTCTACTAGATCTAAAAGAAGACAGGCAAGAATAATAGAAGATGTATTTAATACCAATAAATAAATTATGGCTCTAGAAATGAAAGTGCCTTCACCAGGCGAGTCGATTACAGAAGTAGAAATAGCAGAATGGTTAGTTGCCGATGGTGACTGGGTTGAAAAAGACCAAGCCATAGCAGAGGTAGATAGCGATAAAGCTACCCTAGAATTACCAGCTGAAGCGAGTGGTATTATTACCCTAAAGGCTGAAGAAGGTGATGCTGTTGCCGTAGGTGCTGTTGTGTGTCATATTGATACAGAAGCAACAAACCCTAATGGTGGTTCTAAAGATGTGGATAACGCACCGTCTTCTATGGGAGGTGGAGATGAAGGAGGAAATAATGGAGATGTAGCCAAAGAGATGCAAAAGGATAATGCTGATAACAGCAAGACCGCATCTTCTAAAGCTCCACAACCTACTCAAGCTAAAGAAACATATGCTAGCGGTACTGCAAGTCCTGCGGCTAAGAAAATTCTTGATGAAAAAGGTGTAGATGCTAAGTCTGTTTCTGGTAGCGGTCGTGATGGTCGTATTACTAAGAACGATGCAGTAAATGCAAAACCTTCTATGGGTACACCAGGTAATGGATCTCGTGGAGAGTCACGTTCTAAGCTTTCTATGTTACGTAGAAAAGTGGCAGAGCGTCTAGTAAGTGTTAAGAATGAAACTGCGATGTTGACTACTTTTAATGAAGTTGACATGAAACCTATTTTTGATTTACGTAAAGATCATAAGGAAGCGTTTAAGTCTAAACACGGTGTAGGATTAGGTTTTATGTCTTTCTTTACTAAAGCGGTAACTAGAGCACTAGAAATGTATCCAGCGGTTAATTCTATGATCGATGGGAAAGAAATGATTTCTTACGACTTTGCAGATATTTCTATTGCGGTTTCTGGTCCTAAAGGATTAATGGTTCCTGTAATTAGAAATGCAGAAAACCTTTCTTTTAGAGGTGTAGAACAAGAAGTAAAAAGACTTGCATTAAGAGCAAGAGATGGAAACATTACTATTGATGAGATGACTGGTGGTACGTTTACAATTACTAACGGAGGTGTTTTCGGTAGTATGATGAGTACACCTATTATCAACCCACCACAGAGTGCAATTTTAGGAATGCACAATATTATAGAGCGTCCAGTAGTAGTAGATGGTAACATCGTTGCACGTCCTATGATGTATCTAGCTGTTTCTTATGACCACCGTATCATCGATGGTAAAGAGTCTGTAGGTTTCTTAGTAGCTATTAAAGAAGCGCTAGAAAACCCTATCGAGATCTTAATGGATAATGATGTGAAGAAGGCGTTAGAATTGTAGAATTTTTCTAATTATCTAACATAAATATAAAATACTCAATCGATTTGTCGATTGGGTATTTTTTTTGATATGAATAGCAATGTGTTGTATTTTTGTAAGTTATGGTTTTATTTGTTGTGTTTAAATGTTAAATAAAAGTTAATAAACCATCTGTCTATTCATTTATTTTGATCTGGTTGTAAGTTTATAATCCCCTGAATATTATAATCAATTACTAACCAGCCTATTTTATGATAGGTACAAAACCATTATCTATGTTCAGGAAATCTTACCTGTATTACTTATTCTTTACAGTCATTGTTCTTATCTCTATCTCTTCTTGCGAGAAGGACGAAATAGTAGATGTTCAACATGGTGAATTAGATCCTAAAATATCAGGTCGTCCTGTAAGTATTAATGAATTACTAAGCCAGAAAAATCTAAGAGATAAAATTAGTAATATTACTAGTCGCAGTATTACTAAATCAAGTGTGAATAACATTAAACTAGATACGACTCTTATTAAAATGATTCAAGTAGATTCTATAACCCACTATACTTTTAAAATTCTACCTCAAGAATCTGATTCTACATCTGTATTAAAGAATTATATCTTATCGGTCGTAAATGATTCTACTTTTATTCAAATAATTGCAGAATACCCTAGATTAGGAACAGATGATTACGACAAGAGTAATGTATCTATGACTCAAGTTTTTGGGGACGATTTAATACCTAGCTTTGTAAAATGTGGTATGACGTTAACACTTCTTCCTGCTTTAGATTGTTATACATGGAGTTGTGGAGGAAGTACCGGAGATGGAACTCATGAAAACGGAGATTCTGAATGTAAGGCTAAAGGGTCTGATAGAGCAGGTTACAATTGTGTTACAAGTTGGACTTTTGTAAGAGGCTCCAGTCCATGTGATAATGGTGGCGGTGCTATTTCTGGTGGTGGTGGTGGAGGTGGGAGAATATATATACCCATTGATCCAGTAGAGGACGAGTTGTCAGAAATTGAATCTTTTTATAATTCTATAACTACGTATTTAAACACCTTTATACAAAGTGATGCTCAATTAGACTTAAAGCAAGAATTAGAATTATACTTAGAACAGGAAAATTATTCCACAGCCGCACAGAGTTTTGCAGAACAAGTTATTAAAGCAAAATGGGAAGACCCAAATGCTGAGATTGATTATCAGTTTAAATCTATTGAAGATTCTGATATTCCAGATTGCTTAAAAGTCATAATTGATAAGTTTAAACCAGATGGAAACGGTATAAGTGTTGATGTAACTGGATTAACAACCGGACTTTATACGGAATTAAATCTAGCTGGAGATGTCCTAGAGTTATTTGATAATGATGGTAATTATGGTCTTAGGTTCTCTGTTGGGGATCTTGACCCATACAGGACAGGACGAGTACCAAACGCTCATACTGAAAGTGGTCCAACAAATTTAGGTGGTAGAATGTCAGTGATAACCTTTGATCAAAATTATGTGAATAATGCTACAGATTTAGCGTTAGCAAGAACTGTAATTCATGAATTGGTTCATGCTTATATTAAATATCAACTAGTAAATCAACCTGGTGGAGATATGGGAAGAGCTATTGATGAACTTTTTGGACAAATATATATTGGTAATGCTCCAGGTGATCCTCAACACGTTTTAATGGCAAATGCATTTGTAGATGCAATGGCAAACTCTTTGGAACAATGGCACAATGATCCTAATGTAGCAAGCATTGAGTATACTAGAATGGCTTGGTCTGGTGGGATGAGGGATAGTGATGCTTATGAAGCGCTAGACTTCACAGAACAAAATTTAATAATAAGTAGAGACGCTGTTGAGTCTAGGGAGTTACCACCTTCATTAGAGGTCCCACTTTTAGGAATAATACCAACAAACTGTTAACATGAAACATTTATTTCTATTTATTTATTTAATTATTAATTCATGTCAAGCACAAAAAGCCACTGATTATGAAAATAAAGTTTATAAGTTACTGAATGAGGTTTTTGAGCGTAAATCAGAAAATTCTAGCAGTAATAACGCTTACATAAATATTAACCACAATCTAAAAGAATCAACAAAAAACTTAGATGACGAAATTTTGAAAAAACTGTTGGTGAATGCAAATAGTAAAAATAATATTTATTTACCGAAGGATATTTTGGATGATAAAAAATGGAAACAAACTAACACTGATTTTTTAATTTCAACTTTTGATCAAAACAAAATTTCAATTCCAAATTTGATTTTTTGTAAAAATGACAATATGCCAAATAACAAAATATACTTGAAGAATATAAATGCCGTTTTGTTTTATGATCATTATGCCATTTTAAGTATCGAAATACAGCCTGGATTTAATTCAATCTCTTTGTTTAAGTTAGAACATAAAAAATATAATAGAATCACGACGATAACAAATCCTCCTTTAGGATATGAGTGATTTTAATAATATTTATAAATAAATTGATGTGAATCACTTATGGCAAACTCTTTGAAACAATGGCACAATGATCCTAGTGTAAGCGATATTGAATATACTAGAATGGCTTGGTCTGGTGCGATGAGAGTAAGCGAGGCTTTTGATCAAATAGACGATAACGAACAATTAGCAACTGAATTTCGTGATAGTGTAGAGTCTGGAACAGATGTAACTGGACAAATACCTATTGGAACTAAATCGTGCCCATAATGAAAATATTTACAATACTTTTTTTTCTTTTTATACTCTCATGTAAAACAGAAAATTCTGTTTATAAAACTCAATCATCTCTTGAAAAAACAGAACAATTAAACTATGAACAAAAGGTATATCAGTTACTAAACGATGCCACTAAATACAACAAGAAAAGCCCGATTAAAACAAAAAATGCTTTTATATATAAACACAACACTTTAATACAATCTGAAAAATATCTAAACTCAAAAGTATTTAAGTATTTATTGAGTAGTGCAAATTGTGTCTCAAATACTTTTTCAATAGAACAAAAAGAGAATTTAGAATTATGGCAGAATGACTTCGAGTCTTTTAATCAAGATTTTGATCAAAAATTTGTTACTAATTCTAGATTACAATTTATTTCAAAAAACAGTGAGCTAGATAATGAAGATCGATTTGTCACAGAAGTCTCAGCGATATTTTTTAATCACGATAAAGCTATTATTATAATGAACTATAAAAACGTTCTATTTTCAGCAAGGCTATATGTGAAAGAAAATGGAATATATTCTGGTAAGTGCACAGTTTTTGATCCGCCTAGTGCAGTTGAGTGAAATAATCTGATTAAATAGAACTGATAGCAAACTCTTTAGAACAATGGCATAATGACCCTAGTGTGAGTAGTATTGAATATACTAGAATGGCTTGGTCTGGTGGGATGAAAGCTAGTACAGCCTTTCAAGATCTTGACTTTAATTTTCAAAATGATTCAAATACTAGAAATGCCGTTGAATCTCAAATTTTTTCACCAAATCAACAATTTCCATTATTGGGAATAATACCAAATGATTGTTAAATGAAAACGATTCTTTTTACTTTTTTGCTGTTTGTATTTAACTGTGAAACACAAACACAAACATCAGCCTCTTACGATAGTGAGGTTTATCGATTGATCAATGCGATTTTTAAATCAAAAAATAACCACAGTCAAAACACTTTAATACCGATTAATATTTATCATGATTTAAATCAATCTAGCAAAAATATTGAAGATGAGTTGTTATCGAGATTATTAAATACTGCAAATAATGAAATAGCAATTTCTTTACCTGCAAGTATTCTTGAGGCCAAAAATTGGAAATCTACTAATACAGACTTTAAAAGTGATCGTTTTGATCAAAATAAGGTTATCGTTAAAAATGTTGTTTTTTGCGATCCATCAGATTGTAATCTCGTTAAGAAGAATGACAAAACAAATTTAATTTATACTATAAATGCCATCTTGTTTTTAGATAATTACGCTATAATTAAAACTAGGCATATGTCATCTTTCATTACTGTTTATTTATACAAAAGAGTAGGTGATGATTTTCAAAGACAAGCAATGATTACAGATCCTCCACTAGGATACGAGTAATTTTAAATATTATTTGAAATAAAAAAACCTCCCATGAAAAACTGCGTTTTCCATGGGAGGTTTTTTACTCTGAGAACGAGCTAAATTTTATTCTCTCTGATCTAATTCTTACTCGGCAACACTACCTTGACTCACTGTGGTAGAGCGATCTATTTTCTTAATCAAGCCTTGTAATGCTTTTCCTGGACCTACTTCTATAAATTCTGTAGCGCCGTCTTTAATCATCTCTTGAATAGACTGTGTCCATTTTACAGGTGCAGTAAGCTGGTAGATAAGATTGGTTTTAATGTCATCTGTGTTTTCTACGGCAAATGTGGATACATTTTGATAAATAGGACACATAGGTTTATTGAATTCTGTGCTTTCTATTGCTTTAGCAAGTTCTTCTCTCGCTGGTTCCATTAATGGAGAGTGAAAAGCACCACCTACTGGTAAAATTAAAGCTCTTTTTGCTCCTTTTTCTTTTAAGATTTCGCAAGCTTTTTCTACTGCAGGAATAGCTCCTGAAATCACTAACTGTCCAGGACAGTTATAATTTGCTGCTACTACAACACCTTCTACATCTTTACAAACCTTCTCCACGTCTTCGTCTGCCATACCTATAATAGCTGCCATAGTACTAGCCTGGTGCTCACAGGCTGCTTGCATGGCAAGAGCGCGTTTTGAAACTATTTTTAATCCATCTTCAAAGGTTAATGCACCTGCTGCGGTAAGCGCACTTAATTCACCTAGTGAGTGTCCTGCTACCATATCTGGAGCAAAATCAGCACCCATCATTTTTGCAAGAATTACAGAGTGTATGAATATAGCCGGTTGGGTAACTTTAGTTTCTTTTAATTCTTCAGCAGTTCCTTCAAACATGATTTTTGAAATCTCAAAACCTAGAATTTCATCTGCTTTTAAGAATAGTTCTTTTGCTGCTGGATAAGTATCGTATAAGTCTTTACCCATTCCTGTGAATTGAGCTCCTTGACCTGGAAAAACGTATGCTTTCATTTTATGTTTGTTTATTGAAAAGGCAAAAATAATGTTTTGTTGTCTAGTTTCCGTTCCCCAGCCCTAAAGGGTGCAGAAACTAATGTAATTCTGTAATAGAAACCTACCCTTTAGGGTAAGGGAAAAGGTTTCGGTTTTTGTATAGAGTATACTGCTAGAATCTACTTCCTCACCCAAGTTTCATAATCAAAACTATAAGCATGCTTCTCATCTGCAGGATGGTGTAGTGATGTTTTTATCTCCCATTTTGTAGTATCTATTTCTGGGAAATACGTGTCTACGTCAAATGTGCCGTGAACCCTCGTTAGCTCTATCTCATTAGACATAGACATGGCTAATTTATAAATCTCACCACCACCTATAATAAAAGGGTTGTTATCACCAGTCGTAGTTGCAAGAGCTGTTTCCATATCATGAACTACTATACCGCCATCTGCCCTGTAATTTTTATCTCTAGTTAGTATTACATGGGTGCGGTTAGGTAACGGTTTAGGAAAACTTTCAAAAGTTTTACGTCCCATAATGATGTGATGTCCTGTGGTAAGTGATTTAAATCTTTTAAAATCATCTGGTAAATGCCATACGAGATCGCCATCTTTACCCAACTCATTATTCATTCCTGCAGCAGCGATCATAGTAATTTTACGATTAGCATTTGGATTATCTATAGATAACGTGGTTTTAGGAGCTACGTATTCCTTTTGTACTTTCTTTTCTAATTGTGTGATGCGTTCTTTTTGTTTCTGTACCAGTTTTGCATATTGTCTCTTTTCCCATTCAGGACCTAGCAGCCTTTTAGTAATAAACACATTAAAAGCGTGGTAACAAAGTAATAGCAACCATGCAAAAATCACCCATATCCACCATTCTATATCTAGAATGCGTATAGGTTCTACTTTCATAAGCACTTGACTAATTATAATTAGTCCTACCGCACCTACTAGAAAAACAATAAAATGTGTAAAGAGACCACGCTTTTGCTTAATGCGTTTTTGCGCATTCTCAATCATTTCTTTTTGCTCTAAATCAATTCCAGGTATATCTTTTTTCTTTCTACCGAACATTCTAGTTATTTTTATACTCAAATTTACGCTATTATCCACATAGACGTTCTTAGCAATTGTATAAAATGATCGATCAATTTCCTATTCTTAAAGAATATACTTATCTCAATACGGCAAACCATGGCTTACTGTCTCAAGATATAGTGGACTATCGCGCTTCTCTAGATTTAAAAATGCGAGACCAGGCTTCTCTTTTTGCTAATAATCGCCATGTGTTTATAGAAGAAGTAAGAAATACGGTAGCAAATTTCCTGGACGCCGATCCTGATTTTACGGCAGTGATTCCTAATTTTTCTACCGCTTTTAATACTTTAATTAATGGTTTTGACTCTGCAAGTAGTTTTTTACTTTTAAAAGACGACTATCCATCAGTTAATAATCCAGTAGAGGCTCGAGGGTTTAAAACACATTATGTGGTTATTGATGAGCAAATGGAGCAAAATATTATGGCAGTTTGTGAGAAGGAGCAGCCAGATTTCTTCTGTTTTTCTATGGTTCAATACATATCTGGTATTAAGATGGACTTAGATTTCTTGAACGATCTAAAAAAACGATTTCCTAAAACAACTATCATTGCAGATTTTACTCAGTATGTAGGTTTTGAAGAATTCCGCTTTCGCGAAAGCGGAATAGACATCATCCTCGCGTCCTGTTATAAATGGTTGCATGCTGGAGATGGGAATGGTTTTATATGCGTGAAAGAAGAGGTACAAGAATCTATTTTTCCTATTGAGAAATTAGATGGTAATGCAAATAGTGGCATAAAGTCTAACGTAAATTTTATAAGCACTTTTGAACCTGGTCACCAAGATATGATGGCTTTTGGGACGCTGCAACAAGCTATTATTAAAGCACATGAATTGGGGTGGAAAACAATTAGTGAACCTATAAAGGAACTGGCGCTTAAGGCAAAACTAGCTTTTCAAGAAAGAGGATTACTTTCTACCGTCGTTTGTGGTAGAAAAGATCATTCTTCTATTTTTAATATAAAAGGAGATCAAGAACTATATGAAAAGTTACTAGACCATAACATTATTACCTCCTTGCGAGGCGATGGGCTTAGAATAAGTTTCTCATATTTTAATACAGAAGAGGACTTGATTAAGTTGTTGGAAGTCTTAGATTTGTAGTGCTATGATCACATTTATGAAAAAGTTCCTTGTACTTTGCCTAATTTTATTTTCACAATTCGGTTTTTCTCAAAATCCTAATGACTGTATAGACGCTATTTTACTTTGTGGTGATACAGATCTAGGAATAATTCCCTCAGGTATAGGTAGAAACGAGTTTGCACAATTCGGTAATCCAGTGCCGAGTTGTTTCAATTTTCAGACAGATCAAGCCTGGTTTAGGGTAGAAATAGAGACTACAGGAACTTTTAGTTTTGCATTAACACCAGACACTCCTCAGGCCGATTATGATTTTGCGGTTTTCGGACCGGTAATAAATTGTGATAATCTAGGGCCTGCCATACGTTGCTCTAGTACTAATCCATCTGATGCTGGCGTTACAGGTGATACAGGTCTTAATGACACAGAGGTGGATTTAACTGAAGGTCCTGGGCCTAATGGTAACGGTTTTTTACAAGAAATAACAGTTACTGCAGGAGATGTATATTATATAGTTATAGGTCTAGCAGTAGGTAATGGTGGTTTTTCACTATCTACTAGCGGTAGTGCTACATTACCACCATCACCTACGGCAAACGTTGTTGCAGATCTAGATGTTTGTGATAATCTAGGAGTACAAGATGGTTTTAGAGAATTTGATTTCACACCACTCGATGCAGATGTTCTTCTCGGACAAGCTAATACAACAGTGACCTATCATGAATCTCTTAATGATGCTAACATAGGTATTAATGCACTTACTTTTCCTTATACTAATGTTTCAAATCCGCAGGAGATATTTGTGCGTGTTATAAGAAATGATTCTAACTGTACCGATTTTACACAGTTTACTGTAGAGGTAGACGATACTAACGTGGCGACAGATGTAGATCCTTTTATTATATGTTCTGATAATGCAACTGAAGTTTTTGATTACAATACGGTAATTGATACACTAGTTCCTAATAATGCCAACTTAAACATTTCTTACCATCTTACTACTGCAGACGCTAGTAGTGATGCCAATCCACAAGGCTCTACATTTACTGCCACTACTACCGAAGAATTTTACTTTATTAAAGTAATAGACCCAACAGGACTAGCGTGTGAATACATTTTAAACACTTCACTTTTTGTTGCAAATCCACCATTGATCGCTACGCCTAACGATCTTGTATTGTGTGATGACGATTTTGATGGTTTTTTAAATGTCACCTTAAGTAGTCAAAATACTGATATTTTAAATGGTCTAGACCCAGCTTTACATCAGGTACGATTTTATGCGACACCTGCTGACCGTACTCAGGAGCAAAGCGCATTAGGTAATACGTATACCACAACTCAAAATCCGCAACGTATTTATGGACGAGTTACAGAAACGAGAACCTTGTGCTTTGCAGACGTAGAATTTGATATAACCATTAATCCTAGACCAGTACTTGCAGCCCAAGATGATATTATTGTTTGTGTAGATGCTGTTAATTCAACGAGAATAAGTGTGGAGACAGGCTTTGATCTTTATGAGTGGAGTACCGGAGAGATGGGTGCTACTTTAAATAGTATCGAGATAGATCAACCTGGAGATTATACAGTTACAGTGACTAATAATTTTGGTTGTCAAAATTCATTAACCATAACTGCTTTACCGTCTGATATAGCTGTGATAGATGATATCATTACACAAGATTTTAGAAACGGAGATAATACAGCACAATTTATCGTTTCAGGCCCTGGAGATTATGAATTTTCTGTAGATAATGGCGCTTTTCAAGACTCTAATTTCTTTTCTGGTCTCTACAAAGGGTTTCATACAGTTAGAATACGCGATAAAAATGGTTGTGGTACGCTAACTCAAGAATTTGTGGTATTAGATTATCAACGTTTCTTTACACCTAATAATGATGGTTTTCATGATTATTGGACATTAGACGGTATCACTACCTCGCCAGAAGCTGTGATTTTTATTTATGACCGTTATGGCAAGTTGCTACATCAAATGGCACCGCTAGGTCCAGGATGGGACGGTACTTATTTAAATACACCGTTACCTTCTAGCACTTACTGGTTTACTTTACAAATACCCAATAAGCCATTGGTTAAAGGTTATTTTGCTTTGAAAAGATAAGATAACGTTGATGTTCTCGCTTTCGCGAAAGCGAGATAATGATCCAACTTAATTCTCAATCATATAGCTTGTTTTACTAGGTGTTTACTACTAGATAGGATCTTAAATATTTAAGTTTTCTAATGAGTAAACATCATTTTATGTCGTTAATCGATAAATAACTATGTAGTTTATCGATTATTATCTTGTTTAATCCTAATAATCATGTATTTCGTCGATAGAAAATTCTTACATCTTTGATAAATTCATTTTATCTCTATACTTATTTATTTTGCAGTCATAACCCTGTATTATGAAGTTTACAAAATTAATTGCAGCCCTGACTTTTTTATTAACTGTTACCATGACTACTGCACAAGTAGGTATAGGTATCGCCTCACCTGAAGCGGCGTTAGACATAAATTCATCGGACACTGGTGTGTTGTTGCCTAGGATAGGTTTACTCTCTGCAACAGACGTAATGACTGTTGTTAATCCAGATGGAGGTGCGTTGGTAAATGGAACCATGATATGGAATACTGGAGATGCAGGTTTAGCACCTGCTGGATATTATTTTCATGAAGACGGTGTGTGGTATGAGGTAGCTAGAGGTACTACTCCTCAAGTGTTTTTTGGTAAACTTATTATAAGCGCCAAAGGAACACTGAATATTACAGACGTACCATTTAAACCAGAGTCTATTGAGTTTCTTGCCGTAAATAGAGTTCAAAATTATGATGAGACTTATAGATCAGGTGATAATAATTCTAATGATATAAGAATGGCTGGTGGGCAGACCATGGGATATGCTCAAACGGTAGGTACTGGTATTGATCAACAAGTGATATCTAGTGGTGCAAATGGCTCTAGTATAAATAACATAGGTACATACTCTTCTAGTAGCCACTGTATAGCAGCGTTTTTTGTAAATAATAATGGTCAGCCTATTCATGATGATGGAACGGCAGGCACTGCTACAGATGCAGAAGGCGGATTAATATCTGCATCATTACAATCTTTTGATGCCTCTGGTTTTACTCTTAATGTAGATAATTACTTAGGAGAAACTTCTACTGGAGTGAGAACAAATCAAATAGTGGTTATTTACAAAGCATATAGATAATTAGTAAGTATTGTAAACGAACAACTTCTAAATATAAAAAAAGACCTGCGGTAGCAGGTCTTTTTTTTATGTTTATAGTTTAATGCGCCTCTAACCAATTCTGTCCTATACCTACTTCCACATCTAGCGGTACACTCATTTGATAAGCGTTTTGCATCTCGTTTTGAATAAGCTTTTTCATATCTTCTAACTCGTCGTTATGAATGTCAAAAACCAATTCATCATGAACTTGCAATAACATTTTAGACTTGCAATTCATATCTTCAAACTTCTTGTGTATGTTGATCATGGCAATTTTAATAATGTCTGCTGCGCTACCTTGTATCGGTGCGTTTACTGCATTACGTTCTGCTGCGCCACGTACGATACCGTTAGAGCTATTGATATTATTTAAATAACGACGTCTTCCTAAAATCGTTTCTACATAACCATTCTCACGAGCAAAATCCACTTGGTCCTGGATGTAAGTTTTAAGTTTAGGATAAGTAGCATAATAGGTGTCGATCAATTCTTTTGCTTCTGCACGAGTAAGATCGGTTTGATTACTTAAACCAAAGGCACTTACACCGTATATAATCCCAAAATTCACCGTTTTTGCATTGCTACGTTGTTCTCTAGTCACATCTTCTAGTGCTACATTAAAAACTTTGGCAGCTGTAGAGGCGTGAATATCTTCACCGCTTTGGAATGCAGCGATCATGTTTTCTTCTTCACTTAACGCAGCAATAATTCTTAATTCTATTTGAGAATAATCGGCAGCGAGTAGTGTGTAGTTTTCATCTCTAGGTACAAATGCTTTACGCACCTGACGACCACGCTCTGTACGTATAGGTATATTCTGTAGGTTAGGATCTGTAGAACTTAATCTTCCCGTCGCAGCTACCGTTTGCATATAATTAGTGTGTATGCGTTTTGTATGAGCATTTACTTGCAGCGGTAATGCATCTACATAAGTAGATTTTAATTTGCTTAAACCTCTATAATCAAGAACATTTTGAATAATCGCGTGATCCTTTGCGAGGTAACTCAGTACATCTTCTGCAGTAGAGTATTGACCAGTTTTAGTCTTTTTAGGTTTTTCAACCAGGTTTAATTTTTCAAATAGAATAATTCCTAACTGTTTAGGAGAACCTATATTGAATTCTTCTCCAGCAACTTCATAAATATCTTTTTCTAGTTGTGCAATATCAGTTTCTAGATCACCAGATAGAGAATTCAAAAATTCTTCGTCTAGATTAATACCTTCTATTTCCATAGCAGCCAGTACATCTAGTAAAGGCATTTCTATATCGTTAAAAAGTTTATCAGTTCCTGCGCTAGCCAATTCTGGGGTAAAATGTTCTTTTAATTGTAATGTTATATCGGCATCTTCTACCGCATATTCTTTTTGTTTTTCTAGATCTACATCACGCATAGAAAGTTGGTTCTTCCCTTTCTTACCTATCAGTTCTACTATAGATTGCGGTGTGTAGTTCAAATAAGTTTCTGCCAGCACGTCCATATTGTGACGCATATCTGGATTAATAAGATAATGAGCCAGCATGGTGTCGAACATAGGTCCTTTTACATCGACTCCATATTTGTCTAATACTTTGATATCGTATTTTAAATTCTGACCTATTTTTTCGATGTTTTCACTTTCAAAAAATGGTTTTAATTCATCTACTATAGCTTGTGCAGCATCACGATCTTCTGGAATAGGTAAATAGAATCCTTTTCCTTGTTCCCAAGAAAAAGCAATTCCTACTAACTCGGCAGCAAGAGCGTCTAGACCTGTGGTCTCTGTGTCAAAACAAACGCTAGATTGTTTCATTAAAGACTGTAAGAACAATTTAGTTCCCATTCCTTCTTCTACTAACTGGTATAAGTGATCACTGCTAGCAAGACTATTGCGTCCTGTAGATTGTGCTTCTGTAGTGGTGCCAGAACCTGGAGCGTCAAATAAAGAGAACTGTCCAGCGCCAGCATCGTCAGTCTTAGTGCTTTTAGTTTTAGTCTCTGGTAAGTCTTTAGAAAATATTTTTGCTAGCGTTTCCTTTGCACGACGAAATTCTAACTCGTCAAAAATGTCGTGAACCTCTTCTACGTTAGGGTCGTCCAGTTCGTATTTTTTGGCATCAAAGGTTACCGGGCAGTCCAGTCTTATGGTGGCAAGTTTTTTAGAAAGAAGACCTAACTCTGCATTAGCGATTACTTTTTCTTTCATTTTACCCTTAAGCTGGTCGGTATTTTCTAGTAAACCTTCCATAGAACCGTACGCAGCGATAAATTTCTTTGCTGTTTTATCACCTACACCAGGTAATCCTGGGATGTTATCACTCGCATCACCCATCATTCCTAGGTAATCGATTACTTGTTCAGGTCGCTCTACTTCAAATTTCTTTTGTACCTCAGGAATTCCCCATATCTCAATTCCATTACCCATACGGGCAGGTTTGTACATAAAAATGTTTTCAGACACTAGTTGTGCATAATCTTTATCTGGTGTTACCATGTAAGTAGTAAAACCTTCCTTTTCAGCTTGTTTTGCTAGGGTTCCTATCAGGTCATCTGCCTCAATTCCTTCTACTACCTCTATAGGAATGTGCATTGCTTTAAGAATACGCATTATATAAGGAACCGCTATTTTGATAGCTTCGGGCGTTTCATCACGGTTTGCTTTGTAATCTTCGTACATCTCCACACGGTCTGCACTACCACCTTTATCAAATGCAACGGCTAGATATTCTGGTTTCTCACGTCTAATTACATCAAAAAGCGAATTTGTAAACCCCATAATGGCACTGGTATCCATACCGGCACTATTGATTCTAGGGTTCTTAATAAGTGCATAATAACCTCTAAATATCAAGGCGTAAGCATCTAGGAGAAATAATCTTTTATCGTTTGTACCGTCGTTAGTCATCGTGAAATTTTATGGACGCTAAAGATAAAAAACGAACCTAGGAAAATAAGAAATCTATAAGGCAATTATGACTTTTTATACACAAGGATGACCTGTGTAAAAAGCTATTTCTGTAAGAATGGATGGATAGGTGTTCCGCTTTCGCGAAAGCGAGATCAGAACAATTATTTTCTATAATGATGGCTCATCGATACTACTATCCTTAAAATCTTCTCTCAGATCTAAATTTCTAAAAGTAGGAGAGACCACTGCTGTAGTGATTACAGTAATTAATGTCATCGTACCACCGAATACCACGGCAGTTACTGTTCCCATTAATTTTGCAGTAACACCACTTTCAAAAGAACCCAGCTCATTTGAAGAACCGATAAACATGGAGTTCACTGATGCCACACGACCACGCATATGATCTGGGGTTTTGAGTTGGAGTATAGTCTGTCTTATAACCATAGAAACGCCGTCTGTCACACCGCTGAAGAATAAGGCGATTACAGAAACCCAAAAAGAAGTGGATAAACCGAAAATGATAATACAAACTCCAAATCCAAAAATGGCTGTAAGCAATTTCATACCAGCATTTTTACTAATGGGAATATATGCTGTAGCAATCATGGTTAATATGGCACCTACAGACGGCGCGGCTCTTAAAATGCCAAAACCCTCACTACCTACACATAAAATATCTTGTGCAAAAATAGGTAGTAAAATCACCGCACCACCGAATAGAACAGAGATCATATCTAGTGTTAGTGCGCCTAGAATAGCTTTGGTATTAAATACAAAACTTAAACCTTCTTTTAAACTTTGTAAAATAGGCTCGTTGACTTTGGTATTTAAGATGGGCTTTTTAGAAATAAGGAAAACGGTAAAAAATGATAACACGACTAGACTGAAAACAATGCATAACGACCAGTGTACACCGAACCAGTTAATCGCAAAACCGGAAAAAGCAAGTCCTACTACAGATGCTATTTGCCAGGCAGAACTGCTCCAAGTAGCTGCGTTAGGATAGACTTTTTTAGGTACGATAAGAGCAATCAAAGAAAATAGAATAGGACCGAAAAACGATCTTAAAAAACCGCCAAAAAATACCAAGGCATAAATACTATAAAGAATAGTGCTGGTAGACCAGTCGCTTACTATTTCTGGCCACGTAAGAAGAAATAATCCTAAACTGATGAGTGAAAAAGCGGCAATGCATAATGCTAGTAGATTGCGTTTTTCTTTTTGATCTACTATATGACCTGCAAATAATGCCATAGAGAACGCCGGTACAAATTCCATCAAACCTATTAATGCTAGCGACCATGGATCTTTAGTTAAAGAGTATACCTGCCACTCGATAACTATAAATTGCATTGACCAACCGAATACTAGGAGAAATCGCATTAACAAAAACGTGTTGAACTCCTTAATTCTTAATGCTGCGTATGGATCGTTTTTTGTCAAAATAATAGAATGAGGTATTGAGAGTGTAAAATTAAAGTATGTCTACGGTATAAATTTTACTTTTTAAGTAAAAACACAGAGGTTTTTGCTGGTAAATTATTTTGAATGATTTTCATTTTCAGTCTTTAACGATATTTGAACATTTTAAAACCCAAAAGACAGTAATTTAGCATTATGATTAGACTACTTATTGTTCTCGCGGTTTTTATCGTTCTTGAGTTTTATTCCTTTCAGTTAATACGCACCTTATCTAGAGGTCACTGGTGGAAATGGGTGTACCTAGCAGTTTCTGTTTTAGTTATTCTCAATGTGTTTTTACAGTTTTATTTAAATCCAGATCGCAGTCAGATATCTGCTTCTAGAGATGTGGCTATCACTATTACATTAGCATTTTTCACTTTGAAATTAGTGTTTGTCTTATTTATGTTCGGTGAGGATATTTATAGAAGTATAGAGGGTTTGATAAGCACGCTTTCGCGAAAGCGAGAATCAGATCAATCTTTTTTACCTAGTAGAAGGGCTTTTCTGGCTAAAGTAGGTCTTGCTGTTGCCGCATTACCATTCGGTGCTATTTTATACGGTGCATGGCGTGGTAAATATGATTATCAAGTAAGAGAATACGAATTAACCTTTGACGATTTACCAGACGCGTTTGATGGGTATAAAATCACACAGTTAAGTGATATTCATGTAGGTAGTTTTGATGATAAGGAAGAAGTGAAGTATGCTATTGATCTAGCAAATGAACAACAAAGTGATTTGATCTTATTTACTGGTGACCTAGTTAATAACGAAGCTAAAGAAATGCATGGTTGGGAAAGTATATTCGGTTCTTTAAAAGCAAAGGATGGAGTGTACTCTGTTTTAGGAAACCATGATTATGGAGATTATGTGCAATGGGATACTGACGAGGCTAAAGAAGAAAATATGCAGCACCTCTATAATATCCAGAAAGATATGGGGTGGAGATTAATGCTCGATGAAAATGAGAAAATCACTCGTGGTACGGACTCTATTTCTCTAGTAGGTGTGCAAAATTGGGGTGGCGGCCGTTTTCCTAAGTATGGAGATTTAGAAAAAGCATCTCAAGGATTAAGTAAGGAAGAGTTTAAAGTTCTTTTAAGTCATGATCCTACGCATTGGGATTTACAAGTTAAAGACGACGATAAGAAATACCACTTAACTTTGAGTGGTCATACACATGGTATGCAGTTCGGTATAGAAATCCCTGGTTTTATTAAATTGAGTCCAGCATGGTTTGTTTATAAAAAATGGGCTGGAATTTATAAAGAAGCAGGTCAATTCTTGAATGTGAATAGAGGTTTTGGTTTCTTAGGTTACTCTGGACGTGCGGGAATATGGCCAGAAATCACTGTGATCACTTTGAAAAAGGGTTAAAATCATAGATTTCTCAAATTTTTTTATGGCTGTTACTGTCTTGTTAAGAATAGTTTATGTTTTGTTTTGACGATTTTATGTACATTTGGTAGTATAATTTGTGATTATGTCAAAGTTCGGCGAGCTTATTAGTGCAAATGTTCCAGTATTGTTTAACTTTTTTACTAACTGGAATGAAGATACCGTTGCTATGAATGCAGTGTTACGTAATGTAGCTGCAGCTCTAGGTGATAAGGCCAAGGTTATTAAAATAGATGTAGAGAAAAATCAAGAGCTCTCTGAAGCGCTTAGGATAAAAGGTGTTCCTACCTTTATTATCTATCAAGGTGGTGAGATGAAATGGAGGCAAAGTGGTGTGCAAGATGATAATACCTTGATACATCAATTAAAACAACTGCGTTAAATAGATTTGGGTTGTGAAATAGACTTACTATTCCATCCTTTTTCTTTTAGAAATGCCAGGTATTCTGGTAATATTACTTTTAATTTTTCAAAAGATTTATCGCTATCGTGAAAGACGATGATACTGCCGTTGCGCGTATTTTTCTTTAAGTTTTTAAGGCAAGATTCTGATGTTCTACTTTGATCAAAGTCGCCTGATAAGACATCCCAAAGAACAATTTTATATCCTTTTTTAATCAACCTTTGGGTGACGGCACTAGTTATACGACCGTATGGTGGTCTAAATAGTTTTGTCTCTGCCACTTTGCTGCACTCGTCAATATTATCGAGATACCTATTTTTTTTAGTGGTCCAGGCATTGAGATGGTGGTAAGTATGGTTGCCTATTTGATGATTTTGGTTTTTTAGAAGCCTATAAGTTTCTGGATAACGATTTACTTTATCTCCTATACAGAAGAAAGTTGCTTTAAATCCGTATTGAGATAAAAGGTTTATGACATAGTCGGTAACCAGTGGAGTAGGACCGTCATCAAAAGTTAGATAGACTGTTTTTTCTCCACGGTTACCGTGCCAATAATAATTTTTAAACAAGTTAGAGAACTTGTCTGATATGTGATCTGGGTATAATTTAATCTTGTTCTAATGTATCTACTACAGTCTCTTGTTGAGAAGTAGTAACGTTATCTACAGAGTTATCTAGAAGTTCTCTTAATTCCATCGCTTCAGCAGAGTCTGGGAATGATTCTTCTGGGCTTTCTCCTTTTATTCTGATGTAATAAGCGTCATTCATAAATCTTATAAACGGCTCAAAGTACCCATTATAAGTATCTACATGTTTATCGATCATTTCTTGATCTTCATAAAATACTGGAACCTCGGCAATAGAATTATATCTAGAAATCGCTGTTGCAATTCTTAGATAATTATTGTCTTGTTCCTCTAGACTCAATTGGTTGTAATGATCCAATTCATCTTGGTATTTTGCAATGACTTTATTTAATAAATCCCTTGCCTTTTCTTGCTTGTTAAGTTCATAATATCCGGATATGAAAGGTTCTAGCATCGAGTAATTGCCGTAATATTCTAAAGGCATATGCTTCATTCCTAAGTCTAAAACTTCTTCAGCCTTAGTTAGTTGTCCGTCTTTCATCAATGCCTCTGCAGCACGAGTAATGTTGCTTCTGTAACCTACACTATTACGTCTAGTCTCTACATCATGATATATGTCTGAAGAACCACCGTTACCCCAGTCCCATTTCTTGATTACTTGATATGCATAATCAGGATCTACTCTACCCATGTCAAATGGATCGCGTGGATCTTCTGGTGTAGTTTTAATAGGTAGTAATCTGTAGGCGCAACCATCTAGTTGCAGGTAGTCCTTCATCCAGATATAATCTTCGTCACTAAAAGCGCCACCAGAGAAATAAATAGGACGTTCCCAGTTATTTGCATTGATAATGTCTAGCATAAACATTCTGTTTTTATAAACTGCATTGCTTTTTATGTTGATGACTATTTCATCTACGATTTTATCAGCATCTTTTTGAGGTACAACACCGTTTTTAAGAACAGCTTCTTTATTTACAGGAATAGAGATAAACTTTGTTGGGAATGTGTGCTCAAAGTGCTCGTTTCTCATTTGTTCTTGAGTGACTTTGTTATCGCTAGCTACCCATTGCATCCATTGATCTAATTGCATCGTATCAGGAAAAACATAATTTGGATCTTGATTTAAATCCTGCATGCGTTGTTGAATACGTTCTTTATCTGAATAATACAGAGCATCTCGAGTACCGTATTTATATTTGCTATGAGTTAAAGTGCTAGGTACAGGCTCGCTATCCCATGCTTTCTTTTTCATATCATCCATGTACCAGTCGGTACCTAATAGAGAAGTACATACGACACGCACGTCTGTACGATAACCTTCTACCTCTTGTGCATACCATAATGGGAATGTATCGTTGTCTCCTATCGTAAAGATCAAAGCATTAGGTAAACAACTGTCTAGATATTTCTTAGCACTTGCTAGAGCGGTGTATTTATCTGACCTGTCATGGTCGTCCCAGTTTTGATATCCCATAAGTAATGGTGCAGCTGCAAAACATGCTGTCAAAGATATTATTTGTGCAATCCTAGACTTCATGAGATCTCGCAGCATTTCATAAATGGCATAAACTCCCATTCCTACCCACATGCTGAATACCAGAAAGGATCCTACATAAGCGTAGTCACGCTCTCGTACTTGAAACATAGATTGATTAAGGTACACAAGTATGGCTAGCCCTGTAAAAAGGAAGAGCACTAGAGTGACATAAAAGGATTTTAAATCTTTGCGCGCATGGAAAACAGCACCTAATATCCCTAAAATCAATGGTAAGAAAAAGTAAGTATTGCGTCCTTTGTTATTAAGCATGTCATCACTTAATTCATCTTGTGTACCTAGGTGTGCCTCATCTATAAAGCTAATACCGCTTAACCAGTTACCATCATAAGAATCCCATTCTCCTTGTACGTCATTTTGTTTACCGACAAAGTTCCACATGAAATAACGCATGTACATATAGCTTATCTGATAGTTTGCCATGTATTTCATGTTGTTAGCAAAACTAGGTTTGTCTATTTCTACAGCTTCCCTTAAAGACATTAATACGTCTATATATTCTTCGGTATCAATTGTCCCGCGTTGCAACCTACGTTCATAATCGTCTAGAACAGAAAGTAGTTCTTGATTGTTTTCAAAGCCTTCCTTTATAGTGTAGTCTAGGCCGCCCATAAACTCTATGTAATTAGATGCTCTAGATGGGTCTGTCATACGTGGAAAAAATCCTTTATGACTGTCATTAGTATTAGGTATCGCGTCCTTGTAATTATTAACTATAACGTACTTACCTAATTTATAGTCTTTTTCATATTTAGGTTTTTCGTCTTTAAAAGCTTCATTTTCCTCAGTAGTAGGATCGTCTTCGTTATATCCTGCGTACATGTCTGTAAATGATTCACCAAAGAAAAGTCCAGGTGATGGGTATTGTTCACGGTTATAATAAGCTAACAAAGAACGAGCGTCTTCCGGAGCGTTTTCATTAATAGGTGTACCAGCATTTGCTCTTATAGGTAGCATGGTCCAAGAAGAAAAACCTACTAATACAAACATGATGCATAAAGTAATCGTGTTTAATAGAGGTAGGTTACGCTTTCGCGAAAGCGAGATTAAAAAAGCAAATAATCCAATTATAAGTAAGAGAACGATAATGGTACCAGAGTTGAACGGTAAACCTATGTCGTTAACAAAGAATACTTCTAAGTATCCAAATATGCTTAATGTATAAGGTAATAATAGTTTGAAAACGAATAGTAATACAGCTACTACTGCTATGTTAGCAACAATAAAGTTGAGAACGGTTATTTTTTTATAGTGTTTAAAATACCATAACAATCCTATAGCAGGTATAGTAAGGATACCCATAAAGTGAATACCAAATGATAGTCCTACTATAAAAGAAATCAGTATTAACCAGCGGTTGCCGCGTGGTAATAGCATGTCACGTTCCCATAACAAGCCTATGTAAAACATAAGACTCATGAGTAATGTTGCTGGTGCATAAACTTCTGCTTCTACAGCGTTAAACCAGAAACTGTCAGAAACCGCAAAGGTTAATGAACCTATGGCTGCTGCTCCTAAAATCATTAGGTCGTTTGCATGATCTTTTAATATATGTCTCTTTAAAAGTAAAGTAAGCGACCAGAACATAAATAAAATAGTGAATGCACTAGAGAAAACTGCTAGTAAATTAACCGTGTATGCTATGTCTGTTGCGTCTAGAGCAAATACAGAAAAAGCGGCACCCATCATCTGGTAGAGCGGTGCTCCTGGTGGGTGGCCTACTTCAAGTTTTGAAGATGTGGCGATATACTCTCCAGCATCCCAGTAACTTACCGTAGGTTCTACAGTGCTCCAGAATATAAAAAGTGCTGCTGCAAAGACTGTCCAGCCTATGATTTTATTTAATTGTGCGTAGTTCAATTTCATAATGATGGTTAACTCTGGCGAAAATAAGATTTTATGGCCTTATTAACCATATAAACGTCTAAGAGAAAATTACAGTATGTGAGGTGTTGTTGATTTTTATTTAATTATTTTCAATCGTATTTTTCTAATAATTATGGGCTGTTCAAGAGATTTGATATATCCTATCGGAAGATTAATTTAAATTTTCATGATTTTTTTTTGCAAGATTTAAGAAATGTTATAAATTTGCACTCGATTTTGTCCCATGGTGTAATGGTAACACTCCGGTTTTTGGTACCGTCATTCAAGGTTCGAGTCCTTGTGGGACAACAAGTAAATCCTGATTCTTAATTGAATCAGGATTTTTTAGTTTTAATAGTTTCGCTTTCGCGAAAGCGAAATGCTACTTAATTCTAAACGTAACTACAGGTAGGCTAGAGTGGTTTACGATGTCTTCACTAACGCTGCCGTTGAAAAAATGTGAGAGTCCGCGGCGACCATGAGTTGCCATACCTATTAAGTCTCCTTTTACGTCTTTAGTGTAGTTAAATACACCTTCTTCTACAGAGTTGTCATTATATATAACATAGTCAGCAGGTTGAACGTTTACATCTTTTAGGTATTTAGTAACCTTTTCTTCTGCCTGTCTAGTGCTTAGAAATTGAGATGGAGTGTTTACATATAATAAATGGAGGTTACATTTAGTCTTTGCAGCAAATGTTGCTGCCTCTTTTAACGCGCTAGTAGATTTGGGATCTAGATCTGTTGCAAATACAAATTCATTCACATCTAGTCTGTTTTTTCTGTCTTTTACGACAAGAACTGGGACTTCGGAATTGCGTACTACTTTTTCTGCATTAGAGCCTAAGAACATATTTTTTATACCGTCAGCACCATGACTACCCATTACTATAAGGTCTGCACTGTGTCTTTTTACGGTATCCATAATTCCACTGAATGCGCCTCCTGTTTCCACGTCACCATGAATGGTAACGCCTTCTAGAAAGTCTGCATTTAGTAGGTTATCAAATTTTTCTTTGGCAAGCTTCATGAAAAATACAGCCTCTGGTAAGTTTGAGCTACCGTTATTTGCAAGGTGTAGTGGTAGGTCTAATAGGTGAAGTAAAAATAATTCTCCGTTATTCTCTCGGGCTATGTCAGCTGCTACTCTAAGTGCGTTTTCTGCCTGTATAGAGAAGTCTGTGGGTACGATGATCTTTTTCATAATGGTTGTTTTTTATATCACTTAAAGATACAAAAAAATAGCATGTTTATCACTCTGTTTTTTAAGGCTTTGGAAATGCTTAAAAAAACAGTATATTTGCAAAGTATTTAAACAAGTATGAGGGGACTAGAGTCCCCTCTTTTTATAAATATGTTGAAAGATAAAGTAGAAAAATTATTAAACGAAGCGTTTGAAGAGCGTCCAGATATCTTTTTGATTGATTTCAAAATGGGTGCTGGGAACGAGATCAAAGTCATTATAGATGGCGATGATGGTGTAAAACTGTCTGATTGTATGTTTTTTTCTAGAGCGGTAGAGCATAATTTAGATCGAGAAGAATATGATTTTTCTATAGAAGTTCTAAGTGCAGGTGCTTCTTCTCCTTTAAGTTCTCCTAGGCAGTTTGTTAAAAATATCGGTAGAGATATTCAAATAACGGATAGAGAGAAGAGAACTGAAACTGGTTTGTTAAAAAAGGCAGATGAGGAAGAAGTTACTATTACATGGAAAGCTCGTGAGCCTAAACCGATAGGTAAAGGGAAAGTTACTGTTGAAAAAGAGTGGACTTTGAACTATGAAGACGTGAAGCAAGCAAAAGTTGTTATAAAATTTAATTAAGAAGTAGTATGGAAAATCTCGCATTGATCGAGTCTTTTTCTGAGTTTAAAGATGATAAAATGATAGATCGTGTCACGTTGATGGCGATCTTAGAAGATGTGTTTAGAGCCGCTTTAAAAAGAAAGTATGGTGAAGATGACAACTTTGATATTATTATCAATCCTGATAAAGGGGATTTAGAGATATGGCGTAATCGTGTTGTTGTGGCTGATGATGAAGTTGAAGATGATAATTCTGAGATTTCATTAACAGAAGCTCAGAAAATCGAGCCTGATTATGAGGTTGGTGAGGACGTTGCAGAAGAAGTAAAGCTTATTCAATTAGGACGTAGAGCTATTCTTGCTTTAAGACAAAATCTTATTGCTAAGATTCATGAACATGATAATACTAATGTCTTTAAACATTTTAAAGAATTAGAAGGTCAACTTTATAGTGCTGAAGTTCATCATATAAGACATAGAGCAATTATATTGTTAGATGACGATGGTAATGAAATTATCATGCCTAAAGATAGACAGATTCCATCTGACTTCTTTAGAAAGGGTGAAAACGTGCGTGGCGTTATAGAAAGTGTAGAGTTAAGGGGTAATAAGCCTAATATCATATTATCAAGAACCTCTCCTAAGTTTTTAGAGAAGCTTTTTGAACAAGAGATTCCAGAAGTTTTTGACGGTGTTATATCGGTAAAAGCTGTTGTTAGGGAGCCAGGTGAGAAAGCTAAGGTTGCTGTGGATAGTTATGATGATCGTATAGATCCTGTAGGTGCTTGTGTAGGTGTGAAAGGTTCTCGTATTCATGGAATAGTTCGTGAATTAGGAAATGAAAACATTGATGTAATTAACTTTACAACAAATACACAACTTTATATTGCTAGAGCATTAAGTCCTGCAAAGATTGTCTCAATGGTAATCAATGAGGAGACAAAGAAAGCTGAAGTGCGTTTGAGTCCTGAAGAGGTTTCTAAAGCAATAGGTCGAAGAGGTCATAACATTAGATTAGCCGGTAAGTTAACTGGTTATGATATTGATGTGATTAGAGAAGGTGCTGAAGAAGATGTGGAATTAACTGAGTTCACCGATGTTATCGATGGATGGGTTATTGAAGAATTAAGTAAGATAGGATTGGACACTGCCAAAAGTGTTCTAGAGCAAGACGTTGCTGACTTAATAAAACGTACAGATCTTGAGGAGGAAACCGTTTTAGACGTAGTTAGAATCCTGAGAGCAGAATTTGAAGATTAGATTAGAAATTAAAGTCAATCCTGAACCATTTTATGGCCGAAGTAAAAAACATGAGACTCAACAAAGTTCTAAGAGAATTTAATATTTCTCTAGACCGTGCTGTGGAGTATCTTAATTCTAAAGGAATTGAGATAGAGGCTCGCCCTACCACAAAAATAGATGCTAGCGTCTATAAAGCACTTGCTGATGAGTTTCAAACTGACAAGAGCAAAAAAGTAGCCTCAAAGGAAGTAGGTGCTGAACGTCGCAAGGAACAAGAAGAATTGCGATTGCAGCGAGAAAAAGAACTTGAGGAAAAACAAAAGAGACAACAAGAGGTTATAAAAGCTAAGGCTTCTATAGGTGGTCCTAAACAAGTAGGTAAAGTTGATCTGGATGCTGGTAAGAAAGCAGAAAAGTCAACTAAAGAGCCTGAAAAGGCTTCTGAAGCTGTTGTTAAGGAAGAGTCTCCTAAGGTTGAGAAAACTACTGTTGCTCCTCCCAAAGAAAAAACCGATTCTGAAGAGTCTAAAGAAATCACACAGGTTTCTAATAGACCTAAAGCAATGGGTACTACCTTAAAAGGTAAAATCGATTTAGATGCAAATAAGAGATCTAAACCTAAAAAGAAGCCAGAGGCTGCAAAAAAGGTTGAGGTTTCTAAAAAAGAAGCTAAGCCTAAGGTAGAAGCTGTTGCGCCTAAAGCAAAATCTAAAGTAGAAGAAGTAGCTAAAGAGGCTAAGCAGCCTAAACCTGCTACTAAGTCTGTTGATGGTTCTAAGACTGAAGCAGCTGAGCCTGTGGTTAATTCTGAGCCAGAAGTTATTAAGACTGAGTATAAGAAATTAGGTGGTCTTAAGGTTACTGGTAAAAAAATTGACCTTTCTCAATTTGCTAAGCCGAAGAAAAAAGCTGCAGATACTAATAGAGGTAAACGTAAGCGTATTTCAAAACCTGGAGGTTCTGGAGGTGGTAATCGCTCTAATAATAGACGTGGTGGTAACAATAATAACACTGGTCGTAAAAATATTGTTAAAGAAGAGCCTACTGATGAAGAAATTCAAAAGCAGGTAAGGGAGACTCTTGAGAAATTACAAGGTAAGTCTTCTAAATCTAAAGCGGCTAGATACCGTAGAGATAAGAGAGAAAGTCACCGTGATAAAGTTGATGCTGCAGAGCAAGCTCAAGCAGAGGATAAGTCATTACAAGTAACGGAATTTGTTACTGTAAGTGATCTTTCTATTATGATGGATGTTCCTGTAAATAAAGTTATCGGTGCATGTATGTCTCTAGGGATGATGGTAACGATGAATCAAAGACTTGATGCTGAAACGATGTCTATCGTGGCTGAAGAGTTTGGCTTTGATGTAGAGTTTGTAAACGCTGATATTGAAGAGAGTGTTGCTGAAGTTTTAGACAATGAAGAAGATTTAGTTTCTCGTGCTCCTATCGTTACTGTAATGGGTCACGTAGATCATGGTAAAACATCTCTTCTAGATTATATTAGAAAAGAAAATGTTATTGCTGGCGAGAGTGGTGGTATCACACAGCATATTGGTGCTTATGGTGTTGAGCTTGAAAATGGTCAGAAAATAGCATTTTTAGATACGCCTGGTCACGAAGCTTTTACAGCGATGCGTGCTCGTGGTGCTCAAGTTACTGATATTGCAATTATTGTTGCTGCAGCAGATGATGATATCATGCCGCAGACTAAAGAGGCTATTTCTCACGCGCAAGCAGCTGGAGTACCTATAGTATTTGCAATTAACAAGATCGATAAGCCACACGCTAATCCTGAAAAGATAAAAGAAGGTCTTGCGCAAATGAATTTACTTGTAGAAGATTGGGGTGGTAAAATTCAATCTCATGATATCTCTGCAAAAGTAGGTACAGGTGTTAAAGAATTACTTGAAAAAGTTTTACTTGAGGCTGAGTTACTAGATTTAAAAGCTAATCCTGACAAGCCGGCAACTGGTACAGTAGTCGAGGCGTTCCTTGATAAAGGTCGTGGATATGTTTCTACTATACTTGTTCAAGCTGGTACATTAAAAGTAGGAGATTATGTTCTTGCTGGTCCTAGACATGGTAAGATTAAGGCGATGCAAGATGAGCGTGGTCATGATGTTCAAGAAGCTGGTCCTTCTACTCCTGTTTCTATATTAGGTTTAGATGGTGCTCCACAAGCTGGTGATAAGTTTAACGTATTCCAAGATGAGCGTGAAGCTAAATCTATAGCGGCAAAACGTACACAATTACAACGTGAGCAATCTGTTCGTACTCAGAAGACATTATCTCTTGATGAAATCGGTCGTCGTATTGCGTTAGGAGACTTTAAAGAGCTTAACTTGATCCTTAAAGGTGATGTTGATGGATCTGTAGAGGCGTTAACTGATTCATTCCAGAAATTATCAACTGAAGAAATTCAGGTGAATATCATACACAAGGCTGTAGGTGCAATTACTGAAAGCGATGTGTTACTTGCGACTGCATCTGATGCGATAATAATCGGATTTAATGTACGACCACAAGGTAATGCAAGAGTTGTTGCAGATAGAGAAGAAGTAGATATCCGTACTTATTCAATTATATACGATGCGATCAATGATCTTAAGGACGCGATGGAAGGAATGCTATCTCCAGAGCTTAAAGAAGAGATTACTGGTAATGCAGAAGTTAGACAGACATTTAAAATATCTAAAGTTGGTACCATTGCAGGATGTATGGTTACAGACGGTAAGATATTTAGAAATGGTGGTGTAAGATTGATTAGAGATGGAGTAGTTGTTTACACAGGAGAACTAGTTGCTCTTAAGCGTTTCAAAGATGACGTTAAAGAAGTTGCTAAAGGTTATGAATGTGGTATGCAGATTAAGAACTATAATGACTTGCAAGAGGGTGATGTTTTAGAATCCTTCCATGAAGTAGAGGTAAAGAAAACTTTGAAATAATAAGTTATACCTTAATAAATAAAAAGCGCCTTCATGAAAATGAAGGCGCTTTTTTTATGTGTTAAGTTAGTTTGAAAAATCAAACGGTAAGATTCTTCTCGAGCCTATTTAGTTATCTAAATGACTAATTGGAAGTTTTTGTAAAGTTAACTTGTTATTGAAAGATTGCATTGTTCATCTTGTTCCGAGGTAAATATTTTTTCAGGGTTTTAAATTTTCAAAATGTTGAATTGAATGTCAAATCTGTTTGTTTGATAAGCCGTTGGAGTTTGTGGTTTTGGTTTTACAGAGGGTTATTGATTTTCTTGTATAGTTAGATTCATGTTGTTTCTGTTTTACTAAACTACTCCAATTGGTGGTTGTATTGTGGTTGCAATAGAAATTGAGCTTTGCTTGTTTAAAAGGCCGATGAATGGTTTAGCGTTATGTTTCTGCTTCGCTTTAAAATGATGTTTTGTATTTTAATTGTTATGTGTACGAATCCAATTTTGGTTTAGTTTCAAATATGTTATGTAGAATTTTATTCCGTTGTCTGGATTCTTTTAAAGCTTAGAATTTATAAGTGATAAGGGAGATGGTGTTGATTGTAGGATGTGTTTTGATTTTACCGTATTTGGTTCCGATTTTTGAGGTTTTGTTGTGTGAATTGATTTTTTATATATTGATATAAATAAAAAAAAGCTCAATGATATTATTATCATTAAGCTTTGAGTTGATATTTGATAATTCACAATAATTATCAAATATTAAAGAGTTATTCCAGTAGATTTATGGTTTTAAGATAAGCGCATTGGAATATTTTTCTTTTATTTTAATTAGTGCTCTTTCTGCTTCTAATCTGCTTCTGTAAGTTCCTACACATATTTTGTGATAAGGGTGTTCCCATGTTAATTCTGATTTCCATTTGTGATCTAAGGCATCATATTGACGTTTTGTGGCGATGGCTTTGTTCCGTTCACCGTAAAAAATTTGTATGGTATAGTGTTCTTTAAAGTCACCAGATTTGTCCATGGCGATTTTTGTAGAAACTAAGGCATCCAATTTTTGCTTATCAATTTGCTTTGATTCTTGTGCAATTCCTTGAAATGCAACACCGAACATGGTTAAGCTTACCATTAAAATTTGTATTTTTTTTCTAGACATAGCGTGTGTTCTCTTATTGTTAGCTTTCGCGAAAGCGAATCTATTTAGAATAGTTATAAATTATTTTCTTCATTTTATTCACGGGCAAAAATAAACGATTTATGACCTATTTTTGCGGAAGCATTTACGATACGGTAAAATACCGTAATTATTGTGCCAAAGTTATAGTAATATTCATTAAGCGAGATGATAAATAGGAAATTACATTTTTCCGCATGGCAGTTCATGCTAGCGTTTGTTTTCGTAACACTAGGTTCTATTAGTGTTTACGGACAGGATGCTACCACCTCAGATGGTGAGCCAGCGGCGCCTGTAGAAGCTACTAGTGGTGGAGACGCTGCTTTAGGAGAGGCTCTTTTTAAAGCTAATTGTGCATCGTGTCACAAATTGTACAAAAAAGCCGTCGGTCCGGCGCTTTTTCAGGTAAGTCAGCGTCACGATAGAGAGTGGCTTTACAGTTGGGTTAAAAACTCAACGGCATTAATTGCTACAGGAGATGCTGAAGCAGTTGCTATTTACAACGAGTATAATCAGTCTAACATGAATGCTTTTCCACAGCTTTCTAATACTGATATTGATAACATCATTGCTTATACAGATACTGAGAAGCCTAAACCTACTGGTCCAGTTGTTGATGCGGCTAGTACTGGTTCTGCTGCTGGTGGTTCTTCAATCTCTAATAATATTATATTAGGTGCGCTAGCGGTGGTTTTGTTACTGTTAGTAGTGTTGTTGATAGTAGTAAATAAGACGCTAAAGAGATTTGCTCAGGCAAATGGAATTCAGACTGAATTTGAAGAAGAAGAGCGCACTCCTATTTGGAAAGCGTTTGTTCAAAATCAGTTTTTAGTATTAGTTACTTCTGTATTCTTGTTGCTAGCTAGTGCTTATTTTGCATATGGTGCATTAATGAGTGTGGGTGTTGATCAAGGTTATGCGCCGGTACAACCTATTCATTACTCTCACAGAATACACGCTGGTTCTAATGAGATAGATTGTAAGTATTGTCACTCTAGTGCTCGTGAGTCTAAGCATTCTGGTATACCTTCTTTAAATGTTTGTATGAATTGTCATAAGTCTATCGGTGAGGTAGCAGATGCTACTTATCAAGAAGGTATAGATGAGTATGGAATTGATTATAATAAGGAGATTCAGAAACTATATGCAGCTACAGGTTGGGATAGTGATGAGCAGAAGTTTGTAGGAGAAGAGAGTCCTGTAAGATGGGTTCGTATTCATAACTTACCAGATCTTGCTTACTTTAATCATGCACAACACGTTACTGCTGGTAAGATAGCTTGTCAGACTTGTCACGGTCCTGTTGAAGAAATGGAAGTGATGTATCAATATTCACCATTAACTATGGGATGGTGTATCAACTGTCACCGTGAAACTAACGTAGATCTTCAGGGTAACGGATATTATGAACAAATTCACAAAGAACTTTCTGAAGCTCGTGGTGGTCGTCAGTTGACTATCGCAGATTTAGGAGGACTTGAATGTGGTAAATGCCACTATTAATAACATAGTTTTAGATATTTATGGCTACTACTAAGAAATACTGGAAAAGCACTGCGCAACTTGATGACAGCAATGAGATTGTAAAAAATCTTGAGCAGAATGAGTTTGCGAGTCCTATTCCTTCTGATGAGTTTTTAGGAAATGATGAGGCGATGGAGTCTTCTAGCACGTCACGACGTGATTTTCTAAAGTATGTTGGTTTCAGTACTGCGGCAGCATCGCTTGCGGCATGTGAAGGACCAGTAATATACTCGGTACCTTACGTTAATCAACCAGAGCAAATCATTCCTGGAATGGCTAATTATTATGCGACAACTATCGCAAATGGTTATGATTTTGCTAGTATATTGGTTAAAACTCGTGAAGGTCGACCTATTAAGATAGAGAGTAATAAAGATGCAATGTATCGCGGTCATGCAAATGCTCGTGTTCATGCTTCTGTGTTATCGTTATATGATAATAACAGATTGAAAACTCCTATGATTAAAGGAGTTGAATCTAATTGGGAAGAGTTTGATAAGCAAGTTGCAAATCAACTGTCCTCTTTGAATGGAAAAGAACTAGTTGTGTTAGCGCAAACTTTTGCTAGTCCATCAATGAATAAAATCTTTTCACAGTTAAAAGCTAAGTATTCTAATGTGCGTGTCGTTACTTATGACGCTGTAGGTGAAGATGCTGCTCTTGCTGCTTTTGAAGCTAGATATGGCTCTAGAGCATTAGCTGATTATGATTTTACGGATGCAGAGACTATTGTTTCTATAGGAGCTGATTTTGTAGGTGACTGGCAAGGTGGAGGATTTGATAAGGGGTATGCAAAGTCTCGTGTTCCTAAGAATGGTAAAATGTCTCAGCATATCCAATATGAGGCAAACTTATCTTTATCTGGTTCTAATGCTGATAGACGTTATCCTGTAACGCCTACTGAGCAAAAAAATATCATTGCTGCATTATATAGTAAAATAGTAGGTGGAGGGGCAAATGTCTCTCTATCTGATAAAGTTGCTAAATCTGTTGAGCAAACGGCTATTAGCCTTAAGCGCGCAGGTAGTAAGGCTGTTGTTCTTTGTGGTGTTCCTGATCAAGCAGCACATCAATTAACTATTGCAATAAATGAAGCGCTAAGATCAACTATAGTTGATACAGTTTCTCCTATCATGACTCGTCAGGGTAATCGTAAGTCTGTTGATACTTTGGTTAAAGATATGAATGCAGGAAAGGTAGGTGCTATTTTTATAGCAGGTGTTGATCCTGTATATAGTTATAATGATAGTGACGCTTTCGCGAAAGCGTTAGAAAAGGTGTCGCTTAGAGTGTCTTTTGCTTCTTCAATGAATGCAACAGCTGAAAAGTGTAATTATGTTGCTACTACTCCTCATTTCCTTGAGTCTTGGGGTGATACTGAAATAAAGAAAGGGCATGTGTATTTAACGCAGCCTACTATAAATCCAATTTTTAAGACAAGACAATTACAAGACACTTTATTAAAATGGTCTGGTAGTTCTCAATCTTTTAAAGATTTCCTAAAAGAAACTTCTAAAGCGTCAGGTTCTAGTTGGAATCAATCATTACAGGATGGTTTTTATAAAACATCTGTTGTAGTTAACGATTCTGAAGAGGAAGTTGAGCGCGAAGTGATAAGTAACTCTGCTGCTTTAAGTGCTATGGCTAGCGCTAAGAAGCCTTCTGGCTATGAACTTACTTTATATACTAAAACTGGTCTAGGTGATGGTGTTATGGCAAATAACCCATGGTTACAAGAATTACCAGATCCTATTACTAGAACGACTTGGGATAATTACGTAACTATTTCTCAAGCAGATGCGGAGAAGGTAGGTGTTGTTAATGAAAATGTAGCTAACGGTGCTCTTGATGGAACATATGTAACGGTAACGTTAGATGGTGTGCAAAGAAAATTACCTGCTCTTATTCAACCAGGACAGGCTGCTGGAACCATCGGTATAGCTTTAGGTTATGGGCAGACAGCTGCTATTCAAGAAGAAATGCAGACTGGTGTAAATGCATATCCTTTCTATAAGAACGGTGTTGCAGTACAAACTGTTTCTGTGAAGGATGCAGGTGGTACACATGAGTTTGCTTGTACTCAATTACAAAACACTATGATGGGTCGCGATATTATACGTGAGACCGATCTAGAAACATATAGAACTGGTAATAAGGATAATTTCAATCCTATGCCTGAGGTTTCTTTGAACCATGTTGAAACTCCGGTTACTTCTCCAGATGTAGATCTTTGGGAAAGTTTTGATAGATCTGTAGGTCATCATTTCAATATGTCTATCGATTTAAATGCATGTACTGGTTGTGGTGCTTGTGTTATTGCTTGTCATGCAGAGAACAATGTTCCTGTTGTTGGTAAGACTGAGGTTAGAAAATCTCGTGATATGCACTGGTTGCGTATAGATAGATATTACTCTTCTGAAGATAGTTTTGAGGCAGATGAAGCTAAGAAAGATGGCTTCGATGGATTATTCGGTGATAATGGTTCGTTAGGTGGTTTTGGAGAGTTGGAAGTCCCAGCTGATAATCCACAAGTGGCTTTCCAGCCAGTGATGTGTCAGCACTGTAATCACGCACCTTGTGAAACTGTATGTCCTGTGGCTGCATCTTCTCATGGTCGTCAGGGTCAAAATCACATGGCTTATAACCGTTGTGTAGGTACTCGTTATTGTGCAAACAACTGTCCTTACAAGGTTCGTAGATTTAACTGGTTCTTGTATAATGGTAACGATGAGTTTGATTATCATATGAACAACGATTTAGGTCGTATGGTTATTAATCCAGATGTTACTGTAAGAAGTCGTGGTGTAATGGAGAAATGTTCTCTATGTATGCAAATGACTCAAATGACTATTCTTGAAGCTAAGAAAGACGGTCGCATGATTAAAGATGGTGAATTTGCTACGGCATGTTCTAATGCTTGTTCAAGCGGTGCGATTACTTTCGGTGATATCAACGATAAGGAATCTGAGATTTTTAAAGTGAAACAACAAGACCGTATGTATCACCTATTAGAAGAAGTGGGAACTGAACCTAATGTGATGTATCAGGTTAAAGTGAGAAACGTATAATTAACTAGCAAAACTAATCAAGATATTATGGCTCATTATGAAGCGTCCATAAGAAGACCTCTCGTTACAGGAGATAAAACATATTCTGATGTAACAAGGGATATCGCAGCACCAGTAGAAGGTGTTGCAAATAAGCAATGGTGGATTGTGTTTACAATCGCTCTTATTGCATTTCTTTATGGATTAGGATGTATTACTTATACGATCTCTACTGGTATTGGAGTATGGGGATTGAACAAGACCATAGGATGGGCTTGGGATATTACCAACTTTGTATGGTGGGTAGGAATCGGTCACGCAGGAACATTAATTTCTGCAGTACTTTTATTATTTCGCCAGAAATGGAGAATGGCTATTAACCGCTCTGCAGAGGCGATGACTATCTTCTCTGTAATTCAAGCAGGTTTATTCCCTATTATTCACATGGGACGTCCATGGTTAGCTTATTGGGTATTACCTATTCCTAATCAATTTGGTTCTTTATGGGTTAACTTTAACTCGCCATTACTTTGGGATGTATTTGCAATTTCAACTTACTTATCTGTATCATTAGTATTTTGGTGGACTGGTTTGCTTCCTGATTTTGCAATGATTCGTGATAGAGCTATAACACCTTTTAATAAGAAGATATACGGAATACTTTCTTTTGGTTGGTCTGGTCGTGCAAAAGACTGGCAACGTTTTGAAGAGGTATCTTTAGTTCTTGCAGGTCTAGCAACTCCATTAGTACTTTCAGTTCACACTATTGTATCTTTTGACTTTGCAACATCAGTAATACCTGGATGGCATACAACAATTTTCCCTCCTTACTTTGTTGCTGGAGCGATCTTCTCTGGTTTTGCAATGGTAAATACTCTTCTTATTATTATGAGAAAAGTATGTCATTTAGAGAATTATATTACTCTTCAACATATTGAATTAATGAACATAGTAATTATGATTACTGGTTCTATAGTTGGTGTCGCTTATATTACTGAATTATTCGTTGCTTGGTACTCAGGTGTTGAGTATGAACAATATGCATTCTTGAATAGGGCTACTGGTCCTTACTGGTGGGCTTATTGGGCTATGATGACTTGTAATGTATTCTCTCCTCAGTTCATGTGGTTCAAGAAATTAAGAACTAGTATTATGTTCTCTTTTGCTATTTCGATTGTGGTAAACATAGGGATGTGGTTTGAGCGTTTTGTTATTATTGTAACTTCTTTACATAGAGATTACCTACCATCTTCATGGACAATGTTCTCTCCTACGTTTGTGGATATAGGTATCTTTATAGGTACCATTGGATTCTTCTTTGTACTTTTCTTATTGTACTCTAGAACATTCCCAGTAATAGCACAAGCAGAAGTGAAATCTATACTTAAAGCTAGTGGAAGTAAGTACAAGACTTTAAGAGAAAATAAAATGACGTCTAACGCAGGAGCTTCTTCAGGAGATCCTATCGCTCACCCAGGCGAGTAGAACTAAGATATTATGTCAACAAAAATTATACACGCTTTATATACTGACGATGATGTTTTACTGCAAGCGGTAAAACAAGTTAGAGATAAGCATTACCATATTGATGAAATATTCACACCGTTCCCGGTGCATGGTCTAGAAAAAGCTATGGGAATTGCAGATACTCGCCTTGCGATTAATGCTTTCTTATATGGAATAGTAGGTTTGTGTGTAGCAACTGCTATGATGAATTATATAATGATAGAAGACTGGCCACAGAATATAGGTGGTAAGCCTAGTTTTTCGTATTTAGAAAACTTGCCAGCTTTTGTACCTATCATGTTTGAGTTAACAGTATTTTTTGCAGCCCACTTAATGGTTATTACTTTTTATATGAGAAGTAGATTGTGGCCATTTAAAAAAGCTGAAAATCCTGATGTAAGAACGACTGATGATCATTTCCTTATGGAAATTGATACACATGGTGCTGATGTTGAAGAAGCGACAAAGTTTCTTTATGACACTGGTGCAGTAGAGATAAAATTAATTGACAAAGAAGCGCACTAATGAATAGATCTGTAAAAACGTTCTTGTTTGCATTTGCTTCAATTCTTGTTGTTTCCTGCGGAGGAGATGATAAGTCGACAGCAACTGATTCAAATAGAAGTGTTCAGTATTTCCCTAATATGTATGAGTCCGCAGGTTATGAGGCTTATCAAGAAGGAGAGATATTTCCTGGAAATGTAGAAGCTCAATTACCTGTTGAAGGTACGGTTTCTAGAGGGTGGATGCCATATGATTATGATGATACTAATGATGGTTACGCTTCCGCGAAAGCGAACTTAAAAAATCCTCTTCCATATACTGAAGCTAATTTAACTAATGGTGAGGCTCTTTTTGGAATTTACTGTGCTATATGTCACGGTAAAAAAGGTGATGGTCAAGGTACTCTAGTTAAATCTGAAAAGATATTAGGTGTACCTAGTTATGATGCTCGTGATATTTCACAAGGTTCTATTTATCATGTTATGTATTACGGTATAAATTACATGGGTTCTTATGCTGCTCAAACTTCTATAGAAGAGAGATGGCAAATAGCTCATCATGTAGATGCTTTAACTAGAGATTTGAAAGGTCAGGCTCGTAAGGAGTTTGTTACCGAGGTTTCTAATGAAGATGAAACGGCGATGATGGATGTACACCACGACGAGGAGACTCATAGTGTTGATGATCACGCTACAGAAAATGAACCAACAACTGAAGGGCATTAAGCCCTAGTAGATATTGTAAATATGTATAAGGTAACAAGCAAATTAAAGATTGTAGCATTCTCTCTTATTATTTTAGGAGCACTGCTAACTGCGGTAGGATTTTGGCAAGTACCAGCTTCTCAAGATGCAGTTAAAGAAATGCTTGCAAAGGAAGCAGCGCACGGAGGTGGGCATGCTGTAGACAGTAACGAACATCATGATGTTGCAACTGTATCTCATGGTGATGCAAGTCATGAGACTTCCGTTTCGGGAGAGCATCATGGAGAATCTGCTCATGGTGTTAGTCATGAAGATGAGCATGCAGAGCATGTTTATCATCAACTAAAAAATAGACCGTGGTCAGCTGTTTATGTAGCAGCTTTCTTCTTCTTTATGATAGGATTAGGTGCTCTTGCTTTTCATGCAGTTCAAAAGGCAGCACAAGCAGGTTGGTCACCAGTACTATTCAGGGTAATGGAAGGTGTTAGTAGTTATATTTTGCCAGGTGGTATTATAATGTTTCTTCTTCTTTTAGCTACTGGATTAGGTGCTAACCATATTTTTATATGGATGAATGAAGGTGTAGATGTTGTAGGTCATGAGAATTATGATGCAATTGTTGCAGGAAAAACAGGCTTCTTGAATGTTCCTTTCTGGTTATTTAGAGCTGGTGCTTTTCTTGTAGGTTGGAATATTTATCGTTGGAACATTAGAAAATTTGGTTTAAAGCAGGATGAAGCTGAGGATGGTGACATTGCTTGGTATAAAAAAGGCTTTAAGCACAGTGCTATGTTCTTGGTGTTTTTCATCGTAACTGAATCTATCATGTCTTGGGACTGGATTATGAGTTTTGATCCTCACTGGTTCTCAACTTTATTCGGTTGGTATGTATTTGCAAGTATGTTTGTATCTGCTATTACTGCGATTGCTCTGGTTACAATTTTCTTAAAATCTAAAGGTTACTTAGAATTTGTAAATGATTCTCATATTCATGATTTAGCTAAATTCATGTTTGGTATTAGTATCTTTTGGACGTATTTATGGTTCTCACAATTTATGTTGATTTGGTATTCTAATATTCCTGAAGAAGTAACTTACTTTGTTACTCGTATAGAAGATTATAATATTGTATTCTTCGGTATGGTTGCTATCAACTTCTTGTTCCCATTATTGATTCTTATGAATTCTGACTTTAAACGTATCAACTGGTTCGTAGTAACTGCTGGTTTGTTTATAATTGTAGGTCACTATTTAGATATTTATGTTATGGTTATGCCTTCTACGGTAGGTGAATCTTGGTTCATAGGTTTCCCGGAAATAGGTTCGTTCTTATTTTTTGCTGGTCTATTTATCTTTTATGTATTCCATACGATATCAAAAGCTCCTTTATTAGTTAAAGGTGATCCTTATGTAGGAGAGAGTAAACATTTCCATTATTAAAACCCATAGAAAACAACTGTAATGACAGCATTTCTAATCATATTTATAGCAGCCCTTTTTGCGATCTCTGTATGGCAAATATCTAAAATCGTTAATTTAGGTAAATCTCCTGAACACGATGTTGAAGCAGCGGAAGTAGCAAACGACTCTGATAATAAACGTCAAGGTCAAATGATGCTTGTTTTTGTAATAGCCATGTACATCATGATGATTGCATGTTTCGTAGGGTATCAAGATTATTTCCTTCCTGATGCAGCATCTGCACATGGAGCAGATTATGATAACTTATTACTTCTAACAACCGTGGTTATTATGGTTGTACAAGTTTTAACGCAAGGTCTACTTCACTTTTTCTCATATAAATATCACGGTAGAAAAGGTCAAAAGGCTTTGTTCTATGCAGATAACGATAGACTTGAGTTTATTTGGACAGCGATTCCAGTTGTTGTATTAGCTGGTTTAATTCTTTGGGGATTATTCTCTTGGAATGATATCATGGATGCAAACACTGATGATGATCCATTAATAGTGGAAGTATATGCTTATCAATTCGGTTGGAAAGTAAGATACAGTGGTGCAGATAATACTCTAGGAGATGCAAATGTACGTTTCATCGAAGGTCAAAATGTTATCGGTATTGATCCTACGGATAAGGACGGTATGGATGACAAAGTAGGTTCTGAATTACATTTACCTGTTAACAGACCTGTTATTTTCAAATTCAGAAGTCAGGATGTTTTACATTCAGCTTATATGCCTCATTTTAGAGCTCAAATGAATGTGGTGCCAGGAATGGTAACTCAGTTTAAATTCACTCCTTCAGTTACTTCTGAAGATTATAAGTCGACTGAATTTATGACTGAAAAAGTTCGTAAGATTAATGAAATTAGACGACAAAAAAGTAAGGAGTTAGTAGCTGAAGGTGATGTGGCTTTAGATCCATATGAATTTGAATACTACCTTCTTTGTAATAAAATTTGTGGAGCTTCTCATTACAACATGCAAATGAAGATCGTTGTAGAAAGTGAAGAAGACTACAATGAGTGGTTAGAAACACAACAAACTTTTGAAAAAACTTTAGCTAACGCTGAAAACTAGAAATATGGCACAATCAATAGCTGTTACTGCAGATCAGGGACATGATGAAGAACACCACCATCATAAGCAAACTTTTGTAACTAAATATATTTTCTCTACAGATCATAAGATGATTGCTAAGCAATATCTTATTACTGGTCTTATCATGGGTGCGATAGGTATCGCGATGTCTGTGTTAATGAGATTACAACTGGCTAATCCAGGTGAGCCAAATATGGTATTTGAAGCATTGTTAGGTAAGTGGGCTCCTGATGGAGTGATGGATCCTAATATGTATCTTGCTTTAGTTACTATACACGGTACTATAATGGTATTTTTTGTACTTACTGCTGGTCTAAGTGGTACGTTCTCTAACTTCTTGATTCCATTGCAAATCGGTGCCCGAGATATGGCATCTGGATTTATGAATATGGTTTCTTATTGGTTGTTTTTCCTTTCGGCTGCTATTATGATAGGTTCTCTTTTTGTAGAATTAGGGCCTGCTGCTGCTGGTTGGACTATTTATCCTCCATTAAGTGCGCTACCTGAGGCTATGGGTGGATCTGGTTTAGGTATGACTTTATGGTTAGTTTCTATGGCCATTTTCATTGCATCTTCTCTTTTGGGTTCTCTTAACTATATTGTAACTGTTATAAATTTAAGAACAAAGGGAATGTCTATGACGCGTCTTCCTTTGACTATTTGGGCATTTTTCGTTACTGCTATTATTGGTGTTGTTTCATTTCCAGTTTTATTTGCCGCTGCGTTACTGCTTATAATGGATAGAAGTTTTGGTACTTCTTTCTTCTTATCAGATATTTATATTAAAGGTGAAGTTCTTGCGCATCAAGGTGGTTCTCCCGTATTGTTTGAGCACCTTTTCTGGTTCTTAGGTCACCCAGAGGTTTATATTGTATTGCTTCCAGCATTAGGTATTACTTCTGAAATTATTGCAACTAATTCACGTAAACCTATTTTTGGTTATAGAGCGATGATAGCATCTATTCTTGCTATTGCATTCCTTTCTACTATCGTATGGGGTCACCACATGTTTGTATCTGGTATGAATCCTTTCTTAGGTTCTGTATTTACATTCACAACTTTACTTATTGCTATACCTTCAGCGGTTAAATCTTTTAATTACATAACCACATTGTGGAAAGGTAATTTACAGATGAATCCTGGTATGTTGTTTTCTATAGGTTTGGTATCTACTTTTATTACTGGTGGTCTTACAGGTATTATATTAGGTGATAGTACTCTAGATATTAATGTACACGATACATATTTCGTAGTTGCTCACTTTCACTTAGTAATGGGTATATCTGCATTATATGGTTTATTTGCTGGGGTTTACCACTGGTTCCCTAAAATGTTTAACCGCATGATGAATAAAAACTTAGGTTATGTACACTTCTGGTTAACTGCAATTGGTGCGTACGGAGTATTTTTCCCAATGCACTTTGTAGGTATGGCTGGTTTACCTAGACGTTATTATACAAATACTAACTTCCCGTATTTTGATGATTTAGCTGATACTAATAAGTTGATTACGTATTTCGCAGTCGCTACAGCCTTTGCTCAATTATTCTTTGTATATAATTTTGTTAAATCTATCTTCTTTGGTAAGAAAGCTCCTGCTAATCCATGGAAATCTAATACATTAGAATGGACTACTGGAGATACTCATATTCACGGTAACTGGGCTGGTCCTATTCCTACTGTTTATAGATGGCCTTATGACTATAGTAAAGTTAATGAAGAAGGTGAGTATGTAATCGCAGGTCAAGATTATGCACCGCAACACATTCCTATGCAAGATGGTGAGGAAGAAATGAATCACTAATTCCTACAGATTATAAATAAAAATAGCCGCTCTAAGAGCGGCTATTTTTATTTGCAGTTATTTTATTTTGATTTAATCTTCACCTCTAGCAGGGTAATTTTTCTCTTCTACAAAGTCTACAGCTTTAATAACTGCGTCTATTCTTGGCCTTGTGAACGGCATGGTTTGTACTGATGAGAAGTATAAAGTTCCATCTGCTTTTATTAAAAACATTCCTGGTTCTGAAAATAGATCTGGCTCCTTATCGCTTATTCCTTTAGAAAAGTATAGTCCCCATTGTTCAGCTGCTTCTCTCTTTAATCCATAACCGATAGGTAGTTTCTCTACATTCCAGCTGGCCCCTGCCTTTTTAGCTCTTTTCTCGCTGTCCATGCTTACAGCTATAACGTTTATTCCTCTTTCCTCTAACTCATCCAGATGTTTGGTAACGTTTTCTAATTGTTTTTTACATACCGGACAGTGTAATCCTCTATAAAATATAACTAATGTATATTTTTCAGGATGTTGTTTGTCTAATGACCATGTAGTGTCGTTTATTAAATTAATTTCTAGGTTTGGTGTTTGTTGAGTAGGTTTCATTTTTTTTATTTCAATATACACATTAGTAGTGTTCAGTATTGCTAAGTTATTATTAAATCAAGTTAAGCTTATGTTATACCACTTTCGCGAAAGCGGTATCCCTTCATCCTTTTTATTACTATAATTAACAGTGTTACTTTAATAAAGGCTGCGCAATGAGTAGTATCTTTGAGATATGAACGAAAATCTAGATCCTAACGGCGGCCATTTTTCTAATGAAGAACATGATGTAGATAGAGCACTACGTCCTTTATCCTTTGATGATTTTGCAGGGCAAGATCAAGTATTGGAAAATTTGAAAATATTTGTTGCTGCTGCAAATGGGCGTGAAGAAGCGTTAGATCACACTCTTTTTCATGGACCTCCGGGATTAGGTAAGACTACTCTTGCTCATATTCTAGCAAATGAGTTGGGTGTAGGTATTAAGGTTACCTCTGGTCCTGTGTTAGATAAACCTGGTGATCTCGCTGGCTTACTTACTAATCTTGATGAGCGTGATGTGCTGTTTATTGACGAGATTCATAGGTTAAGTCCTATTGTAGAAGAGTATCTCTACAGTGCGATGGAGGATTATAAGATCGATATCATGATCGAGACAGGTCCTAATGCGCGTACAGTACAAATTAACCTTGCTCCATTTACTTTAATAGGTGCTACGACTAGGTCCGGTCTTCTTACTGCTCCTATGCGAGCAAGATTTGGTATTGCATCTAGATTACAATATTATACTACAGAGCTTTTATCTACTATCGTAATACGTAGTGCCGAAATTTTAAATATGCCTATCGATCACGATGCAGCTATTGAGATTGCAGGGCGCAGTCGCGGTACTCCTCGTATCGCAAATGCCTTGTTACGTAGGGTGCGTGATTTTGCGCAAATTAAAGGTGATGGTAAAATAGATATGAAGATCGCAAAGTATGCTCTAGAAGCACTTAATGTAGACGCTCATGGTCTGGATGAAATGGATAATAAGATTCTTACCACTATTATTGATAAATTTAAAGGTGGTCCAGTAGGTATTACCACGTTGTCCACTGCGGTCTCTGAGAGTGCTGAAACTATAGAAGAGGTTTACGAGCCGTTTCTTATACAACAAGGCTTTATTATTAGAACACCTAGAGGTCGGGAAGTTACAGAAAATGCTTACAAGCATTTGGGACGTGTTAAAGCCAATAATTTAGGCGGTTTATTTGAATAATATATGAGAGAGATTGAACAAATACCGGCGCTTACTTTTCTATCTAAATCTATAGAGATTTACAAAGATCCATTACCATTTCATAGAGCTAACTTTTCTAAATACGGTAATACTTTTAAGTTAAGTCCTAAGCCAGGTCTTATGATTCATTTCACTTGTGATGAAAAAATTACGCAACACATACTTCAAAAAAATCAAAAAAACTTTCATAAGTCATCTTTACAAACAGATGATTTAGGAAAATATATAGGTCATGGTTTACTTACTGAAAATGGTGAAAAATGGAAGGCCAACAGAAAGTTAATACAACCTGCGTTTTATAAAAAATCTATAGCGATGCTTATGCAGACTATGGATCAAGTGATCATGGAAGAGTTAGACGGTATTGAGTTAGATAAGGTAACTGATGTGTTTTCCATATTTAACGATCTTGCATTTAAAGTGGTTGCTCGTAGCCTCTTTGATCTGGCAGATATCGAGGACTTAGATAAGAAGATTAATCGCCTACAAGAGATCACAGAACATGCGCAAAAAATGCTTATTAAAGAATTGCGTATCCCATGGATGAAATGGTATTTTGACCGAGAATGGTTATCTGGGCAAAACAGTATTCCTCATGCCTTGTCAGGAATTGAAGAGGCACGAGATTTATTACTAACTATCATAAAGAATAGACGTAAAAGCGATAATGAGCCTGGAGATCTTCTCGATATGCTGTTACACAGCACCTATGAAGATGGATCGCACATGGAAGACGATCAATTAATAGACGAAATTCTCGTGCTATTTATCGCTGGTCATGAAACTACGGCAAATGCGTTGAGCTTTGCTGCGCAGTTGCTCGCTCACCATCCAGAAACTATTAAAAAGGCAAGTAAAGAAGTAGGAACCTTAGATAAGGAAGATCTAATGACAGGATTGATGGCAATGCCGTACATCAAGCAATGTGTAGAAGAAACCTTGCGATTGTATCCACCAGCTTATGTGACTGATCGTGTGGCGTTGGAAGAAGATCTTTGCGCAGACATATTCATGGAAAAGGAAAGTATCTGGCTCATTTCTTTCTACGAGATGCATCGCAGGAAAGACCTCTGGGAAAACCCTGAAGCTTTTGATCCAGATCGATTTGAGAAAGAAAAGGCTAAGAGTTACCGAGATTTTTATTTCCCTTTTGGCGCAGGACCTCGCATGTGCGTCGGTAACAATTTTGCTATGTTTGAGATGATTCTCGTCATCGCAAGAATGCTGGAGCGATTTGATATAGAAACGGTTCACGATACTATAGATTACCATCCATTGATTACCTTAAAACCCAAGAATGCACAATTGGTTTTTAAAGAGAAGTCTAGTCGTTAATTAGATTTTAGTAATTCCGCTTTCGCGAAAACATATCTTTAAAACACATCCTGCTCTAGCCCATAAACTCTTGTTAATTTACCTTTAAGAAATGTTATTACGTAGTTAATGCTTTAGTTTTAAAAAACAAAAGCAATGATTATGAAAAACTTCTTTAATTATTTGTCAAACCGTGCGAGTGAGGCACGAGCGAGATGCGGAATCTCCTTGATCTTAATCACAATCTTGGTTAGTATTTCTTCCTGCGATAAAAACGACGATGACAGTCCACAAGAACCGGTTTCTCAATTGCCGCCAGCTACCATGACTGGTGCAAACACCTTTGGCGCATTACTGGACGGTGAACCTTTTATCCCTAGTGGTGGGATCAATCCTCTGGATTGTGTGTATCAACTGATCAATGGTGAAAGATTTTTTGGTTTACAAGGTAATAAAAGAAATGAAAATTTTAATCTTCTCTCTCTCACTCTCTCTACTAATGCTAAGGAAATTGAACAAGGTCAAACATATCAATTAATTGAAGAAGCTGATGGTAATGCTACTGGTATTTACGGATTGAGCGGTGACTTATTTTTTACAAATAGTATTCAAACAGGTGAGATGACAATCACTCGTCTTGATTTAAATACCCAAATCGTCTCTGGTACTTTTTTCTTTGACATAATCGATGGTAATGGCAACCTTAGACAAATACGTGAAGGACGATTTGATATGCGTTTCACTCAATAAAAAACGAAAAAGAAAAATAAAATCAAAAACAATTAGCATGAAATATATATTGATCCTTCTACTTATAAGCAGCCTTATAGCTTGCGATAAAAACGACGACGACAGCCCACAAGAGCCAGTTTCTCAGTTGCCACCAGAGACAACTACTGGTGAGAATACCTTTGGTTGCTTAATCAATGGTGAGCCATTTGTGGTTAGGAATACTAGCAATCAAGTAGCCATATTTCAAAATGGTGGTCTTTTTATCGGAGGTCAGCTCACGTCTAATGGATTTTTAGATAATGTAAATATGTTTATTAGTGAAAGTAACATAGGTGCTCCCATTATGGAAAATTCCATATATCAATTAAATTCTGACACAATTCCTAAGGGAGAATATTTTTCAGAAAGATTGAATTGTAGATTTAACACATCAACAAATTATTCTGGTAGCATAGAGATTTTAAAATTAGACACGGTTAACTACATCATTTCAGGGAAATTTCACTTTCAAGCGAATTCTAACTCCTGTACCGAGATCATAAATGTTACCGAGGGCAGATTTGACTTACAATATATACCATAATTAGATCAAAACATTAATTAACAAAATATCAAAATGAATAGATTTTTACTGTAATCCATCTTTGGATCAGCATAAAACAAGCTTTACTATCTTCAGATTTCTTTCATCTTAACCAGTTTTATAATAATAAACAGTCTATTCTTTAATCTTATACGATCTCATTTTTTGGATTATTTTATAAATATTCTCACTTTCGCGAAAGCGAAACAAACCACATAATTTTTTACCCACAAAAAATACTTAGTCTTCATTAAACCTTACATTTGTTTTATACTATTCTAAAGGATTTATGAGCGAAGAAAGTAAGAGAAGAGAAGCGTTAGTATATCATGCTAAACCTACTCCTGGGAAAATAAAAGTAGTTCCTACTAAAAAATATAGCAGTCAGCGTGATTTATCATTAGCATACAGTCCAGGTGTGGCAGAGCCGTGTCTGGAGATTGCAAAGGATAAATCAAACGTTTACAAATATACCACCAAAGGAAATCTAGTTGCCGTGATTTCTAATGGTACCGCAGTTTTAGGGCTGGGCGATATAGGTCCAGAAGCTTCTAAACCTGTAATGGAAGGAAAGGGATTGCTTTTTAAAATATTTGCAGATCTTGATTGCTTTGATATAGAGGTAGATACTAAGAATGTAGAAGAATTTATTCAAACGGTTAAAAATATCGCACCTACCTTTGGTGGGATTAATCTGGAAGATATAAAAGCTCCAGAAGCCTTTGAAATAGAAAGAAGATTAAAGGAAGAGCTGGATATTCCTGTAATGCACGACGACCAGCATGGAACGGCTATCATTTCTAGTGCAGCGCTTTTAAACGCATTAGAACTGGCTGACAAGAAAATCGAAGAGGTGAAAATAGTCATCTCTGGTGCTGGTAGTGCAGCGATTTCATGTACTAGTTTATATGTAACACTAGGGGCTAGAAAAGAAAACATCATGATGTTTGATGTAGATGGTCTTATTACAAAGGATAGAACAAATCTAGGGAAAGAGCAAATGCAGTTTGCTACTGATAAGCCTAAAGTAGATTTAAGAGAAGCCTTTAAAAATGCAGATGTTTTTCTAGGACTATCTGTTGGGAATATTGTGGATGGAGAGATGTTGAAGTCCATGAATGACTCACCTATTGTTTTTGCCATGGCAAATCCTACTCCTGAGATCGATTATGATCTCGCTATGGCATCTCGAGAAGATATCATCATGGCTACTGGTAGGAGTGACCATCCTAACCAAGTAAATAATGTTTTAGGTTTTCCGTTCATTTTTAGAGGTGCGCTAGATGTTAGAGCTACTAAAATTAATGAAGAGATGAAAATGGCAGCTACTAAAGCCATAGCTCAACTAGCAAAAGAGCCTGTTCCAGAACAAGTGAATATCGCTTATGGGGAGTTGAAAATTGCCTTTGGTAAAGATTATATTATCCCTAAACCATTTGACCCTAGATTGATAGCTACTATACCGCCTGCAGTTGCTAGAGCAGCTATGGAAAGTGGAGTAGCAAAAGAACCTATTACAGACTGGGATAAGTATGAAGAACAATTGCTTAGTCGCATGGGGTCTGATAATAAGCTGGTACGTTTATTACTTAATCGTGCGAGAATTAATCCTAAAAGAGTCGTATTTGCCGAGGCAGATAATATAGATGTTCTTAAAGCTGCACAAATCGTACTTGAAGAAGGTATCGCTACTCCTATTCTTTTAGGACGTCGCGATATGATTGAGGAGCTTATGGAAGACATAGGCTTTGATCAGCCTTGTTTAATTATAGACCCAAAGTCTGACGAAGAAAAAGCACGTAGAGATCGATATGCTCAAGAGTTTTGGAAACTGAGACTAAGAAAAGGAACCACAGAATTTGATGCTGGTAAAACTGTAAGGCAGCGCAATTACTTTGCTGCAATGATGGTGAAATTGGGTGATGCAGATGCGTTGATAACTGGTGTTGCGCAGTCTTATCCTATATCGGTAAGACCTATGATGGAAATTATAGGAAAAGCACCTGGTGTAGATAAGATAGCAACGACTAACTTAATGATTACCGCCAGAGGTCCATTATTTGTGTCAGATACTTCTATAAATATTAGTCCAGATGCATTAGAACTTGCAAAAATTGCTCAAATGACTGGGCGTACAGCAAATATGTTTGGTATATCGCCTGTAATAGCGATGACTTCTTATGCTAACTTTGGATCTTCTTCACATCCACATGCGACTAAAGTTACAGAGGCCGTTAAATATTTACATCAATACTATCCAGATTTAGTGGTAGATGGAGAGTTGCAAACAGATTTTGCACTCAATGCAGATTTGTTGCAAAGCAAGTTCCCATTTTCTAAACTAGCTGGTAAAAAAGTAAATACGCTTATTTTTCCTAACCTAGAAAGTGCAAACAGTACTTATAAGATGCTTAAAGAACTTAATAACATCGATTCTATAGGTCCTATAATGATGGGTATGGAAAAACCAGTTCATATACTTCAGTTAGGAGCAAGTGTAGATGAAATTGTAAATATGACTGCTGTTGCAGTTATTGATGCACAGCAAAAAGAAAAACACGCTAATAGGAAAGAGTAACCACCCAATTTAGTAGGTTATAATTTATTACATTTGAGTTCTTAAAAACTGTTAATTAATGATTGCGCAACTTCAAGGAAAACTGGTGGAAAAGAATATGACCGATGTGGTTATAGACTGTGGTGGAGTAGGTTATCTAGTAGAGATATCCCTTCATACTTATTCTTTAATTCCAGAAGGAGAACTAATTAAATTGTTTACTTATCAATTAATTAGAGAAGATGCGCACCGTTTGTTCGGTTTTATAGAAAAAACAGAGAGAGAGGTTTTTAAATTATTGCTCTCTGTTTCTGGTATTGGGGCAAATACGGCTAGAACAATGTTGTCTAGTTTAGACCCTAACCAAATTGCACAGGCTATTGCATCTGGAGATGTGAAAACTATTCAAAGCGTTAAGGGAATAGGTGCAAAAGGTGCTCAAAGAGTAATTTTAGATTTAAAAGATAAAATCCTACAAGTCCTCGATAATCCACAATTAACAGTCGTGGCAAGCAATACTGGAAGGGATGAAGCGTTATCTGCTTTAGAAACCTTGGGATATATGCGTAAACAAGCACAAAAAGTGGTTGATAAAATCCTATCGAGTCAGCCAGATGCTAGTACAGAACAGCTTATAAAACAAGCACTTAAACAATTATAGGATTTGAGATACAGTAATAATAACCTAAGGGCTTTTGTCTTTCTTTTGTCTTTATTTGTTTTCGCTTTCGCGAAAGCGCAACAACCAACAACTACTCCACAAGATCCTGTCAGAACAGGTGCAAGAATAGGTAGGTTAAGTTTACCTAATCCACCCAGTATAGTTACTCTGTACACTTATGATGCAAATCTAGATCGCTATGTGTATTCCAGTAGTTTTAATGGGTATAACATAGATTTTCCATTTATACTTACTAGAGAGCAGTATCTAGACCGTGTTCTTAAAGAACAAATGTCAAATTATTTTAAGGAAAAAGCTGCAGCCATTGCTGGTAGAACAGAAGAAGATAAAGAAAAGCAAAAAGATTTATTACCTAATTTTTATGTAAATTCTGAGTTGTTTGCGTCCATTTTTGGAGGTACAGAAATCGATGTAGATCCACAAGGGTCTGTAGAAGTGGATTTAGGATTGCTTTTCAATAGGTCAGATAATCCTAGTTTTTCTCCCAGAAATAGGCAGAATTTAACCTTTGATTTTAATCAACGTATTAATTTAAGTCTGGTAGGTAAAGTCGGTACAAGATTACAGGTAAATGCAAATTATGATACTCAAAGTACGTTTAACTTTCAAAATCAGATAAAATTAGATTATACACCTACAGAAGATGATATACTACAAAGTATAGAGGTAGGTAACGTGTCTATGCCGCTTAACTCTCAATTGATACGTGGGGCTCAAAGCCTTTTTGGTATTAAGACAGAGTTGCAATTCGGTAAAACTAGAATAACTGCTGTGTTTTCAGAACAGCAGTCAGAATCCACTACGGTACAGGCCGCTGGTGGTGCGACAATTAATGATTTTGACTTTTTCTCATTAGATTATGATGAGAATAGGCATTACTTCTTATCTCATTATTTTAGAGATAATTATGACACTTCCTTGGAGAATTATCCTTTCATTAATAATAACATCCAGATTACACGTGCTGAAGTATGGATTACAAATAGAGGTAATAGTACTCAAGATGTACGTAATCTAGTCGCAATACAAGATATAGGAGAGGCAAATCCTGATAATATAGGTCTAGGCACACAGCCAGGAGGTTTTATTAATGTAGCTGCAAATAGCTTTCCTGATAATGAAAATAACGATTTTAATCCAGAAGGAATTAATGGTGGTGGGCAAACGATTTTAAATTCTCAAATTAGGGAAATAGCAACTGTTCAAGCAGGTTTTGGTAGTGCTACGGTTAATGAGGGTTTTGATTATGTGACCTTGGAAAATGCACGTAAACTTACCGCTCAAGAATATACTTTAAATACCCAACTAGGTTATATCTCATTAAGACAGCGTTTAAATAATGACGAAGTTCTTGCTGTTGCGTTTCAATATACTGTAGGTGGTCAGGTATATCAAGTCGGTGAATTTGCAAATGACGGTGTTGTAGCTACAGATGTTGTGGTAAATGCAAATCCTAATCAACCAGCTGTAAATAATCAAAGTCTAGTTGTTAAACTTCTTAAAAGTAACCTTACTAACGTTAGTCAGCCTATCTGGGATTTAATGATGAAAAACGTCTATAATTTAGGCGGTTTTCAATTAACTCAAGAAGATTTTAAATTAAATATTTTTTATCAATATCCGCCAGAGTTAAATTACATCACGGCTGCCGAGGGAACCTTAACTAATCCTGCTGTTCCATTACCAGGAGATGTTGATCAAACCACATTAATACGAGTATTTAATCTCGATAGATTGAATCAACAAGGAGATCCACAGCCGGCAGGTGATGGTTTTTTTGATTACCTACCAGGTATAACCATCGATCCAGAAAATGGTCGGATTATTTTTACAACAGTAGAACCTTTTGGTAGTCATTTATTTGATAAGTTGAATACTGGTTCAGGTACTGAAGATTATAACGATCCGACTACCTATAATGCAAATCAAGAACAGTACGTATATCGCGATATGTATCGCACCACAAAAGCGCAAGCATTACAAAGTGCCGATAAAAACAAATACTTAATAAAAGGTGAATACAAAGCAACTGGTCAGGAAGGGATTCCTATAGGTGGTTTTAATGTGCCTAGAGGTAGTGTTACGGTAACTGCTGGTGGTAGGACACTTCAGGAAGGTATCGATTATACCGTAGATTATCAACTAGGTCGTGTGATTATTCTAGACCAAGCATTGCTTAACTCTAATACGCCTATTCAAGTTTCTACAGAAAACAATTCTGTTTTTAATCAACAGACCAAACGTTTTACAGGAATTAACGTAGAGCATAAATTTAGTGAAGATTTTATTTTAGGTGGTACTTTTTTAAATTTAAAAGAACGACCTATAACTCAAAAATCTACTTATGGTTTTGAGCCTATCAATAATACTATTATAGGAGCTAACTTTTTGTACAATACGGAAGTTCCTTTTTTAACTAGGCTGGCTAATAAACTGCCTAATATAGATACCGATGTTGCTTCTAATCTTTCTCTAAGAGGTGAATTTGCTTATTTATTTCCAGGGTCACCAGCAGGTGACGATTTTGGAGGTGAGGCATCTGCTTATGTAGATGATTTTGAAGGTTCTCAAACTTCTATAGATATTTTAACCCCATTTTCATGGTCGCTAGCTAGTACACCTATGGCCTTTGAAGGTAATGGTAGTACTGCAACCCCATTAGAGTATAACTTTAGTCGTGCAAAATTAGCATGGTATTCTATTGATCCTATCTTTTATGGAAATCAAAGACCTGATGGTATCACAGATGATGATGTGTCTGACTATAGAACTAGACGTGTTTTTGTTGATGAAATATTCCCAAATGTAGATTTGCAACAAGGTCAGCAACAAGTTATAAATACTCTTGATTTATCATATTATCCTAATGAAAGAGGACAGTACAATTATAATCCGCTAGCTGCAGGGACAAATGTGTTGCCTAATCCTGCAGATAATTGGGGTGGAATTATGCGTTCTTTTTCTAGTACAGATTTTGAACAGACTAATGTAGAGTATGTACAGTTCTGGATCATGGATCCGTTTCAATATGATGCGACTAATAACGGTGGTACTATTTCTATTAATTTAGGTAGTATTTCTGAAGATATTTTAAAGGATAATAGAAAGCAATTTGAAAATGGATTGCCTAACGATGGTGGTACATTGCTCACTACAAATACCGCTTATGGTAAGGTCCCTGTTAATCAATCTTTAGTTTATGCTTTTGACACAGATGGGGCAGAGCGTGATAATCAAGATATAGGTTTAGATGGTTATGATGATAATGAGGAATTAACAGATTTTCCAACTTTTGGACCTTTTGATCCTGCTGGAGATAATTATGAATATTTCTTAGCGACCACAGGCGATATATTTACACGCTATAAGAATTATAACGGTACTGAAGGAAACTCACCTACTACCGTAACTCAAGATGATCGTGGTGCGACAACTTTGCCAGATGTAGAAGATATTAACCGTGATAACACGATGAATACTATCGATAGTTATTATGAATATGATATTGAGATTTTTCCTGGTATGGATGTAACCACTAGTGACTACATATTTGATACTAAAACAGTACAAACTGTTTTACCTAATGGTAATACACTTGACACGAGATGGGTTCAATTTAGAGTTCCTTTAAATGACCCTAATAGAGAAGAAGTAGGAGGGATTGCAGATTTTAGAGCTATACGTTTTATGAGAATGTATCTGTCAGACTTTGAAGTAGACACTTTTTTAAGATTTGGTTCTTTAGATTTAGTGCGTGGTGATTATAGAAGATATACAGAGTCACTAGATGATACAGATCCTATCGCATCAGATGATCCTACTGTATTTGAAGTAGAAGGAGTTAATATTGAGAATAATGAATCTCGTACACCTATTCCTTATAGATTGCCACCTGGTGTAGAAAGAGAAGAATTGCGTACACAAAATCAAAACATACGTCAGAATGAGCAATCACTAGCATTAAGTGTTTGTGATTTAGAACCTGGCGATGCGCGTGGAGTTTTTAAGAACATTAGAATTGATATGCGTCAGTATGAATCTCTTAAAATGTTTGTTCATGCAGAGTCTTTAGTAAATGAGATTTCTGTAGATGATGATGATTTAGAGGCATTTGTAAGAATAGGAGTTGATTTCACTCAAAACTATTACGAGATACGACTGCCGTTAAAACCTACCGCTTTTGGTACAGATGTTAGAGAAGAGATATGGCCGGTTGCAAATAATTTTGATATAGATCTATCGTTGCTTCAGTCCATAAAAGCACAAGTTTTAGGTGATAACACGCTTAATATTAGTGATCTAAACTTCTTTGATCAGGCAGATTTAGATCCGGCTAGTGCTGGAGAAGAGAATCAACATCAATACGGTATTAAAGGTAATCCTAACTTTGGTGATATACGCGCTATGATGATAGGTGTGCGCAACGCAACTACTAATAATATTTGTGGTGAGATATGGGTGAATGAAATGCGTCTCGCTGGTCTTAAAAATCAAGGTGGTTATGCCGCAGTGATGAATATGGATGCAAACATTGCCGACTTTGCAAGTGTGAGCGCAACTGGTAGAAGAAGTACAGTAGGTTTTGGAGCTATAGAGCAAGGTCCTCAAGAAAGAAGTCGTGAAGACGTTACTCAGTACGATGTAACAACTAATGTGAGCCTGGGTAAGTTACTGCCTCAAAAATGGGGTGTTTCTCTACCTTTTTCTTACAGCATAGGAGAAGAAACGATTACACCGCAATACGATCCTCAATTTGAAGATATAGAACTAGAAACCAGATTAGATAACGCAACTAGTGATGCAGAGCGTGATGCCATTCAAGAACAGTCAGAAGATTACACTCGTAGACAAAGTATTAACTTAATAGGTGTGCGCAAAGAAAGAACAGGAGATGCAAAACCGATGCCTTATGATATCGAGAATTTCACTTTTTCTGGGTCTTACAATCAGACAGATCAACGCAATTTTGAAGTAGAGAAATTCCAAGATCAATCGGTTAATGTAGGTGGTACTTATAATTATGCTTTTCCTAAATTAGAGTTAGAGCCGTTTAAGAATGCGGCATGGTTAAATAACACTTACTTGAAGTTTATAAAAGATTTAAACTTTAATCCATTGCCTAATAATTTCTCAGCAGGATTAAATGTTTTACGACAGTACAATACACAGAAGTTTCGCGATTTACAATTAGATACTAACCCTGTAGATTTAAATGGTGATGGGCTACCAGATGCTCAAAATATAACCATTGCACCGCTTACTAATCGCAATTTCACAATGAATCATCAATATGCGATCAATTGGGATTTAACTAAATCATTGCAAGTAAATTTATCTGCAAACAGTGATCGATTGATACGTGATTATGTAAATGAAGATGATACTATTGATGAGAATTATACCGTATGGACCGATTTCTTTGACGAGGGTATTCCTAACTCACACTCTCAACAAATGCAACTTACTTATAAATTGCCATTTGATAAATTTCCTTTTCTCGCTTTCGCGAAAGCGAACTACACATACACATCTGACTTTAACTGGACTCGTAACCAGCAACAATTTGCACAGCTAGATGGCATTCCCGATTTAGGAAACTCTATTCAAAATGCAAATACACATCGCATTAATGGAACGCTAGATCTAGATAAATTATACAGATATGTAGGTCTTGAGAAAAAGAAATTTGGTGTGACAGCAAATGCTGCTAGATCTAGAACAAGATCCAGAACACCTAGACCTAACGAGGCTGCTCAAAATGATAAGAAGGACAAGACCCCAAAGAAGAATTTTGGTAATAAAGCATACAATACACTTATAGGTGTCGTTACATCGGTAAAACGTGCTCAAATAAATTATCAAGAAACCAATGGTATTTTCTTACCAGGTTATACACCAGATATTGGTTTTATTGGGACATTAAAACCTACTTCAGGTTTTGTATTCGGTAGTCAGGCAGAGGTGCGTGACCTTGCCGCAAGACGTGGATGGTTAACCTTATACCAAGATTTTAACCAGCAATATAGTGAAGTAGAGACACGACAGTTAGACTTTAATTTTAAAGTAGATCTGTTAAAAGACCTGTCTATAGATATATTAGGTAATCGTGCTTATCAAGAAACCTATACAGAGAACTATCGTGTAGACGAAGATGATTTAACCTATCAATCGCTTACTTCAAATACTTTTGGTAATTACAACATTACTAATTTAATGATAGGTACTGCTTTCCAAAAAAGCACTATTGAAGATTCAGAAACATTTGATACTTTTAGAAGTAATAGACTTGCTGTGGCAGATAGGCTGGCAACTAGTTTTTATGGAGGTAACGCCTTTACACGAGATGCAGATGGGTATCCATTAGGTTTTTCTAGGAACAGTCAGCAAGTGTTATTACCAGCATTTCTTGCTGCATATGAAGGTAGAGATGTAGAAAAGCAAGATTCTAATGCTTTTAGAAATATTCCTTTACCTAACTGGACTGTAAAGTATACTGGGTTGATGAATTTAAAATGGTTTAAAAAGAACTTCCGTAGGTTCTCTATTAATCATGGATACCGCTCTAGTTATACTATTAATCAATTTCAAACTAATCTAGATTATGTGCCTGGTAACGGTGCTCTGTCTTATGAAGATCAAGTAGGAACTAATGCTCTGAATCAAAATGGTGATTTTAAATCAGAGCGACTTTTCTTTAATATCAACCTTGCAGAGCAGTTCAGTCCTTTGATAAAGATAGATATGGAAATGAAAAACTCGTTGTCCGTTGCGGCTGAATTAAGAAGAGATAGAGCAATATCTTTAAGTTTTGATAATAATTTACTTACTGAAATTAATGGTAATGAGCTCATTTTGGGATTAGGTTATCGTATTAAAGACCTTAGATTTAAATCTAACTTTGGAGGTAGAAGTAAGATTATCAAGAGTGATTTAAATTTAAGAATGGATGGATCGGTTAGAGATAATGTTACTATAGTGAGGTATCTAGATCTAGATAACAGTCAGGCGACCGCTGGACAGACTATTTATGGTCTTAAATTCACTGCAGACTATAACTTGAGCCAGGCGTTTACAGCTATCTTTTATTACGATCATACGTTCTCAAAGTTTGCTATTTCCACGGCGTTTCCACAAACTACCATACGTAGTGGATTTACTTTAAGGTACACATTTGGTAATTAATTCAAGTAACATGCATAATTCAACTTTAAGGTTTGAATTAATAGATAGAGTTATCTTAAATTTACGCTTTTAAAAAATCATATAAAATGAATATTCCATCAGAATTAAAGTATACTAAAGATCACGAGTGGATCAAAATAGAAGGAGACGTTGCTACCATAGGTATTACTGATTTTGCACAGAGCGAGTTAGGTGATATTGTTTATGTAGAAGTAGAGACTGTAGATGAGACTTTGGATCAAGAGGAAGTTTTCGGTACGGTAGAAGCGGTAAAGACTGTTTCAGATCTTTTTCTTCCGTTAACTGGAGAGATTACTGACTTTAATGAAAAGTTAGAAGATGAACCAGAACTTGTGAATTCTGACCCTTACGGAGACGGATGGATGATAAAAATGAAGTTTACTGACGCAACTCAAGTAGATGGATTATTAAGTGCTGACGCTTATAAAGAGTTAGTAGGATAATGAAAAAAGTTATTTATTGGCTAGCTGCTCCATTGTTTACTGTATTCATTACCGTAGCGTCTATGATAGCAAACCCAGCGCCGCCGGTAAATATCGATAACGTAGATAAGATATACCATGCTACCGCCTATTTTATAATGGCGATCTTGTGGTATATTTTCTTTTACAGTCGTTTTTTAGGAAAGCAAAGCCTTTTGAGTTTTGGTCTAAAAACTATTTTAAAAAACTGGTCTAGAACTATTGCGATAGGAACAAGTGCTTTGTCCTTGATTATAGGGGTGTTAATAGAACTAGGACAGGAGTTTATTTCTGTAAATAGAACAATGGACATAATGGATGTACTAGCAAATTTTGCTGGCATCATTATTGCTATGTTATTCTTAATGATAATTGATAAATTATTTAACAAACATAAAGTTGCATAATTCTTTTGTTAGCACAAAGAATTAGTTATTTTTAACCTCTTATAAATACAACCATAATGGAAGTAAAAAAATCAGAAAAAGCAGATTTACGTAAGAACATTACGCTATACGCCTTATCAGGGCTGGCGTTTATGTTGTTATTATCTTGGCAAGGACTTGAATATGAGTCTAAAACCGTAGAAATAGAAGAGGTGTATGAGGAGCCTGAAGAAATCTTCATCGAGGAAGAAATTCCGATTACTCAAATGTTGGATACTCCACCGCCACCACCGCCACCACCACCAGCTCCAGAAATTATCGAGGTAGTTGAGAATGAAGTGGAAATAGAAGAGGTTATCATTGAAGATACAGAAACTGATGAGCAAGAAGAGATCGTTGAGATCGAAGAAGTTGCTGAAGAAGTAGGTGTTGAAGAAGTAATTGCTGATGTTCCATTTGCAATTATCGAAAATGTGCCTATCTATCCTGGTTGTGAGAGTAAAAAGAACAATGCAGATCGTAAGAAATGTATGAGTGAAAAAATCACAAAATTTGTAAACAAACAGTTTAATACTGGACTTGCAAATGATTTAGGTTTAGAAGGAAGACAGAAAATTTCTGTTCAATTTAAAATCGACTCAAAAGGTAATGTTGTAGGTATTCAGTCTAAAGCAAAGCACCCTAAATTACAGAGTGAAGCAGCTAGAGTAATTAATAAATTACCTGCTATGACTCCAGGAATGCAAAGAGGTAAACCAGTAGGTGTGATTTATGCACTACCTATTATTTTCCAAGTGCAAGACTAATAATAGACACTATTTTATATATAAAATCCCAACCTGTATAGGTTGGGATTTTTTTTTGGTACACTTCTTGATTTCTCTTTGAAATAACATAAAACCATTGATTATGAACACTTCAAATGAGAAAAGAGATGCTGCAACATCTCAAAACACTCGCCGTGAAGACAAAAAAGCGGCAAACACAAAGGTCAATCCCATCGTTAATTTTCAAATTGGACTCATAGCTGCATTAGTAGCTGCGTTTCTTATTATAGAATTAACGACTGAGGTTCCTGAAACTACTGTCTATCCACCTATATCAGTTGATATGACAACTGATGAGCCATATCTGGGCTCATTTACAATTATTGATAATTCTCCTAAACCAGTAGTAAAGAAATCACCTAAGCCAAAAGTCGAGACACCTAAAGTAGATCCAAATAAACCACCTAAGGTTGTTGAAAACGATCAGCCAGATGTTCCAGAACAAGATAATGATACAGTAGAGCCTGTTGAAAATAACCTTGTAGATACTGATACTAGTGATGCAGATGCAGCCAGTAGTAACAATGACGCGCCAGCTAGTAAACCATCTGGACCTACAGTAATAGCTGCACTGCATGAAGTGCCGTTGTTTCCAGGATGTAGTTCTAGAATGGATAGTAAGGAGCGAGTAGAATGTCTCAATAAAAAAATGGGAAGGTTTATTCAAAGAAAGTTCGACACGAGTCTGGGTAATGACTTGAATGAAAATGGTATGGTTAAAATCGCTGTGCAATTTACCATAGGTGTAGATGGCTTGCCTAAAGATATTCTAGTAAAAGCACCTAATAAAAAACTAGAAGAAGAGGCGTATAAAGTGATCTCTAGATTACCTAAAATGACACCAGGTAAGATAGATAATGCTGCGGTTAATGTTACCTACGCGCTGCCTATACGTTTCCAGATTAACGATTAGTAACTTTACTATTATACGATTTTTAAAAAGCCATGAATTTTCATGGCTTTTCTATTTTTGGGACAGTAGGTAAAACAAGTATATTTGTCACTTATCAAGGGACTATGAAATTTTTATATACTTTACTCTTTCTTACATTTTCAAGTGCATTATTTGCTCAGTCTGATATAGAACGGTTTCCGGTTTTTGAAGATTGTAAAGGGAATACGAGTAAGCAGTTAGAAGATTGTTTTTATAGTGCTCTTTATGCTCAGCTTAAAAATAGTTATCAGCATCCTATTAAAAATGATACGCTTACAGATCAGTCGGTTACCATAAGATTTGAGGTGGATCGCGATGGTAAATTTGTTCTAATTAGAACAGATGCATTTAAATCTTCTTTAAAAGAAGAGATGATTAACGCGTTTTCAAAACTACCAGTTATAGAAGCTCCTACATTTAATGGAGACGCTACGTTCATGCAATTTATACTTAATGTGCCAGTGCCTATGAAAGAGTCTGGTTCTTTTAAAGTGTATAGCAACTCTCAGTCTAAAATAGATAAACAAAATGAAGTAAAAAGGAAGGAAGATAGTCTCGCTTTTGCGAAAGCGAATGAAGAATACAACACCATCATTAGTGACCAGTATGATAACCATCAATTAAGGTCTGATGCAGTAATACCTCTTTCTTACCAAAGATATCATAGATATGAAGCAGCTATGAATCGTGTAGGAAATAATGCTCATACGGCGGTAAAACCTTATACTTTTAATTATGTGGATCAATACTTTGACCTTGAAGCAGAGCGTGAATCCTTGCTTAAGGATCGTAATACATGGTTGGGACGCAAGTGGCATAATGAACATTTCTTTGAACTTGCTGGAGAAGATTATTGGGTGGTTATAGATCCAGGTGTAGATCTTCAAGTAGGTAAAGATTCTAGAGATGATGTGACTACTTATAACAACACCAGATTAGTTAATGTGAGTGGTGGAATAGGAGATCAAATCACATTCGGTGCTAGTATACAAGAGTCTCAAGCTAGATTTCCTGGTTTTTTTGAAAGAGATGTTATTTCTAGAGCGCCAGATGGTGGTAATCCTGGTATAGTGCCAGGTAGAGGTGTCGCCGAAGATGGCGGCGACAGAATATTTGATTATCCAGTAGCTACAGGTTACATTAATTATAAGCCTAGTAAATATTTTGATTTACAATTAGGGCATGGACAGCACTTTATAGGTGATGGTTACCGCTCATTAGTATTAAGTGATAACTCGCAGCCTTTTCCTTATTTTAAGCTCAATGCTAAGTTCTGGAAACTAGATTATACGGTATTGTACACATCATTGAGAGATGTACGACCTGAAGTAACCGCAGACGATTCTTTCCGTACGAAGTTCATGACGCACCATTATCTAAGTTGGAATGCAACTAAAAGATTAAATCTAGGTTTCTTTGAGAGCGTTTTATGGCAGGATGATAACCAGAGAGGTTTTGATTTTAATTATTTAAACCCTGTGATTTTTTATCAAACCGTAGAACTAGAAACAGGCTCTAGAGGTGGAAATGCTTTGTTAGGTCTAACAGTTAAATATAAAGTCAGTGATAAGGTAACTGCATATGGACAGTTAGTTCTTGATGAGTTTTCTGGAGGATCTGTTGTGAGTGGTAATGGTAGTTATCAAAATAAAAGTGCTTATCAATTAGGTGTAAAATGGCAAAATGCCTTTAAGTTACCTAATTTAATGATGCAACTAGAATATAATAGAGTAAGACCTTACACGTACTCTCATAATACAGTGGTGTTGAATTACGGTAATAGTAATCAGGCGCTAGCGCATCCATGGGGTGCAAATTTTTATGAAACCGTATTAATAGGACGCTACACAAAAGACCGCTGGTATGGAATAGCTAAGGCTATTTATGGAGAGCGAGGTTATGATGTGCTTACTGATGGTGATAACGCCTTTTATGGAGGTAATATTTATGGTACAGAAGATGACCGTATTTCTGATAATGGTAATGTAACCGTTCAAGGTAATATTTCTAACTTTTTCTATGGACACTTAGAGGCTGGTTATGTCATAAATCCAGCAAGTAGGTTGAAGGTTTTTGGACAGGTAATCTACCGCAGTTCAAATCCGATAATAAATAATAGTGTTGTACGTGGAGAAAGCACGACGTGGTTAAATCTAGGTTTGCGCACCGATATTATGAACTGGTCATTTGATAGATAAGTCTATAGTTTAACTTATGGAAAAAATGAATTTCATACACTTTATCGATAGCTCAACTTTGGATTTAGTTAGGGCGAAAGGAATATTAGTAAATGAATGCTATCGCGGTAAAGGCATATTGATTTATCCGGATAGAGATATAAATTTCAAAACGTTTAGTTCTGAAGCCGAACAGTTGCTTAACGAAGAAAAATTAAATGAGCTTTCCAATGATCAGAAATGGGAAATAATAGGTTCATTAGGATTAAAACAAAATGGCAAAAATGTTCTTCCAGTTAAAGTACGCCTTTCTGATTTTCATTGGCCAATTAAAGTATTTATCGATATTCATGATCAAGTAGCAGAAAGATTTGCTGAATTATTGAAGGGAAATAAAGGAATTAAATATGATTCAATTTATAGTCTCTCTCAAGTTATTAATAATATTAATTCTAAAAACTTTATAATTGAGGGGACATTTACTGTTGCTTCAGAAGTTGATTTAACTAATCTGGTCAGTTATTTCTTAGAGTCTAATGGAGGTATTTGGGGAGCGCATTCATTAGACTGCATGATTAAATCGGATATCCAACCAAATTTTATTCTGTGAGGCACACATACGGGATATTAATATATTATGGGAAGATTAAGATTTAACTAATGTTTAGTAATTTAGAACTGCAATTATTCTTCCTACTTACTTCTTGCCTCAAACATTTTTATAAATAGTATACTAGCCATGTTTCTAGCTCGTCGCAATGCGAGGTCTGCTATATCGCCGCGGTACATTTCATTTATGGTTTCTTTCCATAGATTTATCCATATGCCAAAATGGTTCATATCTATAGAATGATTTTCCTGTACATCTAGTTTTTTATGTGCTGTAACAGGGTTTCCTTGATAGCTTTTGGACATTAGTAGACTGCTTTCCCAAAAATCTGTTATGTGCTCTAAATGTGTGTCCCAGTTCTCAATCGCTCTATTAAAAATAGGTCCTAGGGTTTTCTCTTCTCTTACTTTACTGTAAAAACAGGTAACAAGTTTATTGATGTCATCTCTGTTTTTTAAGTCTTCTAGTGGTGTCATCAGTGCTGTAGTTTTGGTATGGGGCAAGTTAGTTTTTTCAACTCTATACTTTGTATTTCATCTATGTAATTAATAAATAAAAATTTAATTTTAAAGATGTAACTTTAAACTCTTAACTTGATTAAAATTATAAATTATGATGGGCGGCGGCTTAATGGGTTATTATATTATCGGTGGTATAGTTATGCTGGTAAGTACTTTAGTAAGTAAAAAACTAAAGTCAAAATTTGAGTACTATTCAAAATTGACTCTCAAAAACGGAATGAGTGGGGCAGAGATCGCTCAAAAAATGCTCGATGATAACGGTATTACAGATGTAAAAGTAATTTCGGTAGCTGGACAGCTTACAGATCATTATAACCCTAGCAATAGAACGGTTAATTTAAGTGAGGTGGTTTATTCACAACGCAATGCAGCTGCAGCCGCAGTCGCAGCTCATGAAGTAGGTCACGCGATACAACATGCTACGGCTTATTCATGGATAGGAATGCGTTCTAGTCTAGTTCCTATAGTGAGTATTGCGTCTAAATATTCTCAATGGGTAATCATGGGTGGTGTTGCTCTCGCGGCAAGTACTTTTTTTGGTAAATGGGTATTGCTCGCAGGTATTATTATGTATGGAATGGGAACATTATTTGCTTTTGTAACCTTGCCAGTAGAATATGATGCTAGTAATCGCGCACTTGCGTGGTTAGAAAATGAAAGAATGCTTACTGAAGAAGAACACGCTGGTGCAAAAGACGCTTTAAAATGGGCTGCTAGAACTTACTTAGTTGCAGCCATAGGCTCACTTGCTACCTTACTGTATTTTATTTCTATCTTTTTAAAGAGGAGATAATACTTAATACTCTATCAAAAAAAGTCACTTATTAGTTAACTAGTAAGTGACTTTTTTTATTGGCTGATTTTTGAGAATAGTTACAAGTGTAATTTATTATAACCTAGATATTCTGTCTCGCTTTCGCGAAAGCGAATGCCATATCCTTCTAATTCTTTAAGAATAGGCTTGTATACAGATTCTTTAATAGGAATTTGCACTCCAGGTTCTGTAATTTCTTTATTTAATATTTTTAAAGCAGCTATAGCTACAGGTAATCCTACGGTCTTAGCCATAGCAGTTTGAAGTTTCCCATCGCCTAGACAGACCATGGTGCTGTCTATTTGATTTTGTTCTCCATTTAATTCATAGCCGAATTTATGATACATCACAATCATATCCTTTTCTCCAGGTTGTAATGTCCATGAATCTTCTAGAATGGCTTGCAACATCTGTGCAGGTGTGGCATCTTTAAGACCTATTTTCTTTTCACTATTAAAAATATCTAACTCTTCTAGTTTTAACCACATAATGTCGTCTTGATCTATTTTAAGTTCATGACGCATTTTTAGTTCCACACTATCGGTAGGAGAATAAGGTAAAAAGCTATTGACAAAATCACGATAGGTCATGTCCTCAGAGTCTTCTATAGTATAGGTGTCGTCTGTCATGCCTAGTTGTACAAACATGTTCCATGCTTTACTGAAACCTACACGTCTCATGGTGCCTCTATATAAGGTTAAGACATCTTGTAGGCCATAAACTTCTCTATATTTGAGACTATTTCTATTTGCTAAAGCTTCAAAACGTCCATAACCATCTACATCTAGAAACTCTGTTCTTCTAAAAAGGCGATGGTACGGTATGTATTTGTATTTGCCTTCTTGAATAAACTTTGCAGCGCCACCTTGTCCTGCCGTGACTACATTACGTGGGTTCCATGTAAATTTATAATTCCATAGATTATTATCGTCTTCTGGAGCAACAAGGCCACCAGTAAAGGATTCAAATAATAAAAGATTACCACCTTTGTTTCTAATGCTATCTATTACTTGCATAGCACTCATGTGGTCTACTCCAGGATCTACGCCTATCTCGTTCATAAAAACGAGGCCTTTTTCTTTAACTTCTTTATCCAGCGATTCCATTTCTGGGCTTATATAACTAGCAGTCACCATGTTTTTGTTATAAGTTACACAGTCTTGGGCAACTTCTATATGGAATCTAGCAGGTAGCATGGATATAACGATATCTGCTTTTTGAATGTGTTTTTTACGCTCTTCTGGATTAAAAATATCTAGTTCTATGGCGGTTGCATTTTCATGATTCTGACTTAACGATTGAGCACTCTCAACGTTTTTATCAGCGATGATTAGATGTAGGTTATGCTCGTTAGATTTATTAAGAAGATAATCTACTAATACTCCTGTAGATTTTCCTGCTCCTATAATTAAGATGTGACGCATGGCTGTTGTAATTTAGTGCCAAGTTAAGTGACTTAATTAAAATTTAAGAAATAATGGAAAGAAAGTTATTAATCGTCGGCTGTAGTTTTGCGGTTATCGCGGTAATTTTAGGAGCCTTAGGTGCTCATGCTCTAGAGAAAGTGTTAGAGCCACAACAGTTAAAAAGTTTTGAAACAGGTGTGCGTTATCAATTATTTCATGCCATTGCATTGATTGCTTTTTCTCAAGTAAATATTTTAACAGATTCCTCAAAAGGTGTTTTGTTGTATTTGTTTGCTATCGGAATTGTGTTGTTTTCATTTAGTATTTATGGACTTTCAGTATCAAAATGGCTTAAAATAAGCTTGAAATTTCTTGGTCCGATAACTCCTTTAGGCGGCCTAAGCCTGATATCAGGGTGGTTCTTTGCCTTGTGGAAAATCATTTCACATAATTCTATTAATAATTAGTGAGAGCCATTTGAGAGTTATATTTTTGCAGAAATCTTAATTAAAGGATTATCATGAATTCAAACACCTCTATTACGCAATCGATTGCGTTAACCGAATGGGGAATCAAAAATTCCAAAATCAATTACCAACTCGCGCCTGAAATTTTACAAGAGAAATCTGTAGAGGACTATGGCGGTAAAGAAACTGATAATGGCACGCTCGCGGTTCATACAGGTGAATTTACCGGTCGCTCTCCTATGGACAGATTCATTGTGAAGGATGAAGTTACTGAAAAACTAGTCTGGTGGGGAAACATTAACCTTCCTTTTGAGTCAGATAAATTTGACGCATTACTGGATAAGGTAACATCTTATCTAGATGGTAAAGAGCTTTTTGTGAGAGATGCATATGCATGTGCCCATAAAGACTACCGTCTCAAATTAAGAGTGATCAATGAGTATCCATGGTCTAATATGTTTGCTTATAACATGTTTATCAGACCTGAAGAAGAAGAGCTTAATGGCTTTGATCCAGAGTGGACAGTGATCAATGCGCCAGGATTTATGGCGGTTCCAGATAAAGATGGGACAAGACAGCACAATTTTGCTATTTTAAATTTCTCAAGAAAAATCGCATTAATAGGTGGTACTGGTTACACAGGGGAGATTAAAAAAGGAATTTTTAGTGCTCTTAACTTTATCTTACCTGTTTACAAAAACACGTTACCTATGCACTGTAGTGCAAACGTGGGGAAAGATGGTAGCACAGCTATATTCTTTGGCCTTAGTGGTACTGGTAAAACGACACTCTCTACAGATCCTAATCGTGCTTTGATAGGCGATGATGAGCATGGATGGACTGAGGATAATGAAGTCTTCAACTTTGAAGGTGGTTGTTATGCAAAGGTTATCAATCTGGATCCAGAAGGAGAACCAGAAATTTTTAATGCTATACGACCTGGGGCAATTCTAGAAAATGTTATTTTTAAAGAAGATAATACTGTAGATTTTGCTGATACTTCTATAACACAAAATACAAGAGTAAGTTACCCTATTTATCATATCGATAATATAAAAGTACCGTCTCAAGGAAAAAATCCTAAGAATATATTCTTCCTTACTGCAGATGCTTTTGGTGTACTGCCTCCTATTTCAAAATTAACACCTGGTCAGGCTGCTTACCACTTTATAAGCGGTTATACAGCAAAGGTAGCAGGAACTGAAGCTGGTGTTACAGAGCCGGTGCCTAGTTTTTCTTCATGTTTTGGAGCGCCATTCATGCCGCTACATCCTACTGTGTATGCAGAGATGTTGAGCAAGAAAATGAAAGAAGCTGGTGTGAACGTGTGGTTAGTAAACACAGGATGGACTGGTGGTCCTTATGGTGTAGGTTCTCGTATGAAATTAAAATATACTAGAGCTATGATTACCGCAGCGCTAGATGGTTCATTAGAAGAAGCTAATAAAGGAAATTACCACGTGCACTCTATGTTTGGACTTGCGCAACCTAGAACTTGTCCTAATGTACCTACTGAGGTCTTGAGCCCTCGTAAATCATGGAATAATGATAAAGGTTATTATGAAACTGCCGAAAAATTAAGACAGTTCTTTATTGATAACTTTAAACAATTTGAAAGTGAAGCATCAGAAGAAATTCTAGCTGGTGGTCCACCTAGAAAATTATAAATTTAACCTCTAAAATGGTTGCATAAAAAAAGTCCTGAATAAATTATTCAGGACTTTTTTGTTTGTTGTAATTCCGCTTTCGCGAAAGCGGAAAAATTATCTTATGCTTTATCTTTAATATAATTCTCGATAGCCATAGTCATTGATGGAGACTCTGGTGTAGGTGCTTGAATATCTATTCTTAGACCTTTATCTTCGGCAGCCTTCATAGTAGTGTTTCCAAAAACTGCAATTCTAGTCTTCTCTTGAGTGAATTCAGGAAAGTTTTTAAATAAAGATTCTATCCCACTAGGGCTGAAGAATACTAATACGTCATACTTTACATCAGCAAGATCTGAAAGGTCACTTATTACCGTACGGAAAAAAGTACCACTAGTCCATTTAACACCTAGTTTATCTAATTCTGCAGGAGTAGAGTTTCCTAGTTTATCAGAACTAGGTACTAAGAACGTTTCGTTTTTATGTTTTTTAATAAGCGGAGAAAGTTCTGGAAAAGTTCTTTTTCCTACATAAATCTTACGTTTACGGTATACTACATATTTTTGTAAATAATAAGCAACAGCTTCACTCTGACAGAAGTATTTTAAAGAATCAGGTATCTTATATCTCATTTCTTCAGCGACTCTAAAGAAGTGATCTACAGCGTTACGGCTGGTTAAAATAATAGCTGTGAACTGAGATAAATCAATCTTTTGTTCTCGTACTTCTTTGGCTGCAGCTCCTTCAACATGAATAAAGGAACGGAAGTCTATTTTCACCTTTGTTCTATCGACCAAATTCTGATATGGTGAATTTTCCATTTTAGGTTCAGGTTGGGAAACCAAAATTGTTTTCACTTTCATAAACTCATTTTTCTATTAAATACAAGTCCTCACAGCATAATATACTTATATAAAAGTAGATAGGGCGCGATTTCAAGCGCGCAAAGGTACAAAATAAAATAGAAAGGAGCTGAAATTAATAGGGCTCGATACGTATAAATCAAAATTATGTTATAAGTAAACAAGAATAATGCTACAATTATAAAGGCTATGAGGAATGGAATTTGCTCCATATGAAAGGCATAGATGACTATAAAATTGATTAAAAGTAGCCCAAAAGAGAATATAGATCTGTTAATATTTCTGTGATGATCGATCACTTCAACGATCTCTTCAAAATGGCACAGGTTTGCAATCAATTTTCCTAGATAGTGTTTGCCTAATAAAAAGGTGACTATAAAAGTTAAGGCTAGAATAAAATTGATAAACTGTGGAGGACTTGCTATTCTCGATTGATAGAATAAGTAAACAAATAGAGAAAGACTTATTCCATAAACTACCTGACTAGAAATAAGGAGTAATGAAGTGCTCTCACCATTTGATTTTGAAATTTTTATAAATCTATCTTTAAAGTAAGAACTGAGTAAATCACCTAACGGTATAGAAGAAAACCATTTTGCTATAGCTAGAATTACTATACATATTAATAATGTAATGGTGATCCAGTCGTTGGGAGATATGTGACGTAATTCAAAGTTCATATGAATCAGCAAAAATAATATGATTTATCAAACGTTTAGTATGCTGCTAGATTAATTGTCTATTTTTGCCGCTTGTTATGAAAAACACAGTAATTATTATTCCTACTTATAATGAAATCGATAACATACAGTTAATGATCGATGCCGTTTTAAGTCAAAGTGATGATTTGCACTTGCTTATTGTAGATGATAATTCTCCAGATGGTACTGGTCAGGTTGTTAAAAACAACCTTGCTAATTATTCCGGTAGATTATTTCTAGAAGAGCGCGAGGGTAAACAAGGCTTGGGTACTGCGTATATTCATGGATTTAAATGGGCGCTTTATAGAGATTATGAATTCATTTTTGAAATGGATGCAGACTTCTCTCATAATCCTAATGATATACCTGTATTGTACAAGGCTTGTAAAAATGAAGGTGCAGACCTTGCTATAGGCAGTAGATATGTGCGTGGTGTAAATGTTGTTAACTGGCCCATGTCTAGAGTTTTGCTTTCCTATTTTGCCTCAAAATATGTAAGATTCATAACTAGAATGTCGATACACGACACGACTGCAGGTTTTAAATGCTATAAAGCATCACTTTTAAGTAAAATCAACTTAGATAAGATTAAATTTGTAGGATATGCATTTCAAATAGAAATGAAGTTCAAAGCTTTTTTATTAAAAGCTAATATTATGGAAGTTCCAGTAATTTTTACAGATCGTTCTAGAGGACAGTCTAAGATGAGCGGTGGTATTATACATGAAGCGGTTACCGGAGTATTTATTATGAAAATTAAAAGTTTGATAGGGAAGCTTGAATTATGAAGAAGACATTAATTAAAAACGCAAAGATTGTTACTGACGGTGTCACTAGAGAAGGTGATGTTTATATAGAAGGAGATACAATCAAAGAAATAGCAGAAAGTATAAGCGCAAAAAATGCAGATACTATTGTTATTGATATAGAGGGTAAATACTTATTACCAGGAGCAATTGATGATCAGGTACATTTTAGAGAGCCAGGTCTTACACATAAAGCAACTATAGCTACAGAAAGTGCTGCTGCTGTTGCAGGTGGGATTACCACATTTATGGAAATGCCTAATACAAATCCACAGACTACTACCATTAAAGAATGGGAGAAAAAGATGGAAACGGCTGCAAATGATAGTCATGCAAACTATGCTTTCATGTTCGGTGGGACTAATGATAATCTAGAAGAAATCCTAAAAGTAGATACGTCTAGAGTACCTGCTTTAAAATTATTCTTAGGATCTTCTACAGGTAATATGCTTGTAGATGATAAAGAAGTATTGCGTGAAATATTTTCTAAAGTAAAATTGCGCATCGCTTTACATTGTGAAGATGAGGCTACAATTAAAGCAAATTTTAAAGAAGCTTTTGATACCTATGGAGATGATATTCCTATGGATCAACATCCTAAAATAAGAAGTGAAGATGCTTGTTATATAAGTAGTAGTGGTGCGGTAGAACTAGCTAAGGAAACTGGTGCTAGAATACATGTGTTCCATTTGTCTACAGGGAAGGAGACCTCACTGTTTTCTAATAAAGAGGCAATTAAAGATAAGAAAATCACTGCAGAGGTATGTATACACCACCTATGGTTTAGTGATGAAGACTATGCTACAAAAGGTAAGTTTATAAAGTGGAATCCAGCAGTAAAAACAGCTACTGATAGAGAAGAGTTGTGGCAAGCGCTATTAGATGACCGTATAGATGTGATCGCAACAGACCATGCGCCACACACGCTAGAAGAAAAATCAAATCCATACACTAGTTGTCCTAGTGGAGGTCCATTAGTGCAACATGCATTACCTGCAATGTTGCAATTTGTTCACGACGAAAAGATCTCAATAGAAAAGGTAGTAGAGAAAATGTGTCATAATCCGGCATTACTATTTGATATAGAAAACCGTGGTTTCATAAGAGAAGGTTATAAGGCAGATCTTGTTGTGGTAGATACTAACAATCCATGGACTGTGACTAAGGAGAACGTGCTTGCAAAATGTGGGTGGTCACCATTTGAAGGTGTTACATTTAAAAGCCGCATTATGCAAACCTTTGTTAATGGAGAGCTAGCATATAAAAACTTTAAAGTGAGCGATCATAAAAGTGCTCAAGAACTTTCTTTTAAACGATGAAAAAAATAACCGCCATAATCTTAATCCTTTTTACACTTTCATGTTCTAATGTAGAGACATCTGCAAAACCAGATAATCTGTTTGATCAGGATAAAATGGCAGCTATCATCACTGATCTATATATAATAGAAGGTGCGATATCTTCTAATAGAACCGCTTATATTGAAAAAGGTGTACAGCCTAGTTCTTACCTTTTTGAAAAGTATACTATGGACAGTATAAGTTTTCAAGAGAATTTAAATTATTATACAGATAGGGTAGAAGATTACGTTCTGATAATGCAAAAAGTACAAGATAATTTAAAGGTTCTTCAAGACTCTGTAAGTTCTAGGCAAGAAAGGTTTAATAAAGAACAAGAGAGTCTAGTCCCTAAAAGCACTGTTGAAAAAGGTAAGAAAAAGGAGAGAGTAAAAAATATTGAAGAAGAACTTTAGTGTTTTCTTTCATTATAAAATTTACAAACTCTTTCTATACTTTCAGCTACAGAGATGAAATCAAAGCTTAAAACAGTTTTTGCATTCTCATTAGAATACTTAGTACTTGAGCTTAGTGAATTAACAGTTGCTGTGCTAAGTTTTCTTTTTAACCCTAATAGATTGGGTATTTTTAATAAGTAAGAAACAGCTGTCAGTAAACTTTTAGATAGTTTTATGCTAGGCTTCTTTTTGTTTAGAGAGATCGCTATATAGTCTAATACATCTTTGTAAGATTTATTTTCAGATACTAATATGACGCGCTCGTTAGTATAATCACTCTCGGTAAGTTCTTGCATGGCCTTTACCACATCTCGCACATCTACAAAACCACTGCTGCCACCTGTGTAGAAACTATTACCGCTGGCCGTTTTACTAAATAATTGACTAGAGCCACTGTTCCAGTTGCCTTCTCCTAGAATTACACCAGGATTAACAATAACTACTTCTAGGTTTTCTTGTGTTGCTCGCCATGCCTCCATTTCTGCGCCAAATTTTGTGATCGCATAGTCTGTGTTGAGTCCGTCTAGATTAAAATAGTCATCCTCATTTAGAGCCCTGCCGCCTACAGATTCTCCTAGAGCAGCAATGCTACTTACGTGGCACAATTTACTAACGCCACGCGCTATGGCTACATTAATCACATTCTCTGTGCCGCGCATGTTTATGCTTTTAAGATGTTCAAAATCTAGCCCATCAATTGCGGCAGCACAATGATAAACGGTAGTGATATTTTCCATTGCTTTTTCAAGACTTGGAATCTCAAGAATGTCGGCTTGTAGCCACTGAAAACTATCGACTTGTACACTTGCACCTTTTTCATAAGACTCAAAAATCTCACGTGTATTATCAAGAGTTTTTAAATCTCGATAAAGAGCAATGATGTTGTTTCCGCTTTCGCGAAAGCGGTATAACAAATGTCCACCTACTAATCCTGTTGCACCTGTGATTAAAATCATGCAGTAAAAGTACACAATACAAGGCTTAAAAAACCTTTAAAAAAAGCCAAACACATATATTTGCAATTGTAAAAATGGAATTATGGCTTACAACTTTGTAGAAGAGTTAAAATGGCGCGGTATGATACACGATATCATGCCCGATACAGAAGAAATGTTACAAAATGAAGTGGTGTCTGGTTATATAGGTTTTGACCCTACTGCAGACTCTCTTCATATAGGTAGTATGGTGCAAATCATTCTTTTAATGCATTTACAACGTTCTGGTCATAGACCTATAGCGCTAGTAGGTGGTGCAACAGGTATGATAGGTGATCCTAGTGGTAAAAGTGCAGAGCGTAATTTACTAACACAAGATATCCTAGATAAAAATATCGCTGGTGTTAAAAGCGTTATTTCTAGATTTATTGATTTTGAAGGTGGTGAAGAAGGAACGAGAGCTAAATTGGTGAATAATTACGACTGGATGAAAGACTTTAGTCTTATAGATTTTGCTCGTGATATCGGTAAGCACATTACGGTTAATTACATGATGGCAAAAGAGTCTGTAAAGAAACGTGTGTCTGGAGAAGGTGATGGAATGAGTTTTACTGAGTTTACTTATCAATTATTTCAAGGGTATGATTACTTACACTTGTATCAAAATGAAGGTGTAAAATTGCAAATAGGTGGTTCTGATCAATGGGGAAATATTACTACCGGAACAGAGTTAGTACGTCGCGTGGCTAGAGGTAAAGCATACGCTTTAACAACACCTCTTGTTACTAAGACGGATGGAACTAAATTCGGTAAAACAGAAGGTGGTAATATCTGGCTAGATGCAGATAAAACAAGTGTTTATAAATTTTATCAATTCTGGATTACAGCAACTGATGATGATGCGGTGAACTGGATTAAGATTTTTACTTTCTTAGATAAGGAAACTTGTGAGGCTTTAATTGAAGAGCATCAAAAAGATCCTGGTTACCGTGTGTTACAAAAACGTCTTGCAGAGGAGATAACTACTTTAGTTCATGGTAAAGAAGCTTTTGAAACAGCGGTTGAGGCATCTGGAATATTGTTTTCTAAAAAAGTAACTCCAGAGCAATGGGGTAAAATGGATCAGGCAACATTGTTAGAGATTTTTGATGGTGTGCCACAGGTAGAAATAGAAAGAGACGCAATAGCAAATGGAGTGGATGTGGTTACTTTTATGAATGAAACTACTGGTTTCCTTAGTTCTAACGGTGAGGTGCGTAGAGCACTTAAAGAAAATAGCCTAAGCGTTAATAAAAATAAAATTACTGAAGATAAGGTGATTACCGAAGAAGACGTGATTGCTGGAAACATGATCTTATTACAACGTGGTAAGAAGAATTACTTTTTAGTAGTTTTAAAATAATTTTACTTCACACCATATAATATAAAAGACAACTTGGAAACAAGTTGTCTTTTTCTTTTCTTGAGATATGGATTTATTAATTAACTGCCATTAAGTTACAACCTCTAATGTCAGAGTGATCAAACCTTCCCAAAACTTGAAAGCTTCCATCCTTAAAGCTTTTACCTAAGTCTTGTGTTGCGATAAAAGAACAGGAATTATAATTGGCTAGATCTATAATATTTAAACCTCCAGTTTTACCATTATCTATAAGCGATAAAGGATCATTTGTGTCTCTAGTAATTACCTTCATCCATTGCGGTGTGGTAAAATTGATGCCGTCACTCGCATAGGCTTGTGATAAAAGTTCGGTCATTCCATATTCACTTTGAATACTTGCTTGCGGGAAAGCTGTTTTGAGAATCTGGTGTAGTTCTGGTTTTACGATCTCTTTGCGCATACCTTTCATACCGCCAGTTTCTATAATAATGACATTATCGAGTGGCATAGAATATTGTTCTGCTAGTTGTAGTAGAGCAAATGTAACACCGATAAGAATTACTTTTTGATTGGTTTTTTGAAGGTTTTTAAGTATGCCAGCTAGTTCTTCTAAATTGTTGAGGTAAAAACCGCTTTCTGTGCGTCCAGACTTATTAATCCAGCGTTGTGCCATGTAGACTAATGAAGAGCCTGTGCGGTCTAAATAATGCGGTAGCAAAGCTAGAACCACATAATCTTCAATAGCTCCATAAGTAGCTTTAAAACTGTAATCTAGGCTGTGGTCATATACCTTTAAATCTGTTACAAGATGTTTTGAGACTGTGCTACCTGTTGTGCCACTGCTGGTAAATGTTATTTGGGTAGGGTCAGTGTTGCTTATTACTTGATGGGATTTAAAAAATTGTATAGGTAAAAAAGGGATTTTTTCTAAGTAGTCCACTTCTTGTACGTTTAACAAATCGCAATACTGTTTATAAACTGGATTGTACTGCCTTTGATAAGCATAAATTTTTAAAGCTATTTGTTCAAAAGCTTTATTAGAATCAATATCAAAAACAGGAAATATCACATCAAGAATTTGAAACAAAAGTAAATAAAAAAGCGCCGCAGTAAAACTGCAGCGCTTAGTAAATTATAAAGGTTAGTTATCGATTACTTGATAACTAGTTTGCGTGTTTGAGTTGCGTTTCCTTGAGAAATCTTAACGATATACATTCCAGAATCAAGGTTGCTTACATTTAATTCGTTTGTAAGACCAGCTGCAGTTAATACTCTCTGACCTAAAGTAGAATAGATTATTACATCCACGGCTTCTCCATTTGTAGAAACTATGTTTACTGTAGAACCATTTACTGGATTAGGATAGATTTTGAAAGTATTTGCGTCAAAAGTATCGTTAGATAATGTAAAGTCATTTACTGCTCCAGGAGTACCTAAATCACCATCACCATAAGCAGTTACGGCAAGACCCCAGTTTGTACCTAAGTCATTATCTGTAGAGTTATAGCTGTTTAAAGATAATTCCATGCTCATACCAATTCCATCAGGGAAAGTTGCACCGTTATCCCAAGAAACTTCGTCGATAACAGTTCCTCCACATTGAATAGAAAGTTCGTCAGAAGAGTTTCCTAAAAACATAGAAGTACCATCATAAACATAGTCAGGAGTGATTCCACCGTTTGCAAGAGGATCTGCACTTGCAACAAATACAGCATATCCATTTGCAGGAACAATTACAGAAAGAATTACAGTAAAGTTTTCGTTTGCATTTGTTAAATCTACAATCTCATAACCTAACATGTCTATTGCAGCTCCTGTTGTGTTGTATACCTCAAAGTATTCACCAAGATTATCATTTACCGAAGCAGGATTTTGCATGATCTCTGTTATTATCAAATCACCAGGATTTGCACAAGTTACATTACCTAGACACGCAGGGCTTGAGATGTTGCGAGTTAGAGTACATGAGCTATTTGCTGCATCACCAGTAACTGTAACTGTAAAGTCTACACCTTCAGTAACACCTGTAATTGTAATCTGTCCAGCTGCAACAGTAGAAGGATCATCTCCAGCTACAGTTCCATTACCAGCAGTGTCAATAACATAAGTAGAAGTACTACCACCTGTAAAATCTATAGTTACATCATATAAATCTACACCAGATGTAGAAGTCTGACACGTTTCAGTAATTGTACCTAATTGTAGGTCACATGGGAATGCAACGTCAAAACTAGTTGAGTCAGTAGTGACTAACATAGCACCGTTTACCATTGAGACAGTTACATTATAAGTAACACCATCCATTACAGTTATAGAATAAGGAGAAGTAACATCTAAGTTATCAGTACCGTTTACTGATACATTAAATGTTGCTCCAGCAGGAAGGTTCATAGAATTCCATATGATATCAGTTGTAGTTGTACCACCAGCAAGTGTAGATCCATCAGAAGGAGCAGTAATAGTAACAGCAGGAACTGTAGACATAACAGTTGTGTATGTTCCTATCCCACCTATTAAAGTTTCAAAAGTATCAGTACCACCTTGACAAACTCCAAGGTTGTTTAAAGAACCTGCACCGCCAAATACCCAGTTAGCTTCTACAAAACCATTATCTGGTCCAGTACCGTTAATTCTTTTTGCAGAAGAATCTGCATATTCCCATGTCTGAGCAGTTCCGTCCACACCGCTTACTCCATATTGATCAATTACAGTACTAGTTGCTGTTTCAATAATTCTAATACGGTCATCACCATTTAGGTTAATTACATTATCAGTAAGTACAGTTGCACTTGCTAGACCAGGAAATTCAGTAGCTAATGCTCCTGCACTACCTGTAGTCGTTACATAAATAAAACCATCTGTAACAGTACCGAATCCAGAAAGATCAAATGCACTACCCCAAGTTGTGTTTCCGTTAGTTTGATTTTCTAATGAGAATAAAGTAAAGTCAACTGTACCGCTAGCATAAATCTCTAGTAATTTAGGGTTTCCACCAGAACAATCACCGTCTACAATAGAGGTAATTATAGGTTGTTGAGCAAAAGAAGTAGCCGCAATAAAGAACATTACGACACTAAAGTAAATTTGTTTCATCTTGTTGTAGTTTTTTGCGAATATACAATTTCTATAATGGTGTAAGTTTTGGCAGTCAGTTATTTAACGTTAAAGTAACATGCCTTCTAGTGCTAGTGATAGCTAACTAATTGTACTAGTATTGATAAGTTTATGAATTCCGCTTTCGCGAAAGCGAGATCATCACAAATTATTTTCATAACTTTATTTTTTTAATACACTGAGTTAACCTAAAGCTAACATGGATTTAAAACGCTTGAGTAACTATCTTTTTAATTTAGCCCATTAAGAATATGAAAGAAGAAATGAAAGACGCTAAAGCGAGAGTTTTATTAGTAGACGACGAGCCAGATATTTTAGAGATAGTAGGATACAATCTTAAAAATGAAGGATATCAAGTGTTTACGGCAGAGAATGGAGAGGAAGCTCTCAAAATTGCAAAGAAGAAAAAGCCAGACCTTATTATACTAGATGTCATGATGCCGGTAATGGATGGGATCGAGGCCTGCGAGAAAATGCGCAAAACACCAGAATTAGACGGTACTGTGATAACTTTTCTAACTGCAAGAGGTGAAGATTATTCAATGATCGCTGGTTTTGATGTGGGTGCAGATGATTATATTACAAAACCTGTAAAACCTAGAGTTCTTGTTTCTAAGGTAAAATCTCTTTTAAGACGTAGAGAGAATGTTACTCCAGAGGCTTCAAATATTTTAAAACTAGGAGATCTAGTTATCGATAGAGATCAGTACAAGATTATCTTTAAGAAGGAAGAAATGATATTGCCTCGTAAAGAATTTGAATTACTTTCTTTACTGACTACTAAACCTGGTAAAGTGTTTAAAAGAGAAGAAATTCTTGATGTGGTGTGGGGTAATGAAGTGATAGTGGGTGGTCGTACTATAGATGTACATATTAGAAAACTAAGAGAGAAGTTGGGAGATGACAGTTTTAAGACTGTGAAAGGGGTAGGTTATAAATATGTCAAATAATACAGCGCCGCAAAGAAATAGTTACCGATTTGCGATTAGATCTTCTATTTATATCGCTGTTATACTTTTTTTACTTTTATTAAGTGTGTCATCTTTTGATGATGTAGAGTTACCGTTGTACCTTATTTTCTGTTTTTCTTTGGCGTGTTTTTTAATATGCTTTACGATTATTCAGTTTAGGGTACAGCGTTTTATTTATCGACGTATCAAACGTATTTATGAAGACGTGTCTCTGTTAGAATCGAGCAATTTTGATGACAGAGAGATCGCTACAGATATGCGTACTCTCAAAGATCAGGTAGAGAGATTTGCTAGAAATAAGAAAACAGAAATAGAAACACTGCAAGTACGTGAGAATTATCGTAAAGAGTTTTTAGGTAACATATCTCACGAGCTTAAAACGCCTTTATTTACCGTTCAAGGTTATATAGATACCTTAATTGATGGAGCGCATAAAGACAAGGTTATACGTAAGAAATACCTAGAAAGAGCACAAAAAGGAGTAGAACGTCTTACCTATATTGTAAAAGATATGGATATGATCACTAGGCTAGAAGTAGGTGATATGCGTCTAGAAAAAGACGACTTTGATATAGTAAAATTGATGAAACAGGTGTTTGATCAATTTGAAATGAAAGCGGCTAGAAAGAATATTTCTCTAGTTTTTGATATGAATTATAATAATAAAATTATGGTTCATGCAGATAAGGAGCGCATCCAGCAAGTAGTATCTAACCTTATCGTTAATTCTGTTAAGTATGGGAAACAAAATGGTACCACCGAGGTGGCTATTGAAGATCTTATTAATAATAAGGTAATCGTGCGTGTTACTGATAATGGAGAAGGGATTAAAAAAGAATTTATACCTAGATTATTTGAGCGCTTTTTTAGAGTGGATAGAACAGGATCGCGCAGAGAAGGTGGCTCTGGGTTGGGACTAGCGATAGTTAAACATATTGTAGAGGCTCATGGAGAGCGTATTTATGTTGATAGTGAAATAGGTATAGGTTCTGAATTTTCATTTACTCTAGAAAAAGTTTCTTCTAGTATAGAAGATATAGATGTAGTGGTAGAATGAATATCGCCTAAACCTTTATAATTAGGTATTCTAGATAACATTTCTATTTTAAAATCTTCTTGTGTAGCATAAGGAACAAGACCTTTGTCATCTAGTGATTGTGCTAAGTATTCTTGTTCAAACTGTCCTGGTGTAGGGATGAAAAAGGCTTTTTTGCCTAATTCATTTAAATCCATAATAGTGGTGTAACCGCTTCTGCTTAGCACGCATTCACTTAAATCTATAGCTTTTTGTAAACTTTCTGTAGAGAGGTAATTGTAAAAAGTTACGTTTCCTTTCTTTTCTACTTTTTGCTCTTTTTCTATTCTGCCGGCTATAAATAGTACCTTACCATGATATCTTTTTATTTCAGAAAGTAATTTCTTTTCTAAAATACCTCGTTGAGGTTCTGGTCCAGATAATAAGATAAGTAGGTCGTATTTTTTTTGATACTGACCAGTATTTTTAAATCTAGAAAGTGGACCTAAGTAAACTTTGTCTAGTTGGCAATCAGTATTATGCGATAACTTACCAGTTAAGTTATTTGTTCCACTGACGTCAGGTATCCAGCAATAATCAAATTTTTTTATGTAATGCAGGTGCAATTGTGTACTGAACCATGTCGTGCTACCAGATAAAACCTGTAGTTGATGTGTTATAATTACCGATGGTATTAAATTGCTGTATAATCCTAATCTGTTATCTGATATGATACCAGTTATTTTGTGCTCTAGGATTAAGCGGTTTAATATTTTGTGTTCATTGCGTATAGCTTTCCATATCTTAGGAGAGTCTTTAAGCATTTTCAATTTTAAATTGCGGCCTTCCTTTGCATATTCAATGTCATAAGATGGTAGCTCTATAAAAGTATGGCCTTTAAATTCTTTTTTAAGTAAAGCAAGTGCCTGTCCATCACTAGCTATAACAGGATTGTCCCCATTATTAATGATTTCTAATATTATAGGTATGCATCTAGTGGCATGACCTAAGCCCCAGTTTAAAGGGGCAACCAAAATGTTTTTGGATTTTTGCATGTAGTAAATATACAATGACTTTGTAATCAGGTATATTTGTAGTCATTAATTAACCTTTAAATAATTGTGTTGGGAAGCAAAAATAAACTCAAACGATTTAACGAAAACGAAACATTCGACAACGTTATTCAGCCTACTCGTGAAGAAGTAACCACTGGTTTTAAACATCAGGGTAAATGGAATGAATTTTTCGGTAACGATAATCCTATTACCTTAGAGTTAGGTTGTGGTAAAGGAGAATACACGGTTGCTCTAGCTCGCAAGTATCCTGAACGTAATTTTATAGGTATAGATATTAAGGGAGCGCGTTTCTGGCGTGGTGCAAAAACGGCTATTGAAGAAGGTCTTACTAACGTAGCTTTTTTACGTACTCAAATTGAGTTGGTAGATGACGCTTTCGCGAAAGCGGAAATACAAGAGATATGGATCACATTTCCAGACCCTCAAATTAAATACAAGCGTACTAAACACAGAATGACTAATCCTGATTTTCTTGCAAAGTATAAACATATTTTACAAGCTGATGGTATTATGAATCTTAAAACAGATTCTGAATTCATGCATGGATATACTTTAGGGCTGTTGCAAGCTAGAGGAGAAGAGATTCTATATGCACATCATGACGTCTATTCAAATACAGAATCTCCAGAAGAAGTTACCGGAACACAGACTTTTTATGAGAAGCAGTATCTAGAAACAGGTAAAGCGATAACTTATATCAAGTTTAAATTGAAATAATGGCAGGACTTTTACATTTATTATTCGGTTTAATTATAGGTTTTGTGGGTGTTATACCGCCCGGATTATTGAATCTTACAGCGGCCAAAATAAGTGTGAAACAAAATAGAAAAGCAGCTGTAATATTTGCATTAGGAGCATCACTTATAGTTGTGGCTCAAGTATATGTAGGGGTTTTCTTTTCTAAATTATTGAATAACAATCCTGATACCTTATTGCTGTTAGAAAAGTTTGCGGTAGTTGCTTTTCTAGCATTATCTGTTTTCTTTTTTATTAGAGCGTTACTTGATTCTGGTACACCAGTAGTAAAAGAGGTAAATAGATCACCTGTTAAGCTTTTTGCGCAAGGAATCATATTATCGGTTTTAAATATATTTCCTATTCCATTTTATATAGGTTTTAGTTCTTTTCTTGCCAGTCGTGGTTTATTTGAATTTACTTATCCCATGGCTCATCTATTTATTATAGGCGCCGCTAGTGGAACATTTTTAATGTTATTAGCCTACATTACTTATGTGAAGAAATTTGCCTTTGACAGCAATACATTTGCTCGCAAAATTAATTACCTATTAGGAGGTCTTACTTTGTTTATTGCGGTATTTACCATATTTAGAATATACTCATGAGTACAAACGATTTTTATTTAAGAGTGTATGAGGTCGTTAAACAAATACCTTATGGTAGAGTAACTAGCTATGGGTCTATAGCAAAAGTTTTAGGAACACCACGTAGCAGTAGAACTGTAGGTTATGCTATGAATGCTGCGCATAATGATCCTGAAGTGCCTGCACATAGGGTTGTAAATCGCAATGGAGTGTTAACTGGTAAACATCATTTTCCCGGCACTAACTTAATGCAACAGCTTCTAGAAAGTGAAGGGCAAATTATCGAAGAAGATCAAATTAAAAATTTTAAAGAGACTTACTGGGATCCATTAGAAGAACTTGGATTACAAGAATAAAAAAAAGCCTTTCTATTCATTACAATAGAAAGGCTTTTTTTTATAATAATTGTTGATGCTCTACAGATAGAAGATGTAACCTACGTTAAACCACCATATCCAGTCATTTGCTCTGTTGTTAACATTATTAGGACTTAATCCATCTACATAATTACTGTCTACATAATAATGCCACTTAGACGATATTAAAATATCACTTAGTTCACTTATTTTATATCTAAAACCTAGATCACCTACTAGAGCAATCGCACTACCCTGTGAGGTGTCTATACGATCTATAAATGTAGGAAATGTCGTTATTGGGTTATCCAAAGGACCTAACACACTAGTCGCTTCTGGTCTATAGTTTACATAATGAGCTCCAAAACCTACGTAAGGTGCCACTTTAGGTGTGCCACTCTGAAAATCTCTAATGCTTAATGGATACCATTCTATTTGTGCACCCAACTCAAAGACTTTTGCCTTTCCTTGCATAGATCTTAATTGAAGACCACCTATAGAGTTCTTGTCCGCTTCATCACCTAGATGATTAAGGGTGGTCACATGATAATCTATCTCACTACGTATTTTAAAATGATCATTCCAGTAGGTATCTCCGGTATAACAATCACAGTCGGCACGATAGGCAAAATTGATATAGTGAATGAGTCCAACACCGATACCTACATTACCTTTGTTAGTGTTAAAGTCATATCGCTCACCATAATCACTTTGAAAAGCGACAGGTCCAGTGATAAAACCTAATTCGTGAGAGAAGCCTAATTGCGCATTACTAGTAGCTACCATTCCTATAAGAATGATAAGAGTTGTAATGTGTTTTTGTAGATACGTCATTAATATAAGGACTTAAGTGATGACGACAAATATAACAAAATGTAGTTCATACAGACATTATTAAATATGTTTAAAACTAATACAATAGATGAAATGCATCATTATTATAGGTGTGTATGGTGATTACAACGTGAGTTAACTTAAATTATTGGTAAAAAAAAAATTACGTTAAGCGATAATATTATATTTGCATAATTAACGCAAACGTTTTCTTAAAGGAACAAATTAAAGATAATGGAAAAAAACATCCAAGATTTTATCGATTTGATAAAAAAGAAGAATTCTAACGAGCCTGAATTCATACAGGCAGTAACTGAGGTTGCTGAAACCGTTATACCATTCATCGAAAAGAATAAGCAATACCAATCTGATAAGCTGTTAGAAAGAATGGCAGAACCAGAGCGTGTAACTATGTTCCGTGTGCCATGGACTGATGATAGTGGTGAGGTACAAGTTAACCGTGGGTACCGTATTCAGATGAATAGTGCTATCGGTCCTTATAAAGGAGGATTAAGATTTCACCCTTCTGTAAACCTGAGTATTCTTAAGTTTTTGGCATTTGAACAAGTGTTTAAAAACAGTCTTACTACTTTGCCTATGGGTGGAGGAAAAGGTGGTGCTGATTTTGACCCTAAAGGGAAGTCAGACCGTGAGGTGATGCGTTTCTGTCAGTCATTTATGGTAGAGTTGCAACGTGTTATCGGTGCAGATACTGATGTGCCTGCAGGAGATATAGGTGTAGGTGGACGTGAGATAGGTTACCTTTTTGGATACTATAAAAAATTAAGAAACGAGTTTACAGGTATTCTTACTGGTAAAGGACGTTCTTACGGTGGTTCCTTAATCCGTCCAGAAGCGACAGGTTATGGAAACGTATACTTTGCACAAAACATGTTAAAGACACGTGGTGAAGAGATCAAAGGAAAAACAGTTGTTATTTCTGGATCTGGAAACGTGGCGCAATATGCTGCAGAGAAGATATTACAACTAGGTGGTAAAGTAGTTACCATGTCAGATTCTGGTGGTTATATACATGATGCTGATGGTATCGATGCAGATAAACTAGCATTTGTAATGGATCTTAAAAATAATAAACGTGGTCGTATCTCTGAATACGTAGAGCAATATTCTAGCGCTACTTATCATGCAGGTGAGCGTCCATGGTCTGTTAAATGTGATATAGCTCTTCCATGTGCAACTCAAAATGAGTTAAACGGTGAAGAAGCAAAAACATTAGTATCTAACGGTTGTATTTGTGTAAGTGAAGGGGCAAATATGCCTAGCACGCCAGATGCAGTTGAGCACTTTGTAGATAGTAAGATATTATTTGCTCCAGGAAAAGCATCTAACGCTGGTGGAGTAGCAACATCTGGTCTAGAAATGTCTCAAAACTCTATGCGTTACAGCTGGACTTCAGAAGAAGTGGATAATAAACTACATGCAATCATGAACGATATCCATGAAGCTTGTGTTACTTATGGAACTGAAGAAGATGGATTTGTAGACTACGTAAAAGGTGCAAACATTGCAGGTTTTGTAAAAGTTGCAGACGCTATGCTAGCTCAAGGAATTGTGTAAGAACTATTTATTTATATAAGTTTCGCTTTCGCGAAAGCGAAATTATAATCAACAAGAACCTCTGTAAAATCTACAGAGGTTTTTTCATGCCCTTAATTAAGTTTATTTTTGTTCTTATTCATCATATAATAAAGATGGGTACGTTGTAGATATATGAAAAAGCTAATACTCTTATTAATACTCGTCGGCAATTTTTGCGCAGCTCAAGATTTTTCTGATTCTTGGGAAGGACTTTTTTCTTTTACTAATATTATTGATATAGACGAGTCTGATGATGCCGTTTATGCTGCTAGTGAAAATGCTGTCTTTATTTACGACCTTAGTTCTAGAACCTTTACAACCTTAACCACTATTAATGGGTTGAGCGGTGATGAGATAAGTCAGATTCATTACAGTGAGGCAAAATCCACTCTAGTTATAGGATATGAAAATGGACTGTTACAGGTAGTTGATGCGCGTGGCAACGTGACTAGCGTGGTTGCAATACAAGATAAACAAGTTATTGCACCAGATGATAAAAGGATTAATGAGTTTAAAGAGAGTGGTGATCTTATTTACATCGCTACAGATTTTGGGATTGCCATTTATAATCTAGAGCGACTAGAATTTGACGATACTTATTTTATTGGAGATAATGGGGAACAGTTAGAGGTAAACACCATCGAGATATTTAATAACTTTTTATATGCAGGTACTATAAATGGTGGGATAAGACGTGCTAGTATTGTAGATCCTTTTTTAATTGATTTTGCAAATTGGAACCAAATAAATGGTAATTCTTGGGATGAATTAGAGAGTTTTAATAACCGTTTATTTGCTACGGCGGTAAATAGGTTTTTATATGAAGAAGGACCAGTAGATTTTTTAATAACCTCTTTACAATTTCCAGGTAGAGCACTAGATTTTCATTCTTCAGATCAATTTTTTACCGTTGCCACTAGTAGTGCTGTTCTTGTGTACGATTTAAGTTTTACAGAAATACTCAGAATAACAACGGTAGACGGCATTGCATATAATTATACCCAAGCAATAACTGTAGGTAATGATTTATTTATCGGTACAGAAGAGGCTGGAATGATACGTATCGATCTTTTAAATCTAACAGACTTTGAATTTGTCGTGGCAGACGGTCCATCTCGTAACGCGGCTTTTACAGTAGCTACATCTCCAGATGAGTTGTGGGTGGGTTATGGTGATTATGATGTGTTTTACAATCCTTTTCCATTAGAGCAATTTGGGATAAGTCACCTAGTTACGGACGAGAATTGGGAGAACTTTTCATTTGATGATATTCTTAATGTTAGAAGTTTAGGAAGTGTAACCATTAATCCATCAAACCCTTCAGAAATTTTTCTTAATTCCATGAATGATGGTTTGGTACAGTTTGTAAATGGGGCTGCGGTAACTTTGTTCGACAATACAAATAGCTCTTTAATCCTATCGGAAGTTCCTACTAATAATGGTCCTTTTAATTTTCAAAGATTACCAGATAGTGAGTTTGATAGTGAAGGTAATCTTTGGGTTTCACAAAGTCTTGATGATAATTCATTACATAGAAGAACTCCATCTGGTCAGTGGACGGCCTTTGATTTAAGTGATGAAATACCTGAAGTAGCGCAAAGCACGACAAAAATGGTGATTACAGATGATGGTAAAATTATTTATGGTACTCTAGATATTGGTATAGTAGGCTTTGATCCAGCAAATTCAATAACTATTAATTATGATGAAGATAATAATCTAGTTAATAATTACATAGCCTCATTAAGACTTGATCTTAACGGACAGTTGTGGATAGGTTCTAATCTAGGATTACGTATACTGTTTAATCCTAACAGTATGTTTACAGATACACCTAGCGATGCAAGATCTGTTATTATAGAAGATACTAATGGTATTGCACGAGAGTTGTTACAGGATGAGGCGGTACTAGATATAGAAGTAGATGGTAACAACAATAAATGGGTGGCTACAGCTAGTTCAGGCGCGTTCTTGTTTTCACCTTCAGGACGAGAGACTATATTTCAGTTCACAACAGATAATTCTCCGTTGCCCACAAATTCTATTAATGATATCGCTATAGACGAGGCGACTGGTAAGGTTTATTTTGCAACAAATAATGGTATTGTAGCATTTCAAGGAGAAAGATCGAGTAAGCCCGAAGATGATTTAGAAAGTGTAAGAGCTTTTCCTAATCCAGTGCGTCCAGGATTTGATGGAAATGTAACTATAGATGGATTAACAGATAGAGCACGAGTTAAAATAACAGATATAGAAGGTAACTTAGTTTATGAAGCGGTTTCTCAAGGTGGTAGTATACCATGGGATACAAGAAGTTTTTCTGGTAATAAAGTAGCATCTGGGGTGTATTTACTATTTATTTCTACCAGTGATAATATTGAGACTGCTGTTTCTAAACTTATGATAGTAAGATAAATGCTTATAAAAACACAGGCAATTGTTTTATCTTCTCTTAAGTATGGAGAGTCAGATCTTATAACAAGATTATATACCAAAGAATTAGGCACGCAATCTTATATATTAAAAGGAATACGCAAGTCTAGAAAAGGGAAATTGCGTATTTCTTTTTTTCAGCCACTTACTCAGTTAGAATTAGAAACACAGCATAAAGGAAAAGGTGCGCTAGAATATATTAAAGAGGCAAGGGTTTTATTTGCTTACCAAAATGTTCATACTAATATCATTAAAAGCAGTATTACCATGTTCTTTTCTGAAGTACTGTCTCAACTATTAACAGAGCAACAACCAGACGAAGAACTATTCGACTATCTATCTACAGCTTTTCAATTTTTAGATCAATCAGATCAAGTTGCAAATTTTTCTATAAAAGTGTTGCTAGACATGACTGGCTTTTTAGGCTTTCAACCAGATGATAGTACTATCAATTTACCATATTTTAATATGCTTAATGGTAACTTTGATGATAATGGGTTGCAACCACACCATTTAACAGACATAGAGAGTAACTTGTTAAAGTCTTTTCTAGGCATGAAATTTGATCAAATTAATGAAGTAAAAATGAATAGAGAAGAGCGTAATGGCTTATTAAATTTGGTCATTGAGTATTTTCAGATACATTTGCAAATCTTTAAAAAACCTAATTCATTATCAATACTAAAACAGCTATTCGACCAGTGAGATTAATCGGTATACTTTGTCTTCTTATAGGTTTTTATACTACAGCGCAAACCGTGACTGTAGTTAATGCAATTACTAAGGAAAAGCTATTCTCTGTTGCTGTTTATAATAAAGATAAAAGTATTAGTGGCATTACAGATTTTGATGGAAAAGTCTCCTTAGAAAAATTCTCAGATTCAGATCGCATTTATTTTCAAAGCATGGCTTTTCAAACCTATGTGATTAATAAAGTAGATATCCTACCGCAAGGTACTGTTATAGCTATGGTGCCTAGATCAGAAAAGATAAATCCTATAGTTATATCAGCATCTAAATTTGAACAGCGCAAACAAGATATTCCTCAAAAGATCATTTCACAAAATAGTGCTCAGATACGATCTAATAATCCACAGACCAGCGCAGATTTATTACAACAATCAGGGCAGGTTTACGTGCAAAAATCTCAACAAGGTGGCGGTAGTCCATTAATAAGAGGTTTTTCTACTAACAGGTTGTTGTTAACTGTAGATGGCGTGCGTATGAATAATGCCATTTTTAGAGGTGGTAATCTTCAAAATGTTATTTCTATCGACCCTTTAAGTATTGATCGTACAGAGGTTATTTTAGGTCCTGGTAGTGTCGTTTATGGTAGTGATGCGATAGGTGGTGTTATGAATTTTTACACACTTAAACCTAAGTTTGCTCAAGATTCCATTTCATTCTCAGGGAATGCTTTAATGAGATATGCTACAGCAAATAATGAAAACACAGCACATCTAGATTTCAATTATGGTACAAAGAGATTTGCATCTGCTACGAGTATAAGTGTTAATTCTTTTGGCGATCTTAAGATGGGTTCTCACGGCCCAGATGACTATCTTAGAAACCAGTATGTAGACCGTATAGGTGGAGTAGATGTGATCGTTGATAATCCAAACCCAAAAGAACAAGTCCCTACAGGATACGACCAGATTAATTTATTGCAAAAATTTAGATATCAAGCATCTCAAAATTGGGAACTTGATCTAGGTATTATTTATACCGCTACAGGTGATTTTCCTAGATATGATTCTTTGAGTAGATTTAATGATAACGGTGACCCTCGTGAGTCAGAATGGTACTATGGACCACAGACCTGGTTAATGTTAAATGCCAAAGCTATTCACAGAGGTAATGGAAAGTGGTATGATAAAATGATCTTTTCGCAAGCATATCAACAGTTTGAAGAAAGTCGCAATAACCGCTCTTTTGAAGACGTAGATTTTTTTCAGAATAAAGAAAAAGTAGATGTTTTTACTACATCCATAGATTTTGAAAGACGCAATCGCGAGAATAATGTTCTTTTTTATGGAGCAGAGTTTTTACATAATCGAGTTGGGTCAGTAGGTAGTGTTCTTAATATAGATACTCAAGAACGACAGGATGCTGCAAGTAGATATCCAGACGGTTCTTCATGGAGATCACTAGCTGCCTATGCAAACTACCAGTGGAGACTAGATTCTCAAATTACTATACAATCAGGATTGCGATATAATCACATATGGTTAGACGCACAATTTGATAATAGATTTTTCAACTTTCCTTTTGAAGAGGCCAGTCTTAACACAGGTGCATTAACCGGTGCATTAGGAGCTACCTATTTACCAGATGACACATGGGAGCTTAGAGCAAACTTCAGCACGGCATTTAGAGCACCTAATGTAGATGACATCGGTAAAATATTTGATCCTAGTCCAGGTACAGTTATTGTTCCTAATCCAGACTTAGAGTCAGAGTATTCTTATAATACAGAATTGGCAGCTAGAAAACGTATTAATGATAAATTCACCTTTGACGTTTCAGCTTACTACACGCTGTTAAAAGATGCATTAGTAGCTAGAGATTTCCAACTTGACGGTCAGGATATGATTACCTATCAAGGTGAATTAAGTCAGGTGCAGGCTATTCAAAATGCCGAAAAAGCTACTGTTTACGGTATAGAAATAGGCGCTCAATATGAGTTTAATAAAAACCTTAGAATGTACGGTCATTATAACTGGCTAGATGGCGAGCAAGAAGAATTAGACGGTTCTAAAGTGGCTGTGCGACATGTCTCACCTAGTTTTGGGGATATTCATGCGGTTTTTGAAAGTGATAGATTACAACTAGATGGTTATGTAATGTTTAACGGACAGTTTGATTTTAACGACCTCGCGCCTAGCCAGCAATCACGCCCTTATTTGTATGCACTTGATAGTGATGGAAATCCCTATTCACCTAGTTGGTACACCGTAAACTTGCGTTCTAGCTATAAAATTAACGACGGACTTACTGCAACAGCGATTTTAGAGAACATAACAGACCAGCGTTACCGCACGTATTCCTCAGGAATAGCAGCTGCTGGACGCAATCTTATACTCGCGTTGAGGTATGCCTTTTAGATGATTGTTTGTAACGGTCTCGCTTTCGCGAAAGCGAAATTATTAACCAACCATTTATATACAAAATACTTTTAATCATTAATAATCATCCTGCAAGCTGGCACTAGAAGTAAAACTCCAAGATCAAACATTTCAATTGCACCGCAGTGGCGCATGCTATTGGGTAGATCAAGATGTTATTCTTCTTGCCGATGTTCATTTGGGAAAAAGTGCTCATTTTAGAAAACATGGTATGGCTGTACCTATCCAAGCAGATGATAAAGAATATGATAAGTTAAATGCGATAATAGAGGAGTTCAAACCATCTCGATTATGGTTTCTAGGTGATTTATTCCATTCTTATAAAAATGCAGAATGGCATTTCTTTGAGCAATGGATCAACTCTCAAACCATAGAAATAGGTCTGGTAATGGGGAATCACGATGTTATATCTCGCGATTCATTTGAGAACTTGGGCATGAAAACGTATGATTCTTTACAAATGGGAAAAGTACTTTTAACCCATCACCCAGAAGAAATAGAAGGTAATTATAATATTGCTGGTCACATACATCCATCAGTTAAATTACAAGGTAAGGGTAGGCAGCGTTTAAAACTGTCTTGTTTTTTCTGTACAGATTATGGGATGATTTTACCAGCTTTTGGTGATTTTACTGGTACCTACACTTTAAAGCCTAAAAAAGGGAATAGAGTTTTTGCTATTGCAGGCGATGAGGTAATAGAGATTAATTAGGTCGGTAAACTTAAAATAATTCTAATTTCCTACAATTACTAGGGTATTCTAACGGCAAGATTTATCTTTATAAGATGTCTAGAAAATTAACCTCCATATTAAATTTAATAAGTATTATCATTTTAATAGCCTGGAATGGGTTTGCAAATACTGGTAACTATAACGGTAAAAGTGTAGGTGACCTGAGTGCAGAGTATGATAATTTGTTCACTCCAGCGCCGTATGCGTTTTCTATTTGGGGTATCATATTTTTAATGCTGCTAGTCTTTGGTGTCTATGGCGTTTATGTGTCATTTTCTACAAAGCATCTAGCCATAAACAAGGATTATAAAGCAGACTTTGTGAAAACTACGAGTCCGTGGTTTCTAGCGGCAAATGTTTTTTGTACACTATGGGTGGCTTTATGGTTAGATGAGCATATTGCAGCATCTGTAGTGATGATGTTAGGGATTCTTTTCTGTCTATTAATGTGTGTGCGACAGTTAGATATGGAAATATGGGATGCTCCATTTCCGGTTATAGCCTTTGTATGGTGGCCGCTGTGTTTGTATTCTGGATGGATAAGTGTTGCCACTATTGCAAATATAGCTGCATGGTTAAATGGAACATATGACATTGCTATTACTACACAAGTGTATGTCACTCTAGTCATGATTTTTATAGCTTTTATGGTAAATCTTGGGATGCTTATTTATCGCAATATGCGCGAATTTGCTCTAGTAGGAGTATGGGCTCTAGTTGCGATATTCATGAGGTTTAAAATACCTATGGACGGATTAAGTAAACTAGCAACTAATCAGATAGCTTACCTCTCTCTAGGTTGCGCCATACTGTTAGTGCTAGCGATAAGTTTTCATGCTATAAAAAATGCTAAGACTAATCCTATGAAAAAAATGAAGGAGTGGGATGCCTCTCGATAAAAGTTACATTCCTTTAAAGTCATTTCCCCAACTAGGATAATTAAAAATGGTTTTTCTTAACTCTTTAAAGGTCATTTGTGCTTTCATAGCAATAGCGATCATGTTGATTTGTTCACTAGCTTCTGGCCCTACGATGTGAGCACCTATGATGAGTCCGTTTTCTTTATCTAAAATTATTTTATAGGCATATGCTTTGGCATTGATACGTTTGTTATTAAACCACTCGCTTCCATCTTCTTGTAGTACCTTGTATTTTCTGTTTTCTTTTTTAGCTTGTAATTCTGTAAGACCTATACCTGCACATTGAGGTATGGTAAAAACAGTGCTAGGTATGGCCGGTGTGTCTATTTTTACCTTCTCACCGATAAGATTTTTTGCGACTACGGTTGCTTCTATACTGCTTAACGGCGTTAATGGTAGGTTTTTACTAGATACGTCACCACAAGCATATATATGGGGCTGGCTAGTACTTTGTAAAAATTCATTGACTACCACGCCATTTTTATCGCTGACTATATTAGCCTTTTCTAGATCTAGAGATGACGTTGCAGGTACTCTTCCTGCGGTATTGAAAACACAATCTGTAGTGATTTGATGCATGCCATCTTCCATAGAATAGTTCACGATATATCTCCCTTCTCTTTGTTCAACACTAGATGCTTGTGCATTTTTAATTATTTTAATACCTAATTGCTCAGAAGTGTTTTCAACCTGTCGGGCAGTAAATTCTTCAAATGGAGCAAGGATTTGTTCTCCTTTTTGTATCATGGTTACTTTAGATCCAGCTCTAGCTAGAATTTGACCAAACTCCATGCCTATGTATCCTGCACCTACAAAAACTACTTTTTCAGGTACTTCCTTTAATTTAAAGAAATCTCCTGAGGTAAGCATGAATTTTTCTCCAGGTATGCCCAGTTTTAAAGGAGTCATTCCTGTGGCAATAACAAAATGCGCGGCTTTTATTTTCTCTCCATCTAGAATAACAGTTTCAGGATCTATAAAAGTAGCTTCTCCATGTAAACAAGTAATTCCTTTATCTTTGAGTTCATGTTCTGTTTTATCTGGTATGTCTTTAGTATATCTATGAGCATAATTCATTGCATCATTCCAGTTGAAGTTAATGGTACCATCGATACCATCGCCGGTCATGTCTTTTGCAAAATTAAATGCTTCTACAGATGCTAGAATAAGTTTTTTAGGATCGCAACCTCGCTGGGAACAAGTGCCTCCATATTCTCGATTATCTATTATAGCAACGCTCATTCCAGCTTCTTTACATGTGTTAGCTACTAATTTACCTGCCGTACCAGTCCCAAAAACAAAAACATCAAATTTCTTCATGACTTAAAGATAAGAGTGCAATCCATGTCCTTGTATTAAAGAATTCTCAATATTCTTGATATGCTTTATTCAGGACGTATCTTTGTGATTATATTATGAGTTTTACTACTATTCTTAATCAATTTTCAAAAGCTGCCCAAACGCAAAGCTTAAAGGAAATCGTTGCCCAATCTCAAGGTTCAACTACTATAAGTGGTCTTAATGGAAGTTCACTGTCCATCGTTTTAAAAACAGCTTTTCAAGATGCAGATAAGCCTTTTTTACTTATTTGTAACGATAAGGAAGAAGCTGCTTTCTATTTAAACGATCTAGAAAAGATGATAGGAGAGGATAAAGTCCTATTCTATCCAGGTAGTTATAGACGTCCTTATCAAATAGAAGAAACAGATAACGCAAACGTGTTATTACGTGCCGAGGTGCTCAATCGCATTAACTCGCGCAAAAAGCCAGCAATGATAGTTACCTATCCAGATGCTCTTTTTGAAAAAGTAGTTACTCGTAAAGAGTTAGAAAAAAACACGCTCAAAATTACGGTAGGAGACCAGATTTCCATCGAATTTGCAAACGAGGTCCTTTTTGAATATAAATTTAAACGTGTAGATTTTGTTACCGAGCCTGGAGAATTCTCGCTGCGAGGTGGTATTCTTGATGTTTTTTCATTCTCAAATGATGAGCCTTATCGTATTGAGTTTTTTGGAAATGAGATCGATTCCATAAGAGTCTTTGATGTAGAGACACAATTATCAAAGGATCAAACTAAAAAAATCTCCATCATTCCTAATGTGGAGAATAAACAGTCAGAAGAAACTCGAGAGAGTTTTTTAGAATATATTTCTAATAACACGGCTATATTCTCGATGAATATGGATTTATTATATGGTCGTGTTGATTCGCTTTTCGCGAAAGCGGAACAAGCATACAATGAATTGCAAGGTGAAATACGACAGTTAACACCTCGAGAAATATTTAGTGATAGCAAGTTGATTAAAGAACAATTGAAGTCTTTTAATCATTTTGAATTTACCACAGCCCAAGGTGTACTAGTTTATAAAACATCTCCACAACCATCTTTTAATAAGCAATTTGATTTACTTATTGAAAATTTAAAGGAGAATGAAGAAAAAGGCTATAAGAATTATTTATTCTGTAGTAGCGAGCAGCAAGCAAAACGTTTTCATGACATTTTTGAAGATATGAATGCCCAGGTGCAGTATGAAACGGTCGTTATGTCTTTATATCGAGGTTTTATAAGTCATGATTTAAAAGCAGTTTGCTACACAGACCATCAAATATTTGAGAGATACCACAAGTTTAATTTAAAGAATGGTTATGCAAAGAAGCAAGCGATTACTTTAAAAGAATTGAATACGCTTGTCATAGGTGATTATGTAACTCATATCGATCATGGTATCGGTAAATTTGGTGGGTTGCAGAAAATAGATGTCAACGGTAAAAAGCAAGAGGCTATTAAATTGATTTATGGAGAACGTGATATTCTTTATGTATCAATTCACTCGTTGCACAAAATAACACGTTACAGCAGTAAAGATGGAAAAGCGCCTAAAGTATATAAATTAGGTAGTCCTGCATGGAAAAAATTAAAGGCCAAAACCAAGACGAAGGTCAAGCAGATAGCATTTGACTTAATTAAACTTTATGCAAAACGCCGTGCGCAAAAAGGATTCCAGTATGCTCCAGATGGCTATTTACAAAATGAACTAGAGGCAAGTTTTATTTATGAAGACACTCCAGATCAAAGTAGCGCGACAGAGGACGTAAAAAGAGATATGGAAAGTGATCGACCTATGGATCGATTAGTTTGTGGAGATGTAGGTTTTGGTAAAACTGAGGTTGCTATTAGAGCAGCGTTTAAGGCGGCAGTTAACGGTAAACAGGTTGCGGTTCTTGTCCCTACTACTATTCTTGCTTTTCAACATGCAAAAACTTTTAAAGAACGTCTAGCAGATTTACCGGTTAAGGTTGATTATCTCAACCGTTTTAGAACAGCAAAAGAACGTAAAGGTGTTCTAGAAGGATTAGAAAATGGATCTATAGATATAGTTATAGGGACGCATCAACTAGTTAGTAAATCCATTCAATTTAAAGATCTGGGATTATTAATTATAGACGAAGAGCAAAAATTTGGTGTTGCGGTTAAGGATAAGCTTAAAACACTTAAAGAAAATATAGATACACTTACATTAACAGCTACACCTATACCTAGAACTTTACAGTTCTCTTTAATGGCAGCACGAGATTTAAGTGTGATAAAGACGCCGCCACCTAACAGGCATCCTGTAGAGACTAAAGTAGTACGTTTTAGTGAGGAGACTATACGTGATGCGGTGAGTTATGAAATATCTCGTGGTGGACAAGTGTTTTTTGTACACAACCGCATTGAAAATATTAAAGAAGTAGCAGGAATGATACAACGATCTGTTCCTGAGGCAAAAATAGGTATCGGTCATGGACAGATGGACGGTAAGAAGCTAGAAGAGCTCATGCTTGCTTTTATCAATGGAGAGTTTGATGTGCTTGTTTCTACCACAATTATTGAAAGTGGTCTAGATGTGCCTAATGCAAATACTATTTTTATCAATAGTGCCAACAACTTCGGTCTGTCAGATTTACACCAGATGCGTGGACGTGTAGGACGTAGTAATAAAAAGGCGTTTTGTTACTTCATCACACCACCATATGATGTAATGACAGAAGATGCTAGAAAACGTATACAAGCTCTAGAAATGTTTTCTGACCTAGGTAGTGGTTTTAATATCGCTATGAAAGATCTAGAAATACGTGGTTCTGGTGATATTTTGGGTGGTGAGCAAAGTGGATTTATAAATGAGATAGGATTTGATACGTATCAAAAAATTCTTAGTGAAGCTATTACTGAGTTAAAAGAAAATGAATTTGCCGATCTTTATGAGACTAACGATAAAGAGAAGAAACATGTTACAGAAGTAACTATAGATTCTGATTTTGAGTTGTTGTTTCCAGATGATTATATCAACTCGATTACAGAGCGTCTAGCGCTTTATGCAAAACTTAATGACGTAGAAGATGAAAAAGGTTTAGAGGTTTATAAAAAAGAGCTAATAGATCGTTTTGGAGAGCTTCCAGAAGAGGCAGAGAATTTATTAACGAGTGTTAGGATCAAATGGATTGCTACTCGATTAGGGCTAGAAAAAATTGTGATGAAACAAGGTAAGTTTGTAGGTTACTTTGTATCTGACCAGCAAAGTGGTTTTTATCAAAGTGAATCATTTGGGAAAGTATTAAAAGCGGTACAAAACAATCCGAAAATTCTTAGAATGAAGGAAAAACAAACTCGTGCAGGATTGAGATTGTTGTTAACTGTAGAGAACGTGAAAACGGTAGATAGGGTTTATGACATATTAAACACTATCATGCCGACTTCTGTTTCTGCGTAAATGATAGGAATTTGCAGCACTGTGTTTCCGCGAGGCTAGAGTTATCCTGCCTTATGAAATTAAAGATACAATGTATTAATTTTTACAATTAGAGATATAATTTGAAACAACTTACCCATTACGACATAGAAAATCAGCAGAAGCAATTTCCTATAACCATAGTTTGTGACGCGATTAGAACACCAGAGAATATAGGTATGTGTTTCCGTATATCAGAGAGTTTTGGGGTAGAGAAAATATATTTTCATGAAGACTCGCCTACCATAGCAAACAGAGTGGTTAAAAAAACGGCAAGAAACACATCAGGTCAAATCGACCATGACACCTATAAGAATTTTACAACTGTAGTCAATAGATTAAAACAAGAAGGCAACGCGATTATAGGTATCGAGATCACAGATAAAAGTGTTGCTATTCAAAAGTTCGATTTTAAGCAACATGATAAAATTGTTTTGCTTTTGGGTAGTGAGCGTCATGGAATAGAAAACGTTGATTTACTAGATTACACGGTGTCGATACCTATGTTCGGTAGGAACTCGAGTATGAATGTGATACACAGCCTCGCTATTTCATTATATGAGGTTACCAATCAGCTTACAGAAAAGTAGAATACTTCAGATATATTCTAACATAAAAATGCCTCGATCAATTTACTGATCGAGGCGTTTTTGTTTATTAGTTGCGCTTTCGCGAAAGCGAGACTATAACAATCTTACATCCATTGTTTCCATGGCAGTCTAGAAAGAACTACTAAAAATGCTAGGGTATAAAATATAGCTAGAACTTTAAATTTACCATTACTAACGATTTTCTTTTTGTGTTTAGAGTATCCTACCGTTAGCAAGGCAACAGCTATGATCATCATTAAAGGGTGTTCTAGAGCTAGTAATCTTATCTCTGGAGTACTCATTACAGTAGAGGTGTCGCTAAATAACATACTAGAATATGGAGAGAATGCCCATAGAGCAAGTCCTAATAAAAGTTGAATGTGTGTAACAATAAGTCCTACTAGAGCTAGACTGAAGTCTTTATTGCCAAATTCTTTCTTACCTGCAAAACCGATTATGGCATTAATAGTTGCGATGGCCAATACTAAGATTAGTAGATATGCCCAGCCAGAATGAGCAGATTTTAAAATGCTATACATAATTTAATAATTTGGTTCAAAAATAATCCAAAAACAAAGAACCCTACTCGTTTTGAGTAGGGTTCTTGTAATATATGGTAAAAAGTATTTCTTAGTTAAAGATATATCTAAGACCTACTTGCATTTGCCATCTTGAAGAACGAGTACCTGCATCATCTACACGCTCAAACTCTTCAGCAAAATTAGGGTCAAAAGTAAACTGTGGGTCTGGTCCACCTTGCTCTGTATTAATAAGACCAACATTACCAAAACTCTGGTTGATAGTATTTTGTTCACCCCAATCCTTGTTCAAGAAGTTGAAGAAGTTGAAGATATCAAGAGAAGCTTGGAATGTGTGTTTTTTACCACCGAAATCTAAACTGAAATCTTGAAGTAATTTGAAATCAACAATATGATTCCAAGGTCCACGATCTCCATTACGACCTGCGTACTCACCTCTTCTCTCTCTTAAGTAGTCATTACTTTCAATAAAAGCATCTAAAGCGCTCCATTGCTCAGCAGCAGTTACACTACCATCATCAATTAAGTTGATTTCGCTTTGGTCTCTAGGGATATAGATAAGAGCGTTATCTCTTGAGTCATCACCTAATAAATCGCTACCATTACCATCGTTATAAATGTAACTTAAAGTACCACCTTGTTGTCCGTTATAGAATATACCGAATGTTGTTTTAAGGTTTTCATTCCATTTTAATTCATAAGATGCATTTGCAGAAATTCTGTGTCCTAATGCAAAAGCAGAATTACCTACACCAGCATTATTCTTACCGTTAACAGTTACAATGTTTCTCCATTGAGAACTGTTTTGAGAAGATGTACCTTCATTGATAGATTTACCTTGTCCATAAGTATATGAAACCTGACCTGTGAAACCATTTTCATATGGCTTAGTTAAGCTGAAACTAGCATTGTAAGACCAACCTTCGTTAGTGTTAGATCCTAGATATATAGAGCTATATGTTCTGTCTATTGCATTACGAGAAAAATATGGTCTGTTGTCAGCTCCATTAAGTGTACCTACTGCATCACCTATGTTTAAGTTTTGGTAAGTTACATTGTTAATGTTGTCATTATATAAGAAGTCTGCACTTGCAATTAATCCCCAAATATTTGTTTTTTGATCAATACCGATGTTGTACTTCATTACCTGTGGTAATTTGAAGTTAGGATCAAAAAGATCTATCTGACCTCCTAATTGTCCACTACCAGGAGCAGCACCATCACCGATAGGTTGGTTGTTAGGATCTGCTACAAAGAATGCGCCATCTACAAAGTTACGCTCATCTACACTACCTACAGAAAGACCATTGTTGTTATAGATACCACCTGGCCATACTAAAGGAATACGTGAAGTAAAGATTCCTAGTCCACCACGTAATTGTGTAGTACCGTCGCCATTTATATCCCAGTTAAACCCTGCTCTTGGAGCAACGTGTATTTGACTTTTAATACCTCTACCAGATCTCGCTCCGCCTAAGTCTTTTCCTGCAGCTTCTAGTAATGCTACAGTTCTGTCGTTGAAATCATCATTTGTTATTCCATCTTCAAAGAAAGGAACGTCAAAACGTACACCGTAAGTTAACTTGAAATTATCTGTTAAATCCCACTGATCTTGAGCGTATACTCCTAATTGAGAATATTTAAATGCAGCTGCTGCATTTACTATATCATCACCAGCAGTTCCTAAAGGATCTAATAGTGAATAAGAGTAGTCAAAGTTATCTGCAGCAACATCATTAGTTGCATCGTTGTCAAAGTAAGTGTTGAAATCATCTAAAGATCCAAATCTGTATTGACCAAAGTTCTGTCTTACGAATACGTTTCTCATATCGTAATTTTCATAGTTACCACCAAATGTCATGTTGTGAGCTCCGTTAGAAACTTCAAAGTTGTTGGTTACTGTGAAAACTTTTTGATCTAAAATGTTTCCAGTAGAGAAAGCTTCAGAACCAAAACTTATACTACCACTACCATCACCGATGCTTACATTAGGAAATGGATTCCCGATAGGATCTCTATCATCTGTTACCTTAGTATAACTTACTATTAAGTTGTTAGAAAGGTTGCTACCGTTAGTAGTATTCCATTCTAATGTAGAGAAGTTAGTAGTAGATGGGAAAAAGATACCACCATTTGCAAAATTGATAGATCTTGCACTACTTCCATTAGGTGAAGTAGACTCACCATTTACATAGTTATGTTTAAAAGTTAATGTGTTTTTATCATTAACGTTATAGTCCAATTTAACAGTGAATTTCTCACTATTTAAAGTTTGAACAGTGTTACCAAAACTACCTGGGTCATAACCAAATGTGTTTATTAAGTTTTGTCTTAATTGTTCGATACCTGCAATTGAAGTGTCTCCACTGTATAAACTGCTATCAAAAGGTCTAGGCTCTTCTTCTCTTTGTATCTCTGCATTTACAAAAAAGAATAATTTGTTCTTGATGATTGGACCACCTAAGCGAGCTCCGTATAGGTTAGCTGTAAATTCGTCTAGTCTTTCACGGTTATCCTCTCTGATACCTACTGGAGTTTTACCAGCAAGTTTTTCATTACGAGTGTAGAAGTATGCACTACCTTTAAAGTCATTTGTACCAGAACGAGTAATTGCGTTAATCGCACCACCTGTAAAACCAGACTGACGTACATCAAAAGGAGCGATGTTTACTTGGAAAGACTCGATAGCATCAATAGAGATAGGGTTAACACCTATCTGTCCACCGTTAGTTCCTGTTCCTGCAAGACCAAAAACATCATTATTTACAGCACCATCTACAAAGATAGAGTTGTAACGGTTGTTCTGACCTGCGATAGAAATTGCACCACCTTCACTAACTTGTGCTTGAGGTGTTTTTCTTAAGAAATCACCTATTCCTCTTGTTACAGAAGGCATAGTGTTGATATCACGTTGTGAAACGTTAGTTTCTGCTCCAGTTTTACCTGAATCAAAAATCCCATCTCTTACAGCATTAATAGTAATAGCATCTAATGCATTAGATTCGTCTGATAAAGTAATACTGATTTTTTCAGCTTCACCTAATTGAAGAAAAATGTTTTCTAGTTTTTCTTCTGTCTTACCTACGTAAGAAATAGTAATCGTGTAAGGTCCACCTACACGCATGTTAGAAATACGGTAATAACCTTCAATATCAGTAGAAGTACCATAATTAGTTCCTGTAGGACCATGTACTGCGACTATGGTAGCTCCTAAAAGAGGCTCTTGAGCAGCGTCTATAGTTTCCATGATACGACCATTAATGCTTGAGGTAGTAACCTGTGCACCAACTGCCATAGAACTTAAGAAAAGCCCGATTGCAAATAAAAAGTGTAATGTTCTGTTCATTTCAGAATTAGATTTAGTTTGATTTTGCAAAAGTACGTCGCAAATCATTAATCCAATATTAAGCTAACATTAAGAAGTGAAACACTTGTTAACGTTAATTAACTGAAAAACAGTTTTTTATTTGTTACGGGAATAAAATCTTTTTAAAAGTGCGTTTGTACTGCTGTCATGGCCATCAGATTTAGAACTTTCTATATCTGTTAAAATGGCGTCTGCTAGTACCTTACCTAATTGTACACCCCATTGATCATAACTATAGATGTTCCATATCACACCTTCAGTAAAAATTTTATGTTCATACATGGCCACTAGTTTACCTAAACTTTGTGGTGTAAGCTCGTCTATAAGAATAGTGGTGGTAGGTTTATTACCTTCAAATACTTGAAAAGGAACGAGATGTTCTATTTCTGACACCGTTTTCCCTGAGTCTTTATGATCTTTTAATGCTTCTTCTTTGGTTTTACCATTCATCAACGCCTCAGTTTGTGCAAAGAAATTTGCCATAAGCTTGTTGTGATGATCCGGTTGGTTGTATTTCGCTTTCGCGAAAGCGATAAACTGAGCAGGAATTAATTTAGTCCCTTGATGTATTAATTGAAAAAAGGCATGTTGTGAATTAGTTCCAGGTTCTCCCCAAACTACATTACCAGTTTCATAAGTAACTCGATCTCCATTGCGGTCTACACTTTTACCATTACTTTCCATAATGGCTTGCTGTAAGTATGCTGGTAATCTATGTAAGTATTGAGTGTATGGGATAACGGCTTCACTCTGTGCTTTATAAAAGTTGTTATACCAAATGGTCAATAAAGCCAACTGTACTGGAATATTTTTATCAAAAGAACTATTCTTAAAATGTGTGTCCATTTCTTGAGCACCATCGAGTAACCCTTGAAAATTCTTTGACCCTATGCCTAAAGCAACGCTCATTCCTACCGTGCTCCAAAGAGAAAAGCGTCCACCTACCCAGTCAAACATTGGAAATATATTTTCTTCTTGAATACCAAAATCCACGGCACGTTGTATATTACTGCTTACGGCAATAAAGTGTTGTGCAACGGCTTCTGGATTTACTTTTTCTTTAAACCAATTTCTTATGGTGGTAGAGTTAGTAAGTGTTTCTTGAGTTCCAAAAGATTTTGAAACGATAACAAAAAGCGTCGTTTCAGGATTTATTTTCTTTAAAACTTCCTCTACATGATCACCTTCTACGTTAGAAACAAAATGTAATGTGAGGTCATTTTTATAAGCTTGCATAGCTTCATAAATCATGACAGGTCCTAAATCGCTACCACCTATCCCTATATTAACTACAGTGTTAAATTTCTGGCCATTTGCAGCGGTGATGGTACCGTTATTTACAGCGTCTACAAAGGCAAACATTTTTTCTTTGCTTGCAATTGCGGCATTTATATTACCTGCTACAGGTGAATCCGTGTTGTTAGTTCTTAAAGCAGTATGTAATACCGCACGATTTTCAGTCGCATTTATTTTTTCTCCACCGAAGTAAGACTCGATTGCGTCACTTAATCTACATTCATTTGCTAGATCAACTAATTTACCTTGTGTTTCTTTGGTGATTAGGTTCTTAGAGAGGTCTACATGAAAATCACCGTCCGTTAGTGTTAATTCTTCTGCGCGATTTTTATTGTTTTGAAAAGCTTCTTTTAGATTTAAACTTTTTGCTGTTTTATAATGATCTAGAAGTTCTTGCCATGCAGTGGTAGAAGTAGGGTTGATGTTTTTCATGATCTTACAATTTTTAAAAGTTATTCTTATAAAATGAAGGTGTAGGTTTATTTATAGTACTGGATCAATTTCTTTAAAAGGAAGTTGGTCTATTTCTATCTTTAATGGGGCTATAAATTCCATGTAGGTTTCCATGGTTTCTTCTGGAAGTGGGTCTGCGCTAGGTAAATTCTGTTTATAAGGATCTACTTGTTTTCCATTTACCCAAAATCTATAACAGACATGAGGTCCAGTGGCAAGTCCTGTACTACCTACGGTACCTATTACCTGTCCTTGTTTTACTCGCTGTCCTACCTTTACCTTACGTTTAGTCATATGTAGGTATTGAGTAGAGTAGGTGCCGTTGTGTTTTATTTTTACATAATTACCATTTCCGCCTGTGTAAGAAGATTTTGTCACCGTACCATTTGCGGTAGCAACTATAGGTGTTCCATATGCAGCTGCATAATCAGTACCTTTATGTGCTTTCCATCTTTTTTGAACTGGGTGAAACCTTCTTTTAGTAAATCTCGATGATATTCTAGAATAGTTAACAGGTGCTTTTAAGAAAAAGCTTCTTAAAGTCTTTCCATTATCATCATAATAATCACTCATTCCTGTGATGGAGTCTGTTACATAATCAAATGCATAGAAAGGTGTCTCATCTGTCTCAAAAACGGCTGCTTCTATAGATTCTATTCCTGCATATATAGAATCGTTAATGTAACGTTCTTGATAGATCATTTTAAAGCGATCTCCTTTTTGAAGCTTAAAGAAATCAATAGACCATTTATAAATATCAGATAATTCATAGATGGCACTTAATCCTAGACCTTCTTCGGCCATAGCCTCAGATAGTGTCGAGTTGATAATTCCACTCGCTGTTTTTCTTTTATAAGAAATAGGGTGTTTATCTTTATAAGCGGCAAGAGTGTCGTTAAAATGAACAACAACGTAATCTAGCTTAGTAGGCTCATAAATAAATGCTTCTGGAGTTCCCAGGCTGTCTTTTCTCTTTAAGATTTTAAAAGGTTTTCCAGCTTGTATTCTACGTAGGTCATAGACTTCATTAAGTCTGTTTGCGGTTTGATAGGCGCTTTGACCTTCTACGATATGGTTGGAGATTAAATCATTAAACGTTGCGCCGCTAACTACTGTGTCGGCAACTAGTTCAAAATCATTAAGGTCATAACCATACTTCATCTTAGGTTCAATAACCACAGGTATAGGTTCCTGAACATCTTCGATAGTTTCTACATCTTCTTTACATGATGTAAAGCTCAGTGCTAGTAATATACCAGCGATGAAATATTTTTTCATCATTACTTTGTGTTTAATACGTGATCCACCCATTGCTTACCCCAGTTCTCATGTTCTTCTTGCGTCCATAAAGTAGGGAAGTAAGATATTTTCTGGAAACTAGGTGGTAAAAACTCTTTCCAGTTGGTACCTCCTGTTGCTTTTACTGCTTTTCCTTCTTTTCTCAAATATCTATGTGCGGCACCCATGTGCATAAGTAGCCAATTGATATTTGCGTTTTGATCTAGAAGTCGCAAAGCTGTTTTAAGTTCTGGTGTTTTTTCTTCTTCTGGTAGGGATAGATAACGTTGATTAAGGTTTGTGTTTTCTACTTCGTTTGCTATTCTCAAAAATCTAGGAGTGTAACGTTTTTCAAACTGTTTTAGTGTGAGTGTTTTTTCTCCTGTATTCATGTCTATGCCTCCTTTTTTCCAATAGATATTTTCAAATAGATCTTCAATGGTGTTGTTGTTCTCGCTTTCGCGAAAGCGGGACCTAACAGAAGGATGAACTAGATTTATTAAATCACTACTGTAAAATTCTAACATTCTATATTGAGCACTTTGAAAACCACTCGCAGGAAGTAAGGACATTCTAAATTGTAAGAATTGCTCGCGCTCCATACCTTTAATCATTACTTCAAAAGAATTGATTAAAACGGTAAAGTATCTATTGATGCGTAGTATTTTTTCTTCAAAAAATTTACCGGTTAATTGCTCGCTTTCTATAATTTGCGTTTGCTCATGTATGATGAGCTTAAAGTAAAGTTCGGTAATTTGATGATAGCCTATAAAAATCATCTCATCAGGAAAATCTGTAGACGGCACTTGTAGGCTAAGTAAAGTGTCTAGTCGTATGTAATCCCAATAGGTTGTGTACCTGTCATAAAGTAAGCCGTCCAAGTAGGAGAGCATGTTCTGGCCAGAGTGTTTAAATTTATCTTCTAATAATTTAATGCGCTGGGCTATTTCTGGGCTGATTTCTTGAGACATGTAATTCATTTAAAATGACAAGCAAAAGTAATCAACCTATAGGTTACTATCAATTATACAAGGCATAGAGTTCACCTTAATTGATTAAAATGAAGTAGGTTTTATTTATCTGCAATAACCTGAAAGGAGTGTTTTAGGCCTTTAAAAGCTTCTAAGTCTGCGGTAAGAGAGCCTACAGCTAGTTTTGCTTTTATTTTTAAAGGCATTTTGTTTTGATCTTTTGATATCCATACAGTAAGGCTTTCTTCTTCTTTAAATACACGTCCAGACTGCACGTATGGTCTAAATTTTAAAGAAGCCACATTACCAAATTTAGTTTTAAGAACCTCTTCACCTAGATATTTGAGTTTAAAGTCAAAGTTTTCTTTGTCAAAAAACATAGGTAGTGTGAACTCGTCACCGGCTTTTATAGTTTCTATATCTACCATGTTTCTTAGGTGGTAAAAAGCACTCATCATATCTTGTGTAGAAGGTTTAATGTCTACGGTAGTCTTTTCCTTGTGCTTTTTATCATTAACTATAGCAGTGCCTGCTTCGTGGTCAAAGTCTATTTGAATATCTTTTGTGTGTCCACCTTCGTCTATTTTACGGATAAAACGATATGGTTTTACAGTTTCACGATCGATATAAGTTTCATACTTATCGTCTACCTTAAAGAAGAGATGTAATAGTCCGGTAGATTTTCCTTTACCTTTAATGTGATATACAGGTTTACCTTTAAGTCGGGCTTTGTCTATTTTCATCTCGGCATAGCTGGCATTGAAGACGCCGTAGTGTATTCTAAATTTGAACCATTCACCATCTTCAAAAGCCTGCTGTTCTATACCGTTAGATTCTACTCCTGGAGTAAAGGCTGTAGTAGTTGCAAATACAGCTATCATTAAAAAAATAATCTTTTTCATATCTATAAAAGTTGATTGTGAATAATGCTCACGATCTTTTAAATGCAAAGTCTATTCCAAACTGATAACTATATTGTTATCAATGTATTACAGAGTGCCGCGTAAAGCTTGCTCTCTTTCTATCGCTTCAAATAATGCTTTAAAGTTTCCTACACCAAAGGATTGAGCACCCTTGCGTTGTATGACTTCTATAAACATGGTAGGTCTATCAACTACTGTTTTTGTAAACAGTTGTAATAGGTAGCCTTCTTCGTCTCTGTCTATTAAAATACCATGTTTTTTTAGTACCTCAACGTCTTCGTCTATTTCTCCTACACGCTCTGTTAAATCGTCATAATATTCATCTGGAACGTATAAGAATTCTACACCTCTTTCTCTCATTGCGCTTACTGTGGCAACTATATCGTCTGTAGCAACAGCGATGTGCTGTACACCAGGGCCGTTATAGAAATCTAGGTATTCTTCAATTTGTGATTTTTTCTTTCCTTTTGCAGGTTCGTTAATCGGGAACTTAACTCTACCATTACCGTTGCTCATCACTTTACTCATAAGAGCTGTGTAGTCGGTAGCGATGTCATCATCTGCAAATGAGATAATTTGTGCAAATCCCATTACTTCTCCATAGAATTTACACCAAGTATTCATCTCGTCCCAACCTACATTTCCTACCATGTGGTCTATAAACTTAAGTCCTACTGGTTCTGGATTATAATGAGATTCCCATTTTTGAAAACCAGGTAAAAATATACCGTTATAATTTTTACGTTCTATAAACATATGGACTGTTTCTCCATAAGTATAGATTCCAGACTTTACGATTTCGCCATGCTCGTCTGAGTCAACAGTAGGTTCTAAATATGGTTTTGCACCTCTTTTAGTAGTTTCTTCAAATGCTTTACGAGCATCTTCTACCCAAAGAGCAACAACTTTTACTCCATCTCCATGGACGTTGATGTGTTCATTAAGCTCCCCATCTTTTTGTAGAGGAGTGGTGAGTACCAGTCTTATTTTGCCTTGTTTTAAGACATAAGAAACACGATCTTTTAATCCGGTTTCTAATCCAGCATATGCTTCAGATTGAAACCCAAATGCTGTTTTGTAGAAATGTGCGCTTTGTTTTGCGTTACCTACATATAATTCTACATAATCTGTTCCTAGAAGAGGAAGAAAATCTTCTGCTTCTTTGAATAGTTTTTTAAGTGAATACTCTGTATTTTGTAAGTCTTTTAGGTTTTTGATTTCAGCTGCCATAATAGTTGTTTAAAAAGTATAAATAAATTGTGATGTCGGTGGTGTTGGGCTAACCTTTATTACCACATTGCCCTCAAATGAGGAGTTATATCTATTCTTTTTGCAATCATTACCCTTCTGTTTCTTCTATTACGTCCTCAATAATAATCTCTTTATTCTCTTTAAGAGAATCGTTTTTCTGTTCAAGAGAATCTAATTCTTCTTCTTCATAATATTGCCAGTCCTCATCTTCTGTAGAGTCTTCATAATCGTCATCATAATAGGATTCATTATTATATTGATCTAAATCATCTAGACTATCTAGTTCTCCATTTACTGCCGCCATCAGTAGACTACCGAAAAATAAGGCGACTATTAATAAAACTAAACAAACTAGACCTGAAAGAGCTACACCTACAATATTTATAATTTTAGCAATATTTACACTCTTATAAGAGCTTTGACTATAATTACTAGGATTAGATTTATAATCTTTTAAACTTCTGTTTGCTATAATGAGCCCTATTAGACTCAGGATTAATGTAATTATAGCAACGAGTCCATAGCACCAGCACCCTATAAAGAAAAGTACTAACGATATAATACCTAATGTAATTGCGCTGGGGTCACCAGATAGTTTCTCTCCTTGATAAGGGAATTGATAATTACCTTGGTTTTGATTCTGATTTTGAAATTGCTGCTGCTGCTGCTGCTGCTGTCCAAAGTTATTGGACTGCTGTGGTTGATTAGAGTAATTTGGGTTGTTCTGTTCCAACTTGATTTTTTTTTACAATATTAATTAATCTAACCAGCTTTTGTGATAACTATCATCAGCAATTTCTAGTCCTTCTTTAGTTACCATTAATGGTTTAAAAGTATCTACCATAACAGCTAGTTCTTCTGTTTTAGTCTTTCCAATACTTTTTTCTACTGTTCCAGGGTGTGGACCATGCGGAATACCTGCAGGGTGTAAGCTAATATGACCAGCCTCGATGTCATTACGACTCATAAAATCACCGTCTACATAATAAAGGACTTCATCACTATCTATATTACTATGATTATAGGGTGCCGGAATACTATTAGGATGGTAGTCATAAAGTCTAGGGACAAAACTACATACTACAAAGGCATCTGTTTCAAATGTTTGGTGTACTGGTGGTGGCTGGTGAATGCGTCCAGTTATAGGTTCAAAATCATGAATAGAAAATGCATATGGATAATTGTAACCATCATATCCTACTACATCAAATGGATGTGAAGCATACACCATATCAAAAATATCGTCCTGTTTTTTTACTTTGATTAAAAACTCACCTTTCTCATCATGGGTTTCTAGTGTCTCTGGACGTCGTAAGTCACGCTCACAAAAAGGAGAATGCTCTAACAGTTGTCCGAACCAGTTTCTATATCTTTTAGGAGTATAAATAGGACGCCTACTTTCTACTATAAATAGCCTGTTATCTGTCGTGTCAAAATCAATTTTATGAATAACACCTCGTGGTATCAAAAGGTAATCACCATATTTAAACTCTAAATTTCCTAAATGAGTTCTTAGGGTTCCAGTACCACGATGGACAAAAAGCAACTCGTCTGCATCACTATTTTTATAAAAATAGTCTTGTGTAGCGTCTTGAGGTGCTGCAAGAATAATTGCCACATCGCTGTTGATAAGAACAGTTTTACGACTTTCTAGATAGTCTGCTTCTGGTTGTATTTTAAACCCTTTTAAACGGTAAGATTTAATATGATTCTCTAATGCAATCTCAGGCTTTACACTGTATTGATTTCTTATCTCTTTAACCATGGTAGGTCTATATTCATGATAAGAATTTGTAGACATACCATCAAAACCTATAGTTCCAAAAAGCTGTTCTGAATATAGAGAACCATCAGGTTTTCTAAATTGTGTGTGTCTTTTGGGTGGTATTTTACCCAATTTATGGTAGAAAGGCATAGTTAAAAGTTAAATCTCTCAAATTTCGTAAATTCCTGAGACCATTCCATGACTAAACCGGATTATTTAACTTTTAAATAGTTTACTTACTGATTATTAGTAGTTTGAGTGTGTGTTGGTCAGCTTTGTGACGTGAATTTAATTAATCGAAAAAAATTCTTTTCAGTGTATTTAAAACTTGAATCCTAGGTTAACAAAGACTTGTCCGTCATCTTGTTGTGGAGAGAAACTATATTTTATTTCTAGAGGTCCTAAAAAAGATTCTAATCCATATCCTATGGCATATCCAGTGTATCTAGCCTCGCTAAACCAGTTGTTTTGTTCAAATAAATCATCTTGTGCGTTTGCAATGTTTGCGCTGAATATGATGTGATTCTTTTTGAAGACTTCATAATCTGCCTCTACTAGCAATTTCATCATGGTGCCACCACTAATACTTAAAAAATCATATCCATAAAATGAAATTAGATTATTAATCCTACGCGATCCATAACCACCTAGAAAAAAGTCCATAGAAGAGTCATTAGTATCGCCTATGGTTATACCTATGTGTGCATTACCACGTAATGTGAATTTACCAAAATTGCGGGCATGACCTATCTGTAGCTGGGCGACAGAAAATTCTTTAAAGCGTTCTTTGTATTCAGAGTTAAAAAGGTAAAGGTGGAAATCACCATCTATTTTCCAGCCAGTAGATGGGAATTGTGCATTATCATAAGAATCTACCAGTACTTTTCCATAAAGACTGCCTCGTGTACCGTCTGTAAAATCAGTAACGTCATCATCATTAGGGTCTGTGGTAATTAAAGTTTCTGTAAAAATATTAAGCGTTTTAATCTCAGTACCCACCATTAAATTTGCAGATCTGTTAAGCCTAGTTTGTAAGAAAACTTGCTGTGTCCAGTCTCTATATTTTACCTCAAGACTATTAACTCCTAATGGACCAAAGTTAGCTGCGTCTTCAATAAATGCAGCATTAGCATCTTTTTGAAATCTCATGTATTCACTGTGCAAGCCTATCGACCAGTAACGACCTTTATCAATATAATAGTCAAAGTTATATCTTAAATTATCGCCGACTATAAAATCTACTGATACGATGTCGTTATCAAAAAGCACCTTTTTTCTAGAAAGATTAAGTAAAGCAGCACTGCGCGTTAATTCATCATAATGTAATCCCAATCTTAAATAATTACGTACTTCATTCTCAACTAAGTCTATTTCTAGAACAGCTCCGTTATCATCATTGATGATTTCATAATTGATTTTGGCAAAATTATCTGTCGCTTGTAGGTTTTGAATTCCAGTATTTAAATCAGTGTAGGCTACTTTACCTGGTGTATTTACTTTAAATCTACCTACTACAAATGCTCTGGTGTAATTTTGATTCCCTTTTACATTGATCTCGTTAAGATATAGGCTGTCACCTATTATGTTTTTTAAATCAGGTTTTTTATAGTTATCTATCGCAAATTCTTTGAGCTGATCTATTTTAGCTCTACCAGCTTGCTCACCCTTTTTTATAATTTCTTTTCCTAAGTCAAAAGACACAACGGTAAAATCATTAATATCTGGAGCGATATAAACGTCGGTTTTAGGAGCTTTATATTTCATCGCATTAATCGTGCGGAAATTGTTGATCTGTGATAATATATCTAGGGCACCACTTAGTTCTTCTCTCGATTTTAAATCATCTTGTACGTCTACACCTATAATTATATCGACACCTTTTGCCTTTAATTTTTCTATAGGATAGTTGTCTATTACACCACCATCTATAAGTAGTCTGCCATCTATTTCAACAGGAGCAAAGAGTGATGGTAGCGCACCACTTGCATTTACTGCTTTGGGTAAATAGCCACTGTCTAGAACGATCTCTTCTCCTGTGGTGATTTCTGTAGCGATGCATAAAAAAGGAATAGGTAATTGATTAAAGTCCTCAACATCTTTTACATGGGCAAGCAGCCTGGATAGAAGATCGTATATATTTTGTCCTTTACTTAATGAAGAAGGTAATTGTACTTTAAAATCTTTAAACGGCAAGGTTACTGCATATCGTTCTGTATTTCTACGCTCGTAAAATGTTTTTGATTTGCGAGGTATGTCGTCAGATATGATTTTATCAAAATCTATAGTTTTAAAAATAGAATCTAATTGTTTGCCTGTATAACCAGATGCGTATAAAGATCCAACTATGGCACCCATGCTCGTACCTGCTATGTGGTCTATTTTTATTCCTAGAGAGTCTATTATTTTAAGTGTTCCTATATGCGCTAGGCCTTTTGCTCCACCACCAGATAAAACAAGTCCTATCTTAGGTCGAGAATTGTTTTCTTTTTCCTGTGCTAGTGTGAAGTCCGCTTTCGCGAAAGCGAGAACAATAAAAAATAATAAAAGCCTATTCTTCTTCATCTTTATAAAAGTCTATTATCTTTTGTGCTTTAGAAACGCCTACTATTTCTGTAAGTTCTTTCTTTGTAGCATTCTTAACGCGTTTTACGCTTCTAAAGTGTTTTAATAATTCAACAACTGTTTTTTCTCCTATCCCAACGATTTCATCTAGCTCAGTTTCTATAGCCTGTTTGCTACGTTTATTTCTGTGATGGGTGATACCAAAACGGTGCGCCTCATTACGCATTTGTTGAATAACCTTTAAGGTTTCAGAACGTTTATCTAGATATAAAGGTACAGGATCATTAGGATAAAATAGCTCTTCTAGTCTTTTTGCTATACCTATTATGGGTATTTTACCTCTTAAACCCAATCGTTCTAGTGCGGTAACACCGCTAGATAATTGCCCTTTTCCACCGTCTACTATGACTAGTTGTGGTAACGGCTGGTCTTCTTCTAGTAATCTTCTATAACGTCGATAAACGACCTCTTCCATACTAGCAAAGTCGTCTGGTCCTTCTACCGTTTTTATATTGAAGTTTCTATAATCTTTTTTACTAGGTTTTCCATTCTTAAAAACCACACAAGCAGCAACAGGGTTAGTCCCTTGAATATTAGAATTGTCAAAACATTCCATGTGTCTAGGCTCTTCACCCAGTCTTAAATCGGCTTTCATTTGTGCCATTAATCTATTAACATGTCTGTCTGGGTCAACTATTTTAATAGTCTTAAACTGTTCTTGCCTAAAAAACTTTGCATTGCGCTCTGATAAATCAACGACACGTTTTTTATCTCCTAACTTAGGGATAGTGATTTTTACTTTCTCACCTACATCTACGTCAAATTGTGTGTAGATCTCGGTAGATTGAGAGTCAAACCTGTGGCGCAGCTCTACTATGGCTAGTTCTAGTAAATGCTTATCATCTTCGTCTAGTTGTTTTTTAAGTTCCATAGTGTGAGAACGTGTAATCGCACCATGATTAATTTGCAAGTAATTTACATAGCCGGCAGCTTCATCACTAACTATGGTGAAAATATCTACATTAGAGATATTAGGATTAACCACGGTAGATTTTGCCTGGTATCTAGTTAGTATTTCTAGTTTTTCTTTGAGTTGCTGTGCTTCTTCAAATTCCATATTTGCTGCATGCTCTTGCATTAGATCTGTAAAGTAACGTACAGCTTCTTTAAAGTCACCTTTTACTATACCTCTTATAGCTTCTATACTTCTGTTGTATTGTACTTCATGCTGTAGTCCAGCACATGGACCTTTACAGTTACCTATGTGGTATTCTAGGCATAGTTTAAATTTACCTTCATTTATTTTATCCTGTTGTAAATCGTAATTACAGGTGCGTATGGGGTATAAAGTCTTAACCAGCTCTAGTAGTGTTCTTACTGTTCTTACGCTAGTGTATGGTCCATAATACTCACTACCGTCTTTGATCATATTACGAGTTAAAAACACTCGTGGGAAACGTTCTTTTTTAATGACTAGCCAGGGATAAGTTTTATCATCTCGCAACATGATGTTATACCGTGGGTTGCGACTTTTAATTAAGCTGTTCTCTAACAATAAAGCATCAGTTTCTGTCTCTACCACGATATGCTCAATGCGGTAAATGTTTTTAACCATCGTTTTTATGCGATAGCTGTCATGCGTTTTATTAAAATAGGAGGAGACTCTTTTTTTAAGTTTTTTAGCTTTTCCTACATAAAGTAGCTTGTCCTTTTTATCAAAGTACAAGTAAACTCCAGGTGATAAGGGTAGGGTTTTAATCTGAACCTCTAAAGGTGGTATTTCCATAGCACAGTAAAGATAGGGATTATGCTTAATGGGTTAAATATATTTTAATAGAAGTTTATGTTGAACTAACTTTTGCAAAAGCAGAATAATTATCATCAATAATCATAAGTATTCTGAATATTTGCCACATATTCTTAGTAATAAGGCTAAACTATGCTGTAAAACAAAGGAATATTTATTCGGTTTGGTTAAATTGCGCACAGTAACCCTAAAGTACTAAATGGAATTTTATCCCTTAAAATTTAAACCTGTTTTTCACTACCGTATTTGGGGTGGTGACCAGCTGAAGACTAGCCTTAATAAAGAGTATGATCAAGAGTCCATAGGTGAATCTTGGGAGATAAGTGCTGTTCCAGATAGTGAAACTGTTGTTGCAAACGGTGTTTATGCTGGGGCAACCATCAATAATTTAATTGAACGATTTAAAGATGCGTTTTTAGGGAAGTCTGTGTATGATAAATTTAATGGAGAATTTCCATTACTTATTAAATTTATAGATGCAAAAAAACCACTTTCTATACAAGTACATCCTAATAATGACATAGCCAGAGAACGACACGGTTCATTTGGTAAAAATGAAATGTGGTACATCATGCCTTCTTATAAAGATGCTACTATAACAGTAGGTTTTAAAGAAGAGGTGGATAGAGATTCTTATCAAAAACATTTAGAAAACAATACACTTACAGAGGTACTCAATGAGTTTAAGGTAAAAGCAGGAGATGCTTTTTACATTCCTACTGGTAGAATACATGCCATAGGAGCAGGAGTGATGCTTGCCGAGATTCAACAGTCCTCTGACGTGACTTATCGTATTTATGATTATGACCGTAAGGATGTGAGAACTGGGCAAACTAGAGAACTACATACAGACCTAGCGCTAGATGCGATAGATTTTAACTTGCAAACCCAATATCATACCGATTACAGTCGTAAAAAAAATCAACCTAATAAGCTGATTAATTCGCCTTACTTTAAAACTAATTTTTTAAAAATAAAAGGTGTTCTAGAAAGAGATCTTTCTGATATTAATTCTTTTACCATTTATATGTGTGTAAAAGGAAGTGCTACCTTAGTATGTCAAGAAGAGAATTATTCTTTGGTACAAGGAGAGTGTATTTTATTACCTGCAGGAATTGATTTAATTACTCTAGATTCTAAAGATGCACAATGCATCGAGGTTTATTTATAATCTAAAATAAAAATTTTATGTCTAGCTTTAAAGAACTTACTAATAGTGATACACCAGTGTTAATAGATTTTTTTGCAACCTGGTGTGGTCCATGTCAGACCATGATGCCAGTTTTAGATAAATTGAAAGAAGATCTAGGTGATCAAGTACGTGTTCTTAAAATAGATGTAGATAAAAACAAAGCACTTGCGACAAAGTTTGCTATAAGAGGCGTGCCGGCATTCATGATTTTTAAAAATGGTAAGCAAGTATGGAAAGCTGCAGGGGTACAGCCCTTACATGAATTAAAAGCGCAGATTCAAAAGGCATAAAAATTCTGTCAGTTAGTTTATTCAATATCATACCGTTTATTTAATCTTCTTACATTTTATGTAACAAATAACTATCTTCATACTCTAGTTTTAATATAGATTAAAAACTTAGATTTATGAAAACTGTTGTTCATTTTACTTTATGGGTAGTAAGCCTATTATTCTCATTAATCACCTTTGCACAGGAATTTAATGGTTCTTGGACAGGAGCAATTCAAGGAATGCCGTTGGTTTTTGAAATTTCAAATATTAATGGTGAGTACGCGGCAAAGATGCAAAGCCCCACTCAATCTAAAACTTATATTCCTATGAATAGTATCATGGTAGACGGTAATCAAATCACTATGCTGCTAGATGTTTATAAAATAAAATATCAAGGAGAATTAATAGATAGTAAAATCATAGGGACTTTTACTCAAGGTGCTGGCTCAGGAAAAATGATTCTAGAGAAAAAAGAATATGTAGAAGTAAAACCTAATAGACCACAAGAACCTAAAGCACCGTTTCCTTACCATATAGAAGATGTGGTGTTTACTAATCCCAAAGCAAATGATATTAAACTGGCAGGTACATTAACCTTACCTAACAATGTTAACAATCCAGCAGTGGCGATTCTTATTTCAGGTTCTGGGCCTCAAGATCGTAACGAAGAGCTTTTTGATCATAAACCGTTTTTAGTTCTCGCAGATCATTTGACTAGAAAGGGTATTGCTGTTCTTAGATATGATGACCGTGGAGTCGCCCAATCTCAAGGAACTCAAAAAGGAGCAACCAGTGAAGATTTTGCTACAGATGTAGAAGCGGCTATTGCTTATCTCAAATCTCGTAAAGATGTTGATTCTAAAAAAATCGGACTTATAGGACATAGTGAAGGCGGTTTAATTGCGCCTATGGTGATCGCAGATAATAGAAGAAATGTATCATTCTTTGTGTCTCTAGCTGGACCTGGCGTAGATGGTTATCATGTTTTACTGCCTCAAATAGAAAAAAGTCTCAGGTTTCAAGGAGTGGTAGGAAGTCAGTTGGAATTTGAAAAAAAACTGATGGATGCTATGTTCTTAAAAATAATAGACTCTAAAAAGTTATCTTCTCAAGTATTAGAAAATGAGCTTATAATTGTAATGAAGAAGCAGGTTGCTGAGGCTCCTGATGTTTCAAAAGCAAAATATACCGATGAAGTTATATCAGCTCTCAGCAAACAGTTTTCTGATGACTGGATGCGGTTTTTTTTAAGTTATAATCCGGCTACTAATTTGAGTAAAGTAAAATGCCCGGTTTTAGCTATTAATGGATCTTTAGATTATCAGGTGATTCCAGAAATCAATTTACCAGGTTTTGAAACGGCACTTTCTAAAAATAAAGACGTGACCATCAAGAAAATAGCTGGACTTAATCATCTGTTTCAAAATGCGCAAACAGGTAGTGCAGGTGAGTATGGACAGTTAGAAGAGACGATAGACCCTAGGACACTAAATTTAATTTCTAGCTGGATTAATTCTAGATTTTAAAAGCTTTCATTTCTATTTTGTTTTTACAACCATACTTATGTTGCGTTGGTAAATATGAAATTTGATACGTTTTGAATACTGCTATTTATGAATAGTGTTCACAAAACTGTTGTTTTAAGTGTTTGTGTTAAAGGTTTTTGTGCAATCAAATGTGTGTATTTTGATATGTGATACGCTTTCGCGAAAGCGGAATAATTTTTATCTATCCCTTTTATTTAGAATGGGTTTTAACTAACGGCTATGATCGTTATCTTTGTAACACTCTAAACGTCAAAATGAAAATAGAAAAGAAAGATGTTCTCAAAGCACTAGAAACCATATCGGTTCCTGGTGAAGGACAAAATATGGTAGAAAGTGGTGCAATTAAAAATGTACTTGTTTTTGGTGATGAGGTTGTGGTAGATGTTACTATCAACAACCACAGTTTACAAGCTAAGAAAAAAACAGAAGTTTCTATCTTACAGGCTATCCATAAAGAAGTTTATGAAAAAGCACAAATCAAAGTAAACCTTAAAGTAGAAGCTCCAGAAACGACAGATAAAAAACCTGAAATTAAAGGTAAAGCGATTCCTGGAATAGATAATATAATTGCTGTAGCATCTGGAAAAGGTGGAGTAGGTAAATCTACTGTAACGGCAAATCTAGCTGTGACTCTTGCAAAAATGGGCTTTAAAGTAGGTCTTCTAGATGCAGATATTTATGGTCCTAGTGCGACTATAATGTTCGATATCGTTCATGAAAAGCCACTATCGGTAACGGTAGACGGTAAATCAAAAATGAAACCAGTAGAGAGTTATGGTGTTAAAATTCTTTCTATAGGCTTTTTTACACAGCCAGATCAGGCTGTAGTGTGGCGTGGACCTATGGCTGCAAAAGCTTTAAATCAAATGATTTTTGATGCAGCATGGGGAGATTTAGACTTTTTAGTAGTAGATCTACCGCCTGGTACAGGAGATATACATTTAAGTATCATGCAATCATTACCATTAACAGGTTCTGTTGTAGTTTCTACACCTCAAACTGTCGCACTGGCCGATGCTCGTAAAGGTGTCGCAATGTTTCAACAAGAAAGTATCAATGTACCTGTTCTAGGTATTGTTGAAAACATGGCTTATTTCACACCGCCAGATATGCCAGAAAATAAATATCATATTTTTGGTAAAGACGGTGCGAGAAACCTAGCTGAGGATTTGAAAATTCCATTTTTGGGAGAATTACCTTTAATACAATCTATTAGAGAGGCAGGAGATGTAGGTCGTCCAGCAGCAATGCAAGAAGGCACAGATATAGAAAATGCATTTATCGAGATTACTAAAAAAGTAGTGTCTGAAACGGTGCGTAGAAATGATGCTTTACCGCCTACAAAGGCGATTGAAATTACTACCATGGCAGGTTGTAGCGCCACAAATAAATAATTATGACTGGATCAGAATTAAAAACAGCGGTCGAAGCTGGGTTAGAGGAGATAAGGCCTTTTTTACAAAGGGATAATGGCGATATAGAACTAGTTTCTATAGAAGATGATAAGTTTGTTAAAGTACGCTTATTGGGTACTTGTGTAGGGTGTCATGTAAATCAAATGACTCTTAAGTCTGGTGTAGAGCTTACTGTTAAAAAACATGCTCCACAGATAGAAAGCGTTACCGATATTTCTGGTCAAGAATTAAAAGAAGAACAACGAGATAGCGTAGAGTTGTAATCCTAATAAAATGAAAAAAAAGCCGATTCGTGAGAATCGGCTTTTTTGAGTTTAAACTAGCTCTGGTTCAGACTCTTTTATTTCTTTTAAAATGCCGTCAAATAGTTCTATTCTTGATTGTAGAGCATCTTTTGCAACTTGTATAGCTTCTTCCCATTTTAATTGATCATCGTCGCAAAGCATAGCTACCATTTTATGTGCCATGGGTCCGTGTTCATCTCCATCTAGCTCTATATGTCTGTCAAAATAGTATTTAATAGGTTCTAGATCTATATCAAATGAAGATGTTGAGATACCGTCCAGTATTTCAGTAAACATTTCTGGGATTAAATCTTCTCTTCCATATGTAAATGCTGCAGCTATTTCATGGTCTTTACCTCTGTTGATAATGGTAAATGTGGTAGTCAGAAATTGTTTTACATGTTGGGGCAATAAGGAGTTATTTATGGTTTCAAGAATGTGGCTAGATAATGACAGTCCGTCTATTTCTTTTATAGCAATATTTACATCTATACCTACTGCATTCATGGCGTTTAAATACATTTCATAATGACTCATTCTGTTGCCTAGATGGTCTATGTCTGTCTCTTCTGCAAGAACTATTTCATTGATTAAATACCTTAGATCAGGATCACCTACTGGTGTCCATGGAGTAGTGGTGCAAGTAAGAGAGTTTTGTAAAGCTTTTAAAAGCGACATAAAGTCCCAAACAGCATAAATGTGTGAAGACATAAAAAACCTTAAATCTTCATCATTTTTAATATGGTTGTATAGCTGGTGATTCAATAACTGTTCACGCACCGTACTAATTTTATTCAAGATTAAATTGGCTTCCATCGCTGTGTTTTCTAGTGCAAAAATAGTTGCTGGAGAGATCTTAACCATCCTCAGAAAAGAAATTATTATAGGATTAACTAGTGTTGTGTACTTTATCGAATTGAGAATAAAAAAAGGCCCAAGAAATTTAATTCTTAAGCCTTTGATTTTTTTTGATTGTAGATCGTTTATTGTCTTACTAAAGTATAAGTAGCCTCTGCCTCATAGCTGTAATCAGTATCTATTTCAGTTTCTTGTAGGTATAGCTCCAGACCGTTGCTAGAAAAGTTTCTAACAGTTACACTAAAACCGTCTGTATTTGTTATGATTAAAGAATTACCAGAAATGGTAAAAGCGCCATTTATTTCTAGATCTTCCACATTTGTTTCGGTTTCTGTCATTCCGTCTTCTATATAAATAGACGTTTGAGTATAAGATCCGGTTGAGGTAACTAAACCAGATTCTGTAAATGTAACTGTCGCATTGTTAAAGTTGCTAGCGGTAAAATCTGCTTCGGTAATATCAGGTGTGTTTCCAGACGTATCAGACTCTGTAGCGTTGCCAGAAAATGCAGTTACATTATAAGTACCAGCTAGACTAGCGTTAGTTAATGCAGGTCCGTTATCATCATCAGATTCACAAGAGAAAATAAATAGAGACAGGATTGCAAGGCTTAAAATTTTAAAATTTTTCATAATTGGTTTTTTTAGTTCAACCAAATAAACAAAAAAAAATCCCTTCAATTCAATTGAAGGGATTTAAACTTAGTATTAATTAACTGTAGTTTACTTAAATGCGTTCTCTCCAGTAATGTCTAGTCCAGTAATTAATAAATGTATATCATGAGTACCTTCATAAGTGATTACGCTTTCTAGGTTCATCATATGACGCATGATGCTGTATTCTCCTGTAATTCCCATACCGCCTAGTATTTGTCTTGCCTCACGAGCTATTTTAATAGCCATGTCCACGTTGTTACGTTTTGCCATAGATATTTGTGCGCTTGTAGCTTTTCCTTCTTCACGCAATACACCTAGTCTCCAAGCGAGTAATTGTGCTTTGGTAATTTCGGTAATCATCTCAGCGAGCTTCTTTTGTTGTAGTTGGAATGCAGCAATCGGCTTGCCGAATTGGATACGTTCCTTTGCATATCTTAACGCAGTGTCATAACAGTCCATTGCAGCGCCTATTGCGCCCCATGCAATACCGAAACGTGCAGAATCTAAACAACCAAGTGGTGCTCCTAATCCTGATTTACCTGGTAAGATATTACTCTTAGGGATTTTTACATCTTGAAAAATTAATTCACCTGTCGCACTAGCTCTTAGTGACCATTTGTTATGAGTCTCTGGAGTAGTAAAACCTTCCATGCCACGCTCTACGATTACTCCATGAATGCGTCCTTCTTCATTTTTTGCCCATACTACAGCAACATCGCAAAACGGACTGTTAGAAATCCATAGTTTTGCACCGTTAAGAATAATATGCTCTCCATCTCCTGCATCTTTAAAGCTAGTAATCATACCGCTAGGATTAGAACCGTGATCAGGCTCAGTAAGGCCAAAGGATCCCATAAACTCGCCACTAGCTAGTTTAGGTAAGAATTTTTTACGATGTTCTTCACTACCGTATTTCCATATAGGATACATAACAAGAGAAGATTGAACAGATGCTGTAGATCGCACACCGCTGTCACCACGTTCTATTTCTTGCATGATAAGACCGTAAGAAATTTGATCCAGTCCAGCGCCACCATATTCCTCAGGGATATACGGCCCGAATGCCCCTATAGAAGCCAAGCCAGGTATTATGCTCTTAGGGAATTTTGCCTCTTGTGCAGCTTCTTCTATAATAGGCGATACGTCACGTTTTACCCAAGCTCGGGCAGCATCACGTATCATCTTATGTTCTTCTGTTAAAAGGTCGTCCAGGTTATAATAATCTGGTGCTTCAAATAAATCTGGTTTCATTCTATATCTTTTAAGTTAGAAACTACATCGATAGAGTAATTTCACGGCTGTTTTTGAATTGGTCGTAAAAATAGCGATCTACAGACGGTTTTTTGATAAAAAATGTCAGATATTTTTATTGATGCTCAATTACATTTTGAGATAAAAGTCTTTAGTCAGGCTTTTGTAATCTTCTGTATAATCGTGTCGTGCTTTCTCTATAACTAGTTCACTGACTAAGTTTTTGGAGTTGTTTTCTTTCACGCTTTCGCGGAAGCGGAACTCCATCAAACATCTTTTAACTTTACTGTCTACGGTGCCTTTTACATAAGTAGTACGTACAGGTTCTAGTTGAAAATGAGAAGTTATTTCTAGAAATCTTGTCTCTCTATCCTTGGGTATTATACAAGCAAAAGTACCGTCTATATCTAGTAATTGATAGACGCCGTAAACTAATTCTTCAAACGGTAAAGCGTCATCAAAGCGTGCTTGCTGGCGTTTTTCTTCGATTTGAGAATCTGTTTTGACACTGCTAGAATCGTAAAATGGAGGATTGCTTATTATTAAATCATATCGTTCTTCTACTTCTTCATAGAATTCTTGAAACTCTGCATGAAAGCAGAAAAGACGATCGCCCCATGGGCTGTTTTCAAAGTTCTCAGCAGCTTGTTCATAAGCGTCTTGATCTATTTCTATCGCCTCTATGTTTGCGCGGTGATAACGTTGTGCTAGCATGAGAGATATGACTCCAGTACCACTACCTATGTCTAATATGGTGTGTGGTTCTTTATAAGGAGCAGCCCATGCGCCTAATAGGACACCGTCGGTTCCTATTTTTTGAGCACATTTATCCTGAGCTATTGTGAATTCTTTGAATTTGAATAGACTCATTTATAAAAATTAAGATGTTTTATGAGAGGTAAAGGTCTATTAAACCTTCTGGAGTGGTGATAGTGATAGTTTTATTCTCACGATCTACTTTATCGATAAAATGATCGTTAAGCGGAATCAGAATTTCACTACCGTTATTATCTATTTCAAATAGAGCCTGACTGGTAGTGTCATTAATACCTGTTATGGTACCTATGTCTCCATGAGTAGCGTCTATCATTTTGTAATTGATCACCTCATGAAAATAAAATTTATTTCCTTCTAGTTTAGGTAGAAAATCAAGGGGTAGATAAAGATCTCTTTTCATTAATGTGTCAGCGCCTGCGTCGTCATCTATGTCTTCTATTTTTATTCTTAGAAGTAATGATTTGTGCAGCTGACTTCTTTCAATAAAAAATGGAACCAGGTTTTTACCGATTTCGATAAAAACTGATTCCATTTCTGTAAAAAGCTCAGGCTCGTCAGTATCTAGTTTTACTAGTAACTCACCTTTAAAGCTGAATTTATTTACTACGGTTCCTACGTAAAAACATTTTTCCTTACGCATGACCTATAGATTTACTCTTCTTCTCCTGTTGCGTCATCACTTTCAGCAGCTGGTTCTTCAACTACTTCTGGAGCATTTGCTGCGATACGAGCTTCGTTCACTGCTTTTTCTGCTTCAAGAGCTTTTGCAGCTGCTGCATCAGCATCTGCTTGAAGTCCAGATGCTTTACCAGCAATCTTAGCTTCTTTTTCAGTTAACCAAGAGTTGAATTTTTCATCTGCTTGCTCTTCTGTGAATGCACCTTTCTTTACACCACCTTTAAGGTGTTTTTTCATCATAACACCTTTGTAGCTTAATAAGTTACGTGCAGTGTCAGTAGGTTGTGCACCATTTTCTAACCATGTGATAGCACCGTCTACATCTAAGTTTACTGTTGCTGGGTTAGTGTTAGGGTTATATGTACCTAATTTTTCAAGATATTTACCATCTCTTTTTGAACGTGCATCAGCTGCAACGATCCAATAAAATGGTTTTCCTTTTTTACCGTGTCTTTGTAATCTAATTTTTACTGGCATAACTATTAAAGTTTATGGGTGCCCGACCCTGATTATTAATTTGAGTTTGCAAAAGTATCATTATATTTAATAATATTCATCATATGTGTATATTTTATTTACATTTGCTTAAACACATTTATCCTATTCTATGAAACTGATTTGTAAATACTTGTTGATAGCCCTAGCCATTATTTCATTCTCTTCTTGTTCTGATAATCTAGAAGATAACAATACACCTGCTATACAAGCGGTACGTAATGGAGAGTTTTTTAAAGCAGACCGTATGAGTGCCACTGTTAATGCAGATGGTACGATGTCTATAATAGGACAGAATTTTCTTGAAACATTAGAAATTAACCTTCAGGATGATTCGGTAGGTGTTTATAGATTAGGTGCTGGATCCCAAAGTGAAGCATTGTATACGTTTAATGGTGCAGAGCAATTTTCTAGTAATTTAGGTAACGGTCTAGGAGAGGTGCGCATCACGTCTGTAAATGCAGAAACTGGTGTGACTGGTGAGTTTAGCTTTGTTAGTTATCTAGCAAGTAATGTAGATTCACTTTATATGAGAACAGGAGTGATTTATCAGGTGCCATTCGGTGCTGCGTTAGGATCTGGTGCTGGTGGTTCTACAGCGGCGACGTTAACAGCAAATGTGGACGGAACGGCTCTTAACCCTACGGCTGTAGGAGCTGTAGAGGCAGGTGGTACGGTTCTCGTAAATGCATCTAACGGTCCTAGTTCTATAGTTTTAAGTTTTCCTGATACCGTAGTGCCAGGAACTTATGCTTTTGATGGAGCAACTTACTCAGCAAATTATATTAATGGTGGTACACTAGACCCTGCGGTTTCTGGATCTCTAGTTGTGCTAACGGCAGATGCTACTGCAAATACTATTACTGGAACTTTCAGCTTTATGACTGGTCCACCTAATAATTTTGATATTACAGACGGTACTTTTAATGTTTCTTACTAGTATATTAGGAATTACATTTTTCAAATAAATCAAAGCCTTGACTTATAGAGTCAGGGCTTTTTTTATGGTTTTAAATAGATCTTCTTTCCTTTGTAATCAATTACGGCCTTGGCAGCTATTAAAAAATCGGCTCCTAATAGGCCTTGAATGGATCGCATTCCTTCAGTCTTTAAAGCGGTGTTTATGTAACTCATGTCCATACTTAATAAGGTAGTGTCTTGGTCTGACCAGTCGCCTAATTCTAAGGTGTTGTTGTGCGATATGCGTGGCCTTAAAGAACCGCTGGCAGTACCTATTTGTCTGTCCATAAATTCTGTTTCTAATTGAAATTCTTTATACATGGCCTGGTTGACACAAGTTGCACTAGCGCCAGTATCTATTATAAATCTACCAGAATGGCCGTTTATAGATGCTTTGGTAACTATATGCCCACTTTTTGGGGCAATTCTAATATTGTGGCTGGTGTAACCTTGTGATAGTAGTAATTTTTTAAGTGAAGCCATGAAATATGTTTATGAGGTAAATATAATTCCGCTTTCGCGAAAGCGGACTACTAACTATTCCTATTTTTGTTTTATGATTTTTACAGATACACATACACATTTATATAGTGAGGCTTTTGATGAGGACCAAGAGCAAATGATACAGCGAGCAATGGATGCTGGAGTTGAGCGATTTTTTATTCCTGCTATAGATTCTACGTATACAAATGCGATGCTAGATTTAAAAAAACGCTATCCTGAAAACGTTCATTTAATGACAGGATTGCATCCTACCCATGTTAAGGAAAATTATCTAGAAGAGCTGGCTCACGTAAAGCAAATGCTAGAAAAAGAGAATTATGTGGCAGTAGGTGAAATAGGTATGGATCTATACTGGGATAAGACATTTAAATCTGAGCAGCAAGATGCTTTTCATACCCAGATTAAATGGTCTGTTGAGAACAAGTTGCCTATAGCTATTCACTGTCGTGAAGCATTTGACGAAGTTTTTGAGGTTTTAGAGGAATATAAAAACACCTCTTTACACGGTATTTTTCATTGTTTTACAGGTAATGTAGAGCAGGCAAAAAAAGCTGTTGATCTTAAAATGAAGCTAGGAATAGGTGGTGTTGTGACTTTTAAAAATGGTAAAATAGATCAGTTTCTAGATCAAATACCACTTTCTGAAATAGTTCTAGAAACAGATGCGCCTTATCTGGCACCAGTGCCGTACCGAGGTAAACGTAATGAAAGTTCTTATCTGGTAAATGTTGCAGCAAAACTAGCGACAGTTTATAACAGAGACATCGCAGAGATAGCAGAAATTACAACCTTAAATTCGCGTGAAGTCTTCGGTATATAAACCTGAGTTGATTACATTTGCGCACCCTATAGCATCATATTTTGAGTAGATACGACGACATAAGATTTTTTAACGACGCCGAAGTGCAAATAGCGCTTAAAAGCGCCGTGCGTCACCCTATGATAAAAGAGCTTTTTCAATACAGTTTTCCTAATAAGAACTATGAAGAGGTGAAAGAAATTGTACTGGCATGTAAATCTATTAACGATTTCCAGCGAGATGTAATATGCAACACCGTAGAGCGTGTGCTAGAAGAGTCCAGTGCCGGTTTAACCACGTCTGGTTTTGACGATCTAGATCCAGAAATTACCTATTTGTATATTTCTAATCATAGAGATATCGTCTTAGATACATCTCTTATTAATCTTACCTTATTTAAAAAAGGCTTGATAAGAACAGCTAGTGCGATAGGTGATAATCTAGTGCAAAGACCGTTTGTAAATGCATTGAGCAAACTAACTCGTAACTTTATCGTGAGACGTGGTGCTAGTCCTAGAGAGATTTTATTAAGTAGTAAGAAGTTAAGTGAGTATATAGACTATTTAATGCACAAAGAAAATAGAAGTGTATGGATAGCGCAAAGACAGGGACGTACTAAAGATGGTAACGATGTTACTGAGCAAGGTGTTCTTAAAATGATAGGCTTGGCCGCAGGTAAAAACGGTATAGAAGGTTATTTAAATAATTTGCGCATTGTACCAGTTTCTATCTCTTATGAATATGATCCTACAGATATTTTAAAAGTGCCAGAACTGCTCGCAAAGCAAGCTGATGAAGAGTACATAAAATCAGAAAACGAAGATTTTAATAGCATACTTAAGGGTGCATTAGGACAGAAAAAGCATATCCACATTCACGCAGGAGAGCCAGTTCATATTCACGCACTAGAAGATCAGAGTACCAACCAAGTATTGCAACGTGTGGTACAACATCTAGATAAAGAAATACAGAATAATTACATGTTATGGCCTACTAATTATGTAGCACATGACTTATTAACTTCTAGTACTAAATATAAAGAACACTATTCTGACCACGATATGCAACAATTTGAACGCAGATTAAGGTTAAGGGTAAATGTAGAAGACCATAAAGCGGTAGAGAGTTTCCTTAATATGTATGCTCGACCAGTTCTTAATAAAGAAAAACTGGCTGTTTCAAATGAAGCCTAATATATTATTAATTTATACCGGTGGTACCATCGGTATGATGAAGGATCCAGAGACTAAAGCCTTAAGAGCTTTTGACTTCTCAAAATTACTTGTTCATATTCCAGAAATTAAACAACTGGACTGTAAAATAGACACCTATTCCTTTGATCATCCTATAGATTCATCTGACATGAATATAGAAGAATGGCGCAAATTAGGAAACGTCATTCATGAGAGATATGATAATTATGATGGTTTTGTAGTCTTGCACGGTAGTGATACCATGTCTTATACTGGTAGTACACTTAGTTTTATGTTTGAAAACTTAACTAAGCCTATTATCCTTACAGGTTCTCAACTCCCAATAGGAGACCTGCGTACTGATGCAAAAGAGAATCTTATAACCAGTCTGCAACTAGCTACTGAGCAGTATAATAATGAGCCTATCATTAAAGAGGTTTGTATTTATTTTGAATACCAGCTGTATAGAGCAAATAGAACTGCAAAGATGAATGCCGAGCATTTTGAGGCCTTCAGCTCGCCGAATTATCCGCCGCTGGCTATAAGTGGTGTGCATTTAAATATAGATGAGAGTTTGTTATGGAAATGGCAGGTGGATGATCCCGCTTTCGCGAAAGCGAATACAGAAAAATCCCTCTTGTTAGATTCTAGCCGCATGAGATACCGTCCAGACCTTGTTGAGGATGTGGTAGTTTTAAAGTTGTTTCCAGGAATTACAAAAAAAGTAGTACAAGCTATTTGCGGTATACCAGGACTTAAAGGTATTATTTTAGAAACTTATGGTAGTGGTAATGCACCTACTCAAAAGTGGTTTGTGGATATTCTTAGCGAGGCTTTATTAAAAAATATTAGAATAGTAAATGTAACACAGTGCGTGGGTGGTGCGGTGTCGATGGGAAAATATGAAACCAGTGTACAGCTCAAAAATATAGGTTTAGTCTCTGGTAAAGATGTTACTACAGAGGCAGCACTAGCTAAGATGATGTACTTACTACAGCACACAGATAGTATAGAAGATTTTAGACATTATTTTGAAACTTCATTACGAGGCGAAATAAGTGAGTAGACTTTAAAATAAAAAATTGGCTTTAAAAGGTATATTGCCTTATTATTGCAAACTGAATTTATCATTTAGAGAGGTGGCCGAGTGGTCGAAGGCGCACGCCTGGAAAGCGTGTAAACGGCAACGTTTCGAGGGTTCGAATCCCTTCCTCTCTACTTTTAACCTCGTAGTCGTCTGATTGCGAGGTTTTTTATGATTTTATTTCCTTGAAGAGATTTAGGAATTAAAACTCTCCTAACATGGCAAATGGTTTTAATAATCTTTTTAATTTAAGATTAGTAGAATTTGATATGTCTTGATTAAGGTAATTAACGATAGTTTTTAAATCTTCTGGAGATTTTACGATATCAAATTGCGATTTATAATCTAAAAAAACTGGATGCTCTGTGCGCTTGTTATATACTTCGTAGATATCACTATGCCTGGTATCTTCTTGAATTTTTTCAAATAGATTTTTTAGATAACTTTCTTTACCTTCTAAAACCTGAAAGAAATTATCTAGAGAATGAAGAAGGAATCCGCTTACTTGATTGTTGTTATTTGTGCTAGAAGTAGTTTTAAATAGCTCTTCAATGTCTTGTTGTGTAAGTCCTGGAGTAGCTTTGCTTATATAACAAATGGTGTAAGTGGAGTCCATAAAAAATAATTGAATGGACAAATTTAAATGTTTGTAAGAATAAAACTTATAATAAAGCGTAAATTATTATTTAGCAAAAATCTAGTATAAGTTAAACAAGAGTGGTTTTGGTTTTTTTTAGTTCACTTTATTTGCTGCGGTGTCTTGTATTTTTGATGGTGTTGATCTCGCTTTGGCGAAAGTGCCATAGAACCGGCCTTAATAAATTACTTAAATTGTTGAATTAACTAAAATAAGATATAAAAAAAGACCTATAAATAGGCCTTTCTCTCACATTTTTAGAAATACTAATCCATAATATCTTCTAATTTTTTAATGGTATGCAACGTACTTTGAATACTGCTCAATTGCTGTCTTACAATGTTTTTAGATTCATGTAAGTATTCCTGATTGTCAAGAACAGTTTGATATTCTTCTACAGCTGCTTTATCGCCTCTTATACATTCTTCTAGAATGGCCTCGTCGTCTTTACCGGTAAAAGCTGTTTTAAAATCCATCCATGTCCTGTGTACTGCTGCTGTTGTGCTACCTTTTTCAATAGGTGTGGCATTAAGGTCTCGTATGGCTTTATCTAGTTCATTTGCATTCTGGCTTCTACTAGCTGCTTGTTTTGTAAAGTAGGTTTTTAAATAAGGATTTTTAGCATCTAATAATGCATTCTTATAGCCTGACTCTGCATCGTAATTTTTTTCTAATAGTTGGTTCAACGCATTTACTGTTTCGTCTAGCGCCATTTGTTTTGCTTCTTCTCTTGTAGTTTCCATAGTTAATTGTTTTAAGGTTAAGTGGTCTTTATATAGTTCTATCTAATTTTTGATCGATTTGTTGCAATTGCTTTTTACGCTGATGCTCCATATAAAAATTATAGGCCTGAAATGCGAGTTGAGCAACCGTTAAAATTTTAAAGAACTTTTTCATTTTTTATTTTAAAGGTAATTTTCCTACAAGGATTTGAAAGAGATTTTAATACTGTTTAACAGGTGATCTATAACAAATTCTTAAATAAACATCTGTTTTCCCTCTCATTTTTTAAATATTTAAGAAATACATCTAACTTTTTAAGCGATTCTGTCAGTGATTCCATGTGCCCAATCTTCTATTCTTTTACCAAAACACTCTAGGATGGCATCTACGCCCATAACGCTGCCTTTACAATTGCGACCCAACATGGTAAGATGAATACTATTATTCTTTGTATCCAACTGTACAGTGCCATCTTTATTTGTGGATACTCCTAGATCGCTAGTGACAGGTTTTAATAAATCACTACTCATAAGGTCGATTATGAGACCACTCTCTATATCTACTAATCTAGGCGGATCTAGAACCGTATTTATCATTACATCTATATGCTGTGTTTGCTTGTCGTTATCTAATTGCCATCCTTTTACATCACAATCTATTGTAGGATTTGCAACATAATTAAGGTCTAAAACGCCTGCATCTTCTAGTGCAATTAATTGTAGTGTACTCTCTACTGGTGGTCCATAGGAGTATCTTTTTGTGCTCTCGTCTAGCTTTATTATGTCTTCCATTATGAGATCATTAAGGTCACAATGTGAGAACAACTCGTACATAGATGGTTGTAGATGTCTCCATACTTGCCCTATTGTATAGTCTAATGATACTGTCGTTTTACCCATTGCCATTTGTGCTGTGGCGATCATATATTGTTTGCAATCTAGGCTGGTATCCAGGATAAGATCGTGCTTATAACTCATATCACGCATCCATTTTTTTGCTATAATATCTATGGTTGCACTGTCCATAGAATTATTTATAGATGTGTGTTTTTCATATATAGGTAAAGCCACGTCTAAAAAAGCGTTGTACAAAAAGTTCAAGTCTGTTATGGTAGGCGCATTTTCTAATGCGTGATTTATTTTTGATTTAAAACTAGAGATTTGGGCATCGTTAGGTGTAAAGAATTGGTCTACTTCTTTTCCCAGTGGTTTCGGTACGACTGGTAATCCATTAAGCGAAAAAGGGACTATCTTTTTTATGGATGCATCGCTTGGGATATATTTTAAAAAGTCGCTGTCTTGTATTTTTTTAAAGCTAGCGCCTTTTTCCACAGTTAAGATTCTAGTGAGATCTATCATAGCAAGGCCAAAACCTCTTAAGGCAACACTATCAGTTGTGGTAAGTTGATTTAAGACCTCTTTTTCATATTCATAAGGATTATCAAATAATTTTCCAGAACCTTCTTTACAGTGTTCTTTCCATGATTTAATTTGGTCATCGTCTTTTGTGGGCTGGTGTCCTATGGTAAGTAGGCATTCATCATACTGGTGTGAAGTGTTCTGCGCATCTGTTATTATAAAATGAGGGTCTTTAAAGCTAAGTTCAGTAACATTTTCAGTCTTTACTTCTAATACTTCCTGATTCTTAAGAGTAGTCGCTATAGAAGTATAACGTTCATGAAGGTAAGCTCCCATTACTCTTCTAGATGGGAATTGATCTACCTGATCAGATAATACATAGTCATGATTTTTCTCCATCCATTCTATAAAAGAAGGGAAACTCGGGACTTTAAATGATTGATAATTTGTTTCTGAGCGGCCTTTTAAATTTAATAGTGCACGATCTGATATATTTAACCAGTTTGAACCTGCCTGATCTGTTTTCCATACTTGGCCAGACCCTAATTCTCGTTGATCGTCATAAATGGTAATATGTATGTTGTGGTCTCGCTTTCGCGAAAGCGAACTTATTAAACACTCTAAACTATGTAAACCTCTAGGGCCACAGCCAATTATAGCAATTCTTTTCATTAGTCAGTATTATGGTTTAATAATACTCGTCAATTGTTATTTTTAATGTTAATAATCTTGCAATAAGGTTATTATTAACAGTATAAAGTGTGAATTACGGAATAATAAAGTTCGTTTTACTTGTATTTTCATAATTTTTCTGTAATTTAAAAGATCTTAAAAATCAAATAGTTATGGGAATTAAAAACTTTATGGGTAAACGTGAAGAGTCTTCTTCTATTGAACGTCAAAAATTTCAAGTAAAGGATTTTATGACACGTAAATTAATTACTTTTTCTCCAGATCAAGGAATCACATCTGTCATGGATACTTTACTTAAACAAAGAATAACAGGTGGCCCTGTGGTAGATGCTAGTGATAATCTGGTAGGAATTATTAGCGATACAGATCTCATGCATGTCATAAGTGATAGCAGGTATCACAATATGCCTGTAGGTAATAGATTAGTTAGTGAGTTTATGTCTTCACAATCGGCAACTATAGATCAGGAAGCAGATATATTTGATGCAGCATCTAGGTTTTTAAAAACCGGTCACCGACGTTTTCCTGTTACTAAAGATGGTAAGTTGATAGGTCAAATATCTAGAATGGATGTTATCATCGCTGCTACACAACTCAAAGGAGACGAGTGGAGATAAGTGTCTATAAAGACTCTATTTGTTTAGCAAGTATGTTGTTGATGATTACGTTCTTAAATACCTTCACGTCATAAGGTTTTATAATGATATCATCCATACCAGAGTCTAGAATACTCTGTCGCATTTCTGCTATTTCTACGGCTGTTAATGCAATAATAGGTGTGTTGTAGGTCTTTTTAATTATTTTAGTAGCATCTAGTCCGTTCATTACTGGCATGTTAACGTCCATTAGTATGAGGTCGTAAGTATTGTGTTCTACTGAGTTTATTGCCTCTTTTCCGTTTTCTACTATGGTGCAAATGGCACCGTCTTTTTCTAAAATCTTTTTAGTCACCATTTGATTGATGCGGTTGTCCTCGGCAATAAGGATATGTTTGTTCTTTAAGATGTCAGTGTCTACTACATAAGAGTTTTTAGACAGATGCTCTTGCTTATTTACATGGGCTACGATTTCATAGATCAGATCAAAGCTGAATGTTGATCCTCTACCTAATTCGGTCTCTAAATTTATATCAGACCCTGATAGATTTAGTAAGCGTTTTACAATAGGCAGTCCCAGTCCGGTACCTTGGTAATTATAACTAAGAGAGTCCCCTTGTTTAAATTCTTCAAAAATGTGTTCTTTCTTGTCTTGTGCAATTCCTTCACCATCATCCTTTATGGAAAATCCTAACTTTATATTATTGTCAGGCAGTAGGTGTGTGGTTACGGTAATTTCTATGAGTCCGTTTTCGGTAAATTTACTTGCATTACCTATTAGGTTCATTAATATTTGAGACAGTCTCGTCGCATTTCCTTTAACCAGAGCAGGTAAGTCATCAGCAAGATGGATAGCGATGTTGTTTTTGTTTTGCCTGCGCATGTATTCAAAGGTGGTGACTATTTTTTCTATTAACTCACGAGGGTTAAATTGTACTTCTTCATCGTCTATCTTATCAGAATCAATTTTATTAATTTGCAATACATCATTTACTAGAGCTAATAAATAATCGGCAGAGAATTTTAAAGATTTTAAGTCGTCCTCAACATCTTTTTCTTTATTGTTTTCTAACAGTATGGTGCTTAGGCCTATTACTCCATATAAAGGTGTGCGCAATTCATGGCTTACTGTACTGAAAAAGTCACTTTTTGCAAGAGCTAGTTGTTCTGTTTTAGTTTTTTGATTTAGGTATTGGGTGTTTTTATCTTTTAAAGCTTTATTGAGTTGTTTTCTTTTTTTAGAAAGCTTGAAAGTAAAATAAAGGCCTAAAAAGGCTATGACTGTAATACATATCAAAGCATAATTAAAGGCTGTTTTTGTGCGTATTTGCTTTTCTTGTAATTCACTTTCGGCTTCTGATTTTTCTAGATCTTTTTTAAATTGATCGTTTTTATACGCAGCAGCTAGTCTGTTGTTTTCTATAGCTGCTTTTTCCTTTGCTCTTAACTTAAATACATTTTCATATTTAAGTCTCGTTTCATATGCTTCTTTGTACTTCTCTTGTGCGGTAAGACTTAGTGAGAATAATTCATATGATCTCTGTAATTCGTCATTGAAGCCTAGATCTTTGCTTAAAGAAATTGCCGCTAGTAATAAGGAATCTGTCTTTTTATAATCTCCAGAATGAAAGTAATAATTTGCCGTCATGTTATTGATAGAAGAGCGGTAAAGAGGTTCGTCATATTTCTCAAACATTGCTCCATTAAGTTTATCAATTACCAGTTTCATCTCGGTAAACCTGCCGCTGTCATTTAATGCATCTGCATAGTTATGATATATATACTGTAGGCCTAATGTGTCGTTAGTAGCTTTATAAGTTTCTATGGCTTTTAAAGTAAATTCTCTGGCTAGGTTTTGCGTTTTTGGATTTAGGGAATAGATGCTAGAAAGGTCGCCATATGTATTTGCTAGTATGGTTGGGTCGTTGAGTTCTTTTGCAATATCGTGTGCTAGCTTAAAATTTTTAAGAGCTTCTATCGTGTCTCCTTGGTTAAGATAGTCGTATCCTAAATAACCATAGGCCCTACTAGCATAAAGATCATCTTTGACTAATAAAGCTAGTTTTAATGTTCTTAAATTGATTTCAAAGGACTTTACATAATTCCCTTCAGAAAATAAATTGTAGGATTTTTCAAATAAGGAGTCCATTAATTTCACATCTAACACAGTAGAGTCTTTCTGTGCAGTAGTTGTGCCAGTCCAAAACGTAAATAAAATAAAGAGTAGTGCGTATGGAGCGTTTTTATGCGTCAAGTGATTCAGTATAAGATCTACGGTAAAAATATTATGTTTTTATAATTAAATGGCTCTTTACTTAAAGAAATCAGTGAATGTTTCATATTAAAAACCGTTTGCCGAATAAACCACAGTCGCAATTAATATTTTAAATACTCATTTATAGATTCTTGTAAATATCTTAGGGCAAAGCATTTTCATTCTCACTGTCTAAACCTTATTTTTGATCATACCCTAAACAACTATTTCTAATGGACGATTTTATTTTATATGTTAAAGAAGGTTTTTATCACGTTATGAACTTTAACGTCGGTGCATATGATCATGTACTTTTCTTTATTCTTATGGCAGTGCCATTTTTATTTAATAGTTGGAAAAAGCTTTTAGGACTGAGTCTTGCATTTACAGTAGGTCATATTCTTTCATTATTGCTAGTAATTTATGGTAAGGTGTCATTTAATAGTTCTTATATAGAGTTTTTAATTGTGGTCACTATAGCTATTACGGCGCTGTATAATATTTTTACAGCAGGAAAAAGACATCGCGATAACCATAACTGGATCACCATGATATTTGCATTGTTCTTTGGTCTTATCCATGGATTTGGTTTCTCTAGTGGTTTTAAAATGTTAGCTGCTGGAGCAGAGAGTGATTTGTTAATGTTATTAGAGTTTGCTCTAGGACTGGAGTTGGGTCAGTTGCTTATCATATTAGTGATTTTAATCTTAAACTTTATATTTACCGGGATATTCCGATTTAATAAAAAAGAATGGGTTCAGATTATCTCTTCCATCATTTTAGGAATGATACTGCCATTGTTAATTGTAAGATGGATTTTTTAAAACTTGTTTTCATCTCGCTTTCGCGAAAGCGGAATTTTAAAAATCATTTCAAATACTTACTTATTTTATAAGTACCTAACAAGCTTTTTAACTAGAAGGCAATTTACTATTATACCAAAAAAGTGAAAAAAGAAAAACAACATAGATACGACGTTGCTTATTTGAGAATGGCGACAGAATGGGGTAAATTATCGCACTGTCAGCGCCGTCAGGTAGGTGCGCTTATCGTACGTGATCGCATGATTATAAGCGATGGTTATAATGGTACACCTAGTGGTTTTGAAAATTTTTGTGAAGATGACGAGGGTTATACAAAATGGTATGTGCTACATGCTGAGGCTAATGCTATTTTAAAAGTAGCTGGTTCTACACAAAGTTGTCGCGATGCAACGCTTTATATAACCATGTCACCCTGCAAAGACTGTAGTAAATTAATACATCAAAGTGGCATAAAACGTGTAGTCTACATGGAAGGTTATAAAGATGATAGCGGCTTGCAATTTCTAGAGAAAGCAGGAGTTATTATAGAACAAATAGAAGAAGTCGATTAATGAAAAAAAGTTACCTGTATTATCCTTTGTTTTTGGGAATATTCTTTGCCATAGGTATATGGTTAGGGAGTGCTCTTAACAGTAATAATTTAGGTGATAATTATATCGCATCTTCTAGCACTGCAAAAAAACGCAAGCTTAATAGATTGATAGATCTCATAGACCAGCGTTATGTAGATAAAATCGATACAGATAGTATTGTGGATGTAACGGTAAATGAGATCATGCAAAATCTCGATCCGCATTCGGTATACATACCTAGTGACCAGACAGAAGATGTAGAGAATAGCATGAGAGGCGACTTCGTAGGTATAGGAATACGCTTTTTTGTGAATCAGGACTCCATATCTGTTTTGAGATCTATAGAAGATGGCCCTAGTGATAAGGCTGGAATAAAAGGTGGTGATAAAATATTATATGCAGACGGTAAACCACTATTCGGTGAGAACGCCGTTTCTACAAATGTTTTGAAAGGAGAAGAAGGTTCTCGTATTGTTTTAGGGGTTTTAAGACCTGGAGATGATACTGTAATTAATATACCGGTTACTAGAGGAAATGTAGCTATTAAAAGTATAGATGCTGCTTATATGCTCACGAGAAGTCTAGGGTATATTAAAATTAACCGTTTTGCAGAAACTACAGATGCCGAGTTTGAACAAGCAATTAAAGACTTAAAAAAAGCTGGTGCTACTCAAATAGCACTAGATTTAAGAGATAATCCAGGTGGCGTTTTAAGTGCAGCAGTTCACATAGCCGACGAGTTTCTGGAAGATGATAAGCTGATTCTTTTTCAAAAAGATCGCGATCAAAAACGTAAGGATAGTTATGCTACTGATTACGGCTCTTATGAAAGTAGTGACGTATTTATCTTAATAAATGAGAATAGTGCTAGTGCAAGTGAAGTAGTAGCAGGTGCTTTACAAGATAATGATACCGGTACTATTATAGGTCGTAGGAGTTTTGGTAAAGGACTGGTGCAACAAGAAATTAAATTAGGAGATGGCAGCTCTGTACGTTTAACTATAGCAAGATATTACACACCTACTGGTAGGAGTATTCAAAGACCTTATGAAAATGGTAATGAAGATTACTTTAAAGAATACATAGATAGATATAATAATGGAGAGTTATTAGATGAGTCCAATATAGAAGTAAACGACTCCTTGCGTAAGGTGACTCCAGGTGGTAAGGTTGTTTATGGCGGTGGTGGTATTATACCAGATGTTTTTGTAGCTAGTCCAGATGATTATATCTTACAAACGCTAGATTACTTTGGTAGAACAGGTTTTGCAGACCAATTTGTAAATAAATATCTTCAAGAAGAAGGACGTTTTATGAGAAACATCTCTCAAGAAGAATTTATAAACAACTATAAAGTCTCAGAAAAATTAATGGGTGACTTTATAATCTATGCAAAATTATATAATACTAGTATGAAACTGCCAGGTTATAGAGATGAGATAAGTTCAATTATTAAATCTTCTATGGCAGAGCAGCTTTTTACTACAGAGCTTAAAATCAAATTGTTAAATCAAGATGATATAATGATTGAAAAGCTGCTGGAATTGAGTAACTAAGGGTTGCTTAGCTTTTCTCGTATTTGTCCTTAATTTTATAGGATACTAACATAATACTCATAAGTATAGCTACACATAATGCTGCCACTATGCTTATAGCGCCTATCTGGCTTTCTCCTTGAAGCAAGTTGTTAAAGTCTAATTTTGTTGCGTTAAAAACGATACTGGCGATCGCAAGAATTAGGATAAAATAAAATACATATTTCATAACTAGAATAGCTCTTTAATATTTGCTGTAAATAATTTCACAGCTATGGCTAGCAAGATAACACCAAAGATTTTTCTAACCACGTTAATTCCTTGTTTACCTATTAGTTTTTCTATGCGACCAGAGTTTTTAAGAACTATGTACACAAAACCGATGTTGAATATAATCGCTAGTATAATATTAATAGCAGAGTATTCAGATCTTAAAGAAAGTACAGAAGTTAATGTTCCTGCACCAGCAATAAGAGGGAAAGCGATAGGGATAATCGCAGCAGTTTCCGGCGCGTCATCTTTATAAAGCTGTATACCTAAAATCATTTCTAGAGCAATAAAGAAGATAATAAAAGCACCTGCTACAGCAAATGAGTTCACGTCTATACCTATAAGTCCCAACATGCTCTCTCCTACAAACATAAAAACGATCATAAGAATACCAGCAACTATAGATGCTTTTTCACTTTGTACATGACCCACTTTACGTCTTAAATCAACGATAATAGGAATACTACCTATAATGTCAATAACGGCAAAAAGTATCATCCCAGCCGTAAAAGTCTCCTTAAGATCAAAGGCAGTAAAAAATTCAATAAATGCATTATTTCCCATAACATCTGTATTTTCAGCGTGCAAAAGTAATTCTAATAAACTGTTTAATGATTAACAATATAGGTTAAATAAACATTAAGGATAATTAGACACATAAATAACACTTAGTTAATCGCTTAAATGCTAATAGCCTTATCATTACATCGATTAATTTGATGTGATGATAAGGCTATTTAAAGTTTTATTATCGTTATTATAAAGCGACTACGTCACTTATAATTCTACTAGTTAACTAGTTTTTTAAGGCCAGCAACGGTAGCTTCTTGATCATTAGACTTAAATACATAGCTACCGGCAACTAGAACATCTGCTCCTGCGTCTACCAGTTGTTTTGCATTTTTATCAGTAACGCCACCATCTATTTCTATAAGAGTGTCGGCACCTTTTTCAGTAATTATCTTTTTAAGAGCTTTTACTTTATCATAAGTATTCTCGATAAAGCTCTGACCACCAAAACCAGGGTTTACACTCATAATACAGACCATATCTAGATCTTGTATAACATCTTTTAATAAATCAACACTGGTATGCGGATTTAATGCTACACCAGCTTTCATTCCATGTGATTTAATTAACTGTAGCGTTCTATGTAAATGAGTACATGCTTCATAATGTACTGTAAGAATGTCGCAGCCTAAATTTGCAAAAGTCTCTACATATCGATCTGGATCAATGATCATCAAGTGACAGTCAATAGTTTTAGTCGCATGCTTTACGATATCTCGCAATACAGGCATACCAAAGGAGATATTAGGAACAAAAACGCCATCCATAATATCGATATGAAACCAGTCAGCATCACTGCGGTTAATCATTTCTACATCACGTTGTAGGTTAGCAAAATCTGCTGCAAGTACTGATGGTGCAATAAGTTTAGACATCTTGTGTGTTTTAAAGGTTTTGCAAATTTAAGTTTTTTGATTCCGCTTTCGCGAAAGCGGGAATAAAAAAGATATCAATCTGAGATAATTATTCATTTATAAATCCTTAAATTGGTCAACCAATTTTTATGATATCTTTAAAAAGTCCTCTATGATTTCACGATATTCTCTTTTAGCGATTTTAGTTTTTACCTTATTAAATTCATTTCAATCGCTAGCCACAGACTATACTGTAAACTCAGTAGGTCAGTTCAATGCACTGAATCTACAGCCATGTGATGTCGTTACCTGGACTGATGGGACCTATTCTAATCAAAATATAATCTTTAATGCTTCTGGTACGCTGGGTAGTCCTATTGTTTTAAAGGCTCAAACACCTGGTGGTGTTATTTTTAATGGTAGTTCAGAAATGAATATTTATGGAGATTATTTAATAGTAGATGGCTTTTACTGGAATGGAGGAGTAGGTACTAGAAATCATGTAGAATTTAGACGCGATGGATCAAGCAGTAATTTTGCAAACAATAGCGTTATTAGAAACTGTACGTTTAATAACCTAGCGACCGCAGGAGATGAAAAAAGTCGATGGATTGTACTATATGGGACAAATAATACGGTAGAAAATTGCACGATGATGAATAAGAACACTACAGGTGTTTTTATCCTGGTAGAATTATCTCATCAAAATAGTGGTGTTGCTGGTCATATTATAAGAAATAATTATTTCTATAATGTGCCTCCTAAAGATGGTCGTGCAAACGCAGGAGATTCTGAAGGTATACGTATAGGGTCTAGTGGTAGGCAATTTGTTAATGCCGGTGTGCTGGTAGAGGGAAATTATTTTCAAGATGTAGATGGCGAGTCTGAAATTATATCAAATAAGAGTTTAGGAAATACGTACCGCAATAACACTTTCAGAAGTTGTCGAGGCTCGTTAGTGCTAAGACATGGTGCTGGAGCTCTGGTAGAAGGGAATTATTTTTTAGGTGAAAATAAATCTGGTTCTGGCGGTATTAGAGTTATAGACCAAGATCATATTATCATTAACAATTACATGCAAGGACTTAATAATTCTAGCAGTACGTTTAATGGCGGTATAATTATAATGGGAGGTGATTCAATTTCTGGAGGAACAAGTAATAGTTATCAATTTGTAACCAACGTGTTGATTGCTTTCAATACTATTTATAATTCTGACGATCCTATTTATTATAATAGTGAGAGAGCGACGACTCCACCGCAGGGGATTATTGCAAACAATTTGATTTACAGTACAAATGGAACTATTGTGTCTGGTTCTGTAGCTGCAATAGGTGGACAAATGACTTATCAAGGAAATATTTTTGGTGGTTCCAACATCGGAATCACTAATTCTGGAATTACAAATGCAAATGCTAACTTCAGTCCAAGTGGCGAGATTTTTAAACCAAGTACAACCGGTCCAGCAGTAGATGTTTCGTCTGGAACTTTTAATCAAGTCTCTAGAGATATAGAGGGTTTTACAAGACCGTCTACAAATAAAGATGTGGGAGCTCATGAAATAGTAGGAGCAACTGGTATGGCCACAAATCCATCTCCTATAATAGATGCTCAGGTAGGTAATGGTAAGGGATCTTGTTATATAAATGCCATAGGAACTACTGTTACTTCAACATGTTCTCCTATTGTTACTTGTGCACCTGTTTCAGTAACTGGGCTGAGTGTAAATCCTACTACAGCAACTGTTCAAGAATCAGGAACTATTCAAGTGAGTGCAACTGTTACTCCATCAACTGCTGCAAATCAACAAGTGAATTGGTCTTCTAGTGATACCACAATAGCAATTGTGGATGCAAGCGGTGTAGTAACTGGTGTGGCAGCAGGAAATGCAACGATCACAGCCACTACGGTAGATGGTGGTTTTACAACAACATCTATGATTACGGTAACAGCACCGTTAATGGCTCCAGATTGTTTGCCAGGAACTAACCTTGCGTTAAATGCTAGTGTAGATAGTTTTACAAATGAGCAAGTTGGTAATGAGGCTATAAATGTAATAGATGGCAACGATAGTAATAGATGGAGTGCGATGACATTTCCACAATCTATGGTGATTGATTTAGGAGAAGGACTCAATGTAAGCGGTATGAATCTATTTCCATTTTCAGGACGTGATTATCAATATGTAATTGAAGGTTCTACCACATCAGCGACTTCAGGATTTACAACCTTAGTAGATCGTCAGGCAAATACGACTGGAGGTACTTCTATAAATGACACGTTTAATCCTACTGTTGTACGCTATGTAAAACTAACAGTTACAGGAGCAGCAACATATACAGGTCCATGGGTTTCTATATCTGATCTAGAAATTATTTGTGGTGGTGTTGTATTGTCTAACACTGATAACATCTTAGAAGCTCAAATAAGTATTTATCCAAATCCATTTAAAAATCAATTTACTATTGATATACCAAATACTTTTGTAAATGAAGTAAGCTCTATAAAATTAGTCGATCTTCTAGGGAAAGTGGTGTATGAAAGTGACACCATCACTTCTAGTAATCAAATTTCAATTAATAGTTCATTAACTGCTGGAATGTACTTTATACAGCTGACAGGAGATAATAATGGAGTTTTGTTTATTGATAAAGTGATTAAACAATAGTAATAAATAACGATTTATGTAATCAAAAAAAGCCCTGTAACTTAATAGTTATAGGGCTTTTTTTATACCGCTTTCGCGAAAGCGAGATAGCAAATAGTTGCTACATAAAAAAAAACTATTATTTTAGAACTATGAAAAAAACAACTAACCTTCCAATTCTTATATTTTTATTTCTTTTTGTGTACTACATGTTTGTGAGAAAGTATGTAGAGGACTTCAGAATTGAAATGGCTATTTTATTAGTTGCAATAGCTGTTTTTAGTTTCTTGATTTTTAAGAAGGTTAAAAATGGCGAGATTGTAAAAAGTAGAACCTCTTGGATTATTTCTGGAGTGTTTATCTTAGGTAGCCTAGTCTATGGCGGCTACATGATGTTTTATGTATTATAGTCGCTTTACTATAAGCCTTTTTAGGGCTGTATTAGACGCTTTTAGAGCAATGACAAACTATAGATTAAAAATCCCTCTTGAAATTTCAAGAGGGATTTTTAAGTTTTATGAAATGATGTTATATTATAATCCAGCTGCCGTATTTGCTATCTTTTGTAACGCTTTTGATATTTTATCAATTGACTTTTCTGTATCTTTTAAATGGTGACGATTGGTTAGAAAGTCAGTACTGTTGTAACTAATTTTAACCTCACCTAATTCATTTTCATATACCAACATTTTTTGTGGTAAATCGAGCGCGGTAGTTGGTGACGAATCCATTAATGGGCTTCCTAGATTAGGATTGCCAAAAATAATCACTCGCGTAGGTCTTAGTTCTATGTCAGTATTTTGAGCATTTGCTTGATGATCTAACTCTGTAAATATTCTTAAGGCAGGATTATTTTCAATCGTGTTTTTAAGAGTTGTGTAGGTAGCGTCAAAGTCTTGTTTACTTACTTTAGTAATAATTCCTTCATTAAGTGTTGTTTGAGTGTCGTCACTTTCCATGACAGTAGAATTGCTTGCCTTTTTTGAGAGCATAGCAAGAGCATTAGAAATTTTGTCTAAAGTTGTTTCTTCAGAAGTTAGACCGTGACGTTGACTCAAAAAGGTGCTGTTGTTGTAGGCCAAGTAAACATCTTTATTACTGTCTTGAAAAACGAGAATACGTTGTGGTAAATCTAAACCAGCTTGTTGATTTTCTAACATTAGCGGACTTCCTAACTTTGGGTTTCCAAATAAAATTAACTTAGCTGGATTCAGTTCAATGTTAGAATTACCAGCGTTAGCGCTATGGTCGACTTCGGCAATTATTTTTATAGCAGGGTTGTTGGATAATGTAGTTTTTAAACTCTGGTAGGTGTCATCAAATGATTGATTGCTCTTCATGTAATTCATTCCTTTTACTTGATATGAATTAGTAATAACAGTTAGGGTCTTTTTATTTGTAGTATTACAAGAGATAAAGATGATAGGTAAAGCAAGTATTAAGTATATGAACTTCATGTCGTTTTTTTTTGCTTAAAACTAAGCTTGTTAACTCAATATAAGGTCTAAAATGATCTTAAAATAAAATCCCTGCAACAATTAAGTTACAGGGATTTTAAATTTATAATAATCTATAAGAATAATACTATCAGACTCTGAAATGAATTCAGAGTGATAGTTTTAATTTATTACTCAGACTTAGAATCATTAGCATCACGACGTGGTCTGTCGTCTTTCTTACGGTCATCACGACGTGGACGACGGTCATTAGAACGACGGTCATCACGCTGGCGTGGTGGACGCTCTACCCAACCTTCTGGTTTAGGCATACATTCTTTACGAGATACTTTTTGCTTTTTAGTACGTGGATCTACACCCATGTATTTTACGTCAAGAACATCTCCTACTTTAAGAACTGTAGATGGGTCTTCAATACGCTTGTAATCAAACTCACTTACATGAAGTAATGTTTCTTTACCTGGCCTTAATTCTACTACTGCACCAAAGTCAAGCATTTTTACAACTTTTACGCTGTAAACCTCACCGACAGTTGGTTCAAAAATGATGTTTCTGATTTTTTCTAGAGCAGCCTCGATCTTAGCACGGTCTGTACCAGCTATCTCGATAACACCCATATCACCATCTTCTTTGATGTTGATTACAGTCTCAGTTTCTTTTTGCATCTCTTGGATAACTTTTCCACCAGGTCCTATTACAGCACCTATGAATTTACCTTCGATCTCTAAAGATTCCATTTTAGGAGCGTGTGACTTCACATCTGCAGCTGGTACAGCGATAGTGTCAGTAAGTTTTCCTAATATGTGCATACGACCATCTCTAGCCTGCATTAAAGCATTAGTAAGGATTTCATAAGAAAGACCTTTTACTTTAATATCCATTTGACAAGCAGTGATACCATCTGCTGTACCAGTTACTTTAAAGTCCATATCTCCTAAGTGATCTTCATCACCTAAAATATCAGAAAGAACTGCGTATTTATCACCATCTGTGATTAATCCCATTGCGATACCAGAAACTGGTTTCTTCATAGGTAAACCTGCATCCATCATAGCCATAGTACCAGCACAAACTGTTGCCATAGAAGAAGAACCGTTAGATTCAAGTACTTCAGATACTACTCTTACTGTGTAAGGAAGATCTTCTGGTAACATTCTTTTTAATGCACGTTGTGCTAGGTTACCGTGTCCTATCTCACGTCTAGACGTACCGCGTAATGGGCGAGCCTCTCCTGTAGAGAATGGAGGGAAGTTATAGTGTAAGTAGAAACGCTCTTCTCCTTCTTGAGATGCCATGTCTATTACATTTGCATCTCTAGAAGTACCTAGAGTTACTGTTGCCAGCGCTTGAGTTTCTCCACGAGAGAAGATAGCACTACCGTGTGTAGATGGAAGGTAATCTACCTCACACCATATATCACGTATATCTGTAGTCTTACGACCATCTAGACGTACACCTTCGTTAAGTAGTACGTCACGTACTGCTTTCTTATGTGTTTTGTTGAAATACTTAGAGATAAGATCTCCATTTTCAGCTTGATCTTCTTCAGAAAAAGTTGCTTTGATCTCTTCTTTGATTTCAGAGAATGCTGCGCTACGTTCGTGCTTAGCACTTCCTTTTTTAGCAACATCATATACTTTTTGGTAAGCAAGTTCTGCTACTTTAGCTTCTATAGTAGCATCTTCTTTTTCACCTTCGTACTCACGTACATCTTTCTTACCTACTTGTTCAGCAAGAGCGATTTGCGCAGCACATTGATCTTTGATAGCTTCATGAGCGGCTTTGATAGCAGCGATCATTTCTTCTTCAGAAATTTCACTCATCTCACCTTCAACCATCATTACAGAGTCAGCACTAGCACCTATCATCATCTCAAGATCTGCTGCTTCTAACTGTGCATAACTTGGGTTGATAACAAACTCACCATCTACACGCGCAACACGTACTTCAGATATAGCACATTCAAAAGGTAAATCAGATAGTTGTATTGCAGCACTTGCAGCAAGACCTGCCATAGCATCTGGCATTACTTCTGGGTCATGAGACATTAATTGAATCATTACCTGTACTTCTGCATGGTAATCTTTAGGGAATAATGGACGTAATACACGGTCTACAAGACGCATAGTAAGTACTTCTCCATCGTTAGGACGTGCCTCACGCTTAAAGAATCCACCTGGATATTTACCGGCAGCGGCAAATTTCTCACGGTAATCTACAGTAAGTGGTAAGAAGTCTAGTCCAGTTGATTTGTAGCTGGATACTACGGTTCCTAGAAGCATTGCTTTTCCACATGTGATCACAACAGATCCATGTGCTTGTTTTGCAAGCGCTCCAGTTTCGATAGTGATGTCAGGCCCGTTGGCCATTTTAATCACTTGTTTAAAAACTTGTGGTTTCATAATTATAGTTAAACATTAATCTCAAGTTGTGTGGTAGAGAAGGCGTTTACTTTGTGAGAAACCAGCTTTGATTTGCAGTGCAGTCCTTACACTGTTAAGACGCATCGCATGCATCTTGAACTGCGATTTGTATTTTTGTTACGCTTTCGCGAAAGCGTAAGTAGAATCTAACTTCTACGTTTAAAAACCGCAATGTATGCGGTAAGAAATTTCTACGCATGCGATGCGCAGAAAACAAAAAAGGGGACGCAAGGTCCCCAATTTATTATTTTCTAATACCTAAGTCTTTAATCAACTCACGGTAAGCAACGATATCTTTTCTCATCTTGTAATCAAGAAGTGAACGACGCTTTCCTACTAGTTTTACTAGACTACGCTCTGTGTTGTAGTCATGACGGTTTTTCTTAAGGTGTCCCGTTAAATAGTTAATACGGTAAGTGAATAACGCGATTTGCGCGTCTGTGTTACCTGTGTCGTTTGCGTCTTTTCCGTACTTTGCGAAAATTTCTGCTTTTTTTTCTGGTGCTAAATACATGCCAAAATTATTTGATAATGAATATTATGTATGTCAGTCTATCTGACGGTGCCGCGAGATTCATTCTCTTAGCGTTTGCAAAAATACGATTAATTAATAATATGCTATAATTTATATCTTTATTTTCTAACTAACTATAGGTAAGATTCAAAAAAAACAACGTTAAATTAATGATAGCTGTCATAAAACCGTGATCTCTTTACCTTAATATTGTAGTTATAAACCCTTTCTTTTGAATACAAATAATTCCAATTGCCTTATCATTTTTACTCGCAATCCTGAAATAGGAAAGGGTAAACGACGTCTTGCCGCTACCGTAGGAGATCAAGTTGCATTTGATATCTATAAATTTTTACTAGCTCACACCAGAGAAATTACAGGAAACCTTAACGCTACTAAACAGGTGTGGTATAGTGAGCGTGTTCATGAAAACGATGCTTGGGATAATAAGGTGTATGATAAATATGTGCAGGATGGTGAAGATCTAGGCGTGCGTATGGAAAATGCTTTTCAAGAAGCATTTAAAAATCATGACCATGTTATTATCATTGGGTCTGATATGCATGATATGAATCAGGCAGATTTAGACCGTGCTTTTAATCAATTAAAAACTAACGATGCTGTAATAGGCCCTGCCGAAGATGGAGGTTATTACCTTCTAGGGTTTACTAAAAAACTAATCGATGGCGTTTTTGAAGATAAAGAATGGGGAACTGAAACGGTATTAGAAAAAACTCTTAATAATCTAAAAAGCGTAAATTATGCTATGCTGGAAGAGCGTAATGATGTAGATTATTATGAAGATATAAAAGACATTCCAGCATTTCAACCTTTTTTAAAAAACATATGATGCTTAGTAAAAAACAACTCACACAGTCTATAGAATATTTACATTCTCAAGGTTTTGAAGCTCCTGAGGTAGGAATCGTTCTTGGGACTGGTCTAGGTAAACTAGTGGATAGTATAGAAAATCAAAAAGTCGCACACTATAATCAAATACCTTCTTTTCCACTGGCAACAGTAGAATTTCATTCTGGTAAATTGATTTATGGAGATTTAGGTGGTAAAAAAGTGGTGGTCATGCAAGGTCGTTTTCATTTGTATGAAGGTTATGATTTTATTGATATCACGTACCCAGTAAGAGTAATGCATGGTTTGGGAATTAAAAACTTATTAGTTTCTAACGCTGCAGGTGCGGTTAATCTAGATATGAAAAAAGGTGATTTAATGCTTATCGATGACCATATCAATTTACAAGGTGGTAGTCCGCTTGCGTTTAAAGGTGTAAGTGAATTTGGTGAGCGATTCACAGATATGAGTGCTCCTTATGATAAGGAGATGAATGATAAATTAAAATCGCTTGCAACATCTCAAAATATCTCTCTTAAAGAAGGTGTTTATGCTAGTGTAGTAGGACCGCAACTAGAAACTAGAGCAGAATATAGAATGCTCAAGCTATTAGGTGCAGATGCAGTAGGTATGAGTACGGTGCCAGAAATCATTGTGGCAAATCATTTAAACTTGCCAGTAAGTGCTATATCTGTACTGACTGACGAGTGTGATCCTGATAATCTTGAACCAGTAGACATTGCAGATATTATCGCAATAGCCGGTACAGCAGAGCCTAAAATGGTTGCTTTATTTAAAGGGCTGATTGAATTGATCTAATTTATATAATTGTACACTGTTATATTGATGTGATATTATCCTATTACTTTTACAATGAATTAAAAAGCGGAAGCTTGTTTTCCGCTTTTTTGTTCTTTAAAATTAAGATAGAATTGTTGTGCTTAAAGCAACACTAAGTTTGATATTATGAAGTACATAACTATAGTATTATTAGTCCTATTAACAGCATCTTGTGTAGGTGGTGGTGATCTTTATTACGATACTTTGGAAAAAGGTCAAGAAATACCGTCTGAAAATGGACAGTTAGATCATAGTAAATGGGATGCTATTCTTAAAGAGTATGTAAATAGCGAGGGATTTGTGGATTATGTAGGTCTTAAAGAAGAACAGGCAGAATTAAAAGAATATTTAAGTTACTTAAATGAAAACGTTCCTCAAAAATCATGGAGTATTAATGAGCAATTTGCCTATTACATCAATTTGTATAATGCAAATACAGTAGACCTTATTCTTATGAATGACCTGCCTGCTAGTATTAAAGATATAGATGGACCTTTGGGTCAGGTGTGGTTAAAGAAATTTGCTCAAGTTGGAGATAAAGAATATTCTCTTGCAGCAATAGAAAAAAATGTGCTTCAAAAAATGGGAGACGCTCGCATTCATTTTGCTATTAATTGCGCTAGCTTTTCATGTCCTAAATTACAGAATACTGCGTTTACAGCGGCAAATGTGGACGCACTTATGGATAAAAGTGCAATAGAATTTGTAAATTCAGAAAAGAATGATCTTAGCGATCCTCAAAATCCTAAATTGAGTTCTATTTTTGATTTTTACCCAGAAGATTTTACCCAAAACGGTATGACACTCGCACAATTTATTAATCAATATGCTGACTCACAGATAGCAGAAAAAGATTCTTATTCTTATAAGGATTATGACTGGTCATTGAATAGTCAGAAATAAAAACCGAACCTAGCTTGCTTACGTACATGTGACCATATGATCAGTATTATTATTCCGGTTCTTAATGAAGAATCTTCAATTATAAAATTATTAGACCACCTCTGCGGCTATGCAAATAATGCTAGCTTATTAGAAGTGATCATTGTAGATGGTGGTAGTGATGATGAGACTGTAAAGTTAGTAAATGATTTTGCTAGTGCTCATCAGGATATGTCCGTACGACTAATTAATTCGCAAAAAGGACGTGGTAAGCAATTACATAATGGCTCAAAAGTAGCCACAGGAGAAATTTTCTATTTTCTGCATGCAGATTCTTATCCGCCTAAGGATTATGATTTGTTAATTATAAATGCGGTTAAAAATCAGCACGCTGCTGGTTGTTTCAGGATGAAGTTTAAAAGCTCACATCCTTGGTTAATCATCATAGGATGGTTTACAAGATTCTCATGGAAAGCAAGTCGTGGTGGAGATCAATCTCAATACATTACACGAGAATTGTATGATAAAATAGGTGGCTATAAAACAAATATTCCTATTTATGAAGATTATGATCTTATTACAAGATTATATGAAATAGATCAATACTATGTAATCCCCAAATGGTTAAAAACTAGTGCAAGACGCTATCATGAAAAAGGCGTGCTTAAGCTTCAGTGGTTTTATTTAACCATCTATTGGAGAAAATATCGAGGTGCAACTATTGACGAGTTGTATGAGTATTATTTGAGTAAATGTGATTGATATTATTACTCTGCAGTCAACTCGGTAAACATCGCTTCTAGATTTTTGTTCTTTTTATTAAGAGATAAAATCTTTAATCCATTATCATGAGCAAAATCAAAGACCGTGCTGCGCATGTCTTCCTTAGTCTCAAATTCAAGGCTGTAGTTAAAACCCTGTAGTTGTTTTACTTCTCGTACTTTATTTATTTGATTGAGTAATTCTGGCTCTACGCGGTAATCAAATTCTACCTCGATAACTTGAACAGTATCACTATTAAGATTTTTAAGATAATCGTCTGCGACTATTTTGCCTTTATTAATAATAATTACGCGATCACACATCGCTTCTACCTCTTGCATGATATGCGTGGAGAGAAGAATGGTAGTGTTTTCACCTACTTTTTTAATTAATTGACGTATTTCTACCAATTGATTAGGGTCTAGACCTGTGGTAGGTTCGTCTAGAATTAAAACTTTAGGACAGTGCAGTAACGCATTGGCTAGTCCCACACGTTGTTTGTAACCCTTAGAAAGTTCGTTTATTTTTTTACCTACATGAGACGTTAGTCCGGTTTCTTCAATAACCTCGTTGATTCTTTTTTTAGAATCAGTGATGTTATAAACTCCTGCACTAAAAGAAAGATATTCCTTTACGTACATATCTGGATATAAAGGATTGTTCTCTGGTAAATAGCCTATCGATTTCTGTACCTCACGTTGTTCTTCTACAACATCATGTCCGTTTACAATCGCATTTCCTTCATTTGCATTAAGATAGGTAGTGAGAATGCGCATCATGGTAGATTTTCCAGCACCATTAGGGCCTAAAAAACCAACTATTTCACCACTATTAATGGTAAAACTAACTTCATCGAGAGCTTTTTGCTGCCCGTAATATTTAGATACTTTACTTACTTCTATAGACATAAGGTAAAGATAAGAAATGTAACGCTTAGAAGATTGTTTTTTATCTCGCTTTCGCGAAAGCGAGAACATTACAATTACCCTACTATAACGATAGAGTAGTAAATATTCCTTAAAAGTTCTTGAAAACTAATGGATTTATAAAAATCTATTTTACATTAGCTGCTTATTATGATGACAAATATTTATTTCTGGTATGGATTTTACTTCTATTTTATAGAGGGAAAGGCTGTATTGTAATAATTAAACAATTTATATAACAACAAAGCCTTGATCTAATCAAGGCTTTTTTTTTACTCAAAAATGAAAGTAGCTATTCAAGGTATTAAAGGTTCTTATCACCATCAGGTGGCTGTCGAGCTATGTGGTGATGTGGATTTATTAGAATGTGATTCATTTGACCAACTAGTAATAGCTGTTTCAAACGGTCAGGTGGATAAAGGAATTATGGCTATAGGTAATTCTATTGCCGGTAGCATATTAACCAATTACAGTTTGATTAGAGAACAAAAACTACATATAACAGGAGAGTATTATTTAAATATAGAGCACCAGTTAATGGCGCTGCCAGGTCAGGATATTACAGATATAATAGAGGTGCAATCTCATCCTATGGCTTTGTTGCAATGCAAGCCATATTTTAGAAACCACGAACATATTAAACTGGTAGAAACAGATGACACAGCGGCTGCCGCTTTTAGAATTGCGCAAAGTAATAAACGTGGTATTGCAGCAATAGCGTCTGCACACGCGGCACAATTGTATGGATTAGAAATTATATCAGGAGATATTCAAGAAGTAAAGAAAAACGCAACCAGATTTGTGGTCGTAGAGAAATCAAATGGCTTTGTAAAAGAAGTGAATAAAGCGACTATTAATTTTACTACCGGACACCAGCCAGGTAGTCTTGGAGAAATATTAATCACTTTAGGTAAACTAGATATTAATGTTTCAAAAATTCAATCCATACCTATTGTAGAAAAGCCGTTCTTATTTTCATTTGTCGCAGATCTTGAATTTAAACGAATGGGTCAGTTTGAAGAAGCAAAATTAGAACTAGGTATTCTAGTAGAATCACTAGTTGTTTTAGGAATATATAAATCACACTCGCTATGATACAACCAGCAAAGAGACTCGATAGCGTCCAAGAATATTATTTTGCGACAAAGTTGCGCGAGGTAAGAGGTTTAATAAATGAAGGTAAACCTGTTATAAATGCAGGTATAGGTAGTCCAGACTTATTACCGCCACCTAATGTGGTGCCGGCTCTTATAGAAGCGGTACAAGATGCTAGAGCACATGGTTACCAGAGCTATTTAGGATTGCCAGAATTAAGAAATGCCATGGCTGGCTTTTATAAAAAGCAATATCAAGTAATAGTAAATCCAGAGTCAGAAGTAGTTCCTTTAATGGGAAGTAAAGAAGGTATTTTGCATATTTCCATGGCTTTTTTAAATCCAGGAGATGAGGTTTTAATTCCAGATCCTGGTTATCCTACTTATGCAAGTGCGACTAGATTATGTGAGGCGACTGCTGTAACTTATAATTTAACAGCATCTCAAAACTGGATGCCAGATTTTGAAGCGTTAGAAAAACTCGATCTTTCTAGAGTAAAGATCATGTGGACTAACTACCCTCATATGCCTACAGGCGCTGCTGGGTCGTTAACTGTTTTTGAAAAATTAGTAGCATTTGCAAGAAAGCATAACATTCTAATAGTTAATGATAATCCATACAGCTGTATAGGTTATGATAATAAAATAAGTATCCATCAAATAGATGGTGCTATGGATGTTGCTCTAGAATTAAATTCTATTAGTAAAACTTATAACATGCCTGGGTGGAGAGTAGGTATGCTTACTGGTGCTGCTGCATTACTTAAAGAGGTTCTTAAAGTAAAGACTAACATGGATAGCGGTATGTTTTATGGTGTGCAAAAAGGAGCAATTGCTGCTTTGCAAACAGATAATAGCTGGTTAAATACTCAAAATGAAATCTATAAAAAACGTAGAGCTGCAACTATAAAACTTGCAACAAGTTTAAGCTTACAACCGCAGGAACAAGATGGCGGTTTATTCTTATGGTGTAAACTACCAGATGGACAGTCAGATGATAAAGCATTTGTAGACCATTTATTACATAATAATGATATCTTCATCGCTCCAGGAAGTATTTTTGGTAAAAACGGAAAAGGCTATGTGCGTTTTTCTCTTTGTGTAGAAGAAAAGCAAGTAGAAGAAATGATATTAAGAGTGGCTAATAATGTAGAGGTATGAAAAATATATTTCTAATAGGGACAGGACTAATAGGTGGCTCAATCCTTAAAGACTTGCGCAACCATTATCCAGAATCGACATTATATGGTATTGATAAAAATCCAGAACATGCTTTAAAGGCAAAAAGCAATAAAATTATCGATCACGTTGCACAGATAGAAGATGTTAAAGATGCACAGTTAGTCATCGTTTCTATACCAGTAGATGTGGCACTAAAAGTTTTACCTCAAGTACTCGACTTAGTAAACGAAGATGCACTAGTTATAGATGTAGGATCTACTAAAGAGGCTATTTGTAAATCGGTAGAAGAGCATAAGAATAGAAGACAGTTTCTAGCCGCGCATCCTATAGCAGGTACTGAGTTTTCTGGACCAGATGCAGCTATTCATGATTTGTTTAAGAACAAAACAATGATAGTTTGTGAGGTAGAAAAAACAGCTTTTAAATTGCAAGAAAGCGCAATAGCACTTTTTGAGAAATTAAAAATGAGAGTGCGTTACATGACGCCGGCGGCACATGATAAACATATCGCTTATGTCTCTCATTTATCGCATATATCTAGCTTTATGTTAGGGAAAACAGTGATACAAGAAGAGGTGAATGAGCGTGATATCTTTGATCTTGCAGGTAGTGGTTTTGAAAGCACAGTACGATTAGCAAAAAGTTCTCCGGCCATGTGGACACCTATCTTTGCACAAAATAAGGAACACGTTCTAGCTAGTCTAGATGGATATATTGAGAATTTATCTCGCTTTCGCGAAAGCGTAAAAAACAACGATCATAACGCCATATTTAAAGATATGGAACAAACAAATAGAATAAAAACGATACTGAAAGGAATAGAAAATGGAAAATAAAAAAGAATTTAGGAGTTGGTTAGATGCTCACAAATTAGAGCATCCGATAGTAATCGCTGGGCCATGCAGCGCAGAGACAGAAGAACAAGTACTTAAAATTGCACACCAGTTAAAAGATACTGATGTGACTTACCTGCGTGCTGGTATATGGAAACCTAGAACACGTCCAGGTAACTTTGAAGGTGTAGGTGCGATAGGTCTTAAATGGTTGCAAAAAGCCAAAGCAGAAACAGGACTTTTAACCGCAACTGAGGTAGCAAACCGTGCTCACGTAGAACTAGCACTAGAACATGATATAGATTTATTATGGATAGGAGCAAGGTCTACTGTAAGTCCTTTTATAGTTCAAGAAATAGCAGATGCTCTTGAGGGAACGGATAAAGTGGTACTGGTTAAGAATCCAGTAAATCCAGATCTAGCACTATGGATAGGTGCTGTAGAGCGCTTTCATACGGCAAATATTAAAAACCTAGGTGTTATCCATAGAGGTTTTTCTACCTATGATAAGTCAAAGTACCGTAATAATCCAGAATGGCAAATAGCTGTCGATTTCCAAACACGCTATCCAGATATACCTTTAATATGTGACCCATCACACATTACTGGTAAAAGAGATATGATACTAGAAGTATCGCAAACGGCACTAGATTTAAACTTTGACGGTTTAATGATAGAGACGCATTACGATCCAGATAATGCATGGAGTGATGCAGCACAGCAGGTAACGCCAGATTCTCTTATCCAAATATTCAAGGATTTACGCATAAGAAAAGAGCAAGATGATGAAGTAGGTTACCAGTCTAAGTTAGGTGTTCTTAGAGCCCAAATCGATATTATAGATAATTCTATTATTGAGACATTAGGTAAAAGAATGAAAACTGCCGATGCTATAGGAGAACTTAAAAAAGAGCGTAACGTTGCTGTTTTACAATCTAAAAGATGGAATGAGATTTTAGGTAAAATGATTCTCGCTGGAGAAGAGCAAGGTTTAAGTGAAGAGTTTATACTGCGTGTTTTTAAAGCAGTGCACCAAGAATCTATTGTGCATCAAGAAAAGGTGATTAATAATTAAATTACTACATTCATAAGGGCAGATTAATTTCTGTCCTTTTTGATTTTTAGAAAAATCTCTTTAGCTTTAAAAAGCGTAATTTTGTGATATGCAGAAAATACAACTTAATTAATGACTGGAATTGTTTATAGGTCAACAGGTAGCTGGTACGAAGTAAAAGGTGAGGATAACGCATTTTACTCTTGTAGGATTAAAGGGAAATTCCGTTTAAAAGGGATTAAAAGTACTAATCCTGTTGCTGTAGGTGATAAAGTACAGTTTGAGATTGAGAAAAAAGGAGATGAAGAAATAGGAATTATTAATGTGATAGAAGAGAGAGATAATTATATCGTACGCAAGTCGGTAAATCTTTCTAAACAAACTCATATTATAGCTTCAAATGTAGATCAGCTTTTTTTATTGGTTACCTTAAATAATCCGCCCACATTTACCTCTTTTATAGATCGTGTCCTTGTCACTGCCGAAGCTTATCACATACCAGTAGTTATCGCTTTTAATAAAGTAGATACTTATAATGATGACCAGGGTGAAGTAATGATAGATCCAGAAACTGGAGAAGAATTACTTACCATGACAGAGCTGGATGAGGTACGATATTTAATGAGTCTTTATAAATCTATAGGTTATGAATGTATAGCTATAAGTGCTGCTAGCGGTAAAAATATAGATATAATAAAGGAAAAGATGAAGGATAAGACCAGTATGTTTGCAGGTCATAGTGGAGCAGGAAAAAGTACACTAGCAAATGCTGTACAACCAGGATTACAGATAAAAACAAAACAAATTTCAGAACAGCACAAACAAGGTCAGCATACCACCACATTTGCACAAATGTTTGATTTGGATTTTGGCGCACGTCTTATAGACACGCCAGGTATAAAAGGTTTTGGAGTAGTAGATATGGAAAAGGAAGAAATAGGAGATTACTTCCCAGAAATTCAAGAGTTAAAACAAGACTGTAAATTCCATAATTGCATGCACATAGAAGAGCCTAAATGTGCAGTAAAAGAAGCAGTAGAAAACGGCGAGATGGTATTAAGTCGCTATGAGAGCTATGTGCAAATAGTAAATGGAGACGAAGAAAATTACCGTCAGGATAAACACCAGGCGCAACCATGAGAGTAGTAATACAAAGAGTTACTAGTGCAAGCGTTACCATAGAAGAACAAATTCATGGAGAGATAGGTGACGGACTCCTTGTTTTATTAGGAATTACAGATGGAGATGCGCAAGAAGATATAGACTGGTTAGTTAATAAGATAACTGGTATGAGAATCTTCTCAGATGCAGATGGTAAGATGAATCATAGTGTAAAAGATACTGATGGTGATGTACTATTGATATCCCAATTCACCTTATTTGCAAATGTAAAAAAAGGCAATAGACCTAGTTATATAGAGGCTGCAAGACCAGAGGTAGCAATACCTTTATATGAGGCTTTTATAGATTCGCTTTCGCGAAAGCTGAACAAAAATATAGCCACAGGAAAATTCGGAGCTGATATGAAAGTTCAATTGCTTAACGACGGTCCGGTAACTCTTACTGTAGACAGTAAGAGTAGGTAATTTTATTTTTATTAATTAACTTCTCTCTTTTATTATGGTTGTTAAACATAATTTTATTTTCTTTGAGATGTTATGAAAAAACTATTACTACTATTTGTTTTTTGCTTATCTGTTTCTCACACTCTTAAAGCACAAGACATAGAATACCAATCTTCTCAAAATATACCAGCAGAGCTTTTAAAAAATGCTAATGCTGTTATTAGAAAAAACAACATTTCCATTGTTATTAAAGATTTTGATGATGTTGAAGTGACGACAGATAGAGTGGTTACAGTGTTAAATAAAAAAGGATTGTCAGATATCAATGCGGCAGAATCTTATGATGAAGATACTAAGGTAGATGAGATAGAGGCTACAATTTATGATGCTGTAGGTAATAAAGTTGTTAGAATTAAAGAAAAGGACTTTAAGGATGTAAGTGCAGTTTCTAACGGGACTTTATATAGTGATAATCGAGTAAAGTATTTAGACTATACACCTCGCGACTACCCATTTACGATTCATTTTACTTCTACCGTAGAATATAGTACTACGGCTTTTCTACCTAGTTGGGTGCCGTTAGAATATTTTTATGTGAGTACGCAATCTTCAAATTATCAAGTGATCAATAATTCAGGGATTGAGGTGAAGTTCAAAGAATCTCATCTAGATGATTATGCTATAACTAAGAACGGTAATTTAAATTATACAGCGACTAACTTAACCGCACTTGTACCACAGGCCTACAGTCCAGGGTTCGATACTTATGGACCAATTGTGAAAATTGCGATGAAAGAGTTTAATATGAAAGGTGTAGCAGGTGTAAATAATGACTGGAAAGATTTTGGTAAATGGATGAATGATGAATTATTGTCTGATGTTGGAGAGTTACCTAAAGAGGTTATTGATGAGGTGAAAACACTTACTAAAGACGCTAAAAGTCAAAGAGAAAAAGCAAAAATAGTATATGAATTCATGCAAGAAAGGTCTCGTTATATAAGTGTACAAGTAGGCATAGGTGGCTGGAAACCTATAGATGCAATGAGCGTGCATAATGTAGCTTATGGAGATTGTAAAGGACTGTCTAATTATACCAAAGCTTTATTGAATGAAGTAGGGATAGAGTCTCATCACGCAATTATTTATGGAGATAGTAATATACGTAGTGTGGATAAAAGCTTTTCTTCTACACAGGGAAATCACATGATTTTATATGTACCACAACTTGATGATGAAAAGAACATCTGGTTAGAGTGCACGAGTAAAACAAATCCTTTTGGTTATATAGCAGGATGGACAGACGATAGAGATGCCTTAGTCGTAAGTGATGCAGGTGGAGAGATTCTTCATACTACATCTTATCCTACTGAGAGTAATGTTCAGGGAACTTATGCAGAGGTTTTTATTAACTCTAATGGGACTATAACAGCCAGTATTCAAATGATAACAGAAGGGTATCGATACTCTTTTAGAGAATTTATCAAGGACAAGACTAAAGAAAAAAGAAAAATAGCCTATCAAGAGTTGTGGGGAGAACTGAATGGGCTTGTAGTTGAGAATTCAGAAATTATTAACGATAAGGAAAAAGTGAAATTTATTGAAAATGTTGAGATAACATCTCCACGTTATGCTAGGAAAACAGGAGGTTTATTATTGTTTAAACCTGTGTTTTTTAATCGCAACACTAATATTCCTGCTAAGTACGAAGAGCGTAAATTTGATTTTAAGATAGATCATGGTTACATAGATAGAGATGAGTACCATATAGCTCTAGAAAAAGGTGTGTCTATTGAAGCGTTACCAGAAAAGATTAGCTTAGAAACTAAATTCGGTAAGTATAGTTTAGAAGTTGTAGAAAATAAAGGAGGTGTAAATGTCGTGCGATTTTTACAGATAAATAAAGGTGTTTTTTCTAAAAACGATTATGATTCATATAGAGAGTTTAGGTCACAGATAGTAAAACACGATAAAATTAAAGCGGTATTAAAAAGGCAATAAATGAAAATAAAATTACTATTAGTTACGGTATTAGCATCTTTTACAGGCCTTGCTCAAAATTTAGATTTTGATAAGGTTTCTAATGTTGATTTTGAATTAGAAGCTACTGACTCTGTTGAGCACGATGCTATTTTCATTTATAGAAATGTAGATGTTAATTTTAGATATGAGAAAGGTGAGGGTTTTGTTCAAAATCGTGAAATACATGAGCGTATTAAAATTAACAACGAGGCAGGAATAGAGTATGCTACTAAAAGAGTGCGGCTTTGGGATAAAAGCGGTAAAAATCGAGAGGTTTTACGAGGGCTCAAAGGAGCAACGTATAATTTAGTGGATGGTAAGATAGAAAAAACCAAATTAAAAAAATCAGGTGCGTTTGATGATAAGCTTAACGATAATTGGAAAATGCAATCTTTTACTATGCCTAATGTTAGGATAGGGTCGGTTATTGAGTATAAATATTTTATTGATTCGCCATTTCCTAGTATAGACGATATTGATTTACAAAAAAATGTCCCTATTCTTCAACAAGATGTTAAGGTTCTATTAGTGGAATTTTATTTGTATAACGTGTTGTTTAATCCTCAAGCTTCTTATATCCCAACAATCAATAGAGAGCCTGTAAGAGGAACTATTAATTTGACTACTAAAAATCGTGTTTCAACTAGATTTGAAACTAAAACAAATTTTGATACTCAACGAATAAATATTGAAAATGAATTGTTGGAGTTAAACGGAAGAAATATTCCTGCGCTTGATAGTGAACCTATGTCTGGTAATTTAGAAAATTATCGAGCTAAATTAATTATTGAACTTTCTGGAACTAGATTCCCTAATTCTCCGTATGAAAATTTTTCAACGACTTGGCAAGCAGTATCAAAAACTATTTCGGCAAATAATAAGTTTGGTGACCAGCTTAATATTAATAATTATTTTAAAGATGATTTAGATAAAACAATATCTGACGAGTCTACTCAAGAAGAAAAGTTAGTTAAAGTTTTTCGATTTGTAAAAAATAAGGTGAAGTGGAATGGTGTTTATGGTAAGTTTGTTTCAGATGGTGTAAGAAAAGCTTACAAAGAAGGCTCTGGTAACATAGCCGAAATTAATTTGATGTTAATAGCTATGTTAAGAGAAGTTGGCTTAGATGCAAACCCTGTTCTAGTTAGTTCTAGAGATAACGGGATTCCTTTATTCCCAACGCAGAATGGATTTAATTATGTGGTTGCTCACGTAAAAATAGATAATAAGACTGTTTTGTTAGACGCTACTGAAACTTATATCGCTCCTAATCTTTTGCCTTTAAGAGCTGCTAATTGGTTAGGTAGATTAATACAAGAAAATGGAGATTCTTCATGGATCGAGTTAAATCAACAAAATATATCTAATGAAACTGTAATGTTGTCTGTAGAGTTAAATGATGATATGACTTTTTCTGGCAATGTTCAAAAGCGACAGACAGAATATATCGCTTATCGTACAAGGTATAAACAGGCCGAAAAAAATATGGAGAGTATGGAAAACTTTTTGATTAATGAAGAAGCAGGTTTAGATATAGATAATCTTCAGGTAATTAATTTAAATGAACCATTAGAACCACTAACGTTTAAATATGATATTGAATATAATGAAGGTATAGATGTTGTCGGTGGTAAAGTGTATATTTCACCTTTATTATTTGAGTCTAATGAAGAGAATCCATTTAAAAGAGAGAGCAGGAAGTTACCAGTTGATTTGATTTTTCCATTAAAGACAACTACAGTTGTTAGTTTAAAAATACCAGATGGATATGAAGTAGAGTCTATTCCTGAAGTAACAAAAATAGTCTATGGAGATAAGGTAGGTTCTTATACTTACATTGTAGAGAATAAAGGAGAAGAGATTGTTACTAGAGCAATATTTGATATCAAAAAGCCTCTTATAGCTCCAGAAAATTATGAATCATGGAGAAAGTTTTATATCAGTATGATAGACTTAGACGCTCAAAAAATAGTCCTCAAAAAAATATAATATGAGTATTAAGAAATCACAAGAGCAGGTTGATCAGTGGATCAAGCAGCATGGAGTACGTTACTTTAATGAACTTACTAATATGGCACAACTTACAGAAGAAGTAGGTGAAGTGGCGCGTATTATAGCAAGAAGATATGGGGAGCAAAGCGAGAAAGAAAGTGATAAGAATAAAGATCTAGGAGAAGAACTGGCAGATGTGATGTTTGTGGTTCTATGTCTTGCAAATCAGACAGGAACAGATCTAGAGGCATCTTTTAATAAAAAATTACAGATTAAGACAGAGCGCGATCACGATAGACATCATAATAATGAAAAACTAAAATCTTAATACATGGATTTAAGATTGCATAAAGTAGAAATGCCTAGAGGGCATGTGGCATTAACTATTTCAGGATCAAAAAGTGAAAGTAATCGCTGGTTGATATTGCAAGCGCTTTATAAAAATTTAGACATTGATAATTTATCAGACAGTGATGATAGTGATCATTTAAGTCATGTCTTAAAAAGTGAAGAAAGCATTCTTGATATAGGACATGCAGGTACCGCGATGAGATTTGGGACAGCTTTCTTTGCTTCTCAAGAAGATAGAGAAATTACTTTGACTGGTAGTGATCGCATGAAACAACGTCCTATAGGTATACTAGTAGATGCACTTAACTCTTTAGGAGCAGAGGTGTCATATCTTGAAAAAGAAGGGTTTCCACCCTTAAAAATTAATGGGAAAAAGATTCAGGGTGGTAAACTGTCGGTAGACGGTAGTGTGTCCAGTCAGTTTCTTACAGCCTTACTGTTAATAGCACCCAGTTTTGAGAACGGACTTCAGCTAGAAATTTATGGAGACCTAACCTCGCGACCTTATCTAGAAATGACGGTAGATATCTTGAAACAACTTGGTGTAAATGTTAATTTCTCATCAGGTAATAAGGTTGTAGAATTAGCAAGTAGTACCCAAAAGGTTAATGAACTTATTGAGGTAAAGCCATTACATAATAATGCTATTACTAACGCTCTAGTAGAAAGCGACTGGAGTAGTGCCGGCTACTGGTACAGTTGGGTAGCGATGCAAGAAGTAGGGTATGAAATGAGTCTTTCTTTTTACCAAGATAACTCGTTGCAAGGAGATAGTGAGTTGGTTCAAATATATAAACCACTAGGTGTGGAAACTGTTTTTGTTGAAAATGGAATTCGTCTAGTAAAAATAGATCAGCAACTGCCAGATATGGTCATGTTGGACCTAACTAATGAACCAGATCAGGCTCAAACGATATTTGCTACTTGTTTAGGACTAGGTGTAGATGCGCAATTAACAGGTTTACATACTCTTAAAATTAAAGAGACAGATCGTATAGAGGCAATGAAAACTGTTGGGGCACGCTTTCGCGAAAGCGAGATAACAACAACTAACGACTCTATAAAATTACATTTTAAAACCCCATCTAGTTTTAATCCAGAGGTAACTGTGGACACTTACCAAGATCATAGAATGGCAATGGCATTTGCGCCGTTGTGCATGAAAACAGAGCTCATTATTAACGAGGCGATGGTAGTAACAAAAAGTTATAAAAACTTTTATAATGACCTTAATAAGGTAAATGTAAGGATTACAGAAATTTAAGCGCTTATTTACTTGACAAGGCCTATGCGCAAATCGTATATTTGCAGCTTATAATAAAAAGGAATTAATGAAGTTATCACAATTTGGTTACGATCTGCCAGAAGATCGCATAGCACAATATCCAGCAGAAAATAGAGATGAGTCTAAGTTAATGGTCTTGCACAAGAAAACTGGAGAAATTGAACACAAGATGTTTAAGGATGTGATAGACTATTTTAATGAAGATGACATTTTTGTGATGAATGACACTAAGGTTTTTCCTGCCAGATTATATGGTAATAAGGAAAAGACTGGTGCTAGAATCGAGGTTTTCTTACTTAGAGAACTTAATCCTGAAACAAAATTGTGGGACGTTTTAGTAGATCCTGCTAGAAAAATAAGAATAGGTAATAAATTATATTTCGGTGATGACGAGAGTCTGGTCGCTGAGGTTATTGATAACACTACATCTAGAGGACGTACTTTGCGTTTTCTTTATGATGGTAGTTACGAGGAGTTTAGACAGGCTCTTAAAGATTTAGGAGAAACACCGCTTCCTAAAGAGTTAAATAGAGAAGTAGAGCCAGAAGATGAAGAACGTTTCCAAACTATTTTTGCTAAGAAAGAAGGGGCTGTAGCGGCACCGGTTGCAGGTTTGCACTTTTCTAAGCATTTATTAAAGCGTCTAGAGATTAAAGGTGTTAAGATGGCTACGGTTACTATGCATATAGGTTTAGGTACATTTGCACCTGTAGAAGTAGAAGATCTATCTAAACATAAAATGGACAGTGAGCAAGCTTTTATTACAGAAGAAACTTGTGCTGCAGTTAATGAAGCGCTGGATAATAAAAGGAATGTTTGTGCTGTAGGTACTACAACTATGCGTACTTTAGAAAGTGCTGTGAGTAGTAATGGTCGTTTAAATACATTTGATGAGTGGACTAATAAATTTATTTTCCCTCCTTATGATTTTTCTATTGCAAATAGTATGATTACTAACTTTCACCCTGCAAAATCTACTTTAATGATGCAAGCAGCTGCATTTGCAGGTTATGATCTACTTAAGAAGGCCTATGAAGTAGCACTTAAAGAAGATTATAAATTCAGTACATATGGTGATGCGATGCTTATTATTGATTAATAATAAATAAAACTCATTATTTTAAAATGCCACAAGTTTTACTTGTGGCATTTTTTTTGATTTTCATTTATAAGAAGAGTTAATTAATGTTATCAAAGGTTTATGTTTATATTAACAATTTAACCTAAGAAATTATGTGGAATACTAACATTGAATTATCTTGCCATCATTCCCTTAAAACTATTTTATAATGAAAAAATTATACTTTATAGCTGTTTTATTTGTTTCTCAAATAGCTCTAGCACAAGTAACAAACGAAGCAACTCCACGCGGCTGGGATTTGACTTTTAAAAGTCAGCCACAAAAAATATCAATGCCTCAGTTTGATCAAGCGACTTTGGAACAAGAAGATGCTTTAGCGAGCTTTGAATTGACTAAGCCATATAGATTTGGAGAGAAAATCCCTGTTGACCTTAATTTGTTCAATTCTGGTCAGTGGTCAGATTTAGATAACGGTGATAGATTATGGAGGTTAAATATAGAGTCGTCAGGTGCTAAAACTATAAACTTATTGTTTGATCGATACGAGCTTCCTGTAGGTGCCGAGTTGTATTTATATAATGATGGTCACACTGATAAAATAGGTCCTTATACTCACAAAGAAAATCAAGAAGACGGTATATTAGGTTCTTGGATTGTTTATGGAGACAACATCTGGTTGGAGTATTATGAACCAGCATCTGTAAAAAATCAAGGTCGTATATCTATTGAAAATGTAGTCCATGGCTATAGAGGTTTTGGTGAAGAAGAAGTTAGTTTTCTTAAGTTGAATGAATCTGGAAGTTGTAATGTTGATATGATGTGTGACCCAAATCAGGGATCATCAAATGGTCAAGATTGGACTACTATTAGAAATAACTATAGACATGCTGTTGCTAGGGTTATTATTAACGGTAATGGCTTGTGTACCGGGACATTAGTAAATAATGTAAGAGAAGATGCTACGCCTTATTTTTTAACGGCAAATCACTGTCTTTCAACTGCTGATGGTTCTTCAACATCTTATAATGCGAGTAATTTGTCTTTCGGTTTCGATTGGTTTACAAATACACCAGATTGTGCAACTACTAGTGATACATTTGGTGACTTTAATCCTAGAAGAATACTAACTGGAGCTACGTTAAAAGCTAATAGAGGAGCGAGTGATGTAGCGCTATTGGAAATTAATCAAACTCCGCCAGCAATATGGAATCTTTATTATGGTGGATGGAATAACGGAAGCTCTGCAGCTTCTTCACAAATTAGTTTTCATCACCCATCTGGAGATATTATGAAGTTAGCTCGTAATGATCAATTTACTTTTGCCCAAACAGTGACAGGTGTTGCTTGTTGGACTATATCTGATTGGGATTACGGAGTAACTGAAGGAGGGTCTTCTGGTAGTTGCCTTGTAAATCAAAATGGTCAAATAGTAGGTCAATTGCTAGGCGGTGGTGCAGCTTGTACTGGAACGGATGGTAATGGAACAACTGATAATGGTGCTCCAGATTATTATGGTAGAATGGATACATCTTGGGCAGGAGGTTTTAATTCAGCTACTCGATTGAGAGATTGGTTAGATCCAGATAATACTGGTGCTACGTTTGTAAATGGAGATTATTATGATGTATTAAGTAATGATGAAGTAAATACTATCATGAATATTCAATTGTACCCTAATCCATCTAGAGGTATTTTTAATGTTGTGTTAGAGAATCCTGCTAGTTATGGAGTTTATGATCTTTCTGGTAAGTTGATACGTTCTGGTTCTTTTAACCAAATAGAGAATCAATTAGATATTCAAAATTTATCTAGCGGTATTTATTTCTTAAAAGTTGAAGACGGAAATAACTCTATAACAGAAAAGATTTCTAAAATCTAATTACTTAAATATTAGACTTAGTTAAAAAGTAATAAAGTTAAGATTTCATACAAAACGCGTTGCAAGATCATGTAATTTTGCAATGCGTTTTTTTTTATATACTATTTTGAAAGAGAAGAAGAAAGATATTAGATCACTTACTAAAGATCAACTTAGAGATTATTTCACTGAAAATGGAGATAAGGCTTTTAGAGGTAACCAGGTTTATGAATGGTTATGGAAAAAAGGTGCGCATTCATTTGACGATATGACTAATGTTTCTAAAGATACGAGAGCGTTTCTTGAAGAGCATTTTGTTATCAATCACATTAGGGTGGACGATATGCAGAGGAGTGAAGATGGTACAATAAAAAATGCAGTTAAACTTCATGACGGTCTAACTGTAGAGTCTGTACTTATACCTACTGCTACTAGAACCACAGCTTGTGTGTCTTCTCAAGTAGGTTGCAGTCTTAATTGTGAATTTTGCGCTACTGCAAGATTAAAACGTATGAGAAACTTGCAACCAGATGAGATTTATGATCAGGTTATAGCTATAGATCAACAAAGTAGACTGTACCATAATATTCCTTTATCTAATATTGTGTTTATGGGTATGGGTGAGCCGTTGATGAATTATAACAATGTTCTTAAATCTATAGAAAAGATTACAGGTGAAGATGGTTTAGGAATGTCTCCTAAGCGTATAACTCTTTCTACCAGTGGAGTTCCTAAGATGATGAAAAAACTTGCTGATGACGGCCCTAAGTTTAATCTAGCGCTTTCATTACATAGTGCAATAGATGAAAAGCGTACTAAGATCATGCCGTTCAATGAACAGTTCCCATTGTCTGACATAAAAGATGCCTTAAAATACTGGTATGATAAGACTGGTACAAAGGTTACTTATGAATATGTGGTGTGGAAAGGTATTAATGATACAGAAGAAGATGTACATGAATTGGTTAAATTCTGTAAGGTTATACCTTGTAAGGTAAATATTATTGAATATAACTCTATAGATGATCCTAGATTTGAACAAGCTAGCCCCAAGGCTATAGAAATGTATAGATCACAACTAGAACGCAACCGTATAGTTGTTAATGTTAGAAGGAGCAGAGGTAAGGATATCGATGCAGCTTGTGGTCAACTGGCTAATAAACAACAGTAAGTTAATTAGTAATTCTTTTCTAGCATAGAGAATTAATTCTTAAGCATAAAAAAGCACCTCAATTGAGGTGCTTTTCTTTGGAAAGTATTTGAATTGGGATTAGTTTTTTATGAATCTAACCGTGTCAGTTCCTTTATCGCTTTCTAGTTTTAATAAGTATAAACCACTACTTAATTGACTGATGTCAATTTGACTAGCTGTAACTGAAGCGTTACTTTGTACTAGCTGACCTAATCCGTTAAAGATGGTTGCGTTTTTGATTGTTTCTTGACTCACAATATTCAATACATTGGTAGCAGGATTAGGGCTAAGAGTAAAGAAAGACTCTTGATTCTCATCGATAGAAGCAGTACCTGCAGTTGTAAAGTTCCATACTGGTGTAGTTTCATTAAGTCCACCTACATTACGAGGCTGTATTTGCCAGTAATAAGTTGTACCAGCTAGCATATTTGTAATAGTAGCAGTAGTTCCTGCCGTAGATCCTAAAACGTTTAGGGTAGTAGGGTCAGTGCTTAAAGAAACAAGGTAAACCTCGGCAGCGTCTCCAGTTGTTGCAGGAGTCCATGAAAGAGTAACTGCGTCAGTATTTGTAGCGTCTATAGCAACATTTGTCGCAAAGTTTGCTGGTGTAGGAGTAGTAGAGTCTAAAGGCGCTGATATTGTGCCTGCTTCCGTTGTAAAGCTCCAAACCGAACTGTTTATGGCATCACCTGCACTATTTCTAGCTATTACTTGCCAATAATAAGTTGTGTTGTAAAAGAATCCTTGAACTGGTATCGTTAGAACTGTAGTCGGTATAGTACCTAAAGACGCTAAAGTAGTTGGAGAGTCACCTAAGAAGAATTCATATTCGGTTGGTGCTACACTACCTGGTACACGAGGTGTTGACCATGCAAATGTTACGGCGTTATCTGGAGTAGTGTTTGTGTCAGCTCCATCTGCTGTGTCTACTATTACACCAGTCGACATATCTGCTGGAGTTGGAGTAGCAGTAGCTTCTGGTACTGCGGTAGCTTGTTCCTCTACTTTGATATCATCAATAACTACATAGTCGCCGTCTGCACCATTGTAATTAAATTCTAAGTTAATAGTGGACCCTACATAAGGGGTTAAATCTAAAATGATTTCATACCATTGTTGGCCATTAAAAACTCCTAAATCTGCTTCAGTCCATATAGGCGTAGTAGTGGATCCTTGTACAACTGATACAGTAACGTCAAAGTTGTCATTTGGAGAAACTGCCCAAGCATAGCTAATATTAGCGTCAAAGATCAATTGTGGTGCTGTTGCTCCTGTAAGGTTTATTGCTGGTGTGGTAAGTGTTTCGTTTTGTTGTGCTACGTCAAATAAAACTGCTGCTGCAAGAGCGCCTTCGGTTGGTGATACTGTTTGGTTACCTGATCCGTCCTGAAGTCCAGAAATGACTTGCCAGTTTTGATTTGCATTTGTGTTAACCACTGACCATCCTGTAGGTGGAAATGCAGCTCCTTCAAAACCTTCTGCAAGATATTGGGCGTAAGTACTGAATGATACTAAACATATCAGTAATAGAGTAATTTTTTTCATAGTTATGGAATTTTTTGAATAAGCGATAAATATATAAGATTTCAAGGTTTATTAAACAGATTATTACGAGTAAATCATTATTAATTAGTATTAAATTAACATATTTTCGTTATCTAGTAGGTTAAATCAGACGTATTGACATGTGCGTTTGTTCAATGAAGTAATCACTACTAACATAATCTGTTAAAATAGCATTCTATTTAATAGATAAACGTGGTAGTCTTATATTTGCAACCTTATGAAGATAGTAGAGCAAATAAAAGAGCCTATAGCTCATGAAATGGAGCTTTTTGAAAAGAAGTTTCATCTTTCTATGGCTTCACGTATTGCTTTATTAAATCGCATAACGCATTTTATAGTAAACCGTAAGGGGAAACAAATGCGCCCTATGTTTGTCTTTTTAGTAGCAAAAATGGTGGGTAATGGACAGGTTAATGAGCGTACTTATCGCGGTGCATCTGTTATAGAACTTATTCATACAGCAACACTAGTCCATGATGACGTGGTGGACGATAGTTTAAAGCGTAGAGGTTTTTTCTCTGTAAATGCTTTATGGAAAAATAAAATAGCCGTTCTAGTAGGTGATTACTTACTTTCTAAAGGGCTACTTCTTAGTATTGATAACAAAGATTTTGACCTTTTACAAATCATAAGCGTTGCTGTACGTGAGATGAGTGAAGGTGAATTACTGCAAATAGAAAAGGCTAGACGCCTAGATATTACAGAAGATGTCTATTATGACATCATTCGTAAAAAAACGGCCACTTTAATAGCTGCATGTTGTAGTCTAGGTGCTGGCGCTGTCTCTCCAGAAAGTGAAGACGTGGAGAAGATGCGCAAATTCGGCGAGCTTATAGGGATATCATTTCAGATCAAAGATGATCTTTTTGATTATGGAAATGAGCGTATAGGAAAGCCTACTGGAATAGATATTAAGGAGCAAAAAATGACATTGCCATTAATTTATTGTCTTAATAATGCTAGTGCTAAAGATAAAAAATGGCTTATCAACTCAGTTAAAAAGCATAATCGAGATAAGAAAAGAGTGCGTCAGGTTGTCGATTTTGTTAAGAATAACGGCGGTTTAGACTATGCGATAAAGGCTATGTATCAATATAAGGAAGAGGCACTTGCTATCTTAAATACCTACCCAGAGTCTGAATATAAGAATTCGCTTAGAATGATGGTGGATTATGTAATAGATCGCAAAAAGTAAGATCTAGACTTCAGGCTTTTATGGCGCAATTTGGTTGGTGTTTAGCTCGCTTTCGCGAAAGCGGAATTTTTATCAAACATCTTAACCTAGCTAGTACGCTAATCCTCAATAAAAAACTACCTTTGCAGACGCAAAAAATGCCATCATGAGTATAGTAGCAATAGTAGGAAGACCTAATGTAGGTAAGTCAACTCTTTTTAATCGTATGATTCAAAGGAGAGAGGCGATCACTGATTCTGTAAGTGGAGTAACTAGAGATAGACATTATGGAAGAAGTGACTGGAATGGTAAAGAGTTTTCTCTTATTGATACTGGTGGCTATGTAGTCGGTAGTGATGATATTTTTGAAGAAGAGATAGACCAGCAGGTTGAGCTAGCTATTGATGAGGCAGACGCGATTCTTTTTATGGTTAATGCTGAAGAAGGCATTACTCCTATGGATGAAGATGTAGCAACCTTATTGCGCAAGGTGACTAAGCCTGTATTTCTAGTAGTTAATAAAGTAGATAATAATCAACGTGAGCAAGATGCTTATGAATTCTATAACCTAGGTCTAGGTGAGTATTATTCTATTTCTAGTATGAATGGTAGTGGTACTGGTGATTTATTAGACGAGGTAGTGAAAATATTACCAGATACAGAAGAAGAAAAGGTAGATGATTTACCGCGATTTGCTGTAGTAGGAAGGCCTAATGCTGGTAAAAGCTCTTTTATCAATGCACTTATAGGTGAAGAAAGATATATCGTTACAGATATCGCTGGTACTACAAGAGATTCTATAGATACAAAATATAATCGTTTTGGTTTTGAATTTAATCTAGTCGACACGGCTGGTATTAGAAGAAAGAAAAAAGTACGTGAAGATCTAGAATTTTATAGTGTAATGCGTAGTGTAAGAGCTATAGAACATGCAGATGTTTGTATACTTATGCTGGATGCAACTAGAGGATTTGATGGTCAGGTGCAAAATATTTTTTGGTTAGCAGAGCGCAATCGTAAAGGAATCGTTGTTCTAGTGAATAAATGGGATCTGGTTGATAAAGAAACTAACACGGCTAAGGAGTACGAGGCAATGATTAGAAAAGAAATGGAGCCTTTTACAGATGTGCCCATTGTCTTTATTTCTGTAATGAATAAACAACGTATTCATAAAGCTATTGAAACTGCTGTTGCGGTTTATAAAAACCGTAGTAAAAAGATTAAAACGAGTCAACTTAATGAGGTGTTACTTCCATTAATTGAGAATTATCCACCGCCATCATTAAAGGGTAAGTTTGTGAAAATTAAATTTATTACTCAATTACCTACACCACAGCCGCAGTTTGCATTTTTCTGTAACTTACCACAGTATGTAAGAGATTCTTATAAAAGATATCTAGAAAATCAATTGAGAAAACATTTTGATTTCAATGGTGTGCCGATTAGTGTATACATGAGAAAAAAGTAAAAGAGATTTTATATTATTTAAAAAAGCATTCTGAAAAGGATGCTTTTTTTATGCTCTTAATGGAGAGTTAGATAATGGGCTTGTGGTTTCTTAAGAAATTGTTAAGAATAGCGCGACGTTAAAATTTTACTAATAACATTGCGTTTCCCTCTAGACCATAACTAACTAACCATACCGCTCAACTATGAGGTTACTCTTTGTTGCCGTTTTTTTAATGGCTTTTTCTTTCTCGTCACAAGCACAGCAATTTACTATTAAGGGAATCGTAAGCGATTCTTTAACTAATGAAAAGCTCCTAAGCGCAACTGTTTATCTAGAGAGTGTTAAGGACTCTACTTTAATAACTTATTCTATTACCGATATAGAAGGTGTCTTTACCTTATCCGGTAATACGGCTTATGAAAAAGTAGCGCTTATAGCCTCTTTTCAAGGATATAAAAATTATTCTAAAACAATAAACCTTAACGATGGGCGTGAGTTAGATCTAGGTGCTATTTACCTTAATAGTGATATAGAGTCTCTTAACAGCATCGTGGTAACCGCTCGTAAAGCACCTATAACTGTAAAACAAGATACTTTAGAATTTAATGCAAAGTCGTTTAATACAAAAGCAGATGCTACTCTGGAAGATGTGATGAAAGAGCTGCCAGGAGTGAAGGTTGATAAAGACGGTAAAATCACCGTAAATGGTAAAGAGGTTTCTAAGATTTTAGTAAACGGTAAAGAATTCTTCGGCGATGATCCACAAATTGCTCTCAAAAATTTACCTAAAGAAATTATTGATAAAATCCAGGTGACAGAGTCTAAAACTGATGCCCAAAAAGCAAATGGAGAAGATGGAGATGCTAACGTAAGTGAGATTAACATAACCATAGACGAAGATAAAAACAAAGGTTGGTTCTCGCGATTAACAGCTGGTGGCGGTACTGATGATAGGTACTCTATGAGTGGTATCGTTAATTATTTTAATGAAGATTTTAAATTAAGTGTTCTAGGAAGTAGTAACAATATAAATAGTCCCGGATTCTCCTTTGATGAGATATATGACGCCATGGGCAGCAGTGCTTATTCTATATCTAGAAGTAGTAACGGTAGTTTTGGTGTTAATGGTGTCAACTTTGGTGGTAGTGGTGGTATTACTTCTAGCGATAGCGCTGGACTTAATATGTCTAACGATTGGGGTAAAACCGTAAGTGCGTCTGTAAACTACTTTTATGGAGGTAATGATACAAAATCAGCGTCTGATAGTCGTCGTACTACGTTCTTACCAGATAGAACATTTAATACAGAAAGTTCTAGCCGTGGTGATAGATCTGGAAATAGTCATAGAATAAGTGGCCGTGTTGAAGTTAAACCAGATACTCTTACCACTATTAGTGTAAGGCCTAACATAAACATTTCAGATAACTATAGTGATAGTACGAGTAGTTCGCTTTCTAGTGATGAAAATGGCAATAATATCAATAGCGTTAATACATCTTCTATATCAGATTCCAAAAGTAGGTCTTATAGTGCCAGTATGAATCTGTCTAGAAGAACTCAAGAAAAAGGTACTAACTACGGTTTTTATGGGAACGTAAATAAAAATAACAGTGATTCACAAAGTGATTTTAATAGTACGACAACCACTTTTGATACAGCAGGTAATCCTGAGACCCCAGAGGTTCAAGATCAATTAATAGATGAAGAGTCAGATTCACAAAGCTTTTCCATAACTCCATATCTCAATAAGAAGCTTACAGAAACTATGGGACTGGTTTTGAATTATAATTTTGAAGCAGGAAAAGAGACTAATCAGAGAAGTATTTTTGATAGAGATGGATCTGGTAATTTAGTTTTCAATACGACGCTAAGTAATGATTATGAGGTTAAAAATACACAGCAAAGACCTAGTGTAGGATTAAGGTATAAGAAAAATGATTTAAGACTAGATGTAAGTGCAGGAGTTATTTATCAAACACTAGATAGTGAAGATCAATTATTGAGTACTAGTTTTGAGAAAGAATTTACAGACCCTTATGTCCGAGCAAACCTTAGTTATAAATTTGGCAAGTTTGGTAGAGTATATTTAAATTACCGCAATAGTGTAAATATACCTAGTGTACGACAGTTGCAGCCTGTAGAAAATACTACAAACCCACAAAATATAGTTATAGGTAACCCAGATCTAGATGCTAGTCAACGACATAATGTGTACTTTAATTTAAGTCGTTATGATTGGGAAAAAGGTTCTGGTTTCTATTCTGGTGGTGGATTTACTTATACAGATAATAGTGTTGCAGCGATTACGACTACAGATTTAGATCTAATAAGAACCACTACATATACTAACATAAATGGAGAGTATAACGGTTATCTTTATTCTAGTTTTTCAAAAACATGGAAAAAAGATGCTAGAGAAATAGGCTTTGATTTAAGTTTAGATGCAAGCATTTCTGTAGATAAAGGTTTTACTAACGGTGTGGCTTTTCAATCAGATAATTTAAGTTTTTCGCCTAGTCTTACATTTGAGTATAGTTTAAGAGATTACATAGATGTAGATCTAGAGTATGAAATCACGGCAAATAAAACGCAATATGATATAGCTTCTATAAGCGAGCAAGATTTTGTGAACCAGCGTGTGGCAGTTGATATCACTACTTCCTGGCCGCAACATGTTATTTTAGGATTGCGTGGTGAGTACAATAAATTCGGTAATATTTCTGGTGATTTTGATGACGACTCTATCGTTCTTATCGGTAGTCTAGGGTATAAATTTGCTAAGGATAAAGCGACGGTTAAGCTTAAAGCTTATGATATACTTAACCAGATTATAGATACCAATAGAACCATTACAGGTGACTACGTTGCAGACACGAGTAGTCTTGTTCTTAAGCAATACTTTATGCTTAGTTTTACTTATAAGTTCTCAAAATTCGGTGGTAAAGATCCTAATAGAGATAATGGTTTTTAATTGTTGGATGAGTGTTCCGCTTTCGCGAAAGCGGAATACATACCAGCCCAACCTTATTTTGTACATAGTTCCCAAATTATGTCAGATTTTACCTTTTTGAAATAGTCGTATACCCTTTTGTGATCAAAATGTGATGTGTTTCTATGTTCTTTGAAAAGAATAAGAGATATCATCATGAAATATATAGGAGCCTTAATTTTAGTATTAAGTAATTTGTTTTTTTTGAGTACCGATAAGGAGTATGTCAAAGATTATCAAAACGGTGTGTTAACTAGTGAAGGTTGGGTAGTAAATGGAGAAAAAAATGGTTACTGGAAATTCTACAAGGCTGGTGAGATAAGTGCTCAAGGGCATTTTAAAAGTAATGAAAAGGACGGTTACTGGTATTTGTACACAAATGGAATGTTAGATAAGGAAGGGTTTTATAAAAATAATTTTAAGCAAAATTGGTGGGTGTTTCATAATCATAAAGGATACCGCACAATTAAAAAACAGTACGAACACGGCAAAGTTTCTGGTTATGCACTTTATTATAAAAAATCTAGTCTCTCTAAAGTAGAGGAGTATAAGTCTAATGAAAAATTAGGAGAATGGACCAGTTACTGGAAGTTTAGAGCAGACCATCCTGATTTTTCTATGAAAGATTTAAAGAAGTAAATTGATTAGTTTTTATGACTAACCCATTCATAATCCTTAAATTGCCCCACTTTTAAACTCCCTGTTCTGAAAACAAATCCTATTATAAGAGTTATTATACCTGCCTATAACGAGGCAGATTCCATACCTCTAGTCATTAAAGCGGTACCTTCTATGGTTACTGAGATAATCGTATGTAGTAATAATTCTAACGATGATACGGTAATAAATGCCCGTAATGCTGGTGCCACGGTAGTAGAAGAATCTACACCAGGGTATGGAAATGCATGTTTAAAAGGAATGGATTATGTCGCTTCATTACCTGAGTCTACAGATATTATCGTGTTTCTAGATGGAGATTATAGTGATTATCCAGAACAGCTAGTAGAACTGGTATCGCCCATAATAGAAAAGGATATAGATTTTGTGATAGGTTCTCGAGTTCAAGAATTAAGAGAGGCAGGTTCTATGACCGGTCCTCAAATATTTGGAAACTGGCTGGCAACCAGTTTAATGCGATTATTCTTTAACTCTCGTTTTACAGACCTAGGACCTTTTAGAGCGATTAAGTATGATAAGCTTTTAGAGCTTAAAATGGAAGATCGTACTTATGGATGGACTGTAGAGATGCAACTCAAGGCTTTAAAGAAAAGTTTTACTTATACTGAAGTTTCTATGAAATACCGCAATAGAATAGGTGTTTCAAAGGTATCAGGTACGGTTAAAGGTGCTATCTTTGCAGGCGTTAAAATTTTGACATGGATTTTCAAATACGGTTTTAAAAAATGATTTTAGAGTGGATATGTATAGTAGTTTATTCTATATCGTTGATTTTGATTTTATTCTATGCTTTTGCACAGCTTAATTTATTAATTAACTACGTTAGAGCCCAAAAAATAGTAGATAACTCTCCTTTATTAGATCTTAAGAATCCTGAAGAGGTTCCTTATGTGACTATTCAATTGCCAGTTTTTAATGAGGCATATGTAATGGATAGATTGCTAGATAATATAGCGTTAATAGAATACCCTAGAGAAAAATTAGAAATACAGGTGCTAGACGACTCTACAGATGAGACGGTAGAAACTACAGCGGCACATGTAAATAGACTAGCAGCGACAGGTCTAGATATAGTTCATATTACAAGAACAGATCGCAGCGGATTTAAAGCCGGTGCTTTAAAAGAAGGTCTAGCCATTGCAAAAGGTGATTTAATAGCAATTTTTGATGCAGATTTTTTACCAGATGCAGACTGGCTGTATAAAACGATTCCTTATTTCAAAGATCCAGAAATAGGTGTAGTGCAAACGCGATGGGCACATCTTAATCGTGATTATTCTATTCTTACTCAAATACAAGCATTTGCACTAGATGCTCACTTTACTCTAGAGCAAGTAGGTCGTAATTCTAAAGGGCATTTCATTAACTTTAATGGAACTGCTGGTGTATGGCGCAAAGAGACTATTTATGATGCAGGTAACTGGGAAGGTGATACCTTAACTGAAGATCTAGATTTAAGTTATCGAGCACAATTAAAAAACTGGAAGTTTAAATACCTAGAGCATGTAACCACTCCTGCAGAGTTACCTATCGTTATTAGTGCGGCTAGATCGCAACAGTTTAGATGGAATAAAGGTGGAGCAGAGAATTTTAGAAAAATGTTTAAAAGAGTGGTTTCTTCAGAGATGTCTTTTAAATCAAAAATGCATGGCGTACTTCACTTGTTAAATAGTACGATGTTTCTTAATGTACTTATAGTAGGTATTCTTAGTATACCTATGCTATATATTAAGAATGAATACGGTCATTTACGAGAGTATTTTATAGTCATGAGTTTCTTTGTAATTAGTACGATCATATTTTTTATATGCTATTGGTACATGTATAAGAAGACTTATGGTAGTGGCCTTAAAAACTTCATATCATATATAGGTATGTTCTTTACTTTCTTTTCTATAGCAATGGGATTTTCTTTTCATAATTCTATAGCAGTATTAGAAGGTCACGCAGGTAAGCGCAGTGAATTTGTTCGTACTCCTAAGTTTAATCTGAAAGCAATGGGAGGCAACTGGAAATCAAATAAATACTTGCGTAAAAAAATTAGTCCGCATGTTATTATAGAAGGGATTTTGATGTTGTATTTTGCATTTGGTATGTACTCTGCGTTTGTAGTGGGGACCGAGCCAGATTTCGGACTGTTTCCTTTTCACTTAATGCTTACTGTTGGTTTTGGATTTGTATTCTTCCGTAGTTTAACAGATAAACAATAATGGAACGCCGGTTAAGTAATGCTTTAGGTATTTTAACCATTATTAGTGCTGTACTTTATGGATTGTTCTTTTCTGTAGAGCGCAAGGAGTTTTCTAGTTTACTTATTATTTATGTATTGCTTTTTACGCTATTTGGAACGTTAACTTATGTTCTAGATAAAGCGACTAAAAGCAATCTTAAACTCTTACCTGACTTTATTGGAAAACGTTTTTACGGAATGCCATTACTAGGTGGAGTGTTTTTAATCGGACTGTTGTTAAGGTTTTTATTAATTGATAATACACCACATCTTTCTCAAGATTTTTTCAGATTCATATGGGATGGACATCAATTAATTAATGGTTTTAATCCTTATTTATACTTACCAGATGATGTTATAGCTTCTGGTGCAACCCATATTCCAAATGCTTCTTTTTTACATGCTTCTATGGGAGAACTCTCTAGTGGTTTGTATACAAATTATCCACCTTTAAATCAGTTATTCTTTGCTGCAGCGGCATGGTTGGGTGGTGATAGTATCTTATCCAGCATCATATGGATGCGTGTATTCTTAATTCTCGCAGATGTAGGTATATTTATTTATGGTATAAAACTTTTACGTTTACTGGGTAAGTCAGAGTGGCTTATCACCTTGTATTATCTCAATCCTTTTACGATTATAGAACTTACCGGTAATTTGCATTGGGAAGGTATGATGGCGTTTTTTCTACTCGCTGCGATTTATCATTTGTTGAAATCTCAAAAAGTACAAAGCGTGCTTTTCATGGGGTCTGGAATTCTTTTAAAGTTGCTGCCAGTTATGGCACTACCATTACTTTTAAGAAGATTAAAGTTTAAAAAAGCAGTTGTTTATTACTTATTGGTTTTAGTTGTGGTAGTAGCAGGATTTAGTCTTTTTGTGTCCCAACAATTATTAGATAACTACGCTGCTTCAGTAGGATTGTGGTTCGGTAAATTTGAATTCAATGGTAGTATTTATTACCTAGTAAGGTATGTTGGGTTTAAGATTACAGGTTACAATATTATAGAGACAGCAGGTAAAATCTTACCATTGTTTACCTTTTTCATTATTGTCCTTATTAGTTTTATTCGTAAAAATGAAATTCCAGAAATACTTATTTCTAGTATCATGTTTTCCTTTTTTACTTATTTAATGTTTTCAACTACCGTACATCCATGGTATTTAACCATACCGCTGCTGTTCTCTATCTTTACAAAGTATCGTTTTATGCTGGTATGGAGTTGTACTATATTTCTAAGTTATTATGCTTATTCAAATACAGACTTTGTAGAAAGTAGCTTGCTACTCACTATAGAGTACGTTTTAGTCTTAATTATGTTTATTTTTGATTTGTACAGCAATAGGGTTTCTCTCAACAATACACGACCTATTGATGTGCCACAAAACCTTTAACCATGAAACCAATCATTATATTTTTATTGCTCTGTATATTAGGGTTCATTTCTTATGATTTCTATAAAGACTGGAACAGATTTCACGCACCTGAATATCATTATCAAACAGACGCTACTATAGATAATGACTACCATGATCCTGCAGTAGTAATGGATTATCACGCAGCAATTCAAGATCTCAACTCTTTTATTAAGCTACAATGGACAGCAAATGATATAGATGTAAGATTACCAGAAGATGACGATTTAGAAACTACTCTTGCAGTTAAACATTATTCTCAAAAGCTTGCTCGTGTTACTTATTTAGAGCAAAAACTAGTGCAGTCTGCAAGTTATAAATCTAATGGATGGAACAATCAACAGATTATCGATTTTGAAAATAATCACAGTAGTCCAGAGGAAATCAAAACTATAAAACAAAAGAGTTTAATAAAGCAACTCTATAATAATCATTGGGAAAATAGTCAACGCATAGGTGCTAAAAACGTGTTGATTTTTGAGATACAAAAAAAACTCATAGCACAAGGTTATGATATGTCTCTAGATGGTGTTTTTGCAAAAGCAACTATGGAAGCTCTGGCCAATTTTGAATCAAAAAACAATCTTTTCCCAGATGGGAAAATAGATGTGCTAACTTTTGAGGCTTTATTAAAATAGGTTATTAAAACTTTGTATATCAGTGATTTGACATGATTGTCATAAGAGTGACGTAAACAAGTCAAGGATCTAATTTGTTCTTTAAATGACTTCATTCTTAGATTTGTTTCACTAATTTTAAATTATGAAAATGATGAGCCCAATAGGTACTAAAATCAAAGAAATACGTCTCAAAAAGGGTATGTCTCAAGAGGAGCTTGCGACAGAATCTCAAGTCAGTTTACGAACCATTCAACGTATCGAGAACAATGAAAATGAACCTCGAGGTAAAACCATGCAGCTCATTTGTGAAACGCTAGCAATTAATATTGAAGAGTTATTAGATTACGGTAAGCAGGAAGATAGGCAGTTTTTAGGTTTCTTTCATTTATCTATCATTCTCGGAATTATTTTTGGAGTAGGAGGTATTCTGATTCCTTTAATATTGTGGATGACAAAAAAAGATAAGATTATTGGACTACAACGTATAGGGGCACGTACATTAAATTTTCAAATTTGGTGGTTAATTTTAATGGTTATAATTCCAACAATTGGTTTTGTTATTATTTTTAATCAAGGAATGATAGGTATTAAAGGAATGACTAGTATAATGTTAATCCCGGTTGTAATGATGATAATCAATGCAGTATTAGCTATAATTTTTGCTGTTTTTAATTTCAGAGGCAAACAAATCACTTACCCAAGTATTATTCCTATGATTAAATAAAAAAAAAGGGTTTCTTATACTTTTATAAGAAACCCTTTCAATTAAATATTTTACAACAATTTACTTCTTACTGACCTCGTACAAGTCAGTCCTGCGGTCTTTTAAATTCTTTACAGCGCCATAATTGTGTAGTTCTTTTAATAAGTCCATATCCACATCTGCCACCAAGATCATTTCTGTGTTTGCTGTAGCCTCTGCTTTTACTCCATTTGATGGGAACGCAAAATCACAAGGCGTGAATACCGCACTTTGTGCATAAGAAATATCCATATTTTCTACCGCAGGTAAATTACCTACGCTACCAGCGATAGCTACATAACATTCGTTTTCTACCGCTCTAGCTTGAGAGCAAAGGCGTACACGAGCATAAGCATTTTGTGTATCGGTCAAGAATGGTACAAAAAGAATTTGCATGCCTTCTTGTGCCATAATACGACTCAATTCTGGGAACTCACTGTCATAGCAAATCAAGATTCCTATTTTACCACAATCGGTGTCAAAAGTCTGGATCTTACTTCCACCTTGAAGTCCCCATACTTTTTGCTCATCTGGTGTGACATGTATTTTTTCATAACGTTCTATCGTACCATCTCGACGGCACAAATTCCCTACATTATACAATTGTCCATCAATGATTTCAGGCATAGAACCTGTAATAATGTTGATGTTATACTTAATGGATAATTCAGAAAACTTGTTTCTTATCATCTCGGTATATTTTGCTAGTTCTCTAATAGAATCACTAACACTCAACTTATTGTAAGCAGCCATAAGTGGCGCATTAAAATATTCAGGGAATAAAGCAAAATCAGACCTATAAGCTGCAACAGCATCTACAAAGTATTCTACTTGTTGCATCAACTCATTAAAACCTGAGTAAGGACGCATTTGCCATTGAATAAGACCTAGACGTACCGTACTTTTCAGCGCACTCGTTTCTGTTATAGGTTTTGTATAATAAATATTGTCCCATTCTAGTAATACGGCAAATTCCATAGAAGCAGCGTCGCCATCCAGATAGTTTTTAAGAACACGAGAAACATGGAAGTCGTTTGATAATTGAAAGTTCAGTACAGAGTCTGTAATCTCTTTATTGCGCACTTTTTCAATGTACTCTTTAGGCGTCATATCACTCGCGTGATTATGATAGTTAGGAATACGACCACCGAAGGCTATACCTCTTAAATTCAAATTCTCACACAGCTCCTTACGGTAATCATATAAACGACGACCTAATCGCATACCACGATATTGTGGCTTTATAAATACCTCTATTCCATAAAGGACATCACCGTCATTATCATGAGTAGTGAATTTATAGTTACCAGTTACTTGCTCATAAGTGTACTGACCGCTGAAATCGTCATACTTTACGACTATAGAAAGCGCACAGGCTACGATCTCTTCATTCACTTTGAGAACAACTTGACCTTCAGGAAACTTTTCAACTAGCGTTTTAATTTGTTCTTCTTTCCAATAAGAATCTGGTAGATTGCTATAAGAATCTATCATTGCATGTTTCAACTCTTCATAATCTTTAAGCTGTAAAAACTCCAGATTTAAGTTGTCTATTTTACTCATATTAATATCACTCATAGTGTGTTACTTGTATTTAAATGTAATCGCAATCCATTAATATTTCACAATTGAAACGTTAATTTTTCAAGCATAAAAAACCTGTAAACCGCTATGTGTTGAGCAACTTACAGGTTTTGATTTTTGTTCCGCTTTCGCGAAAGCGGAATTATAATTACATCTCTAATAAATAAGCAAAAATGAGTGGCGCCACGATAGTCGCATCACTTTCTACTATAAACTTAGGTGTGTCTTGATCTAGTTTTCCCCAAGTGATTTTTTCATTAGGTACGGCTCCAGAATAACTTCCATAACTAGTCGTAGAGTCAGATATCTGACAGAAATAACTCCAGAATGGCGTGTCGGTACGTTCCATATCTTGATACAACATAGGCACTACACAAATAGGGAAATCTCCTGCGATTCCACCACCTATCTGGAAGAAACCGATTCCTTTTTGTGAATTATCAGTATACCAGTCTGCAAGGAAAGTCATGTACTCGATACCACTTTTTACAGTGCTGGCTTTTAACTCACCTTTTAATACATAACTAGCAAAAATATTACCCATCGTACTGTCTTCCCAGCCTGGAACGACGATTGGAAGATTGGCTTTGGCAGCGGCATACATCCATGAATTCTCAATAGGAATCTCATAATACTGTTCTAGGACACCACTTAAAAGTAGTTTGTACATATATTCATGAGGGAAATAACGCTCGCCTTTTGCCTCTGCATCTTTCCATATCTCAAAGATGTGTTCTTGAAGTCTTCTAAAAGCCTCTTCTTCTGGAATACAAGTATCTGTAACACGATTTAATCCTTTTTCTAATAAATCCCATTCATCTTGCGGTGTTAAATCGCGATAGTTAGGGACTCTTTTATAATGGCTGTGCGCCACTAGATTCATCAAATCTTCTTCTAGGTTTGCGCCTGTACAAGAAATGATATGTACTTTATCCTGACGTATCATCTCGCCAAAGATCTTCCCAATCTCTGCAGTACTCATTGCTCCAGCAAGTGAGACCAGCATTTTAGAACCTTGATTTAATTGCGTTTCATAACCTTTGGCTGCATCTACTAGCGCAGCACTATTAAAATGTAAAAAATAGTTTTCTATAAAATCTGTAATAGGCTTACTCATTGTCTTTTATTTAATAATTAAACTAAATTGTAATAGTCACTTATACCGGTTAAGATGCTTTGTACAGCATATGACGCTAGTATAAGTCCCATAACTTTACTTATTACTGTGATACCATAACTACCTATGCGATCTTGTATTTTATTTGCGGCTAGTAATATTAACGCGGTTAATATGATAACTACAAAGACCAAAGCGGTAGTAATGAGTTGATGTTGTATCGTGTACAAATGATTATCAGTCATAAGTACAACAGCCATTATCGCACCTGGTGATGCAATAGATGGGATGGCAACAGGAAAAATGGTAACGTGTTTATAGTCGGTGATTTCATTTTTCTCACTTTCTGGTTTTCCATCACCGAAAACCATGGTCAGTGCAAAAAGAAAAAGAATAACCCCACCAGAAATTTGAAAAGCATCTAATGATACTTCCATTCCTTCTAGAATGAGCTGTCCTATAACTATAAAGAATAACAAAATCAAGAATGCAATAGCACTAGCTCTTATGGCAATTTTCTTTTTATGAGTATTGTCAAATTCTTTAGTCGCCTCTAGATATACAGGAACGGTGCCTATAGGGTCTATGACGGCTATTAAGAAAAAGATGGTAGTGATTATTTGCAACATAAATTTAGTTTTCTAGGTTTTTCATTTTTTTTAATCCTGCTTTTGCAAAATCATTTGTTGTTGTATAGCCATTTTCTCCTTCTAGAGCGATGTCTTTAAACTTATAACTCAACATTTTATAATACAGTTTTGCTGCAAGAAAATCAGACGACTTCTCTGATGGGTTAGGGCATAACTCTACGATGTCAAATCCTACTACGTTTTTTTCTTCAAAAACAGTTTTCAAAAATTCTAGAGTTTCATACCAGTATAAACCACCAGGTTCTGGTGTGCCGGTAGATGGACATATAGATGGGTCAAATGCGTCTAAATCGATAGTTATAAATACATTTTCTGTAAGAGCCTCTACCGCTTTTTCTTGCCAGTAGTCATCTTGGACCATTTCATGAGCATAGAAGGTTTTTTCATCATCATTAACACCTAGCTCTATGCTGTCCATGGAGCGTATACCCACTTGCACTAGGTTTGCTTTTTGGCTAGCCTCGTATACAGCACAAGCATGATTACAAGAACTTCCATCGTATTCTTTTCTTAGATCTGCATGGGCATCTAGCTGCAGTACACTTAGGTTTTCATACATTTCATTAAAGGCACGTATGCTACCTATAGAAATAGAGTGTTCTCCACCAAAAAGGGTCACAAACTTATTTTTCTTGATATACTTTTTAGTAGTTGCGTGAACGGCATCTACCATTGCTTCTGGCGAGCTGTTTTCTGTAACAGCATCTGCTAGAAAGACTCCATGATGATACACTTCTGTATCCGTTTCAATATCGTATAATTCCATATTTGCACTGGCGTCTAGAAAAGCTTCTGGACCTTTATCTGCGCCTTTTTGCCAGGTGCTTGTTCCATCATAAGGAACTGGAATTAAAACAATAGATGCATTATCTAGTCCAGCATGTTCATCTGGAATTCCTGCATAGTTTAAATTGTTCATGTTATAAGCTTAAAAAAATTGGTTTTAAAATTCAATGTTTGTGTACAGCTGTATTCTGTTATAATAAAGCTTTTTTAATAAACTCAGTTATTAATATCCCAAAATATCCAGCATGTGTTCGCTGGTTTGTTGTTCTTTAAAAACGCTAGTTTTAATATCGCCATTTTCATCACGATCGATTAAAATATGTTTAGGAGCAGGTATTAAGCAGTGTTGTATGCCGCCATAGCCACCTATGCTTTCTTGATAAGCACCGGTATTAAAGAAACCTATGTAAAGAGGTTTATCTTTATGATATTTAGGTAAATAGATGGCGTTTATATTTTGCTCACTATTGTAATAATCATCACTATCACAAGTAAGACCTCCTAAAAGTACACGTTCATATTCTTCTTTCCATCTGTTAAGCGATAGCATGATAAAACGTTTGTTAATAGCCCACGAGTCAGGTAAAGTGGTGATAAAAGAACTGTTGATCATGTTCCATTTCTCACGATCGTTTTGTTGTTTTTGATACAGTACTTTATAAATAGCTCCACCGCTTTCTCCTACGGTAAAAGAACCGAATTCTGTAAAAATGTGAGGTACGTCTACTTTTGCTTCATCACAAACTTGTTTAATTTGAGAAACGATCTCGTCGATCATGTATTCATAATCAAAATCAAAAACTAAAGAGTTCTTGATAGGAAAACCACCACCTATATTTAAACTGTCCAGAGTTGGGCATATTTTCTTGAGACTTATATAGACCTTAAGACATTTATGCAACTCATTCCAGTAATAGGCATTATCACGTATTCCAGTGTTTATAAAAAAGTGCAGCATCTTAAGATCTACTTGATCATTAGTAGCTATTTGAGTCTTATAAAAATTTAGAATATTCTTATATCCTATACCTAGTCTACTGGTATAGAATTCAAATTTAGGTTCTTCTTCACTCGCGATACGTATGCCAGCATTAAACCTCTTTGAGGTAGCATCAGTAAGAAGTGTTAACTCTTCATAGTTATCTATGATAGGAACACAGTTCTGACCAGAATTTATTAATGCGGCAATGTTTTCTATGTATTGCTCTCGCTTAAAACCGTTGCAAATAACAAAAGTGTCATTCTTAATTTTACCTTCAGCTTTGAGCTTGTTGACTATATTAATGTCAAAGGCACTCGAGGTCTCGATGTGTATGTCGTTGCTTAACGCTTCGTCCAGTACATGTTTAAAATGCGAGCTTTTTGTACAATAACAGTAGTGGTATTTTGCTTTGTAGTCCGCTTTCGCGAAAGCGGAATCAAACCAACCCTTTGCGCGGTTGATATTATCAGATATCTTAGGTAGATATGTGAATTTTAACGGCGCACCATATTGCTCTACTAGAGCCATTAGATCAATGCCGTGAAACTGAAGTTGGTCATCTTTCAGTTCAAACTCTTCCGTTGGGAAATAGTAAGTCTGGTTGATGAGGTCAATGTATTTTGTGTTCAATGTCGTTAACAGATAAATTAAAAAATAACCCCTTAAAAGCTAGAGCTTAAAAGGGATCAAATGTAAATTAGTAAAAGTTAACGGTGTGTTAAATAATCATTAGATCATCTTCAAATTGATCACTTCTTGATCTTTAAGTTTACGGTAATGACCTCGCGGTAAATCCTTCTTAGTAAGCCCACCTAAAACAACGCGATCGAGAACTTTAACTTCATAACCTACCGCTTCAAATACACGTTGTACGATGTTGTCTTTACCACTGTGTATTTCTATTCCTATCTCGTTATTTTTACCGTTTTCTACGTAGTTGATTTCTTTAATTTCTATCGGTTCACGATCGATAAGAATACCGTTACGTAATTGCATTAAGTCTTCATGCTTAAAACTGCGGTCTAGGGCAACTTGATAAATTTTACGTAGTTTTTGTTTAGGATTGTTCAGTTTGTTTGCTAACTCAAGATCGTTAGTAAATAACATAATACCTAAAGATGCTCTACCTAGTCTACCTACAAAGTGAAGACTGTTAGGACTCGCACTCTCCATAAGGTCTAGAACGGTTCTACTAGAGCGTTCTCCTTTACGAGGTGAATTAAATCCTTTAGGTTTATTAAGAATAAAGTATTCCTTTTTAGATGGTTGTATAGGTCTATCATCAAAACGTACCTCATCACCAGGCATTACCTGATAACCCATTTCTACTACAGGTTTACCGTTTACACTTACACTACCAGCTTTTATATAAATATCTGCATCACGACGGCTGCATAGGCCAGAATTTGCGATGTACTTATTAAGTCTTGTACCAGCTTTGTCTGTCTTTCTTTTAGTAAAGCTCTCTGCTTTTTTGCGATCTATGTATTCTTTTTTAGTAACAGGTTTTCCAGAACGAGATGTTCCTACTACCTGATTTTTACCACCGCGAGTAGTAGGACGGTCGTTAGATCCTTTACCGCGAGAAGAAGATTTTCCTTTATCGCTATATGGTCTGTCATTACGTCTATCATTACCTTTTGAAGCACCAGCGCTTTTGCCATCACGGCGACCGCTACCTTTACTTTTTGATCCTTCGTTACCTCTACTCATCGTATTAAAAATTTTTTGCAAAGATAGACTTTTAGTTATTTGAATATCAACATGAAATTCAAATTATAATAGACTATTTCTTACGTCTTTAAATGGCCATATTTAGCGTATATAAAAACATGAAAATCAATCGTTTTTAACACGTGATTCTCATGCGATTTAACGAGCATATGAATAGGTAATGAATGTGGTGAAAACCTATTCTTCTTTATATAATAATTAAAGGCCTAGAATCTACATTCCAGTTCTTATAGCCTCTACAGGATCTAGTCTTGCAGCTATAAACGCAGGGATAATACCTGCCACTAGGCCTATGCCAGCACTTACACTAGTACCTAAAAGAACGTTATAAGAAGAGAGTACAAAGGTAAAATCATCTGCCATGGAATTTGCTAGTAGTGTACCCAGCCAGACAAATAGTAGTCCAAAGAGACCTCCAAAAAGTGCTAGAATAATAGATTCAAATAAGAATTGAGAAAGGATAAAACGTCTTTTGGCACCCAGTGATTTTTGAATACCTATTAAATTCGTACGTTCTTTAACACTTACAAACATGATGTTTGCAATACCAAAACCACCTACTAGCATAGAAAAACCTGCTATAATGACTCCTATAAAAGTTAATACACTTGTAACCTGGTCTATTAAATCTGCAAAGCCTTTTAAAGGATTGATAAAGAAATTAGTAATTTCATCTGGTTTTAAACCTCTGTAAGAACGTAGTTGCTGTTCAAAGGTTGCGATAAATTCATCTTGGTCGACTCCTTTTTTAGGTTTTAAAATAAGAGCAGCAGTTCTGTTTTTATTATTGTCACCATAAATTTTACGTACAAAATTAACCGGTACATAAGCACTACCATCTTTAGAAGGGCCCATAATTCCCTGACCTTCTTTTTCTAATACACCTATTATGGTAAATTTATTTCCATATAACCTAACACGTTTACCGATAGGGTCGCTATCACCGAATAGGCTAGAGGCGACCTCACTGCCTATTACAGCCACAGGACTACCACTATTTGATTCGGCTCCATTAAAGAAACGCCCTTCCTTTAATTTAAGGTTTTCTATGTCGTAAAAAGACTCCGTACCTGGAGTGATGTTTACACCGGTAGCAGTTTTGTCTTCATATTTAATGTTTTCTGGAGAGGCAAAAACCGTGTAAGTAATCGCGTCTATGTCATCCATACTACGTTGTAGCATCTGGTACTCATCATAAGACACATTAGGAAATTTTTCATATTCATAACGCTCCAGTTCTGTAGGGCCGAAGGATCTATTTAAAACATAAATAGTAGAAATATCAAGGGAACTTAGGCCGTCAGTGATTTCATTTTCTAGAGAATCTATAGCTGCGAGAACACCTATGATAGAAAATATCCCTATAGTCACACCTAGAAGCGAGAGAAAAGTACGCAGCAAATTGGTGCGCAATGCATTCATGGCAAAAAAGAAACTTTCTTTTAAAACTCTTAGATAAATGAGCATGGATTGACTTTAAATTTTAAGCTGGTTAAAAATACGCTTTCTCATTGGACAAAAAAGAACCTAATTTGTTACAAAATTGTTGGAATTAATTCCGCTTTCGCGAAAGCGGAACCACAAATAACTTCTATACGCACTAGGTAACTTATCTTTGCATCTTAAATACTATCGACAATTGGAAGAGAATTTTAAACTTACAGATCAAGTAGAATTAAAGGAATCGCTTACTACAAAATGGCAAGCGCCTTCTAATATTGCACTAGTTAAATACTGGGGAAAACATGGTGTACAACTACCGGCAAACCCTTCTATAAGTTTTACTCTCGATGCATGTCGCACCATTACTAGTGTTAAAGCTAGTAAGGGAACACACGGTTTTAGTATAAGTTATGATGGTGTGGAAAAGCCAGAGTTTGCTCCTAAAATCAAAGCGTATTTTGAACGTATTTCTAGCTATTGTCCATGGATTACCAGCTATCATTTTGAGATAGACACACATAATACATTCCCGCACAGTTCTGGGATAGCGAGTAGTGCGAGTAGTATGGCCGCGTTGAGTGCTTGTGTAATGGATTTTGAAAGTGAGCTTACTGGTACATCTTTAGATTATCATAAAATGTCTTTTTTATCACGTCTAGGTTCTGGTAGTGCCTGTCGCAGCCTGAAAGGAGCTGCTGTTTTATGGGGTGAGCATGTGGATACAGACGGTAGTTCTAATCTTTATGGAATTGATAAGAGTGACTTATTACATCCTGTTTTTCAAGATTTTCAGGACACTATATTGTTAGTAGACAAAGGTGAGAAGGTGGTAAGTTCTACAGTAGGTCATGATTTGATGAATGATCATGCTTATGCTAGTGCAAGATTTGAGCAAGCACAAAGTAATTTAACGATATTAAAAAAGGCGTTAAAAGATGGCGATCTAGCTACTTTTATTAAAATAACAGAAAGTGAAGCGCTTACTTTACATGCGATGATGATGACTTCTCATCCTTATTTTATACTCATGAAACCTAATACGTTGTCGATTATCGAAGAGATTTGGGCTTTTAGAAAAGAGATGCAAATACCAGTGTGTTTTACTCTAGATGCAGGCGCAAACGTACATATGTTATATCCTAGCGAGCATAAAACTGCTGTCGATGGGTTGATTAACAACAAATTGACTAAATATTGCCAAAACTCTCATTATATTTGTGATCAGATAGGCACAGGAGCAAAAAAGTGCTAACTTAGTCATATGAAAGGACCTTTATTTTATTCTAAGATTTTACTCTTTGGAGAATACGGCATTATTAAAGACTCAAAAGGTCTCTCGATTCCTTATAACTTTTATAAGGGAGCGTTAAAAATAAGTGACGCATTAACCGATACGGCTGCCCAATCTAATAAGAATCTAGAACGTCTAGCGACACATATTGAATCGCTTCAAGAAACTGATCAAAGCTTTCCTAAGTTTGATATCGCTAGTTTTATGAATGATGTGAATGCGGGAATGTACTTTGATTCTAGCATACCACAAGGGTATGGAGTAGGAAGTAGTGGTGCGCTAGTAGCTGCTGTTTATGATAAGTATGCTATAGATAAGATTACAGTTTTAGAAAACCTGACTAGAGAGAAGTTATTGACTTTAAAAGGTGTTTTCGGTCAGATAGAAAGTTTCTTTCATGGAAAGAGTTCTGGACTAGATCCATTAAATTCTTATTTAAGTTTACCTATTCTTATCAATTCTAAAGAAGATATAGAACCAGCTGGGATACCATCGCAACTTGCGACAGGTAAAGGTGCTGTTTTTCTTTTAGACTCTGGAATAGTAGGTGAGACGGCGCCTATGGTTAACATCTTTATGGAGAATATGAAACAAGAAGGTTTCCGTTCTATGTTAAAAGATAAGTTTGTTAAATACACAGATATGTGTGTTGAAGATTTCTTAAGTGGTGATGTAAAAGGGCTTTTTGGGAATGTAAAAAAACTATCTCACGTAGTATTAGATAATTTTAAACCTATGATTCCTGCACAATTTCATGACTTATGGAAACAAGGTCTGGATACTGGTGATTATTACTTGAAACTTTGCGGTTCTGGTGGTGGTGGCTACATCTTAGGATTTACAGAAGACTTAGAAAAAGCAGAAAAAACACTTGAAGATTATAAATTAGAAGTTGTTTATTCTTTTTAAGAAATAACGATATATAAAAAAACGCTCAACTGAAAAGTTGAGCGTTTTTTGTTTAAAAGCATTTTAAGATTTTACATTAAATCTCTTCTCTCCATGCAAATCCATAAGGGCCATCTTTAGAAACCGCTTTGGAATATGGCTTTAAGTGTTCAAAATCAATTTTTAAGAAAGGGATATTTTTAACCTCTACAATTATTTCTACCATGTTTATAGATATACTAATATCAGTAGGTGATAGGTTTTCTTGAACAGCAACTGTAGATGCGTACTCTTCCATTAAAGGTGGTTGAGAGCCTTTTTCTATGTAGGTCTTTACATCTTCATTACTTTGTACAATAAGGCCGCGAGAGCATATAAAACCGTCACAGAGAATTTGATATTCTTCGTTTACATTTTCAAAAACGTAGGCCCATAAACTATGCTCATCTCCTTCTACGACAACATTAAAATCTCCAAAGGAGTCTGATATATAAATTTCTTCATTCATAAATAACAACGGTTTTTAAACAATGACATCACCATCTGGAATGGCAGGTTCTAGTGTTATAGGACTTATTGTAGGATAGTAATTGCGTTTATAATGCGTGCGCTCATCATCTCCTATTTTTCTAATTGCCTGATTACCTAAATTTGTAGTAACCAGTACTTCTTCATCATTAGGGAAGTGAGGAAATTTAGTCTTCCATAAAGGATATTTCTTATTCTTTCTAGCCCGGTATGCCTCATATTCAAATTGCTCGTGGTAAGCATGTATAAACTCATGTGCTAGAATAGAAGCAGCGGTATTGCGACCTACGTTAGATTTATGCCACGATTTTCTCAAATCTTTACGGAACATAGAGCCCATCTCATCATAAAAAGTAATGATGTCTCGAGTACCTTCATATTGGTTTATAGTTCCATCCCTTATTATTAGATTTTTACCATGACTAGAAATGAATTCTTCTAATATATCTACCACACGACCATCAGGAAATTCTAATATTAGAGCCTCTTTTTCATAAATAAAATCTAGAGTTCTAAATGTATTGTGTACAAATAGATTTGCCTCTGGATTAATGTAACGATCTGGATTATAGTGATAGGGCTCAAACTGCCACTTACCAGCATTATTCCAAAGTATTTTTATATTGCTTTCTAACATGATATTCATAAGGTGGTGGTTTATTTGTATTCAGGAGTAAGTAACACAAGAAAGTCTATGACTAGAGACACTATTTCTCCTTTCTCATCAATTCCCCAAAAGGAGGGATAAGTGCCATCACCGTAACCAGAACTAAACATAGTTATGTTTGATTTAGAATTAGGAATATGAAAATTTATCCAATTGTTCTTGTTTGCTTCTTTTTTGAACTCTTTATCTAAAATATCGTCATATAAATTTTTGTTTGGATTAATTCTATAAAAATCAGATTCAAACACTTGATATTCTTGCCAAATTTGGTAATCAAATAAGCCGCCTAGTCCAGAATCAACAGGGAATCCAAAATAATCATATTTGTCTTTAAACTCGTTAATGTTCTCATTTTCGGTCAAGGCCATAACCCATTTTATTGCTTTTTTATGACTGAATTTGATTTGTACTATAGCATTTCGATCCCCTGACTGTTTTGTCTTTGCAACATAGATTTTAACAGGGTATCTTCCTGGTTTCACTGTTTTGATAAAGGGTGAAGAGTTCGAAGAGATCAACCCATCACACGCCACTATTTTGCCAGTAGGTAGGTTTAAGTTTCCAATCTCAACTATTTCAATAGGAGTTTTGTCAACAAAACTATTATCAAAAAATATATTATAATCAATTAAAGAATATGCCTGAGTCTTAGGTTTTAATTTAGTATCATTCTCAGTTGAGTTTTTTATTGATTGTATTTTGTTGTTTGTCTTTAATTTTGAATCAATTGAAGTTGATTTAAAATTTTTTTCATTGTCTTTTTTACAAGATGTACAAAAGACAAACAAAAGAAGTAAAAGGATTTTATACATAATAACACATTAACTCTTCTTATAATATTCAATCGCCTCCTTAATGCGTTCAATTCTGTTTTCAGGATCAGGGTGTGTACTTTGAAATTCTGGTGTGCGATTAGGACCGCCAGCAGCTTTAAGAATTTCCATAACTCCTATCATTTCATAAGGATCAAAACCTGCGTCTAGCATCATTTGTACTCCTAATTGATCACTCTGTAACTCGTCATCGCGGCCATATTTCATGGTAATCATTTGTGCTATAGCTTCTGCTGCCTGGCCGCCACCGTCAGTTCCGACACTAACGCCTGTAATCACACCTTGCGCTAGGCCTTGCTGGCTCATTCTAGCGGCGCTGTGTTTTGCAATTACATGACCTATCTCATGTCCTAAAACGCCAGCAAGTTGATCTACGTTTTCTAGTTGACTATAAAGCGCATAGGTGATAAAACACTGGCCACCAGGTAAAGCAAATGCGTTAATCGTACGCTCGTCTGCCAGTAGGTGAAATTCATATCGATAATCGGTGCTTTTTCCTATACTACTCTGTACTAGTTTTTGCCCTACAGCATCTACTATATTTTGATATTCTTGATTTTGATAAAGACCACCGTGTTGTTGTATCATGCTAGGTGCCGCTTGTAGTCCCAAAGCGATTTCTTCATTTACGGTAAGATCTATATATTGTTTTTCTCCGGTATGTTCATTAGTTTCTGCGCTGCCGCAATATTTTATAACGGCAAATGCCACTATCGCAAGCCCTATAAAAAGTCTGATTTTTCCTCCTCCGCGTTTCATTATGGTTGATTTAATAGCTACTAATTTACTTAAATCAGTCTTTTAATTTAGGGTTTACACCTTTAATGTGTTCTTCTAGATAACGATTAATGCGTTCTTCACTTATCTTATCCATTCCCATGATGTTCTCTGATCTTAAAAAAGAGACTAAATCTATGGTAGTTAGATAGTCGTTGTATCGCTTTCGCGAAAGCGGAACATAACTATAATGCCACGGCTCATATTTAAAACCTGTGCGGTTATCATTCATGGTGTAAACCAGTTCAAAGTCATACTCAGAGCTGTGTTTTTCCATCCAGTCTTTAAGTTTGCAAAAAGGACCGGTTCCATGAAATTTAGACGGTACTAAAACACTACCACTATATGTTGCGTTAGTGTCTATTAGGTCCATGTCGGTACCCCAGTGATGTCTAGATGTACCTGGAACAGTACTGTATTCTACGATTTTGTCAAAAATAGCGTCTGGTTCCATACCTTGTGCTGCATGTTTTTTATACTTGCGATTCCAGATTTGTGTCTGTCTAGTAAAACTTCTATAACCAGAAACAACAGTGAGGTTAATGCCGTCTTTTGCAGCCGCTGCTTTCATTAAATTAAAGGCAGTTTGAGTTTCTTTTTCTAGAAGGTTTTTAGGATTAGGGGACTGACCGGTTAATTTTTTTTGGTCTATTTGAGAAGTAGTTGCGGTTGCTAACAATAAGATGCAACATAATAGTCGTATCATAATTTTTTTATCATTTTATAATGTTCTCCTACACCAGGAATGTCAAATATTTCACTGACTATTTGATAATTCATCTTTTCATAAAAAGCCGTTGCGTTTACTCTAGCGTTAAACCATAAAACTTCTATGTGGCGTTCTTTAAGGATTTGCTCTGCATGTTTTAATATTTTCTTACCTATCCCTTTTCCTTGTGCGACTTCTAGAACTGCCATACCTCTTAATTGATAACAATGGTGTAATTTGATATCTTTTATATCTTCTAGATGTACATCCTTATTCATGAGGAAGGTGGCTACGCCTATAATCTTATCTTTTTCAAAAGCACCTAGATGAAAAGTAGTGCCTAGATCGTCACCAGAAAAGTGACAGTCTTCTATGGGTCTTCCTTTTCTAAGTACAGGCTGTCTGACAGGAAAGGTTTCTCTTGCAGTAACTGGTAATATTTCTATCATTTGTAATTACTTGAACGTTTTAAAATAATTGCTAGCAGTAATTTTGTAAAATCTAGCAGGTTCTCTATCGTCCCAAAGAAATCGATGATTGAGCTGCATTCCTAATTTTTGAGCCACTATTTGTGAGCCATAATTTAATTCATGCACGTGAGCAACGAGATATTCTATTTTATGATCTTGAAAAGCATGCCTTAATACTTCTAGACCGGACTCTGTAGCATAGCCTTTTCCCCAATATTTTTTCATAAATCGGTAGCCTATGTCTACATATCCTTCTTTTTCATTTTTCTTTAATCCAGACCAACCTAAAAATGCATTATCTTCTTTTCTTATAACTGCCATTCTACCCATTTTAAATAAAGCAAATTGCCCCTGCGGATTTGATACATAGTCCATGGCAAATTTTTTTGCGGCTTCTATATCTTCGAAGGCAAAATCACCTGTGTAACGCATCACTTCTTCATCACTGTTAAGTTCATAAAGAAATGTTGCGTCTTCCTTTTTAAAAGGACGTAGGTATAATCGTTCTGTTTCTAGTTTTAGAATCATATTCTTACATCGCTCCAGCTCTCATTCTGGTCAAATAGAACTTCAGCAAACGGACATAATGGATTTATTTTGCGCCCTTTTTCTTTGGCAAACTCATAACTCTCTGTGATTAATTTAGTACCTAATCCATTGCCTTCATGCGCAGGCTCTACTTCGGTATGGTCTATGGTCATTACATTATCTTGTAGAGAATAGGTTAATTCTCCTATAGTTTTGTCGTCTTCTTTTAGATAAAAAATGCCTCTTGAATCGTTTTCGTTATGTTGTATTGTTGTCATTATTATTTTAAATATAAAATTAAATCAATTTGAAAGTTGGGCAAAATCATAACCACTGTTTACTTCTATAGCCTCATTGTTTTTAGTAAATACTCTTGCGGTATGTGGACCACATAACAACTCTTCTTTATCAGTTACTCTTATATAACTGCCTTCTCTTAGTCCTACAACAGGTAGATTATTGTAAAAATGAAACTCCTTGATACGTTCTTCTCTAGTTTCTCCCATGTGTGTAGAGTCTGTGTCAGGATCTAGATAATGTGCGTTAATATTATAACCTATGGCACCTGTTGTTTTAAAACTAGCTGGCATGACTATAGGCATGTCGTTAGTGTTTCTCATATTTAAACCACAAATATTACTACCAGCACTGGTACCTATGTAAAATGTGCCTGCATAAATTTGCTTGCGTAATGTTTCCATAAGATGAAGGTCGTGCAGTGCTTTTACTAACACAAAAGTATTGCCGCCACCAGTAAAAATAGCTTGTGCATTTTTAATAGCATCCTGTGTGTTTTCATATTCATGAATACCTTTTACAGTAACACCGGTGTCTTTAAAAGCTTCTCTTACTTTGTCTGTATACGAGTCGTGAGGAATACCGCCTGGTCTGGCATATGGTATAAAAAGAAGGTTTTTTATATCGTTTATTTTGAAGGCTTTGAGTATATCTGGTAGTAAATAAGCAAGATAACTACTACCGTGTATGGTAGATGTGCTTGCGATAATCATGTTTCTCATAGATTGCGTTTGCTAGGTTAAACATCGTTAAACTCTAGCAATGATAGGGTTAATTGTACGTTCTTTGTTAGTATTAATCTTTTTTGACATTATTTTAAGTCAATAATAAACCTACCAGATGAAAAATATATTACTTCTTCTAATTCTTGCGTGTGGTGTTGCTACCGCCCAAAAAGAACGTGTACAGATACAAGGTGTTATTAATAGCGTTACTAATGAACCACTGGAAGGTGTAGCTGTTTTTAATCAGGCATCGCTCGAGGGGACCATAAGTAACAAAGAAGGTGGTTTTTTCTTACATGCTAGAAAAGGAGATAAAATATCTTTTAAAGCATTGCAGTTTGAGTCTTTCTCTTTGATCATTACTGCAAAGGTTATGGAGAATAAAAAAGCAACCATTTCATTAAATGAAGGTGTAAACCAGCTAGATGAGGTAGTGTTAGACGATGGTTTAATGAGAATAGATGTAAAAAGAACTCCTTATGTAGATCCTAAAATAAATGAAGTAAGTGATTATAATCAAAAGACTAGAGCAGTAGATCGTATAGAAAATACTTTTTCTGACCGAATTAAGCAACCAGAAGAATACGCTATACGCAACGAAGCTTTTAAACAAAGTCAACCACGATTTAATATGATAAATATAATAGGAGGACTGGTATCCATGGCTATCTTAGGTACTCTAGATGGACTTAATTTAAACACAGGCTCTGCACCAGAGACAACGGAAAAGGAATTTGATGTTTACGTCTTGAAAAATAAATACAGCACAGAGTATCTGTTGAATTATCTAGAAATCCCACAAAAAGATTTGTACGAATTTATGCACTTTGCAAAGGATAAAGGTCTTAATGAGTCTATGTTTGAGCCAGAAAGAGAATTAGATCTATTACAATTCCTTTCAAATCAAGTAACTTTGTTTAAAGAAAAGAAAAATTACCCTGAAAAAAAAGAAGGATTCTCACCTTCTGTAAAAGAAAAAAGCAATGAAAAATAATCTATTAAGAAATGCCTTTTATGGTATCGCAGCTCTATTTTTAATAACCACTACTTCTTGTGATAGTGATGACGACCTGCCTACCGGACCATCAATTACCGTTAACACATTTTGTTACGGACTAGATTCTTTAAATTCAACTGATGTTTTTGATGCATTTAATCGTGAGGTTCTTGAGACCACCACGGCAGGTGTTTTTAACACAAGAACCTTTATCGTTGATGATAATATTACTGTAGATAATGGACAGCTAGACGGCACAGGTTTTCTTATTACTCTAGATTTATACGGTAATAGAGAACAAGAGTTTCAGTCAGGAACTTATGCAATAGGTGATACAGAAGATGTGGCAGATGCTGTAATTACTTATTTTACAGATTATGATGCTTCTATGAGAACAAATGTAGGTGTAGAGCTAGTTTCTGGTTTTGTAGGTGTTTCACCTTTCCGTACAGGTTATGCGCTAGAGATAGATGGTATAGATGCAAATGGGGATCGTTTTCATGGTATTTATCTAGGTGAAGTAACGCCTCTTAATTAAACATTTGAAGTAATCCCCAGAACATTTGATTGTGGCATGAATCTAGTTAGATTTCTATCGCAATAAAAAATAGCGCATGAAAAATTTCAAAATTGTATTGTTATTATCAGTATTGAGTTTAAGTCTTTCTTCTTTCTCATTAGATAGTACAAGTGAAAAAGAAGTAGAGATATCTCGCTTTCGCGAAAGCGAGAACAACAACGATCTACACAAATACTATATTTCAGTGTCTAATGTAACTTATAGCGAGAGCGCAAAAAGTCTACAAATGATTACTAGATTTTTTATAGATGATTTAGAAGATGTGTTGAATTCAAGAATAGAAACACCGGTAGTACTGGGTGACGATGCTACTATACAAGATTTATATCCATTAATTAAAAGTTATCTGGATAAAAAGCTAGAGGTTAAAATCAACGATCAAGTTTCAAAAATTAACTTTTTAGGAGCCGAGTATGAAGGAGATCAAATAGCGCTTTACATAGAAATACCTACTTTAAAAGAGCCTAAAGAGGTATCTATGAAGTTTAATGCCTTTCTAGAATTGTTTGAAGAACAGAAGAATCTGGTTCATTTAAAAATCAATGGAGAACGTCGCACGCTTTTAATGGATAAAAATAAGGGTACTGATACTGTGAAGTTTTAGTTAAATCCTTTTTAAATTATTCTTAATTGTTAATTTAGCAAACCTTAATTTAAATCAAACACATGAAAGCTATTAAACTATTGTTTATCAGCATGATGCTTGTTTCTTATGGTTCTTTTGCACAAGAGAAAGAAGCAAAAGAAGAGCCTAAGGCTGAAGAACATGCTAACATCAACAAATTCCGACAGTTGTATCAGGAATTTTCAACCCCTAATCAATACCGTAGTGCAAGTGGTGCTCCAGGACCACAGTATTATCAGCAACGTGCTGACTACGAGATGGATATAAGATTAGATGACGAGAATCACCATATTTATGGTTATGAAACGATCACGTATACTAACAATTCTCCAGATGTGTTGGATTATCTATGGGTACAGTTAGATCAAAATATGCGTGCAAAAGATTCTAAAACTCCTCTAATAGAAGGTGGTGGTGTACAACCGTTCATGCAACCTAGTGGATTTGCAGGTGAGTATCTTTCTGAGCCTTTTGATGGTGGATTCAATATTTTAAAGGTTCTTGATAAAAGCGGTAACCCATTAAAGTATATGATCAACAACACTATGATGCGTGTTGAATTACCATCAAAATTAAAAACTGGTAAAGAGTTTGAATTTGATATAGAATGGGATTATAATATTAATAATCACGTAGAAGGTCGTGGCCGTAGTGGTTATGAGCAATTTCCTGACGGACATAGAGCTTATGTAATTGCTCAGTTCTATCCAAGAATGGCAGTTTATAATGACGTAGAAGGATGGCAAAACAGCCAGTTCTATGGTCGTGATGAGTTTGCATTACCTTTCGGTACTTTTGAAGTAAACATTACAGTACCTGCTGACCACTGGCTAGACGGAACTGGTAAATTAACTAACCGTAAAGATGTTTATTCTAAGACTGAACTTGCACGTTATGAGCAAGCACAAAAATCTTTTGAAAACCCAGTAGTTATTAGAACACAACAAGAAGCTGAAAAGCTTGCTATGATGCCAGGTTCTAAATCTACTAAGACATGGAAACTTAAAGCAGATTATGTTCGTGATTTCGGATGGACTTCTTCTCGTCGTTATGTAGCAGATGCTATGGCAGTAAAAGTAGGAGGAAAGGATATCATGGCTGTTTCTATCTACCCACCAGAAGGTAATCCTTTATGGGAACAATGGTCTACTAAGGCTGTTGCACAGACTTTAAAGTCTTATTCTAGAATGACTTTTGACTACCCTTACCACAAAGCAATCTCTGTACATGCAAAGAATCAAGGTATGGAATACCCAATGATCTGTTGGAATTATGGACGTCCTGATGCAGATGGTAACTATTCTGACCGTGTAAAATTCGGTATGATATCAGTAATTATTCATGAAGTAGGTCACAACTATTTCCCTATGATCGTAAACTCTGATGAGCGTCAGTGGACATGGATGGACGAAGGTTTAAACACTTTTGTACAGTACGTTGCAGAGCAGGACATGGGAGAGAATTACCCAGCTTCTATAGAAGGATTAGACGCTTATCCATCTAGACGTGGGCCAGCAGCAAAAATTGTTCCTTACATGGCTGGTGATCAACGATACATTGCTCCTATTATGAGTAAAGGTTTAAATACATACCAGTTCGGTTCTAACGCATATGGTAAGCCAGGTACTGCACTTAATATTTTGAGAGAAACAGTAATGGGACGTGAGTTGTTTGATTATTCTTTCCGTACGTATTCTCAAAGATGGATGTTTAAGCACCCAACGCCAGAAGATTTCTTCCGTACTATGGAAGATGCAAGTGCAATGGATCTAGACTGGTTCTGGAGAGGATGGTTCTACACAACTCAATTTAACGATATGGGTATTGAATCTGTAGATAAGTATTATGTTTCTAGTGAGAAAAACCAAGCTATGAAAGATTTACAGAAGCAAAGGAACATTGATGATAGCAGAATTCCACAAATGGTTTACATGGTAAAAGAAGGTAGTGAAGATTATAATGAATCTCTTAAAGGTCAAGAGCCTTCTGAGGTAGTAGGTGAATTAAAATCTTACTTAATGGATAACTTTACAGCTAGTGAAAGAGCAGCTATGAAATCTCCTAAGTTTTTCTATGAAATTAAAGTAGTAAAGCCAGGTGGTCTAGTAATGCCTATCATTATTGAGTATACTTATGCAGACGGTACTTCTGAAACAGTAACGCACCCAGCAGAAATCTGGAGACTTAATGATAAAGAAGTAGGTTTAAGTAAAGCTAGTACTAAGGAAATCGTTAAAATAGTAATAGATCCTAAACTAGAAACTGCAGATGTTGATACATCTAACAATACATGGCCAGCTGCTGTTGAAGTAAGCAAGTTTGACCAAATGAAGAAATAAGAATTTCTTCTTATAATAACTTTAAAAACCAGATTCACAATGAATCTGGTTTTTTTGTGTTTAATAACAAATATCTTTACGGTATGAAATTATTCCAGCTAGTAACTATTTGTGCTTTATTAATTATTTCTTGTGATGATCCATCACTAGACCAGCAAGGTGATGTGGATGAAATAGTAGATCCTATTGCAAACCTTATGGAATTAAGTTCTATACAAATAGCACAAGGGACATTTAATAATGTGACAGATAACATAGACATCGTTTATAATAACGATGCATTGATTAGTCAAATATTGTTTACCGGTACCACAAATATTACTTATAATATCGAGTATACTTCTAATAATAGATTAGAGACTATTACTAAAGTAGATGCAACTACCTTACTTTATAACTTCACTTATGATGAAGATTTTGTTTTTATAAACTTTACAGATTCTAATGGAGATGATGTAGAGATGCAGTTATTTACCGATACCCAAAACAGAATTAATAGGGTTCTCACCACGGTTACAGACGTTTCTGGTATTTCTACTCAAACAGAAGATTTAAGGTACTCTTATAATGCAAATTTTAATGTAGATCGTATTAATAGTCTTGCTGCTAATGGCTTTACTGTAGATGCGTATAGTGAGCTTACATACGAGTTTAGTAACAACCCTTTTAGAGACATGAATGATGTCTTAAGGTTACTTATTTTTCCAGATTTTGTACCCTACACTAGATATGTGCCTATTACTAGAGAAAATTTTATCGCAGCATCCAGTGGTTTTACTTTAGAAAACTCTTTCTCTTTTATTTATACGTTGCGTGAAGATCAGTTTCCTAGCTCTCGAGAAGTTGTAAAAACAGAATCAGGAGTAAGTACAACAACATTTGAGATATTTAATTATCTATAATTCTTAACGTAATTCAAAATAGTCCTATCGTATATTTGCACTATGAAAATGATTCCACTATTTATCAGTACACCAGAGCTTATGATCGTAGGCCTAGTAGTGATATTGGTTTTCGGTTCTGATAAGTTGCCAGAAATTGCTCGCGGCTTAGGTAAGGCTATGAAGACGGTACGCAACGCTACTGACGACATTAAAAATGAAATTACAAAAAGTGCAGACGAGCACGGTTTTACTAAAGACGTAAAAGAAATCACTAAACAGATCGAGCAAGTAAAAGATCAAATAGAAGACTCTGGATCTATCAAACGCAAGTTCTAGATGTGGCAATCTATTGTAGAGGTAGATCAGGACATTTTTAGATGGATCAATGGACTTGCTATAGGTAAATTTAAAAGCTTTTGGTTATTTGTTACTCACATAGAAAACTGGTTTTTACTCTACATTTTCTTCTTTTTTTTACTTTTTAAAAGTTTTAAAAAACCTGTCAGTTTTATTGCCATGACAGCTGTTCCACTAGTAGTTTTTATAACTTTAAGCCTGACTAATCTTGTTAAGAATGGAGTAGAACGATTACGTCCTAATAATGAGCCTGTACTTATGGACAGTATACAGATATTATTAAAACCAGGTAACTTTAGTTTCTGGTCTGGTCATAGTGCCGTAAGTTTTGCGGTAACCACGTTTGTTGTCCTAGCATTGCGATCAAAAGGAATGAGTAAATGGATTTTCCTATTTTACATCTGGCCCACAACCTTTGCGCTTTCTAGAATCTTTGTAGGTGTTCATTATCCGGCAGATATTACCGTAGGAATGCTAGTCGGTATATTGCTAGGCTGGTTGTGTTCTCTTATCTTTTTTAAGATAGCTAGTAGATTACAACACACGACTTAAAGTAAGACCGTCTCTAACAGATAGAAGCACAGTTTGTAGTCTTGGGTCCTCCTTTAGCAACTTGTTATATTCTAATAGTACAGGGGTAGATTTGTCCTTGCTATTTACATTTTCTACGACTTTCCCGTGCCATAAAACATTGTCCGATATGATTAAGGTTCCTGAATGTACCTTTTCCATAATCTGGTGAAAGTAATTTACATAATTAGGTTTATCTGCATCGATGAAAATTAAATCAAAAGTCCCTTCTAGTTGTGGGATTATTTCTATCGCATCGCCTATTTTTTGATTTATGTTTATGTTGTTGGTTCCGCTTTCGCGAAAGCGTGCAAAGTATCCAGCAGCAAGATCTTCTAGTTCTTCATTAATATCTATAGTGATAAGCTCGCCATTATTAGGCATACCCTCGGCAATGCAAAGTGCAGAGTAACCGGTAAAAGTGCCTATCTCAAGAACACGTTGAGGTGTTTTTAAATGAGAAATCAAACTTAGTACACGGCCTTGATAAGGTCCAGAAAGCATGATAGGTTGTAATACTTTTTGATAGGTTTCTCTAGCAAGATCTTGTAGAATTTGTGGCTCATCTTCAGAGTGTGCGACGATGTAGTTATCTAGATCTTTAGGTAAGAAAAACATGGGTATAATTTTGAAATGTAAAATTACGAACTAAGAATGTAATGATTAGGCCTATTTTGATATTTGAATATGAATATGATCATCATGTCTTACGGCATGGCAACCGTGGTATCTTATGATGCCTTTCATGTATGGCTTAATTTGATCTAGTTCTAGTCTAGGTATTAAGTGTGGTTCTATAAAAATCTTTTCTGGTGGTAACATGTTCATCAGGTCTATAATCATGTATTTTGTTAAACCTCCATCTATTTCTAGATCTTCATCTGTATTATAACCTAAATACTTAGCATAATCATACTGCCAGTAGCCAGCGTCTTTGCATTTTTGTGCTTGTGTAACTGTCTTATTTAAAGGTTCGGTAAAAACTCCGTAACCGAGTAGTGAAGGGTTAGATGCTGTAGATTCACCTTTGCTAGTTTGATAGGCAAATGCGATGTCTATTTTACGTCCATCATTATGACTTAAATGTGGTAATAATGGAAAACCATCTATAAAAGGGAAGCCTGCATCTAAATAAATCATTTTTTGCCCAGATATACCTAAATAATAACTCTCAGAATGAAAGTCCATAAAATAGTAGAGATCGTCGTGTACATAATTGCGGCACAATAATACATAACCTAAATTATGAGGTGCAATATGATCGTTAAATACAGGTAGTGCTCTTCTGTTATTAAGTGGTGCTAGAATAGGTACTATGAAAAACACGCATAGCAAATAGATTACCGAGAAACTAAGTAGTCGTTTTCTCTTATTCCAAAGTGATTTTCTGTATTTAAAGTACCCAAAAACTGCTATCCAAATCAAGCCACCTACTTGAGTAATTAATGTAAGAACGATAACAATAGATACGTGTAAAAAGATTTTTAAGTATTTCAAATGGCTCGTCTTTATGAAGTATTAATGATCATAGCTCATTCTATGGGCATCTAGTTTTATAAAGATAAATAATAAAATGGTGAACCCCATGAGTCCACTACCACCATAACTCATAAATGGTAATGGAATCCCTACGGTAGGTAGTAAACCTATTACCATACCTACATTAACGAAAAAGTGAAGGAAAAATATTCCTGCCACACCATAACCATAAATACGTGCAAACTGATTGCGCTGACGCTCTGCCATGATAATTATGCGATAGATTAAGAACATAAATAATAAAATGGTGATCGATGTACCTAATAATCCAGAAACCTCTCCTATAGCGCTAAAAACAAAATCTGTGTGTTGTTCTGGTACATAGCCACCTCTAGTTTGTGTGGCTTCTTCTAGTGGTTTTCCTGCCCAGCCACCATTTCCTATTGCAATCATGCTCTGATTAATGTTATATCCTATACCAGCATCATCTTGTACTCTACCCAATACGATATCAATTCGGTTTCTGTGTCTGTCTTCTAGTATGTTGTTAAAAATGTAACTGGTTGATAGGGTGTAAGCAATGCATATGAATGTAGCAATTACATAGAGATATATTCTTGGTTTAGGAAGACGTTTGTTGTGTTTCCGCTTTCGCGAAAGCAAATATATAATTGCTACTACCACTACTATTATTAAAATGATCCACCATATATTGATCACTAATGCTGCTAAGAATAAAGCTAAAGCGATAATTCCTAAACTAAGATACCACAAGGACAAACCTTCACGATGCAATGCAAAGAAAAAGGCAGTGTAGATTAATGCACTACCAGGGTCTGGTTGCGGCACAATGAGTAGGGCAGGAAGTGCTATAATACCTGCGACTATCATAAAATCCCTAACATTTTTTAGAGAAACATTGAGCTGACTCAGAAATTTTGCAACGGCAAGTGCGGTAGCAAACTTTGCAAACTCACTAGGCTGAAAGGTGAATGAGCCTATAGGATACCAAGAGACGGCACCATTTACTTCTTTACCGAAAATATACAAACCAGCTAGAGATAGCATGGAAACTACATAGATAAGTCCTGCAAATTGCTCGTAGAACTTAACTTCTATGGCTAGAATAATGATGATTAGTAAGGCGCAAACCCCTATAAATAAAAATTGTTTTCCATACACTTGATTAATGTCGGTAATCGAGGTGTATTCTAATACTGGAGCAGCACTGTAGATGCTAAAAAGTCCTATAAAAACTAATGCAGTATATATTAATATGGCTGCTATGTCATATTTGGGTCTGTCACCTATCCCCATCTTATTTTAATATTTTAAGATTAAGACTGTCTACTAGTTGGTGTAGTTTTCTTTCTTTCTCATCGGTAATAAGGCCTTGATCTACTGCTACATTGATGTTATAAGGTTCTTTCCCTAGTTTTTTTGCATATTCATATTCTAGACTATGTGACATAAGATAGTCTTCTAGGTCTGTTCTGGTGATTTCTCCTTTGATGTGTTTTTCAATGAGAAGACTAGCTATTTTTGCAGCATATCTAGAACCCCAATATCCATTTTCTATAAAAACCGCGATGGCAATTTTAGGATCGTCTTTAGGAGCAAATGCGATAAAAACAGAATGGTCAGTTTGCTGTTTACGAACTCCGTTTACTTTAGCAAAATTTTCTACTGTACCAGTTTTACCACAAATCTCTATTTCTGGAATTTTCACATATTTTGCTGTTCCAGAATTATACACCTCATTCATTCCTTCTATTACAGGTTCAAAATGTTTTGCATCTATGGTGGTGAAGTTTTTTGTAGTGTATTTAGGATTATCTATGGGTTCACCATTCATTTTTTTAATGATGTGTGGAGTGTAGAAGTATCCTCTATTTGCTATAGCTGCTGTCATGTTTGCTAGTTGTATAGGCGTTACAGCAACTTCACCTTGACCTATAGCATTTGAAATTGTGGTAGGAGCATACCACTTGTATTTATATCTAGATGTGTAATATTCTCCATCAGGAATTCTACCTGGTTGGCCTACCGGTAAGTCATAGCCTAAGTAATTACCTAGTCCAAAGCTGGTCACATGATCATGCCAAGTATCCATACCTTGAGAAGAGGTTTCTCCTTTTTCAATAATTCTTCTGTATACTTGAGCAAAGTAAGCGTTACAACTTTCGGCTATACCTTTACTCATCGCTAATGGACTAGCATGAGAATGACATGCCATTTTTTTTCTACCTCCATAGTCATAACCATGATTGCATCTAAAACGTTCTTGTGGTGTTGTGACTCCTTCTTGTAAGCCTATTAAAGCATTGATGACTTTAAAAGGAGATCCTGGAGCGTACTGGCCTTGTAATACTCGATTAACATCTGGTAATCTAACGGTGTCTCGTAGTATAGCGTTGATGTTTTTAGAACGGTCACGACCCATGAGTAAGCTTGGATCGTAATTAGGTGCTGTGACTAAGGATAATATTTCACCTGTTTTAGGTTCTATAGCGACTATACCACCGCGCTTGTTAATCATTAATTTTTCAGCGTATTCTTGGAGTTCTTTATCTAGTGTAACCGTAAGGTCAGTTCCAGCAATAGGAGCAAGATCGCTAGATCCATTTTTATAAGATTCTATGGCCCTACCGTAATGATCTCTAGTGTATTTTTTATATCCTTTTTCACCTCTTAACTCTTTTTCATACTGGAGTTCTATGCCACTTTTTCCTGCAAGATCTCCTTGAACATAGTAGTCATCTTCATTAATTTTACCTTGATTCACTTCTCTAATATAGCCCAAAACACTTGCGCTATGATCTACTTGATACTTGCGTAAAGAGCGTCTTTGAATGTAAAATCCAGGAAATTTTCTAAGCTGTTCTTGTAACGGTGCGTACTCTGCTTGTGTAAGTTGTGGTAAAATAACACTAGCTTGTTTTGTGGACCAGATTCTAGCCGTTTTTATTTTTTTTTCTAATCGAGACTCATCCATTTTAAGTAAACCAGCTAGTTTATTTAAATCAAAATCTCCAGTTTCTTTGGGAATAACCATTACATCATAAGCTACCTGATTTGCGACCATTAGTTCTCCATTGCGATCATATATAAAACCACGTTCAGGATAATCATAAACCGTTTTTACAGAGTTGTTTTCTGCTTCTAGCTTTAACTCTTCAGATATCACGACTTGTAAATAAATCATTCTACCTATAAAGGTCAGTCCGACTAGGGTGACAATAGAAAAAAGCAGTAACTTTTTCATGATTTGACTTTAGGTTTGAAAATTATTAAAAACAGACTTGCTATAAGTATGGTAGCAATACCCACGCTCAACGTGAGCTTCAATGTGTAGAGTATTTGAGAAGTGTTAAAAATTACTAGACTAAAGAAAATTAAGTGATGTATGATAACCGATAGTACTGATAATAGTAATAATCTGTCTATAGGGGTTCTTATTATTTTAAGATTTTTCATTAAATAACTTTCTCCATAAACTAGCTTTAAAAACACAGGTCTAACAAAGGCTAGAGTTAAACAAGCCGCAGCATGTGCGCCTCCTGTATTTTGAAAAGTGTCTAGAAGGATTCCTAGCGCAAACGCTATGAACATAAAAGACCATCTATTGTTATCTACAGGGTATAGAATGATGAACAATATATAAACCATAGGGTTGATATAGCCCAAAAAATTAATTTGATCCAATAGAAATATTTGCAGAATAAGTAATCCTACAAATCGAAGCACGTTATTTAAAAGAGTACTATTCATTAGTGCCTAGTGTATCTATTACCTGTAAAGCTGCTTTGTCTCTATTCTTGATAACATTGACATAATCTAGATTAGTCATATCATTGAATAGCTCTACATTTATTTTATACCTAGAGCCATTTTCAGTTAACTCTGCATCTTTTATAACACCTATTAAAATATCAGGTGGAAAGGTGGTGGATTGTTTTCCTGTAATTATAGTGTCTCCTTTATTTACTTTGGCAAGTCTTGGAACGTCTTCTAAGCTCATCGTATAAGGATTATTACCATCCCATTTTAAGGAGCCTATAGTTGCGGTTCCTTTAATCTGTGCGTTTAAGGAAATTTGTGAATTCAAAATAGAAATTACTCTAGAAAATTGATCACTACTGCGATCTACTACGCCCACAATACCTGTAGGGCATATAACACCCATGTCAGATTCAATACCTTGATCACTTCCTATATCTATGGTAATAAAATTATCAGATTTATAAAAATCATTTTTCATTACTCGTGCAGGAAATACTTTATAAGGAATATTATCTGTAAATAAAAAGGTAGATTCTTCACCTAATAGGGTGTCGCTTATCTCTAACAGTTTCATTCTCAACATAGCATTCTCAGTGCTCAGTTTTTTATTTTGATCATCTAAATCAAAATAGTCATAAATACCAGTTTTTGTACTTAAAACATTACCTGTTAAGTATCCTGTAGAGTGAATTGCTGTATTGCGATGGTAATCATGACTCTGTATAGTGAAACTGAGTGCGATAACCATTAAAAATAGATACAACAACAAGTTTCTGTACTTGATCAGAAAATTGATAATTTGTTGCATGCGATTACTTCAATATATTAAGAATAAGGTTTTAGTACTTATTTGCTAGTACACTTTTGTATTTGTCTAGATTCTTAAGAGTAAGACCAGTACCACGTACTACGGCTCTTAAAGGATCTTCAGCTATATAAACAGGCAGATCTGTTTTTTGTGATAAACGTTTATCTAGACCACGTAACATAGAACCACCACCAGCTAGGTAGATACCGGTGTTGTAAATATCTGCTGCAAGTTCTGGAGGAGTTTGTGATAGTGTTTCCATAACCGCATCTTCCACGCGTAAAATAGATTTATCTAGCGCTTTAGCTATTTCTCTATATCCTATTTTTACTTCTTTAGGTTTACCAGTTAAAAGGTCACGTCCTTGAACGCTCATTTCTTCTGGTGGCACCTCAAGATCTTCAGTAGCAGCGCCTATTTGTATTTTAATTTTTTCTGCTGTGCGTTCCCCTACATAAAGGTTATGTTGAGTACGCATGTAATAAACGATGTCGTTAGTAAAAACATCACCTGCAATTTTCACCGATTTATCACATACAATACCTCCTAGAGCAATAACCGCGATTTCAGTAGTACCACCACCTATATCTACGATCATGTTTCCTTTAGGTTGCATGATATCTACACCTATACCTATGGCAGCTGCCATAGGCTCGTGTATCAAGTAAACTTCTTTACCATTAACTCTTTCTGCACTGTCTTTTACGGCTCTCATTTCTACTTCTGTAATACCAGAAGGGATACAAATAACCATACGTAAAGAAGGGGCAAACCACTTCTTTTTCAATGCAGGGATCTCTTTTATAAACATAGAGATCATTTTTTCACTCGCATCAAAATCTGCAATTACACCGTCTTTAAGAGGTCTAATTGTTTTAATGTTTTCATGAGTTTTCCCTTGCATCATAGCAGCTTCTTTACCTACGGCAATAATTTTACCTGTGGTTCTGTCTCTTGCTACTATAGATGGACTGTCTACAACTACTTTACCGTTGTGAACAATAAGTGTATTTGCCGTACCTAGGTCGATGGCAATATCCTCTGTAAGAAAATCAAAAAATCCCATAAATGATGAGTGGAAAAACGTTAATAATTAGGGCTTTGCAAAGCTACTACAAATCTAGTGTTTAAAATGCCTCGTCCCAGTGAAAACCATCGCAATGTTATTTTTATTGCAATAATCTATAGAAAGTTGATCTTTTATTGATCCTCCTGGTTGTATCACTGCGTTAATCCCTGCATTATCAGCTATTTCTACACAGTCTGGGAATGGAAAAAACGCATCACTAGCCATAACAGAACCTTCTAGGTCAAATTTAAATGACTGTGCTTTATGTATAGCCTGGTTTAATGCGTCTACTCGTGATGTTTGTCCTGTACCACTTGCACACAGTTGTTTGTTCTTTGCAAGTACGATAGTGTTAGACTTAGTATGTTTACATAATTTAGAGGCAAATAGTAAATCCTCTATTTGAGCATCGGTAGGAGCAAGAGTAGTTGCTGTCTTTAAATCTTCTTTTTGATCTGTTTTAAGATTAGGATCTTGTACCAAGTAACCGTTTAATGAAGCGCGTACTTCAAGTTTGTTGGTATCTCGCTTTCGCGAAAGCGCGCCATCAACAAGCTCTAACATGATTCTATTTTTCTTCCCTTTTAAAATTTCTAGTGCATCGCTAGCAAATGATGGAGCAATAACAACTTCACAGAATAATTTGTGAATTTCTGTAGCCGTTGCAGCATCTATCTCAACATTAGAAATTAAAACACCACCGAATGCCGATACAGGATCTCCAGCAAGTGCATCTACATATGCCTCAAGTACTGTCTCACGTTGTGCGACACCACAAGCGTTGTTATGTTTAAATACACCAAATGTAGGTGCGTCATTCTCAAACTCACTAATTAAATTTACAGCAGCGTCTACATCTAGTAAGTTGTTGTAGGAAAGTGCTTTACCGTGATGTTTAATAAACATCTCGTCAAAGTTCCCATAGAACCATCCACGCTGGTGTGGGTTTTCGCCATAACGCAATGGCATAACGTGTTGCTCACTTAATTTTAATGCTTTTTCAGGTGAGTCGCCAGAAAAGTAATTGTAGATCGCACTGTCGTAGTGAGATGAAACGTTAAAACAGCTTGTTGCAAATTCTTTACGTTGTTCGATGTCAGTAACACCATTTCCTGCTTCTAGAACTTCTAGTAGTTTTGAATAGTCGTCTACTGTACCTACACAAAGTGTGTCTTTAAAGTTTTTTGCACCGGCACGTATTAAAGAAATACCACCTATGTCTATTTTTTCAATAATATCTTGTTGTGCTGCACCGCTTGCTACGGTTTTTTCAAATGGATATAAATCTACGATTACGATATCGATTTGCGGTATTTCAAATTCTGCTAACTGAGCAACATCACCATCATGATCACGTCTGTTAAGAATACCTCCGAAAACTTTAGGGTGTAAAGTTTTTACACGACCACCTAATATAGAAGGGTAAGAAGTTACATCCTCTACTGGGACTACCTCTATACCGAGATCTTTAATGAATTTTTCAGTTCCTCCAGTAGAATAAATGGTGATGCCTAAGTCGTTCATTTTTTTAACGATAGGACCTAAGCCGTCTTTATTAAATACAGAAATAAGGGCGCTTTTTGCAGTAATTTGACTCATGTTGTGTGGTTATTTGTGGGAAAATGCAAAAGTAATTCTTTAGAACGTTTTATGTATTTAAAGAGCGTGTTAATTGAAGTGTTTTTAAACTTTTTATAGATTTTTCTTAATAATTAAATGTTAGTTTAAAACTTTGTAAGCGACTGCTACGTATGTATTATGATGTTTTAACAAATTTTTCAGTGTATTTTGTTGAATAGTTTAAATGTCACAGAATAAAAATCTCTTTATCACAGAAATAGAGATAATGTTTCCATATTTTAGCAATCTATATCCGAAAATTATGAAAAAAATTAACTTGCTTTTAGCTTCATCTCTATTGGTCTCATCTTTGTGTTTTTCACAAACTAAGGAGGAAAAAGCTGAAATTATCAAAAACAACAATCAGGAAAGCCTTCAAAGATTAATAGTCGAGTTGGATCAAAAAAACACTATTGGTCTAGAACAAGCTTTAGAATATTCAAAGGCTAATAATGTACCGATGATTATTGAAAACCCAAAAGATGGATCTTTTCAGCAGTTAATGAGAATCGCTGAAGATGGTTCTCCTGTTTATTACACGTTGCATAATGCAGATGCTGCAATTAGCTCTAGAGCTAATAGATTACACAATGGTGGGTCTTTAGGTTTAAATGTAGAAGGTCAGGATATGACTGCTTACGTTTGGGATGGTGGAGCTGTGCGTATAGATCACAATGAATTTACAGATCAACCAATAGGTAGAGCACAAATAGGCGATAATGTTACGGTACGTAATGGAAATAGTTTTCATGCCACACACGTTTCTGGAACTATCGCAGCTTCTGGAGTTAATCCAGCTGCAAAAGGTATGGCACCTCAAGCAGATATTATTACTAACGATTGGAGCAATGATTTTACAGAAATGGCAATTGCGGCTTCTAATGGTGCTCTTTTGAGTAATCACTCTTATGGAGTTGTTGCTGGTTCTATCAGTGATGACTTGTTCGGTAAGTATATTATCAATTCTAGAGAAGTAGATCAAATTGCATTTGATGCTCCTTATTATTTACCTGTATTTTCTGCTGGAAATGATGGAGCAGATAGCACATCTAACGGTGATCCTTTATCTGGGAATGTTAATTTAGATAAGTTATCATTTAATTCTGTTGCAAAGAATGTAATGGTGGTAGCAAATGCACAAGATGCTAATATTAATACAGACGGTTCTTTAAACTCTGTTATTTTAAATGTAAGCAGTAGTCAAGGTCCAACTGATGACCTAAGAATTAAGCCAGATATTACAGGTAATGGAACACAGCTGTTATCAACATTTGACACCTCAGTTAGTAGTTATAATTCTATATCTGGTACTTCAATGTCTGCACCTAATGTAACTGGATCTATGCTTTTATTACAACAGCATTATAAAGATAGAAATGGTGAATTCATGAGAGCTGCTACTTTGAAAGGATTAGCTTTACATACAGCAGATGACGCTGGTGCCTTCGGACCAGATGCATCTTGGGGATGGGGAATGATGAATACTATGGCAGCTGCTAATGTGATTACGGAAAATAAATTAACTTCTAACATTATAGAAGAGGAGTTGCAAAACGGAGAAACTTATTCCTTCACTGTCACTTCTGATAATATATCCAAATTAATGGCTTCTATTTCTTGGACAGATGTTCCAGGTGACGTTAATCAGGGTGGTGCTAACGATGCAACTCCTGTATTGATAAATGATCTAGATTTAAGAATATCACAAAATGGGACTGTTTTTGAACCATGGAAATTAGTAACTGCTACTTCTAATAGTACAGGTGATAACACTGTGGACAATGTAGAAAGAGTTGAGGTGTTGAACGGATCAGGCGAGTATACAATAACGGTAAGTCATAAAGGAACACTTGTAGGTGGTAGTCAAAAGTTCAGTTTAATTGTTACTGGATTAAATAATATTTACGCTATTAGCTCTGTAAACCCTAACATAGAGGTTTGTAATGATCAAGTAACTAGCTATCCTTTGGAATTTATTGCTGATCAGAGTTTTAACGAAACAGCAACTCTTAGCTTAAGTAATCTTCCGGCTGGTATAACAGCTAGTTTTAGTAATTCTAGTTTTACAGCTAATGGAAACTTATCTTTAGATCTAAGTAATTTAGGATCAACTCCTGTTGGAACTTACAATTTAGTAGTAAATGCTGTTACTCCTACAAGGACTAGAAGTATTGATTTAACGTTAAGGGTAATTAGCGATGCTTTCAGTTCGGTTAATTTATTATTTCCTGCTGACCAAGCAACTACGATTGATACTTCAGCAATTTTAGATTGGGAAGATGAGCCAAATGCACAACAGTATCAAATACAGATTACTACAAACCCTAGCTTCAGTAGAACTATTTTAGATCGTGTTGTAGATCAATCGTCTTTAAGAGTTGATCCCTCTTTGTTATTCCCTTCGCTAACTTACTACTGGAGAGTAAAACCAATTAATGAATGTGGACAAGGTGCTTATGTGACAAGATCTTTCACTACTTTCGATTGTGAACAGATAAATGCGTCGGTACCAACTCCTATAAGTATACCGGATGATAACGCTACAGGAATTCAAAGTGTTCTAAATATCAATAGAGCAAACAATGTTAATGTAGGTAAGATTTCTGTATTTGTAAGAAGTACACATGAGTATTCTGGTGATCTACTTATAACATTGACATCGCCTGCAGGTACTACAGTATTGTTAGCTTTCCCTTCTGCATGTGATTTAGAAGATTTATTAGTAACCTTTGATGATAATGGAGGCCCGTTTACTTGTGATGTTGCTACAGGTTTATCTGGTTATACAGGGGTTATTCAACCAGCAGGTAATTTGTCAGACTTTAATGGAGAATCTATTAATGGAGATTGGACTCTTAGTGTTGCAGATCGTGGCCCTGCAGATTTAGGTACTTTGAATGCATGGAGCATCACTTTCTGTGAAGAACCACAAACTCTAAGTAACGAGTCTATTGAAGAACTTGATTTTGCTGTATATCCTAATCCATCTAATGGTGTATTTACTGTAAGTACTGCAAATGCAACTAATAGTGGTGACGCTGTAATAAATATTTCTGACCTTAATGGTAGAAGAGTCTTTACTAGAGATGTTAAGAATTTAAGTGGTAATTTAAATGAAACGATAGATGTTCAGAATCTTACTAACGGTTTATACTTATTACAAGTACAACAAGGTGCTTCTTCAACTGTAGAAAAGATCATTATCAATAAATAATAATCTGAGATAATCTTAAATAAAAAATGCGATCCTGAAAAGGATCGCATTTTTTTTGTGCTTTACTTTTAAAGAAAGAACCCTAAACTAACTCAGCCAGTTCTTTAAAATCTAGTCCACCATAATTTCCACTGCTCATTAATAGTAAAGCGCTATGGTCTAGGTTCTGTTTAAACAGCCATTCTTTGAATGCTGTAGGATCTGTCATGACTATCAAGTCATCACGATCAAAAGCCTCTAAGATTTGCTCTTTGGATACAGGAGCAAGTTTTTTAATCTCTACCGCATGTGGACTATAAAACACCACAGCAACATCTGCTGGGTTGAGTGCATTTTTATATTGAACTAAAAATTCTGGATCAAGGCTAGAATATGTGTGTAGTTCTAGACAGGCTATGGTTTTACGTTCTTTATATTGTGTAGCAACTGCTGCTGTAGTAGCGGCTACTTTACTTGGTGAGTGCGCAAAATCCTTATAAATAACAGCGGTTTTACTCTCTGCTACTTTTTCTAATCGTTTTGAGGCACCTTTAAAAGTTGCAATCGCTTCATAGAAATCATCTTCATCTATTCCCATGTGCTGGCATATCCATTTTGCGCCGGCTAGATTGCTCAAGTTATGTTCTCCAAAGATTTCTATAGGCATGTCACCTTCTGGAGTGTCTAAATAGGTGGTGCCATCGATTATTTGATGCTGGGGTACTGTATAAGAATGTTTTCTAGTAGGCTTTGTAGCTGCCTCTGCAATATCCTTAACAGCTGTGTCCTCTTCATTATAAACTAGAATACTACCATTTTTCATTAGTTCTACAAACTGCTCAAACTGACTGAGGTAATTTTCCCATGTAGGAAATACATTTATATGATCCCAAGCTATTCCAGATATCAAGGCAATATTAGCTTGGTACAAATGGAATTTAGGACGTCTATCTATAGGGCTAGAAAGATATTCATCACCTTCTAAGACCATAAATTCATTCTCGTCTGTTAGATGTACCATGGTTTCAAATCCTTCTAGTTGCGCACCTACCATATAGTCCACTTCTCTTTCATGGTAATGCATCACGTGCAATATCATAGAAGTAATGGTGGTTTTACCATGAGAACCGCCTATAACCACACGAGTTTTGTTTTTAGATTGCTCATACAAATACTCTGGGTAGGAATAAATTTTGATCCCTAATTCTTGAGCTTTTAATAACTCAGGATTATCTTCTTTGGCATGCATTCCTAAAATAACTGCATCTAAATCTGTGGTTATCTTTTCTGGAAACCAGCCGAATTCTTCTGGAAGTAGATGGTGTTTTTCTAATCTGGACTTACTAGGTTCAAAAATAGTGTCGTCGCTTCCTGTTACATGGTCGCCTTTATGATGTAGAGCTAGAGCTAGATTGTGCATGGCACTGCCGCCTATCGCGATAAAATGTACGCGCATAATATGTGTATTTGGTAAGTTTATAAAGCTAGTAAAATATATGACTTAGTCATTCATTTCTATCTTAGATTCTAAAGAAAGTATATCTGCTTTAAGTTGTGTGTCTATATGTTTAAGAGATGCCTTTTTCAGTGTCTCTAGTGCTTTTTTATCGTCGTTTAATTTATGTTGATAAATAGATGCTAGTTTACGATAGGTGAGTAAAGAACCGCCAGTGTCTACTGCTTTTTGATAAGATACGACAGCATCATCATACTCTTCTTCATATTCATCTATATAACCATGTGCTAGATGTCCATCTACTGGCGATATTTTAATCAATTGGTCTGCATAGGATCTACTTTTACTTATAGATCCACCCACTATTCCAGGCAACTCACAGTACAGTTGAGATAAGGCATGCCTAGATTCTATATGTTTAGGGTCTAATTCTGCAGCTTTTTTTAAATGTTTTTTAATGTCGTCTAGCATTCCTAGAGCTTTAAATTTTGAAGAGCTCTTGGCATATAAACCCATTGCACCGCCATATTTAAAGTTATATCGGGCGCTTTTTGCATTGCTGTCTATTAACTTTTTATAATATCCCATAGCTTTTTCAAAATTATTTTGATGGCTAGCAATATCACCTAATCGTTCTATGACGTCTAGGTCGGAATGGTCTTGTTCATATAATTTGGTAAATGCAATTTGTGCTTTGTCAAATTTCTCTGCTTTGAATAATTGTTCCGCTTTCGCGAAAGCCGACTGACCATAAGCAACTGTGCTCATTAAAAAGAGTAGGGCAATAAATGTCTTCTTCATTTGGTAAAAATATCAAAAAGTAAACCAAAAGCCGTTTCCCTCAATGAAAAGATACTTTTACTCAATCTTAGTTTCTATTATTTGAATATCCACGTACCTTTAGGTCAAATCTAAGCCCATGAGACATTTTTTAATCTTTATACTGTTAGTTTTAGGAAGCAACTTTCAGTCATATGCACAAGACTATTACACTGCAAAGTGGGAAAATGTCGAGAAACTTGAAGTGGAGAATAGGGTAGAAGATGCTAGAAAGATAGTGCGCGACATCTATAAACACGCAAAACGTAAAAAGGATGATGACCAGTTAGTAAAAACATTTCTCTTCAGAGCAAAATTTAATTTAATCAAAGAAGAGAAAGGGCAACAACTCGTTTTAGCAGAGTTATCTGAGCTTATAGATCGAGCAAAATTCCCTAAAAAAAATGTGTATCACACCATTTATGCAAAGCTTTTAAATGATTATGTGAGTCAGAATCGATGGAAGTTACAGCGCCGCACTGCTGGCGCAAAGGTAGATGAAAATGATTTTGAAACTTGGGATATTAAAAAATTCTATGATGTGATTTCTACACATCATAAACTAGCTTTAAAGGATAAAGAAGCATTAGGTAAACTACCTGTTTCAGAATTTGCCGCTGTATTAAATGCGCGCCCATTAGGTAGAGAATTGCGACCTACTTTATTAGATCTACTAGCTAGAGAGGCACTTGATTTTTATAAAACAGGTTATTATGGAATCACTAGACCTAAAGAAACTTATGTCATCACAGATAAAAATGCTTTTCGCTCTACAGATGCTTTAAGAGAAATAAAAAGAGCCAAAGGAGATACCGTTTTTTCTAAATATGATGTGTTACAGCTTTATGCAACGCTAGAAACTTTGCATAAGAGTAAAAAAGACCACGGTGCTTATGTGACTATTTTATTAGAACGACTGGACTATGAAAAAAGCTTTTTAAACGCCAATAGGGAATTACCAGTATACAAATCTATTCATGAACAGTTATTAGCGACCTATAAAGGTAAAGCGGTAAGTACAATAGTTATGTATAACCTGGCTCAATATCATTATGAGCAAAGCAATTATAAAGATAAAAGTACTCGCCAGGAAGATCGTGATCTAGCAATTGCGATTTCAAAAAAGGCTATCGAGCAGTTTCCAGATTCTTATGGAGCTATTAAATGTAGTTCCTTACTGTCTAGTATTTACACGCCTAGTTTAAGAATACAGCATCAGGATCAGGTAATGCCTAATGAATTGCATCGTGGCGTGATTCAATATAAAAATGTTAATGAGGCTACCATCCATTACATTAAAGTGGCGCATGATTTTTTAAGCTCAGGCGGTGATAGAGATTCATTGTATCGCGTCACTTTAAAAACAGCGCAAAAAGAAAATCGTGTGGCTCTTTCTAAAACCATAAAGTTAGAGTCTGCGCAGGATACTTATGATCATAGTTATCAATATAATGTAGATGGGTTAGATGCTGCCACCTATCTAGTGGTGATAGAAACTAAAAGCGATAACAGTCAGGATATTGCAGCTAGTTTAATGACCGTTTCTCAAATGTCTATTTTAAATAAACGTGTAGGAAACACCATTGCTGTCCAGGTGCTAGATAAAAAAACAGGAAAACCTCTTAAGAATGTAAAGCTAGAGCTATCTCAGTTCAATTCTAATTACACAACCACTGCTATAACAGATAGAGATGGAAAAGCTGTTTTACAAAACTCTAACGGTAAAAATAGTAGTTATTCATTAAAAGCAGTTTTTGGAGACGATATTGTTGTGAATCAGGTGTATTCTTATTACAATAGATATTACACAAAAAGTGATAAAAAAGAAGAGGTAGAAGAAGAGGTAGAAGAAGAAATTGAAGTAACTGTAAAATCGTATACCTATCTAGATCGTGCCATTTATAGACCTGGACAGACGGTTTATTATAAAAGTATTTTGGTAGCAAATGATGGAAAAACATCTTTTGTAGTTCCTAATGAAGAGTTTGTATTAACCGTGTATGATGCAAATGACGAAGAAATCCAAGAGATAACAGCAACTACTAATGAATATGGTAGTTTTCATGGTGAGTTCACACTGCCCAAAGAAACCTTAACCGGTCAGTTTTATATAGAGATAGATAGCGACGAGGATTCTGATTTTTGGGATAATGTCTATGATTTTAATGACGATTATGATAATGAAACTAAATTTCAAGTAGAAGAATATAAAAGACCTCGTTTTAAAGTAGATTTTAAAAAGGTAAAAGAATCTTATGCTATGAATGACTCTGTTGTGGTTACCGCTTTCGCGAAAGCGTTACTAGGATCCAACATCACAGATGCCGACGTACATTATAAAGTAACAAGATCTGCTAGATTGCCATGGTGGCGATATTCTGGATATCATTCTGGTGATCAAGTAATCGTTGATAGTGATGATCTAGAAACAGATGAAGAATTTGTAACTAATAATAAAGGAGAGTATGCCATAAAGTTTAAAGCCCTTGCAGACTCTACACTAGTAGCTAAAGATCTCCACCCTATTTACACCTATAGAATAGATGCTGAGGTGGTAGATATAAATGGCGAGACTAGAACGGCTAGTACTAGTGTGCGTGTCGGGAAACAAAGTATAGAGGTGTCGCTTTTAAATGCTACTACCTTATCTACAGATGATAATAAGGTTAAAGTAGCGGTTAAAAATCTAAATGGAGAACTGGTAGAAGCGCAAGTAGAATTACAGATAAGACAACTTAAAACACCAGATCATGTCATTATACCATCTGGATTACCTGATGCAGAATTCTATCAAAGCGATGATAAAACCTATAGAGATAAATTCCCTTATGCAGAATTGCGTGAGAGTGAAAAACCTGCAGATTATAAAACGGCGCCCATTATTTTTAAGAAGCGCATGACAATAGATTCATTAACTACAGTAGAATTACCTATTACAAAAAACTGGGATAATGGCAACTATGTAGTTTATGTTAAAGCTGTGGAAACAGGAAAAAGTAAAAGTCTAGATAACGAGGTAGATTATGTAGAAGAAATTAATAAAGTAGAGGTTTGGGCAAATAAACAACTGCCTGTAAATCCAGAGATCATATCACACGACCTGCAGATAAAGGATAATGTAGCGACCGTAAACTACTTTACCTCTATGGATGGAGTTTACATGAATCTTATAACTTATGACTTTAAAGGACTTAAAAAGGACGAAGTAATATTTTTACCCAAAGGAAAAACAACTAAAAAATACAAGCTTAAAAATGCAGCTAAGAACCTACTTAAATTTAGGTATTCTGTGCAAAAAGAAAATAAGTACACAAGTAATAATTTTATGGCGCATGGCAGCCAGAAAGCAGCAACTGTTTTTAATATAGAGACCAATACCTTTAGAAATAAACTCTATCCAGGCATGGAAGAAGAGTGGTCGTTTACCATAAAAGATCAAAAGGATAATGGTATGAATGGCGAGGTGCTTGCCAGTATGTATGATAAAAGTCTAGATGAATTTACAGTAAAGAACTGGGATGGGTTTAGTTTTAACACTTATGAGAGTGGTTATGAGCCTAGCTTTTATAGTCAGGTTAATTACTTAAATACAAGCAGTACTAGATTGTACTTTCCATACAGACAGGTGCAAATGCCGCAACTGGATTTTGACCAATTCAAATATTTTGGATTGGATTTTACAAATAATAGTTACAGTTATAAACGTTATAAAGCTAAATTAAATAAGAAAATAGAATCACCAGATTTAGTAAAAGGTAAGCTCGTTGGGAAAATTATTGATTCTTTCGGAGAGCCTCTTTTAGCAGTAACCATATCGATTAAGGACAAAGAAATTGGAACTGCATCTAATTTAGATGGTAATTATATAATTGATCCAATAAAAGGAGATGTTTTAATATTTGAATACTTAGGTTTTATAACACAAGAAGTAGTTTATAAAGGAGAGAATTTATTAAATATTCAATTAGAAGAAGACGCTTCTACTTTAGATTCGGTTGTAATTGTTGGTTATGGAACAAGTGCTAAAAAAGAATTGTCTTATACTTCTACCACGATAACATCAGAATCTGCAGATAAAATTAATGATTTTAATACTTATCGAGGTAATGTATATACCAGAAATAAAATAGGACCAGATGGTAAAGTCTCAATTGTTACAGCAGATGGTATTGCATATGATACTCTTAGTAATGGTAAAGTAATACAAAGGCTAAAAGGTCAGGTAGCCGGTTTAACTGTGCAAACAGCTACTGGGCAGCCAGGAGCAAATGCACTTATTCAATTAAGAGGAGCTAGTTCAGTTAATGGAAATACAGAGCCTTTAATAATAGTAGATGGTGTACCGGTGGATGAAGATTTCTTTAAAAGTCTAGATGCTTCTCAAATTAAAGAGACCGCCATTTTAAAAGGAGAGAACGCAACAGCTATTTATGGGAGCCGTGGCGCAAATGGTGTTATTATTATCTCGACCAAAGCTGGTGTGAGTGCAAACGACCTAGTACTTCAAGAAATGTCGTTGAATAATGTACAAATAAGAAAGGATTTAAAAGAAACCGCTTTTTTCTTACCAGAATTAAAAACAGATAAAAAAGGTAATCTTAAATTTTCATTCACTTCTCCAGAGATGCTGACTCAATGGAAATTAAGACTCTTTGCGCATAATAAAAAAGCAGAAACCGCTTATCTAGAAAAACTGGTCGTGACTCAAAAAGAGCTGAGTCTTATACCTAACGCTCCGCGATTCTTAAGAGAAACGGACACCATTAGATTCTCAACTAAGATTGCCAATTTAAGTGATGCAAAAATGGAAGGAGTTGCCACTTTAAAATTATTTGATGCGCTTACCATGCAACCTATAGATCAAGAGTTGAAAAACACAAACGCATTGCAAAATTTCAGTGCAGAAAAGGGTGGTAACGCATCGGTTAACTGGACTTTTGTTATTCCAATTGGTACACAAGCGGTTACTTATCGTGTCATTGCAAAGTCAGATAAATTCTCTGATGGAGAAGAAAACACCCTGCCAGTACTTACTAATAGAATGCTGGTTACCGAGTCTAGATCACTTTGGGTACGTGCTGGACAGACAGAAGAAGTGGTAATGGATAAATTAGAAAATAATACTTCCACAACACTAGAAAACCATCAAATGACCTTTGAATATACCTCTAATCCTAGTTGGTATGCGATAAAATCACTGCCGTATTTAATGGAATATGAGCATGAATGTGCAGAGCAAACATTCTCTAGGTATTATGCAAACGCGATGGCTGCGCATATTTTAAATAGCAGTCCTAAGGTAAAAGAAGTTTTTGATAGTTGGGCGGCAAACGGTTCTAGTAAAAGTAAGTTGGAGCAAAATGAAGAATTGAAATCAGTGATTCTTGCTCATACTCCATGGTTGCGAGACGCACAAAGTGAAGAGCAAAAACAACAACGTCTTGCGGTGCTCTTTGACCTAGATAAAACAGCACGTGAGAAAAAGAAAACTCTGGCAAAACTAGAAGAGAAACAAGGTGATTCAGGTGGTTTTCCATGGTTCAGCGGTGGGAATACTAATGAGTATATCACTAGACATATCGCTGCAGGAATAGGTCATTTGAATAAATTAGGTGTTAATGATGCAGATAGACCACAAACAGACCGCATGTATAAAAATGCCATCGCAGCGACAGATCGTGCATGGGTGCAACGATTCAATGACTATCTTAAGTATAGTAAAAATTTAAATAAATATAACTTCGGTAGTAGTTACTGGCATTATCAATATGCACGTAGTTTTGAGCCGTCGGTTCTCGATAAAAAGATGAATAAGGTATTAGAAGATGGTAAGAAGTTAGCTTTCGCGAAAGCGGAAAAAGAATTTGCCTCTCAACCTTTATACACGCAATTATTAATGGCAATAGCATTGCATAGAAATGGAGAATCTAAAATAGCTTCAAAAATTTTAGAAGGATTAAGACAAACGGCGGTTGTAAATAATGAAAATGGAATGTACTGGAAAGAAAATACAAATTCTTGGTACTGGTACCGCAGTGATATAGAAACGCAAGCACTAGCTATCGAGGCTTTTTCTGAAATAGAGAGCGACACAAAAACAGTAGAAGAATTGCAAGTATGGTTACTTAAAAAGAAAAGAACCACACAATGGAAATCCACAAAAGCCACAGCCGATGCTACCTATGCGCTGCTGCTACAAAATGGTAAATGGACAGATGTTGAGGTGAATAATAAAATCACTTGGGCAGGAAAACCACTACCAGAAGATAAGTTGAGTAAAACAAATGTAGAAGCTGGAACAGGTTATTTTAAAATCTCGTTGAATAAGGAAGAGATCACAAATAAACACGCTACAGTAGAGGTGAAGAATAAAGGAGAAGTCACTGGTTATGGTGGTTTATACTGGCAGTATTTTGAAGATCTTGATAAAATCACAACAGATGATCAAGGAGCGTTATCAATAAAAAAGAGATTGTACAAAAAGGTGAGTAATAATTCTGGCGAAGAACTTAAAGAAATCACTTCTCAAGACGCGCTAGAAATAGGTGATTTAATAACGGTGCGATTAGAGATCAAGTCTGCAAATGATATGGATTTTATACATTTAAAAGATATGCGTGCCAGTGGTTTTGAACCTGTAGATGTTATTTCAAAATATAAATGGAAAGATGGATTGGGTTATTATCAAAGTACAAAAGATGTTGCGACTCACTTTTTCTTTGATCATTTGAAAAAAGGAACTTATGTTTTTGAGTATGAAGTGCGAGCAAATAACGCAGGTAATTTTTCTAATGGTATAACCACTATAGAAAATATGTATGCGCCAGAATTCTCAGCGCATAGTGCTGGAGAGCGAGTATTTATAAAAGAATAATTTGTTTTATACCCTATAATTTAAAGGTGCAGCAATATGTCTGCACCTTTTTTATTGTTGATATATTAGAATGTAATTTATGATAGGATTGTATAACGATTCCTTAAAACTTTAAGTATGTAAGATCGATGTGTTAAATTAGCTACGTGAATAAGGAGCAGACATATCAATTAAATGCTGATAAGAGTTTTAGAACACTTATAGTTAAGGCTTTGAGTCTGTTTTCTAGTGTGCGACTTTATAATGTGACTATAGTGGCTATTGCACAATTGCTGGCTGCTATTTTTATTATTGCACCTAACCTGACTGTAAAATCCATTTTGTCAGATTATAAGTTATGGTTTATTGTACTAGCCAGTAGTGCTGCTATCGCAGGTGGTTATATTATCAACAATTTTTATGACCGCGAGAAAGACTTAATTAATAGACCTCAAAAAACCTTGTTAGAAAACCAAATAAGCAGGTCTACTTTATGGTCGGTTTACTTTACGGTAAATGGTATTGCCTTTATTCTAGGTTGCATCGTTTCATGGCGTGCAGGTTTATTTTTTGCGTTGTACATTTTTGCAATGTGGTTGTATTCTCATAAACTTAAACGTGTTCTCTTTTTAGGTAATTTAATGGCAGCATTGCTTGCTGTGACTCCGTTTTTTGTATTGTTTATGTATTACAAGAACTTCTATCCAGTGATATTAGTACATGGTGGTTTTCTCTTTCTTATTATCGGTATGCGAGAATTAATCAAAGATTTAGAAAATTTAAGAGGAGATCTTGCTCAAAACTATAGAACGATACCAGTTGTTCTAGGTGAAAAAATGAGTAAGAAGTTTTATACATTACTTACATTTCTTACTATCGTACCTATCACCATATTAGTAGCTTATTATGAAATAGGTTACATGGAATATTATTTTACCTTGATAGTAGGAGCCTTATTGGTATGTTTACCATTGATATGGTCTTCTAGACGTAAAAGAGAATACTTGTTGATTCATTTTATTCTCAAAATTATAATAGGTGCTGGAGTATTCTCGATATTATTGATCGATTTACCGGCTATTTTACAACGATTACAAACCATTTTTACCTAATGAAAAATTCAAAAATAAAAGTAGCCCTTGCTCAAATATCACCAGTGTGGTTAGATAAAAAAGCGACATTAGAAAAGATTATGTCTACGCTGCAAGAAGCGGTTAATGAAAAGGCAGAACTGGTTGTTTTTGGAGAAGGTTTATTGCCTGGTTATCCTTTTTGGCTTGCTCTTATGGATGGCGCTGCGTGGAATAAGGATGCAGTAAAAGAGTTGCATAGACATTATGCTCTCAATGCAGTTAGTATAGAAAATGGAGATTTAGATGATATTTGCGCTTTCGCGAAAGCGGAACACATATCCATCTATATAGGTATAATAGAACGACCAGAAGATCGAGGTGGGCATAGTCTGTATGCGAGCATGGTTTACATAGATCAAAATGGAATTATTCAAAGTGTACATAGAAAATTACAACCTACCTATGATGAGAGATTAACCTGGTCTCCAGGAGATGGAAATGGCCTGGTAACGCATAAATTAAAGGACTTTACAGTTAGTGGTTTAAACTGTTGGGAGAACTGGATGCCGTTGCCACGTGCTGCGATGTATGCACAAGGAACAAATTTACATGTAGCTTGCTGGCCAGGAAGCGATCATAATACAAAAGATATTACTAGATTTATCGCTCGAGAGGGACGTTGTTATGTTTTATCAGTTTCTAGTATGATGTTTAAGGAAGATTTTCCTGAAGGAACACCACACTTAGAAGAGTTACTTAATAATGCACCTGCTGTACTGGCTAATGGTGGTAGCGCTATTGCTGGACCGGATGGAGAGTGGATTACAGAACCGCAAATAGGTAAAGAAGAAATTATCTATGCGACGTTAGATTATAACAGAGTGCTAGAAGAGCGTCAAAATTTTGATGCCGTAGGACATTATTCTCGTCCAGATGTAACCCAGCTACATGTGAATAGAGAACGACAAAGTACAGTGAAGTTTACTAATTAATAAGGATTTAAATAAAGTAATTTGAAAGTTAAAAAGCAATTTAAAGCTCATGGTAAGTTTTTAATCACTGGAGAGTATGCCGTTTTAGATAACGTTCCTGCACTGGCTATTCCTTTAAAACTGAACCAATATCTAGAGATTACTTATCGCGATGATCAAGAAATTACGTGGAGCAGTTATAATAATGATGGAGAGCTGTGGTTTCATGTAAAGACTAATGTAAATGATCTTTATTCTGACTGTATTAATTGTGATAATCCTATCACTTTTAAATTAAGTGAGATTTTAAATACGGCCTTGCATCTTACTTCAAATAACTCTTTGAGAGGTTTTGATGCGGTAATGAAATTAGATTTTGACAGAGAGTCGGGCATGGGAACCAGTTCTACCTTAATATGCCTCATATCTCAATGGTTGGGCTGTGACCCTTATCAATTGCAGTTTAAGTGTTTTGGCGGCAGCGGTTATGATATTGCCTGTGCACAAGCAAATAGTGCTGTCGTATATAATTATAATGATGGAGAACCTATTGCTCAAGAAGTGGACTTTACTCCTTCCATAAAGAATCAAATATTCTTTGTTTACCTCAATCGTAAACAAAACAGTCGCGATTCTATCGCACAGTTTAATGTAGACTTACTTACCGAAGATCTTAGACTTGAATTATCAAATATGCCAGAGTTGTTTTTAGAGGCTTCTAACGACATTTCTAAATTTAATAACGCAATGACTAGGCATGAAGAGATTATAGCGAGCCTGATAAGTGTAAAGCCTGTTAAGGAACAATTGTTTTCAGATTTTAATGGCGCTATTAAATCATTAGGCGGTTGGGGTGGTGACTTTATCATGGCAACAGGTGATGCTGCAGCGCGTCAGTATTTTATAAATAAAGGATATGCTACGATTCATGAATGGGATGATGTGGTACTAAATTCCTAGATTTTTCGTTTCTTGGTTGTCTTAAAAACTACAGCCTATGAAATCATTAATTTTCTTTACATTACTTGCAGCGCAATTCTGTGTAGCCCAAGTTCATTTTAAAATCGTTAATTCTGAAACCAAGGAAGCACTAGTAAATATACCGGTGCGATTTGGTGAGAAAAATGGCATGTATTCAAATGCACAAGGAGAAGTAACTATTCCTGATGGATTTGAAGTGCAAAAAATAACAATTGATGCACTAGGTTTTGAAGCTTTTGCAGCTGAGGTTGATACCATTCAAAATACTACTGTTTCTTTAAAACCACTGGCTTATAATTTACCAGAGGTAGTGCTAAGAGGTGAGCCTAAAAAGGTAAAGACCGTTAAACAAAAAGCGATAAGAAGTAATAGTGTATTTGATAGTCACTGGCAATATCATGGCGTGGAGTATGGTGTTTTTATACCTAATAATCATGATAATGCAGATATGCAGCTATTGGAGCTAACTATTCCTTTTATTTCTAAACGACGAGATTGGAAAAAAGAAAATGAAGACTATAAAAAAGATTCTACTAATGTGAGAGTAAGAACACTTAAAAACGATTTTCAATACCTATACCGTATTAGCTTTTATCACATGAATCAGGATTCTACGTTTAGTAGGTTATCTATACCGCCCAAGGAGTTAATCGTCTCAGATGAAAATCGTAAACTTAAAATGGATCTAGAAAAAGACCAAGTATGGGCAGATCATTCTGGTTTATTAATAGGATTGCACAATTTAGGTCCTTGTGATGATAAAGGAATTCTACTATCTATTCCCAGATTTGGTAAAGAGCGAATAGGTCCTAATGGAAAGATGTATAAGCCAATTAACAATCGTGAGAATGTACCGCATATAGGTGTTACAACTAAAAGAAAAGGAGATTTAGTAGATTATATAAACTGGCATTTTAAAGAAAATAGTAAATGGCAACCGATGAGGTTTTTAGGTGGTACGCCAGAAAAAACCAGACGTTTCAGCTTAGGTTACAAGTTAAAAGTAATTACGTATTAAAAACAAAAACGCCGCTCTTAAGAGCGGCGTTTTAAATAGTATATAAAATCTAATTCTTAGTAGAATACAGATCTGTTATCTTCTATTTCTACTGATTTCTTTAAAGCCTCAACTAACTTAGAAGTAGATTGATTTGCAGCCTGTGTCGCAAGTGTATTTGCGTTTGCAGAGTAGTTCTGTAAATCTGGAGCAGTTTCTATAGATGTAAGTTTGATTACAAAGACACCGTTTTCTCCAGCAATAGGCTTAGACGTTGCTCCTTGTGCAAGACCAAAAGCCGTTCCTACCACTAGTGGCTCTTCACCTACACCTGTAATAGTTGGGTTTTTACGGTTAACAGCACCTGCTATTTTAGAAGTTTGACCTTGGTTTTTTGCAATCTCAGCTACATCAGTTGCTTTGATTTTATCCATGATCATTTTTGCTTTCTTCTCTTTTCTTAAGATAGGAGAAACTTTTGCACTAGCTTCTTCACTAGACATGTTTCCTGCTTCACTCATTTTGTTAAGTTTTACAACTACATAACCTTGAGAAGTTTCAAAACGCTCTATGTCGCCTACAGAGCGATCTTCATTAAACGCCCATTTTACAATACTTCTATTTTGACCTACCACTGGCAGTGTCTCATCTAGAGGTTTAAGATTTTTAACTGGTGTAGTAGTAACTGCATTTTCTTTGGCAAGAGCAGTAAAGTCACCGCTTTTTGCAGACTTCTGGAATTTTACAGTTTTAGTAAATAATTCTTTTCCAGTTTGCTTAGATGCAAGAACTTTCTTTGCAACTGTAGCTATTTTAACGGCTGGCTTAGGAGCAGCAACATCATCTATTCTGATAATGTGGTAACCGAAAGAAGACTCTGCAATACCTACAGTACCATTTTCGTTCTCATATAAGAATTTAGTAAATCCTGGAGCAAAGTTTCTTGCGTTACCAGAGTATACTACCCATCCTATGTCTTGTCCGTTTGCTACCTCTTTGTTTTCTTTAAAGTATTCAAATTTAGAATCAAATCTAGTTTTGCTTTGACCTATTAAATTAAAGATACTATCTGTAGTTGCTTTAGCCTCTTCTTTAGTTTGAGTAATGTTAGCAGCAGCTCTTTGTGCACCAGCATATGCTATTAAAATGTGTCTGTTTTGTACACTATCGTTAATAGTTTTCTTATCCTCAATTAGAGATAATTTTAAATATTCTCCGTCTTCATAAGGACCATAAGTTTTACCTTCTTCAACACCTGCAATTGCTTTAGCATTAGCAGACAGGTTAGAAGTCATTACATAACGGTCGTTATATGGTAGTTCACTATTTTGAGATACAAATGCTTCAAGGTCTGTTGCATCTGTAAAAGCAGGTACCGTATAGTCTTCTTTAGTACTCAAGTTACGTAACGTTTGTGTAGTTAGCAATTTGTTTAAGTCTGCTTTAAGTGCATCTCTGTCTGATTGAGAAGCTTTGTCTTCAAAAAGAACAAATTCTATATCGCGTTGTGCGTCTACTTTAAATTGTTCTTTGTGTTTACTTACGTAAGAATCGATTTCAGATTTAGAAACGTCTACCGCACTGTCAGATATAGTTGAGTAAGGGATGTTTACAAAACTAAAAGAACGGTTATCGTTCTCCATTCTGTATTCCATCTCACCATCTACATTTGTAGCAATAAGACCAGACTTTAAAAGGTTAAAGAATAATTCTTGTTTTGCACCAGTTGCAGTACCGGCTACATAATCATTCCATGCTGCAGGATTAGTAGTCTTAATACCGTCTACAAAAGTTTTGAATTTTGCTTCAGAAAAACTACCATCTTCATTAAGAAATTGTGGGTTTGATCTATAAGCATCCTTTACTTGGTCAGCAACTTTCTTATCTGTTACTCTTATTCCAGTTGCTTTGATTTGTTGATCTAGAATTGCATTTCTTACTTCTGCATCCCATACAGAATTTACAGCCTGTACTTGAGAGAAGTTTGCACCTCTATTTTGAGAAGCATTTTCTACTTTTCTCGCAAAACTCTCACGGTTAATTTCTGTATCTCCTACATAACCTATCGCATCAGCTTGTTTTTGTCCATTTGATGTAAGAACACCTTGAATAATAAATGCAAATAAAGCCAGTGCAATTACTAAAATCAGAATAACTCCTTGATTTCTAATTTTACCTAATATCGCCATTGTTGTTAGTTTATTTTTTGATAGGGGCGAAAATAGTGTTTTCCGCCTAATAATTAAAGTATCATGTTGTTTTAAAAAGAGCTTTTTATCTATAAATTAGAATAGAGTAGAAGTAATGGTTTGGATTCCGCTTTCGCGAAAGCGGAATTATTTTCCATCCCATTATCTTAGTTCTAATAAAATGGTGATAAATAAAGGTGGTGCGATTATTCTTTTTCTCCTAAGGTGAGAAGTACGAGGTCTATTTTATTGTCAGATTTTTCTAAGATCTCATAAGTATTCCCATCGATAATTACGATGTCACCTTCTTCTGGAATTCCGGCAGTTTCATTAACGATAAGTCCACCTAAGGTCTCGTATTGATCACTCTCAGGCAAGTCTAGTTTGTAGTTTTCATTAATTTGATCTACCTCTAGACGGGCGCTTAGCTTGTACTCGGTATCGCTTATTTGGGAGTCTATCAACTGGTCAGAATCGTGCTCGTCTTCTATCTCTCCAAATAACTCTTCGATTATATCTTCTACAGTTATTAGGCCTCTCGTCCCTCCATATTCATCGAGTACGATAGCGATGCTTTTATGGCGTTTTATGAGTAGATTTAAAACATCTTTGGCAAGCATAGTTTCTGGTACATTTACAACTTTGCGTTTAACGTCCTTTATGCTTTCTGGTGATTTAAAAAGGTCAAAACTATGTACATAACCAGTAATGTCGTCTATGGTGTCCTCGTGTATTAATATTTTAGATAACCCAGATGCTACAAATTTCTTGTTCAAATCTTTAATATCAGTCTCTTGATGTAGGGCTACAATTTCTGTTCTAGGTACCATTACTTCTCTAGCCTTAAGACCACCAAAGTCTAAAGCGTTTTGAAATATTTGTATCTCTGTATCTATATCTTCTTGCACCTGGACGCTCTCCATTTGCTCTGTGATGTAATTACCTAATTCTAATTTTGAGAAAGTAAGTTGCAATGCGTCACCATCTGATTTAAAAAATGCTTTGAGAATAAAGTCAGATATTAAAATGCAAAACCACGAAACTGGCCAGAATAAAAGATAAAAAATATAAGCTGGTATGGCAAAAAACTTGAGTAACTCGTTAGAGTATATTTGAAAGAATACTTTAGGTAGAAACTCTGCAGTAAGAAGGATAATAAGTGTAGTGAGTACGGTCTGGGTAAGAAGGTTGTTGAGCGTACTCGCATATTGTGGATATGCATTTACTAGAATATCACTCATTAAAGTCTCCATGGCAAAGCCGTAAATAACCAGCGAGATGCTATTACCTATAAGCATGGTGATAATGAACTTAGATGGTTGTACGGTAAGGTTACGTAATACGCGACCTATGAAATCGTTTTGACGTTTTTCTAGTTCTATGTGTATCTTGTTAGAAGATACATAGGCAATTTCCATTCCTGAGAAAAAAGCACTCAGCAATAGCATTAATACGATAATAAGTATCTGTACGAGCATTATTGTTTATTACGTTCTTCAAATCTACGACGAAAACGTCGTTGAAAGAAGTACTTAAATAATGCAGCTGCTCCCATGGCAATTAATATAAGGCCGAGAGTTAAAGTGTTACCTAATTCAAATATTCCTAAAACAATAAATAGTAAGGCAAAAATTAGATAAACGTATTCTAGATATTGGTATAGTTTACTCATTATTATTTTGTGTTACAAAGTTGTCGACTGGGTCGCGTGTAAAATGCTTTTTCAAATCCTCTCTAGCGTCTAAGATTGCTCCTGTTATTTTTCCTACGCTCTCTTTATTTTGTCCATCAACAATAAGAGTCTCTGATGGCTCATTGGTGAAAATCCACTTTGCGGTTTGATCCCAATATAATTGATCTCCTGTAAAAGTAGTGCCGTCAGAGGTAATTATATGAACGTCACCTTTAAGGTCAACTAGTTTTGTGTCATCATACATGATGCCGTTATTTGCGGTAATTACGGTTACTTCAGTTTTGTCATTGCTGTAATCGTAAACTTCTACCTTGATCCCTTCTGGAAATTCTGTGTAAGGAAAGTCATCATTTGAAAAATCTAACATTTTTTTTCCTTTTACGGTAAGTTTTAATTTGCCGCTGTCGGTATGTTTTAACAACATTTCTTCTATCTCACCCATGGGTTCGTTAGAAGCGATTTCCATTTTCTGGATTTCTTTGAGGTTATCATCACATGACGCAAAAAAACAGATCACGGCTATTGCCGTGATCGTGATTTTTAATATGTGAATGTAAGATCTCATTATGGGATTCTTACAGATTCTCCTATCCAACAGTTAAAAGTGATTGTGTCACCAGAATTGTATGCACTGTTTGCAAATATATCAGCTTTACTCGGTGCAGCACCATTATAACTAGCTACATACTTAGCAGCAGTTCTCTTTAATGATGGGTCTACTCTTCCTGCTTTACTTGCATATCTAGCAGCAACCCAGTAAATAGCTCTTTTTTCTAGAGGATTTGCTCCACAGCTACTTGTGCTGTTTGCAACCATATCTGCTATTTTTAAATAAGGCTGTCCAAAAGAAGGTCTTAATTCTGTAGCGTCTAGATATGCTCTTCTTGCACTACCGAATTGTCCTTTTGATTTATATAAGTTACCTTTTTTGTAAAAGATGTATGCTTTAGTATCGTTATCGATTCCTAATTCAATAGCTTGATCCCAGTACTTGAATTTCTCGTCAGTACTTGTAGCGATGTTACCTAGACCGTAAGCAGTTTTTGCACTAGGGTTAATAGCGTGTAATGCTTTAACAGATTTAATGTATAGTGGGTCATCAGTACAGTCTTTTTTCTGTAATCTAACTAGTACGTTGCTTAACCATTCTTTACTTGTTTTGTTAGCTTCAAACTCAGCATCGTACAATGGGATTAATTTATCACAGTCTGCAAGTTCACCTAACGTACCGTTTACACTACGCATTACGATACCATAATTTTTAAGGTTCTTTTCTTGATAACCTATTTGCTTTTCTTCTTTATCAGTAAGAGCAGTAGTCTCTTGCTTTGATAAAAGATCAGATACTACTTTAGATCTCTCATCTTGTAAAGATTCAATATTACTAGTTAACTCATCATAGATTTTAAAAAGCTCTTGAAGACTTAATTTATTTGCTTTAAACTGCTTTTCAGCTAGGCTAAAGTAAGTCATCATACCGTTAGGGTCTGTAAAGTTTTCTCTGTCTGAGTTAAATAAATTGTTAAGCATGTTGAACTGCTCTTCTGTAGTACCTACTTTGTACTTCTGCATAGTTCTAGCTATTTCAATTTTCTTTCTAGTTACATCTACTTTGTCAGCATACTTAGTAACTTGAGTGTTTAACATGTCTAATAGACCGTCAACGTTTTCTTTTTGCTCACCTTCTTTTTTCTTAAGACGGTATTCAAATATTTGCTCACCATACTGATATATCGCTAGACTTGCATCTGGACATTTTTCTACTAGTGGTCCTAATTGTTTATAAGCCTCACTGTAATTTTTTGATTTTGCGTTTTCAGCAAATATGCTCAACATTACATTACAGTCGTCTGGTGCTTGAGCTTTCGCGAAAGCGAAACTGAAAACAGTTAATGCTATTAATAAGTTATTTCTAAGTATCATAATAATGGTTTGTGTTATTCTTAGTTATATTTTCTTTTGATGAACCAAACATCGTTGAGTGAAAGTCCTACAGAAAGGTTGAAAAACGTTTCTTTAATAAGTCCAGCATTTTCGGTTCCTCTTTGACCGATTTCAAATCCTATGTTAGCGTTTGAGAAACCGTTTCTACGTCCGATTGGTAAACCTAAACCAAAAGATATGCCAAACTCGTTAATATCTTCTGTATCTATTCCGTTTCCACTAACTGAAAGGCCTAGTTCTTCATAGCGTATTCCACCTCGATATACTACGCGATCCCAGTAACTGGTGATACTGTTGTAGTTAGGGATGTAAAATCCTCCTGCTCTGAAAGAGTCAGCGTCTGTAAATGTAGTTCCTGCAGGAGCAAATGTTCTAGATGTTAAAGCACTGCTGCCTTTTGTAGAGTACTCTGCACCGATATTCCATTTACGTGGTTGACCTATGGTAGCTCCTAATGTGAACTCTGATGGTAATTTTAAATCCTGTTCGTCAAATTCGGCATCACGTACATTTACTGTGCTCTCAATTAAATCGGTAGAAAGAATGAATGCAGATAAGTTGCGTTCATTTTTTGCATTTAATTTACTTTCTGGACTGTAAACTGCACTTGCTTGTATTTCTAATTTATCAGTTATCATTCTCTGATAGTGTAAACCAAAGTTGTATGATGCACCACTAAAATCAGTTTCATTAGTTTCATTAGTTCCTAATTGAACCGTGCTAGTTGCTATACTAGAGGAGTTAGTTTCTTCACCAAAGTTGTATCTAAACTCGGCGCCTATACTTAATGAAGGGGTTAATTTATAACCTGCTCCTAAATAAGCGCGGTTAATACTTCCTTCTCCTGTGTAGTTAGCATATAAAGTTTCTGTAACGCTACCTATTTCATATCCTACCGAGTTAAATGGAACTAATCCAAAACCGAAGGCTGCTTTACTTCCAACAGGTATACCGATACTTACATATTCTATAGAAGTCGCGTCATAAGAGTCGCTTTCTGTCTCTGTAGATGCAGATGTTTTTGAGTGCAAAGCACCTAGTGAATAGGTGGTTACTCTAAGGTTTGCATAGGCGGCAGGGTTTCTTAAGTTTATGTGGATACTATCTACATAAGTGGACATGCTTCCCATGCTACGGTTTTCAATGGTACCTTTAAAGGTTTGCTGTCCCAGTCCAAAGAATGAATAAGGTGATGAAGTACGCGATTGTGCAAAGCTATTCATGCTAAATAAAATCACTACCGCGATTAAAAAACTTCTGATCATAGGTTTTTATTAAATAAATATAAATAATGGATGCCATGTAGCATCAAAAAAGGCGTGGCAAAGAAACGGTTTTTTAGTTGTTTTATCAATAGTTCACTATCTCCACCGGTTATAAATACTTCTAAATTTTTATTAGACTTTTTGTATTGCTTGATAACTCCTTTGATTTCTTGGCTAAGACCGTTAACAACCCCACTGTGAATCGAGGTTTGCGTGGTGTTTCCTATTATGTCTGTTACATGTTCTGAATGTAATAACGGTAGGTTTGCCGTAAAATTATGAAGGGATTCATAACGTAATCGTAAACCTGGTGATATAGCGCCTCCGAAATAATTTTCTTTTTCATCTACATAGTCATAAGTCACGCAGGTACCAGCGTCTATCACTAGTAGGGCGTTATTTTTAGATGCTGTAGATAGTGCTCCAGCGACCAAGGCAATACGGTCGTTACCCAGTGTTAAGCTTTGATAATGATTGTTAAAGGGTAGTTTAATGCTGTTATTAACCTCAAATACTGTTTTAAATGTTGTTCTTAAAAGCTCCATTAATTCCTTTGGAAAAGAACCTACGTTGCAAATAGCTGCTTCTTCTATGGCTGGATATTGCTTAATTGTTTTTTGTATAAGCGATTCGAAACTTTTATTATCGGTACGTAAAACTTTGTAAATATTCCCCTGATCCATAACAGCCATTTTTATGGATGTGTTACCTATATCTATTATTAAAATCATAATGTGATATTTTTTTTTGGGGTGAATGGTGTTGCTCTGGTTTATAAACTTGCTATCTTAAATTTTATTTATGAAGACGAGTCGATTGAGAAAATGAAACTGCGTATATAAAAATTGAAATTACAATACGAATTTAACCTATAACAGATATTACCGCTAGCTATGGTTGTTTAAGGTTGAAATTCGCATTGTAATTTATCTATAAATACTTTTAGTATTATTTCTCCCAAGTGCAACTGATTCCATCAGATGTAGAATAGTGAAATGATTCTTTGTTTTGGTTGTAGCTTAATGTATAGCCATCGTTGTTTTCTCTAATGAAGGTTGTATCTGTTGTTCTTAACCATGTGAATTGTTTTCCGTTTACAGTTTGTATTATTATGTCACCTTTAGTAGGGTCTTTACCGCTTTCGATGTTTATCAATATATTCCCGCAAGTTGATGTGTAATTACCATCTATCATAGCTGAACTAATTTGCAAGTCAAATTCATTTAAAGGTTTGAACAGTCTGGTGAATGAATTTGTGATAAGTGGTTTTTTACCACTCCTTACTTTAAAAGTAGTTTCAGAATGTAACATTTCGCCACTTCTTATGAGCATAAGGCTTGTGTTAGCTGTTGTTAGTAAGGTTGTTTCTTCACCTGTGACAGACACTCCGTCTCCAAACATTCCAGTAGAGTTTCTGATTTTGATCTTTGCGAAATTAGCTAGACTTGCGTTCATCTCAATTGAGTTTTTGAAGTCTGGAGTTAGCATTGGTATTTCATAGTATAAATCCTGATCGTTTGTATTTGTCGTTGTTACTATTAAAATGTATTTGTCTTTACGTTTGGTTTCTTCCTCTAATAATAATTGATATGTTATTTTAATTCCATTTTTGGAAGCTAGAGTTGTTTCCTCTTGTGCATATGCTTGTGTTAAGTTAAAAAGATATAAGGCTAAAATTGTGCAAAATTGTAATGTAATTTTCATTGTAATGTTGGTTGGTTAAAAGTTTATTTGTTGATCGGCTAATTTATTTAATTTTCACTATCTGTTATTTTTTTTATGTACTTTTCTTATTAGAGTTTGCTTGGAGTATTTCGTTGGATTTTATTTATTATAGTTTAATTGAAGAAAATCTACGTGGTAGTTTAGAGTGAAATTTGAGTTGAAATTGTTTGAAATAAAAAAGCCCGATCATGAGATCGGGCTTTTAAGTGGTACCTCCAGGAATCGAACCAGGGACACAAGGATTTTCAGTCCTTTGCTCTACCAACTGAGCTAAGGTACCATTGCTCGTAAGCGGTTGCAAACTTACATCTTTTTTTACTTGAAAAAAGTTTTTTTCAGGTTTTTTTTCAAATTATTTTTAATTTTTAAGTGTTTTGCTTTCTAGTATTTTTTCTAAACTCATTCCTCTAGAACCTTTTATTAATATAACTTGTTCTTTGTCAGTGTTTAAGTCTGTTTTTTCTAGAAAAGTAGTAAGGTCTTCAAATTGTATGGCTGATTTGACTTCTGATTTGAAAAAGTTTTTCCCTATTAGATAAACGTCATTTATTTTTAGTTTCTGCGTAAGAGATGCAATGTTTTGATGTTCTTCTGCGGCATATGCGCCTAACTCGAACATGTCGCCTAAAATGGCTATTTTATTAGTGTAGTTTTGGGAGGCTAAATTTTCTAATGCAACCTTCATGCTACTTGGGTTTGCATTATAGGCGTCTAATATGATTTTAGTTTTATTCTTTATGATGATTTGAGATCTGTTGTTTTTGGGAGCGTAGTTTTCTATGCCTGAAACAACCTGTTCTGTTTGCATTTCCATTAGTTTCCCTACTGTGTAAGCAAACAGTGCGTTGTGATAATTGTACACACCTGTTAATTGTGTTTTGATTAAATTACCTTCTGCGATAAATTGTATATAAGGGGTATTTGAATGAATGCTGGTGTTCGATGGAGTGAAAAATTGATTCATTCCTACGGTTCTAACTATCTGTTCAGGATCCCATTTGCCTACAATAACTTTTCCGTTGGTTTCTTTCAGGTAGTTATATAGTTCGCTTTTACTATTTTTTACACCTTCTATACTACCAAACCCTTCTAGATGGGCTTTTCCATAATTTGTTATAAGTCCTATATTAGGTTGAGCTATATCGCATAATGCAGCGATTTCTTTTGGGTGATTTGCGCCCAATTCTACTATTCCTATTTGTAGACTAGAGTCAAAGGAGAGAAGAGTTAGTGGAACGCCAATGTGATTGTTTAAGTTTCCTTTAGTTCCTTTTACTTTGAATTGATTTGACAATACTGATAGTATAAGTTCCTTAGTGGTGGTTTTGCCGTTGCTTCCGGTGAGAGCAATAATGGGAATGTTAAGTTGGTTTCTATGAAAGGTGGCCAGTTCTTGTAGTGTTGTAAGGGTGTTTTTTACAACGGTTACTTTGGGGTTTGTCGACCATTTAGTGTCGCTGCTTATTGCATGAATGGCGCCATTGTTTAACGCTTGTTCTATATATTGATTGCCATCAAAATTATCTCCTGTAAGAGCAAAGAATAATTGATCTTTTTCTATGCTACGAGTGTCTGTATTCACTCCGTTAGATTTTAAGAAGATTTGATGAAGTTGTTCTAACATTTAGTTTCAATTTAGGGTATTAAAAAAGCCCTTAAAAATAAGGGCTTCTTTGTAAATATGAAAGGTCTCGATTTATTAGTTACGAGGTCTTTTAGTTTTCTTTGCTTTAGAACCTACTCTAGACATTGCACAACGGAAACCTAAGTCATCCTTAGCCATATCTTGTGGGTATGATCTTCTAGCCGCTGGGTCTAACCAGTATGCTCTATCTCTCCATGATCCACCTTTAATAACTCTTACTTCGTTATTGATTAGTGAAGTTCTGTTAGTATCCTTGTCGTATTGACGATCTAGGTTACCTAATGAATCTGCAGTTACACTGTGATTAGGAGAATTGTACATTCTGTTATTTTCATCATCAAGACGATCTTTTTTATCAAAGTATTTAGTTGATTGAGCATCACCATCACGGAAGTCACGGTTATCACTTCTATCAAAGTTAGTTCTTAGATAAGTCTCATCATCATCGATAGCTTCTTGTTGGATTTCACCTGGCAATGCACGAGCTATAACTTTACCATTACTAAGTGTGTCATAAGGAATAGAGTCTGCGCTTACAATTGCAATCATTCCATCTGCACCTATTTTGTTTCTTGTGTAAACGTTACCACGGTAATAGTTAAAGTCGTTAAACTCGTCATCTACCATAGGACGATAAACATCAGCAACCCATTCAGAAACATTACCTGCCATTTCATAAACACCAAAATCGTTAGGCTCATAAAACTTAACAGGAGCTGTGATATCTGCACCATCATCACTCCATCCAGCTATACCACCGTAATCACCATCACCTTGCTTAAAGTTAGCCATGTGGTCACCACGAGTTTTGCGTTTTCCACTTCTAGTGTATTGTCCATCCCAAGGGTATTTCTTTCTACCACGGTATGCGTTATACTCACGTACACTTCCTAAACCTAGAGCAGCATATTCCCACTCAGCTTCAGTAGGTAGTCTATAACCTGGTAAAATAACACCATCTTTTCTTGTTACATATAAGCCACTTGCTTCACCAGTACCATCACCTTGTTTAGCTGCTTTTGCTGTTTTTTGCTTTTCTAATTGTTCAGATCTTTTTCCACCTTTTGTCTTTTCTTCGTCACCACCATAAGTTAGAGTCGGAGCGTTCAAATAAGTTTCAGTACTAAATGTTGCACCAGCCTCTTGATTTGCTAGAGCGTCTTTAGACGTATAACCTTGCTCATTAAGAATTAATTCGTTTACACGATCAGTTCTCCAGTTAGCATATTCTACAGACTGTATCCATGTTACACCTACTACAGGGTAGTTTTGGTAAGCTGGGTGACGTAAGTAGTTTTTAGTCATTTCTTCATTGTAACCTAAGCGATTTCTCCATACTAATGTATCAGGAACTGCGCCGTTATAAATGTTACGGTATTCTTCATCTTCTGGTGGGAAGACAGCTTTGATGTATTCTAACATCTCAAGGTACATACCATTAGTAACTTCAGTTTCATCAATGTAAAAAGATTGAACATGCTGTTGATTAGGAGTGTTGTTCCAATCATGCATAGGGTCATCTTTAACACGACCCATCGTGAATGTTCCACCTTCTACAAAGACAAGACCAGGTCCTGTATCTTGTTCTTTATATTTTGTGTTAAGTTCAAATCCGTTTTTACCGGTGACGTCCCAACCGGTTCCACGAGATGTGGATGTGTAGTCGTTTCCACCACCACCACAACTCACTATCGCCATTCCGGCGAAGAGAGTAAAGACTGCTTTTACTGCAAAGTACTTCTTCATTTTAAGAATTTGTTTTGAAAAATGAGTCGCAATATAATTATTTCAATCTAATACGAAAGCATTAATTCGTATAATTCGCGTTACATTTGTCGTTCAAGCATATTAAACGACGACGAATTGCGATTATTATGCGTTATCTTAAAATTTTGTGAATATTTTTAAATACTAATTCATATTAACAGCCGTTAGTGTATCGATGAAGCATTTTTTCTACTTAATAATTTTACTTCTTAATGCTAGCGCGCTTGCTCAAAGTGGTCGAGAGGTAATTGATTGGAAGGATTTGGAATCCTTTGATATCGGTGATCAGCAAATTAAAGTTCCGTATTTTAGAGAAAACCATAGTTTTGATGGGCGAGATTTATTTTGGATTAAAAGTTTTCAAATAAATCAAAAAGTTGATGAATTCTCTGTTGAAATAACAAATTTGAAGACAGAGACGATAAGAGTAACAGATCTTGGACAGTTAAATCCATCACAAATTTCTAATGGGTTTCAATACTCTTTAAGAAATGCGCTTTCGCGAAAGCGTAACTATGCTCAATTAAAAATAACACCAATTTTTAAGGATGGAAATCAGTATAAGAAGGTAGTTTCTTTTAACTACAGCTATTCTTATGCGCCGGCGCAATTTCAGGTTAAAAACGCAAGCTTTAGTAATTCTATTTTAGCATCTGGAAATTGGTACAGATTTAAGGTAGAGAGAACTGGTGTAAATAAAATAAGCAGGTCTTTCTTATCTAATTTAGGTATAGATGTTAATTCTATCGACCCTGCTAGAATTAAGGTTTATGGTCAGGGAGGTACATCGTTGCCTTTAGTTAATAGTGATGATCAATTATTTGATGCTCCTGAGGTTGCTATTACCGTTACAGGTGGTGAAGATGGTAGGTTTGATAATGGAGATGAGATCTTGTTTTACGGAATTGCTACAAATACAGATTACGTTAGTGAAAACGATAGTTTTATTAATCCTTATACAGATGAGTCTTTTTATTATCTAACGGTAGATGGGGCTATTGGTAAACGTATTTTACCATTTGTGCAACCCAGTGCTGTACCAGCTATTACTTATGATTATTATTATGCTAGGCAACACCATGAGGTGGATCTGGTAAATATAGCCTCTATAGGTCGTGTATGGTATGGTGAGCGTTTTGATTTTGAACCAGAGCAAGTTTTTGAATTTGAGTTTGAAAATGTACGAAGTACTTTACCTGCCGTAGTGAGAATAGCCACTGGAGCAGTGTCAGATAATGATACAAGTATGAGCTTTAGTTTAAATGATGTGGCTCTTGGTACATCTTCGTTAAGTGGTGTGGCAGGGCAAAACATACGCGCTGCGGCTAGGGCAACTCTACTAGTGTCTAATGCTAGTATTAGTTCTGATATGGTTTCTGTTAATGTGTCTTATGATAATTCTGGAAACCCTGGAGCGTCTGGTTATTTGGACTATATAAGTTTAGAGATACCTCAGAGTTTAACCGGTAAAAACGAACAATTTAGATTTGATGTACCTAATGCTGCGTCTCAAAGTGGTGTGGTAGAATATCAATTCTCTAATGCATCTCAAATAAGTGAGGTATGGGATATAACTGATGTTAATAATGTACGTAAGGTTACTAACAATTTGCAAGACGCTACTTTTTCTTTTACTGATAATGGTGGGCAAACTAAAGAGTATCTAGCGGTTGACTCTTCAGATTTTTACAATGTGGTGAGTGTAAGGAATAGTACTGTTGTAAATCAGAATTTAAAAGGGACTATTTTTAATGACCGATCAGGTAATTTTAGAGATATAGATTATTTAATTATTACGGCAGAGTTTTTACAGTCAGAAGCACAAAGACTTGCAAATTACCATATCACCGAGAGTAATCTCAATACTAAAGTGGTGACTTTGCAAGAGATTTATAACGAGTTTTCTGAGGGTAGACAAGATTTAAGTGCTATTAGGAATTTTGTGAGGTATGTTTATGATAATGCATCTTCACCAGCAAATAGGGTGCAGTTTGTAAATTTATTTGGTGATGCGAGTTTTGACTATAAGGATAGATTAAGGATAAGAGATAATATCGTGCCGTCTTATCTTTCTTTAGAGAGTACTTCATTAACGGCTTCTTTTTGTACAGATGATTTTTTTGCTTTCATGGATAATGGTGAGGGGACAGTCGCTGCAAATAATCTCATGGATATAGCTGTGGGGCGCATGATAGTGAGTGATATTCAAGAAGCTAGAGAGATGGTGGATAAGGTGATCAGTTATACTGCAGAGCCTGCTTTTAATAAATGGAGAAATAATATCGCGTTGATAGGTGATGATGTGGATATTCTTTCTGATAGAATATTGCAAGAAAATGTAAATGATCTAGGTGATGAGATATTTTTAAACAGACCTGATTATAACGTAAATAAAATATTGTTAGATAGTTATGAGCAATTTAGTACGGCTGGTGGACCTAAATATCCAGATGCTGTTAATGATATAAGAGATGCTTTTGAACAGGGTTCTTTGGTTATAAATTATTTTGGTCATGGAAATGAAGATGGGCTCGCAAGAGAGTTTATTATAACTCAATCGCTTGTTCAGAACTTGCGTAATCCTAATACATTACCGTTGTTTATTTCGGTAACATGTGAATTTACACGATTTGATAATCCGTTGCGTGTTAGTGGTGGTGAGTTAACTTACCTGAATCCAGAAGGTGGAGCTATCGCTTCAGTGGCAACTAACCGTTTGATTTTTGTTAATGTAGGTGCTGGTTTTAATAATATATTAGATCAGTACATTTTTGGTTATGATAATGTTGAGCCAGTTTCAATGGCTGAAGCGTTACGACTAGCAAAAACAGATCCTAGTTTTCAATCTACTTCCACTCGTAGAGTTATTACTTTTATAGGAGATCCGGCATTAAAATTAGCTTTTCCTCAGCCTCGTGTAGTTCTTAATACTGTTAATGGAAATCCTATTGCGACAAATACAGATGTGTTACAGGCTTTAGATCGTGTTTCTTTAGGTGGAGAGGTGCAAACGATTCCTGGAAATCGAATCAACGATTATAACGGTACTCTTTATGTAACTGTGTTTGATAAAAATATAAGCAGAGAAACTTTGGCAAACGACAATACCAGAGATACAGCAGTGGCTGGTGATCCTATAATAGTCTTGCCTTTTGATCAATTAGGTGAAGCTCTTTTTAGAGGTCAGGCTACTATTACAAACGGAGAATTTGAGTTTGATTTTATCATGCCTAGAGATACACAGATACCAGTAGGTGCTGGACGAGTTTCTTTTTATGCAAAAAGAGATAACGTACCAGAAGATCAAAATGGATATTCTCAAGATATTCAAATAGGTGGTATTAATCGCAATGCACCTGCAGACGATTTAGGTCCTGAGGTGGAGTTGTTTATGAATGACACTAATTTTGTTTCTGGTGGTGTTACGGATAGTGATCCGTTTTTACTTGCTTTTTTAAGTGATGATAATGGAATTAATACTTCTAGTGGTATAGGGCATGACATTACTGGTATTCTAGACGGTGATGAAACAAATCCATTTATCTTAAATGATTACTATGAGGCAGATGAAGATGATTTTACTCAAGGGAAGGTATATTTTCCTCTTAGGGATATAGAGCCAGGATTACATACTTTAAAAGTTACCGCATGGGATACGTATAACAATAGTTCTATGAATGAGATTCAGTTTGTAGTGTCAGAATCTGATGGTGTAGAGTTAACTAGAGTATTAAATTATCCTAACCCTTTTAGTACATATACTGAGTTTTGGTTCAATCATAACAGGCCTTTTGAGCCGTTAGATGTCCAGGTACAAGTGATGACTGTAAGTGGTAAAGTAGTTTGGAGTAAAAATCAAAACATCACAACCACAGGGTTTACATCTAGAGAAATCACTTGGGATGGAAGAGATGATTTTGGCCAGCGATTAGGGAAAGGAGTTTATATTTATAAGATAACCGTAAAATCTACGTTAACTAATAAATCTGCGAGTAAAGTAGAAAAGCTCGTGATTTTATAATAAGATTGATTAACATATATTTGTCACCGCATAAATTTTATTGATGAAGAAAATATTTTTACTTTTCGTAGTAGTAACATTTGCAATACCTAGTGTAAGTAATGCTCAGGATAATGATACTCGAGTAATTACAACGGCACTCCCTTTTTTAAGAATTGCTGGAGATCCTAGAGCTGCTGGTATGGGAGATATGGGTGTAGCTACTAGTCCAGACGCATGGTCGCAACAATGGAATCCTGCAAAATATGCCTTCAGTACGAGGCAGCATAAATTTGGTGTAGCTTATACTCCTTACTTAGGTAATTTAGTAGATGATATCGCAATTGCTCAATTAGTGTATTCAAATAGAATCAATGAGCAAAGTGCTTTTGCTGGTAGTTTAAGATATTTTTCTTTGGGATCCATAACACTGCGACAGGATGCTGCAGACCCAGGTAGAGAAGAAAGTCCAAATGAGTTTGTTCTTGATGGTACTTATTCTTTGAAATTGAGTGAGCAGTTTGCCATGGCGGTAACAGGTCGTTTTTTAAGATCTGATTTACGTATTCAAGGAGTAGATAGTGACGCTAGTGCGGCAAATAGTTTTGCCGTAGATGTTTCTGGATATTACCAGTCAGAAGAAGAAGCTTATAATGATTTCAATGGTAGATGGAGAGCCGGATTTAATATCTCTAACATTGGTCCTAAGATTACTTATGATGCTGGCGGGCAAGAAAATTTTATTCCTACTAACTTAGCTTTAGGTGGTGGATTTGACTTTATCCTTAACGATGGTTTTAGTAAGATAGGTGTAACTGCCGAGGTGAATAAACTTTTAGTCCCTACGCCACCGATTTTAGACGATACTACTGGTGAGATCATAGAAGGTGAAGATGATGATGTAACTTTTATTTCAGGTATTTTTCAATCATTTGGTGATGCGCCAGGTGGTATAAGTGAAGAGCTTAGAGAATTTACTTGGGCTTTAGGTGCAGAGTATACCTATAATGATGCTTTTGCTCTACGTGCAGGATATTTTAATGAAGCAGATGATAAGGGAGCTAGACAGTTTCTTTCACTAGGGGCAGGTTTTGAATTCTCTCAAATCAACATTGACTTATCTTATTTATTTTCTACAAGTAGGGTAAATAGTCCACTAGAAGGGACATTAAGATTTGGACTTACTTTTAACTTCGGTGACGAATACACAGAATACTAGACTATCAAAAAATTAGAACTACACACTACCCTCGAGGTATACGATAATATAGAAGAGCTTGCTGCACCAGATCATTCACTTATGGATCTGGCTATAGAGGCTCGTCACCGTGCATATGCACCTTACTCAAATTTTACAGTAGGTTGTGCATTGTTATTAGAAAACGGTGAGATAATAACAGGTAATAATCAGGAGAATGCTGCTTATCCGTCAGGATTGTGTGCAGAGCGTGTTGCTATATTTGCGGCAGGATCTCAATACCCTGGTGTTGCTGTTTTAAAAATGGCTATTACAGCTAGTCCCAAAGACGATTCTTTTCATAAACCAGTGCCGCCTTGTGGCGCATGCAGGCAGTCTATAGCTGAGTATGAGAATAATCAAGAAAACGATATAGAGCTATATTTTATGGGAGCTGCTGGCAAGGTTTTAAAGTCAGATTCCTTGAGTGATTTATTGCCGCTCGTGTTCGATAAGAATTATCTATAACGATTGCGTACAATTTTAACCCATAAATAGGTTTTTCCTTACCTTTTTTTCGTCTATTTTTGTTCTGCAGCTTGAGCAAAAGTTAGGAAAGGATCTTTATATTTGATCTTTGTTCCGCTTTCGCGAAAGCGGACCACTTAACATATAATTACATGAAAAAAGTCACTAAAGACGTCTTACTGAACTGGTACGAGGAAATGCTTTTCTGGAGAAAGTTTGAGGACAAATTAGCTCAGGTTTATATCCAACAAAAAGTTCGTGGATTTTTGCACCTATACAATGGTCAAGAAGCAATTCTTGCAGGAGCACTACACGCAATGGATCTTACAAAGGATAAAATGATTACCGCATACCGTAATCACGTACAACCTATAGGAATGGGTGTAGACCCTAAAAGAGTAATGGCAGAGCTTTATGGTAAAGCAACTGGTACTTCTCAAGGACTAGGTGGTTCTATGCATATTTTTTCTAAAGAACACCGTTTCTATGGTGGTCACGGTATCGTAGGAGGGCAAATACCTCTTGGTGCTGGTATCGCATTCGGTGATAAATTTCACGGTGTTAACGCTGTTACACTTACCTTTTTTGGTGATGGTGCTGCACGTCAGGGTTCTTTGCATGAAGCGTTTAACCTTGCTATGTTATGGAATTTACCAGTAGTATTTTGTGTAGAAAATAATGGTTATGCTATGGGTACAAGTGTTGCTCGTACTGCAAACCATACAGATATATGGAAACTAGGTCTAGGTTATGAAATGCCTTGTGGACCAGTAGATGCCATGGATCCAGAAAAAGTTGCCGAGGCTATGTCTGAAGCAATTGAAAGAGCTCGCTCTGGTGGTGGACCAACTTTCTTAGAATTAAAAACATATCGTTACAGAGGTCACTCTATGAGTGATGCTCAAAAATATAGAACTAAAGACGAGGTTGCCGAATATCAAAAAATTGATCCTATCACGCAAGTGAAAGATAGATTGATGAGCGATCACAACATGTCTGAAGATCACTTTAAAGATGTTGCAAAACGTGTTAAAGAACGTGTTGCAGAATGTGAGAAGTTTGCAGAAGAGTCACCGTTCCCAGAACAAAGTGTGATGTATGACGCTGTATATGAACAAGAAGATTATCCATTTTTACCAGCAAAATCATAAGTTATGGCAGAGATAGTTAACATGCCACGTTTAAGTGACACCATGGAAGAAGGTGTTGTAGCTGCGTGGTTGAAGAAAGTAGGTGATAAGGTGGAAGAAGGAGATATCCTTGCAGAAATTGAAACTGATAAAGCTACCATGGAATTTGAATCATTCCAAAACGGTACGTTACTACACATAGGTGTTCAAGAAGGAGAAACTGCTCCTGTTGATCAATTGCTATGTATTATAGGAGAAGAAGGTGAAGATATTTCTAGTTTGCTAGAAGGTGGATCAGGTTCTGAAACTAGTGATGAAACTACTGCAGATGCTGATTCAAAAGAAGAAGCGTCTTCAGATGATCAAGAAGAAGCTAGTGCGAGTTCTGATATTCCTGATGGTGTTGTTATTGTTAACATGCCACGTCTTAGTGATACAATGGAAGAAGGTACTGTAGCGTCATGGTTAAAACAAGAAGGAGATTCTGTTGAAGAAGGTGATATCCTTGCAGAAATCGAAACCGATAAGGCAACGATGGAATTTGAATCTTTTAACAGTGGTACACTTCTTAAGATAGGTATTCAAGAAGGAGAAACTGCAAAGGTAGATACGCTATTAGCTATCATAGGCCCTGCAGGAACTGATGTTTCAGGAATAAGTGCAAGTAAAACTGCTGCTCCTAAAAAAGAAGAAAAGAAAGAAGAGCCGAAGAAAGAAGCTCCAAAGTCAGAGCCTAAGAAAGTAGAGGCTAAAAAAGAAGCCGCTCCTGTAGCATCTTCTTCTAACAAGTCTTCTAACGCTGCTGCAACCGGTGGACGTATTTTTGCATCTCCACTTGCAAAGAAAATGGCCGAAGAAAAAGGAATCGACTTAAGTCAGGTTTCTGGATCTGGAGAAAATGGACGTATTGTAAAAAGTGATATAGAGAGTTTTACACCTAGTGCTGCAGCTGCATCATCTGGTAGTTCTTTTGTATCTGTAGGAACAGAAACTTTTGAAGAGGTTCCTAATTCTCAAATGAGAAAAACAATTGCAAAACGCTTAGGTCAGTCTAAGTTTACAGCGCCTCATTATTATCTTACTATCGATCTAGATATGGATAATGCTATCGCTAGTAGAAAAGCAATTAATCAATTACCTGATACTAAAATTAGCTTTAACGATATGGTAATTAAAGCGGCAGCGATGGCGTTAAGATTACATCCTAAAGTGAATACACAGTGGACAGATAAGAATACCATTATTGCAAAGCACATCCATATAGGTGTAGCAGTTGCTGTAGATGACGGTCTTCTTGTGCCAGTGTTACCATTTGCAGACCAGATGAGTATGCAACAAATAGGTGGTAAAGTAAGAGAACTGGCAGGTAAAGCACGTAATAAGAAATTACAACCTAAAGAAATGGAAGGAAGTACTTTTACTATTTCTAACCTAGGTATGTTCGGTATTACAGAGTTTACTTCTATCATTAACCAGCCTAACAGTGCTATTATGTCTGTAGGTGCTATTGTTCAAAAACCAGTTGTAAAAGACGGTCAGATAGTAGTAGGTAATGTGATGAAGATTACACTAGCTTGCGATCATAGAACTGTAGATGGAGCAACAGGTGCTGCATTCTTGCAGACTTTCCAGTCTTATATCGAGAATCCAATTGTAATGTATATGTAATTTACATAATTCATAGATAATTATTCAAAAGCCAAATCGCAAGATTTGGCTTTTTTGATTTCTCTTTTTAAATATTTCCTACTCTAGATCTGTTCTTTACTCTTTAACTAAATAACTATCTTTACTTCAACTAAAAAACAGTCATGAAAAAAATAATATTTCTACTCTCTACCGCAGCGATTCTAGCATCATGTAGTTCTTCAAAAAAAATAGACTCTGTCTCAAGGGCTATGGAGAATGTTGAGAAGATCAACGAGCTTAAATTTCCAAAAGCAAACGCTATTCAAATAGCTCAAGATGTGGCTTTCCTTGCTAGTGACGATTTAAAAGGCCGTGATACAGGGTCAGAAGGTATAGAAAAAGCGGCAGCTTATCTTTCAGAACGTTTTCAAGAGTTAGGTATCGCATCCTATAAAGGGTCTTACTTAGATAACTTTGATGCAAAAGGTAAAAAAGCCTTTAATGTAGTGGCTATGATTCCAGGGTCAGATAAAGCGTTAAAAGATGAAGTGGTAGTAATAGGTGCTCATTACGATCATATAGGTATGTTGCAAGCCGTTGCAGGAGATAGTATAGCAAATGGTGCAAACGATAACGCAACTGGTACAGCATCTGTTCTTGCTCTAGCGGCTAATTTTAAAGAAATAGATTTTAATAGAAGAACCGTAGTTTTTGCTTTGTTCTCAGCTGAAGAAAAAGGACTTCTAGGTTCTAAGCACCTTGCAAACCGTATGAAGGAAGAAGGTATGAATGTAGTCGCGATGCTTAATTTTGAAATGACAGGAACACCTATGGTAAACCGTCCATACATTGCATATTTAACAGGGCATGATGGCTCTAATATGGCAGCTGTTTTTAACGAGGCAAATATCAATCGTGTCGTTACAGGCAAACTAGATCAAGCGGCAAAGTTTAATCTATTTAAAAGATCAGACAACTATCCATTCTTTGAGGCATTTAATGTTCCTTCTCAAACCTTCAGTACATTTGATTTCACAAATTTTGATCATTATCACAAAGTAGGAGACGACACAACAAAGGTAAATACAGACCACATGGCGCAGTTAGTAAATGCGGTGATGCCAGGTGTGTTTAATGTTGTTAATGGTAAGAAATTGAAATTAACACCAGCAACAAATGAGTAAAAGAATAATAATTACAGGAACTAGTCGCGGTATAGGCTTTGAGCTTACTCAATTACTTTCTAATGCTGGACATGAGGTGATAGCGCTTTCGCGAAAGATTGCTTCCGTACAGGCTCTAGAACGTAGTACAGTTCTCGCTATCGCAACAGATTTAAGTGACCAGTCTAGTATAGATCATGCAGCAAATGAAATTCTGAAAAAATGGGATCGCATAGATGTGGTTATTCATAACGCAGGTATGTTGGTTAATAAGCCTTTTGAGCAATTAACAGCTCAAGACTTTCAGCAATGTTATGCGGTAAATGTTTTTGGAGTAGCAGCATTAACACAGGCTTTAATGCCAGCTATGAACAACGATTCACATGTAGTCGCTATAAGTTCTATGGGAGGTATTCAAGGAAGTGCAAAATTCCCTGGACTTGCCGCTTATTCTAGCGCAAAAGCAGCTGTAATTACACTTTTTGAGCTCTTAGCAGAAGAGTATAAAGAAAACGGACCATCATTCAATACACTTGCTCTAGGGGCCGTACAAACTGAAATGCTAGAAGAAGCTTTTCCAGGATATAAAGCACCATTAACGGCTACAGAAATGGCATCTTATATCATGAACTTTGCCTTAACTGGTAATAAATTCTATAATGGTAAAGTTTTAGAAGTTAGTAGTAGCACGCCTTAAAAGTAAACTTGAATTAGAATTCGAACTTGAAAAAATGAATGCGGAATATCAATTAAAGAATATCGAATAATGAATTTTCTACAGCATATAAAAAGTCCCTTCCGCTGGAAGGGATTTAGGGTTGGCGATAAGATGTTTTTTGTTTTAACATTACCAAATTGAGAATTCACTATCAACAACTTTCCCTTCCTTAATTTTATACCTTGAAATTATATATGTGCTTTTTTTATGGGTATCATTAAAAGCTTCTTTGACATCATCTAATATGTTGCTTATTCTCAAACCATTATTAATTTCTTGCTTAATGGCGTAAAACCTAGGTATATCTTGGTTGATGTTTTTTGAAATTTCTGTTTTAGATGCGAAACTCTTTCTTGTTAAAGAAAAACTACTTGAATCATTCCAGTAGTGAGTGAATAGTTCTCTATTGTAAAGGTATTCAATACTATAGATCGTTTCTGATTTTGAGATTAACTCTTGAAATTTTTCGGTTTTGGACTTTCTCAGCTTATCCAAAAAAAACATTACTTCAAACGAAGTAAAATTCATTTTTTTAAATTCAGGCTTTTTCAAACCATAAACAAAATCAATTACCTCAATATCATTAAATCTAGCTTGATAAAAAAACATATCGTCAACTATATTATCATAACTAGTTGATGAAATATTTTCTTGTTCCTTGATTGACGAACAAGAAGTTACTAGTAAAATAATTATGAAAAAATATTTCTTAGTTAATTCCAAATAATTAAACTTTTAGCGGTTTATATCAATCACTACTCCGCAATAACTCTAATTTTTCCTTTTACGACTTCAGCAAGTTCACGAGCAGCGACTATATCATCTGCGACTATAGTCACATGTCCCATTTTTCTAAATGGTCTTGTTTCTTTTTTACCGTAGATATGAGGTGTTACACCTGGCATGGCAAGAATATCTTCTATACCATCGTAGATTACATTACCAGTATGACCTTCTTCTCCTACTAGATTTACCATTACGCTTGCAACTGTACTGTCTGTAGCGCCTAGAGGTAAGTTGCATACACATCTTACATGTTGCTCAAATTGGTCTGTAATAGATCCTTCTATAGTGTGGTGCCCAGAATTATGTGGTCTTGGTGCTACTTCATTAACTAGTAGCTCGCCAGACTTAGTAAGAAACATTTCTACTGCAAGTAAGCCTACATGTTCATAAGCTTCAGAAACTTCTAAAGCAAGTTCTCTCGCACGGTCAGAAATATCCATGTTAATACGTGCTGGACATATGACATATTCCACCTGATTTGCCTCAGGATGGAACTCCATCTCTACTACTGGGTATGTTTTCATCTCTCCGTTTGCATTACGAGCAACGATTACAGCTAGTTCCAGATCAAAATCGACCATATCTTCATAAATACACTCTACTTGAGGTAAGTCTTCTAGGTCACTAGCTTGTCGTATTACTTTGACACCTTTTCCGTCATAACCACCTTCAGCACTTTTCCATATAAAAGGATAATTTCTTTGGTGTTCTAGATTAGATTGAGAGTATACCTCAAAGGCTGCAGTCGCGATGCTTTTATCTAGGTAAAAAGATTTTTGTCGCGCTTTATTCCTTATAAGATTAAGAACTTTGGCGCTAGGAGAAACAGCTATTCCTTTATCTTCTAGATCTTGAAGCGCTTGCACGTTTACGTTTTCTATTTCTACAGTAAGAACATCTACCTGTTCACCAAATTCCATTACAGCTTCATAATCCATAATATCTCCTTCAAAATAAACGTCACAGCCTTGAAAAGCCGGTGCCGTATCGTCCTTATCCATCACATAAGTGTTGATGTCCCATTTTCTAGTAGTGTAAAGCATCATTTTGCCTAGTTGTCCACCGCCTAAAATACCTAATGTAAAACCTGAAGAGAATTGTGTCTGTTTCATGTTTCAAAAATAAGTGGTTAAATTGAAACCTAACTTGAAATAGAAACAGAATTATATATATTTAAACCGATTAGTTTATCAGTCTAATAACCACCGTTAACAGATACTGTCAACTGCTTACTAAATAGTATCTTTGCAAAAAATGAACTATAGTGATTAAGATCCACGATCTTTATTTTAAATCTTTTTTGAGCGCACAAGAAATAGCTGCTGCTGTAGATAATCTTGCGTCTCAAATCAACAAAGATTTATCAAATAAAAAGCCCGTATTTTTAGGAATATTAAATGGTAGTTACATGGTCCTTGCCGACCTGACTCGTAAATTTAATCATGAATGTGAGATAAGTTTCTTGCGTGCAAAAAGTTACGACGGTACTAGTTCTACTGGTGTCGTAGAGTTTGGTAACGAGCTAGATGTAGATCTAGCAGGTAGGACAGTTGTTATCGTAGAGGATATAGTAGATAGTGGTCTGACGGTAGAGAAGCTTTCGCGAAAGCTAGCCGAACACAATCCTCTAGAGATTAAAATAGCAACGCTCTTTTTTAAACCAGAAGTGTATGATCGAGAGTTGAAAATCGATTATATAGGGCAGGAAATAGAAAATAAATTTGTCGTGGGATACGGCATGGATTATAATAATTTAGGGCGCAATTTGCCCGAACTTTACGTACAAACTCAACGCATGAAAAATATCGTTTTATTCGGCCCTCCAGGAGCAGGAAAAGGAACTCAAGCAACTCGTCTAAAAGACAAATATGGTTTAATTCATATTTCTACAGGAGATGTTTTTAGATACAATATTAAAAACGGTACTGAATTAGGGACGCTGGCAAAGTCGTTTATGGACAAAGGAAACCTAGTGCCGGATGAGGTAACTATTAAGATGCTTAAGGCCGAGGTGGAAAAAACACCAGATGCTGCAGGTTTTATTTTTGATGGTTTTCCTAGAACAGATGCACAAGCAACGGCGCTAGACGAATTATTATCTGAAAAAAATACAGAGATAGCTGGAATGGTAGCTCTAGAAGTAGATGATGAAGCTCTAGTAGAACGTCTTCTAGAAAGAGGTAAAGCCAGCGGTCGCCCAGATGATGCTAATGAAGGTGTGATAAGAGATCGTATCTCTGTTTATTACAAGCAAACTGCACCGTTAAAAGATTTTTATGAAGCGCAAGGTAAATATTACGGCGTGGATGGAGTAGGATCTATGGATGCTATTACAGAGCGTTTAAGTGTAGAGTTTGATAAACTTTAAAAAGTAACAAGTAGAAACTATCCCCTTCTGGTCTAGGGAAACGGTTTCAAATATTATAAATACTCAGTTAACTATTAACTGAGAACAAAAAATGGTTTTTTAAAAACCGTTTAACTGAACATAGAACTATGACTGAAGGAAATTTTGTCGATTATACAAAGGTAACTGTAGAATCTGGCCGTGGCGGTAAAGGAAGTACTCACTTACACAGGGAAAAATATATAGATAAAGGTGGCCCTGATGGTGGTGATGGTGGTCGTGGTGGTCATATCATACTTAGAGGAAATAAAAATCTATGGACACTTTATCATTTTAAATACAAACGCCACTTTAAGGCTGCTCAAGGTGGTAACGGTGCAAAGCAACGTAGAACTGGGTACGATGGTGAGGATATTATAATAGAATTGCCATTAGGTACCGTTATTAGAGATACAGAAACTGGTCTTGTGGTACATGAGATTCTAGAAGATGGTGCCGATTTTATTCTTTGTGAAGGTGGAAAAGGTGGTCGTGGTAACTGGCATTTTAAAACCTCTACTAGACAGACGCCTCGTTACGCGCAGACAGGAATGGATGGTACATCTCTAGATGTAACTTTTGAACTTAAAATTCTTGCAGACGTAGGTCTGGTAGGATTTCCTAATGCAGGAAAATCTACATTACTTTCTGTTCTAACAGCAGCAAAACCTAAAATAGCTAACTACGAGTTTACTACTTTAAAGCCTAATCTAGGTATTGTAGAATACCGTGATTATAAAACTTTTGTAATAGCAGATATTCCTGGTATTATAGAAGGCGCTGCAGAAGGTAAGGGAATAGGTCACCGTTTTTTAAGACACATTGAGCGTAACTCTACCTTACTATTTCTTGTTCCTGCAGACTCTGACGATATAAGTGCAGAGTATGACATTCTAGTAAATGAGTTGAGAAAGTACAACCCAGAGATGCTAGACAAAGAACGTTTTGTAGTGATCTCAAAAGCCGACATGCTGGACGAAGAGTTGATGGAGCAAATGAGAGAAGAGCTAGATAATGAAGGAGCTTTTAATGGAGCGCCTTATATGTTTATATCTTCTATTTCACAGCATAATTTAACACAGTTAAAAGATCGTCTATGGGCGATGTTGAACGAGTAGATTGCAATTTCCTAATCTTCAAAATAGTTAAAAATGATTAAACAGTTTATTCTTACAGTAATCTTATTGACCTGTACATTAAGTACAGCGCAAGATTTTTTAGGAACATGGAGTTTTAACCGTGTGGATCGTGAGGCTATTGATGATGGTGTCTTGAGTGCTGAAGAACTAGAAAAACGAATTAGCACCGTTTCAAACATGTTTGCTTCTTATAAATTAGTTTTTAAAGAAGACGGTACTTATGTAAATAAGTTCATGGGAAAAGAGACAGAGGCTACTTACATTAAAGAAGGTAATACGCTACAACTAGAAGAAGGTTCTCTAGAGATATTATCTGAAAAAGAAGCTCGTTATTCTTTAAGGAATATGCGCTTTTATTTGATAAAAGGCGATGTTACAGCGGTAAAAACTTATACATATTTAAAAGAAACCAGCTATAAAAACGAGACGATAAACGAAGAGTTGCTTCTAGGTAAATGGAAGGTAGAAGAAGTAAGAGTTGTTAATGAGTCTGAAGGTGCAGAGATGTTTGAAATGGTGGGTTTAATGATAACGCTGCATTTTAAAACTAGTGAAGAGGTAGAGCTAGGGGTAAGTGGATTCGGTACTACTCAAAAGTTTAAAATTAATCATGATAATAACGACCTAGTAGGTACTTCAAATTCTGGTGATGAAAAGATTGTATATAGAATTCATCAAGTAAGTGATAATTTTATGATAGTCTCACAAATAGAAGATGAGATTTTATTATACATGGTCAGAGACAACTAGATAGTATTTAAATACTATCATAAAAGCCTGAATCTTTTAAAGATTCAGGCTTTTAGCTTTTTGGTATACTAAATTTTATAGCTCAAATTACTTAGCATATTTCACCATTGCTCAGTTGTAAACGTGCTAAATAAAACTAAGATGAGTTAATTAGTTATCATTCATTCATTGCCACCGTACGATGATTATTTATGAGCGATGTTTTTTATTTATACAGTAAATAGTTCTTTCTAATTTCTTGATAATCTTCTAGTCCTTTCTCCCAAGTGGCTGCTATTTCTTGTGCGGTCATGCCTTTCTCGATCTGTGCTTGCAATGTTTTTGTTCCTGCTAGCTTAGTAAAAAATGAGTTGAAGAAGTTTTGTTTTGATGGCGCTTTCGCGAAAGCGTCTACCAAAAATTCTAAGTTTAAATGATCTAGCTTTTTATAATCTCTAAGATCTACACCGTAGCATTTCTTCCCGTTAAATTTAGGTCTTTTGGCACCTACATTAGGCGTAGGTGTAAAGTCAAAGTCTGTGTATTTTACCAGTGATGGAGAACCGTAAACTTGAAATTGCATCTCTGTACCACGGCCTACACTTACATCTGTACCTTCAAAGAAGCAAAGACTAGGATATAGATTTATAGCCTGGTCATTAGGTAGGTTAGGAGATGGTTTTATAGGTATGCTATAAGAGGAGTCGTGTGTGTAGTTTTTACATTCAATGATCTCTAGGTTTGCTACTAGATTATTTTCTAGCCAGTTTTCTCCGTTAATCATGAGGGCGTATTCTCCTATAGTCATACCGTGAATGACGGGAACAGGATGCATACCTACAAAGCTCTGATGCTCTTGCTCTAGAATGGGACCGTCTATATAATGACCGTTAGGATTAGGTCTGTCTAGAACAATCAATTTTTTGTTGTACTGTGCGCAGGCCTCCATGACATAATGTAGCGTAGAGATGTAAGTATAAAAACGTGCGCCTACGTCTTGTATGTCAAAAAGGACAACGTCTACGTCTTCTAATTGTTCTTTATAAGGCTTTTTATTTTTACCGTATAAAGAAATAATAGGCAGCCCAGTTTGTGAGTCGATACCGTCTTTAATCGTCGCGCCAGCGTCTGCAGTGCCTCTAAATCCATGCTCTGGTGCAAATACTCTTTTAATGTCTATGCCATGTGCTAATAGAGTGTCTACAAGATGTGTGTAACGTAGTTTTTCTTTAGTTTTCCATTCTTTGGATATGATCGTGTCTTGCGTTTTTACAACACTAGTTTGATTACCTACTATGGCAACTCTTTTACCTTTTAATTTTTCTATCCAATCGCCTAACAAATAAGCCGCAGGTATGGGATCGTTGTTATTTGCGTCTACTAGAAGCTGTTCATTGCGATTATCTTGGAGAATGATTTCTTCTTCAATAGGAGATGTAGGTGTATTATTACCATTGATCTTAGAATTACAAGAAGTTATTCCTATGACCATAGCGATTATGGTATATTTGAATATAGAAGGAGAAAAAGTGAATCTAGAGTATTTCATTGCTAAAAGGGTACAAAGTAGTACAAGTTATAAAAATAGCGTAAGTGCGCCGATAATAAAAATTGCGATAGCAGCAATTGCCATAGGTATTATTGTGATGCTTATTGCTATTGCCACTGGTGTAGGCCTACAGAAAAAAATAAAAGAGAAGGTAAGTGCCTTTAATGGACATGTAAGTATTTCGTTATATGACCGCAATAATTCTGTAACCACGGTAAAACCTATCTCAAAAGAACAAGATTTTTATCCTGACTTTGCAAATGTGCCAGCGGTAACACATATACAGGCTATCGCAACTAAAGGAGGTATGATACGCACAGCAACTGACTTTGAAGGAATCATACTTAAAGGAGTTGGTACAGATTACAACTGGCAGTATCTTCAAGATTTTCTAATAGAAGGTGCGTTGCCCGAATTAAATAAGGAGGACACTTCTTTTGATGTATTAATTTCTGATGATATTGCTGCGCGTTTACAACTTAATGTAGGTGACCAGGCGAGTACTTATTTTATGAAAGCAAATGGTCAGGAGCCTATAGCTAGATTTTTTACTGTTTCTGGGATTTATGATAGCGGTCTAGAAGAATATGACTCTAAATTTATAGTAGGTGATATTAAACACATACAACGTATCAATAAATGGGATGAGAGTCAAGTAGGGAAGTTTGAAGTTTTTATTAATGATTTTGATCAACTAGATGAAATAGGTAGAAACATACAGTTAAATACACCGTCAGAATTAAATGCCAAAACTATAGAACAAGAGCTACCTGCTATATTTCAATGGCTCGCTTTGTTAGATGGTAATATTTTTGGAATTATAGGTATTATTCTTATTGTAGGTATAATCAACATGATAACCGCATTATTAGTACTGATTCTAGACCGTACTAATATGATAGGTGTTTTAAAGTCGCTAGGCGCGTCTAACTGGATGGTGCGTAAAATATTTCTTTACAATGCAATGAATTTAGTTTTCAAAGGTCTTGTGATAGGGAATGTCATAGGTCTAGGTTTGATAGGAATTCAGTACTTTTTCAGCCCGTTAACGCTAGATCCACAATCGTATCATGTGACAGAAATGCCTGTTTATATATCGTGGTGGCATGTTATAGCCTTAAATCTAGGAACCTTTGTAGTGTGTTTGCTAGCCTTGATTATCCCTACTTTTATAGTGAGTAAAATAAGTCCGGTTAAGGCAATGAGGTTTGAGTAGGTTAAATGGTAAATGTCTAATGATGATAAATTTTGAATTGAAAACGTTTTTTATTACCATATTTTTTTTAATGATAGTTTCTTGTAAAGAAAAATCGATATGTGAAATAAGCTCTAAGAGTAAAAATAGTTTGAATTACAGCTTAGAGGAAGCAGCATGTTGGGTAACTCTTGAATTGAATCTTGAAAAGATAGATGTGTCTCAAATTAAAAGGGCAATAAACTTTGAACAAGAATTGATTTACCAGAGTATGCTTATTGAAAATATTGATCTTAAAATTAATCAACAGCCGAAAGCCTTAAAGATAGAAAAATAGTTGAAGAAGCTTTAAAGGATTCTATCATCAATCTATCAAAAGAACAACTTTTTGAGGTCTATAAATCTGAACTAAACTATATAGAATTTATCGGACTAGGAAAGTAATTTTACCTTCTACCACCCTTTAGAAGTCTTTCCAGCCTCTAACTTATTCTCAATATAATCTGGTAGTTGATAAAAGAAATCAGTTCCTGTTAACTCTTCTATTTTATCTACACTAGTGATAAATTCATAAATAGATTTATTAGTCTTTTCATGTGGCATTAAAAAAGCAACCATTTTACCACCATTAGAGTCATTGCGATATAGGATTTTATAATACTGTTCTGGTACTGATACATCTTCAGAACCTATTGACTTTAAATCGTCTTTTAGGACAGATCCTGTAATCACATAAACCTCATCATAGCGCTTTGCATAATACCTAGTCTTCTGCTCTAGTGTGTTCCATATACCGGCATTAAAGGCATGTTCTTGTGGACTTATGTTAGAAGTAAGAAAAGTCTCGTCATGAGCAGCTTTAGTAGATTTTCTATCTCCAGCAGGAACGAGGTGGCCTTTATCATAACCACTTTTTTTATAATTGCGCCAATGAGCAGCCTTGGTTTTTACTTTGTCATCTACCTCAAAGTAAGGTCTTTTGTAATTGTTATTAGTTATGTCGCTTGCTCTTAAAACATGCGCTGTCCACTCTGCCTGCTCATGTTGTTCGTTATAAGATAGACTGTAAGTATGGTGGTTTACAATTTGATTATTAGAACGAGGTAAGAAATCTTTTAATGCTAGTGATTTAATACCATCACCATCTACATCACGATTTAGAAATTCATCTTGCGATAGGTTATCTTCAGAATATGCTTCGTTTTCTTTATTTTGATAGGTGTAATAAACAGCAGCACACGCTAGTATTATAATTGGGTAAATGTATTTTCTCATCTAACTAGTTTTTACGTCCAGTGCATCTCTTAAAGCATTTCCTAAAAGCATAAAAGCCATTACTAAGGTCATGATAGCAATCCCTGGAACGATTGCAAGATACGCCTTGTCTAGAATTATGTATTGATAATGATCTTTAATCATACTGCCCCAACTAGGCATAGGTGGTTGTGCGCCTAGACCTAGAAAGCTAAGACCGCTTTCTATGAGGATGGATGCAGCAAAATTTGCTGCACTAATCACGATTACAGGCGCCATAATATTAGGTAGAATATGTTTTGTTATAATTCTAAAATTGTTAAATCCTAAAGCTTTGGCAGCAGTAACGTATTGATATTCTTTGGCGACTATTATCTGACCACGTACCACACGTGCCACTTCTACCCACATCGTTAGACCTACGGCTATAAAGACAGTGAGAAACCCTTTTCCTAAAGCTATACTTATAGCAATTACCATAAGAAGTGTAGGAATGGACCAAGTAACATTGATTAACCACATGATAACAGCGTCTATTTTGCCACCATAATAACCTGCGACGGCTCCTAAAAATATTCCAATAAATAAGGAAATAAAAACCGTTACAAATCCTATAGAAATACTGACTCTAGTCCCTATCATCATGCGGCTCAAAAGGTCACGACCATATTTATCTGTACCTAGAAGAAAAGTTTTTTTAGAGGTATAGCTTTCGCGAAAGCGAGACAAATCCATTTTATCTCCTAACTTTAAAGGAACTTCTATAAAAGGCAATAGGTTGCCATCTACATCATAAGGACGGTAATAGAAATTACCATCTTTGAAATCAAGATCTGAATAAGGGATTTCTTCAACGGAAGATGTTTTACCATTCCACCAGTCCCAAAAACTAGATTCTGTTTGTATGGATGGAAGTTGCAGCAAGTTAACCGTAAAACCTGGAGGCTGTGAATGGATGGAAATATGCATTTGATTTGCATACTGCGTGTCGTCTGGTGCGAGTACATATGCAAATAATGCGATGATGGCATAAAATAGAATAACTATAAAACTCAAAACGCCCCAGAAGTTTTTTTTGAACTTCTGGAGCGCGATAGAGCTTAATGATGTTGATTTATGAGACATTAATTCTTAACGCTCCATTTAGTCTTGTTATCATTTTTAATATTGTTCATGCGTAAATCTTTAAGAACATTTACAGCCTCAGAAACATAGACATCTTTCTTAAGATTTTTCATCCATGCTTCACGTTTATCTTTAAGAGCACTATCATTTAAAGTTAGTGTCTTCTCATAAGTTAGCATATCAAATTCTAAGTTGTTTTTATAATCAGATAAAGAGTCAAATTGCTCTGTTTCTTTTTCTAACCTATCTAGGCGCTCGCTATATTCTGTGAAATTTAACGGAATGTCATTGTTATCACGTTGCTCGCTCAACCATTTTGCGTTGTCATCGATCAGCTTAAATGTAGGGTTGTTATTTATTCTTTCTTGTGCCTTTTGAATAGATTCTGCAAGATTAGAATAACCTGTAAATTTATTATAATCTGCTTTGGCGATTTCATCATAAGGAAGTGGGAATTCTTCATCACGTTCTCCTACATCAATATAACTATATCTACCTGGAGTTACCACGTCACTTTTTACACCTTCTAGTTGTGTGCTACCACCATTGATTCTATAGAATTTTTGAGTAGTTAATTTTACGGCACCTAGATCACCATATTCATTATTACGTACCCACTGGTTAAGGTCTTCAAAATTTTGAACTGTTCCTTTACCGAAGGTTTGCTTACTACCTATTATCACAGCACGCTCATAATCTTGTAAAGCAGCGGCTAGTATTTCACTTGCACTTGCGCTAAACTCGTTTACCATAATCACTAGCGGGCCTTCCCAAAGAACCTCACCACTATCGCTGTCTCTAAGAGTTCTTGTTCTTTTATCTTTTAAAGCTACTTGCACTACAGGACCTTCATCTACAAAAAGTCCAGCCATTTCTACTACTTCTCTTAAAGAACCGCCACCGTTATTACGTAGGTCTAATATAAGACCGTCCATACCTTCAGTTTTTAATCTTTTAATTTCCTGTGCGATATCGTTTCCTGATGCACGTCCATTAGGATCGTCAAAATCAAAATAGAATTTAGGTAGATTAATGAAACCAAATCTAAAGCCTTCATCTTTTCCTATTACAGATTTTGCAAACGTTTCTTCTATTTGAACAACATCTCTTGTTAACGTGATGTCCTCTATAGAGCCATCTACTCTTTTAAGAGTTAAGATTACCTTACTACCTTTAGGGCCTTTTATAAGTTCTACTGCATCGCTTATTCTCATACCTACTATAGAGGTAGCAGTAGTATCTTTTTCTTGTGCTACTTTAAGAATTTTATCACCTACCTCGATCAATTCACTTTTCCATGCTGGTCCTCCAGAGATAATCTCAATTACACTTATGTAATCCATTTTCTTTTGAAGGCGTGCACCTATTCCTTCTAACTTACCACTCATTGATGTGTCAAAACGATCTTTGTTTTGAGGTGGGAAATAGTTAGTATGTGGATCAAAATGAGCAGTTATAGAATTTACAAATAAAGAGAAATAGTCCAGACGTTGTACATCGTCATTATTGTCAAAATTCTCTAACATAGACTTTTTGATCTCTGCTCTTGTTTCTTTTTCTAGATCAACTAGGCTCTTTTGCTCAGATTCAGGATCTTCCTCAAGAGCTTCCTTTTGCTCTTCTATTTTATCGTAATACGTACCTAGAGCTGTTAGCTTTAAAAGTTTTCTCCACCTATCTTTTAACTCAGCTTTATCCTTTGCATAGGGAGCCTTTTCATAATCGGTATCCATGCGCTCATCTATTGTAAAGTCAAATGGCGTTTCTATTAAATCTGCAAAAATCTTTTCTGATTCTTCCTGACGTTTTAAAAGGCGCTCGTAGGTTAGATTAAATAAATCTACCTTACTATCACGTATTTGGTCATCGATCAAATACTCATATGCCTGAAACTCTTTGTAATCACTTTCTAAAAAATATCTCCTTGCAGGATCTAAATCATTGATGTAATTGTCAAAAATTTCTTTTGAGAATTGATCGGTAAGATCTGCTGGTGAAAAGTGATTTCTTTTCAAGACGTGTGAAATTAAATTCACTAATAATTGCTCTTTTTCTTTGTCTCCAGGGTCTATAGTATTATTAGTAAAACTACAGCTAGCCGTTGCCACAAGTAATGTGAGTATCGCTAGTATAAAATTATTTTTAAGGAAATTCATAAGGATCTTCATTTGTCTCTTTCTACACATGTAAAAACCATGCCAATTTAAGATGGTTAAAGTAAGGCAAGAATATCACATGGTTCGGCTAATTTACTTAATTTTAACCACCTTAAAAATCTTATGGAAAATAAAAAGAAACCACTCATCCTTGTTACTAATGATGATGGTATTACCGCAAAGGGAATCAGGACGTTAATAAGTATTGCTAGAGAACTAGGCGATGTAGTAGTGGTTGCACCAGATAGTCCACAAAGTGCTATGGGACACGCAATAACTATAAACGACACACTTTATGTAAAAGAATTCCTACAGCATGACTATGATCATAAAGAATATACAACTAGTGGTACACCAGTAGATTGTGTAAAAATGGCTAGCCATGAGATTTTAGATCGCAAACCAGATTTATGTATTAGCGGTATTAACCATGGTAGCAATAGTGCTATTAACGTGATTTATAGTGGTACCATGAGTGCTGCTATGGAGGCAGGTATAGAAGGCATTCCTGCCATAGGGTTTTCTCTATGTGATTATGATCATGATGCAGACTTCTCTCAATCTAGAGATTATGTAAAACAAATTATTGAGCAAGTACTTGAAAAAGGAATGGCTAGAGGTGTTATCTTTAATGTAAACATACCTAAGGCTACAAAGGAAGAAATCAAAGGAGTCAAAATATGCCGTCAGGCAAATGCTTACTGGGTAGAAGAGTTTGATAAACGTACAAATCCTTATGGTAAAGATTATTACTGGCTTACAGGTAAATTTGTAAATGACGACAAAGGAGAAGATACAGACGAGTGGGCACTAGATAATAATTACATTTCTATAGTCCCTACACAATATGATCTTACCGCACATCATTATATAGGAGAACTTAATACATGGGATTTTGGCAAGTAGAATATTAAAAGGGTTTATTATGGGTCTTATAGCAAACGCTATAGGGACCTACTTATATATTATTCTCATAACACCTTATGAGTTTGAAGAAGCTCTAGTAGATGGTTATAGAGAAGGTTTTTTAGGTAAATTAATTGTTCTAGGTGCGATTTTTAATTTAGTTTTATTCTTCTTTTTCTTGACTGGAAAAATAGGAAAGTTTAAAAAGCCAATTCAGGAATATGAGGCGCGTGGTGTTGTAATGGCTACTATGTTAGCAGGTATTGCAGGTTTAATGTTTAATTTTATTCTATGAAATACTATTTAATAGCAGGCGAGGCAAGTGGAGATCTTCATGGATCTTTACTTATGCAAGAGCTTAAGAAGAAAGATCCAGAGGCTCAATTTCAATTTTGGGGTGGAGATTTAATGGAGGCTCAAGGCGGTAAACTCGTTAAGCATTATAAAGAACTTGCTTTTATGGGTTTTGTAGAGGTGTTGAGTAATCTCAAGACTATACTTAAAAACATAGGTATCTGTAAAAGAGATATTGAAGAGTTTAAGCCCGATGTTATTATCTATATAGATTATCCTGGATTTAATTTCAGGATTATGAAATGGGCAAAACTTAAAGGTTACCTCAATCACTATTATATATCTCCACAAATATGGGCATGGAAAGAAGGTCGCATCACTGCGATAAAAAATGATGTAGATGAGATGTACGTGATTCTGCCTTTTGAAAAAGATTTCTATGAGCAGAAACATCAGTTTCCAGTTCATTTTGTTGGACATCCTTTAATAGATGCCATTTCTCAAAGAGAGCCTGTAGATCATATTAAATTTCTTGCCACTTATAATCTAGATGACAGGCCGCTTATCGCGTTATTGCCAGGTAGTCGCAAGCAAGAGATTAAAAAAATGCTTAGTGTTATGTTAGAGATGGTAGATCAGTATCCAGATTACCAATTCATCATTGCTGGTGCACCTGGTCAGGACGAGTCTTTTTATAGTACCTATTTAAAAAACTATCCAGTAACCCTAGTCATGAATCGCACTTATGATTTAATGAGTTTGTGTCATGCAGCATTAGTAACCTCTGGTACAGCAACTCTAGAAACAGCTCTTTTTAAAGTGCCACAAGTGGTTTGTTATAAGGGTAGTTCCATCAGTTACCAGATTGCAAAGAGAATCGTGAAACTAGATTACATTTCTCTAGTTAACCTAATTATGGATGAGCCAGTGGTGACAGAGCTTATTCAGGGAGAATTTAATAAAAGAAAACTTAAGCAAGAACTGGACGCTATTTTAGACCCTACGCAACGCAATCGCATTTTTGCTGATTACTATGAGTTAGAAAAAAAATTAGGTGGTATAGGTGCGAGTGAGAACACAGCTAGTTTGATCTATAAAGATATTAAGAAGTAATATGAATGTAAGTATTCCGCTTTCGCGAAAGCAAGACCTAAATAAAAATCGTTCTATTCACATAGTTTCATTTTCATTATTAACTCTTTTGTTTTTAGGTTTAACCTCATGTGGTAGCTCTAAACCTAAAGTGGTTACTACAAAAAGAGAAGCCGCTAGAACATCAATTAAAAAGGAAAAACCTGCTACTGCGAGACCGGCGCGTACGATGATTGTTAAGACACCTGAAAAGGAATTTTCTTTTACAGAAGAGCCAGATCAAAAACCTTATGAAGAGAGCACATCATTTATTGATGAGGTAATTGATAATGCGATGGATTATAAAGGTGTGAAGTACCGTTATGGTGGTACAACTAGAAAAGGAATGGACTGCAGTGGTCTTATATGTACCGCATTTAAAGAGGCAGGTAAAACGGTGCCACGTACCAGCCGCTCTATGTATGCTACTGCCCAAGAAATGGACCTCGATGAGGTGAGAAAAGGAGATTTTTTATTCTTTGCAACTGGCAGAAATAAACGTCAGGTAAATCATGTAGCCTTAATAACAAGGGTGACGCCTGGAGAAATTGAGTTTATACATTCTACAACATCTCGTGGCGTTATGACCTCTACACTTAATGAAGCATACTGGCTAAATGCCTTTCTTAGAGCAGGTAGGATAGATTAGAAATAGTTTAACTATATTTAGTCATGCGCTGGCTAGACTATCCTTTTTACAGAATCTTATTGTTTCTCATTGCTGGGATCTTATTTGCAAGATTCATAGAAATAGATCCTACACTTTTTATTTATGCCTTTTGTGGTGCTGTATTTTGTGCCATGATAGTGTTGGTGGTAAGTAAATTTTCTTTTGGTTTTAAAGCTGTTTTTGCTCTTTCCGTTTATAGTTTTTTCTTTTTTATAGGTGGAGCACATTTATATTTTCAAAATGAAATAAGTACAAATCATTTTATACAAAAGCAAACGCAAGGTCAGGATCATGTCCTACAATTAAAGCTATCTCAACGATAAGTAGTCTTATACATAGATTATCTCGATAAAATTACAGCTATTAAAGGGTGATAACTACTTAGGTTATAATGTATCATTTCCGCACATCGAATCATGTCTTGTTTTGATTGAACACCATTAGCATTAAGTTCTATGGCAATTCTACCGGCCAAATTTAAAGGGATTTGTGGGTTACACATTTTAAAAACAAAACGACCAACATACCATCGATTATGAGCTCGAGCTAAGTTTGCAGCAACGAATACTGCTTTAGATTTGATAGAAACAATTTCACATTCATTATAAATATCATAAATATGACCAATTAAAACATCACAGTAATTAAAGTCGAATCTCATTGAAATAACCCAATCTAGATAAATAGATGCGAATCTTTCCCATAGCCTACTATCAATATTTTTTGTAGTTTCTATAAATATTTTTTTAATTGATAAAAACATTATGTTCTTAAAATCATTATTTCTTTCAATTAAAATAATAAAAGTGTCAAATTTTTCTCTGTTCCATTCTAAAACATTAAGCATTTCATCTTTCCAAAGTTTTGTGTCATCTGTTTGATGAGACTCAAGAGGTTGGTTTAACTCTTCTAATAAAACAGCTCTTAAAACTGATACGGTACTAAAACGATCATCAACATGCTCTTCAGTACACTTTTCTATAATAACACCAATGTTGCCAGGTCCAGTTTGTTTTGCGAACGGTTTTCTTTGAGTCCCAACATATATATCATGTAAGATAGCACCGAAGGAATAAATATCTGCGGAAGCATTAACATGTTGAAAATCTGTATACTGCTCAGGCGCCATGTATGGTGCTGAACCAAAGACACCACCATCTGAAGTTACAAATGATGTAGTTAACTGTGGATCAGCGGTTATTAATCCCATGTCCGCTAGTTTCCACGATTCTTCATGGAAAAGGATATTACCTGGTTTAATATCTCTATGGGTGAACCCAAGGTCATGTAAATATTCTAGGCAGTTCAAAATGTCTGCTAAACCATTGGGTGCTCTTCTAGCGAGTTTAGCCTCTTCTATTTCTTCTTTGAAAACTTTATCGGCAATAGGCATTAAAAACCACGGAGTTTCTTCATCTAACGAATGATAAACTATTGGTATACAAAATTCAGCTGATAATTCTGCCTGAATACGAACTTCTCTATTAAATCGCCTTTTCAAACTTAAAATTTTATCAGGATCTAAGTTTTTAAAACTTGGCGAAAATGTTTTCCTTGCAAAATGTTCTCCATCTTCATTGACTACTTCGTCAATAATTCCAAAACCACTTTCATTATGAATATTTCTAATATATTTCACTTTCATTGATCTAAGTTTTTAATAAACGCAAACTCACCGTTTGTAATATTATAAACGCATAATGATCCATAGTCTTGATCATTTTTAATAAAGCATCCATTATCAATATTTATAACTCTACTCGTAATTTGCTTACTGATTAATTGTTTTTTTAAAGGTGAATGCCCGTGAATAATAATTCTATTTTTCAACCAACTTTTATCATAAATTTTTTCCCAATCTCTAACCCATAACATACTGTTGTGATCTTCGAAAGGTTTTTTAATAGTCATATTAATTCCAGCATGAACTAAAATATGATCATACTTCTCAATATAAAATGGAAAGGATTTTATGAAATCAATATATTTTTCTGGAATTAAAGTTGAATCAGTTGTCAGGAAACTTTCAGTTGTTTTTTTGCCACCATTTTTTAACCACTTTATTTTTTTTTCTATATCTGTAAAACTTTCTAAAAACATTAATTCATGATTTCCCATTAAACATGTTACTTGGAAACCACTATCTTTTAAAAGAAAAACTGTGTCGAGAACACCTTTACTATCTGGGCCACGATCAATCAAGTCACCTAATAAATATAAGTGATCTTTTTTTGTAAGTTTAATAGTTTTTAAAGCTTGTTTAAAAGTTTTATTACAACCATGAATGTCGGAAATCACGTATATATTCAAGTGTTTTTATTTAAAAATTTAAAATTACTTTAATTTTGTAATTTATACTTAAAATCACGCTGGTAATCACTCCATTTTTTACCTGTATTGATAGATCTGTAGGTCTCGTCAGACAGCATAGTGATGTAAATCTCTAGCTTTTTTGAATCTAATTTACCTGGTACTGGGTTGATAATCGTCCCTTTCTCGTCAAAGAAAACTAAGGTAGGATATTCAAATATTCTTATAAACTCTGCAAATTGATGTTGTGCTCTATCATTGCGTTTCTTAAAAGGATTTGCATAGGTTGCACCTTTGTAATTGATCACCTCTGTTCCCTCTGCATTAAATTGCACTGGGTAATAATTCTCATTGATGTAGGTGGCTATGTCCGCTTTCGCGAAAGCGTACTTATCCATCCATTTACAATTAGGACACCAGTCTGTGTAGGACTTCATTAAAATCTTGCGAGGTTCTTTTTGCTGAGCTTCTAATGCCTCGTTCATGGTCATCCAGTTTACTTGAGAAAAACCAAGTGCCGAAAACAATAGAAATACGATAGGGAATAATTTCATAAGGTAAAGTTACAAAATCTATCAACGCAAAAAACGCACCGTTATGGTGCGTTTTGTGTTAAAAATATGTTGGAACAAATTTATTATCTGATTCCGTGCATTTTTTTGATCAAAATAGGTTTGATCAATAACATGACTATTCCAGCACCTATAGGTAATAACGTAAAAATCATGAAGAAAGTTGATAGTCCATATTGCTCAGAAATAGAGTCAATGAAACTACCTGAAAGTCCTGCAAGAGTGTTAGCAATAAAGTTTGCAACAAACCATATACCGAACATTAAACTCATCAATTTAACTGGTGCTAGTTTACTTACATAAGATAGTCCTACTGGAGAGACGCATAGTTCTCCTAGTGTATGGAATAAGTAAGCTAAAATAAGCCATAAAATACTTACTGATGCTGTTTTTGCACCTTGTGGTATGTCCATAGAACCATAAGCAAGAGCTCCAAAACCTATTCCTAGAAGTATCAAACCGATGGCAAATTTTACTGGTCCAGAAGGATTCATTTTAGATTCCCATATTCTAGAGAAAACTGGTGCAAATGCAATAATGAAGAAAGAGTTTAGGATACCAAACCATGATGCTCCTATTTCTACTTCGTTCTCATTAATTTTAGTTAATGTTCCTTTAGTAGCGCTTTCGTCAGAAAAACCAACTCCTTGAGCTAGAAGAAGGTTGTAAGGATTACCTACTTTCATAAGTTTGTTCTCTTTCTTTTCTTCGTCACTAAGTTCATTGTACTCTCCTTCTTTTAAGTAAGTATCACCTAAGAAAATATCTGTAGATTGTTTTACTCCTTTTGCATCTGTGTATTCTACTATAGCATACTCAGCATCTTTCCAGAATAATCCTTTTTTAGAACGTGCTTCAAATTTAGTTATAACACCTTTTCTTATCATACCTATAGAATCATTCTTAGCATTTACTATGTAGTTGCCGTTTTGAATATTTGATTCGTTTTTCTTGTCGTCAGCAAAGTAAAGATCTAGTCCGCTACCTACACTAATTCCTGTTTGAGAACCTATTTCAAAATCTTGAGTGGTAAGAATTTTAGTAACTCTAGAATTTCCGTTATCATCTACATAAGAAACTTGGTAAGATTTAGTGTCAAAATCGTTCTTTATAACAAAAATAGCAATCGCCCATATGGTTATAAAACTAGCGATAAGCATGATGCTAGAAAGAGGATAGTCTTTCATAATTTGTTTACACAACATAGCCAGTACCCATGTAACGATAATCAAAGGCACAATTACTAGAATTGTGTTTATGATAGTAAACGCACTTGCAGCACCACCGGTTAATACACGGTCTGTATAATCACCTGCAAAAATGGTCATGGATCCACCAGCTTGTTCAAATGCCATCCAGAAGAAAATTGTAAAAAAGGCAAGTACACCTATTACTATAATTCTATCACGTGATATTTTGTTTTTCTTAGCTTCTTCTACTACGTCTTCTATCGCATCTTCAGTTTCTTCTAATGAGTCTTCTACAGCGTCATCAAAATCTTGAGTTCCTTGTGGTGATAATCCTATTCTACCAAATATCTTTTGGACAAAAAAGAATTGTAACATCCCTAAGAACATAAATATTCCTGCTAGACCAAAACCGTAATTCCATCCAAATTTCTCTCCTAAGTAACCACATAAAAGAATACCTAAGAATGCACCTGCGTTAATACCCATATAAAATATAGTATAACCTGCATCTTTTTCTTTTCCTTGAGATTTGTATAGATTACCTACTATAGAAGAGATATTCGGCTTAAATAAACCGTTACCTAAAATCAATAGAGCAAGACCTAAATAGGTAAAACTTACCGTTTCTATAGCCATTGCTGCATGCCCTAAAGTCATGATTAAAGCACCTATAACTACGGCTTTTCTAAAACCGAAAAACTTGTCAGCTAAAAACCCACCTATAATTGGTGTTAAATAAACTAGTCCTGTATAAAAACCATACAGTGTTAAAGCATCTGCTCTTTCCCATCCCCAACCTTCATTTAATAAGGATGCGGTAAGAAAAAGAACTAATAAAGCTCTCATCCCGTAATAGGAGAAACGTTCCCACATTTCTGTGAAAAACAGAACAAATAGACCAGCTGGGTGATCTAGAATGGTCTTTTGATTTGCGGCAGAACCGTTGAATTTAAATTCCATATGTATAGTTTATATTTTTAGTTGAGTTGATTGTTATTATAAATTCTCTTTGATAAAATTAGTCATCTTGTTGTACAAGTGTATTCTAGTGTTACCACCGTAAATACCATGATTTTTATCTGGATAAATAGCCCAGTCAAATTGCTTGTCAGCCTGCACAAGTGCTTCTACCATTCTCATAGTGTTTTGAACATGTACGTTATCGTCTGCAGTACCGTGTACTAAAAGATATTTCCCTTTTAACTTATCTACATGGTTTATAGGACTGTTATCATCATAACCACTTGCGTTTTCTTGTGGTGTAGTCATGTAGCGTTCTGTATAGATAGAATCGTAGAACCTCCAGTTAGTTACTGGTGCAACTGCAATCGCCATGCTAAAAGTGTCATTACCTTTCAATAAACAATTAGAACTCATAAAACCACCATAAGACCATCCCCATATTCCTACGCGGCTGGCATCTACATAATCCATAGAACCTAGTTGTTTTGCAGCAGCGATTTGATCTTCTACTTCATATTTACCTAATTCTTTTTGAGTAACTTTTTTAAAGTCTGCTCCTTTAAAACCTGTACCACGTGGGTCTACACAAACAACGATGTAACCCTCGTTTGCAAGCATACTGTACCAGAAGTCATTTGCTCCATACCAGCTATTTGCTACAGATTGAGAACCTGGACCACTGTATTGAGTCATGAATAATGGATACGTCTTGTTAGGGTCAAAGTCTTTAGGCTTCATAGTCCACATATTTAAGTCATTTCCATTAATATTAATAGTAGAGAACTCCTTTTGTGCTACCTGGTAATTACTAAGCTTTGTAGTAAGATCATTATTGTTTTTAATCTCACGCACCTTTTTACCATCCTTTGCATTGTTTAAAGTATACACCGGTGGAGTAGTAGCGCTAGAAAAAGTATTGATAAAGTAAGTAAAGTTTTTACTGAAAGAAGCACTGTTAGTTCCTATTTGAGCAGATAGTTTTTTCTTTTTCTTACCTTTTAAAGAGATAGAGTAAATACCTCTATTTATAGAACCATCTTCAGTACTTTGAAAATAGATGCGTTTTGATTTTGCGTCATAACCGTAGTAAGAGGTAACATCCCAGTTACCTTTAGTTAGTTGTTTTTTCTCCGTACCATTTGCATCATAAAGATAAATGTGTCTCCAGTTATCCTTTTCACTAGTCCATAAGAAACTTCCATCTTTTAAGAAAGTAAGGTCGTCAGTTACATCTACGTATGCAGTGTCCTTTTCAGTAAAAGCGATACTTGCTTTACCACTTGCATCTACATAGTAAAAGTCCAATACATTTTGATGTCTATTTAAAACCTGTGCAGCTAGTTTACCGTTAGGTGAATAGTTAATTCTTGCAATGTAAAATTCTTCATTACGACCTAGTGCAACTTCTTTTCTTGCTCCAGTAGATAATGTAAACTGGTGCAAAGCCACTACAGCATTTTTTTCTCCAGCCTTAGGGTATTTAAAAACATATGGTTTTTGGTATAATTCGTTACCATAAACATCCATAGAGAATTCTGGAACAGCACTTTCGTCAAAAGATATAAAGGCAATTTGCTCACTATTAGGACTCCACTCATAAGCTTTTACTATAGCAAACTCTTCTTCATAAACCCAGTCAGTAACACCATTAATAAGTTTATTTGTTATACCATCTGTAGTAGCTTGTATAACAGCGCCACTTTCTAGATTTTTATAGTAAATGTTGTTTTCAAAAACATATGCTACCTTTTTACCGTCAGGAGAAAAAGAAGGACTTCTAACTAGATCATCACTTAAAGAGGTCAACTCTTTAGTTTCTAAATTAAGAATATGAACTTTATCATTAGAACTACGTCTGAAAATTTGAGAGCTCTCAGAAATAATCATCATTTGCTTCTCATCACTACTTAAAATATAGTCACGTATAGGTAATTGAATATCAGAGCTACTTACTAGAGTTCCAGTTTTTTCACCAGTCGTATAACTGTACTTATCTATAGTTTGAGTACGATCTCTATTATAGTTGAGAACTAAATATTCTGTTCCATTGTTTAAAGATGCTAGAGACTGTAGCCCTTGTGTGCGAAATTCACCTCTGTAAATATCTTCTACACTAATGTTTTTCTGTGCGGTAATGCTTTGACTTACAAATATAAAAGCCAATAAAAGCATGCAGTTTTTGATCATTCCTTAGTTTTAATTACGTGTGACCTCAATTTTACAAAAAATACACCAATAAAGCTACGGTTTGGGCAATTATCCTATATAAGGGAATTATGCATAACGATTGTATCTTTGCCATTCAATTATATTTTATGCAACCTGTTACCGGATTCTCAAAACTCTCAAAATCACAAAAAATAGATTGGCTCGTTTCTAATCATTTAAATGATAACGCTACGGCTAGAGAAACGCTAACCCAATACTGGAATGAAGATCAGAAATTACAAGATCTACATGACGGTTTTAGTGAGAATACGGTTACTAATTATTACTTCCCATTTGGGCTGGCTCCTAACTTTAAGATTGATGGCCAGCTGGTCACTATTCCTATGGCGATAGAGGAGAGTAGTGTGGTGGCTGCGGCTAGTAAAGCAGCTAAGTTTTGGATGGATCGTGGTGGTTTTAAAACCGTGATAAAAGGAACTAAAAAGGTAGGGCAGGTACATTTGATGTATCATGGTTTGAGCAGTGAGATGGATGCTTTTTACGCTTTCGCGAAAGCGGAATTACTACAATCTCTAGAACAAATAAACGCCTCGATGAAAAAACGTGGTGGCGGTATAGTCTCACTAGATTTAATCGATAAAACCAAAAACCTAAAAGGCTATTACCAATTGCACGCAACCTTTGAAACCAAAGATGCAATGGGAGCCAATTTTATAAACACCACGCTAGAGCAACTAGCAACTACTTTTAGATTAAAAGCATCTCAATTTGATGGATTTTCTAGTGATGTTCCAGAGGTAATCATGAGCATCTTGAGTAATTATGTGCCAGAATGTGTGGTGAATGTTTCTGTGTCTTGTAAAATAGATGAGATAGGAACTATCAATGGGGTAACTGGAAAAGAATTTGCTAGAAAATTTGTGCAAGCGGTAGATATCGCAACGGTAGAACCTTATCGTGCTGTAACGCATAATAAAGGGATTATGAACGGTATAGATGCTGTGGTTATTGCTACAGGAAATGATTTTAGAGCGGTAGAGGCTGGTGTGCATGCTTATGCAGCGAGAGATGGTCAGTACCGCAGTCTTACTAAAGCTAGAGTTGAGAACGATACCTTTATTTTTGAGGCAGATTTCCCTCTAGCGCTAGGAACTGTAGGTGGGCTTACATCTTTACATCCACTCTCTAAACTTGCTTTACAGATATTAGAAAACCCAAGTGCAGAGCATTTAATGAAGGTGACTGCTGTGGCAGGATTGGCTCAAAACTTTGCAGCTCTTCATTCTCTTGTTACTACCGGTATACAGGCAGGACACATGAAAATGCATCTGGTTAATATGCTGGAACAAATAGGAGCAACAGATGTAGAAAAGGATTTGTTGCGCAAAGAATATGCTGATAAAACCCCTAGTTTTTCTGCGTTAAGAGAAAGTCTGTTAGTATTAAGAAGTTAGATAAGTTTTCTATCTATAGCCTGATAGTATTAAATCCAGTCTAGTTTTTCTTTAGTTATTTCATGTTGTACGTCGCCAGTATGTTTTATAACTGCTGGTTCAAATAACATGATGTGTACTTCTTCATGTGCAATGGGTTTATGCTCTACTCCGCGAGGTACAATATACAGGTCGCCTTCATTAAGGGTTATAATTTTATCTCTTAGTTCTATAATCAACTGACCTTTGATAACATAGAATAACTCGTCTTCATTGATGTGGTCGTGCCAGACAAACTCACCTTGCAGTTTTGCTAGCTTTACGTGCTGTCCATTTAACTCACCTATTATTTTAGGAGTCCACTGATCATTAAATAAACTCAGTTTTTCTTTTAGATTAATGGCGCTCATAATTTTTCTTTTATTGTATCTGGGTGAATGTAATAAATGTCGTCTGTATATGGAATTTTAGTTTTTATATTCTCTAGTATTTGATCATAAATAACTAGCTCTGGATGTAGCGCGATACCTCGTTCTCCCATAGAATAACGCTGCAAGCTGATTAACATCTTTTCATGATCAGGTATGCGATCATAATTTGCAAATTGATCTACTTTTTTATTGATAACGAGGTAACCACTTTTTGATGTGCCAGAATACAACTTCATACTTAGATTTTCTGGAATCCATATAATTTGTGAAAGTCCAGGTAACAACCAGAAGAATATACCTAGTAGTGTTACAATTGATTTTGCAGATCCTATTCTGAAGGTCGAAAAAGCACTTTTTCTAAACAAATATATCAGTACCATCACCATCATGATATTCCATGGAAGTACGATAATATTCCAGTCCAGCTTCCATGGGCCTAATTTCCAAATAACGATGGTATGCATAATTATAATTACGATGCAGGCAAATTTGCGCGTAAACGGAATCAACAATAATAAACCACTTAGTATTTCTACCATGGCAAACGTATATCCTATAGTCTCTGTGTAATGGATAGGTAAGGAATGAAACCATAATCTAGGTGCTATATGGGTAACAAAACCTGGGTTTAACTTATGCAAACCACTAAAAATATAAATTCCTGAAGCTATAATTAGCAATGCAGTATATAGAATACTGGAGTCGTATTTGAGTAAAATGAGCGATGTGAATATTCCTAAATAAACAATCATGTATGGTGTTAGTCTATGAAGGTCTAACAAAATAAGTGCTACATATAACACCACGGCTATAAGAAGCAGCCATTTTGCAATTCTAACATTGATAAATAGACTAACTACCGGAAGTAAAAACACAGACGCGGCAATTAGGGATGTAAAAACATCAGCTATTTTGATGCCTAATAAAGAAACCGTTAAGAACTGATGAGATTTAAAAAAACCATTAAAGCCCAAGAATGCTGTTGCTAGCCAGCAAATTATTAGTGTGGCGTTAAGGACATAACGATTTGAAAAATGTAAATTCAACAGTTTTAATTTAAATTCAAGATATAAAAAAAACGAGGAATATGAATTCCTCGTTTTATGATATTACTGTTATGTTTTTATTAGTTATCGTAAGAATGTTTGTATTCCTGTCCTGTAACTATTTTTAACATGTCTTTTTCTAGCGACTCTCTAGGTCTTTCTACATAACGGCCTATTTCTTTTCCGTCTCTATAGAAAATAAAAGTAGGGACACGTTTTACATCATATCCAGAGACTAGGTCTGTAGGTTTTGATTTTGATCTGTCTACGGCAATCATAGTTACCCTATCAAGATCATAATAAGCAGCTTCTAATATATGATAGAACTGAGGTACTTCTCTTTTAGAGTCTCCACACCAGGTTCCCATATAAGCTCTTATCTCTATGTCTACTAGAGCAACCTTAAGACCATCTATGCTTTCTTGATCTGGTTGATATGCTGCTAGACGACTGTTGAACCACTTGTCAAAAGGAGCTTGCATAAACGCATCTTTTTGAACCTCTCCAGATAAATTTCCAGACGCATCCTTGAGATAAGAAGTTGTAGCATCCATAGTAGGCAGTTCCTTAGTCACTTCGTCTACTTTATTTTCCATAGATGTTTTAGTAGTAGAAGCTGTAGTAGCCGTTTTTTGAGTTCCACAGGCAGTAAGTGTTACCGCAGCAAGTAGTATAAGTATCTTTTTCATATTACTAAATTAAGGAATTCTGAGTCATTTCTACCGGTTGTTGTGTTCCTATTAACTTTAAGATGGTAGGTGCGATGTCACCTAGTATTCCATCTTTCACCTCTTTAATATCTTTATCTACTATAATAATCGGGACAGGATTTGTCGTGTGAGCCGTATTTACAGATCCGTCAGGATTAAGCATTACCTCACAGTTACCATGGTCTGCAATAACTATTACAGTGTAATTATTTTCAATAGCCGCAGTAATGACTTTATTTGCTGCATCGTCCACAGCTTCACATGCTTTTACCGCTGCCTCCATAGAACCAGTGTGTCCTACCATATCCGGATTAGCAAAATTAAGGCATATAAAATCTGCTGCTTGATTGTTGATTTCTGGAATAATACTGCTAGAAACACAGTCTATAGACATTTCTGGTTGCAGGTCGTATGTAGCTACTTTAGGAGAATTACACATCAATCTGCTTTCTCCATGAAAAGGTTCTTCCTGACCACCGTTAAAGAAAAATGTAACATGTGGATATTTTTCAGTTTCGGCAATACGTATTTGGGTTTTACCATCCTCAGATAATACCTGGCCTAAAGTGTTTTTAAGATTATCCTTCTCAAAGATGATTTTTACATTCTTGTAACTGTCATCATACTTTGTCATAGTCACATAGTAAAGATCTAGCGCATGCGTGTTTTGCTCATGGAAATCTTTTTGAGAGAGCATTTGTGTTAATTCGCGACCGCGATCTGTTCTGTAATTAAAGAAAATAACCACATCGCCATCTTCTACCAGTCCAGCAGGTTCTGTACCATTAAGAACTACTATAGGTTCTATAAACTCGTCAGTAATATCATTTTTATAATTTTCTTCTATAGCAGCAACAGGATCGTGAGTAGGTGTTCCCATTCCATGAACAATCACGTCATAGGTTTTTTTAACACGTTCCCATCTCTGGTCTCTATCCATAGCAAAATAACGTCCTGTGATGGTTGCTAGTTGTGCGTTTGTACCGCTTACATAATTAGTAATGTCTTTTACATAACCAGCACCTGCTTTAGGATCTACATCGCGACCGTCAGTAAATGCATGTATAAAAACATCTTCTACGTCCATGTCTTGGGCTACATCAAGTAATGCCTTTAAATGATCTATATGTGCATGAACACCACCGTCAGATAATAAACCTAAGAAATGTACTTTTTTAGAATTCGCTTTCGCGAAAGCGAGAGCATCCACCAACACCTTCTCATCTTTAAGAGTGTCGTCTTTTATCGCTTTATTGATTTTGGCTAGATCTTGATACACAATACGTCCAGCACCTAAATTCATGTGTCCTACCTCGCTGTTTCCCATCTGTCCCTCTGGTAAGCCTACATGTTCACCATCAGTACGCAATGTAGCGTGCGGATATTTATCATATAAACTGTCTATAAAAGGAGTATTAGCTTGTGCGATCGCACTTACTTTTGGGTCTTGTGTGATTCCCCAACCGTCGAGAATCATCAATATCGTTTTCTTATTCAATGTGTCAAAATTTGAACACCTAAGTTAAGAAAATCGCAGGATACTAGCTGGTTTTTTGATGATTGTTTGCTTGTATTTCTACGAAAGCGATTGCGGTATTTTAAGAATTATATATCTAATCTCATTATAAGTCATTTCACTTATTTTAATTACACTACTTAATTAATGAATTAAAATGTAGTATTGAATTAGAAATAAGTATCTGAATTTAAGAGTATTAACTGTATGGTTTTTTAGTGGAAATGGCGGTACTGTTATTACATTTTTTCTTTTAATTACTCTATAGCTTCAATTTTATTATGAATCAATTATCAAATCTTTCTCCATCAGTTTTAGTAGTGATGCTAATTCTATCATTTTCAATAATATTGATAACGCTTTTAGCTATAATTCCTGATCATAAGAGATTATCTGTTACGATAAGTTTCGTTAAAATAATTAAGTTAATTTTCAATAATTAGAAATTTAACTTCATCTATTTACTTATCGCCCTAGCAATCATCCAGCCACCAGTCCATGCATTTTGAAAATTAAATCCGCCAGTTATGGCATCAATATTTAGAATTTCGCCAGCGAGATAAAGGTTTTCTTGTTTCTTAGAAGAGAAGTTTTTAAAGTTGATTTCTTTTAGGTCAACTCCACCTGCGGTAACAAACTCATCTTTAAAAGTGCTTTTTCCATTGATAGAAAAAGAGCTAGCGGTTAATAGTGTCGCTAGGTTTTCTAGATCTACATTAGAACAATCTGCCCAGTTTTTTTCTGTGAGTGATATGCTATTTACTAGATGTTTCCATAATCGTTTAGGAAGATCAAATAACCACTCGTTACCAACTTGTTTTTTAGAGTTTTTTCTTCTTTCAAAAAGTGATTCTATACACTCTTGATGCGATACATAATTTAACCAATTGATGACTAGGTCAAATTTATAATCGGTTTCATGCAGTTTTCTTGCACCCCAAGCGCTCATTTTTAAAATGGCAGGTCCAGAAAATCCCCAATGTGTAATTAATAAAGGTCCTTGAGATTCTAATTTTAAACTAGGTATAGAGACACTAGCTTCTATAGCAACACCTGCAAGTTCTGTTATCTGTTTGTCTACTATATTAAAAGTAAAAAGAGAAGGCACGGCATTGACAATTGTGTGGTCTAGTTTACTCATCATTTGCCAGACCTTTGGACTACTTCCAGCAGCTACTACCAGATTATTACTTGTAAAAGTGTTTGTTTTGGTTTTTAATTTCCAGTTTTCTGTTTTCTCTATAGAGGCTACATTCTGACTGGTAAGTATGTCGATTTTATGTTTTCGCGCAAGCGAGATAAAGCAATCGATAATAGTTTGTGAAGAATTTGAAACAGGAAACATGCGACCATCTTCTTCTATTTTTAATTGCACGCCACGCTCTTCAAACCAGGCGATGGTGTCGCCGGTCATAAAGCTATGAAATGGTCCTAGTAATTCCTTCTCGCCACGTGGGTAATTGCGTGATAGTGGTTTAGGTTCAAACTGTGCGTGAGTAACATTACATCTTCCACCTCCAGAAATACGCACTTTTTGAAGTACATCTTTACCACGTTCTAAAATTGCAATTTTATGATTTTGAGATTGCTCTGCTAGATTAATTGCTGTAAAAAATCCAGCTGCGCCGCCGCCTATGATTATGGTGCTGTAGTTATTGTTGCTCAAAAGTAGGAATGAAAGAAGGGTTTGATTTAAAAGCCTCATGTGCTGCTGCAAAGTTAGCAGAATCATTAAACAATTCTAGAACAAAGTCACGTTCTAAAAAAGTGATGTCGTCGTCCATAATTTCGTTATAAGAGGACCATGGATAGCTCATGATATGCTTAACTGTGCCGCTAGCTATAGGAAGGTGATGAGTGTGTAAAATTGTGTTTTTTAATAACTCATTTGATTCAATCAATTTTCTTTTAAAAGAATCTTCAAACAAATCTCCTGATCGGTTATATGCCTTGTTATAAGACTGTGTATACTCAGAATGAAGGTTGTTAAATGCGTCAATGATTTTTGACTCTGCGACTTTTTTTGATTTAAGAATGATGTGGAATTGATCTTTAAGTAAACAAAAAGCAAGAATCTCACAAACCGGTGTTAGATGGTATTCCATCTTATCAATAAAGAAAGGGTAATTGCGAGACTCTTTAAAAATGTCAATCATGCCGTTTGCTTGATTGAAAATATGGTAATATCTATCACCTTCAATTTTATCGTACATAAAAGCAAGTTACATACATCGTGCATTTCCACCAAACATGCCAAGAGAAATACTTGGCATGTTGGTTACGATTAGCTTTTGTAGTTTCCAGTTTTGTTAAGATTTGACATGCCAACTATATGTGTTGGTATGGTCTAAATCAATTCTCGATGTTAATACTCAATACAAACATTCTTAGGCTCTGTAAAGAAATCTAAGGCTTCAAAACCGCCTTCACGACCTACACCACTGTCTTTTACACCGCCAAAAGGTGTACGTAAATCTCTATTTAACCAGGTGTTTACCCATACTATTCCTGCATCTATCTCTTGCGTCATGCGCATAGTTCGCGATAGGTCGTTAGTCCATAGAGTAGCGCTTAGTCCATATTTAGTGCCATTTGCGAGTTCCAGTGCGTGCGCCTCATCAGTAAATGGCATTATGGTAACGACTGGTCCAAAGATTTCTTCTTGGTTCAATTTGCAGTCGTTAGAGCTTACTTCTATAACGGTAGGTTCTAGATAATAGCCGCCCTCAAAATTTGCTACAGTTACACGATTTCCACCAGTTAAGATGGTGTAATTTTTAGGTTCTGCTTTTGCTAGAGCGATATACTCCTCAATCTTTTCTCTATGGCTAGCACTTACCACAGCACCAACTTTGGTATTAGATTGCTCTGGATGACCTACGGTTAATTTCTTAATACGATTAACAAAATCTGTTTTAAATCGCTCGTAAATATCTTGTTGTACAAAAATACGGCTACCACAAAGACATATCTGACCTTGGTTAGCAAAGGAAGATCGTACCGTAGTGTCTAACATTTTATCATAATCACAGTCGGCAAAGATGAGGTTGGGATTCTTACCGCCTAATTCTAGAGACAGTTTCTTAAACATGGGTGCAGCAGTTCTTGCGATGTGCGTTCCAGTAGTCGTGCCGCCAGTAAAACTGATCGCCTTGATGTGCGGATGTGTGACTATGGCCTGACCACAACTGGCACCATTTCCATGGACTATATTTAAAACACCAGCTGGTAATCCTGCTTTTTTTACAATCTCGCCGAGTAAGTAAGCTGTCGCAGGAGTGACCTCACTAGGTTTTGCAACCACACAATTCCCAGCAGCAATTGCAGGAGCAATTTTCCAAGAAAAAAGATACAAGGGCAAATTCCATGGAGAGATGCAACCCACGACTCCTATAGATTTACGTAGCGTATAATTTATGGTGTTCTTACCTATACTTTCATGGGATTTGCTCGCATATTGAGTAATCGCATTACCGTAAAACCTAAAGTTAGAAGACGCTCGCGGTATGTCCACAGCTTTTGCCAGCCATAAAGGTTTTCCATTATCACGACTTTCTGCAGCGGCTAGTTGCTCTATGTTTTCTTCAATTAGAGTTGCAATGCGCAACATGATTTTAGAACGCTCATCAATTGTAGTATTCGACCATAATGGAAAAGCTGCTTTTGCTGCCTGATATGCCTTTTCTACATCGTCTTCATTTGAATTAGGAATCTCTCCATATATTTTTCCAGTTGCAGGTTCATAATTATCCAGCCAAAATCCTGATAAAGGAATTTGCTCTTCGTTATTGATGAAGTTGGTAATATCCATGTAGTGTCGTAATTGGTTTTTTAAATATCCTTTGATAAAGAAATTTAGAGTTTAAAGATATGGAAAAGGTTTTTTGTGAGTCCGCTTTCGCGAAAGCGGTATAACAATAACTATTAATCACATTATGAATTATATCTTTGTAAAATGCTTACACCACTATCAGAACAGGAATTACACCAGCTGGCGATGAATATCGTAGGGAAAGAAATGGAAGAATTGGGATATGAGTTTTTATCCATTAACTCTAAACCTAAAAAAGATCCACAGTTTGTGGCTTTAAAGGATAAATTTCTTCATTTTGTTGTGGTACGTGCGGTTACTTATCCTGCAAATCCGGTTCATTATGATGAGAAATTACTTCATATGATGCGCGATCATGGTAAAAAATATAAAGCACGAACTTATTATGCTGGTGTAGGACTGGCTAACTCTCGTAATTATGAAATGCCTGTACATCATCAAGATGATTATGTGGTGAATTTTGCAGGTTTAATAGAAATTAAATGAAAAACGTCTTAGTAGTATCGTGTTTATTATTGCTTTTTTCTTGTAAAGAAAAAAAAGCTGATGTTGTACGCCCAGAACCACAGCAATTTGTAGGTAATGCTATAGGGACTACGTACTCTATAAAATTATTTGCAGACGATCAGCTTGATGTTGAAAAAGATGTAGATAGTATTATTACTATGTTTAATAATTCTATGAGTACCTGGGTAAAGGGTTCTCTTATAAATAGAATCAACGCTGGAGAAGATAGTGTGCTGGTAGGGAAACCTTTTAAAGAGGTGTTTGAACAAGCACAAGAGGTGTATCGCAAGACTGATGGATACTTTGATCCTACGGTTGGGAATCTGGTAAATGCATATGGTTTTGGAGCAAATGGAGAGCAAGAGGTTATACCGTCACAAAAGAAAATAGACAGCCTTAAACAATATGTAGGTTTTTATAAAATGTCTATAGTATCTACTACGGTTAAAGATTCTTTTTATATCAAATCTGACCAGAAAGGAATGTATCTAGAGTTTAATGCTATTGCCAAAGGTACACTGGTGGATTACATGGCACGGTTACTAGATGAAAAAGGAGTTGACGATTATCTAGTAGAGGTAGGCGGTGAGGTGGTGACTAAGGGTATGAATTTACAACGTGATGGTAAATGGTCTATAGGAATAGATGATCCTAAACAAAAACATGATGAGCGCGTTTACGTTACGGTCGTAGAGTTGTCTAATAAAGCTATGGCTGGTAGTGGTAATTATCGCAAGTTTAAAAAAGACCCTAAAAGCGGACAAGAATTTGTGCACACAGTTAACCCTATAACAGGTAAAGCACAACCTAGTGAGGTGTTAGGAGTGAATGTAATAGCTAACAACTGCACTCTAGCAGACGGATATGCAACAGCTTTTATGGCCATGCCACTAGAGAAATCTCGTGAATTATTGAAAAACTTAAAAGACCTAGAGGTAGTTATTATGTATACTGATGGTTATGGCTTGCTACGCTTTGAAGTAACGCCAGGTTTTCAAAGTTATGTGAAGCAGGCTGGTAAGTAGTTTTCATTTCTCTAAGGGTAGAATTAATTCTACTCTTGAGGAAAGACAGTTTTAATTTTCTAGATCGACATTTACGGTTCCTTTTTGATGATGATCTTTTTGATTCTTGATATATTGAGCAATGAGATTTACGTCTTTTTTACTCACAGTAAAAGCTCCATAACCCCTAGACCATTCAAAATAATTACTTTTAGTTATTTCATTTAAATACCTAGAACTAGGTGCTTTTAAATTCTTAACTAAAGAAGCGATGGTAATAGTGGCTGGAATTTTCAAGAGTAAGTGAACATGATCTTGCATGCCATTAATCATCAAAGGTGTTATATTCAACTCTATAGATTTATTCCAAAGGAATTGATGGAGTTGATTTTCTACTCTATCATTAATCAAATAATCACGATACTTCGTTACAAAAACTAAATGAACATAAAGCTGTAAATTATTTCTAGACATGAAATAAAATTACTCTTAATTTTTCTACGAATGAAATCTAAAGTAACTAGTTTTTTTCCAAAGGGTAGAATTAATTCTACCCTTTGGAAAAAAAAAAATTAAAAATATAAGTTTACTTCTTTACCACAGGAATTAACTCGCCAGGTGCTAGTCTATAGCGATCTACTTGTTTTGCGCCTAATTCTTTAGTGTAATCTACAGCGTCTACTATAAATCCTATGTGATCTAGACGTTCAAAGTAATCCATTCCGTATACGCGCACGTGATCGTACTGTCCAAAAATGCGAGCACGTTCTTTACGGTCTGTAATAGAATCGTCTTCAAAGGTTTCTTCTCGATCATTTTCTAATGGTATTTGCAAGATCGCAGTACCGCTAGGTTTAAGAACTCGGTAGATTTCTTGCATCGCTGTCTGATCATCTGGAATGTGTTCTAAAACGTGATTACAAAGAATAAAATCAAACTCATTATCAGCAAATGGCAGGTTGCAGATATCTGCATGAACATCAGCTAGTGGAGAGTTGAGATCTGTTGTGGTGTAATCTATAGTTTTGCTTTCCTTGAACAATTTATAAAAACATTGCTCTGGAGCAAAGTGTAATAACTTTTGAGGTTTTGTAAGTAAATCGGTTTTGTGTTTCAAGTACAGCCATAACAATCTATGGCGTTCTAAAGAAAGCGTAGATGGAGATAATACATTTTCACGCACACTTTCATAACCATAAGGTAAGAAGCTCTTAAAAGTTTTTCCATCGATAGGGTCTTCATATCGATCACCACGATACCACCAAGCGATTAGTGGACGCACATAGTAACTTAAACTTATAAGCCAAGGTCTAGGGATGAGGTTGAGAAAGAATTTGAAGAGGCGTTTCATATGTTGTCATTCCGCAACTGAAGCGGAATCTGTTTTTAATATCGCATTATTCTTAGTGTTCTGAAATCTTCTTCCCAACGCTAAAAACTGTGATTTCTTTTTCCTTCTACTCTTTAAGACTTCCACCTATAAGGATCTTCCTCATTTGAAGTAATCCCTAACACCTCATAAATATAATCAAATGTACTTAGTAAGCGAGGCTCTCCATCTACTATAGCAACATCGTGTTCAAAATGTGCACTAGGTTTTTTATCTCTAGTGGTAATGGTCCAGCCATCAGGATGGTGTTTTATGTTTTTTGTTCCTAGGTTAATCATAGGTTCTATAGCAACCGTCATTCCTTCTACAAACTTTTTACCGCGACCACGTTTACCGTAATTAGGCATTTGTGGATCTTCATGCATTACTCGACCTAATCCATGACCTACCAGTTCACGTACTACTCCATAACCGAAGGATTCACAATAATCTTGAATCGCATAACCTACATCACCTACACGTTTTCCTACTCTTAGTTGGTCTATACCTAAATAAAGAGAGTTCTTTGTGCGGTCTAATAAATCTTGAGTTTCTTGTGGTACATCACCTACCGTAAAGGTATAGGCATGATCACCATAAAAACCGTCTACTATAGCGCCACAGTCTATTGAAAGAACGTCACCTTCTTTAATGGCTACTTCTTTAGGTATACCATGTACCACTTCTTCATTAGGAGAAATGAGCAATGTGCTAGGGCAATCGTACAACCCTTTAAAACCTGGTATTGCACCATTATCACGTATGTATTGCTCTGCAAGTGTGTCTAGTCTAAGCGTGGTTACACCAGGTTTAATCTCGGCAGCAATCATACCTAAGGTTTTACTTACCATTAACGCCGCACGACGCATGATTTCTAACTCTTCTTTATTCTTTGTAACGATCATAATCTATGGAAAGCGGCAAAGGTAGTTATTATCAAATCATTGGTCAATAAAGTAAGACGTTATCAAAAGTATTACAATGGTCTATTTCTCTCATTTTTCTGTAAATTCGCTAGATGGATATCAACTTAAAAGACAAAACTGCTCTCGTTTGTGGAAGCAGTACCGGAATAGGAAGAGAAACTGCAATACAGTTTGCTCAAGCAGGTGCACGAGTAATTTTGCTAGCGCGCAATCCTAATAAATTACAAGAAGTTCTTAGTGAATTAGACACAAGTAAACGCAATGATCATGCTTTTCTTGTGGCCGACTTTTCTGATTTTAAAGAAGTAGAGGATGTAGTTTCCGCTTTCGCGAAAGCGAACCCTATACATATTATAGTAAACAATACAGGCGGTCCTGCACCAGGATTCTTAATCGATGCAGAAGTTGATGCGTTAGAACAAGGCTTTACACAACATGTAAAATGCAACCAAGTATTGATCAAAGCCTGCACGCCGGGAATGAAAGAGGCTGGTTATGGAAGAGTAATTAATGTGATCTCTACAAGTGTAAAAGCACCTATAGAGTTCTTAGGAGTTTCTAATGTGATACGCGGAGCAGTGGCAAGTTGGGCAAAAACATTGGCGACTGAATTAGGACCTTTTGGAATCACGGTTAATAATGTATTACCAGGATTTACCGCAACCGATAGACTTGATAAAATCATTGCAGGAAAAGCACAAAGAGCAGGTCACAGTGAAGAACAAGCTGCCGAAATCATGAAAAACTATGTGCCAGCAAGAAGATTTGCAGCGCCAGAAGAAGTGGCAAATGCGATTACTTTTCTAGCCAGCGATAAGGCAGGCTACATTAACGGTATTAATTTACCGGTAGATGGTGGAAGGACGAAGAGTTTGTAGGATGAAGTTATGCATCAAGTAGGTTTTTAACCACAATAAAGAGATTTAATTTGATTTTTGCTTTAAAAATAGGAGGAACAATTCTAAGTGTAGTATTAGCAATAGTATTTATGTTGCATAAATCTTTTAATAATAACAAGGTATTTAATGATTCTATAGATGAAGCTGTAGAGCAAAGGAAAAACATGAAAGTCACTTGGGAAGAGTTTTATGAGTTCTTTCTCAAACGAGGTTTTAAAAGAAATGAAATACAAATTATAAAAGAAGCAATTCAAGAATATTCTAAAGTTGCCGGAATTATGATTGTTCCGCAAGATGATTTGTATTATGATTTAAAGGTAGATTCTACTGACGAAGATGATGATAAAATTATGATCCGAATATCTAAAAAGTTGCAATTAGCACCTTATTCAGAAGGAGAGTTAATAGATAACAATATCTCTACAGTGCAAAATCTGTTCGAATACATTAGATTAAAACAACGACAGTTAAAAGCTAGCAACGAGACGTTATTTTTAAATAAGTAATTATTTTAAATCCATACAGACTAATAATTTAATACAACTAAACAGCCATGAATAAAAAACTACGCATTAACGGTCACTCACATTTACTACCATATCCAGAGCAAATTCCAGATTTCATGCGTGAGAAAGGGATTTTTTGGGTAGATCCTGAGCGTAAGAACATGTTGCAAAAAGGCTGGTCTCGTCCTGTAACTGATTCTAGTTTCTTTCTAGATGAAAAGCTAGAGTGGATGGATAAGTATAAACTAGACCACGCGGTTATTTTAAATTTAAGTCAGCTGTATGGAAATGGTTTGCGTCTAGAAGAGATGAAACAAGCTTTACGTTTTCAAAACGATTTTAATGCAAAAATACAGCACGACCATCCTTCAAAATTCACAAGTGGTTTTGTAGTACACCCAGGTTATGTGCGTGGAGCGTTGTGGGAAATAGAGCGTTGTGTAAAAGTTCTAGGGATGAAGTTACTTTGTCTACCTACTCACTACATGGATACTATAGGACAGTGGCGATGTATTTTTGATGAAGAAAACGAGCCTATTTTTGAGCTAGCTAGTGAACTTAACCTTGCAGTAGAGATACATCCTTATGATGGTGAGAAATTTATAAAACTACAGAATACATCATGGCGTTTTCATTTAATATGGATGCTAGCACAATGTGCAGATGCTTATCATTTCTTAACTCTTAATGGATATGCGTTTAAATATCCTGGTATGCGTATATGTTTTGCACATGGTGGACAACTAGCGCAAATGAATCTAGGACGTAGGATTCAAGGTTTTGACGGTAGGCCAGATTTATTTGAAGGAAAAACGCATCCTAGAAAATCTGTAGGTCATCCTAATATTTTCTTTGATACTCTAGTGCATGATACTGGTTCTTTGAAACTTCTTGTAGAAAATCAAGGAGCAAAACAGGTTCTTGTTGGTCTAGATGATCCATACCCATTGGGAGAAATGGATAGTGAAAAACAGAGTTCTTATCCAGGTAAAATTATTGATCTAGCTATAGAACGTGATATCATCTCTCCAGCACAAGCAGATGATATGTGGGACGAACACGTAGTAAGATGGCTTTTTGGGAGTGATGAAGCAGCAAAAAAAGCTTTTTATGAACGTGTAAGGAGTTAGATTTTTACAACACTCTATGTAGGATATGAATTTAATGGACAGATTAAGATATATTTTTATCTTGAAACTAGTTTAAATCCTATTTTTGCAACTTAATTAAGAATAAATGGATTACGTAGAAAATATATTAGGTACTATAGGAAATACGCCTCTTGTTAAAATGAACAAACTGGCAAATGATGTTCCTGCATTAGTACTTGCAAAGTATGAAACCTTTAACCCAGGAAACTCGGCTAAAGACCGTATGGGTTTAAAGATGATAGAAGATGCAGAGGCAGATGGACGTCTAAAACCAGGTGGAACCATTATAGAAGGTACTAGCGGTAATACAGGTATGGGTCTTGCTCTTGCTGCTATTATTAAAGGGTACAAGTTAATATGTGTTCTAAGTGATAAGCAGTCTAATGAAAAGATGGATATTCTTAGAGCTGTAGGTGCTGAGGTGCATGTATGTCCTACTGATGTAGCTCCAGAAGATCCTCAGTCTTATTATTCTACCAGTAAAAGATTAAGTCAGGAAATTCCCAACTCTTGGTATGTAAATCAATATGATAACCCTTCTAATGCACAAGCGCATTATGAGAGTACTGGTCCAGAAATATGGGAACAGACTAAGGGTAAAATAACTCATTTTATTGTCGGTGTAGGAACTGGTGGTACTATAAGTGGAGTAGGTAAATACTTGAAGGAGCAAAATCCTGATGTTAAAATATGGGGTATAGATACGTATGGTTCTGTATTTAAAAAATACCATGAAACAGGTATTTTTGATCAAGACGAGATTTACTCATATGTAACAGAAGGAATAGGTGAAGATATTTTACCTAAAAACGTAGATTTTGATATTATCGATGGCTTTACTAAAGTTACTGATAAAGATGCAGCGGTTTATACACGTAGACTGGCAAAGGAAGAAGGTATGTTTTTAGGAAATAGTGCTGGTGCTGCTATCAAAGGATTAAAGCAAATCCATAAAGAAGTAGGTTTTACTGAAGATGATGTAGTTGTCATTCTTTATCATGATCATGGTAGTCGTTATGTAGGGAAATTCTTTAACGATAACTGGATGAAAGAAAAAGGCTGGTTAAAAGAAGATGGTACGTACCATCCAGATGATAAATAAGAACTCAATTAACTCAAAAAAAGCTCCGAAATCTATATTAGATTTCGGAGCTTTTTTAATGATATTAAGTGTTAGCTCTTAATTAATTTATAGGTTAACGAGCTGTTTCTATCTATTCTTACTAAATACATTCCTGTTGAAAGTTCAGGCAATTCTATGTTAATTGAATTTGAGGAAGTATCAAGTTCTTTGCTTAAAATTAAACGACCATTTAAATTTAATACCTCAATATATTTAGGACCGTTTTGATCTAAGAACTTAATGGAAAAGCTATTTCCGTTTAAAGGGTTAGGATAGATGCTGAATGCATCTTTTTCAATATTTGTAACACTTAAAGTAATATTTACTTCAAGAAAATCTGGTATTCCAGATCCATCTGTATCGTCATCTGTTGGGTCATCATTGTTATTGTAGTCTTCGTTAATAGTTAAAACTCCATCTCCGTCATCATCGTCGTCTAGATAGTTTTCAATTCCATCTCCGTCTGTATCTAAGAAAGGAATGTTTACTCTTCTATAACCAGTGGTACCTATCTCTATAGCCGTAGGAACACCATCACCATCATCGTCATCATCTTGATAGTTAGGTATTCCGTCTCCATCAGTATCATCATCATTTAGATTTCCGTTTTCATTTAGATCTTCACTTAAATCAGGTATTCCATCATTATCTGTGTCTGTGAGCGGTTGAGTAGTAAGTAATAAGTCAAAATCTACAATTATATTTGAACATAACATATTTATATTATCTACTCTCGCATAAATAGTTTGTGGATTTGTAGTATTTGCAAAAGCACTAGTACTTCCAATAGGGTTGTTTTGCGATTGGGCATCTGCAAGAGTTGTGTAGTATAAAACTGATGTAGTTATAGGGTTTAAATCACCAATAATTCTTGCAGTATTAAAATCTAGATTAAAATCTTCAGTGCCATTAACGTCACTGTCATATCTGTATAAATCAACCGCTTCAAAATCTGTTTGAGAATCAAGAACATCTATACAATATTGTTCTGTATAAGTACAGCCGTTACTATCTGTTGTAGTGTAATCGTAACAATTCAAACCTGTCTGTGTAGGCGTAATTGAAATTTGATTTGTTCCTGTAGAAGTTATATCTGGACTTGAAGACCATGATTCATTTATTATTGTTGGGTTAGTGTAATTGATATTTGATTCTAAACCTACTCCAAATTTCATAAACCAGCTGAATATATAGCCGTTGTCTGAAACTAGATTGTCAGTAATTCTAACTCTCCACGGACCATTTAAGGGGACCCCTGTAAGGCCTGTAAATGCAGATTGAGAAGCGTAATCTCCAGCTGGAATTGTAGTATTTGTTGCACTTGCACCAACCATAGTGGTGGTAGCTTGGCTTGTGAAACAATAATCGTAACCTATGCCTGGATTTATGTTAAAGTCATCATCTATTGGCTCTCCTAGAAATACTCCTCCTCCAAAATTGCTTGATTTTAAATCAATAGCAACACCATTAGGAGCTATGAGCTCAATTCTTAAGTCACCTAGGTAAGAATGCTCCATGTTCATACATACACCTAGGAAGTTTGCTGGGTTTACTAAAGTAGTACCATCTGGAAAGCAGTCTATTATAATCACACTTTGGTAACTTACGCCACTGCCATCAGGTAAAAAAGTTGTGCCAGCTACAAAAGCTGCATCATCACAGGTTAGTACTGTGTCTATTTGTGAAGTTGTAGTTATATACATAGAATCTCCTAAACATAAAACAGGCGTATCTGTTGCAGTATAGTCTAAAACTGGCTCTGGAGAAACCACAACGGTTACATAATCTGTAGTGCCTACTGGATTAGAATTTTGATCAGCAGTACGTAGTTGTACAAAGAACGCACCTGAATTGTTAAATTGTTGGGTGATGATTCTATTATTTTGATTTCCTAAAGTTCCTAAATCCCATTCAAACATATAATTTGAGCCATCGATGGCCGTGAAATCTATAGTGTCTCCTGGGCAAATTTCAATGATGTTATTTACTGCCATAGGTAAAGTGCTCTCGATTCCGGAATTTTGAGAAATCCCCAATAATGATGACAAGAAAAATAGATAAGTAAAGAGTGTTTTCATGGTTTAGCTTTGAAGTTATTTCATATAAAAGTAGGTAAATATTTGATAATTAAGTGCTTTTGTGTATATCTTCACAAGTATTGTTTCGGCTTACTATTTAATACTTAATTGATGCAAGAAGATTTTATCCATTACCTATGGAAGTTTAAGAAATTGAGTGGTCAGGAATTAAAGACTACAGAAGGAAAGGAGATAAAGATAAAATCGCTAGGAACACATAATTTCTTTTCTGGACCAGATTTTTTTAATGGCCGTGTAGAGATAGATGGTCAAGACTGGGCGGGAAATGTAGAAATGCATGTGAAAGCAAGTGACTGGTATCTTCATGGTCATGATGATGACCCTGCATATGATAATGTGATTTTACACGTAGTATGGAATCACGATGCAGAGATTACTAGGCGAGATGGCGTTAATATTCCTGTTCTAGATGTTTCTAAATATGTGAATGAATCGCTTGTGCAATCTTATAGAAAGCTCTTTGTTGTTAAGAATAATCAATTTATAAATTGTGAAAACCAGTGGGGTACGGTAGATTCTTTTTTAAGAGATCAATGGATAGAAAAGCTCTTCTTTGAACGATTAGAATATAAGTCTGATAGAATTAAGCACATGCTAGCCCAAAACAATAACGATTGGGAGGCTGCATTTTTTCAGCTTTTAGCAAGAAGTTTTGGGACTAAAACTAATGCAGACGCTTTTGAACAACTAGCTAGTAGTATGGAGCAGTCAGTTGTGCGCAAACTTGCTAAGGATGCTTTTCAACTAGAGGCAGCTTTATTGGGTCAGTCTGGATTGCTAGATGAGGTAAAGAAAGATGGTTATTATAAAGAGTTGGTTGATGAGTACGCTTTCGCGAAAGCGAAACACTTATTAAAACCTTCTTTAACACCTATGAAGTTTTTTAGATTGCGACCGGCAAATTATCCTACCGTGCGCATTTCACAACTTGCGATGTTGTATCAACGCAATCCTATGCTTTTTGGAGAGATTTTGCTTGCTAGAACTAGATCAGACATTCATCGATTATTTGATATTAAGGCTTCTAAATACTGGAACACGCATCATGTTTTTGATAAAGAAACAGAAGAAAGAGAAAAAATACTAACAGCCGATTTTATAGATCTTTTAATTATAAATTGTATCGTGCCCATTAAATTTATGCAAGCCAGGTTTATAGGAAAAGATAAGACTGACGAGCTTCTCGAATTAATGTACGAATTGAAGGCCGAGAAAAATACTGTTGTTTCAGGGTTTAAGAAGTTGTTTAAAATAGATAGTGCGTTACAAACACAATCTTTACTACAATTAAAGTCTAATTATTGTGATGTCAATAAATGTTTGAGTTGCGATATAGGTGTGGCGTTATTGAGAAATTAACCTGATCTAGTTAATTTTTTAGAGCTTTGAAAATTTATGATCTCGATTGATTAAATTTACAGCATGAAAATAGTTACTTATATACGCACATTAATGGAGAAATACGGATTTTACGTATCTTCTCGTGTGGCAGATAAGTTAGGAATGAAAGCACGTAGCGTGCGTATTACTTTTATTTATTTCACGTTTGCAACCTTAGGTGCTGGATTTGCTGTGTATTTAATTATGGCTTTTTGGCTTAAAATTAAAGACCTTATTTATACAAAACGTAGTTCTGTATTTGATCTTTAAAAATGATGACAGTTGCATAATAAATTAAAAATAGCTTTTGCTTTATTGCTTTTTATGCTTTCTGTAGGCGTAATAGGTTTTAAAATAATAATGGATCTGTCATGGATAGATGCGTTATATATGACTGTAATAACGATAACTACTGTAGGGTATAGAGAGCTGCAAGAGCCTACGTCATCTGATAAGTTGTTTATTACTGGTTTTATTCTTTTCAGTGTGATTACTGTGGGTTATGCGCTGGCTGTGATTACAGAGTATTTACTGTCCACAAATAGTTTAGCAGAATTGAGTAAGAAAAGAAAAAATAAACATTTAAATTCTATGGAGAATCACATTATAATTTGTGGGTATGGTCGTAATGGAAAACAAGCCGTTCAGAAATTACAGGATTATAATAGAGAGTTTATAATTATAGAAAAGGACCAGCAGGTAATTGATGACTGTTCTTTAGACCGAATAAACTTTGTAAGAGGTAATGCAAATGATGATGACGTGCTTACTAAAGCAGGTATCAATAGAGCTTCTACTTTAATTACTGCGCTGCCAGAAGATGCAGATAATCTTTTTGTGGTGCTGAGTGCACGACAATTGAACGAGGATTTGAAAATTATATCTCGCGCTAGTGAAGAGAATTCTTATAAAAAATTAAAATTTGCTGGTGCAAATAATGTAATATTACCTGATGCTATAGGAGGGCAACACATGGCTTCCTTAATTGTTAGTCCTGATTTGATTGAATTTTGGGATAAATTAAGTTATGGAGGTAATGATGGAGTAAATCTTGAACAGGTTTCTTTTGAGCAAATGTTTGATGATATTAAAGATTGCCCCATTGTTAAACTAAATCTAAGGGAACAAACAGGTTGTACGATTATAGGTTATAAATCTCCACAAGGAGATTATATTGTAAACCCAGATCCTAATCAAAAATTAGTTCCAGGCTCAAAAATTATAGTTGTAGGTAATACAGAGCAGATTTCCAGACTGCAAAAAGTGTACAGAATTAACAATGACGTAACATAAATAGCTGTAAAGCTTTCAAAAAGCAAGATTTTTGTGCATCTTGCTGACTTAACCATTTAATGTATTTAAAGTTATACTTCATGAATAAATTATTTCTTAGTTTAATAATTTTCACATTTTTCTCTCAATTAGGTTTTTCTCAATTAAAAGTGTCTCACAACATCACCGATGATTCTAGTGAGATAGAGACAGCTGTTATAGATATAAATGTAGAAGGAGGAGCGGCTCCATACAAATATTATTGGTCTGAAAAGAATATTGATACTTCTACAAAAACCGTAAAAAACGCAAAAGAAGGTAAAGAATACTCTGTAAGAGTAGAAGATGCTGCAGGTTTAACTGGTGAGCTAGCCTTTGAAGTGCCAGCAGAGTCTATCCCTGAAAAAATGAGTGCAGCATTTGCACCGATTGTAGGATTTATGGATGAATACTTTTTCTTTGATCCTTTTTACTCTTTAGGACTGTATGATAATCAGGTTAAGGATGCTAATGGTGACATAGTTTTAAACCCTAACGGTACGGTAAAGACTATAAAGTTGCCATTCATGGTAATCTGGTTAATTCTAGGAGCAGTGTTTTTTACTATTCGTTTTGGTTTTATCAATATACGTGGTATCAAGCATTCTTTAAGACTAGTGCGCGGTAAGTATGATGAGGCAGATGCTAAAGGTGAGGTTACACACTTCCAAGCTCTTGCAACAGCAGTATCTGGAACAGTAGGATTAGGTAATATAGCAGGTGTAGCAGTAGCTATTTCTACAGGTGGTCCAGGAGCAACATTCTGGATTATTCTTGCAGGTTTACTAGGTATGTCTTCTAAGTTTATAGAATGTACTCTTGGAGTAAAATATAGAACCGTTGCAGAAGATGGAACGATCTCTGGTGGTCCTATGGAATACCTTAAAAAAGGTTTTGCTGAAAAAGGATTAGGTGGACTAGGTAAAGGTCTTTCTCTTATATATGCCATTATTATTATGCTTGCGGCATTTGCTGCAGGATCAATGTTTCAGGCTAACCAAGCAACTGCGCAACTAGCAAGTGTTATGGGTGTGGATGGAACAGCAAAAACTATCATAGGTGTTGTAATCGCAGTCCTAGTAGGTATCGTAATCGTAGGAGGTCTTAAAGGAATCGCAAAGGTTACTGATAAGGTTGTCCCTTCTATGGCAGGTCTATATATCCTAATGTGTATAATCGTAGTAGGAGCAAACATTACTGAAGTAGGACACGCGTTTGGATTAATTATAGATGGCGCATTTCAAGCAGACGCTATGTACGGTGGTTTCTTAGGTGTTCTTGTATTAGGATTTCAACGTGCTGCATTCTCTAATGAGGCTGGTTTAGGATCTGCCTCAATTGCTCACTCTGCTGCAAAAACTAATCACCCAGTGGCTGAAGGTTTTGTAGCTCTTTTAGAGCCATTTATTGATACCGTTGTAGTATGTACACTTACAGCTTTAGTTCTTATTTTTACTGGTACGTATCAAGGAGAAGTAGCTACAGGTTCTGCTCTTACAGCAGTTGCATTTTCTAAAGTAATTCCTGGAGCAGACTATTTACTTACTATAGCTATTTTCTTATTTGCATTTTCAACTATTCTTACATGGTCTTACTACGGTGTAAAAGCAGCGCAAAGTATTTTTGGAAGCAAGAAAATTGTAGAAATTATATTTAAAGCTGTATTTTTATTAACGGTAGTTTTAGGGGCTTCTATAGGTTTAGGTGCGGTAATAGATTTTGCAGACATGATGTTCCTTACTCTTGCTATTCCTAACCTTATCGGTTTATACATGATGTCAGGTGGAGTTGCAAAAGATCTCAAAACTTATTTTGCTAAAGTAAAATCTGGAGAAATACCACAGACTAAATAAAACATACTTATTTTGAATAATATAAAATCCCTCTTTGCATTTGATAGAAGTCAGCAAAGAGGGATTTTTATATTATTACTATTTATCATATTAGTTGTTGCTGGTCTCTATTATATTAGAACCTTACCGCCAGATCCACTCGTACTAGATAACGTTTCTTCATATCAACATAGGGTAGATTCATTAACAAGAATCCAACAAAGTAGAAGAGATACTATTTATCCTTTTAACCCTAATTATATAACTGACTATAGAGGTTATAAATTAGGTCTTAGTGTAGAAGAGATAGATCGATTGCACCGCTTTCGGGAAAGCGGAAAATGGGTAAACTCTAAGAAAGATTTTCAAAAAGTAACCCAAGTTAGTGATCAATGGCTGGATAGTATATCGCCATATTTTAAATTTCCTGAATGGGTTACAAATCCTAAAAAGAATACTTATAAAACTTTTGTACCTTATAAAGATCGTAAAGTAGTCGCTGCAAATATTAACCTAGCCTCTCAAGATCAACTTAAAAAGGTTTATGGAATAGGTCCAGCCCTTTCTGTGAGAATTATTAAAGAAAGAGATCGACTTAAGGGTTTTATAGATATCTCTCAAGTTAGAGGTGTCTATGGCCTTACCGATTCTACTATGGTGCAATTAAAGAAGCATTTTTATGTCACAGCTCCGGTTGGTTTTAAGAAAATAGCATTAAATACCGCTACCGATGAACAGTTGTTAGCTATTCCTTATTTTGACGACTACCTAGTTGATAAACTAATGGAACAAAGGACGTTGCGCGATGGATTTAAATCTTGGGATAAAGTGATGTTAACATCTAGATTTCCACAAGAAAAATTATCATTAATTCAACTATATTTGACATTAGATTAAAATAATCAGTTGTAACTGAGAATATCGCATTTAAAATTATGTTTTAAGTGTTTTTCTATAATCATATAGTACTTAATTTATGTATTCAAAATATTTCACTGAAGAGCATGACGCCTTCAGACAAAGTTTTAGAGACTTTCTTAATAAAGAAGCTGTTCCACATATTGATAGATGGGAAGAAACAGGAAAGATAGATCGAGAGATTTTCCAGAAAATGGGAGAGATGGGCTATTTCGGTCTTTACTATCCAGAAGAATATGGTGGTCTAGATCTAGATTTCTTTTATACAGTGATATTCTTAGAAGAAATGCAACGCATTAATTCAGGTGGTTTTGCAGCAGCTATGTGGGTCCAAGCTTTCCTAGGTGCACAACACTTACTTAAAGAAGGAGATGAGCGTATAAAACAAGAATACCTTGTTCCTACGTTAACAGGAGAGAAAATAGGATGTCTAGGTATTACAGAGCCATTCGGTGGTAGTGATGTTGCAGGAATGAGAACCACTGCTGTTAAAGATGGTGATCATTATATCATTAACGGCTCAAAAACATTTATTACTAACGGTGTTTATAGTGACTACTTGGTAATCGCTGCAAAAACTGATGTAGATGCAAAGGGTAGAGGTATCTCTATTTTTGTTATGGATCGTGAGACGCCAGGGATAAGTGCTACTAAACTTAATAAATTAGGATGGAGAGCAAGTGATACAGGAGAGATAGGTTTTGATAATGTGCGTATTCCTGCTGCAAACCTTATGGGTGAAGAAGGAAAAGGATTTCCTTATATCATGCAGCACTTTGCACTAGAGCGTCTTATTATGGGTATTAACTCTCATGCAAGAGCAGAGTATGCTCTAGAGTACACTGCGCAATACATGAAAGAACGTACGGCCTTCGGTACTACTATTGATAAATTCCAGTCTTTACGTCACGGTATGGCAGATATGTATAGTGAGGTAGAAATGGCAAAAAACTTTAATTACTCCATATCAGAGCAATTAGATAAAGGACTTTATCCTGTAAAAGAGGCTAGTATGTCTAAGTTGGTTTCTACAAAAATCGCTGACGAGGTCATTTATAAGTGCCTTCAGTATCTAGGAGGTTATGGTTACATAGAAGAATATCCACTCGCGAGAATGTGGAGAGATAGTCGTCTAGGCCCTATCGGTGGTGGTACTAGTGAGATCATGCGCGAGATTATTGCAAAAATGATGTTGGACGGTAAAGATTATAAACCAGCAGCAAAGTAGGTTGAGGGTTACGCTTTCGCGAAAGCAAAAAATAAATAAATATCTAATAAAATAAAGTTCTTTGAGATTGTAAAATAATATGTACTTTTGCGATCCCAAAGAAAGGAGGTGATGACACTATGTTAATAATACCAGTTAAAGACGGAGAAAATATCGATAGAGCTCTAAAGCGTTTCAAAAGAAAATTTGATCGTACAGGCAAGATGCGTGAACTACGTAGAAGACAGCAGTTTAATAAACCGTCTGTTGTAAAACGTGCTCGCAACATCAAAGCAGCTTACATTCAAGGACTTCGTGACGCAGAGAACATCTAGAGAATTTCTTCTTTAGAATATCATACCGCTAGTTGTAAATTTATACATTTACAGCTAGCGGTTTTTTTTATGCATATAGAATCATATATAGAGTATTTACAGTATGAGAAGAATTATTCATCTCACACCATATCGGCTTATAAGAAAGACTTAAGCCTTTTCCTGTTTTATGTAGAAGAGCAAGGAGTAGTTTCTGTGGTGGATGTCGTTTATAACGATATTAGAAGTTGGGTGACTGACTTGTTAGAAAATGGTGACTCCCATAGAACGGTTAATCGTAAAATGTCTTCTATAAAATCTTATTTTAAGTTTCTTCTTAAAATAGGAGAGCTGACTGTTGATCCGTCTAGTTTATATAAAAGCCTGAAGGTTGCAAAAAAAATTCAAGTTCCTTTTTCCATAAATGAAGTATTAAAATTATTAGATTCTCCTTATGATGAAAATGATTTTGAACAATCTCGAGATTTTTTAATGATAGAGTTGTTGTATGCGACTGGAATAAGGAGAGATGAGTTGATTAACCTGAAAATACCTGATGTCGATTTAATACGTGATCAGATAAAAGTAACTGGTAAAAGGGATAAGCAGCGCATAATACCGTTAGTTCATTCCATTAAAAATCACTTAGAGAAGTATTTAGGTTTAAGAAGTGTTGTCGCTGTCTCTGGTGTAAATGAATTGTTTGTTACTTCTAAAGGAATTAAAGTCTATCCAAGCCTTGTGTATCGCGTTATAAAATCATATTTTAGTAAGGTATCTTTGAAGGTAAAGATAAGCCCGCATGTTTTGAGACATACATTTGCTACGCATTTGTTAGATCATGGTGCAGATTTAAATGCTGTGAAAGAATTATTGGGGCATACAAGTCTGTCATCTACGCAAATTTATACGCATAGTAGTATGGCTGTGTTAAAAGGGGTTTATAGTAATGCTCATCCTAGATCAAAAAAATAATTAATTTAAAACCTATTTATTATGAAGGTAAACACGCAAGCAGTAAATTTTGATGCAGATGCTTCACTAATTGATTTTACTCAAAAGAGATTAGATAAGTTAGAGCAATTTTATAATAAGATCATAAATGCAGATGTATATCTAAAAGTGCAGAAGACATCAGCTCCAGAAAATAAGATAGCTGAAATTAGAATATTTGTACCAGGAGATGATATGGTGGTAAAAAAAACATGTAAAACTTTTGAGCAGTGTATCGACGAGTGTGCCGCGTCTTTAGAGAGACAATTGAAAAAGCGCAAAGAAAAATTAGCTGAACATTAAAAAAAAATCAAAAAAAAGTTTGGTCAATTAAAAAATAGACTTACATTTGCACTCCGTTAGAAATAACGAACTTTTTTAGAAATAAGAAAGTGTCAAAAGCCGATGTAGCTCAGCTGGCTAGAGCAGCTGATTTGTAATCAGCAGGTCGTGGGTTCGAGTCCCTCCATCGGCTCTTTTGAAATAACAAATCTTAATTGGTTTGTAGGGGAGATACTCAAGCGGCCAACGAGGACGGACTGTAACTCCGTTGGGAAACCTTCGCAGGTTCGAATCCTGCTCTCCCCACTATATTATCTGAAAAGATAATTTGAAATATTGAATACCTTTTAGTTGTGAAACTAATAAATGCGAGAGTAGCTCAGTTGGTAGAGCGTCAGCCTTCCAAGCTGAATGTCGCCAGTTCGAACCTGGTCTCTCGCTCTAAAATATTAAACTCTATTTTTATTTGAGTTTAAAGTCAAGTTGTCCATTCCTTATGAAGGGGTTTTGCCGGTGTAGCTCAGGGGTAGAGCGTTTCCTTGGTAAGGAAGAGGTCACGAGTTCAAATCTCGTCATTGGCTCTGTAAGATAAAAATAGGTCTCAATAGAGGCCATTACTAGTATAGACTGATTTGGTTTTAGCTCCGTGTCTGTCTTTATAAAACGAAACACTAATATAAACTAAGATTATAAGTTATGGCTAAAGAAACGTACGATCGTTCGAAACCTCACCTTAACGTAGGGACAATTGGTCACGTTGACCACGGTAAAACTACTCTTACCGCTGCAATCACTAAAGTACTTGCAGATGCTGGTTTTTCTAATGCGACAAGTTTTGACCAAATTGATAACGCTCCTGAAGAAAAAGAGCGTGGTATTACTATTAACTCATCACACGTTGAGTATCAGACTCAGAACAGACACTACGCACACGTAGATTGTCCTGGTCACGCCGATTATGTAAAGAACATGGTTACTGGTGCTGCTCAAATGGATGGTGCTATTCTTGTTGTTGCTGCAACTGATGGTCCTATGCCTCAGACTCGTGAGCACATCCTTCTTGGTCGTCAGGTAGGTATTCCTCGTATTGTTGTATTCCTTAATAAAGTGGATATGGTAGATGATGAAGAGCTTCTTGAGTTAGTTGATATGGAAGTACGTGATCTTTTAAGTTTCTATGAATATGATGGTGACAATGGTCCTGTTGTATCTGGTTCTGCACTTGGTGCACTTAACGGTGAGCAAAAATGGGTTGACACAGTATTAGAATTAATGGCTGCTGTTGATGCGTGGATTGAAGAGCCTGTTCGTGATATGGATAAGCCTTTCCTTATGCCTATAGAAGATGTATTCTCTATTACAGGTCGTGGTACTGTTGCAACTGGTCGTATTGAGACTGGTGTAGCTAATACTGGAGATCCAGTTGAGATTATTGGTATGGGTGCTGAGAAGTTAACTTCTACTATTACTGGTATTGAAATGTTCCGTCAGATTCTTGATAGAGGTGAAGCTGGTGATAACGCAGGTATCTTATTGAGAGGTATTGAGAAGTCTATGATCTCTCGTGGTATGGTAATTACTAAGCCTGGATCTGTAACTCCTCACGCTAAATTTAAAGCAGAGGTTTATATCCTTAAGAAAGAAGAAGGTGGACGTCACACTCCATTCCACAATAACTACCGTCCACAGTTTTATGTGCGTACTACCGATGTAACTGGTAATATTGCTCTTCCTGATGGTGTAGAAATGGTAATGCCTGGAGATAACTTAACTATTACAGTTGATCTTATCCAGCCTATTGCTTTGAACTTAGGTCTTCGTTTTGCAATCCGTGAGGGTGGTAGAACTGTAGGAGCTGGTCAGGTTACTGAAATTCTAGATTAATTTCTATAATGATATTATAAGTATCCTATCTATATTCTAGATAGGATACTTTTCCTTTGTAAAAAAGGAAGGCAATATAAATCATACTTAAGGTATGGTTGTTTGCGGGCTTAGCTCAGTTGGTAGAGCACTGGTCTCCAAAACCAGGTGTCGTGAGTTCGAGTCTCTCAGCCCGTGCAGTTTAAATAAAGTTTACTCCATTTTCATAGATTACTATGAATATAGTTAACGTTTACAACATTACAATTATGAGTTTGATAACATATGTAAAAGAGTCTTATAATGAGTTAACTAATCATGTTACTTGGCCTACATGGGCTGAGACACAAAAGTTAACGATTACTGTTGCTGTATTCTCAATTGTTTTTGCGCTTATTGTATCAGGAATAGACTTTGTGTTTAGTTCGGCGATCGAAAATTATTTTTATTGGATTAAGGCTAACTAATTTTTGATATGTCAGAAGAGAAGGATTTAATGAAATGGTATGTTGTACGTTCAGTGAGCGGACAAGAGAATAAGATTAAAGAGTATATAGAGTCTGAAATTGCACATCATAACTTAGGTGATTATTTACAACAAATTTTAGTTCCTACTGAGAAAGTTGTTCAAATAAGGAATGGTAAAAAATATAATAAAGAGAGAGTTTATTTCCCTGGTTATATTATGGTGCAGGCTAGATTAGAAGGTGAAGTGCCTCATATTATTAAATCTGTTAATGGTGTTATTGGTTTCTTAGGAGAAACTAAAGGAGGTGATCCAGTTCCATTAAGACGTTCAGAGGTTAATAGAATGTTAGGTAAGGTTGATGAGTTAGCTGAACAAACAGATAATGTTTCTATTCCTTATAAAACTGGTGAAACAGTAAAGGTTGTAGATGGTCCTTTCAATGGTTTCAATGGTACTATTGAAAAGGTAAATGAAGAAAAGCGTAAGCTAGAAGTTATGGTTAAGATTTTTGGACGTAAAACTCCTCTAGAGCTTAGCTATATGCAAGTAGAGAAAATATAAATGTTACAATTTATAGGTAGTAAATAAGGCTTCCACTTTATTATTATCAAAATAGTGAAATTAAATAGAAATGGCTAAAGAAGTATCTAAGGTTGTAAAACTACAAGTTAAGGGTGGCGCAGCAAACCCATCTCCTCCTGTAGGACCTGCACTTGGTGCGGCTGGTGTTAATATCATGGAGTTCTGTAAGCAGTTTAATGCTAGGACTCAGGATAAAGCAGGTAAAGTTTTACCGGTAGCGATAACTGTTTATAAGGATAAGTCCTTTGACTTTGTTATCAAAACTCCTCCAGCAGCAGTACAAATCCTTGAAGCGATAAAGCTTAAAGGCGGTAGTGGGGAACCTAATCGTAAAAAAGTTGGAACTATCACATGGGATCAAATTCGTTTGATTGCCGAAGATAAGATGCCAGACCTCAATGCATTTACAGTAGAAAGCGCTATGAAAATGGTAGCTGGAACTGCAAGATCAATGGGTGTGAACGTTAAGGGTGGAAACGCACCTGCTTAAAACTTGTAACAATGGCAAAATTGACAAAAAATCAAAAAGCAAGTCTTCCTAAAATTGATAAGTCACAAACTTATTCAGTTGCTGAAGCTGCTAAATTAGTAAAGGATGTTACAACTACAAAGTTTGACGCATCTGTAGATCTAGCTGTGAGATTAAATGTGGATCCACGTAAAGCTAACCAGATGGTTAGGGGCGTTGTGACACTTCCTCATGGTACTGGTAAAGATGTTAAAGTGTTAGCTTTAGTAACGCCAGATAAAGAAGCTGAAGCTACTGAAGCTGGTGCTGATTATGTTGGATTAGATGAATACCTTAACAAGATTAAAGGTGGTTGGACTGATGTTGATGTAATTATCACAATGCCTAGTGTAATGGGTAAATTAGGACCTTTAGGTCGTGTTTTAGGACCAAGAGGTTTAATGCCTAACCCTAAGACTGGTACTGTTACAATGGATGTTGCAAAAGCTGTTTCTGAAGTAAAAGCTGGTAAAATTGACTTTAAAGTTGATAAGACTGGTATTATTCACGCTGCAATTGGAAAAGCATCTTTTGACGCTGCTAAAATTGAAGGGAATGCTAAAGAATTAATTAACACACTAGTTAAATTAAAACCAACAACGTCTAAGGGTATTTATATCAAAAGTATCTTTATGTCTAGTACGATGAGTCCTAGTATTGAGATAGACGCTAAACGTTTTGCAGACGACTAAAAATCTAGATCATGACAAGAGAACAAAAAGCAAATGTTATACAAGATTTGACTGCTACGTTAGCTGAAAATTCAACTATTTATTTAGCAGACATATCTGGTTTAAATGCATTAGATACATCAAATTTACGTAGAGCTTGTTTTAAAGCTAACGTAAAAATGGCAGTAGTAAAGAATACACTTCTTTCTAAAGCTATGGAAGCATCAGATAAGGATTTTGCTGAATTACCTGAATTATTAAAAGGTAATACTGCAATTATGTTATCAGAGGTTGCAAATAGCCCTGCTAAAGTAATTGAAACTTTCCGTAAGAAGTCTGATAAGCCTGTGCTTAAAGGAGCTTATATTGAGGAAGCAATTTACGTAGGAGATGATATGCTTAGTACATTAAGTAATATCAAATCTAAAGAAGAAATGATTGGTGAGATTATCGGTCTTCTTCAAAGTCCTGCTAAGAATGTTATTTCAGCACTTCAATCTGGTGGTGGAAAAATTGCAGGAATACTTAAAACTCTATCGGAAAGATAGAACACAAATTAGTACGCACTTAATTATTTATAAATTTTATTAAAACGATAGACATGGCAGATTTAAAAGATTTCGCTGAACAGTTAGTTAACTTAACTGTTAAAGAAGTAAACGAATTAGCAGACATCCTTAAGGATGAATATGGTATTGAGCCAGCAGCAGCAGCAGTTGCTATGGCAGGACCAGCTGCAGGTGGCGGTGACGCTGCTGATGAGCAAACAGAATTTGATGTAATCCTTAAAGCTGCAGGTGGTGCTAAGCTAGCTGTTGTTAAACTTGTAAAAGAACTTACAGGAGCAGGATTAAAAGATGCAAAAGGTTTAGTTGATAGTGCACCATCTCCAATCAAGGAGGGTGTTTCTAAAGATGAAGCAGAAGCACTTAAAGCTCAGCTTGAAGAAGCTGGAGCTGAGGTTGAGTTGAAGTAATTCTTCTTACCAAAACATTATCGGTTTAGACCTGTGAGCATTGCTCACAGGGCTAGACCATTTTGCGTATAAAGATGAGACGTCGTCGATAACGCTTTTTTTAACAATTTAATACCGTGCATTGATGCTAGCAACAAACACAGAGAGAATTAATTTTTCAACGGTAACTAATAAGGCAGAATATCCTGACTTGCTGGATATCCAAATTAAATCCTTTCAGGACTTTTTTCAGCTAGAGACTAAATCTGATAAAAGAGAAGTTGAAGGTTTGTATAATACCTTCATGGAGAATTTTCCAATTACTGATACTCGTAATCAGTTTGTTTTGGAATTTCTTGATTACTTCGTAGACCCACCTCGTTATTCTATTCAGGAATGTATAGAGCGTGGTCTAACTTATAGCGTGCCTCTTAAATCACGTTTGAAATTATATTGTACAGATCCTGAACATGAGGATTTTGAAACAATCGTACAAGATGTTTATCTTGGTACTATCCCTTACATGACACCTTCTGGTACTTTTTGTATCAATGGAGCTGAGCGTGTGGTTGTATCTCAGTTACACAGGTCTCCTGGTGTTTTCTTTGGTCAATCTTTCCATGCAAATGGTACTAAATTATATTCTGCTCGTGTAATTCCTTTTAAAGGATCATGGATAGAATTTGCGACAGATATTAATAGTGTAATGTACGCTTATATCGATCGTAAAAAGAAATTACCTGTTACAACACTTTTCCGTGCTATTGGCTTTGAAAGAGATAAAGATATCTTAGGTATTTTTGATCTTGCTGAAGAAGTTAAGGCAAGTAAAACAGGTCTTAAAAAATACTTAGGTCGCAAGCTTGCTGCTCGTGTACTAAGAACTTGGCATGAAGATTTCGTTGATGAAGATACTGGAGAAGTAGTATCTATTGAGCGTAATGAAATTGTTCTTGATAGAGATACAATTCTTGAAAAGGAACACATAGATGAGATAATTGATTCTCAAGCTAAGACTATTCTTCTTCATAAAGAAGATAATATGTCTGCTGATTATGCCATTATACATAATACCTTACAGAAGGATCCTACAAACTCTGAAAAAGAGGCTGTAGAACATATATATAGACAATTACGTAACGCTGAGCCGCCTGATGAAGAAACTGCTCGTGGAATCATCGATAAATTATTCTTCTCTGATCAGAGATATAATTTAGGTGAGGTAGGTCGTTACCGTATGAATAAAAAATTGAATCTTGATATTCCTATGGATAAGCAGGTGCTTACCAAAGAAGATATCATTACTATTATTAAGCATTTGATCATGTTGATCAACTCTAAGGCAGAGATTGATGATATTGATCACTTATCTAACCGTCGTGTTCGTACGGTAGGTGAGCAGTTAAGTTCACAGTTTGGTGTAGGTCTTGCTCGTATGGCTCGTACTATACGTGAGCGTATGAATGTTAGAGATAATGAAGTGTTTACACCTATTGACCTTATTAATGCTAAGACATTGTCTTCTGTTATTAATTCATTCTTTGGGACGAACCAATTATCTCAATTCATGGATCAAACAAATCCATTAGCTGAGATTACACACAAGCGTAGATTATCTGCACTTGGACCAGGTGGTCTTTCGAGAGAAAGAGCTGGTTTTGAGGTTCGTGATGTACACTATACTCACTATGGTAGACTTTGTCCTATTGAAACTCCTGAAGGACCGAACATTGGTCTGATTTCTTCGCTTGCTGTTTTTGCTAAAGTGAATGGAATGGGATTCATCGAGACTCCTTATAGAAAGGTTACAGATGGTGTGGTAAATCTTGAAGATGAACCAACTTACTTAAGTGCTGAGGAAGAAGAAGGTTTACTTATTGCCCAAGCTAACTTACCGTTGACTAATGGTAAAATAGATCAGGAAAAAGTAATTGCTCGTATGGAAGGTGACTTCCCGGTAATTGATGCTTCAGAGGTTGTTTATGCTGACGTCGCTCCTAATCAAATTGCATCTATTTCTGCATCTCTAATTCCATTCTTGGAACATGATGATGCAAACCGTGCACTGATGGGGTCTAACATGATGCGTCAGGCGGTACCTTTACTTAGAGTTGATGCTCCTATTGTTGGAACAGGTCTAGAAAGACAAGTTGCAACTGATTCTAGAGTATTAATAAATGCTGAAGGTGATGGAGAGGTAGTTTATGTAGATGCACAAAAAGTAGTGATCAAGTATGATCGTACAGAGCGTGAATCTTTAGTAAGCTTTGAGCCTGAAGACACTTCTTATAATTTGATTAAATTCCGTAAAACTAACCAAGGGACGAGTATTACACTTAAACCTATAGTTGAAAAAGGAGATAGAGTTAATAAAGGTCAGGTATTATGTCAAGGTTATGCAACTGAGGCTGGTGAACTTGCGTTAGGTCGTAACATGAAAGTGGCATTTATGCCTTGGAAAGGTTATAACTTTGAGGATGCGATCGTTATTTCTGAAAAAGTAGTACGTGAAGATATATTTACTTCTATTCACGTAGATGAATACTCATTAGATGTTAGAGATACAAAATTAGGTAATGAAGAGTTAACTCCAGATATACCTAATGTTTCTGAAGAAGCTACTGCAGACCTTGATGAACAAGGTATGATTCGTATCGGTGCAGAAGTTAAACCAGGTGATATATTAATAGGTAAAATTACTCCTAAAGGAGAAAGTGATCCTACTCCAGAGGAGAAACTGCTTAGAGCAATCTTTGGTGATAAAGCTGGTGATGTAAAAGATGCTTCATTAAAAGCATCTCCATCTCTTAGAGGTGTTGTTATCGGTAAAAAATTATTCTCTCGTGCTGTAAAGGATAAGAGAAAGAGAGCTCAAGATAAAGAAGATATCGCAAGATTAGAGCAGAATTATCAAGGTAAATTTGATGGTTTACAAGAGCGTCTAATTGAGAAATTATTTGAAATCGTAAGTGGTAAAACATCACAAGGTGTATTTAATGATCTTGGAGAAGAAGTTCTTCCTAAAGGTAAAAAGTATACTCTTAAAATGTTAAATTCAGTGGATGACTTTACTCATTTAACTTCTGGTACTTGGACTACGAGTAGTGATGTGAATGAGATGGTTGCTGATTTACTACATAACTATAAGATTAAAGAAAATGATCTTCAAGGGTCATTACGTCGTGAGAAGTTCACAATCTCTGTCGGAGATGAGCTTCCTGCTGGTATCATAAAACTTGCAAAAGTTTATATCGCTAAAAAGCGTAAACTTAAAGTTGGTGATAAAATGGCTGGTCGTCACGGTAACAAAGGTATCGTTGCACGTATTGTACGTCAGGAAGATATGCCATTCCTTGAAGATGGAACTCCAGTAGATATCGTATTGAATCCACTTGGTGTACCTTCTCGTATGAATATAGGTCAGATTTATGAAACTGTTTTAGGATGGGCTGGTGAGAAACTAGGCAAGAAATTTGCAACTCCTATCTTTGATGGTGCTACTTTAGATCAGATCAATGGATATACTGATGAGGCTGGTATTCCACGTTTCGGTCATACATATTTATTTGATGGTGGTACTGGTGAGCGTTTTGATCAACCTGCAACAGTAGGTATAATCTACATGCTTAAACTAGGTCACATGGTAGATGATAAGATGCACGCGCGTTCTATCGGTCCATACTCATTGATTACTCAGCAACCACTTGGTGGTAAGGCACAATTTGGTGGTCAACGTTTTGGAGAGATGGAGGTATGGGCACTTGAGGCATATGGTGCTTCTAGTACACTACGTGAAATCTTAACTGTAAAATCAGATGACGTTATAGGACGTGCTAAGACTTACGAAGCAATCGTGAAAGGTGAACCTATGCCAGAACCTGGTCTTCCTGAATCATTTAATGTATTGATGCATGAGTTGAAAGGTCTAGGATTAGATCTAAGACTGGAGGATTAATTTTTTCTGTGAGGTTTTATGTTTGTTTCGCTTTCGCGAAAGCGGATAATACATAAAACCTTGCTACTTTAAACTTAAAATAGTACCATTATTATGGCTAGACATAAAGACAACCCAACACAAAAGAAATTTTCTAAAATTTCAATCGGTCTTGCATCTCCAGAAGCTATTCTTGCAGAGTCAAGAGGTGAGGTGTTAAAACCAGAAACGATTAACTATCGTACGCACAAACCTGAAAGGGATGGGCTTTTTTGTGAGCGTATTTTCGGTCCTGTAAAGGATTATGAATGTGCTTGTGGAAAATATAAGCGTATCCGTTACAAAGGAATTGTTTGTGATCGTTGTGGTGTAGAGGTTACTGAGAAAAAAGTAAGACGTGATCGTATAGGACATATCAATCTTGTTGTGCCAGTTGCGCACATTTGGTATTTCCGTAGTTTGCCTAATAAAATAGGTTATTTACTAGGGCTTCCTTCTAAGAAGCTGGATATGATCATCTATTACGAACGATATGTAGTTATTCAACCAGGTATTGCTAAAAATGCTGAAGGTGAAGAAGTACAAAGATTAGATTTCTTAACTGAGGAAGAGTATTTAGATATACTAGATAGTTTACCTCAAGAAAATTTATATTTAGAAGATTCAGACCCTAACAAATTCATCGCTAAGATGGGTGCAGATTGTTTGATAGATCTTCTACAACGTATTGATTTAGATACTCTTTCTTATGACTTACGTCACAAGGCAAATAATGAGACATCTAAACAACGTAAAACTGAGGCTTTAAAGCGTTTACAAGTTGTTGAAGCGCTTAAAGATTCTAACGAAAGACGTGAGAATAAGCCAGAATGGATGATCATGAAAGTGGTTCCAGTAATTCCACCAGAATTACGTCCATTAGTACCGCTAGATGGTGGTCGTTTTGCAACGTCTGATTTAAATGATTTATACCGTCGTGTAATCATCCGTAATAATCGTTTGAAAAGATTGATGGAGATTAAAGCTCCAGAAGTAATCCTTCGTAATGAAAAGCGTATGTTGCAAGAGGCAGTAGATTCACTTCTTGACAATACAAGAAAATCTAGTGCTGTTAAAACTGATTCTAATAGACCATTAAAATCATTATCTGATTCACTTAAAGGTAAGCAAGGACGTTTCCGTCAGAACTTACTAGGTAAGCGTGTTGATTATTCTGCACGTTCGGTAATTGTTGTTGGACCTGAGCTTAAATTATATGAGTGTGGTATTCCTAAGGATATGGCTGCAGAGCTTTATAAGCCTTTTGTAATACGTAAACTTATTGAGCGTGGAATCGTTAAGACTGTAAAGTCAGCAAAGAAAATTATAGATAAGAAAGAACCAGTAGTTTGGGATATCTTGGAAAATGTTCTTAAAGGACATCCAGTTATGTTGAACCGTGCTCCTACTCTTCACAGATTAGGTATACAGGCTTTCCAACCCAAATTAATTGAAGGTAAAGCAATACAGTTACACCCATTAGTTTGTACGGCATTTAACGCCGATTTTGATGGAGATCAAATGGCTGTGCACCTTCCTTTAGGTCCTGAAGCGATATTAGAATGTCAGTTATTAATGCTGGCATCACACAATATTCTTAACCCTGCAAATGGTAGTCCGATAGCGGTACCATCACAGGATATGGTATTGGGTCTTTATTATATGACCAAATTACGTAGATCTGAACCTGGACATATTGTTAAAGGTGAAGGGCTTACTTTTTACGGTCCTGAAGAATTGGTTATTGCATTTAATGAGAAGAGAGTTGATATTAACGCTCCTGTTAAATGTAGAATTAACCTTCTTCAAAATGATGGTTCTTATAAAGCAGAAATTATTGAAACTACTGCTGGTAGAGTTATATTTAATCAAAGAGTGCCAGATGAAGCTGGTTATATCAATGAGGTTCTTACTAAAAAGGCACTTAGAGATATTATAGGTGATATCCTTAAGGTAACAGATGTTCCTAGAACAGCTGCTTTCCTTGATGAAATTAAGGATCTGGGTTATGGATTTGCATTCCGTGGTGGGTTATCTTTCTCATTAGGAGATATTATGATTCCTGCAGAGAAGCAATCTATGATTGATACTGCAAATGCTAAAGTTGACACAATACGTGGAAACTACGGTATGGGTCTTATTACCCAAAATGAAAGATATAATCAAGTAATTGATGTTTGGACGGCTACCAATGCGCAGCTTACTGAGCTTTCAATGAAAAACATTAGAGAAGATCAACAAGGATTTAACTCGGTGTTTATGATGCTTGATTCTGGAGCCCGTGGATCTAAAGAGCAAATAAGACAGCTTACAGGTATGCGTGGACTTATGGCAAAACCTAAAAAATCTAACGATGGTGGTGGTGCTATTATTGAAAACCCTATTCTTTCTAACTTTAAGGAAGGTCTTTCGATTCTTGAATACTTTATTTCTACTCACGGTGCGCGTAAAGGACTTGCAGATACAGCTCTTAAAACTGCGGATGCTGGTTACCTTACACGTAGATTACATGATGTTGCACAAGATGTAATAGTAAATCATGAAGATTGTGAGACCTTAAGAGGTATAGAAGTTTTTGCTCTTAAGAAGAATGAAGAGGTAATGGAGAAATTAGGAGCTAGAGTTCTAGGTCGTACTGCATTACATGATGTTATAGATCCGGCTACACAAGAAGTGATTATTTCTGCTGGTGAGTTGATAGTAGAAGAAATTGCTGATATCATTGAAGCATCTGATTTAGAGTCTGTGGAAGTAAGATCTGCTCTTACTTGTGAGGCTGCAAAAGGTGTTTGTACTAAATGTTATGGTCGTAACTTGGCTACTAACAGGTTAGTGATGAGAGGTGAAGCGGTAGGAGTAATTGCTGCACAATCTATTGGTGAACCAGGTACACAGCTTACGTTAAGAACTTTCCACGTAGGTGGTGTTGCAGGTAACGTTTCTGAAGATAGTTCTATTGTTGCTAAAAACGATGGTATACTTGAGATCGATGATCTTAAAACGGTTAAGGTTGAAGATAACGAAGGTAAAGATGTAGAAATAGTAATTTCTCGTACAGCTGAGTCTAAATTACTTCATGAGAAAACAGGTATGTTGTTAAATTCTAATAACATTCCTTATGGTTCTGAGCTTTATGCTAAACCAGGTTCTAAGGTTAAGAAAGGTGATTTACTTGCTAAATGGGATCCATTTAACGGTGTTATTATTTCAGAATTTGCTGGTAAGATTAAGTTCGAAAACATTATTCAGGGTGTTACTTTCCAAGTAGAAAGTGATGAACAAACTGGATATGAGGAAAAAGTTATTTCTGATTCTAGAGATAAGAAACTTATCCCTACTTTACATATAGTTGATGCTAAGGGTGATAATGTGATTTCATATAACCTTCCTGTAGGTGCTCACTTAATGGTGAATGACGATGATAAGATTAAGGTTGGTAAAGTCTTAGTTAAAATCCCTCGTAAATCTGCAAAAGCAGGTGATATTACTGGAGGTCTTCCACGTGTAACAGAATTATTTGAAGCTCGTAACCCTTCTAATCCAGCTGTAGTTAGTGAGATAGATGGTGTTGTTTCGTTCGGTAAAATTAAGCGTGGTAACCGTGAAATTATCGTTACTTCTAAAACTGAAGAAGTGAAGAAGTACCTCGTTAAACTTTCTAATCAAATTCTTGTACAAGAAAATGATTATGTAAGAGCTGGTATGCCTTTATCTGATGGATCTATTACTCCAAAAGATATTCTTGCTATAAAAGGACCAAGTGCTGTACAACAGTATTTAGTTAATGAGGTTCAAGAAGTTTATAGGTTACAAGGTGTAAAGATTAACGACAAGCATTTTGAAGTTGTTGTTCGTCAAATGATGAGAAAAGTAAGAATTGTTGATTCTGGTGATGGTATGTTCTTAGAGAATCAATTGGTTCATAAAGAAGATTTTATCCAACAAAATGACAATCTTTACGGTAAGAAAGTTGTGGAAAGCGCTGGTGATTCTGATACTTTAAAAGAAGGTCAGATCATTACTTCTAGAGAGCTAAGAGATGAGAATTCTATTCTTAGAAGAGAGGACAAATCATTAGTTACAGCTCGTGATGTGATGCCAGCAACTGCAGAGCCTATTCTTCAGGGTATTACACGTGCTTCTCTTCAAACGAAGTCGTTTATTAGTGCTGCTTCTTTCCAGGAAACTACTAAGGTATTAAATGAAGCTGCTGTTGCAGGTAAAGTTGATACTCTAGAAGGTTTAAAGGAGAATGTAATTGTTGGACACAGAATTCCAGCAGGTACAGGTATGCGTAATTATGATGATATTATCGTAGGTTCAAAGGAAGAGTTTGAAAAGCTTTTAAATAAAAAGGAAGAGCCTAAAGTAAATTATAACTAGAAGTAATGGCGCAAGAAAATAATTCAGAGAATAAGATTAATATCGAGATTGATGGTGATATTGCTGAAGGACAGTATAGTAATTTAGCTATTATTAATCACTCAGTTTCTGAGTTTGTTGTGGACTTTGTGAATATTATGCCTGGTAACCCTAAGTCAAAGGTTAAATCCAGAATTATTTTAACTCCTCAGCATGCTAAACGTTTGGCCAAAGCCTTACATGATAATGTGAGTAAATTTGAAAAAGCACATGGAGAGATAAGAGATTATGATCAACCGCCTATACCTTTAAATTTTGGTCCTACGGGACAAGCGTAATAATAAAGCCTGATGTTTTTACATCAGGCTTTTTTATTACAACAAGGTATACTTATAGGTTTATGTTATAGTTTCGGAATTTATTGATTGTATACAGCGGTTTTAAACTAGTTTTATCATATTGTTAATGATGTTCAGTAATGTAGGTTAATTAACGCTTTAAATCCTCTTAAATTAATTTTATTGTGTTTGGGTTTTCATTTTTTGGTTAAATTAGATTTTTCCTTCGAACCTGTTTAACTTATGATTATTAAATTGTTATTAAGGTGTCTGCTGTTTTAACATTTCTCATATGTTATTAATCTAATATTCATAAGCGTTAATCGAATAGTTATTTATAAAGCTTGCTTATTAATCAAAGGTGGTGTTCAATATTCTATTTTTGTATCCTAATTGTGTTTATACATGGTTAATAAAATTTTACAATTCATCCCTTATGAGTAATTCTACTTTTTTAAATGTATTTTTTAGCTTTATAAATAAGACTCTTTTACTATTAGTAATTGTTCTTATGTTGCCCCTGGGCTTGTATGCTGATGGTACAAAGCAGGTTATGCCTTCTGCGTCAAATGTTGAGCCAGTAAACGGAACTGCCTTGTATTTTACAAGAGGTCTTCGTGGTCCTTACATAGATGCTCCACAAGCAAATAGAATGCATTTTACTATTGCTAATGCGGCTACGGAAAATTTATATTTTGGTGTTAAATCTTTACAACGAAACACAGGTACTAATAATCAATTGATTAATTCTGTTACGTATTATAGAATTTATAATCAAGCTGGTGTTTTGGTTGAGGGTGTTAATTCAGCTGGTGTTCAGGTAGGTACGTTGTCTGGTCGATTGGATAATGGCGCTGGAGGTAATCCTACTGTAGGAGATCCTGGATATATAGATAATTATGCTGAGGCCTTTGAGGGGCCTAATGGAATAGGTGGTGTTTCAAATGGGTATAATCCTCTTGTTTTTAATCCAGCTACAGCAGGTGACTTCTATATTGAATTTTATATTAGTGGAGATGACGGTGCTACAAGTTTTAATTTCAATGGAGCTGGTACGGATACTCCGGTTGTGTTCTTTTTTCCTTATTTCGATTTAACGGTTGGTACTAATACTACTCCTATTTTAGGTAGGTTATGGTCAGAGAAATGGAGTTTTATTGGTTATAGACAAGAAGATGTAAATGATATTGCAGATGGTACTGATAGTCCTGACCTTGTTCCTAATCCAACATTGGAGGCTTCAGTTGAAGGTGTGTTTTATGCATACACGGATGATGAAGTTATTGTTGAGTTAGATTTTTTAAATGGTTTTCGACCGCTTGCTTATGAGTTATCTATGAACCGTTTTGGTGTTGTGGATGATGATAATAATTCTAGTAATGTCTTTGAAAATACAAGACGTTCACAAAATAGGCCTACGGCAACTGCTCCTGTTTTTGATAACGGATATCAAATATTCTTATTTACACCAGATCAATCTGTTTTTGTTACTACAGCGGTTTCTGCTCCGGTTTTAGGTAGTCGTATCCAGGGTTGTCCAGGAGATTATCGTATACCATATACTTTGAATGCTGCTGGTGATGTTGCTATTCTTATAGATTTAAACGGAACTCCAGGTTTTCAAGTAGGAACTCGTGATGTTAGTTTGGAGGCTTATGATCAATTAGCAGGTGCTAATGAGATGGCTTGGAATGGTTTAGATGGATTGGGAGATACGGTTACTTTCGATTCTACGGTAAGTGTTGAAGTGACTTCTTTTAGAGGTCGTACTAATGTTCCTATGTATGATGCAGAATTCAATATTAATGGTTTAAATATTAGAGGTATATCTCCAGTTGTTCAAAATGCTAATATATATTGGGATGACACTGAATTGTCATCGTTTGGTGTTTGTGTAGATAGCGGTGATAGTGAGGGTAATAATATAACCGAAGGGAATTTTTCAAGGATTAGTTTGCTTGATGGTATAGCTGGACCTGCTCATGCTTGGGATGGATCTAATCCTGACGATACAGTTCCTGCTGTTTCGGGAGGGCAAGGTTCTGATACGTTAGATTTATTATGTGATGATTACGGTAATAATCGTGTTGTAAATTCATGGTTTTATGGTTATGTACAAGATTCAGGTTCTAGTAACTTAGTAGTAGGTAATTGTGACGCTGATAATGATGGTGTTGATGATATTACTGATTTAGATGACGATAACGATGGTATCACGGATATTGAAGAAGGTGGTATTGGGTGTTTGGATTCTGTAAATGATACTATTAATACTATAGGAGCGGTTTATAATGATAGACTAGAGTCGGCTTCTGCTGTTACTACTATCTCAAATTTATTTGGAGATACATACGATTTTAGAGCAACGTTGGTTGGTGCTGCTGCATGGTCTAATGGAGCAAATGGAGGTGTTAGATTAAGAGATAATCTTGCTGGTGTTCAAGATTACATATCAGTTCAGCCTAATGGAACTAGTGTAATTGCTAACGGTAATTATGTTCAATATGAGTTTTTATTTGATCAACCTGTGACTAATGTGGTTATTCAGGTAGGCGGTTATAACAATGGGGATTACGCTCTTATTAATGCTGATTTAGGTGGTGTTGATGTGGGTATAGATGGTTCTAATTTTGGTAGTTTTAGCCCTGCTTTGTCCTCTGGATTTTGGGATGTTAATGATAATTTAGTTATAGGAAATTCATCGAGTGGAGGAGTTGCTACAAATAGTAATTTATTCACCGTTAGTGTTGCTGAGGCTGTTGATAGAATAGTTTTTATCACAGGTAAAAATGAGAATAATATAAGTAACTCTAATGTTACGTTGGCATTTAATTCTATTGCATTTTGTGTGGTTTCTACACCAGTTGATACGGATAATGATGGTGTGCCAGATTATTTAGATCTTGATGCTGATAATGACGGTATTTATGATGTAGAAGAGGCTGGTCATGGGCAAGCTTATGTTAATGGTGTTTTAACTGGCCCTGTAGGTGCTGATGGTATTCCTGATTCTGTTCAAGATCCTGGTGATGTTGATAATGGAGAGGTTAATTATACTTTGCAAGATTCTGATTCTGGTTCTGGTGAACCGGATTGGAGAGATACAGATTCTGATAATGACGGTTGTTCTGATGCTAATGAGGCTTATTTTGATTCTACTGCAGATGGAGGTGATGATGGTCAGTATGGTGTAGATCCTGCTCCAGTTAATGCTACTAATGGTTTGGTTTTAGCAGCTAGCTATGCTTCAACTACACCTCAAGATTCTGATGGAAATGGTATTGATGATTATACCGAGAATGGTCCTGATCTAGACGGAAATGGAATTGCTGATGCTTGTTTTGCGCCAATAGATACTGATGGTGATGGGGTTTATGATAACAACGATATAGATGATGATAACGATGGTATCTTAGATACTGTTGAATCACAAGGTTTAGGAGATCCTTCACAGGATGATGATGGTGATGGGATTCTTAATTATCAAGATGCTGATTTCTGTACATTAAATGCAAATGGCGTTTGTACATTATTAGATGGTGATAATGATGGTTTGCCTAACCACTTAGATTTAGACTCAGACGGTGATGGTATTCCTGATAATAATGAAGCTCAGGTAACAATAGGTTATGTGGCGCCCTTAGATTCAAACGGAGATGGTATTCCTGATGTTAATGCAAATGGACTTCCTGTTTCTTATGATTTCAACGGTGATGAATTGGGTTTACTTCCAGTTAATACTGATACCGTTGATCAACCAGATTATTTAGATTTAAATTCAGATAATCAGGGAGCAAATGATACTGTTGAGGCTGGTCTAGTTTTGACTGGTGTTGATTCAGATAACGATGGATTAATTGATACTGCTACTATTAACGGTGTTGCGAACTCTGCTCTAGATACTAATACATCAGGATATAATGATCCTAATGGTTTCTTAAACGATACCAATACTTTACCGGATACAGATGGTGATTTAAATGAAGGTGGAAATGTTGACTTTAGAGATAGAACGTTGCCTAATGATGCAGATGGTGATGGTGTTAACGATATAGATGACTTAGATGATGATAATGATGGTATAACTGACATAACTGAAGGTTTTGAATTTTATACAGATAATACTTCTACTTGTACTGGACAAAATTATGACTTTAACGGCGCTTCTTTAATAAGCGGTACTGCTGGTCAAGTAGGTGCTAGATATAGATTTTCAAGTGTAAGATCAGGTATAGATGCTATTGTTGAAATTACACAAAGATCTGCAGGTGCTTCATTAGTTAGAATTGATGATGTTTCTGGTGATCCATTAGCTTGGCAACCAGTAATTAATTATACAGCAGCTTCTACTGGTGATTTAACTATTACTTTTAGAGTAGAATTAGTAGACTCTGTAACTTCTGCTCCTGCAACGGTAAGTAGAATAGGTGGTTTTATTCAGGATATTGATAGTGATGGTACTGGTAGGATAAGAGAGTTTTATAGGCTAAACAACTTGGTTGGTTATTCTTTAAATGAGCCGACTAATGTGATAGCTACTGATCTTCCTGGCGGAGTTACTCAATTTAGAGCTAATGGTACAGGTTCTGCTGCTATCGAGCCTATTGATACAGACCCTAGTTATAAAGTATTCTTCCAAAGACAAGATGTAAACCAGTTTGAATATGTAATTGGTGTTACTAAAAATATAAATATTGCCCAAAATAGATTCTATAGTGTTCAGTTTGATGAATGTATTATAGATGATTTTGGTGGTGATCCTACAGTAGTTATTTTAAATGCTCCTGATCAAGATGGTGATAATATACCTAACCATCTAGATTTAGATTCAGATGGAGATGGTTGTAGTGATACGATAGAGGCTGGATATGTTGACGCTTTCGCGAAAGCGGATGAAGATGGTATTCTTGGAAATGCTGCTCCTGAAACAGTTGATAGTAATGGTTTAGTTACTTCAGGTGAAATGGGTGAAGGTTATACTTCTCCTACTATGACTGGCACTGTTTCATTCGACTTTTTAGATCCTAACGAAAATAGTGCTTGTTCTACTGCGTTGGATATTACTAAAACTAGTACGTTCAATCCAGCAACAGGTATAATTAATTACACATATACGGTTTTAAATTCAGGTTCAAGCTTTGCGTTTGATGTTAGTGTAACTGAGAATTTAGGAACTTTTACGGGAACAAATACTCCTGTTCCTACACCAGTTTATTTATCAGGAGGTTCTGATGAAGATGGACAAGGTGATGCTCGAGATTTAATCCCTGGGGCTAGTATGATTTTTACGGCTTCTTATGAAATTAATGATACTGATTTTGCTGCCGGACAGATTGATAATCAAGCTACAGCTACTGCTACAGATAGTAATGGCGATACGGTTTCGGATATTTCTGATGATGGAAATGACGGAGATGGTAACTTAATAGATGATATTACTGAAACGATTTTACCTGTAGGTACTATAGTGGGTCATGTTTATAATGATTTAAATGGTAATGGAACACAGGATTCAGGTGAGCCAGATCTTGCTAATGTAGATGTTGTATTGACTCCTACTTTTGGTGATCCTATAACGGTAACTACTGATGCTAATGGTGATTATTCAGGTAATGTATTCGCTGGAGACGTTAGTGTAAATATTGATGATACAACTTTGCCTGTAGGTACAGTTCAGACGGAGGGGACAGATCCTACGACAGTAGTTGCTGTTTCTGATTCAACGGTAACTGAAGAGAATAATGGATTCAATGCTCCTGCTACTCTACAAGGTTTGGTTTATAACGATGTAAACGGTAATGGAACTCAGGATGTTGGTGAACCAGGTTTTGGTAATGTTGATGTTGTAATAACAGATTCTGCTGGAAATATCCAGACAGTTATTACAGATGCTAATGGAGCTTATACTGCTTCAATAGTTGCTGCAGGAGTTACTAGTGTAGATATTGATGAAACAACTTTACCAACAGGAGTTGTACAAACAGAAGGAACAGATCCAACAAATGTTACAGTTGCATCAGGAGCTACGGTAATTGAAGAAGATAATGGATTTAATGTACCAGGAACTGTGGAAGGTCATGTATATAATGACATCAACGGAAACGGAACACAAGATGCAGGTGAGGCAAACTTATCAGGTGTTGATGTAACGATTACAGATAGTGCTGGAGTTTCTCAAACAGTAACAACCGATGGTAATGGAGATTATACAGCAGATGTAGCTTCACCAGGAACAGCAAGTGTTGATATCGTAGATTCTACATTGCCAGCAGGGTTCGTACAAACGGAAGGGACTGATCCAACAAATGTTACAGTTGTAGCAGGAGCTACGGCAACTGAAGAAGATAATGGATTTAATGTACCAGGAACTGTTGTAGGTCATGTATATAATGACATCAACGGAAACGGAACACAAGATGCAGGCGAGCCTGGATTATCTGGAGTAGATGTTTTGATTACAGATGAGGACGGAAACGCTCAAACGGTAACAACCGATGCAAATGGAGCTTATACAACAACAGTAGTAGCTGCAGGTGACGCAACAGTAGATATTGATGAAACTACCTTACCAACAGGAGCAGTTCAAACAGAAGGAACAGACCCAACAACGGTAACAGTAGTATCAGGCACAACAGTACTTGAAGAAGAAAACGGATTCAATACTCCAGGAACAATAGAGGGATTAGTTTATGATGATGTAAACGGAAACGGAACACAAGATGCAGGCGAGCCTGGATTATCCGGAGTAGATGTTTTGATTACAGATGAGGACGGAAACGCTCAAACGGTAACAACCGATGCAAATGGAGCTTATACAGCAACAGTAGTAGCTGCAGGTGACGCAACAGTAGATATTGATGAAACTACCTTACCAACAGGAGCAGTTCAAACAGAAGGAACAGACCCAACAACGGTAACAGTAGTATCAGGCACAACAGTACTTGAAGAAGAAAACGGATTCAATACTCCAGGAACAATAGAGGGATTAGTTTATGATGATGTAAACGGAAACGGAACACAAGATGCAGGCGAGCCTGGATTATCTGGAGTAGATGTTTTGATTACAGATGAGGACGGAAACGCTCAAACGGTAACAACCGATGCAAATGGAGCTTATACAACAACAGTAGTAGCTGCAGGTGACGCAACAGTAGATATTGATGAAACTACCTTACCAACAGGAGCAGTTCAAACAGAAGGAACAGACCCAACAACGGTAACAGTAGTATCAGGCACAACAGTACTTGAAGAAGAAAACGGAATATTTACTCCTATGCCTAACCTTAATGTTGTTAAAGCAGCTGGTGCTGTTGTTGATGTGAACATGAATGGTATTAATGACGAAGGAGATACGATTACTTATAGTTTTAGTGTTACCAATAATGGTAATGTTGAGATTCGTGATGTAGTTATTAATGATGCGCTAATAAGCTTAGTTAATGAACCGGTTACTCCTAGTACTCTTGCAATTGGGGATGTTGGAGTAATATCAGATCAGGTTTACGTAATTACTGCTGCAGATGTTTCTAATGGACGTGTTGTTAATACAGCAGTTGGTTCTGGTGAAGCTTTTGATACAATTGGTAATTCTGCAGGTCCCGTATCTGATGATTCTGATGATCCTAATAATGTATCTGATGCAAATCCTGATGGTGATGCTGATCCTGACGATCCGACTGTAGTGCCTCTTGGTGCTAATGGTATTTTGAATGGTGTTGTATTTGATGATGCAAACGGAAATGGAATTCAAGATATGGGTGAAATGGGATTAGGCGGAGTAACAGTAAATGTTACTGATTCATCTATGACAGTAATCCCTGTAGTTACTAATCCTGATGGAACTTGGTCTATTGTTGTTCCTGCTGGAACGACTACTGCAGACATAGATGAAACTACGCTACCTAATGGAGGTACTGAGATTCAAACAGCTGGTACAGATCCTACAACTGTTGTTGTAGGTGTTGGAGAAAATGTTGGACAACCAGCAGATGGTTTCTTTAATGCTATGCCTAATCTAGAGTTAGAAAAAATCAGTGGTGGTATTGTTGACGCAAACATGAACGGATTGGTAGATGCAGGAGATACAATTACATATAGTTTTGTTGTAAATAACAATGGTAATGTAGAGGTTCGCAATGCTGTCGTAAATGATATGATTATTGGTATGACCGGTGTTTCTGTAACCCCTTCTACTATACCAGCTGGAGGAACAGGTACAGTGCCTGATTATGTATATGTTTTATTACAAGCAGATATTGATAATGGACAAATTGTGAATACTGCTGTTCTTAGTGGTGATGCTTTTGATCCTAATGGAGATCCTCTAGGTCCAGTATCAGATAACTCTGATGATCCAAATAATACAACGGATTCAGATCCTGATGGTGATGGAGATCCTGATGATCCTACTATCACTGATGTTAGTCAGCCTAATCTCGCTTTCGCGAAAGCGGATTCGTATACAGATGTTAATAATAATGGTATAGTTGATATACTAGATACTATCACTTATAACTTCACAGTAACAAATACTGGGAATACGGTAATTACTGGTGTGACAATAGATGACTCAGTTATTGGCGTCTCTAACTTAATTGTTACTCCTTCTACCCTTAACCCTGGTGATGTTGGTAGTGCGATGGCTATTTATAATATAACAGCGGCAAATATTTCTGCCGGTGAAGTAAGAAACATTGCTCAGGTAACTGGTCAGACTACAGATAGTCAAGGTAATGTTTTACCTGATGTTTCAGATGATTCAGATGATCCTGATGATGCTACTAACGTAGATAATGATGGTGATGGTGACTTTGAAGATCCGACGGTTTTCGTTATTGATCAAAATGGATTGCTAACAGGAACAGTATTCGATGATCAAAATGGAAACGGTATTCAAGATGCAGGTGAGCCAGGAATACCTGGTGTAGATGTTGTTGTTACCGATGAAGGAGGTACTCCTCAAACGGTGATGACGGATGCTAATGGTGATTGGATAGCGGTTGTTCCAGTTGGAATAGCATTAGTTGATGTTCAGGACCCTGTTGGTTCTGCTTTAACTACTGCAGGTTCAGATCCTGAAAACGTTACTGTTATTGCAGGTTCGGAAGAAACTACTATCGACGACGGATTTACATTACCACTAACAAGTGGAACAGTAAGTGGAACAGTATTCGATGATCAAAACGGAAACGGAATACAAGATGCAGGCGAGCCTGGATTAGCAAACGTAGATGTAGAGATTACCGATTCAAATGGAAACGTACAAACCGTACCAACGGATGCGAACGGAGATTGGACAGCAACAGTTCCAGTAGGAGCTACCGATGTAGATGTTATCGATCCAATCGGATCTACCTTAACAACAGTAGGTTCAGATCCAGAGACAGTAACTGCAGTAGCAGGAATGGATACGGCTTCAACAGACGACGGATTCAGTAATCCAGCAACAACAGGAACGGTAAGCGGTGTAGTATTCAATGATCCAAACGGAAATGGAATACAAGACGCAGGTGAGCCAGGAATAGCAGGAGTAGATGTAGAAGTTACCGATGCTAACGGAGTGTTACAAACAGTAACAACTGACGCTAACGGAAACTNAGTGCTGCGGTAACAGGTCTAGTAGGTTTTCAACTAAGTGATCAAATGATGATAGGATTTGCCTATGATAGAGAGACTACAGAGTTAGGAAATGCCGTTTTTAATGACGGTAGTTATGAGCTTTTCATGAGATTTGAATTATTTAACAGCTACGATCGTATCATTACACCACGTTTCTTCTAAGAAAAATAAACACAGCATACATTATGTTTAAAAAACTATCCATATTACTAATTGTTTTCAGTTCGACTTTATCTTTTTCTCAAGAAAATAAGATTAGTTCTTCTAACGAAAACTTTGATAACTACGCATTTATTGAAGCTCAAAAAATGTATCTTGAGATTGTAAACAATGGTTATGAAAGTGTAGAGCTCTTTCAGAAATTAGGAGATACTTACTATTTTAATAACGATTATAAGAATGCTCATAAATGGTATTCTAGACTTTTTGAATACAATCAAGATACCATATCAAAAGAATACTATTTCAGGTATATACAATCATTAAAAGCAGTAGGTGATTACACTAAAGCAAATGATTTACTTGCAAAATATAGAAGGATAAATGGAGATGATAATTATATAAAAGAATATGCTAGTGATGTTAATTATCTAGAATTAATAGAGTTGCAGTCTTACAGATTTTCTATTGTAAACGAGCCTATTAATACAAAAAGTCAAGATTTTGGAACAGCTTATTATCGAGGAACAAATAAAATAGTGTTTGCAAGTGCAAAGGATAGCGCTTCCTTAGTAAGTAGAAAACACAAATGGAATGAAAGACAATTTTTAGATCTTTATGAGGCAGATATGGATAGCCTCACTGGAGAGTTAAGTAATGTAACTAAATTTGGTAATGGAGGAGATGAGAAGTTGAACACTAAATTCCATGAAAGTAATGCTGTTTTTACAAAAGATGGAAAAACGGTTTATTACTCTAGTAATAATTATTTCAATAAAAACTTTAAAAAGAGTTCTGACGATGTAAATAAGCTTAAGATATTTAGAGCTCAAAAGACATCTGATGGATGGGGGAATATCACAGAATTAAATATTAATAGTGATGAATTTTCAACAGCACACCCTGCTTTAAATTTAGATGAGTCTCGACTTTATTTTGCTAGTGATAGACCTGGAAGTAAAGTGGGTTTGCAGGGTAGAGTACTTTCTGATATATGGTATGTAGATTTAAATGAAGAAGGTGAACTTTCAGAGCCTGTAAATGTTGCTTCTATTAATACTGCTGGAAATGAATTGTTCCCATTTATTTCTGATAATGGGGATTTATATTTTTCTTCAACTGGACACATGGGGTTAGGAGGTCTAGATATTTTTGTAACGCCATTAAATAAAACTTACAATAAAGAGAAAGTAACAGTTACAAATATAGGTAAGCCGGTTAATGGTCAACATGATGATTTTTCATTTATCATTAATGACAGTACTCAGATGGGATATTTTAGCTCTAACAGACCAGAAGGTAAAGGACTGGATGATATTTATAGATTTGTACAAAATAATCCTCTGGTATGTAAAGACATCATTCAAGGTGTTGTTACCAATGAAAAAACAGGATTGTTAATGCCAGACACACAAGTTAATTTACTAGATGCAGATAATAAAGTAATAGAGTCTGTTGTAGTAGGTAAAGACGCAGCCTATAAATTTAGTGTAAACTGTTCTAGTGATTATTCTATTAGAGCTTTAAAAGAAGGTTATTCTCCTGCTGAGGCTAACACAACTACGCCGAATACAGTGGCAACTATAGATTTACCATTACAAATAAGCAAATCTATAGATGACAGGTTAAAAGATGTGAAAGAAGGAGATGACCTTAATGATATACTAGATATCAACATGATCTACTTTGATTTTGATAAACATAATATACGTCCAGATGCTGAATTAGAATTGCAAAAAGTATTGCGATACATGAAAGCATATCCTACAGTTAGTATAGATATACGTTCTCATACAGATAGTAGAGCGCCAGATGGATATAATATCAAATTAAGTGATAGAAGAGCAAAATCTACTAGAGCTTATTTGATAATGAAAGGAATATCTGCAGACAGACTCACAGCTAGAGGTTATGGAGAGTTTCAGTTAGTAAATGAATGTGCAAACGGTGTAGAGTGTACTGAAGAACAGCATCAATTAAATAGACGTTCTGAATTCATAGTAACTAAAAGATAAAACAAACCTCATCTTAGAGTTAGACTTTAAACTTTAAACTTAAAAAGAAGTCTATATTAAGTTTAGAAAATCATCTATAATAACTTGTGTTTAATAAGCTTGTTGGTTTATGTTTAAGAGATCAACAAGCTTGTAACAAGTTTCTTGAAAAAGAAATAGTAATTATTATCTTTATTGCTATAGTTAGAATTTCAAACGTATGTTTGTGAATTCTATATATTTGATTCATTTCTAAATAAATAAAATATGATAACCCTTAAAGATCTGGCTGCCACCTTAGGAGTTTCAGTTTCGACTGTTTCTAAAGCTTTAAAGGATAGTCCAGAAATAAGTAAAGACACGATTGCTCGTGTAAAAGAAATAGCAAAAGAGCTTAATTACAGGCCTAATACACTAGCACTTAGTCTTAAGAATAGAAAAACCAAGACTATAGGTGTTATTATTCCTGACATCTTGAATGTGTTTTTTGCACGAATACTTTACGGTATAGAGCAGGAATCTAATGCTTTAGGTTATAATATAATTACTTGCCTTTCAAATGAATCTTTTGAGAAAGAGAACAACAGCCTTAATCTTTTAGCAAACGGTAGTGTAGATGGATTTATCATGTCTGTTGCACAAGAAACACAAACTAATGGAGAGGTAAAACACCTCAAAGACACCATTAATCAAGATGTTCCCATCGTGATGTTTGATCGTGTAGCAAATGATGTAGACTGTGATAAGGTAATCATAGATGACTTTAATGCAGCTTTTAGAGGCACCGAGATATTAATCAAAGAAGGTCGTAAAAAAATCATTTTAGTAAATACATTAGGAGATTTAAGTGTTGGAAAACTTAGAATCTTAGGATATAAAAAAGCTTTAGAAAAACACGAGTCTTATAAAGGAGAACCTGTAGTCATAGATATAGAAGATGACAAAGCAATTCTTAATGACCAGTTAGAGAACATCATAAGGGAACACAAAGATATGGATGGTCTATTTTGTATAGATAATGTATCTGGTGTGATGTCTGTTAATATAGCACAACGTATAGGGAAAAAAGTTCCAGAAGAACTATCTGTAATAGGGTTTGCGTCAGATGATATTTCACACTTGTCCTATCCACATCTTTCTACTATTACACAACATGCTGAGGCTATAGGGCAGCAATCTGTACGTATGTTGGTAGCTCGTTTAGAGAGTAAGGAAGAGGCGATACCTACATCTACAGCTACAGTAGATTTCACCATAGAATTAAGAGGTTCAACCTTAGAAAAGTAATGATATCTAGATACTGGTGTGTCCAGTAATAGGTATCATAATAAATAGAACATTAATTCATTTTGTAATGAATAACTAGCCTTAACTACTTAGTAAATGTTTAAGGAATCAAAAGGGTTTCCTTTTGTATTTTTGTTATATAAATTATTAGAAATCATAGAACAAGTAATCTTAGTAAACGAGAACGACGAGCAAATCGGTCTAATGGAAAAAATCGAAGCTCATGAAAAAGCACTATTGCATAGAGCTTTTTCTGTCTTTGTAGTAAATGATAAGAATGAAATCATGCTGCAACAGCGAGCACTAGATAAATATCACTCACCTGGTTTATGGACTAACACCTGTTGTAGCCATCAACGTGAGGGAGAATCTAATATAGAAGCTGGTAAAAGAAGGCTCATGGAAGAAATGGGTTTTGTGACCGATCTAGAAGAGCTGTTTCATTTCATCTATATAGCACCTTTTGATAATGGACTAACAGAGCATGAATTAGATCATGTGATGATAGGCCATTATAACGACGCCCCTCAAATTAATCCAGAAGAAGCAGCCGCATATAAGTGGATGACAGCACAGGCCATAAAAGAAGATATGGCACAGCAACCAGAGATTTATACCGAGTGGTTTAAAATCATTTTTGAAAAATATTATTCCCACATTTCATGATATTAACTGCCTACCGAAAAGCTCATTTTAACGCAGCACATCGTTTATATCGCAAGGACTGGAGTGATGAAAAAAACGCTCAGGTTTTTGGACTATGTAGCAATAAACATTACCACGGCCACAATTATAATATTGAGGTAGGAGTGACAGGAGAGGTAGACCCAGAGACAGGTTATTTAATAGATCTCAAAGTTCTTAAAGACATTATTAAAGAAGAGGTAGAAGACGCCTTAGATCATAAAAACCTTAACGAGCAAGTGCCAGAGTTTGCTTCCTTAAACCCAACTGCAGAAAACATAGCATTTGTAGTTTATAATAAAATTAAAGCAAAATTAGATCCTAAATTTGATCTAGAAATTAAGCTTTATGAGACAGAGCGCAACTTTGTAGTCTATAAAGGACTGTAAAATATATAGATGTATTTCTGTTCCGCTTTCGCGAAAGCGGACTAATTATCAAGAATTTAAAAGTGAAAAAGCAGATAGTTACTATTACGATTCTATGCTATCGTGTAACTCTTTTATTCACTATTTTTGCAACAAATTAAATTATTATGGCAAGTATAAAAAATCTTAAGCAAGACATCAATTACGTATTAGGAGATATCATAGAAGCAGCACTTATCACTCAGGCATTAAGCCCAGAGAAAACTGCAGAGTCTGAAAAGATCGTTGATGATTCTATCGAAGTATTTGACGGTTTAATCGCTAGAGTAAACGACCGCAAAGTAGAAAACCGTAAGGCTCATCTTACTGCAGTACGTTCTGACTTAGAAACTCAAGGAAAAGGACTTATCGATAGAGTTAACGCTCTATAAATTATCCTTAGTGTTATTTATTAATTCAGACAGTTGTTTTCCATAAACAGTTGTCTGAATTTTTTTTGGCATACTTCTATACACGCTATCTAGTAAAATAGGATTTGCCTCACTAGCCTCACTTACTAGTAAATATGGGGCCACCACTTTATCATTATGTAATTGTGCATAATTAATAGCGTGCAACACCTTTTTTCTTAAGTACCTGTCATAGGCAGTATTGATAGAATCTGTTACAGCTAGAGTTCTAGTCTCATCAGTAAGAGACATACTTCTTTTTATTAGATCGGTATAAACCACATTTAGTTTTTTACTATTTTTTAAATAAGTAGCATAAATATCTTGATTTTTAGAACCGCTAAAAGCAGCGTCGTTTACAAAATTATCCCAGGTAGAATTCATGGTCATTGTTGTGTCCTCTGCAAAGAACAAAAGACGGTCATTAAACTCAGTTCCATCCTTTACATCTAGATGTAGGTACATGATTTCTGGTTGACTTAATGATGCTTTAAGGTTAAAATCAGATTCTCCATCAAAAACTACAGAGTCTACATTTACCAGAGTTGAATCTTGTAAACGCTGTAAGAATATTTTTCCGACCTTAATTCCATCTACAGTTCCAGAAATAGAAAAGTTGCTAGAGTTAGAATCACTACAAGATGCTATAAGAGTAATAGCGATAAGAAGGAAGAATACTTTTTTCATGGTAAATTTTTAATGGCTGCAAATATGCACTATATGTTTCAATTATTATAATGTAATTACATGCTAGATTCAGCAATCATACGCATTAAAGTTGTACAAGCTAGAGCTCCTACTGTTCCTACTACATAACCGAAAACAGCTAATAAAACACCAACTGTAGACAGAGATGGATGAAATTCTGCCGCTACTACTGGAGCACTTGCCGCTCCTCCTACATTTGCCTGGCTGCCTACGGCAAGAAAAAAGTATGGTGCTTTGATTAGTTTTGCCATTAATATAAGAAGTCCTGCATGAATAGCCATCCAGATAAGTCCAACAACGATGAGTCCTGGATTATGAACAATTCCTGCAAGATTCATTTTCATACCTATTGTAGCAACTAAGACATAAATGAAAATTGTACCTATCCTACTTGCTCCAGCACCTTCGTATTTTTTCAACGGAGTATAAGAAAGAATAACACCTATTATAGTTACAATAGCGATAAGCCAAAAGAATTGCCCACCTAAAAAACTAAAATAAGATTTTGGGTCTGCAATCCAACTAAAATTTTCAGGAAGAAAATCTGATAAGAAATCTGCGATAAAGTGTGCTATTCCCATTGATCCAAAACCTATTCCTAGCATAACCATCATGTCAGTTAAGGTTGCTTCTCTTTTAATGCTATTTTGATAAGTCGTTACCTTTTCTTTTAATTTTTCAATAGAACTAGAATCTGCACCAAACCATTTGTCAAATTTTGCGGCTTTTCCTATACCTAGTAATAAAAGTCCCATCCAGATATTGGCTACTATAATATCTACGAGTACCATATTACCATATAAGGTTTGATCATAGTTATACACTTCTAACATAGCTGTTTGATTTGCACCGCCACCTATCCAGCTACCTGCAAGAGTAGAAAGTCCTCGCCATACCGCTTGAATACCTTCGCCTCCTACTGTTTCTGGTGATATGCTTCCTACTATTAAAACAGCAATAGGTCCGCCTATGATAATTCCTACTGTTCCTGTAAGAAACATAATCAGTGCTTTGGAACCTAGATTAAATACAGCTTTTAAGTCTATGGAAAGAGTCATGAGAACAAGGGCTGCGGGAAGTAGGTATCTTGATGCAACAAAGTAAACACTAGTTCCATGTTCGATTATTTTGCCGTCGTCAGCTTCAGTTTGCCACTCTGCGGCAATAAGTCCGGTAGAACTTAAAATACTAGGTATGAAATAACACATTAAAAGAGCCGGTACGTATTTGTAGAATTTTGCCCATCGGCCTTCTTTTTTAGAAGAGGTAGCAAATACAAATGCAAGAGAAATCATGAGTAAACCAAATACAATAGCGTCGTTGGTTATAAATGGTTCTGCGGTTTCTACTTCTGTGAAAATCCTATCTCCTAAAATCATAAATTCGTATTTTGAATAGCTGCAAAATACGACTTTATAAGAAGTTGTTTAGGGTAGTTTCGCTTTCGCGAAAGCGATATAGGGAATTATTTTATATTAAAAACTATTTTACAAATGCTGTAATTAGTTCTAACAGTCTTTGATTTAATGGGAAGTTGGGGTTTATGTAGCTTTTAGAAGCTTCTATCTCATCATTTCCCACGGTCTTAAGAACATGGTTCATGTTTTCTATAATCTCAAATGTAGCAGTAGGTGCGGCGTCTTTTAAAAGTTGCGCTTCAGTAGCATCTACCTGCCTATTCTTACTGCCGTTAACAATAAGAACAAGAGCAGAGATGTTTTTTAACTCTGTTGCAGGATCATATTGCATCCATGATTTCATGAAGGGCTGCACCTGTGGGCCTATAATAACATAAAGATCGCGTTCTATGTCTACTACCGGTTTTTCAGATTTCTTTACTCTTTCAAAGGTCTCTGCAGCTACCTTATCTAGACCAGGCTGTTGTTGTGCTATTTGTTGTACAATAACGTTATCAATAGATTGTCCTGCACCGTTAATGGATATAATTCCATCAACATTTTTATCTACAGCAAGCATGGCTACAAGAGATCCCTGACCGTGTCCGGCTAGATATATTTTAGAAAATCTACGGTCGTTTTTGAAAAAATAAACAGACTCTTTTGCGTCTATTATAAAATCACTGAATAATGTCTTATCACTAGGTTTGCGATTTTTTATTTGGGTTAAGATACGCTTGTCATATCTATAAGTAGCAATACCTCGAGTAAGTAAAGAATCTGCAAGTTGTAAATAAGCGTTGCTCTTTGTTCTACGTTCATTACCATTGCGATCTACAGCACCTTGATCGCCTATGATGATGACCAGTGGTACTTTTTCAAAAGTATCTGGTGTGAGTAATGTTCCTTGGATGTTTTTATTAATATTTACCTCAGTAAGATCTTCGGTAGGTTTTTGTGCATTTTTTTTAGAAAAAGCATCTTGCGCTATAGTCACAAGAGGTAAAAGAAGTAAAAGGAATAATGACTTTTTCATGATTTGGCTGTTCTCTATTAATAACGTCCAAATCTAGGCAATAGGTATGCCATTACATATATTCTATTAAAAAAATCTAATTATCGTTTTGCAATCTTATTACCAGTACTACGTTGCATACTGCACTTAAAACGACTCATTTCTGGATCTCGCTGTGCACGATGTTTAGTAGCACGACCTTGCACGCGCTGGCGCCACATTCTAAAACTGCTTTCCTTCATCTCACTGCGCATGATCATGATCACTTCTTTTTCTGTCACGCCGAATTGTGCCTCGATCGCATCAAATGGTGTGCGATCTTCCCAGCCCATTTCTATAATGCGGTCTATCTGACGATCGTTTAAATTTGCTAAAATGTCTTTTGCTCTAGTTCTTGCCATAAAATTAAAGTCGTTAAAATCTCTAATAATTACAGATTGTATTTAACTAAAAGCTGTTTTATTATCGATTTAACAGATTACAGAAATTGCCATAATTCTCGCGATGTTTTATGATGAGACTCTAATAATTATTTTACCACGTTTCTAAATGTAAGATTGATGCGTGGACCTACCTTTCTTTTAGTTTTAGCTATCTGGTGTTTATAAGTATGCTGCGTTTGGTTTTCCATAATAAGCAGGCTGCCATGTTCTAGAGGGAATTTAAAACGCCAATCCTTATTTAAAATATGTTTGAGATGGAAAAATCGTTCTTGACCTAGACTTACAGAGGCGATAGTAGGGTTAGTGCCTAGTTCTTTTTCATTATCTGCATGCCAGCCGTTAGAATCCTGACCATTACGGTATTGATTTATGAGACATACATTAAAGGTGGTGCCGGCTGCTTGCTCCACATCTGCTTTAATCTGTTTCAATGTGTCTGTCCATGGTAATGCGTTAAATTCTATACCGCTGTATCCATAGGCGATATCTGCATCTCCATATAATTGGGTTAATCTTGGCTCGTCATGTGTTTTACCGAATAGCTGTATTTTATTTTGTCGCCACGGTGTTTCAGTTAATAAAGTGTTTTTTAAAAGTTCCGCTTTCGCGAAAGCGTAAAAAGAACCATCATAACGCACCGATGCATCTGGAATATGAGGAAAAGTATCTGAAAACAACTTGTTATGCATGCATATAAAAAACAGGTTCAAACTAGCAAGATAATGAGACTGTCACGTATCTTGCGAAAGATTTAAAACAAATTTATGTATACTTCTCGCATAGCCGGAATGGGGAAATTTGTCCCTGAAAATGTGGTTACTAACGATGATCTTTCTAAAGTAATGGATACTAACGATGCCTGGATACAGGAACGTACAGGAATCCAAGAACGTCGTCACATTAAAAAAGGCGATGGAAATTCTACAGCTACCATGGGTGTTAAAGCTGCAGAAATAGCTCTAGAAAGAGCAAAAATATCTAAGGACGACATCGACATGATCGTGTTTGCAACCCTATCTCCAGATTATTATTTTCCTGGTTGTGGTGTGCAAGTACAAGAAATGATGGGTATTCATACCTGTCCAGCTCTGGATGTAAGAAACCAGTGTAGTGGTTTTATTTATGGACTGTCTGTTGCAGACCAGTTTATTAAAACAGGAATGTATAAAAATGTACTCGTAATAGGATCTGAGAATCACAGTGGTGGTTTAGATTTTTCTACACGTGGTCGTGGTGTGACGGTAATATTTGGAGATGGAGCAGGAGCAGCAGTTCTTACTAGATCAGAAAATGAAGGTCAGGGTATCCTTTCTACGCACTTACATAGTGAGGGAAAACATGCACTAGAATTATCTCTTAAAGGACCATCTACTATGCACTGGGTACCTCAATTAATAGAGGAGAATCCGCAAGAAGATATTCCTTATTATCCTTATATGAATGGTCAGTTTGTATTTAAAAATGCAGTGAGACGTTTTAGTGAGGTGATTATGGAAGGCCTTCAAAAAAATAACCTAGAGGTAGGTGATATAGATATGCTTGTGCCACACCAGGCTAACTTGCGTATATCTCAATTCATACAGAAGAAATTCCAATTAACAGACGATAAAGTCTATAACAATATCCAGAAATATGGTAACACTACAGCTGCATCTATTCCTATCGCTCTTTGTGAGGCATGGGAAGAAGGTAAAGTAAAAGAAGGAGATACGGTGGTTCTTGCTGCTTTCGGTAGTGGGTTTACTTGGGGTAGTGCTATTATTAAATGGTAACAACATCCATAGGTGCGGACTTAAGTCCGCACCTATAGTTGAGCAAATTGATTATTTTTAAAGATGTCCAAAAATAATCTTCAAGTTTATATTCACATTGTATTTTGTACAAAGAATCGAGGTGTGTTAATTTCTGATACAATAGAGAAAAAGTTATACCCATTTATCTGGTCTGTTATAGAAGATAATGATTGTACTCCTTTAATGATTAATGGTATGCCAGACCATGTCCATATATTATTAAAAATGGACTCAAAAGTTTCATTATCTGATTTGATGAGATTCATTAAAGGTAAAAGCTCTAGATTCCTTAATGAGAATTACTCATTTTTAAACGGCTTTGAATGGCAGCGCGGCTATGGTGCGTTTTCCGTTAGCTCAAGTCAGGTATCTCAGGTGGCAGATTATGTCAAAAATCAAAAGCAATATCATGGGGAAGGTTCTATTATTGAAAATATCGAGCTTTAAACCATGTTTCATTCATAGGTGTGGACTTAAGTCCGCACCTATGGATAGAAAATGATATAAATACAAAATCCCGAGCCTGCAAGCTCGGGATTTCTAAATCGTATAATAACACTAACCATTAATTATGAATTATACGATTATGTGTGTCTTTTAAATTTAAGTCTTAAACGTAAAAGACATTAACCTTTGAATTCTTCTTTTTCAATAAAATTCAATTAACCAAATAAATCAGAAGGGTTTATCACGTCCTTCTTTATAAAAGACGATCTATTTTGTATATTGTTACATATTAAATCATAAAAATGTCTAAAAAAACTCTAGTACTAGGTGCGTCACTTAAAGAAGAACGCTATTCTAACATAGCTATTTACCGATTGCGCAAGTTTAATATAGAAACTGTCGCTATAGGATTGCGTGAAGGGCTAGTAGATGACGTAAAAATACATAAGGAACTTATACCTTTTCAAGGGATAAATACGGTAACCCTATATTTAAATGCGCAAAGGCAACCACAATACTATGATTATATCATAAGCCTTAAACCAGAGCGTGTTATTTTTAATCCAGGAACAGAAAATCCTGAATTCTATCAAAAGCTGACAGATCACAATATTGAACATGAAGTGGCGTGTACACTAGTTATGCTGGGGACACATCAATACTAACTTTTTGATTACTAAATGCCGATGCGATTAATAAACCTAAAAAGGTGATGAAACCATTGAGCAATAGTATAAAGAAACCAAATTCAAACCCAAAGTAATAATCAGCGGCGGTGCTTAATGCATAGGCTATGAATGGCGATGCAATAGCAATAAACGGAATAAGTTTATGGTTGACTTGAAGCTTTGTCAGTATCCCAAATCCAAATAATCCCAATAAAGGGCCATAGGTATATCCAGCAAAAACAAAAAGTTTTGTAATCACACTTGCATCTTTAATGATATATTCAAAACTCACGATGACAAGTATGAGGAGAATAGAAAAAGCAACGTGAACGAGTTTGCGCATCCAGCTTTGTTTTTTCTTATCATAGTTTTTTTCTAATCGTAATATATCTACTGAGAACGATGTGGTGAGTGAAGTAAGTGCGCTGTCTGCACTAGAGTATGCTGCGGCAACCAGCCCTAGAATAAAAACGAGTCCTATACCTATTCCCATGCCACTTTGTACGGATATACAAGCAAATAAACTGTCTTTGTAGCCACCTGTTAATTCCGCTTTTGCAAAAGCGGTAAGCAAAACACCTAATCCTAAGAATAACAAGTTCACAAAAGTCAACACAATAGTAAACCAAAACATGTTTTTTTGAGCATCTTTAAGGCTGCGACAGGTCAAGTTTTTTTGCATCATATCTTGATCCAGTCCTGTCATTACAATAGCAATAAAAGCACCTGATAAAAACTGTTTAACAAAATGCTGACCACTTTTCCAGTCGTCAAAAAAGAAGATTTGCGATAAATCACTATCTGCTATAAAGCCAGTAATCTCACCGATACCATTGAGGTTAAGACTGTCTGAAATGTAATAAATACCGACACCTACGGCTATTAACATAAACAAAGTCTGTAGTGTGTCTGTCCAGACTATTGTTTTGATTCCAGATTTAAAAGTGTACAACCAGATAAGAATGACGGTAAGGGTAACCGTTTGCCAAAACTCCACACCCATACTTTCAAACACAAATTCTTGCAACACACCAGCAACCAGATATAATCTAAAACTAGCACCTACCACACGAGAAAGTATGAAGAAGCTAGAACCGGTAAATTGAGCAGCACTTCCATATCTATCGTTGAGGTAACTGTAAATAGAAGTGAGGTTCATTTTATAATAAAGTGGTAATAGCACAGTACCTATGACTAAATAACCGACTACATAACCCAGTACTACTTGAAAATAATTCATGGCACCTTCTTCTACCGCACCAGGAACTGAGATAAAGGTCACACCACTAAGCGATGCACCTATCATCCCAAAAGCGACAATAAACCAAGGCGATGATCGATTACCTCTAAAGAAAGTGGCATTATCACTTTTACGACCAACAATAAATGAGATAGCAACAAGTACTGCAAAGTAACAAGCTATGGTAATAAGTATTTGAGTAGAAGTCAAGATTTTTAATTTTTAATGCTAAGGTAAGAAGGTTCAAGTTCAAACTTAAATCTAAATCTAAATCTAAATTGAAAATAAAAACTGATGTCAGTTCGAGCGCAGTCGAGAACGCTTATTTACGAAAATAGACTGTACGATCTAAAAAAAAAGGTTTCGACTGACGCTCAGTCAAATTTTCTAAGGCACAGGATCATAACCACTACCACCAAAAGGATGACAACTAAAAATACGCTTTAAAGCAAGCCAGCCACCTTTAAAAGCACCGTGTTTGATCAATGCTTCTTTAGAATATTGAGAACAAGTAGGAGAGTAGCGACAACTAGCAGGTGTAAAAGGTGATATCACCGACTGATAAAATCTGATAATCAACAAAAACGGATATGCTAGTATTTTTTTCATAAACCCAGATAGATGTCTTAATTTCTGAAATTACTTTTTAGTTTTGGAGATTTTTGATTTGTTTTAAATCAAAAATCTCTAATCAATAATCCTTAATCAACACTATAACTAGTCCCTTCAGCGCCATCTTTTAAAGAAATTCCAGCCGCAGCTAGTTCGTCTCTTATTTTATCACTGGTGCTCCAGTCTTTATTAGCTCTTGCCGTTGCTCTCAGGTCGATTATTAATTTCATCGCACCATCCATTCCTTTATTAAGTGATGCGCTTCCTTCTTCTTTGGCGTCTTGTAGACCTAAGACATCAAAGAAAAATGCGTTCATCGTTTCTTGAAGGTCTGCTAGATCGCTTGCTGTGATGGTTGCATTTCCATCATTGATAGAATGAATCATTTTTACTGCATCAAAAAGCTCTGCAATAAGAATAGGTGTGTTAAAATCATCATTCATGGCAGCATAACATTTTGCTTTCCATGAAGATAGATCTATAGAAGAGGTTTTAGATACAGGTAATTTATCCATAACCTTCATTGCTTCTGTAAGTCTGTTAAAACCTTTTTCTGCAGCAAGAATTGCATCATTACTAAAATCTAAAATAGATCTATAATGAGCTTGCATCATGAAAAAGCGCACAACACTAGGTGCAAATGCTTTTTGCATAAAGTCGTTTTCTCCAGTAAAAAGCTCTACCGGTAAAATGCTATTTCCAGTAGATTTAGACATTTTCTGACCGTTTAAAGTCAGCATGTTTGCATGCATCCAGTAATTTACAGGGCTGTGGCCATGTGCGGCCTCACCTTGTGCTATTTCGCACTCGTGATGTGGGAATTTAAGATCCATTCCACCACCGTGTATGTCAAATGTTTCTCCTAGGTATTTAGAACTCATTACTGTACATTCTAGGTGCCAGCCAGGAAAACCATCACCCCATGGACTAGGCCATCTCATAATATGCTCTGGACTTGCTTTTTTCCATAAAGCAAAGTCTGCTGGGTTTTCTTTATCGCTTTGAGCAGCCAGTTCACGAGAGTTGGCCATCATATCTTCTAGATTGCGACCACTTAATTTACCATACTCATGGTCTTCATTAAATTTAACCACGTTAAAATAGATAGAGCCATTTTTTTCATAGGCATATCCATTTTTCATGATCGTTTTAATAATCTCTATTTGCTCTACTATGTGACCTGTAGCAGTAGGTTCTATACTAGGTGGGTAGGCATTAAATTGCTTCATTACCGTATGAAAGTCCAGCGTGTATTGCTGTACTACTTCCATAGGTTCTATTTTTTCTAACCTTGCTTTTTTAGAAATTTTATCTTCACCTTCATCTGCGTCATCTGTTAAGTGGCCGGCGTCTGTAATGTTACGTACATAACGTGTTTTATACCCTAAGTGTTTAAGATATCTAAAAACCATATCAAAACTGATAAACGTACGGCAATTTCCTAAATGTACATTGCTGTAAACGGTAGGTCCACAAACGTACATTCCTATGCGACCTTCAGTAATCGATTTGAAAACCTCTTTTTCGCCTTTTATGGAATTGTAAATCCTTAATTCATTGTCTTGATAAAGCGCCATGACTTGTTTTTATGTGATGTTGATGGTGTTGATCTCGCTTTCGCGAAAGCGGAATCTCAATACTAATTATTCTCAAAAATAAACGTAAATATCTAATAGAGCTTAATTGCTAGTTTAGATTTTAAATTTATTCTAAGTAAATGGGTGATTTAAAACTTGGTCTCCATTTTAATGTAATCTAGGAATTCCCTTTTTACTTCTGGATCTTTAAATTTACCACCGAATTCTCCTGTAACGGTACTGCTCTCTATATCTCTAATACCACGACTGTTAACACAAAGGTGTTTTGCGTCTATAATACACGCTACATCTTCTGTATTCATTACTTTTTGTAACTCACGTACAATCTGTATATTAAGACGTTCTTGAACCTGTGGACGTTTTGCATAATAATCTACGATGCGATTCATCTTAGAAAGTCCTACTACGCTACCGTTAGAAATATAGGCAACGTGTGCACGACCTACTATAGGTAATAAATGATGCTCACATGTAGAATAAACCACTATGTCTTTTTCTACTAGCATCTCATTATACTTATACTTGTTGTCAAAAGTACTAGCGTTAGGTTTTTTATCTGGGCGTAAACCTCCAAAAATTTCATTCACAAACATTTTTGCAACACGATTAGGTGTTCCTTTAATGCTGTCGTCTGTCATGTCCATACCTAGAGTTTCTAGTATACTATAGACATCTTTTTTTATAGATTCTATTTTATCAGCATCGCTTAATTCAAATGCATCTGGACGTAAAGGGGTTTGCTCGTTTGAAGAAAGGTGATCGTGATCTTCAATATTATCTAATAGGTCGTCAATTTTCATATAGGTACTGCAATTAATAGCGGCAATTTATTTTAAATGCAAATTTACACATTGAAAGGCATAAGTGCATTGTTTTGTTAGATTTAGACTAAGATTAACTATGTTACGTTAAGTAATAGTTAACAATATTTCTCATATTTGTTGTTTAGAAAAAAGCCCACTCATATTCAAAACTGTAAATGATGAAAAGAATCTTATTTTTTTTAATCCTAATTAGCTCTTATTTTTCTGTAGCACAGACTAATATAAATATGCCTCAAGGTACTAATGGCGGTAATGGATTTCGTTTTGTAGGTTGTGGTTTAACGGTGTTTAATGATAGTCAGGGTAATCAAAATTACCTGAATAATGAAGATAATATTTCTGTTTTCTGTCCTGCTATTGATACAGATAGAATGCAGTTGGATTTTTTACAGGTCGGTTTATTAGCTGGTGATGTGGTAACTATCTATGATGGAGATTCTACAGCAGCTGCAGTATTAGGTACTATTACTGACACTACTGCAGCGGCAGGTTTGTTTGAAGCTAGTGCAGCTAACCCTACGGGATGTCTTACAGTAAGATTTGTCTCTAATGGTTCTGGAGTGAGTTCTGGATGGAGAGCAAGAAGAACTTGTTTTGACCCATGTCAGACGATTACGACCTCTATAACTACTACTCCAGCAATTGATGCAGATGGTATACTAAGAATATGTCAAGGAGATACAGTGACCTTTGATGGGTCTGCAACTTTTAGTATCGATGGAACTGGTGCAACATATGAATGGGACCTAGCAAATGGTAATGGGTTGAATATGGGGCAAGTTCAAACAGAAACATATACAGCGTCTGGAATATATCAAACAAGATTTGTTGTTACAGATAGTAATGATTGTACAGATAGAGATGAAATAGATTTAGTAGTTCAAGTCTCTACAGATCCTGATTTTACAGGTACCATGGCAGACGATACCGTCCTGTGTTTTGGAGAATCGACTACTCTTAGAGGTGTAGTTACTGCGCAGGAGTTTGCTATACCAGTTTCTCCACCAGTAACAGGTTTAACATTTTTACCTGATGGTAACGGTGTGAGTTATGTAACATGTATTGATGTAGATTTATTTGCTCCTGGGGCATTAGTCACTAGTGCTAGCGACATCGTAGATATATTTCTTAATATGGAACATTCTTACCTAGGTGATCTTCAAGTTACGGTTAATGCTCCTAATGGTACATCAGTAGATCTTCATACAAGTGGTGGTGGTTCTACTTTCTTGGGTATACCTATTGATAATGATGCAGATCTTACTGCAGGAACAGGTTTTGACTATGTTTTTACAGAAAGTGCAACACAAACGTGGATACAAGCTGCTGGTAGTAATACTACTATACCAGCTGGGGATTACTTGCCTGTAGATCCATATAGTACTTTTATAGGCTCTCCATTAAATGGGTCGTGGTGTATTACTATCACAGATAATTTAACATCTGACAATGGTAATATTTTCTATTGGGGGCTTAATTTCGACCCAGCGATTATTCCTTCAGATCTTTCTTTTACACCTCTTGAGACTACCGCAGCATGGCAAGCAAATCCAGATATAGCTATGAATACAGGTGATATCGTTTCTGTGACACCATCAATGGAGGGTTTAAACTGTTATGATTATGTGTTTACAGATAATCACGGTTGTTCTTATACAGAGCAAGTATGTATAGATGTTGTTGCTCCTATACTGTCAGGTGCACCTAACGATATTGTTATTTGTGATCCTACTGGTTCTACCGCGGTAGTAGATTTAACGGTTAATGATGCTCCTATTTTAAATGGTCTTAGTGGTACGAACCATGTAGTTAGTTATTTTGAAACCCTTACTGATGCAGAAAATAATACCAATCCTATTACTAACCCTACTGCTTATACCAATATATCAAACCCTCAAACTATCTATACTAGAATTACAGAAGGAGCGAGTGGTTGTAATAATCTAGATTCTTTTGAGATAAGAATAGGGAATGTTGTTTTTACACCTGTGGATGATCTGGTTCTTTGTGATGACTCTACAAACGATGGTTTTGAAGTTTTTGATCTTACTTCTCAGTCTGCTGGGATTTTAAACGGACAAGATCCTGCAGATAATATTGTTACTTTTCACACAACACAAGCAGATGCTGATAATAACGTAAATGCTATCGTTAATCCTGATGCTTACACAAATGTAATTTCTCCTGTAGAAACTATATATGTGAGAATAGAAAACAGTACAGATGCTACTTGTAATGCTACAGGAACATTTGATATAATTGTTGCTCCAGCACCACAAACAGTTGTTTTACAAGATCTAGAATTATGCGATTTTGCTAATGATGGTGTAGAGCTTTTTGATTTAACGGTTAATGAACCTGTTATTATAGCAGGTCAGGCTCAAGGAACTCCGGCTGCCCCTTTAAACTATCTAATAACTTATCACACCTCTCCAGCAGATGCTTTAATAGGAGCAAATCCTATTATGAATCCTGCTGCTTATGGGAATACATCTTCTCCTCAGACTATTTTTGTGAGGATAGAAAGTGATCTTACATCAAATTGTTTTAATGCAGACATGAGTTTTGAAATAGCTCTTGTTGCTCAGCCAGTTTACAATGTAGTTGATGACATGGTAGTTTGTGATGATGTTACCAACGATGGTGTAGATATATTTGACCTTAATAGTCAAGAGGTAGGTATCCTAAATGGACAAGATCCTGCTTTATTTAATGTTGAGTTTTATGAAACTCTAGCAGACGCTCAATCGGGAACTAATGCCATAATTGATGAAGCAAATTATCAAAATACGTCTAGTCCTCAAACGATATACGTTAGAATAGTTAATAGTGTTAATTCACTTTGTGATGACAGTACAGGGTCATTTCAGTTAGTAGTAAATGCATTAGCTATCGCAAATCCTTTACCAGATGTTGAGGTGTGTGATGACTCAAGTAACGATGGTTTAGGTGGTTTTCAATTTGATGCTTATACAGCACAAGTATTGCAAGCACAAGACCCTTTAATGTTTATAGTTTCTTATCATGAATCACAAGCAGATGCTGATAGTGGAGCAAATCCATTATCTACTACATCTTATACTAATATCTCAAATCCACAAACAATATATGTACGTGTTGAGAGTTTGGAAAATGTACTATGTACTGCTTCTACATCATTTGATTTAATTATCAATGAATCACCTACTATAACCAGTGCTCCAGACCTTACTTTATGTGATGATCCTAGCGGTGATGGAGTAGAGTCTTTTGATTTAACACAAAACGACGCGACTATTTTAAATGGATTAAATCCTGCAGATTATACAATTACTTACAGTAATGCATCTGGCGCAATTACTTCGCCTTATGTAAATGTTTCTAGTCCAGAAACGATAACGGTATCGGTAGAGAATAATGTAACAGGCTGTTCAGACACGACTACATTTGATTTAATAGTAGGCGATGTGCCAGTCACTATTCCTACTTTTTTAATAGAAGAGTGTGATGAAGATGGCGATGGCGCTGCAACATTTATCCTGAGTGAGACAACTACTCAAATAACAAATGGACAAGTAGGTACACTTGTTACATTTCACGATGCTCAAGCCGACGCGTTGTCTGGTGTGAATGCATTGAATGATGCTAGCTATGATAATACTAGTAGCCCACAAACTATTTATTATAGAATAGAATTTACGGCGACAGGCTGTTTTGCTATGGGAGATTTTACTATTGAGGCAGTAGATGCGCCTATAGCTATTGTACCTAACGCATTAGAATCTTGTGATAACGGTAATGGAACGGCTACGGTAGATGTTAGTCTGGCAAGTGCTGAGGTAACAACAGGACAAGTAGGTTCTACAGTGGTTTACTACACAAATCAGACTGATGCTGATAATCAAGTAAACGGAATCACTGGAAACTTTGATTACTCTTCGGACACTACTTTAATAGTAAGAGTAGATGACGATAATACAGACTGTTTTAGTTTCACAACTCTAGATCTTATATTTAATGAACTTCCTGCTCCTTCTTTATTAGATCAGTATGTGCTTTGTCTGGATGAAGTTGGTAACCTAGTAAATGGTCCTGTAACCTTGGATACAGGTTTAAATAATACAGATTATTCCTTTGAGTGGTCACTAGATGGTACGGCAATAGCTGCAAGTATAGCGTCTATAGATGTGTCTGAAGGTGGTGATTATGAAGTTATAGCAACTAATGTTGTTACAGGTTGTTCTAATAATGAGACGACTAATGTGCGCATCTCTAGCGTTCCAGATGTATATGATATCGATATTACTACAGATCCTTTTGATAAAGACCATCAAGTAATAGTAACTGCTGAAGGTCCAGATCAATACTGGTTTAGGCTAGATGATGGTCCTTATGTAAATAATGGTACATTTAATAATGTAGAGCCTGGACCGCATACGGTAACCATAGCAGAGAGAAGTGGTTGTGGCGAGATAGTGGTGGATATATTCGTATTCGGTTATCCAGATTATTTCACGCCTAACGCAGACGGTATTCATGACACTTGGAACATAGTAGGTGGAGATCGCTTACCAGGTACGGTTCTTTATATTTTTGATAGATATGGAAAGCTAATTAAACAACTGGATGTAGCAGGTCCAGGATGGGATGGGAATTATAATGGCCAGCCTTTACCTAGTACAGATTATTGGTTTAAAATTGAATATGCATTTGATGGAGAGCAAAGAGAGGCTTCTGGTCACTTTGCAATGAAAAGGTAAGAGATCACTACTCATAAATATAAAAAGCACATCGATTAAGATGTGCTTTTTGCGTTTATAAAGGTCGTGTTCCAGATAAGTTATTTTTAGTTAGATATCAGTTCCGCTTTCGCGAAAGCGGAATTACTACCATCTTCACAATAATTAATTTACTCTATTGATGGGTTTCAATAGTTCTTTTTATCGTGTCTTTTATATCTTTTTGTAGTCTATTAGGTTATTACCTATACGGTGTGTTGTAAAAAGATGCTTTGATACATTGTTTTATTTCAGGTCGATTTTACGCGTTAGTATCTTTGTTTAGAGATTTTAGGTCCATAAAAAAAGCATCTACTTCATAGTAGATGCTCTGTGTTTTTTTGTGTGTCGCTATAGGAGAAGCGAGAAGCTATTTATAAATTAAAACCTAAAGTTACCACAATATTATCAAGCTCATTAAGAACGCCAGCTGGTGTGTCTAGACCACTGTCAAATAATTGCTGACTGTAATCTCTTTCAGAATGGTCATAAGAAATATCTAGAATAGTTTTACCCCATGAGTAACCTAAGCCTAGACTGTAACCTGTAAGATCGTCCATGATAGCTTTATTATCATAAGGAGATTCTTCTATACGGTATCCACCTCTTAATGTCCAGTTATTTATACGGTATTCACCACCTATTCTTACACTCGATGCTCTAGAAAGGTTGCTGTCAATAAAAGCGTTGTTGTTTACGAATAGATCGCTATCGTCTGGGCTAAATTTAAGCTGGCTATAATCTCTAGAAGTGTAATCCAGGCTTAATAGTCCTTTTTTACCAAATATATAAGCGATGCTACCAGTAACGCTTCCTGGTGATCTTAATTCATATGGAGCAAATACGTTTAAGACATTAGGTGATACAGTCGCTATTGCTCCATCATTGCTTATGGTTGTGATTTCTTGAATTTGTGTTTCTTCTATGGTGTACCATGTAGGTGATTCATAAGTAGCACCTATTCTTATGTTGTCAGTAACTTTACCTATCATCCCTAGTTGAAAAGAAAATCCGTTACCTTCGGTAGATAAGCGGTTGTCAAATCTCACGTCGGTTATCGTAGCGTCAGTATTAGAATTTCTTTCTTCTATACTTGTAAATCTCTCTGAACTTATAATGTGAGAGTTGAGGTTGATACCTAGATTCCATTTTTTATTTAATTCAAGTGCGCCGTTAAAACTGAATTTGCTGTTGTAACCAGTTGTTTCAACCAGGTAATCTTGATTAAAACTGCCTGTTCCAGTAGCGCTGGTGTAAACAGTGTTAGTTAAATCAGTATTTCCATTAGGGCTGTCTGTGGTAGAATTGATTAAAAAAGATTCATAACCTAAAAAGCCTTGTTGTGCTCCGAATCCTAAATCTTGTCCTAAAAAGCGATATAGATCGCTTGTTGTTTCACCTTCGGCAGTTCTAACGGTAAAATTGTCTACGGCTATGCCAGATGCATTATTTAAAAAATATTGTGATATAGAGGTAGGGCTTGTTCCTATTACTCTTAGAGAGTTGTCAAAGTTTCTAGTCGTGTCGTAATTGAGACTCATCGCAAATTTAGTCACCGTTCTGTTCTCAGGCGTTTGAAAAACTAACACGCCACCTGCTTGATTTATATCTATGTCAGATTCATCAGAAAATGTTGTTGTGCCAAAATAATTTGATGTGTTATCACTACCGGTAAAATTTAAAGAAACACCGGCATAATTATTTGCAAAAACTACAGAACTTGCAGGGTTAGATCCTATGGCACTAAGGTCGCCACCTAATGCTCCAAAAGCACCACTTAAACCTCTATAGCGAGCTGTTCCTTTTAAATCCTGACCTGTATAAAGTAATCCATCACTTACGCTCTGGGCGCTACTAAAAAACGCGCTAGCAAATAGCGCGCTTAAAATTAAAATATTTTTCATGTTTTAAATGTTTGAATATTAACCTCTTCTACCAGAAGATCTACCACTTGATCTAGAACCGCTTGAAGATCTTGAGCTAGAGCTAGATGATCTTGCTCTACTAGAGGAACGGCTAGAAGATCCAGAAGATCTCATCGTTCCCGTATTACTTCTTGTAGATCTTGTAGTTCTCATTGTTCCCGTATTGCTTCTCGTAGGACTAGAGCTTCTTCTTACTGTAGAAGAAGATCTACGCGTTGTGGTACTTCTTCTTGTAGTAGTTGATCTAGAATTACTAGCTCTGGTTGAACGATTTCTGCTGTTAGTAGCGCTTCTAGTGGTAGCAGTAGAGCGACCGCTTGTAGTATTGTTTCTGCTATAAGTGGCGCTTCTTCCATTGTAAGTAGAACGACCTCTAGAGTTTAGTAATTGTCCTCTAGATCCTCGATTAGAGTTTTGATAAGCATATCCGCTTACGTTATTACGTCTGTTGTTTCTGTAATATCTATTATATCCATTACCAAAGTATCCTCCATAGTAACCGCCATAATAATTACCGTAAAAACCATTGTATCCGTAGTTGTTCCATCCGTAGCCGAATCTGTTACCGTAAAAACCTCCATAGCCATAATTGTTCCAACCAAATCTATTGAAACCGTAGAAACCACCATTCCAGCCCCAGTTATTGTATCCAAAACCGTTTCCGTAGAAACCATTTCCCCAACCGAATCCGTTATTCCAGCCACTGCTGTAATAATTAACAGTTACCTCTGAAGGGTTAGTGCCCCATCCAGGCTCACCACCACCATAACTAGCTGTGTAGTCAGGGTCAGATTCGTTATAACTGCTTGATGAGTAGTTTTCTACATCTGTAAAAACAGCTTCTTCAGAAAAATTATTTCCATGGCTATCTGCACCTTCTTGAAATAAAGATTGATAATAAGAAGAGGAATTATCTTCATATCCTACTGGTTCAGGATTTTCTGTAGTAGTATTGTAATCGTTATCACCATAAATTCCATCATTGTATGAAACACTTTGGTAAGAACCGCAAGAGGTGATTACAGCAGCTAGTAAAATCATTGCTGCTGTGTTGTAAAAAGCAGTATTTCTTAAGTTAAGTTTTTTCATGATATATTTATTTGATAGCGTTTGATAAAAATAAGTAGTTTTGTCAAGCATAAAAAGCAATTAACAAAGTTCTAATAATAGCACAAGTTTTGTGCCAAAATAAATATTATGGGTAAAAACCTTACGACTCGTAGCGAAGACTACTCTAAATGGTATAACGAACTAGTAGTTCAAGCAGATCTTGCAGAAAATAGCGCCGTAAGAGGTTGTATGGTTATTAAGCCGTATGGTTATGCTATTTGGGAGAAAATGCAAGCGGAATTAGATCGCATGTTTAAAGAAACTGGCCATCAAAATGCTTATTTCCCATTACTAGTTCCGAAAAGTCTTTTTGAAGCAGAAGAAAAAAATGCTGAAGGATTTGCAAAAGAATGTGCTGTTGTAACACATTATAGACTGCAAAATGATCCAGATAATCCAGGTAAGTTAAGAGTAGATCCTAATGCAAAGTTAGAAGAAGAGCTGGTAGTAAGACCTACTAGTGAGGCTATTATTTGGAATACCTACAAAGGTTGGATCCAGTCGTATAGAGATTTACCATTGCTTATTAATCAATGGGCAAATGTTATGAGATGGGAGATGAGGACCAGATTGTTTCTCCGTACTGCAGAATTTTTATGGCAAGAAGGACATACAGCCCATGCCACTAAAAAAGAGGCTATTGCCGAGGCAGAACAAATGAATGATATCTATGCTGATTTTGCAGAGAACTTTATGGCTATTCCAGTTATTAAAGGGTTAAAAACAGAAAGTGAACGTTTTGCTGGAGCAGATGAGACTTATTGTATTGAGGCTTTAATGCAGGATGGAAAAGCGCTACAAGCTGGGACGAGTCATTTCTTAGGTCAAAATTTTGCAAAAGCCTTTGACGTAAAGTTCACTTCTAAAGAAGGGAAGCAAGAACATGTGTGGGCAACATCATGGGGTGTGTCTACTAGATTAATGGGCGCGCTTATCATGACGCATAGTGATGATCAAGGATTAGTACTGCCTCCTAACTTGGCACCTAATCAGGTAGTGATTGTTCCTATTTTTAAAAATGAAGAACAATTAGAGGCTATTTCAGAAGTAGTGAACGGTATTGTTAAAGAGTTAAGATCTTTAGGTGTAACCGTTAAATTTGATTCTAGAGATACTTTAAGGCCTGGAGCAAAATTTGCGCAGCATGAATTACAAGGTGTTCCTTTAAGAATAGCTATAGGTTCTAGAGATCTAGAAAATGGTACGGTAGAGCTAGCACGTAGAGATACACTTTCTAAAGAAACTACTTCTATAGACGGAATTGCAACTAAGGTTAAAGATTTATTAGCCGAAATACAGCAAGCGCTTCATGATAAGGCATTGAATTATAGAAATACTCATATTACTGAAGTAAATAGTTTTGATGAGTTTAAAGAGGTTCTAGAAGCTAAAGGTGGCTTTATTTCTGCACACTGGGATGGAACTATGGAGACCGAGGATAAAATAAAAGATCTTACTAAGGCAACAATTAGATGTATACCTCTGGATGCTGTAGAAGAGCCTGGAGAGTGCGTGTTTACTGGGAAGAAGTCTAATAAAAGAGTGCTTTTTGCAAAGGCGTATTAATTAAAATCAAAAAAAAATTGAATTTTTTTCATTTTTCTATTGCGCAATTAAAAAAAGGGACTATCTTTGCAACCGCTTAAACGAGCAAACGCAATGGCCCGTTCGTCTATCGGCTAGGACGCATGGTTTTCATCCATGTAAGAGGGGTTCGATTCCCCTACGGGCTACAAATTAAATCGATCTATAAAAGGATCAAGTTTTACAAGATATGGCAAATCACAAAAGTGCTTTAAAAAGAATTCGTAGAAATGAAGTAGCGAGACTTAGAAATAAGTATCAGCACAAAACTACGCGTAATGCAATCAAAGCGTTAAAAGAAACAGAAGATAAGACAGCTGCTCAAAAGCTTCTTACAGAAGTAACTTCTATGCTTGATAAGCTAGCTAAGAATAATGTTATACATGCTAATAAAGCAGGTAACCTTAAATCTAAGCTTACAAAGCAAGTGAATGCTATGGCTTAATTGTAAAGCAACCTCATTATTAAAAGCCTTTCAGTTTTCTGAAAGGCTTTTTTTTGTGCCTTATTTTCTAGTTAAACTTTATGAAAGTTCCGCTTTCGCGAAAGCGAGACTAATAACCATCTATATATGTATTTCTATACAGTGATAGATAGTATCAAAACAACGCTCTTTTAGAGTTTAAATAATATGATTTAGCTTTACTTTATATCACAACGTAGGGTGAAAGTTTAAAACTAAAGTTCTGTCGTAGTCTTTCTTCTTCTTCTTTACAACAAAGTTGATACTAGTGCTAAAATATGAATAGGTTATTATTTTCATAGATCTCCTTCTATAAACTCTACAAAGAATGAGCCAGCAATTAAAAGTAAGCCTTACGCATAGTATCGCTGAATAATAGATGGAGACATAATTAATATCTAATATGTTTTAAACTAAAAAAAAGCCCTTACGATTTAACGCAAGGACTTTACTGGCTAGATTAAAATAAAGTTATTGGAATCGTATACCGAAACTCACATACTGAGCATCTACAGATCCAGATTTAAACACATCATTTAAATTCATACGACCGAACAAGGAGATGGAACCTTTACTAACATAGGCATCAAGTCCGTAAACAAAAGGATTAGTGTCAAAAGCATTTGTAGTTTCCTGTCGTACCGTTCTTCCGTCTTGCTTAAATTTATAATTCAAAGTTGAGGAAACATTAAATCCTGCAAATCCACCTAATCCGAATTCCCAATTGTCGTAATAATCAAATCTTACACGACCATCTTCATAGTCTTTACGATTACTTCCTCCTATTACTAAGTGAAATGGAGCTACAAATTGTAGTTGAGTGAATTGAGCCTTTTTAACATCAAAACCTATAGGTTCGATGTTTGTGTTCGAACCGCCGATAGTAACTGCTCTGTTTCCATTTAATTCGGTAGAATGCAAGATCATGTCTAGACCATACTTTACTCTAAACAAACCTTTGTCTTTGTTTAATCGTGTAGAAAATTGAAGACCCAATTGTAGGAAATTGTTGTTTTTATAACTAAAGTCATCTATGTCTAGATTGTCTCCATTCATATAATTGTAACCTAAGCCTAGAACTAATCCAGAATGAGTGCGTTGGTATTTTTTATAATTTCTATTGTGTTCGTTAAAAATCTTTACCTCGTAGTCTATTGGGTTTAGTTCTACCCATTGTCCACTTTTTTCTACTACATTTCTTGCTCTCATGTAGTCTATTTTGGAATCCATTAATTGTTGGTATGCAATGATACCTTGAGCTGCATTTTCGGCAGCTTCTTTTTTTTGTGTATTAGCCTCTCCGTTAGATATTTCATTTTTATCCAATAGCTTATTTATTTCTTCAATTTTATTTTTAAGCTTTTCTTTTTGCTTTTCTTCGTGTTCAACCGCTTGTTCTCTCATTTTGAGTATTTCGGCATCTAGTCTCTTTTCAATGGAAACATAATTTTCATTTGCGTTTTCTTGAGCATAAGAGATGGAGGTCGTGATAATCATGAGTATCACTGTGATGAATAATAGTTGATTTGTTTTCATAATAGTGGTTTTTAGATATAAGTGTGGCTGTCCGTTTTTAAAACAGCTGTTTTTAAATTTTAAAAAAGAGTTGATTATTTCTTGCTAATCAGTGTAAGAGCTTCGTTTTTAAGTTTGCCTAGTTGGTTAAAGATGGCGTTGTTAACTTTATTGCGTTTATCTGCCTCTAGATCCCATTCACTTTCTCGCACCAGTTGGTCTATATTGTATTCTTTAGTTGCAATTACTGTCTTGGGAGTATTTTGCATCGCTTCATTTAAAAGCAATTCCATTTCTTCTTCGGCAGTAAGTTTCTTAGGTGTTATTTGTGCAATAGGATTAGATAATAAAGGATTGATGCTGTTGTCTTCTATAGAGGAGTTTGTTTTTATCTTCTTTACAGTTGATTCTTCATTTACTATTTGCTTATTTACTATTGTTTTAGAAACGCTAGCAATGTGAGAAGGTCTTTTTTGTTTTCTTTTTTCTGATACGGCGGTAGGAGTTGTGTTTTTGATTAATTGTTTCTCTACAGAGCTTTCTGTTTTTTCTTCAAAATCTAATTTATTTTCTAAGGCTATATCGCTCTTTTTACCGGTTGATTCTTTAGTAGGAGTTGTGTCTTCTAAAACGATGGTGTTTTCATTATTTTCTAGTGGTATAGAATCACCATTTAAATACGGATATAAAACCACACCTAAAATAAAAATAGCCGCAATAGCACCCAACCAATATATAAATGGTTTTTTCTTGTTCTTTTCTTCTTGATCTAATCGTGCTGCTAGTTGATCCCATGCGCCAGCGCTAGGTTCTATCTCACGATTATTAAAAGAGTTTTTTATGTTTTTAAGCTTCATAACGTTGCTTTCTTATTTGTTGTACTTCGGCCTGTAACATTATTCTAGCCTTGCGATACTGTGTTTTACTCGTGTTCTCACTTATGTTTAAAGCTTGTGCAATTTCTTTGTGTTTAAAACCATCTACGGCATACATCATAAAGACGCTTTTGTATCCATGGGGTAAATTATCTACACATTCTTGTATAAGATCTAGTGGCAAGTCAGATTCTTCTTCGTCTATATCTTCGCAACCTATTTTTTGCTCATCGATCTCATCCTTAAATTTAAAAGGATCTTTCTTTCTCAAGTGATCGATACATTCTCTTACCATAATCCTGCGCACCCAGCCTTCAAAGCTGCCTTGATGAGAAAAGCTGTCTAATTTTGTAAAGGTTTTAAAGAATCCATTTAACATGATTTCTTCAGCAGTCTCTACTGGCGAGATATACTGACGGCATACACTCAACATCTTAGGTGCGTGCTTATCAAATAGGTGCTTCTGCGATTTTCTATCGCCTTGGGCAGCTTTTTGAATCAGCTTTTTCTCGTTAGTATATAGTTGTATCACTTTCACAATTTACATGCTTTCTACTTATAAAGACGAGAGTGTTTTAAAAAGGTTGTCTGGTAGTTGGAACTTTTTTAGATGTTTATTGAAATTCCGCTTTCGCGAAAGCGTAACAAAGCAAAAAAAAATCCCTTACAACTATGATTGCAAGGGATTTATTAATGAGATTGTAAAGTGTGATTTTTTATTTATTATCTCCTTTATAACCGAAACGTCTCAACTGTTTCTCGTTGCTACGCCAGTTTTTATTCACTTTTACATACAACTCGATATGAACTTGTTTACCGAAGAATTTTTGTAAATCTTTTCTAGCCTCTGTACCTACACGTTTAATAGCAGTTCCTTTATGGCCGATGATGATTCCCTTTTGAGTCTCGCGTTCTACCATGATGACAGAGCGTATTCTGATGATTTTTTCATCTTCAAAAAACTCTTCTGTATCGATTTCTACAGAATAAGGAATTTCCTTTTTGTAATGAATCAAGATTTTCTCTCTGATGCTCTCGTTAACAAAGAAGCGTTCTGGCTTATCAGTTAAAGCATCTTTGGGGTAAAATGCAGGAGAAGCAGGTAGGGTTTCTACAATGCGAGCAAGTAATTCTGGAACACCAAAGTTTTTTAAAGCACTAATGGCAAAAATCTCTGCGTTAGGTAGTCTTTCTTTCCAGTGTTCTAGAGCTTCAGCAAGTGATTCTGGATCTCCTTGATCTATTTTATTAATAATTACAAAAACAGGAACTTCTGCAAAGGTCAATCGTTTTTCAAATGCCTCATTTTTTAGTTCTTTCTCGCCTAGTTCTACCATATAAAGAATACAGTCTGCATCTTCAAAAGCATTTTTTACAAACTCCATCATACTTTCTTGAAGCTTGTATGCTGGTTTTATAATACCTGGTGTGTCACTAATTACGGCCTGAAAATCTTCTCCGTTTACAATACCTAGAATACGGTGACGTGTAGTCTGTGCTTTTGATGTGATAATAGATAGACGTTCACCTACCAGTGAGTTCATTAACGTACTTTTACCTACGTTAGGGTTACCTACTATGTTTACAAATCCTGCTTTATGTTCCATTTTGCAAAGATAGTCTTTAGGGAATTATTCAAGATTTTAATGCTGGAATTTTTTAGTGTTCTGGGTTTTCTATTAATTCTCTTAAGAATTGATTTTCTGTCTGTAAGGCATCGTTTTGTAGGGTTGTTATTTTTGCAATAGATGCGATAGCAGGATATCCTTTAAAGTGATAGTCTAGGTAAGTGATTTCTTTACCCTCACGATTTTGAACAGTTTCTACAGTGAAATGTTCTTTCATGATTTTTTCTGCTTTTGGATAAAAGAAGAGTTGGTCTTGTGTGGTCGTATTGAAATCTGTTAAAGCCTGGATTATTTTTTCACCAGTGGCAGCAGGTGTGCCGTCTTGATTAAATAATAAATTATCTAAGTTATCTCCCATTTTAGAATAATCAGTTGTTTCTCCTATATGATCATGAATGCTCGTAATAATCTCTTTTAATTGATTATCTAGGGTAGAAATTTTGTCGTGAAACTCTAAGGACTGGCTGTAAATTTGAGCATATTTATCTGGTTGTGTCATCGCTTTGTTTTCAATTTGCGACATTAAGGACAGATTAGAGGCTATTAATGTGTCGTTATCAAGTAGTTGATTTTCTGTTACTGTAGAGAATGATTCTAGAACCTCTTTATTGTTTTTACAAGAGATGAGAGAAATCGATATGATAAGCGTAATTATAATGTTTTTCATGGGATAAAGATACAAGTTATTGATAAGTCATCGAGTGATATGAAAAAATTATAGAACTACTGTTTAAATAGAGGTTTTTTAGTTTAAAAGTTAAATAGCATAGGGATTGTTATAAAAACTATCTTAAAAATGAGATAAAGTAGTTAAACCATGTTAATGAATATGGGTTGGGGTTTTTATAGTATTAGATTTGACCCTATGATACTATTACAACAAACCGAAGAAGCAGTAAAGAATTTACCTGAATTGAAGGACAGTGGAACCTTGATATGGGGTCAACTCACTGGCTGGTATAATTCTTTTGTGCGTTTGCTACCTAATTTAGGAATAGCAGTTATTGTTCTTCTTATCTCTTATTTTATTTCAAAATATGTAGATAAAGGAGTGCGTAAACTTATGGGGCACAATGCACAGGAAAGTGTCAAAAGACTTGCTGGTAAAGTGGTAGCAATTATCGTAGTGTTGGGTGGGATTTTTATAGCCATGAGTGTGCTACAACTTAATGATGCCGTGCAAGGTATTATTGCTGGTGCTGGTATATCTGGACTGGTAATAGGTCTAGCGTTACAAGGGTCGCTTTCTAATATAATAAGTGGTATCGTACTTTCTTTCCGTAAACAGGTTAAGGTAGGTGACTGGATAGAGACTACAGATTTTTCTGGTGAGGTGATGGAAATACAGTTAGATAAGTTTATTATTAAACAGGCAGATAATAATCTAGTTCTCATACCTAATAAAACGATTATTGATAACCCCATGAAAAACTGGACGCTTACACCACGTATGAGAATTACTCTCGAGTGTGGAGTAGGTTATGAAAGTGATCTAGAGGCAGTGAAAAAACTGGCAACAGATACTATAGAGGGCATGTTTAAGCAACAAGGTAGTGAAGAGGTAGAGTTTTTCTACAATGAATTCGGTGATAGTAGTATCAACTTTATGCTGCGTTTTTGGGTAGATGCAAAAAAAGCTAAACAAAAACATATAGCTTTAAGTGATGCTGTAATAGGAATTAAGAAAGCATTTGATAAAGATGGTATTAACATACCGTTCCCAATAAGAACGTTAGAGTTTAATAATAATTTACAAATGAAAAATATTACAGATATACAGCAGTAATAATTTTACTAAATTTAAAAGCCCCAAGAGTTGATTCTTTTGGGGCTTTTTGGTTTTAAAGATTTTGTTTAAAGATCTTTTTTAATTTTTAGTATTGCGAGTAGAGTGCATAAGTTCTAATTTCCAGATACTATCTTTCTTTACAGCAACAACACTTTCTAACCAGCTAAGATTTCTCTCTGTAGAATCTTTAGTTATGGTAGCATAGTTGTGATAAGCGAGCCATATTTTGTTGCCATCTTGTTTTGCGCTTATACGCTCAAAATTATTGATACGTTTTGATCCATTATCTCTTTTTGCTGCCATTTTACACCAATTTGCAATGGTGTCGTTAGTCCATACTTCTCCATGTTCTAAAAGTAGAAAATCATCTGTATGGTATTTTGAAATAGCATCTGCTTGATGGTCTGACCATATATCGTCAAATATATTCTGTATTAAAACTTCTACCTCATCTACATCTTTTGAACTGGTAGTAGATGTATCGCTAGTTTTAATTTGAACGCAGCTAGTGAAGAAGATGGTAATGATTATAGCTTTAAAGATGTTTTTCATAATTTTTTATTTTGCACTTTAACAAGATCGATGGTTAACTTGCGAGCGATTTATTTAATTAAAGATCCTTTAATTAAACTTTCTACTACTTCAGGATTTATTAAAGTAGATATATCACCTAATTGATCAGATTCTTGATGTGCAATTTTCCTTAAAATACGTCGCATAATTTTACCACTACGTGTTTTAGGAAGTCCCTCGGTAAACTGTATGAGATCTAATTTTGCAATTGGTCCTATTCTAGAAGTAATCATATCATTGATCTCTTTATAAAGATTATCTTGATTTCTCTTTTCACCAGTTTCTTTTAAAGTAATGTAACCGTAAAGCGCGTTTCCTTTAACGTCATGTGGGTAACCTACTATAGCACTTTCTGCAACTGCTGGGTGCTCGTTAATGGCATCTTCTATAGGTGCAGTTCCTAAGTTATGACCACTAACTATAATAACGTCATCTACACGACCAGTGATTCTATAATAACCTACTGCATCTCTTAAAGCACCATCACCAGTAAAATACATATTATCATAGGCGCTGAAGTACGTTTCTCTATAACGATTGTGATCGCCATAAATAGTACGTGCCATAGATGGCCATGGGAATTTGATACACAATTTACCTTCTACTTGATTTCCTTTAATTTCTTCACGATTGTCATCCATTAATGCTAATTGTACTCCAGGTAGTGGTAGTGTAGCAAATGTCGGGATGGTAGGCGTAGAGTAGGGAATAGGGCTTATCATAATACCGCCAGTCTCCGTCTGGAACCACGTGTCGGCTATAGGGCTTTTCTTCTTTCCTATATTCTCATTATACCAGTGCCATGCCTCTTCATTAATAGGTTCTCCTACGGTACCTAAAACCTTAAGAGAGCTGAGGTCATATTGAGACGTGAATTCTATTTTTTCCTTAGCCAGAGCTCTTATTGCTGTAGGAGCGGTATAGAACTGAGTTACCTTATGCTTTTCTACTATATTCCAGAATCTCCCGTAATCTGGGTAAGAAGGCACACCTTCAAACATTACAGAAGTAGCACCATTACATAATGGTCCATACACGATATAACTATGGCCAGTTATCCAGCCTATATCTGCCGTACACCAGTACACATCATTTTCTCTATATTGAAATACATTCTTAAAAGTATAAGCAGTGTACACCATATAACCAGCTGTTGTATGTAACATACCTTTAGGTCTACCAGTAGATCCAGAAGTATAGAGAATAAAAAGAGGATCTTCGGCCTCCATAATCTCTACTGGGCAGTCTGCACTAGCACTTTCTAATAAAGGAGCGATCCATTGATCACGTCCTTCTTTCATTTGTACATCATTACCACTTCTATTAACTACCAGTACAGTGTCAACATCGCAATTTTCTAGTGCTTTATCCACTAGCGATTTAAGATCTATCGTTTTTTTACCTCGATAACTACCGTCACTACATATAACTAGTTTACAATCACAATCGTTAATACGCGATGCTATTGCAGTGGCACTAAACCCAGCAAATATTACTGAGTGAACAGCGCCTATTCTTGCGCAAGCAAGTAGAGCGACCGTTAATTCTGGTATCATAGGTAAATAAATACATACTCTATCTCCTTTTTGAACACCTTGAGATTTTAAAACGTTTGCAAATTTACACACACGTTCATGTAGCTGCGTATAGGTAATGTGTTGTGCAGGCTCATTAGGATCATTTGGTTCAAAGAGAATAGCCGTTTTATTACCGCGAGTGGTAAGATGTCTGTCTAAACAATTCTCTGTAATATTGAGTTGTGCCCCATCATACCATTTTACTATAGGTGTATTAAAATCCCACTCTAGAACTTTATTCCATCGCTTGCGCCATAAAAAATGTTCTTCGGCTACTTCTTCCCAGAAATGTTCTGGATGTCTAACTGATTTTCTATATACCTGCCAGTATTCTTCTAAATGTTTTATGTGATAATTACTCATAGCTTTGAATTTTGGGTCATTAAAAATATGTAAAATAATTCTCGATCTAGTTCATTATAACAGTATATTATTAATCTATGTGAAATTGAATCTATACATAGAATTAGAATTACTTTTGTAAACTCAAAATATACGTAGTGAATAACCTTGTCCGCATCTTATTTTTATTGTCTGTAGTTGGTAGCGTTAATGCTCAAGATTCTTTAAACACTAATAATTCACGAGTTAAAAAAGGTGATTTTTATGTGTATTGGGGCTGGAATCTTTCTGGTTACAGTGATAGTGATATTACTTTTAAAGGAGATGGATATGATTTTACTCTAGATAATGTACAAGCATACGACAGGCAAAGTGATTTTGACCCTGGTAAATATTTAAATCCAGGATCTATTACGATACCTCAATATAACTTTAGGATAGGATATTATGTGAGAGAGAACTATAGTATATCTTTAGGTATAGATCATATGAAATATGTGGTTGCAGAGAATCAGACGGTTAATATTAACGGTTTTATAAACGATACCAATTCCTTATATAATGGCGTCTATAATAATGAGGCTATAGTTTTAGAACCGACTTTCTTAACCTTTGAGCACACAGACGGTTTAAATTATGTGAATGTAGGGTTGAGACGTCACGACGATCTTTTTCAATACAGAAATTTTGAATTGAATACTTTATTCGGTCTAGAAACAGGGGTTTTAGTTCCTAAAACTAATACCAGATTATTAGATAAACAGCGATACGATCAGTTTCATGTTTCTGGATATGGTGTTAATGCAGTAGGTGGTATACAGTTGACCTTTTTGAAATATTTCTTTGTACAGAGTGAATTAAAAGGTGGTTATATTAATTTACCAGATGTTAGAACCACTATGGACGAGGCAGATTCTGCTAGTCAGAGTTTCTGGTTCTATCAGGTGAATATGGTTTTCGGTGCTAGATTTAAAGTATTTTAGATTTATTTCTGTTCCGCTTTCGCGAAAGCGGATATCTCAAAATATATTCTTCTTAAAAAGATCTTATCTATACAAAAAACCGAATAGATCTATATTTTTTCTTAATAAATCATAATTTTTTAACATAACTAAAAAGACTGTTTTTAGTTATAAGTGTTTGTTTATCAAGTCTATTAACAAAACACTTACATTCTTTAACAAAAGCATAGGATATTAAAAAGACTGTGGTGAAAAGTAGTTCCGTTACTTAGCCACAACAAAATAATCAAATACCCTATTATGAAAAAGTCAAACTTAATTCTCGCAGTAACTGCTGCAACTATTCTTGCGAGTTGTGTATCTAAAAAGAAATACACAGAATTAGAAGCAAACTACAACAACACAAGATCTGAATTGCAAAAAACGCAAGTAGAGAAAGAAGATCTAGAAGGTAAAATGGCGCAAATAGAAATGCGTGTAGAACGTTACAACACAAAAATAGCATCTCTTAAAACAGAAAAAGATGGTATGATGGTGAGTACTCCTAATGGAGAACTGGTACTGTCTGAGAATAATAAAAATGCAATGCGCAAGACTCTTAAAGATGTACCTGCTTCAAAACTAGCTGGCGCAACAACTTTAAAAGATTCTTTAAATATTGCTATTGCTCATAACATCTCAAAAAACATAGGTGCACAAGACAGTGAAGATTTAAAAGTATCTATAGAAGAAACTGTAGTGATGATTAATATAGATGACAATCTTCTTTTTAAAGACAGTAGTTATAGAGTAGGTAACGATGCAGATGATATTCTTGCACGTATCGCAAATGTGGTAAAGTCAGAACCGTCTCTAGAAATTCTAGTAGAAGGACATACAGATAGCCGTACCGTAAAAGGCGGTAGTTATATTAAAGATAACTGGGACCTAAGTACTGAAAGAAGTGCTGCTATTGTTAGAAGATTAGAGAAGAAATTTGGTGTAGCACCAGATCAATTAATTGTTGCTGGTAGAGCAAGTTATGACCCTATAGTAGCAAATGATAATAAAGAGAATATGGCAAAAAACCGTAGAACTCAAATCGTTATCATGCCTAATCTTGATAAGTTCTTTGCTATGTTAGGTAATGATGTTGCCGTATTAAGTGAAAACGAAAAATAAGAAGTAATTCTTTCTCGATAAGTTAAGTCCCAATCTACCTAGTTGATTGGGACTTTTTTTATGCAATATATTTTAATAGGACCTTTAAAATAGGAACTAGCCGGAGTTGTTTATTTAAGCTGGAGTTATGTGCATATTTTATTAATGTAGTGCTTACAGAGTCTTTAAATAGTTATTATAGCGATAATGCTGTTTCTATTTGAGTCTGTTTTCAAAATCTAGAGCATTAAAAAAGGCTCTCTAATTAATTTAGAGAGCCTTTTATTAGTTAAATAATGTACACTAGTTAATTAAAATAGGCTTACCGTAACCTAGCTTTTCTAGTTTGTCAAATTGAGTTGCTTTGTCACCTACTATTAAATAGATCATGTGATCTGGTGTGATGTATTTATTGGCAAGTTCTTTAATATCGTCCATGGTTAAATTATCCACTACTTCTTGACGCTTAAGAGCGTAATTTACAGGCAGTCCATCTTCTTGAATATTTGAAAGCATGCTTAATTTTGCTCCTTGAGATTCAAATGATCTAGCGCTAGATTTAATCATATAACTTTTAGTCACTTGTAGGTCTTCCTCATTGAAATTCTTACCGTAATTATTTAAAATATCTTTTACGAGTGCTGTAGATTCATAAGTTACATTAGACCTAACACCACTATTTACACTAAATATACCTGATAATGGAGAGCCGCTATAACTTGATCTTATTCCATAAGTATACCCTTTACCTTCACGTAATTGCTGTGTGAGTTGTGATGCAAATCCACCACCGCCCAAACGATAATTTAAAACTTGTACTTTATAAAAATCTTTATCAGTAGATGGGATTGCTGGATGCCCAAAACTAAGAATAGATTGTTTTGCATTAGGTACATCATAAAAATAAACACTCGATTTTTCTGGTGTTTTTACTGTCGCTAATTCTGGAAAGGTTACTTCTTTTTTAGTCCATTTATTATTTAAAGTACTCAAAGAAGTCTTTACTTGGTCCTTGTTAACATCACCTACTATTTTAAAGCTGGCTAGTTGTGGTGTTAGGTAGCTGTTGTAATACTTTTTTAAATCATCAAGACTTATACTTTCTACACTCTCTTTAGATCCTAGATTGTTTTGTGCTAGAATATGGTCTTTTCCATATATTAATTTGTCAAATTCATTTGCAGCGATAGCTCTAGGACTTGCTTTTTGTTGCTGTATCTGACTGAGAGTTTGTTGCTTTATTAAATCAAATTCTTTTTGATCCCATCGCGGCTCTAATAACATTTCATTTACAAGACTCATCACCTCACTATAATTGCGAGATAGTGAGCTAGCGTTTACGGCTATACTTTGATTGCTAGAATATATGTTGATATTTGCACCTAATTGATCTATAGCTTCTTCTAGTTGAGCAGGTGTTTTTGTAGCTGTACCTTTGTTCATCAAGTCTGCTAGCATATTTGAAACACCTATCTTTTTAATGTCTTCTAATAGCATACCTCCTTCTACCTCTAACTGTAATTGTACTAGAGGTACTTCATTATCTTCTATACCTAATACTTCAATACCAGAAGATAAAGTTTCTGTATAAACGTCAGGTATAGCTAGTTGAGGTGCAGGGCCATACACAGGCTCTATTCTTTCAAAGCTAGATGGAGTGCGTTCATAAGTAGCAGTTATACTAGCGTCAAAGCTTTCTTCGGCACCATCTACTATTTTTTCTTCAGCTACCTGAGCAAGGGTGGATTCATTTACAGCAAGGTCTATACTTCCCTTAGGTACAAAACTGGTCATCACATAGTTTTTATCTTTTATATAAGTCTCATAAACGCGTTTTATATCTTCTACAGTAACTGCTTGCATGTTTTTAACATCTTGAGTTAAGAAACCGGCATCTCCTGCTAGAATTTCATATTGTGTAAGTTGAAATCCTTTACCTAAAACACTGGATAGACCTTTGTAAAAATCTGTTTCTTGACTTGTTTTAATACGATCTAAGTCACTTTGAGAAATACCATCTTTTTCAAATAATGCCATTGCCTTGTTTACACTAGTAAGAACGCTATCTAGATCTTTGCCATCATATGCTCTTGCTACTAGACCGAATTGTCCAGCGAGTTCTGTGGTGTAGCTGTAAGCATATGCCTGGTCTGCTACTTGATCTTTTTCTACTACAATCTTATTTAAAGGAGCTTTTTTACCATTAGAAAGGTAAGTGCCTAGAATATCTAGAGCATAAGAATCTTTGTCATAATTAGGTACTGTAGGCCATGTCATAGCCAGTCTAGGTGTTTGGGCAAAATTATCTTCAAAATACAATTTCTTAGATTCATTTAATACAACTGGTTCTACAACAGTCTTTTCTACAGTTTTACCTCTTTTAATTTCTCCAAAGTATTTTCCAACCCATTCTAGAGCTTGCTTTTTATCAAAATCTCCAGCAATAGTTAATACCGCGTTATTAGGAGTGTACCATTCATTATAGAAATCTTTTACATCTTGAAGCGATGCATTTTGAAGATCTTCTAGAGAACCTATCACTTGCCAGTTGTATGGATGTCCTTCTGGATATAGATTTTTACCTATCACATAAGATTCATGACCATAAGCATTGTTATCTACACTCTGGCGTTTTTCATTTTTTACTACTTGCTTTTCTTTGGCTAGTACAGGTTCTGTAACTGTGTTTATGAAATAACCTAGTTTATCTGCCTCGGCCCAGATCATTTTTTCTAATGCATCTTTTGGCACCGTCTGGAAGTAGTTAGTTACATCACGACTGGTAGAGCCATTTGCTCCAGAGCCACCTATTCTAGCACTCATTTCATCTAGTCCACCTTTACCTAAATTTTCTGACTCTAAGAATAGTAGGTGTTCAAATAAATGGGCAAATCCTGTTTTACCAGCTTTTTCTCTTGCACTACCTACATGCGCCGTAAGTGCAACAGCTACTACAGGATCAGATTTATCTTCATGAAAAATAACGGTTAGTCCATTTTCTAGAGTGTGTTTTTCAAAAGGTATGGAAATGTCGTTAGTGACGCTTTGTTCTTCTTGAGCCTCTTGCGTGTTGTTTTTACAAGATATGAAAGCGGCTAGAAATAGTGCTGGTACTAGAAATTTAGTTAATTTCATGAGTAATAGATTTGGTTCAAGTGACCAAGGTACTTATAGTAATAAACCAGCAACTGTTAAAATTAGTTAAATTCAATTATAAGGGCATAAAAAAAAACCGCTCATAGAGCGGTTTTATCAAAGTATGTGTCATCTATAAGTTATGATCGTGAGCAAAATCTTCTAAAGTTTTTACTTCATTAACCGTTGCTTGGATTTCGTCTTTTTGAGCTTCTAGAACTGAAACAATAGTAGGAGGTAACTCACTTCTATGTTCTAGCACTTGATCATATTCTTCAATGGCAGATTTTTCACCAGTCAGACATTCTTCTAGAACAGACTCGTCTTTATTAAGACTCAAGGCTGCTTTAATATTCATCCAGCCTCTGTGCATGTCTCCAGCAAATGTACCGTCATTTTTAGGATTTTCATTCATTCCTTTCATCTCTCCAGCTAGTGCCGCTGCAAATTCTGTACGTCTTGCACCTTGTTGTGCTAGCCATCTCTTTAATTGTACATGCTCTGTAACCTCGGCAGCATTTGCATACCCACGTTGTGCATCATATGTTTTTTCTAATAAAGAGTTGAGATATTGTTCTGTTTTTACATTTTCCATGGTAGTTAGTTTTTTATTAAAAATACAAATAGAAATAAGTCATTTTTCTTAAAAAACTGTGAGTTGAGAAAGGTTTAACTTCTTCAAAAAGAACGAGTAAAAGAAATCTTAACTTCATAAAAAAAAATAAATCCGCATTAAATATATATTTAATGCGGATTTAAAAATTAGGATAACAAAGATTATTTATCTCCTTTTAATTTAGCGTACTTATTACGTTCGTCTTGTAACTGTCTACCTAGTTTTTGTTCTTTTTCTATAGACTTGCGTCTTAGATCTTCTAGTTCTTCCTCGGTAGTGGCAAGTTGTTTATTTGCAGCCTTTGTAGTAGCGTTACTGTTTTTAAACCTTAAACTCATAAATACAAAAAGAAATGCGAGTAGTCCTACTATAGACCATACTACAGTATTGTAAAAACTTTTATTAGTCTGTATGCCTAAGAAATTCATGGAATCTTTTTCAGCGTTCACATCACTTAGTTGTGTGTTGATGCCAGCTAGTTCATTTTCTAAAGATGCAATTCTACTATCTTTAGTAACTATAGAACTCTCTAATGAGGTGATGTTTTCATTAAGTTTTTGAATACTTTCATTAGCATTTTTACGCAATTTATTGATGTCAGTCTCTTTAACGACTTTGTATTCTTTAAAATTATTAGACTCATCTAGCAATTGTTTAAACTGGCCGTCTATAGAAACTGCTGTCTGATTAGAGTCTTGTGCTTGTATAGTAAAGCTTAGTGCTAGTACTAGGGTAAATAATATGTATTTCATTTGATAGGGTATAAAAGAGAAAACGAGATGAATCGTCGCTCATTGTGTAGTCAGGTATTTTATAATGTTAAATCTTTGTGAGAGTAATTATAACCCCTTTTCTAAAGAATTATAAGCGTCGCAATGTTAGATTTTTCTATAAGGTTTGTAGTGATTTCGCTTTCGCGAAAGCGAGAATAAAAAATGCCCCACCGTAAAGTAGGGCATCATGAATTATGTTCTAGAATTACTCATTCATAGTAGCAAGAAACTCTTCGTTATTGCGAGTTTGCTTCATTTTTTGAGAGATAAATTCCATAGCTTCTACAGGATTCATGTCTGCAAGATACTTGCGTAAGATCCACATGTGTTTCATAGTCTGCTCGTCTAACAATAAGTCATCACGACGTGTAGAAGAAGAGGTAAGATCTATAGCAGGGAATACACGACGGTTAGAAATGTTTCTATCCAGTTGCAGTTCCATGTTACCGGTTCCTTTAAATTCTTCAAAGATAACTTCGTCCATTTTAGAACCAGTCTCTGTAAGAGCAGTAGCTATAATAGAAAGAGAACCACCGCCTTCTATATTACGTGCCGCACCGAAGAAACGTTTAGGCTTGTGTAAGGCATTTGCATCAACACCACCAGAAAGTACTTTACCACTAGCTGGTTGTACCGTGTTGTAGGCACGTGCTAGACGTGTTATAGAATCTAGTAAGATCACTACGTCGTGACCACATTCTACCATACGCTTTGCTTTTTCTAGCACTATGTTTGCCACCTTTACGTGGTCGTGTGCTTCTTTGTCAAATGTAGAGGCGATTACCTCTCCATCTACATTACGTTGCATGTCTGTTACTTCTTCTGGACGCTCATCTATTAATAAGATTAATTGATAAACCTCAGGATTATTTGCTGCTATTGCGTTTGCAATATCCTTAAGTAACATGGTTTTACCTGTTTTAGGTTGTGCCACTATCATACCACGCTGTCCTTTACCTATAGGGGCAAAAAGGTCCATGACACGAGTAGATATACTAGCGCGTCTGTCTGCTAGGTTAAATTTTTCTTCAGGGAATAATGGTGTTAAATGCTCAAAAGAAACACGGTCACGTACTACTTTAGGGTCTAGACCATTAATTTGAGAAATTTTAATAAGTGGGAAATACTTTTCTCCTTCTTTAGGTGGGCGCACCATACCTAATACAGTATCACCTGTTTTAAGACCGAAAAGTCTAATTTGAGATTGCGACACATAAATATCATCTGGACTAGCTAGATAATTATAGTCACTACTACGTAGGAAACCATAACCGTCAGGCATCATGTCTAGAACACCTTCACTCTCTATAATACCATCAAATTCAAAGTCAGGATCGCGGTAACGGTTGCGAGTGTCTTTGTTTCCTTTAGGAACATTGTTTTGAGTATTATTATTACGTGTGCTTTTTTGACGACTGTTGTTACGGTTGTCATTTTTTGCATCGGCAGTATCTTTCTTAGAGTCTGCAGTATCTGCAGTTTTTTTAGAAGAGGTATCTGTAGTGTCTTTTGCGGTATCGCTAGTTTCCTTAACGGTTTTCTTAGCCGTTTTTCTAGGCCTAGGTCTAGGATTAGGTTTGCTAGGGTCTTTGCGTCCTTTAAGAGTTTCTTCAGTTATTTCAAAATCTTCTTTTTCTTCAGATTTTGTTTCTTTTGTTGTTTCTTTCTTAGATACTCTAGGTTTGCGTTCCTTCTTTACAGCAGGCTTTTTGGCAGCTGGTTTTTCCTTTACAACTTTTTCAACCTTTTCTTTAGCTTCTTCTTTTACAGGAGCTGGTGTTGTTTCAATATCTAGGCTTTTTACAACGTCTGGATTTGCTGCTTGTAGATCTAGAATTTTATAAACCAGATCTAGTTTACGTAGTTGTTTGAATTTAGGAACGTTTAATCCTTTTGCGATTTCCTGTAACTCAGGAAGTTTTTTAGATTTTAAATCAGCTATTTGAAACATGTATCGTTATGATATATATAATTTGTTATCAGGGGGAAAATGAAAGTCTAAAACTTATCAGAAAAATTTTAAACTGCTAGATAACCTATAAAGAGTAAGTTACCTTAATAGCATTGCAATGATACATTAAAAAATTAATATCTGTTGTTCTTTTTGCTTGTTATGTTCTATTTTTGCTTTGCTTTTGAAAAATAGCAGTAATGATACAACGCATACAGACCATTTATTTACTTCTAGCCGCAATAGTCTCTGGTGGACTTATTTGGGTAGTAGAGCATTTTAACGATGGAGAAGGAAATGAGTTTGTAGGTATGGATGAAAGTTTGTACTTTGGTATCTTTACAGTGAGCGCGTTAATGTCGGTAGTTGCGATGTTTTTATTTAAAAACAGACAGTTGCAAACAGTGGTTAACCGTTTAAACTTGTTGTTAAACCTTTTTATACTAGGTGTTTACGTATATCGAGCGCTAATGATGTCTGGAGAAACGGCGGTTTCTGAGAAAGGCATTGGGATGTTCATTCCTATCCTATCTATCGTTTTACTTGTCTTGGCTAACAAGGCAATAAGAAAGGATGAACAGCTTGTAAAATCTGCTGATCGATTACGATAAACGCAATAAACTTAGTAATATTAGTGAAGAAACCTGCAGGGCGCCACCTTGCAGGTTTTTGTTTTTTAGGGTTTTATCTGTTCCGCTTTCGCGAAAGCGAATCTTAAATAAACATTTTTTAAAGAATTGTGATTCTAGATTAAAATAAACAACAAGCAATAGGTAATGTTTAATCCCTCTTTTTGCTACATTTAAAGCATGATAAACGTTATAATCATTGATGACGAATCTCACGGAAGGTCATTGCTCCATAATTTATTAGAAAATGAACTGGGCGATCAATACCAGCTTAAAGAAAGTTGCTCTTCTGTAAAAGAAGGTGTTAAGGCTATACAACAGCATAAGGTAGATCTAGTGTTTCTAGATATTCAAATGCCAGAAGAAGACGGTTTTGAATTGTTTAATTATTTTGAGAATATAGATTTTGAAATCATCTTTGTTACTGCTTTTGATCAATATGCGATCAAAGCTTTTCAATGCAGTGCATTGCATTATTTGTTGAAACCGATAGATCCTGTGCAGCTGCATGAGGCAATTGAGAGGTACAAAAAGTCTAAGGAGAATAAAAAAGCCATACTCAAAAAATTTGACGTCTTTGCAGAGTATATAGAAGGACAACAAGAGAAAAAACGTATTGTTTTTAATACTACTACAGGCTTTGAAGTAGTAGTTATTAAAGAACTAGTACATATTGCTGCCGAGGGTAATTACAGTCAATTATATTTTAAGGATGGTAGTAATAAGTTGGTTACTAGTTCGCTTAAGGGAATAGAAGATTGTCTGCCAGATTCTTATTTTCTTAGAATCCACCACGGACACATTATTAATTTAAACGCGGTGGAAAAATTTACTAAAACAGATCGTGAGGTTACCCTAATTAATGGGGATACTCTAAAAGTAGCAGAGCGAAAGTTGAAATTATTCTTAAGCCGCATCAGTGATGCAATTTAATTTTCTGATTTTTTTATTCTTTACTATAAGTGTCTTAGGGCAAAGGCATCCATCTGTTTCTTATACAGAGCAAAATGTGTTGCCTAATAATGCGGTGCGCTGCCTTTTTAAATCGGATGACGGTGCATTGTGGATAGGTACTGATAATGGGCTAGTGCGCAAGTATAATAATCAGTTTACTACCTATTATAAAGAAGATGGACTTGCACAAAATAACATTTGGGCGGTTGCACAAAGTAAGGATCGTACCTTGTGGATGGGTAGTTATGGAAAAGGGTTATCTACTTATAGAAAAGGTGTCATTAAGGAGTATGAGTATAATGATCAATTAGTACATCTAGAGGTGACTCAATTAATGATTCATGAATCCTATTTGTATGTAGGAACTAGTAACGGTGTCGCCATCATCAATATTAAAAATGGTAAACTGGTTAAAAACTTAAAACCTAAAATGTCTTTTGAGGATAGTTTTAGGATTCAAGATTTTTTCTTGATAGAAAATGAGGTGTATGCGGTAAGTTATTTACAAGGGGTGTTTAAGGTTCAAGAAAATGGCGCGACCTTTAATCTGTTTCAAATTACAGATGCAAAAGAACTTTATGCGGCACAAATATATCGTGGACAGTTGTTTTTAAGTGGTAAAGAATTCTATAAAAAAATAAATCTAGATAGCGTTGTACAGCCAGGTATTTATAAAAAGGCCTTAAAAATAGAAAGTTCTATCCTTTGGGATTATGAAGTGGCTGATAATTTATTTTATGCAGCGTCTTGGGGTATTTATCAAAACGATGGAGGGATATATAAATGGGAGAACGGAAGTTTTAAGAATAAGAACAAGGATTATGGAGTGGAAAGCACGCAAGTAACTAGTTTACAATATGACCAAGAGGTAGACCGCTTATTTATAGGGACACTAGATCATGGGTTGTATGAAGTTTACTTGAATGAAACTATACGTTTTGAAAGTGTACCACACGGGAGTGTGATAGATCTAGCACATCTAGAAGAAATTAATGCTTATTTATTTAATGATGGTTTAGAAATAGGGGAGACTTCTATAAATGCATCTAGGTTTAAAGAATGGCAATCAGAATTTGTAAAAAATCATCCTGAGCAATTGCCAAAGCATAAAGACTTTTTCTATGAATTAGATTACGATACACCTGCTACAAACATCGTTTTTTATAGTCTGAAAACGAATAACAATGAGTTTTGGATTAATACTTCTATAGGTTTATATGTATTTAGTAAAAAGGCAGAGTTAGTTAGGTATATGCCGTTACATACTCTAGAGTTTAATTTTACAGATTCAGGTGATTTAATAGAGACTAATTTTTATCATGGCTCACGAGTTTATGATAAGTTAGAGCCGTTATCGTATACATATTTTGATAATGTGGCCGATGTGAATAACCCTGGGCATGTGGTAGGTAGCGTACAACAAAAGGATAAAACGTATTTCACATCTATATTTAGTGGGTTGTATGCTTATAAAAATGGTGTATTCACTTCGTATGTGAAAAATGAGTTGTGGCAAGAAAAGCGCTTGCGACACATTACTAGATTGGATAAAGATCGATTAGCGATTTCTAATGAAGATGGTGATGTTTTTATAGTGGAAGACACAATACCTATTCGTGTTAAAAAGATCAGCCGTAATTATAAACACGGTAATACTATTAATTTTCTTAGTTCATATAAAGGTAGGCTTATAATAGGCACCTCAAAAGGTGTTGTGTTGTACAAAGATGGCGTAGAGATTTTTATAGATAAAGAACAAGGCTTAGATGATAAAGTAACCAGTTGTATGGTAAAAAATGATACTTTATTTTTAGGTAGTGGTCACGGGCTATTTAAAGTAGCGTTATTAGATGTTTTAAATAAGCCAAATAGAGTAAAAAGCTTAAAAATTATAGATTTTAAAGTGAATGGTGTAGTACAGCAGCCATTGAGAATGAAACAGTCCAGCCTGGATTATAATCAAAACTCCATACAGTTAACACTTGCTACCAATCAACATCCATTTCCAGAAAAATTACAGTACAGTTATCGAATTAATGAGGACGAAGACTGGATTTCCATAAAAGGATCTGTAATTAATTTGCCTTATTTACAGCCTGCTTTTTATGATATTCAAGTAAAGATAGAAGACGCATCTACTGGTGCTATATTTCAAAAATCTGTAATTAATTTTATTGTTAACGATCCTTTTTATCAAAGTACTTGGTTTATAATTTTATGTTTTAGCATTGTTATAGGAATTTTATACACGTACTTCAGCTTAAAGCGAAAAGGTGCAAAACAACTGTCAGAAGAGAGAGAAGCTATTACTAAGCGTGTAGAAGAAGTGAAATTAGAGGCGCTATTATCGCAAATGAATCCGCATTTTGTTTTTAATTCACTTAATTCTGTACAGTATTTTATCAGTAATAATGAGAACGATCGTGCAATGAAGTACTTAGGGACTTTTGCAGGATTGATGAGGGCCAATTTAAATAATAGTACCAGGCAGTTTATAGCTCTAGAAGAAGAAATAGCATACTTGAAGAGCTATACTCAATTAGAAAATGCACGTTTTGACGATCGTATTTCTATCCTTTTTAATATCGATAAAGAGCTGTCGTTATCTCAAGTTAGTATTCCCAATATGGTGTTGCAGCCATTTGTCGAAAATGTATTTGTACATGCATTTCCATCTAGAATAGAATCTCCTAATTTAGAAATAGAATTCTCAAAAATAGATGAAGATCATTACCGTTGTGTAGTAAAGGATAATGGTATAGGAAACGCAAGCTTTACAAAAAATAAGCATCATGTTTCTAAGGGAATGCAACTTGTCCAAGAACGCTTATCATTTTTAGGATACGACCCTGAAAAAGCGCTTAGAATCCTTCATACTAGTAAAGGAACAACTATAACACTTGATTTAGAGCTGTAACAGTTATTTAATAATCACCTACAGTTATGTAATGGGCTGGATTTTATAAAACCATTAAGTTAACTTTATTTCTGTAAGATTTTTGTTGATTTCAACCTTGTGTTTTTTTAACAAGAATTGAATTACGAAAAGAGTTTTTTATTGAAACACACAACCGGCCAAAACAAAAATTAGGGGTAATATTTTAAAGTTGGTTTGTGTGAAAAACTGGAAGCTTTGCTTCCAGTTTTTTTTTGCTTCATACTATTATCGATCTTTTTCTATAACTTCTAGATTTGAAATCTTTCCATCATTTATTTCAAATCGCAACATGGTACGTTTTTTATGAAATCCATGCATTCCTATCGCACCAGGATTCATGTGTAAGCATTGAATCTTTTTATCCATAATTACTTTTAAAATATGGCTATGCCCACAAATAAAAACCTGTGGCGGTTTTGCATATAGTTCTTCTCGTATTTTGGGATTGTACCTTCCAGGATAACCACCTATATGAGTGATCCATATATCCATACCTTCACAAATAAATCTATTGTTTAAAGGGAACTGCATTCTCGCTTTATCGTCGTCTATATTTCCATAAACAGCACGCAGTGGTTTTAATGCAGCAATTTGATCCGTAACGTTTAGATCTCCTATATCACCAGCATGCCACACCTCGTCAGCTTGTTTTATGTATTTGATTATAAAATCATCTATATGACTGTGCGTGTCAGAAAGGAGTAATATTTTCATATTGCAAATTTAATAAGCAAATAGCTATGGTTAATTTCAATTCTCGTGTGATTTCAGAATCAATTTCAAATTCATTCCACTTATCTTTGTGGCGATGCAAGATAAACCACGTTATTTTATAGAGTTAGCCTATGATGGTACAGCCTATCACGGCTGGCAACGACAGCCCCAAAGTATTTCTGTACAAGAGGTGCTAGAAGATGGTTTGCAAAAAATGCTGCGTGAGAAAATTGCCATTCAAGGCGCAGGAAGAACAGATGCTGGTGTGCATGCCGCATATATGGTTGCTCACTTTGTATTTGATGGAGAAATAGATATCGAGCATTTAGTATATCGACTTAATAGATGGTTGCCTAAAGATATAGCCGTTTATGACATAAAACCAGTTACCGACAAAGCACATGCACGGTTCCATGCTTATAAACGTTCTTATGAATATCATTTTCTTTTGAGGCCTAATCCATTTGATGTAAATCAGGCTTACGTGTTATTTAGAAAGCCAGATTTTGAATTGATGCAAAAAGCGGCAGATATTCTTCTAGAATATAAAGATTTTGAGTGTTTCTCAAGAACTAATACCGACGTGAATACCTTCATTTGCGACCTTACAGAAGCGCGTTTTGAATTTAAAGAACACAAGGTGATTTTTCATATCACGGCAAATAGATTTTTACGTAACATGGTAAGAGCAGTAGTAGGGACATTGCTAGATGTAGGTTACGGTAAAAAAACGGTAGAAGACATGCATGAAATTATTGCTTCAAAAAATAGAAGCAATGCAGGAGCAAGTGCGCCGGCAGCAGGTTTATTTCTTACACAAATTCATTACCCTAAAGAGTTGTTTTTATAATGGGAAAGATCCTTTATAAAGAAACTCAAAAATTTGACCAGTGGTGGCTGTGGTTAATTGTATTAAGTTTATTTATAATTCCTTTTTTACAATTTAACTGGTCAGAAGATCTTTTAGATCAACTTACTACTGATAAAATTATCCCAAGTATTTTACCTGTTGTCATTTTGGTTTTATTTTTAACACTTAAAATGACTACGGTTATTACTGACGAGAAAATTACAGTGATTTATAGTCCGTTAGTAAAAAAAGAATTTTATTGGAGAGATCTAGATAAGGCGCAGGTCATTGACTATGGTTTTATAGGTGGCTGGGGTATTAGACTTTGGACCTCTTATGGTACAGTTTATAATGTAAGAGGCTCAAAAGGTCTACACATAAAAACAGCTAGTAACCAGTATGTAATTGGTACACAAAAAGAAAAAGAATTACGTTCTACAATAGAACATTTATTGAAATAAATATGGCATCTACAACAGGTAATGCATTTAACATGTCTCTTTTTAGAAGACTACTTTCTTATACTAAGCCTTATAAGCTTACTTTTTACTTTGTAGCGTTAAGTGCAATTCTCATTGCAGTAGTTGCTATAGGAATGCCTTATTTAATAAAGGTTTCCATAGATGAACATATCATACCTCGTCAGTTTGACGGTTTTACAACTGTTATAGGCATGATGACAGCCGTTCTAATTATAGACGTTTTACTACAGCTCAGCTTTATTTATTATGCAAACTGGTTGGGACAGCAGGTGATAAGAGATTTACGTGTAAAACTCTTTACTCACATGATGGGCTTTAAGATGCAGTATTTTGATAAAAGTGCTGTAGGTAAATTAGTTACTAGAGCGGTGAGTGATATAGAAACTATAGCGAGTATTTTTTCTCAAGGATTGTTTGTCATCATTTCTGATTTGTTGAAAATGGTGGTTGTTCTTGGTTTCATGGCCTATTCTAGTTGGAAACTGACCTTAATAGCGTTAATAGTCATGCCTTTTATATTGTATGCCACTCGTGTATTTCAAAAAGCTATGAAAGTTGCTTTTGAAGAAGTGCGTACTCAAGTAAGTAATTTGAACTCTTTTGTGCAAGAACGTGTTACTGGTATGAAAATCGTACAAATCTTCAATCGTGAAAAGGTAGAGTATGAGCAGTTTAAAGAGATTAATGATAAGCATAGAAATGCGTGGGTAAAAACGGTATGGTACAACTCCATTTTCTTTCCTATTGCAGAGATGGCTTCTAGCATAACCATAGGTCTAATAGTTTATATAGGTGTGGTCATGAATCTAGGTGCAGAAGCTACAACTGTGGCTGTAGAAATAGGTACTATCGTCATGTTCATTGATCTATCACAAAAATTATTTAGACCATTACGCCAGATAGCAGATAAGTTCAATACCCTACAAATGGGAATGGTAGCCGCAAATCGTGTTTTTGCTATTCTAGATACAGAATCTCAAATAGAAGATCAAGGAGATCTAGTGGCTGCGCATCTTAAAGGTGATATAGAGTTTAAAAATGTAGACTTTAGCTATGTAGATAACGAGCTCGTTTTAAAGAACCTTAGTTTTAAAGTTGCCTCTGGTGAGACCGTTGCAATAGTAGGAGCTACTGGTGCAGGAAAATCTACCATCATCAACCTTCTTTCTCGTTTTTATGAAATTAATAGTGGAGAGATTTTGATAGATTCCGCTTCCGCGAAAGCGTACCAGTTATCATCTCTTAGATCACAAATAGCTGTGGTGCTACAAGACGTATTCTTGTTTGCAGATACTATTTTGAATAATATCACATTACAGAATCCAGATATAACAGAAGACGATGTCATCAAGGCAGCTCAAAAAATAGGGGTGCATGATTTTATAATGACCTTGCCTAATGGATACCATTACAATGTAAAAGAAAGAGGAGTGATGCTTAGTTCTGGACAGCGACAGTTAATAGCCTTTTTAAGAGCTTATGTTTCTAACCCAAGTATCTTAATTCTAGACGAGGCAACAAGTTCTGTAGACGCATACAGCGAGCAATTGATACAAGATGCGACAGACATTATTACCAAAGGACGCACTTCTATAGTAATTGCACATAGACTCGCAACCATCAAAAAAGCAGATAAAATTATCGTGATGGATGCAGGAGAGATAGTAGAAATAGGCTCGCACAGCGAGTTACTTCAAAAAGAAAATGGTTATTACAAGAATCTTTATGAAGTGCAGTTTTTACAGCAAGAGGTGGCTTAGACCACACCAGTAGCTCCAAGAATAATACCTATTAATATACTCAGTATACCAAGTATAATACCTACAACTATCATGAGTGTTATACTTACTATAACAGAGATAAGGGCTTTTAAAATTAAAGATTGATTATCCAGGTTAAAACACCTTTTGTAACAATATATAATATAAATAATCAGTAAAGGAAACCCAACAAACCCTACATACATAACTGCCTGAGGGAAAATAAGTACGGTTATAATGGTAAAAGGAGTTGTCACAATTACAGAGTGGCCATATGCATACATGTAGAAAACCATCTGTTCAGTAAAATTAAAATAGCGTTTTCCCCACAAGCTAATTCTAGCTATTAAGGCCAGAAAAGGAATAGTGAGTAATAAAAAGAATCCTTGAAAATCAAATGCGTATTTCCCAAATCCTTCATTAAATTTATTGGTCATTTCCATCTGTTCGGCACTGTAATTCATTTGAGAATAAACCTCTTGTTGTGATGCTAGAATTTGATCAAAAGCTCCAGTGTTTTTTAAAATAAAGCTGTAAATACCAGTGACAAAAAGAGCTAATAATAAATATCTCATCGCATCCATATAGTTAACACGACGTCCATTCATATAACCTAATATGACAGCTTCTGGTTTCTTAAATAAGTCTATAAAAGTTCTAAAAAACTTAGTGTCTAGACCCAAGTACATATCAGTAAAATCGTGAGTTACCTGTTTCATGGTAATGCGATTTTCCAACCATTTTGCACCACAATGTGAACAGAAATTCTGTTCCAAGTATATCATTTGAGAGCAGTTTTTACAATTTCTTTCCATAGATTTTTAACTTCTAGACGATAACTGGTTTTTTATTTTTGAGGTAAAAAGGCGCTTAAATCATAGCCCAAAACTTTATCTGCAATAAGCAATGTTATAATTGTTAATATTATCAATAAGAAAAAAATAAGAATCGCCATTACACTTAATACTAATACAGCAATTAGCGATTTTAAAATAGTTGTTTGAAGATCTAACTGAAAACATTTTTTATAACAATAAGCATTGTATATAAACATTATAGGATAGGTCATGAAAGACCAATACGTAAATACTTCTGGACTTATCCACAAGAGAATTAAACTGATAGGAGTTGTTGCAATGGTAATTTGCGCAAAGGTGTATAGATAAAAAACAATTTGCTCTGTAAAATTAAAATAGCGTTTTCCCCAAAAAGTAATACGACCTATAAGCGCTAGTAATGGAATACTAGACAATGTTATTATTCCTAAATAATCAAAAATAACGTCAGATGTTTTTCTTTGAAACTCTATCATATTTGCATCATTTCCATGACTTCCTTGCCGTGCCCAGCCACTTTGAAAATCTTGTAGGTATTGATCCAGTGCTCCAGAGCTGCGCATGATAAACATATAGATTCCTGTAACAAACAAAGCTAGTAACATGTATCTCACCGCATCCATATAATTAACACGGCGTCCATTCATATAGCCTAGTATGACCGCTTCTGGTTTTCTAAAAAGATCTAGAAACGTACGTGCAAATTTAGTGTCTATACCTATGTACATATCGACAAAATCGTTACCTACCTGCTTCATTGTAATGCGATTTTCTATCCATTTTGCTCCACAACCAGAGCAATGAGATTTCCCTGCATAAATAAGGTCGGCACAGTTTTTACAATTTCTTTCCATAGATTTTTAATGAGCAGCAGCTGTATTGAGTAGGTCTGAGTTGAAGAAGAATAAGAGAGCAACTGCAATAATAATTACAATGATCATTAAAATAGCAGAGATAACGTTGAATACGATAATTGCAAGCAGTCCTTTTAAAACAGTTTGTTGTACATCTAGTTTAAAGCACCTTTTATAATACCAGGCGACTTGTAAAAAAATTAAAGGCGTCAGTCCTAATGATACGATTTGATAAGGAATGTCAAAACCAATCATAAGAGGCGTGGCCAGAAAAGTAACTATGTTAACAAGGCCAAATACATAAACGTATAAAATCAAATGCTCAGTAAGATTGTATTTTCTAATATCTAAGAAGACTATATAACCTGATAACGCATAGGCCGGTAAGAAAAATGTAGTAAAAGCACCTATGTAGTCATAAAAAAAATCTGTAAAATTTTCTAAGCTTTGACCGGTATTATTTTGAACATTTGTTATTTCGGCTACATTCATCCCTAAAGTGTCTGGTGCAAAATGCCTTAATAAAAAAATTTGTAAACCTACTAGAGATAAACTGATTAAGTAAAAGTTAATGGGGTTTACATATTTCTTGCGTTGGCCACTTATATAGCCATTTATTACATCTTCAGGATAGCGCAGTAAACCTAAAATGGTAACTAGAAAAACATTGTCAGTTCCTAAATATCGATTAGATAACTCGGCTGTTATTTTACGAGGGGTTAATCTATATTCTACCCATTTAGAACCACAATGCGAGCAATAATTTTGTTGCGCATAAAGTAATTTTTTACAGTTTTTACAATTACGTTCCATTAAGCGAGGTGAGATTTGATTTTGGCAGCTAGTTCATCTGTGTCAGTATATGATTCAAACTCGCCTTCATGAACAAGAGATATTTGACCAGTTTCTTCACTTACTATTAATGCGATAGCACTACTTCTTTCAGTTAAACCTAAAGCCGCTCTGTGTCGCAAACCAAAACGTTGAGGTATCTTTCTGTTTTCAGATACAGGTAATATCACTCGTGTAGCTGTAATCTTATTACCTTCTACTATCATCGCGCCATCGTGTAGCGTACTGTTCTTATAGAAAATACTTTGTATGATAGAAGAGTTTACTAAAATGTCTTGATCGTCTCCAGTGTTTTTAACAAATTCTAAAGAGCCATCTCTCTTAATACCTATTAATGCGCCAGTTTTAGTAGAGCTCATTTTTTTACAAGCTTTAACGATCTCATCCACAACCATATGATTGTTGTCTTGTTCTTCTTGAAAAATGCGTAGTTGTTTAAAAAATCGCCTGCGAGAAGTGAATTTTGTAGAACCTAGCATTAAAAGAAAACGTCTTATTTCTTGTTGAAATACCACTATTAGAGCAACCACACCAGCACCAGTAACAGCGCCTAATGCCTGACTCAACATTTCCATTTTCATGAAAACCGTTAATTGATAAATCAAGTAGATAATAAAAATTCCTATAAAAATATTGAGCGCTGCGGTACCTTTAACCAGGCGGTATAAGTAAAAGACCACAGCTGCGACTAGCAGTATGTCTATTAAATCTATTATTCTAAATCCAGGAAGTTCCATGTAGCTAAAATATAATTAATTTACCGTTAACTGGTTATACAACGCTATAGTTTCCATCGCTTCTTTAACATCGTGCACACGTAAAATTTTTGCGCCTTTCATTAAACACACCATGTTTAGGGCTGTTGTTCCATTTAGAGATTCTTGTGCGGTGCTATCAAGGGTTTTGTAAATCATTGATTTACGAGATATTCCAGCTAGAATAGGTAGTCTGTGAGCTTTTAAAAGATCTAGGTCAGAGAGCAATTCAAAATTTTGTTGGGTAGATTTTGCAAAACCAAAACCTGGATCTATAATTAGGTCATTAATTCCGCAAGCTCTTGCAGCAGCAACACGTTCAGAAAAATAACGATTTATTTCTACCACCATATTTTCATAATCGGTCATGGTTTTCATGGTTTGTGGAGTACCACGCATGTGCATCATGATGTAGGGGATTTTGGCTTTTCCCACAGTTTGTAACGTGTTTTCAGATAAAAGACCAGCGCTTATATCGTTCACGATAGTCGCTCCGTGATTAATAGCCTTTTCTATTACGCTTTCGCGAAAGCTGTCACAACTTAAACCTTTAATATCAAAACGAGCTGTTATCAAATCAAGAACTGGGAGAACTCGAGATAACTCTTCTTCTACAGAGATGTCCGTACCATCTGGTCTGGAGCTGTAGCCACCTACATCTATAAATGTGGCGCCAGCATCTAGCATGGTTTCTACTTGGTTTAAAATAGCAGCGTCATTTTTAAGCCTGCCGCCATCATAAAAAGAGTCTGGTGTGCAGTTCACAATACCCATGGTGTGAGGTGTAGAAAGGTCGATTAGTGTGCCCGTGCAATTTATAGTCGCCATGAAATATGGTTAATTGAGTTTTAAATGCGAAATTTACGCAAAATTTATAGCCCTTATGTCGCAAACCAGCCAGCAATATGATGCAGTTATCACACGATGTCGTGATTTGTTTTCTAATAAAATGAAGGATTATGGTAGTGCATGGCGCATTTTACGCTTGCCATCACTTACAGATCAGATTTTTATTAAAGCACAGCGCATAAGAGGTCTTCAAACTCTTGCAGAAACAAAGGTGGACGAAGGCCAGGAAAGTGAATTTATAGGCATTATTAATTATTCCATAATGGCACTTATACAACTAGAAAAAGGTGTGGTAGAGCAACCAGATCTAGAACTAGAAGAGGCTGTTGCATTGTACGACCATCATGTTGCGATTACTAAACAGTTAATGATGGATAAAAACCATGATTATGGTGAGGCATGGAGAGATATGCGAGTAAGCTCTTTAACTGATTTGATTCTTCAAAAATTATTGAGAGTAAAACAAATTGAAGATAATGAAGGTGCCACACTAGTGTCAGAAGGTATCGACGCAAATTATCAAGACATGATTAATTATGCTGTTTTTGCGATGATTCATTTATCATGAATTTTTCCTCAAAAATATTAGAAGAAGCGGTAGATCAAGTATCGCAATTACCTGGCATAGGTAAACGCACGGCATTGCGACTGGTGTTGCATTTAATGCGCCAGCCAGAGCATAATACAGATGCGTTATCTGATGCTTTATTAAAGATGCGACACGATCTTAATTTTTGTAAAAAATGCCATAATGTAAGTGATGTAGAGATTTGTGAGATTTGTGCCAGTCACAACCGCGATCAGTCCATCGTTTGTGTGGTAGAAGATATACGAGACGTGATGGCTATAGAAAACACGAGTCAGTATCGTGGTTTGTACCATGTTTTAGGAGGTAAAATAAGTCCTATGGATGGAATAGGTCCACAAGATCTTAAAGTGAGATCACTCGTAGATCGAGTGAAAAATGATGGCGTTACCGAGATTATCTTTGCACTGAGTCCAACCATAGAAGGTGATACTACTAACTTCTATATTTTTAAACAACTCGATGGACTAGAAGTCAACACTTCTACCATCGCGAGAGGAATAGCCGTAGGAGATGAGTTAGAGTTTGCCGATGAGGTAACGCTAGGAAGAAGTATCTTACATCGCGTTCCTTATGAGAATTCATTAAAAAACTAATTCTTGCAATTATCCATAATCATACTTAATTATAACGCAGCAGCTTTTCTTGAGCTGTGCGTTTATAGTGTGATGCGAGCTGTTAAAAATCTAGATGCAGAGATTATCGTGGCAGATAATAATTCTACAGATCACAGCCTTGAGATGTTAGCCTCTGTTTATGGTGATCGTATAAAAGTGATAGCACATAAAGAAAATTATGGTTTTTCTAAAGGGAATAACCTCGCTGTAGATCAAACTCTAGGGGAATATTTGTGTATTTTAAATCCAGATACGATAGTAGGAGAGATGGTTTTTGAAGAGTGTCTCGCTTTCGCGAAAGCGGAACCCAAAGCAGGCTTTTTAGGAACCCAGCTTATAGATGGAGCTGGTAAATACTTGCCAGAAAGTAAACGACATGTTCCTACACCTAAAGTCGCGAGACAAAAAATGCTGGGCAACGACAATAATTATTATTTTAATGAGGTTGGTCAAAATGAAAGAGGCAAAGTAGATGTGCTAGTAGGAGCTTTTATGTTTTGTAAGAAAAGTGTTTATGAAGATTGCGGTGGTTTTGACGAGCGTTACTTTATGTATGGAGAGGACATCGATTTAAGTTACACGGCACTTCAAAAAGGGTATGATAATTATTACCTAGGTGATCAAAAAGTGATTCATTTTAAAGGAGAAAGTACGGTGAAAGATAAAGTCTATTTAAAAAGATTTTATGGAGCCATGGGGTTATTTTACGATAAGTATTTTAAACAATCTACCTTAGAAAAAAAGGCAATAGACCTTTTAATAAGTAGTATGATAGTCATTAAAGGCACAAGAACGACCGAAACTGTCCAAGAAGAAAAAGAATTCATACTCGTTACCGAAGATCCTGCGCTTCAAATACAAAATGTAGACTCTAGAACGTCTATAGAATTGCTTAAATATTGCAATAGGCTGAATAAGAGTGTGCTTTGGGATTTGAATTCTTTAAAATTTGAAGAAATGATAAGTTATATGTCTAAAAATACAGAAGGGACTTATAGATTTCTAAATCAGAATAAAACCTTCTATATAGGCAGTGATAGCAGTAAATCACGTGGAATAATGAAAATTGTGTAATAGATCTTTGTAAACACTGCAAAATCGATAAGTGATTCTTAAAATATTCCCATATCAATGAATAATCCGCAATTGTAAACTGTTTAATTAGTACTTTTGCAAAATAATTAAAACGTAATAGTACCTTATTAGTTATGGCAAAATTTGAACTTAAATTACCTAAAATGGGAGAATCTGTAGCTGAGGCTACAATAACTTCTTGGCTTAAAAATGTAGGCGACACCATAGAAATGGACGAGCCTGTTTTAGAAATAGCGACAGATAAGGTGGATAGTGAAGTGCCTAGTGAGGTAGATGGAACTCTTGTTGAGATTTTATTTCAAGTAGATGATGTGGTACAAGTAGGCCAGACTATTGCAATTATAGAAACTGACGGTGATGATAGTGGAGCGACAACTGCTGCTCCAGAAACTACTGTTACTGCACCTAAAGAGATAAAAGCTGCTGCGACTGAAGTAGAAAAGCAAATCTCTCAGGTTACAGAAAATGTAGATTATACAGATAGTGATTCTTTTTACTCTCCACTTGTAAAGAATATCGCAAAAGAAGAAAATATATCTCTTACAGAGTTAGAAGGAATTTCTGGTACAGGTAAAGATGGTCGTGTTACTAAAAACGACATTTTACAATATGTTGCAGATAAGAAAGCAGGTAAAACTGCTGCACCTGCAAAGACTGCTGCTCCTGTAGCAGCTGCGGTTTCTAAACCAGCTGCAAAGGCTGCTCCGGTGTCTGTAAATGGAGAAGATGAAATTATTGAAATGTCACGCATGGGTAAACTGATTGCTCATCACATGGTGGCGTCAGTACAGACTAGTGCACACGTTCAAAGTTTTATTGAGTGTGATGTGACTAATATCTGGAACTGGAGAAAGAAACATAAAGATGGTTTTAAACAAAGAGAAGGTGAGAACCTGACCTTTACACCTATTTTTATGGAAGCAGTTGCACAAGCTTTAAAAGAATTCCCGATGATGAATATCGCGCTAGATGGTGATAGAATCATTAAACGTAAAAATATAAATCTAGGTATGGCTGCTGCTTTACCAGATGGTAACTTAATTGTGCCTGTTATTAAAAATGCAGACCAATTAAATCTAGTAGGTATGGCAAAGTCAGTAAACGACCTAGCTAACAGGGCTAGAAATGCAAAATTAAAACCAGACGATACTCAAGGCGGTACGTATACGGTAACTAATGTAGGTACTTTTGGATCTGTGTTAGGAACACCTATCATCAATCAGCCACAAGTAGGTATTCTTGCTCTAGGTGCGATAAGAAAAGTGCCTGCTGTTGTTGAAACACCAGAAGGTGACTTCATCGGTATAAGAATGAAAATGTTCTTATCTCATAGTTACGATCATAGAGTAGTAAATGGTGCGTTAGGTGGACAGTTTGTTCAACGTGTGGCACAATTGCTAGAAGCGTTTGATGTAAATCGTACGGTTTAATTTTAAGCTGTTGTATTAAAAGTAAAAGCCAGTTCTTATGAACTGGCTTTTTTTGTTTTAAGAATATGATTGGATGTTGTTTTGATCGGCGGCAATAATTTGATTCATATTTTGTTTTATATTCATCAATATTTATGCTTTGTTAAACAGTGTACAGCTATTTAAGACTATGAGGAAAATCGTGTTAACAATTGTTGCTAATTTAGTTTTTATCTCAATGTTAGCGCAAGTAGAAATTAACTTGAGAGATGCGAGAAATTTATCGCTAGATGATAGGACTGAATCTACTTATTTTAAAGATACTTTTAATGATCTTGATAAATTTGTAGGAGAGTGGACTCTAGAAATAGGTAATAAAAAACTGGAAGTTTCTATTCAAAAATTAATCAGAGTTCCAGAAATTAGAATGCTAAGAATTGATGATGGGCTACAACATTATCAAGATCTTATAAGTGTGAATTATAAGTTATATGAGAATAATCAGTTGATCATCAATTATAATTCTTCAGATTATCAATTTTTAACAATTCAAAGTAATGATTTTGTTGATTATAGAATTCCTAATGGACCAAGAACATCTAATATTTTAAATCATATATTTTTATCATATTATGAACCTACTTCAGATGGTAGTTGCCTTCGATCAATAGCAACAAATCTGCAACTAACTTATCAAGATGTACCATCTACTGATAGTCAAGGTAATGCTACAACGGGAGAGTTGTTCTGGCGAATAGAAAGTGAAAGACAAATTGCTTTTAATAATGGTTGTGATGATGGAAACACTTCGGATACTGGTCCTCTAAGAAATTTAAGCGAGGTGACATTAATAAGAGATTAATTGAGCTCAAATTATAATTTAAAGCCAGTTCTTATGAACTGGCTTTTTTTGTTTTAATATTGTTGTATGAATAAGTTTTTTAAAACTTCGGCTTTGCTATGGTTGCCATTTTTATTCTTGCTTCTCTATTTGAGTTCGCAAATCGCTAAAATATTGGAGTTTATATTAACAGCTTTCTTTTTATTTAGTTGGGTTTTAGGGGTGTTTGGTGTTATTCTGGTTTTTTCAAATTGGCAACGTTATAAGAGTATACTTTTTTTTAGTGTGTTTTTTATTTTAATGCCTTTCGTAGTGATTCTTTATTTTGTATCTCAATTACATTAACAAGAATACGATTATATCAATCAGCTTAATTTGACAAGAGAGTATTTAATCACAAATGATGACAGAAATACTTTAATATATCAAAATTTATATGAAGCGAATATTTCATTTGTTATGGATTATTACGAATTAAATGATAGTTTAATTTTGTTCAAAGCAAGTTTAAATGATGATGGAACTGTAATTGATTGGATTCAACTAACAAATTAAAAATTAATTATGAAAAAACTTTTCTTATTTATATTAGGATTAATCTTACTTTCAAATACTTCGTATAATACAATATACGATTTAAGAACACTTAAAAAAGTTGGACTCCCATCTAGTGAAGCTCAAGCTGGAGATTATTATAAGGATATCCACAACGATCTAAACAAGTTCGTTGGTTTATGGAAATACTCTGATAATGGTATTGAGATTGAAATTATCATAGCTAAAAAAACACGTGTAAAATTTATTTCATCTCAGATATTTGTTGATAAATTAAGCATAGAGTATAAAGTTTATGAAAACGGTGTGCTTGTTAAAGAGTCAGATCCAGGCTTTTGGAGTACTTTAAGTCAAATGGAAGTGACTAATATTTACAAGACAACAGCTTCATCCATATCTGATTATGGTTATACTCAAATATCGAGTGTTTATAGGGAGTCTTTTGATAATAGTTGTAAATTACCTTTTACGAATAGTTTTAATATTACATATAAAACCACTTCTAATAGTGTTAGTGGGCAACAGACTCTAGGGACATTATATTTTAATCGAGGAAGAATGGGTAATAGTGAATACAATGGCTCGACAAGCAATTGTATTCATGAATATTCAGTTCCTGAAAATATGATTTTGATCAAACAGCCTTAAGATTTGAAATTATTTTAAAAAAGCCAGTTCTTATGAACTGGCTTTTTTAATTCCTTTAATCTTACCTTTGCTGCATGGAAAAAGATCTTTACTTACAGCAAATAGATTATTTTAAAGGAGCGCAAGTTTTACATTATTTTGAATTTGTAGAACCTCAAGAAATTAAAGACGAATATTTTGCTGTGCATGAAATTCATGCCGTAGTAATTTGTGATTATGAAGGAGAAGAAACTATGTTATTCTATCTAGATGATGGTCTAGAAGTAGCATTAGAATTTGAATGTGTAATTCCTAAACAAGCTAAAGAGCAAACAGCTCAGGATTTTGCTGGTATAGACATTCAGTGGAAAAATAAATAAAGTAAATTCTAACTAGAATTTTATAGAAAAAAAAGGCTCTAAATATCAATTTGATTTTTAGAGCCTTTTTAGATTCACTCAAAACCCCTAAGGTCCAAAAAAAAACTCAATCAAGTTTTCTTTTTTTGTAATGTACCATAAGTCTCTGTTTTACCTTGACGATTTATTTAAAATCGGTAACCTTATTTTTAATCCTATCCGATGTTAAGGTAATGTTGTTGATATGCTCGTGCTATCATAATACTGTCGTGATGGTCTAGAATATGTTTCCTAGCGGCTTTTCCTATTTCTAGAATGTCTCGTGGGTTATCAATGAGAATAGATAATTGATTTACTAAATAATCCACATCTGGTCTCGCGTCCATTACAGGAACAGAGGCTAGATCATGCGCTTCTAAATAGATAGAACTACCGCCAGAAAAAACAACCTTTCCCTGCGCCATAGCCTCTAGTGCATTGTAACCTTGATCATAACACAATACTTGATCTAGTAAAATATGGGCGTTTTTATATTTGGTAATATATTCTTGATAGGGTAGGCTTTCTGCTATCGTAATAAAGACTTTATTACCGTATTTCTTCTTTACAATTTCTAACGCTTCTTCAAAATAGTTGATTCCCTTTTTCCAATAATTACCTCTGTTGATTCCCATAAATATTTGGATTTGTGAGAGATCTGTATTTAATTCTAATTGAAATTTTGAATGGTTTATAGCTGCAGGAATTATAGCTGTTGCCTTATCCTGCTGTTTTAGAGCCATCGCATAATCTACATTACTAGGTATTATTTTTTGAGAGGCTTCTAGTACTTTATAATAATTATCTCGGTAACCGTTACCTAGATATTTATACGTGTGAAACAATTGCTGTTTTTGAAGATGTCCTCTGTGTACCGAGTCTAAAATATTGTAACCCTCATGTTCTTCTGTAAGAAATCGGGCATATTCGTAGTCGTCACCACAGGCTATTAAAAAGGACTTTTGATTATTTTTAATTAGAAAATCCAGCATGATACGTTCTACAGCCGGCTCGCACCCAAATGGGTTGGAATTGATAAACTGTACGATATCGTAGTTTTTTAGAAGATTCTCGCTTTCGCGAAAGCGTGCTAATTTCAATCTATCTTCTAGGTTATAGCCTGTCAGTTTCCACCAGCCTACTTTTATTTTGCGATGTAACCAGCTTTGTTCAAAATACGTACTACCTACTTCTATATCTACAGAGAAACGCTTAAAACCATCACCATCGCCTACAATGTTTACTTCATGACCTAGCTGTTGCAGACCATGTTTTAAGGAATTATGAAAACCACTGTATTCACCTACGAGCAATATGCGCATATAGAAGTATATTTGAGGTAAAGATAAGCAGTTGCCTACATACACAAACCAAGATCTAGAAATTCTCATTGCGACTATGAATCGTAGCGACTTTTCATTTCTAGAAACTATGTTTAAGCAGTCTCTTGATAGTATAAATGCTCATGTGTTGATTGTTAATCAGTCTCTTGATAGTGAGTTGATCTCCATTCATGAGAACATTAGAGTGATTCCTATGAGAGAGATGGGTTTAAGTAAAAGCCGTAATCTAGCTATTGAAAATTCTACAAAAGATTTGTGCTGGATACTCGACGACGATTGCATTATTGAAACTGATGCGATAAGTAGAGTAGTAGCGGCACATAACGAGTATCTGGATACGGTACTAACCTTTAAAACTATCACACCTAGCGGTAAAGGTTTTTATGATTATAAGAAATCTTTTTACAGGCATGATCCTAAAACAATCATCCCAGTACTATCTCCAGAAATTACTTTCAAAAGAAAAGAGATCGTACAATTAAATTTAAGGTTTGATGAAAGATTTGGTCTCGGTGCACAATTTCAGGATTCTGAAAATTTAGTTTTCTTAGAAGAGGTGCTGGGTAAAAATTTAGAAATAGGTTTTGTACCAGAGACTATAGTGCAGCACGATGCAGTTACTAGTAGTGATGAGGTGCTGTCAGACCGATTAATTTATGCACGAGGTGCCTTAGCGGGCAGGAGAAATGCAATTACAGCAGTTTTTTATTCTTTTAAATATGTTTTCTTTTTGTGGCGCAAAGGTTATGAAAGATCTTTAAGTGTTTTATGGCATAAAATGATGGTGTTTCAACAAGGCGCAAATGATTATGTGAGTGGTTTTAAAAGACCTCATGAGAATGATGTGAAACAATAGTATATTTGATTTATGGATTATAAGATTATAGACATTCCTAAAATTACAGACCCTCGTGGTAATCTCGCGGTGCTAGAAAAAGATACGATTCCTTATAAAATAGAGCGTGTTTATTATTTGTACGACGTGCCTAGTGATTCCCATCGCGGTGGTCATGCACATAAAGAATGTCTAGAATTATTGATCGCTGTATCTGGTAGTTTTACGGTGGAATTAGATAACGGTAAAGTAAAAGAAACAATAACTTTAAATAAACCAGATAAAGGTTTATTAATATCTACCATGGTATGGCGTGAGCTTGCCGACTTCTCTAGTGGTGCGATGTGCCTGGTTCTTGCTTCTCATGAATTTGAAGAATCTGATTACATAAGAGAAAAAGAAGATTTCTATCTAGCGACCGGTTCTAATTCTTAATCCAGAATTAGATAATCTGTGATGTACTCTCTTTAATAATTTTAATTGCCAGCTGCTTAATTTAAGTAACTTTTGTTGTTTTGCTGTTAAATTAGAAAAGTCCATTTTACTAACTAATTGTTGAGCTTTTTCTTTTTGATTTGCCATGATTAATTCTATGGCAAGTGCATATCTATTGATGTCTAGAAATTTCTTTAAGCCCTTATGATGGGATGTGAACTTTTCATAGTTATCAAAATCAGTATAAGTTCTGTTTTTTAAATTTATGAGATGAGATCTGTTTATTGCAGTTTCATCTTTTATGACAGTAACTGTAGGGTTAAATGCGATCTTTTCATGTAAAGCTAGTTGTACATAAAAATCGATATCTTCAGAATGTGTTATCTCTTCATTATAAAGTGAGGTAATGCTAGTTTTAAACCCAAAACTAGAAGAGAACAATATAGAATTAAGATAGTTGTAGGTAAAGAAATCATCTAGTTCTCTAGAAGTATCAGTTTCTAAATTAGAAAATAGAGTTGCTTCAAATGTAGTAGCGCTTTTCTTTATTTTATAATTATTTGCAAACACCGTAGCGTTAGGGAACTTTAAAATGCTTTTAGTTAGTTCTTCTACATGGTTCGTTTCCCAATAATCGTCTGCATCTAGAAATAGGATGCCATCATAATTGTTAGATTTTGCATAAGAGATGCCTTTATTTCTTGCGTTGCTTACTCCTTGATTATCTTGTGATATGATCATGACAGATTCACTCTCAAACTCGCTTGCAATGGATAAACTATCGTCTGTAGAGCCGTCGTTAATAATTAATAAATCGGTTGCAACGGTTTGTGATAGAACAGATGTAATAGCTCTTTCTATAGCAGCTTCTTTATTGTAAAGCGGTATAATAGTTAAGAATCTATGGTCCATCATCTACTTATTCTTGAGTAAACTCCTTTGGTGATTAAGAGAAGCGTTCTTAAAACAGAATTTCTATTCCTAGCATTTTTGTAATACAGTTTAAAAATATGTTTTCTAAAGGTATGATCTTTTTTAACAGCGCTGTATCCGCCATCGCTAAAATAAGCGATATCTCTATCGATGAATCTATGTTTTATGGTTTTATGAAAGAACCATTCCATATTGTGTACCCAGTCTGCATGTACATGGTAGGATAAGTTATAGAAGCCAACAAGGTCAAAAACGTTTCTTTTAAAGAAAATAGCTTGGTGCGATATATTTTTATGAAAAATAGCTGCGTCGGTAAATTTACCAGCATAATGATTGCCTAGTTTAGGACTATTTACATTTCCATAAATAACATCTACAGGATGGAGTAGTGCATGTTCTTTTATATCACTAAGTACGTTTTTATCTAGAAGGTAATCGTCAGCTCCTAAAAAGTATAAAAAATGACCTTGAGACATTTTTACACCTTTATTCATAGCGTCATAAATACCGCGATCCTTTTCAGAAATAGAACGCAATACAACAGTGTCGTCTCTGTATGATTCTATCAGCTGTAACGTGTTGTCAGTAGAACCACCATCTACTATTATAATTTCGTAGTCTTGTGAGGACTGTACTTTAATGCTGTTAATGGCATTATCGAGAACCTTTTCTACATTAAAAGTAGGTATGATGATACTGAAGAAAGGTTTCTTTTTTTCTGACATGGAAAATAGCTGGGTTATACCGCTTTTTGGACTACTTCAAAAATTTCACCATCATCACATTTAAGTGTTTTAGATGGGTATTTAAGAATTAAGGCATAATCATGAGTTGCCATGAGAATGGTATTACCATTCTTATTAATTTGTTGAAGAACTTCCATTATTTCCACACTGGTTTGTGGGTCTAGATTTCCAGTAGGTTCGTCTGCAATGATAAGTTCTGGCTCGTTAAGTAATGCTCTTGCTATCGCAATGCGTTGTTGCTCACCTCCAGAAAGTTCGTGCGGATATTTAAAACCTTTAGTCTTCATGCCTACTTTATCTAGTACTACCTCGATACGTGTAGACATTTCTTTTTTACCTTTCCAGCCTGTTGCTTTAAGGACAAATTTTAAATTGTCGTTGATCGTACGGTCAGTTAATAGCTTAAAGTCTTGAAAAACCACTCCTAGTTTACGTCGCAGGTGAGGAATTTCTTTTTCGCGCAAGCTAGATAAATCATAGTCTACTATAGTTCCTTCTCCTTTTTTAAGCGGTATATCGCCATAAAGGGTTTTCATTAAAGAACTTTTACCGCTACCGGTCTTACCTATAAGATATACAAATTCTCCTTTTCCTATTTCCAGATTCACATTTTTTAGAATGAGGTTATCTTTCTGGAAGACATCTACTTTGCTTAATGATAAAACGTGATCTGACATGGATAAAATTATTTGATGTAAAGTTAATCAAGATGTGGATAAGATTATGAATAATTAATGAGGTTTTAAGACGTTCTAGCTTAGGAAATCATAATTTTACTCTAACAATTAGAATCCTTCTTATTATGAGAAAACTAACAATGGCGCTGTTGTTTATAATCAGTATCACTGGTATAACTAACGCACAACAGTCCAAAATATTTACCGACGACCTGGCTATTTACAATCAGGCGATAGATCTTTATCAAGAAGACCAGTATCTGGCCTCGCAAAGACTGTTTGAAAAAGTGCTCGACGCCTCTAGTGATGAGGTGATTAAAGGGAATGCATCTTATTATATCGCAAATTGTGCTGTACGTTTAAACCAGCGTAATGCAGACGCATTAGTAGAAAATTTTGTAGAAGAATATCCTACATCTACAAAGAAAAACTCTGCTGTTATCGATGTAGCAAATTACTATTTTGATAATGGTGATTATAGAAAAGCCGCAATATGGTATCAAAAGGTGGATAAGAGCACGCTTTCGCGAAAGCAAGCTAACCGTTATTACTTTAATACAGGTTATACTCTTGTGCAGTCTAAAAAGTATGATGAGGCAAAACCTTTCTTAAACCGTGTAAGTGATGATCCTGAATATGGTAGTAAAGCAAAATATTATCTAGGTTACATAGCTTATGAAGGTGATGAATTGCAAGAAGCTAGCGATCTTTTTGATGAAGTAGGTGAGTCTCCAGAGACAGATGAGAAACTTTCTTATTATCAAGCAGACCTAAATTACAAATTAGGAAACTTTGATAAAGCAATAGAGCTAGCAAAAAAACAATTGGCTAAATCTAACCGCAAAGAACAATCAGAATTAAACCGTATTATAGGACAATCTCTTTTTAACAAAGAAAATTATACAGAGGCTTTACCTTATCTAGAAAAGTATCAAGGTGTACGTGGTAAGTGGAATAATAATGATTATTATCAGCTAGGTTATGCTTATTACAAGCAGGGTAACTTTGAAAAAGCGGTAGAGACTTTTAATAAAATTATTGATGGTGAGAATGCTACTGCTCAAAATGCCTATTACCATTTGGGTCAAAGTTATATTAAACTAGATCGTAATGAAGATGCTCTTAATGCTTTTAAGAAAGCAAGTGAGATGGATCTAGATGCTCAAATAGCGCAAGATGCTTCTTATAACTATGCAAAGCTTAGTTATGAAAATGGGAATCCATACGATAGTGTGCCAGCGGTTATTCTTGCTTATTTAGAAAAATACCCTGCAACAGATAAGAACGAAGAGATGAATGAATTTCTAATAGACTCTTATTTTACTTCAAAGAATTATAATGAGGCAATTAACTTATTAGAAGATGGCAGAATAAAAGGGAACGAGGCAGTTTATGGTAAAGTAGCTTTATACTACGGTCTTAATTTATTTACAGCTGGAGAGTACCAAGATGCCTTAGGTAATTTGAATAAAGCGATAGATAATATTACAGATCCTGAACTTAAGAAAAAAGCAACTTTCTGGAAGGCAGAAAGTATGTACCAGCTCAATGATTTTACAGGTGCTTATTCTAATTTTAAAGCAGCAAATAAAATGAGTACTGCCATAGAAGAAGACGATTTGTATAATTATGATATGGGTTATACAGAGTTTAAATTGAAAAAGTATGACGCAGCAATTTCTTCTTTTACCGCTTATACAAATCAGTCGGACGCAAGCAACGATCGAATTAGGTTAAACGATGCTTATTTAAGAATAGGTGACGCAAACTTTGTGACTAAAAAATACTGGCCTGGAATGGAAGCTTATAATAAAGCTATCGAGATGAATGGTTTTAATTCTGACTATGCAGCATTTCAAAAGGCTATTTCTTATGGATTTGTACAGAAAAATGACCGTAAGATAGAAGACCTAGAAGGTTTTGTTACCAGATTTAAATCTTCAAAATATAGAGATGACGTGATGTACGAATTAGGTAATACCTATATCAATACCAACCAGGTTTCTAAAGGTATTAGTACCTATGATAAGCTAATTGCAGAATATCCTAATAGTAGTTACACTTCTCAGGCAATGATGCGTAAAGGATTACAGTTATATAATGATGGTAATCTAGATGCGTCTTTAACGGTGTTTAAACAAGTAGCAAATAAATATTCAGGTACTCCACAAGCAGTGCAAGCTATAAGTAGTGCCAGACAGGTGTATATAGATCAAGGTCGTACTAACGATTATGCCGTATGGGTAAGAGGTCTAGATGGAGTTGAGGTTACAGATAATGAGCTAGACGACACGGCTTATGAAAGTGCAGAGCAGCCATTTATTCAAGGTGATATGAAAGGAACTGCAAGAGAAATGGATAAGTATTTAAAGCAATTTCCTAATGGTAAACATGCTTTAAAAGCACACTTCTACCTTGCACAATCCTTATTCTCACAAAACAAGAAGTCAGAAAGTATTTCTCATTATGAGTTTGTAACTGCCAAAGAAAGAAGTGAGTTTACAGAACAAGCACTGGCTAGGTTAAGTGAAATTCATTTAGGGACTAAGGATTATGTAAAAGCTATTCCTGTTATGAAACAGTTAGAACAACTGGCAGATTTCCCTCAGAACATCATTTATGCACAGTCTAACTTAATGAAGGCTTATTATGAGACAGAGAAGTATGCTGAAGCTGTTACTTATGCAAACAAAGTATTAAGTGATTCTAGTATCGAGAATAATGTAAAGTCTGATGCCGAAATTATTATCGCACGTTCTTCATGGAAACAAGGTGATGAAGCCGCTGCAAAAGCAGGTTATGAAAAAGTAAGAGAGACAGCAACTGGTAGTCTTGCTGCAGAGGCTACTTATTATAAAGCCTACTTTGAGAATAAAGAAGGAAATCACGATGCAACTATTGCTACAGTAAATGGTTTAAGTAAGAACTATGGTGGTTATAAGTTGTGGAGTGCAAAAGGTCTTGTGGTTATGGCAAAAAGTTATGCTGCCTTAAATCAAACTCTTAATGCAACTACTATTCTTGACGCTGTGATTTCAAATTTCACACAATATCCAGAAGTAGTAGCAACTGCACAAAGCGAGCTGAATAAGATTAAAAATGAAGCTGCAAAAACAAATTCATCTGTCGTACCGACAAGTCAAAACTAGCAAACAATGAATTTCAATATAAAATATATATCACTAGCAATAGTTGCGTTAACTGCAACTATCGCTACTGCACAAACTACAGAAGAAGAGGAAGATCGTTTAAACGGTGGTACGATTACGGTGGTAAAAGCCTATGATCCTACCATAAGCGATGCTTTTAAGGTAAAAAGTAACCCAAGTTTTAGTGATACAACTAAGGTGAAAAAGAAACCGGTTACTTATAGTATTTTCTCTATTCCTGTAGCCAGTACATTTACTCCGGCTAAAACTGGTCTGTCCAGATTAAAACCTACTCAAAAGGCTAAGTACTTTAAAAACTATGCACGTTTAGGGTTGGGTAATTACATTAATGTTTTGGGTGAATTTGCTGCCAACTTTGAGTTAGATAGAGATAGTGATCTAGGAGTTTTCTTTAATCATAACTCTTCTCAAGGAGGTATAGACGAAGCTATTGCAGACGATTCTTACTCGGACACCTCACTAGATGTTTCTTATGGAAAACGTACCAGAGATATGAATTGGGGAATCACAGCAGGTGCTAGATATCAAACAGCAAACTGGTATGGAGATTATGAAAACGGACTTAACCTATTGACAGAAGATACAGACGTTGCTTTTAACTACCTATCTTATGCTTTAGGCGGTAAAGCAACTTTCTTTGACGGTGTTTTTAAAGGCGTAGATGTTAACTTTACTGGTACCACATCGAGCAATGACGGTAGTGAGATACGCTTTAATGCACAACCTCAATTAGGTTTTGATATTTTGGATACAGAGGTTGCACTAGGAGTAGAGCTAGATTACTTGAGCGGTAGTTTTGATACACAAGGTTTAATTCCAGCAGCAGACGAGTACACGTACTTAAAAGCAGGGTTAAATCCATCGATCAACCTTTATGGAGATAATTATAAAGTAAAATTAGGTGCGACGGTTAACTACCTTAACAATAGCGAGGCATCAGAAAGTGATGTGTACGTTTATCCAGATGTGGTAGCAAGTTATATCGTAGTAGAAGAAAAATTCATTCCATATGTTACCTTAGGTGGTGGTCTAGATATGAATTCATTACAGCAATTTGCCGCAGAAAATGTTTTTCTAGCACCAGCAATAGACGTGATACCTACTAGCAGATTGTTAGATGCTCAATTAGGTTTTAAAGGTAAAATATCTGAAAACTTTGGGTACAAAGTATTCGGTGGTTATAAGATAGAAGAGAGCAAGTCTTTTTATAATAAAGGAGTAGGAGCAACCACAACTACAGGTCTAGAAGCTTATGAATATGGAAACGTGTTCTACACACAATATGCAGATTTAAATACAACACTTTATGGAGCGACATTAAGCTATGATGTGAATACCGCATTTAACCTTAGTTTAAATGCGACCGGTTTTAGTTATGACGTTTCAGAAGGAGATGCTTTTAATAACGTAGCTTCTCATTTACCAGAATTCACTGCAGACCTTGTGGGGAATTATGAGATCAATGAAAAATGGAATGTAGGAGCAACACTTTACTTCGTTGGTGAGAGAGATGCCTTCAGAAATGGAGTAGGAGCAGAGACTCTTGATTCTTTTGTAGATCTTAATCTAGACGTTAATTATAAAATAAATCCTAAATTAACTGCCTTTTTAAGAGGTCAGAATCTTACAGGTGGTAACTATGAATATTACTTAGATTACCCAGTTCAAAATTTACAGATTATGGGTGGAGCAGTTTATAAATTTGATTTTTAAAATTGTTTTAATTCCGCTTTCGCGAAAGCGGAACAATTAAATAGCTAGTAAACTCATTCAAATACAGAACTCACTCAATCAACTTTTGAGTGAGTTTTTTTTATGTTTAAAAACTATAATTGTCAGCATGTATACAAGCTGCAGTAATTAATTGTTTTAATAGTTTCTGTGGCTTATTTTCACATCATGAAAAAAATACTTTCCTTACTAGCGCTTGTGTTGATTATTTCTTGTCAAGAGAAAGAACAAATCACAGCAGACCTCATAATTGAAAATGCTCAAATTTATACTGTAAATAAGGACTTCTCTACAGCTACTGCTATGGCAGTAAAAGATGGTAAAGTTGTTTTTGTAGGTAGCCAGGAAGATTTAAAAGCTCAAACCTTAAAGGCTGCTAAAACTATAGATGCTTCTGGTAAGTTTATTTATCCCGGTTTAATAGATGCTCACTGTCATTTTTATGGTTTAGGACAACAATTACAGCGTGTAGATCTAGTCGGTACGTCTAGCTATGATGAGGTGATACAAGAGGTTGTAAATTTCCAAGAAAAGAATAGCAAAAGCTTTATTATAGGACGTGGCTGGGATCAAAATGATTGGGATGTAAAAGAATTTCCTACTAATGAAAAGCTTAATGAATTATTTCCAGACATTCCAGTTGCCTTAACAAGAATAGATGGTCATGCGATGATTGCAAACGATGCCGCTTTGAAATTAGCTGGTATTACTGTGGATACAGATCCATTCGGTGGAGCTATTGAAATTAAAGAAGGAAAGTTGACAGGAATACTAGTAGATAACCCTATGGAATTAGTAGAAGCGGTTTTCCCTGCAGAAACTACCGAAGAGTCTATTAAATCTTTAATGGATGCTCAGGAGATCAACTTCGGTTATGGAATTACTACGGTAGATGACGCTGGTTTAATGCGTTCTACCATAGAACTTATAGATAGCCTACAACAAGATGGAACTTTAAAAATGAAGATCTATGCGATGATTTCTAACACGCCAGAAAACTTAGATTATTATTTAAATAAAGGAGTGGTAAAAACAAATCACCTAAATGTAAGATCGGTAAAGTTCTATGCAGACGGCGCTCTAGGTAGTCGCGGTGCTGCAATGAAAGAATCCTATTCAGATAAACACGATCATTATGGTGCCTTATTAAGCAGTGTAAAAGATTTCAGAGGTATTGCAGAGCGTATTGCCGCTACAGACTACCAGATGAATACCCATGCGATAGGTGATAGTGCTAATTATGTGGTTTTAAAAAACTATAAGGAATTACTTAGTGATAAAAAAGACAGAAGATGGAGAGTAGAACACGCTCAAATCGTTGATCCAGTAGATTTTGAGTTTTTTGATACAGAAAATATACTTCCGTCGGTGCAGCCTACGCATGCTACTAGCGATATGTATTGGGCGCAAGATAGAGTAGGAGAAGAGCGCATTCAAGGAGCTTATGCTTATAAGAAGCTTTTGGGTATGTCTAATATGCTAGCTCTAGGTACTGATTACCCTGTGGAGCAGGTAAATCCGTTTTTGACCTTTTATGCCGCAGTAGCAAGAAAAGACACCAGCGGTTTTCCAGAAAATGGTTTCCGTGCAGACCAGGCTCTTTCAAGAGAAGAAGCTTTAAGAGGTATGACCATTTGGGCAGCTTATTCTAATTTTGAAGAAAATGAAAAAGGTAGTCTGGAAATAGGAAAGGCAGCCGACTTTATTATGTTAGATAAAGATTTAATGGAAGTTGCTATAGAACAAGTCCCTAATTTGAAAGTTAGTGCTACTTACAGTAATGGGGAATTGGTTTACTCTTCTAAATAGTATCAGTATATCTATTGTAATTACATAATGACTTTATGAAATATCTATCAATTTTACTCACCTTACTCTTTGTTGTGCAAGGATATTCTCAGGATAAAGAAAGAGATGTGTTGATAGTTAATAGAATAGATGAAAAAATCATACGCGCCTTTGAATACGAAAATGATTCTTTGGTTGATCAATCTTTTCTAGTTGAAGAATTTGATGAATATGGAAACTTGGTTCGCTTTAAAATTAATAACCTTGATGGGACTCTAAAAAAGGAGACTAATTATGAATTCTCAGAAGATGGGTCTACCAAGTTTGGTAAAAGCTTTGATGAAAAAGGTGACCTGAAGTATAGTATTAATACTGTCAAGAACAAGAAAAATCGATCGATTGAATTGTTTCAAATATCTGCTGAAGGAGATACATTAGTTCATCAAAAATGGATTAGGGATAGAAATTTTAATGATAGTATTCTTTATAGAATTACACATGGTAAAAGATCTGTAGACCAAAAATGGAGTTATAATAAAGACGGTGAATTGATATCTAACTCAAGATACAATACTTCAGGTATAAGGACTTTTCATAAAGTATTTACATATCAGAAAAAGGGAAATTGTATTAAGAGATTTGAAAATGGTGAGAAATTGGACTGTTATGAATGTAACGAAGTCAATGAAAAAACATCTTTTAACTTGAAAAATAGTACAGGCTACCTTTATGGTATTAAACTTAAATTTGAAAAAGGTGGTAGAACTAAAGAAACTTTTCTGCCTAACGGTCTCGCTGATAAAACAGAGTACTTTTCAAAAAATAATAAACTGTTAGCAAAGATTGAGTACTCTTATGTGATAAAAAATAATTGATACTTTTTATGTAGGAAATCAAATAAGGATTTTCAGCTTGAGTTTCGTGTTACTATCAGTAAAAATGGATTTACTCTTCTAAATAAGAATCTTCCTTAAGTTTCCAGTCTAGATATCTATGTAAGTCGGTCTCGATCCATCCGGTTACAAAGGAGAGGACTGTTAGGTCATCTATAAATCCTAATCCTGGAATAAAATCTGGGATAAGGTCTATGGGGCTAAAAACATATAATAATCCTGTAGTAATGGCAGCAATGGTAAACCATGGGATGTTCGTATAAATGCCTTTACGATAATCTTTAATCATCATAAACATGATCTTACCTAGCTTGGCATATTTTTTTAAAAAGCCAGAATTTGCAATAGTAGAAGTAATACTTTCTTCTTTTTCTATCGCGTCATCCACATCTGCGACAGTAGTCTGTTCTACGGTCTCTAGAGTGTAGTCTTCGTCAGGTAAATTTATTTTTTTTCTGAATAGTCTCATGATGCAAATATTTGATCAAAGTCCTTAAAAGACTTAAATTCTAATGAATTTCCGCTTGGGTCTTGAAAGAACATAGTGGCTTGCTCGCCTGGTAGTCCTTCAAATCTTATATACGGCTCGATTATAAATTTGATTCCTTTTTCTTTTACCGCTTTCGCGAAAGCGTGAAAAATATCCCATTCTAGAACGACACCAAAATGAGGAACAGGAACGGCCTTGCCATCTACGGCATTAATGGCTGCTTTTTGAGCCTCTTCTGTCACATGTATAACTAGTTGATGGCCGAAGAAATCAAAGTCTACCCAATGGTCAGAACTGCGTCCTTCTTTACAGCCTAATGTATCGCGATAAAACGCACGTGTAGTGGTGATTTCTTTAACAGGAATAGCTAGGTGAAAAGGAGTTAGTTTCATTTAGTTAATTTTTTATGGATGTAATAATAAAGCCAGGCGATGGGAATGTTACCTACTACAACTGGCAGTAAGGTGTATGAAAAAGAAATGACAAATGATTTTAAGTATTCTTCTGAACCTATAGTAAGTATCGCATAAATACCGAACAAGATTAAAAAGATAAATGAAATTGTTCTAAAGTAAGCGTTTAAGTAATCTCTAACCATTTTTATGAAATTAAAAAGCCAGCTTAAAGATAAGCTGGCTTTTTGAATAAATGTGTTATGTTATTTATAAAATACCATCCACGATTCCGTATGCTAAAGCTTCATCAGCTCCTAGCCAGTAATCACGGTTAAAATCTTTCATCACTTTTTCAAAAGTCTGTCCACAGTTGTCTGCAAGAATTTGAGCACTTAATTCTTTAGTTTTAAGAATCTCGTTTGCAGTGATTTCAATGTCTGCACTGGTACCACGAGCACCACCACTAGGCTGGTGTATCATTACACGACCGTGTTTTTGTATCATGCGACGTCCTTTAGTACCTCCAGAAAGAAGTAAAGAACCCATAGATGCAGCAAGACCACTACATACAGTGCTTACTGGGCTTTTAATTTCTTGCATCGTGTCATAAATAGAAAAACCAGCAGTTACATAACCACCTGGACTATTAATTACAAAAGTGATTTCTTCATTACTTAAAGAATCTAGGTATAACAATCTGTCTACACAGTGTCTAGCTGTTTTCTCATCTACCATTCCCCAAATGAACAATTTGCGTTGTTCAATGTAAGTTTCGTCTATTTTATCTTGAAGTTTAAATGCTTTGCTCATTCAATTTTAATTTGGGTTAAAAATACGGAATCTTAAAAAATAAATCTACTCAATTAACAAGACTATATCTTCTTACCTTGTTTGCCATATTCGTTTTTGTAAATTTTTACGAGTAGTAAAAATAAACTTACTAATAAAGGTCCAAAGATAAGTCCTATAAAACCGAATAGAGGTACACCGACTACTACACCTATAAGTGTAACTAGTGGATGTACGTCGGCTAGGCGTTTTTGTACCACTAGCCTGAAAAGATTATCAGTAGAACCTACAACCACGGCGCCATAAATCAGTATTCCTATAGCAGCGGTGGTGTCTCCTTGTGAGAATAATAAAATACACACCGGTAATATTCCTAAAGCTGTTCCTACAAATGGAATCATACTACCTATTATGGTGATTACAAACCAAAAGAATGGGTTATCCACGCCGAATATGAAATAACCTATCAAGGCAACAACACCTTGAAGTAAGGCTACTAGCGGTATGCCTATGGCGTTTGATTTTACTAAGTCTATACTTTCTTTACCTATATTCTTTGTGTTTTCTTCTTTAAGAGGTAAGTACACTAAGGCTGTTGCTAACCATTTCTTACGCTCGGTTAACATGAAGTATAATAAAAAGAACATGATCCCTACAGAGATGGTTACGGTAAGGCTAGAGTTTGCGAGATCTTGGATGTTTTGGGATATCCATGTACTTACTTCACTAGAATTTATGTTTTCAGAAATATTCATTCCTACTAGCTCTTCAGCTTTGGAAATCTCTGATTTTATAGTGTCGGTTATAGCTGTACTGTTCTGGATAGCTGTCTTTACTTTAGAAGTAAGCATCAATCCTATTCCTGCAATAGGTAATAGAATAATCACAAATGATAAGAACATAAGGAGCGTTGCGGCTAGTGCAGGTTTCCATTTTCTTTTTTCAAGCTTCTCTTGAAGTGGTGCGAGCAAAATAAATAAAGTAACAGCACCTAAAACACCTCCTAAATAAGGAAGTAGTTCCATGCCTATCAAGAATAGAATACCTATTATGATTAATAGGATGAATAGCTGGCGTATCTTAGTAGTAGGAATCTGATCAGTCATAAGGGTCAGTTATTTCTTAATGAAATTGTTAGCTCTTCTTTACTCTTTTGAAATTTTATCTATGTGTAATAAATGCGGTTAATTTATTTTAATGAATTTATAATTAATTTGCTTAGTAATCAATCATTATAGATTAATATAAATGTAATTAAGGTCTCGCCAGAAACTTTAGAACCTCTTCTATCACTTCTGGAGTGTACAAACTATGACCACCAGTTTGAGATGTATAAGTGCTGGAATTAGGCATTTTTGCAGCTATTTCATCCATTGCAGCATAGGGTACAATTACATCCTGCGGATTATGGACAATTAGGGAAGGGATTTGAATTTTCTCTGCAAAATCTGCAGCTACAAAATCTTCTATTAGAAAGCCAAAAGTGTTTTTAAGTAAGTTGTTTAAACTACCATAAACAGAGTTGTTGAAGCTAGTTATGTTTTGATAACCGCGCATAATAACTTCTAGTTTATTAGGGCTACCTAATAAAACTAATTTCTCTATAAAATTATGTGGATGATTTGATTCTTGATATATAGTAGCCATGGCGCCTACACTATGAGCGATTACTATTTTAGGCTCATATAAATCAATAACCGTCGTAATAACTTTTGAATATTTTACAGCGGTAAATAATTCACCGTCAGAAGCTCCGTGGGCAGGTGCGTCTATAGCGATTATATTATAGTCTAGTTTCTGTAATGGTTCAATAAGGTATTTCCATCTGTAGGCGTTAGATTCCCAACCATGATTTAATAAGACTGTAGGGCCGTTACCTTTCCAGTGATAGAGCTGAAATAAGCCATCTTCAAAGGCTATCTTTTGTGTTCTAGCCGTACTAAGAAACTCTTTTTGATGTTCTGCAATTTTACCTCTTCTAGGTATGCTGAATACTTTGAGCGCTAGACTTGCTGCCTTTTCTTTAGAGAATAGGTGAATCGTATTAAAATAAAAGCCATACAGTTTAGGTATGGCTTTTTGAAGTGTTTTTTTCATGAGTATTTAAATTACCAGGATACAAACATATAAAGTGGCTTAGTGTCTTCTGGAATCATCGTTTTTTCTATAGAAGCACTAATGTCAAATTTCACATCAGTAGGTAAATCATCTTTAGATATTGTGAAATAAAAATTTTCTTCATTTACCCATATTACAGCATCGTCGATCATGTTATCTACACTACTTATTTTATATGCTGTACTTATCTCTTTATAAGTACTGTTTTTAGTAATACCTTTTAAAGTAGTAAAACGCTCGTCACGTATAATAATATTCTCAATAGTAGCTGTACTATCTAGCGCTTCACTAGGTGTAAGAGTTAATAAATGTGCTCCACCTTTTTCAAAGATCTCTATTTGGTTTGCGCCATTACTAAATTCATCTCCTTTGACCGCTCTTACAATACTATCGTTTGCATAAATGCTATCTAATTGAAATACTTTCATGTCTTTAGTCAGGTGACCTACACGATCTTTATTCCATTCAAATGGATCTTGATCTTTAGAGCAACTAGCTAGTACGACTATTACGGCAATTAACGCTATTACTTTTTTCATATTTTTATTTAAAGATGTAAAATTACAATTGCTAGAGAAACTACACGAGTTTTGCATTATTTATTTTACAGTTCTTATTAGTATTTTAACTCTTAAATTATTTTAACGCTTTACCTAAAATTCCCATTACTCCTCTAATAAAAGAAGCGCTGGTTAATACTTTTAGGATAGGGTTCTGTCTGGTGCTAGTTCTAGAAGTAGAAGATTTACGAGCTTTTGCTTTTTCCTTTGCCGCCTTTTCTTTGATCTCCTCTTCATTTGCCTCTTCTATTTTTTTCTGTAGAATTTCTTCAGCACTTTCTCGATCTATTTCTTCATTGTACTTATCAGTAAGTTCAGAATCTGCAATGAGATCACTTAGTTCTCTGTCAGATAGAACATCCATGCGACTTTCTGGAGCACGCAATAGGGTTGCAGCTAGAGGACTAGGTCTTCCTTTCTCATCTAGTGCGCTTATTAAAGCTTCTCCTATACCTAACGAGGTGAGTATTTCGGCAGTGTTGTAATAATCTGTTTCAGGATAATTTTGTGCGGTAAGCTTTATGGCTTTTCTGTCTTTTGCAGTAAAAGCTCTTAGTGCATGTTGTATTTTAAGTCCTAGTTGACTTAATACGCCTTCAGGTATATCTGTTGGGTTTTGAGTTACAAAATAAAGACCTATTCCCTTAGAACGTATTAATTTTACAATACTCTCTATTTGACTAAGTAATGCTTTGCTTGCGTTGTCAAAAATTAAATGAGCCTCGTCTATAAATAAAATAAGCTCAGGTTTATCACTATCACCTTGTTCAGGAAAAGTAGAATATATTTCAGCCAGCAGGCTTAGCATAAACGTAGAGAAAAGCTTAGGTCTGTCTTGTATGTCGGTAAGTCTTATTACATTAACATATCCGTTACCGTCACGATCTTTTCTTACTAGATCTTTAACATCAAAACTACGCTCTCCAAAAAAACGTTGAGCACCCTGTTGTTCTAGTTCGATAAGTTTTCTAAGAATTGCACCAGTAGAAGATGTAGATATGCGGCCATACTCTTCTTGGAATTCTTCTTTACCTGCTCCAGTAGCATATTGTAATACCTTTTTTAAATCATCTAGGTCTAGTAAGGGTAACTTATTATCATCACAATACTTGAAAACTACTGATATAATACCGGCTTGCGTTTCTGTAACATCAAGAATCCTTGATAAAAGCACCGGGCCGAATTCGCTCACGGTAGCTCTCATTTTAATTCCGTCTTGTTCAGAAATAGTCATGATTTCTACAGGTGATTTTCTTTTTTTGAAATCTAGACCTATTTTCTCGTGACGCTCATCTATTTTTTCATGCCCAGGACTTTCTGCAGCTATACCAGAAAGGTCCCCTTTTATATCCATTAATAGAGTAGGTACGCCTTGTTGTGATAGTTGCTCGGCTATTATTTGTAACGTTTTTGTTTTCCCAGTACCTGTGGCACCAGCTATTAAACCATGACGGTTCATAGTTTTTAATGGGATTTTTACATGTGCATTTGTTAACGTCTCGCCGTCTAACATTGCAGCACCCATAATGATAGCATCGCCTTTTGGGCTGTAACCGTCAGTTATATATTTGAAAAATTCATCTTTTTGGGACATGAAAAAAGTGTTTCCTCAAAAGTAATTCAAAAATTTGGGTATAAAAAAACAGTTCTGCAATAACGAAGAACTGTTTTTGTAATGTCTCTAAATGGTATTATTTAATCGGATACTCTTAAGATCCCTATATCACAAAAGTCTAATGGTTCTGCAGTGTCGCTATTAGTTAGGTAAAAACGTAGGTCGAGCACTTGACCAGCTGTAATTTTAAATTGAAACACCCCAGAAGCACCCCAGTAATCATTACTTCCAGGTATATTAGCATATCCACGACACAAGTATCCTTTGCGACTGGAGTCTATAAAAACACCTAATATGTATTTATGATCTCCACTATTAACATTACGCAATGAAATCCCTCCGCTTATTTGATAAGTTCCAGATTTTAGTATTCTAATTTTTCCGTCAGATATAACATCAAAATGTGTAGGGTCTGAAGAGAGAATTTCTCCAGAACCTTCACCTATAGGGAATTGATGAAAGTTAGAATCGGTTCCTATATCTTCAGTTCCATTAAAACTTTTATACAAAGTGATTTGTGGAATGGTGGGAGTTGCCTGGTTTTTCCAACTTAGATTTTTATAAATGTGCAACGATTTTGTATCTGTATTAAATACAATAGAGCCTTCTAGAGGCGTTGGGATTAGGTTCATTGCTGCAGTATCCATTCTTGGAGGGACAAAACTGCCAGTTGTACTATCTATTTGTAATGCAGAGCCGTCATCAGGGGTTGAAGTATTGACACCTACTTGGGCTGTAATAATCTGGCTAGAGATTATTATAAGTAAATAAAAGAATTTTTTCATGAAGAAAGTAAAGAGTGAGTATGGTTAAGTATTTGAATAAAATATAGTTGAGGGATTATATTTTCTACAAATGTATTAATTTATCATATGTTACTCTGTTATAATTAATGTAAAAGCTAACGTATCTTTGCAAGATGCTAGAGAAAACAATACAGCAACAGGTTGAAAAAGGTACTATGTTGCCTTTAATGGAAGAGTTTTACACCATTCAGGGTGAAGGATATCATACTGGTCGCGCGGCTTATTTTATTAGAGTAGGTGGTTGTGATGTGGGATGTCACTGGTGCGATGTAAAAGAGAGCTGGGATCCAGAAAAACACCCACCTACAGGTGTGGATCAAATCGTGGCAAATGCAGCAAAGTATAGTAAAACTATAGTAGTGACAGGAGGAGAGCCTCTTACATGGAATATGGAACCTCTTACTACAGGTTTAAAAAATGCCTCTCTCGATGTGCATATTGAAACCAGTGGAGCCTATCCGCTCTCTGGTCATTGGGACTGGATTTGTTTATCGCCTAAAAAAGCAAAAATGCCACTTCCTGAAGTCTATGAAGCAGCACATGAGCTTAAAGTAATCGTATTTAATCGTCATGATCTCGCTTTCGCGAAAGCGGAATCTGAAAAAGTATCTTCTACATGCAAGCTTTTTTTACAGCCAGAGTGGTCTGTGCGTGAAAAAATGATTCCATTTATTACCGAATTCGTTATGGAAAATCCAGAATGGCAAGTCTCTTTGCAAACTCATAAGTATTTAAATATACCTTAGGGATTTACCACGGTAAAAGGTACGCTAGCGATAGTGTCGTCCCAACCTAAGAATAACATACCTCCATTGTTTTGTTCTACAAAGCTTATAGAGAAGGACTCTATTTTTTGTGGTGATGGTAGTACGTCCATAGTTGTGGTGATTAGGTTTTTAGAGGCGTCATATTCAAGGCCAGATTGTGTGGTGTCTGTGTTAAGTATAAATTTCCAATTATTTTCACTCGGAATAGTGTAAAGAGAGTAGGTGCCTGCTTTTACTAGTTTATTATTAAATTTCACATCCTTATAAAACGCGATCTCAGTCGCTTCATTTGCGCCAGTTCTCCATACTTGGTCATAAGGAACTAATTTTCCGAAAATTTCTCTGTCACGTTTAGATGGGCGGCTGTAGATTACTCTAGCAACAGCGGCTTTATTTGCGTCGCGATACATAACCACATCTAGTGGGCTTTTATCTAGTTGAGAGAAAGTTAGGTCGCTCTCATTTTGTGCAAAGGAGAAAAATGAGCAGGTTAGACATAAGAGAATAATATGGATATTTTTCATAGTATGAGTTGTTGATTATGAGAGACCTAAATTAATCAATATTAATGCCATATGCCTATTAATAATTTGTTAATAACTTAAGCTGCTATTTTAATGGTTAAGGCCTATAAACATTAGTGGTTTCTTATATTTGTGTATTACGCAAATAGCAGTAAAAATCATACGTATTTATGAGCGAAGAAAATAATAAAAATTACGGCGCAGATCAGATTCAGGCGTTAGAAGGAATGGAGCATGTGCGCATGCGTCCATCCATGTATATAGGAGATGTAGGAGTTAGAGGTTTACATCACTTAGTTTATGAGGTGGTTGATAATTCTATAGATGAAGCGCTTGCTGGACATTGTAATAATATTACTGTACAGATAAATGAGAATAACAGTATTACCGTGACTGATGATGGTCGTGGTATTCCTGTTGGGATTCATAAAAAAGAAGGAGTGTCTGCATTACAAGTAGTAATGACTAAAATCGGTGCAGGTGGTAAGTTTGATAAAGATTCTTACAAAGTATCTGGTGGACTACACGGTGTTGGTGTTAGTTGTGTAAATGCACTTTCTGATCATTTAAAAGCGACCGTTTACCGTGATGGTAAAATATGGGAGCAAGAATATGAGCGTGGTAAAGCTATGTATCCTGTTAAGGCTATAGGTGAAACAGATAAAAGAGGTACTGATGTTACTTTTACTCCAGACCGTTCTATCTTTCAACAGACTACAGAGTATAATTATGATACTCTAGCAAACAGGTTACGTGAACTAGCATTTTTAAATAAAGGAATAAAAATTATCCTTACTGATGCTAGAAGACAAGATGAAGAAGGGAATAATATTACTGAGGTATTCCAGTCAGAAGAAGGTCTTAAAGAATTTATACGTTTCTTAGATGATACTCGCCAGCCTATTATAGAAGATGTGATCTCTATGGAAGGTGAGAAAAATGGTATTCCTGTAGAAGTAGCGATGATTTATAACGACAGTTATTCTGAAAATCTACATTCTTATGTAAATAACATTAATACGCATGAAGGAGGAACGCATCTAGCTGGTTTCCGTCGTGGTCTTACTTCTACATTAAAGAAGTATGCTGATGGTTCTGGTTTATTAGATAAATTAAAATTTGATATTGCAGGAGATGACTTCCGTGAGGGGCTTACTGCTATTGTTTCTGTAAAAGTTCAAGAACCACAATTTGAAGGACAAACAAAAACGAAATTAGGTAACAGAGAGGTAACAAGTGCTGTTTCTCAAGCGGTGTCTCAAATGCTTGAAGATTATCTAGAAGAGCATCCTAATGACGCAAAAATAATTGTTCAAAAGGTGATACTTGCTGCTCAAGCACGTCATGCGGCGCGCAAAGCTCGTGAAATGGTGCAACGTAAAACGGTAATGAGTGGTGGTGGTTTACCTGGTAAACTTTCTGACTGTTCTGAAACTGATCCAACTTTGTGTGAGGTATTCCTTGTTGAGGGAGACTCTGCAGGTGGTACGGCAAAACAAGGTCGTGACCGTGAGTTCCAAGCTATCCTGCCGTTAAGAGGTAAAATTCTTAATGTTGAGAAAGCGATGCAGCATAAAGTTTTTGAAAATGAAGAGATTCGTAATATTTATACCGCTCTAGGTGTTACTATAGGAACTGAAGAAGATTCTAAGGCATTGAATCTTGAGAAACTACGTTACCATAAAATTGTTATTATGTGTGATGCCGATATTGATGGTTCTCACATTGCAACTTTAATTCTTACTTTCTTCTTCCGTTATATGAAGGAGTTAGTGGAACTAGGATATATTTATATAGCAACGCCGCCTTTATATCTTGTGAAAAAAGGTGCTAAAAAACGCTATGCATGGTCAGATAAAGATCGTGATGAAATAGCAGAAAGTTTCGGTGGTGGAGCAGCTATTCAACGTTATAAAGGATTAGGTGAGATGAATGCAGATCAGCTTTGGGATACTACTATGAATCCTGAATTTAGAACATTGCGTCAGATTACCATAGATAGTCCTGCAGAGGCAGACCGTGTGTTCTCTATGTTAATGGGTGATGAAGTACCACCTCGTAGAGAGTTTATAGAGAAAAATGCGATTTATGCAAATATTGATGCATAGATAAAGTACGTGATAATTTAAAAAAGCTCTCTTTTATAGAGGGCTTTTTTTATGTTCTGTTTTTAAAGGGTACTTTTACGGTCGACTTTTTTAAAAGGTGATTTATTTATGTTTAATCAATTATAGTTTAAATTTAAGAATATGAAACTGAATAAAAATATAGTAATTATCGTGCTGTGTTGTCTTGGGTGCTTATCGCAGGCGCAAAATGGCTTTTCTGATATTCTTGCGGCAGGTGTAGAGGCGGCAGATAAATATGCAAATTCTTACACTGCTCCAGCAGCTGAAGCTTTTACCTATAATCTAGCCTCTGGATGGTATGAAAGTGGTAAGGTGTTACAACCAGGTAAGTTTAAATTACAAATTAAAGCTCAAGGTACTTTTGCGCCAGATGAAAAGAAGTCATTTGTTCTAGATCCATTAGAGTATGAACGTATCATACAGGATAGTTATAATAATACAGGTAATCCTTCAGCAAATATCTCGGTAACTTTTGGTGATGGTAGTACGACACCTAGGTTAGTAGCCAGTGCTCTCGGTGAAAATAATCCAGATGAGTCCTTAATAATAAGGAGTAGAGAGTCAAATACAAATTTATTATTACAAGAAGATATTATAACGCTAGCTCAGGGAATAGGTAGTACAGGTCTTGATGTGGTGCCATCGGCATTTTTTCAAGTAGGAGTAGGTCTAGGTGCTGGTCTAGAGGTTAAAGCCCGTTTTATACCAAAAATAGAAACAGATGAGGTAGAAACAGGTCTTTACGGTGTAGGTTTACAGTGGGAACTGACACAGTTTTTTACTAATGAAGATGGAGTGAATAATTTGCCAGTTTCTGTTTCTGTTTTAGGCGCGTTTACAAGGTTGGATGCTTCTTATGATTTTGAAGATGGCGCAGTGGTAGAAGGTAGTGACCAGTTATTAGAAACTAAAACAAACGCTTATAATTTTGCGGCAATAGCAAGTACAAACTTTAAAGTTCTTAATTTTTATGGAGGTCTTAATTACGTTTCAGGAAATTCTACAACAGATTTAAAAGGTACATATACCTTTAGATCTAACACGGTTATTTTTCCAGTTTCTAGTACCGTTGAAGATCCTTTGTCATTAAAAAGTGATGTAAGTGGTGTTTTAGGAACCTTAGGTGCAAAATTAACTTTGGGAGCATTTAATATCAATGCAGATTATAGTTTTGGAGAATATGACACAGCAAGTGCGTCTATATTTTTCAGAATTTAAGAGTTTATACATTAATTATCCTTTTTGGGATCTTAACGTCCATAGTTTTAAGGCTACTTTGTCTTTAATTATGGGCGTTTTGTTTATTTTTGCTTAGAGCCATTTTAGGCCTTAAATTATACTATAAATTAAATCATTATAACATGAAAGTTACCGTAGTAGGAGCAGGTGCAGTAGGCGCTAGTTGTGCAGAGTATATTGCAATCAAAAATTTTGCAAGTGAAGTAGTATTAGTAGATATCAAAGAAGGTTTTGCCGAAGGTAAAGCAATGGACTTGATGCAAACAGCATCATTAAATGGTTTTGATACTAAAATTACTGGAGCGACAAATGATTACTCAAAAACTGCTGGTAGCGATATCGCTGTTATCACTTCAGGAATTCCACGTAAGCCAGGAATGACTCGTGAAGAATTAATAGGTATTAATGCAGGTATTGTAAAGTCTGTTTCAGAAAGTCTAGTAAAGCATTCTCCAGACGTTATCTTAATTGTGGTTTCTAACCCAATGGATACCATGACTTACCTTGCGCACAAAGTAACAGGATTGCCTAAAAACCGAATTATAGGTATGGGTGGTGCTTTAGATAGTGCACGTTTCAAATACCGTCTTGCCGAAGCTCTTGAAGCGCCGATATCTGATGTAGATGGTATGGTTATAGGTGGTCACTCTGATAAAGGAATGGTGCCATTAACACGTCTTGCAACTCGTAATTCTGTGCCAGCAAGTGAATTCTTATCTGAAGAAAGATTAGAAGAAGTACTTCAAGCTACTAAAGTAGGTGGAGCAACTCTTACAGGTCTTTTAGGTACAAGTGCATGGTATGCACCAGGTGCTGCTGTTTCTGGACTAGTACAGGCTATCGCTTGTGACCAGAAGAAAATATTCCCTTGTAGTACTTTATTAGATGGTGAGTACGGACTTTCTGACCTTTGTATAGGTGTGCCAGTTGTATTAGGTAGAAATGGTATCGAGAAGATCGTAGAGATAAACTTAAGTGATGCTGAAAAAGCTGCTATGCAAGCAAGTGCAGAAGGTGTAAAAGCTACTAACGCACTTATCTAGAGATTAGATACATTTTATTATATAAACCGCTCCATGTGAGCGGTTTTTTTATGCCTTATGTTTTCTAAGTAGCTTATGTGTGTTTTAATTGTTTTTCTGTATTCCGCTTTCGCGAAAGCGGAACTAGTAATCATATTTTAATTGATAAAGAAATAATTGAAAATCAATAAATTATGTAGTTACTATGACTGCTAGACTTTAAATAAATAGGGTTAGTGTAAAAGCAGATGTAATTCTTTATATTTGGCACGTGAATGTAAAATGGTACATAGGCGCCCTGATCGCTATAATCTCTTATTTTGTTGTAGAACAACAAAGTGTAGATGTACCTAATCAAGAGGTTCTACTTACATTTATACAAGGTGAAAATACTTCTTCTAAAGATCTGGCAATAGAAACCGTAAAGGCTCAATTATTGAGTTTAGGTGCTAGAAATGTAACTATTTCTAGTCTAGATAATGGCTCTTTAAAAGTGTCTTATTACAGTCATCTAGCTATTCAAAATGTAAAAGAACAGCTATTTACAAGTCTAGATGATTCAACAGAGGTAGCAACGGCATTATATCATGTAGGAGACAAGCCTGTAAAAGAGAATATACGAGATTATCAAATAGATGTTTATGAGATTCAAGAAAATGTCGTTTCAGGATTTGATAATGAGGGTAAGTGTTACTTTGAATTAAAACAAGATTATAATAGAGGCTCGCAAGTTTTAGGCTTTGTAAGTCCTGTTGTTACTATTGATAGTCGCAATCAATTAACTGCGATAGCGGTAAAAGTTAGAGGCGACGTCTTATTTGCTTTTAATGATTCTACCTATAAAATTCCAGAAGTAAGAGCAGGCCCTATTTCTTAGGTCTGGTTGTTAACCAGTTTATTCTACATAAATAGATATTCATGTATTAATGGGTGTCTAAGAAAGGTTATCATTCTTTTGATGATAAATATTTCGTTTTTAAAGGACAAATGAATTGTCCATATAAAAGGTAAATCTCATATTTGCCGACTTTTAAATTTAACCTAAAAATATAACAACATGCAAAATAAAGGATTGATCCGCTTTTTCGCGATCATTTTTGCAATAGCTAGTATTTACCAGCTTACCTACACGTTTATTACTAATAAAGTAGAAGGTGATGCTGATGTTTATTCTAGTTCTAAAGTAGATGAAAGTGCTGTAAACGCATCTTCATTAAAGAGCGAGGCTCAAAAACATTATTTAGACTCTGTAGCATCACAAGATGTATGGGGTGGATTTACAACTTATGCTGACGCAAAGAATCAAGAACTTAAGAAAGGACTTGACCTTAAAGGTGGTATTAACGTAATTCTTCAAGTATCTGTACGTGATCTATTAACAGGAATGGCAGACGATTCTACTGATCCTAATTTCAATAGAGCACTAGATGCAGCAGATGAAAGAATTAAAGATGGTCAGGATGACTACTTTAACTATTTTATTGAAGAATTTAATAATATAGATGGAGCACAACTTGCGTCTCCAGATATTTTTGCAAATCAGGAAATGCAAACTCGTGGAATTGAATTTGACATGAGTAATTCTGATGTAGAGCCTATTCTTAGAGAAGAGCTTAAGGACTACATGACTAGTGCATTTGATGTACTTAGAAAGCGTATCGATAAATTCGGTACTACACAACCTAACTTACAGCAATTAGGTACTTCTGGTCGTATTCTTATTGAATTACCTGGTGAGACTGATGTAAAGCGTATTAAGGATATCCTTACTAAGGCGGCACAATTAGAGTTTTGGCATGTGTACCAACCTAATGCAATTGCTTCTTATTTAAACGAAGCAAATACCTACTGGGCAGCAAAGCTTGCAGCTAGCGCGGCATCTCAAAAAGAAGCTGTTGCAACAGACGGTCTTGCAGCACAAACTGAAGTAGCTACAGATTCTACTGAGGCTGGTCTTGGAGATTTATTAAATCAAGAAAATGAAGAAGAAGCTTCTACAGATGGACCTTCTAATGCAGACTTTGATAAGAGTCCTATCTTTAGTAGAATGTTTCAATCTCCTAATGGAGCACTTGCAGCTTTTAAAGCAGAAGATAAAGACTTAATAGATAGTTATATCAATGACCCACAAGCTAGAGGTAAATTAACTTCAGAACAACGCAATGTGAAATTTGCATGGGGACTTCCTGTTCTGAATGAAGCGTTAGGTTATGAAATTATAGATTTATATGCATTAAAAGGTAACTCTCAAAATGAAGCGCCACTTACTGGTGGTGTTATTACAGATGCAAGCCAGCAGTATGGTAACTCTGGACTACCAGTAGTGAGTATGTCTATGAATGGTGAAGGTGCTAAGATCTGGGAAGATATGACTGCTGAAGCTTATCAAAACCAATCTCAAGTATCTGTAGTTTTAGATAATACAGTGTACAGTGCGCCTAATGTAACTAACGGTGCTATTTCTGGTGGACAGACTCAAATTTCTGGTAACTTCTCAATTGATGAGGCTAAAGATCTTGCAACTGTACTTAGAGCTGGTAAATTACCTGCAAAAGCAGAAATTATTCAAAGTGACGTGATCGGACCATCATTAGGTCAAGAAGCTATTGACAGTGGATTATGGTCATTTGGAATCGCTCTTTTATTAGTATTAGTATGGATGTTCTTCTATTATGGTCGTGCAGGTTTATATGCAGATATCGCTCTTTTAGTAAACATACTATTCATATTTGGTGCTCTTGCATCTCTTAAAGCAGTTCTTACTTTACCTGGTATTGCAGGTATTGTGTTAACGATAGGTATATCGGTAGATGCTAACGTACTTATTTTTGAAAGAATACGTGAAGAACTTGCAAAAGGTAAATCACAAGCAGACAGTATTAAAGATGGTTTCAACAACGCATTAAGTTCTATTCTAGATGCAAACGTAACTACATTCTTAACGGCTGTTATTCTTTATGTATTTGGAACAGGACCTATTCAAGGTTTTGCAACTACATTAATGATAGGTATTCTGACTTCATTATTTACAGCAATCTTTATCACAAGATTATTTGTTGATGGTTATGTAAGTAATGGGAAAACTATTGGATTCTCAACATCTATTACAAAGAACTGGTTTAGAAATGTAAATATCGACTTCTTGAAAAAGAGAAAGATGGCTTACATTATTTCTGGTGTTTTAGTTGTAGGAAGTTTAATCTCTCTAGCAACTAATAAGTTGAACATGGGTATTGACTTTACTGGTGGACGTACTGTAATTGTAGGTTTTGCTCAAGATGTTAATGCAACAGAGATCACAAAGCAACTAAGTGCCGAAGATATCTTCGGTAGTGCTGAGGCAAAAACTTATGGTTCTGGAGATCAATTAAAAATTAGTACGAAGTATGGTATTGATAGAGATGATAGTGAAGTAAGTCAGGAAATAGAAGATAAATTATATCAAGTTCTTAAACCTTATTTACCTAGCGACATGTCACAAGCTCAGTTTGCTGATGTGAGTAACGAAAACAAGAAGCACGGTATTAGATCTTCTTTCCAGGTAGGTGCATCTATTGCAGATGATATTCTAACTGGTTCACTTTATGCGATTTTAGGATCTCTTATCGTGGTGTTTATTTATATCTTAATACGTTTCCGTAAGTGGCAATTCTCATTAGGTGCAGTAGCAGCTGTATTCCATGATGTTATTATTGTATTAGGTGCGTTCTCTGTATTATACAAAGTGTTGCCATTTAACATGGAAATAGATCAGGCGTTTATTGCAGCGATCTTAACCGTTATTGGTTATTCACTGAATGATACAGTGGTTGTATTTGATAGAATACGTGAATTCATCAACGAGCGTACTAATTGGGAATTCCCTAGAACGGTTAACTCTGCAATAAGTAGTACTATATCACGTACATTAAATACATCTTTAACTACATTAATTGTATTGCTTGCTATCTTCATATTCGGTGGTGAGTCTATACAAGGGTTTATGCTAGCGTTAATTATCGGTGTAATAGTAGGTACATATTCATCTGTGTTCATTGCAACACCAGTGATGTTTGATACCATGACTAAAACAAATGGAAAATTGACTCCTAAAGAGCCAAAACCTGAAAAAGAAGAGCTATAATCTATCTTTTTAATAATTTATTTAAACCGCTTGATCACATCAAGCGGTTTTTTTATGCGTTATACCGAAAAAATACGTGTTTTATCTAATTGTGTAAATTTGTTTGATAAACAGTTCATAGAAATTATAATTTCTTAATAATGGGTTAATGAATTTGATTATTTTGCAGTTAGTTATAACCATATCCAAAACGCAATACTATATTTATGAAAAACTTTATTCTTAGTTGTATAGGCATACTATTTTTTACAGCCTTCTCAACCGCACAAGACTTTCCTATGACCGACGGTGAGTTTGTTACTTGTTCAGGTAGCTTTACAGACTCAGGTGGTATTACTGGTGATTATGCTGTTAGTGAAAGTTTTACTATTACTTTCTGTTCTCCATTTGAAACAGATGCTATGCGAGTAACTTTTAATTCATTTGACACACAGTTCGGTGATATCCTTCTTGCTTATGATGGAGATAGTAATACAGCTCCTTTTTTAGGTGTTTTCCAAGGAACAAATTCACCAGGAACACTTCAAGCTAGTGCTGCAAATACTTCAGGGTGTTTAACTTTTACTTTTATTTCTAATGGAGCAGGAACTTCAACTGGCTGGCAAGCTGCTGTAGAATGTTTTGACACATGTCAAACTATTACTACAGATATAGTTACTGTACCAGCAATTGATGCAGACGGTATTCTTAGATTATGTCAAGGAGAAGTAGTAGACTTTACTGGTTCAGCTACATTTTCAAATGATTCTGCTGGAGCAACATATAAATTCAGACTTCCTGACGGTACAGAAGCTGTTGGAACTACTTTACAACAGACTTTTAACGACCCAGGTGTTTATAGAATAGACTTCGTCGCTACCGCACCAGACGGTTGTAGAGATAGATCTTTAGAAGATGTTGTGATACAAGTATCTACTACACCAGACTTTACTGGTACTGTAGCTGCAGATACTTCTATCTGTTTTGGAGAATCTACGAACATTACTGGAATGGTTGTAGCAACTGAATTTGCATCACAAGTTGCACCTCCAGTTTCAGGTGTAACATTTTTACCAGATGATAATGCTTCAACATTTTATGAAACTTGTATTGATGTAAGTGGTTTTGCTCCTGGAGCAACGCTTAGTAGTGCAGCAGACTTGTTAGGCTTCTTCATTAATATGGAGCATAGTTATTTAGGAGATTTAGATATTACGTTAACTGCTCCTAACGGTGCAATAATAGATGTGAAAACCGGTGGTGGTGGAAATACATTCTTAGGTGTACCTATCGATGTAGATACAGATTTAACTCCTGGAGTAGGATTTGTTTATAATTTTACTGAAGCGCCTAGTGCTACACAAACTCTTTTTCAGGCTTCTCTAGGTGTTGCTACACTTCCTGCAGGAGATTACCTTGCAGAAGATCCTTTCTCTACATTTGCAGGAACATCTCTTAATGGATTATGGTGCCTTAGAGTTGTAGATAACATACGTAGTGATAACGGTTATATTTTTGAATGGGGTATCAATTTTAACCCATTAATTGTTCCTGACGCAGAAAGGTATACTCCTGGTGAAGTTTCTCAAGAATGGGCTGCAAATGCAGATATTACCGCAACAAATGGAAATGTTATTACCGTGACACCTACTACTGCTGGGCAACATTGTTATGACTACATATTTACAGACAGTTTTGGCTGTACATATACAGAAACCATTTGTATAGATGTAGCTTCAGAAATTACAGTTGTTGAGCCTAATGACATTATAGTATGTGCTCAAACAGGTTCGGTGGCTCAAGTAGATTTAACAGCGCGTGATACTCAAATTCTTAACGGACTAGATCCAGCGGCATTTACTGTTACTCCATTTGGTAATCAGGCAGATGCAGATGCTGCATCAAACCCATTAACTAGTATAACAGCTTATGATGTTAGCACTAGTGAAACTGTGTTTGTTAGAGTAGAAGAAGTTGCAACAGGTTGTTTTGTAGTTGTAGAGTTAGATATTGATTTCTCTACAGCAGCCTATACAGCTGTACCAGATTTAGAATTATGTGATGACCCAACTAATGCAGATGGGATAGAAGTTTTTGACTTAACTTCTCAAGATATTGGGATTTTAGGAACTCAATCTAGTACAGAATATGGTGTAACTTATTTCTTATCTCAAGCAGATGCAAATGCAAACTTAAATGAGATCTTAACGCCTGGAGCTTTTGATTCTATGGGAGAAACGATTTATGCAAGAGTTTCAAACCTTCAAGATGCAAACTGTTTTACAACTGGTACATTTGAATTAGTAGTAAATGCAGTACCTACCATAGGAACTGGTGTAGACGTTACAGAATGTGATGAGTCGCCTATCGATGGAGCAACATCATTTGATTTTACAGTAAATGACAGTGCAATCTTAAATGGTCAGTCGGCAGTAGATTTTACGGTTAGTTATCACGCAACTCAAAGCGATGCAGACGCTGGTAGCAACTCGATATCTATATCGACAGTAGTTGCTGGAGGTACTATTTATGCAAGAATTGAGAATAATATTACAGGTTGTTATAACACGTCAACTTTTAACTTTGTAGTAGAAACTTGTGAGGTAGAGGTTCCAGAAGGTTTCTCACCTAACAATGATGGTATTAACGATACGTTCTCTATTCCTGGTGTAGATCAGTTTTCGAATTTTGAAATGAAAGTATTTAATAGATTAGGTTCTGTCGTTTATGAGACTAGAGCAAATAACTATGTTGAGTTTACAGGTATTCCTAATACAGGAGTAGCCGCTGGTGATGGATTACTTCCAGTAGGGACTTACTTCTATGTAATTAAGTTTAATGATCCAGATACTGAAGATATTGCAAGCTGGATGTATATTAACTATTAAATATAGATACTAGTATCGCTTTCGCGAAAGCGGAACAAGTTCTAATAATCTTAAATACAAATGCCTCTCTGTAATGGAGAGGCATTTTTTATTTTCTATTGGTTAATCAACGTTGTTTTCTTTGACTTTTAAGTGTCTTTTAATCAATCAATAAAACTGCTGCCGCAAGTTTATAAAACCGCTAGTGTTCATTTCTAACGAGTACAGAGTATGAGTAAAAAAGAATAGTTTAAAAATAAATAAGAAGCCTTTAAGATGTAGAGATTTTCATGATTAATTATACTTATATCTTCACTATGTACGGTACTAGTTGCAAACTAGCACTAGTGCCAGTAGGAGAAAGTGGTTATTATGGAAAAAAATAAATTTTTTATTATTGTGTTATTCTCTTTTTCAATAATGTTTTGTGTGTCTTTAAAAAAGAGCACAATATGTTTTCAGTTGAAAAATGGAAAGGAAGTTTGTTTAAATAGTGATGATATAATTACTGAAGATTATGGTTTTACCATACTAAATAAAGAAAAATTAAATAGCTTAAAAGGAGAGAAAATTCAAAGAATCTTTGTTTCTAATTCTAATTTAAATGAGCGTGATGTAATATTTTTTAATATTTTTTCATCTTCAGTCCCTGAAAATGAGTTGTATGTAATAAATTTAGTAATGAATCCTTAGCGAATTGTAGTAAACAATTACTTGAAGTTTTAAATGATTGATATAATTAACACCACGTAAAAGGTGTTTAATCTCAAGAGGGTTTTTTTAGAAGATTTTAATTTAACAATCAATCTATGAAAATTTTATTGTATTTTATACTGAGTCTTGTTTTAATCAATGGGTGTTTCCACGTCGCGCGCGTTTGCAACGCGTTCGTTTTAACTAGGCATTTGAAATGCACATTTGTAATAACAATAGAAGATAATTCAAAGCAACTTTTTGAACGCGACGTATTTGTTATCGTATAACATTTGTAGTGCATATAATATTAAGAACAATGTACTTACAACATGATCCTACGACAGATTTCAGTTGTTGAGAAGAGGTTTTGTGTAAATAGTAATTATTCTTTATTTGTGTTCCTCTTTTGCGAAAGCGAAACTCTTAAGAACATTATTCCAAACAAAAAATGCCTCTCAATATGAGAGGCATTTTTTTATATGATAATGAAAGGTTTTAATTGATTTTTTGCCATTTGAAAAGATCACCTTCTTTAAGATTCCATTTCTTTACCATGCCCGCTTTTACCTCGAGTACGTATTGTGCCTCACCTTTACTTTTTAATAAGGTCTCGTCTTTAGGTATCGCGTTAGTATAGTAACTGTCTATGCGATTATCTGCAGTTATGTAGATAATGTCTAGAGGTACGTCGGTGTTTTTCATGTAGAAAAATCGAGGTCTAGCATCGTTAAAAACAAAAAGCATTCCTTGATCTTCAGTAAGCTGTTCTCTATACATCATACCTAGTTGTATGGTGTAATCGGTATCGGCTAGTTCTAGTTTTAATTGCTGTAGAGTGTCGTTTTCTTTATTAATAAGCACTGCTTGTGCCTCGTTCTTAAAGGACCAGTCACGAGCTCTCATTTCTGCCTCTTGGTCAGGTTTACAACTGTGCAAGAGACAGGTTAAAATTAAAGTGCTTAAAATTAGTTTACGCATCGCTTTTCTTTTCAAACATACCATCTGGTCGGAACATAAGAAATAGACCCAATAGTATAAATGGAACGCTTAAAAGCTGACCTGTATTAAAGTGCATGCCTATAAGTTCAAAAGCATCGGTATCTGTTTGTGGTTCTTTTACCGTTTCAATAAGTAGTCTTACTGTAAATAGAAGAACGAAGAATAACCCTAAGATATACCCCAGTTTATTGCGCTTATCTGTTTTCCAGTAGACAAAATAAAGAATTATAAAAACGCCTACATAACAAATTGCTTCATACAATTGTGCAGGGTGTTTGTAAGGTATAGCTTCTAATACATCTGCATATTGAGGGTTGTCTACCAGTGCGTCGATAGCCTTATCGGTATCTAATATTTTAGTTTGTTGTAATGCAGCTCTCACATTATCATCACTCGTGTCGCGTACAAATTTAAAACCTGCAAAAAAATCGCCGCTAGGTTTTCCATTTATCTCGCTATTCATAAGGTTACCTAAACGTACAAAAGTACCTCCTATAGCGGTAGGTACCACGATACGGTCCAGTATCCATAACATGTTTTTCTTTAAATGTTTGCGGCTGTAAAAGAACATAGCGATAATAATACCTATAGCTGCTCCATGACTCGCCATACCTGCAAAACCGGTCCATTTAAATGGAGATGTCTCAAATGGTAAGAATACTCTTAAAGGGTCTGAGAAAAAGGTAGATGGCTCATAAAATAAATAGTGGCCTAATCGTGCACCTAGTAAACAGCCTATAACCGTGTACATAAATAGCGGATCTAGTTTTTCTACACTCACACCATCTCTTTTAAAGATAGGTTTAATAATGTACCATCCTAAGACAAATGCGATAACATAAGAAAGACTATAAAAATGCAATGTGAAAAAGCCTAAATCAAGCCCTTCTAACGGATTCCAGATCACTTTAAGTGAGAACATAAACGGTAATTTTATAAGTTGCTAAATTACTCTTTATCGTTTAAAATAGCGACTACTTCATCTTTCAATTATTTCCACTTGATATTGCAACCTATACTTGGTTTTTGCGGTTCAGGAACTTTTTTATTACCCAAAAGTGCATCCATAGATTCACGTAATGACCTGCCGGTAAGAGGTATTCCGTTTCCAGGTCTAGAGTCGTCTAGCTGGCCTCGATATACTAACTTTAATTGATCGTCAAATAAATAAAAATCTGGTGTGCATGCCGCGTTATATGCTCTCGCCACCTCTTGCGTTTCATCATATAAATAGGGAAAAGGGTAGTCGTTCTCATCAGCATGTTGGTTCATGCGATCTGGCCCATCTTGTGGGTAGTTAACCACATCATTACTAGAGATCGCGATAAAGTTAAATCCTGTAACTCTATAATCATTTGCTATTCTCACCAGTTCTTCATTTACATGAATTACAAACGGACAGTGATTGCATATAAACATAACCACCGTACCTCGAGCTCCTTTTTGATCTTGCAAGTGGATCATGTCACCACTTACGGTGTCTAGTAGAGTAAAGTCTGGTGCCGTTGTTCCTAACGGTAGCATGGTAGATGGGGTTAAGGACATGATAGTTTTTATTTATTAGTAGTAAAAGTATGATTTTTGTTACGCTTTCGCGAAAGCGAGACCAATAACCATCATTTTTCTTTTGCTAAACTTATTTTAAACCTTCTTCTAAAGGATTTGTTTTCTTTAAATTGAAAATAAAAACTATGAAAAACGGATACAATACACTGTCAGAAGCGATAGAAGACTTGCAAAAAGAAGGTTTTACAGTAAACTTTGATCTAGTAGAAGATGGAGTGCATTCTAAAGATTTGAAAAAACAATGGAAAGCAGGAGAGATAGAAGTGGTAAAGTTTTATAGATTTGAGGGAATGAGCAGCGCAGGAGATAACACTATTCTTTATGTTCTTGAGTGTAAAACAGGTGAGAAAGGATTACTGGTAAATGCTTATGGAGCAGATGAATATGTCTCTCCAGAAATGATAGAAAAATTAAAAATGAATTAATGGAGATATCTTGGGGTGATTTTGAAAAAATAGACATGCGTGTAGGAACGGTGATGACGGTAAGTGATTTTCCAGAGGCACGTAATCCAGCTTATCAATTGCAAATTGATTTTGGCGATTTAGGTGTTAAAAAAACCAGTGCGCAAATTACTAAGCGATACGATAAAAAAGACCTGGTAGGCAAGCAGGTTATTGCGGTAGTTAATTTTCCTAAAAAGCAAATAGCCAACTTTATGAGTGAATGCCTAGTTCTAGGAGTAGTAGGAGATGATAAAGATGTGATCTTGTTACAGCCTAATGCTCATGCAAAGAATGGCGATCGAGTAGGATAAAGAATCTTTATATAGGGTAAAACCTAAACTAGAAATTTTCCATAAAAAAATGCTTCTGAATATTCTTTCAGAAGCATTTTTTATGGAGTCAGAATTCAAAATTTACATTTGCTCCGCAAAGAAAATAGCGTTCATTAATAGTTTATTAGTTCCGTACCAGAATGCTCTAAACTGAGTATTATCTGTAAAACCTATCACGTCACCACGACCATAATTATTGTGCTGAAATGGCACCGTGCTCTTTAAAGCCTCTAGATTTATATCAGAAATATAGCCACTCATTAAAGGGCTGTCTGTATACTTGATAGGATTGCGGTAACTGTCTTTATTTGGTTCTACAAATAGTGTCGTGTTTCTAAACATAGGCAACTGGTCATCTTTAAAGCCAAACGCAATAGGATGTGATCGATCCAGCTTGGTTTCAAAAATAGCTCCACCTATACGTTGCGCGCCGCTGTGATCGCGACGTTGTTCAAAGGTGATGTTCTTTGCAGGGTTTTCTGTTTTTTTGAATTTAAGAGGTAACAATTTAGAACTGCTCATCCATCTTAATGCGCTGCGGTACCCTATTAAAGTACCACCATTGCGAGTCCATGTTTTTAATTGGTCGATCACCTCATTTTCTGGACTTCCATAAGTCGCAGGAACAATAATGGTATTGTAACGACTCAAATCCTTACGGTTAATATCTGCTAGGTCTATTTTTGTAATAGGAATATCATATTGCTGGTCCATTAAATGCCAGATCTCTCCAGCGTCAGATGGGTTAATGCCTTCACCTACAAGAACAGCGATTTTAGGTAATTTAATATCTCTGAACTGACGTGACCCTAAATCGATTCCTTCTGTGAGGCCTGTATTTACAGATGTTATACCTAGTTTATATTCCTTTTCGTTATTGGAAATCATATAATGCAATTCATGCATGTCCAATATTTGATTTTTAACAGGAATTAGAATAGTTCCGTAGTCATAATCTTTACCTTCTAACTGGAATGGTTTCATCGCAACCTTTACTCTAACTCCTTGCTCTATTAGATTATAAATGAATTTAGGTGTCCCATACTCATTCCAAGGCATAATATACGCATAGTCCGATTCGCCAACTATGTTAATTTTGCCATTGTAAGGAGCAGATCTAACCATTTTTTGGTAACCACTGTATTCTACATAATCCATATCAAAAGCCAGCGGGAACGTCCACGCACTGATATCATAAAACAAGCTGTCTTGAAAAGTGGTGCGCTTCTCAAACATTGCGTTGATCAATCTAGAATTTTTTTGATTTTTTGGTACTGTATAAGAATATCCTTCTTTGAAAAACTTCCCTTCTATATTATCATTTCCAAGATATCTCTCTACTTTAATATTGTGTCTTTTTAAAATCTCAGCAAGCGCATCTGTTCTTCCAGCATCTGTATGATCTCCAAAGATGATAGCGCCACCGCTCACTTCTTTTCTCGCATCTTTATAAAACTGATTTTGATAATCGAGTATTTCTTTACGTTTATTAGTTGCTGCTTTTAAGGTGCTCAAAGCTGCTGTGAATTGGTTTCTTATGGTAAAAGGAAAAGTCAATACTCCGTTATCAGAATTTTGAGCATGACCTCTAGAGCTAGCTTGCTCAAAAAGAATTCCTATAGATCCATTAATGTCTGGAAATGTAGATCCTTTACCGTAGTAGAAATCGTCATAATCTTCTTCTGTGTAATAAAGCGAGCCTATTTTGTCAAAACCTTCTGCGAGGTAATTCCCTATTTCACGAGTGAGTTTTTGATTCATCGCAGGAGTTAGTGGGTGTGTTCTCGATGGTATTCCTGGCTGGAAAAAGAAGCTAGAATTGGTTCCCATTTCATGATGATCTGTAAGAATATTAGGCAACCATTTATGGAATGTCTCTATGCGTGCTTGTGATTCTGGTAATTGAACTGGTAGCCAGTCGCGATTCATATCAAACCAATAGTGATTTGTACGTCCACCAGGCCAGGTTTCATTGTATTCTCTGTCGTAGGTGTCTGGGTTTACGTTATCACTTTTATTTTGATTAACCCAAGTGGCAAATCGTTGTAATCCATCAGGATTTAAACTAGGATCTAGAAGTATAACGGTGTTTTTTAAAAGTGCCTCTATTTCTGGACCTTGTGCAGCAGCTAGGTGATAGGCTAGAAGTAGAGCGGCGTTAGAGCCACTAGGTTCGTTTCCATGAATGGAAAAACCTTGATAAACGACTATGGGTGCGTTAGTGTTGTCCACGGCATCCTTGTCTGTTGCAGCGACATGGTCTTTTCTTATTTGTTCTATGTTTTTTTGATTTTCAACACTAGTTACTGTTAGTAAGTATAAAGGTCGGTCTTCATAGGTTTTGCCACGATTTTCAATAGTAAAACGATCAGATTTATCTGCCAGTACCATCATGTATTGAGCTAATTTATCATGAGATACATGCCATTTACCTGGTACATAACCTATTATTTCTTGCGGTGTAGGAATGTCAGGATTATAGGAAACATTTTGTGGTAAGTAATAATCTAGTGTAGGGTCTACAATAGTTTGTGCTGGTAACGCTTTCGCGAAAGCGAGAACCAACAATAGCAACATCGTTTGTTTCATGGTATAATTTTAATCGTGAGGTAATCGTAATTGGTGCATCAAAGGATACGTGGGATATAAAAATAAAAAAAGCCTCTCATATAGAAAGGCTTTGTGATAATTTTAAGGATATACTTATATGTCATCAAAACTGATGTCGGTAAAGCTTTCTGTAGAGTTAACAGTAGCTGTCTCTGTTGCGATAGGTGCCGCTTCTTCTCTTTTATAATCAGATTGATGGCGGTCAGATATAACTTCACCACCTTTTTTATCTATAATAAAGTCAGTGATCTCTTTGAGCGTGTCTCCAAATTCTTGAAAATCTTCTTTATAAAGATAGATTTTATGTTTCTTAAAGTGAAAACTACCATCGTCATTAGTGAATTTCTTACTTTCAGTAATAGTTAAGTAATAATCGTCTGCCTTAGTGGCTCTTACATCAAAGAAATAGGTACGTCTTCCTGCTCGTACTACTTTTGAAAATATCTCTTCTTGCTCTTGGTAATCTCGATCGCTCATGTTCTTTAAGTAGTGTTATATCTTACCAAAAATAGAAAAAAATGTCTAATAGAAAAGATAATCGATAATTAATATCATAAGCAACTGTGATATAGTTAATTGTATGCGATAATTTTTGAATTATTAATCTTCTTGTAGCATTTGATTTGCATAAAGATCTGCATAATAGCCTTGATTTGCTAGAAGAGATTCATGATTACCTTGCTCAATAATGTTACCATCTTCTAGTACGATTATTTGATCTGCATTTTTTGCACTACTCACACGGTGACTTACGATTACTGTAGTGGTGTCCTTAGTTACTTTTTTAAGATTATTTAAAATCTTTTCTTCGGTCTCTGTATCTACCGCACTTAAACAGTCGTCAAATAATAAAATTTGTGGTTTTTTAATAATTGCTCTAGCGATAGAAACACGTTGTTTCTGTCCGCCACTTAAGGTGATACCACGCTCTCCTAGTACAGTTTCATAACTCTTAGTAAAGTTGGTTATATTTTTGTGTACCACCGCATTTTTTGCAGCGGCTTCTATTTCTTCTTGACTAGCATCTTTTTTACCGAATGCTATGTTCTTACCTATAGAATCAGAGAATAAGAAGGCATCTTGGGGTACATAACCTATGGAGTTTCTTAAATCATTTAGGTTAAGTTGGTCGATTTCAATGTCGTCTAAGGTTAGAGAGCCGTTATCGATATCATAAAGTCTACCTATTAATTCTAGGATAGTAGATTTACCACTACCTGTTTTTCCTAAAATAGCTAGTGTTTTTCCAGATGCTATCTCAAAGGATACATTCTTTAAAGCATGTATGTTAGTGTCTTCATAGGTAAAGTTTACATTCTTAAACGAGATGTTACCTTTAATAGGTGTAGGTGCTTCATTAAGATTTTTAATAGCTGGATCTATGTCTAAGAACTCGTTGATTCTTTTTTGAGAAGCCTCAGCCTGCTGTATCATGTTAGTCACCCAACCTACGATGGCAACTGGCCAGGTAAGCATGTTTACATAAATCAAAAATTCTGGTATGGTACCTACATCTATGGTTCCATCTATAACTTGTTTCCCACCTATATATATGACCATAATATTACTAAGTCCTATAAGTAGTACCATTAACGGAAAGAATAAGGCTTGTATACGTGCAAGATCTATATTTTTATCTTTACTGTCGTTAGCTACTTGTGTAAACTGCTCATTCATTTGAGGAGCAAGATTATAAGCCTTAATAACAGAGATACCACTAAATGCCTCTTGAGAGATGGTATTTAAATTTGATAAGTACTCTTGTACTAGTGTTGCACGCTTGTTGATTTCTCTACTTATTACATAAATAGCCACTGATAATATTGGTAATGGTATAATGGTGTATATCGCTAGAGTAGGAGCGGTGTCTATCATCGCAGGTATAACAACGGCAAATAAGGTGATCATGTTTATACTGTACATGATGGCAGGTCCCATGTACATACGTACTTTAGAGACATCTTCACTTATACGGTTCATTAAATCTCCAGTGCGATTTTGTTTGTAAAAACCTAAGGATAGGCGCTGGTATTGTTGATAAACTATGTTTTTAAGATCGTATTCCAGGTGTCTAGAAACAACTATTATTAATTGTCTCATGACAAAGGTAAGCACAGCGGCAAGTAGTGTAGATCCTAAGATAATCAAGATGTATAAAACGAGATCATCTTTCATCGCTTCCTTATCTGTAATCAGTCCTTTATCATAATCATTGAGTAGGTTTATGATTTTACCTACGTATTTAGGTAAATACAAGGATAGATAACGAGATATGATGGTGACTATAACACCGCCTATAAATTGCCATTTGTACTTTGCAAACAGTACATTTAGTTTTTTAAGTTCTTTCATTTACTTACAAATTCCCTAAGGGAAATTATTTTTTTTAAACAGTCGGTAAATTAAGCATGGTAAATTGCCTAATCCCTAAAATCAAGTTATTTTTGCACGCTTTTTAATAACAATCTTTAAAGTCAATAAATTTATTTTTATGCCTCAAGAATTTGATTCTTTAGAAAAATTAGTTCGTCAAGATCCTGTCTTTGGTCAGGTATCGTTTGACGGTCACGAGCAAATCGTTTTTTGTAACGACAAAGATACAGGACTGAAAGCCATTATCGGTATTCATAATACAGTATTAGGTCCTGCATTAGGCGGTACACGTATGTGGCAATATGAAAATGAATGGGCTGCCCTTAATGACGTTTTAAGACTTTCTAGAGGTATGACCTTTAAAAGTGCCATTACTGGATTAAATCTAGGTGGAGGAAAAGCCGTTATTATAGGTGATGCAAAAACTCAAAAAACACCTGAGTTAATGCGCAAATTTGGTGAATTTGTACATTCATTAAGCGGTCGTTACATCACTGCCGAAGATGTAGGTATGGCTACCGAAGATATGGATACAGTACGTGAGGTAACGCCTTATGTAACTGGTATATCTCAAGAAAAAGGTGGTGCAGGAAATCCTTCTCCTATTACAGCATACGGTGTTTTTATGGGTATGAAAGCAGCTGCACAGTTTAAGTACGGCAGCGATGTGCTAGAAGATAAAAAAATCTATGTAGAAGGAATAGGTAACGTAGGTGAGACTCTAGTAGAATATCTAACACAAGAAGGTGCTGACGTAGTTGTTTCTGATATTAATCAAGACAGACTAGAAGAAGTAAGAGATAAATATGGTGTGACTATTTATGGAGGTAACGATTTACATGCAGAGCAAATGGATATTTATGCCCCATGTGCATTAGGTGCGACTATAAATGACACTTCTATCAATAAATTACAAGCATCTATTATTGCTGGTGCCGCAAATAATCAACTTGCAGATGAGGTAAAGCATGGTATGCTACTTCAAAACAAAGGAATTGTTTATGCTCCAGACTTTTTAATTAATGCAGGAGGGATTATAAATGTTTATGCAGAGTTAGAAGGGTATGACCGTTCTGAAATCATGAGAAAAACTGAAAATATTTATACGACTACTATAGAAATTTTAAATCGTGCCAAAGAAACTGGCGTGAGTACTCATAAAGCAGCTTTAGAGATAGCACAAGCTCGTATTGCAGCTAGAAAACAAGAGCAGCTAGTTTACTAGTTCACTTTAAAACAGTATTTTTGCCTCGTTTTTAGAAGTAGAAACGAGGTTAATAGTTATTATAATTCCGCTTTCGCGAAAGCTAACTTAAACAATAGCTCGCTAGAGTAATAAATAAAACGTTCTTATGCTTACCAGAAGACAATTGCGCATCAAAGTAATGCAAGCAGTTTTTTCTTTTCAACGTCAAAATACAGACGATTTAAAAGACCTTGAAAAGTTTATCAACACTAGTATGACGCAATCATACACGCTGTTTTTATACATGGCGCAACTGCTGGTTAAAATCCATGAAGAGGCTGTAGAAAGACATGGAAAAAAGCAAAGAAGATTGCTTTCTTCTAATGTAGAAGAAAATCCATCAAGACACTTTATTGATAATAAAATTTTATTACAATTAAGAGAGAGCGAGGCGCTTAAAGATGCGTTACAACAACGTGATCTAGATCCATGGCATCTAGATTCTAAGTATGTAGAAAATCTTTATTTCAAAATTCAAGAAAGCAAGACCTTTGTCGTTTATTCTATGGATGAAGAGCCTTCACTTAAAAAGGATCTAAAATTCTTAACCTACATCTACGAAGATATTATCGCACCTAGTGATGAGTTGCTAGATTACCTAGAAGACATCAACATCACATGGACCGATGATTTTCCACTAGTTAATTCTACCATGATTCAATTTATGCGTAAGATTAAACCTTTAAAGGAAGTTGTATTACCACCTTTATTTAAAGATCAAGAAGACGCAAAGTTTACTATGAATCTTTTTAGAAAGACATTGTTAAACATTAATGAACTATCTGCTCGTATAGAAGGTAAAACACCTAACTGGGATAAAGAACGTATCGCTCAAATAGATATGGTGCTGATTATGATGGCACAAGCAGAGTTTTTATACTTCTCAGACATACCGGTTAAGGTTACTATCAATGAATATCTTGAGATAGCTAAAGATTATAGTACTCCTAAAAGTGCCAATTTTATCAACGGTATTCTAGATAATTTACTCAAGGAATTTGAGAAAAATGATCAGCTACATAAAATGGGGAGAGGTTTAATGTAAGGTTAAGTTAATAGCGTTGGATTAAAACATGTTTTTAATTACATTTGCTTTACATTTTTTAGAAATTATTAAAATAAAACATGATGAAAAAATTAGTTTTGATGGTAGCTGCTGTAGCTACAATGGCTTTAACTAGCTGTAACGAAAAAGCACAATCTGCAACAATCGATGAAGCAAACCTTACCGCTGCAGCTGCAAGTAAAGAAGTTGCTGGTGACTATCCAGAAATGACTTTTGCTGAAACTGAATTTGATTTTGGTACTGTAGAAGAAGGTGCTGTAGTTGAGCATGAATATAAGTTTACGAACACAGGAAGTGCTCCACTTATCGTTGTAAACGCAAAAGGATCTTGTGGTTGTACAGTTCCTACTTGGTCTAAAGAGCCTATCGCTCCTGGTGCTGAAGGTACTATGCTAGTGAAATTTAACACTAACGGTAAGCCTAACGCACAGACTAAAACAGTTACTATTAAGGCAAATACAGAATCTGGTACTGAGTCTATCCGTATTAAAGGTTTTGTAAATCCTAAGGCTAAGGCTGGCGCGCCTAACGCATAAGGATTTTTTATTATGGACATGAATACCATTATAAACTTTGCGCCTTACCTGCTTATCATCGGAGTGTTCTACTTTTTGATCATGCGACCACAAGCACAAAAGCGTAAAGAAGAAAAAACTTTTGCAGAATCACTTAAAGTGGGTACCAAAGTAATTACTACTAGCGGTATACACGGTAAAGTAAATCAAATTAATCCTGAAAAAGGAACCGTTTTGATTGAAACAGGTGCTGGTAAAATTACTTTTGAAAGATCTGCAATATCTGTAGAGCTGACAAAGAAATTATCTGAAACAGTGATTACTAAAGAAAATTAAGAACAGTTTATGTTCATTTATAAAACCCTTGAGAGATCAAGGGTTTTTTTTGTGTCTCGTTTTAATTAAATTATTTGTGTTTATCCATTCCAGGTAACTCCTTCCATCTTCCATCTTCAGCGACATCTTTTAAAGTTTTATTGCGTTGTTCTAAAAGACGCGTCATATAGTTTTTCAGAAATAGAGTATCCGCTAGTTTACCTAGAATACCTAATGGTGAGGTGTAATTGAATACATCCTTCATGAGTGTAGAGCCATCTCCTTGTTGTTCAAAAAAATGTTCATGTTTAAAATGCTTGAAGGCTCCTTTTACTAGCTGGTCTGCAAAATAATTGTGCGGTTCTACATCTGTAATTAAACTAGTCAGTTCTTGAGTAAACCCTAAGTGCTTTGCTCTCCAGGTAACAGTTTCTCCTTTTTCTACAAGACCAGTCGTTCTTCCTGCAATGGCTTTTTCATTTGTGTGTTCTAGTGATAATATATGCAAGTCTATACTTCTAGCTAGATCAAAAACTAGTTCTATGGGTTCGTTTATAGTAGTAGAAAGATGTAAACTGGGCATTTTTTGTGTTTATTGATGATTTTTTTCTTTCACGAACTAAAGTTGTAGTAAAAATTAATAGGTCTAACAATTACTACATTCCCTACTCTCCATAGAAAAAGGTATTCTAACATAAGATTGTACTGGTATGCCTCTTACTTGAGCTGGTTTCCATTTTACATTCATACTTCGTAGACCTCTAATGGCCATTTCATCAGGTCCTTTACCCATTCCATCCTTTATTTTAATATCACTTACATTACCTTCTTTATCGATAACGAAAAGTATGCTCATATTAGTACTGTAATCGTTATTGTTGAGTTCTATTAAATCATAATAATGACTTATGTGTATCTGTAACTTACGCATAAACTTTTTAGAATTCATCAAAGGTTGAGCACTTTGAGAATAGGAATCATACGTGTAACTTTTTCCATTGTGATAGCTTTTTCCAGATTTTGGAACCCCATCTTCGTATATTTCTTCATATACTAAGCTGTTGTTTTTGTACGCTTTCCATAAACCACTAGCTTTTTGGTTTTTGTAATGACCACTCAGGCTATCTATTGCCTTACTGTCGCCTTTGTATGGACCATTAAAAATCCCATTCCCATCTTTGATAGAGACACTACCATCTAGCTCTTTTTTATATTTGTAATAACATGGTACACCTTCTTCACTAGATTTACTCAAAGCATAGTTTTCTAGTAAGTTTCCAGTGGAATCATAAACAGATTGATAACCTACTATTCGGCCACTTGAATAAGTAAGTTGCCTCATCTTATTACCATTATTGTAAAACCATTGCCAGGTACCAGTTCTATAATCTGTTCTTATTTCCAAATAACCTTTTGAAAATAGCTGATCATTCTGCTTGTAATAAGTTTCCTCTTTTATTAAACCTATAGATGCATCTGCTTCTTTAATTTGATAAAAGACTGCTGCTGTAGAATCGGTTACCACTTTTCTATTGTTATCTAGCCAGCTCTTTTCTTGAGCAATGGCTACCGCAAATAGACCAAGGGTTAATACTATGGCCAATGAATATTTGATCATTTTTATTTCTTTTCAGCTACTAATTCTGCTATTCTTACTATCACCTCTGTAGCTTTTATCATACTCTCTACAGGAACATATTCATAAGGGCCATGGAAATTATGACCACCAGCAAAAATATTTGGACACGGTAATCCCATATAACTCAATTGAGATCCATCTGTACCACCGCGTATAGGTTTAATAAGAGGTGTAATGCCTAGATCTTTCATCGCCTGTTCTGCAACATCTACGATATGCATTACCGGCTCTACTTTCTCACGCATGTTGAAGTATTGATCTTTGATTTCTATACTTACTGCCTCACGATCATATTGCTCATTAAGAGTGTTTACAAGGTTTTGCATCACTTCTTTACGTGCTTCAAAATGTTCTTTATCGTGATCTCTAATGATGTACTGTAATTCTGATTTTTCTACCGCTCCTTTCATATTATGCAGGTGAAAGAATCCTTGGTATTCCTCTGTATGTTCTGGAGTTTCCATTCTAGGTAAAGAGTCGATAAATTCCTGAGCTACATACATGGAGTTGATCATTTTTCCTTTGGCATATCCTGGGTGAACTATTTTACCATAAAAAGTTACTACCGCGCCAGCAGCATTAAAATTTTCATATTCTAGTTCTCCTATCTGGCTACCATCCATTGTGTAAGCCCAGTCTGCACCAAATTTCTCTACGTCAAACTTATGTGCACCGCGACCTATTTCTTCATCTGGTGTAAAACCTACCTTAATAGCACCGTGTTTAATTTCTGGATTGTCCAGCATGTGCTTCATCGCAGTCATTATTTCGGTAATTCCAGCTTTATCGTCTGCAGCTAGTAGGGTAGTACCGTCTGTAGTAATAATGGTCTGTCCTTTGTATTGTTTTAAATCGTCAAAATATTCTGGAGATAAAACAAGATCAGATCCTTTTAAAGGAATATCACCACCATCATATTTTTCTATAATTTGAGGTTTAATATCCTTACCGGTAAAATCTGGAGTACTATCAAAGTGCGAGATAAAACCTATAGTAGGTGTTTCATGTTCTACATTTGATGGTAGAGTAGCCATTATATATGCATTCTCATCTATAGTCACATCGCTCATTCCCATATCTATAAGCTCTTGATGTAATTTGCGTGCAAGATCCCACTGCTTTTCACTACTAGGAGTTGTGTCACTATTAGGGTCTGACTCCGTATCGATGGTGATGTAACTTATGAAACGTTCTATGATTTCTTGCTTCTTCATGGCTTTTTTTTGTTGTGTAAAGATAGTTTGATTCCGCTTTCGCGAAAGCGGAATTTTTCAAAAACTCTTTATATAAATATTAATTTATTGATTTGAGAATGTGATGGATAAAGGGTTGTTTGCAATATTACCAGCGATTATTATAAACCGATAACGGATTATAAGATCTATGTAATGCGGTGTTTCTATTGGCTTCAAAAAAGGCAGGATTACTAGACTTAAATTTTCTAGCAAATCGATCGTTTTCTAAATACACATTTACAGCCTTGCGGTCTTTTTTAAATCTTAATCTGCCAAAATCTGTGTTTGCATTAGGCGTATAAGGCTTAGACTCTAAGGACTGTGATTCATTATAAATGGAAACCATATCGATGGTTTTTACTCCAGGAGTTATAGAAAAACCTGTGTTAGGATTAACTATATTATTGCTGTCTAGACTCAAAGTAATATTGATTTGATGCTCTGGCATTAAAAAAAGATTGAAACCTTGAAGGTTATCATTATTTAATTCCTGTCCATAATTGATGGAGCATGCGCAACAAATAATAATAAAAGAGACCCATTTATTCATAGTTTTAAAGATAGATAATGAAAAAGGATTTAGCAAAAAAAATTGAGTTACATTGCTGTAACTCTATTCTTAAAATGAGATAGATTACATTGTTTTAAAATTATTTAATGATACCATGTGAATTGATATAAATACCGCTTTTACAATAGCGATACATTTATTAAATTCTAGAAATTAGGTACTCCAGTATAATCTGTGTAACCTGCGCTTAAAATGGAGTTGCGATTTGCTTCAAAAAAAGCAAGGTTATTGTTTTTAAAAGCTACTCCAAAACGATTGTAATCTCCAAGAACAAAGAAAGGCTTATTATAAACCTCTTGAGTATTAAGAGGCTTCTCTAGCGATAAATAATACAAATTTGCTGGGTTGCTAAAATCTATTTTATCGGTTTGTAATTTTGATTGTGTTGTAAATGTTATGGTCTCTTGGGTAAAACATTTTGCAAATAATTCTAAATCACTAGTTGTAATACTGGATTTAAAATTAATGTCGCACGAATCTTTTTTTACTGGTATATCTTGCAATAAATTGTGTTGCGCAAACATGAAAGCACTAATAAATAAACAAATTATAAACGATGCTATTTTTGATGCTTTCATGATTGTTAGTTTTAAAACACTTAAATATAGTGATTTAAAAATCTGTAGGTCTTAAAATAAATTTATTTTTTAAGTGTTAAACCCAGGCTTTTTCCTTTTTCGAGCATAAATTGATATGCTGCATCGTGCTCGTTAGGAATCACGCCATCGAGGATAGAGTCTTTAATAGCGGTTTTAATGATTCCTATTTCTTTACAAGGTTTCAGGTCAAAGGCTAGCATGATTTCTTCTCCAGTAACTGGTGGTTGAAAATTGCGTACATGATCGCGTTCTTCTACCTCGACTATTTTATCGCGCACCTGTTGAAAGTTTGCGTGATACTGTTTAAAACGCCTAGGATTTTTAGTGGTAATATCTGCCTCACATAGAATCATTAGATCTTCTATATGCTCGCCAGCGTCGTGTACTAGTCTTCTCACAGCGCTGTCTGTAGCGCTCTCGTCAATAACAGCTATAGGTCGGGAGGACATGCGCACCATTTGCTGCACAAATTTCATCTTATCATTTAACGGCATTTTTAATCTTTTGAAAAGATGGAAGACCATTTTTGCTCCCTTGAACTCGTGTCCATGAAAAGTCCAACCTACCTTTTTACTAAATCTCTTGGTAGGTGCTTTACCTATGTCATGAAGTAGTGCTGCCCAGCGCAACCACAGGTCTTCTGTATTGCGTGATATGTTATCTACTACTTCTAGCGTGTGATAGAAGTTGTCTTTGTGTTTTTGTCCTTCTACTTCTTCAATACCTTTTAAGGCTGTGAGTTCTGGCATTATTAATCTAAGCAAACCAGTCTTTTCAAGTAATAGAAAACCTAATGATGGTTCTTTACATAACATGATTTTATTAATCTCTGTAACGATACGCTCTTTTGATATAATTTCAATTCTATGTGCATTGCGTTTTATACTTTCAAAAGATTTAGATTCTATCCTAAAACCTAATTGAGATGCAAATCTAATAGCGCGTAGCATTCTTAATGGGTCATCACTATAAGTAATGTCAGGATCTAATGGTGTGCGTATAATCTTATTCTCTAGATCATTGATGCCATTAAAAGGATCTAATAAAGCGCCGTAGTTTTTTCTATTAAGAGAAAAAGCCATTGCGTTAATGGTAAAATCACGACGGTTTTGATCATCTTCTAGGGTGCCATCTTCTACAACAGGATTGCGACTGCCTCGATCATAACTTTCTTTTCTTGCACCTACAAATTCTAATTCTAGATCGTCTGTTTTAACCATGGCGGTGCCGTAGTTTTTAAAGACACTTACTTTGGTGCTGTGTGGTAATAGTTCTTCTACTTTGCGAGCTAGTGTAATACCGCTTCCTACGGCTACTACATCTATGTCTTTTTTCTGACTGCGTTTAAGGAAGAAATCTCTTACATATCCACCTATTACATAAGCTGGTAATTCTAGTTCTTCTGCTGCCTGACTTAAAGTTCTAAAAACGTTTTCTTGAATGGCTTCAGGGTAATGTGTTTTTTGATCCATTCTTACTCGCGTATAATTTTAATAACTCCATTACTAGAGATCTTCATAATAGAAGATGGTTTAATATTTTTATGAACAAGAGGTAAGTCCATTACATGGTCTACTCTTGCAATTAAATCTGGATGAATATCTGTAAAGTTAACTGGAGAAGGTGAGCCACTTATGTTTGCACTGGTAGAAACGATAGGTTTGCGTAATTTCTTAATGATAGACCTACACAATGGATCGTTAGTAACTCTTACGGCTAGTGTGTTGTCTTGAGCTACTACGTTTTCTGCTACATTTTTAGGCCTGTCGAATACGATAGTAAGAGGCTTTTTATTCACCTTAAGAACCTCCCAAGCCATATCAGGTACATCTTCAATAATAGATTCTAACATTTGAAAGCTGTCTACAAGAACTAGTAAAGATTTAGATTTATCACGTTCTTTAATTTTAAATATTTTTTCTACTGCGTCATAATTACTAGCGTCACAGCCCAAACCATAAATGGTGTCTGTTGGGTAAATAAGAGTCTGACCTTTTTTAAGAGCCGTTACAGCTAGGTTAATAGCCTCACGAGGTAATTCTACCTCTATTTGCTTATCCTTACTAGGTTTACGACCTCTTACTTGGTCTCTTCTATTTCTACTTCTATCACTTCTTCCCATGGTTTGCAAAATTAAGTTTTCTATTCTTAATAACGATATTTATGAATGTCAAACCATTTGAAAGTTGCTATATTAATTGTGATCTGATCAATTATTTGGCTCTACTCGTTTGGATGGACTTAAATTAAAATTTTGATTCCTTTCTTTTCTTGTAAATTTGACCTCTTCTTGCTTTCAAGAATAATTTTAAAATCTGATACTTTGAAAATATTACATGTGAATGGTGCGCGTGGTTATGGTGGTAATGAGCAGCAACTTCTTGATATAGCAAGTAAGCTTTCTGAGCTTAAAGTTAACAATGCTGTTTTTTGCGCTCTAAATAGTGAACTTTCAACAAGGTTAAAACCTTATCCTGGTATAGAAGTTTTTACAGCTGTAGATAAAAAATTTAAAAATGCAGTAAATCGCAAAGAGTTTAAAAGAGTTATTACTCAATTTAAGCCAGATCTTGTACATCTTCATACAAGTAATGCACTTACTCTATACTTTTTTACGGCTGTTTTATCATCCCTAGATATTCCTGTGGTATTCTCTAAAAAAGGAATGAGCAGTAGTATGAGCTTTTTAAGTAAGTACAAGTATAATTATAAAGGTATCGATGCAATTATTTGTGTTTCCCAAACAGTTAAAGAAGCCATGCAACGTGTAGTTATGTTTGAGAAAAATTATAACAAACTGTTAGTAGTTCCAGATGGAGTGGATGAAGAAAGGCCAATGATTCTTCAAGACTCATCAGCTGTATTAGAAAGTAATGAAAAATCTGTACAAATAGGAAATGTTGCAAATCACGATGACAGGAAAGATCTTCCTACTCTAGTGCGCGCTGTAGATCATTTAGTTAACGAGCTTAATTATACAGATTTTAAGGTGCATCAAATAGGGATGTTCAGAGATAAGCAAAGCCCTGAAATAGTAGCTCTTATTAAAGAATTAAATCTAGGTTCTTATATAAAATTATATGGTTTTGTAGAAGAAGCTGCGCGAGCTTATGAAGAGATGGATATTTTTTTAATGACCTCTAAGCATGAAGGTGGGCCATCTTCACTTCTAGAGGCTATGAGGTTTAAAAAAGCCGTAGTAAGCACCAGGGTAGGAGTAGTGCCAGATGCTGTTTTAAATAATGAGACTGGTTTTATAGTGGCTCCTAAAGATTATAAAGCACTAGCTGAAAAATTGTTAGTTCTATGCCAGGATAAAGATCTTAGAGATCAATTTGGAGAGGCTGGTTATGCACATTTTTCAAAAAACTTTACGGCACAGCAAAGCGCTAGAAAAACTTTAGATATTTATAAGAAGGTACTAGAGGTTTAAAGATATTGATCGACACCTTTCTGGGCATAAGTATTTCCAGAGTTTTCCATTTGTTTTTCTATTTCTAGATTTAAATGGACCTGGCTTTTATCTTGCTCTTTGTGATATACGTGATATACGATACCTTTATGTTTGATACGTTTACCTAAAACACCGTTGTTAATCATGCGTTGTATAAGTTCACTGTCGTCGATTCCCCAACCTACTAATTCTTCATTAAAGCCATTTACAGCTATAAAGTCTTTGCGCCAAAAGGACATGTTGCAACCTCTTAATTTTTTAGATCTTTTAGTTTCTTTCTTTGCGCTATTTGCTAGTAAAGGAATGCGCAATGTTCTATTGCGTTTTTTGATGCCTTTTGAGAAGTAATTAAAATCTATTTGTTTGTTTTTAAATAACTTTTCTAAATGGCTTTCCTGAATATTTACGCGACTACCGAATAGGTAAACACCTTCTTCAGCCATAGAAAGGTGGTCTTTTACAAAGTCTTTATGTAAAATGATATCTCCATCTATCTCTAGAATGTAATCATAAGTAGCTCTAGCAATAGCCTTATTCATGATAGCAGGCTTTTGATTTCCATGATCTTCATGCCAGACATGGATAAGCGGTACGGGAAAATCTTTTTGATATTTTTCAATAAGCTCGCGTGTAGCTACTGTAGAGCCATCGTCTGCAATAATGACCTCGTTAGGTAATACACTTTGTCTTTTAACACTCAATAGTAGTAATTCTAGCGCATGTGGCCAGTTATACGTAGGAGTAACAAGAGAACATTTTAAAGACATAGAGATAAATAAAGTTGTACACTGCAATATTAAGTAATTCTATTCATTTGATAGTTTTTTCCGTTTCTTTGCGGTCTGTAAATAGATGGAAAATAAAATGAGTAGAGAAAAATTTGTTAGTGGCACGCTTTCGCGAAAGCGGTTTCAAGAAATACTCGATCTATTTCATCAATCTACTCAACAGTTAGGAGATGATCGTAATAAGATTAAAATAGTCACGTACCAAGGTGAGAAACTGGTAGTAAAGTCTTTTAGAACGCCTAATTTTATTAATAAAATAGCGTATCGATTTTTTAGAAAATCTAAGGCCGCTAGATCTTATTACAATGCACAGTATCTAGAACAACACGGTATAGGTACTCCATCGCCTATTGCTTTTCTAGAACAATTAACAGCTCTAGGGCTGCATGAAAGTTATTATGTAAGCGCCTATGCAAATCATGATTTTACCTATCGCGAGATTATAAATGATGATCAATTACAGGATAAAGAGAATATCTTAAAGCAATTTTCAAAATTCATGTACGACATGCATGAAGCCGGTATTTATTTCTTAGATCACTCACCAGGAAATACCTTGATAAAGAAAGAAGGAGCTGATTATAAATTTTCTTTGGTAGATTTAAATAGAATGAAATTTTATGATATCCCATATGAGGATAGATTAAAAAACTTTGAACGTTTATCTCCTAAAAAAGAGATGTATGAAATCATGGGAGCAGAGTACGCTTTACTTTCTAAGCAAGATCCACAGACTACTATAGAAACTATGTGGAAGTATACACAGCAGTTTCAAGAAGCATTTCACAGAAAGAAACGCATGAAGAAGAAAATTAAAGGTATTTTTAAATCATGAAGTTATCTGAAATTCCTAAGTCCATAAGCACGAGTCTAAAGATGGTGCTGATACCGATGTCTAGGCTAACCACTAATCCAGAAAAGAGAATACCTGTGATAGTGTCTTTAACTTCTATACCGACTAGATTGAGAACATTGCACATTACTATACGCAGTATGATGCAACAAGAGTATTTGCCCGAGAAGATTATTTTATGGCTCAAAGAAGACCTTAAAAATCAAATACCTAAAAGGCTTGCAAAATTAGAAGGAGATCTTTTTGAGATACGATATTCTGCTTATGGTTTCTCTCATAGAAAATTGATTCATAGCATAGAGGCATTTCCAGATAAGGCTATAATCACATGTGATGATGATGTTATTTATCAACCAAATACACTTAAGGTTATTTTTGAAGAACATCTTAAATTTCCAGACCAAGTTATAGGAAACAGGTGTCGTAAAATGACTTATTTAGATGGTCATGTAAATTCTTATAGTAAATGGCCTTTTGTAGTAGATCCACCAGCACAGAGTCCTCATAATATGCCAGTAGGTGCTTTTTGTGTTTTATATCCTGCAGGTAGCTTGCATAAGGATGTTCAAAATGTTGAACTTTTTACAAAATTAGCTCCTAAGGCAGATGACCTTTGGTTTAAAGCAATGGCTATTTTAAATGGGACAACCTCATTACAAAACAACTCTAGGCCAGAAATTCCTATTCCTATTTTAGGCACTCAGTTTGTAGCATTGAAAAAAGTGAATAAAGGACAAGATTTTAATCGAGTACAATGGGAGCAAATTTGCGTCCATTATCAGTTATCTGAAAGTAAGATAGAAAAATTACTAGCTTAATTTATACCCCTACGCAGTAGCCATAGTTTTACATATCTCATAAAGATTCCATAACTTCTTAGGTATGCAATGGTAAAACCTACAAATCCATCTAGAAAACCTAGTTGAATGATGTAGTGTTTAAAAAATCCCCAAAATGGTTTAACCACCACATGGAACAAGGTGATCTTGCCTACTTTTTTATCAAAATCTCTTGCTTGTAAACTAGCATAACGCTGTAGTTTATTTACATGGTGATCTATGTTTACATATTTATAATGCAAGAGCTTGTTGTCTAGCCAGCCTAGAGATCCATTTGTTTCTATTTCAGAATGTACGTGTTTATCAACGTATTTACATTTAGATTTTTGAAAAAGGCGTATTACTTTATCGTTTTTCCAGCCGCTGTAACGTACCTGTTTACCCATAAAGAAATTGCGTCTACCCATCCAGTAGCCTGTGTGACCGTTAGTCTCTAGATTAGGTAAAAGGTTAATGATTTCTTCTTTTAAGGCAGGTGTGACCCTTTCGTCTGCATCTACAAGTAAAATCCACTCGTTAGTTGCTTGCGGTATGGCCCAGTTTTTTTGAGAAGCACTGTGTACATATTCTCTAGAAAGTAATTTATCAAAATAGGGCTGTGCCAGTTCTACAGTATTATCAGTACTGTTACTGTCTACTAATATGACTTCGTTACAAAAACTTACACTTTTAAGCACTTCAACAATGTTGTGCGCTTCGTTATAAGCAGGTATTATGGCTGTTATTGGATATTTTGGCATGTGGTGACTAATCTACAAGATAAAAATCAAACAGTAGCAAAAATAACTTTGTTATCTTAATAACCCATCTTATATGATTAAATTTGTAAAAAATCAGAATACTATTTTCATTTTATGATTAAAGATCCATCTATATCGGTAATAATAAGTACATATAACTCTATTCCATGGTTAGAAAAAACCTTGTGGAGTTATGAGCATCAAATATTTAGGCAGTTTGAAATAGTTATTGCAGACGATGGGTCAAATGATGAGACTAAAGAATTTATAAAAAAATACAGTGAGAAAAGCTCTAAGAAAATCATACATGTATGGCATGAAGATAATGGTTTTCAAAAAAGTATGATTTTAAATAAAGCGTTATCTGCCTGTAATGCAGAGTATGTAGTAATGTCTGACGGTGATTGTATCGCGAGAGAAGATTTTTTACAGATTCATTACGAGCGTCGTGAGCATGGTTATTTTCTTTCTGGTGGTTATTATAAATTGCCATTAGAACTTTCTCAAAATATTACAGAAGAAGATATCGCTACTCAACGATGCTTTGATGCAAACTGGTTAAGAAGTAATGGATTACCTGCATCTTATAAGAACCAAAAACTAACATCAGGATTTGTTACCGCAAAGATTATGGAAAACCTAACACCGACTAATGCTAGTTGGAATGGGCATAATTCTAGTGGCTGGCTGGTAGATCTTAAAAAAGTAAATGGATTTGATGAGCGCATGCAATATGGTGGTCAGGATAGAGAATTGGGTGAGCGATTATTCAATTTAGGTATCAAATCAAAGCAAATACGTTATAGTGCCATCTGTTTACACTTAGATCACGCTCGTGGTTATAAGAACCAAGAATCTATTGATAAAAACAAGGCAATAAGAAAAGCTACAAGAGGTGAGAAGAAAGATTACACGCCTTATGGAATTGTGAAGGAAAGTAAATAGTTTTTAAAAACTATTATTAATTAATAATTCTCTCTAACAAATTTTGCTAGATCGGGAAACATCAACTCGGCATCAAATTGCTGGTATAATTCCATGGCTCTAGACTTCATGTTCTTAGGAGAGGAGTCTTTATATAGTTCTGGTAAATAATCTTGTAAATGTACAGAGATGTGTTTTTTACCATCTTCACTAACATTCCATGATGCTTTATTAATCCATGGGCTGAATATAGCAAACGTGGGTATTTCTAGTGCTTTACCCATATTAATAGCACCACCTTCATTACCTATTATACTTGTGCAGTGCGACAGTACTTTTAGAAAATCTCTAATACTAGGTGCAAATGCATCTATAAAGATGTGTTTTTGAGTAGTGATGGAGCAGGCATTATATATAGCTAGCGCTTCCTTTTTCTGACTAGGTATGTAATTAAAAAGGAATTGTGAGCCAGTCTGGTTTACAAAATTATCGAGCACCTTTGCCATGGAGGTAAATGGTAAAGTCTTATTTGCACTACTTCCTAAAACACTCACCATAGTAAGTGGTTTTTTAAGATCTATTCCAGACTCTAAAAGCCATTGTTCACCTTCTTTTTTCTCAGCTGGTGTGAGGTATATCTTAGGTTTTAAATGCCATTGCACATCGCTAGTTATAGGTGTGGTAAGCAACATGCGGCTGCCTAGTGCGATACCAGTTTTATAAATAGAGGTGTCTGGATTATTTTTTACGGCATCTGTATAAGCTAGTCTAGAGAACCACTTTTTATAGCCTATTCTTTGTTTTGCTCTAGATAAAAGAGATAGCACAGCGCTATTATTTTTTCCATAAGCATCTATGAGAAGGTCGTATTTTTTGTGTTTCAGCTTTCGCGAAAGCGAGATTATAAAACTCATTTTCTCAAAATCTGACTTAGTTACTTTTATCAAATTATCAATAGCTGGGTGATGTGCCACTAGAGCATCGGCATGTGCGATGATGAGGTAATCGATTTGAGCATCAGGATACGTGATCTTGAGCTGTTGTGCGATAATGGTACTGGTAAGTACATCACCTAGCATTTGATATTGAATGAGTAATATATGCACTAAACGGCTACATTATATTCACGTAAAGCATCATTTAATGAGGTCTTTTTGTTAGTGCTTTCTTTACGTCTACCTATGATTAAAGCACAAGGTACTTGAAACTCACCTGCAGCAAATTTTTTAGTATAACTACCAGGTATCACAACAGAACGTGCAGGTACACGACCTTTCATCTCTACAGGCTCATCACCAGTAACGTCTATTATTTTAGTACTCATAGTAAGAACAACATTTGCACCTAGAACAGCTTCTTTTTCTACGTGTACGCCTTCTACAACTATACAACGAGAGCCTATAAATGCACCGTCTTCTATAATTACTGGAGCTGCTTGTAGAGGTTCTAAAACACCACCTATTCCTACACCACCACTTAAGTGTACATTTTTACCTATTTGAGCACAACTACCTACGGTAGCCCATGTATCTACCATAGTACCTTCTTCTACATGCGCACCTATGTTTACATAAGATGGCATGAGGATAACACCCTTAGAGATGTAAGCTCCATGTCTAGCTACTGCATTAGGTACAACGCGTATTCCTTTTTCTGCATAGCCTGTTTTAAGAGGTATTTTATCATGATATTCAAATGGTGCACATTCTATAGTTTCCATTTTTTGAATAGGAAAGTAAAGTACAACGGCTTTTTTAACCCATTCATTTACTTGCCATCCATCTTCTGTAGGCTCTGCAACACGTAATGTACCGCGATCTAGCATGTCTACAACTTCTCTTATAGCGCTTTTAGTTACTTTGTTTTCTAAAAGGGAACGATCTTCCCACGCATTTTCTATAACATTTCTCAATTGATCCATGGTGTTCTTTTTTTTACAAATATAATAGCTAGCTCTTTGAATTGATACTTTGCAGGTAGCATATTAGGGCATCCTTATGGATTTGGTTATTTTTGCAATATATATGGCAAGATTACTAGCAATAGATTACGGTAAAAAAAGAACTGGAATAGCTGTTACAGATCCTATGCAAATTATTGCATCTGGTCTTACCACGGTTGCTACACGTGATTTAACCTCTTTTTTGCAAGAATACCTTAAAAAGGAAGATGTAGAAACTATAGTTTTAGGTGAACCTAAACAAATGGATTATACAGATAGTGAGTTAGGGCCATGGTTGAGAAAGTACACAGTTCAATTACAAGAACTGTTTCCTGATGTAAAAATAGAGCGTGAAGATGAGCGTTTTACTTCAAAAATGGCACATGCAGCTATGCTTAGTGGTGGGCTTAAAAAGAAACAACGCCAAAATAAGGCGTTAGTGGATGAGATAGCAGCCACGATCATATTGCAAAGTTATATGGACAGAAATCGTCCGTTTTAAATAATTAGTTTTTTAATTTTATGATTGAAAAGCATTAACAATTAATCATTTATTATGATTTTACCAGTAGTCGCTTATGGCGATCCAGTTTTAAGAAAGAAGGCAGTAGATATTACATCAGAACATCCTCAAATAAAGGAGATTCTAGACAATATGTGGGAAACTATGTATAACGCGAGTGGAGTAGGTCTTGCTGCGCCACAAGTAGGAATGCCTATTAGACTTTTTCTAGTAGATACGACTCCGTTTTCTGAAGACCCAGATCTCAGTCCAGAAGAAGCAAAGGAATTAAATGGGTTTAAAAAGACATTTATAAATGCTGAAATCCTTGAGGAAAATGGTGAAGAATGGGCTTTTAATGAAGGTTGTTTAAGTATACCTAACGTTAGGGAAGATGTTTTCCGTCAGGAAGAGATCGTTATACGTTATCTAGACGAAAACTTTAAAGAACACACAGAAACTTATAGCGGACTAATAGCTCGTGTTATACAACATGAGTATGATCACATAGAAGGTGTTTTATTTACAGATAAAATTTCAAGTCTTAAAAAGAGATTGATAAAAGGTAAATTATCTAACATCTCAAAAGGAAAAACTAATGTAGATTATAGAATGCGCTTTCCTGAAGTTAAGGGAAGAAGGTAGTTCTAGACAGATTTCACAAAGAAATGTTGAAATCTTAAAGTAATAGTTAAGGTAAAGTGTAATTATATATATTTGCCACCGTTAAAAAAGAAAAATATGAATTTAGATAATATACTTTCCATAACAGGTAAGCCAGGTTTATACCAATTAAAGAGTAAAGCAAAAAGTGGTTTTGTAGTTGAGTCTTTGTTAGATAACAAAACTTCTATAGTAGGAATTAGTCATAATGTAAGTGTTCTTAAGGATATCTCTATCTATACGTATTCTCAAGAAATGCCTTTAAAAGAGGTGTTTAAAAAGATAGCAACAAAGGAGTCTAATGGTCCTGCAATTAATCACAAGGGAAGTAAGAAAGAACTAGAAAGTTATTTTAATGAGGTACTGCCTGATTATGATGAAGATCGCGTTTATGCAAGTGATATTAAAAAAGTATTACAGTGGTATAATTTACTACAGAGTAATGATATGTTAGGTTCTCTAGAAGAGGAGTAAACTTAAAGTTATCATATAAAAAGAAAAGCCTTTCCATAATAGGAAAGGCTTTTTTTATGTCTTTGAAAATGTGATTTATTTTTTGAAAAATGGAATTCTGTACATGATTCCATAAGAATAACCTACACCTATATTTCCAGTGTCAAAAGTTCTGCCATATCCTGGGACATAGAGATTATCAAAATTATCAGGTGTTTTTTCTGATACCTGACGCTTTAATTGAAAGTTTGCTGTCATGTATAGGTTGTTCAACACTTCAACTTTTAAACCTAGTTGTATTTCTAGCCAGATCATATTTAGACCTGTAAATTCTCGATCTACAGCGTTAGTGAAAACAGGAAAGTAGTTGTTATCTATATTATAATCATATCGGTTTAAGGTTTGTGACATGGTGGCATATCCTATTCTCGCACCACCATAAATCATGTTATCCATATCCAGCCAGTTTTGATAGAAATTATAATCTACACCTGCTTTTATGAATGACCCTGATGTTTCATAATCTACGCTTTCGCTTATTCTGTCTAGAGATTCATTACCTAGCTCTCCAGCAATATAAAGTCTGTCGCTTAGTCGGTAATCTGCTAGGACTTGAAAACCGGTGTACTCATCGTCAAGTGCGGTTCTTATTAAACTAGCAAGATCTAGACCAGCACGCAACCCATAAGATTTTTTATAAACGATGCTGTCTTTTTCTATCTCGTTTTCGCCTTGAGCGTTACTAGTAAAAAAAGTAAGTATGGCTAGTATGCTAATGAAGTATTTGAACATGTATGTCTTCTGTATCATTAGTTATATTATTTTCTACAATTACGGTCCTGTTGATCCATTGCGTGCCGGTAGTCTCTGGAGTAAGAATAGCAACTAGGTTGTCATAAATGATTCTAAAACCACAAGCTCTACTCACATACTCTTCTTCTAGTATGTAATTAAAATCTATGTTATCAGAATTTATAGTGCCGTCTTCAGTTAAGATAAAGTCATAACTAGTTCTATTACCATCAGTACGTAAAGGTATAGAAATGGTTTCTACGTCTGTAAGAGTGGTAGAATCATTGCTATCTAGTGGTGCAAGCTCTGTACTGCCTATTTCTTGTACTTGAATTTGATCTACCGCTTTAAGATTAAGAGGGTTAAGTACGTCTCTAAATTCAATTACTAGCCTAGGAGTAACTGCCTGGTCTGTTGTGCATAAATCATCTTTTTCACAGCCATTAAATAAAATGACTGCGAGTAGGACTAAAAGAATGCTGAAAAATCTTTTCATAGAACTATGGAGTGCTATTAGTCATATCAACAACTTCATCATTGATCAACTTTGTTAAAATGTCTGACGTAGGTCCGTGACTAGGTCTGTGTATATAGTCAGATAGTACCTGATTTCCTTTTTTATCATAGATCGTATAAGTTGGGAAACCTATTAAGTTTAATTGCTGTTGTACAATGGAAGCTTGCTGGTCTGTGAGGAAATAATGTTTCCCTTTTATATTATACTCTTCTATAGAAGGTAAATAGGTAGCTTCTTTACTTGCGTGGCATAGGTAGATAAATTCTACATCTTCTTTAAATTTTTCATGTAAAGCAGGTGATGCTTCTTTAAACTCTGCCTTACAAGGTGCGCACCAGGTTGCCCAGTTGTCTATGTAGATAACCTTGCCGTCTGCATTGGCTACAATTTCATCAATAAATGTAGATGCGTCGTCATTAGAAAAGGTGAGTATTTCTATGTCGTTAGATACTTCAACTTGCTCTTTTTTACAGGCGACTGTAATAAAGAGCAAGATTATTATTGTGAAAATGTTTTTCATAATTTGATTTTTCTAGCTTTTAAGTTCTAGTAAAACTACGTTTTCTACGTGGTGCGTCTGTGGGAACATATCTACAGGTTGTACCTTTACTATAGAGTATTTCTCATCTAGTAACGCAAGATCACGTGCTTGTGTTGCACTGTTGCAGCTTACATATACAATGCGTTGTGCACTTAGTTTAATAAGTTGTGCTACCACATCTTTGTGCATACCATCTCTAGGTGGGTCTGTAATAACGATATCTGGCTGTCCGTGCTCGTCGATAAATTCTTGAGTAAAGACATCTTTCATATCTCCGGCAAAGAATGTTGTATTTTCTATACCGTTGTGTAGAGCATTTGTTTTTGCATCTTCTATAGCAACAGGTATAGCTTCTATACCTACCACGTGTTTTGCTTTTTTAGCAACAAATTGTGCGATGGTTCCTGTTCCTGTATAAAGGTCGTAAACCAGTTCTTCTCCAGATAATCCTGCAAAATCTCTAGTTATTTTATACAGCTCATAAGCTTGCTTGCTATTAGTTTGATAAAAAGATTTTGCATTAATTTTAAACTGCAAACCTTCCATTTCTTCAAAAATATGATCGCGGCCGTTATAGCATATCACATCTTGATCATAAATCGTGTCGTTTGCTTTTTCATTTATAATGTATTGCAATGACGTTATTTGTGGGAAGTTTTCCTTTAAATGATCTAATAAAGCAATTCTCTGTGCTTCATTATCTTCAAAAAATTGAATTACTACCATGTTCTCACCGGTAGAAGACATGCGTAACATTAATGTTCTTAATGTTCCTGTTTTTTCTCTTGGGTTAAAGTAGGATATGTTTTCCGCTTTCGCGAAAGCGTGCACACTCAACCTAATATCTTCTCCTATTTGAGGATGTAGATGGCACTCGTCTAGGTGTAAGATTTTATCCCACATTCCAGGGATATGAAAACCTAGCGCCTTTTTATCTTCTATTTCTACATCACTCTGAATTTCTTCTAGTGTCAACCATCGGTTTGCAGAAAAGCTGAATTCCATCTTATTGCGATAGTGGTATTGCTCTGAAGATCCTGCGATAGGAGTCATTTCTGGAAGATCTAGGTGGCCTATTCTTCTCAGGTTCTCTGCAACTTCTTTTTGCTTAAAATACAGCTGACTTTCATAAGTCATGTGTTGCCATTTACAACCACCACAGGTGTTGAAATGTTTACAAACAGGCTGCGCACGTCTGTGACTTAATTCAATAAATTCTGTAACGCGACCTTCATAGAAAGATTTCTTTTTCTTAAAAGTCTGGATGTTTACCACATCACCTGGTACAGCGTCTGTTAGGAAAATTACTTCTCCTTCTTCTGTTTTTGCTACACTTTTACCTCTTGCACCTGCATCTACTACTGGTACATTTTCAAAGGTCTTTTGAGCTCTTCTTCTTCTTTTTGACATAGGTGGTAAAATTAACGTAATTCCTTGTTTTTATAGAATCTTTAGGTATTTATGTTAGTGGTAGATTCTTGCGAAATTGATAAATTCTTAGATGTTTTAATTTTAATTCTGTAATCGAAATGATTAAATTGCGGCAAACGATAAAAATAGCACTGCAATGAGCATGAATAAAGAAAGTAAAGCACAACATTTTATAGATCTAGAAGATAAACATGGAGCGCATAATTACCATCCCTTACCTGTAGTATTAGAAAAGGGAGAAGGCGTTTATGTATGGGACGTGGATGGAAAGCGATACTATGATTTTTTAAGTGCTTATAGTGCGGTGAATCAGGGACACTGTCACCCTGCGATCGTAAATGCTATGAATGAGCAGGCGCAAACATTAACGCTTACATCAAGAGCATTTCATAATGATAAATTAGGTCAGTATGAAAAATACATGACAGAGTATTTTAAGTTTGACAAGGTGTTGCCTATGAATACTGGTGCTGAGGCGGTAGAGACTGCTATAAAAATAGCACGTAAGTGGGCTTATGAGAAAAAAGGAGTAGAGGAGCATGCTGCAAAAATTATAGTATGTGAAAATAATTTTCACGGTCGTACGACTACAATTATCTCTTTTTCTAATGACGAAGATGCTCGTAAGAACTTTGGACCTTATACACCTGGATTTATAAAAATACCTTACAATGATACTGCGGCTCTAGAAAAAGCACTGCAAGAAGAAAATGTAGCTGGTTTTCTAGTAGAGCCTATACAAGGTGAGGCAGGAGTTTTTACTCCTAATGATGATTTCATGAGAGCATCTCGCGAGCTTTGTAATAAATACAATGCTTTATTTATAGCAGATGAGATACAGACCGGTATCGCAAGAACTGGTGGTTTACTGGCGGTATGTGGTGACTGTAGTTGTGATGCGCATTGTGAGCGTCAGGAGGCAACTTATGCACGTCCTGATATGTTGATATTAGGTAAGGCATTATCTGGTGGTGCTTACCCTGTAAGTGCAGTACTTGCAGATAATGAAGTGATGAATGTTATTAAGCCAGGTCAACATGGTTCTACCTTTGGTGGTAATCCAGTTGCAGCAGCAGTAGCAATGGCTGCTCTAGAAGTGGTTAAGGATGAAAAGTTAATTCAAAATGCTCGTGCATTAGGTAGCTATTTCAGAGCTGAGATTAATAAATATATTGCGACTACAGACACGGTAACTCTAGTAAGAGGAAAAGGTCTTTTAAATGCTATCGTTATTAATGATACAGAAGACAGTAAGACGGCATGGAATATATGTTTGAGATTAAGAGATAATGGATTGCTAGCAAAACCTACTCATGGAAATATTATTAGATTTGCGCCACCACTTGTAATGACTAAAGAACAGTTAGATGAGTGTATTGCAATTATTATTAATACTTTAAAAGAATTTGAATAGAATGGATCAATCTAACCAACCTCAAAACCAATTTCAACAACAACAACAACAACAACAACAGTTTAATCAAGGTAATAATTATGGGCCAGCGCCTAAAACCTGGTTAGCAGAATCTATTATAGTTACTATACTGTGTTGTCAAGTTTTTGGAATTATCGCTATTATTTATAGTTCTCAAGTAGAGAGTAAACATAGAATAGGTGATTTTCAAGGAGCAATAAAAGCTAGTAATACAGCAAAAAATTGGGTAATTGCTGCTGTTGTCACTGGTCTTGTAGTTATAATACTTGCTTTTTTTATGGGTGTTCTAGGGGCTATTGCTGATGGAGGTTATTAATGATCAAAAATTATAAGCAAATACTTATTATATGCGGTGCCATAATTTTATTTGGTACCGCTTTTTTTCTGTTTAAAAATTACAATCCAGAGCAAGTTGGTTTTTACCCACAATGCCCTAGTAAATATGTTACAGGATATGATTGTCCAGGATGTGGTTCTCAACGTGCCGTACATTCTTTGTTAAATGGTGATTTTAAAAAGGCGTTTAATTATAACCCTTTACTTTTTGTGTTATTACCATTTGGCTTTTTAGTTGGAGTTTTTGAATGGATTCCTAGTCTACGTGATCACAAGTTTAGAAGATGGATTATTAATAGATATCTTGTGTTATTCGTTTTTGCTGCGGTGATACTATTTACTGTAATACGTAATTTATAAGAATCTAAGTTTATATTTTATCGAGATTAAAAGAAAAAAGGGAAAGCGTTAGCTTTCCCTTTTTTAATATTTAAAATGTATTTTTTAGATACATCCAGCTTCTTCCATAGCTTCATAAATAGGAGCTAGTTGTTCTTCTGTAACACCTGGTTGGTCTCCAAATGTATCTAAATACCATGTGTAGAATTCGCATTGGTTAAAATAGAACCACGCCACTAGAGCAAGTCCTATTAGTGAGATAACTAGAGAAATGATAGCCACTGTTTTAGCAGTTTTCATAGCTTTACCATTCACAAACTGTTCTGGATTTGCATTGTATTTATTCAATTCTTTGCTAGCTACCACTATAGCTATTATTGCTGCAATGGTTCCTACACCATAAAAACAACAGCATAAAAATCCTACTACAGATAGAATGTAAACTAGGGTTGTATTTAATTTTTGCATAATTATTTCTATTTAAAATTCTACTCCAGTTGATTTAAAACCTTCTTCATAACCAGCCATTACTTCTTCCCATGGAGTTGTAGCAAGACCATATATAGTGTAGATGAAGTTAAGTGCAGATATGATTAGTATTACTAACGCAACAGTTTTGGCTGTCTTCATAGCTGGACCGTTGGCATATTCTGCAGGGTTAGCTTCGTATTTCCCTAATTCTTTATTTGCTATAAAAAAGGCGATAGCAGCAGGTATAACTGATAGTCCACCTAGCCAACAACAACAGATGAATCCTGCTATCGATAGAATATAAACTAGAGTTGTATTTAATTTTTGCATAATTTGGTTGATTTGATATATAAAGTTAGTTGATTATTTAATCACAATGTTACAATATTTTTTAATGAATTGCCATTTTGATAAAATAACTAGTGAGAATGGTACCTATAGTAAGTATAGTAGCCCATAGTTTAATTTGCTCTCCGTGTTCTACATTCTTAAACCAATCAAAGATGAGAAAGAAGAATAAAAACATGCCTGGGTAAAGGCCTGGGTACATTAAAAAGGAATCTACGATGTCACCTTTGAGTAAAAAAGAAATGGACCGCTGGATTCCACATCCAGGACAGTCCATTCCTGTTAATTGTTTACTCATACATGGTAGCATCCAGCTATCGTCTATGAGAAATGATTTCATATTAATTTGAGATACTCACCTTAACAGCTACTTCTTTATTGTTAACAGTAGTCACCTTTGCGATGTAAATAGCGCTAGAAAGTGATGCTGTTTCAAAACTGTAACTACCTTCTGTAGATGATGGCTTGTTAGAGAAGATTTGTCTTCCTGCAAGATCATATAAAGAAATGTTTGCTACATCTTCTAAGTTAGGATTAAGTATCGTTAATTCTTTCTTTCCGTTGTTTTGGAAAATATCAAAATTAGTTTCTTCTACAAGTTCATTACTCAATGTACCAGAAGTGTTTTTAAATGTTACTTCAAAACGATCTGTATAGTGACCTGGCGCAATTAATAAAGTCTTGTTTCCTGCTTTTAAATCGTGATAAACTCCTGTTGTTTTATCATGAAGATAAACCTCGTTAGGATCAAAGTTAATCAAGAATGCTAATTCAAATTCTACGTCGATAGGAGCAGTAAAAGAACTCGCAACTTCTACACCTATAGGAATAGCCATATTCTCATCAAATGCTTGAGAAGAAAGACCGTATTCACCTGCAGTACCTATTTTGATATAAGCATCTGTTGCAACTCTACCAGATATAGGAGATTCCCATGCATAATCATATGCTTGTGATGTACTATCGTCAAAAGCAAAATTAAGAGGTCTAGCATAAAGTCCGTTAGGCACAACGTTTATAATCATCTTAGGTATTTGTCTAGCAGCAACACTACTTAATGGATTACCATTAACTGGAGCAGCTTTAAATACAGATGTATTACCATCTTCTTTTTGAAAAACTCTCATAGAATTATTGAATTCTATTGTTTCTCCTAATCCGCTAGGTACAGAGCTACCTGGCGTGATAAATTCAGTTGCCTCTTGTTCAAAAGATGTTGCAGTAAAAGCAACGTCTGTATTAGTTCTAGAAATAAAGAAACCTTGACCTATTGCAGCATATCTTCTTCTTCCATCTATTCCTGATCCTGTGTGAGATGCTGTTGCTCCAGGAGGAGTTGCAACACCAGAAGAGCTTGTAGTACCGCTGGTTATTATATTACCATCATTATCTGTTCTTCTAAAGATAGGTTCTAGATAAGTACCGCTATTATTATAGCCGTTTTCAGATCCAGGATCAAATCCCATAGGCACGTATCTTGCATAACCACCTAGGTAAGAAGTAAGTTGGTGAGAAGTCTCTACTTGAGATTCCCAAAACTCTACCCAAGGATCCATTTTTACGTCATTACCGCTAGTAGTATGTTCAGCATTAACTTGTATAAATCTTTTTAAATCTAGTGCGCTTGGATAAGGGTTACCGGCAAGGGTTGCGTTATCGTTACCTATTTGTATCTCAATGGTACCATTATTAGGTCTTCCTCTAAAATCATAACGTTGTCCACCATTGTAGTTAGCAGATCCTCCGGCGATTTCATTAACACCTTTCATAGTAAAACCTTGACCAGCTGGTGTATTTTGGGTTCCATTAAAAATAGACCATCCTGCATATCCTGTTGCAGGGTTACCACCACTTTCATAAGTGTATAACCATCTACCAGCTATTTTTAATGGGCTACCACCTGTAGTAGCGTCATCAGACTCTCCATCTCTAACACTGTAGGCTAGTATTTGTGAATCCTCAGCAGTAATAGTGTAATCAGTGTTAGTTCCTGCAGCTGTAGTAGGATATTTGATTTGTGAGTTTAAAAAACCAGTGTTACCAGTTCCAGTAGATTCATCACTCACTGGAGAAGACCAGTAGTTATAACTATAACTATTAGTTGTTCCTTCTTGAAATACAGAAATGATTCCAGCACCTTCGTTAGGTACATCGGCATCTTGTATCAACTGAGCATCTTCTCTTAAGTAAAATTTAGAATCAGTATCTAGATTGATTTTATTTTTCACAAAGATGTTTGTTCCCTTTGAGTAAATAAAATTATCACCCTTAATCCATACTTGTGCGGTTGCCATTTGAAAGGCAAAACCCACTAGTAATAAGCTTATAATGTTTTTCATAATAATGCTGCTTTAACAATACAAAAATATAATTTATCTCCTTAATGCTAGTGCCTTTTAAATAAGTTTATAAATTTGTTATAACAATTAGACTAAATAGAAAAAATGCCGATTAAAAACACCTTTTTGCAGTTAATCAACGGTTTTGTGATATTTATAGGTGCAATTTTATTGCTCTATACCTTTATAAATGAGGACGCAAACATATTATTTAAGGTTTTTGGAGTGATTCTAATCATGTTCGGCGCATATCGTGCGAGTACACATTGGGTTGCTCATAAAGATGATCATTTATCTGAAGAAGAAGAATAGTCCATGAATCAGTTTCAAAAAGGAGATCGAGTACTGGTTCTGGACGATGAATTTGGTGGTGTGGTAGCTTTCGCGAAAGCGGAACAAATAACCATCTTAACTGACGATGATATAGAAATTACTTATAATTCTAGTGAGTTGATTTTAGACAGGTCATTCAAAGTTTCAAATTTTACACCTAAAGAAGAACCTGCTCCTAAGAAATCTAAAGTAAGACAGGTTTCTAGAAAAAAAGCAGCTTTTATTCCTGCGGTAGAAATAGATCTACACGTACACCAATTAGTAAAGTCAGAACGTGGTATGGATGCTTATGATAAGCTTAATCTACAAGTAGATACGGCGAGGCACAAAATAGAATGGGCCATTCAAAATCGTGTGCCTAAATTAGTTTTTATACATGGTGTGGGACAAGGAGTGCTTAAAGAAGAACTCAATTATCTTTTTCAACGATACAGTCAGATCAAGTTTTATGATGCAGATTATCAAAAATATGGAAAAGGCGCTACTGAAATATACATACACCAGAACCCATAGTACCTGGAAATGCTGGCGTACAGGTTAATATAATACCGTCTTTTATATAATTACCAAAGTCATAATCATCTTCAATTATTTCTACATTACCGTTAGTTAAAGTAAGACCTGCTATGGTGATGTGCAATTGTGTGATGCGTTCTATGGTATGTGGGATGTATTCTTCTATTAACGGACTAGCCTCTGCTGGTGTGCTAGAGAATACTAGGTAATTAGGTTCTGTGGCACCTATGGCAAAATCATCTGTTGGGTCTAGATTACTATCTATACTTTCGTCTCTTGTATCGACTCCATCGCCATCGTCGTCTTCGTCTAAGTAATCTAATTTGTCATCACCATCGGTGTCTCGACTATTTGCTATGTCTATCGTCCCGTCACTATTAAAAGCTACACCTTCTTGACTAGTAGGTACGTTATCACCATCATCATCTATATCCATAAAGTCAGGTATGCCATCGTTATCGGTATCATCACTGGCAAGAAAATCAATATTTCCGTTAAGATCAAAAACGATTCCTTCATCTTCGGCTAGAATGCCATCATTATCATCATCACTACGTGTAGATGTTTCTATGGTAATGTCTCCACCTATGGCATTAAATACCTCAGTTACTGTAGGTGTGCTAGGCGGTATGCTGTTGCAGTAATAATCATTACCTGGCGCAGCATTGAATTTACGGTATTCAAATATGGTCGTACTAGTAGTTGAGATGTTATAAGGACCGTAAATAGCATTTGTATTTAAAATGTCATCACTAGTTAAAATTTGTAAAACGAGGCTTTCAAAATTTGTGTCTTCATTTTTATAAAAAACAAAATTATTTATACTACCAGAAGAAACTGTTGGGTCACAAGCCTCTACACTGGCATCTTCAAAATCAAAGTCGTTAGTAATGATGTCTCCATCGTTACAGCCTAGTAAAACTATAGGAATTATAAGGTATAGTAGTTTTTTCATGTGTGCAAAAGTAGTCAATCATATTAAAGCGCTAAAGTGCAAATTTTATTGTAAATAAAATTACTTTTGTGCTATGAGAGAAGTTTATTTAGATAGTGCGGCAACGACACAAATGAGACCAGAAGTTGTTCAAAGAATGACTGAGGTGATGACAGAAGTTCATGGAAACCCTAGTTCTACCCATAGTTTTGGACGTAGTGCAAAGTCCCTTATTGAAAATGCTCGTAAGAATATTGCTGCTCAATTAAATGTTACTGCTGCAGAGATTATTTTTACCTCTGGTGGTACAGAGGCAGATAATCTAGCTATTCATAGTTGTGTGCGTGATCTAGGTGTGGAGCGTATTATAACTACGACTATCGAGCATCATGCGGTTCTTTATATAGTAGATTATTGTAAAGAAAAATATGGTACAGAGGTAGCTCATGTAAAACTTAAAGATTGTGGTACACCTAATTATATAGATCTAGAACAATTGCTAGCATCTAGCGATAAGAAAACGCTAGTTTCATTAATGCACATTAATAATGAGATAGGAAATAAACTAGATATAGATAGAGTAGGAGAGTTGTGTAAAAAACACAATGCGTTGTTTCATAGTGATTGTGTACAGTCTATAGGTCATTATGAAATGGATTTAAGTAAGTTACCAGTAGATTTTACAGCAGTATCTGCTCATAAATTCCATGGGCCTAAAGGAACTGGATTTGCTTTTATAAGAAAAGGAACAGGTTTAAAACCGCTTATTTTAGGTGGTTCTCAAGAACGAGGTATAAGAGCAGGTACAGAAAGTGTGCATAATATAGTAGGTATGGATCTGGCTTTAAAAATGGCCTATGACAATCTTGAAGAAGATCGTGCTTATGTTTTAGATCTTAAGAATTACTTTCAAGAACAGTTAGAAAAACACGTTCCTGGTGTTAAGTTTAACGGTAATTGTGGAGATCATAAAGAGAGCACGTATACTTTATTAAACGTGTGTTTACCATGTCCTGCAGATAAAGCTGCAATGCTTTTATTTACTATGGATCTAAAAGGTATAGCTTGTTCTAAAGGTAGTGCTTGCCAGAGTGGTTCTCAAAAAGGGTCTCACGTATTAACTAGTGTTCTTTCAGAAGAAGATTTGAATAAGCCGAGTCTACGTTTCAGCTTCTCTATTTATAATTCAAAAGAAGAACTGGATTATGTAGTAGGAATATTGAAAGAATATATGGAAGGTGTTGTTGCTTAGGTTGAATTTTAGGCATGTCTAGATTAAAATATTAAACCGAGAAGAAATTAATTGTAATTCGGTTATTGGTTACAAAAAAAAGCGGACTTCAGTCCGCTTTTTTGTTGATCTAAAATCTTAAAATATAAATTTCCTCATTCCTCATTCCTCATTCCTCATTCCTCATTCCTCATTCCTCATTCCTCATTCCTCATTCCTCATTCCTCATTCCTCATTCCTCATTCCTCATTCCTCATTCCTCATTCCTCATTCCTCATTCCCAAAACCTAGCGCCTACAACTTTGCAATCAATCTCAAATTAAAAACACGTGGCGTTAATCTAACAGGTACTGCGTATTGTGCACTACTAGCTACATCACGCACCCATAGGTTAGAAATATTATTTTCATAATCAAAGATGTTGAATATTTGAGCTCCTATAGAAAACTCATCAAAATCTTCTAGCCAGCTACCGGCCTTTGGTTTTTTCTTGTCATCTACTAACACAAATTGTACACCTAGATCTGCTCTAAAATAATCTTTTAAACGGAACTGGAAATCATAAGGGTCTGCATAGCTAGGTGATCCACCAGGTAATCCAGAACTGTACACCATGTTGATGTATGCCTTTAAATTAGGAATGTTAGGTACATAATCTTGAAATAAGAATGCTACCTTAAGTCGTTGATCTGTAGGTCTAGCGATATAACCACGACCATCTAGATTTTCTTCTGTTTTTAAATAGCCAAGTGATATCCAGCTTTCAGTTCCTTTTACAAACTCACCTGCTAGTCGCACATCTAGTCCATAGGCATAAGCCTCTGCGTCATTATTTGCTCTGTAACGTATTCTCACATTTTCTAGCGTGTAGGTATTTACATCAGATAGATCTTTGTAATAGGCTTCACTAGTTAATTTAAATGGTCTTTTATCTCCGTTAGGGGCTGTCCAGTTAAAGCTCCAGTCATTTCCTAATACAAAGTGAACCGATTTTTGTGCCTTCACATCTGGATTAACAACACCTTGTTGATCACGTAGTTCTCTATAAAAAGGTGGTTGATAATATATACCGGTTGAGAACCTGAAAAGCATATTTGTATCGTCCCATGCCGGTTTCATAGCTACCTGTCCACGTGGCGAGATAACAGTTTGAGTAGTGCTTTGAATTCCTACGCCACTTACGTTCCAGGTATGTGATCGCACACCAGCATTCCAGTATAATTCATGATCACCTACATAGCCACGGCTGCTGTATTGGGCAAATGCTTGGAGTCTGGTTATTTGCACATCGTTATCTGCACTAGCAGATTCAAAAGAATCTAACGGTGCAGTATATGCAAAATAAGGCTCGTCGTTTGCAGCCACTGACGGCGGTCTTATATTAAAACCAGCACTGTCTATAACAGTGTATTCTCTTAAACGATCTCTTATATCTTCTCGATTAAATTTTAAACCCCAATCCAGTTGGTCGTTTTCCTTTTTACCGTTATCAAATTCTAATGTTCCTTTATGTTCCAGACTTACTATAAGAGCATCTAGATCATTGCGACCGTGGTCTAACTCGCTACCTATCGCACGAGTAAAATCTACTTCTCCTAGGTCATCACTACCTATGTTAGTGTTAGGTCTACCTATGCGATAACGTCCTAAAATGTCGTAATGTTCTTGTTCTTGAGTGTGGTAAACGCTAGTTATAAAGCGCAAGTTTAAAAGCTTATTTACATCATAACTTGCTTTTAATGCGCCAAAATAAGTCTCGTATTGATCGTCTTCCTTTCCATCATAATTTATGATTAAGGATTGTGCATCGTCTACGGTTCCAAAATTAGTTTGAGAAGTCAGTGGTTCAAACTCATAACTGTTGATGGCTATATTACCTAAAAAGCTTAATTCAAATTTAGGACTTACCTGATAGGTTAAATACGTTTGTGCATCTACAAAAACAGGTTTTGTAATAGCTTCAGTCTCGCGGCTATTCACAAATAAACTGTTGTTTCTATATCTTACTCCTAGTATTCCTGTTGCCGCTTTCGCGAAAGCGGTACCTTCTACATAAGCATTAACACCTAAAAAGCTAGCGTCTATTCCTGCGCCGAATTCAGTCGGGCGACGGTAATTAATGTCCAGAACAGAACTTAATTTATCTCCATATTTAGATTGAAAACCACCAGCGCTAAAATCTACACTACGCACAAGGTCTGCATTTACAATACTCAGTCCTTCTTGCTGTCCACTGCGTACTAAGAACGGTCGGTATACTTCTATTTCATTAATGTAAACTAGGTTCTCGTCATAGTTCCCACCACGCACAGCATATTGGGTGCTCAGTTCATTATTAGAAGATACTCCAGGTAGTGATTTCAATAAATTTTCTACACCAGGTTGTACACCAGGTATTGCTCGCACAACGGTAGGATCTACATTTGTAATACCAGCAAATTCTTTAGTTCTAGTGTTGTTAATGGTAACGGTACCTATTTGCTCTATATCTGTTTTAAGTACTGGATTGAATTCAAACGGTGCTTTACCGTCAAGTTCTATGTCTTTTAAAGTAGAAGATTTAAAAGATATGGATGTAAATGTGATTGTAATTTTTTGATTTGCAGGAACTACTAGTCTATAGAATCCAGTGTTATCACTGGCGGTTCCTATAGTTGTTCCCAGGACATTTATGTTAACGTCTGCAATGGTTTGATTTTTATCATCAAGTATAACACCTTGAATAATGGCGTTTTGAGCATAGATAAAGCTGGTAGCAACAAGTGCTATAAATAGTAAGAAGTTCTTCAAATCGTTTTTTTAGCTTTTACGGTAAAATGTGGCTTCAAATGTAGTGCTATTTCCTACATTATCAGTAACAATAACCTTCAGTTCGTTTTCTGAATCAGTAACGACGCCATCTGAGAAATCGTGTGTGATAACTCCAGTTTTATAATCGTATTCCATTAGAATGAATTTACCATTTACAGTTGCTCTATAGCCATCTACACCAGTGTCTTTATCTGCTATTTTAAGTCTTAAGGTTTTGTTTTTAGTAATCCACTGTTTGTTTTTAAAGTTAATAGGTTTTATAGTCGGTGCGGTGTCGTCTTTACTAATGGCATAGGTTCCCATAGTTCTAGTGGCAGCACTTAATATGTTTCCTTTTCTTCTTGTGTTCACATGATATACAGCACCCCAACTAGTTACTCTACCTATATAGTATTGTTTAAGGTTGTCGTTTTCTTTTGAGCTCATGTCATAACTTATGATCATGTTTTTATGTAATGGGACGATGTCCTTGTGTACCTTAAGCGTGTCTGCACTTTGTGATAAATCTAGAAATTCACTTTGATAAAGAGCTCCTTTAGGAATCATTAATGAATAAGGACCATAACTTTGGTTATAAGTGCTGTTGTGATCCACAAAGGTCATGGGATTATTATCTATATATGGTATGGATTCTAAAGCAGCCTCATTTTTAATATCCATGTTTATTTCTACGCTGTTCTTTTTATAATCTTCTATTTGGATACTATAAGAATGAGTAGTCCCTGCGTCGTATAATTGTAAAACACCTTTGTTAATGTGATGTTCGTATAAGCTTAATGGACTTTCATTAGGAATGTAAAGTCTGGAGATGCGGCTTTTAGTATTTTTAAAATGCTCGTAATCTATCATTTGATTGATGTGTCTGGACTCACTAAATGCATAACGATCAAATGTCATTTCAAAATTCTTACTTCCATTAAAATAAGTTTCAATGTGAAAAGTTCCATTTTGATTATTTGCCGCACTTTGCTGGTCACTGGTATTTACACCTATTCCTATCTCTCCATAAGCACTGAAAGGTTCTACTTTAAACTTCCCTCCTTTTAGAGGTATAAGTCTTAGAAGTTTTGCTTCATTCTTACCATTAATAGTAGAGCTCTCATTTAATGGATAGGCTTTTATTTGTTTTACAAGAGGCCTTTTAGTGTCTGGAATCTCAATTCCCATCATCATAGGGTTAATAGGTCTTGCTGAACTGTCCCTGATTTCAAAGTGTAAATGAGGACCACCGCTACCACCAGAATTACCGCTATAAGCAACAATTTCATTTTGATCTACTCTAAGCTCTAGATCTGTAGGGTATAATTGTATGGTGTAGCTTTCTTTCTGGTATTGCTTTTTCTTTAAATATGCTTCTATGCGTGGAGCAAACTTTTTAAGATGGGCATAAACAGTAGTGTATCCATTAGGATGTGTGATATAAAGAGCTTTTCCATAACCATATCGCTCTATTTTTATACGGCTTACATAACCAGATGCTGCAGCATGCACATTTGCACCAGTACGTTGATTTGTTTTAATATCTAGGCCGCTATGAAAGTGATTGGATCTTAGTTCACCAAAAGTTCCACTCAATTTAAGATCTATATCCAGTGGATTAACAAAGTAATCTTGAGGGAGATTTTTGATGGTTTGGCTTTCGCAATAGCGAGATGTAAATAAAAATAATGTCAGGAAACAGATAAAAAGTCTAATCATGAGTTAAATATATAATGAGAAATGGTATTAATGCAAAGCTTTTCAAACTTTGTTCCATAAATATTTGATTTGTCTAAATGGAAACTTAGATTTGTAATAACAGCATTAAATTAGTCCGTATGCCTACATTGTCTTCTCAAATTTCTGAAATAGAGCTAAAGATCAAGTCTTTAATATCAGAAAACACCAGATTGAAGGCTCAAATGGGTGATAAGGATCAACGCATTTTTGAACTTGAAAAAGAAAATAATGCGCTTATTACCGCGTTTAAAGAGAGTGAAGACAGAAATGTAGCGCTTAAAACGGCAAATGCAATGCTAGGTAGTGATGAATATAAAACAAAAACAAAGCTCAAAATAAATGCATTGATTAGAGAGATCGATCAATGTATTACCCAATTGACTTAACAGTGGCAGATAAACTTAAAATAAAAATATCGATTGCAGATAGGGTTTATCCACTAACTATAGATCCTTCTCGTGAAGAAGGTTTGCGTAAAGCAGCAAAAAGTATTGAAGCCATGATTAAACAACTGGAGCAAAGCTATGCCGTGAGAGATAAGCAAGATCTTCTCGCGATGTGCGCCCTTCAGTTTGCAGCAAAGTCTGAGCAATTAGTTATAGATGATAGTGCAGATGTAGAGCAGGCCAAAGAACAATTAAACGTTCTTAACTTGTTACTAGATAAGCAGCTATCATAGTCGTTCTTTAAACATAAACAGTTACTACCTGCACTTGTTTCATTTTTTGGTGAACTCAACAAGATATTCTTTAAAAAAGGTGAGTCGTGGTTGTAAAAGCAAGCCGAACTTATGAGTCGGATCCTTGATCAGCCAGTTAACCTTAAACTTTATTTAAGGAGTTCATACAAAACCCAAACTCGTGCAGGTTTTTTTATACACAATAACCAATGGAAACAATTATATATGCCATCGTGGCACTTATTATAGGTCTAGCAATAGGCTTTTTTGTAGCAAAATCAATAGTTGAAAAAGGTAAGGCATCGAGTCTTATCGCAACTGCAAAAAAAGACGCAGAGTCTATTCTCAAAGATGCCGAGGCTAAAGGAGAGAAAATATCTAGTGAAAAGCTATTTAGAGGTAAGGAAAAGTTCATGGAACTTAAATCTAAGCATGAGAAAGAAATCATGGCTAGAGAACAAAAAATGAAAGATGCAGAGAAACGTACAAAAGATAAAGAATCTAACGTTTCTAATGAACTTGCAAAGAGTAAAAAATTAAATCAGTCCTTAGATAGTAAACTTAAAGATGTAGAAGGAAAGCGCGAGTCTGTTTACAAGCGCATGGAAGAGGTTGATAAAATGCACGCTTCTCAAGTAAAACAACTTGAGGTAATAAGCGGCATGTCTGGTGAAGATGCAAAGAAACAACTTGTAGAGTCTTTAAAAGATAAAGCAAAGAGTGAAGCCATGAGTATAGTGCAAACTACTATAGAAGAGGCAAAACTTACTGCACAACAAGAAGCTAGAAAAGTAATTATTAATACCATACAACGTATAGGTACAGAAGAAGCAGTAGAAAACTGTGTAAGTGTATTTAACCTAGAAAGTGACGATGTTAAAGGTCGTATTATAGGACGTGAAGGTCGTAATATTAGAGCTATAGAAGCTGCTACTGGTGTAGAGATTATAGTAGATGATACTCCAGATGCTATTATTCTTTCTTGTTTTGACTCGGTACGTAGAGAGGTGGCTCGTTTATCATTACACAAATTAGTGACAGACGGCCGTATACACCCAGCACGTATTGAAGAAGTGGTTTCTAAAACTAGAAAGCAAATCGATCAAGAAATTGCCGAGGTAGGTAAGAGAACAGTTATCGATTTAGGTATTCATGGTTTGCATCCAGAATTGATTAAAATGGTAGGTCGTATGAAATACCGTTCTTCTTATGGACAGAATTTATTACAACACAGTAGAGAAGTAGCAAAACTTTGTGGTACCATGGCTGCAGAATTAGGTCTTAATGCAAAACTTGCAAAAAGAGCTGGACTTTTACACGATATAGGTAAGGTGCCAGAAACAGAAGACGAGACGCCTCACGCAATACTAGGTATGAAACTGGCTGAAAAGCATGGTGAAAAAGCTGAAGTGTGTAATGCGATAGGTGCTCACCATGACGAGATAGAAATGACATCTTTACTTTCTCCTATTGTACAAGTATGTGATGCGATAAGCGGTGCACGTCCAGGTGCTAGAAGACAGGTGCTAGATTCTTATATCCAGAGATTAAAAGATCTTGAAGATATAGCCTTTGGCTTTAAGGGTGTGGAAAAAGCATATGCTATCCAGGCCGGACGTGAATTAAGAGTTATGGTAGAGAGTGAAAAAATAAATGACGATCGTGCTGCACAATTATCATTTGAGATTTCACAAAAAATACAAACAGATATGACTTATCCAGGTCAGGTTAAAGTAACGGTAATTAGAGAAACAAGAGCGGTGAATATCGCTAAGTAAAAACTCTTAGTTTTATTTCAAGCCTCGGTAATTTATTTTATCGAGGTTTTTTTATATGTGTGAATTAGATTCTAACATTACAGGCTTCTCTTATCTGTCAGATTTAGATTAAGCTTTAATCAACCTTTCTTAAAAAGGAAAGGAATTCTTTTGCGGTGTTAGTTCACACTCTTTAAATTATTTGTAAATAAAAAATCCATTATTCAATTTGTTTGAATAATGGATTTCATTTCTTCTAATATCTAATATCTAATATCTAATATCTAATATCTAATATCTATTCATCATAAATATTAGGATAACCTTTCTCTGCAACTTCAAAGAATTTACCAGTTACATAGCGGTAGTGTTTATCCATATCAGCAAGATTTTTTAAATCCTCTTTATCAAAGTTAACGGTTGCAGCAGCTAGATTCTCTTTTATACGTCCTTCATTTGTAGATTTAGGGATAACTGCAGTACCTCTATTTGCACTCCAGTTAATTAACACCTGTCCAGGACTAGCGTTATGTTTACTAGCGATAGAAGTGATGGTTTCATTTTCCAGCATGTTAGGCTCGTTGTCTTGTTTCATCGCGTCACTGCGGTCACCACTTCCTAGCGGAGAATATCCTGTTAAATGAATACCTTTATTAGAACAATATTCAAATAGTTCATTTTGTTGTAATAAAGGGTGCAATTCTACCTGATTCATCTCAGGTGCTTCATCAGTTTTTGCAAGAAGGTCATCCAGTTTAGTAGTAGAGAAGTTAGAAACCCCTATATGCTTCACCTTACCAGCTTTCTTTAAATCTACCATCGCATTCCATGTTTCATGAACAGGCGCCTCTTGTGGTGTTAGATAATCATCTGGCTTTTCGACCGCTTGTACTTCTGGTTTAAAAGCAACTGGCCAGTGTATTAAATATAAATCTAGATAGTCCAGTTGTAAATCATTAAGGGTTTGATCTAGGGCAGGTGCTACATCACTTTTTAGGTGTGAATTGTTCCACAATTTTGATGTGATCCATATATCTTCTCTTTTAATCTCTCCTTTTGAGAACACTTCATTAAACGCTTCTCCTATTTCTTTCTCATTTCCATAAACGGCAGCGCAGTCTATGTGTTTGTATCCAGATTCTAGGGCAGTTATTACCGCTTGTTTTACTTCACCTGGTTTAGATTTCCAAGTACCTAATCCTATTGCGGCCATTTCGTCGCCGTTTTTAAACTTTAGAGTTTTCATTGTGTCGTATTTTTTTATAAAGTTAGCTTTCGCGAAAGCGTACACCAAAAAATCACCTTTACTTTATAAAAACTTTAGTACATCTTAAGAGTCATTAAAATGAGATGTTAATGAAGATGTAATCAAAGAATGTAAATTGAATTATGCTCGAGGGTGGTGTTCATTAATCACCTTAGAAAGGTGTGCACGATCTACATGCATATAGATCTCGGTAGTGGTAATACTCTCATGACCCAACATCATTTGTATGGAGCGCAGGTCAGCGCCATTTTCTAATAGATGTGTCGCAAAACTGTGTCTAAACGTGTGTGGGCTTATGGATTTTTTAACCCCTGCTGTAATAGCTTGTTGTTTAATGACATGAAAAATCATTGCTCTAGTAAGTCCAGCGCCACGTCTGTTTAAAAAAAGGGTATCGGTATGGTCAGGTTTTACTGGTACATGAATGCGTACTTCATTCTTGTAGAGTTCAATAATCTTTATCGTGTATTCTCCTATTGGGACAAATCTCTGTTTATCACCTTTACCAGTTACTTTTAAAAAACCTTCATTAAAAAATAGATCACTTATCTTGAGAGTTATTAATTCACTAACACGCAAACCGCAAGCATAAAGTGTTTCTAGCATGGTGCGGTTGCGCTCACCTTCTAGGGTAGAGCGATCGATGCTATTTATCAATAGATCTATTTCTGTGGTGCTTAGAGTATCGGGCAGTTTGCGACCTGTTTTAGGAGCCTCTATTAACGACATGGGCTGGTCTTCTCTATATCGTTCTAGAGTTAAAAATTCAAAAAACGCTTTTAAACTACTTATAGATCTGGCTTGCGATCGTGGCTGGACTGTTTTTGCTAGCTCATATATATAGGTGCGTAACGTATCTACTGTAATGGCAGCAGGTAATTCTTTTACCTCGTTAATTTCTAACCACTGCGCCAGTTTATTTAAATCTCTAGTGTATGCTTTTAGGGTGTTGACTGACAGGCCTCTTTCTAGCTTTAAGTATATAGAAAAGTCTTTTATGGCCTGCTTCCAATTCATAATTGTAAAAGTAAAAATTATTAGACGTGAATAGATTGTTAAAAAAACAATGTTAATTAATTTGTAAGAAAAAAAGCTAATATACTGAAGCTTAAAATGTAGGAAATACCTTTAACAATCTTTAAGATGAGTTGTGATTTTGTTAATAATCAAAGAATTAAACCTTCTCTAATTTTGCACCGAACTAATAAACATAACTATGAAAAAATTATTATTAAGTGCAGTAGCAGCAGTATTTGCAATGGGAGTTTCAAATGCTCAAGAAATTGATTTTGGTGCAAAAGTAGGTGTGAATTTTGCAAAGCTCCAAGGTGATGCGGTAGAAGACCTAGATGGTAGAACTGGAATTAATGTAGGTGTAACTGGTGAGTATATGTTTAATGAAACATTTGCTTTACAAGTAGAGGCTCTTTATTCTCAACAAGGATTGCAATCTGACGAGGGTGGAGTAGAGCAAAAATTAAAATTAGATTATATTAATGTTCCTGTTTTAGCAAAATTCTACATTGGAGAATCTGGTTTTTCTGTAGAAGCAGGACCTCAAATAGGTTTTCTAGTAAGTGACAAGTATGAGGTAGACGGCGTTAATGTAGACGAAGATTTAAATGCGGAAACTATAGACCTAAGTGCTGGTGGTGGTATTGCGTATAAATTTAAAGAAGGTACTTCTTTAGAAGGTCTATCTGCAAACGTGCGTTACATGATAGGTCTTAATAATGTGTATAAAGATAACGGTGATACTTTTGGTGATGACATTACTAATTCTGTATTAGCTATATCATTAGGGTACAAATTCTAAGAAACATATTTAATTCATTAAAAGCCGAATCATGACGATTCGGCTTTTTTTGTGTCTCGCTTTCGCGAAAGCGGAATTACCAATATCTTTATACCTATGAAAATACTTATTCTTAACGGTCCTAATTTAAATTTACTAGGCAAACGCGAACCTGAAATTTACGGTTCACAAACTTTTGAAGATTACTTTACAGAATTGCAATTCAAATTCAAAGAAGTAGAATTGGGCTATTTTCAATCTAATATAGAAGGTGAAATAATCGATAGACTTCATAAAGCACAAGAAGAAGAATTTAATGCAGTAATTTTAAATGCTGGTGCGTACACGCATACATCCATAGGTATAGGTGATGCAGTAAGTGGTATTACAACGCCGGTTATAGAAGTGCATATTTCTAACGTTATGGATCGTGAAGAGTTTAGACACGTATCTTATATTTCAAAATATACGGCAGGTATTATTACAGGTTTTGGTCTTAAAGGATATGAACTTGCTGTGAAGAGTTTTTTGTAAATAAAAAATGCCTGCTAGAATACATCTAGCAGGCATTTTATCAATATACTATAAAATTATAGTCCAGGATAACTACCTGTAATAATTTCTATACCGTCAATTACCCATCCTACTACAAAGAATCCGAAGGTTAAGATGAATAATACGTTCCAGTACCATGGACTCTTTAAGAACCAACGGTGACCTGCAAATCCTCCTAAGAAAAACCACAATAGAATCGCTATAGTTTGATCTTCTGACCAGGCAACTGCCGCTGGAGAAGTAAGAGTAGCAGTAGATTCTTCTACTGTAGTTCCATTTTCTAGTGTTACCACTTGTGTAGTAACTTGTCTCTCTACTGGAAAGGATGCAAATGCAAGACTGCTTACCATCATAAACACACTCATAAGAGCTAGAGTTAATTTTGTTTTCATAAAAAGTTATTTAGTTAGTTATATTTACCTCAAATATATATTAAAATATGAAATCATTAGTCTTACTCTTAATTGTTTTACTCAGCTTAGGTACTGTTAATGGTCAGACATACGAGTACTTAGGTTTATTAAAGTTGCCAGATAGTTCTTTAATGACTTTTAGATTAGACTTTAAAGAAGTAGATGGTAAAATCAATGGGTATTCTTATACCGATTTAAATGGTGAGCATGAGACTAAGTCTGTAATCATCGGGAAGTATGATGATAAAGAGAATAAATTAGAATTTAGAGAGGTAGAAATAGTCTACACAAAATCTGATATTATCGAACAAGATTTCTGTAATGTCTATTTTACTGGAGATATGAGAAAATTAAATGGGAAGTCTAAGATAGATGGGACATTTAAAAGTTATTATGACGACCTGACCAGCTGTCTTGATGGTGAGTTAGTTTTAACAGCAGCACAAAAAATTCAAAAGAGAACTGAAAAATTTCAGAACAAAGTGAACCGTATGGGGCGCATACCGGATAGTGTAAAACAAAAGGTGAACATGGATAAAATGTTTAACCGTTATGCAAAAAACTCTTTAAAAGGTGGTGAGAAATTAAATATTCTATGGAAAGATGAATACCTTAAATTAATTATCTGGGATGATGGAGAAGTAGATGGAGATCAAATAGATCTTACTATTAATGGTAATAAAATTCTTGATGCATACAGCCCAGTTGCCAAGAAGAAAGAAATGGAACTTTCTTTAATCGATCCTGTTAACACCATTTCACTTAAAGCAGTTAATCTAGGGGTAAAACCTCCTAATACGGCAAAGATTCAATTAATGAAGAAAAATGGCGAGATCATTGACCTAGCCTCAAATTTACAAGTAGGTGAAGAGGTAACTTTTGTTTTTTATAAAGAAAAACCTAAAGTTAAGAAGTAGTAACTAGAGTTAACAAGCGTTTGATATTGTGATAGTTGGAGTTTATTTGTTTTAAACTACAAAAAACTACACCATGAAAACGAAGTTAATTTTAAGTGCCATCATCGTGCTTTTAAGTATCAACTGTCTACAGGCACAAGAAAATGAAGAGTCTTTAAATCCATTATTTCAACTGCCAGAGAACTCTTCTCGTTGGGATTTTGGACTCACATTTCAGGCCCTAAGTGGTATTAGACAAATTCAACACAATGCTGGCTCAGAAAAAACAGACGAGGCATGGATAGGTCTAGGAGTAGGCCTCTATGCCGATTATAAAATAAATAAGGTATGGAGTCTAAGGGCAGAAGCTGGTGTGAATACTCCAGTAGCTATTCAGCCTTACGTTAATTTCCAGTCAGAATTTAAATTCAGTAAACGCTGGAGTTTTTATGCAGGCGCTGGTGCTTATTTCAACACAAATGCAGACAGTCTGGTAAATCGCGATTCTAGTGGACAGGTGATTCTAAATCCATATGTTCAATTAGGACTAAGATATAAAATGAGTAAAAGCTGGACCATGGATTTAAGGTATCAACAAGATCTTTTTGCTAGACAGCGTGCGACTAATTTTAATAGATTCACCAAAGAAGGAGAGATGAGTACATTTAGTCTAGGTTTCAATTATAGGTTTTAAAAATCCCATTTTCTATTCCTTATATCCATTTAATAATATTTAAAACCTAATTATGAAAATTAATTTTTTTGCCAGTATTTTACTTTTTGTTTGCAGTATATCATTAGCAAGTGCACAAGAAACAGACTCTAAAGATCTTTCTTATTTATTTCCTCAGCCTAAATCTTGGGATTTTGGAATTCAAATAATGAGTGGTGTGGAAGAGAGTCAATATACTAATCAAGCAAATAGAGATTTTATTAATGAACCTTATTTTGTAGGTCGATTAGGTTTTTTTGCACAATATAATTTAACAAAAAAAAGCAGTTTAAGGTCAGAGATAAGTGCAGGTGCTTTCTCCAGATTAGCACCTACTTTATCATTCCAATATGGTTATAATTTTGCACCACGCTGGACAGCTTATGGTGGTATAGGTTTAGACATTGACTTCAATAACCAAGCATTTTCTCCAGAAAGAGATGCAGAACAAAGGCTGATTAATCCTCGATTGCAATTAGGTGTTAGATATCAAGCTACTAAAAGTCTGTTCTTTGATTTAAGGTATGAACAAGATATGCTAGACCGAACAAAAAGACAGGATCTGTCCAACTCTATAGGCAAATTTAAAACCATTTCTTTAGGAGCAGGGTTTAAATTCTAACCAGAGGTATTTATTATCAAAAAAATCCCCAATTCAACTAGTTTGAATTGGGGATTTTTAAATTTATCTAATATCTAATATCTAATATCTAATATCTTAAAGATGTATCACTTCATCATAAGCATCTGCAACGGCTTCCATTACCGCTTCACTCATTGTAGGGTGTGGATGTATCGCTTTAAGGATCTCGTGTCCTGTAGTTTCTAGTTTACGAGCTACAACAGCCTCAGCAATCATGTCAGTAACACCAGCACCTATCATGTGACATCCTAACCACTCACCGTACTTAGCGTCAAAAATTACTTTTACAAAACCATCTTTTGCACCAGAAGCACTTGCTTTTCCAGATGCAGAGAATGGGAATTTACCTACCTTGATCTCGTGTCCAGCTTCCTTAGCTTGCGCTTCAGTCATACCTACACTTGCGATCTCTGGCGTTGCATACGTACAACCAGGTATGTTTCCATAATCGATAGGTTCTACATGCATGTCAGCTATTTTTTCAACACAAAGAATACCTTCGGCACTTGCAACGTGAGCTAGAGCTGGTCCAGCAGTAATATCACCTATGGCATAGTAACCAGGTAAGTTAGTTTGATACCACTGGTTAACGAGTACCTTGCCACGGTCTGTAGAGATACCTATTTCTTCTAGACCTATTCCTGCGATGTTAGTTTCTATACCTACAGCACTAAGAACAACGTCTGCCTCAATAACCTCTTCTCCTTTTTTAGTCTTAACATGAACTTTTACACCATCACCAGATGTGTCCACGCTAGTCACCTCACTAGAAGTCATGATTTTAATTCCTGCTTTTTTAAAGCTGCGTTCCATTTGTTTAGAAACGTCTACATCTTCTACAGGTACGATGCGATCTACATATTCTACTATAGTAACATCAGTTCCCATAGAGTTATAGAAATAAGCAAATTCTACACCTATTGCTCCAGACCCAACAACAACTAATTTCTTAGGTTGTTCTTTAAGAGTCATAGCCTCACGATACCCTATAACCTTTTCACCATCCTGTGGTAAGTTAGGAAGTACACGTGATTTTGCACCAGTTGCGATAATAATATGGTTTCCTTCTACAGTAGAGGTAGATCCATCTTCAGCTTTCACCTCGATTTTTTTACCTTTTTTTACCGTACCGTAACCCATGATTACGTCTATTTTATTCTTTTTAAGTAAGAACTGCACACCTTTGCTCATTCCGTCTGCCACATCGCGGCTACGTTTTACAACAGCAGTAAAATCTTTATCTACATTATCAGCTTTAAGTCCATAATCTGCAGCGTGGTTGAGGTAATTGAATACATCGGCACTTTTTATAAGCGCTTTAGTAGGAATACAACCCCAGTTTAAACACACTCCACCTAGAGATTCCTTTTCAACGATTGCTGTTTTTAACCCTAGTTGAGAAGCACGTATTGCTGTTACATATCCGCCAGGTCCACTACCTAAAACGATCACATCATATTTACTCATATCAGTCATTTTTTAAGAGTAACAAAAATATGGAATAAAGTCCAATGGATTGTAAATTTGCGCAACCTTATTCTTATGTATAAATCTTTAGTCCGTCCGTTACTTTTTGCCTTTGATCCAGAGGCTGTTCATCACTTTTCTTTTAGGAGCATTAAATTGTTAAGTAGAATACCTGGTTTTAGCACGCTTTCGCGAAAGCGTTACAAGCAAAATCATCCTGCTTTAAAAAGAGAACTCTTTGGTTTACAGTTTGATAATCCGGTGGGCATGGCTGCAGGATTTGATAAAGATGCCAAAGCTTTTAAAGAATTTTCTAACCTAGGTTTCGGATTTATAGAGATAGGAACGCTGACACCAGTCCCGCAAGAAGGTAATCCTAAGCAACGTCTTTTTAGATTAAAAAAAGATCAGGCGATAGTAAATCGCATGGGGTTCAATAACGGTGGTGTAGATCTAGCGGTGGAACGATTAAAGAAAAATCCAAAATTAGGTCATCCTAATCATGTTTTGATAGGTGGTAACATCGGTAAGAACAAAGTTACACCTAATGACCAGGCAGTAAATGATTACATTATCTGTTTTGAAAAACTATTTGATCATGTAGATTATTTTACCGTAAATGTAAGCTCGCCTAATACACCAGGTCTAAGAGAATTACAAGACCGCAAGCCATTAACGCATATACTTCAAACACTACAAGACTTAAATAATAAAAAGCCTCAAAGGAAACCGATACTTCTCAAAATCGCTCCAGATCTTACTGATGATCAGTTGATGGATATTATAGGAATAGTAGAAGATACTAAGATAGATGGAGTTATTTCTTCTAACACCACCATCTCTAGAGAAGGTTTGCAATCTGAAGATTCACTTATAAATCAAGCCGGCGGACTGAGCGGTGCGCCACTGACTAAAAGAGCAACAGAGGTAATCGCTTTTTTACACGATAGAAGCAACGGCGCATTCCCAATTATAGGAGTAGGCGGTATCATGACTGCACAAGATGCTATTGATAAAATAAATGCTGGTGCCAGTCTGGTACAGTTGTATACAGGTTTTGTTTATGAAGGGCCAGCGTTGATTAGGGAAATTAATAAGGCAATTATTGAATTATGAGAAACTACTATCAATTTTACTTCATTACTATATTTTCGATACTAAATTGCTTTTCTCAAGACAAATCAATACCAATAGAAAATTATTCTATTTATCCATCTGGTGTTGTAATAAATATAGAGAATGATAATTATACTATTGAAGAAATTTACAATCATTTTTTTTCTCAGAAATATCGGCTAAATAATAAGTGGTCTTCTGATTTTGGAACTCGTAAAAATGATGTCTTGATTTCTAAAATTAATAATTCTATTATTATTACTAATCCAGTATTTAACAACAAAATTTTGGTTGATGGAGATAAAGATTTAATTGACAAACTATATAAATATTTTAATAAGCCAAAGAATATTTTTTGTTTTGCAGATTTTGATTTCGGTCCTGTATATGGTTTTAGACTTATTGAAGATGGAATAACCAAACGGTATAGACATAATTTAGGACCTCAAGCAATAACAAAAGAATTTGGTATTCCTCACATTGCAGAATGGGAATGGTGGAATGTTAAGTTTTATACTGAAAATGATGAAGAAGGTGAACTGCTATTTGAAAAAGATGGAAAAGTTTACTCTTATTATCATATGAATAAATACTTATCTAAGGCAGTCATGAAAAACATTTTTGGGTTTACCTATGATGAAGATAAAGCTAAAGAAAGTTACTACTTCATTGTTAAGTAAATCTTGAATAATAAATGATAGAAACCCTAATCTCCTTTGCATTTGCAACATTACTCCTCGCACTAAGTCCAGGACCAGATAATATTTTTGTACTCACACAATCTGTTGCAAGAGGCTCTAAATACGGGATCGCCATCGCTAGTGGTTTAATAACCGGTTGCATTGTTCATACATCCATTGTTGCATTAGGTTTTGCAGTAATTATAAGAGATAATGAGTGGTTGCTGTATTCCATAAAAATTGCTGGAGCTATTTATTTGCTTTATCTCGCTTTTAAAATTTATAAATCAGATGCGAGTATAGAATTTGGCAATTCTAAAGCTTCTTCTCAAAATTTGTGGAAACTCTACAAAGTAGGAATTACTATGAATTTGCTCAATCCCAAAGTGACTTTGTTTTTTCTCGCATTGTTACCGCAATTTGTAATGGCAAACTCTTATCCAGATTGGATTCAAATCTATATGTTAGGTGGCGTTTTTATGTTAGTATCATTACTTACATTTTATACAATAGCGCTATTAGCTGGAAAAGCAGCAAGTTTCATAAAAACTTCCACTTGGTTTGCACCAGCCATGAAATGGACACAAATTGTAGTTTTTATAGGTATTGCTGTTGCTATTTTGATTCCTTAATAAAATAAAATGTTTTTAAACAATTTGCATATTTAGATTTCTTGACTAATTATTCTCCATGGTTTTTGAAAAATTGATAGCAGTTTCTATAAGAGCAAGATGTGAATAAGCCTGCGGGAAATTACCTAGGAGTCTTTTAGTTTCAAAATCAATATCCTCACTAAATAATCCTAAATGATTACTATAAGATAACAACTGATCAAAATACATGCGAGCTTTCTTAGTCTCCCCTATTTTATTAAGACTGTCGATAAACCAAAATGAGCAAATAGTAAAGCTGGAAGAAGGCTCTCCAAAGTCGTCTTGATTCTTATATCTATACATTAATCCATCGCGGCACAATTCTTTTTCTGTTGCTTGGACGGTACTTATAAAACGAGAATCTGTGGCTTTAATAAATCCATACTGTTCCATTAGTAATGTAGATGCATCTAAATCTTTTGAGCCATAAGATTGAGTATAAGCTTGTACTTCTTCACTCCAAGAATTCTGGTAAATGTCTTCATAGATTTCTGATCGTAGTGTTTTCCAGTCTTCTAAAGGTTCTTTACGACCTAATATCACACCTACTTTAATAGCCCTATCCATGGCTACCCAACAAAGTAATTTTGAAAAGGTAAAATGTCTATCTTCAGTACGCAATTCCCATATACCTTTATCTGGTTCTTGCCAGTGTTGTTCTACTATTTTAGTAATTCCTTTAATAATGGTCCATAGTTCTTCACGGTTTTCTAAAGTGGTTTCAAACTCTACAAACTGGCGATAAATAACCTCCATTAAAATCCCATAAATATCATTTTGCTTCTGTATATAAGCAGCGTTACCTATACGCACAGGCTGCGAATTCTTATAACCATCAAGGTGATCTAAGAAACTTTCGGTCAGGTCACGCTCACCATTAATTCCATACATGATTTGAATTTTTTCATCCTTATCTGGTATGGTATTTATAACAAATTGTAAAAATTTACGTGCACTTAATGGGTGACCTAGATCTGCAATTACTTTAATTACCATTGATGCATCACGTATCCAACAAAAACGATAATCCCAGTTTCTTACCTCACCTATAGTTTCTGGCAAACTCGTTGTAGCCGCAGCAAGAACAGCACCGGACTTTTCATATGAAAGCACTTTGAGTGTAAGAGCACTGCGTATAATTTCATTTTGATATATAGGATAACTAGTCGTTTTTTCACTCCAGTCCATCCAGTAGGTTTTAGTACGTTGGAATTTGAGATAGCATCTATCTAGGCTTTGTTGACTCAATTTTTCATGATAACTTACAAGTAAATAAGCGTTACTAGTCAGTGTTATAGTTTGCTGGTTGACAATGTCTTCATAGTTAAGATCACTATATAAAAACAAAGAATCATATTTACCGTCTTTAGTCTGGCTGTGGACATATTCTTCTTCAATTGTGGTAAATACTTTACTAGAAGCATATTCTAGACGTGGATCATATTGAATGGAGAATTGTGGCGTTCCTTTTAAAAGCCTTATAAATCTTATGATATCAGGTGGCGTGTAATAACTACCGTCTTCTTGCTGGTAGCGCGGCATAAAATCAATTACTTGAAAGGCATCGATACCATTATCATAAGTAGTGCTTAGAATATTTGTTTTCCATAGATATTCTTGAGATATACTATAATCATCACGTAATATAAAACTAAGAGATCCACCCTTTTTATCATCTAATAATTTTGCAAATACAGACGCAGAATCAAATATGGGAAGACAGCACCAGTCAATGGATCCTTTTTCAGAAATAAGGGCTGCGCTTTGGCAGTTACCTATAATTCCATAATTTAAATTATTCATAATAATCGTAAATTTTTATTTAGGACAAACAGATTTTTCCGAAATTTAAGAATTAATGAATAATTCAAACCAAAGATTTTATTTTTATGTTAAAAACCTTAATAGTTTCTAATAGATTACCCTTACAATTAAACATTAAGAATGGTAAGGTTTCCTCTTCTCCTAGTGTAGGTGGGCTAGCTACAGGACTTAAATCTGTACATAAAGAGAGTAATGGTTTATGGATAGGGTGGAATGGTCTTATACAGGAAGATGTTGATTCCCAGCTAGTAAATACTGTGGAGAAGGTAGTAAAAGAACAACAATGTGCCTCTGTAACATTATCTAAAGATGACTTCGACGGTTTTTACTATGGATTTAGCAATCATACCATATGGCCCATGTTTCATTATTTTATGGAATACGCAAAATTTAGTAATGATTATTGGGAATCTTACAAAAGGGTAAATGAAAAATTTGCGCAGGTAGTGTTAGAAAATCTTGAAGAAGGTGATACCGTTTGGATACATGATTATCAGCTTATGTTATTGCCTCAACTTATAAAAGAAAAACGTCCTGATGTATCTGTTGGTTTCTTTTTACATATTCCATTTCCTTCGTTTGAAGTTTTTAGAACAATTCCATGGCGTGAGCAGATTTTAAATGGTCTTCTAGGAGCCGATCTTATAGGATTTCATACATATGATTATGAGCGACATTTTTTAAGCTCGGTAAGTAGGATATTGGGGTATCCCACTAGCTTTAACAGTATCACTCTGGCAGATCGTGTGGTGACGGTAGATTCTTTTCCTATGGGTATCGATTATGAAAAGTTCTCGTCTTTCGCGAAAGCGAATCAACAACAAACAGACACAACACAGAGTGAGCTACAACGTAGGTTATACCATCATCAAGAAGAAACTCCAGAGGCTAAAATGATTCTTTCTATCGATCGATTGGATTATACAAAAGGTATAGCAAACCGTATCAAGGCTTATGAGCGTTTTCTAGAGAAATATCCTGAATACATCGAAAAAGTGAGACTAGTTATGCTAGCGGTTCCTAGTCGTTCCAACGTAAAGCAATATAAACGATTGAAAAAAGAAATTGACGAGCTAGTAGGACGTATCAATGGAAAATTTGCCACCGTAAGTTGGACGCCTATCTGGTACTTCTATAGGTCTATGCCATTTACCAACTTAATAGATCTTTATACTTCTTGTGAGGTGGCTCTTATAACACCTATACGCGACGGAATGAACTTAGTTGCTAAAGAATATGTTGCCTGTCGCACTGATCAGACAGGTGTGTTAATTCTAAGTGAAATGGCAGGTGCCGCAAAGGAAATGAATGAGGCATTACTCATCAATCCTAATGATATGGAATTGATTGCAGACACTATTAAGGAAGCTATAGAGATGCCTGTAAGTGAGCAGAAAAAACGTAATAAATATATGCAAAGCCGCCTTAAACGCTATAATGTAGAAAAGTGGGCAGAAGATTTTATGAACAAGCTTAAATCAATTAAAAGGACCGAAGAGTTAGTAAAGACTAAATTATTAAATTCTAATCGCAAGGAAAAATTATTACAACGATATAAAGAATCTAAGAATAGAATCTTCTTTTTAGATTATGATGGGACTTTAAGAGGATTTGTGAATAATCCTAATGAAGCATCCCCTGATGAGAAAATTTTAAATTTAGTACGTAGTTTAAATAATTTGCCACGTACTGAAGTTGTGATCATAAGTGGTCGCGATGCAGATACTTTAGGAGAGTGGTTTAAAGATATTCCGGTAGTTCTTATTGCAGAACATGGGGTTCTTAAGAAAAATGTGGTCGATAACAAATGGTTTCTAACTGAGGCCATGAATACAGATTGGTTTCCTACTATTGAACCTATTCTTCAAAAATATGTGGATCGTACTCCAGGAACATTCATTGAAAAAAAGAAATATTCATTAGCATGGCACTACCGCAAAGCAGATCCCGATTTAGGTGAACAACGAGCAACAGAACTCTCTAATGTTATTAAAGAATTAAGCATTAACCGTGGCTTAAGTGTTCTTTATGGTAACAAAGTCATTGAAGTGAAAAGTATGAATGTTCATAAAGGTAAAGCAGCAACTAATCATATATTAAGTTCAGAAAAGGATTTTGTATTTGCAATAGGAGATGACTGGACGGATGAATTTATGTTCCAGGACCTACCAGAAGATGCTGTTACTGTTAAAGTAGGACGTGTTAATACTGCAGCACGATATTATATAGAAAGACAGGAAGATGTTGCCGATTTGTTGAGTTTGTTTATATCTTAAAAAGGGTTGTTGTAATCAATTAAGTGCCGTTGTGATATTTATGTGATGATTATTATTCATATTTGAATACTGATTTAGAAATCGTAATAAGTTAGACTTGAATTTTATTAAAATATTTTAAAAGTAATTTTCCCCTTAAATTTTACTTTAATCTTAAAGCCTCTTTTTATAAGGGGCTTTTTGACTTTTAAATAAGAAGTAGAAATCATTTCCGCAAACCTTTGCGTAACCTTATATTTGCAGCTCAATGGAAAAGGTAAAAATCATAGAATGTCCGCGTGACGCAATGCAAGGAATTAAAGAAATGATTCCTACAGATTTGAAGGTGCAATACCTTCAGTCCTTATTGCGATGTGGATTTGATACCATAGATTTTGGTAGTTTTGTTTCTCCTAAGGCAATACCGCAACTAGTGGATACGGCTGAGGTTCTTTCAAAACTTGACCTTTCTAAAACAGAATCTAAACTGCTTGCTATTATTGCAAATCTACGTGGTGCAAAAGCGGCATGTGAGCATCCAGAGATTCAATATTTGGGTTACCCATTCTCTATTTCAGAGAATTTCCAGATGCGTAATACCCATAAAACTATTGCACAAAGTGTGGAGTTGTTGCAAGAAGTAATTGATCTCGCTCAAAAGCATAATAAAGAATTAGTAGTTTATATCTCGATGGGATTTGGTAATCCTTATGGAGATCCATGGAATGTGGAGATAGTAGGAGAGTGGACAGAGAAATTATACAAGATGGGCGTTAAGATTTTATCACTTTCTGATACCATAGGTAGTTCAGATCCTGAGACGATTACTTATTTGTTCTCTAACTTGATTCCTAAATATCCTGAAATAGAATTTGGTGCACACTTACATACCACACCTACCACGTGGCATGAAAAAGTAGACGCTGCTTATAAAGCTGGTTGCCGTCGTTTTGATGGTGCGATTCAAGGTTTTGGTGGTTGCCCCATGGCAAAGGATGAACTTACAGGTAATATGCCTACAGAGAAAATGGTAAGTTATTTTAACGCCGTAAAAGCAGATTCAAACGTAAACGCGATGTCCTTTGAAAGCAGTTACAATGAGGCGACAAAAATCTTTACTAAGTATCATTAGGCTATATTTAAACAGTAACATTTCTAGAGTCATTGGGATAGAAATTTAATTTCCTTCATATTTAAAATCTTATCAGAATCTTAACCTAGCACAGGTGTTTAAAGGTCTATTTTTGGAATAAACCACTATTTCATGGCACTTTTAGGTCCTATTATTAAGACAGCATTAAATCTTCACGAGACGATTACCGCGACGTCAGACCATGTGGTTGCGCAACGCAAAGTATTGGAGCATTTATTAAAAACGGCAAAGAGCACTTCTTTCGGCTTGTATTATGACTTTAATAGTGTTTTAGAAGGAGATGATATGGAGCACGCTTTCGCGAAAGCGGTACCGTTTTACGACTATCACAAAATGGACGAGCAATGGTGGTCTCGCATGAAAGAAGGAAAGCCCGATATCGCATGGCCAGGCGTACCGAATTTTCTTGCTAGATCTAGTGGTACTACAGGTAAAAAATCTAAAACAATTCCAGTCACAGATGAGATGATTGCGGCGATAAAAGCTGCAGGAACCAGACAGGTAAGTGCATTGACTAATTTCAATTTGCCCACAGATGTATTTGAGAGTGAAGTCTTGGCTTTAGGTAGTTCTACAGATTTGAGTGAAGAAAATGGTTTTACGATAGGAGAAATTAGTGGAATATCTGCCAGTAATATTCCAGAGTTTTTAGACTCTTTTTACAGACCAGGAAAAGAAATATCTTCCATAGACGATTGGGATGAGCGCGTTCAAAGAATAGCAGAAGAAGCTAAAAATTGGGATATAGGTATGTTAAGCGGTATTCCATCATGGTTAGAAATGATGCTTAGAAAAGTAATGGATTATCACACGGTAGATTCTATTCATGAAATATGGCCTAATCTGTCGGTTTATACTTCTGGTGGTGTAGCATTTGAACCTTATCGCTCGAGTTTTGAGAAGTTGTTTTCAAAGCCTGTACAGATAGTAGATACCTATCTAGCTAGTGAAGGTTTTATAGCCTGTCAACAACGTCCAGAATCTAGTTCTATGCAGTTAATTACCGATGGTGGTATTTATTTTGAATTTGTGCCTTTTCAACCAGAATACGTAGAACAAGATGGTAGCATTTCTGATGATGCGCCAGTTCTAACCATGGCTGAGGTAGAACCAGAGGTTGATTATGCTTTAATCATATCGACAGTATCTGGCGCATGGCGTTACTTAATAGGTGATACAATAAAATTTACAGACGTAGAAAAAGCCGAAATTAAAATAACTGGTAGAACTAAGTTTTTCTTAAACGTAGTAGGTAGTCAGTTATCAGTTCTTAAAATGGAAACCGCGATTACAGAATTGCAAGAAAAATTTAATACCAGCATTAAAGAGTTTACCGTTTCTGCAAAGAAAATTGATGGCAACTTTCAGCATGTATGGTATCTAGGTACAGAAACAGAAACTTCAGAAAAAGAACTTGCTGAGGCTCTAGATCAATCGCTACAAGAAGCTAATAAAAACTATAAAGTAGCAAGAACCAAGGCACTAAAAGGTGTGCAAGTTCATAAAGTACAACCAGAAACGTTTGCACAATGGAACGATCACAACAAGAAAAAAGGCGGTCAGGTAAAAATGGAAAAAGTAATGGACGAAGAGAAGTTTAAAGCCTGGGAAGAGTTTGTAAGTAGTCTTTGAGTATGTTAGCTTATATGAGGAAAAAACTCACCAACTAATTAGGCGCTAGTTCATCTTGACTAGGCTTTTCTCCAGTTTCTCCATAACGATTAATCAATTCTAAAATCTCTTCAGGAGATAGGTAGAATTTACGCATGTGCTTTTTATATTTCTCAGACAGACTCGTGTGATTTAAAATAAATTCTTTAGTCTTTAAAATATATTCACCCATGCCGTGGCGCACGGCATAGTCGTCTGCGGCACGTTCTACTTCTTGAATGTGTGCATGTGAGTATAAGTATTTTAATCCAAAGAAAATCATATCTACAGTAGATCGAGAACGATAATCCATGACATGGCCTAGTTCATGACCCAACCATCCTGTAAGGACATCGCTTGGTATTTCGTTTATAGTGAAGATTTCATTTTCTACTTTAAATTCTTTGCTTATTAAAATAATATAACCGCGATTTTCTTTACTTCTAAAAATACTTTTATAAGTAGGTTGTGCTTGCATGAAATTCTTGCGCACCATATCATTGAACTTAAATTCTATTTCAGTATTCTGTAAAGCAGGATAAAAAGACATCGCTTTTTCGGCTTCTTTTAAAATGGAATTTGGAGCTGTAATATTAGGGTATTGCATATATAGCAATATACGAGAGGTAATGATTTGATGTCGTGAAAATAGCGTTAAAGGTTAATTAACAATACCATAAAATGCATCCTTTAAAAAGGCGCTTGTTTTCCAAACTAACAAGTGTTAGTTTTGTGTAAACTTAACGACCTAATATCTGTGAGCAACTTTCATAACATAACATTATCTCAAGTCTATAAAGAGACAGACGATACTACGGTAATCGCCTTTGACGTTCCACAAGAACTTAAAGAAGAATTTAACTATCGTCCAGGTCAGTTTTTGACCTTACGCGCTATGATAAATGGTGAAGATGTGCGACGCAGTTATTCTTTATGCAGCAGTCCGCTGGATAATGAGTGGAAAGTTGCGGTTAAAGAGATTTTTGAAGGTAAATTTTCAACTTATGTAAATCGTGAGTTAAAGACTGGTGATGTGTTACAGGTATCAGCACCTAGTGGTGATTTTGGAATCGAAGTATCAGAAGAGAATGATGCCAAAAACTATATCGCATTTGCCGCAGGTAGTGGAATTACACCTATGTTGAGTATCATTAAGACACATCTTGCTAGCGAGCCTAATGCAAAATTCAAGTTATTCTACCTTAATAGAACCGTAAAATCAATTATATTTAAAGAAGAGATAGAAGCACTCAAAAACAAGTATTTAAGTCGTTTTGAAGTCTTTTATTTCTTAAGTCGTGAGCACAGAGATATTCCATTGTTTAATGGACGTTTTGACCAAGAAAAATTACAAACGCTTACTAAAACTTTAATAAATGCACCGCATACAGACCATGCTTTTATCTGTGGTCCAGAAGAGATGATTTTCTTAATAAGAGATGAATTAGTCGCTGCAGGAATGAAGAAAGAAAATGTTCATTTTGAACTCTTTGTAAGCGGATTAAGCGATGCAGATAAAGCTCGTGCCGCTGCAGCGTTAGAGAAAAAAGTAGATGGTGTAGATGTGACCATTATAGACGGTAGTAAAGAATTTCATTTTGTACTAGGTGATGATTATGATAACGTCCTAGATGGTGCCATAGGTGCTGGAGCAGATTTGCCATATGCCTGTAAAGGTGGTGTGTGCAGTACATGTAAATGTAAAGTGGTAGAAGGTAGTGTAGCCATGAAAGTGAACTATGCACTGACTGATGAAGAAGTAGAAAAGGGATTTGTGCTTAGTTGTGTAAGTGTACCAACGAGTAAGAAACTTGTTGTAGACTACGACGTCTAGAGTATAAAAAAAAGTATGTTGTTATATCGCTTTCGCGAAAGCGGAACCGCAACAAGTATATAGAAAGAAAAGTAAGTTCGCATCGCATGCGAACATCACGAACGCATGCGATGCGTCCACAACGAAGTATCATAGACGCATGCGATGCGTCAATAACATATAAACCATGAGTGAAGCAGAAATCAAAAATTTAGAAGCGCAATTTGATGCTAAAATTGCGAGAGACGAAAAGATTGAGCCTAAGGACTGGATGCCTGAGAAGTATCGCAAGACGCACATCAGACAAATATCCCAGCATGCCCATTCTGAAATAGTAGGGATGTTACCAGAAGGGAACTGGATTACTCGTGCGCCGTCATTGCGACGCAAAGTAGCGCTACTGGCAAAGGTGCAGGATGAGGCTGGACATGGACTCTATTTATACAGCGCTTGTGAAACTTTAGGTATCACTCGTGAGCAACTTTATGAAGATTTACATTCTGGTAAAGCAAAATATTCTTCGATTTTTAACTACCCTACGATGACTTGGGCAGACATGGGAGCGATAGGCTGGCTAGTGGATGGTGCTGCGATTATCAATCAAGTACCATTGTGTAGTACATCTTTTGGACCTTATGCTCGTGCGATGGTGCGTGTATGTAAGGAAGAAAGTTTTCACCAGCGCCAAGGATATGAAATTATGTTATCCCTATGTAACGGTAGTGAAGAGCAAAAAGAAATGGCACAAGATGCATTGAATCGCTGGTGGTGGCCGTCATTAATGATGTTAGGTCCTACAGATGCGGCAAGTACGCATACAGAGCAATCCATGAAATGGAAGTTGAAGCGTAAGACTAATGATGAATTACGTCAGCAATTTATAGATCAAACAGTACCACAAGCAGAACTTTTAGGACTTACTATTCCAGATCCAGATTTAAAATGGAATGATGAAAAGGGAAGTTATGATTTTGGCGCAATTGATTGGGACGAATTCTGGCAAGTAGTAAAAGGCCACGGACCTATGAATAAAAAACGCCTAGATGATAGACGTAACGCTTGGAACAATGGCGCTTGGGTGCGTGAAGCAGCTACTGCTTATGCAGCAAAACAGAAACTTAAAAAAGAAGAGACTGCGCAAGCGATATAGCTCGCTCGCTAGCAAGGGCGCATTGTATGCGTCCATTTTGAGTGTAGCGCATGCAATGCGCACGAACTAAAAATGAAAATATATGAGTCAAGAAATTCCACTTTGGGAAGTTTTTATAAGATCTAAAAACGGATTAGAACACAGACATTGCGGTAGTTTACATGCCGAAGATGCTGAAATGGCAATGAATAACGCTCGCGACGTTTATACACGCAGGAATGAAGGTGTGAGCATATGGGTAGTAGAATCTAAAAATATAACAGCCAGTAGTCCAGAAGCAAGTGGCGAGTTATTTGAACCGGCAACAGATAAAGTTTACAGACATCCTACTTTTTATGAGTTACCTGAAGAATTAAAACACATGTAATTCTTTAAGCATAAACTTAAGTTTAAGATCAAGTTTAAAATATGGATGGAAAGAAATATGATTTAGAGGATAGATTAATCAAGTTTGCTGTAGATATGGTGAAAGTTTCACGTAAAGCGGACTGGACCGATTATGCTTCTCGTTATTATCAGCAACAAATTATTCGTTCCTCAGGATCTGTAGCATTAAACTTTGGTGAATTCTTAGGGGCAAGTAGTCAAAAAGACAAATTAAATAAGCTCAACATTGCTCATAAAGAGATAAAAGAATGTCGAAACAATCTTTTAATCCAAATAGGAGCCGAATTAAATGATAAAACTGAGCTTGAGAAATTATCACAAGAGTCATTAGAATTAATTAAAATTTTACGAGCAATAATCAAATCTAAGTCATAGAGTTAAATGAGGCTGAGTTAGGCTTTATCTTAAACTTCAACTTAAACTTTTATATGAAACCAATAAAAGAATTAAACCCACAATTCCTTGAATCAACAGAAAATAAGAAACACCTGATCGACTATCTTTTAGGTGTGGCAGATAACTATTTGATTCTTGGTCAGCGTCTAGGAGAGCTTTGTGGTCACGGACCTAATTTAGAGCCAGATATCGCATTGACTAATATCTCCCTAGATATGTTAGGCCAGGTGCGTAGTTATTACCAATATATAGCGCAATTAAGAGGTGATAAGTCTACTGAAGATGATATTGCTTTTTTAAGAAAAGAACGTGAGTATAAGAATGTATTACTGGTAGAGCAGCCTAACACAGATTTTGGTTATGTAATTGTACGTCAGTTTTTCTTTGATGTATATAACAGAATGTTTTTAGGAGCATTACAACAAAGTGCAGACGAGACTTTAAGAGCTTTGGCGTTTAAAGGTATCAAAGAAGCGAGCTATCATGAGCGTTTTTCTGGTGACTGGTTAAAACGTTTAGGTGATGGAACTGAGGAAAGTAAAACACGTGTGCAACAAGCTGTAAACGATCTGTGGATTTATACAGATGAGTTATTTCACACCACCAAGGCAGATGATGCTATGATTGAAGCTGGTGTAGGACCAGATATGTTACAGTTAAAAGAATACTACTATGATAAAGTAGGCGAGTTACTTTCTATAGCAACACTAGAAATTCCGGAAGTAGAATATTTCCAAAAAGGTGGAAAAGAAGGTTTACACAGTGAACACATGGGTTACATTCTAGCCGATATGCAGTATATGCAGCGTGCTTATCCTGATAGTAAGTGGTAATTCAATCGATTTTCGATATTCAATATGATCCAAAATTATAACATATCTCAAGAATTATTAGATGTTTTAGAATCTGTAAAAGACCCTGAAATACCTGTATTAAACGTGGTAGATCTAGGAGTAATCCGAGAAGTTATAGTTGAAGGAAAAGAGATTACTATAAAATTGACACCTACCTATAGTGGCTGTCCAGCGATGGATGTTATAGGCGATGATCTAGAACGAGCATTTGCAGTTTACGGTTACACAACTCACATACAGTTAATTATGAGTCCGCCGTGGACTACAGACTGGATTACCGAGCGTGGTCGTAAAGCGCTAGAAGAATACGGTATCGCCGCTCCACTAGAAGAAACCGCCGATAAAGATGTGCTTCTCAATGAGAAGAAATTAGTGAAATGTACCAATTGCGGCTCAAAAAACACAAAGTTGGTGAGCCAGTTTGGCTCTACCGCTTGTAAGGCTATGTTTCAGTGTGGGGATTGTTTAGAGCCGTTTGATTATTTTAAGTGTTTGAAGTAATCTCGCTTTCGCGAAAGCGGAAACCTAAAACAATTATTTTTTCAACAATTTGATGCTAGCAATTTTGTCTTGGGTAATTACTCTTAAAATGTAAAACCCATTTTTTAGAACATCAAATTCTATGCGACCATCAGTCACTTCTCCTTTCCAAATTTCTTTACCATCTAAGAAATAAAGTTTTACCGCTCCAGTTTCATAATTATTTAAAAAAAGTGTGTTGCCTGTCATAGGTATCGGATAAGCAGAAATTTCTTTTACATCTTCAATGCTCGCTGGTTGATCAGTATATCCATGTGCAAATTCAAATTGCGCAGCAAGAGGAAAAACGAGTTGAAAAGGTGATAATCCGTCTATTAAAAAATAATTAGTAAACGAAGATGGAAATGAGCTTTGATCTACTGTACCCAAAAAATCTCCTGCTGTATTCACCATACTGTCGGGAATATCGGCATTCCACCATCCAGTTTCGTTGGTCATAACTGAAAACATATTCCCATTTTGATCACTTATGTTTATTGTAGCGTTTGAAATAGTGGTATCTGTTCCTTGAGTGTAGGCTCCATCACTGTCATCATCTATATAAACAACTCCTATTCTTTCTGGCGTAGAGATTTGATAATCAGAAGCGCCGTCATCTACTCTGTTACCTTGAAAATCTATTCCGTCAGACAACTCGCTTATTGCAGTACCATTCATGATTCCATTTGCTGTTGCTTGAGTAGAACCTAAAAAAGGAATATTGCCATTATATCGGTCTCCAGATATAGCGATTTTGCCAGTTGCTATTACGGTTGCACCAGGAGCAAGTGTTGAAGGGTTTAACGTTAAGATAGGATTTACTGCGTCAGTATGATTAATGGAAAGGTTATTAATTGTATTACTAGAAATATTTGTTATTGTATAAGTAACGTCTGCATAGCCACCAACTCTACCAAAATTGACATCCATATCAAAATCTAATTCTGGTTGTGCCGTTGAGAATAGAGTACAGAGAACTGCAATAAGTTGGAAAATTGTTTTCATGGTTGTTAGTTTGTATAAAATTAAGGACTTTTAATTATTTATGAATAATTAAAAGTTTCTAATTTTCAAATTACTTGTATAAGTATCACATTCTCGCTTTCGCGAAAGCAGAACTTCTACTAAATTTACAGATAAATTTATAATCCGTAAATATCAATCTGAGCTTGTCTAAGATGGTGTTTTTAATATATTCAATTTCATGTCAGATTCTATCCTAATACAAGTCGATAACGGCGTTGCAACTATAACTTTAAATAGACCACAAGTATTCAATTCTTTCAATCGCGAGATGGCATTTGCCATGCAGGATGCGCTTGACAAATGTGCTTCAAATGATGAGGTGAGAGCGGTGATGATAGTGGGCGAAGGTAAAGCATTTTGTGCAGGACAAGACATTCAAGAAATTACAGATCCTGAGTTAAATCCAGGTTTCAAAGCCATTCTAGACGATCATTATAATCCGATAGTTCTTAAAATTAGAAACCTTGAAAAACCGGTAGTTGCCGCTGTAAATGGTGTTGCCGCTGGTGCAGGAGCAAATATTGCCTTATGTTGCGATGTAGTAATCGCCACAGAAAGTGCTGCTTTTATACAAGCATTTTCTAAAATCGGTTTAATACCAGATAGTGCGGGAACCTTCTTTTTACCTAGATTGATCGGTTTTGGTAAAGCAAGTGCTGCCATGATGCTTGCCGATAAAATCACAGCACCAGAAGCTGACCAGATGGGAATGATCTATAAAGCCGTTCCTGACGCAGATTTTCTAGCTACCGCTCAAAAAACAGCACAAAAGTTAGCCGCATTACCTACAGTAGCGTTAGCAAATACTAAAAAAGCACTGAACCAATCATTCTATAATACAGTAGAAGAACAATTAACTCTTGAGTCTAAACTACAAATAGAAAGTGCTTCTACAGAAGATTATGCCGAAGGTGTGGCTAGTTTTATGGAGAAACGTAAACCTGTTTTTAAGGGGAAATAATTTAGATTAACGATTGGAGATTGTTGAATATCGATCAACGATTGATTGTTGTACATTTAAAGTGAATTAGAAATAATTAAAATGAGTCCAAACCAACTTGAAGATCGATTGATAAAATTTGCTATAGCTGTAATAACCGCTTGTAAGCATCTCGATCAAAGCTTTGCGTCTCAACACTTATCAAAACAATTAATTCGATCAGCAACTTCTGTAGCTTTAAACTATGGAGAAGCAAGATCAGCCGAATCTAATCGTGACTTTTTACATAAAATGAAAATTGCTATAAAGGAGTTAAGAGAAACTTTTGTCAATCTTAAAATCCAAAAAGGCGCAAATACCATTACTAAAATTGAATTACTGGACAGTTTACTAGATGAAAATAATCAACTGATCTCAATTTTTGTAGCAAGTATTAAAACCAGTACAAATAAAAAAAAGTAATAACGATCTAATCGTTAATCAAAAATCGTTAATCTTAATTCGTTAATCAAAGAAATGCAAGTTCAAAAATCTCAAATCAATAAAGTAGGAGTCATAGGAGCAGGAACAATGGGTAGTGGTATCGCTCAAGTAGCTGCCACGGCTGGTTGTCAAGTAAAGTTGTTTGATGTTAATCAGGCCCAACTGGATAAAGCGCAAGCGGCTCTTGAAAAGATAATGAACCGACTTATTGAGAAAGGTAGAATAGATGCTGCTGAGAAAACTCGCATACAATCCAATATCTCTTATGTAAGTACGGTAAAGGATCTAGCCGACTCAGATCTTACCATTGAGGCGATTATAGAGAATTTAGATATTAAGAAAAAGGTATTTCAAGAATTGGAATCTCACGTGTCTGACAGCTGTATTATTGCTTCCAACACTTCTAGTTTAAGTATAGCGAGTATTGCAGCATCACTCGATAAACCAGAGCGCTGTATAGGAATTCACTTCTTTAATCCAGCGCCATTAATGAAACTCGTTGAGGTAATTCCTGCCGTACAAACGGCTCAAAACGTTACAGATACTTGTGTGGCTACTATCGAGAATTGGAAAAAAGTAGTTGCCGTAGCAAAGGATACTCCTGGCTTTATAGTTAATCGTGTGGCGCGTCCATTTTACAGTGAATCGTTACGTATTTATGAAGAAGGAATGGCGAGTTTTGCGACAATAGACTATGCTTTAAAAGGATTAGGCTTTAAAATGGGCCCATTTGAATTGATGGATTATATAGGTCACGATGTGAATTATGTGGTGACAGAAACGGTCTTTGCTGCCTTCTATTTCGATCCACGTTACAAGCCGTCGTTGACTCAAAAGCGATTGATGGAAGCTGGCTGGCTAGGGCGTAAATCTGGTAGAGGTTTTTATGATTATATAAACGTGGAAAGTGAGCACGCTTTCGCGAAAGCGGACCCAATAAAATCTCCTGAACTCATAAAAGAAATTCAAGATCGAGTACTCATAATGCTTATCAATGAGGCGGCAGATGCCTTGTTTTTAAACATCGCAACGGCACAAGGAATAGATAGCGCCATGACCAAAGGTGTGAATTATCCAAAAGGATTGCTCGCCTGGGCAAACGAAAAAGGAATAGAATGGTGTGTAAACGGACTGGACGCCATGTATGATTTATACAGAGAAGATCGATATAGATGCTCGCCAATATTACGTAAAATGAAGGCTGCTGGAACTAAATTCTCACTATAATGAGATATGTAGCACTATTGCGCGGCATTAACGTAGGTGGTAAAAACAAGCTACCTATGGCGTTACTGCGTGATGCTTTAGGAAAGACTTCTTTTTATGGTGTGACTACTTATATACAGTCTGGAAATATCGTTTTTAATAGTGATTTAAAATCGGCGCAATGTGCTGATATTATTAGCGAACTATTGAAGTCAGAATTTGATTTAGCTATTCCTGTTATAGTAAAGAAACAAGAAGAAGTTTCTGAAATCTTAAAAGCAAGCCCTTTTAAAACGAGAACTATAGAGAATTCAAAGTTCATGAGTTTTGGCTTTTTAAATGAAAGTCCTGTTCAAGAGAAAGTAAAGGTTACTGAAGAATTTTCAACTGAATTAGAAACTTTTAAAATAGTAGATAATGTTATTTATTTCTATTGTGGAGTAGGTTTTGGCAAGACTAAAATGACTAACGCTTGGTTTGAAAAGAAACTTGGTGTGACATCAACAATGAGAAATTATAACACGACACTTAAATTGACAGAACTTTAAAAAGATGATAGACGGAAAAAAGATTCCAGCAAAAATGCTCTCACTGGATCCTTACTCAACTTGGTTAGGAATCGAGATTCTTTCTGTAGAAATTGGTTATGTGAAGTTAGGAATGACCATAAGACCAGAGATGCTCAATAGTATGGGGAAAGCACATGGTGGGATTACCTACTCGCTGGCAGATACTGCTTTTGGTTTCTCGTCCAACACGCATGGTAAATTTGCCGTGTCTATAGAAACCAGTATCAACCACATAGAGGCACTGGAAGAAGGCGATTATATCACTGCGGAATGTACCTTAGATAAAACCAAAACCAAAGTAGGTTTTAATATCGTTGAGGTAAAAAAAGGCGATGAACTTGTAGCGCTTTTTAAAGGAGTGGTTTATAGGACTAATAAGCATTGGACATAATGAAAAAGGCTAAAAAGATTACTTATTTATTTGGAGCAGGAGCAAGTTATAATGCTGTTCCTATTTTAAATTCTTTGTCCGAGTCTATGAGATCAGTTGTAGTGTTCTTAAAAACAGAAGTTAGGAAGCCTAACTCGAGAAATAGAAATTTTAAAGAGGCTGATTGGTGGCTAAAAGATTATGCAACCGCTGTAAACTTGTTTTCTGATGATTTATATGAATTAGCACTTAAAAGCGATGAGTATGGAACTATAGATACTTACGCTAAAAAATTAGAGCTTAATAATGAACATCAAGAGCTGAAAAAAATGAAGTTTTTGGTGAGTATTTTCTTCACCATTTGGCAAGGCTATTTTTACAAAAGTCATATTTTAAAACAAGATGAAAGCTCAAGGATAAAGTATTCTGATATTGATATTAGATATAAGAGTTTAGTTTCAAATTACTTATTGAAAACTCAAAACTCTTTTCCTACTCTCGATTCTAATGTGAATTTTGTTAGTTGGAACTACGATCATCAATTAGAGAGTGCTTTTTCTTTGTTTTTTAAGAATAAATTGAACCTAACAGAATTAAATGATCAAATTAAATTTTTGCCAACTAGTGAAAATGTTTATTCGAATAATAAGATTCTTCACTTAAACGGAATCTCAAATTTTTGGATTAATAATAATAAAAAATTAGAAAGAATTTTTCAAGACGATGATGAATTAGAAATCAAAACTATAATTAAACGTATTGCACAATTATATAAGCCATCCAATTTTGGTAAAAGTGCTAGTTTGATTAATTATGCTTGGGATAATAATTTATCTAAATTGAAAGACGCTAAAAGAATTTTTCAAGAAACGGATATTCTTATCATTATTGGATATTCTTTCCCAACCTTCAATAGAGAGATTGATGCACAATTATTAATAGGTAATAATAATAATAATAAATTTGAAAAAATAGTTTACCAAGATCCAAATGCAAGTAAAGAGTTATTATCTGTTTTTGATTTAGATATAGAAGCAACTAGAAATATTTATAAAGAAAAAAAAGAACCGATAATTTTACAAAATACAGACCAATTTCATATTCCTGCAGAATATTTTCCATCTGCAATTAGAGAAAATGATAATACGATAACATTTTAGTTCAAAAAACAAATGAAAAACACATACATAATAGACGGTGTTCGTACACCGATAGGAAATTACAAAGGAACATTATCTACCATAAGACCAGATGACCTTGCTGCGCACGTAATTAAAACCGTAGTAGAAAGAAATCCTAATATCCCAACAGATGCTTATGCAGACGTGATAATGGGTTGTGCAAATCAGGCTGGAGAAGATAACCGTAATGTGGCTCGTATGGCTGGATTACTTGCAGGATTACCATGGTCAGTTCCTGGAGAAACAGTAAACAGATTGTGTAGTTCTGGATTGAGCGCTATTGTTCAAGCTCATAGGGCGATTCAAACGGGCGACGGAGATATTTTTATTTCTGGTGGTGTTGAAAACATGACTCGTGGACCACTAGTTATTGCAAAGCCTAGCAGTGCTTTTGGTACCGACTCAAAGATGTACGATTCTAGTTTTGGATGGCGTTTTGTCAACCATAAAATGGCCGAAATGTATGGTGTAGATGGTATGGGAAATACGGCTGAGAATCTAGTAGAGAAATTTACGATCTCTCGAGAAGATCAAGATGCCTTTGCAGCATGGTCACAGCAAAAAGCAACGGCAGCACAGCAATCAGGAAGACTTGCTAAGGAAATTGTAGCCGTAGAAATACCACAACGTAAAAAAGATCCTATCATCTTTAAAGATGATGAGTTCATTAAGCCAACTACTACAAAGGAAGTTCTAGCAAAACTACGTCCAGCCTTTAAAAAAGAAGGTGGATCTGTAACTGCAGGGAATTCCAGCGGTTTGAATGATGGTGCTGCTGCAACAATTATTGCTAGTGAAGATGCTGTAAAAAAGTATGACCTCAAACCGATAGCAAGAGTAGTAAGTAGTTCTGTGGTAGGAGTAGAGCCTCGCATTATGGGTATAGGTCCTGTTACAGCTAGTAATAAAGCATTAGAAAAAGCAGGTTTAACGCTAGCTGATATGGACGTGATAGAATTGAATGAAGCATTTGCATCACAAGCACTAGCTTGCACCAGAGCTTGGGGACTTGCCGACGATGATTCACGTGTAAATCCTAACGGTGGATCTATAGCTATAGGTCATCCACTAGGTGTTACAGGTGCACGTCTTGCTTACAGTGCAGCCTTAGAATTGCAATTAACCGGTAAGAAATATGCCTTAATCACGATGTGTGTAGGCGTAGGACAAGGATACGCAATGGTGATTGAGAATGTGAGTTAAGATGATTTTCTAACTGTTTGATTTATAAAAAAAGCCCCTAGATTTTTAAAATCTAGGGGGCTTTTTAATTAGTTCTATATTTTATTAATTAAGTCGTTCTAGAAAAATAGAAGATGTATTATCACTTCTCAAATAGACATTACCGTTGTCTTGTGTTCTATTTACATAGACAGTTACTTGATCATTAATGTTAAGATCTACTATTTCTGTAATAGAGAGGCTACTATAGTCTGGAGTAGTATTATTAGGTGAGATCATTTCTTGACTACGGTATATACCACCAGTGTTATTGCCATTTACTCTTATTCTTCCTTCTATCGCAAGTAATCTCTGATTTGAATCGTTAGAAATACCTTCTAGTGATAAATTAACGATTATTTTATACCTGCCAGATTCACCTATAGTTACTGTACTTGCTCCAGGTGTAGAGCTAGGTACTTGATAAACTACAGCATTATCATTGAAATAAGTAGCGCCTGCTATTTGTACATATACACCTCCATTATTCAAATTATGAGAAGAGGTGCCTGAAATTCCGTTGGTAAATTTGGCCATTCCTCCTATAGTACCAAAAATAGGTTGCCATCGGTTATCTTTTAAAAAGTAATATCCAGCGCCGGTGGTTGTGTTAGTATTATAAACTATAGTACCGTCTTGAGAGCCAGACGGTAGTGGAGCCACTGTGTTGAGATCTTGAATGTCTACTTTAGGGAATAATACACCACTTGTACCTGTAGTGTCTTCCATATGTAGTATGGTTCCAGGTGCAGGTGTACTCGTTCCTATAGCTACTTGAGCATGCAGGTAGCTCAATGCAAATAGTGAGAAAGATAAGGTTAGTAATACATTTTTCATTTTGGAGAATGTTTTAAAAGAATCGGTTGTGTAGGTTATCTTAATTTTTCAATTATAAATGCAGATTGATGAGAAGCACGCTGGTATACTGCAGATGTTCCTTCTGCTTTTATACAATTTATGGCTATCGTGTCTCCTTGATGTAATTCAATAACTTCAGTAAAATTTAAGGTACCATCATCATCACCAGTTCCATTCCTATCCATTTCAGTACTTCTATGAGTACCTCCATCATATGTTATAGAATTAGAAGAGTCTGTTATTTTAATTCTCGCAAGAATAGCAGTAGAACCTACAGAAATACTAGAGTCATCTTGTTCTAAACTTATAAAAACTGATATTCTGTATCTGCCATCTTTATTGATTTGCAAACTATTTACACGGTTATCTGTATCAGTAACAGGAATGAACAATGAGTTAGCTTCATTAAAAATAGTATGATCCATTAATTCAGCATCCACGCCACCAGTTGTAATTTCTTTACTCAGGCTCACTTCAGGGACGTTTTCTACCGTCTTTGCGTGTTCAAACTTTGCAGCTCTTTTTTCAAATAATTGATTGGGAGCCCACAAAAAGCCATTCCAGTAAAAGAAGCCTTCTCCAGTAAAAGGATTTGTATTATAAACCATAGTTCCTATTTCAGTACCTAGTGGTAATGGGGCTACAGTATTTAAATCAATGATGTTTACATCGGCAAATTTCACTCCTTTATCACCACTAGAATCATCAATATGTAAGGTCGTTCCTACAGATGGGTTTGTGGTTCCTATTCCTACTTGAGCATTAGAATTTGATAGGGTGAAGAGTATGATTATGAGGGTTATAGAAGCTTTCAATTTGAGGACTGTAAGATTTTGGAATTGCGAAATTAGTTAATAATACTCCTTCAAAAATCTGGATATTAGAAAAGCTCAAATGTTTTCTACCACTAGTTGTTTTTTAAGGACGAAGTGCGGCAAAGTTTCTAGTTTCACTATTTTTCTTTTTGAATTTTTATAGGCTTAATCTACTTTAACTAACAAGTGTTAGTCTATTCGGTTGCTTTTCGTATTTTCGTAGACATATATAAGTGTTACGCTTTCGCGAAAGCGAGATCACAACCATCTATTAAAAAGAATATGATCTTAGAAAGTTACATCAATGGCCAGTGGCAAACTGGTGAAGAGAAATCTACACGTAATATGTATGACGCCATTACTGGTGACATCATAGGTCTTACAAGTACTGAAGGTTTAGATATTGCTAGTGCGTTACAATATGGTCGCGATCATGGTAAAGTGTTGAGGGATATGACGTTTCAGCAACGTGGTAATATGATTAAGAAATTAGCACTTTATCTCAATAAAAGAAAAAAAGCGTTTTACGACATTAGTTACAAAACTGGTGCTACACGTGCAGATAGTTGGGTAGATATAGAAGGTGGTTTTGGAAATCTATTTGCAAATGCTAGTTTGAGAAAACTTTTTCCAGATCAGAGTTATGCCGTAGAAGGTGATCCTATTGATTTATCGCGTGGTGGTCGTTTTATGGCACATCACATTCTAGTACCTCGCAAAGGTGTCGCCGTGCATATCAATGCATTTAATTTTCCAGTTTGGGGAATGTTAGAAAAATGTGCTGTAAACTGGATGGCTGGTATGCCAGCAGTAGTATTGCCAGCACCACAAACAGCGTTTTTAACGGAAGCGGTAGTACGCGAGATTATCAATTCAGGAATCCTTCCCGAAGGATCTTTACAACTACTAAGTGGTTTGACCACAAGTATTTTAGATACGGTAAACTCCCAAGACGTGGTAACCTTTACAGGTAGTGCTCATACAGGTAGAAAATTAAAAGCTCATCCACGATTATTAGAAGAATCAGTTCCATTCACGATGGAGGCAGATTCATTAAATTCATCTGTCTTAGGACCAGATGCTGTTCCTGGAACTCCAGAATTTGACATATTTGTAAAAGAAGTACGTAAAGAGATGACCTCTAAAGCTGGACAAAAATGTACAGCAATTAGAAGAATTCTTGTCCCAGAAAACCTGATGGAAGACGTGCAAATCGCATTAGGAAAACAGCTTTCTAAAACCGTTATAGGAGATCCATTATTGAGAGAAACTCGCATGGGTGCTCTTATTAATAACGATCAAAGAGAAACTACTAAATCACAAATTTCAAAAATTGCTCAGACCGCACAAATGGTTTATGGTAACCTAGATGAGGTAGAAATTTTAGGAGATCGCGCCCAAAAAGGAGCGTTTATGTCACCTATTTTAATGCGAGAAGATCAACCGTTTGAAAATACCGCAGCTCATGAAGTAGAATGTTTTGGTCCTGTGAGTACGTTGATGCCATATAAAAATCTAGATGAGGCGATTGAACTGGCTCATATGGGTAAAGGCTCGTTAGTAAGCAGTGTAGTTACTGGTGATGACGCTTTCGCGAAAGCGTACACCATAAACGCAGCATCGTCACATGGTAGAATATTGACTTTAAATAGAGATAGCGCACCACAATCCACAGGACATGGCTCTCCATTACCACTGTTAGTACACGGTGGACCAGGACGTGCTGGTGGTGGCGAGGAAATGGGTGGACTGCGAGGTATTAAACACTATATGCAGCGTTGTGCCGTTCAAGGAAGTCCAACTTCGTTAACTGAAATCACTGGAATATATCAGCCTAATGGAGCGTATAAAAAAGCAGAGAATCATCCATTCTCATACCATTATGAAGACATTAAACCAGGAATGAGTCTAGAAACTCATAAAAGAACATTGACTGATAATGATATCCAGAATTTTGCAAACTTAACTTGGGATCATTTCTATGCGCATACAGATATTACCAGTTTAGATGGTAGTATTTTTAAGAAACGTACCGCACACGGTTATTTTATAATCAGTGCAGCAGCAGGATTGTTTGTTTATCCTAATAAAGGACCAGTGAGTGCAAATTATGGTCTAGAAGACATCCGTTTCTTAAGACCGCTGTATCATAATGACACTATTTATGTACGTTTAACTTGTAAAGAAAAACGAGAAAGAGACGTTGCTGGTCGTGAGCATCCATCGGGAATTGTAAAATGGTATGTAGAAGTTTTTGATGCAGAGCCAGTTGATTATGAAAATGGTAAGACTGATGAAGAAGCAACAGCACTTGTAGCGGTAGCGACTATTCTTACTATGGTAGAGAAAAAACAAACCGTTTTTCCAGAAATTACTGAGAACTATATTAAAGACGCTTTAGCAAGATTAGACTCAGACGCAAAACCACAATGGGGAACAATGACACCACAGCACATGGTAGAACATCTCGAGATGAGCTATAGAATTGCTAGTGGAGAGATTCAAGATTTTGAAGTGGCTACACCAGATGAATATCTAGAAAAAGTAGCAGCGACTTTGTGGAATTATGATAAAATGCCACAAAATCACAAAATGCCATTAATGAAAGATGGCGAGCTAGAAGATCTTAAGCATAAAGACCTAGAAACAGCAAAACATCAACTGCTAGAAGCTAGAAATGAATATCTAGACTTCTATAAAAAGAATCCAAAAGCAACTACTAAGAATGCTGTTTTTGGAGCACTGAGTAAATATGAGTGGACTTTGTTGGAGAGAAAGCATTTGAGTCATCATTTTGAACAGTTTAACCTGATAGGTTAAACTGTTCAAAACATCCGCGCAGGCGGATGTCTCTAGGATGAAAAGAAACCGACAACCGATTATAGCAATAAACAAAAAGTTGAGTGAACCACTACATATATATAATTAGCAATAAGAAGAATGGAACATTGTATGTAGGTGAAACAGGAAACATTAAGAATAGAAGTAGCCAGCATAAGAGAAAAGTACATCCGTCCACATTTTCAGCAAGATATAATTTGGATAAACTGATGTATTTTGAAGTAGTAGATTCAAAAGAGCTTGGTCTTAAACGAGAAAAACAGCTCAAGAAGTGGAATCGAGCTTGGAAAATAAGAATTATAGAAGAAAAAAATCCAGAGTGGATAGATTTGAGTTCAGATTGGGATTTGAGTTTTGAGATGATGGGAATAAAAATATAAGTTTAACAAGAGTAACTTCTTGGTTTGTGAATTTCATAAACGGTAGTTGCTCAAATAAAGAGACATCCGCCTGCGCGGATGCAGCCTACGGCTATGACAAAGGAATACGTAAAAACAACAACAGAAAATCAAATACAAACCATAGAATTCTTTCATCCAGCGCACAACTCGCTACCAGGAGATATTCTAGCACAACTTGCGCAAGCTATTACAGATGCTGGTAATGATGACGCTACTAAGGTGATCATCTTAAAATCTGGTGGAGAACGCACTTTTTGTGCAGGAGCTAGCTTTAAAGAATTAATAGCTGTAAACGATGCAAAAACAGGAGAGATATTCTTCTCTGGTTTTGCAAATGTGATTAATGCCATGCGCAAGTGTCCTAAATTTATACTAGGTCGTGTACAAGGTAAAACCGTTGGTGGCGGAGTAGGTATAGCTAGTGCAATGGACTATTGTTTTGCGACTAAATTTGCTAGTATTAAATTAAGCGAACTCAACATAGGAATCGGGCCATTTGTAGTAGGTCCAGCGGTAGAGCGCAAACTTGGATTGACAGGAATGAGTCAGATTGCTATCAATGCAAACGAATTCTATTCACCTCAATGGGCAAAAGACAACGGTCTTTTTGCTGAGGTTTATGATTCCACAGAAGAAATGGACGCAGGAATAAAAGCATTTGCAGAAAATCTATGTACTTATAATCCAGATGCCATGGCAGAAATGAAAAAGATGTTCTGGTCTGGTTGTGAAAACTGGGATCAACTTCTTTTTGAAAGAGCAAAAATTTCAGGTAGATTGGTATTGAGTGAATTTACAAAGGAAACGTTGAAGCGCTTCGCTTAGGTTATAGGCATGTGGGATGAGGGATGAGGTTTAATTAAAACATTATGAATAGTCAGTATCATTTTAAATTTGAAGATTTGTTGGTCTATCAAAAAGCTATGCGTTTTGGTGAAGAAGTAGACCAATTGGTAATTAATTTTCCGCAAAGAGAATTATATGCCTTAAGTTCTCAATTTAGAAGAGCAGCTGACTCTATAGCACTTAATATTGCTGAAGGTTATCCAGGAAGTGATGCACAATTTGTGAAACATATTAATCATGCACTGCATAGTTCAAACGAATGTGTGTCAGCAAATGAGAAAGCTTTAATGCGTGAGTATATCTCCTATGAACAAAGGGAAGAAATTCGTAAACAAATCACGACAATACAGAAAATGTTGACAAGTTTGCGATCTAAAATTCGTCAACGATTAAATAAATAATAATTTACCACATACCACATACCACATACCACATACCACATACCACATACCACATACCACATACCACATACCACATACCACATACCACATGATCTACTCTTTCAAATCCCACATTCCAGTAATTCACGAGTCCAGTTTTGTTCATCCACAAGCGACCGTAATTGGTAATGTGATTATAGGTAAGAATTGTTACGTTGGACCTTCAGCTGTAATACGAGGTGATTGGGGCGAGATAATTCTGGAAGATGGTGTTAATGTGCAAGAGAATTGTACCATACATATGTTCCCTGGAAAAAGCATCACACTTAAAGAAGGAGCGCACGTAGGTCATGGAGCAATTATTCACGGTGCAAACCTAGGTCGCAACTGCATGATAGGTATGAATAGTGTCATAATGGATGATGCGACTATAGGAGACGAATGCATAGTAGGAGCGATGGCATTTGTAAAAGCCGAAGCTGTTTTTGAATCACGTTCTTTAATTGTAGGGAATCCAGCCAAAAAAATCAAAGAGGTTTCTGATCAAATGATCGCTTGGAAAACTGCTGGAACTAAATTGTACCAACAATTACCTGCAGACTGTCATGAAACTATGAGAGAAGTAGAGCCGCTGAGTGAAATCCCTGAAAATAGACCAGTTCAAGAAGATTTTTATAAGACCTTACAGGAAATCAAAAAGAGATAACTTAAAACCCTTCCTTTAAAAGTTCTAGTTCTTTTAATAGTTCAGTCCTTTGTTTTTTCAGGTTTTTAATTTTTCGATTGTCTTGATAGTTCCAGACAAAATAAGCGATAGTCATACATGCAGCGTACCATATTGCGATGCATAGTACAGTTCCGAAATATCCAAAATCGCTAAGATCTAACGCCATGACACTCTCTTTCCTATAAACACCGTCAGCAACACTTGTATAAGTAGGTCCTACAAAGCTGATAAAAACACCAAATAATAAAACATTAATCCAGTTTCGTCCTATCCAATTTTTGGAGCGTTCTGCTTTTTCTATTTTATATTGATTTGCTAGCAGCGCTTTTTCTTTGAAATGAATTTGCATGATTGGTGAATAAACAGTGGAATTAGTGAATTAACGTAATATGATTTTTTTCTCGCTTTCGCGAAAGCGGAATTATTAATTACTTAGGAAAAAGCAGTTAATAATCAAAAATGTTAACGCATTGCAATACCGTGTGTGAAAGAAGTTATTTTTCACTAATCATCTTTTTAACGCAAAATACCCTTTGAACCCTGTTCCGTTCTCAAGTATTACATTGAACCAATAGGTGTCTGATGGTAAAGGAGATGAGTTGAAATTTCCATTCCATCCTACACTATTTCCACTGATTTGTTTTAAGAGTTTACCGTATCTATCGTAAATATAAATTTTTGCGGAGTCATCATTATTTAAACCTTTAATTTTCCAATAATCATGGTATCCATCACCATTAGGAGTAAAATATTTTGGGTAATCTATAATGTTTATAATTTGACTATCACTTCCACAACCGTTCTTGTCTCTAACATAAACTTGATGTGTTCCACCTTCTAAATCATCAAAATAATTAGTTTGAAAATAGTTGATTCCATCAACAGAGTATTCAAAATCTCCATCTCCTATTGCAATAATCTCTGCATAATTATTCCCTAAAGATCCTATATTAACAGATGTGATGGTAGGTAATTGAGATCTATTCAAGTTTGTATAATATATATTAGAGCAATTAATACCATTATTTGTTTTGAAAATTTCTAGGCTATAATTTCCATTGTCTATTAATTGAGTTGCAGGAGAGTTAGAGATGACAATTCCTGTATCTAGTTGAGTCCAAATATAGTTGTCAAATTCACCGGAAACAGTTATGTCTATATATGGATCGGTACCACAAATTATGTAATTAGTATTTAAATTTATTTCTGGTAAGTCTTCGGTAATTAAGTCAAATGTAATACTAGTATTGCATTGATCATTAGATAGGAAACTGACAATTGCAGTTATAGATTGGTTATAGGCAGTAATGTTTTGATAATTAGATAATGAATTTATTAGACCATTGTCATCATAATATTGAACTGTCAAGTTTGTTTGCCCATTCAGAATTTCAGGTGTAACTTGACTAATGTCAAAAGTTGAAAAACCATTTCCTTCGTCACACGAATAAATATTATTAGGAATATTCACTATAGGTTGACTAATAGTTTCTAGAGCTAAGTAGGCGGTAGATAAGCAATTTGTGTTACTGTCAGTAACTTCTATAGTTATTATTTGATTAAATGCAACTGTGTTTGTAAAAGGACTAATAAAAGTTGAAGAAATATCGTTTCCATTTGCGTCAAAATAGGAAACACTCAAATCTGTCCTATTATTAAGTAGAGTAGATTCTACTCCCGATATATCAAAAGAATTTGATATTCCATCGTTGTCGGAGTCACAGCTATATATTGTCGGTAATGGAGGTAAAATAGGAGAAGAGTTTACAGATAAAGATACATTAGACTCAGAGTAACAATTAGAATTTCCGTCGGTAATTCTAACGGTAATAAAATCATTGTTTGATATAATATTACGATATGAAGAAATACTAGATAGCGGTATTAAATTGTTGTTGCTATCATAAAATTCGTATGTCGGTTGGGTTATATTATTTTGAGGAGTATTTACTATTTGGTTAAGATCAAAGTTGCTGAAACCGCTGGTAGTTGTGGTTTCGCAGGCTACGAGGTTTGGGATGGGATTAATTATTACTGCTGGTCTAGTTATTAAACTAAAGGTTGTTTCACTATAGCAGCATAAATCAGAAAGGTATGCCACTCTAGCAGTGATTGTTTCTGAATTTGCTATGTTATTTGATATTCTAGATGGTAGAGGATAAGGTAAAGGGACTCCATTTTGTCTATAGAAAGTGACAATTACATTATTTTGAGAGCCAATAATTGAGTTCACTAAACCTGTTGTGTCAAAATCATTTGAGAACCCAGGTAGGTTGTTTTCACATGCATATAGATCATTGATAACGTTTATTGTAGGAGCTGCAAATACGTTTATGGTTTGGTTTATCGTGTATATGTTGTTATTAATATCGGTTATTGTAGCAACAATATTATAAATTCCGCTACTAGTAAATGTGTGATTTGTTGAAACTAAGTTAGATGTATTATTAGATCCAGAATTAATATCGTCAAAATCCCATGAGACAGACTGAATGTTTGATAGATTATTTAGATTAAAACTTTTATCTAAGCCGCAATCAGAATTAAAGTTAAGCGTGTATGGAGCAGCAATATTGTTTGTACTACCATTAACCCTCATGAACCAATTAAAGTCTGAGCCGGGATATTGAGATGTTATATTGTTTGTGTCTTGGTAAGTGTTTATGATACCGGTGTTTCCATTAGGAAGACAACCGTAATACCAATCTAGGCCGTTGTCAACAGTAGTTCCCGCAAAGTGTATTAATCCACTTCCATAGTAAGAACCTTTTATTATTTCAATAAGTATTTTATTTGTTCCAGCAGGTACTCTTACAGGAGTATTAAAAACAGTATTTATGTTAACAGCAGGGTTGGTTCTACTACTCACATATGGTAATGGTTGTATACCACTTGAGCCTATTGCAGGTACTGATCCTATATTAAATGAAGAAGGGAAGCTCTGGTCGATGGCATAAACGTTAATGGTGTAATAAGCTCCTAATTCGGCATAGTTTACAGCGAAATCGATATTGTCAATTAAAAACTCTTCATTGGATCCGATCCCAAAATCTCTTAGATCATAATCTTTAGCATAAAATGATGGTGTGTATGCGCAGGAAAAATTCATCGATTGGACAATATCGCAATTATTGTAAGTAACAACAGTTTGTGAATTTGATTTAAACGGAAATATTAACGAATAAATCAAAATTACGATGGCAATTTTAAATTTCATTTAGCTGGTTTTAAGCAAAATTACTCCTATTTAATTTAACTTTTATGTTTAAAGTATTTCTCGCTTTCGCGAAAGCGGAATTACAACAAAATTTATGCAACTAACAAGCGTTAGTTTTCTTATTTTTATACCATGGCAAAGACTATGGATTTTTTGCTCCCAAAAATGGGAGAATCAATAACAGAAGGAACAATACTTAACTGGCTGGTCCAAGAAGGAGAAGCTTTTGAAGAAGGTGATATCCTTGTTGAAGTAGGTACAGATAAGGTAGATAATGAAGTGCCAGCACCAGCGGCAGGGATAATGTCTAAGCATTTATGCGCTAACGGTGATGTTGTCGAAATAGGTAGCGTGATTGCTCAATTTGAAGAATCAGATGGTTCTGTAAAGACGGTAGCCGCTCCAAAATCTGCTGAGTCTAATAAGGTAGTTAAGAGTGAATCTTCTGTGAGTAAGCAGCCTAAACCAGTAAAGACAACTTCAAAAACTACTTCTGTTTCTAACTCTTATGTTAATCAGGATCTTTTTGTGAGTCCGCTTATAGATTCTATGGCTCGTAAGAATCATATGTCTTATGAGGAACTTGCTCGCATACCAGCAACTGGTCATGAAGGTAGATTGCGCAAGAGTGATGTGGTAAATTATATCAATGAAGGTAGGCCATTTCAATTTGCACAAGCTGTAAATAATGAACCAGATCCTACAGCATATCGTATACCACAACTTAAACTAGATAAAGGAACAGGTACTATTATTAAAATGGACCGCATGCGCTCTATGATTGCAGATCATATGGTGTATTCTAAGCATACAAGTCCACACGTGACTGCTTATGTGGAGGCAGATCTTACAGATTTAGTGAACTGGCGTAATAAAAATAAAGCACCTTTTCAGGAAAAATACGATGAGCGATTAACGTTTACACCGCTTTTTGTAGATGCAGTAGCGAGAGCGATTAAGGAATATCCTAATATCAACGCTAGTGTAGATGGTTCCAATATCATCGTTAAAGAAAATATCAATGTTGGGATGGCGACCGCATTACCTTCAGGAAACTTAATAGTACCTGTGGTTAAAAATGCAGACCAGAAATCTCTACAAGAAATCGCTGCAGATGTGAATCGCATGGCAAACCTAGCACGTGAAAATAAATTAGGTGGCGACGATATTAAAGGAGGAACCTTTACGATATCAAATGTGGGAACTTTTGGTTCATTAATGGGAACACCTATTATCAATCAGCCAGAGGTAGCAATTCTTGCAACAGGAATCATTAAAAAACGTGCTGAGGTCATGACCAAAGATGGCGTGGACAGTATTGAGATAAGAAGTATGATGATGTTATCATTATCATTTGACCATAGAGTAGTAGATGGATTTTTAGGAGGTAGTTTTTTAAAGCAAGTAGCTTTGAATCTAGAGGCAGCGCCTGATAAAGATTATTAATGAAATTGATTTTCCGCGCTCGATGCGGAAACTGCTAGTTTTATCTCATGGCTGGATATGAGCACAAATATTACGTCTATTTACTTTCTAATAAGAAAGATGGTGTTTTGTACCTTGGAATGACAGATGATGTGAAGCATAGAACTGGACAACATAAAGAAGAAAGGTATAAGAAAGCGTTCTCAAAACGATACCAGACTAAAAAACTGGTCTATTTTGAAGAATTTCAATGGGTTCAAGAGGCACAAGCAAGAGAGAAAAAGCTGAAGAAGTGGAAACGGCAATGGAAAATAGACCTTATTGAAAAGGATAATCCAGAATGGCTAGATCTTGCAGAGGCTTGGTGGGATGATGAGAATTATTAATTAGTATGGAGTAAGTATAATCAGATTCCGCATCAAGTGCGGAAATTCAAGATATTATGAAAATAAGTAAAGAAATTTTAGAATTCGGATATAAAAACCTAACAACTGCCAAATCTATGGCAGAGCTCTACGAAGAGAACTTTAAAACAGTTTCTAAGTATGTGCATGCCACCAGTCGTGGTCATGAGGTGATTCAGACGGCGCTAGGAATGCAGTTGTTGCCACAGGATTATGCTTTTCCATATTACCGTGATGACGCGATGTTGCTATCCATAGGTATGAAACCTTATGATCTAATGTTGCAATTGCTGGCTAAAAAAGATGATCCTTTCTCTGGTGGACGTACCTACTACTCACATCCATCGTTGAATGATATCGATAAACCTAAAATACCACATCAATCTAGTGCTACAGGAATGCAGGCTATTCCTGCTACTGGTGTAGCGTTAGGTTTTCATTATCGTGAGAGTTTAACTGACGAGCAACGAGCAGCTATTGATTCAAGTTCGAGTTCAAGTTCAAGTTCTGATTCCATTGTTGTTTGTTCTCTAGGTGACGCATCGGTTACTGAAGGTGAGATTGCTGAGGCTTTTCAAATGGCGGCTTTAAAGCAATTACCTATTTTATATCTAGTGCAAGATAACGGCTGGGATATTAGTGCTAGTGCTGCAGAAACTCGTGCGCAAAATGCTGCCGAATATGCTGCGGGATTCCACGGTATAGAAGCTATTTCTATCGATGGGACAGATTTTGAAGAAAGTTACAACACCTTAAACGAGGTGATTGAAAAAATAAGAACAGAGCGCAGACCGTTTTTGGTTCACGCTAAAGTGCCATTATTAAATCACCATACCAGTGGTGTAAGAATGGAGTTTTACCGCGATGATTTGGAAGAGGCAAGAACTCGAGATCCATATCCGCGTATGAGACAGTTATTGCTCAATAATGGATTTAGTGAGCAAGATGTGGATGGTTATGACGCTTTCGCGAAAGCGGAATCTAAAAAAGCTCTAGAGCAAGCAATGAAAATGCCCGATCCTGAGCCAGCAGATTTATTCACACATGACTTTGCACCAACACCGATAACAGAAGAAAAAGGAGAGCGCTCTCCATTAGGTGCGGAGAAAGTAGTGATGGTAGATTGTGCACTATTTGCCATTGAGGAATTAATGAAAAAACATCCAGAATGCTTGTTATATGGGCAAGATGTAGGTGGTAGATTAGGTGGTGTTTTTAGAGAAGCGGCGACGCTGGCACAAAAATTTGGCGATAATAGAGTTTTCAACACGCCTATTCAAGAAGCATTTATAGTAGGTAGTACGGTAGGAATGAGTGCTGCAGGTTTGAAACCTATCGTAGAAGTACAATTTGCAGATTACATTTGGCCTGGATTGAACCAGCTGTTTACAGAGGTGTCGCGATCTAATTACTTAAGTAATGGTAAATGGCCAGTTTCTATGATATTGCGAGTACCTATAGGAGCTTACGGTTCTGGTGGTCCTTACCATTCTAGTTCTATGGAAAGTGTGGTTTCTAACATAAGAGGTCTTAAAATCGCCTATCCATCAAATGGTGCCGATTTAAAAGGATTGATGAAAGCTGCTTATTATGATCCTAATCCGGTGGTGATTTTTGAGCATAAAGGCTTGTACTGGTCTAAAGTAAAAGGAACTAAAGGCGCTACAAGTGTAGAACCTAGTGAGGACTATGTGTTGCCGTTTGGAAAAGCATGGGTACTACAAGAAATCTGGAAAAAAGAGGAAGAAGAAACCTTGAGTATTATTACTTACGGAATGGGCGTGCACTGGGCAATGAATGCTACAGAAGAACTTGGTTTACAGGATAGAGTAGAAGTAGTGGATTTAAGAACGCTGCATCCACTAGATTATGAAACGGTTTTTGCGAGTGTAAAGAAATGTGGTAAATGCCTGGTAGTTACTGAAGAACCTAGTGAGAATAGTTTCTCACGTGCTTTACAAGGTCGCATTCAAGAAGAATGTTTCAAATACATCGACGCTCCGGTAATGGTCATAGGATCTGAAAATATGCCAGCGATTCCATTGAATTCTGTTCTTGAGGAAACGATGATTCCTAGTACAGAGAAAGTAAAAGCTAAGATTGAGGAGATTCTTAATTATTAAAGAGCGAAAATGAAAGTACAAATAGAAAGAAAAAACACAGAATACCTACTTGAAGCAAAAGGAACATCAGGAAACACTGTATTGATAGACCATAGCGGTATGGAAACCGTTCAAGGCGTGAGTCCTATGGAGTTACTTCTTATGGGTGTAGGTTCTTGTAGTGCGATAGATATTATTGCCATTCTTAAAAAGCAACGCCAAGACATTACGAGTTATAAAGTAGAGGTCACTGGAGAGCGTTATGAGTTAGATGATTCTAAGCCATTTAAATCTATGCATGTTCTTGTGAAATTAGAAGGAGACATCAATCCAGATAAAGCTCAAAAAGCAGCCGATTTAAGTTTTGATAAATACTGCTCTGTTTCAAAGAGTTTTGATAAGTGTGTTGAGATTACTTATGAGGTTAAGGTGAATTAATAAATTCATTAAATTTTATCATTTTTAAGTTTGTTAATTCTTTGATTATCACTTGTTGCAAATGGTATATTTGTCATTGATTTTCAATACCATTACATGCGCTATATTTTTCTAATATTATGCTCTGCTTTATTGTTTATATCTTGTAAAGAAGATGTGAAAAATGAAGGTAAAAATTATTCTTTTTACCATTGGAGTACAAACTTTAAGCCTACTAATAAAACGGACCAGCTCATTAAACATGGCGGTACTTTTAAAGAATATGTGCGTTTCTTTGACCTTGTTATAGATCAAAATGTAGATAAAGTTTATCCTGTTGCAACAGTTCAGTTTGAAGAAAACACACGTTTTCTCGCTACTGAAATTGTACCTGTTATCTATATACGTAACGAGGTGTTTTTACATAAAGAAGGTAGTGGGAATAATATTCAAAAACTAGCTTTAAACACGGCCGATAAAATAAAAAGAATCCAGAACAAGCATCTTACTGGTCAAGTTGCAGTAAGAGAAATACAAATAGATTGCGACTGGACAGATAGCACAAGAGATAGTTTTTTCATATTCTTAAAATCCCTTAAAAATCAAATGCCTGGTTACAGCATCAGTTCTACGTTGAGGTTGCACCAGGTAAAATATAAAGACCGTACTGGTGTGCCGCCAGTAGATAAAGTTGTTTTGATGGCTTATAATGTTGGTAATTTGGGCAGTGTAGAGGAGATTAATTCTATTTTAAGCAACGAGATTACTGCTCAATATTTAGAAGAGTTAGATGAATATCCGTTACCGTTTGATGTTGCGCTTCCTCTTTTTGAGTGGGGTGTTTTATACAGAGACGGAAAACTCAAAGGTCTTTTAAGAGATCTTACTCCTAGTTTGTTAGAGTCCGCTTTCGCGAAAGCGGAAAAAGAAAACAGCTATACGGCAACATCAGACTCTTACATCAATGGCATCTTTATTTATAAAGGAGATCATGTAAGAGTAGAAACTATAACCAAAGATAAACTGGAAGAGCTGGCTGCTATGATTAAGGAAGCTGCGCCGTCTAATAGAGATTATCAAACTATATATTACCATATCAATACTTCATTAACTTCAAAATTCTCTTATGATGACCTTTCGTCTTTTGCTAAGTAAATTATGGTTACTGGTGTTGCCGGTGGTTGCTTTTGGGAATACAGTTAATAATACCAATGGAGCTTTTTGCGGTTGGGATCCTGCATGGGAAGACAATTATTATCCTATTGTAGATCAATTCTCTCTAGTAAGTCCAGATTTTCATGCGTTTTTAAATTGTCCAGACTCACCATTTTGTTCTATCCAAGAAGAGGATCAAAGGTCACAAAACATAGCAGAATGGACAGCGTACTACAAAGGTGTTTTTACAGAAAAAGAGCTTATAGATATAATTTATAAACGACCTGTAGGGTGGTTTCTAGATCAAGAAGGGTTTGAATCTTATAACGATGAGGTAGGCGATAAATTAAATAAACCAGAAAACCTATTTTTCAAGAAATACCTCGCGCTAGCTAAAATATCTCAACATGCTTCTAGTGATAAATCAAATGGTAGTGGCTGGTATCAAGGAGAGACTGATTATTATGGTGGTGATGCTGGAAAGATAGATAAAAGAGAATTACTTTCTAAGGCACTAGAGCTGGTCGCTACTGCACCAGATGATTTTATGCGTAATCGTGCCGGTTTTCAAGCGGTAAAACTGTCTCATTATTTACAAGAAAATGAGATAGCTATAAGATATTTTAATACCATACTTAAAAAGTCTTCAACAGGTAATTACATGTATTACCGCGCGATGGAAGAAATGGCTGGCGCAGCTTTTAATATCAATAATCAGGTTCTTGCAGCAGTTTCTTATCTAGAGGTTTATGATCAATTACCAGATAGAAGATATACCGCAGGTGTGAGCCTGAGATTTTTAAATTGGAATCTTTTAGAAAATAGTTACGATTTTAAAAAGTTTAATGAGAATAACGATGTGAAGAGTTTTTTCAAAGCATTTCATGGTCGTGGTAATGTGTTGAGAGAAATGGAGAACATCTCTAGAGAGAATGTGAACTCTCCCTATCTGGATGTACTAGCAGTAAGATGGCTGGACCAGATGCAGTCAGAGGTTTTTGAGCATACTTCTAACTATTATTATGGTGATGATGAAGATTCTGCTGACTCTAATGCTGCAGCATTGGGTTTCTTTGCTAAAGATTTACTGAAAAATAAAAACCTTAAGAATAGAGATTTATGGACGTTGATACTTGCCACTACTCAACTATATAATCAAGAAAATAATAAAGCACTAGTGACTTTAGAAAATCATAAACCAGCAGTTGGGTTTAAAAAGCATTTTAAGAGACTTAATACAGCTATTTCATTTATGGCCATTAAGTCACTAGATAGACAGGCTATTAATCGCAGTTATGAAACTATAGCTAGCGATTTAGATTTGCATACTCACAAGCCTACAGTTGCAGCATTTTTTAATCATATAAGCGCCTTATATAATGATGCAGAAAATCCTATAGCTAGTATTCTTACTTCTATAAATTATGATTCTTATACTAATAATGAAAAGTACGATTGGGCAGGAGTAGGTGTAACACACGGTTATAGTTGGGAATACGATTCAAAATATCATTATTTAAGAGATGATTATATTAATAATTTTGACCTTTTTATAAGTCGTTCTAACCCTACAGCTTTTGAAAAAACGATTTTAAAAAGAATGAAAGCGGCACCTAAGGATTATGTTCATGATTTAAGAGGTACTTATTACATGAGAAAGGATTTACTAGAAGATGCTGTAATTGAGTTTAAACAAATAAAAAAACCTGAGGTGTTTTGGGAAAAAGGCTTGCGTACAGAAATATTCTCAGCATCTATTAAAGAATATATGAATGTTCCATTTACCTCTATGTCTAACGGTTTTCATGAAGATTATAGTGCTGTTTTAGGAGAGAACGCTGTAATAGAAAGGGAAGATCTAGAACGTGAAAATTATAAGGATAATAAGATAAAGCTAGCAGAAACTTTAATTAAATTAAAGCAGCTAGCACAAACACAGCCCAGTAAAACTGCCGATTATTATTACATGATAGGTAATGCCTGGTACAACATGAGTTATAAAGGCTGGTTTATGAATGACAGTTACTATATAGGTAATAATAACCGTAATGAACTGGCAGGATCTAGCTATGGAGATGATGACAGTGACGAGAGTAAAATAGATGATAGTTTTATCATGTATCAAGCAAATGATTATTTCTTAAAAGGACTACGAGCAGAAAGCGGTTCTAGAGAGACTAAGGCAGCTATCTTGTTTATGCTGGCCAAAACAAACAGCTGTGAAGATGGTCGTTATGACTATGATACAAATACGTACACCTTTAATATTTGTGGACAGCACAAAGATTATTTTAATCAATTAAATAATGAATATTCTGATACGGAGTATTATCGAGAGGTCTTAAAAGAATGTTCTTGGTTTAAGAATTATGTGAATTAAATAAAAATCCCATTTCAACTCAATGAAATGGGATTTAAAATAATTTATGGTTAACTATTAATTGCTAGGCATCGGTGGATACTGCGTTAAGATCTCTTTTACGATCTCGTTAGTACGTTCTACCTTTTCTTCTGGTGTAGATTTAAGAGGTGCTTTTCCTACACCTTGCCAGATAAGTTCCTTCTTTTTTGCATCGATTAAATCAATGTATAGAATACCTTCTGTTGTTCTATTAACGCTATTCCTGTTATTACCCCAGAAACCGCCGCCCCAGCCCCAACCGTAACCAAAGCCCCAGCCCCAGTTATTGTTGTAAACGTCTACACGTTCTTTTGAGTCGGTAAAAATGCTTACCATTATATCAGGGTTTTCAGACTTTACAAAACCTTTAGCTGCCATTTCTGTATCGATAGCTCTAAGAATACGTTTCTTATCCAGCTCAGATATCTTAGCCTCGTCTATTCCTTTTTTAAAGAAAGCATAGGTCTTGTAGTTATTGAATTCGGTTCCTATAGCATAGTCTTGAGAAACACGTACTGTTTGACAGCTTACTAATAATGTAATTACTGCGAGAAGAGTTAATACTTTTTTCATTGCTTTTGTTTTTTTTGCTTTCGCGAAAGCGGAACCTAAAACCACCTTCTTAAAAACGGATTAATTATTATCGATCAAATCATCACTTACCATATGTGGTATCGTGACTTGTAAAGCAGGATTTATTTCCATCGCTCTCTTAATAGCAAAAACAGCATTTTCATTACGCGCCCAGTTTCTGCGAGCAATACCATTATTTACATCCCAAAATAGCATAGATTCTAGCTTATCTTCTGATTCCTTAGTACCATCAATTACCATTCCAAAACCGCCATTCATAACTTCTCCCCAGCCCACGCCGCCGCCATTATGTATAGAGACCCATGTTGCGCCTCTAAAACTGTCACCTATAACGTTTTGTATAGCCATGTCTGCAGTAAATCTAGAGCCGTCATATATATTAGAAGTTTCTCTATATGGAGAATCAGTTCCAGATACATCGTGGTGGTCACGACCTAGAACTATAGGTCCTATATCGCCAGCTTCTATGGCTTTATTAAAGGCACGAGCAATTTCTATTCTACCTATTGCGTCTGCATATAAAATTCTAGCTTGTGACCCTACTACTAGTTTGTTCTCTTGTGCTCCTTTAATCCATTTTATATTATCCTGCATTTGCTGCTGGATGCGCTCTGGAGCCTCTTTTGACAATTGCTCTAATACCTGAGTCGCGATTTGATCTGTTTTCTTAAGATCTTCTGGATCATTTGATGCGCAAACCCATCTAAATGGACCAAAACCGTAGTCAAAACACATAGGTCCCATAATATCTTGCACATAAGAAGGATAACGGAACTCAGTGTCTGTTCCTTTTATATCAGCATCTGCGCGGCTAGATTCTAGCAAAAATGCATTACCGTAGTCAAAGAAATACGTTCCTTTTTCTGTGTGTTTATTAATCGCAGCTACATGTCTACGTAAAGATCTTTGAACCTCTTTTTTAAAGTTGTCTGGTTGATTGCTCATCATCTCGTTAGATTCTTCAAAAGTAAGATCTACTGGATAATAGCCGCCAGCCCATGGATTGTGCAAACTGGTCTGGTCACTACCTATCGATATGTGAATACCTGCATCGTAAAGCGCTTCCCAAACGTGAACTATATTTCCTTCAAAGGCTATCGATACGGTCTCTTTATCTTCTTGAGCTTTTTGTACGCGAGAGATTAAATCTGTTGTATTTTTAATAACCACATCTACCCAACCTTGTGAGTGTCTGGTGTGTACAGCTTTAGGATTCATCTCTGCACAAATAGTGATACAGCCAGCTATATTACCAGCTTTAGGTTGTGCACCGCTCATTCCACCTAATCCAGAAGTGACAAATATGTTACCAGTAGGTTCTTTTTTTATTTTTCTAAAAGCATTGAGCACCGTAATCGTTGTACCGTGAACGATACCTTGTGGCCCTATGTACATAAAAGAACCTGCTGTCATCTGTCCATACTGAGTAACACCTAGAGCGTTAAACTTTTCCCAGTCGTCTGGTTGTGAGTAATTAGGAATCATCATCCCGTTAGTTACCACACAACGTGGCGCCATTTTATGAGAAGGGAATAATCCCATAGGGTGACCAGAATACATAACCAGTGTTTGCTCGTCAGTCATCTGGCTTAGGTACTTCATGGTCAGTAAATATTGTGCCCAGTTAGAAAACACAGCACCATTACCACCATAAGTAATTAGTTCATGTGGATGTTGTGCTACGGCATGATCTAGGTTATTCTGTATCATAAGCATGATACCTGCTGCTTGCTGAGAATTTGCTGGATAGTCGGCAATATTTCTAGACTTGATTTTATATTTAGGCATGAAACGATACATATAAATACGACCGTACTTCTCTAACTCTTCTTTAAATTCTGGTAAAAGAATTTCATGATGTTTTGGGTCAAAATAACGCAGTGCGTTGCGCAATGCAAGTTTCTCTTCTTCAGCATTGAGTATTTTTTTACGTTTAGGGGCATGATTTACATTAGTATCATAAACGTGTGGTGCTGGTAGTTTTTCAGGAATTCCTGTTTGTATGCTTTCGCGAAAGCGTGCTATAGAAATATCTTCACTCATGAATTCTTAGTTTTGGCTGTTTGTCTTTTTATCGTATCCGTATGGGCAGTGACGGCAACCGCTCTCACAACAATAACCTCTTTTAAGATGGTATTGCTCTGTAAAACAGCGGTATCCTTCTGGTGTTAAGTAATAATCGCCTTCTTCTACGGGAATAATCTTCTTCATGCTATAAAAATACAATAGTTGCTAGAGATATAAGAATTGCAACGAGATTGGTTTTAAGTAAGAGTAAATGATTTCTTGGGATTTACGATAGCACAAGCTAATTCAATAACTTTGCGATATGATTCCTTTAAAATCAAAATACCTTAAAAAATATAGCGGCATGACGCTGTGGCCTTTTTTACTAGTAAGTAATAAAAGTAAATTGACGGATGCTGTTTTTATGAATCATGAGAACATTCACGCCGTTCAACAAAAGGAATTATTAGTCGTATTTTTTTATTTATGGTATGGTCTCGATTACCTATTTAATCTCATGCGATATATGAACCATCATAAGGCTTATAGAAACATAGTGTTTGAAAGAGAGGCATATTTAAATGAAAGTAATTTAGATTATTTAAAAGAGAGAAAGCTGTTTTCCTTTTTTAAATTCTATGGTAAAAAGTATGCGCATGAATAGACTTTTTAAATCTCAAAATTCCGTTATTGAGAAGTTTAAATCTTATCGAGATCTAGACATAGAGATGGACATGAAGAGAGACGATTTATTACATAAAGAAGTGTCTGGTAATAAGTTGCGTAAATTAAAATACAATCTTCTCACAGCGCAAGAATTAGGACATGATACCGTACTCACTTATGGCGGTGCTTTTTCTAACCATATAGCGGCTACTGCAGCTGCAGGTAAATTATTGGGAATTAAAACTATAGGTGTTATACGTGGTGAAGAGTTAGGAGCAGACCTCAATAAAACACTTGCTGGAAATGCTACTTTAAGACAAGCGCATGTAGATGGAATGAAATTTCATTTTGTCACGCGTGAGCAATACAGAGATAAAGAAACAGATTTGTTTCTGGAAGAAATGAAGGTCTTATTCGGTAATTTTTACAACATTCCAGAAGGTGGTACTAATGAGCTTGCTGTAAAAGGAACACAAGAGATTCTTACAGAAAGTGATAAAGAGAATTATGATATCATTTGTGTTGCTGCAGGAACTGGTGGTACAGCTGCTGGAATCATAAACAGTGCTGCGCCGCATCAAAAAGTGATGGTATTCTCTGCCTTAAAGGGAGATTTTATGCGATCTGAAATTGAAAGGTATACCCATGGAAAAGAATTTGAGGTGATTGATGAAACAGCTTTTGGTGGTTATGCAAAGTCAGATGATCGATTGATTGATTATATGAATATCCGCTTTCGCGAAAGCGGAATACCACTAGAACCTATTTATACCGCAAAAATGATGTACGGCATAGAACAAATGGTGGAGAGTAGCGTTATCAATGGGAAAACTCGTATTTTAGCCATTCATACTGGTGGTTTACAATCTATCACTGGATATAACAAAGTGTTAGAAAAAAAACGACGTCTTAAGATAAGCTATGAAAACCAACTATAGACTACTTTGCTCTTTAATGGTAGCAGGAATGCTGCTTACCTCATGTGGATCAAAAAAGAGTGTAAGAACAACAAAGCCCAAAACTACAACATCAAGCACCGCTGATAAAACAACACCAGTAGTTGTTACAGATGATGAAGATAAAGTAACTACTACCACAAGCCCACGTAGTAAAGATAAAGTCGCTAACTACATAGACGATTTTAAGGATATCGCAATGAAGGAAATGAAACTTTATAAAATACCTGCTAGTATTACACTAGCGCAAGGAGTATTAGAAAGTGGCTCTGGAAACGGTAGACTAGCTGTAGAGGCAAATAATCACTTCGGTATCAAATGCCATACGGGCTGGACTGGTGGTCGCATCTATCACGATGATGATGAAGATCAAGAATGTTTCCGTACGTATAACGATGCGAGTTATTCTTATCGCGATCACTCCTTATTTTTAAAAGACCGTAAAAGATATGCAGGTCTTTTTGAACTAGATCAAGACGATTATAAAGGCTGGGCTAGAGGTTTAAGAAAAGCAGGTTATGCTACAGATAAGAGGTATCCTCAAAAATTAATAAGTCTTATCGAGAGATATGAATTGTATCAATATGATAATATTGCTTTAGGTAAAGCTGTAGATGAGAAGCCTAGAGTTATAGAAGAGGTAAAAGAAAACAATACATCTGGATTTACAAAGCAACATGTAGTTGTTAAAGGAGATACCTTATACAGCGTGTCTAAGAGGTACAATACAACTGTTGATAAGCTTAAAAAACTTAATAAATTAAAAACTAACGTATTAAGTGTAGGTCAGGTACTTATCGTTAAATAATTATACATTTTTCATGTCATTTATATATCAAAGAAGTAGTGCGCTTTTTCAAGAAGCAAAAAAATATATTCCAGGTGGAGTCAACTCTCCAGTGCGTGCGTTTAATGCGGTAGGTGGAGACCCTGTATTTGTAGAGCGTGCAAAAGGTGCGTATTTACAAACAGAAGATGGACACCAGATTATAGACTACATCGCATCATGGGGACCTATGATTTTGGGTCACGCTTTTGAACCAGTTGTTGAGGCAGTAATTAAAGCTACAGAAAAAGGTACTTCTTATGGAATGCCTACTGCTATTGAGACTGAAATAGCAAAGCTAGCCGTATCTATGGCGCCTAATGTAGACCAGATAAGAATGGTTAACTCTGGTACAGAGGCTTGTATGAGTGCTGTGCGACTGGCACGTGGTTATACTGGTCGTGATAAGATTATAAAATTTGCAGGTTGCTATCATGGACATAGTGATTCTTTCTTGATACAAGCTGGTAGTGGTGCGGTAACCTTCGGTAGTCCTAACAGTCCTGGTGTTACTCAAGGAACTGCAAAAGATACATTACTTGCAGATTATAATAACTTAGAGCAAGTTGCAGATATATTTAAGCAAAATAAAGGTGAAATAGCCTGTGTGATTATCGAGCCTATTGCAGGTAACATGGGTTGTGTATTACCACAAGATGGTTTCTTAGAAGGTATAAGGTCTTTATGTGACGAACATGGAGCATTATTTGTTTTTGATGAGGTAATGACTGGTTTTAGGCTAGCTCGTGGTGGCGCTCAAGAAGTTACTGGTGTAAAAGCAGATATTGTTACTTATGGTAAAGTGATAGGTGGTGGTTTACCAGTAGGAGCATTTGCAGCGCGTCAAGAAATTATGAATCATCTAGCACCATTAGGTCCAGTTTATCAAGCAGGTACTTTAAGTGGTAATCCGCTAGCGATGAGTGCTGGTCTTGCGATGCTGACTCATTTAAATAACAATCCTAGTGTATATGATAATCTAGCTGCAAAGACAGAATATTTGCACAAAGGAATTGATACCGTACTTTCTGAAAAAGGAATGGATTATAAAATTAACCGCATAGGTTCTATGATGTCTGTTCATTTTACAGATCGAGAAGTAATAGATTTTGCAAGTGCTGCAACAGGTAATAATGAATGGTTCAAGAAATTTTTCCATGGATTACTAGACCGCGGTATTTATTTGCCTCCTAGTGCTTTTGAATCTTACTTCTTAAATGATGCATTGAGTTATGAAGATCTAGATAAGACTATACAAGCGACTAAGGAAGTAGTTGCTAGCTGGTAAACATTAGATTTAAACGTTATCAGATATAAAAAAACCGCTCTTTTCAAGAGCGGTTTTTTTTATGCTTATAAAATAGCAACTATTTAGGGCTTACTTTACTTTGTAGTAAATTGTATTTAGAATCACCTAAAAGTTGTTTTAATTGTGTTTGATACGCATTCATGATGTCGTTTTTTCTCCCTTGAGTATCGGTAGCATCTTTTCCTTCACGAGCAAGGCGATCTAGTCTACTTTCTTTAGTAGTGACTATTTCACTCAGTTGACTGCGTTTATCACTTTCTAAATTAGTAATATCCATAATCTTATCAACTTTAGCATCCATTTTAGAATTAAAATCTTGGACTCTAGCAGTAGTTTTTCTACTTAATTCTTGTTGTGCTGGGCTTATTTCTTGTTGTGCAAACGTCACAGAACTGGCAAGAACAGCCGCAATAAATAATACTTTTTTCATGATGGGTGTTTTCTAGTTTCTAAAAATAAGAATTTATTTGGATAATAAAATAAAAAGCTGGACTCAATTAAGAATCCAGCTTTAGTAAAAAGGGAAAGTAATACGTTGTTAGTTAATTACTTTAAGATTGACTAGTTACGATTTCCTCTTTTTTCATCTTGTCCTTTTCTGTGCTTGCCACCTCTTTTTTTTCCTTTAGATCGCTTTGCTATCATCTTTTCCCATTTAGCATATTGATCAGCATTAAGAATGCTTTTCATTTCACGTTTCATGGCAATCTTTTTTTCAAGAGCAGCTTCAGACTTTGTAAACCTTTGTTCTTCAGTAAGTTTTTCTCTGTCTTCTCTTTTCATTTTATTAGACTTGCGATCTTTCGCTTCTACTAATAATAATTTTTCAACTTGAGATTGTTGTTTAGAGTCTAGGTCTAAAACTAGAGTCATTTTCTTAGATTGTATAGAAGCAATTTGCTCTGGAGTACGATCTTTTTTTCCGTTGTTAGCTTGTGTAATTCCTACACTTAAAATAGCTAATAAAAACAATATCTTTTTCATGTGTTTATGTTTTAATGTTACAATTCTATGACATGATATTTTCAATAAGGTTTAATGAAAGCACAAAAAAAAGTCATGCACTGGGCATGACTTTATAATTTAAACAATATGTAAACTGTTGATAATGATCAGTTTTGATCAGGTTAATCAGTTTTTGTTGATGTCTCAGAACTTGTCGTTTTTGAATCACCTTCACTGTTATAAGCTTTATTTAATTCTGTGATTACGGTTTCAGTAATATCACTAGCTTTATTTCCATAAACTAATCCGCCAGAGTTATTTTTACCGAATACAAAAGAGTAATTGTTCTTTTTTGCATGAGATGCAATAAACTCTTCTACATGAGTATTTAGTTCTTTTAAATCTTTGTCTAGTTGCTCTTGCATACTTTGCTCTTGAGCCTTCATTTGAGACTCTACCATTTGCCATTTTTGACTAAATGCTACTATCTCAGGATTGTTTTGTTGCTGCTGCTGGCTTAGTCTACTAAATTTTGCCTGCATAGGTGCTGCTTCCATTTGGTAAGCCATTCCTAGACTATCTGTCTTCTTTTTAAAATCTTCTTGTTTCTTTATTATTACTGCTTCAAGGTCAATTTTTTCTTGATATTCTTCATAAACTTTTTCACTGTCTACAAATGCTATTTTTTGAGATTCTTGACAAGATGCTGCGCCTATTAAAATAACTGCTAGGGCGATAAATTTTTTCATTTGTGGTTTTTTAAATTTTGCCAAATGTATTCATATTAATTATCTAAAACAACGTCATGGATCATGATCAAGTGTATTTTATTAAAAGCTTCAAAAAACTTATTTAAGAAGTCTTTTTAGAATTAAATATAATTTGAGAGCTTCTGAAAAAAAATCAAAAAAAAACCTGCTGATTTATTTAAATCAGCAGGTTTTAAATGGAGTAGTGAAGTTTTAAACTACTTCTACAAAAAGTCCGTCTTCAGTTTTAGAAACCTTTGCGACTTTTTTACCTGTAAGTCCTTTAATAGATTTGTCCCATTTCTTACCGCTTAAACCAGCTTGATCTTTAAGAGCAGCTAGCTCAATTTTACCAGACTTAGAAAGTAGTTCAAAAACGTGTTTTTCATCTTCGTTAAGCTCTACACTTGTTGTGTTTTCTGGCTTCATTTGAGGGAAGAAAAGTACTTCTTGTATAGAAGGGTTGTTTGTAAGATACATGATCAAACGGTCCATACCTATTCCTAACCCTGAGGTAGGAGGCATTCCATATTCTAGAGCTCTCAAGAAATCTTGATCTATAAACATAGCCTCGTCATCACCACGATCTGCTAGTTTTAATTGTGCTTCAAAACGTTCTCTTTGATCTATAGGGTCGTTTAATTCAGAATAAGCGTTTGCTATTTCTTTACCACAAACCATTAATTCAAAACGCTCTGTTAATTCAGGATTATCACGATGTTGCTTACACAACGGTGACATTTCTTTAGGATAGTCTGTGATAAAAGTAGGTTGTATGTACTGTCCTTCACATTTTTCTCCAAAAATCTCATCGATAAGCTTTCCTTTACCCATGGTTGCATCTACTTCTATTCCTTCCGCTTTCGCGAAAGCGAACAACTCTTCTTCACTTTTTCCATGGATATCAAACCCAGTAAAATCAATGATAGACTGGCGCATGGTTACTCTAGGGTAAGGCGCTTTCCATTCTATAGTATGCTCACCAAATTGGCTCGTCGTTGCCCCATTTACTTTTACAGCACAGTTTTCTAATAACTTTTCTGTAAAATCCATCATCCAGTTGTAGTCTTTATAGGCTACATAGATTTCCATGGCAGTAAATTCTGGATTGTGTGTACGATCCATTCCTTCATTACGGAAGTTTTTACTGAATTCATAAACACCATCAAAACCACCTACTATAAGTCTCTTTAAATACAGCTCATTTGCGATACGCATATAAAGAGGCATGTCTAGAGAGTTGTGGTGTGTTATAAATGGACGTGCAGATGCTCCACCTGGAATAGGTTGTAAAATAGGAGTCTCTACTTCAAAATATTCGCGGTCGTTAAAGAACGATCGCATAGCATTAAAAAGTTTAGTTCTTTTAATAAAAACCTCTTTAACGTGTGGGTTTACGGCAAGGTCAGCATAGCGCTGTCTGTAACGCATTTCAGGATCATTAAACTCGTCATAAGTCTTTCCTTCAGCATCTGTTTTAGGTAGTGGTAATGGTTTTAAAGATTTACTTAATAAAGTATATTCTTTAATATTAACCGTAATCTCACCTACTTGTGTTTTAAAAAGCTCTCCTTTAATACCTATAAAATCTCCTAGGTCCAGTAACTTTTTAAACACGTCATTATACATAGATTTATCATCACCAGGACATATCTCGTCGCGGTTAAAATATACTTGAATACGACCGTCTGCATCTTGAATCTCACCAAAAGAGGCTTTCCCTTGAATCTTCTTACGCATTAATCGACCAGCGATTACTACCTGTTTACCTTCCTGGAAATCGGCTTTAATCTTTTTAGACGTATTATCTACTGGATAAAGTGCCGCTGGATAAGGATCTATTCCCATCTCGCGCAGCTTGCCGAGTTTCTCACGGCGTACGATTTCTTGTTCAGAAAGTTGCATAATGTTTATTTGAATTAAGCTTGCAAAGATAACTTGGTATAACCGTGTAACAAAATAGAATTCTGTAAGTCTTTTATATAGGCAGCTCTTATTAACACGACTTTTTGATAATTTGCTAGACGTTAATATGTACATGGTTGCTTACCATTAATTAAAAGACTTTAAAGTATGAGTATTTGGCGCGTTATTTTGGCCATCATTTTTCCACCACTAGCCGTTATAGGTAAAGGCTGCGGTTCTATAATTATAGTATTCTTGTTGACACTACTAGGTTGGATTCCTGGAGTAATTGCGGCATTGATTATTTTGAATAATCCTGATAGGTAAATACTATCTCTTACTATAAGGTAAACTGATTACTTACTTTTACCTTTGCAACATGAATAAGAAAGTAAATTTTCAAGATCTAGGACGCAAGGATTATAAAGAAACTTGGGACTACCAGGAGCAACTATTTAAAGATATTCTCGATACTAAAATCAAGAATAGGAGAGAAGACGCTGGTCTAGAGACTCAAAATCATTTACTATTTGTAGAGCATGACCATGTGTATACATTAGGTAAAAGTGGCGACTTAGAAAATCTACTAGCAAACGAGGGTTTACTTAAAAATATAGGAGCGACCTTTTATAAAATTAATCGTGGTGGTGATATTACCTATCATGGACCTGGACAGATTACAGGTTACCCTATTCTCGATCTAGATAATTTCTTTACCGACATCCATAAATATCTGCGCTTTTTAGAAGAGGTATTTATTAAAATCCTAGCCGATTACGGACTTAAAGGAGAACGCAGCGATGGTGAGACAGGTGTATGGCTAGACGTAGCAACTCCATTTGCACGCAAAATTTGTGCACTAGGTGTAAGGGCTAGTCGCTGGGTTACCATGCATGGCTTTGCATTTAATGTAAATACTAATTTGGGTTACTTTGATCACATCATTCCTTGTGGTATAGAAGATAAGGCGGTTACGTCTCTTGCTGCAGAACTTAAAAGGGAGGTTGACATGGAAGAGGTGAAGGCTAAAATTCAACAATACTTTGTAGAGCTTTTTGAAGCAGAGTTAGTTTAAGAGAGTTATTTTTTTGATCATTCCGCTTTCGCGAAAGCGAGAACACATATATATCATACAAATTTTTTATCTATCAATTTATTACTACCTGTTTAGTAATAAGGTTTTTATGTGTTTATTTTATTCTATTTAGAATCATTCTATATGTTTTATCAATAGTACGGATGCTTATTATAAGTAATAACAATTGATAAAAGAATCACTTATGTTTATTTAATCTAAATAAGGGTTTTATCTTTGCGCTCGCAAACAAGTAATTATTTATATCAAGTCTAAATAAACCTAAAATGAGAATTACCAAAATATCTATTTTATCTATCGCAGCTATTACAGCTACATTATTCACATCTTGTGATAGTGATGATGACGTGGCAACTATCGCTGTTGAAACTCCTGCAACTTATTCTTTCCAAAGAAATAGTGCTACAACGGTAAGTTATTCTGGACAGTCTACGAGAATCGCAATGGCCGAAGAAATTAAGTCTGGTTTTAAAAATACAGCACTTACAGAAACACAATTAGATAATATGTTTGCTCATATAGAAGGAGCAAGTGATTTTACTGATGCAGATTTAAACGCATCTGATAAAAGTGTACGTAGTAAAGTAGCAGCGAGTGCAGATTTTTTCTCTGCAAACACAACGGTTGCAGCAGCTATCAAAGCAGATTTTGATGGTTTTATCTCTTCTCAAGTAAACGATGTATTTCCAGTATGGAATTCTAATGCTTCAGCAGGTGTTGCAGGACAGATTCAACAAGCTGGTGGTGGTACAGTAAGATATGTAAATGCAAAAGGTCTAGAATATGATCAAGCGTTTGCCAAAGGTCTTCTAGGTGCACTAATGACAGATCAAATTCTTAATAACTACTTAAGTCCAGCTGTTCTTGATGCAGGAGATAATAGAGTTGATAATGATAACGCTGTTCTTGAATCTGGTAAGAACTATACTACTATGGAGCATAAGTGGGACGAGGCTTTTGGTTACCTATACGGTGCTGAGGCAGATGCTACTGCACCAGTTTTAGATCAAGATAGCTTTTTAAGTGAATATCTAGACCGTGTAGAAGGTGATAGCGACTTTACTGGTATTGCTGCAACTATATATGACGCTTTTAAATTAGGTCGTGCTGCGATAGTAGAAGGTGATTATGATTTAAGAGATGAGCAAGCAAATATTATTAAAGAAAATATATCAATGATACCAGCAGTAAGAGCTGTGTTTTATCTTCAAAGTGGTAAAGGAAACTTAACAGCAGATCCTGCAAGAGCATTCCATGCACTTTCTGAGGCTTATGGTTTCATATACAGTTTACAGTTTACTAGACAGCCTGGTACTACTCAACCTTACTTCACAAAAACTGAAGTAGATGCTTACCTAGCAGAATTAATGACTGGTAACGGTTTCTGGGATGTAGATACAGCAACTCTAGACAGAATCTCTGATGAGATTTCTGCAAGATTTACTTTTACTACTGCACAAGCAGCAGACTAAAAGTCATAATTAGCCAATGAAAAATTTCAAAATTGCCCTCGGGCAGTTTTGAAATTTTTCTGGATTAAAAGATTAACATTAAGTTGGTGTTGTTAATGAGTCACATTCCCGACTACCATCTTAAATTTGCAAACTTTTTAAAATTAAAAAATGAAGTTAAGAAACTTAGTATTAGTACTTTTTGCAGCGATCGCGATAGGATCATGTAGTGAGTCTGAAGATGATGGAGTAACAACTACAGACAGCTTTGATAGAAGAGCTTTGCTAGAAAATGCGGCAGATAATATTATTATCCCAGCATTACAAGATTTAAGTGACGACTTGAATTCGCTTAAAATTTCTAAAGATCTTTTTATCGCAACGCCTAACCAGGCAAACCTAGATGATTTAAGAGAAGAGTGGTTAGATGCTTATATGACATGGCAATATGTAGAAATGTTTAACATAGGTAGAGCAGAGGAGATTTTATATTCTTTCCAGATGAATATCTATCCTACCAATGTGACTGATATTCAAAACAATGTTGCTAGTGCATCTTATGATTTAACAAGTCCTAATAATAATGACGCAGTAGGTTTTCCTGCAGTAGACTATTTACTATATGGAGTTGCAACAGACGACCTTAGTATTTTAGATACCTACACAAATAATACAAATGCTCAAGGATATAAAGATTACTTAAGTGATGTTATTGATCAAATGGATGCCTTAACCACTACAGTTTTAAATGACTGGACAGGTTCTTATAGAGATATATTTGTTAATAGTACAGGAAATACGGTAACTAGTTCAGTAAATTTATTGATAAATGACTTTATCTTTTATTACGAAAAAGGGCTGAGAGCTAATAAAGTAGGTATACCAGCAGGTGTATTTTCTACAACACCTCTAGCAGATAGAGTAGAAGGTTTTTACAGTGAAGAATTTTCTAAAGAGCTTGCTCTAGAAGGTTTACAAGCGGTAGATGATTTCTTTAATGGTAGAGCTTATGATGGATCAACTACAGGACCTAGTTATGCTAGTTATGTAACAGAGTTGAGAACCAATAGCGGTACTTCAGACCTTACAACTGCTATAAATAACCAACTAGCAGCAGCAAGAGCACAAATGAATGTACTGGATGATAATTTTGCAAATCAAGTAAATACAGATAACACATTAATGACTAGAACTTATGACGAGTTGCAAGTTGCTACTGTTTTATTTAAAATAGATATGTTACAAACACTAAATATAAGAGTTGACTTTGTAGATGCAGACGGTGACTAATCGATAACTAATATTTAAAAAAGGTTGCCCATCTTTGTGGCAACCTTTTTTTTGGAATGAAATCAAAAATTCATACATATTTAAATAGGACAACATCTGCGGCGCCACTGGCGGTTTTCCGTATTGGTTTTGGTGTCATGATGTTATATAGTATTATAAGATTTGCAGCTCACGGCTGGATCAATACCTTATATATAGAACCACAATTTCATTTTAGTTATTATGGGTTCAGTTGGGTGCAGCCTCTAGGTAATGCGACCTATTTGATTTTTGCACTTTGTGGACTGGCAGCATTATTTGTAGCCTTAGGTTATAAGTATCGCATATCTATGCTGGTGTTTTTTCTTAGTTTTACCTACATCGAGTTGATGGATAAAACTACCTATCTCAACCATTATTACTTTATAAGTGCATTAAGTTTCTTACTGCTTTTTTTACCAGCAGCACGTTATTTTTCCATAGATACTTTAGGTAATACTGTTGCAAAGGATGAAAATAAACAAACTCCTCAAATCCCTAAATGGACTATAGATAGTATAAAAATTCTTTTAGGAGTAGTTTATTTCTATGCAGGTCTGGCCAAATTAAATAGCGACTGGCTTATAAAAGCCATGCCGTTAAAAATATGGTTGCCTTCTAAATATGACATACCGCTATTAGGAAACCTCATGGAACAAGAATGGGTGCATTATGCCTTCAGCTGGTCTGGAATGTTGTACGATCTATTTATACCATTTTTACTTTTATATAAAAGAACAAGAGTTGTCGCATTTGCAGCCGTGGTGATTTTTCATGTGTTGACGCGTGTTTTATTTCCTATCGGTATGTTCCCATTTGTAATGATAGTAAGCGCACTTATCTTTTTTGATTCTGGACTGCATGAAAGAATCATTAGTTATATAAGAAGACTGTTGTTGCCATTAAAGAGGTTTTTTATTCCGCTTTCGCGAAAGCGAGTACCCAAAAAAGCAATGGAACTTAAATACAAGCGATTCATTTTACCAGTTTTAGGAGTTTTCTTTGCTTTACAATTACTATTGCCCTGGCGTTATCTAGCCTATCCAGGAGAGTTATTCTGGACAGAAGAAGGATACAGATTTTCATGGCGCGTCATGCTTATGGAAAAAATGGGAAGCGCTCAGTTTAAAATAGTTGATGAAGATGGGAAGTCATTTTATGTACAAAACAGCGACTTCTTAACTCCATTTCAAGAAAAGCAAATGAGTTATCAGCCAGACTTTATTTTACAGTACGCTCACTTTTTAGGAGATCATTTTACAAAACAAGGTCATAAGAACGTGGCAGTTTATGTGGATAGTTATGTAGCTCTTAATGGAAGATTAAGCCAGCCGTACGTAGATAAAGCGGTAAATTTGTACGCGATTAAAGAATCATTCCAGCATAAAAGCTGGATTTTACCATTCAACGATGAGATTAAAGGATTATAGTTTTATAATAATAGCTCTATTAGTGAGCTGCAGTGCGATAGCACAATTTCAAATATCTGGAAAAGTAACCGATGCTGTAACAGGCGTCGCTATCAACGATGTGGATATTTATGATAAAGATGCTGGTGTACTCGCTACCACAGACGCAAGTGGTAATTACCGTTTTGAGACTAAAAAAACGGCTCTTACTCTCGTTTTCTTTACTTATGAATATGATGTGTTAGAAACCACTCTTTCTATATCTAGCGATGCTGTTCATAATTTTAAATTAAAGGAACTATCTGAACAATTAACGGCTATAGAAATAACGGCTAGAAAGGAAAAAATATTCCAGATAGAACGTTTAAAAGATGTAGAAGGAACGGCTATTTATGCCGGTAAAAAGACAGAAGTTGTCCTTATAGAAAACTCTACGGCAAACCTAGCCACTAACAATGCGAGACAAATTTACAATCAAGTTGCTGGGCTTAATATTTATCAAAATGACGATGCAGGTTTACAGCTTAATATAGGTGGCCGTGGACTAGATCCTAATAGAACTGCAAATTTTAACACACGCCAGAATGGTTATGACATCAGTGCAGATGTTTTAGGTTATCCAGAAAGTTATTATGCACCACCTACTGAGGCTTTAAATAGCATACAAATTATACGTGGAGCAGCTTCTTTACAGTATGGAACACAATTCGGTGGGTTAGTAAACTTTGTTATTAAAAAGCCTAATGCTACTCAACCTATTGAGTTAATTACTCGCAATACGGTAGGTAGTAATGGACTGTATACTAATTTCACAAGTCTTAGTGGTACATCTGGTAAATGGAGTTATTATACCTTTTTTAATTATAAGCGTGGTGATGGTTTTAGACCTAATTCTGGTTTTGAATCAAAGAATGCTTATGCTCATGTAGGTTACCAGTTTAATAAGAAAACTAAAGTAACTGCCGAGGTTACTTACCTGAATTACCTGGCGCAACAGGCTGGTGGTTTAAATGATAATCAGTTTCAAGAAGATCCTTTTCAAAGTAATAGAGAGCGCAACTGGTTTGAAGTAGACTGGTTACTGTATAACGTTACTTTTTCTCATGATTTTTCTGAGGATACTAAATTTACTTTTAGTGCCTTTGGACTCGATGCACAAAGAAATGCTTTAGGTTTTAGAACCAATAGAGTAGATCAAGTAGATCCAGGAACAGAGCGTGATTTAATAAAAGGAGAGTTCAACAACTTTGGTGCAGAGGCTCGTTTCTTAAGTAATTATGAGCTAGCTGGTAAAAAATCAATTTTCTTGATAGGTTCTAAATTCTATAAAGCAGATAATACGAGCCAGCAAGGTCCAGGAAGTGATGGTAGTGATGCAAACTTTGATTTTCAAACTGAAGAATTTCCTAATTATCCCAATCAAAATGAATTTGTATACCCTAATTTAAATGTTTCTCTTTTTGGTGAGAATATCATTTACCTGAATGATAAACTATCCATTACTCCTGGTTTTAGACTGGAATATATAAAAACAGAAAGTGATGGTTTTTCGAGAGAAATAAGAACAGACGCTGCTGGAAATGTCATTTTTAATGAACGTGTAGATGAGAATCGTGTCAATGATAGAACATTTGTATTACTAGGTTTAGGGTCTAGTTATAAAGCAAATAAATCTTTAGAGTTTTATGGAAACATATCTCAAAACTATCGATCTGTTACTTATACAGATATAAGCACAGCAAATCCAGCTTTTGAGATCAATCCAGATATTGATGATGAAAAAGGTTTTACAGCAGATGTAGGTGCTCGCGGTAATTTTAATGATTTTGTATCCTATGACGCGAGTGTATTTGCACTAGTATATCAAGATCGTATAGGTTTTAGACAGATCGTGTCTGACGGTCGTGTAAAAAGTGAGAGAGGTAATGTAGGTGACGCTTTTATCTATGGACTAGAGAGTCTGGTAGATTTTAATTTGAATAAATTGCTTATTAATGATACAGACTATGTGTTTAATCTGTTTTTTAACACATCTGTTTTAAGTTCTGAATACACCAGTTCTGAAGAGAATGGGGTAGAAGGTAATAAGGTAGAATTTATACCAGAATTTAATTTTAAGACAGGTTTAAAATTTGGTTATAAGAACTTTCTGGCTAGCCTTCAATACTCTTATCTATCAGAGCAATTTACAGATGCTACAAATGCTGTAGACGGTAATTTAAGTGGTGTAATAGGTTCTATACCATCTTATGATATCATGGATTTTTCTACCTCTTATAAGTTTAATAAGCGATTTAAGTTAGAGGCCGGAATCAATAATGTGCTCGATAACGCTTACTTCACAAGAAGAGCAACTGGTTATCCAGGACCAGGAATCATACCGTCGCCTAACCGTAATTATTACATGACGCTAGAGATAAAAATCTAGGTATTTAAAAGTTAAAATGTAAATAGCTAGAACCTGTCTGATTTAAGATTTTGGAAAAGTTTGTAGAGTAGAGAAGAATAAGCTGAAACCTCAAAACAACTTTTACTTTTTACTACCTTTAGCTATTCAAAAAAAATACAGACATGGGAAAATTTGAAATATATAAAAATAAGTCAGGAGAGTTCCGTTTTAGACTTAAAGCATCTAACGGTCAGACTATTCTTGCTAGTGAAGGTTATACGACCAAAGCCGCTAGAGATAATGGTATAGAATCGGTACGTAAGAATTCTCAAGATGAAAAACGCTTTGTAAACGGAGTTAGCAAATCAGATCAGCCTTATTTTAACCTTACTGCAACTAACGGTCAGGTAATAGGTAAAAGCGAGATGTATAACTCTGAAGCCGCTAGAGATAACGGAATCGAGAGCGTTATGAAAAATGCGCCTGAAGCAAAGGTGGTAGAGTCTTAGAACTATTCTAGGTTAAAAAAAAATCCCTTTTCAATTTTAATTGAAAAGGGATTTTTTTTGATTACTTAATTTAACATCCTCTAGTCCATGAAATTATATCAGATTTTAAGAATATCCATTTGTTGTCGGTTTTTTCAAATTCTAAGAGGTGGAGTTGAGTAGTTGAAACCGTGTTTTTGACTAGTACATAAATTATAGCTTTAGTTCCAGTCGAGGAAAGCAAGGGGAAAGAAAGAGATGCATGATTTTCATTTGTTTTACGTTTTATAAAATCAGACTTTACATAACGTTTAATTTTTTCACCATTGGTTTTTTCGAGTTTTTCTGCTGTAGAATTATAATTAACTTTAATACCACCTACATTAACTAGTAATGTATCACTCAACACGATATCAAATAGATAAACATTTTCAGTTAAAGAATCATTCTTATTCTTCTCTAAACGAACCTTTACTTCATCAAATTTTTTAGAAAAAGAAACATCTAATTTTTCAAGTAAAGAATTGTTTTCAAATTTCTTATAAATTCGCAAATTTTCTTTTTCAAATCTATCTAACGTTATCGAAATAAGTGATCTATAATCTTCTTCTGTTTGAGAAAAAGATTGCAGCGACGTGAACAGAGTAAGAAATAAACTAAAAATAGCGATCAAGTTTCTATTTTTCATTGCTTAGTTTTAATGATTAATTATCATTCACCTTTCCTAACCTTTACCTCAAATAAAGTTGGGCTCAAACCATCTTTTATATAATAAAGTCCGTCTTCTCTTAATTCCATATCAGGGAATACGTTGTATGGACTGCCATCATGCTCGGCAAATAGCTCTAGTGTTAATCCTGCATTTATCAAGGATTGAATAACTTCACTTAGAGAATGATTCCAGCCGTATTCTTTAGATATCATCTCAGATTTTTGGTCGGCATAGGTGCCTGGATATTCTTCGTAGATAGCTTCATTTTGTGCATAATGATATTTTAAAGAAGGCTCTTCTTCTGTATAGTCTACCATCCATAATATAGGATGAAATTCCACTAAGTAAAAAATGCCTCCAGGTTTTAAACGTTCTGCAATCATTTGTGCCCATGGTTTTAAATCGGGCAACCAGCCTATAGTTCCATAACTAGCAAATACTATGTCAAATTGCTCTTTTACATATTGCGAGGTTTCTAATACATTACAACACACAAATTTTGCTGGTAGTTCTAGTTCGGCGCTCAGTTTTCTAGCTCTATCGATAGCCTTGTCAGATAGGTCTACAGCTGTAACTAGAGCACCTTTGTTGACCCAGCTTAAAGAGTCCTGGCCAAAATGACATTGCAGATGCAGTAAACTCTTGCCGGTTACATCTCCTAGAGCGTTTAATTCATAAGAGTTTAATGAGTTTCTCGCTTTCGCGAAAGCGTGCTTATCATAAAAATCACTCTCATAATGAATCTCTGTCTTTTTATTCCAGGTTTCTTTATTGGTCTCAAATGCTTTCTGTAAATCCATGATAGCAATTTAGGAAAGTTTAAACAGTTAAAAAACAGCTACCGAGGTTGTTTTGTTTTACCTTTGAGCTGATAAGTTAAACAAATGAAACACATAGACCAACAAGAACTTAAAAGTTACGAGCGCATTTATAGAGGTAATCTTGTAAATAGTATTACTGGTTTTAAAAGCGCCAACTTGCTTGCGACGCGATCAAAAGATGGTGTGAATAATGTGGCTATTTTTAGCAGTGTAACACATCTAGGTAGCGATCCAGCCTTATTTAGTTTTGTCCAAAGACCGCTAGGTCATGGTGTGGGACATACCTATTATAATCTTAAAGAGACTGGTGAAATCACGCTTAATCATGTGAGTAGAACTCTTGTAGAACGTGCACATCAATCTAGTGCTAAGTATGATGCAAGTATTTCAGAATTTGAAGAATTAAACATAGAGCTGTCAGAAAGAGATGGTTTTAACGCTCCATTTGTAAAAGAATCTCCAGTTCAAATTGCTGCCGAATATGTGAATGAATACCCTCTAGAAGAGAATAATTGCATTCTAGTAATTTGTAAAATCACCGATATATTTTTTAAAGAAGAGATCCAGTCACAAGATGGATGGTTAGATCTAGGAAAAGCTGGTACAGTTACTATTAATGGATTAGATGGTTATGCCACAGCACAAGTAGATAAGAGACTTTCATACGCTCAGGTAGGTAAAAAATTAACGGAATTATAGTCCATGCGCAATCAACACAATTTACCTACTAAAACCTGTCCTGTCTGTAATCGTGATTTTACATGGCGCAAAAAATGGGAGAAGAATTGGGAGACAGTAAAATATTGCAGTAAAAAATGTAGCTCTAATAAGTGATTTGTTAATATGTCGATGATGTAAAAAATACATTGAGATAGAATTTAACTAAGTCGCCCTGCGAAGGCTTGACAGATAAGAAAGATTTGAATTCAAAATATTTCTTCTGAGTTTAAATTTAAGTTTAGATTTTAATTTATACCGTATGAATAATTTAGTTTGGTTTAGAAACGACTTAAGAGTACAAGATAATCAAAGTTTAAAAGCTGCTTGTGAGAATGACGGTGCGGTGATAGGCGTTTATTTCTTTGATCCTAATTTTTACGAGAACAGTAAATTTGATCTAGATATAGAGTTGCCATTTGGTAAGACCGGTAACTATAGAGCGCAATTTATAAGAGAAGCCGTAGAAGATTTAAGAGTCAATTTAGATAAATATAATATTCCATTATTAGTTTTTCATGCTTCGCCTGCTCAGGTTATTCCAGATTTAATCGATAAACTCGATATTAAAAACATCTATTTACAAAAGGAATGGACTCGAGATGAATTGCAACAAGAAGAAGACCTAGGTAAAGCCATAGAAAAAGCAGGACTTAAAAATCAGGTAAAAGGACATCGTGTTTACGATCAATTTTTATTTCATCCAGAAGATGTACCTTTTGAGAGTTGGAATCAAATACCGCGTGTTTTTACTGAATTCCGCAAGAAGTGTGAGAAGCAATCTACGGTTAGAGAATTAGTCGGTATAGACGGTTATACTCAAGTAAAACCACAAATTGAAGAAACCCAAATACCAACTTTAAAAGACTTAGGGCTAGAAGACTTTAAAAAAGACACTCGCAGTGCTTTTCCATGGCAAGGTGGCGAGACTGCTGCCTGGGAACGACTCGATCATTATTTCTGGCAAACTAAAAAACTTCAATACTATAAAAAGACTAGAAATGGACTTCTAGGTATAGATTACAGCAGCAAATTCAGTGCGTGGCTGGCGATAGGTTGTATATCTGCACGACAGATTTATCACGAAGTACAACGATTTGAAAAAGAGATCAAAAAGAATCAAGATACCTACTGGTTAATCTTTGAATTGATATGGAGAGATTTTTTCAAGTTTGTATCCCTTAAACATGAAAGTCAGATTTTCATGTTAGGTGGTATTTTACAGAAGGAATATGAATGGAAATCTAGTTTACGAGAGCTGGATAAATGGATCAATGGTACTACACACGAGGCTTTTGTAAATGCAAATATGAAAGAGCTGTCCACAACAGGATGGATGAGTAATCGCGGTAGGCAAAATGTTGCCAGCTACTGGTCCATGCACAGAGAACAAGATTGGAGAATAGGAGCAGCCTACTTTGAGCACATTCTTATAGATTATGATGTGCATTCTAATTATGGTAACTGGATGTATAACAGTGGAGTAGGAAATGACCCTAGAAATAGAACATTTAATATCCAGTTGCAAGCCAGCCGTTATGATAGTGATAGAAAGTTTCAACGACTGTGGCTGCAAGAAGGGTTATTTTAAAATTGAAAATTAGCAAGGGAATCTCATAAATTTTTGACTTTAAAAACAGATTAGTTAATAGACTTTTAATTTGACTATTTTTTTAATTCAGGTTTTGATTTAAGTTTAAAAACTTGGTATATAATAATGTAGTTCCATTTTGTGATGGCTTGGCAATAAACTTAATAGATAAACTACCATGAAAACACTACGATTAATATTAGGAGATCAATTGAACCACCAGCACTCTTGGTTTCAAGAAGATCAAGAACACGTGATTTATTTCATGGCAGAGATGCGTCAGGAAACAGATTATGTAACGCACCATATTCAGAAAGTGGTTGCCTTTTTTATGGCTATGCGTGGTTTTAATGAGTGGATTAATGATCGTGGTTGGCAAAGTGTTTATTATCAATTAGATCATAAAGACAATACTCAGGATTTAATAGAAAATCTAAATGAACTTATTAAAGAACATAAGATTGAAAAATTTGAATACCTCGCACCAGATGAGTGGCGACTGGACCAGCAATTACGTGATTTTTGTAAATCCTTAGAAATAGAATGGCAGGGTTATGACAGCGAGCATTTTTTAACTAAAAGAAAAGATGTAGAAAAATTCTTTGAAGGGAAAAAGCGCTGGACTATGGAGTATTTCTATCGCGATATGCGCAAGAAATACGACATCATGATAGAAGGCGATAAAGAACCAGAAGGTGGTAAATGGAATTATGACCAGAGCAATCGTAAAAAATGGGACGAGAAAACTGCTATACCACATGAAAGAGGCTTTAGAAAAGGAGTAACTGAAATAACAGATTTACTAGAAAAAGAAGGAGTTAAAACCATCGGTCGCATCGATGCTAATAATTTCAATTGGCCTACAACTAGGCAAGATGGGCTGGACGTTTTAAATTATTTCTGTGAGCATTTATTAGTTCATTTTGGAGATTTTCAAGATGCGATGCATACCGATCAAGATTACTTATTCCATTCTAGGTTGAGCTTTGCGATGAATTGTAAACTGCTTTCTCCGCTAGAAGTGATTAAGACTGTTTTATCTCGCTTTCGCGAAAGCGGAACACCACAAATAGACATCTCACAAGTAGAAGGTTTTATAAGGCAAATTCTAGGCTGGCGAGAATACATGCGCGGTATGTACTGGAGTTACATGCCTGGATATCAAACTAATAATAAGTTAGAGAATAGAAATAAACTCCCAGAATTTTATTGGACAGGAGAGACTAAAATGAATTGTTTAAAACACTCTATTAATAATTCATTAGATAATGCCTATGCGCACCACATACAGCGATTAATGGTGACTGGTAATTATGCCTTGCTCACCATGACTGACCCTAGTTATGTGGATGAGTGGTATCTAGGAATCTACATTGACGCCATAGAATGGGTAGAGATTACTAACACGAGAGGTATGTCACAATGGGCAGACGGTGGTCTGGTCGCGACTAAGCCCTATGTGTCTAGCGGTAGTTATATCAATAAAATGAGTAATTACTGTAAAGGTTGTGCTTATAAGGTTTCTAAAAAGAAGGCCGAAGAAGATGCTTGTCCTTTTAATTCTCTTTATTGGAATTTTCTTGAAGAGAAAAAAGAACATTTTAAAGGCAATCAACGTATGAATATGATGATGGCTTTACTTAAAAAAATGGATCCAGAGTTGTTGGAGAAACACCAGTCACGTGCTAAAGATGTGATTGCTCATCCAGAGAGGTATTAAGGTGTATTATTATGCTTTTTATATAAAAACGATGTTTATAGGTGTATAAGTGTCGTTATTTTATGAATACCTTACGATAATTTGTTAAACTATGGTGAATTGCTATTTTGTTAACAAAGGTAAGCTCAGACTATTCCTACATTTGTATCGAACCAATAAAAAAGAAATATTATGAGAAGTATACTTTGGCTAGTAGCAGTAATTTGTGTAATCATTTGGGTACTAGGTCTAGTAGGCATAGGTGGCGGAATGGGAGAGAGTGGATTAATTCACATTTTACTTGTAATTGCTGTAATCGTCGTACTAATAAATATTATTTCAGGTAGAAAGCCTCTATAATAACAACTTAAATTAACCTAACTAAACTAAATTATTATGATCAAGAAATTTGTAGTTATCGCAATAGCAGCAATGTTCACTTTAGGAACGGTAAGCTGTAGAGAAGAAAAAACATTAGGGGACAAGGTAGAAGATGTCGCTGATGATATAGAAGATGCAGTAGATTAATTTTCTACCGCTATAAAATTAAAAACCGCTCTGTAAAGAGCGGTTTTTTTATGCAATAAATCTATTCACTATTTTAAACTAGATAAATATGGCTGTTATCTATCTAGTATCTAGTTAAAATTATTCTACTTCAAAAGTAAAAGCAACCTCAACGTCTGACTCACCACCTGCACCAGATAAAGTGTTGTCATTAGGTTTTGTAGGCTCGTGACGTAATACTACATTAAGTACACCAGTACCTACAGCTCCAGTTTGGAATGTAGTCTGTACACCTAATGGGTTACCGTTAGAATCTACATCTATTTTTGCAATACTAACATCGCTAAGAGTAGAGATATAAAAAACCTCATGCTCATCTGCTTCTTCAATAACCTCTTCAGTAATATTTTCTGAAGGTGCTATAGATTCATTAAGAAAACGCACCGTACCATCATAAGTAGCATTTGCATTTACAGTACCAGTAATAGTAATTACAGGAGCGTTAGGTCCATCACCATCACTATCTACTGATTTAAATAAAGCAACGTTAGTAGCATCTGCTTGGTTAGTAAGTTCTAGTTCTACAGTTGTAATAAGCTCTTCTTCATTGATGATTGTTACGTCATCATCGTCAGAACATGATGCGATAGAAAGTAATGCTACTGCGGCTAGAATTTGGATTGAATTTTTCATTGTTTTCATTGTTTTTAATTTAAAAGTTATAAAGGATTTGTAATTGAATATCTCTACCTACATCGTCTGCATAAAAACGCTGTCGGTTTAAATAATTTCTGTATTCTGTATTGAATAGGTTGTTTACGGTTAGATTTATTTTGGTATTCGCTTTCGCGAAAGCGTAACTTAAACCAGCATTCCATAAATTATAAGAATCTGGTGTGCTAGAAATATCTACAGTAGAGGTGATTAATTCCCCTTGATCATTAGGAATACTCACTTCGTAATTGTTATCAGGAAAACGATTTTGTTGAAACACCAACTGGTTAGAAAGCTTAAAATCTAGATTTTCTATTAATGCATCGTGCCATGTCAATTGATTTTGCCATTGTGCAGGCGGCATGTCTATAAGCGGCACATCGTTATTAGAGTCTGTACCATGTATGTAAGAGAAGTTAGTATTGAAACTAATTAATTTTACCGCATTATAAACAAGTTCGTTAGAAGTTGAATTCATTTCTGTAGACCTTTTTTTAATCCAGAAATCATAGGTCGCACTAGCATCTATACCATAAAGTCTTGCGTCTATCTGTTCATATTGATACACAGGGAATGCGCCACGAGTAGTGGTCTCTAGCCCTGTAGGTACGAGTTGGACATAATCATTAATGAAGTTCACGTATGGATTAATCTCAAAGTCTAGTTTACCTACATTACCGTGAAGAGTGGTATTGATTTTAAAGGATTGTTCTTTCTTTAAATCCAGTCTACCTAATTCTATGGTAGCAAGTGCATGATGTAATCCATCGCTGAATAATTCACTAGGGTTAGGAGCACGGTTTGCGGTACTCAAATTAATAGCAAGATCATAATGATCATCAAATAAATACTTCGCACCTGCTGTAAATGCAAATAGGTTATAATCAAATTGAGGGTTAGTAAGGATTTGATTTCCTTGTTCATTTACTTCAAATTCAGGAAATTGTTGATCGTAGCCTAAGTCTTCCCAACGGCTTTGCAGGTAAAACTTATCGGCATCTATTTTATAATAATCGTAACGTAATCCAGCATCTAGAATCCAATTTTCTGAAGGTAAATGAGTAACGCTAGCAAATGCTCCTGCTTTATTTGCATTGTAATCTGGGATTAATCTTCTTACTCCTGTAGAAGAATCAGGACTATTTACTTGATTCATGTAATCTATGCCTACCTCATAGGTGGTCTTTTCAAATCGATCAATTAATCCATATAGACTTACATTTTGAGTCTGTAGATCTATATCTAAAGATGCACGACCTGCATTATCACCACGTCTTATATCAAATTCCTTACGATTGTTAAATTGAAACGAGTAGTCTAAACTCAATTTACCTAAACCAGTAAACCTTTTATAAGCATTAAGTTGAATACCGTGATGAGCAACCTCTTGTTTAGGTACATCTATATCATGGGTAAAATCATTAATAACTGTAGGCTCTCCAGAGTTAATGCTACGTACTAGATCACTTGCATTACCTATATGAGAGGCTCTTAATATTCCTATTTCTGTGTTGTAAAAAGAGTATTTTAAACTAGCACCGTATTCAAATTTTTTAAAACCTAAAGCTAGATTTGCTGCTGCTGTCTCACTACCAGTATTACTAAGTACGTAATTAGGCGCGTCATAATCACCTAGTTTTTTATAAGTTAGGGTTGCTTGCTGGTACCATCCAGACTGTCGATAATTATTTACTGTAGTGGTTGCAGTACCGCCGCGACCATTAGTCTGACCTTGTAAAATTACATGACCATTCAAAGTATCTTTTGATATAATACGGCTAGGTTCTATAAGAATAGTACCGCCTATGGCATCACCACCATATCGCAAGGCACTAGCTCCTTTTATCACTTGAATACTACTGGCGGTATTCACGTCTATATTAGGTGCATGCTCGATGCCCCATTCTTGATCTTGCTGTCGCAAGCCATCGTTAACAATAGCAACACGACTACCATAAAGTCCATGAACTATAGGTTTTACAACGCTGTTACCAGTTTTTAAAGAGCTGACACCTGCAACAGTAGAAAGTGCATCGCCTAGGGTAGCACCACTATAGGTTTCTATCGTTTCCTTATTTATTCTGGTGCTAGATTGTGTACTAGCATGATTATCATGCACGTCTGCAATTACTTTTACTTGTTCCAGCTCATTTACATGATGTTCTAGAGCAATGTTTAAAGTTTTGTTTGCAACTATTTCAATAGATAGTTTCTTAATCTCACAATCAAAGTGAGATACGCTTAATTCATAAATACCTGGACATAAGTCTGGTATGAGGTAAGATCCATCACCTGTAGATGTATAGGTTTTTTGTAGTTGGACTACATAAATTTGTGCAAGTTCTAAAGGTTGTGAATCGTGAAAATCTACTATTTTTCCTTTGAGCACAAGATCACAATCTTGCGCATTTGTGTAACAAAAGCTTATAAATAAAGCCATTGCCACGAGTTGTTTCGTAAACATTAGGGGTATTTAAATTACTATTTTATGTAAGGACTTAGGTCCTTTTAAGATATTTAAATAGTAAAAGGCGGTGGCCTAGTGGTGTGGATGGTAGGCTGAGAGTCGGTTTTTGTAAACGCGATAGCTACAACTATCCTATCTGTAAAAGGAGTAATTTCTAAAACCTGAAAATCTATCTGAGACGATAGATCAAAAGATTGTGACTGAAAGTCATGAGCAACTATACAAATCGCACACTCCTGACTGTGGTCGTCATGAGAAAGTTCATGAACCACAGAAAGTTGCGCTACAGTAAAAAGTAGCAACAGCAAAGAGGCTATTATGGATTTATAATTAGTCAAGTGCCAAATGTAAACTATGTTATGTTAAAAAAAAATTAAGATTCAAAAAAAAGGCTGTCCGATAGGACAGCCTTTTTAATACTTTAAATTTATTAAGAATTAATCTTCAGAATAAAAATCTACAGAACTGGCACCTGCAAGCGTATTGTTTACCGTAGGTGCAATATTACCACCTGCAGTTACATTACTAAATCCTAGTACACGTCCTCCACCGTTTGCAATTTCTGCAATAAGAACAGTATTTGTGTTAGTATCATAAGTTACATCTATAGGGTTACCCATGAATGTGGCAGCACCGGCAACTCTAGTCTGAATTCCTGCGATAGCAAGAGTACCACCATCTGCAACAGCTCCTATAGAAGAAGTTGCGTTACTAATGATGTGAAAACCACCATCAGTATCAAAGTCAGTACCAGTTGCAGCACCTATGTCAGTCATGATTAATAAGTTGTCTTCTGCGTCATAAGCGATACCGTGAGTTCTTACTATACCTTCTATTGTAATCGTTTTAGTTGCAGCTAGTGCTCCATTAGAAGAATTACTCAAGAAGTTATTGAATATAGCAAGATCTCCAGAAGAATCCACTACTGCATAAAGATCGTTACCTACAAATTCTACACCCCATACTGGAAAACTAATGTCGAATTGGTTAGTTAGTTGCAGGCCGCTTGCAGTTCTAGTGTAAACATAAAATACATTGTTAGAATTATCTGCAACAACTATAGAGTTACCGCTTACAGCTAATGCTCTTGGGCTTGCAAAATCAACTGATCCACTCGTACCAACTACTGCAGAAACTCCACCAGTTAAAAATGATTCTACATTTACAAAGGTATTAAGATTATTTGAAGATCTAGAGGCAACAAATAATTCATCAGTAGAACCGTCGTACTGGATACCTTCATTAGAAGTAGAAGTAGTTGTTAAAGTAGTTGTAGAAACGCTGTTGTTTTCACTGAAGTCATAAATGGTAATGTCTCCATTGTTTACACTAGTGGCGTATAATTCTGCTCTGTCAGCTCTTTCTTCATTGATGTTATCGTCATCATCACATGATGTAAAGAAAAGTGAACCGGCGATTAAGCAAATTGATAAAATTTTAGTTTTCATAGTTAATAGTTTTAATATTTCTATGTATTTACGTAATTCTAACAACCTTGGTTTTTAATAATTCTAAAACCGTATAATTTTAATTCTTTTTAGGGTGTAAACTATTGAAAATGGATGTTCTATGAACTCGTTTTAAAAGTATAAAGAGGATGGGTATTATGATTTATTCTTATAAAAAGAAGTTCCAAACTAAACCAAAACGTATCGTAAAGTCGCGATATGGATTGCGCGGTGCGCTAAAATAATCGGTATTACTTGCAAAAAGTTGATTAGCATGTTCTAGTTTAAAGAAGATTCTAGTCTGTCTTATTTTAGCATTGACAAATAAATCTACCATAGGAAAACCACCTAGCTCATCAGTGTTTTGACTGTAGAATTCACCTAATACAGGATCATAACCATCCATGTAGTATTTGGTAAAATATTTTGCTGTGATACCGGTTTGAAGTAATAGAGCATTTTTAAACAATCTGTTTTTGTAATAAAAAGTACTGCGAGCTGTAAAATCTGGTACGTTAATTACATCGTCAGTTTGTGTCACGTTTTGGTACATGATGGTATTATCAAGTCCAAATTTTCTTAAAAACTTAATGTCTTTATTTACTTTAATTTTTAAATAGGTGATATCTCCGGTAGTTTGAATAGGCGTTGCATTATATCCAGTTGTATTACCATCGGTATCAACCACGAGATTTTGAGAGAAATAAACATGATCTTGTAAGGTGGTGAAAGTTACTTGGGCATTTAAAAACTTTTCAGAGTTGATGCGGAAGTTAAACTCTTGTTTCTCTGTGTTATTAAAGTTGTTTTGCCAGTTGTAATTGATGTAGTCACTTTGGTGAAGTGTGTAAATAAAATCAGGAGCTCTGGAGCTTATCGCAATTCCAGCTTTTACATCAAAATCTTTAAATTTATAAGAGGCCTGACCGTTTATAAACTGTCCGTCTAGGTCGCCAGCTATATTTACACCACCGTTTGCGGTAATATCAAATTTACCGACGCGCTTTGCAAATTCTGCTTTAAATTGATAAAGTTCACCTATCAGTCTGTTATTTATAACTCCGCTAGCTTGATTAATTAATCGGTCATACCCATAATTGTATTTATGTCTAGCTACACCAGCTTTGTAGTAACCTAATAAATGGTGTTCATAAGACGCACCAGCTTCTATCATACCTTCTTCTAGATTGGTTTTATCTTCTAGATTAGTAGAAATATAGGATTCTCCTAAAAAGTCTTCATCGGCAGTGTCTTGAGAATATCTATAGAATTTATCTTCATAGTAGGCCTTGTTGTAAATACGACCGCTATAATAAGAAGTACTGTCTTTGTCGCCTATTAATTCATAATCATGGTCTATATAGAAACGTTTACCATCTAGGGTGCTTTCTGCATCGGTTAAATTAGGTTCTAGACGACCTCGATTACTTAAATCTTCTGTGTCATCTATAAAACCTTGAAGTGATGCTGCTTCTAGACCGCCATTTTCTTCATTAAAATGATCTTGAAATACGGTATGAACTCTTAATCTATAACGTTTATTCTTTGATGTGTAATTAGATGTGAATTTAAAATTGCCAGAGCTAGTTAAGGTGTTTATGTAATCTCCTGCGCTACGTACTCCTTTGTAACTTATAGAAAAATTAAATTGAGGTGATAAGTTTGAAGTAAAGAGAGCTTCTAGTTGCTGCCCTTGATTTACAACAGTTTTAAAATATAAATCTGTTAGTGGAGTAGGGACGTAATAGTCTAGTATGTCATCTATCTCATAATAATTTTGATGTCTGGCTTGTGACCCCATTCTAGGTGATAGTAGATCGAGATCAAAACTTTTACCTAATTGATTATAAGGTTGACCTACGTTATGAAAGGGAATGTATTCAAAATCATCTTTGCGCAAAAAATTAAATTTAAAATCCTTTGCCATGGTAAGCGTTGTATCTAGATGTGTAGTATCTCGCTTTTGAGTGATGATTAGATAATCAGTAATAGGTGGTTTTTCTCCTTTTACGCTGACCTCCTTCTCATTAGTAGGGTTGTTAAGGTTATCATATGTTCCTGTTCCATTTTGCTCAAAAATTTCTCTTTCTTGAGAAAAAAGAACTAATGGCATTAAAAACAATAAAAATAAAAGACGTTTCATAAAAAAGGGTACACTCTCAAGGTTCAAAAGTAACCATTTAAACGTTTTTAAACTCGTGCTATTATGTACTTTTGAAAATGCTTTTAAATCAAATACATAAAGGGATCATAGAATGTGGTACAGACGAGGCTGGTCGTGGGTGTCTTTCTGGTCCAGTAACCGCTGCTGCCGTAATATTACCGCAAGATTTTGAATCTGATCTTTTAGATGATAGTAAGAAGCTTTCGCGAAAGCGTAGGTATGAATTAAGAACATTAATAGAAGAGCAGGCTCTAGATTATCATGTATCCCATGTTATGATGGGTGAAATAGACCGTATTAATATTTTACAAGCTAGTATTCTTGCGATGCACCAGGCTATAGATGGGCTAAAGTTAAGGCCAGAACATATTGCTGTGGATGGTAATAAATTTAATCCTTATCCTGATATAGAGTCTACAACAGTTATAAAAGGTGATGGTAAGTATCTACATATCGCTGCGGCATCTATACTAGCCAAAACATATAGAGATGATTATATGGCTGCCATCGCACTAGAACATCCTGAATATGGTTGGGAACAAAATCAAGGCTATCCTACTAAGAAACATAGAGCTGCAATTAAAAAATACGGTGCTACGCCTTATCATCGTGTGAGTTTTAAATTACTGCCAGATTAATTCATATTAGTTACATAAGTTGTTCTTAAATATGTGGTTTAGAAGTAATTTCATTTTTATTTTTGTCTATCCAAATCAATTCTATGCGTCATTTTTTAGTCTTTATAATTATTATCTTAACAATTACCGGCTGTAAAGAAGATCAGGTTATTAATCATGATCTTATAAATCGCATTCCTACAGACTCTAAGGTTATTGTGCATACAGATAATCTTGAAGATTTAGATCAGTTTTTTAGTACGAGCCCATTGTATCAAGATGTAGCTGATCTCTCACGTGTTAAAGAATTGAAAGCTGCAGCATCATTTTTAAAATACTACGATCTAGAAGACGATTCTCTAATAGCATTGAGTATGCAAGGTAAAAATGAAGTAGTGATTACACTTATCACGTCACCTATTGAGCAAGTTAATGACTCTACTAGTGTCACATCATTGATTAATTATAATAATGAAGAGATTATTAAAACACAAAAACCTGATGGGGCTTATTTTGCTATAAACCATAAGGGAATGCATCTGGCTAGTTCTTCTCAATTGGTGATAGAAAGTTTGATAAGAAGAAATGTAGATGATTATGTTTTTGACGATGGATTTAAGAAAATTTATAAAAGAACAAAAAGTGGTAATACCTTTTTTGTAAAGGCTACAGAAAAGAAATGGCTGGAACAATTTTTATTAGGTAAGAATATAAATGACAACGGTAATCATGCACAATGGTATCAACTAGAGGTGCAACCTAATGATGTTGCACTACAGTTAGATGGTGTGATCACCTATCGCGATAGTGTAAGAATGGATCACGATTTATATAATAATATTCAATCTACTGAAAATCGCATACAAGAAATTGTGCCAGTAAGTTTGCGCAGTGTAAAGTCAGTTACTTATAAGAAGCCATCACAGTTAGTTGATAATCTGAGAAGGTTTCATAGCAACGATGTAAAAGTAGGCAGCCAGCTCATGGAGATTCTAGATAATACTCAAGAAATGAGTGAAGTTTATCTAGAAAAAACTAATGCTCTGGTATTTACTTTAAAACCATATGAGGCCATCTTTATGAATCTAGATAGTCTTTCTACAGCAAAGTTTACTTACAGAGATCAAGTGGTTTATGAACTGACTAACCCTGTGAAAACTGCTGCGATACAACCGCTTGTAATGGCTAGAGAATATAAATATGTCACGGTTATAGAAGAGCATCTTATCTTTTCTAACAGCTCCACAACACCTGAAGAGTTTATATCTAATTTTCAGAATAAAACTGTACTTTCAGAGCAATCGTGGTGGGAAAACACGAGCGAATATTTAAGTTCTAGCAGTAGTCTGCTCAAGATAACTAGTCTCAAGGAATTTAAGAATATCGCATCAAAGAGCAGTAAGAATGATCTTAAAGTCATTGAGAAGTTAAATGAAGATGATTATCCACTAATGGTAAGTCAGTATGTTCATGAAGACGAGTACGCTCATTATCATATGCTTATTCCTATTGTAAATTCTAATGATGTAGAGCAACAGGTAAGTCAGGTAGGTACTTATAAATCACCTAAGAAGATTGTGGCTGGTCCATTCTTATTTCCTAATCATTTAAATAAGAAGCATGATGTAGCGTTTCAAGATGAAGATTTTACCTTGCATTTGTTATCAGATACAGGAGTAAAATGGTGGAGTAAAAAGTTAGATGGTCTTATTCTAGGAAATATAGAAGTGACAGACGCTTATAAGAATGGTCGTAAACAGATGGTGTTTGCAACCGGTAGTTCAGTTTATTTTCTAGATAGAAATGGTAAAGATGTTAATGCATATCCTAAAAGATTTAAAGATGCTATTACGCAACCTTTAAGTGTATTTGATTATGATAATAAAAGAGATTATCGATTTTTAGTTACACAAGGAGAAGAGCTGGTAATGCTAGATCGAGATGGTAAAACGGTAACTGGTTTTAAGTATAAAAAAGATGCTGCTATAAAAACTCAACCTAAACATATACGTGTAGGGAAGAAGGATTATATAACCTTTGCCAAAGCTGATAACTCAATAGCTTTATTAAACAGGACAGGTGGAGTGCGTACAAAGGTTAAAGAAAAAGTGAAGCTAACTTCTCAAATATTCTTGTATAGAAACAAAGCTATTGCCCTAACAGAGAGCGGTAAATTAATGGAGTTAGATCCTGTTAAAGGGACTCTCAAGTATACAGGTTCTTATCATAAAGACGCTGGGCTAGATGCTACGAGTTCTATTAAATTGATACAGGATAATAATAATATTACCATTAATAATAAAAAAATAACGCTGCCATACGGTACGTATCTGGCAGCACAAGTAGAACACTTATCTAGCGGTGATTTTATCCACGTGGTAGAAACTGGAGAGCATAGAGTGTATGTTTTAGATAAAGATGGTGAGGTATTATCTTCATTGCCAGTGTACGGGAAATCACAAAGTGATGTTGCACAATCTAAAAATAGATACTTGTCTACTCTAGATGGAGATGATGTCATTATCTATAAATGGTAAATTAAATAGGGTTATTCCTTGGTTAGGGAAAATGTTATCTCAAACTCATCAATAATTTCTTGTATACATTTTTCTGATGCGCTAAAAAGAGCATCGTCTTTATAAGACCTTATTTTATCTCTATAATCCGCAAATTGATCAGTGCCATAAATATTTGAAATTTGAGGATGTACGTAATACTGTTTGCACACAGCTCTCGTGTTTCCTAATGCCGCAGCTGCCGCGTCATAACCTTTTAAAATGTTTTTATCGCATTCTTTTTCAGACTTTGGTTGGGGTAATTCTATTATTTTTTCAAAGAACTCTCTAGTTGCTCCCCATGTTCTAAAATCTTTTGCGCTGAATATTTCTCCAGCTATTTCATGCATATAATCGTTAATCATACCACTGTCTATAGCGTGGTGTTTACCGTTTGTGTCATAATACTTGAAAAGTTCCCATCCAGGAATCTCTTCACACTGGTGGATAAATTCTATTAACTCTGGGTTTTCTATTGTTGTATTTTGTTGAACACCTTTTTTACCGGTAAAAGAAAATAGAATTTTGCCATCCTCTTCATCTACATGCTTCGTTCTCAAAGTAGAAAGTCCGTAGGTTTTGTTTTTATCTGCATAGTATTGGTTACCTACCCTTATGTAGGTTAAATCCATGATAGATAGCACTAGAGCTAGGCATTTCTCCCTAGGCATCCCATTTAGGTCTAGGTCTTTTTGTAATCTTTTTCTTATTTTGGGTAACGCTTTCGCGAAAGCGGACATTTTAAAAAACTTAGTCTGATTACGTAGCAAAGTCCATATGTTATGATATAAATAGACTTTTCTACCCTTATCATCTCTTCCTACCACTTGTAAATGACCATTAGGAATTTTACTGATGCGTACCTCTTGCCATGCTGGTGGTATGACAAGTGATTTTATTCTTTTTAATTGCTTTGCGTCACTTAATCTTTCTTTGTTATCTATTAAATAGGTGAAGCCTTTTCCATGCTTTTTACGATGTATGGAAAGATGTTGGTCTTGAATATAAACTAGGTCTGCTAGATGTGCAGCTGCCTCTGGTTGAGTAAGGCATTCTTTTATTTGCTTTGAGGTCAGTGTCATACTCAAATTTAATTAAGAACTCTTTTTGTCTGACCTAATAAATAGGTAATTGGCTATAATTTAAGTTCTATGTTTATTAACTAAAGATATTTTAAAGGTTAAAGTTCAACATATCTTGTTTTTAATATAAAATTACCTATAAAGGCAGCAATTAAAAAGTTACCTTTGTGTGCAATAAAATTCTATTGCATGATCTCCCACGATTCCAAGTTCTTAGGTGAAGGTTTAACCTATGATGACGTACTTCTAGTACCAGCATATAGCGAGGTGCTTCCTAGAGAAGTAAGTATTAAAACTAAATTTACAAGAAACATAACGCTTAACGCTCCGGTTATATCGGCAGCCATGGATACCGTTACAGAAAGTCGTATGGCTATTGCTATGGCTCAAGAAGGCGGTATAGGTATTTTGCATAAAAACATGACTATTGATGCGCAAGCACAAAAAGTACGTCGCGTAAAACGTGCAGAGAGCGGTATGATTATCGATCCGGTTACTCTTACAGAACAGGCTACCATAGGTGATGCCAAAGCTAGTATGAGGGAACATGGTATAGGTGGTATACCTATAATCGATGAGCAAGGATTTATAAAAGGTATTATTACTAATCGTGATTTGCGTTTTGAAAAAGATAATGATAGGTCGGTAAAGGAAGTGATGACTTCAGAAAACCTAGTTACGGCAAAGACTGGTACGTCTTTACAAGAAGCTGAGGTGATTCTACAAGAACATAAAATAGAAAAATTATTAGTCGTAGATGATTCTGGTAAATTAGAAGGTTTAATCACCTTTAGAGATATTACTAAGCTTACTTTACAGCCTAATGCTAGTAAGGATGAGTTCGGTCGTTTGCGAGTGGCAGCTGCCATAGGTGTAACAGGTGATGCGTTAGAAAGAGCAGCTGCACTAGTTGCTGCTGGAGTAGATGCTGTTGTTATCGATACAGCTCATGGACATACTAAAGGTGTGGTAGATGTTTTAAAAATAGTTAAAGCAAAATTCCCTCAACTAGAAGTAGTGGTAGGTAATGTAGCTACTTCTGAGGCAGCAAAATACTTGGCAGATGCTGGTGCAGATGCTGTAAAAGTAGGAATAGGTCCTGGATCTATTTGTACAACTCGTGTAGTCGCTGGAGTTGGTTTCCCGCAATTAAGTGCGATCATGGAGGCAGCTCATGCTTTAAAAGGAACTGGTGTACCTGTTATTGCAGATGGTGGTATACGTTACACAGGTGATATTCCTAAAGCGATAGCAGCAGGAGCAGACTGTGTTATGCTAGGTTCTATGCTAGCTGGTACGACAGAGTCTCCTGGAGAAACTATTATTTATGACGGTCGTAAATTTAAATCTTACCGTGGTATGGGTTCTGTAGAGGCGATGCAGCATGGTTCTAAGGATCGTTATTTCCAAGATGTAGAAGATGATATTAAAAAACTAGTGCCAGAAGGTATCGTGGGACGTGTTCCTTATAAAGGAGATTTAGTAGAAAGCATGACGCAATTCATAGGTGGTTTAAGAGCTGGTATGGGGTATTGTGGTGCAAAGGATATTGAGTCTTTAAAAGCATCTGGTCGTTTTGTTAAAATTACTTCGGCAGGAATGATGGAAAGTCACCCACACGACGTTACTATTACAAAAGAGGCACCTAATTATAGTAGATAATATATGAAGATTATATGCATAGGTCGTAATTATACAGATCATATAGAAGAACTAGCAAACGAGCGTCCAGAAGAACCTGTCGTTTTTTTAAAGCCAGACACTTCTATATTATTACATAAACAACCGTTTTTTATACCACCATGGACAGATGACGTGCACCATGAGGTAGAGATTATTGTGAAAATCAATCGTATAGGGAAGCATATAGATCAAAAATTTGCTCATAAATACTATGAAGAAATAGGTTTAGGAATAGATTTTACTGCTAGAGATGTGCAACAAAAACTTAAAGGGAAAGGGCTGCCATGGGAAAAAGCAAAAGCTTTTGACGGAGCAGCAGTAGTCTCTAGAGAGTTTGTAAATAAAAAAGAGCTTCCAGAAATGGATAACCTCGATTTTCAATTGTTTAAAAACGGACAGTTGCAACAAGATGGAAATTCCTCACATATGTTGTGGAAAATCGATGAGATTATAGCTTACGTATCTCAATATTTTACACTTAAAATAGGTGATTTGATCTTTACAGGAACTCCGGCCGGAGTTTCAAAAGTGAGAGAAAATGACGTTTTAAAAGGTGTTCTTCACGGTAAGGAGATGTTTGATATTAAAGTGAAATGAAACAAATATCCTACGACTTAACAAACGTTATAGCTATGTCAGATAATGACAGCGATTTTGTTAAACTCATGGTGCATACATTTATAAAAGATATACCTCGCGATCTAGAACGTCTTGCAGTAGCTGTAAGTGAGCAAGATCGTGCTGGGGTACATCGTTATGCTCACAGGATAAAACCGACTCTAGAACTATTCGGTATAGAGTCCTTTAGACATGCTGCAGCCTTAGAATTGTGGGGTAAAAGCGATGTAGAATTAAATATTAAAGAAGATTTCCTGCGTCTTAATCAAAATTTAAGCGAAATATTAATCCAGCTCAAAAGAGATTTCTAAATGAAAGCGACTATTATAACTATAGGTGATGAGATTCTCATCGGTCAGATTGTGGATACTAATTCAGAATGGATGGCTCAAGAACTCAATAAAATAGGAGTAGATGTGTATGAGATTATTTCTATAAGTGATAATAGAGAGCATATTTTGTCCGCTTTCGCGAAAGCGGAATCCCAATCTGACATCGTGCTCATGACTGGTGGTTTAGGTCCTACAAAAGATGATATAACCAAGAAAACAATCTGTGAGTATACAAATGATACTCTTGTACTTAATCAAGATGTTCTAGATCATGTGACGCAATTATTTGCAAAATATGTAAAAGATGCTATGGTAGATATGAATAAAGATCAGGCTCTTGTACCTTCTCAGGCTCAGATTATTAAAAACGACTTTGGTACGGCACCAGGAATGTGGTTTGAGAATAACGGTGTTGTATTAATATCTATGCCAGGAGTTCCTTTTGAGATGAAGGAGATCATGTTGTCAGGAGTTTTACCTAGGTTAAAAGCAATGCCGGGATTGCCATTTATACACCACAGGACTATTTTAACGGCTGGACAGGGAGAAAGTACCATAGCTACTCGATTAGAAGATTGGGAGAATAATTTACCAACATCTATCAAGTTAGCTTACTTGCCTAGTTTAGGTACAGTCCGTTTAAGGTTGAGTAGTAAGGGAATGGATAAAGGTCACATTCTTAAAAGTGTAGATGATCAAATAAAAGAATTGTACTTACTTATTCCAGATATTATTGTGGGAGAAAGTAATGAAGAAGGTCTAGTAGATCAGGTGAGTCGTTTATTTAAAGAACAGAATAAAAGTCTAGCAACTGCAGAGAGTTGTACCGGCGGTAAAATCGCAAATTTAATCACCGAAATTCCTGGAGCTTCACAATTTTTTAAAGGAAGCACGATAACTTATGCTACAGCGTCCAAAGTGGACATCTTAGGCATCGACGAGACGTTAATAGATAAATACTCGGTAGTAAGTCATGAAGTTGCAGAGGCGATGGCTGTGGCTGCAAAGAAAAAATTTGAATCAAATTATGCTATTGCGACCACAGGTAATGCTGGTCCCTCAAAGGGTGATAGCGATGCTCCGGTAGGGACTGTATACATTGGTATAGCTACAGAGGATGAGAGTTTTGCGTTAAAATTCATGATGGGAAATCATCGAGAAAGAGTGATTCAGAAGACGGTAAATAAGGCGTTTGAATTGCTTCAAAAAGAATTATTGAAAAAGGGTGGTCAATAGACTTGTGAGATCGAATAATATATCGTTATTTTGCATTCCGATTTTAAACAACAATAATCATGTCTCGAGTTTGTGAACTTACTGGTAAAAGAGCGATGACTGGGAACAACGTTTCTCACGCTATGAATAAAACTAAGCGTAGATTCAACGTTAACCTTTTCAAGAAGAAATTCTATCTACCTGAAGAAGATAAGTGGATCACTTTAAAAGTGTCTACTAGAGCAATAAAAAACATCAACAAGAAAGGAATTACTCAAGTAATTAAAGAAGCCCGTGCTAAGGGTCTTTATACTAAGTAGTTTTATAAAAGTTATATAAGATGGCAAAAAGTAAAGGAAATAGAATTCAAGTGATTCTACAATGTACAGAGCACAAAGAATCTGGAATGCCAGGTATGTCTCGTTACATCACGACAAAGAATAAGAAGAACACGCCAGATCGTCTTGAAATTAAAAAATTCAATCCGGTTTTGAAGCGTATGACTGTTCATAAAGAAATTAAATAATTTAAGACATGGCAAAGAAATCCATCGCATCCCTACAAACGGGAAATGTAAGATTAACGAAAGCAATCAAAATGGTAAAATCTCCTAAAACAGGAGCTTATACATTTGTAAGTGCTATTATGGCGCCAGATTTAGTAAACGATTTCTTGAATAAGAAATAAGTTGGTTATTAAAACGTAAAAACGTCTTGCTGAAAAGTAAGACGTTTTTTTATTATATCCCTATTAGTTTTAAAGTCTATTCTTACTCATTAAGATTTGATACACTATTAGGGCATTATTTGTAAGACACTTCATTCTTTAAAGTATTTTGCAGCACCATGTTTATGGTGTTTTTTTATTTTCTATCTCTTCATTTAAATGTAAAATTAATTTTATAATTAAATGTTGACCTTTTCTACGTTATAGAGTATTCTTAGCTCTAGCTGTAAATTATAAACGTAGCAATTACATGTATTTTAATTTTTACTTCTATTTAATTAAATAATGGATTATATGCTCTCGTGCTTATTTAAAAGAATTTAATATTTTTTTTAGGCTAACAATTTCAAGTCTTAATTTTAACATTTGTTATCATAGTTACTTGTGTGCGTCCAGCAATATTAAATAGATTCATATTTTTAGTTCCGTTAGTGTGTTGAAATAGGCTTGTCTGGTTGTAAATCTATCATTCATTTACTTATAACCATCCTTTAATCATATCGATAGTCGTTATTGCAATTAACTTTCCTATTTTTGTATCACTTTTAAACAAACCATGAGTTTTTTCAAAAAAATATTTTCTAAAGAAAAAAAAGAAACCCTAGATAAAGGGCTGGAGAAGTCTAAAACCAGCTTTTTTGATAAATTAGGTAAAGCCGTAGCTGGAAAGTCTACTGTAGATACAGATGTTCTCGATGATCTCGAGGACGTGTTGATCTCTAGTGATGTAGGAGTAGCTACTACGGTAAAAATTATAGATCGTATAGAGGCACGTGTAGCAAGAGATAAGTATTTAGGTACGTCAGAGCTAGATGGTATTTTACGTGAGGAGATTGCAGGATTAATGAGTGAGGTAAATCATGGCGATGCTACAGAATTTACTATTCCAGAAACTGACGGTCCTTATGTAATAATGATAGTAGGTGTTAACGGTGTTGGTAAAACGACTACCATAGGTAAGCTGGCTTACCAACTTAAAAAGGCTGGTAAAAAAGTTGTATTAGGTGCAGGAGATACTTTTAGAGCCGCGGCAGTAGATCAACTAGATATATGGGCGCAACGTGTAGGTGTAGAAATCGTTAAGCAAGATATGGGTAGTGACCCTGCTAGTGTTGCTTTTGATACTTTACAAAGTGCAGTAGCTCAAAATGCAGACGTTGTACTTCTTGATACCGCAGGTCGTTTGCATAACAAAATCAACCTGATGAACGAGCTTTCTAAAGTAAAGCGAGTAATGCAAAAAATAATACCTAACGCACCGCATGACGTTATGTTAGTGCTAGATGGATCTACAGGGCAAAATGCTTTTGAACAAGCAAAACAATTTACAGCTACTACCGAAGTAAGTAGTCTTGCGGTTACAAAACTGGATGGTACTGCAAAGGGTGGTGTAGTGATCGGTATTTCTGACCAATTTCAAATTCCTGTACGTTATATAGGTGTGGGAGAAGGAGTAGAAGATTTACAGGTTTTTAATAAAGTAGAATTTGTAGACAGTTTCTTCAATTAGAATACATTAAAACATATATTTAGAACTCTCGTAGATAGTTAATTATATCTGCGAGAGTTTTATTTTTATACAAAATTACCAAATGAGAAAAATTTTATACTTCTTACCGCTGCTTTTTTTAGCATGTAAATCTTCAGATACAGGTGTTAAATCATCAAGTAAAGATTTTAGAGAATTTAAAGTAATAGATTCTAAGTACCTGGTAAAAGATCAGATTTTTGGCGATTTGCTAGATGAGGTGGTTAGCTTTCGCGAAAGCGGAAACTTAAAAGATCTAATTCTAGAGAAGAGTATTCCTGAAATCCAAGAATCCATTGCTAGTGGGCAACTTTCTTATCGTGATCTTACTCTGTTTTATCTAAAAAGAATTTATAAGTATGATAGAGAAAATTCAAAATCACTTAATGCAGTAATCAGCATTAATCCTAATGTCTTAAAGCAAGCAGATGCAGCCGACAAAGACCTTGCTTTCCTAAAGGAAGATGGTGCAGATATAGTTTACCATACTTTGAGAGGTATGCCTCTATTACTCAAGGATAATATCAATACAATAGATATGCCTACCACGGCTGGTGCAGCTGTTTTGATAGGTAATCAAACTTCTCAAAATGCTAAAATTGTTAATAACCTGAGACAAGAAGGAGCTGTTATTTTAGGTAAAGCTAATTTAAGTGAGTGGGCTTACTTTTTCTGTGGGGACTGTCCTAGTGGCTATAGTGCAGTAGGTGGACAGACTTTAAATCCATACGGAAGAAGGTCTCTAGATACAGGTGGTTCTAGTAGTGGTAGTGGTGTTGCAGTTGCTGCAAATTTTGCTGTTGCTGCTATTGGTACAGAGACTTCTGGGTCGATATTATCACCATCGTCTCAAAATAGTGTTGTAGGTTATAAGCCATCTACAGGGACTTTTAGTGGTTCTGGAATTGTGCCTATTTCTAGTTATTTAGATACCGCAGGACCTATGACTAAAAATGTTATAGATAATGCTATTTTATCTCAAGCACTAGGTGTACCATTTGAATTAATAGAGAGATCTGGTGCTCATAATTTAGAAAATGCAACTGTAAAAGGTGTGCGTTTTGGAGTATGGACCTCTTTCAGAGAGAATCCTTTATATGCACAAGCATTGTTAGATCTAGAAAAAGCTGGTGCGGTGCTTATAGAGTTAAATGATACAAGACCGCAATTAGATGGTTTTTTAAAATTGCTTAATGCCGATATGAAGAGAGATCTTCCTGCTTATTTTGCAGGTCAGTCTAATTCTACGTATCGCGGTTGGGATGTGAAAACAGTTATTGATTTAAATAAAAAAGACTCGATACGATCTATGCCTTATGGGCAAAGTTTATTCCAGGGTATTATTGACGAGCCTAGTATAACAGATGGAGAGTTTTGGGAATTTAAGACCGCTATGACGGCTAGAGCGCAAGAATATTTTGATAAACTCATAAAGACTCATGATTTAAGTGGTTTTATCTCCATTAATAATTACACCGCAGGTACCGCTGCTGTTGCTTTTTTTCCAGCGATGACAGTTCCTATGGGTTATGACGACAAAGGAGAACCTTATGGACTTACTTTTATAGCACCTAATGAAGAAGACAGGCTACTTTTTAATTGGGCTGCCGCTTATGAGAAAATGACTCATCATAGAGTCATGCCACAAGATTATAAAAATTAGGACATACATTTTAAGAATTTATAACAGCATAGAAATTGGAAGAAACAAGACCGCCTATATGGAATAGTAAGAGTATCGCGACTGTAACTAAAGTGATTGCTATTTATGCTGCTTTTTATTTATGTGTTGTTATTGGACAAATTTTTACAAATCCGGTGTGGGATAATCCACTTGCTCCATCAAATGCTTATTATCCACTTTATTTAATGGCGGCTATTCATTTGATAGTATTAATACTAACCGGCGCTAGCGTTTTATTTAAAAACTACCATTGGATAGTAACGGTTATTGCTGCATTAATCGTCACGCTGTCTCGATTTTATTATAATGAAATAGCAGGGTATATTTGGAATATAAGTGCGACACCATTTTATTAAATGATCTTATGAAAATTACTTTCACCTTTTTAGTATTAGTTTTCAGTTTAGGATTATCGGCACAAGATTATGAGCAAGAATCATTAGACTACCGCAAGAATTTATCTGCCGAATATAAGTCGGGAGAGAATAATGTATTAACAGCCAAAGAAAGAAAAACCTTCGGCTATTTGAATTTCTATGATTTTGATCCTGAATTTGTTGTTGAGGCTCGATTTGAAAAAATAAATAATACAGAAGAGGTGAAGCTAGCAACATCTACCTCTCGCATTGCTTCTTATGTAAAATACGGCTATTTACACTTTACCTTAAAAGGGAAGAAATGTAAATTACTAGTTTTATCTAGCCCTAGTTTAAAAGATGATCCAGAGTACTACAATTACCTATCGGTTTTTTTTACAGATATGACTAACGATAAAGGCTCTTATGTCGTTGGGCGTTATATGGAATTGAGATCCCCATTAAGTGAAAAAGTAGTTCTTAATTTCAATAATACGTATAATCCTTATTGTGCTTATAGTAATCGGTTTTCATGTCCGATTCCTTCTGCAGAGAATTATTTACCACTAGAAGTAACGGCAGGTGTTAAAAAAGGTTTTAAGAGTTTTAGGAAGTTTTAGAAATAGAAGGAGTATCCTAATCCTAGTTGAAATTCTTCATAACTAGCGAGGTGTTTGTAATTGCCTGAAATATTCCATCTTCTCCAATTATAAGAAGCATTTGCATTGAATTCATTAAATTCTTGCCAATGGATGAAATTTGCACCTACAATGTAATCGTGAAAATATTTCTTCTCAACTCCCAAGCCCACTCCTATTTTATTCATATTAGAAGAGCTGTCGTAATTGACATAACCTGTAATTAATTTGAAATGTATAAAATCATAGCGATTAAATACCTCAATACCTTTTTCAGCCTCAAACTTATAACTATGATATTGTAAGTTATTGAAGTCGGCTGTTTCAAAAGCAACTGTAGCAGTTAGTTTTTCATTGTTAATGTAGAAGTTTTTTCTTAAGCTAAATGAGTTGTATGAATTACTATCAAAACCAGTTGAATACTGAATACTAGGTTTGATATCAAAAAGAGAAATTTCTTCACTGCGATATTTTAAACCGTAGGTATTATAATTTACACCATAGATCAATTTAATGTTTTCTTTTGCAGCTAATGGGAAACGACAACCGATTATACCATCAAATGACAATTCAACATTAATAACAGTTTGGTTTTTGACTATGACTTCTTGAGAATCATAACCAGTATAAGAAAATACTAAAGTATCTGTACTCTTAGCTTCAATAGAATAGTTTCCATCAAAATCAGTTTCTGTATAGATTTTACTTCCTTTTACTGTAACTATAGCTCCTAGAAGACTATCGTCAGCATCGCTAACTGTTCCGGTAATTATTCTTGGTGAGAAGCAAAAACTGGTAATTAAAAGGCTTAAAAGCAATAGGAGAGATTTCATAAGTTGGGTGAAGTTAGAAATAAAAATGATAACCAATGCCTAGTTGAAATTCTTCATAACTAGCGAGGTGTTTGTAGCCTATATTTAAATTAAAATTATTAATGTAGTAAACAATTTGGGCGTTCAATTCATTGAAATCTTGCCAATAAATGAAACTTGAACTTAGGATTAAATTCCATATTTCTTTTTTCAATCCTAAACCGTAACCTATTTGATTACTATCAAAACGCCCGTCATAATTCATGTAACCACTAATTAGGCTAAATTGTTGATGCTTAGTTGCTGAGATAATACTAAATAATTTACTCAGACTTATTTTATAACTATGATACTGATTATCATTAAAATTTGCCGTTTCAAAAGCGGCTTTTAGATCTATCGAAGTGTAATCTTTAAAAGTTATGTTACGTTCTAAACCTAAATTATAATTATAGTTTCCATTAAAACCAGATTGTGCTCCAAAATCAAAAGAATAAGGTCTAGATATTATTCTGGGTTTACTAGAAAAATGAAAACCATAAGTTTCATAATTGATTCTTGTGATTAATTTCAGATCTTGTTCTCTTCCTCTTCCTATGTAAACGTTTATAAAAGCCGGATCCTCCTTAAGTTCAATGTTGATCACCTCTTGATTTTCTACTTTAATTTCCTTGGTCTTATATCCAAAAAATGAAAATTCTAAAAAATCATTTTGATTAATAGCAATGGAATATTTACCACTAAGGTCTGATACAGTTGTAATGAATGTTCCTTTCACTTTAATGGTGGAACCAAGAATAGGTTTTCCATTAACATCGCTAACCGTCCCAGTAATTGTTCTTTGTGAGAAGCAAAAAATGGTAGTTAAAAGGCTTAAAATTATGAATAGACTTTTCATAAAATAGAATAAAACATTTAAGATACTGATTAATTTTAAACCATCAATATAATTTGAGTTCAGCTCAAAAAAAAACGTATCAAAGGTTTCTTTGATACGTTTTTAATGAAGTCTGATTAGTTATTAAAATATTTTATAGCCTATCCCTATACTTAGTCTGTTAATTTTAGCCTCAATAATTTGACTGTCTAAACCATTAGTATACTTTGTAGCTATGTCTGTGAGATAACTATATTCTACTGTCGCTATAATATTTTTAAATGCGGTAACTTTAAAACCTAAGTTGATTGCAGTAGGGTCCTTGATAAAATTACTAGAATCATAAAAGGTAGTGCCATCTTCAAATATCGCAGCAATTCTGTTGTCAGATGTTAAATAAAGTGACTCATAGCTCAAATAAGGAGATAAGCTGAATCGATTAAAGTTTATGTTATATTGTACACCTAGATTAAATGACCAGTAATTAAATTCTACAGGGTTAACGGCATTTCTACGTTGTATATCTGATTCAGGGAAAACTACAGAATTGCCTTGACCATCTATTGAAGTGTAATAGTTTAATCCTCCAAATGCAGTGACTCTATTTTCTAATTTATCAATATTATAATTGATATTTAAGCCTATTTTGATATTAGAACTGTTGATATTCTCATGGGCAATACTTGCAGTTTTGAGAGAAATATCATTATTTACATAATTACCTAATATTGATATGTTGATAGGTTTAACCCTATTTTCTAGTGTTAACTCATTTCCATTAGGGTTATTATCAGTATAGTATTCCACTAGATCATCTTGATCGTACGAGATTCTTGAAAAATCAACAGCCATTAAATTAGATGGATTAAAGTTGTTGAAAAGCCATTCTTTATAGATAATTGAATTGATGTTTTGAGACTTCCTTTTTTCTAGTAACGTATAGATTCCATTTTTTTGATCAACGTAATAATTGTTTTCCTCTAGCCGGATAAGGTATAAGTTGTTATCACCCTCAACTAGCTTTTTTAAAATTACCTTATCTGTACTTTTAAGTTCTTTTATTACTGTTGTTTCTAGTAATAATTGATCATTATGAGACACTATTTCAGTAAAATCATTTGCAGAGATAATTATTTTACTTTCATCACTTTCTTGTTGGTAAATATTTAATTCTCCGTTAGAATCAATTACATATTCTTTATTCTTAAAGTATACAGTCTCTTTGGATCCATCGTTTTTAGTTAAGGTTCCTGGGTAGAATGTAGATTGTGAAAAGGATAAATAGCTGATCATTAACAATGTTAATAATAATAAATTTTTCATAATAATTTTGATTGGGTTGGCTGCTAATATATCGCCTGCTAGTACATTGGTTTTAAATTTTAATATTTATTTAAGATTTAAGTGTTGCTTTCATTTTTTCATGGACTAGAAATAAGGATGTGTTCTAGAGCTGTTTGTTTGTCATTTTAATAGTAGTCATTATCATAAATGCGTTTAAAAGTTGCGCTTTCGCGAAAGCGAGATAAAAACAACCATTAACCGTACATAGTAGTGGGCTAAGTCGTAAATTTGCAGCCGCTTATGAGAACAAAAACAAGAAAAAAGAATAAGATCAACGTAATTACATTAGGTTGCTCTAAGAATGTGTACGATAGTGAGGTGCTGATGGGCCAGTTAAAGGCTAGTGGTAAGGACGTTGTGCATGAAGAAGAAGGGAATATAGTCGTGATTAATACTTGCGGTTTTATTGATAATGCAAAAGAGGAGTCGGTGAATACGATTTTAGACTTTGTAGAACGTAAGCAAAATGGAGAGGTAGATCAGGTTTTTGTTTCTGGATGTCTGTCTGAGCGTTATAAACCAGATCTTCAAAATGAAATCCCAGATGTAGACCAGTATTTTGGTACTACAGAATTACCATCTCTATTAAAAGCACTGGGTGCAGACTATAAGCACGAGTTGATAGGTGAGCGTGTTACAACCACACCTAAAAACTATGCATATTTTAAAATAGCCGAAGGTTGTGATAGACCCTGCTCTTTTTGCGCGATTCCTTTAATGCGTGGCGGACATAAAAGTACACCTATTGAAGACCTAATTACTGAGGCTGAAAAGCTTGCAGCAAAAGGTGTTAAAGAATTAATTCTTATTGCTCAAGACCTTACCTATTACGGTCTTGATTTATATAAAGAAAGAAGACTGGCAGAGTTATTACGTGAGCTAGCAAAAGTAGAAGGAATAGAGTGGATACGTATGCATTATGCATTCCCTACCGGTTTCCCACTAGATGTTCTAGATGTAATGAAAAATGAGCCTAAGGTGTGTTTTTACCTAGACATTCCTTTACAGCACATTTCTACACCAGTTCTTAAATCGATGCGTCGAGGTACTACTTTTGAAAAAACTAATGCACTTCTAGAGAAATTCAGAACGTTAGTTCCGGAGATGGCAATACGTACGACTCTTATAGTAGGTTACCCTGGCGAGACTGAGGAGGATTTTGAGATTTTAAAGCAATGGGTAAAAGATCAGCGTTTTGAACGTATGGGATGTTTTACTTATTCTCATGAAGAAGATACACATGCTTACAAGTTAGAAGACGATGTCCCAGCAGATGTAAAGCAAGAACGTGCTAATGAGATCATGGAAATTCAGTCTCAAATCTCTTGGGAGCTGAACCAACAAAAAATAGGTAAAGAATTTAAGGTGATGATAGATCGCAAGCGTGGTAATCACTTTGTAGGCCGTACAGAATTTGATAGTCCAGATGTGGATAACGAGGTGCTTATCGATGCAGAAAAGCATTATTTATCAGTTGGCTCTTTTGTGAATGTAAAAATCACCGAGGCAGAAGATTTTGATCTTTTTGGCGTGCCGGTAGAAGAGAAATAGATTTATAGCAACATCTATAAATACTAAATAATTTATATCAAAAAGGGACAGAATTAATTCTGTCCCTTTTTTTTGTGGATGTAAGTTGTTTCCGCACCCTTTAGGGCTGGGGAATGGAAACAACAAAACAGCAAAAAGCCTTTGTCTCCGCACCCTTTAGGGTTGGGAAATGGAAACAAAGTAAAAGTTTTGTATTGAGGCACGGAAACAGATTAAAAGATTTTAGAAAACTTCTAGAACCTCAAAACCCCATATTGCATAAGGGAAAGTTACTAGTCCTTTTTTATATTATTTGTATAAAGGTTAAAAACGTTTGTTTCCGCATCCTTTAGGGTTGGGGAATGGAAACAACAAAACAGCAAAAAGCCTTTGTTTCCGCACCCTTTAGGGCTGAGGAACGGAAACAAAAAAAACCTTCCTGTTTTAAGAGGAAGGTTTTAAATCTATAATAAGGTGTGAAATAGGTCAGTTTTTAGCAATTTGCTCACTTAATTCTAACCATTCCATCTCTAGTTCTTCTTGTTGTGCTTTAGTTTTTTCTAGTTGTATAGAGTTTTCAGTCATTTGGTCTGCATGAATGTTAGGATCTAAGAAGCTGTCTTGTAGTTTTTTCTTTAACTCTTCCAGTTGCTTGATTTTATTCTCCATTCTAGAAAGCATTTTTTGTTGCTCTCTAGTCGGTCCAGATGTAGGGGCAGCAGTTGTGGTTTCTACCTTTTTTACGACTACTGGTTTTTCTTCTTCGGTGGCATCCTTATCTAGAGCGATGTCTGTATTACCTACATAAGCTCTGAAATCACTGTAGTTACCAGGGAAGTCTGTAATATTACCAGACTGATTAAATACAAATAAATGATCTACTATCTTATCCATAAAGTAACGGTCGTGACTTACTACTATAATACAACCAGGGAAATCCATTAGGAAGTTCTCTAGTACATTTAGTGTAGGGATATCTAGATCGTTAGTAGGTTCATCAAGAATTAAGAAATTAGGATTTTGAATGAGAACTGTACATAAGTAAAGACGTTTGCGTTCTCCACCACTTAGTTTTTCTACAAAATCATGCTTTTTCTTGTTGTCAAACATAAAACGCTCCAGTAACTGGCTCGCGCTGATTATTTTACCTTTATTTAAAGGGATGTACTCACCGTATTCTTTAACGACATCTATGACTTTTTGACCAGGTTTTACTTCAATACCACCTTGAGTGTAATACCCTATTTTAACTGTTTCTCCTATAACTACTTTACCAGTATCTGGAGTAAGTGCACCAGTAACCATGTTTAAGAACGTAGATTTTCCAGTACCATTTTTGCCTATGATTCCTAGTCGTTCTCCACGTATGAAATTATAAGAAAAGTCCTTAATCAAATGTTTATCACCGAACGATTTACTCAGTTTGTGTAATTCTACAACCTTTGTTCCCATACGTTGCATATTAATCTCTAGTTCTACCTGATGATCTTTACGACGGTTATGAGCGGCTTCTTTAATTACATAGAAGTCGTCTATACGAGATTTTGATTTAGTACGACGCGCTTTAGGCTGGCGACGCATCCACGTTAATTCCTTTTTATAAAGTTGTTGTGCTTTTTCTTGATTAGTTTGAGCTATTTCTAAACGTTCTTGCTTTTTCTCAACGTAGTAAGAGTAGTTTCCTTTGTATGTGTATAGTTGTCCTTGATCTAATTCTATAATTTCATTACACACACGGTCTAAGAAATAACGGTCGTGTGTTACCATAAGTATGGTGTAGTCTTCTTGTTTAAAGTATGCCTCTAGCCACTCGATCATTTCTAGATCTAGGTGGTTAGTAGGTTCATCCATTATTAAAAGTTGTGGGTCTGACAGTAAAGCCATAGCCATGGCGATACGTTTTTTTTGTCCACCGCTTAATTTACCTACTTTTTGAGTCAGATCATCCAGTTTTAATTTAGAAAGAATCTGGCGGTACTTAGTTTCAAAATCCCAAGCGTTTGCCGCGTCCATGGCATCTAGAGCTTTTTGCATCATGTCAGCATCATCAGGATTTGCCATCGAGTGCTCATAATCTGCTATGATTTTCATCGTAGGTACGTCACTATCTAGAATTACTTCTTCAATAGTCATTTCTGGATTAAGATTAGGTTCTTGCGATAAGAACGCCATTCTTAGATCTGTTCTATAAGCTACGTTACCGCTGTCCGGTTCTTCTGCGCGAGTGATTATATTGAGCAAAGTAGATTTACCATAACCGTTTTTTGCTACAAAACCTATTTTCTGTCCTTGGTTGATACCTAGTGATAGGTCTTTAAAAAGAACTTTGTCAGCAAATGCTCTGGAAACGTTTTCTACAGTTATATAATTCATTGGTAATCCTGCTTAAATTAAGAAATGCAATATTACGGTGTTAAGTGTTAGTATAGTGTGGTCATCCCATAAAATTTGACGTCTCTTGAGATGGTATTCCTATATTAGTGTTATTCAAATTAGTTAGGGATGGGCTAGTGTGGTCTCGATTGTTTTATGTTTGTTCCGCTTTCGCGAAAGCGAGATTATCATACATCTTTTAACATATGTATCGATTATATACTAATGAATGGAATCAAAAAGAGATTTTTACTTCAATAATTCTATATTTGCAGCTTACTTTATTTTCTATACATGAGAAAGCTGTTAGGCGTTTTGGTACTTTTTTTATTATTAATAGCGAGTTCTTGCGTACCTACATCTAAGATTACTTATTTACAAGAGTCTAATAATACCGCAAACGATTCTTTGATCGTTATTAGGAAAATACAACCACCTTATCGTTTACAAATTAACGATATACTTTCTATTCAAATTAAAGCACCTATAGATCCAGATCTGGTAAAGATGTTTAACGTACAAGGTGATGGTAGTGCTGTTGGAAATTCTCAGGTTGGTGGTTTATATTTTACAGGTTATACGGTAGATCAACATGGAGATATACGTGTGCCGCAATTGGGTAAAATAAAAGCGATAGGCATGACGGTGGAAGAGTTGCGTGAATTGATAGAAAAAAGACTGCTGACTGAATATTTTAAAGAAAACGCAAATTTATTTGTTACCGTAAAATTAGATGGTTTGCGATATACTATGGTAGGAGAGGTAAATGGTACAGGACAAAAAAACATCTATAGAGATCAGGTAAGTATTATAGAGGCTATTGCAGACGGTGGTGGTGTGCCCATTACGGGCGATTTAACCGCTGTAAAAATAGTAAGACAGTATCCTGATGGTGTGAAAACACACGAGCTAGATTTAACAAGTATAGATGTGGTGTACTCTCCTTATTATTACATACAACCTAATGATATGATCGTGGTGAATCCTTTACCGCAAAAAGCCCTTGGTACAGGTACAACTGGCTTGTCTTCCTTTACAACTATATTATCTGTGTTTACTGCGTTAGTAGGAACTGTTTTATTGATTAACAATATCTCTAATTAACCATGGAAGAAGAAAATGAAGTTAACAGCCTAACTGGTATATTTGATATTAGACAGTTTTTTAGTAAACTGATACGCTTGTGGTGGTTGTTATTACTTTGCCTAGGTGTAGGTATAGGTTATGCCTATTATAAGAACCAATTTATACAGACCTACTATGATATGGAATCCTTAATTAGTATTAAGGACAATTCAAATCCGTTATTTACGAGCAATACCAGTCTTACCTTTAATTGGGGTGGTACTACAGATAAGGTTACTACAGCGATTACTCAATTCAAATCACGCTCTCATGCTGAGAAAGTTGTGGACGAACTTCAGTTTTATATCAATTACATTAAAGAAGGTAAGTATTATAATGTAGACGCCTATAAGCAAACACCTTTCTTTATTTATGCCGTAGAAGATGCCTTGCAAATAAAAGGCAATTCCATACGTATTAATGTTTTAAACGACAAAGAATTTGAGTTAAGTGCTAATTTTAGTTCAAATAAAGCAGGTGCTTTTAATTATTTTACCAAAGAAGCAGGTCAGGTAGATATTCCACAAGGAGAGTGGAAACAGAAATTTGAATTTGGTAAGCCTATAGATCTGCCTTTTTTACATGTGACTATAGAAAAGACCAGCAGTACCATTCAAAAAGGGACTTGGTTATTTAATTTTGGTGACTACTGGGGTACGGTAAGTCGTTATAAAGGTATATCTATCCTTCAAAAGCCTACTGGTTCTTCTATCATACAACTTTCCTTAAGAGGTTCTAATAAAGATAGGTTAGTAGATTATATCAACTCCAGTTCTGTTGTTCTAGAAAAAGGAGAACTAGAACGTAAGAATAAATTTGCTGTCAGTACGATTAAGTATATCGATAGTAGTCTTATAGCCCAAGCCGAAGCTATTAAAGCATCTGAAAATGAATTGGAAGATTTTCAATCTAAGAGTCAGTTAATAGACGCAACAGTTCAAAATAGTGATTTCAATACAAAGCTTACTGATTTTGAATTTCAGCGAACTAACCTTCAAAATAAATTAGATTATTACAATAACCTACGCAATTACCTAAGAGATAAAACAGATTACACAGCCATACAGGCACCTACCGTAGTTGGTATTACAGAAGGTAGTGTAGTAGGAAGTGTTGCCAGATTAATACAATTATCTGAAGAGCGTAAACGCAGGCAGTTTGCCATGAGAGAAGACGCACCTATTTTCAGAGAAATAGATCGCGATATCAACGCTATTAAAGAAGTTATTTTTGAAAATATTTCTAGTTCAAAAGCTCAACTTAATGGCGAGTTAAAACAACTCAACTCTGAGATTTATAAAATAGAAGCTCAGATTAAAACCTTACCTAAAGAACAACAAGAATATCTTAAAATACAACGTCAGTTTGATTTAAGACAGAATGCTTATAATATCTTTCTAGCTAGAAGAGCAGAGGCAGAGTTAGTTAAAGCAGCAAACGTGTCGGATATTTATGTCATAGATGCAGCAAAAAATATAGGTAGAGGTGGACAGCGCAAAGACTCAAATATCAATTACTTAATTGCTTTAATGGTGGCTTTTGCAGCTCCTATTTCAGTCGCTTTTGTACTTACTGTTTTAGATAATTATGTGCACAGTCCTAAAGACCTTGAAAAACTGAGCCCAGTTTCTGTGTTAGGTGTTGTGGGTAAAATGGATCATCCTACTAATTTAATAGTGCGTGACAAACCTAAATCTACGATAGCAGAATCTTTTAGAGGCATACGTTCTAGTTTACACTTTATTTACGATCAAGAATCACAACACGACTCACGTACCATTATGGTTACCAGTAGTGTAAGTGGAGAAGGGAAGACATTTACCAGTATCAACCTTGCTACTGTTTTTGCTTTAAGTGGTAAACGCACCTTGCTGGTAGGTTTAGATTTAAGAAAGCCTAAGATATTTGATGATTTTGAGATCGATAATGATTTAGGAGTTTCTAACTACTTAGTAAACGATTGCTCCTTAAATGATATTATAAGGTCTGCAGGAATAGAAAATCTAGATATAGCGCTTTCTGGTCCAGTACCGCCCAATCCTAGCGAGCTTATTATGTCTAAGCGTGCTGGTGACATGATAGAAGAATTTAAAAAGAATTACGATTACATCATTCTAGACACACCACCATTAGGCCTGGTGGCAGATGCGTTAGAAATAGCAAAACATGCTGATGCATCTCTATACATGGTACGTCAGGGCTATACTAAAAAGGGAATGCTAGATATGGTGAATGATAGATATAAAAGGGATGAAATAAAAAACCTGAGTTTTATATTTAATCATTTTAGTGATAAAGGGACTTACGGTTATGGCTACGGTTACGGTTACGGCTATGGTTATGGAGCCTATGGTAATGGATATCATGAAAATGATGTGAAAGATGGTTTTTTAATGAAAATTAAAAAAGTCGTACGATCTATATTTAAACTTAAGAGCTAATTTATGTCAGATAAAGACTGGCTTTATGAAATCAAGCCTAAAGGAAAATTAATTGACCTGAACCTAAAAGAAATATGGCGTTATAGAGACCTGCTAGTTCTTTTTGTTAAGCGAGATATTGTCACTGTCTATAAACAAACCGTTTTAGGGCCTTTATGGTTTTTAATTCAGCCACTTTTTACGAGTGTGGTTTTTACGCTAGTTTTTAACACATTTGCAGATATTAAAACAAGCGGTGTACCACCATTTCTATTTAATCTGGCAGGTATTACCTTATGGAATTATTTTAAAGAATGTCTAACTTCTTCTAGTTCCACATTTACAGCAAATGCGAGCTTATTTGGTAAAGTGTATTTTCCTAGATTTATTGTACCGGCTTCTAAGGTGCTGTCAGGACTGTTTAAGTATGGTATACAGTTACTTATATTTGTCATCTTTTACTTGTATTTTGTATTTGTAAAAGATAGAGATATTGTTCCATCTATATACGTTTGGTTATTTCCATTGGCCATACTCAATATGGCTTTACTAGGACTAGGTATAGGTATGATTTTGAGTTCTATGACTACTAAGTATCGAGATCTTACTATATTAGTTTCCTTTGGTATCAACCTATTAATGTATTTAAGTGCGGTGATGTATCCGTTAAGCGAGGCAAAAATAAAAAGCCCAGATTGGGCATGGATTATAGAAGCAAATCCACTAGCGCAAGTGATAGAACTATATAGAAACCTATTATTAGGTACAGGTGATATTTCTTTTTCTGGTTTAGGGATCAGTTCGTGTATAGCGATTATTGCTTTTTTAGTAGGTCTTGTAATTTTTAATAGAACCGAAAAAACTTTTATCGACACCGTATAATGGCAGCAATACGACTATACTGGTGGAGTGAAATCTTTATCCAGAAAAAACAGAAAGAAAACTATGGCGATCTATTAGGTAAATATCTAGTAGAAAAAATTTCTGGTAAAAAAGTAACTTGGGTACGTGCTCAAAAATTTTCTATTAGAAACCTATTTAGTCCTTTATATGTAACGATTGGTAGTGTACTCGCTCATATCAATACCTATTGCACGGTATGGGGTAGTGGTATTAACCATAAAGATGAATCTATAGCTAGTGCTAGATTTTTGTCTGTTAGAGGTCCGCTTTCGCGAAAGCGAATCCTCGAACTAGGTTATGAGTGTCCAGAGGTCTATGGAGATCCGGCACTTTTATTACCGTTATATTATCAGCCTAAAGTAGATAAAAAATATACATTAGGAATCATACCACATATTACTGACCTAGAAACAGCAAAGAAACTTTATGGGCAACGTAAAGGTGTCAAAATTATAGATTTTAATACCAACGATATAGAAGAAACAACTAGTGAAATACTAAGTTGTGAACATATTTTATCTTCTTCTTTACACGGTGTTATAGTGGCACATGCTTATCAAATACCGGCTGTACAGGTTAAGTTTTCAGATAATATTTATGGTGATGGTGTTAAGTATCACGATTATTTATTGGCTGTAGGTTTAAATACTTATCAACCAGAATTTATAAAGAATGAGATAGGGGTAAATGAAGCGGTGACTATCATAAAGAATCATGAAAGTTCATTACCATCTAATCAGGTAATTCATAATATACAGCAAGGCTTACTGGTTGTGTGTCCTTTTAAAACTACAAGCGATGAGTGATGATGTTATTTTAAAAGCTGTAAATGTTTCTAAACAGTACCGTTTAGGAACCGTAGGAACTGGTACCTTAAGTCATGATTTAAATAGATTTTGGGCTAAGATAAGAGGTAAAGAAGACCCTTATCTTAAAATAGGTGCTGTAAATGATCGCAGTGCTGCGGCCACTAGTGATTATGTGTGGGCGATAAAGGATATAAACTTTGAGGTAAAACGTGGCGAGATACTAGGTATTATTGGAAAGAATGGTGCTGGTAAATCTACTTTATTAAAGATACTTTCTAGAGTAACCAGCCCTACAACAGGTTCTATAAAAACTAAAGGTCGCATCGCGAGTTTACTAGAAGTAGGTACTGGTATGCATCCAGAACTTACAGGTAGAGAAAATGTATATCTCAATGGTGCTATTTTAGGAATGACTAAAACAGAGATAGCAAGTAAGATTGATGAGATTGTAGAGTTCTCTGGTTGTCAGATGTACATCGACACACCAGTAAAGCGTTATTCTAGCGGTATGCGCGTGCGATTAGGGTTTGCAGTAGCTGCCTTTCTCGAACCAGATATTCTAGTGGTAGATGAGGTACTGGCCGTAGGAGATGCCGAATTTCAGAAAAAGGCTATTGGTAAAATGCAGGACATTTCTAATACTAGTGGAAGGACGGTGCTTTTTGTGAGTCACAATATGGGAAGTATTCAACAATTATGTACTAGATGTTTGTTATTAGAAGATGGAAGTGTATTATATGATGGTGAGTCAAGTGTTGCAATAGATAAGTATTTATCGTCTGGATTATCAAATTTTGAATCTGAATTAGTATCTCAGTTTTTGCAAAATCAAAATGACGAAGTTTTTAATTTAAAGGCCGTGTCCATTTATCAAAAAGATGTTGACCACAAAGTGTTTTATTCTAATATGCCTATTGTTGTTTCTTTTAAATATGAAGTACTTAAATCTACCTTAGGCTTGCGTATAGGATTTGATTTATACGATTTTAAATCTGGCGTAGTTTTATGGCGTACATATCACGATGATTTATCAGAAGAGATAGTAGCCCTTGAGGATGGCGATCAATATTTACAAGTAGAAATTCCTTACAATTTACTTAAAGCTGGATCCTATGCGCTTAAACCTATAGCTAGTATACATAATTTAAGGTGGATTATAAATGACGATGAATTTGTGTACCTTTTTGATGTAGAAAATACATCTGGAGTGGATTCTGTTTATACTGGTTACAGGCCTGGTGTTATTATGCCAGGATTGAAATGGAACGTATTAAGAGATTAAATTTTATTAATTAAACAGAAATATTTTATTAAAGCTTTACAAGCTTGGTATTTATAAATATACCATCCATTTGAAGTAACTGTCCTGTTTTTTCACTGTAAAAACCAGGCTCAATCGATACAAGTTTAAAGTGTTTATCGGAGAGATAATTCTTCATATCTTCAAATGTGGTCTCACCAGCATAAAGTGGAATTAATGACATTTCTAGTTGAATGATTTTGATATTACTTAAAATTTCTAAACCACCTTTTAAGATTTGATATTCATATCCTTGAGTGTCTATTTTAAGAAAAACATTATCACTCTTATTACAATGAGTGTGATATACATTTGATAAAGTGTCTAGCTGTATTTCTTCTTGATCAATATATTGTGATTGTGGAGCATTATTTAAATGGGATGGTAGCATTTCTAATAAAGAGCTACTATAAGAGTTCTGAGCTACGTTAATGTGTTTTGATTCTTTTTTGAGACCTAATCCTATATTTACAACATCCCAAGAAGTGAATTTATTTGATTTTTCAAGGAGTTGTTGGAAAGGCTCTTTCATAGGTTCAAAAGAAATTATTGAGCCTTGGTAATGAAGATCATTGATCTGTTCTAAGGCATATTGACCGCTGTTTGCTCCAACATCTAAAATTTTATTTATACCGCAATATAATTGTAATTTTTTACGACGATATGCATCGATTGAAATCGATGATTTTTCAACCAAATGGAATTGCTTCTTTAAAATATTAATTATTTTACGCTTTATCCGATATAAAATCATGGATTGGTTTTTTGCCAAAAATATGGCATTCTATTTAGATATAAATAGGTTAATCAATTTTGAATTAAAAAAAAATATACATTATTGCAACTTCTAAAGTCCATATGGCTTTACTTATTATTATATTTCAGCTCTGACCTGAATAAATAAATATGAATATTTCCATCATAACTATCAATTATAATGACATCACAGGTCTCCAACGTACTCTAAAAAGTGTCCAAGAACAGACTGTAAAAGACTTTGAGCATATCATTATAGATGGGAATAGTAGTGATGGTAGCAAAGAACTGATTCAAAAAACTAAAGATAATTATAGTTATTGGGTGAGTGAGCCTGATAAAGGGATTTATGATGCAATGAATAAAGGAATTGCACAGGCAAATGGAAATTATGTTCTTTTTCTAAATAGTGGGGATACCCTATACAAGAATTACATTATTCATAAAGTACAGCCGTATTTAGATAATAATACGAGTATAATTTATGGAGATTTATCTATAATAAGTGATGATAGACCTGATTTTATACATCGCTATCCTAAAAAGTTAGATTTTAATTTTTTCAAGAACACATCTCTAGGCCATCCAGCAACTTTTATCAAAAAAGAACTATTTGATCTTTATGGAAATTACCGCACAGATTTGAAAATAGTTTCTGACTGGGCATTTTTCTTGAAAACCATTTGCGTTGAAAATGTAAGTTATAAAAAAATAGATGTGATTATTTCCAACTTTTATGAAGGCGGCATCTCTACTACTGTAGCTAATGTAGAAAACCATAATTCAGAAATCAAAAAAGTTCTTATTGAGAATTATAATCTTTACGATTCTAATTTCAATGAATTACTCAAAGGGAAACACTTACATGATAGTGTATACAGTAATGTAAATGAGAAGATAGAAATTGTATCTACAAATAATTTTTTCATTAAAATTATAAATTTAATAATAAGCTTATTTGCGTTTGTTTTAGAGAAGAAAAGATCTTGAAAAGAAGAAGTTATATAGGGTTACTTTATTTGAATTTATTATACTCACGCCAAAAAGCGAAACAATCCTACTTATAGGAATTCATAAGTATTAAAAGTTTAATTTTGAATCATGTTAGTATCTGCTGTTATTCCATGCTATAATGCTCAATCTACTATAAGTATAGCCATAGATAGTTTGCTACAACAAACTGTTTTTATCGATGAAATTATAGTAGTCAATGATGGCTCTACAGATGATTCTCTTGCTGTAATTAAAGAACTTGAAAAAGTTCATGATTCTATTTTAATTATTGATCAAAAAAATGAAGGTGTTTGTGTGTCTAGAAATAATGGCATACTCAAAGCTGCAGGGGATTATATTCTAACGCTAGATGCAGACGATTATTTTGACGACACTTTTGTAGAAAAAGCTCTTGATAAATTTGCCGAAAATGATCAATATGGAGCTGTAATGTGCGGTTATGTGCGTGTGGTAAAAGGCAAGAAAATAATGCCTTACATTCCTCAAGAAATATCTTTACAATCTTGTTTGATGAATAACGGAGCTCTTTCTTGCTTGTTATTTAAAAAGAGCGCCATACTTGAAGCAGGACTTTATGATGTAGCAATGAAAGATAATTATGAAGATTGGGATTTGAATATAAGAATCTTAAAAGAAGGATATCGTTATGGCGTGGTGCGAGAAGTCCTCTTTAACTATACAGATACAGAATTTTCTAGAAATGATACTGCTGAATCCAACGACTTAGAATTGCGAATGCAATTATTCAATAAATATCGTCAAGATTATAAGCAACACGACGCCTTTTTTTTCAGAGAGTTTATAAAGGAAAATAATAGGCTCAAAAAAGAAAACCAGCGAATCAAAAACAGTAGATCTTTTAAATGGAGTCGTTCCATAATCACAATTGCTGAAGGTTTTAAAAAAATAGTAAAGACTAATTAATAATATGATTTCTATAATTATTGCAACTTATAATCGAGCAGCGTATATCATAGAGACGCTTACATCCATTGCAAATCAGACTTATAGTGCTTTTGAGTGTATTATAGTGGATGATGGTTCTACGGATAATACTGACGAAATCGTACAAGAGTTTGTAAATAACGATGAGCGATTTACTTATTTACAGAGACCTGAAAGTGTACCAAAGGGTGCTAATTACTCAAGGAATTATGGATATACTTTATCAAAAGGAGATTACGTAAAGTTTTTTGATAGTGATGATGTGATGTTGCCACATCATTTAGAGACGAGTATGAAGTACCTAAAGGAAGGTAATTATGATTTCGTCGTAGGTGATTGTATCAATTTCGACGAGACTGGACTATTAGAAAGACCGTATGAGATCGATCGTACTACCGCAGAGCTAACTGCCATGAGATTTGCAGACTTTAAAACGGCATGGATCACTAATGACCTTCTTGTAAAAAGAAAATATGCAGATCAAATCGATTTTTTAGCTGGTCTAAGAGATCAGGCTACTGAATACCAGTATAATATAAAGCTGTTGTTATTGACCGAAAATGGTTTTTTGATAAATGAGATTTTAACTCATCGTAGAATTCATGATCAAGGTATTGTTGAGATGGCAAAAAAAGACATGAATATTTTCAAAGCGACAATTGCAGACAATTTTTTAGAGACTGTAAATTACTTTAAAAATACAGATGCTATAGAGATGAACAAATGGATGCTATCCAATCAATTGCTAATAAATTATGAACTAGCAAAGTTCAAAGTTCTACCAGATAAAATTTGGAAAACTACTTCACTTTTGGTTAAATTTTTTGGCATAAAAGGAGTATTTTACCCATTTGCGATAGGGGTAACTTATCTTACTGGAAAAGGCTATGTGATAATGAAGTATATTCGTTCTTAATAATTAATAGAAGAAAAGCATCATATATAAATTAAGTGCAATTTCGCTGTGTAAACGAATAGAATTACAACATTGGCAAGTCATAAAGCTAAGAGTTATTTGTGATAGAAGTTATATTCTCTTTGTTAACTAAGTTTAAGATTTCCATTAGTTACATTCTAAATTTATAAATAGACCAAGTGAATACTACACCTTTAATTTCTATAATTTTACCTCTTTATAATGGTGAAGAGTTTCTTGCACAGGCATTAGATAGTTGTTTGAATCAAACTATAGAAAATTGGGAACTTATAATAGTTAACGATTACTCAACCGATCAAAGTCTGAATATTGCAACTAAATATCAAAAATTAGATAACAGAATAAAAATTATTCAAAACGAGATAAATAAACAACTTCCTTACACTTTAAATAAAGGTTTTGCTATAGCAAAAGGTGATTATGTCACTTGGACAAGCGATGACAATGTGTTTAAGAGTAATTATTTAGAAGTTTTGTTAAAAAGTATAACTCAAACTGAATCAGATTTTGTTTTTTCTAATTACGATATTGTGAATCAGAATAATACCTTAATTAAAAAACAATCAGTAGGTGTTGTAAGGGAATTATTATTTCAAAACATTATAGGTCCTAGTTTTTTAGGAAAGGCGAGTTTATTTAAAGATAATTATTATGACGTTGATTTGTTCAGAATTGAGGATTATGCATTTTGGTTATCAAATTTGACTAAGCTGAAGTGTAATAAGATTGAGGAAAGTGTGTATAAATATAGAGTTCACGGTTCTTCTTTAACAACAGAGATTAGTTCTTCAGGTGGTTTTAAACATGACTTAATTGATAATATGTTTACTAAACTTCAACAAACATTTAGTTTTAATGAAGTTACTAAGCGTTTCTTAGTTTTAAATCAATTAAACAAGAAAGAGGCTTCAGACTATTTTTTCAAAAACCACAAAGGCATTATTAAAGACATTTTCAGTGTTGATCAGGATTGTTTTCAGTATAACTTGGCTCCTGTTTTCAATGCTCATATAAAGCACTATGAGAAGCTATTGGATCTTTTAGTAATCTCTAAGTCTTTTAAGGTGAGTTTCAATATTTTGAAAAAGTATGAGGTAAGTGGTTCATCACTTATATGGATGTTTCTCTATTCTCTTAAAAGGATCAAAAGGATAATTGTTTAAAATCAACAATAGAAAATGTTTTTTTAATTTAGATATCAATATATTATTCAGGCTACTACTACGGTACTTTTTTCTTATGATGAAAAGGTGATTTTTTAAATAAGACATTGTATTTAATGTTAGATAAGACTTGTCATACATGAAATTAATTAGTGCCAAAACTTAATAGACTAATTTATGAAAAAAATACTCGTTGTAATAGGTACTAGACCAGAGGCTATTAAGATGGCACCTTTAATAAAAGGATTTCAATCAAAGCCAGATGTATTTAATCTGCATGTTTGCATAACAGCACAGCATAGACAAATGCTGGACCAAGTAATGCTTTTTTTTGATTTAGTAGCGGATAGTGACTTAGATTTAATGAAACCTAATCAGAGTTTATCATCTTTGTCAAGTAAATTAATGGATGGTGTTTCTAATATTATCAATGATTTTAATCCTGATTATGTATTTGTGCATGGAGATACAACTACGGCAATGATTACGGCATTAGCATCTTTTTATGTTCAAAAAAAAATTGTACACATAGAAGCAGGGTTGCGTACACATAATATTTATTCTCCATTTCCAGAAGAAGCAAATCGTCAAATCATTTCTAGACTAGCCTCATTGCACATGGCACCTACAGCACAATCTAGACAAGAATTATTAGATGAAAAAATAGATGAGCAAACCATAACTGTAACAGGTAATACAGTTATAGATGCTCTTTTGTTAGGTTTGAAAATTGTGGAAGAAACACCATCACAAAGACTACTTGATTTTAAGAAATCTATAGGTGATTCTAATGTTATTCTAGTTACCAGCCACCGTAGAGAAAATCAAGGTAATGGAATTCTAGAAATATGTAAAGCATTAAAATCTATCGCAAATGAATTTCCGAATTATAATATCGTTTTTCCAGTTCATTTGAATCCGAAAATTCTAAATCCAGTAGGTGAAGAGCTAGAAGGAATAGATAACATCATATTATTAAAACCACTAGATTATGAGTTGTTCATATGGTTGATGAAACGCAGTTATCTAATTATTACAGATAGTGGTGGGATTCAAGAAGAAGCACCATCGCTCAATAAACCTGTGATAGTTATTCGAGAATTTACAGAAAGACAGGAAGCTGTAGATAGTGGAGCTGTTATTTTAGTGGGTAATGACCAAGAACGAATAGTAAGTGAGACAAGAAAGCTAATTCTAAATAAAAGTCATTATGATCGTATGGCTAGTGCCGTAAATCCTTACGGTGATGGAAAAGCTGTTTCTCAAATCATAAAGATTATCAATGAAGCTTAAACATTTAGATTAATATATAAATATAATAGTCAAGGACCATTCCTTTAAAACATATTAGATTTGTAAAGTAAAACCTATTCAACGAATTTATGATCGACTCTCAGCCTCAGATATCTATAATTGTTCCTTGTTACAAGCAAGCTCATTATCTAGATACCTCATTGAAGTCTGTTCTTGATCAATCATGTAAAAGCTGGGAATGTATAATCGTTAATGACGGTAGTCCAGATCAAACCGAGACCGTAGCACAAAAGTGGTGTGAGAAAGATGCTCGCTTTAGGTACCTTAAAAAAGAAAATGGTGGCCTTTCTAGTGCAAGAAATGCTGGAATCGCGGTGGCAAAAGGAGATTTCATATTACCCTTAGATGCAGACGATTTATTACATTCAAACTACTTAAAAGAAACAATTGCCGTTTTTAACGCCAATAAAAAAGTCGCTATCGTAGGCTGTTATAGCATATTCTTCAAAGAAAGTATTGATAATGTAGTCATGGTTCATAAGCCTAAAGGCAATTCTTATAAGAGTCTACTTTATGTAAATCAATTAGTGGCTACATCCCTATACAAAAAAGAACTTTGGATAGAAGTAGGCGGTTATGATGAGTCCATGAAGGACGGTTTTGAGGATTGGGATTTTTGGCTTTCCGTAACAAAAAGAGGTTATAAATACCACATCTTACCTAAACCATTGTTTTATTACCGTAAAGCAACTCAATCTATGCTCGTACAAACTATAAAAACTAAAGCAGAAAAAGTAAAAGAGTATTTGATTCATAAACATAGAGAAATCTATATAGAAGATTTTGATAACTGTATTAAAGTATTTACACATCATCTAGTTACCAGTAGGAAAAAAGAACAGCGATTACAACAATCTTTAGAATATAAAATCGGTAAAGTTATCGTGAAACCATTGAAGTTAATCGGTATTTTAAAAGAACAAAAAGCATCTGTAAAATGATAACTGTAGTCATACGAAACAAGAATCAAGATGTAGCTTTAGAGTTTTTACTTAAAAATCTTAGAGAACGCTACACACATGACATTGCTGAAATTGTAGTAATAGATAACTTATCTACCGATAGAAGCAAAGAAGTATCCATAAAGTACAATACACGATTTGAAACTATTAAAAAATTTAGTTATGGTGGCAGTGCAAATTTTGCGGCACAAAAAGCTACTCACGATATAATTGTTATTTTTAGTGCTCATTCTTATCCAGTAAGTCACGACTTCTTTAAGTTAATTCAAGATAAGTTTGATCAAAACGATAATCTGGCAGGAGTGCGGTGTTTACATAATTCTAATGATTATAGGAACTATATCAATGATATTAAAGCAAAAGATGATCCTAACAGGTCCGGATTGATATTTTCAGGATCAGCGTTTAGTAGAAAAGTCTGGGAAAAGCATCCTTTTAATGAAGATGTTTCCACATTTGAAGATAAAGAATGGTCTAAAAGAATTCTTGATAAAGGTTATGAAATCGATTTTGTACCGTCCATTTTTAACTATCAAATTAAACGTTCTAAAGGGCAATTGTTTTTTAGATTTAAAAACGATGTAATAGGTAACTATCAATTGTGGCATGAAGATATTAAATTTTTATCTGCATCAAAAGGATTGGTCATGAGTTCTTATCGTGCTATTAAGAATATGTTTGTGGACATATTTTATGCTTTTAAAAGATACTTTTTTATCATTTCATTTATTAATAATAAACCTAAAAAATTTTAAATATAGTGATGTGATTATATCTTGTTATAATTACTAGCTTTATAATTTTATGAACACGAGAACAAATCTTATTTATGTCTAAAAGCGTTACCATAGTCATACCTAATCGCAATCGTGATTTGAATACGGTTAGACGTAGTATTGCATCGATAGTGCCACAACTTAATGATACAACTCGATTAGTAATTGTAGATTACGGTAGTGATATAGATTATCAACACAAATTTAAAGCATTACTAGAAGAAAGTTTTCCCAAAATTTATTTCATACTTTGCCCTACGCAAGGTCAACTTTTCCATAAAACGCGTGCTATTAATATGGTATTGCGCGATTGTACAGCTACCTTTTTTATGGTGCTAGATATGGATTGTATAGCGCATCCAGAATTTATAGAAAAGGCGTTGATACTAGCCTCAGAAAATGAGGTGATTAATTTTCCTTATGGATTTTTAAAAGAAGAAGAAAGTAAGAGCTTAAAAGCATTCAGTGATTATCATATAGATTTTATAGGTGGATTAACCGGCACAGCTATTTTTAATACAGAGAAATTACAAACCATAAATGGTTTTGATGAGTTCTATCACAGTTGGGGTGCCGAAGATGCCGATATGTTTGACCGTCTAGAACGCATCGGTGTACAGACTAATTTGTACAAGAAAGATGTTTTGTTATTGCATCAATGGCATGCAAAGGGCTACAGAGATAAAAAAAGTAAGCAACCGTTTCATAGCTACTTAGAAAAGGTGAATCATGAATATTACACGCTTTCGCGAAAGCGTAACACAACGAAAGTCAACTTAGATGATCAATGGGGTTTGGCCTGTGATCCTGCTGCATATACACGTTTAAAAGAACCTACCGAAATCTGGGAATTTGAAAACTATCAACAAGAAATTATCGGTTTATTTGCGAGCCTAATAGTACAGCCACCAGAAAATCCTGTGGAGATAAGAATAACCAAGGTTTTAAAAAATAATAAGGATAAAATTAAAAAAATCCTTAACAAAAAAACGAAACCTGTTCTAGATATGGATCTGGTTAATGATAGACTACTAGAAACGATTATCTTGCATTATCGCAACCGTCCGTACTTTTATGAGTATGATACAGATTTAGCGGTTATAAAGGTGCTCATTTAATGGTAAACTAAATAAGGATTCAAGAAAATGTGTTTAAAGAAAACATTGATGAAAACCTATTTTAAGTAAGTACTATAAATTTAACAAATAGAAAAGCTTTAGATTTCAATAATAAAAAATAAATGTGAAGACTTATATGAAAGATAAAGTGAATTCTTTTTATGATATCAAGGATTTAATTCTTGAATTGGAAAAAACTTTTCCAGTAAATGAGTGGGAAATAAATGGAATTCATGTATGGCCTAAAATAAGATTTAAACTCTACATACGTTTATGTCAACATATCCTAAAACCAGGTCAAAAAACTTCAACAAAACCTTTTCAAAAAACAGTAAACGAAAATTATAGTACTAAAGGAATTCAATGGTGGAAAGATTTCAAAGAGCTTGTCTTATTAAATAAGCAAATAAGAAATAATAAATTGATTTTCTTTGGTCATAGTATGCATAGGATAATAAATAATTCTCTTTATTTCAATCGTTTTTTTGATAGTATGATTGCTCATCATAACCTACAATCAAACTCTATTACTTTTGATTTTGATAAACTTTTATTGCCAGTGTATAATCGAAAAAAAACTATAGATTTAACTGCTGCAGTAAGGCATTATAGAAGGGTGCAAGTATTAAAAAATAAGATTTTTAAATATAGATTTGAAAAGAGCACTCCATCACTAAGTTTATACAATGACTTCTTTGAATTTTGTAAAAACCAAGCATGGTTCACTAAAGAAATGGGATTAGATTTAAAAAGTATAACAAATTGGACGCGTAAAGTATCTTCGGACATTCCTTTTTATAAAAAATGTTTTATAAAAGCTAAAGCACAAAAAATAATATTTGTTAGTTATTACGGATTTGATAGCACTGCTGCAGCTATGGTGGCAGCTAATTATCTTGGAATAGAAACAGTAGAGTTTCAACACGGGCCGCAGTCTAATCTTCATATGGCTTATTCGTTTTGGACTAAAGTTCCTAATAAAGGATTTAATACTATGCCTCTCACTTATTGGGTTTGGGATCAATACACAGCAAGAAATTTTGATCTTTGGATAAAATCTCCTAATCGCGCCATAGTAGTGAATCAACCTTGGTTGGGTTATTCCTTAAAAGAAACTTCTTTGAGTATCTCTAATGATTTGACTACTCCAGCTAAAGTTTTATATACATTACAACTTCTAAGCCTTTCGCCTCTTGAAGAAATTTTTCCAGATTCACTTCTTCACGCTATGAAATTTGGAAATTATCATTTTATTTTAAGGTTTCATCCTAGGAATAGTGATGATAAAGAAATTTATATCAATTTTTTAAATCACAGTAAAGTTGATAGTTCAAAATATTCATTTCAAGATCCAAAAATTGAGTCGTTGTCCATTGCCATGACTAAAGCGTCAATCCATATAACGTTATGGTCGGGCAGTTTAATTGAAGCAACGCTTTTAAATATACCGACTATTATTTTTCATAAGGTTGGATTAATGCATTACCAGAATTACTTAAATGATGATTTGGTTCATTATGTAGACCCTATGTCTAATGAGTTTATCTTGAAGTTAGATTTATTACTAAGTAGAAATAATAAAATAAATTTTAATCAGCCTATTTATAATCCGCTAACCTAATTTAACATATGAAAATCCTTCTCGTTTCCATGAATAATCTGCACTTTACTCGCTGGTCTGAACAGTTGAAGGAAAGTGGATATGAGGTATTCTGGTTTGATATATTAGATCAAGGATATTCTCCTGCTTTGAGTTGGATGACTCAATATGTAGACTGGAAAAAAGGGTTTTTAAAGAAGAGAGGAAGAACCTTTATTAAAAAACGGTTACCTAAATTCTTCTCGTTTCTATCATCAAAATTAGACGTGTCTGTAGAAACAGCATTTGAAAAAGCGCTTTTAGAAATACAACCAGATGCAGTTCATAGTTTTGCTTTATATATTTCATGCACACCTATTTTTAAGGTGATGAAAAAACATGAGAATATAAAATGGATGTATTCTTCATGGGGTAGCGATTTGTATTATTATCAAAATATACCAGAGTATTTAAATGATATTCAAAAAGTATTACCACGAGTCAATTACCTAATTACAGACTGTTTAAGAGATCATAAGATTGCAATTAAACATGGTTTTAAAGGAGATTTCTTAGGTGCCTTTCCTGGTGGTGGTGGTTTTAAACTAACAGCTATTCAAAAATATATAAAACCTGTTGCAGAAAGGAAGGTTATTCTCATAAAAGGAAATCAAAATAGATCTGGTAGAGCATTGCCAGTTTTAGAAGCAATAGTTTCTATAAGTAAATTACTCATTGATTATAAAATTATCGTTTTCGGTGCTACAAATCCTGAGGTCAGAGCATTTCAAAACCAGAAGGAACTAGACATAACCGTAAATGGTATTTTGAGTCATGATCAAATACTTAAGCTTATGTCTTCATCTCTAATTTATATAGGTAACAGCAATTCTGACGGTATGCCTAATACCATGTTAGAGGCTATTTGCAGCGGTGCTTTTCCTATCCAAAGCAATCCAGGAAACGCCACGGCCGAGGTTTTGACGCATCAGTCTAATGGCTTGCTTATTGAAGATTGTGAGGATATGGAAGAAATTAAGCAACACATTACTTTTACTATACAAAACTTAGATATGATTCAAAAAGCTTTTGAATACAATCAGCTCTATGCGCAAGAGCATTTATCTCGCACAATTGTTACAAAGAAAGTACTACTAATGTATCAATCTACAGAACCCAACTATGCAACTAACTAACCTAGTCATTATACCAGCACGCGGTGGCTCAAAAAGGCTGCCTGGAAAAAACTTAAAAGAATTAGATGGTATACCATTAATCCAGCATAGTATACAATATGCTTTATTAGCTGGTAGTCTAATTGATAAAATCGTCGTTACCACAGACAGTAATGACATAGCGCAAGTGGCTATGGATTGTGGCGTAGAAGTGATCAAAAGGCCAACAGAACTATCTGGTGATCATGAGCCTGTTATAAGTGCGATGCAGCATACTCTGGAATCCCTATCAGGTTCTTATGAAAATGTCATCTTGTTACAACCTACAAATCCGTTGCGACCAGGGAATTTACTGAAAGAATCTTTAGAATCTTTTGAGAGTTCTAAAGTAGATAGTTTAATGACGGTGGATTTTCTAAAAGAAAAATTCGGTAAAATAGTGGGCGATAAATTTGTGCCAGAAAACTATATTATGGGACAAAGAAGTCAGGATTTGCCACAATTGTATCGAGAAAATGGGCTGCTTTATATCACAAAGGTGAGTGAGATTTTAGAAGGAAACATTCTTGCAGAACATAATTTTGCTATGGTCGTAGATCATCCATTTTCTAGAGTAGATATAGATGATATCACCGATTTTAAATTTGCTGAGTTAATGCTAGAAATGCATGCCTCATGAAAAGAGTTGTACTTTTAACTTCTGGAGAATTGCGTCATGATTTTTTCAAGATGTACATCTCGTTGCAGCCTGGAATAGAGGTAGTCAGGACTTACTGCGAGAGTATTGAAAGAAATCTAGTTTCTAAAATTAAAGATACAAAGCAGTCTCATCTTAGATTTCAACATTTACAGGCTAGAGAACAAACAGAGATCGATTTCTTTTCAATATTTGTTGCGTATAGTCAAGATCTATCACAATCTAAACATATTGAAAAAGGAGCTATTAATGATCCAGAGATCGTTCAAGAAATTATTGAGTTGTCTCCAGATTTAATAATTTCATACGGTTGCTCTATAATCAAAGCGCCTTTGATAGAGGCATTTCCAGATCGTTTTATAAATATACATTTAGGATTATCGCCCTATTATCGAGGTAGTGGGACTAACTTCTGGCCATTTGTAAATGATGAACCAGAATATTGCGGTGTCACTTTTATGAATATAGATAGAGGAATAGATACTGGAAAAGTGATACATCAAATACGTCCAGATATGTATCCGCTAGATACTTTTCATGTGATATGTAATCGATTGCTTATTAAATCTTTTAAGACTTGTGCATCCCTAATTAATCAATATGATCGATTAATTTCTATGCCTCAAATTAAAGATTCAAATAAAGATAAGATTTATAAAAACGCAATGTTTGACGAGAGTAGTGTAGAGATGTTGTATTCTCGCTTTCGCGAAAGCGGAATTACCAACTACTTAAGAGATAAAAAACAAAAAGATCTTCTTGTACCTATTATAGAAAATAGTGCCTTATGATGAAAGCAGTTATGTATCATTATGTAAGACCTGACTCTACAAACCTGCCGTTTTTTAAAAACCTACATGTAGAGGATTTTGAAAAACAATTAGATTTTTTTGAAGAAACTTATGGGTTTGTAGATAAAAATGATTTTTGGAAAAGTTTAGAAACTGGGCAACCTGTACAAGGAGTTGTTCTAACCTTTGACGATGGCTTTAAAGATCATTATAAATATGTAATGCCCATTCTGTTAGAAAGAAAACTATGGGGATTGTTTTATATCAACACAGGAGTACATCAACAGCAGAAAATACTAGATGTACATCGCATACACTTATTATTGGGTAAGAACAGTGGTGAAGAAGTGTATCTCAAATTAAATGAAATTCTAGAAAACAAGCATTTAAAGGACGAAGAAATAACCGCCTTTAAAGAAGATACCTATCAATTACAGGTTAATGATGCTCATGCAGCACTGGTAAAACGCACATTAAATTATTACATAGATTATGACTATAGAGAGTCTATTCTAGATGCGTTAATGGATCATTTTTTTGAAAACCAAGATCACTTATTTTCTGAAACTTATATATCACCTACAGAAATGATCGAGATGCAAGAAAAAGGAATGGTCATAGGTAGTCACACGGTAAATCATCTAATCATGAGTAAGTTAAGTCTTGCTAGACAAGAAGAAGAAATAGTAGATTCCTTTGAACATTTAATGACTCATATTGTTCCATTAGATATAAAGACATTTTGTTACCCTTATGGAGGATTTCATACCTTTACAAAAGAAACAGAATCCTTGCTAGAAAAGCATCAGGTGCGGTTTTCATTTAATGTAGAATCTAGGGATATTACATCAAATGATTTGCACAATAGGAAACAAGCGTTACCTCGATATGATTGTAATGAGTTTCCATATGGCAAATGCCGCAATTAACAATTAACTATGAATCCATTTATAGAAATAGCAGGACGTAAAATAGGTCCAGATTATCCGCCATTAATAATCGCAGAATTAGGTATTAACCATGAAGGTAGTCTAACAGCTGCAAAAGAAATGGTAGACGCAGCAGCGAGAGCTGGTGTAGAGGTTCTTAAACACCAAACGCATATCGTAGAAGATGAGATGACTGGTGCTGCAAAGAAAGTGATACCAGGTAATGCAGACGTTTCTATCTATGAAATAATGGAGCGTTGTGCTCTTAATGAAGAAGATGAAAGAGCATTAAAAGCCTATGTAGAAGAAAAAGGAATGATCTTTATATCAACCCCTTTTTCTAGAGCAGCTGCAAATAGATTGCAATCTATGGATGTAGAAGGCTATAAAATAGGTAGTGGTGAGTGTAATAATTATCCTTTACTAGAACATATCGCTAGTTTTCAAAAACCTGTGATTCTCAGTACAGGAATGAATACCATAGAGAGTGTTTCTAAAGCGGTTGCTATATTTAAAAAACACAACGTACCACTAGCGATTTTACATACAACCAATTTATATCCAACACCAGCACATCTCGTACGTTATGGAGCAATGGTAGAGATGCATGAGGCTTTTCCAGATTTGGTTTTTGGACTGTCAGATCATACAGTTTCTAATCTAGCGTGTTTTGGTGCTGTAGCGTTAGGAGCATCTATTTTAGAAAGACACTTTACAGACCACATGCAGCGCACAGGTCCAGATATAGTGTGTTCTATGGACGAGAAAGAAACCAAAGAATTAATAGAAGGAAGTGCGTTACTACAACAAATGCGTGGTGGGACAAAAGAACCAGCTGCCGAAGAGCAAGTGACTATAGATTTTGCCTTTGCAACCGTATGTGCTATACAACCTATTAAAAAAGGAGAGGCTTTTTCTAAAGATAATATTTGGGTAAAAAGACCAGGTACAGGAGAAATACTAGCAGTAGATTATGATCAGGTTTTAGGTCAGGTTGCTCTTAGAGATATAGAGATAGATAGTCAGTTGCTTAAAAGTGATGTAGAGCTTTCATGATTGGAATAAAAAAAATAGCATTTCTTACAGGTACTCGAGCAGATTTTGGCAAAATAAAATCCTTGATTCAAATGCTTGTGGAGCACGATGGTTTTGATCCCTATGTATTTGCAACTGGTATGCATCTAATTCCTATTTATGGCGATACGATTGTAGAGATAGAACGATGTAATTTCCCTCATCTTTATCGATTTGAGAACTTTACAAGTGAGAATACGATGGATCTTACACTGGCTAAAACTATAGAAGGTTTTAGTGCTTATGTAAAAGAGGTAGAGCCAGATTTAATAGTCGTTCATGGAGATAGAGTAGAGGCGCTGGCAGCAGCAACTGTAGGAGCTTTGAATAATATTTTAGTAGCTCATATAGAAGGTGGAGAATTAAGCGGTACTATAGACGAATTGATACGTCATGCGGTTTCAAAGCTTTGTCATGTACATTATGTGTCTAACATAGAAGCAAAAAACAGACTGATGCAAATGGGAGAATTACCACAAGCAATTTCTGTAATAGGTTCTCCAGATGTCGATATCATGTTCTCAGATCAACTTCCAGATCTAGAAGAAGTGAAGAATTATTATGACATCGATTTTAAAGAATATGCGATATGCATGTTTCATCCAGTAACTACCGAGGTTGATTTATTAAAAGATCAAATCTATGCATTAAGAGATGCTATGATAGAATCTGGTAAGAATTATTTAATCATTTACCCTAATAACGATCACGGTTCTAGTATTATACTAGATGCTTGGAAAAGTATAGCGTCTCATAAACAATTTAGAATACTACCTTCTTTAAGATTTGAATATTTTCTAGTAGCGCTTAAATATGCCTCTTTTATGATAGGTAATAGCAGTGCAGGTGTGCGAGAAGCACCGTATTATGGAATACCATCCATAAACATTGGATCAAGACAGTTAAATAGAGTTACTTCTAGTGCAGTGATCAATGTAAATGCCGATAAAAAAGAAATTTTAGAGGCGATTTTAAATCTGCCAGAAGAGCGTTTTGAAATCGAAAATACATTTGGCACAGGGAATAGTGCAACACTTTTTAAGGAATCGCTAGAAAGTGATGATTTATGGAATTTAAACCATCAAAAACAGTTTCTAGATGTCAGACCATAAGCCTAAGATATTTGTACTTCTACCAGATGGTGTGGGGTTAAGGAATTTTGCTTTTACTGATTTTAAAGAAATTGGTGAGCAAATGGGTTTTGAGGTCGTTTTTTGGAACAACACTATATTTCCACTTCAGGAAGAGTTAGGATTTAAAGAAGTGGTGATTTCTAATACAGGACTTCATCCTTTAACAGGAGTTTTATCTCGTGCAAGAAAACGTGTAGAGTTATCGCTTTCGCGAAAGCGAACTAATGATAAAGTCTATGATACATACAAATTTCCATTACGCTGGAAAGGAATTAAAGAAGGGCTTAAAAATCTAATAGTTCTTTATTATCAAAATTTTAGATCTTCAAAAAGTGGGCTAGAAAAGTTGTTGATTAAAATCGATGACAAAGAACGTTCTACTGATCGTTATAAGGAATTAAAGAGTCAGCTAGAAGAACATGAGCCGGTAATGGTTTTTTCTACGACACAACGGGCAACTATGGGAATAGCGCCTATACTTGCAGCAAAAGATTTAGGTATTAAAACGGCTACGTGGTTGTATAGTTGGGATAATCTACCCAAAGGAATGTCGACCATTACTACCGATGCTTATTATGTCTGGTCAGAATTAATGAAGAAGGAATTGCTGGAGTATTATCCAGAAACTAAGAATGCTGACATATATATAACAGGAACACCACAATTTGAACCTCATTATAATGAGGGTATAATAAAAACTAAGGAGGCCTTTTTTAAAGATCATTCTTTAGATCTTCATAAAAGATATTTCTGTTTTTCTGGAGATGATTATACAACGTCGCCATTAGATCAATATTATCTTGAAGACTGCGCACAAGCGGTGGAGAAATTGAATTCTGAAGGGTATAACTTAGGAATTATTTATCGTAAAGTGCCTGTTGATTTTACGGGAAGGTATGATGCCGTATTAGAGAAATATAAAGATGTAATTACTAGTATTGAGCCTTTATGGAAACCGGTAGGTAAAGAGTGGAATCAAATCATGCCCACAAAAGAAGATTTTGAACGACTGGTAAATACTTGTTTCCATAGTGAGTTTGTTGTGAACATAGCGTCTTCTATGGTGTTTGATTTTGCCATACATGGTAAATCATGCATTTATCCTAATTATGAGCAACCACAATTAACACCTAGTTTGAGTAATATAAAACATGTGTATGAATATGTGCATTTTAGATCTATGCCAGATGTTGAGAAAGCAGTAATTTGGGCAAAGAGTAAAAGTGAGATTTATAAATCGATTAAAGATTTATTAGATCAAAAAACATCTTCGGTTATAGCATCTAATGCATGGTATAAGGTCGTGAACCATCCACAATCTCCAGAAAAAGCGAGTGAGCGTATTTGGGATGGGATAAAGGAGATGATATAATATGTTTTTCAATTCTATAGAATTCTTAATCTTCTTACCATTGTGCTTTATCCTGTATTGGTTTGTGGTAAACCGCAATTTGAAATTGCAAAATGCTTTTATTCTTGTAGCGAGTTATTTTTTTTATGGTTGGTGGGATTATCGTTTTTTGGGTCTAATAGCCTTTAGTACTGTTATAGATTATTCCTTGGGAATCGCTATAAGTAAATCACAAGTAAAGTCTAGAAGGAAGTTATTGCTTTTTATATCACTAGCCATTAATCTAGGTTTATTAGGTTTCTTTAAGTACTTCAATTTCTTTGTAGATTCATGGATAGAGGCTTTTAATTCTCTAGGTTATGAGATGCACGCGAGTACCTTAAATATTATATTACCAGTAGGTATTTCTTTTTACACTTTTCAAACATTAAGTTATACTATAGATGTTTATCGTGAGAAATTAGAGCCTTCTAAAAACTTGATCAATTTTGCTGCTTATGTAGCCTTTTTTCCTCAATTGGTCGCTGGTCCTATTGAGAGAGCGACTAATTTATTACCGCAATTCTCAAAGAAACGCGTCTTTAATGAAGAACAAGCTATTTCTGGAGTTAATCTTATTCTATGGGGTTTATTTCAAAAAGTGGTCATAGCAGATAGTTGCGCACCTTATGTAAATAGTATTTTTAATAATTACGAAAGTATGAACAGCTTGAGTCTTATTCTAGGCGCTGTCTATTTTGCTTTTCAAATTTATTGTGACTTTGCAGGGTATTCAAATATCGCAATCGGTACAGCACGTTTACTTGGTTTTGATTTAATGCGTAATTTTAATTATCCATATTTTTCCAGAGACATGGCAGAGTTTTGGCGACGCTGGCACATTTCATTATCGACATGGTTTAGAGATTATCTATACATACCACTAGGTGGTTCTAGAGGTTCTAAATGGATGCAGTTGCGTAATGTGTTTATCATATTTTTGGTGAGTGGTTTATGGCATGGTGCTAACTGGACATTTGTTTTTTGGGGTTTTCTTCATGCACTGTTCTTTGTTCCAATATTGCTCTTAAATAGAAATAGAAATAATCTTGATCAAGTAGCAAAAGGAAAATTATTACCTAGCTTTAAAGAGATGGGACAAATGTTATTCACTTTCCTACTGGCTTGTATAACTTGGGTATTCTTTAGAGCACCGAACATTGCAGCAGCATTTGATTACCTTAAGAATGTTTTTACGGAAGCTAGTTTTAAAATAGAGTATCTAAACATTGAACGTTATAATATTGAGATGTTATTGATACTATTCATTTTTGTAATGTATGAATGGTTTCATAGAGAAGAAGAACATCCTTTTACTGGGAAATGGAAATGGATTAAAATAGCGAGCGTGATCTTAATGTTACTTACTTTAGGTGTTTATTCTAATCATCAAGATTTTATTTATTTTCAGTTTTAATGAAAGGTTTTTTTAAGCATATAAGCATTTTGATTCTAATGTTATTCATAGGGGTAGTCGTTTTGAATAACTTGTATGATTGTGTTTTTTTAAAGACCTCACCTAGAGGTAAATTACAGCTAGCTATTAAGCAAGAACAAGAACATATAGATTATCTTTTTTTAGGGAATTCTCGAGTGGAGAATTATATAGATTGTTCTATTATAGAAGCAGTCAGCGGTAAGATATGTAAGAATTATGCAATGAGTGGTAGTTCTTATCAAGATGCTTATGTATTACTTAAATTACTCAAAAGAAGTGGACTCACCTATGATCATTTATTTATTCAACTAGATCCAAGTTTGAAAAATGAGACAATGACAAAAAGCTTTAGAGCTTCATTAGTTCCTTTTGTAAATAGTCATGAAATACAAATTGATCATGTAGCATTAAATTTCTCACCAGCTGAAGATCATTTGCCTTTCTACAAGTATGCAAAGTATGACTACCTTTATGGTGTACGAGCATGCTTTGCACAACTATATAAAAATACAAGTGAATACGTAGAATTGGGATATGTACCGCAATACCATACAGGTAATAGCAACTCTGGCATGTTAGAAGATTTTGCCTTAAAAAATAGATTTACCGAACTGATAAAAGAAGAGGCGGTAAATGATAAAGCTAAAATCCATTTCTTTACTTCACCTTATTGTCCTGATATGGATAACACAGTTGTTTTTAATAAACTGACTTCTTTTTATCCAGGGTATATCAATTATAGTTCTTTTTACAATGAATCAGATTATTTTGCTAATTGTACGCATATGAATGATAAAGGAGCACAAGTTTTTACTAAGCAAATTATTAAAGATTTTAATTTATAGACTTAATGCATATTGCCTACCTCACACCAGAATATCCTCATGAAAAAATCAGCAATGGTGGTGGCATGGGTACGAGTATAAAAAACCTAGTAGAAACACTTGTAAAATTAGGTCATGAGATAACGGTTTTTGTTTATGGTCAGGCGGTAGATGCTGTGTTTGTAGATCATAAAATCACCTTTCATTTAATAGCGCAAAAGAAGTATCAACTAGGTGGTTTTTATTTTTATAGAAAACATATTGAAAAATATATCAATACCAATAAAGGTAACATAGAATTACTAGAAGCACCTGACTGGACAGGAATCACTGCTTTTATGAAGTTGCAACTCCCTTTAATTATAAGATTTCATGGTAGTGATACTTATTTCTGTCATATTGAAAAAAGAGAACAAAAGCTTAAAAATAAATGGTTTGAAAAGCTAGGCGTTAGAAAAGCAAAGGCATTTATAGCACCTACAAATTTTGCAGGGGAAAAAAGTATGGAGCTCTTTAACTTGCCTAAGGATAAATTGAAAATCATTCATTACGGTTTAGAATTAGAGAAATTCAACAATACACATCCAAGTGAATATGAAAAGTATCGCGTTCTTAATATAGGAACCTTGATCAGGAAAAAGGGCGTTTTCCAACTTATAGAAACCTTCAATAAATTGGTAAAAATAGAACCTGAAAGTACATTGGTTTTTATAGGTGCAGACAGTGGCGACGTACAAACCGGATCAACGTCTACATGGGAATTGATGAAAGAAAAAATGACGACCAATGCGGCTGCGCGTATTTCTTATTTAGGCAAAATACCTTATAATGAAGTACAAGGGCAGATCAAGAAAGCTCATGTTTGTGTATTTCCATCGCTTGCTGAGACGCTAGGAATGGTAACCATAGAATCTATGGCATTAAAGAAGGCAGTTGTAAATACGGATATAGGATGGGCACAAGATTTGATTGATCATGGTGTTAATGGTTTTATGCATCATCCAGATGATTCTGATGCCTATGTACATACCATTAAAACCTTATTTGACGATCAAGAATTAGTACAGAGAATAGGAGAGGCAGGTAGAGTGAAAACAGAAGAGCAGTTTGATATCAACAAAACTGTTCATCAAAATATAGCGTATTATAAAAGTATTTGTTCTTTATGATTTCTCTTGTACATCATAAAGGTATTGCGATTACTAGTAATTATAATGGATTGCCAATAATTGAGGCGGTTTATAAATGTGCTCAAGAAAATCCTGATAATTACTTATTGGTTTATGAGAAAACAGCAGATGTTGATGCATTTAAAGCGGCGCTAGCTGAATTAAATCATCGGGCATACTTTTTCTCTAATTACAATATTGCACATCCTGATATAGGTTATGTAGAAGATAGTCCTTTTTTGAATATTAATAAAAAGGTCACGTATCCTACTTGGTTAAAAGGAACAGCTATAGTTTGTATGCATGCCAACCTTATCAATGGAAGTGTTCATACTCATGCTACTATAAAGAATTATTTATACTGGTTAAATTCGATAGGTAAACTATCGCAAACTCAAGGTGTCTTGAATTATCAAATACCAACAACCATTCAAAATGAAGAATTTAAAACATACGAACTGTATAGGTTTGTAAAACAGCATTATAAAACTAGATGGATATTCATTTTACTTCTCTGTCATTTATGGTATGAGAAACGCTTTCCTTTAATTGCTTTTGTAAGAACAATTTTCAATAAAAAATCTTCATTGAAAATCGATGTAAATGATCTACAAGCCTTTAAAGAAATCCATGCTAAGGCAAACTTTGAATATGACGTTGTTATTCCTACTATGGGAAGAGCTAGTTATTTGAAGGATGTTTTACTTGATTTAAATAGTCAAAAAATACTACCTAATAAAGTTATAGTTATTGAACAAAATGCAGACAGTCATGCAACGAGCGATCTTGGTTTTGTCAAGGATGAGCAATGGGATTTTGAAATAGTTCATGAGTTCACTCATATCACCGGAGCATGTAGGGCTCGTAATAGAGCAATAACTTTGAGTAGTGCAAACTGGATCTTATTATTTGACGATGACGTGCGTTTTGAAAATGATTTTTCTACTAGAATTTTTGATTTCATAAAAGATAGCAAAGTAAAATGTGTGAGTTTTTCTTGTTTGCAAAAAGGAGAAATAGAGAAGCAAAGTAATTACCTACAATGGCCAGCATTTGGTTCTGGATGTTCTATGGTGCATAGAGAAGTAGCGGAGAGTTGTAAATTTGATATGGCGCTGGAGCATGGTTATGGTGAAGATGTAGATTATGGAATGCAAATACGTAATGCTGGATATGACGTGATATATGCTTCACATATCCAAATGTTGCATTTAAAAGCGCCTGTAGGAGGATTTAGAAAACCACATGTTTTTTCATGGCAAGAAGATACTGTTTTACCTAAGCCATCTCCACAAATTATGTATCACCGTTCAAAGAATTATACTCCAAAGCAATTGTTAGGTTATAAGCTAACTTTGTTTATCAAGTTCTATAAACACTACTCGATTAAAAATCCTATTACTTATTATAAATACTTTAAAAAGGCGTGGAGTAAAAGTATTTATTGGTCACAAAAATTAGCTCAAGATGCAAACGTATAAACTAAGTCTTATCATTTGCACCTACATGAGACCAGAGCCTTTGTCAAGGTTAATGGATAGTGTGATGATACAATCTAAGTTACCAGATGAGGTATTGATTATCGATGGTTCTACTAATGATGATACTAGTGCACGCTTTCGCGAAAACGGTAATAATATCATACACTATTATAAAGTACCACAAGAACACCGCGGACTTACTAGACAACGTAATTATGGAATAGCAAGAGTCAATGATGAGATAGATATAGTTGCATTTCTTGATGATGATACGATCCTTAATCCAGATTACTTTGAGCAATTATTAGCTACATACAGTCACTTTCCTGCGGCAATAGGTGTAGGTGGTTATATCACAAACGAAGTTTCATGGGAGAAGACAGAACAGGAAACAGTTGAGGATTTAAATCATTATTACTACGATGGTTATAGGAGAACTGAGAGTAGTCGTTACAAACTAAGAAGAAAATTAGGACTGGCACAAGCCACCCAACCAGCTATTTATCCTGAATTTGGTCATGGTAGATCGATAAGTTTCTTGCCACCTTCTGGTAAGATTTATAAAGTAGAACAATTAATGGGAGGTGTTTCTAGTTTTCCTCTTGCTGTTTTAAGAGAACATAAGTTTTCAGAATATTTTGAAGGATATGGTCTTTACGAGGATGCAGATTTTACATTGCGCTTATCTCATATAGGAGATTTGTTTGTGAATACGGCTGCACAACTAGAACACCATCACGATGCAGCAGGTAGACCTAATAAATATGCCTACGGTAAAATGGTCGTGCGTAACGGCTGGTACGTATGGAGAGTAAAACATCCTCAACCTTCTTTTAAAAACAAACTCAAGTGGTATCAAATCACCATATTGCTTACTGGTATTAGATTTCTCAATATCTTTACTACGGGCGAGCGCAAAGAAGCGTTTACAGAATCTATAGGAAGAACAGTAGGGATTATAAGTCTGTTATTCAATAAACCTAGATAATGAAGTTTTCAAAAGACATCAAACGGTATACAGATTACAGTGGTAAGTCTGCTTTAGTCATGTTGTTGACTCAGCAAGGATTATGGGCGTTACTACAGTATCGTTTTTTCAATTGGATTTATACATCTAAGCTGCCTAAAATATTAAAATGGCCACTATTGGCTATAGGAGTTCTCAAATTAAAAGCCATAGAAATCTTAACAGGGATAACCATTCCATATAGTGCAACCATAGGAGAAGGTTTTTATATAGGCCATCATTCTGGTATTGTAATTAATGCAAATGCTGTTATAGGCAAGAATTGTAACATATCTCAAGGGGTAACCATAGGTATAAGTGGTCGTGGAGATAATCGTGGAGTTCCTGTAATAGGTGATCGTGTTTATATAGGTGCAAATGCCACAATAGCAGGAAAAATAATGGTAGGAGATAAAGCGGTGATAGGAGCCAATAGTCTTGTAGTTAAAGACGTTGTTGCGGGAACCACTGTGGTAGGTGTGCCGGCGATTAAAGTAAGTGATAACGATTCAGCTGATTATATTTTATGAGATTACTCATTATATCTGACGCACCTATTTTAAGTAATTCTGCTAAGAAAGAAGCGTATGCACCTTATGTAAAGGAAATGGATTTATGGATGCAACATGCCAGTGATGTTTCTTTCGTATGTCCTACAAAGTATGATCGCAAGCTGCTGACACAACCTTTCAAAAAACAAGATTTCAAACAAATAGGTTTACGTAGACTAGAATTTCACACATTACTTTCGGCATTCATATCGTTAATCACGATTCCATACCAAGCCATAGTGTTATGGAATGCCATGCGCAAGGCAGATCATATTCATCTAAGATGTCCAGGTAATCTTGCTTTGCTGGCTAGTATGATACAGGTTACGCTTCCGCGAAAGCGTAAAACAGTTAAATATGCAGGGAATTTTGATCCTCATGCGTCGCAACCCTTAGCTTATAGATGGCAAAAGAAAATACTCTCCAACACCACGTTAACTAAAAATATAGACGTTCTGGTTTATGGAGAATGGCCAGGACAGACTAAAAATATAAAATCATTTTTTACGGCTACTTATTCAGAAAGCGTTAAGGGCGGTTTTTCAAAAGAACTTAATGAACCCTATCAGTTCATTTTTGTAGGAACACTTTCTCAAAATAAGAATCCGCAATTGTTAGTAGAACTTATGGAGCAATTTCATAAAGAAGGTATTGCGGTACAAGCTCATTTTTATGGTGATGGTCCCATGATGGAAGAGTTAAAAACTAGGACCGATTCTCATTCTACACCATGTTATTTTTATGGAAACCAAAATAGCGAGGTTCTTAAATTGGCTTATAAAAAGGTTCATTTTTCTTTTCTAGCGTCTCAAAGTGAAGGCTGGCCTAAAGCCGTGGCAGAATCTATGTGGTATGGATGTATACCTATCGCGACACCAGTAAGCTGCGTACCGTGGATGCTTGGAATAGGTGAAAAACTAACTTATGAAAACGACAGTTTAGAACAGATAGGCTCTAGAGGGTTGATTTATAATAATAAAGAGCAGGTAGTTTTTGATATTAAAAAACTAATAAGTAAACCTGAGGCAATGGCTGTTATGTCACAAAATGCTCTGGCCTGGTCTCAAGAGTATACCATTGAAAAGTTTGAACGTGAAATAGTTAAATTGATCCATTCATGAAAGTACTTCAAATCATAGATAGTCTTGATGCTGGTGGTGCAGAGCGTATGGCGGTTAATATAGCAAACGAGTTGCAAGCAGCTGGACATGAATCTCATTTGTGTGTTACAAGGAAAGAAGGTCTTCTTAAAACGGCTATAAGTAATGAAGTCGGATATATATTTATAGAAAAAAAGGGGAAACTAGGATGGGTAGCTTTAAGTAAGCTGAAAAGATATATTAAAGAACATCAAATAGAACTACTTCATGCCCACAGTACATCTGCATTTACTGCAGTAATGATATTACTTTTATTGAGAAATAAACCTAAATTAATCTGGCACGATCATTATGGTAAGGCAAATCAACTAGAAGCGCGACCGTTAAAAGTGTTGAGGTTTTTATCTGGGTATTTTAATCAGGTGATTAGTGTAAATAAGCTTTTAAAAGCTTGGGCTTTAAAAGAGTTGAAATGTGAGTCGGTAACGTATTTAGAAAATTTTGCAACGGCTACTTTTAATCAAGAATTGCAAACACCACTTGCTGGTAGAGAGAATAAGAGAATCGTCTGTCTGGCCAACCTAAGAGAACAAAAAGATCATTTAAATTTATTAAAAGCTTTTGAAGTTCTTAAAAAGGAGTGTCCAGAGTGGAGCTTGCATTTATGTGGTCAAGATTTTAATGATGATTATTCTTTAAGGATAAAGCAAGCGATAGAACAAAGAGATCTCAAGGATCACGTGTTTCTGTTAGGTTCTCGAGCAGATGTAGGAGCCGTTTTAAACACTTGTGATATAGCGGTGCTTTCTTCTCGATCAGAAGGTTTACCAGTAGCATTATTAGAATACGGCCTGCATCATTTACCAGTGGTAGTGACCGATGTAGGAGCGTGTAAAGAAGTCGTTGCTGATTATGGAATAGTTGTAGAGTCAGAAAATGCTCAATTGCTGTCAGCAGCTATTTTAAAGTTGATTGATAATAAAATACAGCGAGAAGATTATGCTACAAAGTTTCACAATCATGTGATGGATCAATATGGGAGCAAGCGTTATATAAATAAGCTAGTAAGCATTTATCAGAGCGCTTGATTTTAGGGCATAAAAAAACTATGTTAGATCTTTCTAAAACTAAAAAGTTCTAACATAGTATCTATGTGATGTTGAATTGATTTAAGCTTTCTCTGAGGCAGCTTTTTCTTCTACAGCATCCCAGTATTCATAGGCACGACGCAAGTGAGGTATTACAATTGTTCCACCTACTAGAGTAGCTATAGAAAGAGCTTCTACCACTTCTTCTTTAGAAATCCCTTCTTTATGACTAGCTTCTAGATGGTACTTTACACAGTCGTCACATCTTAAAACAGTACTAGCTACTAGACCTAGTAATTCCTTTGTTCTCTTATCTAGTTTACCTGCTGTAAAAGCATTGGTATCTAGATTAAAGATGCGTTTTATAATTTTATTATTGTCTTCAAGAATGGCATCGTTCATTTTCTCACGATACGCATTGAATTCTTCTACTTGATTGCTCATAATTTTAAGGGGTACCTAATTTCTTATTTCTTTTTTCCTGACGGTAGAGGACAAATTTAGATATGAAAATGCTCATTTCATATAAAATTAACACAGGTATGGCAACTATTATTTGACTAGCCACATCTGGTGGTGTTATTACTGCAGCAACTATAAGGACTATAACTAGAGCAAATTTTCTATTTTTTCTTAAACCAGCAGGTGTTGCTAGTCCTATTTTAGTAAGGAAATAAATAATTACCGGTAGTTCAAATAATAGTCCCGAAGATAATATAGAAGCTCTTATATAGCCTATATAACTAGATAAACTAGGCTCTGTAGATATTTCTGGGCTCAAATTATAAGTCATCATAAAATGAACTGATAATGGTGCTATGACAAAATACCCAAAAGTCACTCCTATAAAGAAGAGCAAAGAACAAACGATTATAAAACCACTGCTGTACTTCTTTTCACTAGCTTTTAAACCGGGCGATATAAATTTCCATACTTGGTAAAGTACCCATGGAAAAGCGACTATAAAACCTACAAGAATAGAAGTCCATATGTGAGTAGAAAACTCGTCAGACATTTCTTTGGACTGTACTTTAAAGTTAAAGTCAGGATTACAAAAATCACTAACTACTCCAAAGTAATTCCCAAATTCACAAAAGAATTCATAAGTAACAAAGGTACCTCTCTTAGGACCGAAGATAATCGTGTCAAAAATAAAGTCAGTAAAGACACCAGCTATTATAGCACCTGCCAGAATACCGACTATAGAACGTATCAAACACCAGCGCAGTTCTTCTACGTGATCTAAAAATGACATGTTATTAGGGTCTAGATTTTTACGAGCCATGATTATACGATTCCTTCTCTAATTAAATCGTGTATATGCACGACACCAGCATATCCTTTATCATCTACAGCAATTAATTGGGAGATGTTTTTTTCTTCCATTAATTCACGAGCCTGTACGGCCATCGAGTCTGCAGTAATAGTTTTAGGATTACTACTCATAATATCGCTCGCAACTAGATCGTCTATATTCTTACCACTAGAGAGCATACGTCTTAAATCACCATCTGTAATAATACCTATTGCATTATTATTTTCTGTAACTACGGTCATGCCCAGCATGTTTTCTGATATGTTTACAATAACATCTCTTAACGATGTGCTTGCACTTACCTCTGGTTTTTTATTACCGTCTATAATTCCCTGCACTCTTAAATACAGTTTTTTACCTAGTGCGCCACCAGGGTGGTACTTAGCAAAATCTTTGTCGGTAAAACCTTTTAGTTCTAATAAACTAACAGAAAGTGCATCACCTATAACCAGTTGTGCGGTTGTGCTAGTAGTAGGAGCAAGACCATTAGGGCACGCCTCTTCTTTAATAGGAGCGTGCAATACATAGTCTGCTTCTAGACCTAGAAAAGAATCTTTATGACTAGTAATAGCAATTAATTTATTATTGAAGTTTTTAATGAGCGGCACTAAAACCTTAATTTCTGGAGTATTTCCACTTTTTGAAATACAGATCACCACATCATTATCTTGTACGATACCTAAATCTCCATGAATAGCATCTGCAGCATGCATGAAAATCGCAGGCGTACCTGTAGAGTTCATTGTGGCAACTATTTTCTGCGCAATTATGGCACTTTTACCTATTCCAGTGATAATTACTCGACCTTTTGAGTGATGTATGTGTAATACCGCTTTCGCGAAAGCGGAATCGATTCCATCTACAAGATCTGTAATAGCTTGTGCTTCAATGCGAATTGTTCTCCTCGCAACTTCTAATACTTTATTTTCTTGATCCAAACTTGATTACTTTTAACTATAATTTGCGATAAGCAAATTATATCGTAAATTTAGCTTACAAAGATAAACAAAAACGCAGCAGCCGCATGGCAGATACGCAGATAGGATTAGAAGAAAATCTAAAGAAATATTTTGGATTCGGGCAATTTAGAGGATTGCAAAAGAAAGTAATAACCTCCTTATTAAATAAGGAAGATGTTTTTGTGATCATGCCCACCGGTGGTGGTAAATCACTATGCTATCAACTACCAGCATTAATGCAAGAAGGTACCGCTATCGTGGTCTCACCTCTTATTGCATTAATGAAGAATCAGGTAGATGCTATACGTGGTGTTTCTGATCATGATGGTGTTGCTCATGTATTAAACTCTTCTTTATCAAAGGGTGATGTGCAGCGAGTAAAAGATGACATTACTAGTGGAATTACAAAATTATTATACGTCGCACCAGAATCACTTACCAAAGAAGAATATGTAGAGTTCTTAAAAGAGCAAACGATTTCTTTTCTTGCTGTGGATGAGGCGCACTGTATCAGTGAATGGGGACACGATTTCCGTCCTGAATATAGAAACTTGCGCAGGATTATAGATCGTATAGGAAAAGATATTCCTATCATAGGTCTTACCGCAACTGCTACGCCTAAAGTGCAAGAAGATATTCTTAAAAACTTACAGATTACAAAGGCTACTACCTTTAAAGCATCGTTTAATAGGCCTAATCTTTTTTATGAAGTGCGTCCTAAAACCGCTACGGTAGATGCAGATATTACTCGTTTTATCAAACAAAATGAGGGTAAATCTGGTATCGTTTATTGTTTATCTCGTAAACGAGTAGAAGAACTTGCACAAGTATTACAAGTGAATGGTATAAAAGCAGTTCCTTATCACGCTGGTTTAGATTCTAAAACTAGAGTCCTGCATCAAGACATGTTCTTAATGGAAGATACTGATGTGGTGGTTGCTACCATTGCATTCGGTATGGGAATAGATAAACCAGATGTACGTTTTGTGATACACCACGATATACCTAAAAGTATAGAGTCGTATTATCAAGAAACTGGTCGTGCTGGTCGTGATGGTGGTGAAGGTCACTGTCTAGCTTACTATGCATATAAAGATATAGAAAAATTAGAGAAATTCATGTCAGGTAAACCTATTGCAGAGCAAGAGATAGGTCATGCGTTACTACAAGAAATGGTAGGGTATTCTGAAACCAGCATGAGTCGTAGACAGTATATTCTCCACTATTTTGGTGAGAAATTTGATCCAGCTACTGGTGCTGGTGGTGATATGGATGACAACATGCGCAATCCTAAACCACAAAAAGAAGCAGTAGAAGAGGTTAAAAAATTAGTTCAATTAATAGGTGATGCTGGTGAACGCTATAAATCAAAGGACATAGTTAGTATCCTGATGGGGAAAAATAACGCCATGATTTCTAGCCATAAGGTAGATCAACAAGGATACTTTGGTAGTGGTAAGGATAAAGATAAAGCTTATTGGACCGCCTTAATACGTCAGGTTCTAGTGGCTAGACTTATTAAAAAAGATATAGAAACTTATGGTACTTTAAAAGTGCTAGATGCTGGTCGTGAGTTTATTAAGTCTGGGAAGACTTTCATGATGAGCGATGATCATACTTATAATGCGTCTTCAGATCAAATAGTAGGTGCTGCAAAGGGTGGCGCAGTAGATGCACAATTAGTTAAGTTTTTAAAAGACCTGCGTAAAAAAGTAGCTAAGCAAAAGAATGTACCTCCATATATTGTATTTCAAGATCCATCTTTAGAAGATATGGCTACTAAGTATCCTGTGAATATGGAAGAAATGGCAAATATTCATGGTGTAGGAGAAGGTAAAGCAAAAAAATATGGAAAACCTTTTGTAGAATTAATATCCACATATGTAGATGATAATGATATTACTAGACCAGATGATCTAGTAATTAAAAGTACTGGTGCAAAATCTGGTAATAAACTATACTTTATTACTAGTATAGATCGCAAACTTAGTTTTGACGATATGGCCAGTGCAAAAGGCATGGACATGGATCAATTAATCAACGAGCTAGAGAGTATCGTTTACAGCGGTACAAAACTTAATGTAGGTTACTGGATTGATGAAATGCTGGACGAAGATCAACAAGAAGAATTGCATGAATACTTTATAGAGTCAGAGTCTGATAAAATAGACGCAGCTGTAGAAGAATTTGATGGCGATTATGAAGAAGAAGAAATAAGACTTTATAGATTGCGCTTTATAAGTGAAGTAGCTAATTAATTAGTACATCATTATGTTATATAGATAGACGCTTTTAAAAATACATTTATCATTAGAAACCCATTAAGGAAATTTATTCTTAGTGGGTTTTTTTATTAATTCCGCTTTCGCGAAAGCGGAATTAATAGATACATTATCAATAAGTTATATTCTTATCTGATTTGATTTCTAAAAAGTTTTAGTAAATGGCACGGCTCTTGAAAGTAGGTAAGCAAGGGCAAGCCGAAAACCTGATAGTGTAGGCAACATTTAAAATATAGAAATCATGAAAAGAATATTACTTTTTATTGCAGCTGGTCTGATGATGACGATTACTGCTCAGGCAAATGAAATCGACCTGAAAGAATCAAATGATTTCAAAATTACCGATAGTAGATACCGTAGCGCACAACCGGTATTATTTACTTATAATAATGTGGATTATGCCATTTTTCCTAATGGTAAAATAGAATTTAAATTGCCTAATAGAAATGCGCGATCTACTAATAGACGAGGTGTGAACCGAAGATATAGCCTTAATAGTGTGTCTAACTATTCTACTTATAGAAGAAACTATGTGAGGTATAACCGTAGTGGACAGGCCGTGAAAATAGGGGATACTCGTATTTATTATAACAGTAGAGGTGATGTGGCTAGAGTAGGTAAATTAAATGTAGCTTACAGAAATGGTGTCTTGCGTAAAGTAGGTGGCCTGGAGGTACAATATAATAGACGCGGTAAGATTACTGCGGCAAGAGGTCATGTACTTGTTAGAAATAACTATGGACGTGGACACGATTGTAACGATCATAACTTTGGTCATTTTCATGATCAGGAAGATGATAATCAAGACTGGGATAACGGAATTTACTTTAAACGTAATTCTAAAAAATAAAATCGCTGTGTAAGTGAATAAATGATAAAACCTCTTAAGATGAATGTCTTAAGAGGTTTTTTGATTATGATTAATTAAGTAATATTAGTCTCTAAGTTCTTCTATTTCTTGGGCAGTAACCTGTCTGAATGCAAGCTTAAAACCTTCATAAGCTGCAAATCCATAGAAAAGTATGTCCATGAAACCGAAAGTTTCTGTCATTAAATCTATGAAGAAGGAATAGTCAAAAGAAGTTAAAGCTTCTAAATATCCTATTTCAGAATACTCTGCCATGAAGCCTATGGAGCTTAAGAAATTACCTAAGAAACAACTTAAAACGGCTATTACAGCACCAGATATTCCAAATATCATGTCGATACCTTTACCCATAAATCTTACAGAATAACCGACTATAAATCCTATTCCTATAGCCATATAACCTATTTGATAACCAGTAGCAACGGTTACCGCTGCCCAGATTACTGCGCCTACTAGTCCAGCGACTATACCAGCAAGAATTCCTACAGGTAAATTTTGTTGAGCTCTTAATTTCTCATTCATCGTTTCTGATAATCGGTAAAGATTAACGTCATCTTCAGGATTTAATGGGTCGCGTCTTTCAACGATGCTAGTATCGGGCACATATTGCAAACATTGGCCTTGAAAATCTGCTTTGCGGCCTGTTAGTCCACATAACATGCCTTGTTGTATGTCCATTTTTCTATTGGTACATTTTTCACAAAAAAGAATTTGTTCTTCTCGAGTCATTGGTAGGTTGGTTTTATGGTTGGGTTTGAGATAAAAGCTAACAATATAAGAAGTAAAAAAAACTATACCAGCTTTCTGAAGACTGAATTCTAATGAATTATCTTTGCAGCCTTAAAAAACTATAAAAATGCAAGAAGGAATTTACGCAAAATTTGATACAAGTAAAGGAGAAATCCTTGTTCAACTTCATCACGATAAAACACCTGGAACTGTAGGTAACTTTATAGCGCTAGCTGAAGGTAATTTAGAGAACAAAGCCAAAGATCAAGGAACACCTTATTATAATGATCTTAAGTTTCACAGAGTAATTCCAGATTTCATGATCCAAGGTGGTGACCCACAGGGAACTGGTGCTGGTGGTCCTGGTTATAATTTTGATGATGAATTTCACCCAGAATTACGTCATGACGGACCTGGTGTTTTAAGTATGGCAAATGCTGGACCAGGAACAAATGGTTCTCAGTTTTTCATTACACATATCGCTACAGACTGGCTAGATGACAAGCATACTGTTTTTGGTAAAGTTATAGAAGGACAGGATGTGGTAGATGCTATCGCACAAGGTGACGAGATTAAAACGGTTACTATTGTAAGAGAAGGTGATGCGGCAAAAGCATTTAATGCTGTAGAAGAATTCCGTCAGTTTGAAGGAGCTGGAAAACTACGTGAAGAGCAAGCTAGAAAACAAGCTGACCAAGAGATCGATGACATCGCAATGGGTTTTGATAAAACAGAAAGTGGTTTACGTTATAAAATCATTCAAGAAGGTGATGGAGTAAAAGCTGAAAAAGGTAAAACAGTAAGCGTACATTATAAAGGAATGTTGCCTAACGGTAAAGTTTTTGATTCTAGTTTTGATCGCAAGCAACCTATAGACTTTGCACTAGGTATGGGACAGGTAATCGCTGGTTGGGATGAAGGTATCGCTTTACTTAAAGTAGGTGATAAAGCACGTCTAGTTATACCATCGCATATCGCTTATGGTAGTGCTGGTGCAGGTGGTGTTATACCGCCAGATGCAACATTAGTATTTGATGTAGAGTTAGTTGCTGTAAAGTAATTATTTTTAAATTATAATTTAAAAGCCCTATTCTTTATGGAATAGTGCTTTTTTCTGTTTAGGTATTAGGTATATGTGGGATTGGGATGTGGAATAATTTTTTTTGACCTTTAAAGCTATTTAAAACAACCGTAAAACCCTTTGTGTTGCTCACTCGACTTTGCCGAGATCGTCGTCAGTCTGTTTTCTACTTCTACAAGCTCAGTATAAAACTTTTGGAAAAGGGAAATGCATTTAGTTTTTCCTAAAATCAATAACCTAAGACCAAAAATCCTACACCTAATACCTCATTCTAATACCACATGCCTCATGCCTAATACTTATATTTGTCTCAACAAAGAAAAAAGCATGAAAGGATTAGTTACATTTTGCCGTTGGTTCGTTGGGGTATTATTTATTTTTAGTGGTTTAATTAAGTTAAATGATCCTTTAGGGTTTTCTTATAAACTAGATGAATACTTTAGTGCAGCGGTTTTAGGGTTAGAATTCTTACAGCCATTTGCATTACCTCTGGCTATCTTTTTAGTGATTTTTGAGGTGATCTTAGGAATCATGTTATTAATAGGATTTCAAAGAAAATTTACGATCTGGTCACTTTTATTGATGATCGGTTTCTTTACATTCCTAACTTTTTATTCTGCTTATTTTGATAAAGTAACGGACTGCGGCTGTTTTGGTGACGCTATACCTCTAGTACCATGGGAATCATTTGCAAAAGATGTGGTGCTATTAGTGATGATATTGATTTTGTTTTTCAATATGGATAAATGGAAATCCGCTTTCGCGAAAGCGAAGTCCTCCATAATCATTCTCGTTTCTACTATCATTTGTTTTATAATCGCTTACTATGTATTAATGCATTTACCGATTTTAGATTTTAGAGCTTATAAGGTAGGTACTGATATAGAGGTGGCCATGCAAGAAGATCCTAGTCAACCAGATATTTATGGTTATGACTGGTATTACACGGTAGATGGTAAAGAAGAGATAATTACTACAGATGGTCAGGTGCCAGAAGGTCGTCCAGGATATGATAAAGTAGAAACACGTATTATTCAAGAAGCAGCACTTCCTAAAATTCATGACTTTTCTATAGAAAAAGATGGAGAAGATTATACGCAAGTGATTCTAGATAAGGAAAAAGTTGCCTTTGTTATGATTTATGATGTTTCAAAAATTGAGGAAGGTGGTATGGAAAAGCTCGCTAGTTTTACTACGAGAGCACAAGCGGCTGGTTATGAGGTTATAGGTTTAAGCGCAAATGGTATAGAGCAATTAGAGCCGTTAATGAAATCTTATGATTTTAGTATTCCGTTTTACACGACAGATGGAACACAATTAAAAACTGCTGTACGTTCTACACCAGCTGTTATGACTATTAAAAAAGGAGTAGTTGCAGGTAAATCTCACTGGAATGATTTTGAGAGTTTATCTCTATGATAAGCTATGTGCTTAAAAAAATAGGATATGCCTTACTGACGCTCTATGGAGTGGTAACCGTTATATTCTTATTATTTTACCTCTTACCTGGTGACCCAGCACAAATGATGTTGGGGCAAAATGAGTCTGAAGAACAGCTGGCAAATGTGCGAGCAAAATACGGGCTAGATAAATCTATAGGTACTCAGTATATGTACTTTTTAAATGACCTGTCTCCAGTTTCTTTTCACAGTACTGACGAGAGTGATTTTACTTATGATAATGGTAAATATACAGGTGTAGATCTCTTTACTATAGGGACTACATCTACTTATTTTAAATGGCCTTATTTAAGAGAATCGTTTCAGAAAACTGGTAAAAAGGTAAGCTACATAATAGGAGAGACCTTACCTAACACGATGATTCTTGCACTTGCAGCAATAAGTGTAGCTCTAATTCTAGGATTGATTTTAGGAGTCATTTCGGCATTGTATAAAAATAGCTGGATAGATCAATTGATACAGGTGATAAGTACTATGGGCATGAGTGTGCCTAGCTTTTTTAGTGCTATTATTTTTGCTTTTATCTTCGGTTTTGTGCTTCATGAATTTACTGGCCTTAAAATGAGTGGTAGTCTATATGAGATGGATGATTATGGTGAGGCGATGCATTTACAGTGGCGCAACCTTATATTGCCAGCATTAGTTTTAGGAATTAGACCGCTAGCTGTAGTATCTCAATTAATGAGAAATAGTTTGCTAGAAGTCATGGGGCAAGAATACATAACTACCGCTTATGCCAAAGGACTTACTACATTACAAGTAATAAAAAGACATGCTTTTAAAAACGCACTTAATCCTGTAATTACAGCAGTAAGTGGCTGGTTTGCGAGTATGCTAGCAGGAGCAGTTTTTGTAGAGTATATCTTTAACTGGAATGGTATAGGTAAAGAAATAGTAGAGGCGCTCAACACACAAGATTTGCCAGTTATCACAGGAGCGGTTCTTGTAATAGCAACGTTGTTTATTCTTATCAATATTATGGTAGATTTAATTTACGTGTGGTTAGACCCACGAGTAAAGTTAGAGTAAATTATAAAATACTTGCGGTCTTCTTAATAAACATCTGCACACAAACTTTATTCAATAATTAAAAGGCAATACCTTTGCAATTGCTTGCATAAGAGTATTAAAATAATCAATTTTGGTATTATTGAAACCTTAATGACCTTAAAACAAACGCGATGAGAAAAAATATAGTAGCCGGAAACTGGAAAATGAATTGTGATCTTGCACAGACACAAGCTTTAATAACAGATTTAAAAAAAGGCCTAGTTAATGACGTTAACTGTGAATTAATGATAGCGCCATCTCATCCTTTTTTATATAATGCTTTTAACAGTACTTGTGATACCGTAATTGAGGTTGTAGCACAAAATGTTTGTGAAGCAGACAGTGGTGCATATACAGGAGAGATTTCTGTACCTATGTTGCAAAGTATAGGTATTAAGACAGTTATTATAGGTCACTCTGAGCGTAGAGATACTTATGGTGAAACAGATCAATTAATTGCTGCCAAAACGAAAGCAGCTCTTGATAAAGGATTGCGAGTTATTTTTTGTTGTGGAGAACATTTAGAAGATCGTAAAGCTGGTAACCATTTTGATACGGTAACTAAACAAATAGAATTAGGTCTCTTTGATCTTACAGCTGCGCAAATGGAAAATGTGGTAGTAGCTTATGAACCAGTATGGGCTATAGGTACAGGAGAAACTGCAAGTCCAGAGCAAGCTCAAGAAATGCACGCGCATTTACGTTCTTTTATAGAAACTAAATTTGGAAAAGAAACGGCAAATAATACCAGTATTCTTTATGGTGGTAGTGTAAAACCAGCAAATGCTGCTGAAATTTTTGCAAAACCAGATGTAGACGGTGGACTAGTAGGTGGAGCATCTCTAGATGGATCATCTTTCCTTGATATAGCAAATGCTTTTTAAGAAACTAATTCTACTATTATTTCTCACTATTGGTCTACCAGCAATAGCACAAACGGATTATGGTTTAAAAGTAGCTGCGGCTGCCCAAGAATTAACAAAGGATCACGTGGTTTATAACGGTAGCTATTTTAGCATTCCTTATCCAGATGGTGACGTGCCTGCAGGATATGGAGTGTGTACTGACGTAGTCATAAGAACTTACAGAAAGTTAGGTGTTGATTTACAGAAAGAAGTTCATGTAGATATGAAAGCACATTTTTCAAAATACCCAAATAACTGGGGATTGAAAAAAACAGATACTAATATCGATCATAGAAGAGTACCCAACTTGCGTACGTTCTTTAAACGTAAAGGATTAAGTATTGCGGTAACTCAAAATGCAAACGATTATTTACCTGGTGATATAGTAAGTTGGACCTTAAATAATGGACTAACACATATAGGAATGGTTTCTAAAACCAAATCAAAAGATCAAAAAAGGTACCTAATGGTACATAATATAGGAGCAGGGCAAGTGTTAGAAGACTGCCTTTTTAATTTTAAAATTACAGGACATTACCGTTATGGAAAATAATACTACCGACCAGATTTATGTAGAGTACGACTTTACAGTTACACCACAATTACCGTGGAATGATGTTCTTATGGCACAACTAGGTGAGGTAGGTTTTGAGAGCTTTATAGAGACTGAAACTGGGATTAAAGCATATGTTTTAAAAACTACAGACGCTGCTACTATTCTCGATACAGTAGATATTATGAATAATGATTTATGTGATATCGCTTTCGCGAAAGCGGAAATACCATCAACAAATTGGAATGCAGAATGGGAAAAGAATTTTAACCCAATCACGGTTAATAATAGATGTGAAGTACGTGCGCCGTTTCACCAAGCTAGTGGTGTAGAGTATGACATCGTGATAGAGCCTAAGATGAGTTTCGGTACGGGACACCACCAGACTACACATATGATGATAGAACATTTACTTAATGAAAATGTGGAAAATCTAGAAGTTTTAGACATGGGTAGTGGGACAGGTGTACTAGGTATTCTAGCGCAAATGAGAGGTGCTGTTAAAGTAGATGCCATCGATATAGATACCTGGTGTTATGAAAATGCACTGGAAAATGTAAAGCGTAATAAAACAGATAAAGTCGCTGTTATTCTAGGTGGTGCAGAGCAACTGGAAGGTAAATCTTATGATTTTATAATAGCCAATATTAATAGAAATATACTGCTACAGGATATTCCTGTTTATGCAAAGAGCCTTAAAAAAGGCGGTACCATACTTTTTAGTGGGTTTTATGAAGAGGACTTAGTTCATATTAAAAATAAATGTATGGAGAGTGGTATTGTTTATGACTCTCACCTCAAAAAAGACAACTGGATAGCTGCAAAAATGATTAAATCCTAATTTAATCGGTTTAAAAACGAATATTATCAATGTATTTGATTAAATTTAGCCTATGAAAATGAGCACACAAGACCAGGTTCTTCCAGAACTAGATTTGGAAGTCTTGGAGCAAAAGGAAAATAAAATAGTCCTTTTTAATGACGAAGTAAATACCTTTGATCACGTGATAGACATGCTAGTAGCTGCCTGTGATCACACGCCTGTACAGGCAGAGCAATGTTCTCTTATAGTTCACTATAAAGGAAAATGTAATGTTAAAACAGGTGGTTATGATGATTTAAAACCGCGTTGTGCCGCTTTACTAGAAGCCGGTTTAACTGCAGAGATTCAATAAAGATTTTGCTTTCCCCTTTTTATTCAATTAGAATAAAAACATAAAAAATGCCTGTTTATAGCAGGCATTTTGTGTGTCACGTGATTTCAGGATAGATTTTTAAAAACCTGCTAGTTGTTCATAAAAAGCACCGATCTCATTCTTACTATCAATGAGGTGAATCTCTATAATCCAGTAGCGATCCTTACCGCTCGTGTCTTTTTGATTCATAGGTGTATGATTTTCAGGATGTATGTAATTAGTCTTATCCTCACCATCCAGTTGTTCATGTGGGAAGTGACCTATTAAATGACCGGCGATAGGACCACCGTATTCCCATCCATTGTTTAGAGCTAGAATGGTGCAATACTGGTAGAGTTGTGCGCCAGTGATATCTGGGTTTTTAATTAGATAGTCATTGGCATCTTTCCACATGCTTTCTACATCGTGCATTAATTTTATCTTACGTATGTCATTACCCACTACATAAGTTCTACCAAAGTCTGCCTCCCAATCTTCTATAATAGGACCAAAGTCTATAAATAGTATGTCGTCCTCTTTAATAGTAAGATCTTCTGGATTTTCATCATAAGGATGTAGCGTGTTTTTACCTGCTCTAACTATGCGTTTGTGCCAGTATTTTTTGATTCCGAACAACTCATCTGCTAGTTCAAAAACTTCAGTATTAATTTGCTTTTCAGTTTTACCTGGTTTTATAAGTTCTTTATTTTCAATTTCTTGAAATAAAATCGCTGCTTTCTCTTCAGCTTTTTGAAGTTCTAGTAAGGTGTCTGTCATAAAGTAAAAATAATGTTCCATTAATATGCAGCATTATAATTTGCTTTAAATTAACTAAGCTGGGATTCTGTTATTTTAATTCATTAAGCTAAAACACTTAAGGTGTTAATTAATATATAAACTAACTATGATTAATAGTAATACTATTATGTTTGTTTAATAATTGAAAAATATGCATTCACTTCTTAAAAATCTAAAGGTTGAGATTAATGATAAATTATATCTTAAAGATCCAGAAAGCTCTGACTTAGGTAAGCGCATAGTAAGTCACAGTATAGAAATGATTTATGAATTGGGTTTTGAACAATTTACTTTTAAGAAGTTAGGTGTTGTTATAAAATCTAACGAGAGTTCTATTTATAGGTATTTTGAGAGTAAGCATAAACTCTTACTATATCTCACCTCATGGTACTGGAGCTGGATAGAATACCAGTTGATTTTAGAAACCATGGTAATGACTACCGACCAGGATAAGTTAATTAAAGCGGTAGAGATTTTAACTCAAGAAGTTTCTCAAGATTCTAACTTCAGTCATATAAATGAAGTCCTTTTAAATAAAATAATCATTTCAGAGTTCTCAAAATCATATCTGACTAAATCGGTAGATCAAGAGAATAAAGAAGGTTTTTTTGCTATTTACAAACGTCTCGTGGTGCGACTTAAGGATTTAATTACTGCAGTAGATGCTACGTATAAATTCCCTTCTTCTTTAAGTAGTATGATTATAGACGGTGCTTTACATCAACATTTTCTTAAAGATCATTTTGCGGCAATCACAGACTGTAATAGTCATACCACACCTACACATTACTTTTTAAACTTAATTAATCAACTTATTATCACAAATGAAAAAAGATAAAAATATACTCACAGCATGGCAGCGTTTAATGCGCATGTTAGAAGTTGATAGAAAAGATATTAGACAGATTTTTTACTATGCTATTTTTGCAGGAATAGTAGGGTTATCCTTACCACTAGGGATACAAGCTATTATTAACCTTATACAAGGTGCGCAAATAAGTACCTCATGGATACTTCTTGTAGTTTTGGTAACTGCTGGTGTTGCCTTTGGTGGTGTGCTGCAAATTATGCAAATAAGAATTACAGAAAACATTCAGCAGAAGATTTTCACAAGATCTTCATTTGATTTTGCTTTCAGATTTCCTAAAATTAGAATGAGTGAGCTGCGCGGCACGTACCCACCAGAACTAGCTAATAGATTTTTTGATACCCTTACTATACAGAAAAGTCTTTCTAAATTATTAGTAGATTATCCTACGGCGTTATTACAAATTTTATTAGGATTGCTTTTACTATCGTTTTATCACCCATTCTTTATCGTTTACGGTGTTTTACTAGTAGGTCTGGCTTATATATTATTTAAATTTACAGCCGAAAAAGGTCTAGAAACCAGTATTCTAGAGTCAAAAAGTAAGTATAGAGTAGCGCACTGGCTACAAGAAATTGCAAGGTCACTAGTTAGTTTTAAACTCTCAGGAGTGACTAATCATGCCGTGGAAAAAAATGATGCTTTAGTTTCAAATTACCTTAATTATAGAGAGCAACATTTTAAAGTTTTAGTACGACAGGCCATTCAATTAATAGGATTTAAAGTTTTAATCACTGCAGGGTTATTAATTATAGGTGGTTTATTAGTTTTAAGTCAGGAGATGAATATTGGTCAATTTGTCGCAGCAGAACTTATTATCCTAATCATTATAGGTGCGGTTGAAAAAATAATCTCTGGTCTAGAGTCATTTTATGATATGCTTACTTCATTAGAAAAATTAGGGGAAGTCGTAGACAAAGAATTAGAACCTCAATCAGGAGAGCATCCCTTTGCTCAGGATCAAAGTTTTAGTGTAGAGTTGGATCAAGTAACTTTTACAGTACCAGAAAGAACACAACCTATTCTTAATAATATATCTTTAAAAATATCAGAGAACTGTACCATTTTAGTAAACGGCGCAAACGGTAGCGGTAAAGCCACCCTATTAAGGTTAATAGCTGGTATCATAGAGCCTACTCAAGGTAGTATTTATGTGAATAATTCAGACTTAAGAGGTCTAGATCTTAATTATTATAGAGCAAATTTAGGGCAATCCTTAAGTGAAGAAAGCCCATTTGAAGGTACTTTGAGGGATAACATAACATTTGGAGATGCTTCAGTTAATGACGAGCGTATATACTGGGCACTAGAAAAATTAGGACTGGTTAATTATCTTAAAAAATTACCTAAAGGACTGGATACGGTCATATTTCCAGAGGGTAAACAATTAAGTTATACGGTAGCAAAGAAAATTGTTTTGGCGCGCAGTATCGTTAGATATCCTAAGATGCTTATTCTCAAAGATCCGTTAGATCAATTTGAAAAGGAAGAGTCTGCTAGAATTATGGACTTTTTAACTGATAAGTCTAATGGCTGGTCTATTGTAGTGGTTAGTCAGAATAGAGAATGGATGAAACGATGTGGTAGAATGATCACATTACACAACGGTAAATTAATCTTAGATCAATAACTATGCTTAATATTTCTAAAAATAAACTTTCAGAACAGCTGGACTTAAATAACTTTAAGGCTGGTAGAAGAGTATTGAAGCGCAAGCATTTTAAATTCTTCAACAGATTTTTAGGTGGTTTTGCCATATTTGCCATCATATTAATGTTTTTTCCTTGGACTCAAAATGTGAGTAGTAATGGATTTATTACCACATTAACACCAGATCAAAGACCATTAACGCTGCAGTCTCCTATTGCAGGTCGTATTGTAGAGTGGTATGTAAAAGAAGGTGATAGAGTGGTAAAAGGGGATACCATTTTAAAAATAAGCGAGGTTAAAAGTGAATACTTTGACCCTAATCTAGTAGATCGTACAGGACAACAAATAGACGCAAAATCTGCTAGTGTAGAATCGTATCGTGAGAAAATAGCCGCGCTAGATAACCAGATAGTAGCTATAAGAAGAGAGCGCGAGTTAAAGTTAGATCAAGCAAAAAATAAGTTGATCCAGTCCCGACTTAAAATTATTCAAGACAGTACAGATCTAGAAGCAGCAAAAAACGACGAGCAAATTGCTCAAACACAATTAACTCGTACAGAGACGTTAGAAAAAGAAGGTTTCAAATCTCAGGCAGACGTAGAAGAGAAAAACCTAAAAGCTAGAACAACCCAATCTAAAACAATATCTCAGCAGCAAAAGTTATTGCAAAGTAGAAATTCATTAATTAATGCAGAGATAGAGCTTAACCGCATAAGACAAGAATATGCTGAGAAGATAGCAAAGGCGAGAAGTGATCAGTTCACAGCACAATCGAGTCAGTTAGATGTAGAAGCGCAGGTCAGTAAACTAGAGACAGATCGTACTAATTATCAAATCAGAAACGACTTGTACTTTGTTACCGCACCACAAGATGGTTTTATAAATAAAGCAATAAAAGGTGGTATAGGTGAGACTTTTAAGGATGGAGAGGCGCTTATCAATATCATGCCTACTAATTATGATCTGGCTGTAGAAACATTTATCGAGCCTATAGATTTACCACTTATGCACGTAGGAGAAGAAGTGCGTGTGCAATTTGACGGCTGGCCAGTGATTATATTTTCAGGATGGCCTAACGCATCTTATGGAACCTATGGTGCAAAAGTCGTTGCTGTAGAGACCTTTATAAGTAACAATGGTAAATACCGTGTGCTACTTGCTCCAGATGAGGAAGACCATGAGTGGCCAGATGCGTTGCGTCCAGGTTCTGGTGCGCGCACCATTGCCTTGTTAGAAGATGTGCCTATCTGGTATGAATTGTGGCGTAAACTCAACGGTTTTCCACCTAATTATTACACACCTCAAACTACTAAAAAAGATCAGAATGGGAAGAAATAAATCATTCTCTATTTGTTTTACGATAGTGTTATTAATGGTTTCCTTAAGTGTGATGGCGGCTCCGCTTTCGCGAAAGCGAGACCTACAACAACCTCCAGAAACTATATCTCTAGATACTACGGTAATGAGTCTTAGAGAGTTTTTAGGCTACGTAAAAAAGCACCACCCAGTTGTAAAACAAGCAAATCTAGTAATAGACGAAGGTCAGGCACAATTGTTAAAAGCTCGTGGTGGTTTTGACCCTAAAATAGAGGTAGATTATAATCGTAAAGATTTTAAAGGAACAGAATATTATGACGAGTTAAGCGGCGCATTTAAAATTCCGACATGGTACGGTGTAGAGTTTAAAGCCGGTGCAGAGCGTAATAAAGGGGAGTTTCTAGATCCATCACTTACTGTTCCAGAAGATGGGCTTTACAGTGCTGGTGTTAGTGTACAATTAGGTCAGGGATTATGGATTAATGACCGTATGGCAACTTTGAGAAAAGCAAAGTTATTTAAACAACAAACCCAGTCAGAAAAAGATTTACTAGTTAATGCTGTTATATATGACGCGACACAAGTTTACTTTGAATGGTGGCAAGCATCGCAAGAAATAGATCTATTTAATGGTATTTTAAAAAATGCCAAAACTAGATTAAGAGGTGTAAAACGCAGTGTAGAAACTGGAGATAAGGCCGTTATAGATTCTGTAGAAGCGCGCATTGCGGTTAAAAAAAGACTCTTGGGCTATGAGCAGGCAAAGATAGATTTTATAAAGAAAAGCCTAGAATTATCAAATTATCTATGGATAGATGACGTACCAGTAGAATTGCAAGAAAATGTGATTCCAGAAGAAGAACTTATTTCTCAAATAGATGCTGCACTAGAAATCATGGGACAGTCTCTAGATCTTTTTACGGTAGATAATCATCCTAAAATTCTAGCATTAAATCTTAAAATGGATCAGTTAGAGGTAGATAAAAAACTCAAAGCAAATAAATTGTTGCCTAAAATAGAAGCAAAATATGATGTTTTATCACCAGACTGGAATAACGCAAGCTCATATAAATTAAGTGATTATAAAGCTGGGGTGAAATTTTCTGTACCTTTATTTTTAAGGAAAGAACGTGGTGATTTAAAGCTAGCTCAAATTAAATTACAGGATGCAGAATATGATATTCTATCTTCTAGTCTAGCGATAGAGAATAAAATAAAAGGAATATTTAGTGAGATCGATTCTTATCTCGTGCAAAATGAAATCACACAAGAGATCGAGCAAGATTCTAGACTCATGCTCACTGCAGAGGAGCGTAAATTTGAATTAGGAGATAGCTCTCTATTTTTAATCAACTCTAGAGAGACTAAATTAATAGAAGCCAGTCTTAAAAGGCTAGAAGTAGGTATGAAATTATTGGGCTCAAAAGCTCGATTATTTAATAGCCTAGCTATAGTGCCAGAGAATTTATAACTAGCTGTTTAAACAGTTAGTTATTTCCTTGCGCTTTTTGTCTATGGTATTCTTTAGAACTCTCACTAGTCAGCTCGTTAAGTTTATTTAACTCTTCTTTAGTCAGGTCTCTATATGTACCATGCGCTACATCTAGAGGAATATTCATGATGCGCACACGTTTTAATTTAGTCACGCGATAGTCTAGATATTCACACATGCGACGTATCTGTCTGTTAAGTCCTTGTGTGAGAATTATTTTAAAAGTCTTGCGACCTATTTGTTCCACTTCACATTCTTTAGTAACCGTATCGAGAATAGGTATTCCAGATGCCATTTTTCTAATAAAATCCTCATTAATTGTACGGTCTACGGTAACTATGTATTCCTTACCATGGTTGTTACGAGAGCGCAATATCTTGTTCACGATATCGCCGTCATTAGTAAGTAAAATTAATCCTTCACTCATTTTATCCAGTCTACCGATAGGAAAAATACGCGTAGGGTAGTTGATAAAATCTATAATATTGTCTTTTTCAACACGTGTGTCTGTAGTACACACAATACCTACAGGCTTGTTAAAAGCTATGTAAACAGGCTTTTCTTTCTTCTTAGAGATAGATTCTCCATCTACAGCAACAGCATCATTGGGCATTACTTTAGTCCCCATTTCTGGTACTTTACCATTAATAGTTACACGTTCTTGCTCGATTAATTTATCTGCAGCGCGACGAGAGCAAAACCCTTGCTCACTTAAGTATTTATTAATACGTATTCCTGTAGTTTCTGACATGTTGCAAAGGTAGGATTTTGTACCATATTTTACATTCTACTTTTTACACTTTAAGGATTATATATAATTGATAAATCCTTGATCATTAATATACCCATGTAACAAAATAAGTATCGCGACTACTTATAGTTAAACGCTATCATTATGGAAACGAACCAAAACAACAATCCAAATCAACAACAACAACAACAACAACAACAACAACAACAACAACAATATGGGCAACCTTCTGGTTCACAGCAATACCAGCAGCATTATTATAATTACATGCCTACAGATAATTTAAGCACCTTTGCGACTTTACACCTCGTAAAAGGTATCTTAACCATACTATTTTCATTATTCTTTCTATTATATATGTTTATAGGTACTGCAATGACGTTTGCACCTATGCAAGGCGATGTAGATATGCCTTTTCATCCAGGTAATATATTCGTTATTATAGGTGGGATAGGGTTTTTAATAACAGTGACTATTGGGATCTTGACACTCCTCGCAGGTAAATACATTAAGGAAAGACGCAATTACAACTTCATTTTTGCGATAGCTATCATTAACTGTATCACAGGAGTTTTGGGTATTGTCTTAGGTATTTTTACCATATTAGATTTGAATAAACCTCATGTACAAGCTCAGTTTCAACCTGGTTATGATCCCTTAAATCCGTTAGGTAATATTCAGTAATATTTGTGTTTCGCTTTCGCGAAAGCGGAATCTACATCCATCTTTAATTAATTACCTATTTCTTTAATCAATTTGAGAGATGATAGCAGTACCTTTGCAATTAGAAATTAAATAGATAATGACTTTAGAACAATTCCTTACTGACATCTTATTCAAAGACCTAGACTACAAAGTTACTGAAGATGGCGTGCACGTTTTTCCATCAGAATCCTTCAGAGAGGTGATAGAAAGAAGTATGAAAAATGGTGTAGGAATGTACAAAGTACTCGTTTGGAAAAATGATGAGGTGGAGCAAGTTCTTACACACGATCAGTTTCTTAAAAAAGCAACTGATTTAAGATGGGCAAAAACGGCTTATTTTAAATATGCTCGAGAAGATGCAAACTATCACTTTAGTGGAGAGTTTAAAGTGTCTGAGAAATTATTACAACGTGCGGCTTTGTTTGTTCCCAAAGTGAAGAAAAAAGACGAAGAAGAGGAGTAATCTTCTTAATTATAGCATTCAAAAACCAGCCGTTAGGCTGGTTTTTTTTGTTCTTATTTTTATAGAAGACTACTTCACAATATCTCTCAATATTTTAATATGATGATGCGTGTGTATTCCCATAAATTTAATCGTGTCTTCTAGGTTTAACCATCCAAAAAGAGGATGTCTAAAAGTCTTGTTACTAGGTAAAGTATTAAGGTTTTTTATAGCCTTTTCAGCTTTATCGAGTTCTATTAATAGTTCTTCTTTAGTCTTGATATTTTGCGGTAAGGTTTGTTTAGGTGCGCGGCCTTTACCTCTAGGTATGTAACCAGTTTTCATTATGATGAATTTGGTAAAAGAAAATTTAGGTTGATAATCTCCAGGATTAGAGTGTTCTAATACCTCGCATATGGAATTTAATATTTGTAAACTATGATCTATGTGCCAGTAAGTTCCTTTTTTAGAAACTTTATTATTTTCTATATCTCCTTTGTTTATAAAGGGTTTAATTTCAGTTAATTGATTGTATAATTGATCTGACATAATGGAGTGGAGCATTTAAATTAATATACGTTAAGTATCATTACTTCCCGATTTTGGAATAGAATAGTACCTCCCTTTTTTTTACTTTTTAATGCCTGTCCTATAGGTGAAGATAGAGATATTGCAAAGCAATCTATATGATTAACCACTAGTTTTCCCATTCCGGCGCCTATGTAAAAATAACCAGACGGAAGTACAACAAGGGCTCCTGGTTCTATAAAGGAGCATTCTTTATCAGGATCGATGCGCAGGAGTTGATCTAGGATAATAGATGTTTCTGCTCGTTGTCTTTTATAGAGTTCTTCTTCATTTTGAATCATCGCTCTTCCTGTCTCATATTTATCACCAGCGCTACTTTTAGTTTCATTGCGCTTTGCATCCATCAAAGAATCTAGATTTTTTTTTATAATAGATAATCGTTCACCTACAGTTTCTAGACAGTAAGTGTTGATAGCTTTTTTAAATTCAGGAAAATCGATAGTACTCATATAAAAGTAAATATAGAATAAAAAAAGTCTCGTTTTAAACGAGACTTTTAAAATAAGAATAGTGTGTAATTAATTACTGCGTATAAATAAATCAATAATATGCACCACACCATTAATAGCTGTAATGTCTGTAGTAGTAACATTTGCTGTGTTCATTGTGCCGTCTGTGATCACCGTACCAGCACTTATATCTACAGTAAAAGATGTGCTAGGTCTTAAAGTGTTAACTCTTAAACCAGTACTAAGATCTCCAGAACGTAAACGGTCATTACCTACTACGTGGTATGATAAATCTTCGTCTATGTCTGTCTGACCTGTTATGTCTGCAATAGAATCAAACTCGTCTGTAGTGTTTAAGTCTACCAGTGCCTGAAATGCAGCATCGTTAGGTGCAACAATGGTATAAGGATCCATTAAAGTACCATCCGTATTAGAAAGGTCAGTTTCCAATCCATTTGTTTGTAAAGCTGCAGTCAGTTCACTGAATTCTGGATTTGCAGCAATTAAAGAAAAGACAGTCGGTAATTCTATCACAGTATCTACTATGTGTACGACGCCATTATCTGCGTCGTTATCTGCATCTATAATAGTTACATTACCGTTTAATAGAATAGAAGTACCTGTTTCAATAAATAAATCTAGAAATTCTATCTCGTCATCTTTACCTAGTGTTTTTATATAATCGGTAGTCATTACATCGGTAGTAACCTCGGTCGTTAATGTATGATATTGAAGTATATCCCTTAAGTCTGCCACAGGAATATCATCTATACTAGCGATACCGTTTGCGGTCAGGTAATTAGTAAAAGCAGTATTGTTAGGAGCAAATAAAGTATAAGTAACTGAAGAATTAAAGGTAGTATTTAAACCTGTTCTTATAAGTGCAGCGTTTAACATGCTTAGATCTGCATTGTTTTCTGTCTGATTGAGTATCGAGTTAACGCCAGGTATTCTATTACCACCATCATCTGCATCTTCACAAGCGGTAAATAATAAAGCTACAGTAGCAAAAATAGCTATGGTGTATTTCTTAAAAGTATTCATTATTTTCAATATTCTTTTTCAGCTTGCAAAATAACGAAATCAAAGCATTTATATTGCTAGTTACAAGTGGAAACTCTCGTTATTTTTGATAGAGAAAGTACTTGTAGCGATAAGAAAAATCTAACACGTTAAAAACTCTTATAGTTGACTCTTATTGTATTTTTGCACCATGGCAAAAGTAGTAGTAGGACTTTCTGGTGGCGTAGACTCAAGTGTAGCGGCACATTTATTAAAAGAACAAGGTCATGAGGTGATAGGTCTCTTCATGAAAAACTGGCATGATGACACCGTTACTATAAGTGATGAGTGCCCGTGGTTAGAAGATTCTAACGACGCAATGCTGGTTGCAGATAAACTAGGTATCCCTTTTCAAACAGTAGATTTAAGTGAGCAATATAAAGAGCGCATAGTAGATTACATGTTTGACGAGTATGCGAGTGGGCGCACGCCTAATCCAGATGTGTTGTGTAATCGCGAGATTAAGTTTGATGTGTTTATGGATATAGCACTAGAACTTGGGGCAGATTTTGTTGCAACAGGACATTATTGCCAGAAAACAACTACCGTAGAAAACGGTAAAGAAATACATCACTTAATAGGTGGAGCAGACGCAAATAAAGATCAAAGCTATTTTCTTTGTCAGGTGTCTCAAAAACAACTAGCTAAAACTCTTTTTCCAATAGGTCATCTTCAAAAACCTGAGGTAAGAGAAATTGCTGCTGCGCAAGATTTAATTACTGCAGGAAAGAAAGATTCTCAAGGATTGTGCTTTATAGGTAAAGTGAGATTACCAGATTTTTTACAACAGAAGTTGCAAGCAAAAGCTGGTGACATCGTAGAAATAGATGCACAAACCAGTCGCGATAAAATGCTAGAAATAGATGCTACAATAGATTCTAGCGAGGGGAATGAATTGGTTACGCTTTCGCGAAAGCGTAAATATCAACCTACAGACGGAAAAAAAGTAGGAGTACATCAAGGTGCTCATTATTTTACTCGTGGACAGCGCAAAGGACTAGCCGTAGGTGGTACACCAGAGCCTCTTTTTGTTATAGAGACAGATGTAAATACCAATACTATTTATGTAGGTCAGGGAAAACAACACCCAGGTTTGTACCGTCGTGGATTATTTGTAACAGCTGCAGAGACGCACTGGATAAGAGAAGATCTAGAAATAGCAGTAGGTGAGACTCTAGATGTTATGGCGCGCATACGATACAGACAGACTCTAGAGCCGGCAACTTTGCACCGCACAGAAGATGGTCTTTATGTCATTTTTAATGACGAGCAAAGTGCGATCTCTCCAGGTCAGTTTGTAGCATGGTATCAAGATAATGACTGTTTAGGTTCTGGGGTAATAGCTTAGTATCACGCAAATTGTGATAGAATAAGTGTAAATTTACTTCTATGAAAAAAATAATATTTATTCTTTTTGCATTTATTTCTATTGCTACAAATGCACAAGATTTTCATGCATTGGTTTATTTTGTAGATAAACCTAATGTGGCGACGTCGTTAGCAAATCCGCAGAGTATACTGACTCAAAGATCTATAGATCGTAAAATGAGACATAACATCGCGATAGATGATCGTGATGTGCCTATGAATCAAATATATGTAGCACAAATAAAAAGTCAGCCAGGTATAAGTTATAAAGCCCAGTCTAAGTGGTTTAACTGTGTGCATGTAGTAGGTACTACGACAGCTATCGATGCACTGGCCAGTTTGCCTTTTGTTTCTAGTATAGATTATACAGACCCTACAAAAAGTACGTCTGTAAGCAATCATGATAAGTATGCAAACATGGTTACCACACCTCTGGTTTATGGTACAGCTAGAAATCAGATAGAAATGATAGGCCTAGATGATTTGCACAATACAGGTAACGCCGGTGCAGGAATGTTAATAGCAGTGACAGACTCTGGTTTTCCTAACGTAGACATAAATACAGGTTTTGCACAATTGCGCAACAATAATGGTATTAAAGGAACTTGGGATTTTGTACAACGAGATAATTCTATTTATGAAGATAACTTTCATGGCTCTAGAGTACTGAGTGTAATGGCAGGAAATGATCCTAATAATTTTGAAGGTACCGCACCAGACGCTGGTTATTACTTATTCCGTACAGAAGAAGGAGCACAAGAAACACCAGCAGAGATGTCCTACTGGGTGCAGGCTGCAGAGCGTGCCGATTCTCTAGGAGTAGATGTTATTAATGTTTCTTTGGGCTATTTAGGCTTTGATAACACGGCAGAAAGTCTCGATTACCAAGACATGAATGGTGTCACTTCTTTTATATCTCAAGGGACTAATGTTGCTTTTGAAAAAGGGATAATAGTAGTGACCAGTGCAGGTAATTCTGGTAACAGCACCACGCATCCTTATGTTGCCTCTCCTGCAGACGCTTTAGGAGCATTTGCCATAGGGTCTGTAACAGACACAAGAGCAAAATCTAGTTTCTCAAGCATAGGACCTACCGTAGACGGTCGCATACGTCCTGATATTGCAGCTCAAGGTAGCGCGACTGCTAGTATAGATGAGTCTGGTAATCTTGTGACAACTAGTGGTACATCTTTCAGTGCACCCATGATAAGCGGCGCGATGGCATGTCTCATGCAAGCATTTCCTAATCTCACACCGCAACAAATAATAGATGCCGTGCGTGCTAGTAGTGACCAGTCCATGTTGCCAGATAATTTATTAGGTTATGGAATTCCTGATTTTGGTGCAGCACAACAGACTTTAAGTTCTGCTAATTTTAACACACAAGATTTTAATTATTACGTAAAAGATAAAACTCTGTTTTTTAATACTGCTCAAGGCGAAAACGTAACCTCTTTCCAGCTCTATAACTTGCAAGGGCAGCAGGTCATTAAAAAAGCGACAACACAAGATGGTTTTATAGATCTTAACCAAGTCTCTAGTGGATTGTATCTTTTTACTATAGATCAAAGTGATGTTACTTATAAAGTGGTGATTAGGTAATTGAATTAGTATTATTTAATGTGTTTTATTCATATTGAAGCCTTTTCTAAATTAAATATTAAGCTCTTAGCAAAGGGAAGACTGTAACTATTTAATCTTCCTTAAATTTGTAGCACAATCAAATTCAAGTAGCAAAATCTATGTCTCAAAACGCAATTACTCAGCTTTTCAAAATTAAATACCCTATTATTCAAGGTGGTATGATATGGGCAAGCGGTCATAAACTAGTCACTGCGGTAAGTAATGCTGGTGGATTAGGATTAATAGGTGCTGGTTCTATGTATCCAGAAGTATTGAGAGAGCATATTCAAAAAACAAAAGCAGGGACAGATAAGCCTTTTGGGGTAAATGTTCCACTTCTTTATACAGATTTAGAGGAAATTCTTCAAATAATAATAGAAGAAAAAGTACCTATAGTTTTTACAAGTGCAGGAAACCCTAAGACCTACACAAAGCGTTTAAAAGATGCTGGAATAACCGTAGTTCATGTAGTAAGCTCTGTAAAATTTGCATTGAAATCTCAAGAAGCTGGTGTGGACGCCGTGGTTGCCGAAGGTTTTGAAGCTGGTGGACATAATGGTAGAGAAGAGTCTACCACTTTGACTCTTATACCGCAAGTAGCACAAGCTATTGATATTCCATTAATTGCTGCAGGTGGTATAGCCACTGGTCGTGGTATGCTAGCAGCCATGACTCTAGGGGCAGATGGTGTACAAGTAGGTAGTAGATTTGTTGCAACACATGAGGCGAGTAGTCATATCAATTTTAAAAATGCGGTGGTAGAGGCAGGTGAAGGAGCAACTCACTTAACCTTAAAAGAACTAGCACCAGTACGCTTAATACGTAACAAATTTTGGAACGATGTTCAAGAACTTTACAAAAAAGCGCCCACTCCAGAAGATTTAAAAGAGCTTTTAGGTAGAGCGAGAGCAAAAAAAGGAATGTTTGAAGGAGATTTAATTGAAGGAGAATTAGAAATAGGGCAAGTCTCTGGATTAATAAACGATATTATTCCTGCTGCACAAGTGGTGGTGGATATGGTTACAGAATTTGAAGAAGCTAGAAAAGAATTATCTAACCTTTCTTTAAATGGCTAGAATTCAAACAGCAATAGAAGAAAAGTGGAATGTAATTACTCATGGTTTTGGTTTTCTTTTATTCATAGCGATTACCATAGGCTTAATTTATGAGGCTAACTGGTCAGTAGATTACATGCTGCCAGCTATTCTTGTATATGTGTTATCTCAATTGTTTTTATATTTCTCTTCTACAGTTTATCATAAAGTAGAGCCTAGTAAATTAAAGTTTAAACTGAGAAAATTAGATCATATCTCTATATATGGTTCTATTGCTGGTACCTACACACCAGTATGCCTTATTACTTTAGAACAATCTAGCGGCTGGTTTATACTTGCTGCGGTTTGGGGAATTGCTGTATTTGGAATTATTTGGAAACTTTTCTTTACAGGTAAATTTGAGGCTTTTTCTAGCATTCTTTATCTAGTAATGGGCTGGATGATTGTCTTTGATTTGCAAACTCTAAGTGATGCTTTTACAGATTTACAAATGAATCTTCTAATTGCTGGTGGTGTTTTCTTTACCGTAGGAATCATTTTTTATGCGTGGAATAAGCTTTATTTTAATCATGTCATCTGGCATGTTTTTGTTTTAGGAGGTAGTCTTAGTCATGCCGCCATGGTATGGAGTATAGTACAAGGTAGATAATCAGTACTTTGAGTTTCTTATTTATTTTCTTCATTGATTATTTATGTTAAAGTACTACTAAGACACATTATCTTAACGTCTTCTTATATAATTTTGAAGTCTCAATAGAAAGACGTGAAATACAGTACGCTGTTATTATTCTTATTTGCTAGTTTTCTTAATCTAGCCTCAACTGGTGATTCCTCATCATATGATGGTTTATTGAGTAATCTCGTTACTATACAACAAGAAGATCACGATTCTAAAGAAAAGATAGACGCTTATGAAGAAGTAGGTGAAGAAGAAGAGGTTAGTGAGAAAGATTCTACAGATACCGTTTCTAGCTTATTTCATTCCACCTCGAGTAATATTATTGCCGAAGTAAACTCTTTCAAAAAAGAAAATTTCACTACTAGAGAAGGTGTTTATTTAGTTTCTCAACAGAATTTGTATCTCATTTACGAAGATATCAGAGTCTAGGTTTTATCCATTAATTACAGGTTTCACCTTTTAGAGGTGTTTTATAGACAGTCCTTTGCTGTCTCTATCTGTGATTCCGAAACTCAGTTTAATTTATTCTATTAATCAGTAGGTTATGAAAGTTTTTTGCTTTCTATACACTGCTATGTCTTGAATTAAACTCACTCAATTTATCTATCAATTAATACATCATTCCGTTGAAAAAAATCATTCCTTTTATAGTAATGGCCTTACTTGTTGTGAGTTGCCAGCACAAAGAAGAAAAACATAAATCCATCCCTACTCTAAGAGTAACAAATCTAATTTTAAAAGATACTACCATAACTAGAAAGTATGTGAGTCAAATCCATGCGATGCGTCATATCGAGTTAAGAGCCTTAGAACGAGGTTATCTTCAAAAAATATATGTCGATGAAGGACAGAAAGTAGAAAAAGGGCAGACCATGTTTGCTATAAATGCAAATGTCTACAAAGCCGAACTTCAAAAATCAAAGTCTGAAGCAAGAGCTGCAGAAATAGAATATGATAACACAAAAATGTTATCTGATAAAAATGTAGTTTCTAAAAATGAACTAGCACTCGCCGAAGCTAGACTAGCAAAAGCAAATGCGGAAGTTCGTATGGCGCAAACACATTTAAATTTCACCACTATTCACGCTCCTTTTACTGGGATTATGGATCATCTAGAAGCAAGAGAAGGTAGCCTACTTGAAGAAGGTGAATTGCTTACTAAAATATCTGACAATAGTAAGATGTGGGTATACTTTAATGTTCCTGAGTCTGAATATATTAATTATGTAACGGATACTACGACACACGCTTCTAGTGTTCAATTACAAATGGCAAATTCGGCTATTTTTAACCATAAAGGAAAAGTAGAAACTATAGAAGGTGAGTTTAATCACGAGACTGGTAACATCGAGTTTAGAGCTACATTTCCTAATCCAGAAAGTCTTTTAAGACATGGACAGACTGGGAACATATTGATGAATATACCGTTCAAGAATGCTAAAATAATTCCTCAAAAAGCAACATTCGAGATTCTTGATAAAAAGTACGTTTTCGTCGTGAACGATAAAGAAGAAGTAGAACAACGTCAGATAAGCATCTTAGAAGAATTACCTTATCTGTATATCGTTAAAGACGGTATAGATAGCAACGACCGCATATTAATTGATGGATTAAGAAAAGTGCGTAATGGGCAAAAAATCAATGCAGACTTCATAGAACCAAAAACAGTACTAGCAGACTTAAAGCTAGTAGCTGAATAATAGGTTTCAAAAAATAATAAGATGTTTAAAAATTTTATAAAAAGACCAGTACTGGCCATAGTAGTCTCGTTGATTATTATGATCATAGGTGGATTATCGATTAAGAGCCTTCCTATTTCGCAATTTCCAGAAATAGCCCCACCACGTGTACTTATTACTGTAGCCTATCCAGGTTCTAGTGCTGAGGTACTTACTAATACGACACTTATACCGCTAGAAAGAGCCATAAATGGTGTACAAGGAATGAAATATATCGTGTCTGACGCAACTAGTGCAGGAGAGGCTACTATTCAAATAATTTTTGAATTAGGTGAAGATCCTAACGTAGCGGTGGTTAACGTTAAGAACCGTGTAGATCAGGTTATCAATAAATTACCACCACTAGTACAACTAGAAGGTGTAGTAGTTTCTAGGGTACAACCTAGTATGTTGATGTACGTAAATCTCTTCAGTAAAAACAAAAATGACGATGAAAAGTTTTTGTACAACTATGCAAATGCAAATGTGATTCCTGAAATAAAAAGGGTAAACGGTATTTCTAGTGCAAAGATTCTAGGTAGTCGACAGTATGCGATGCGTTTATGGTTAAAACCAGATCGCATGCGAGCATATAATGTTTCTACAGAAGAGATCATGGAAGCCATTAATGAACAAAGTGTTATCGGTAGACCAGGGCGATTAGGTCGTAGTTCTGGTCAGGAAGCACAATCATTAGAATATGTACTAGTTTACAAAGGAAGATATAACAAGCCAGAAGAATATGAAGATATAATTATAAAAGCAAGTCCTGATGGTGAGATATTAAGACTGAAAGATCTTGCACGAGTAGAATTAGGAAGTGAATTCTTTGATATTTATTCTAATAAAGATGGATATCCATCTGCGGCGATAGTTTTAAAGCAATCATATGGTAGTAATGCCAGTGACGTTATCGAGCAGATTAAAGAAAAAATGGAAACAATGAAACAGGACTTTCCTGCTGGTATGGAATATGAGGTCAGTTATGATGTTTCTAATTTCTTAGACGCTTCTATTGAAAAAGTAATACACACATTAGGAGAGGCTTTCATCTTAGTATCTCTAGTTGTATTTCTATTTTTAGGCGACTGGCGCTCTACATTAATACCAGTTCTTGCAGTTCCTATATCATTGATAGGAGCATTTTTTGTAATGCAAATGTTTGGTTTAACAATTAACTTAATCACATTGTTTGCGTTAGTTCTTGCTATAGGAATTGTGGTTGATGATGCCATAGTGGTAGTAGAGGCAGTGCATGCAAAAATGGAAGAAGTACCTGGTATTTCTCCATATAAAGCTGCGCAGCAAGTTCTAGGTGAGATAGGTGGTGCAATTGTAGCCATTACTTTGCTTATGGTAGCTGTATTTGTGCCGGTAGCATTTATGAGTGGTCCTGTAGGTGTGTTTTATAGACAGTTTGCTATTACTATGGCTTCGGCAATTACTTTATCTGCAGTGGTTGCACTTACTTTAACACCAGTGTTGTGTGCAATGATTTTGAAAAATAACCATGGTAAGAAAAAACGTAAAACACCTATCACTTATTTAATAGATGGTTTCAATAATCAATTTGAAAAACTAACCGGTCGATATACGAATGTCTTAGAGAAAATAGTCTCTAGACGTTTATTAACTATTGTAGTCTTAGGAGCTTTTATTGCCGCTACATTCTTTGTTAATAAAACACTTCCTGCAGGATTTATACCTAATGAAGATCAAGGGATGATTTATGCTATTGTGCAAACACCACCAGGGTCTACACTAGAAGAAACTAATAAAGTTTCTAGACAGTTACAAGCCATAGCCGAAGAGATAGATGGAATCAAATCTGTTTCATCCCTTGCAGGTTATGAGATCTTAACTGAAGGACGTGGCTCTAATGCTGGTACTTGTTTGATCAATTTAAAAGACTGGTCAGATAGAGAGCATTCTGTACACGAGATTATTGAACAGCTAGAAGAGGAAACTGAAAAGATGGGTGCGGTCATTGAGTTTTTTGAGCCGCCTGCAGTACCAGGTTATGGAGCAGCTGGCGGTCTAGCCTTACGTTTAATAGATCAAAACAATGAAACAGATTACCAAGAGTTTGATAAAATCAATCAAGATTTTATGGATGCACTAGGTAATAGAGAAGAGTTGAGTGGTCTATTTACCTTTTATGCAGCAAATTATCCACAGTATGAATTAGAGATAGATAACGCTCTTGCTATGCAAAAAGGAGTTTCTATAGGTGTTGCAATGGAAAACTTAAACATTCTAATAGGTAGTACCTATGAACAAGGTTTTACAAGATTCAATAACTTTTTCAAAGTATATACTCAGGCTGGTCCGGAATACAGAAGATATCCTAGCGATATACTGGATTATTATGTAAAGAATGATGTAGGTGAAATGGTACCTTATTCTGCCTTTATGAAATTGAATAAAAAGCAAGGACCTAATGAAGTTACTAGGTATAACCTATACAACTCTGCAGCGATAAGAGGTAACCCTGCAAAAGGTTTTACTACAGATGATGCGATAAAAGCCGTTCAAGAAGTAGCAAAAGAAACCCTGCCTAGAGGTTATGACATCGCATGGGAAGGACTTTCTTTTGACGAGGCTAGAAGAGGTAATGAAGCGATTATCATTTTTGGTATCGTGTTGATATTTGTTTATTTCGTACTTGCTGCACAGTATGAGAGTTTTATACTGCCACTAGCAGTAATTCTATCCTTACCAGTAGGTATTTTTGGTTCTTTCTTTTTATTGAAAATTCTAGGTTTGGCAAACGATATATACGCACAAGTAGGTCTGGTCATGCTGGTAGGACTATTGGGTAAAAATGCCGTCTTAATTATAGAATATGCTGTACAGAAACGTAATCAAGGCATGTCCATAAGAGAGGCAGCTATAGAAGGAGCAAAGGTTCGTTTCCGTCCTATTTTAATGACATCGTTTGCTTTTATCGCAGGACTTATACCTCTAGTAATAGCTAGTGGAGCAGGTGCTGTAGGTAACCGTACCATAGGAACATCTGCCATGGGTGGTATGTTATTCGGTACCGTATTCGGTGTTCTAGTAATTCCTGGACTGTATTACATTTTTGCAACTATAGCAGATAAACGTTCTATGATTAAGGACGAAGATTTTGAACCATTAACGGAAGAGTATAACTACAACGATCAGAAAAATGAAGACTAATTCAATAATAAAAGCCCTAGTCGCTGTACTGATTGTACTATTAGCGCACTCTTGTGCATTACCTAAAGTGACTCAAAAAGATCCTAATAAGAATCTACCGACAACATATCAAAATGAAGTCACAGATTCTGTAAACTCTGCAAAGGCAGACTGGAAAACCTTCTTTGAAGACCCTGCTTTAACAAACCTTATTGATGAGGCTGTTGTGAATAATAAAGAAGTAAACATCATGCTCCAAAAGATCATGATGTCTCAAAATGAGATTCAGACTAGAAAAGGAGAGTACCTACCATTTGTAAACCTAGGCGCAGGAGCTGAGGTAGAAAAAGTGGGTCGATACACTCGCAATGGTGCCGTAGAAGAAAATTTAAACATAAGAGATGGAAAAGCATTTCCAGATCCATTAGGTGATTTTAAATTAGGAGCTACTGCATCATGGGAACTAGATATTTGGAAAAAACTTAGAAATGCAAAAAAAGCTGCTGTTCTAGAATATCTAGCCACTACAGAAGGTAAAAACCTACTGGTAACTAATCTTGTTTCTGAAGTGGCACGCTCTTATTATGAACTCGTTGCACTTGATAATGAATTACAAAATTTGAATCAGAATATCGAAATTCAGGAAAATGCACTAGAAGTGGTTAAACTTTTAAAAGAAGGTGCACGTACCACATCACTAGCAGTAAAACGTTTTCAGGCAGAGGTGCAAAAGAACAAAAGTGAAGTATATCTCGTAAAACAAGAAATACGTGAGACAGAAAATGAAATCAATTTTTTACTAGGTCGCACACCGCAACCTATCGTTAGAAATGCGACAGATTTTATAGACCTAGTTCCTAAAATTGTACAAACTGGTGTACCATCACAACTGTTGCAAAACAGACCAGATGTACGTCAGGCAGAATTAGAACTAGCCGCAAGTCGTTTAAACATTAAAGTTGCTAAGGCAGATTTCTATCCATCTATAGGTATCAAAGCTGGTGTAGGTTTTAACGCATTTAACCCTAAGTTTTTATTAAACACACCAGAGTCTTTCTTATACAGCGCGGCTGCAGATATTATGGCGCCGTTAGTGAATAGAAATGCTATTAAAGCAGCGTACAAAAATGCAAATGCCAGACAGATACAGGCCGCATTTGAGTATGAGCAGCAACTTTTAAATGCTTATAAAGAAGTTGCAAATCAAGTTTCTAATCTGGATTATCTCGTTAAAAGTTATAATTTAAAAGAGCAACAAGTACAGTCATTAACAGAATCCATAGAGATAGCAAACCAACTATTTCAATATGCGAGGGCAGATTATATGGAGGTGCTTTTAACGCAGCGTGATGCATTAGAGGCTCGCAAGGAGTTGATTCATACTAAAAAAGAGCAAATGATAGCAACTGTAGATCTCTATAAAGCACTAGGTGGTGGCTGGCGTTAAATTATGAGTAAGATTATTTGATTGGAGTGATTAGAAATGGGTAATGTGGATGGCGTTACCCATTTCTTTTTTAGGTAGAAATAGCTTTTTTATAATTCCGCTTTCGCGAAAGCGAGACAAAAACAATCTATCGGTAATTTGCTCCGTCGACACTTAACGGTCATTCGTCGACACTAAAATGGGTATTGATCTAACTTTATTCAAAAAATGTATAATTTATGATCATATTTGGCGATACTCTAAAATAGAACTGTTGGAAAATATAAAGCTTAAAATTCTTCTTATTGAAGATGATGCTATAGAAGTAATGAAATTAAAACGAGCAATAAAGAAACTTGAGTTGAGTCATGAACTTATAGAAGCAAAGAATGGAGAAGAAGCACTTGTTATATTGAGAGATGATAAAGTGATTCCAGATGTGATTTTTCTAGATCTCAATATGCCTAAGATAAATGGGCTTGAATTTTTAAGAATACTTAGAAAGGATGATGTATTAAAATACATACCTACAGTGATGTTAACTACTTCTAATAATCGTAAAGATGTACTTGCATGTTATGAAACAGGTGTTGCAGGTTATATAATAAAACCACTAAAATATGACGATTACGTAAAGAAAATTGAGGTAGCTTTACAGTACTGGAGTATGAATGAATTAATTAAGGCATAATGAAAGGAATAGTTTTTACAGAATTTTTAGAATTAGTAGAAGAGAAATTTGGCTTTGAAATGGTAGATACCATACTTAGTAATGCCGATTTGCCTTCTAACGGCGTATACACAGCTGTAGGAACTTATAGTTTTTCAGAGATGTTAAGTCTGTTGACCAATTTGAATAAAGAAACAGGAGTACCGATAAACGACTTGCTTTTTGTTTATGGAGAACATTTTTTTAGTGTAGTAGAAAAGAGTTATCCTACCTTTTTAGAAGAATTTACTGACCCAATAGAAATGCTATCTTCTATAGAAAATCATATACATGTAGAGGTGCGCAAGATATACCCTGATGCAGAACTGCCTACTTTTACCGTGGTAGAAAAAACTGAAAATACACTAGTGATGATTTATAAATCGAGTAGAGCGATGTCTTCATTCGGTAAAGGACTTATGAATAAAACTCTAGAGCATTTTAATGCTAAAGCGAGTATATTAGTAGAGAACATTAAAGATAATGGTACAGAGGTAAAATTCAGTATTGAAATTCATGGCAGAGGATAAACTTAAAATGTATGAACGAGCCATCGCTCGTGAAAAAGCTGCTCGTAAAGAAGCAGAGCGCATTCTAGAAGAAAAATCTAGAGAGCTTTATTTTAAATCCAAAGAATTAGAAGTTTCTAATAAAAAATTAGAAGAACTAGTAGAAGCAAAAACTTCAGAACTTAAAGGGGTTTTTGAAAATATAGTGGACGCTTATGTAGTAATGGACATTCCTGGTAATGTTCTTAAAATGAATGAAGCTGCAGAAAAACTATTAGGTTACACTGTTGATGATAAAATAAATTTATTAAACCTTGTCATTCCTGAAGAACATGAAAGACTAGCAGAAAGCTTTCAACAACTTTATAAAAATGGCTCTATAACAGATTTTAATATTAAAATCTCTATAGCAAATGGTGCTATACGTCTCGTACATGTTAATGCTAGTATGATCTATGATAGCGATAATAGACCTATTGCCGCACAAGGAATAGTTAGAGATATTACAGAGTTAAGAAGTCTAGAATTACAAAAACAAAGTCTTCTTAAAAAACTAGAAAAGAGTAATGATGAGCTGCAAGAATATGCACATGTGGTATCTCATGATTTAAAGTCACCATTGCGCAGTATAAATGCATTGATAAGTTGGATTAAAGATGATAATGAAGGAAAGCTGTCTCCAGACACGTTAACTAACTTTGACATGATAGAGGCTACTCTAGAAAAAATGGAGCAACTTATATCAGATGTGTTAGAATACTCGAGTATTGTGGGAGATACTAGTTCACTTACTAATGTAGATTTAAACATTGTCATGGACGACATAATTACCTTGCTACACTTTCCTGAGCATATACATTGTACGGTTGTAAAACCACTTCCCAAGATTAAAGTAGATCGAGTTAAAATCCAGCAATTGTTTCAAAACTTGATAAGCAACGCTGTTAATTATAGCGATAAAAGTAAAGGTCTTATAGAAATAGACTTTGAAGAAGGAGACAAAGAATACACTTTTTCTGTTAAAGATAATGGTATGGGTATCGATAAAGAATACCATCAAAAGATTTTTCAGATTTTCCAATCTCTCAATAAAAGAGAAGAGTCTACCGGTATAGGATTATCAATTGTAAAGAAAATTGTTGATTTATATAATGGACGTATCTGGTTAGAAAGCACTTTAGGTAAAGGCACAACTTTCTTTTTTACCATAGAAAAATAAAATTATGAAGACACTACAGTTACAGAAGGCTAAAGGGAAAGATTGGGAATACCTGAGTGAGAAAATAAAGCTTAAAAAGCCACTAGTTCTTATTTTAGGAAATAGATTTATGCTAGAGGATCAAGACATTTATAATGAATTAAAATCTTTATTTCCTGATGGACATTTAGTTTTCGGTTCTTCTTGTGGAGAGCTGGTAGGTAGTAAAGTGAATGATCAACACATTACGGTAACAGCTATTGAATTTGAACGCACAACATTTGAGGTTCAAACTTTTAATATACAAGAAAGTAAAGGTGATAGTGAGATTGCAGGAAAGGAAGTAGTAAGTAAACTTAATCCAGAAGGGCTTAAACACATATTTGTAATATCAGAAGGTAGTTCTGTAAATGGATCTGCTCTTACAAAAGGGATGCAAGAAACCTTACCCAAGGTTTTAATTACTGGTGGGCTTTGTGGTGACGACGCTCGTTTTGAAAAAACACTTGCTTCTTATAACGAGGCACCTAAAGAAGGAGAGATTATTGTCATCGGTTTTTATGGAGATAGTTTTGAGGCTTCTTTTTCTATTTATGGAGGCTGGACACCATTTGGCCCAGAGAGATTAGTCACAAAATCAGAAGGAAATGTGCTTTATGAAATAGATGGAAAACCAGCACTAGATCTATACAAAACCTACCTAGGTGAGAAGGCAAAAGATTTACCAGCGTCTGCACTTATATATCCATTAAACGTAAAAAGTGAAGAGAATGAACAGTCATTTGTCCGTACCATTCTCAATATAGACGAAGAAAAAAACGCCATGATTCTAGCAGGAGATGTACCTATTAATTCTTCTGTACAGTTAATGATGACTAATATGGATAGTATAGCCGCAGCGTCAGAAACTGCAGCCATAAGAGCCATGGAAGGAAGAAATGAATCTCCACAGTTAGCATTTCTAATAAGTTGTATAGGTCGTAAACTAGTTCTAGATCAAAGAATAGAAGAAGAAATAGAAGAAGTACGTGGTATAATAGGAGAAGATGTGGTAGTAAGTGGTATGTATTCTTATGGAGAAATAGCACCCTTTTATGGAGAACGCAGCTGTAAACTACACAACCAGACCATGACTATAACTTTAATAAGTGAATAAATGAATCCACTGTTAAATAGACAAATACGTAAGTACCTTCCAGACGATGTTAAGGATAGGGAAGATGTTCGGGACTTTTTAAAATCTGTAGCAGCTTCTTATGAAAATCTAGATGACCAGTTTAAAATGACTCAAAGAGCTATGAAAATAAGTTCTGACGAGTTGTTTGAAGCTAATAAATCCCTAAGGGAGGAAACACGACAACAGCGTAGTTTACTCTTAAGGTTGCAGACCGTAATTAATACGGTACAACCAGAAAGTAGTGATGGTGATAAGGAGAGTTATTCTATAAATGGAAGTAAAAACATTGCAGAATATATAAGCGAGCAGGCAGAGCAGTTGATTAAAGTCAATAAAAATCAAGAGAAATTACTGGAAGAACTAGCACTTCAAAATCAAGAGTTAAACGATTATGCACACATAGTATCACATGATCTTAAATCCCCATTAAGAAGTATAGAAGCACTAGTAAGCTGGCTTAAAGAAGAATATAGTTCTAATTTTACAGATGAAGGTAGAGGATATTGTGCGCTTATAGTGGCAAACGTTGAAAAAATGGATGCTCTTATTTCTGGTATTCTAGAATACTCTTCTATAGATAAAGATACTCGAGTAGAGCGAGATATAAACCTAGACTTATTAGTTCAAGAAACGGTAGAATTACTACATATACCAGAACATATAAAGGTGAAAATACACCATTTACCTATTGTAAAAGGAGATCAAATTAAATTACAACAGGTATTCCAGAATCTTATTGATAATGCAGTAAGTAATATGGATAAGGAAAATGGGCGCATAGATATTATTTCTAGAGAATTAGATACAAAATACCAGTTTGAGATTAAGGATAACGGTAAAGGAATAAATGCGGCATACTTTGATAAAATTTTTCAAATTTTTCAAAAGCTAGAAAATGATTCAAAAAGCACCGGTATAGGACTCTCCATCGTAAAGAAAATTATTAACTACTATGACGGTGAAATATGGCTGGATAGCGAGATAGGAAAAGGGACGTCGTTTTTCTTCACATTACCTAAATCATAATATTATGGAACAACCTAATTTGAGTTATATCAACGATCTTGCTGCAGGAGATGAGTCATTTAAGAATAAACTTATTGAGGTGGTAAAGGATGAACTACCAGTAGAAATAGAAATTTACCATAGTAATATGAATAGTTCCGCTTTCGCGAAAGCGGCAGAAAACGTACATAAATTAAAACACAAGCTAGGAATTTTAGGACTAGTAGATGGGTATGAAACTGCTATTGCTTATGAAGAACAATTGAAATTAGGGAAGAGCAGTCTTAAAACTGAATTTGAATCCATACTTGTTGCATGTAATCATTTTATAAATGATTTATAATATGTAAATTGCTCTATAACTAAAACCTAGAACCTTTTGAATTGTATAATAATTGATGACGAAGCGGCTGCGAGAACTATAGTGGCACACCTGTGCAGTCAGGTAGATAATCTAGATGTTATTGAAGAATTTCCTAATGCCATAAGTGCAATGAAATTTCTTAATAGAAATGATATTGATCTTATATTTCTAGATCTTCATATGCCAGATTTTAGCGGATTTGATTTTATTGAGACACTCAAAAATCCACCTAAAATAGTACTTACTACGTCAGATAAAAACTTTGCTATAGAGGCTTTTGGTTACGACTGTATTGTTGATTATTTACTAAAGCCTATTACTTTCCCTCGTTTTTTAAAATCAGTTCAAAAAGCTCAAAAAGAGAAGGTTGCACCTCGTGTTGCCGCAGCTCCAGCAGCTCCTGTTGTAAAAGAATCTACCGCACTAGTGGAAAAAGAACTGTATGTGAATATAGATCGCAGGCTGGTTAAGATACTTTTTGAAGATATTTATTTGATAGAAGCCAAAGGGGATTATATACTCATTAAAACAGAAAAGAAAAATTATACGGTTCATTCTACATTAAAGAAAATAGTAGAAAAATTACCGGACTCCTTATTCTTAAAAGTTCACAGATCTTACATTATTAATTTCAAGAAAATAATAGATATAGAAGATAATAGTGTGCTTATAGCAAAGAATGTTATTCCTATAAGTAGGTCCAATAGACCAGAATTAATGCGCAGACTTAACTTATTGTAAATAGGTTAACTAGCTAGAACGACCATTCGTCGACAGTAAAAAGGTACTAATCGTTTTAAAAATTTTAAGACGATGTAGCAGATTAAATTTGGCTTATAAATCAATAGGTCATGAAAAAAATTACTTTACTCTTAGCATTAATTTGCAGTACAATAGCGCTTTCTCAGAATTATCAATATCTAGGAACATTTAGTTCTGATGGGACACCAGATTATCTAGAACCAGTCAATGATGTCATAACAGGTACATTATTAGAAACGGTTAATAATGCACTTCCTGAAAGTTATCCAGTTCCAGATTTTAATCCGCAATATTTATCTTCTGGATATGATACTGATATTGTTTTAGAGGCAGATGGAGATATCTGGGTAACCTTTGTAGGAGAAGGTGCCGGTTATAAAAATGTCTTAGGCTTTTATACCTATGATGCGACTGTGGCTGTTCATCCTGCACCTACACCTAGTGATGTAACTATTATTTTTCCTAACATATCAGCACAGTTTAGTGGTGGTGGACTTATACCTGGAAACAAAGTACATTTAGGTTCTTTTACAGCAGGAACAGGAATAGGATGGGTATTACTAGCAAATGGATATCAAAATAACCAGGTAACTCCAGGTTTGTGGCAACTTTATTCTAATGAAGATTACAATCCAGAAAATGATCCAACAATAAGACAGCATAATGTATTATTAAATGATTCAGAAAATGAACGTATCATTTTAGGTTTTGAAGATATACGACGCGATTATGCATCTTGTGATCAAGATTTTAATGATGCCATTTTTTACATCACTGCAAATCCATTTTCAGCTTTAAAAACAACTAATTTATCTGTTCCAGATTCAGGTCTTAAAACAGTTTCTTCTGGTAACGATGGTGGTTTAGAGAGCAATGGAGATCTAGCTGGTCTTATAGCCAAACGTAATTTGACTAGATTAAAAGAGAACAACAAAATGTCTCAAAAGTCGATGCAAAGATCTTTTTTAATGAAAAATGGAACCATACCTACTTCATTAGATGGTTATTTACCTAACTCTGGTAAGTTTAATACAGAAGTGGCTCAGTATTCTACACCTACCGACTTGATAGGTATTACAAATGCAAATGAAGTGCTGGCTGTGGATTATTACCTGCAGGCAGATCGTGTATCTGCAGTTCTTGCTACATCTACCCAAAATGGGGTATATGATCACTCTAAGGCTATTTGTGATCGATTAAATAAATCAGTCTTAGATGATGTTAGAACGGTAACAGCAAGAGGACACCAGTTATTAATATCAACTATCATACGTGATAATGGAGAAGTAGAATATGCCGTTAGTTTTTCTATTAAATTAGGAACTGCAGCAAATGAGGTATTTAGTTTTTGGAGTATAGATCGTTACCCTGCTGGTGATTATAACAACTATCAAGTTTGGGGAGGTTCTTATTCTCAAGTGTTCCATATAGTAAATCATATACTAGATGCTTATACGGTTCAAAAAACATTGAATAGCGTCGCTTTAAGCAATGTAGTGCCACCAGTATTTGTACGTAGTGGTTATTATGAAGAAGGTAAATTGTATTTAGAAATCAATAACTCACAAGGATATCAAAGCTTATTTTTAAATACCAACCTTAAAGCAACAGAGGTAGCAAGCTTAGTCCCTTCTAATAGTACGTTGAGTTTAACAGGTAGCACTATAGAATCTATAGTAGTAGATACTGGTAGTATTTTTGACGCAGGAGTTTCTATAACGCCTAATCAAAATGAACAAATAGATGCTTTATATCTGGCAGATGGACCATGGGGTACAGACTATGTAGATGGTGAGGTTCTTATCAATACATTTGACGTTACCACTACAAATTCTTTTATGGAAAACGATGTTTATTATGTAGAAAGAAATCCATCGATACAAGGTCAGATCAAAGAAACATTAAACCTTTTCAGACATTTAAAAGCAGGCGATCAATTAGTGACAGTTTCAGATTATGACCAGATGTCATTTACGGTAAATAACTCTTTACCTATGGAGATTATTTTAATTACAGATGAAGATGTACTATGGGCAGACCGTTACCGTTACAACATACCTGCACATCTTACAGCAGCTGATTTAGTTATTAATTTCTCTGACTTTTTGAATTCGTCAGGAGCATCTACTACTAGTGACCAATTAAGATCTGTTGTGTTTTCTGTAAGTGGAGATTATAGCACGTTTCAACCATTTAATTTAAGTATAAATGACCTAAAATTTAAATCAAGCAGCAATACACTAAGTCTTGATAATAATAGTCTATTAGAACAAGCAACGGTAAGTAACTACCCTAATCCATTTGTGAACAATACTACATTTGAACTAGTAAATGAAAGTGATAAAGTAAGCATCACACTTTTTGATTTATCTGGTAGAGTAGTAGACGTTCAAAAAATACAAACTGGTCAAAACAACCGTACAGTAAGCTACTCAAAGCCGTCTTTAAAACCAGGAATATATATGTATAGAATCACAGACGAAAAAAACCAAAGTTACTCAGGTAGAGTTGTAAAGGAATAAATTCTTTAAAAAATTATTAATACTAAAACCATCACTTGAAAGAGTGATGGTTTTTTTGTGTTGGATCTGATTTCATTGAATAGTTGAGTGTATAGAAAAATTTTCTTGTTAAGAATGTTTTGTAATTTTATGTCAGTGTATTTACTATTCTAAAATAGATAAGTAAACATATGTAAGTTATCTATCTATATGTCAAATGCGATTTTTCATAGTTTTCAATTTGAATATATGGGAGTTCTAATACCTGAGTTTACTATAGAGTCATGAAAACTAATTAGATTATGTTTACCCAATTTTGACTCAAATGAAGTTGATCTGACTGGCGATTTCCGGTTCAAATTATTAAATCACTTTGAGATAATACTACCTAAATCAAAACACTCAAAAGAACATACAGAAGCGGAGTTTTCAACTTTACCAAATCTATTACTGTAGAGTAATACCTTAATAATATTATAAAAGTGGATACTAAGTATGCTCAGAAGATAGCCGACTACTTAAAATTAGATGTACATGATAAGGTTAATCAACTACCTGTTTGAAAACGAAAAGTACTGTACATCAAATGTGATTTTGAAAAGTATGATCTTCTTGTTTTTGATTACCATGGAGTCAGTGCAGACCAAATTGAATACTTAGAGAATATGGTTGACGTAGAAATTGGCAAAGGAAAGTGTGTAATAGCTATAAATAGACTTGAATTTAATAAAGAACTCGAGACGAATAAAAATATCACTCGCTTAGAAATATCCACTACATAAAAATACCGCTATCTCACTTTTATAAAGTAAAATAGCGGTACTATTAAATAAGCACTCGATTATAATAGAGGCTAGAATTTAAACAACTTTCCTTTAGTAACTTGTAGTCTAAGAGTAAAACCAACTTCAGTAAATTCAAATCCTGCTGCTGTTGCGCTGGCTATATTACTGTATTTCCCATAAGCACCAGCTTGTAATCTAGGAGAGAAACTGTAGATTAATTTTGCCTCAGCTCTTAGTAAAGTAGTAGCCTCGTCTTGTTCTACAAATTGATATCCACCAGCTACATTTGCTAGATATGTCCATTTACCACTGTTGCCATTGAGATCTATAAAAGCCTCTGCAGCCTGGTAGATACTAGGACTAAAATATTGATTAGGTAACTGCTCTTTATAACTTAAATACTGATAGTTTAAACCTGCCTTAATAGCTGGCGCTTTAGTAAATGTGTAATAAAGAGAAGTGAATAACAAGTTTCTAGAGTTACCATCTGTTTGTTGTGTATGCATTAAACCGGTGTACCAGCCTAGATTAAAAGTCGTACCCATATTATAATTAAGCATGTAATTATTTAAGAATATCTTCTCGTCTATAAGAGCAGCATTAAAATTTTGTAACTCACGACTGTAGCCTATCTCTAGATTTTGTAGAGCAAATGGTCTTGTTTTTAAGAACAAAGAACCATTTACATCTGTATAGCTATTCACGTCTGCATTTGCTTTTGTAAAACCTAGAGTGCTTTCTACCCATGTGTTATTTTTGATTCTGTATTTAGTACCTAATGAGATATTAGTATTATTTGCCATATTACCCAGTGTCATATTTTCTGTAGTTCTATAAGAGTAATTAAAGCTAGCCGTAAAACGATCTGAAAAAGGAACCGTAGCATTTATACTTGCTCCATAAGCTTCATTATCACCATTATCTCTAGTGTATGCAGCAGTTGTGTTTATCGTAGGACTTAATGAATTATCAATGGCTGCTATTAAAGACTTAGCATCTTTTTGCTCTGGATAATATTCTAGAGTTTTCTGAGCATAGGCATATGCTTTCTTTAAATTTCCCTGACCACGGTATGCATTTGCAATTCCTAAATTACCGCTGAAAGAGGTACTATCCTTTTCTAGAATAGCCTTATAGTAATCTATACCTTTATTTATTTTACCAGTATACATAGACATAGAAGCACTTAGAGCACTTATTCTATTACTAGATCCTAGTAGGTTAGTTAACGAGTCTATTGCAAGGGTTGCATTTTTATATTTCCCATTCCATATAAGCGCCTGTATATAACGCTCTTGAGTAGTCATGATTTTAAGTGAGTCGTTTTTTGCTAGTGTAGTAGCCTCTTTTGCATACTGAAGCGCTTCTTTATCCTTACTATCTAAGTGTGCAACGAGTGATAACCCTACTAGTGCATTACTACGGTCTTCTATTTTGTTATAAATGTCGTTTGCTTTTTCAAAATCAGAACTGGTAATATAAACGTTTGCTAGCGCACTCATAGAGTCTGCATCGTTAGGGAAATCAACAAGATTTTCTTCTAGTAGACTTATAGAAGTAGGGTAGTCCTGTGCGGTTAATGATTGAGATGCTTTACCTAGTCTCATGTATTTTTTAGAAACAACTGCATTCTGGTTACCAGGTAAAATCTCTAGAGCTTTATTTACATATAATAAAGCTGCGTCATATTCTTTTAGATTAGATAGTGTGTTTGCATATCCTAGTGTTGCAGGAAAACTAGTACTGTCTTTTTTTACTAGGCCTTCATACATACCCTTAGCCTCGTTAAAATCTTCATTCCATAATAAGGACTCAGCATAATTTAATAAAATCTCAAAATCATTAGGATAGGTAGCTTTAAGATCTGTAAAAAGTTCTTTAGCTTCTACCGTATGGCCATTAAGACCTAGAGCGCGACCATAACATAACCTAGCTGTCTTATTAGTAGGGTAATCATTAAGTACTTCTTCAAAAAAGGTTTGTGCTTCAGCATATTTACCAGTTTCTAAAAAACGGAAACCAGCATTCATATCCTGACCGTAACACATCGTACTTACTAATAAAATTAAAAAGAGACCTAGATTTTTCATTGTTCGTTTATTTACACCTGCAAGTTATCACCACATACCACAGTTTTAATCTGCGGTTAATTGCAACTGGTCTACACTTTTTGTCGATTCAAAGACATTGCATTTCTACCTGCGACAGTTTACTACTAGCAGCACTTAAAAAGTAAGTTTTTTAGATAGCTTATAACTGCTCTATATAGTAGGTGTTTATACCGCTTTCGCGAAAGCGGAACACCACAAACCTCTAAAATTCTTTTAAAGAACGATACTTACCATTCGTCTACAGCATTTTTCATCTGGTCGAAATTGAGCGTTTTACACGCTATTGAGATCGCATATTTGTATCAGAATTTAAAAACAACACAGCTATGCAACTTACACTTATAAAGAATGACAACGCAATGAGAATCGTACATAACGGCAGAATGAGTTCAAAGAACCATCAATTAACCGTAGTACATAAAAGGGTAGATAAGCCTGTTATACAATTAATTGCTTCTACAATATAAAACTATGTTAGCCATTACTCAACGTTTAAGAAATAATATTACACAAGAGCAGCTTTTTATGCTCAGCGCATTTATAGTAAACGGCGGAAACTATTTTTATAACCTCATGTTAGGGCGTTATTTAGGACCCACTCAATTTGCAGATGCTGCTATTTTAATAACCTTATTATTAGTACTATCATTTATCGCGATGACTTTTCAATTAACCGTAACGAAGGTTACGGTAGAATTTGCTCCTGAGCAAAAAAAGAGTTTTATAGCAAAGATTTATAAGTATGCGATAGGTACTGGACTTTTTTTAGGAATGATAACGGTAGGGTTTGCTGGAGGGCTTAAAGATATATTTCAGACACAATCTTCAGGTATGTTTGTCGCATTTGGTATGGCGATACCTTTATATTTTATAATGAGTATCAATCGAGGTATTTTACAAGGTGAGAATAATTTTTTCCACCTATCGATTACCTATCAGACAGAAATGCTTTGCAGGTTGCTGCTTACTTTTTCATTACTTCTATTAGTAGACTTACCATCAGAATATGCTGTTTCTATAGCAATAGGTGTTTCTTTTATTGCAGGACTTTTTCCTTTGAGTAGAAATTCTAAGAATACAAGTCCAGCAATTATTATTTCTAAGACAGAACAAAAGAGAATTTTATTGTTTTTTATTCTTACTGCCTGTTATGAGCTTACTCAAATAGTATGTAATAACAGTGATATATTATTAGTAAAACATTATTTCCCATCTTATGATGCTGGCTTATATGCATCTCTAGCTCTAATAGGTAGAGTGGTTTATTTTGTAACATGGATGTTTGTTATGTTACTTCTTCCTAAGGTTCTTCAAAATCGTAAAGAAGGAAAAGATGCTGTGCCTGTTCTTAAAAAGTTTGTAGGATATATTACAGCTCTTTCTTTAGTAATAGTAGGTTTTACATTTATTTTTCCAACTACAGCTGTGTATTTACTTTTTGGAGAAGATTATGTGAGCATTGCTCCCTTATTAGGATGGTATGCACTGGCAACTTCATTTTTTGCTTTGGCAAATATTTTTGCTTATTATTTTTTATCATTAGATCATTACAAGCCTATAGTAATAACAGCCATTTTTGGAGCACTACAAGTAGTGACTATTATATTATTTCATGATAGCCTTTTACAAGTTGTGATGGACCAAGTATATGTAATGGCAGGATTACTTATAGCACAACTTTGCTATTTCTCAAAAGAACAACACAGAGCAAAAAAAGCGTAAACGATAGTAAATGATCACTCGTCTACACTTAATGTCGATCTATCGTTATTTCTTAAAATCAAGGAATCTATGCTAGATATTTGCAGTGTAAACAAACAATAATAACATTTAAAACAAATATCATGGCTTTAGAAATCAACGAAATAGAAGGAGTACTTACACTAACAGGAACAGTTTCTAACACTCACGTTCAAGAGTTGTTAAACTTTATTTCTATAGTGGTAGAAACAGAAAATAAAGTAATTCTTAACCTATGTGGTTTAAAAGAAGGAAAGGAACTTTTAATGGGTAGATTAAATGAAATGAAAAGAACAATAGCAGACGATAAGATGCTGTTGTTTTATGGAGCAAAGACTGAAAATGTTAGTCTTTTATTTCAACAAATTAATAATCCTATTTATCCTAATAGGCTAGCAGCATAATCCACTACAAAGATTCCACTCACTTTAAAAACCAAAATCATGAAATTAGCAATCGTCACAGCATATCCACCTAGTAAAGTAACTCTTAATGAATATGCCTATCATTTAGTAAAACATTTTAGACAGCATCAAGAAGTATCAGAACTGGTGCTTTTAACAGATGATCTTGCGGCTGAGGCGGTGATCGATTTTAAAGAAGAAGGTTGTAAAGTAACTGTAAAACCATGTTGGAAATTTAATAGTTATGCAAATGTACTTTCTATTGCAAAAGCAATCAGAATTACACAACCAGATATGGTGTTGTACAATTTACAATTCATGAAATTTGGAGATAAGAAAATACCAGCTGCATTAGGCTTATTCTCTCCATGGTTAACTAAGTTAATGAAAGTAAAAACTACGGTACTACTTCATAACATTATGGAAACGGTAGATCTTGAGAGTGCAGGTTTTACAACTAATAAAATCAAAAAAGGAATTTTTAATTTCATAGGAGAATCTTTAACACGTGTTATTCTTAAAGCAGATAAAGTTGTACTAACCATAAGTAAATATGTAGATATCTTAGAAGAAAAGTATCAAGCAGATAATTGTGTGTTGATACCACATGGTACATTTGAAATTCCAGAAGAGCCTTCTTACGACTTACCTACTGGAGCTCTTAAAATTATGACTTTCGGAAAATTCGGTACGTACAAAAAGGTCGAGAATTTAATAGAAGCGGTAGAGCAAGTGAGAACTCGTACAGGTCAAGATCTAGAAATAGTTATTGCTGGTACAGATAACCCTAACACAATAGGATACCTTGATGATGTAAAAGAACAATATAAAGAAGTGTCTAACATTACTTTTACAGGTTATGTTGCAGAGGAAGATGTGCCCACTATATTTTCAGAAAGTGCTATGGTTGTATTTCCTTACACTTCTACCACAGGTAGCTCAGGTGTATTGCACCAGGCTGGTAGTTATGGTAAAGCGGTAGTAATGCCAGACTTAGGAGATCTAAGTATATTAGTAAAAGAAGAAGGTTACAAAGGAGAGTTTTTTGAACCAGAAAGTGTAGAAAGTCTAGCTGGAGCTATTGAGAAATTAGTACAAGATACAGCATACAGAAATGGGATAGCACAAGCAAATTATAAAGCGGCAACGGCATTACCTATGTCTGTAATTACAAGAATGTATTTAAATGAATTTGGTGTAGAAGAGATGGTTACTTATCCTCAAATGCCTATGGCAGTCTAGAAGATCTATTTTTAATGACATTGTAAGCAGGTTTTATACCTGTGGAGTCCATAATCCCAAAGTAAGCCTGTTTGTTTTTGCGCCATGGAAGCGATCCTGCGACATCTTGGGGAATATTATCAAAGTCATAAAGAGTCCAAAAGAGATAGTTAATGCTATCTCTTTTTTGCGTTTCAAGAAGTTGTTTATAAAAAAGAGCCTGATCTTCTTTATCATTTCCATTAAATGTCCAGAAACCATCATAACTAGGCAGTCCTATTTCTTGTAAAACTATCGGTTTTATGGTAGACTTTTTTAGTGTATTATGAGCACTACTTAACTCTTCTAGATCTTGATAATAATGATAAGATATAAAATCTACATCGTCTTTTAAATTAAGAGCAGCCTTGTGAGAAGACCATCCTATAGTCACAGGATGTAAAGAGTCCAGTTGTTTTAACGCCTTAATAGTTTGAGATAACCAAGAAAGTACACGATCCTTACCACGGTTTTTAAAATCAAGATCGGGCTCATTTTTAATATCCCAACATAGAACCGCTGGATGATCTTTTACAGAACTAACAATACCTTTAAGATGCTTGTTAGTTAGTGTCCAGTTGTTCATGTCATAATCACCATAGAAATCAAAAAGAGTAATCATAACTTTTAAGTCGGCTTTTTGAGCCTGGTCTAGAAGAGTGTTCAATCTGTTTAATTTGAGGTCATCTATCTCTGCTTTTCCAAAATCTTCATAGCCTATAAATATTCTAATCGTATTTAGATTTAAGTCTTTAATTATTTTAAAGTCAGCAATTAGAGTCTCTTCTTTTATAGAATCATTAAAAGTGTCCCAAGGGTGTTTTTCTGGATAATAATTAAGCCCTTGCATTTGTTCTATTCCTACAGGCGCGATTTGTGCAATGGTTGTATTTTGATGTACGGCAAGTTTTTCAAAATGTCTCACACGCCAGAAACCATCTTCTAGTAATAAAATGATTCTATAGTCTTCGTTAAATTCTCGTTGTGTTACAAACACATGGTCTTTGTAAATTTTTTCTACTCCAGTGACCTGCCTGTCGGTCAGAACAGCTACAGTACCGTCTGCACTATAAAAATTGAGTGTAACGTGATGGCTCAATGTGGTAGACTGTATCGATATATTTTGAGCAGCGTTGTACTCAATTAACGCATTTACTTTTTTACGAGCAGTTTCTGTATAATGATCATAAATACCATCTATGTTATTGTTTTCTAGAGCTAGATTCTTAACGTACCACGCGTCCAAGTAATCTTGTTCTATTTTTTGTTGGTTTGCAGCCTCCATAGGTCTACCAGGGTTATCAATAGACACCCAGGTTACATCTGGTAAATAATAATCTGTGCGTGCCACATCTAGATGCAACATCTTAGAACTATCTGCACCAGTGTTGAGGTATGCAATAACCTGACTTATTCCATAAATAACACCAGCGTTTAAAAAAATAAACACAGCGATAATAAAAATGCGGTATAGGATTTTATTTTTTTTCACTTGAGATCTATAGATTTTAAGGCAGTAATCCCAAGAGATTCTACCTTTAATTCATAGTTGCCTGGCAGGATAGTTTTTGTGTCATACGTATGAGAGACTATTCCTTTTTTAGTCCTTAAGATAATTTCTTTACCATCTAATTTAAGAGATACTTGTATGCCGTCTGGTACTGTTTGTCCTAAATAACTAGTTAAAGGACCTATGATTATGGTGTTTCTTTCTTGTTTTTGTATGATGATTTCTTTTAAAATAGACTTAAAATTTATATCTATTTCAGGACTCTCTACCATGCCGGTAATGACTCCTCTTACTGTCCATGTAGAAGGTTTTTCTGGATGTAACGCTTTCGCGAAAGCGTAACCATTAACAGTACTTGCCGTAGTAGTCCATCTTTGATTAAAATTATCTGTCATAAAAAAGGTCACTATAGTACCGTCGCTCATTACGTTACCATTAGGGTCTTTAATTTGATCGGTTTTAATGCTGATGATTTCGTTAGCGTCTGCATAGTTGTGGTTGCTATCTTCATATATTTTAAAAGGTCTTGCAATGTCAGGAAAAACATCGGCAACTAGTTCTGTTGAAGAGATATTACTTAGCGTGCTACCAGTTATCAACCTGCCAGTAGTTAATGGAGAGTTGATTCTTTGCCATGTAAAACCTGCCGTTACTTTGTGTACCTCTTTATTTATAGTTCCTTTAAATTGATGTTGCATTAAGACATTTGTGCCGTCAGGTAACAAGTTATCCAGACTGTCTACAGGTATGCTGACTAGCATGGTGTAGTCTCTATTATTTGCTATTATACTACGTGGGCCCAGATAATTTTCTACCGTTTTTAATGCACTTGTGTTTGAAAATAATTTAAAATCGCCATTCTGTATGGTCTTACCACCAGCAATAAGTTGCCAGTTAATAATACCTGCATGTTGAGTTATTTCTTTAGGGATATTAATTTTGAGTTGTTTGTTATCTAGTTCAATAGGTAAAACGGTTGTTCCATAAGTACCTGAAATTATAAATTCTAGTTGGTCTACATACTCTTCTTCAAAAGATTCAAATTGAATTAGTATTCCAGTATTAGTAACTACCTGGTCAATAGGTGATTTAATGCTGTAATTATAGGTAGTAGTCTTTTCCACTTCTTCTTTACTAGCCGTAGAGCAAGAAAAAAGTAGAGCTATAAGAGCCATGACTATAAAAATATGGATATGTAGATTTCTTTTTATCATCGTGGATTACCTATATATGCATTAGTACTTATAGATATATATGAATATGGTAAGCCAGTTACAGGTATTAAAAATTCATTAGTTCCAGCTTTGTTTCTATTAGGATTTACCTTAGCAGCAATGCTCTTATTAGGTAATCCATTTATGGACACGTTTAAGAGACTAGAAGAAATAATTAACGGCTGCTCCATTTCTGGTAAGTGTATGCTAAAAGGTCTTTTGCGTTGTGGGCGTACACTTTCATCTACATAAACGGCATCTGTCCATATCATTTCTTTAGATTCGTTATAATAACTTATAAGTAGCTGCGGTATAGTAGCTGCTTCTATACTAGGGTTGAATAAAAAGCCTGTCAGTTCGCTGTTATTTACATGTATTTGAGAAGGAGCAACAGCTTGATATAAATCGGTGGTCGCGACATTTGCTTTAACCTGTATTTCAAAGTTTTCTGGCATTTCAAATGGCCTGTCAGGATCATTACTACTATTAAATTCGATTAAAAATGGAGTAGTCTCTTTGGCCAATAATTTGTGTTTTACAATATCTTGTGCATTGTATCTAGCAATTTCTTTATTGAATTTATTATAAATAGCACCAGTTACTGCAATGTCTGCTGGAATATTATCTACATTCTGGATAGACCCAACTATATAAAAAGTAGTGTCTCTTTGAACAAGTGTTGCATTAACGACCTCTACCACTGGCTGTTTTAAAACATCTTCATGAAAAGTTTGCTCTGATGTTATTTTGCGTTTTCCATGATTAAAAAATCGTGTACCGCTCTCGAACATTAATTGATCTGGTGGGATGTCAGGATCTACATTTTTAGGCACTATATACCATTTACCTTTTTCTTTTTTAATAGAAAGAGTGTCTCTAGTTTTAATCTCTTTAAGTGGTGTAATCCAGCTTATAGATGCCACACCTGTTGCAGTAGACTTAGTTTGATCAATAACATTTACCGATATGCTATCCATTTTTGCATAAGAACTTAATAGACCATCAGTCACAGAAATTTCTAACATAAATTGCGAGATCTCCTTTTCACTAGATGGATCTATATAAGAATGTGCTCTTTCAAATTCTTTAAAATCTAGTGCGTCATAATAGGCAGTTACTACACTTTCAGGACTCATTTGTACAGATTTCTTCAGGTAAAAACCGTAAACCATATACACGATAAAAAATAGCATAACACCTAACCATAAAAGTGAAATACCGTATAATAACTTTAAGACTAATCGTGAGGCAGGTTTTATTGTAAAGTAAATGCGTTGCTTTTCTTTATTATCCTTGTAAGAGTTGAACCACATACTACCTAGGTAAAGCAATATCGCGATGATTACTGTAGAAAAGGGAATAATACCCCACATTAATTTTTGAAATAATGGGACATCATCTTTAGGCAAAATACTAGGTAAAGGAGCGATACCAGAGCGTTCCCATACAGTTATGCCGTTTTCTAATAAACTAAGTCTATGCCACCCTGTAAAATAGAGTAGTGGATCATAGAATTTGTCATTTGAGAAGACATACTTTAAATGAAATTTTTCTGGTACCGTAAGAAATTGTTGTAAAGATCCCAGACCTTCTATACCTCTGTATTTAGAGTTTTCTAGACGTTCTACGGCTCTAGAAGTAAGTTCTGGTAATCTACGTGCAGAGTGGTAGTTACCATCTACTGTAGTGGCCTTAGTTTGAGCAGACAGCCATGCCATTTGATCTCCAAAACCTAGTGGCAGGTAACGCCACTTGTCATGATCATCTTCATTTAAGAAATTGACAATAGGTTGCATTTTTATAGGGTCTGGCTGGCTAGGTCTAAATTTACCGAGCGTCATGGTAAAAACAGCTATAAAAATAAAAGTAACAGCTAGAAAACCACCACTAGCTCTATGAATGACCGCGCCCCATTTTTTCTGTAATAACTCTTTATAATCTCCATCGGTAAATCGATAACAAAACTCTCCAAATGCCGGTAGAGCCATTATCGATGCCCATAAAGTAAAACGGTCTAGGGTAAGAATGTTGAATGCATTTTCTCCCAATACCATTAAGGGAATAGGTGTGGTGCCACCGGTCCCTAAAACAAATAAAATGCTAAAAGAGATTCCGAAAAACAAAAGCCTTTTACTGTAATAACGATAGAAAAAATAGGGAAGAAGTAACAATAAAATACCCCATGGAATAATAAAGAATACCAGTCCAGAAGATGTCACTTCTATAAAACTATCTCTAGATCCATGCGGTATGGGTACTTGAGTAATAGGATTATTTTTTGTGTTGATCCAGTAAGGTAGAATACAGCCTATTATTAATACTAGAGAACATGCACCGAATAGGATAATGCGTTTTAAGTGTGTCCATAACGCTTTCGCGAAAGCGAAAATAGTAACCTCATTATTGTTATCAACTTTCTCTCTTGCAGCATCCATCAATACCGTACCTATTAATGGGAAAATGAAAAAGACCATTCCGAAAATAGGTGTTACATGGTGAGATGTTACTGTAATAGCTAGTAATCCCAAAGACTTGAAAAGGTAAATTTTCTTACTAGTCTTTAACCATTTATAGATCTCTGGCAGCGCATGCATGAGAATGGAGATACCTATAACACTAGGCAACTGTCCAAATATGTGCAAGGTTTCTACAAAGCAAGATGAGAATACTGCCATGATCGCCGCATAACCAGCAACCTTTTCATTAGGAATAAGAACCTTTGTAAACCTATAAACACCTGTAATAAATAGAACGACACCTATTAGTGCTACAGTAAACATTCCAAATTTTAATCCACCTATTAAAGAAAGCACTCCTATAGTCTGATGGACTAGTGGTGGATATCCCATAACGGTAAAGCCTGTATACCAGCTATAACTCCATGGTTCAAACCAGCTTGTAGCATAATGATTTGCAAAAAATAAATGAATCAATGCATCATATGTCTTTTCTATAGTAAAGAACATAGAGGTCCCATGGAATATGATTCCTAGTAGGACAGCGGTGATTAAATATTTATTTGTTTTTGAAGTCTGCATTATGAACTTGAAAAATAGTCATTCTTTCTACGATGTAAAGATAAATCTTTCGATAAATGGTCCGTCTATCGACGAGTGGTTTCTGTCTATGCTTAACCGTCGTCCATCGAAAATCGCTGATTTGGACCTCTTTACCTCAGTATGTTTGTAGTGTAATTAATGAAAAACTTAAATTTTACAAGTATGAAAACTGGAATTATTATCCCTTGTTATAATGAAGAAAAGAGACTAGACCAAGAAGCATTTGTTTCTTTTGTATCTCAAAATGAAGACTACCATCTGTGTTTTGTAAACGACGGTAGTAAAGACAACACGCTAGATGTTCTACATAAAATGAAAGAACAAGCGCCAGACGCTATAAGTATAGTAGACGTAAAGAAAAATTCTGGAAAAGCAACGGCTGTTAGAGCAGGAGCGAGATTTTTATATAATGAATCATATATCTCTTCTATAGGTTTTATGGACGCTGACCTTTCTACAGATTTTAGAGATTTTAAAGATCTGGTAAAAACTATGAAAAACGAAAATAAGATCATGGTTTTCGGTTCTAGAAACTCTGGTGGGAATAGCAAGATAGAAAGGAACTTTATGAGAAATGTATTCTCTAAGTTCATAAAACAATTTATTCTATTGATTCTAGGCATGCCTATCAGAGATACTCAATGTGGAGCAAAAGTTTTTACTAGAGATATAGTGCCTGTTGTATATCAAGAAGCTTTTTTAAGTAAGTGGCTGTTTGATGTAGAGATATTCTTAAGACTTAAAAAACACTTAGGTAAGGATAATGTTATGAAGAGAATTACAGAGCAACCATTAATGAGATGGGTACATGTAGATGACTCTAAATTAGGTACTAAAGATGCTTTAATTATCCCTGGTAAATTAACTCAAATATGGTTCAACTATAATTTATTGAACACAGATAACTCAGTACATGAAATATACGGTGGTTCTTTTGCGGTCAACAACGCATCAACTGAATATTCTATAGCAGCATAAATTTCTACTCTTTAAAATTATTTATTATGAAAGCATATCCTATCAAATTCGAGCCTATACTTCAAGAAAAAATATGGGGTGGTTCTAAACTAAGAACAGTTTTAAACAAAAAAGCTATCAGTGATTCTACAGGAGAAAGCTGGGAAATATCTGGTGTACAGGATAACATATCTGTAGTAAGTAATGGAATGTATAAAGGTCTCTCTATAGTAGATCTTATAGAAAATCATAAAGAACAATTTGTAGGAATGAAAAATTACCGTCACTTTGGTAATGAATTTCCACTATTAATTAAATATCTAGATGCAAGAACAAATCTATCTGTTCAAGTACATCCAGATGATCAAATGGCAAAGGCAGAGCACGATTCTAAGGGTAAAACTGAAATGTGGTACATCATGGATCATGAAGAAGACGCTTGTGTTATTAATGGATTTAAAGATGATAAAGTAACGACTTCTTCACTTCAAGAAATTACTATAAATAATGTAGAACAAATACTGAATACAGAGAAGGTAAGTAAAGGTGATTCTTTCTTCATACCAGCTGGTAAGGTACATGCTATAGGAGCAGGTGTTCTAGCTGCAGAGATTCAACAAACGTCTGATATCACATACAGAGTTTATGATTGGGATCGAGTAGATAATTTTGGGAATGAAAGAGAACTACACATGGACCAATCTATGAGAGCTGTAAAAAGAAGTAGTACTACTTTAAGTAATAACATAGAATTTCAATCTGACACAAACGTATTAGCAGACTGCACCTATTTTACATCTACTATTTTAAACGTAGATAAAGCGATGCAAATGGATTATACTAACAAGGATTCGTTTGTGATTTATATGTGTGTAGAAGGATCATTTGAGATTACTATAAATAACCATACAGAAATGATAAGTGTAGGAGAGACGGTTTTAATCCCTGCAAATTCAACAAATGTATCTGTAGACACAGAGGCTGCAAAAATTATAGAAGTTTATATCAAATAATTGCCTTAAAGTAAAAATCCCAAAGCCGCACCTATTAGCATCACTACTATTTTTGCTAGATTAAATTTATGTGCTTCACTAGCCTCTAGAATAAGTGTCGTAGAAACATGAAGTACAATACCAGCAACTATCGCTTTTATAGGTAACATAATATCTTTTAGAAATTCTATATTTCCAGCAGTAATACTTCCTAATGGAGACATTGCTGCAAAGAATAATAGAATAATTACAGCTTTGACTTTATTATAATTACTAGATAATAGAAATGAAGTAAAAATAAAAGCAATCGGTATTTTATGAATAGAAATACCATATATCATACTATTCTCTCCTTGTAAAGGCATGCCTTCTAGAAATGCGTGCAAACATAAACTACCGAAAAGCAAATAAGGAAACACCGGCATTTCTTTGTTTATATGTAAATGGCCATGCTCTGCACCTTTAGAAAAGAATTCTAAAATAATTTGTAAAAACACACCACCTAATAGATAGGCACCATACCTGCTATCACCACCTTCATAAATATCAGGTAAAAACTCGCTAGCTACAGCACTTAATAAAAACGCTCCAGAAAAAGCGAGAAGTAATTTCATGCGATTTCTAGACTTTGCTTTTATTAATAAAGCAGCCACAAAACCGATTAATACACCGAGAAAAGGTAAAAGTAAATTCATTATATTTTTACAAAGCAAATTGAAATACAGTTTTAATTACTGTATCAACTTAAATAATTAAAGCTATAGAGGTTTTAAACCTATTCCTCTTTATCTACTAATTTATGTATTTTTTTAGTCCCTTTGTACATCTCATATTTAACTAGTCTCGCCTCGATTTTACCGTTATATAATTGGATTTTACGAGATGGACGCAGGCCTACAAATTTAAGCGCCCCCATATTACCAGTAATCATCCATGCGGTAGACCCAGCATAGCGTTGCTTTAAAGTATCACCTATTTCTTTGTAAAACTCCTCAACATCTACAGATATACGCTCATCATACGGTGGGTTAAACAAAATAAAAGCACTCGCACTTTGATGATCTCTAAAAAAGTCTCCCTTTTCTACCGTTATAAAATCACTTAGATTGGCATTCTTTACGTTCTCTATAGCTTTTTCTACCGTGTAACCATCTGCGTCACGTGCGATTATTTTACCATCAAACTCGCGCATCTTTTTCAAACAGCTCTCTTGAATATTCTCAAACAACTGATTATCATAATCTGGCCATTTTTCAAAGCCAAATTCAGGACGGTTTATATTAGGCGCAATGTTAGCACCTATCATAGCTGCCTCGATAGCTATCGTACCACTACCACACATAGGATCTATAAACGTAGAACGTTGGTCCCAATTACTCAAAAGAATAATACCAGCAGCAAGCACTTCATTAATCGGTGCTTCGTTAGTCATATTTCTATAACCACGCTTGTATAAAGGATCGCCACTTGTATCTAGAGACACATCTACATTTTGGTCATTTATATGTACCGATATTCTCAAGTCAGGATGTTTAGTATCCACATCTGGACGTTGTCCTGTATTGCGACGTATTTGATCTACTATAGCATCTTTAGTCTTTAAAGCCACATACTGACTGTGGTTAAAATACTGTGACGCTATCGTACCATGAACAGCAATCGTGTCATGATGTGTTAAATGTTTAGACCAGTCATATTGATAAATTCCGTCATAAAGATCCACCTCATTACGCGCTCTAAAACTATAAATAGGTTTTAAGATTCTAATAGCGGTACGCAACATCATGTTTGCTTTGTACATAAAACCTTGGTCACCAGTGAATTCTACCATACGGACACCACGCTTTATATTCATGGCACCTAGTTGACGCAACTCTTTTTCAAGTACTTCTTCTAGGCCAAAAAGCGTTTTGGCAATCATCTTAAAATTTTGAGACATTTTCGTGAGATTTGAACGGCAAAATTAAGGTATTTTTGCGGTCTATGAGCAATGTAAACACATCAGATCAATGGTTCGCTAGTTGGTTCGACACACCGTATTATCACATCTTATATAGAGATCGTGATTACACAGAGGCTGGACAGTTTATGCAACGACTTACACAACGTTTAAAGTTGAGTAAAGACTCTCATATCATGGACTTAGCCTGTGGTCGTGGACGACATAGTATGTATCTTAATAAATTAGGATATCGTGTAACTGGTGTTGATTTGAGTGATAGTAGTATCGCTTTCGCGAAAGCGGAATTAAGAAAAACCACTTCTACACCTTCTATTAATGAAGGAAATAAAGATTTAAATCCTATAGATGCTTCTCGAATAGAGTTTCATGTGCACAATATGACGGTTCCTTATGACCAGACTTTTGATGCTGTTTTTAACCTTTTTACTAGTTTTGGGTACTTTGATGATGCTGCAGATAATCTAAAAACGATCGAGGCGATTAAGTCAAACCTGAAACCAGGTGGATATGCGGTTATTGATTTTATGAACGCACATTATGTGGTTGAAAATCTAGTAAAAGAAAACTCTAAAACAGAAGAAGCAATCACCTTTCATAACTCACGACGTTTTGAAAATGGCTTTATCTACAAAGACATAAAATTTAGAGATAACGATCATGATTACCATTTTACTGAGCGTGTAAGTGCATTAACTTTAGAAGATTTTCAAAGTTATTTTGCAGCAGCAGGAGTAGAGTTAATAGACGTTTATGGTAATTACCAGTTAGAAGATTACGATCAAGAAACTTCAGATCGTTTGATCATGATTTTTAAAAATTAAAATAGCCGTAAAGGTTAATTCAATTATAAATGCATAATCCCTTATTTAATTCTTAAACGAATTAGATAAGGGATTATGAAATATTGGATAAAATTTTTAAATGACCGTTACCTAGATCAAGTCGGCCATTTGTTGCTGTAAATCGAGAGCTTTTGCTCTTGCAGCTTCTGCAAAATCACTACCATTAGATGCATAGATAATACCACGTGAAGAGTTTACTAACAATCCTATTTGATCATTCTTTCCATATTTTACTACTTCTTCAAGTGAGCCGCCTTGAGCACCAACTCCAGGGACTAGTAAAAAAGATTTTGGAACTATTTTTCTAATATCTGCTAGATATTCTGCTTTTGTAGCACCTACTACATACATTAATCTATCACTATTCTCATATTGAGAAGCTGTTTTAAGAACTTCTTGATATAGAGGTTTTCCATCTACAGTTTTAGTCTGAAAATCAAAGGCACCTTGATTAGAAGTAAGTGCTAGTAAAATGGCAAACTTATCTTCAAATGCAAGAAACGGCTCCACAGAATCTTTTCCCATATATGGAGCAATCGTTACGCTATCAAAATTCAAGTCTTCATAAAAAGCCTTGGCATATCTTGTTGACGTATTTCCTATATCGCCACGTTTAGCATCGGCTATAGTGAAATGATCTGGATAATTCTCGTTGAGGTAATTGATCGTTTTTTCTAAAGCCATCCAGCCTTTTACACCATAAGCTTCAAAGAAAGCCGTATTAGGTTTATAAGCTACACATAGATCATGCGTTGCATCTATAATTGCTTTTGAAAATGCAAAAATAGGATCTTCTTCCTGTAATAACTGAGCAGGTATCTTTTCTAGATCAACATCCAATCCTACGCATAGGAAGGATTTTTTTTCTTGTATTTGAGAGTAAAGTTTTTCTAAGGTCATAGAGGTAGTTATTTCGGCGGATGCGATCCGCCCTTTACTGAGTTTGATGGATGCGATGCGTCAATATTGGTTATATGAACTGAAAATATGTTTCGGCGCATGGCCTGCGCCGTTATAAACCTTCATCCGTCATTTTCAACTTCTCGGTATTATCTACCAGTTGAAGCTCGTCGATGATTTTTTGAATATCACCATTGATAATGTTATCTAGATCATATAAAGTAAGGTTGATACGGTGATCTGTAACACGTCCTTGTGAGTAGTTATAAGTTCTAATTTTGGCACTACGGTCACCAGAACTTACCATGCTTTTACGCTTTTCAGAATCGGCTTCCATTTTCTTAGCAAGCTCCATTTCATATAAACGAGAACGTAAAACCTTTAAAGCTTTTTCTAAGTTTTTATGCGACGATTTTTGATCTTGACAACTAACGATCATACCAGTAGGCTCGTGGTGTAATTTTATCGCACTATAAGTTGTGTTTACCGACTGTCCACCAGGACCTGTAGAAGTAGTACGTTCTATGCGTACTTCTGTCATGTCCAGTTCTACGTCAAATTCTTCGGCCTCAGGAAGTACCATTACCGTAGCGGCACTCGTGTGCACACGACCTTGAGTTTCAGTTTGTGGTACACGTTGTACACGGTGCACTCCAGCTTCAAACTTGAGTGTTCCATACACATCTTCACCATTTACTTCTAGAATAATTTCTTTATAACCACCACTGGTACCGTGACTAGTATCTACTACACTTGTACTCCAGCCTTTACTAGAACAATATTTTTCATACATTCTAAATAAATCACCAGCAAAAATACTCGCCTCGTCACCACCTGCACCAGCACGTATTTCCATTACAGCATTCTTTGCATCTTCTGGATCTTTAGGAACCAGCATCATGCGTATCTCTTCTTCAAGAGCAGGAATAGCCTCTTTAGCTTCATCTAGTTGCATTTGAGCCATCTCAACCATATCAGCATCGCTGCCGTCTGCTATGATTTCTTTTGCCTCGTCAAGATTTGCAGTTAATTCTATATAAATCTCACGTTTATCCATGAGATTTTTAAGATCTTTATATTCTTTGGTCAGTTGTACGTATCGTTTTTGATCAGATATAATATCTGGTTGAATGATTAGGTCGTTTACCTCGTCAAAACGATTTTTTACAATATTTAATTTATCTATCATGGTCTATATCAAGTGTTGCGAAAATACGGAATTTGCTTCTAATTTTAAACTATAATCTTGCTTATGAAAACAGATTTGAAACTAGGCTTAGGAGGTGGCTGTCATTGGTGTACAGAAGCTGTATTTCAGTCGATTACCGGTGTGGTGAGAGTAGAACAAGGTTATGTCTCTAGTGTCACACCATTTGAAACTAGAAGTGAGGCCGTAATCGTCCATCTTACTGATTCTATGAATCTAGAAAAATTAATCGATATTCATTTGCAGACACATTCTTCGACTAAGGAACACAGCAGGCGTGAGGATTACCGCAGTGCTATTTATTATTTTGATGAAGAAATGAAAAGTAGGATAGAGGATATTGTGTTCTCGCTTTCGCGAAAGCGGAACGAAAAATACATCACTCATATCATTCCGTTTTCATCTTTTGAAGCATCGCGAGAATCGATACAAAATTATTACAAGACAAGACCAGAAGCACCGTTTTGTAAACGATATATTGAGCCGAAATTAGAGGTTGTGAAGGAAATGTTGAAGGATTATGGGGATGCGCAAATAAATAGAGCGTAACAAAAAAAAAGAAAAGAGACTGTCATGCTGAACTCGTTTCAGTATCTGTTGGAACTTATCGAGAATTTTAAGTTATCTTACTTCCATGGCAATAAGATCACTACACCTTTATTGGATTTATATTCTTACAAATAAGAAAGGCGGTGTTCTATACATCGGTGTTACCGGTGGAATTGACGATAGGTTAAGAAGACACCGATTAGGAGAAGGATCTGCTTTTACTAAAAAGTACAACGCTCATAAATTAATCTACTTCGAAGAATTTCAGTATATCAATGATGCCATTGCGAGAGAAAAGCAATTGAAGAATTGGCATCGAGAATGGAAAATAAATTTGATCGAAGAAGAAAATCTTGAATGGCAGGATCTTGCGGCAGGTTGGGTGCTAGAATAATCTTTTTGAGTTCCTATCGATAAGACGCTGAAATAAATTCAGCGTGACAGGAAAACATAACTTGTCACACTGAATTAATTTTGAGTATACCTTGTAATTACCCTAGATGCTTTTATAATCTAATACTCAAAAACACCAAACTCACTATCGATAGTAAGTTTCTTAGAGCTTGCAGCTTCTACACGACCTATGATTTTTGCATCTACATTAAATGACTTAGAAATCTCTATAATTTCTTGTGCTATAGATTCATTTACATAAAGTTCCATGCGGTGTCCCATGTTGAAAACCTGATACATTTCTTTCCAGTCGGTACTAGATTCTTCTTGTATCATTTTGAAAAGTGGTGGCAATTCAAACATGTTGTCTTTGATGATGTGCAGGTCTTTTACAAAGTGTAAAATTTTAGTTTGTGCACCACCAGAGCAGTGAACCATACCGTGCAAATCTGCACGATTTACATTGCTCAATATCTTTTTAATGATAGGTGCATAGGTACGAGTAGGAGAAAGGACTAATTTACCTGCATCTAGCGGGCTGCCTTCTACAGCGTCAGTTAGGTTTTTTGAACCGGAATAAACTAGATCTTCTGGTACTGCTGCATCATAACTCGCAGGAAATTTTTCTTTTAGGCTCTTCTTAAAAACATCGTGTCTAGCGCTGGTAAGACCATTAGATCCCATACCACCATTGTATTCTGTTTCATAAGTGGCCTGTCCAGAACTAGAAAGTCCTACAATAACGTCACCTGCTTTTATGTTTGCATTGTCTACTACATCACTGCGTTTCATACGTGCGGTAACGGTAGAGTCTACGATAATGGTTCTTACTAGATCACCAACATCGGCCGTTTCTCCACCGGTAGAAATAATTTCTACGCCGTGTGATTTTAAATCTGCGATAAGTTCTTCTGTACCGTTGATAATAGCACTGATTACTTCTCCTGTAATGAGGTTTTTATTTCTTCCTATAGTGCTAGAAAGTAGAATGTTATCTGTTGCGCCTACACAAAGTAAGTCGTCTACATTCATTATTAAAGCATCTTGAGCGATTCCTTTCCAGACCGATATGTCTCCAGTTTCTTTCCAGTACATGTAGGCTAGACTAGACTTTGTCCCAGCACCGTCTGCATGCATAATAAGGCAGTGATCTTCAGATCCTGTTAGAGAATCTGGTACTATTTTACAAAAAGCCTGTGGAAACAGTCCTTTATCTACGTTTTTTATCGCGTTATGTACGTCTTCTTTGCCAGCGCTTACACCACGCTGCGCATATCTTTTGGAAATGTCTTGGCTCATATGGCAAATTTACTATTTACGAGCAATTAAGTGCTATTAACTTTTAAGTATTAAGTAAAAAGTATGAATAGGTTGTTAAGAAATATCCCAATCAGATGGTTCTCTTTCAAAAATTTAAAGAACATCCACTTAAAATATTGCTTCTATTTTTAAAGCTAACAAAGTAGATGAGACATACTTCACCTTTTTCTATCGTATTTATAGTCTGATTTTATGGTCTAACTACTTATTTTGATTATTGTTTTTTCGTTTCCGCTTTCGCGAAAGCGAAACATAAAAAAGCCTCTAATAATAAAATTAGAGGCTTTTAAATCATTTATTAACTAGTTGATTAACGAGTAAATAATAACTCACGGTACTTAGTAAGTGGCCATAATTCATCATCTACTAATAATTCTAATTTATCACAGCTGTAACGTATCACATCAAAGTAAGGTTTTACGTTATCGCAGTATTGAGCAGCAGTTTCTTCAGCGTTTTTAGCTTTGTTTGCTTTTTTACGAGCATCAGTCATTTCTGTAATTCCCTTGTTGATTTTCTCAATGTGTTCTGAGATATCTTCAATAAGAATCATTTGCTCTTTGGCATACTTTTTAAAGTCTTTACCGTAGATTTCTTTTAATCCTACTACGTTTTCTATCAATCTGTTTTGATACTTAACTGCTGTAGGAATCACATGATTACGTGCGATGTCACCTAGGATACGTCCCTCAATCTGGATGCGCATTGCATATTCTTCTACCTCAATTTCATAACGAGATTCTGTCTCGACCTTACTCATGATGTTTAGGTCTTCATAAAGCTTTATCGTTTTCTTAGAAACTTTTGCTTTAAGAGCAGTAGGAGTTGTTTTGTTATTGCTTAGTCCACGTTTTTTAGCTTCTTTTTCCCATGCTTCTCCATAACCATCACCTTCAAAACGTATCTTCTTAGATTGCTTGATGTACTCACGCAATACATTAAAAATAGCCTCGTCTTTCTTAAGTTTTTTGTCCTTAATAAGTGCGTCTACTTCTTCTTTAAACTCGATTAATTGTTTTGCAACTATCGCGTTAAGAACGGTCATAGGATTTGCACAGTTTGCTGTAGAACCTACGGCACGTAATTCAAACTTATTACCTGTAAATGCAAATGGTGACGTACGGTTACGGTCTGTGTTATCAAGAATTACTTCTGGAATTTTACCTACTACATTAAGTTTAAGATCTGTTTTTTCTTCTGGAGAAAGTTTTCCATCAGTTACTTTCTCTAATTCGTCAAGAACCTTAGTTAATTGAGAACCTATAAATACAGAAATAATTGCTGGTGGCGCTTCATTTGCTCCTAAACGGTGGTCGTTTGAGGCACTAGCGATAGTTGCTCTAACTAACTCTTCGTTATCGTGTACAGCTTTAATAGTGTTCACAAAGAAAGTTAAGAACTGTAAGTTCTTCATAGGTGTACTACCTGGAGAAAGTAAATTTACACCAGTGTTAGTCGCAAGTGACCAGTTATTGTGTTTTCCAGAACCGTTTACTCCTGCAAATGGCTTTTCATGGAATAATACTTTAAAGTTGTGACGTGAAGCTACTTTTCTCATCACATCCATTAATAAAGAGTTGTGGTCTACCGCAAGGTTTGCTTCTTCAAATATAGGAGCAAGCTCAAACTGGTTAGGAGCAACCTCATTGTGACGTGTTTTAACAGGTATACCTAAAAGCATACATTCTGTTTCCATGTCACGCATGTAGTTCAATACTCTAGATGGTATAGAACCGAAGTAATGATCGTCTAGCTGTTGTCCTTTTGCAGAGGAGTGTCCTAATAAAGTACGACCAGCCATTTGTAAATCTGGACGTGAGTCTGCAAGAGCAGCATCTATTAAGAAATATTCTTGTTCCCATCCTAAGGTAGCAACTACTTTAGAAACGTTTTTATCAAAGTATTTACATACATCTGTTGCTGCTTGATCTACTACCTGTAAAGAACGTAGTAAAGGTGTTTTGTAATCTAGAGCTTCTCCTGTGTAAGCTATAAATACAGTAGGAATACATAATGTAGTTCCCATAATAAATGCAGGTGATGTAGGATCCCAAGCTGTGTAACCACGAGCTTCAAATGTGTTTCTTATTCCACCATTAGGGAAAGAAGATGCATCTGGTTCTTGTTGAACTAACTGTCCACCACCAAATTTTTCTATTACTTCACCATCCATTTCTAGTTCAAAGAAAGCATCGTGCTTCTCTGCAGTACCACCAGTAAGTGGTTGGAACCAGTGAGTATAGTGTGTTGCACCATTCTGGATAGACCATTCTTTCATACCTGTAGAAATATGATCTGCTACTTCACGGCTTATTTTAGTGCCGTTTTCCATAGCGTCTATGACACTTTTGTAAGCTTGCTTAGTTAAGTGCTGGCGCATCGCGTATTTGTTGAATACATTCTTTCCGAATATATCGCTACGACGTTTTGGTTCATTCACTTCAATAGGCTGGCGATTGAGTGTTTCTTTTAAGGCATTAAATCTTAATGTAGACATGATGTGGTGTTATTTTAATAAAATACACCGCAAAAATAAGTATAATAATTAATACACCCCTGATTTAAATAGGGTATTGATATAAAATAATAGTTAAATTGTGTGAATATCCCTTGTTATGCTAGGGTCGTAAATATCAAGTAAACAAAAAGAACGTAAGAAGCCATTAAAAAGATACCTTTAAACCTGCCTATAGAATATGTCTTAGGTATAAATGCTAGTGGAAGCATAATGAATGCAAAACCTAGCATCCAAAAGATGTCATTACTTATAAGTCCAGAATTCTCTCCGCTTATCGTGATAGGTTGTATAAGGGAGGTGATACCTAATACAGATGCTATATTGAAAATATTAGAACCTATTAAGTTACCTAAAGATATTGCTTTTTCTTTTTTAAGTGCGGCTATTACAGATGCTGCTAATTCTGGAACTGACGTACCTATGGCAACCATAGAAACTGCGATAATACTTTCTGGAATTTCTAGACTTTCTGCTATATCAACAGCTCCTTTTACTAGCAATTCAGATCCTATCCATAATGCAGCACCACCTAAACTTAGGAATAGAAATATTTTCCACCATTTAGATTCTTTAAGATCATCATCTACGGCAACGGCTTCTGGCATTTTACGAGCTCTTCTTATTAATAGAACTAAGAAAACTATTAATAATAATAATAGTGCGGCACCTTCAAATCTATTGATATCGTGATTAAAAAATAAGAATACAAATAATAATAGACTGAAAACAATCATCCAAGGCCAGTTGAATTTAAAAAAGTCTTTATCGATGGCAAGTGGGGCGATTAATGCTGTTACACCTAATACCAGTCCTATGTTTGCAATGTTAGAACCGATTACATTGCCGAGTGCAATTCCAGAAGAGCCGTCCATTGCTGCCTGTATGCTGACGATAAGCTCTGGAGCACTAGTGGCAAATGAGACAACAGTTAGACCTATGATCATTCTAGATAAACTAAGTTTAAGAGATAGTCCTACAGAAGATCTAACTAAAAACTCACCGCCTACTACTAATAATATAAAACCTAGAAATAAATATAATAAACTCATTAATTCAATTTAGTGAACAAATGTACTACAAAAGAAAATCGCTGCATTAATGAATTTCTATCTAGTTGAGAAAGTTGTTTGTCCTTTCTTCATGAATTAAGACCGTCTTACATCCTTCATTATATAATCTTCTAATTCTTCATCACCAGACGTATGAATGACACTTACATCACCTGTAGTTTCCAGTACCACAGCTCTTACCTCGCTTAATCTTAAAACATTTGCTTCTCTTAGCTTACCTCTTAGTTCGTTTTCGGTGACCTTAGTTTTTTCTAGATTATCATGTAATACTTTACCATCTTTCATCAAAAGCATAGGAGAGTTATCCATGACCTCTTCAACGGTTTCGCTATTGAAAGTGAACCATGTAATGAGGTAATTAATTAAGTAGAAGATACCTATCAATAAAGCTCCTACAAGTAAGGATGGTGAGCTAGTAGCTGCACTCATGGCAAGTAGGTTACCTATTGCTACAGTATTTAAGAAATCAAAACCAGTCATTTTACTAAAACTCTTTAATCCAAAAATTCTAGTATATATAATTATAAGTGCATAGATGATAACAGTTCCTACTAGTACCTCTGGCATAATGTCTAAATCTTTAGTGAAATGATCCCAATTAATTTCCATAGTTTTTCTTCTTAAAATACATATTAAAATAGGGACTAGACGATTTGTTTTGAAAGATTTAAGAAGATAAGGTTTTATGAAAATGCTTAAAAATATGTGCGAATAGAATATAGAGTAAAAAATAAAAGCTCTACAAGATCTTTTTTTATAGATACTTATAGAGCTTAAAAAGTGAATTCTGTTTTAACTAGAAATTACTTATAAATTGAGATAAATATTATTCATCTTCTTCTATTATTTCACAAATACAACGGAAACCAGTCTTTAGCTCACTTTGCTGGTAGTAAGAAAGATTTCTATCTAGCATGGCGTTATAAGTTTTATCTTTTCCTATTTCCTTAATTTCAGTTATGGTTAATTGCTCGGTTTCATTTTGCATTCTTCTAAATAAACCAAAATCACCAGTGTACGCAAAAATTTGATTTTGATATTTAGTCAGTTTAAACTCACGTTCTAATTTATTCTGTGCAGCAATCATTTCCTTTTCGGTAGGTAATCTGTACTTTACTTTATATGGAAAACGAGCTCTTTTGCTCTCGTTTTTACTTTTAATTGCATACACAGCATTTGCTAGGTCAGTTCTCCACAGACAAAATAATTCTGCTTGTTCCTTATTAATATTTACTACAGGGTGCCATTGAAAAAAAGGACTACTAGAATAGTTACCAGTACTCAGTTTAGAAGTGATCATTTCCTGTGGGTTGCTGTGCGTTGCAGACATTAAAAGTCTCGTGTTACCAGTCCATGGTATAAAAACACTATCTGCATCTAGATTAAATCTAGGGTATGTTTTAAGTTCTTCATGCTTCTTCATAGACCAGTAGTTACTCAAGTTATCTAGAAACTCTTTGTACATGAGATTTGTTACAGGAACTCTGTCTATGTATAAATTTTCTGTAAGTTGTATCGTGCCAGGTGGAGTAGATGGGTCTGTTACTAAAGGATCATTAGTATCTACAGGTTGAAAAACACTGCAACTGGTGGTAATTATTAAAATACAGAGTGCTACAAATGAGTGCTTTGTAATTTTATTCATAATATTTAAGCTTGTTAAAAAATAATCATATTTAATGATCCAAAAATACTTATTTAATAAAGGGAATCTCCATTTTTGTACTAGATTTATATTTAACATCTAAATACACAACGATGAAATTTTTTATTGATACCGCAAACTTAGACCAAATAGCTGATGCTCAGGATATGGGAATCCTGGATGGAGTGACTACAAACCCTTCTCTTATGGCTAAAGAAGGAATAACTGGTCAAGAGAATATTATCAATCACTATAAAAAAATCTGTGAACTAGTTGATGGAGACGTCAGTGCAGAGGTTATTTCTACTGACTATGAAGGAATGGTAAAAGAAGGAGAGGCGCTTGCAGCTCTTAATGACCAGATAGTTGTAAAATTACCTATGATCAAAGATGGTGTAAAAGCATGTAAGTATTTTACAGATAAAGGTATTAAAACTAACATGACCTTAGTTTTTAGTTCGGGACAGGCGTTACTTGCTGCTAAGGCAGGTGCTACTTATGTATCTCCATTTATAGGTAGACTAGATGATATAAGTACTGACGGTCTTAACCTAATTGCCGAAATTAGAATGATCTACGATAACTATGGTTTTGATACAGAGATTCTTGCTGCCTCAGTAAGACATACTATGCATGTTATTGATTGTGCAAAATTAGGAGCAGACGTAATGACTGGACCTCTTTCTTCTATAGAAGGTTTATTAAAACACCCATTAACAGATATAGGTCTTGCAAAATTTCTAGAAGATTACAATAAAGGAAACGCTTAATCTTTATCTAGTTAAACATAAAAAAGGTGCTTAGTAATATTACTAAGCACCTTTTTTTTACGTTTTATGCAACTAGCTTATCTACTTAAATAACCTAATAAAGTAGTTTCTATTTTATAATGAAACAGGTTAATGTTAGGGTCTAGAATAGTAAGTCCTGGTGCTATAACCATACTTCTATTATCATTTCTCAAAGCGAGTTGCTTGCTTATGGACTGACTGTTTACCAGTTGGAATTCGGTTGCCATATTAAAACCAAATTGTTCTCTAGCATCTTTCCAGGCGTCGCTCTCAGGGTTATCTAGATTAATACCTATAAATTTAATCTCTGGATATTTATATCGCAACTCATTCACCTTTCTATGCACCCTTAAAGCATAAGATTCATTTTTATTAGACCAGTAAAAAAGAACAGATAAACCATTTATGTTAGAAGATAGTTGAGTGATATTCTTTTGGTCGTCATAAATCTTAAAATCAGGTAATTTATTTCCTGGATCTAGATTAATATAAGTTGCAGCTATTTTAGTAATTTGATTATTGAGTTGCTCGTCTTGTGATATTTCTAGAAACTCTGCAACCAGATCATTAATTTCTCCTGCATTTTTTCTACTTCTAATAAAGTTTCTAGTCTCGATACCTGCAAATAAACCTTTTAATTCTTCATTAGTAAAAAGGCTATCTATAACATGTAATTTCTCTTTACGGTATTCATAACCATGTCTATCTACAGCCTCACCAGACCCATGTTTACGAGCACAGTTATATAAAGCAACATTAGAAACTAATGAGGTTACATAAGGTCTATAAGCATAGTTGTTAAGTAATTTAGTGTCACATATTTCTAGATGCTGTCTGTAAGAATAAAAATTAGACGGTAATACATCACTCTTTAAAATATCACCTTTGCCATAATGTGTGAAGGCATATCGCTCTAGTGTAGACCAAGAGCTAAATCTGATAATCTTCTCTGTGTTCTCCACAAAGTTGGTTTGAAAACCATTTTTCTTTGCCGTTTTCTTTAATGATTTGATTCGCTTTGCAGTCAGCTCATCGATCATTTTTTTAAAGTCACTAGGCTCACGATGGTACTCGCTCATTAAATTTCTATTTGTTTTTTCAATTTCTAGAAATAAATTGATCAAATAGTTATTCTCCTTTGCAGCGGCACCAGTAAAAGCAAGAGACTCATCAAATGCTTTTGTGTTTAATCTTAACCTTAAGGTATCCCCATAACCTATATAAATAGATTGGTATTCAGAGGGGTGCGCAAAAGTGTATAATCCAGGCGTTATAGATTCATATTTCTTAAGAAATACACCTTTTTTATTTAGTTTAATCGTGTCTCTAACTCCAGAATAGTTTCTTAGAACAATAAAATCAGCCTTAGGGTTTATAATTTTTCCAGTTAATACAATAGAAGTCTCGCCACTATTTTCTTCTTCACAACTTATTAAAGCTGCTAGAGACACCGCCAGTAAAGCGATGTAAAGAATTTTATAGTTTCGCTTTCGCGAAAGCGAGATATAATCAATCATAAAGGCACTAAATAATAGAGATAGCCACAAAAAAAGACTTATTGATTTACATGTGGCGTTAATGCATTGTTAAAATGATGTCAAAGAGTTCTTTTTAAACTGAATAGAATGAGTATTTTTGCAAATTCAAAAATCAATCTATGTTAACTGTTTCTAATTTATCGGTTCAATTCGGTAAGCGTGTATTATTTGATGAAGTAAATGCAAAATTTGGCGGTAGTAACTGCTATGGTATCATTGGAGCAAATGGTGCTGGAAAATCTACTTTTCTAAAAATTCTTACAGGAAAAATGGAGCCTACTAGCGGTCATGTTAGTCTAGAGGCAGGAAAAAGAATGTCTGTTCTAGAACAAGATCACAACGCTCATGACGAAGATACCGTACTAGAAACAGTACTTAAAGGTAATAAGCCTCTTTATGATTTAAAGACTCAAATCGATGCTCTTTATGCCGATTATACTGACGAGAATGCCGAGAAAATAGGTGAGTTACAAGTTGCCTTTGAAGAAATGGATGGATGGAATGCAGACAGCTCTGCAGCATCTTTGCTTTCTAATTTAGGTATAGGTGAGGAGTATCATTATACCCTTATGGGAGATATGGATAACAAATTAAAGGTGCGTGTTCTTTTAACACAAGCGCTTTTTGGAACTCCAGACGTGTTAGTAATGGATGAGCCTACTAACGACCTGGATTATGAAACTATCTCATGGTTAGAGCATTTTCTTGCTAATTATGAAAATACGGTAATAGTAGTATCTCACGATAGGCACTTTCTGGATGCGGTATGTACGAATATAGCGGATATTGATTTCGGTAAAATTAACCAGTACTCTGGTAACTATACCTTCTGGTATGAGTCTTCTCAACTAGCAGCGAGACAGCGCCAGCAAGCAAATAAAAAGGCCGAAGAGAAGAAGAAAGAACTTCAAGAATTTATTGCTCGTTTTAGCGCAAACATGGCAAAGTCTAAACAAGCAACTTCTCGTAAGAAGATGATTGATAAACTAGATATATCTGAGATAAAACCATCTTCTAGACGTTATCCTGCAATTATTTTTGAAAGAGATCGCGAGGCAGGTGACCAAATCTTAAATGTTGAAAAACTAGCAGGATCTGTAGACGGTGAAGTACTTTTTAAAGATGTAGATATTAACCTGGCCAAAGGTGATAAAGTTGTTTTGTTTTCTAAGGACAGTCGTGCCACCTCTTTATTTTATGATATCATAAACGATCGCGCTACTGCAGACGCTGGTAAATTTGCTTGGGGTGTTACCACAGTGCAAAGTTATTTGCCAGTTGATAATTCTGAATTCTTTGATGTAGATCTAGATCTTGTAGACTGGTTAAGACAGTATGCACAAACTGAAGAAGAGAGAGAAGAAGTACACATAAGAGGTTTCTTAGGTAAGATGATTTTTTCTGGAGAAGAAGCTCTTAAGAGTGCACGTGTACTTTCTGGAGGTGAAAAAGTACGATGTATGTTATCTCGCATGATGATGAAAAGAGCAAACGTTCTTGTAGTAGATGAGCCTACTAACCACCTAGACCTAGAATCTATACAAGCTTTAAACAACAGTTTAAAAAACTTTAAAGGTACCGTGTTGCTTACTACGCATGATCATGAGTTTGCTCAGACTGTAGGTAATCGTGTGATAGAGTTAACGCCTAAAGGAGTTATAGATCGCTACACTACTTTTGAAGAGTATATGGACGATAAGAAAATTAAAGAATTGAGAGATAAGATGTATTCTTAGTCTTTATTTTATAAAGAAGAGTAAAAAAAATGCGGGCAAAGCCCGCATTTTTTTTGCTTAAGAGATAATTAAAAAGCATTTGTCATGAGATAAGAAGATCTAGAGCAACTTAATTGCACTGTCTTAATAACTAGGCATCATCTTTGTTCATTGTCTATCGAGTATTCGTTAAATTTGTAAAATACCAGAGGTTATGGGAATTATAGGTCGCAGAAAGAATAAGAAATACGATTATGAGCCACGTTACTATAAAAATAGTACCGGCGGTAAACCCTTTGAGATCAAACATAAGTTTGATGATCAACGTTCTACAGTACAAAATGTAGGGCTCAAGGGCAAATTCGGTAATGCGATACAAGATTTAAAACAAGGAGCAGATGTGCTGGTTAAGAGAAGACTCTTAATTATTATCTCGATTCTTGTTCTCATTTTTCTTTGGATTATTGACTTTGATTTATCCATCTTTAGATTCTAATTGACTTCATGTCAGACATTATAAAATTATTACCAGATCACGTTGCAAATCAAATCGCTGCCGGAGAAGTAGTACAACGACCTGCCAGTGTGGTAAAAGAGTTGCTAGAAAATGCTATAGACGCCGGAGCAACACAAATCCAGATGATCATAAAAGATGCTGGTAAAACATTAATACAAGTTATTGATAACGGTAAGGGTATGAGCATGACAGATGCTCGTATGGCTTTTGAACGTCATGCGACCTCAAAAATCTCTACTGCCGATGATCTTTTTAATCTCCATACCAAAGGTTTTAGAGGTGAGGCACTTGCCTCTGTTGCGGCTATTGCACAAATTTCTGTAAAATCTAAAAGAGAAGAAGATGATCTAGGTACGTTGTTAGAAATAGAAGGAAGTAAAATCACAAAGCAAGAGCCTGTGGTTACTTCTAAAGGTACAATGATAAGTGTACGTAATTTGTTTTATAACGTCCCAGCTAGAAGGAAATTCCTTAAATCTGACCAGGTAGAATTGCGCAATATTACAGACGAGTTCCATCGTGTGGCAATGGTGCATCCAGAAGTAGCAATAAGTTTCACCCATAATGATACTTCACTTTTTAATCTTGTTAAGAGTACCTACCGACAGCGTATAGTAGGTATTATGGGAGCAAAAACTAATGAAAAATTAGTTCCTGTAGAAGAAGAAACAGAATTGATGTCTATAAGAGGTTTTATAGGTAAACCAGAATTTGCTAGAAAAACTCGAGGACTTCAATACTTCTTTGTAAACAATAGATTTATAAAACATAATTATTTAAATCACGCGGTAGCAAGTGCTTTTGAAGGATTGTTAAAGGACAAATCAAATCCGTCGTACTTTCTTTATTTAACCGTACCGACTGATAGTGTTGATATAAATATCCACCCTACAAAAACGGAGGTGAAATTTGACGATGAGCATAGTCTATATGCAATCCTTAGAGCAAGTGTAAAGCATGCATTAGGTCAGTTTTCTGTGAATTCTATTGATTTTCAACAAGAGAAACAATATGAAGTGCCTTATGATGTGGCAAAAAATGGCTTTACACAAGCGCCTAAGATAGAGGTAGATCCTGATTTTAATCCGTTTCAACAAGATTCAAAACCAGAAAAATCATACCAGGCGCCTACGTTTCAAAAGCCACCGTCTCAACCATGGGAATCACTTTATGCAGGTATAGAAGAAACCACGCAGTTAATTGATGAAACGCATACAGAAGAGTCTACTTCTTCTATGTTTCAACAACATGAGGTAGAACAGCGCAATATTTTTCAATTACAACGCAAGTTTATAATCAGTACTTTAAAAAGTGGACTGTTAGTTATCAATCAGCAAAGAGCGCATGAGCGCATTCTTTATGAAAAACTATTGAGACAGCTTACCGTGCAAAATGGAGTGAGCCAGCAATTGCTTTTTCCTATCAAGATTAATTTACCTGTAGAAGAAGTAGCGATACTTATTGCTTTACAAGAAGAGCTAGAACACACTGGTTTTTTATTTAAAAGTCTAGAAAATAATGTGGTAGAGATAGAAGGTTTGCCACTAGAATTAAAAGAAAAAGATGTGCCTGGCGTTCTAGAAGCAGTTATTGCAAAAGAGCAACATGATTTACCAGAAAACACCTATTCTCCTGCAGACAGACTTGCACAAACCATGGCGACCAGCATGTCTATTAAAACAGGTGAGGTGTTGAACAGCGAGGCGATGGAGAATCTAGTGGATGAATTATTTGCATGTAAAGAACCTGAGATCACCTCTTCAGGAAAGAAAATATTTATAAATCTATCTGGCGATAGTCTTAATTCAAAATTTAACTAAAGATGTTTAATTTCAATTTATCACCTATGGTTAAGAATCTCCTCATTTTAAATGTGGTGATTTACCTTGGGTTTATGTTTATTCCTAATGCAGGGCCATTATTTAACACCTTTGCATTATGGCCTTTTCAAAACCCTAATTTTAGAATTTGGCAACCGCTTACTCATATGTTTATGCACAGTCAGTATGACTATACGCATATCTTGTACAATATGCTCGCACTTGTTTTTTTAGGTCCTGCAATTGAAAGATGGATGGATTCTAACCGTTTTCTTTTCTTTTATTTGGCTTGTGGTATCGGTGCTTTCCTTACAGTAGCTGCGGTTAATTATTATAACTTCACCTTTAATTATACTCATTTCATGGCGACAGATTACAATGTGCCTTCTGTAGGTGCAAGTGGTGCTATTTATGGTATTCTAGCAGCTTTTTTATGGTTGTACCCAAATGAAAAGTTGATTTTATTCCCAATTCCTATACCTATAAAAGTTAAATATTTGATAGGGTTCTATATGATCAAAGAATTACTTGCTACATTAGGCTTTATTGCACCATCTGCTAATGTGGCGCATCTAGCTCATATAGGTGGTGCTATCTTTGGTTTTATCATGATATGGTACTGGAAGAAAAACGATATGGATAAATATAGAATCTATTAAATATGAATGTTTGGGATCAGTTTAAAGCAAAATATGCCATTTTTGATATAAGTGGTAAGTTGATTACCGTTTTGTTTTTGAGCTCTATTATAGGGTGGATTTTATACTTTACTTATTCACCTGCTTATTTACAATTTGTTTTACCAAGTGGCTTTTTGCCTGCGTTATTGCAGCCGTGGAGCTGGATTACTTATGGTTTAATACATGATGATTTATGGCATTTTATAGGTAACGCTTTGGGTACCTATATAGCTGGTAGATACATTTTAAATATTTTTAAAGGAAGACAGTTTTTAACCTTATTTTTTTTAGGTGTTCTAGCTGGTGCGTTATCTTTTATACTAGCATCTGGTTTACTTCCTACTTTTTTTAGATCTCCTGGTTTAATAGGTGCAAGTGCTGGTGTTTTTGCATTGATTTTCTTTGCATGTGCTTATTTTCCAGAGTCAGAGTATCGATTGATATTTGTAAATATTAAGTTGAAATACTTTGCATATTTCTTTCTTGCAACTAATATAGTAATGGTTGCGTTACAAATAAATACAGGCGGTAGCCTTGCACATCTAGCTGGTGCTGCAGTAGGTTATTTTGCTGCTGTACGTATGAAAGAAGGAGATGATATTCTTGAGAGTTTTGCTAGAATAGGAGACTTTTTTACAAACCTTTTTAAGCCTAGCGTTAAGAAACCTAAGTCAGAGCGTAAAGCAAAAATGAAAACAGTTTATAAAGGGAAAACAGCATCTTCAAAAACAGCTAGTACAGTAAAATCTACAGATCAGAAAAAGGTAGATGCTATTCTTGATAAAATTTCGGCGAGTGGTTATGAGTCCTTATCAAAAGCAGAAAAAGATTACTTGTTTAAAGCAGGAAAAGACTAGTTTATTTCTTTTTAGTTGGATAGTTGGTTCCGCTTTCGCGAAAGCGGAATAATGAAATCACTTATTTATAATTTCATTTTTAGAGTAAGGCGATGGTAATTTTATTTTAAAGACCACGGCAAGTACACGTGTTAATATTACCGTCACTGCAGATGCTGTAAAAACAATATTGTTAGGTAAGTTGAACTTTAAAAGTATAAAGTATACCATACCACCTATAATACAAGCGGTAGCATAGATATTCTTCCTGAAAATAACGGGAATTTCATTAATCAAAATATCTCTGAGCACACCACCAAAACAAGCAGTAATACACCCTATAATAATACAGATTAATGGATGTAAACCAGCGGCCAGTCCCATTTCTAGACCTACTACTGTATATAGACCTATACCGATAGCGTCAAATAAAAAGAGAGTTTTACGCAGTTTTGCTAGTTGGGCCCTGAAGATAAAAGTGATGACCACACAAGCTAGTATGGTGTAGATCAAGTTCATGTTACGCATCCACGAGATGGGTTGCACTCCTATAAGAACATCTCTTAAAGTACCACCACCAGCGGCTGTGACAAAGGCTATGATGACTATCCCAAATGGATCTAGTTTTTTAGAAAAAGCTGCGAGTGCACCAGAAATGGCAAAGGCAATAATCCCTAGAAAATCAATAATTTCTATAAAATTCATCGTCCTTGAGTTAGGTAAGTATAGTCCTTGAGCACGGTGCGTATAAAAACTCCATCTCTTAAATCTGAATTGATGTTTAAGAGAGATTCTACTTTAATACGCAGTTCTCTAAGAGTCATATAATCACGACTTTCTCCAGCAAGGCGGTAAATATCTTTTATCTCATTAACATCTGCATCTGTTAATAGATAAGCATTTTGAAATTGAGTCTGATAATTAGGGTCTAGATCTTCTAGAATGGTATGCGATATTTTTGTGCTTTTCTTAGTGTTAATGACTATGGTTTTTGCAGCTAGATCACCTAAGCGTTGTTTTTTTTCTGAAAATAGAATAGAAACTACACCTACGGTACCAAAAAAGATTACAATATCTACTAATCTGAATATCCATCGCACTAAATAATCTGATAAACGAGCAGGTGATCCGTCTTCTCTTACCACTTTAATACCCATAATAAATTTACCTACCGTACGTCCATTAAAGATAAGATGCATTAATAGTGAGTAGCAAAAAATAGGAAGCATAGAAAGTTCTTGAATTCCTAATGTATTATTATCGTCAAATAATCCTACCGCTCTGTATATAGTAAGAGACATGGTAATCAGATAAATAGCAAATATAACTAAGTCTAATAAGAAGGCTAACATGCGTTTACCAACACCGGCAAATTCATATTCTATGTTTACATTTTGTGCTGTGTTAATTGCAGTATTTGACATACAGTTGTAAGTTTATATCTTTATAAAAAAATAGCCCATGCGTGAAGCTGCTTTTGTGAAGCAAAATAAGGAAAAATGGATAGCTTTTGAAAGAGCACTGGACGCTAATGTGAAAATTAATCCAGATCACCTATCTGATTTATATATTCATCTTACTAATGACCTGTCTTATGCACAGACTTATTATGAGAATTCTAATACATTAAAGTATTTAAACTCTCTTGCTAGTCAGGCACATCAAAAAATTTATGTCAATAAAAAGGAAAGTAAAAATAGTATAGTAGAATTCTTTAAAACCGACTTTCCATTATTTTTCTCGGGATATCAAAAAGAATTTCTTTATGCCATTCTTGCATTTTTTGTAGCGATATTTATAGGTACCATAAGCACTTTGTATGACGACAGCTTTGTTAGATTAATACTAGGTGATTATTATGTAAACATGACACTTGAAAATATAGCAAATGGTAATCCTACTGCTATATATCAGGATAGTGGACAAGGTGGTATGTTTCTAGGTATTACCATAAATAATATAAGAGTAGGTATGATGTGTTTTGCCTTCGGCTTACTTACCTCTATAGGCTCTTTATATATTATATTTAACAATGGTATTATGGTAGGAGCATTTTTTACCATGTTTTATAGAGAAGGTGTCACCATAGAAGCATGGCGTGTTATCATGTTACACGGTACGGTAGAGCTTTCTATAATAGTAGTATGTGGTGCTGCAGGAATTATATTAGGTAACGGTATTTTATTTCCTGGAACGTATCAACGTAAATATTCTTTTATAAAAAGTGCCAAAGCAGGTTTAAAAGTTATGGTGAGTACCATACCTTTATTTATACTTGCAGGTTTTATAGAAGGATTTATTACCAGGTATGCATTTATGCCAGCGCTATTAAACTGGATTATAGTACTAGGAAGTGCTGCATTAATTATATGGTATTATGGAATTTATCCTAGAATAGTAAAGAAGAGACATGAACAATTATATAGAGCCTAGATTACGTAGGGACTTTGGTGGTGTTATAACTGCCTATTTTGATTTTTTAAAAGGCGATCATAAAAATTTATTTAAGGTGTTTCTTACCTATAATTTTATTTTTATAATTATTCTATTTGTTACTAATTATATCGCAGATTCAGGACTATCTAGTGTTGTTGCACTTGCAAATGGTACCTATATGGACCAGGCTATGGATGGCTCTTTAGAAACCAGTTATATAGCCAGCGGTATAGGTATAGTAATTAATATTATAGTTATCTTATTAAACGCATCTCTAGCTGGTGTATATTTAAGACTCTATGAAAGAGATAGAGAAGGAAATCCTAATTATAAAGAGGTATTTCATTATGCCAAAAAGAAATTAGGAGGTATGTTCTTAATTGTTTTAATAGGTGGAATTGCTTTTATCCCAATATGGATTGTTATTGTTATTTGTGCTATTACGGTTGTCGGAATAATAGCAATACCACTTATTCTTATTGCTTATGCTACTTGGGTAGGATTGAGCATGTTTGCATTTGCTTATGATGAGCACATGGATGCCGTTGCTGCACTAGGTAAAGGTTGGGAAATGCTTTTTTCTAAATTCTGGAAAGCGGTAGGTGTTTCTTTTGTGACTTCTATTCTTATTTATTTAGCATCTACACTTTTTCAATTGTTACCTGTTTTAATAGTTGCCTTTTATGGTTATAACAGTGCCGAGGATAATGTGGAACTAGAAAGCAATATTTTTATCAAAGCGGTAGAGTTTTTCTTTTATGCTATAAATAGTATTCTTGGTTCGTTAACCTTTTTTCTTATCATGTTAGTCATGGGGTATTTATATTTTAACCTCCATGAGACGAAGTATAATGTGTTTTTAAAGAACCGTATTGCAAAATTAGGAGTTAGAGATGAGGAGTAAAACCTATCTATTACATATATGCTTTTGGATTCTTTTCTCTTATGTAGGAAATGCCCAGATACTAGAGAATGTGATTCAAGATATTGAAGAACAGCCTGTAGAGATAGTAGATACATTAAATAGAAAATACGACACTCGAGAATTAACGGTACGTAAGATCGATAAAGATCTTAAAGAAGAATATTCTGATGGCGAGTTTAATTATGAACGCACCACGACAACGAGTCAGAACTTATTTGCAAGATTCTTCAGTTGGATGATGGATGGATTACAAAGAGTTTTTGGTTTTCAACTATCACCATTAACCATAAAAATCCTTACCTTTCTATTTTATCTTATCATAGGTGCTGCGGTTATTTTTATGATAGTAAGATTAGTAGGTAATGAGAGCGCTTCAAAATTATTTGGTAAAACAGCAAAGAAATCGAGTAATGTAGAAATAGCAGATACTCATATTGAAGAAATAGATTTTGCTACACTAATAGAAAATAGCGAGCGAGAAGGTAGTTATAGAAACGCGATACGTTATCAATACCTATCACTTTTAAAAAGCCTGAGTGCAAAAAAGTTAATCGATTGGGATTTTCAAAAAACCAATTCTGATTACCAACACGAACTTAAAAATCCAGAAACTAGAGAAAACTTCAAAAAAGTATCTTATCTGTATGATCACGTGTGGTATGGAGAGTTTCCTATTGACGAAGACACCTACAAACAAGCAGTAACCGAGTTCCAATCACTCAAAAATAGAGCTGCCTAATGGATAAGAAATCAAAAATATACCTCTATATCATATTCGGTGTTGTAGCTATTTTATTATTCTTAGAATTAATAACGCCGCAACCCTTAAGTTGGGAAGAGAGTTACACCAGTGGGGATAAAATACCCTTTGGTGCTTACATACTTTATGATCAACTAGACGATTTATTTGAAGATGATGTAGAAAGCATTAAAATAGATCCTGTCTCTTTTTTAAAAGAGCATGAAGACGTAGAAAATGCTAATTATATCTTTATCAATAATTACTTAGGTTTTGATAGAACAGAGCTGAGATATTTAATGGAATTTGCAGAGCGTGGTAATAAAGTTTTTATTTCTACAGAAAGTGTTACCGGTGCATTAGGAGACTCTCTTAAAGTAGATTCTAATCGTTTTTATAGCTATTATGAGCAGGATACGGTAAGGGTGCGTTTAAATAATCCCGTATTTGAAAACCGCAGCTATATTTATCAAAAAGGGAGCAGTTACCGTCATTTTACAAGTTATGATACCACGAGAACAACGGTTCTAGGAGAGGTTTTACCTTTTGAACCGGTAAAGGGATATCTTAAAAATATCCTGGGAGAAGACTTTGGTGATCAGGCAGATTCTACTAAAACTATTATCGAAAAAGCCATTGAAAAATCTAAATCTAGACAGGTACCGCAGGCTAATTTTATAGAACTTAAAGTAGGTGATGGTGCTATCTATTACCACCTTAATCCTATAGCATTCACTAATTATTACATGCTAGAAGAAGGTAAAAAGCAGTATGTTACTGAGATGTTTTCTTACCTTAATGATGGACCAGTTTACTTTGATGATTATGGAAAGTCTGGTAGGAGAGTTGTAGCATCTCCTATGCGATTTATACTCACTAATGGCGCTTTAAAATGGGCGTGGTATATTACACTAGGGACTATTTTATTATATTTTATATTTAAAGCAAAAAGAGAACAGCGTGCTATACCAGTCGTTAAACCACTTGCAAACAGTACAGTAGAATTTACTAAAACCATAGGTAATTTATATTATCAAAGTGGTGATGTTTCTGGTATTATTAACAAGAAAATCAATTTTTTCTTAGAAAAATTAAGAACTAAATACTTTGTAAACACACAACAACTGGATGATGTTTTTATAAAACGACTAGCAGTAAAAGCAGGTGTTTCACAGGACCAGACTCAAGAAATTATAGAATACATAAATCACTTGCGCAGTAAACCAGTGCACAGTGAGCATGAATTAAAACAACTCAATAAAAGGATAGACGCCTTTTTTAAAGATTAAGAAATGGAAGATACTAATAACCACTCACAGATTCCTCAAGATAATAACCCTAGCCAGCAACCACAGCAGCCTGCGCAAGAGCAATATGTTCATAAGGGTGAAGAAGTTAATGATGGTAACGCTTTCGCGAAAGCGGAACAACCACCATCTATTCCAGATCCACAAGAGCCTCAAATAGAAGATCCAGCAACGTCATTACAATTTAAAAACAGACTGGACTTAAATCATCTAAGTGCGGCGGTTTATAAAATCAAAACAGAATTGCGCAAAGTAATCGTGGGACAAGAAGAAATGATCGATTTATTAATCGTGTCTATTCTTGCAAACGGTCATTCTTTAATAGAAGGTGTGCCTGGTGTTGCAAAAACGGTAACAGCAAAGTTGCTTGCAAAAACCATGCAAGTAGAATTCTCGCGTATACAATTTACGCCAGATTTAATGCCATCAGATATTTTAGGAACTTCAGTTTTTTCTATGAAAAACAATGAGTTTGAATTTAAACCTGGTCCTATTTTTTCTAACATTATATTAATTGATGAGATTAACAGAGCACCTGCAAAAACACAAGCGGCATTATTTGAAGCAATGGCAGAGCGTCAGGTGACTATAGATGGTAAAGAATACCAGCTCAACGCACCGTTTCTAGTATTTGCAACACAAAACCCTGTAGAACAAGAAGGTACTTATAGACTGCCAGAAGCACAATTAGACCGTTTCTTATTTAAGATTAATGTAGGTTATCCTAATCTAGAAGAAGAAATACAGATTTTAACTGACCATCACGCACGTAAAAATGTAAATGCAGAATCTTCTGTAAATGGTATACTGTCTGCAAGCGAAATTGAAAAGTATCAAAAAACAGTAAAGGAGATCGTCATAGAAGATAACCTTATAAAGTACATCGCAAAGATTATTTTAGACACGCGCAATAACCCTAATTTATATCTAGGAGCATCACCTCGTGCATCTATTGCGATTATGAATGGTTCTAAAGCATATGCAGCAATCATGGGACGTGATTTTGTAACGCCAGATGATATTAAGTATATCGCTACTGCGGTAATGCGTCATAGAATTATATTAACCCCAGAGAGAGAAATGGAAGGCTTAACAGCAGATAGAGCTGTAGCACAAATATTAGAAAACATAGAGATCCCTAGATAGTGAAGAAATTTTTTAAAAGCCTCTATTTGCAAAAACGCTTCTTTATAGCACTAGGTATTCTAGTGGTGCTATTTGTGTTTGCGTTCTTTTTTGAACGATTGATAGATTACCTTAAAATAGGTTTATTTGTAATAGTAGGGTTGCTTTTAATAGATATCTTATTACTATATAGAACCAAAGATGCTATAAAAGCAAGCCGTGTTTTACCAGATAAGTTATCTAATGGAGATAAGAATCCTGTAGAGATTTTAATAACAAATCAATACAACTCTAAGGTATTTCTTAATATTATTGACGAGTTACCTGTTCAATTTCAAGAGCGTGATTTTAGAATCATAGATGAGGTAGATGCAGGCATGTCTAAGACGTTTTCTTATACCGTGCGTCCTACAGAAAGAGGTGAGTATCATTATGGTGGTTTACAGGTATTTGTAGGTAGTCCATTAGGTCTAGCACAGCGCAAATTTTCTTTTAATCAAGATGCTATGGTGCCTAATTATCCATCATTCTTGCAGTTGCGCAAGTATGAATTAATGGCATTTACTAACAAGCTTAAAGACTTTGGACTTAAAAAAATAAGAAGAATAGGGCATACCATGGAATTTGAACAAATTAAAGATTATGTTCAAGGAGACGATGTGCGCAATATCAACTGGAAGGCTAGTGCAAAACGCAACCAGTTAATGATCAATCAATTTCAGGATGAAAAGTCACAGCCGGTTTATTCTGTTATAGATAAAGGTCGTGTCATGAAAATGCCTTTTGAAGAATTAAAATTAGTCGATTATGCAATTAATGCTACGCTAGTTATTTCAAATATTGCCTTAAAAAAAGGCGATAAGGCTGGTATGTTTAGTTATTCAGATAAATTATCTAATCAGGTAATGGCGCAAAAAAGAGCCTCTCAAATGAATCTAATTCTAGAGACGCTGTACAATCTAGATACCGATTTTAAGGAAAGTGATTTTGGTAGACTCTACATAGATATCAAACGTACGATAACGCAACGTAGTTTATTGCTTTTATATACTAATTTTGAAACTATGGATGCGTTGCACAGGCAGCTTCCATACTTGCAGGCTATCGCAAAGAATCATTTATTAGTGGTTATATTTTTTGATAATACAGAATTAAAAGAGTTGGTTAAAAAGCCTGCTACCACCACACATGAGATTTATCAACAAACCATTGCCGAGAAGTTTATCTATGAAAAGCGTTTAATCGTTAATGAGCTTAATAAATATGGTATTCAAACCATACTTACCGAACCTCAAAACCTGACGGTAAATACCATAAATAAATACCTAGAGATTAAAGCTCGTGGACTTTTATAAAATTTAGTAAGCTGTAAGTTAATAAAAACGACTAATTATCTCTTAGATGTGTCTAAAGTATTATTGGCATTGATCAAGAAATGTTGGAGCATAAAAAAATGCTTAAATCTTATAACTAGATTTAGCATTCTTATATTTTTTAAAAGTACAGTTTATTAATGCGTTTGTAAATTAGAGCGCAGTAACATTATTTGTTGTTTTATCTTCAAGGCTATTTGATTTAACTTATCACTATAAGCTCTATCATTTACACCAGCCTCAAAAGCTTGCTTCATTAAACAGCTGTATCGTTTTTCTAACCTACGCAGCTCCTTTATCTTGCTTTCATAAGATTTGATATCTTTTTCCATTTCATAATTTTCTAGTGTACAAAATTAAGAGAGTCTCCAATTATTTTATTCTAGTAAATTGTTAAGTTTCAGATGACTTAGGTTAAAGTAATATTAAAGAAGTTAGTTGCTTTTTTATAACACAGATTGGTTTTTAAAGAGCATTGATACGTAGTTGTCTTTAAAAACAAAAAGCTATGAATGTAAACATCCATAGCTTTTACCCCTTAAATATGTCCATATGGACATTTATAAGACTCTTAAAACGCAAATAGGTTGCGTGAAAAAATGATTAATTAATCCTGTAAAGCAAAAACTTTTACTAATAGGTCTGTGCTTCTTGAACTTACGTTCTCACGTATTTGTATTTCTTCCTGAGCAATTACCTTAAAAACACCTTCTAGTGCTTTTTGAGTAACATAATCTGTTAGATCTGGGTTAACACTATTAGTAAAAGGAATCGTGTTATATTTAGTAATAGCATTGCTCCATAAATCTGTAGCACCTACTTTACCTAGACTATTTTGAATAACTGGAGAGAACTTAGTATAAAGTTCTTCTTGTGTTCTACCTTCTAGATATGCAGTGGCAGCTCTTTGGTCACCTAAAAGAATATCTTTTGCATCATTAAAAGTAATGTCCTTAACAGCGTTTACAAAAATAGGTAAAGCCTCTTTTGTAGCATCTTCGGCAGCGCGGTTTAATAATTTAAGACCTTCGTCTGCAACACTGCTTAGACCTATTTTTCTAAGACCATCATCTACTTTTTGAAGTTCTTCAGGTAATAAAATCTTAACTAGATCATTTTTATAAAAACCATCAGTACCCATTAATTTTGATACCTCTTTATCTATACCTTGATCTAGAGCCTGTCTTAGTCCGTTACCTATGTCAGCTTGTGACAGTACGCTACCAGTACCTTGTGGTAAGTTATTTACGATTTCTTGTAAGCTACCACAGCTACTTAATGTGATCATGGCAACTAGAATAAAGGCAATTTTTTTCATGAGTTTAATTTTGTTCAAAGATATATTAAAACTATGACTGCAAGAATTAACAATAGTTTGATCATGGTATATAATTTGATAAATTAAATGAACTAAACCAATCTTATGAAACATTTTTTAACGCTGCTAGTCGCCTCGTTTCTTTTAACGAGTTGTTACACTACACAAAGTCTAGCCAATAGAGTAGAATCAGAACCTGTAGTTCTTACTAAAACCATGCTAACCGGATTATATGAAAATAAAATCCCAGATGATCAGGAAAATAGTCTGTGGAATGACCTCTGCCTACATTTTCCTAAAAAGTCACATGATGTACTAGAAGGTAATCAAGTCTATATAGAGTACAGAGAAGATAAAACCATCACGGCAGAGCTTTATCAATACGGCAGACTCATCGATACGATGACTTTAAAAGGCACACCCAAAGACAATTATTTTACTATAAGAAGAGGTAGTTCTTTTTTTACCATTCTATTAATTACTAATAAAGTAAGTAAGAAAACTATATTAGGAAATGATGCCAATGCAGATTTAATTCTTGCTCAAGGATATTCCAGTAACACCATGTTGCTAGAAGATCAAATAGGTGATAAAGATGGTACAGTTACCGCAACCTACATGAGGCTAGGCGACACGCGACCTGCCAAAACCTCTTTTCAATAAAACTATAAACTAAAAAAGCAGGAATCATCTACCTGAGATATTCCTGCTTTTTTAATTTCTAAGAAAGTGTTTTACTTATCTATAGAACCCATTACTTTTTGTGCAAAAGCATTTGCAGCTTCCACACCACTCATGCCTTGAGCAACATTGTTATGTACTTCAAGAGCACCACATATGTTTGTGATTAATTCTCCTACCACATCCATTTCTTCTTCAGTAACAGATCTGTGTTCAGAAAAACTTTCTAATACTTCTAGAGTAGCTTCTAGCGCCTCTGGAGTAGTATTTTTTTGCAGGTGTCTAATTACTGGTAACTTCATTTACTAAGTCTTTAAGGTTCTCAAATTTATTAGTCTGTACCTGGTTTACAAAAGTCCCATTTTTAAAAGTAGCAAACGTAGGTAAGTTATCTACCGTAGCCATTTTACGAGATTCAGGAAACTTTTCAGCATCAGCTAGAATGAAGACAGTATTTTCATTCTCACCAGCTAGTTTTTTAAACTTCGGTTTCATCACACGGCAGTTACCGCACCATGACGCCATATATTGTACTACTACAGTATCATTTCCAGCAACGATTTCCTGTAAATTATCTTGATCTAATGTTTGCATAATAATTTTTTTAAAAGAATGGAAAAAGTAGATCAAAGTCTACTTTCTCCATTGATAAGTGACTTCTAATTAGTTTTTAGAAAGGTACTCAGCAGTAGCGTTACGGTTTGCACCCATAGCATCTTTACCTTCTTCCCAGTTTGCAGGACATACCTCACCATTTTTCTGTACGTGAGTATATGCGTCTATCATTCTTAAGAATTCGTTTACATTTCTACCTACAGGCATGTGGTTAACACCTTCATGAAATACAGTACCTTCTTCATCGATAAGGTAAGTAGCTCTATAAGTAACATTATCACCTACAAGAACGCTATCATCGATCTCTTCGTTGTATTCTACCTCTACATCTAGAATATCTAGAGTACCAGAAAGATTACGGTTAGAATCTGCAAGAATGTCATAAGTAACACCTTCTATACCACCATTATCCTTAGGAGTGTTTAACCATGCAAAATGCACCTCTGGAGTATCACAAGAAGCACCTATTACGATAGTGTTTCTTTTTTCAAATTCACCTAGCGCTTCTTGAAAAGCGTGTAATTCTGTTGGACATACAAATGTGAAATCCTTTGGGTACCAAAATAAAAGTACTTTCTTACCTTTATTTTTAGCCTCTTCAAATACATTTAATTTGAATGTATCTCCCATTTCATTCATTGCATCCACATCTAGATTTGGAAATTGTTTGCCTACTATAGCCATGATTTAATATTTAAAAATTAGTCTGTTTTTTCAAGGTGCAAATGTAGTGTCCGCTTTCGCGAAAGCGGAATAATTTCCATCTCATTAATAAATATAATAATAGATTTTGACTATTAAAATAACAGATTTGAATAAGGTAATATGATAGCTGGTAATCCTAAGTTATTTTAACTTCTATAAATTACTTAAAAATTTATTCTAATCAAGTATCTTCCCTCTTCAAGGTAAAGCGTATGATGTTTAAGTCAGTTTTATTGTTTTTTGTTGTGATGTTTTCAAGTGTTTGTTATGCACAAGAGGCTTGTGATAAATTCTCAATGGTTTCTTTTCAGGAAGGTGAAATGATTAAGGATTTTTATATTAAAATTTATGATAAGTCAAAAACCATTGTCCTTTATGATAACGACACTGGTGAAATATGTATTCCAGTAAAATTATTTTCCAAAGCGGATTCAATTATTGTTCATCATAAGTTTAAAAAGCAAATTTTAAATAAGGATTTTAATTTTTCAAAACCATTGCCGTTTAAAACTGAATCAGAGTTAGATGAGATCGTTTTAAACTCAAAAAAGCGTTACAAAGAAATCGGACCAGCTAAGGGGAAGACTATTCCTCATACTTTAGGTAACGATCAGATTAGTGTTCTAAGTTTCCAAATTGATAGTTTGAGCTCGGGAATGAATGTCGATCAAATAAAATTTCATTTTAGAGGTGCAGGTCTTTTTATCTCCACAAAAAGTTATGAAGCCCAGTTTAAAGTGCTCATATATCATTCTTTAGATTCTAATTTTGAGAAAATGACTCAACTAGTCAATGACAATACAAGTCATGTAGTTGATTTTAGAGGTAGAGGCTGGCTAGATGTGGATTTATCAGAATTAGAAATAAAAATTCCAGAAAAAGGATATATCATGTATGGATTACAATGTGTAAATGGATCTTTGAATATTTCCCAAAATAAAGTAAATAAGAATAAAGATTTGAATTCAGCATTTCTTATGTTTTATGAATTTCGAAAACCATTTATTAGTACAAGCAAATCTGAATATATACCTAGAATAAAATTACAGCTTTTTAGTTATGAATAAAACTTTAATCTTTTTACTATTCATAACCACCTGTTTTAATGTAACTGGGCAATCATTAAAAAGTGTTTGTGATTCTATCTCTAAAGAACCTTTAGAATATGCTACAGTTCTCTTTTATAAAAATTCAAAAGTAATAAAAGGTTCTTATACTGATTCTAAAGGAGTATTTACTTATGAAAATTTAAAAGTAGACTCTATCCAAATTTCTAATATTGGTTATCAAAATTTGACAGTAAATGCATTGGATTTAATTAAAAATAATTCCTTTTATTTAACTGCAAAAAAAGAATCATTAGATGAGGTTTTAATTTCGGTTAAAAAATCGACGGATGTTGGCTTAATTAATGAGAAAGATAATGGGAAACCATTGGGTTTTGGTTATTCAAGGGAATCTGGAATCTATTTAGAAAATAATTTGGATGGAATCAAATATATAACTTCTGTAAAATTTAAAATTGCTAAGGTTTTTGACCCTATGGTTGTACGTGTTAAAATTTACAGTGTTGATACCCTTGAAAATCGTTTGTATCCAGGAAAAGTTTTAAATATCAATGACTATTTATTAAAGGTTGATAAAAAGTCAAAGGAGCCATATGAAATACTGTTTTTAGAGAAATTACAGTTTCCTGAAAATGGAATGTTTGTTATTTTAGAAGGAGTTGATTTTATTAATGAGACTCCTAAAAAAGGAAAAAAGTCTGGTATAAGATTAGCTGCAACAAGATCTGATGAAAATATTTATTATTATAAAGTAAACCATTCATCTGAGTATTGGCTGGATTATAATCGTTGGGCTATTCATGATTACAGAATTTCTTTTGGAAAAGAAATATCACGAAAGTGGTTATCAGTACCTTTAATAGGTGTTACTATAAATGATTAATCCTAGGTGAATCCAATTCTCATTTGATGAGAGTTGGATTTTTTTATCCTGTTATTCCTCAGGTTTAATTTCATTCAACTCCACATTTTTACTCGCGGCATATTGATAACCGCTTTCCCACCATTGTTTCATTTTTTGTTTTTTAAAGATGAGTGAGTTGGTAGTCAGTACTGTAGGAGTGTAGTATAAGTTGATAATAGCATCATTTTTATTTGCTACATATTTACCTATGGTTATGTTTTGCTTTTCTATGCGGTCCATCATAAAACCGTGTAGGTTGGAGAGTAAGGAGAATACGTTCTTAGATGGTAAGTTGTTGTAATAAGCCACTTCAGTTTCTAGTATGATCACATCTACCTCTGTAGCACCACGATCTATAGCTTCTTTAATAGGCACCATGCTACCAAAACCACCGTCGGCATACTCGCAGCCGTTTTTTCTAACAAGACTCATAAAAGGGATGTAATTACAAGAGATCCATATCCAGTCTATAAAGTCTTCGTAGTCAAAATCGTTAATAGATTTATATTCGGTTTCATTTAAAGAAATATTGGATACCGTAACGACTACATCTTTGGCACTTTGTTTTAATTCGTTGAACTCATCTATAGAAAGTGTTTTCTTTATGAGTTTTCTCAGGTTTTTACTCTCACCAAATGTTTTTGAACCTCGATAGAAATTTTTTAAAACATTCCAGTGATTGATGCTTATTTGATCCTGACCAAATTTATCTTTCTTGACTAAAAAAGGGCGTCTATTAAATATAGAAGATTGATTAACACTGGTATAAATCTCTTTAATTTTCTCTATTTTATCGAGAGCAAGATGTGAAATCAATAAACTACCAGTAGACGTACCTATGTATAAATCATACTCATAGCCTAATTCTTCTTTAAGGTATTGAGCCACGCCACCACCGAAGGCACCTTTACTACCACCACCAGATATTACTAATGCCCTCATAAATAGGTGTTATTCTTTGTTTGCTTCTAGTAATAAGCTATCGTAGATGGTAGTTCTTATCTTCTCAGAATTGATAAAACCATTTCCATAACCTGCCTTTTCATACTTCTCGGTAATGGTTGCATCTTTTTCTACTTCTTCACGAGATTTTCCAGAAGCTATGGCTTCACTGATTTGTGTTCTTAAATCGTCTAACATAGCAATAGATCTTTCTACATCTTGATAATCACCTAATGGTCCGTGACCAGGTACTACTTTAGTGTCTTTATTGATAGTTGTTAATACTTGCTTTTGTGCAGCTATATAACCGGTAATAGAACCGCCAGATTTAAGATCGATAAATGGATAACCACCGTTAAACATTACATCACCCATATGCACAACATTGTTATTCAATAAATAGACAAAGCTATCACCGTCTGTGTGTGCGTTATGTACGTGAATAATCATGTTATTGTGATCATCTAGCACTAATTCATATTCTTCTTCAATGGTCTTTTCTGGTAAAAAGCCTTCGTTTTTATCACTGGCTTCTAATCTCTTCAATACATTTTCATGTGCAATAACAGTTACTTGATCTGAATTGAAATTTTCATTTCCACCGGTATGGTCTCCATGGTGGTGGGTATTGATAAGAAAAGAGATAGGTTTTTCTGTGATTTTTTTAATGGCAGTCATTAATTTGTCACTTAATGGTGCAAATTGAGAGTCTATCATGACCACTTCTTTTTCAAGAACTTGAATTAAGATGTTACCACCAGCACCTTCTAGCATATACACATTGTCGGTTACTTCATGTGTTTTAATTTCTACTTTGTCAAATCTATTCTGTGCGCTAGTACCTAATACAGTGAATAGGCTTATAGCAAAAAGTAATCTTTTCATTTTTGTTTATTTGGCAGTGAATTTATACTATAGAGATCACAAAAGAATCAACATTTAAAATTCTGATGGCTCTTCACCTAGCGTACTCATGGTGGGTTTAGGTGCTGCAAGTTGTTTTATCTTAATTCTAAAAGCAGCAAAAATTAAAGTCATAAAAGGAGATAACCAGTTGAAGATCGCATAGATAAAGTAATCTTTTACATCTACACCTAGTGTAGTACTTTGATATGCACCACAAGTATTCCATGGAATTAATGCGCTAGTTACTGTACCAGAATCTTCTAGCGTTCTAGATAAATTTTCTGGAGCCAGTCCTTTTTCTTTATACGCCTTAGCATACATTTTACCAGGTACTACTAGAGCTAGGTATTGATCACTTGCCGTTACATTAATAGCAAGACAACTCACAACCGTACTTGCAAAAAGCCCAAATACAGAATCAAATAAGTTAAGTAACGCACGACTTATACGAGATAAAGCACCTATTGCATCCATAATACCACCAAAGACCATCGCACAGATTATTAACCATATAGTCCCTAGCATAGATTCCATTCCTTTTCCTTCAAAAAGTCCAGCGAGTTTTTCTGCAATCTCTGGGTTATCAGTAACTGGTACAACAACTGTTTTTACAGTGATGGCATTCATAACGCCTTTGTACATAGCACTAGCATTGTATTCTTCTAGTCCAGATATAGCATGCACTAATTCTGGTTGAAATATTAAAGCAAACCCACCAGCTAATAAAGTACCTATCAATAATGCTATTAATGGAGATACTTTTTTAACAATCATAGCAATAACTACCACTGGTACAATAAATAGAATAGGGCTGGTATTAAAAGTAGCGTCTATGGCTGTTTGATATTGAGAAACATCTGCTATACCTGTAGTGTCTAGACTAAAACCTATAATTATAAAAACCAAAAGGGTAATTACAATAGTAGGCACAGTAGTAATGGTCATGTATTTAATATGAGTAAATAAATCAGTACCAGCCATAGCAGGAGCAAGGTTAGTCGTGTCACTTAATGGGCTTAATTTATCACCAAAGTAAGCACCACTTAAAACAGCACCAGCAGTCATGCCTGCGCTTATATCTAGAGCACCAGCTATACCTATTAACGCAATACCTACTGTAGCACTAGTGGTCCAGCTACTTCCTGTAGCAACAGAGATAACAGCACATATAATAACACAAGCAGCTAAAAATATAGAAGGGTTTAAGATATCTAGACCGTAATAAATCATCGTTGGGATAATACCGCTTAATAACCAGGTACCGGCTAGAGCACCTACCATTAATAAAATCAAGATAGCACCTGTAGTAGATTTAAGGTTTTGAGCCACTTCTTCTACCATAGATTTATAAGTCACTTTATTAAAATAGCCCACTATACCAGCAACAGTTGCTCCTAATAGAAGTACAAATTGGTTAGAACCACTTAAAGAGTCATCACCAAAAATGTATACATTTATCGCTAGCATCGCAACTAGAGCAAATACAGGAATTAAGGCTTCCCAAATACTTAGCTCTCTGTTTTCAATGATTTTTTCGTCTTCTTGGTTGATATTTTGACTTTCCATAAGGGTAATTGATGAACTGTAATGTTACGATTTTGTGAAACGAGTTGCAAACTGTATTTTAAACCGTTTTATATTTTTTGAGAAGATGTTTTTCATATCCTAGCTTTCGCGAAAGCGTAACCATAACAGACAGCAGTGGTTTTATCCATCTAAATAGAAAATGATCTACCTGAGTATCACCCCAGTGGAGTAATAATATAGCGTGAAAAGGATTGTACGGCATCTGGTTCTTTCCAAAGGTTTTACCATCGCTGACTAGTCCAAAAAGAACTGCCATAAAATTTTCAAAATTGGGCTGTCCTGGTTCTAATCGAGCTCTAAACACAATAATTTCATCAGTAGGGTTGTAAAATCGATGTGCATCTAATAAAGGGACTTTAAAATTTTCATTAGGTTTTAATAAAATTTCTTTTCCTAAATAATGAACGCATAAAGTACCTTTTACTGGATAAAAATCCTCCGTAAATTGCTCGTGAAAATGAATAGGATTACCGCCACCAGGTTGTAGTTCTACCTCTATAAGCGTGTAAGCGCCGTTAGTTTGTGCGCTAGTTTTGAGTATGGTAGCTTTTTCTTTGGTAACAGGATTTAAATATACTTGTGGCATAGGTCAAAGGTACTACCTAAAAATTCTATTCATTTTATGGATTAAGAAAAGTCGCTATAATGGATAACTTTAATAAATAGATAACAAATAGTGATCATTAAATCAAGGTATTGAGATATCATCCTATTACATTTGTATTTCAAAGTTTACAATTATGTCAGAGAAGATAGAAAGAATAAAATGTTTGATCATAGGTTCAGGACCTGCAGGATATACTGCAGCTATATATGCTGCTCGTGCAGATATGAAACCTGTAGTTTATACAGGTATGGAACCTGGTGGACAGCTTACTACAACTACTGAGGTTGATAATTTCCCTGGTTATCCAGAAGGAATAGATGGACCGTCAATGATGGTAGATTTACAGAAACAAGCAGAGCGTTTTGGTACACAAGTACGTATAGGGATGATTACAGAGGTGAAATTTGCTACTGAAGAAGGTGGTATTCACACAGCTGTTGTAGATGGTAAAACTAAAATAGAAGCAAATACGGTAATTATTTCTACCGGTGCAACGGCAAAATATTTAGGCTTAGAGAGTGAGCAAAGATTACGTGGTGGTGGTGTAAGTGCATGTGCAGTATGTGATGGTTTCTTTTATAGAAATCAAGATGTTGCGATAGTAGGTGCTGGTGATACGGCTGCAGAAGAGGCTTCTTACCTTGCAAACATTTGTAAGAGTGTAACGATGCTAGTGCGTAAAGATCACATGCGTGCATCTAAAGCTATGCAACATAGAGTAAACAGTCTAGAGAATATTACAGTACTTTATAATTCTGAAGTGGATGAAGTTCTAGGTGATACGGTAGTAGAAGGTTTGCGTATTGTAAATAATCAAACTCAAGAAAAGCACGAGATAGCTATCACTGGTATTTTTATCGCGATAGGGCACAAACCTAATACTGATATCTTTAAAGGGCAGCTAGACATGGGTGAAGATGGTTATTTAAAAACTATTCCAGGTTCTACAAAGACTAACATGCCAGGTGTATTTGCATCTGGAGATGTACAAGATAAAATATACAGACAGGCTATTACAGCTGCTGGTACAGGATGTATGGCTGCACTAGATGCAGAGCGTTACCTTGCTGAAGTAGGTGTAGTAGATGAGGTTAAAGCTGGTGATTACTACGTAGAGTAAATCGACTTGCAATAAAGCAAAAAAAAATCCCCATTGAAACTTTAGTTTCAATGGGGATTTTTAATTTTAATAAGAATCTTTATTCTCTACTAAGAACAGACTTACCAGCAAATTTATTTAAATCGATTTTAGGAGAGTTGTGCAACTCTACTTTAGCATCTCCACTAGACTCAAGATTCAATTGGTTTTTTACATTAATAACAGCGTCTGCGTTATCAGTGATATTTAGATCTAATTTATTAAAGATTAAATTTTCTCCTTTAAAGTTACTTTTACTCTTTAACTGTATATAACCAGTTTTAATATCACCTTCTATGGTTGCATCTGCACGATCTTTCATGTTTAACTCTAGGTCGTCATATTTAATTAGTGCTTTTACAGTCGTGTTGTTGTCTAGATTTACAACAGCTCTTTTACCAGTAAGGTTCAATTCAGCCTCTGTACTACGCTCTGCATTAAGAGTTAATCTTTCTACAGTTGCGGTTAAATAAACTTCGGCATCTTTTTCTATGTTCAATTCTAGATCTTCAAAAAGAAGACTAGTTACAGACGATAGTTGTGCGTCATCAGTTACAGTGATTTTATTTAATTCTGGACCGTAAATAATTCTGAATTTCATCTCTTTCTTAGAGCGTATTTTAGCCGTAGTAGTAACCACAAGTTTACCATCTATAACTCTTGCAGCAAGATACTGGTGTAGATTAGAATCTGTCGTGATCTCTACTTGAGGAGAAGCTCCAGGAATAATTTCTATTTCATAATCACCATTAATCTCTAAGGTCTCAAAGGGATCGATAGGACTTATCTCGGTAGTAACCTCACGGTTTCCTTTTACCTTAATAAGATCTTGAGCACTCATTATAGTAGTGCTTAATGCAAACACAAATAGTAGTAATTTTTTCATTGTATTATTTTATTTGGTAAAGGTAAAACAAAAACCGCTCCAACATGAATTGGAGCGGCTAAGAGTTCTACATCTCAATCACAAGGGTAGAACGTCAACTGAAAATTACAATCTAATAAGTATCTGTGGTCTCCATAGTTATACCGCCTAGATCTAGTTTGGTTGTCACTGTAATTTTGTCATCGTTTTCTACATCGTCATCTTCATATTTCCATTTTCCATCTGTTGTAGTTGTAGAATCGATAATTCTATTAGTATCTAGAGCGTCGTTTTCATTTGAATTATTGTGTCTAGATCTAAAACTACCATCTTTAGGACATTCTAGACATATTGTTTTTCCATCACTTATCTCATACTCATAAGAACCGTCATAGCGTTTTTCTATTCTTAAAGCTTCGTCAGTCATCCAGGAATCATAACGGTCTTTAAAGCTATTATTAAACTTAACTTTAGTTCCTTTAGGTAAATAGATGGTTACATTCACTCGTTGACCGAACACGCCCGAACCTTTAGGAACAATCAAGTAACTAGGAGCAGTAAAGGAAGAGTCTGTAATCTCATAATCATAGACCAGTGATTCTGCATTTAATTTTGCGGTGTCAAAAGAGTCTCCTTTGGCCTTAAAATTAACACTCACTCGTGCTAGACTATCTCTACTCGTAGCAAATGCTATATAAACGTTATTTTTTCGAACGGCTTTTTCTCCATTATAATCAACAACTTTTAAACCATTGCTAGTTACATAAGTCTGGTCTCCTAGATTACCGTCTTTCAATAACTGCAATTCAAACACCTTTTCTTTATCGATAGAAAATTCTTGAACCTCTATAACATTACCGTCATAAGCTTGTGTCGCAGCTATTCTTGCAACAGAAACACTAAGTACAATTACAGAAATGATCCACAGTACCACAAGAATGATTTTTGCTGGCATACCGATAGATTTCAAATTATTTACTAATAATTTAAGACCTAAAATAGCGAGTACTAGTAAAGGAATACCGACAGCAAAAATAATAGCCGTTAATAAAATCCATGAAGCCTGATGGTTGGGTATCACGACATCAAAGAAGTGAATTAAATTCTGTCCATCTACATCAATAAAGCTAGCCGTAATTAAAGAAACAACAAGACCTATAAGAGCAGTAGTAGCACTTAAGAAAACTATAAGCCCTATAATTTTAACTAGAGCTTTAAAAAAGCCTTTGATTAATTTCCCCAAAAAACCGAAGAATTTAATAGAACCACGTTTACCTTTTTGACCTACAATATGGTGGTCGGCGTCAGTCTGCCCATCGACCACGGGCTCAAAACCCTGCTTAAAATTCTCTTCTATATTAGAGATGTTTACTTCCTTTCCCATCATGGTTAGACGCTGGTTAGTAGTTACCGCATCAGGTACAAGAATCCATAGCAATATATAGATAGGTATCGCCCATCCTACACTAAAGAATACAAGTAAAACCCAAGCAACTCTTATCCATACAGCATCTATACCGAGATAATATCCCATACCTCCAGAAACACCACCTACATAACCGTTTTGTGTATCTCTAAAAAGTTGTTTGTTTCTACCAGGAGTTCTGAATTTACTTCTGGAAGTTTGCTCTTCAAATATTTCTTCATCAACCTCATAGTCTTCAGGTTGTCCCATGATGTTAATCACTTCTTCGACGTGTTGAATAGAGATTACTTGTTGTTCATTAGCCCTTTTTTCTAGAAAAAGCTCGGCAATGCGCGATTCTATATCGCTCATTATCTCGTCTGCGCCGCTAGTACCGGCAAATGATTTACGTACCGCTGCCACATAACGTTGCAGTCTTTGATAGGCATCTTCGTCTATATGGAAGAACAGCCCAGCTAGGTTTATATTGATGGTCTTGTTCATGATTTTTTAGTTTTAGGTATGGTCACTAGGTTAACTGCATTTTTAAGATCGTCCCAGGTTGTGGTCAGTTCTGTAAGGAAAATTTTACCAGTTTCAGTAAGTCCGTAATACTTACGTGGTGGTCCACTGGTGCTTTCTTCCCAGCGATAATTAAGCAATCCAGCATTTTTAAGTCTCGTGAGTAATGGATAAATAGTTCCTTCTACCACCAGCATTTTAGCATCTTTTAAAGTTCCTAGAATCTCAGCCACGTAGGCGTCATCTTCTTTTAAGATGGATAGAATGCAGTACTCCAGTACGCCTTTACGCATTTGCGCTTTTGTGTTTTCTATCTTCATATTAGTTATTATTAGGTACTTCTACCTCAGTATGATGAGGTATGAAGTTAATCGTTAAAGGATAATTGTAATCATGACCATCATGCGCTTTTATAGCAGCTTTAATCGTACATACTAGATCTATTACTGCCAGTATTAATATTAAAGTACCGCATATAAATCCACTAGCTATTACGGTGCTAAAAATTCCCATATCATCCCAAAATGGAAAATCATGACCATGATTCATTGCTTCCCATAAACTAGGGCCGCCAGAAATCATAGATCCTATTATAATACCGCCACCTATAAAAGCCAGTACGATAGTATAAAGTGTGATACTCATTTGAAAGTTGATGGCCTGTTTACCATGTCTATCGATAAAATCAGATTTCTTAGAATTTATCATCCATAAAAGAATGGGTAGAATAAAATTACCTAAGGGGAAAAGCCATTTACCGAATGTCAATAAATGAATTCCGGTAGCAATATTATTGTGGTTGTTTTGGTTCGTTGATTCCATAGCCTATTATTTTCTTATGCAAATATATGGTTAAAAGATAGTATTATGCAATACAAAGTACCATATATTTTTTTGTAACCTATTGATTTTTAAAGTTCCGCTTTCGCGAAAGCGTAATGATTACAAGGCTTTTCAGAGTTTTTATAATCTTAATTTATTTTTTAAAATTCGTTTTTGTTTTTTAAATATTTAGTTGGTTTGAAGTGATTTCTTATTCATTGCATACAAAAAAATGTAAATAGAATTCGGTTTTTAACTTGAAAAAGCGATTTAATTATTAAATTCCCAAACACGATTTAAACACCATCTTATGATCACGCCCAAGAAAATTAATGCCTTTACATTTTTAAAATTACCTAGTTGCTGGTGGAGTGGTGTGAGGTGTAAAGAAATAGATGCAGAGAACTGTACGGTAACCGTAAAGCATAAATGGTTCAATCAGAATCCATTTAAAAGTATGTATTTTGCTGTACAAGCCATGGCTGCCGAACTTTCCACAGGTGCGCTGGTTATGTCTTATATTCAAAAAAGCGATGCTCGTGTCTCTATGCTAGTAGCAAATAATAAAGCGACTTTTACTAAAAAAGCTACCGGCCGCATTACCTTTAAATGTCACGATGGACTTGCTATTAAAGAGGCGATAGAAAAAACTGTCGCAACTGGCGAGGGACAGACGGTATGGATGACGTCTCAAGGTGTAAATGAAGACGGTGTACAAGTGAGTGAATTCCAATTTGAGTGGACAGTTAAGAGAAAGTAGTTTATAGTCTCAGTGAGCAGTAGACAGGTTGATTTGTGCGCTGTCTCATGTAGTTTATTCACTCTGACCATCCCAGAAAATTTGGCTTGAGCCTAGTTGATTTAAAGAAATAGTTAGTTCCAAATTTATCTGGGATCTGCTGGAAATTTCTCGGAGTTAGTAAAGTTTTCATACTTATACCTACCTTAATGGTTCTATTCTCTATTTTTACTTCATGAAAGCACATTTCCAGAAATACGTTTTAGAATTTAAACAACCGGCAGGAACATCTCGTGGTATTTTAAAAACCAAAAACACTTGGTTTCTTATTATCGATAATGGTGATAAACAAGGTGTAGGAGAGGTGAATATGTTTTCTGGTCTTTCTATAGACGACAGACCAGAATTTGAAAAACAACTGCAATGGACTTGTGATCATATTAATTTATCACCGGTAGAGATGATGGAGGCTTTAAAAAAATGGCCTTCTATTTTATTCGGTTATGAAATGGCGATGAGGTCCTTGCAATCCAGCGATCCCTTTACATTGTTTCCGTCTATGTTTACAGAAGGACAAGATGCTATTTCTATCAACGGGCTCGTGTGGATGGGAAATCAAGATTTTATGATGCAACAGCTAGAAGAAAAACTAACAGCTGGATTTGATTGCATTAAAATGAAGATAGGTGCTATCGATTTTGAAGCAGAAATGAGTCTATTAAAATTGATACGTTCTCGCTTTCGCGAAAGCGAGATCACTATAAGAGTTGATGCAAATGGAGCTTTTACACCTCAAAATGCATTGGGTAAACTAGAAGAAATTGCAAAGTACGATGTACACAGCATCGAGCAGCCTATTAAACAAGGCCAATGGGATGATATGGCAAAACTGTGTGAGCAAACACCGCTAGATATTGCGCTAGATGAAGAATTAATAGGTCTTTATAATATAGAAGAAAAGATAGCCTGTCTAGATGTTATTAAACCGCAATACATTATCTTAAAACCTGCTCTAGTAGGTGGTTTTCAAAGTAGTAGAGAATGGATAAATCTCGCTACAGAAAGAAATATAGACTGGTGGATTACTAGTGCACTAGAATCTAATATAGGTCTTAATGCAATTGCACAATTTACGTACACGCTAGGTAATAAAATGCCACAAGGTCTAGGTACAGGTTCTCTATATACTAATAATATCGAGGCGCCACTAGAGATTAAAAATGGACAGTTGTGGTGTAACACATCGGGCAATTGGGATACTAATAAAATAAAGTTTTAAATATGTTTATTAAAAGAGGTGCAAACGGTTTTCATGATACGTGGAAGTGGCTGATAGGTGCCGTGGTAATATTTTTGGGTTGTCAGTTTTTTGGTGCTATGCCATTCACTATTGCTGTAATTTATGAACAATTTACGCTTCATGGGGTAGATGCATTAAACAATCTAGATGAGTCTACATTAATGAATACCTTTTCAAAAAATGTTACTTTCTTTTTATTGATGTTCAGTTTTGTGGTAGGTACGCTAGTGTGGTGGTTGTGGATTAAATATATTCATAAGTTAAGCTGGACAGCATCTACGACCTCACGAGATAAATTTGATTGGAATAGAGCTTTCTTTGCCTTTGGTGTGGTAGGACTTGTATCTATAGCAACTACTTTAATAGGGTATTACAGTGCGCCAGAGGTTTATATATGGAATTATGACGCGACTAACTTTGCGATACTTGCAGTTATTGCAATCGCTTTAGTACCTATACAAACTACATGGGAAGAGCTGTTTTTTAGAAGCTATGCTATGCAGGGATTAGGAATTATATCTGGTAATAGAGCAGTTCCTTATATTCTTACTTCAGTTGTTTTTGGGATGATGCATATTTTTAATCCAGAAATTGCTACTATGGGGTATATCGTCATGATATGGTATGTAGGTACTGGTTTTCTTTTAGGGACTTTTACTTTAATGGATGAAGGTACAGAGCTTGCCATAGGTTTTCATGCTGCAAATAATTTATTCATTGCGTTATTAGTAACAGCAGACTGGACAGCATTTCAAACAGATTCTCTATTGATAGATACATCAGATCCCACTGCAACATGGGAGACTTTTATACCTATGTTTATTTATTATCCTGCTTTAATTTTATTGTTTGCTAAGAAATATAAATGGAACAATTGGAAAGATAAATTGTTCGGTAAAATAGAAGTACCTGCCTTAAAAACTAATTATGATCCCAACCATACATCCCACGTTTAAATTAAATGGTCACTCTCTAGATTATGAAGGAGTGATGACTGTTGCATATAGTTATGTAAAAGAAGGTGAAGAATGGGAAAAGCAAGTAGGTGATTTTTTACTGAGTTGGTTAGATGACTTTGATGTAGTTACGGTTAAAACTAGTGGTTCTACTGGTATTCCCAAAGAGTATAAACTAAAAAAACAGCATATGATTAATAGTGCTGTTATGACAGGTAAACGCTTTGATATAGGAATAGAAAAAGATGTGCTATGTTGTTTGCCTTTAAGTTATATAGCTGGTAAAATGATGCTTGTGCGTGCCATGACTTTAGGCTGGCACATAGATCTAGTACAACCTAGTACTATGCCTTTAAAAAAGGTAGAAAAGCGATATGACTTTACAGCCATGTCACCGTTGCAAGTTTCTAAATCTTTGGACGATATTCATAAGGTACGTAAAGTGATCATAGGTGGTGGTGCTGTTTCTCAAGGTTTAATCGATCGATTAAGTGGAAAACACACGCAAGCATTTCATACCTATGGAATGACAGAGACAGCTTCTCATATTGCGGTAAGGCAACTATATCCTTCTTATGAAGAGAATTACTCTGTTGTGGAAAATGTAACTATAGAGAAAGATGAGGAAGGTAAACTAGTTATTCATGCTCCAGAACTGGCGAGAACATCTTTAGTTACAAACGATCTTGTAGATTTAATAAACGAGAATCAGTTTAAAATACTGGGTAGGGTAGATGATGTTATTAATACTGGATCTGTAAAAGTGCATCCAGCACAAGTAGAACAGAAGTTGTCAGTACATATTCTAGAACCTTTCTTTTTATCTGCTAGGGAAGATGAAGAATTAGGTGAAAAAGTTGTTCTTGTAATTCAAGGTGAAGAAAGAGATCTACAAAAAGCTTTTAAAAAGCTAGATAAATTTGAAGTACCTAAGGAAATTTACTTTGTAAAAGAGTTTGCTTTAACGCACACAGGTAAAATAGATAAGAGAGTGATTTTAGAAAAATTGTTTAATAAAAATTAATTATTTAATTTCTTGAGCATGTCAATAGAATCAGCATCCCTATATTTACTAGCTTCTTCTAGGTATAGTCTTGCATTAATCGTATCATTTAAATTATAATAAGCTTCTCCTATATAGCAAATACTTGTAACAGGTTCAAAATTGTATTTAAGAGGTTGTTCTAAATCTGCTATTGCAAGTTTGTATTTATCAGATTTTAAGTATGATATACCTCGTTCAAATTCAATTTCATATTGACGCACGTTATAGGGAGAGCTACCTTTAGAGAAAGGAGTTTCAAGAAATTCTATATATAAACTGTCAGATTTGATTGAACCTTTAGTTTTTAAAGCTTTGGTATAGCAATCAATAGCTTTATTGTAATTTTCAAGTCGTTTATAATTGTTACCTAAATTTACTAAAGAAAGAGTATTTGTTGAATCATATTCTAATATTGCTAGATAATCTTTAATGGCTCCAGTGTAGTCATTAAGCATTGATTTATTTACACCTCTATTAATCAAAGCAGGAATATTATCCGGTTGCTCTTTAATGATTTTATCATAAAGTTTATTTGCTCTTATATATTCACCTCTAGAACTAAAAACATTTGCATCATTCCAGTCGTTTCTTGGATTATAAGTATTACAAGAGCATAAGAAAAATATAAGTATAAAATAAAGACCAACTATAGATAAACTCTTCATAAATAACGTATTACTATGGGTTTAATAGGTTTTGTCTAGCTTCTTAGCAATGACATCTGTAGCTCTATCGAGCATGCGATATACGCTTTCAAAACCTTGTGTGCCGCCATAATAAGGGTCTGGTACATCTAGATTTTCATCTGGAAAAGCTTCGTCTAATATTTTGATAACCTTTTTCTTTTCTTCTTCTGTAGAGGTAAGTGAGATGACATCATCATAATTAGACTGGTCCATTACATAGATATAATCAAATTTCTGAAAGTCCTCTTTTAAGAGTTTGCGACTTTTTTGATTTGTTATATCCAGTCCGTTTTTCTTTGCTATAGCAATGGATCTTTTATCAGGAGCTTGTCCTTTATGACCTCCGCTTGTACCGGCACTGTCTACTTTAAATTTTGTAAAATTTAATTTAGATCTCATCAAGCCTTCAGCAAGAGGAGATCTACAAATATTACCTAAACATATCATTAATATGTTAGTCATAATAGCTTCTAGTTAGAAAGTTTTTTATGTAAATCTTCAACATATTTACTGAATTGCTTATCAGTAGAAGCAAGATTATCAACAGTCTTACAAGCATGTAAAACAGTAGCATGATCACGCTTACCTATTTGAGTACCTATACTTGCTAGAGATGCCTTAGTAAGTTTCTTAGAAAAATACATAGCTAGTTGTCTCGCTTGTACGATATGACGTTTACGTGTCTTAGACTGTAGTGTTTCTACATCCATTGAGAAATAGTCACTTACTACTTGTTGTATTTGATCTATAGAAATCTCACGTTTTGTGTTCTTTACATAGTTCTCTACAATCTTGCGAGCAAGATCTATAGTGATATCCTTTCGGTTGAAAGAAGAGTGTGCGATTAAAGAAATGATAGCTCCTTCTAATTCTCTAATGTTGGTCTTAATGTTGTCTGCTAGATAATGAATTACATCATCATCCATTTCTACACCATCACGATATAGTTTGTTCTTGATTATAGAAACACGAGTTTCATAATCTGGATGATTTAACTCTGCACTAAGTCCCCATTTAAAACGAGAAAGTAAGCGTTGTTCAATATCCTGCATGTCTACAGGTTTCTTATCACTTGTAAGAATCACTTGTTTACCATTTTGGTGCAAGTGATTAAATATGTGGAAGAAAACATCTTGTGTACTTGCTTTACCAGCAAAGAACTGAATGTCATCAACGATAAGAACGTCTACGATTTGATAGAAGTGAATAAAATCATTTCTATTATTCTTACGTACAGATTCAATATACTGTTGTGTGAATTTTTCAGCACTTATATAAAGTACTGTTTTGTCAGGGTAGTTTTCTTTGATACCTACACCTATCGCATGTGCAAGATGTGTTTTTCCTAAACCTACACCACCGAATATTAATAGAGGATTAAAACTAGTTCCACCAGGTTTGTTAGAAACAGCCATACCAGCACTACGTGCTAGTCTGTTAGAATCACCTTCTAAGAAAGTTTCAAAGTTATAAGAAGGATTAAGTTGAGACTCGATCTTTACATTTCTTATTCCAGGAATAATAAATGGATTCTTAAGCTCTGGACTTTTACTTCTAACTGGCGCATCTACAGACTGCGAGTTATTAATAGAGCGGTTACTACTAGGTATTTTTTCAGTAAAGGCTTCCATACCTTTTGTAGGGTTCTCCATCTTGATCGCATAGATCAATTTTGCTCCCTCGCCTAGTTCACGTGTTAAGGCAGTTTTTAATAATTTTATATAATGTTCTTCTAGCCATTCATAAAAAAAACGACTAGGTACTTGAATACTTAAGGCAGTATCTGTTAGCTTTACCGGCTTAATAGGTGCAAACCAAGTTTTGTAAGCTTGGGGTGCAATATTATCCTTTATAAAAGCTAGACAATTGTCCCATACCGATTCTGCAGTCAGTGTCATATATATTACTTTTTTCAAGTTAGAGTTGGGTCGATTAAGAACTAAAAATCACAAAGAAATCCTGTTGTTAAAATCGATGACAAATATGTGTATAAAAAACCTTAAAAAAAATTTATTTCAGGTTTGATTTCTGAAAAAAAAGTCGCAAGGATATTTCTTTTTTTAAAACCTAATTAATAACTATAAATTATTATGGATACTATCACAATTAACATAAAGCCTAGATATTCAGAAACAGATCAAATGGGAATTATTCATCATGCTAACTATTTGATTTACTTAGAACAAGCAAGGTTAGAGTGGTTGAATCAATTAGGTTTTTCCTATGTTAAAATGGAAGAAAATGGTGTGTTGTTACCTGTATATAATATCGATATTAAGTACAAAAATCCGATCAAATTTGGGGAGGAAATTTCTGTCAAAATCAGACTGAAATCACTGCCTACCACAAGGGTTGTTTTTGAGTATGAAATAGTTAACAACAGTGGTGTTCTCTGTGCAATATGTGATCTAACATTAGTATTTACTGATGCAAAAACCTTTAGGCCTAGAAAACCTATTCCAGAATTCCTTAAAGCTTGTGAGCAATTATTCTAATTATGTAGGTTCTTAACAATTTCTGTTAGTTAATAACGCTGTATTTTCCTTTTTTTTATAAAATCAATGATGATAATCATACAATCATTTATTCTATTGCTTTTGCTTTTATAGGGTACATTTTATTGATTTGAGCGATGACGGCTTCTTGTCGTGATGCTGGAACATCAATGTTGATAATACAGCTAGCAGTTAATTCTTGTTTTCCTATTTTAAAATTATTTTCATCTATAAATCTCATTACCTGACTCATTTGTGGGTATTCAAATTTGATCTCAATAGATGCGGTGATGGTGCGTACTTTTATTTGAGCGGTTTCTAAACTTATTTTTGCAGCCTCACGATAAGCGCTTATTAAGCCACCTACACCTAGTTTAGTACCGCCGAATATTCTTGAAACTACAACTAGAACATCGCTCAATTCATAAGAATTAATTTGCCCTAATATTGGGTCACCTGCACTGTGGCTGGGTTCTCCATCATCATTTGCTCTATAGTTATTATCGTCTGCGCCCAGTTTCCATGCATAGCAATGGTGTCCAGCTTTAGGATGTCTATTACGCAATGGAGCTATTAAATCATTCACCTCTTCATCACTAGTAATAGGAAAAGCATAGCCGTAAAATTTACTACCTCTGTCCTTATATAAGGTCTCTGTGGTAGGTTTTGTTATTGTTTTGTAGGAATCTGCCAATTATAAAATTATGTTAAAGCAATCTTAAGAACTTGTGAAAGCGATTAGTTAGAATATTTTAGCAAAATAACTATTAAACTTAACCAATGAAAAAGATCTTAGCCTTATTATTTTTATCAGCCGCAATAATTAGTTGTGAGACCGAACCTTTAGACCCTAGTTTAAATTCTGGTGCTACAGGAGGTAGTGGTAGCGGTAGTGGCTCTGGTAGTGTAGATACTACTTTGATAGTAGGCTCTTGGGATTATGCAGACACAGAAACAGAATCTACAACGACATCTGTTGTGATGGGTAATACGATATCGCTTACTGTAGATATTGAGTTCGTGAGTTCTGATGCAGTTTTAGTTTTTAATACAGATGGAACTTATACGGTTGATGGTGATTTAACTATAGAGACTTTTCTTGCAGGAGCTTCTCAAGGACAAAGCACTAGTACTCTAGCTGAGTCTGGTACCTATACTATTAATGGTTCAAATATCACCTTTGCAGCTAATGGAGCTGGAACCGTTTTTGATGCAAATGCGGTTTATACCATCGTAGAATTAACTGCTACAGATTTAGAAATTACTGTGGCTTCAGATGTGACACAGGTAATAAGTGGTGTTAGCCAGCGCACAGAAATAGAAGGTTTTGCTTCTTTTACTAGATAAAACGCATTCCTATAAATTAATCAAAGCCTTTCTTAATAGAGAGGCTTTTTTTTGTGTTACGCTTTCGCGAAAGCGATCATAAGAATAGCAACTATAGCCACTATAATACCTATGTAATTCTTAGGGATAAGTTTTTCTTTAAATATAAGAATGCCTAGAATAGAAGCAAAAAGAACGGTAGCCACATTATTAATAGGGTAAACCACACTGCTTTCCATGCCGTTTTTTAAAGATTTGATTATAAAGTAAATTGAAAAATAGTTAGGAATACCTAATGCGATACCAGCAATTATAGACCTTAAATTGATAAAACGCTTTTGTGTCGCCTCGTACAAAAGAATGATGATACCTATTATAAAAGCGGTGGCAAAACACATGGCGCTGAATAGGGATTCTTCTCCTATAGGGACATAGTTTATTTCGGCATATTTAAGAGTGGTGTCTATGATACCGCTTCCTAAAAATAAAATAACAGGAAGAATAAGTGTTTTTTTATCCAGTTGAAGTCCATCCTTACTTTTAACCGAAGTAAGGTATACAGAAATAAGAGCGAGTAATATGCCTGCTATTTTCATCCATCCTATAGATTCTTGATATAACCATATTCCTGCGACAACAGGAATAACAAGTGACATTTTTCCAGATACAGCGGCTACAGTAAGTCCGTTTTTCTGACTAGTAAGCGCCATAATATTAAAGATGAAAATAAAAAGTGCTCCTATAAAAAAGGAGTAGTAGAGCCAGTCTGCTTGTAAAATGTTCTCCACATTAGGTACTTGTCCATAGGATATTAAACCTGTGATGCACGCGATAATGTAATTAATGATGATAGCGTGTAAGGTGTTTACCTTAAAAATTTCAAAGTATTTGAAAATCACATAAAGTAAACTAGATGTGATAACACTCAGGAATAACCAGATCATGCGTTAAGATATGTTTTTAAAACATCTTGCTTTATAGTTACTCTATCTAGAATTGTGTAGTTGCCATTTATTTTTGGCGCTGGCAGTCCGTTATGAAATAAAATTTCGGTTCCCATAAATTGCATCGCTTCATCCCATAAATTAGCATCGATAAATTGTTGAATAGTGCGCGAGCCACCTTCTATAATAACCGATTGTATCTGGTTGTTATAGAGTTCTTTAATTATGTTTTCAGGATTGTTAGAGTCTATAGTAATAGTAGGTGCTTGATTATCGAACACAACGTAGTTTTTATTTAGAGTATTTCTAGAATCTAAAACGATGCGTGTAGGGTTTATTCCATGCCAGTCCCTGCAAGTTAATGATGGATTATCATCTATTACGGTTTGTGCTCCTATAAGGATTGCATTTTCTTCAGCTCTTAATCGGTGAGATAATTGTCTAGAATAGGAGTTAGTAATCCATACTGGTTTTTGCTCGTCTTTTTCTGCGGGCGCTATAAAACCATCGGCAGTTTCGGCCCATTTTAAAATAATATAAGGGCGTTTTTTTCTATGAAAAGTAAAAAAGCGTTTGTTAAGAAAATTGCATTCTTTTTCAAGAACGCCTACGGTGACGTCTACGCCTACTTCTTTTAATATAGCAACACCTTTGCCGGCTACTTTTTCATGTGGGTCTAGAGAGCCTATGACTACTTTTTTAAAGCCTTTTTTCACGATCATAGATGCGCAAGGTGGAGTTTTTCCGGTGTGAGAACAGGGCTCTAGGTTTACGTATAATACCGCTTTCGCGAAAGCGTCACTACCATAACCATTTCTCTCAGCATCACGCACTGCGTTAACTTCAGCATGCGGTTCACCAGATTTTTTATGCCATCCTTCTCCAAGAATCTCGTCATTTTCAGAAACGATTACACTTCCCACTAGCGGATTAGGATACGTGGTACCTAATCCATTTTGTGCTAGTTGTATGCAGCGTTGTATGTATTTCTCATCTACAGTCATTAGCACAAAAGTAAGGCTGAATTAAAATCAAAAAGAGAAATCCTTTTAAAATTAGAAAATAATTTAACGAGCAGTGTGATGAAGAGTGAATGAAGAGATTCTAATATATTCCTAACTCTAGATATTATTTGGAAAGGGAACTTTAAATTCGCATTATGAAAATTCGCAAAATACTGCCAGAAGATAATCAGGCTATAAAAGATATAATTCAAGAATCCATCCTTGAACATGGGGCGCCTAAAGTAGGGACTGCCTACAGTGATGCTGCTACACAAGCTATGTATAAGCAGTACCAACAACCGCGTAGTGCATATTATGTGTTAGAGGTAGATGGTGTTGTGTTGGGTGGCGCTGGTGTTGCTCCTTTAGATAACTACAAAGGGAATGTGTGTGAGTTGCAAAAAATGTATTTTAAACCAGAAGCTCGTGGAAAAGGCTATGGTAAAAAAATGATGATGACCTGTCTAGAGTATGCAGCTAGCTTGAAATTTGAAAGTATTTATCTAGAGACTATGGATAATATGTATAAGGCACAAGGTTTATATAAGCATGTAGGTTTTGAGTTATTAAAAGCGCCACTAGGTGATACAGGGCATTTTTCATGTCCAGTGCAAATGTTGAAGAGGTTTTAAAGAGCATTAAATGTTAGAAATTTTGTTAAGAATTCTCTTCTGGCCATTGATTAAGATATTTTCATTGTTATGGGATTTGTTAGATATAAGCGTGTCTGTTAAGGAAGGTATTGATAAAAATAACGAGCCTCATGGTAAGGATGGGCAACCTATGAATTAATGATTTACAAGTATTGATTGATAATATTTGTACATTAAAACGATTATAGTTCATATTACGTGAGAGTTTACTTAAATATGGTAAAAAAGGTTTAAAAATGCTTTTACCTTTGTCGGATGACTTTAAATCAATTTAAACTTCTTTATCAAGAACAGCTTGCGCCATTATATCCAGAAAATGAAATTCATAGTATTTTACAAATAGTCTGTGAAGATTTGTTGAATTGGTCTCGATCTGACTTTTTAATTAATGATAGAGAAGAGATGAGTCACATTCAAGAAGAGGTGCTTCAAAATGCTTTGAAAGAATTGAATACGTCAAAGCCGGTACAGTACATAACTGGTAAAGCTCATTTTTACGGGCATGAGTTTATGGTGAATTCGGCTACTTTAATACCGCGTCAGGAAACGGAAGAGCTGGTACATATGATTATCGAGAATCATAAAAAAGATACCTATCTCAATATGATTGATATAGGTACAGGAACCGGTTGTATAGGTTTATCTCTTAAGGCTGCTATGTCTAGTTGTAGTGTGACTTTGATGGATGTTTCTAGTGAGGCACTAGAAACTGCACAAGCAAATGCTGCTCGACTTAAGACACCTGTAAAAACTATTCTAGAAGATGTACTAACTTTAGAAGAATTACCAGAACAGTATGATGTTATAGTGAGTAATCCACCATATGTTAGGAATTTAGAAAAGCAAGAAATTCATGATAATGTCCTAGAAAACGAGCCGCATCTGGCTTTGTTTGTAGAAGATCATGATGCTTTAATTTTTTACCGTAAAATATTGGAATTGGCTCAAAAAGCCTTGAAAAAAGATGGTGACCTTTATTTTGAAATTAATCAATACCTACCAGAAGAGATGAAAAATCTAGCAACAGAATTAGGCTTTGAATCTCAAATTTATAAAGATTTAAACGGTAATTATAGAATGATGAAGGCTCATAAAAATGAGCTTTAAGAATTAAATAAATTGTTGATATCAAACCGTAAAGAATTAATAAATAAGCAGCCCTTTTTGTATTTTACAATCTTATAATTAGAGCAATAGATAGCACGTTTTCTATGAGTCCAAAAGAACAAATACAATCCTTGCGCGATGAATTGCGTGAACATAATTTTAATTACTACGTAAACGATAATCCTACTATATCAGATTTTGAATTTGATAAAAAATTGGAGCAATTAAAAACGCTAGAAGCTGCACATCCTGAGTTCTATGACGCGACTAGTCCATCAGTACGTGTAGGTGGAGAGGTAACAAAAAACTTTCATACCGTAAAGCATATCAACCGTATGTACTCGCTGGATAATTCATATTCCATTGATGATTTGCGTGATTGGGAAACGCGTATTAAGAAGATTGTTGATGGTGATATTCGATATACTTGTGAGCTAAAGTATGATGGCGCGAGCATTAGTTTGCATTATGAAAATGGCAAATTTATACAAGCGGTAACTCGTGGAGATGGAAATCAAGGTGATGAAGTAACGGCAAACGTGCGTACTATTAAATCGGTGCCATTACAATTAAAGGGAGATGATATTCCTGAGAAATTTGAAATACGAGGAGAGATTGTATTGCCATGGGATGGATTTCATAAGATGAATGAAGAGCGTGAAGCACAAGGTTTAGATTTATATCGCAATCCTCGCAACACGGCGAGTGGTAGTTTAAAATTACAGGATAGTGCAGAGGTTGCAAAAAGACCGCTCGACTGTTTATTATACTCACTTGCAGGAAATAATTTACCAGTAAAGACACAATATGACTCTTTAGAATATGCTAGAAAATGGGGTTTTAAAGCTCCTAAGGAAAGTAAATTAGTTGATTCTATAGAAGAAGTTTTTGAATTTATCAATCATTGGGATGTGGCAAGAAAGGAGTTGCCTTATGAAACAGATGGTGTAGTGATTAAAGTGAATTCATTAGACCAGCAAGATGAGCTAGGTTTTACTGCCAAAGCGCCTAAATGGGCCATGGCATATAAGTTTGCTGCAGAGCAAGTTTCTACGAGGTTAGAAGAGATTACTTATCAAGTAGGTCGTACAGGATCAATAACACCAGTCGCAAATCTAGAAGCTGTTGAGATTTCTGGAACTACCGTACGCAGAGCAAGTCTTCACAATGCAGACCAGATTGAAAAATTAGACATAAGAGTAGGTGATGAAGTTTATGTAGAAAAAGGTGGTGAAATCATACCTAAAATAGTTGCAGTAGATCTGTCTAAAAGACCAGAAAACTCTGTTCCTACAGCTTATGCGACACACTGCCCAGAATGCCATACAGAGTTGGTGCGTAGTGAAGGAGATGCAAAGCATTACTGCCCTAATGAGATGGCGTGCCCACCGCAGGTAAAAGGACGTATACAACATTTTATATCTCGTAAAGCGATGGATATAGATGGGATAGGTGCTGAAACGGTAGATCAATTAGTAGAGGCTGGAATGATTCATAACTATGCAGATTTGTACGATCTAACTGTAGAGCAGGTTTTGCCATTAGATCGTATGGCTCAAAAAAGTGCCGAGAATATGATTAATGGGATAGCTGCAAGTAAACAGGTTCCGTTTGAGAGATTGTTATTCGGTTTGGGAATAAGGTATGTTGGGGAAACGGTTGCTAAAAAACTAGCTAAACAGTATAAAAATATAGACGCACTTTTAAAAATGCCTGCAGAGCCAGAAAAGAATGGTTTAGACCTTTTTGCAGATGTTACTAGTGCGGCAGATAAGAAAATAGAAGAACTGACTGCAGTACCAGAAATAGGTGAGAGCATAGCTAGATCACTCGTAGAGTTTATACAGGACGATTATCATATTGCACTTATTGATCGATTAAAGATAGCTGGATTACAGCTAGCATTAAGTGAAGAGCAACTAGAAGGGCAAACAGAGAAATTAACTGGTAAAAGCTTTGTTATTTCTGGAGTATTTGAAATGTCTAGAAATGATCTTAAAAAGTTGGTAGAAGATAATGGAGGTAAAAACTCTAGTTCTATATCTAGTAAAACAGATTATCTTATACGTGGTGATAAAATGGGACCTTCTAAGCTCGAGAAAGCAGAGAAATTAGAGATTACTATGATAAGTGAACAAGAATTTCTTGATATGGTTAAATAGGTTTCTGTTTAATGATTTAAAGAAATCTTATTGTTTTAATTCCGCTTTCGCGAAAGCGGAATTAAAATATTTTTATAATCAATTAACTTACTTCTTCTCCATGCTGACTTGCGTCCAGACCACGCTCTTCTTGATCGTCTCTTACTCTTATAGGAATTAATAGATCCACAATTTTATAAAGTGCAAGGCTGCCGAAAAAGGTAAATATAGAAACTCCTATTAAAGCAATGATGTGCCACATAAAAGTGTCTGTTTCACCGCTTGTAAGTCCTACTTCTTTTGCAAATACTGCGGTAAGAATCATCCCTACTATTCCTCCAACACCGTGACTAGGAAAAACATCTAGTGTGTCATCTATTCCTGTTTTTGAAAACCATGAAATAGCTAGATTACTAGTTATAGCTGCAAAGAAACCTATGAAAATACTTTGGGATATAGTTACAAATCCTGCAGCAGGAGTGATAGCGACTAGTCCAACTATGGCACCAATACAGGCTCCTAAGGCGCTCATCTTACGGTTACTGAACCTCTCGTAAAACATCCATGTAATCATAGCTGTTGCGCTGGCGATATTAGTGTTTGCAAACGCGATAACGGCATCTGCATTTGCAGCTAGCGCACTACCTGCATTAAAGCCAAACCAACCAAACCATAGCAAGCCAGTTCCTAATATAATGTACGGAACGTTTGCTGGGTCGTGTGTTATTTTTTTACGTTTACCTAAATAAACAGCACCTGCCAGGGCAGCAAACCCTGCGCTCATGTGAACAACAGTACCACCTGCAAAATCTAAAACGCCTAAGTTGCGTAGTAAACCGTCTGGATGCCATGTCATATGAGCTAGTGGTGTGTATATGAAAAGGGTGAATAGAACCATGAATAATATGTAGCTTCTAAAACGCACACGTTCTGCAAAGCTACCAGTAATAAGTGCTGGTGTTATGATAGCAAATTTGAGTTGGAATAGAGCAAAAACTAAAAACGGAACCGTGCCCGCAAAGTCTGGGTTAGGCGCGAGCCCTACGTTTCTGAAGTTGAAAAAAGTCATAGGGTTTCCTATGATTCCGTGCCAGCTTTCTCCAAAAGCAAGTGAGAAACCTACAAGTACCCATAGAATACTCACTACACCTAATGCTACAAAACTTTGCAACATGGTGGAAATCATCGATTTTTTATTCACCATACCACCGTAGAAAAAGGCTAGACCTGGTGTCATTAATAAGACAAATGCAGATGCGATTAACATCCACGCAGTATCACCGCTATCTATAGCGCTCATGTCTCCGTTTTCAGTATAAGGACTACTGAAGAATAAACTGATTAATACTAATACTGCAAGAATAATGAAATTGACTTTTCTGCCCATTTTGAAATCGGTTGATTATTTTTTCAAATATAGAACATCAGTCTTAAATATTCAGTTTTATTGCTGACAACCCTATTTAAAATAGGGTGAAGGGTTGTTTAGGTGTATTTTTAGGTAGTGATATGATAATTTTATAGGGGTGGAATTGTGAATATCTTATTTTAGGTTATTTAGGGGTAATTGTGTTCTAGTTTTCTGATTTGATATTGATAAAAAAAAGGTATCGTTATACCTCATAAACCACATCTACACCTTTATCTATTTTTCCTTCTGTTAAATAGAAATCAATACGTCCTAAGTTGATACCGTAACATCCGACTTGATTTACCATTACGTCTTTTCCTATTGCATTTTTTACAATTTCAGGTGCGTCTAAAAATGTGTGTGTATGACCACCTATAATTAAATCTATACCAGATGTAGCTGCAGCAAGAGCAAGGTCAGATACTTTATCACCGCGATAAGAGTAACCTAAATGCGACATGCAAATTACTAAATCACAGTTATCTTCTTCTCTTAATAACCTGGCTTGATCTTTTGCGATTTCTATAGGGTCGTTATAGATCGTTTCTTTATACATTTTAGGATCCACTAGACCTTGTAATTGTATTCCCACGCCGAATAATCCGATACGTACGCCATCCTTTACAATTACCTTTCTCGATTTAATATGACCGTCCATTATGGTGTTAGAAAAATCATAGTTAGAAATCACAAAGTCAAAAGAAGCGTTAGGCAGTTGTTTGTATAGTCCGTCTATACTGTTGTCAAAATCGTGGTTACCTATGGTAGCGGCATCATACCCCATCATGGTCATTAATTTTATCTCTAATTCTCCACCATAAAAATTAAAATAAGGTGTGCCTTGAAATATATCGCCACAGTCTAGAAGTAGTGTGTTAGGGTTTTCTTCTCTTACTGTATTGATTAAAGCTGCTCTACGGGCTACACCGCCGCGACCATCGTTACGGCCGCCAGAGATAGGTTCTATATGAGAGTGAGTATCGTTAGTATGTAGTATGGTTATTTTTTTAGTGCCTATTTCTAGTTCTGGACCTGTAATAATGCCATTTGCAAGAGCATAATTAGACCATAAAGCTGTTCCTGCTACAATTCCTGCGCTTGTATTGCGTATAAATTTCCTTCTTTTCATTTTATTTGCTTTGGGGTAAAATTACTTTAAGATGTCAAACCTGTTATCTCTCTCAAATGTTAACGTGTCTACCTTTTTAAAATAATCAATTACGGCATTTCTTATTTTATAATCTATTTTAGTAATAGGTGCTCCTTTAAAGAAGCTCATGTTATCACCACCGCTATATAGATAATCGTTAGTAGCAACGGTGTATGTTTTATTAATGTCTAGAGGTTTTTTATTAATAAGTACCGTATGGATGGAGTCGTCTGTATTTAGTAAAATTTGCAAACCGTCTATAGGATGTGCGCTTTTACGTTCTATTAGGTAATTAATCATTTCATTAACCTGTTTACCGCTCAATTCTGCAACAACTATTTCGTTATCAAAGGGCATGATTTCATAAGCATTGCGCATGGTAACTGGTCCTGCGTTTAACCCTGCACGTATACCGCCATGATTAAGTAATACTATATCTATGTTTTTGCCGGTTCTAGAATTATATACAGGTTCTCCTTGTGTTCTGACTATAGCTGCCATCATATTCCCTATAGGAGTATTCAGTTTATAGTCATTCTTATGCATTGAAGTAGTGTTGTAGCTTATCTGCTCGTTCATTTGTCCGTCTAGAGACTTTTTGAAAGGGGCAATAAAAGCCTCGATTTCTTCAGTGCTTTTTAAATTTGAGTCTACGGCTGTTTGATTTCCTGAGACTTTGTTAAGTTGGTATCCTTTCTGACTGCAGGAAACTAGAAAGATGGTGGATAATAATACCGCTTTCGCGAAAGCGGAATAATTAAATATTACCTTACTGTTTACTAACTTATTTTTTTTCATAAAGCTTCGTGCTATTGTGCTACTTTTGTGAAGTAGAATAAGTAGTAAAAGTACATGATTTTTGACGTTTTAAAAAAGCGATGGTTACGTAAAGAGTTCCGTAAATTAGAAAATAGTTTGAGGGAGCGCAGGCAACACTGGCCTAAAACGCTAGTAATAGTTTTTGATGTGAATCAAGTGTCTGATATAAAGCTTTTTAAAAAGTGGGCTCAAACTTTACATATTCCTATAGAAAATTTAACACTTCTAGGTTTTACTAAGGACGCAAAGAATGATAGTGTAGAAGGAGCTGTTTTGTTTGATAAAAACCTTGTTAAATGGAGTGGAGGTATCTCATCAGTAGATTTTAAAAAGATCTTGAGTGCGTCTTATGATTTACAAATCAACTATTTTGAAACTCCTAGTATAATGACCAGGTATGTGTCTTTAAAGTTAAATAGTGGTTTTAAAGTAGGTTATCCTTCTCATGAAGAGTGTTCTTATGATCTTGCAGTTAACGTTCCATTAACTAATCAAGAGCTATTTATCTCCGAAATTGCGAAATATTTAAAAATTCTTAATAATTAACATGCAAGATTTAATAGGTACCGGTGTTGCGCTTGTAACGCCTTTTAACGCTCAAGGAGCGATAGATCACGAGGCGTTGTCTCGTATTGTTAACCATCAAGTAGATAATGGTGTAGATTATTTAGTAGTGCTAGGTACTACAGGAGAAAGTGTGACGCTTTCTAAAGAAGAGAAGCAAGAAGTAATTAAAACTATTAAAAAGGCAAATGATGGTCGTTTACCCCTAGTTATAGGAGTAGGTGGCAATGATACTGCTGTAGTAGTTAATGAGTTAAAAATGGCAAATTTAGAAGGTTTTGTAGCAGTGTTATCTGTGTCGCCGGCATATAATAAGCCTACTCAAGAAGGAATTTTCCAACATTTTAAAGCTGTGTCTGAGGCTAGTCCTTTACCGGTGATTTTGTATAATGTTCCAGGAAGAACAGGTTCTAATATGGCAGTAGAAACAGTAGTTAGATTGTCTCAATTTGACAACGTAGTTGCTATAAAAGAGGCTGCAGGAGATCTGGTACAAGCTATGAATATGATTCAATATACTCCCAAAGATTTTCTTGTGATATCTGGAGATGATATGATTGCAAACGCAATGACACTAGCAGGTGGAGCAGGTGTTATATCTGTAATAGGTCAGGCTATGGCACAGGATTTTTCTGACATGATACGTTATTCTTTAAATGGAGATGTAGGAGAATCTTATGAGTTGCATTATAAAATAGCGGCGAGTATAGATATGATTTTTGAACAAGGTAATCCTTGTGGGATAAAAGCATTATTGCATCATCTAGGTTTATGTGACGACAGTGTAAGATTACCGTTAGTTAAAGTAGATGAAGACCTAAGTTCAAGATTAAAATCTTTTTTAGACCAATACGAGAATTAAAATCATTACGTTAAGCAGTGTGAACGGGCTTTCTTTTTCCATAGAAAAAGTTACATTTGCAGCCCATTAAAGTTAAGTATGAAAAACCTTGTCGTAGTATTAATTGTAGCCATAACCCTTGCTAGTTGTAGTTCTTATCAAAAAGCTCTTAAGTCAGAAGATAACGCTGTCAAAGTAGCTATGATAGATACATTGTTTGCAAAAGGGAAGTATGGAAAAAGTTTAATGCTTTTTGAGCAAATTATACCGGTTTATCGTGGTACAGATAGTGCTGCGCCAATGGCTATTAAATATGCTAAGGCTCTTTATGAAGATAAAAGTTATGTAAATAGTGCTTATCAATATGAGCGTTTTATACAATCTCACCCAGCAAACCCTAATGCAGAGCTTGCTTTGTTTATGGCTGCAAAGAGTCATTATCAAATGTCTCCTATATATTCAAAAGATCAAAATGATACGAATATAGCGCTTGCTAAACTGCAGGAATATATTAATCTTTATCCTTCTGGTCAGTTTGCTGACGAGACTAACCTACTGGTAGATGAATTAAGGTCTAAGCTAGATAAAAAAGCATACGAGACGGCAAAACAGTACCATCATTTTGGTAACTTTAGAGGTGGTTATATTTCAGCAATAAGTGCGTTTGAGAATTTTATAGTAGATCATCCAGGTTCAGAATATCAAGATGATGCTCAGTATTATCTGCTAGAATCTCAATATGAATATGCTATGAATAGTTTTTCTAACTTAGTTCCTGAAAGACTAGCTCTTGCTAAGAAATATTATGATACCTTTGCAAAACGCTATCCTGATAGTGAGTATAAAGAAGATGCCGACAATATACACGCTAAAATAGAGGATTATAATTCTAAGAATACAAGTAAAATATAACAATGGATACTAAAAACCTAACAGCTCCTAACACGACTATTACTTATAACCGTGATGCATTAACTGCTCCAACAGGTAATATGTATGAGGCGATTTCTATTATCGCAAAACGTGCGGAACAGATCAATACTGATGTAAGAGAAGAACTTGTTGAAAAACTAGAAGAATTTGCTACTTACAACGACTCTCTAGAAGAGGTTTTTGAAAATAAAGAACAAATAGAAGTTTCTAAATTTTATGAGCGTTTACCTAAACCTGCTGCTATCGCAGTTGAAGAATGGTTAGAAGGTAAAATCTATTTTAGAGATACAAGTTCTACTGAAAGTTAATTTAATAAAATTATGTCTGTATTAAGTGGTAAGAATGTATTGCTAGGTGTAACCGGTGGTATAGCTGCTTATAAAACTACTTATCTAGTGCGCCTGCTTGTTAAAGCGGGCGCTGCTGTTAAGGTGGTTATGACACCAGCTGCCAGAGAGTTTGTGACACCACTTACTTTATCTACTCTCTCTAAAAACCCTGTCTTAAGTCATTTTACAAATCAAGAAGATGATAATGATACGTGGAATAATCATGTAGAATTAGGTCTCTGGGCTGACTTAATGATTATAGCGCCTGCTACCGCAAATACCATGAGTAAAATGGTAAATGGCACTATAGATAATTTGTTGCTAGCAGTTTACTGTAGTGCAAAATGTCCTGTTTATTATGCTCCAGCAATGGATCTGGACATGTATAAACATCCTTCTACACAAAATAATTTTGATCAACTCAACGCTTACGGTAATCTTATGATTCCTGCAGGTGATGGAGAGCTAGCTAGTGGTTTATCTGGTAAAGGCCGTATGGCAGAGCCAGAAGAGATCGTTAGTTTTGTTGAAAAAGAGATTTCTAGTAAATTACCATTAAAAGATAAAGTTTGCCTAATTACAGCTGGTCCAACATATGAGCCTATCGATCCTGTACGTTTTATAGGTAATCATAGTAGTGGTAAAATGGGCGCTGCAATTGCGTTAGAATTAGCAAATCGAGGTGCGTCGGTTAAATTAATTATGGGGCCTAGTCATGTTAAGACAGATCATGAACTCATAGATAGAGTAGACGTTAAAAGTGCGCAGCAAATGTATGATGCAGTACACTCCATGGTCGCTACTACAGATGTTGCTATATTTAGTGCGGCTGTAGCAGATTATAGACCAGCAAATCCTGTTGATCAAAAAATAAAAAAGAAGTCTAATACGTTAACTATTGAGTTAGTCAAGAATCCAGATATTTTAGCTAGTGTTGGAGCTATGACTCAAAAACCATTTTTAGTAGGTTTTGCTTTAGAAACAGAGAATGAATTAGAGCACGCTTTCGCGAAAGCGGAAAAGAAGCAAACCGATTTACTAGTATTAAACTCTATGAGAGATAAAGGTGCTGGATTTGGTGTAGACACTAATAAAATTGCGATTATAGATAAGAATAAAAATGTTTCAAGATTTGAGACTAAACCGAAAACCGAAGTAGCAAAAGATATCGTAGATGAAATTATTAAAAAGATTTTATAGTTTTCTTGTTTTATTTTGTGCAGTGTCAACTGTAAATGCTCAAGAACTTAATTTTACTGTACAGGTAAATGCGCAGAATGTGGCACAGCCTAATCAAACTATTTTTACGACTTTAGAAACTTCAATGCAAGAGTTTTTAAATAATACAAAGTGGACAGATCAAAAATTTAAGGAGATTGAAAAAATTAATGCTTCTCTAGTTTTTGTTGTTACTAATTATGATAACGATAGATTCAGTGGTAATTTTCAAATATCTGTCTCTAGACCAGTTTATAATTCTTCTTATACGACCCCTATATTCAATTTTAAGGATAATGATATCGCCTTTGAGTATGTAGAATATGCTCCGTTTTTTTACAACGCAAATCAATTTGAGAATAATTTAATATCGCTTATTTCTTTTTATGCTTATACTACTTTAGGTATAGATGCTGATACTTTTGAAAAAAGAGGTGGGCAAGAATTTCACGAGCAAGCGCAGACTATAGTAAATCTAGCCCAAGGCTCACAAGGAGTAGCTGGTTGGAAAGCTAGTGATGGACTTCTTAGTAGGTTTAGGCTTAATGATGATATGCTTTCAGATACCTATAAGGAGTATAGAGATGTAATGTATGATTATCATATTAAAGGGTTAGATGCTTTTTCAAAAGACTCTAAAAGTGGTAAGATCTTATTAAAGAAATACATCATGCAATTTGAGGAATTGCACAGTCGTAGGCCTAATAGTTTATTGCAACGCACGTTTTTTGACGCAAAGGCAGACGAGATAATGAGTATTTATTCTTCAGGGCCGGCGGTAGATATAAGAGATATAAAAACCTCACTACAAAAACTAGCGCCTAACCAGTCTTCAAAATGGCGCAATATTAAGGTGTAACCTCTTTTTTACTTCCTTCTTTTTACCTAGATTTATGTTTTATAAACTAGTAGTTCTTTAACTGCTTAAATAGCTGTATACAAATTGCTTAAACATATTCAAATAGAGAATTTTGCACTGATCGACTCACTAGAATTAGATCTTCAAAATGGTCTTACCATGATTACTGGAGAAACTGGTGCAGGTAAATCAATTTTGTTAGGTGCATTAGGATTGATATTAGGTAACCGTGCAGATTTAAGTGCGATAAGAGATACCTCACGTAAATGTGTGGTAGAGGCTCAGTTTGATATTTCTGATTTACAATTAAAGCATTTGTTTGAAGAAGCAGATCTGGATTATGAAAATTTAAGTTTTTTGCGTAGAGAGATTTTACCTTCTGGTAAAAGTAGAGCGTTTATTAACGATACTCCTGTGACTCTTTCTGTTATGAATAATATAGGTAAGCGTCTTATAGATATTCATTCTCAGCACCAGACATTACAGCTTTCTAAGGATACTTTTCAAATAGAGGTGTTGAACGCTTTTCTTATTGAAAACACTAAGGACTCAAAAAAGCCTGCATCCCAATTATTCAGTAGTTATAAGGAGGAATTACTTGTTTATAATAACGCAAAAAAAGAACTCAAGAAATTACAGGGTCAGGAAGCTCAGTTTTCTAAAGAGTTAGATTATAATAATTTCTTATTATCAGAATTAGAAGAGGCTGGCTTAGATCAATTAGATCAAAAAGCTCTAGAAGAAGAGAATGAGCAGTTGAGTAATGTAGAGAGTATTACTGAGGTTTTTACAGAATTCAACAACACGATTTCTGAAGATGATCTAGGAATGTTAGATCAATTAAGGCATTTGCAAAATAATTTTTCAAAAATAAGTGAATACTCTACAGTGTATTCTTCTTTAAAGGAGCGTCTTTCTTCAGTTCTTTTAGAGCTAGAAGATATATATCAAGAATCTTCTGTAGAGGCCGATATGATAGAGGCAGATCCAGAACGTTTAATTCAAATTAATAATTCTATACGATTATTAGAAGACCTGTATAGAAAACACCAAGTAGATACGGTAGATTCTTTAAAAGACCTTAGAGATGAGCTTGCAGATAAAGTCTTTGTTTCACAAGGTCTTGATAAAAAAATCAAACAGCAAGAAAAAAAATTAAATGATGCTGAATTAAATCTGACAAAATTAGGGGCTAAAATTTCTAAGGAAAGAAGTCAGTACAAAACAGCTCTAGAAAAAGAAGTTTTGAGTGTTGTAAAGGCGTTAGGTATGCCAGATGCTCAATTTAAAGTAGATATAACGCCGTTAGGTACTTTTGGAGAAACAGGGATAGATCAAATACAATTCCTTTTTACTGCAAATAAAGGTTCTCAGTTATTGTCGCTAGATAAAGCAGCGTCTGGAGGAGAGTTGTCTAGGTTAATGCTAGCTATTAAATCTATACTTGCGAGATGCAAAAAATTACCTACTATAATATTTGATGAGATTGATACCGGTGTCAGTGGCTCTATAGCTACTATGATGGCGGTTATTATGAAATCTATGAGTGAGGGAATGCAAGTGATGGCAATTACACATTTACCACAAATAGCTGCATCAGGAAATGATCATTTAATCGTAAAAAAAATAACAGAAAATAATAAGACCGTGAGTACTATTCAACGACTTAATGAAGAGGCGAGATTAGAAGAGATAGCCCAGATGTTAAGTGGTGGAACAATTTCTGATGCTGCGAGAGAAAATGCTCGTGCGCTACTCAATTAGTTTTATATATTTGCGACCTAATCAAGAATTATGGCTTACAATTTATTAAAAGGAAAAAGAGGAATCATATTCGGTGCCTTAGATGAAAATTCTATAGCATGGAAAACAGCACAATTAGCTCATGACGAAGGAGCTACATTTGTACTTACTAATGCGCCGGTTGCTATGCGTATGGGGCAAATTAAAGAACTTGCTGAAAAAACTGGAAGTGAAATAATTCCTGCAGATGCGACAAGTATTGAAGATCTTGAAAACTTAGTAAATAAGTCTGTAGAGATATTAGGAGGTAAATTAGACTTTGTCCTTCACTCTATAGGTATGAGTGTAAATGTGCGTAAAGGGAATCTTTACACAGATCAAAATTATAAATACACTGAAAAAGGATGGGACGTGAGTGCTGTTTCTTTTCACAAGGTTATGCAAACGTTACATAAGAATGACGCGATGAATGAGTGGGGTAGTATTGTAGCCCTGACTTACATGGCTGCGCAACGTACTTTTCCTGATTATAATGATATGGCAGATAATAAGGCATATCTAGAATCTATTGCACGTAGTTTTGGTTACTTCTTTGGTAAAGATAAAAAGGTAAGAGTGAATACTATCTCTCAATCTCCTACACCTACGACAGCCGGTAGTGGTGTAAAAGGATTTGATGGTTTTATAAATTATGCAGAAAAAATGAGTCCGTTAGGTAATGCTACAGCACAGGATTGTGCTGAGTATACGATGACTTTATTTTCTGACTATACTAAAAAAGTTACTATGCAAAATCTTTTCCATGATGGAGGTTTTTCTAATACTGGAGTAAGTCAAGAAGTGATTGAAAAGTTCTAAGTAGAATAGTTCATTTTAAATAATTAAAAGCCTTATCATATGATAAGGCTTTTTTTTGTTTTTTACGCTTTCGCGAAAGCGTAAATGTTAAAATATTATATAGTCATTAAAATATACTATTAAGTTAATGTTAATTATGCTAAAATCATTACATTAGAAGCTCAATAATTTAACCCAAAACGAAATGACAAAAAAACTACTATTAATATTAGTGTTTTTAATTACAACAGTGTCTACGGCGCAATGTGATTATACACTAGAACTTACCGATAATTTCGGTAGCGAATGGGACTCCGGTGCAAACTTAACTGCAAATACTGGAGTTGATGTAACCATCGCAGGAATTACTACAACTTATTTAGTTATGGATCCAGCAGCAGTTAGTGGTGCCCCAGCTGTAGAGAATTATACCATAACAGTTAATGATGGTGATGCAATCGATATAGATTACAGAGCAACAGCTTTTTCTGGAGATGGTAGTTTTAGATTTATTGATTCAGAAGGAATAGAGGTTTATGCTTCTCCTATAAATCAAGCATCCATGATGGATATCTATGTTGGAACTGCTACATGTCCTACATGTTTTGCTGTGACCTTGTTAACTTCTAATAATCTTACTGCTACAGGAGCAGAGATAGGATGGACAGCGACTGGTACAGAAACAGCTTGGGAAGTAGAATATGGACCGGTAGGTTTTACACCAGGTTCAGGTACTATTGATAACGCAACTACAAATCCTTGGACTATCGATGGATTATCTGCGAGCACATCTTATGATGTATATGTAAGAGCTGATTGTGGAATGGGCGATATAAGTAGCAATCAGGGTCCTTTAAATTTTACAACTACAGACTCTTGTCCAGTACCTAGTGCTTTCAATCCTATAACTCAGACAGCAGATGCTGTTCAGTTTACTTGGGATACAAATGGTAACGTTTCTGCCAATTATGAAATTGAGTACGCACCTTCACCTTATGTGCAAGGAGCAGGTGGGACAACTGTTCTTGGTTTTTCAGCTCCATTTGCATCAGTAACTGGTTTGACTTCAAATACATCTTACGATTTTTATGTAAGAATAGATTGTGGAATGGGTGACTTTAGCGATTGGGCAGGTCCTTATACTGCTTCTACATTGCAATCATGTCCAGATATTTCTGGAATAGTTTTTAGTAATGTAGATCAAACTAGTGTTGATATTGCATGGTCTAATGGTGGTACAGAAACAGAATGGGAAATAGAATACACTACAGATGCAGGTATTAGTACTTTAGTTACTGCTACTTCTAATCCTTTTACGTTAACAGGTCTTTCCTCTGGGACATCATATGATATTTGTGTAATAGCAGTTTGTGCTCCTACAGATAGGTCTACACCAGTTTGTGATACATTAATTACTCCAGCAAATTGTGGAGATGATATTTTTGATACAGGTGGTATGACTGGAGATTACCAAAATAACGAAAGTTATACGATAACTTATACACCTGATAATGTAGGCGATGTGGTAACTTTAAATTTCACTTCAGTAGATGTTGAGTCTTGTTGTGATACTTTAGAAGTTTTTAATGGACTTGATGTCACTGCAACACCTTTTACTACTGATTTAGAAGGTCCAGCTATGTTTAGAGCAACTAATCCTGATGGTGCTATAACTATAAGATTTAGTTCTGATGGTTCTGTTGTGAGGACAGGTTGGGTAGCAGAATATATTTGTGCAGCCCCTCCTACATGTTTAGAGCCTACGAGTCTTTCATTTGATGGTTCAACTAATACTACTGTGGATCTTTCTTGGATTGCAGGTGGTTCTGAGACTGAGTGGAATATAGAGTATGGTACTGTTGGTTTTACACCAGGAATGGGAACGGTTGTAAATTCTACTACTAATCCTGCAACGATAACTGGTTTAACTCAAAACTCTATATACGACTTTTATGTTACAGGTTATTGTGGTGTTGGTGATGAGAGTTTACAGGTAGGTCCTGTTACAGGGAATACGCAATGTGATCCTTTTGTAGCTCCTTATTCTGAAGATTTTGAAACAGGTTTTACAACTACAACAAGTACTTTTCCTGGCGCAGGAGAAGCTTTTGATTCTGAAAATTGTTACTCTGCCATAAATTCCGGATACGCATGGGTTGCGGCACCAGGAACACTTACGGCTTCTGGAAATACAGGTCCTTCCCCATCTATTACAACAGGGAATTATTTTTATGCAGAGGGTTCTAATGGAGTCACTGGCGATATTGCAGAATTGGCTACAGCAACTTTTGATACTAGTGCGTTGACTGTTCCGGCTTTAAGTTTTGATTATCATATGACAGGATCTGATATAGGGTCTTTAGAAATTTTGGTAAAGTCAGGAGCTAGTGAGACTCTAGTTGCTACAATAACTGGTGAGCAACAACTTGCAGATACAGATCCTTATATTAATTTCAATGTTGCGTTAAATGCATTTTCAGGTCAGACTTTTCAAATTGTTTTTAGAGCAACAAGAGGAACTAGTTTTGAATCGGACATAGCAATTGATAACGTTGCAATTGATGAAGTTCCATCTTGTCCTGCAGCTTTAGGACTTGCTGTAGATTCTTCTACTGTTGATAGTGTGAGCTTGTCTTGGACTAATGGTGGTTCTGAAACTGCTTGGGAGATAGAATATGTAGATGCAGGAGCGGCTCAGGGTTCAGGTACTTTAGTTCCTGTAACAACTAACCCAGCAACTGTAACTGGTTTAGTTGCAAATACACCTTACGATTTCTATTTGAGAGCAGTTTGTGCAGTCGGTGATGAGAGTATATGGTTGGGTCCGGTTACTGGAAGAACTACTTGTGTTGCATTCACAGTACCTTTTACTGAAGGTTTTAATTCTACTAGCTCAACTCAAGATTGTTGGACGGTATTGGATGAAAATGGTGATGGTGATCAATGGGATCTAAATTATGCATTTAATACTAGTGAAGGAGATCAGGTGGCTGCAATGAATACAGATTTCAATGGAGGTGCAGATGATGATTATTTAATCTCACCTGCTATTACATTAACTGGTGTTGATAGACTTAGATATGAATATAGAGTACAATCAAATGGAGAGCCTAACGAAATGGAAGTTTTAATTTCTACTACAGGTAATGCTGCTGCAGATTTTACCACAACGTTAGTGCCACTTACATTGTATTCTAACGAAGCGTATGCTGAAGAGGTTATTGATCTTTCAGCTTATACAGGAGATGTATATGTAGCATGGAGAATTCCTCCTACAACGACTGATGGATGGAGAATGTATATTGATAATGTGCGTTTTGAAATAACTCCTGATTGTGTAGAGCCTTCTGGTTTAACTGCGGCAAATATAACATCTGATTCTGCAGACTTTTCATGGATTTCTGGTGGAAGTGGAGAGGCTTCTTGGGATGTAGAGATTGTTCCTGCAGGAACTGTTCCAACAGGTGTTCCTACTGATGTAGTTACCAGTACTGCATATCTTGCGACAGGGTTATCTACTGCTACAGCTTATGACTTTTATGTACGAGCTGACTGTGGTAATGGAACAAGTGTGTTTACAGGGCCTTTAAGTTTTACAACTACTGCTGCTTGTGGTGATATTATTTATGATACCGGTGGTTCAACTGGTAATTATCAAAATAGCGAGAGTTACACAATTACTTATCTTCCTGATAATGCAGGAGATTTAGTAACGTTAGATTTTACATTAGTAGATTTAGAAACTTGTTGTGATACTTTAGAAGTTTTTGATGGAATAGATGTTACAGCTACTCCGTTTACTAACGATTTAGAAAGTCCTGCTACTTTTAGAGCTAATAATGCAGATGGCGCAATAACTATTAGATTTACTTCTGATGGTTCTGTAGCTAATGCAGGTTGGGAGGCATTATATACATGTTCTGCACCTCCTTCTTGTTTAGAGCCTACAAGTTTGGTAGTTAATGCAATAGCTTCTACATCAGCAAATGCATCATGGACTTCCTTAAGTGTTGCTACAGTTTGGCAAGTTGAAGTGCAGCCTACTACTGTAGCTCAAGGTACAGCTGGTGCGGTTTATGAAAATCTTACTTCTACAAATCCACAAGCAATTTCTGGCTTATCGGCACAAACGACTTATGATCTTTACGTAAGAGCTGATTGTGGAGCTGGTGATTTTTCAAACTGGACTGGTCCAGTAACTTTTACTACTTTATGTGATGTTGTTACTCAGTATCCATACGTTACTGACTTTACAACTAATGTACCTAATCAATGTTGGGACGAGGCTATTGATGGTGAGATTGTAGATGGTCCTATTGGTTTAGGTGTTTCTGATTGGAGAGAAGGTAGGTCTTACGAAAATTCTGCAGGTGTAGTTGTGCCTTCTAACGCTATCAATCTTTGGCAAAATGTGGATAGAGAGTGGTTGATATCAGAGCAATTTGATATGTCAGGGTCAAGTAATGATGTGTTAATGGTAGAAGTAGCTGTTACGAATTTTGGTTTTGGTGACTCCACAGCTGCTGATACGGATGTAATGGGTTCTGATGATCAGGTAGATTTATTAATAACTACTGATAATGGAGTTACATGGACTTCATTAATGACATGGGATCTTGCTAATCAACCTGCTGTTACTGGGACTAACTTAACTATTGATCTGTCGTCTTATACAGGTATAGTTCAATTTGCATTCTTGGCTAGTGATGGAGATATAGATGACGCCGAAGATTATGATTTCCACGTTGGTGTTTTTGAAATTGATGGTACTGCTAGTAATGACGCTTTCGCGAAAGCGGAATTTGTAATCTATCCTAATCCAGTTTCTACAGTACTATATGTGCAAGCTGATGTTTCTGTTAAAAAACTGACTATTTACAATCTCATGGGACAATTAGTTAAGTCTAGAGAAATAAATAATAGAGCAGAAATTAATGTTCAGGAACTACCTTCTGGTGTATATCTAATTGAAATTAATGGTGATACAGCCACTGAAACTTTTAGATTTATTAAGGAGTAGTACTAATTAAACTTTATTTTAAAAGGGTCACTTAACGGTGATCCTTTTTTTTTTAACCTAAATTAAAGTCAGGTTAACGATAAATTAACAATTGTAGTGGATTATTGTATTTATTTATTTAGTTTAAGGGCCTTCTTAAAAAAACCTTAAATAATAATTATGAAACAAATTTATGTTACTGTAATTACCTTATTTCTGTTAACCTTTTCATTTAATGCACAAGCACAGTGTAATTATACGTTAGAGGTTACAGATTTTTTTGGTAATGATTGGGTTAGTGGGAATAATGCCACCGCTAACGCAGGAGTTGATGTCACCATTGATGGTGTTTTAACTACCTATCGAGTATTAAATGCCAGTGCTACAGGTAATCCTGTGACCGAAACTTATGTTATTTCGGTTAACAATATGTCTACTATAGATATAGATTACCGTGCTCCAGATCTTTCTGGAGATGGTGAATTTAAATTAATAGATTCTGAGGATTTATTGGTTTATCAAACTCCTATTGCACAAGTATCTATGATGGATATTTTTGTTGGATCTGCTTCTTGTCCTACATGTCCAGTTATCGTTAATCCTGGATTTTCAGGAGTTACCGCAAATGAGGCAATCATAGATTGGACTAATGGTGGTTCAGAAACTCAATGGGAAATAGAATATGGAATCAGCCCTTATACTCCTGGATCAGGAGGTCAGGTTGTTCCTGCTTCTACAAACCCATTTACTATTACTGGCTTAAGTAGTATAAGCACTTATGATGTTTATATTAGAGCGGTATGTGTACCTGGTTCAGATGTTAGTAATCCAGTAGGTCCTGTGACTTTTACTACTACAGAATCTTGTCCTTCTCCTTCTAATTTTTCACCAATTACTCAAACGGCAAATAATGTTCAGTTTGCTTGGGATTCAAATGGGAATCCTAGTCCTAATTATGAAGTTAATTATGGTCCAACTCCATTTAATCAAGGTGATCCTTCTGGTACAACTGTAGCAGGTAATTTTGGGACTTTCGCTTTTGTAGATAACTTAATGTCTGATACAGAGTATGCGTTTTATGTAAGATATGACTGTGGAATGGGAGATTTTAGTCTTTGGCAAGGTCCTTATACAGCAACAACCTTAATTTCATGTCCAGCTATTTCAGGTATTCAAGCTAATACTATTACTGATTCGTCTTTAGATATCTCTTGGTCAGCAGGTGGTACAGAAACTGAATGGGAAGTAGAATATGCTCTGGCAGGTACAATAACTGCTCCTGGTACAGGTCAAGGAACGACTGTTTCTCCTAATCCTACAAGCCCGTCTCATTTAATTGACGCTTTAGCAGATTCTTCAAATTACGATGTATTTATTCGTGCGGTTTGTGATCCTTTACAACCAGATTACAGTAGTTGGGTTCAAGAATCTTTTTCTACTTTATGTTTACCTTTTACATCGCCATTTAATGAAGATTTTGAAACTGGTTTTACAGTACGCGCTACAGGTTCACCAGCTACTACTGATAATTTTGAAGAAGAAAATTGTTGGTCTGCAGATAGTCCTTCTGCGTACAGTTGGGTAGCTGTTGCTACAGCAGTAACAGGTTCTGGTTCTACTGGTCCTGGTGTTTCTAGTGGTAATTATTTCATAACTGAAGCTTCTAGAGGAACGACAGGTGATATTACAGATCTAATTTCACCGGTTATAGATTTAACTTCTCTTACGACTCCTGCAATTAGTTTTGATTACCATATGTATGGTGCAGATATGGGTACGTTGGAAGTTGTTGTAAGATCTGGTGGGGTTGATACTACTGTATTTACTTTATCTGGACAACAGCAAACTGATGAAGACGATGCTTTTACAACTGTAGTTATTCCTATTGCAGCATTTTCATCACAAAATATTCAGGTAATATTTAGAAGTACACGTGGTACATCATTTACTAGTGATATGGCGATAGATAATTTATTAGTTTTAGAATCTCCACCTTGCGTAGATCCTTATGACTTAAATATTACTGCATTAACTAGTAGTTCTGTAGATTTAGGTTGGACAGAATTAGGATCAACGACGAACTGGGATTTAGAAATAGGTGCTGCTGGTTTTGTAGTAGATTCTGGAGTTGCAACTATCGCAGCTTCTTCAACTACTAATCCTTATAGTGCGTCTGGATTATCACCAGATACTCTCTATGAATTTTATGTAAGATCTAATTGTGGTGTTGATGGTACTAGTAATTGGGTAGGTCCCTTTGAATTTAGAACTCGTTGTGCTGCGTTAACAGCTCCTTATTTTACAGATTATGAATCTGATACTATTGATTCTTTAAATAATTGTGATAGCTCTTTAATAGTGAGTGGTAGTACAAATTTATTAGTTGAAGTTGAAGATTTTGTTGCTTTATCTGGTTCTAACCATATTTACATGTATAGTGGTAGTGATGCTGCTGCAGATATCTTTTATATACTTCCTGAATTTTCTGATCTATCTTCAGATAAGCGTATTAAATTTAACGTATATGATAGAGATACTGGCGGGCTAGAAGTTGGAGTAATGTCTGATCCAGCTGATCTTACAACATTTACGTCTCTTGTTTCATACACAGATACTGATCTTGTCGACGATGATTATGAAGAAAAGACTGTTTATTTTAACTCATTGACAACTACCGGCGGTTATATTGCCTTTAAATTTAATCCTGCAGGTATATTTGATGCTTTGTATCTTGATGATATTACTTATGAACTGTCACCTAGCTGTCCTGAACCTACTCAATTAACTACAAGTTCTGTAGGAAGTTCATCTTTTGATTTATCTTGGACTAATAATTCTACTGCGTCTGAATTTTTAGTAGAGTATAGAGAGGTGGGTACAACAGTATTTACAGCAGTTACTCCTAACCCAACAGTTTCAAATGTTGTGGTTTCCGGTCTTGCGAGTGATGCTGATTATGAGGTTTGTGTAACTGCAATATGTGATAGTGCATCTAATGATGTTTCTACTCAATCTTGCGTTAATGTTTCTACTACTCCAGATTATTGTGCAGGTGATTTATTCGTTGATTCAGGAGGTGCCTCTGGACAATATCAAGGTAATGAAAATATAGTGTATAATATTTGTCCTGATAATGCTGGTGATGTAGTCTATATAAACTTCCTTACTAATGAGATGGAAGATAGTGGTGCAGGTTGTTTTGATGGGTTAACAATTTATGATGGACCTGATACAACTTTCCCTACCATTAATACTCCAGGTGGAGATACTGAATGGTGTTGGGATGGTACAAGCGGTACAGGTGATTTAACTCAAGAACTTTTAATAGGTACAAGTACTTCTGGTTGTATTACTTTAGTTTGGTCTACTGATGGTTCTGGTCAAAGAGATGGTTGGACAGCGTCAGTAACTTGTGCTCCGGCTCCTACTTGTCCTTCTCCAGATGCATTAGCTGTAGATGCTTTTTCTTCTACAACGGCTGACCTTTCTTGGACTGCAGGTGCTATGGAAACTGAATGGGATATTGAAGTTGGTGTTCCAGGTTTTGTTCCAAATACAGGTGCTCAAACTGGTGCTGTAATCGATGTTGTTACTTCTCCTCTAACTACTGTTACTGGATTAACACCTGATACAGAATATGAATATTGGGTTCGTGCAGTTTGTGCACCAGGAGATGAGAGTATTTATATAGGACCTTTAAGTTTTAGAACTTCATGTGCTCCTTTTACTGCTCCTTACTTTACAGATTATGATTCAGATCCGGTAGATGGTTTAAATAATTGCGATCGTAATATAGTTGTAGGTAGCGGGTCAGGTACAGTTCCTACTGTTGAGGTAGAAGATATTATTGCTAACTCAGGCTCTAATCATATCTATATGTATAGTGGGTCTACTGGAGCTACTGCAGAATTATATTATATACTTCCTGAATTCTCAGATCTTGATTCTAATAAAAGAGTAAGATTCTTTGCTTATGATAGAGATTTAGGAGGATTAGAAGTTGGTACAATGACTGATCCTACTGATGCTACTACGTTTACAGTTCATCAGACTTTCTTAGATGCTGATTTACCAGACGATGTATATGCTGAGCAAACAGTTGACTTCACATCACTGACTACTACAGGAGGTTGGGTTGCATTTAGGTTTATTCCTAATGGGACTTTCGACTCTATGTATTTAGATGATGTTAATTATGAGGTTATTCCTAGTTGTAACCAACCTAGTGCGGTTGTAACTAGTAATCTTACAACTGACTCTGTTGAATTATCTTGGACAGCTGGTGGTTCAGAAACTGAATGGATCGTAGAATATGGTACTCCTGGATTTACTCCTGGTGGTGCTGGTTCATTAGGCGTTGAAACTGGTGTGATGACGAATGCAAATTATTTGCTTGATATGTTACCTTCAAATACTTCTATTGAATTAAGAGTATTTGCAGTTTGTGCTCCTGGGGATGTTAGTCCTTCAACGAATCCGATTGTAATTAGAACTTTTCCTACTGGACCTGTAGGTGTTTCTTGTCCTAATAATGATAGTGCTTTTGCATGGGAAGATAATTTTGATGCTAATAATGGTTGGACAGGTGATGTGAGTACATCAAATGGTGATTGGGATTTCTCAGGAACTGCTGGAACTGGTTCTACAGGAACGGGACCTTTAGGACCTCAAGAAGGTACAGGTTACGTTTTCTTTGAGTCTTCCGGTACTAATGTAGGAGCTAACACTATGGTCTCTCCAGCTATTGACTTAACTGCAGCAACTGATGAAGCTGAATTGAGTTTCTACCTTCATTCTTTTGGTGGTGATCTAACAACACTTGAAGTAGGTGTGTCAACTAGTGCGACTGGTCCTTTTACTAATGTATTTACATATATAGGTCCTTTACAAGCAACGCAAACGGATGCTTTTACTTTAGTCGGTGGATTCTTACCAGCATCTGTTTTAGGCTCAAGCACAGTTTATATTCAAGTAAGTGCTACAGAAGAGGTAGGTAATGAAGCAGGTTTTGTGGGAGATATTGCTATTGATTTAATGAGAATTGAAACATGTGGTAATTTCTGTTCTAATCCAAATTCAATGAGTGTAACTAACTTGACTACAACAGGTGGTGACTTTAGTTTTGTTGATACGGCAGGAACACCAGCAGGTGCTTATGAATATGTTATTCAGCCAGATGGAACTGGAGCACCTACCGCAGCAGGTACGGCTATAGCGACAACATCTTTTACAGATAATACATTAATGGCGGCGACTTCTTATGAAATCTATTATAGAACTATTTGTAACGCTACAGCTTCTAGTGATTGGATTGGACCTTATCAATTCACAACTACTTGTGTGCCATTTACAGCTCCTTATTTTACAGATTATGAAAATGATGCTTTAGATGATTTATTTGTATGTGATAATGGAATACTTACTAATGCTACAGGAACAACAGCTCCTTTAGTAGAAGTAGAAGATTTTATCGCTAATAGCGGTAATCAACATATTTATCTATACAGTGGTAGCGATACCTCTGCAGGGATTTATTATGTAATGCCAGAATTTTCTGATCTAGATGCTACAAAGAGAGTAAGATTCTTTGCATACGATAGAGATAACGGTGGTCTTGAAGTAGGTGTTATGTCTGATCCTAATGATGTTTCAACATTTACTGTTGTAGAAACATTTGTTGATGCTGATTTACCAGATGATACTTATGCAGAACAAACAGTGAATTTCACATCGTTGACAACAACTGGTGGTCATATTGCTTTTAGATTTGTTCAAGTAGCTGGGTTTGATGCAATGTATCTTGATGATATCAATTATGAATTAATTCCATCGTGTCCTAAGCCTACAGGAGTTGTAGTAAATACGATCGGTGGTGATAGTCTAGATTTATCATGGTCAGCTGGTTTGTCAGAAACAGAATGGATAGTAGAATATGCGACTCCAGATTTTAGCACTGGTACAGCAACCGCTGTAACAGGTGTTATGACAAATACTAACTATGTTTTAAATGGTTTAACTCCGAATACTCCTTATGAAATAAGAGTGTCTGCTGTGTGTAATCCTATGGATATTAGTCTTACTACTAGTCCTTTACCAGTTAGAACTTTCCCGGCTTCACCTCAAGGTGTATCTTGTACTACTGGAGCTCCTGGTTATGTTTGGGAAGATAGTTTTGATACAATTGCTACTTCATGGACAGGTGATGTAGGTACAGGTACTACTGGTGGTGATTGGAATTTTGGTAGAACTACCCCTACAGGATCAACAGGTACAGGTCCTAGTGGTCCACACGATGGTGCTGGTTACTTATTCTTTGAAACAACTGGTACTAATGTAGGGCCAGCGTCTATTGTTTCTCCTCCTATTGATTTAACAACAGGTGCAAATGCTGAATTAGAGCTTTCATTCTTCATTCATTCATTCGGTGGAGATCAAACTATTTTTGATGTAGCTTATGGTACTAGTGCTACTGGTCCATTTACAAGTGTATTTTCATATGTTGGTCAGTTACAGTCTGATATCTCAGATAATTATGCTGAGGTAGGAGCAATGTTACCATCCACGTTAATAGGACAAACTATCTATATCCAAATTACTGGTACTGAAGAGCCAGGTGAAGAAGGTGGTTTTGTAGGTGATTTTGCAGTTGATTTAATGAGAATTCAAACTTGTGGTAGTTTCTGTTTAGCTCCTGATGGTGTTTCTGTTTCTGCTATTACTGGTGATTCTGCGATAGTTGATTGGACAGAAAATGGTAATGCAACAACTTGGGAAGTTGCTGTTGTAGCTTCAGGAAGTGGAGTGCCTACAGGTAGTGGTACAAGTGTAACTACTAATCCTTATTCAGTAACCGCGCTATCTCCTAGTACAGTGTATGATGTATATGTTCGTGCAGACTGTGGTGGTGGATTATTTAGTGATTGGTCAGTAGTAGAAAGCTTCTCTACAGATTGTGTTGCTTTTGTAGCACCATATGGAACAACTGCTGGTGCACCAGGTAATGATTTTGCAACTTTCCCTGGAGTATGTTGGGGAGAAGGTGATAATACAGATGTCGCTACCGGTCCTAATGGTTTAGATAGTGATTGGACTACTGTTGATTTTGCAAACGATCCAACTAATGTGTTTGGTCAAGCTGCAAGTATTAATATTTGGAACAACGGTGGTGATGGTGACTGGTTAGTATCTCCAGAAATTGATTTAGGAGCTGCTGGTGGTTCATTTACTGCTAGTTTTGATGTTGCGTTAACTGAGTTTGACGATACATTTGCTAGTAACTTTGGTAGTGATGATCAGGTTCAATTCTTGATTACTACAGATGGTGGTGTTACTTGGAGCATTATTGAAACTTTTGAAGCTTCTGATAATGTATCTGCAACTGGTCAATTAGAGACTTTCCCTCTTAACGCTTATTCTGGTGTTGTGAGATTTGGTTTCCGTGCTACTAACGGTACTGTTGCAGATAATGAAGATATTCAGTTCTTTGTAGATAACTTTACTGTAGATGGTACTGCTGGTGTTAATGATGTGGATACTTTTGATTTCACTTATTATCCTAACCCTACAGATAATATAGTTGACTTTAATGGTCAACAAGTTATTGATAGTTTAGTAGTAAGAAACCTGTTAGGACAACAACTATTAGTTGTAAACCCTAATGCGACTTCTACTAGAATAGATTTATCTACTTTCCCTTCTGGAATGTATCTTATAGAGGTAATCTCTGGAGAGCAAAACAAAACGGTGAAAGTGTTGAGAAATTAGATTCTTATACTTAAATAATAAAAAGGCCATTCTTTACAGAATGGCCTTTTTTTATTGACTATTTTTGACATTGTGAATGTGATTAATTACTCTATTATAATTCCTGTTTTTAACAGGCCTGACGAGATTGAAAAACTTCTCGATAGTATTTCTGTTTTAAATTTTGACAATGAATTTGAGGTTGTTATTGTAGAAGATGGCTCTACTTTAAGTAGTGAGTCTGTTTGTTCTCGCTTTCGCGAAAGCGTAAACATTAACTATCTATTTAAACCTAATTCTGGCCCAGGTGATTCTAGAAATTATGGTATGCATCATGCAATAGGCAATTATTTTTTAGTTCTAGATAGTGATTGCATACTTCCAGAAGATTATTTACAAAATGTTGATCGGTATTTAAGGCAAAATTATGTAGACTGTTTTGGCGGTCCTGATGCTGCACATGCTACATTTACTGATTTACAAAAATCTATTAATTATTCAATGACCTCTTTTCTTACTACTGGAGGTATAAGAGGTGGAGGTGAGCAGTTAGGTAAATTCCAGCCTCGCAGCTTTAACATGGGAATAAGTAAAAAGGCATTTATTGCTACTGGAGGTTTTGGTAAAATCCACCCAGGTGAAGACCCAGACTTAAGTATTAGATTATGGAATAAGGGTTTTAAAACTGTATTGATTAAAGATGCTTATGTCTATCATGAAAGACGCATCTCATGGAAATTGTTTTACAAGCAAGTCAATAAATTTGGTAAAGTCAGGGTGATATTAAATAAATGGCATCCAGAGACTAGAAAAATAACATATTGGTTCCCTACCTTATTTAGCCTGTTTTTTATAGTTTCTTTAATTTTAAGTACATTAGGATATGGGTTCCCTATATTGTTGTACCTCATATATGTACTCGCTATTTTTATACATGCAGGTATCAAAAATGGATTAAAAGTAGGTCTAGGTGCTACTGTAGCAGCTATGATTCAGTTATTGGGTTATGGAACAGGTTTTTTACATTCTTGGTTAAAAATTAAACTTTTAGGTCAAGATGAGAAAAAAGCATTCCCAAAACTTTTTTTTAAATAGATTAGAATGAGGTATAAAAAATATGTCGGTTTTCCATTAGTTGTAATTGTAGTGGCTAGTTTGTGGTTTATCTCAAAGTATAAAGATGTATATAAGGAAGAAATTGAGTTTAATGTTAACTTTATTAATGTACCAGAAGACGTTGTTGTTAATTCTACCGTAAATCAATTAAAAATTCCTGTTGAGATAAGTTCAAGTGGTTTTACTCTTATATGGGAAAAAACTTTTGGTAATAAGTTGAATCTAGACTTTAAGAAAAATACATACAGTAGAAATGATTCATTATTTTTTAATCCATCTAAGAGTCTAAAAAACATGAAACGCTCTAAGGAGATTTCTTACGAGATTCTCAATGTAGAAGATCAAGAGGTTTCTATCGATGTTAAACGATTTGACTCTAAAAGGGTACCTCTCGTTAATGAATTTAAAATTGAGTATAGTTCAAATTTTGTTCCTTTGAAAGAACCTGCTTTTACACTGGATAGTGTGACAGTAACAGGAAATGATACTGCCGTAGCTGAACTTAAAGAGATAAGGGTTACTGGTAAACCAATAATTGTAAGTGATTCTATAACTTCTATTAATATAAATCTTAATGAAAAATATCCAGACTTGAGATTTGAGAATCCTAATATTTCTCTTACTATTGCCGCCACTCAAATGACAGAGGGCAGTATAGAATCTTATGTGCAATTAATTAATGCGCCTAGTAATGTAGAGGTGAAGCTTATACCAGAAAAAGTGACTGTCGTTTATTCTACACCAATAGCTCAGTTTGATAAAATAGATAATAGTGATGTTAGGGTTATAGTTGATTATAATAAGGTTAATGATCTCAATACGGCAATAATACCAGAAGTAAGATTAATTAATTCTAATATGGTTTCTTCTCGTATATTGCCTAAACAAATTCAAGTTCTAACTATTAAGTAAATGAAAATAATAGGGTTAACAGGAGGTATAGGTAGTGGTAAGACTACAGTAGCAAAGGAATTTGAAAAACTAAACATTCCTCTTTTTATTGCAGATAATATCTCTAAGAAGCTATTAGCTACTGATGAAACTGTAATAGATGCTGTTAAAACTTTATTAGGTGAGCAATCTTATATAGGGGATAATGCGGGCAAATTAGTGCCTAATAAAAAGTTTATAGCCTCAAAGGTATTTAGTGATCAGGAATTATTGAGTTCTTTAAATAAGATTCTTCATCCTGCTGTGAGACAGTATTTTGATAACTGGATAAAAGAACAAAATGCGCCTTATGTAATTTATGAAGCAGCAATTTTATTTGAGACTAAAGGAAATGAAATTTGTGACCAAATTATTTTAGTAACTGCATCTTTAAAAGAAAGATATAGAAGGGTTATGGCCCGCGACAAAGTTACAGAAGAAGAGGTAAGATTGAGAATGAGTAAACAATGGTCTGATTCTCAAAGAATAATGTTGAGTGATTTTGTTATCATAAATGAAGATCTTCAAGAATTAGGCGGTTTTGTGAGAAGTATTCACGATGTTTTGTTAAAAAATTAGAGACTATTATTAATTTCACAAAGTTAATATATGGTTAAAGAGTTTTTAACACTTTAGCTATATGTTAAATTTGCACTGTGCAGAAACGAGTTTTATATTCTTTAATAGCTTTGATGAGCTTATCCCTAGCAGGTATTGTTGTGGTCCAGATATACTGGATCATCAATAGTGTTAATGATAAGGAAGATCAATTTTCATTTGCGGTTAGTCAGACGCTAGTATCTGTATCTTCAGAATTAGATAATCGCGAGGTAGAAAAAGTTTACAATGTTCTAGATCATATTAGAGATAGTCTGGGAGTACAACCAGATTCTAGAACTATAAGTGAGTTAATGCTTATACAACGTAATCAAAATCTTGATGAAACGTCAGCCTATAGTAATAGTTTAATTAATGAAAACTATAAACTGAATCCTCAGTTATTAGATCTAGACTTAGATAGCCTTACATTTAATAAGTTACTTAATAAAAAGAGTTCTTTAGTCAAAGGTTCTGATTCTGTAAAGAAAAGGAAAACCTTCAAAGAGTTATCTCAATTAGATAAATACAAAAAAGAACTAGATGCTGAGATTATAAGTAATTATAACAGTTTACTGCCTATTTCTCAACGTATAGGTAAAGAAGAGTTACAGGCTATAATTAAGGAAGAGTTAGTTAATCGATCTATAGAGACTGAATTTGAGTTTGCTATCTATCAAGATGGATTTGCTACACGTATACAATCAGATGACTTTGATTTTATACCTAGTGGTACATGGGCTTATTCTATTTACAAGAACGGTAATTTAGACACAGAGCCTTATGAGTTGTACATAAGTATGCCTGATAGAAAGATTTACATTCTTTCTTCCATAACAGGAATGGCTTTGTTATCCCTTATATTTACTACTGTAATTGTCGTAGCTTATTCTAATGCTATAAAGCAAATTTTTAAGCAAAGACAAATCTCTCAAATAAAAACAGACTTTATAAATAACATGACGCATGAGTTTAAGACACCTATAGCTACTATAAACTTAGCTTTAGATTCTTTAAAGCATCCTAAAATATCATCAGATCCAGAAAAAGTGGCAAACTACCATAGAATGATACGTGAAGAAAATAAACGTATGCACAGTCAGGTAGAGAATGTATTGCGTATTTCTAAACTTGAGAAAGACGATTTAAATATAGAAAAAGAACGTCATGATATGGATGATATCATGATAGATAGTATCTCTCATATTCAATTGATACTAGAAGAAAGAGGTGGAGTGGTAAAAACTCATTTTGGAGCTTTGAGAACAGAGGTCTTAGTTAATGAGAGTCATATTACTAATGTGATAGTAAACGTTTTAGAGAATGCTATAAAATATACAGAGGGTAGCCCAGTTATAGATGTGTTCACTGAAAATGTAAAAGATAAACTTGTGATCAAAGTTAGAGATCAAGGTATAGGAATGAGTAAGCAAGCACAGCGTAAAGTGTTTCAAAAGTTCTTTAGAGAACATACTGGAGACATTCACAATGTAAAAGGGCATGGTCTAGGTCTAGCTTATTCAAAAAGAATTCTAGACGACTGCAATGGAGAAATCCATGTAGAAAGTACAAAAGGTAAGGGTAGTACATTTAGTATTCACTTGCCGATAATAACATAATTTAAATTAATTACTTATGGAAACTGAGAACAAAAAAATACTTCTTGTAGAAGATGATCCAAATTTTGGAACTGTATTAAAGGATTACCTTTTAATGAATGACTTTGATGTAACACATGCTAAAAACGGTATGGAAGGATTTGAGAAATTCAAAAAAGACAATTATGACCTTTGTATTCTTGATGTAATGATGCCTTATAAAGACGGATTTACACTTGCAAAGGAGATTAGAGAAAAAAATGAAGAAGTGCCTATCATTTTCTTAACTGCAAAAGCGATGAAAGAAGATGTGTTAAGAGGTTATAAAGTAGGTGCAGATGATTACCTAAATAAACCATTTGACAGTGAGGTGCTACTTATGAAAATAAGAGCTATCATGCAACGTAAAGGTCAGGATAGTCTTGCAGATTCAAAAGAATTTGAATTTCAAATAGGTAGTTTTCATTTGAATTCTAAGCTGAGATTCTTATCTGTAGGTGAAAAGGAACCAGTAAAATTATCTCCTAAAGAGAATGAATTACTACGTTTACTTGCTCTTCACCTTAATGATTTAATGCCTAGAGAACTAGCGTTAACTAAAATATGGAGAGATGATAACTACTTCACATCTAGATCTATGGATGTGTATATCGCAAAATTACGTAAGTATCTTAAAGAAGATGATAATGTAGAGATCGTTAACATTCACGGAGAAGGTTTCCGTTTATTAGTTAAAGATCAAGTAGATTATTAATTAAGATTATCCCCCATAAGTAAATCACTAACTCGCTGTACAATATCTGTATGGCGAGTTTCATAGTGAAACCATTTTACAGAGGTGTCTTTGCGATACCAGGTTAACTGGCGTTTTGCAAACCTACGAGTATTGCGCTTTATTAATCGCACCGCTTCGTCATAACTATACTCGTTATTAAAGAATCCAAAAAATTCTTTATAACCTACAGTTTGTAAAGCATTAAGTTCTTGGTGGGTTAGAAGTTTACGAGCTTCTTCTTCAAGTCCTTTTTCTAACATAATGTCCACTCGACGATTTATGCGATCATAAAGATCTTCACGACTGGCCTCTAAACCTATTTTAACAACCTTAAAATCTCGTTGTTGAGCAGTTCCAGATCTTAAATCACTCATTTTTTCACCACTAGCACGATAAATTCCTACAGCTCTTAACAATCTATGAGCATTGTGAATATCTACCGTGTTGTAATATTCTGGATCAATTTGTTGCAATTTGTTTTGTAACCAAGCTATTCCTTTATTTTCAAATTCTTCTCTCAAGGAATCTTGAATCTCTATGGAAACATCAGGAAATTGATCCAATCCATGAGTAACTGCTTTTTCATAAAGAGCACTTCCACCTACCATAATAACGACATCATTTTTCTCAAAAAGAGTCGGTAATATATCTACAACATCTCTTTCAAAATCTCCTACAGAGTAATCTTTAAGAATGCTTCTGTCTTGTATAAAGTAGTGCGCTGCAGCTGCTAGTTCATCTGGTTCTGGTACAGCAGTTCCTATAGTCATCTCTTTGTAAAATTGTCTAGAGTCGGACGAGATGATGGATGTGTTGTACGCTTTCGCGAAAGCGATACTTAAAGCAGTCTTACCTATACCAGTAGGGCCTACTATACATAAAAGGGTCTTGTTATTCATCTAAAGAATATCCACATTGATGACAGAAGGCAGCACCGTCTTGATGTTTTTGAGAGTGACAATTCTGACAATTTTGAGTGTTTACATGTCGGTATTCTGGATCGTTTTGTGGTGCAGCGTTATTTTCCTTATTACTTTGGGAATATTCGGCACTTACTATTCCTGTAGGGACAGCTATAATTCCATAACCCATAATCATAATAAGAGTGGCAAGAAACTGGCCTAAAGGTGTCACAGGTGCTATATCGCCAAAACCTACCGTCGTTAACGTAACTATGCACCAATAGATGGATACAGGGATACTCACAAAGCCACTTTCTGGACCTTCTACTAGATACATGAGTGTCCCCATAATGATGGAAACCACAAGCACAGCAAAAAGAAAAACGGCAATTTTAGGACCGCTAGATCGTATGGCTTTACTTAGCTTGTCGGCTTCACCTATATATCTAGTAACTTTTAATATTCTAAATACTCTAAGTAGCCTTAAAGATCTTACGGCTAGTAAAGCGTTAAGTCCACCGAAGAAAAAGGTTAAATATAGCGGTATGGTGGATAGTAAATCTATCATACCATAAAAACTAAAAATATACTTAGTCGGTTTATTTATAGAAATAACCCTTAATATATATTCTATAGTAAAGAATATGGTAATAATCCACTCAGCAATGATAAATTCATCAGCATATTTTGTTCCGTAGGCAGGGACACTTTCCACCATAACCAGTATAAGGCTAATTATAATGACTACGAGTAGTATAATGTCAAAAAACTTACCGGCAGGCGTGTCTGCTTCATAAATGACTTCATGAATCTTACGACGCCATTTACTAGAAATATGTCTATCGTTTATGGCCATAGATTAACTATGCTTAGGGAATTTAGTAGGGTTTACTTCATTCATGATGTCATAAACTTTGTCAAAAACATCGTCTACACTAGGTTTTGAGAAGTAATCTCCATCAGTACCATAAGCTGGTCTGTGTGGTTTTGCAGCAATACATTGTGGCTTGCTATCTAGGTATGGCCATGCATTTTGTACATCTACTATTTGTTGTAATATGTAAGAACTAGCTCCGCCAGGTACATCTTCATCGATAACTAATAATCTATTAGTTTTCTTAACACTTTCTAGAATTTCATGATTTAAATCAAACGGTAAAAGTGATTGCGCATCGATAATCTCTACATCTATACCAGCTCTTTCTAATTCTGTTGCAGCTTCATCTACTATTCTCAAAGTAGAACCGTAGGATACTAGAGTAATGTCTTTTCCTTCTCTTAATGTTTCTACTTTACCTATAGGTGTTCTAAATTCTCCAAGATTAACCGGTAATTTTTCTTTTAATCGGTAACCGTTAAGACATTCTACAACTAGTGCAGGCTCATCGCTTGCCATAAGTGTATTATAAAAACCTGCCGCTTGGGTCATGTTTCTAGGTACGAGAACATGTATACCACGCACTAGATTAATAATACCACCCATTTGAGAACCACTATGCCATATACCTTCTAGTCTATGACCTCTAGTTCTTATAATTACTGGAGATTTTTGTTTACCTGCTGTACGATATTGTACGGTAGCTAGGTCATCACTCATTAATTGTAAACAGTAAAGTAGGTAATCTAGGTACTGAATCTCTGCGATAGGTCTTAGTCCACGCATAGCTAGTCCTATACCTTGACCTAGTATAGTTGCTTCTCTTATTCCAGTATCAGCAACTCTTAACTCGCCATACTTTTCTTGCATTCCTTCTAGACCTTGGTTCACATCACCTATGCGACCTGCATCTTCACCGAAAACCATGATTTCTGGATGCGTTGCAAATAAAGCGTCAAAGTTATCACGCATGATAAGTCGTGCGTCTACATCTTCACTAGTCTCATCATAAATAGGGGCGACAGCTTCTACTTGAACAGCGCTTTCTACAGACTCACTATATAAATTGCTGCTGTATTTTTCTTGTACTCTTTCCTTATTTTCTGTAAGCCAGTTGTTTAATGCTGTAATAGCATCGTGTTTTTCTTGAAGTGTAAATCTTAAAGTTTTTCTTACCGCTTCAAATGTATCCTTGCGGTATGGTTCTTTTTCTCCTTTAAGCTTTTCAGCTAGTGGTTTAATAAAAACACCATTTGAAGAAATATCTGCTACAGCGTTAATAAGGGTTACAGCCTCATCACGCTCGCTAGTAATAGGGTTTAAGTAAGCATTCCATGCAGCTTTCTTACCTTCTCTTACTTGTTTTTTAATGGATTTTTCTAGTTCAGAAAGTTCTTCTTCTGTCGCAAAATCATTATCGATCAACCATTTTCTAAATTGAACGTTACAGTCATACTCACGTTCCCATTTAAGACGGTCTTCATCTTTATAACGCTCGTGAGATCCACTGGTACTGTGACCTTGTGGCTGTGTAAGTTCGTCCACGTGTATTAACACAGGTACGTGTTGTTCTCTTGAAATTTTGCTAGCTTTTTCATAAGTCTCTACTAGAGCGACATAATCCCAACCTTTAACCACCATGATTTCAAAACCATCATGTTTTTCATCTCTTTGAAAACCAGCTTGTATTTTACTTATACTCTCTTTAGTTGTCTGGTGTTTTGCATGTACAGAGATTCCGTAATCGTCATCCCATACACTTATTACCATAGGTACTTGAAGAACTCCTGCAGCATTAAAAGTCTCCCAGAAATGGCCTTCACTCGTACTTGCATTTCCTATTGTACCCCAAGCAACCTCGTTTCCTTTATTAGAAAAACCGTTGTCTGCAGCAATAAGGTCATTATTTCTATAAACTTTAGATGCTTGTGCTAGACCTAATAATCTAGGCATTTGTCCAGCTGTAGGAGAGATGTCTGCACTAGAATTTTTCTGGTCTATCAGTCTTTTCCAGCTTCCATCTTCATTTAAACTGTGCGTTGCAAAATGGCCACCCATCTGACGGCCGGCACTCATAGGCTCATCATTAATATCGGTATTTGCATAAAGGCCTGCAAAAAATTGCTCGATAGTAAGTTCTCCTATCGCCATCATAAATGTTTGATCACGATAATAACCACTTCTAAAATCTCCATTTTCAAAAGATCTTGCCCATGCTAGCTGTGGTAATTCCTTACCATCACCAAATATTCCAAACTTAGCCTTACCTGTAAGAACTTCTCGGCGACCTAAGAGACTACATTCTCTACTGGTTACCGCTACTTTATAATCACTAAGTAGTTCTTCTTTAAAGTCTTCTCTAGCTAGTTGTTGTTGTCCGTTAACTGAGTTTTGCATCGTTTTTTCCATTACCGCAAAGGTACAATTTTAACCTGCGAGTTACAATACAAAGCTAATACCACCTTCTGGTAAAAAGTTTTACAAAAGTGTTAATGTCTAGAGTGACTATAAAACGTATTTTTTGGTCGTAATTATCTTGTCCCATTTCCCAGCCATTATTACTGTAAACAGGGAAATACAGCTCAAAATAATCTTGCAATAAATTTAAACGTATTCCAGAATCGTAGACAAATTTTGCATCACGATCTCTATTTTTTACAAAACCTACATCTCCATAAGCATGAATGTAATTCCATAAACTGTACGATCCATTTACGGTGGTAATCCATTGATTTGCAAATGCTGGTTCTAATTGAGATTTAAAACCACCTTCGGCCACGATCAACTGTTGAGAGAATAAACCGCTATCTTCAGATCTACCGTAGTAGTTGTAATCAAATAAATAATCTGTAGGTCTATCTAGTGCAAAGGAGAAAAAATCGCCGTTAGACTGAGAATTATTGGATAGAAAAGCACCAGCAAAAACTCTAAAATCTAGCTGTCTGTTATTTTTAAACAACTTGCGCCATCGCATTCTGTAAGTAGCTTTAGTAAATTTACTAGAGACCTCGGTCCCTATGTTATAATTAAAGACACGTTTCAAATTATTATCAGAATGAGAAAAATTCATGCTGAATACATTATAATCTGGTTCGTCTACTGGACTCGATGGGTCACGATCACGATCTACATAAATATTTCTAAAGCTTAATGACTGTCTTTTATTACTACGTAAATCTTTTGGACGGTAACTAAATTGTAAAAAACCGCTCGCACGTCTGTACAATAAATCATCAGCATAAGAAAATGTATTTGCACTCACTCCATACCTCACTTGATACAGTCTTTCTTCTCGATTTTGAACAGGATGTGAATAGCTCAAACTAACAGACCCCACAATCTTATTAGAATTTGTTCCGTACCCTGGTTTTATGCTGTAGCGCAATGGTTTCGGTAATAAGTTTCCATTGTAAAATCGTGTTCCTAGAGTAAGACCGTCATAGATATTAAACTCTATATCTGGCATTAAAAATATTTGAGAACGTTCTGGATCTTCCACATCTTTAAATAAACGGAATTCTAGCGGGCGGTTCAATGAAGGGAAGCCCTTTAATGTCTTGTAATTATCTCGTTGATTAAACTCGGTTATGAGCTTTTCATAGTTTATGGCTATTCTGTTGGCACGCTTTCGCGAAAGCGAGATCACACTATCACCTCTCACACCTTCTATCCATCTCTTATCTATAATGCTGTCGTTATCTAGTAAATAGACAGGAACAGGAATGTTAAGTTGCGATTTATTCTTGATTCTGAATGAAACGGAATCTTTGGTTTTATGAACGTTTCTTATCGTCCAGTCCAGTTGTTTATGGGTCGTGATATAGTCGTCAAAAAACCAGTTGACATCTTTAGAAGCGTCTTGTTGCACTATTTTTCTAAGATCAGAAACGTCTGTGTAAGCGTTATGATTTGCGGTGTAATAATCTCTTATAGATTGTTCTAGACTGCTATCTTCTAGGTAATCGTTTAAGAAATTTAGACCTATGGCAGCTTTAAAAGGTATTCCTAATTGCTGGTTGTACTTTACCAGCTGGTCTGCAGGAGTATTAACAGCCTCATCCAGATTACGTCTTGCACTGTTAAGATAGAGTAGTGGATAACTCTCGCTAAATTTGAGTTGCGTGACATTAAAACCTCTTAAACCCCATACATTACTAAGCTTACCACTTATTTTAAGATCTGGATAATAAAGTTGCTGGTATTGCATCATTAAATACACCATGATAGATTGTTGTATCCAGGCTTCGTCTCTTGGGTTTACGTGTATGCCAGTGTCTACCCATTTGCGAGTTAGTGTTTTGAGCATTTTAATTTCATAAGTAAATCCAGCAGGAAAGGGATTTATAAAACTAGGTAGCGAACTCAATCCATAAACTGGATTCTCTCGATAATAACGGTCGGATACAGAGACATCTTTTTCTGGATAAGCACCTAGTCTAGTCTGAAGAAAGCTAGCGATTCTATCGTTAAAAATCACTTTCATTTCTAGAGGCACATCGCTGTCATCTATATCTGTGATGATGTTGATGCCTGGTACACTGTAGGTTTTAAAAATATCGATGTCGTTGAGCACATGAAGAATAACACCGCGATTATGGTTTGCCGTAAATAAATAACTATGACGCGTGTCTGGTAACGCCTCTTGTTCAGTGGTAATATTACTTATCGCTCGATGTGTTGCAGGTATGTGTAGAGAGATCGAAAAATCCATGGGTGCGCCATAGAAATCATCTAGATCTTTATGAGAATAATAATCCCAATCTCCATTTTTAAACGGTGCAGGGTGCAGGTACCAGTGTTTTAGAGAGTATTCTCCTTTAGAGTTTTTTCCATATCCGGTAAAATCGTCTTCAGGGATTTTAACGGTATAATTTAAATCTATGTTACGAGTAGCGCCTGGTAGCAATGGCTCGTTAAAATAAAGTTTTATAATATCTTGTTGACCTTCTAGTCGCTCGATGCGATAGTGTTGATCAAAATTAGAGTCTGTGGTAATAGTTGTTCTACCACGCTCTTCATCATTTGCAAACTGAAATTTGTTCTTAAAATCTTCGGCAAAGCGTGTTGCAAGCGGTGTTTGTGTAGAAGAAAATGCATTTGCCCAGTCTAGAAGTACAATGTAATCCCATGCTACATCGCTATCGTTATGAATCTCTAGATCTTGATTTATGGACAGCAAGTCTTTATCGCTATCTAGATGTGCGATAATATTTGTTTTGTGCTGTGCGTGTAGGACACAAGTAAACAAAAGCAAAATAAGAACTAGCTTTTTAGTCATAATCTGTATAAGATTTGCTTTTGGTAGAATAAAAAATAATTTAAAATGAAGTTCAAGTCTAGTTATAAAATATCACAGGAGTTTCCTGTTTATATAACAAAGACTTGAACTTTAAATTGCAATAACCCTAGAAATTAGGACTCAAGCTGTATTTAGAATAGAACTCATTGATAATTTCAATAGCCTCGTCACTAGTATCTACTACATGTAGTAAATCAATATCTTGTGGCGATATGGTAAAGAACTTTTTATCAAGAGTAGATTTGATCCAGTCTAGTAAACCACTCCAGAAATCTGTACCTACCAGTATGATAGGGAATTTACCTATTTTATTAGTTTGAATTAATGTAATTGCTTCAAACAACTCATCTAGGGTACCAAAACCACCTGGCATCACAACAAAACCTTGAGAGTATTTTACAAACATTACTTTACGAGCAAAGAAATAATCAAAATCAAGACTCTTGTCATGATCAATATAAGGGTTATCATGTTGCTCAAATGGCAATGCGATATTAAGACCTACAGATGTACCACCAGCTAGGTGAGCACCTTTATTACCAGCCTCCATAATACCAGGTCCACCACCTGTAATAACTCCATAACCATTATCTACTATTTTACCAGCTATCTCTGTCGCTAGTTGATAGTATTCATTATCTGGTTTTAATCTAGCACTACCGAAAATAGATACACATGGTCCGATACGACTCATGCGTTCAAATCCCATTACAAATTCAGATAATATTTTAAAGGTTGCCCAGCTATCGTTAGTCTTTAAATCATTCCAACCTTTTTCTCTTGTTTCTTTTCTCATTGTTGTACTTTAAATATTTAATGTAATTTTCTAAATCTATAACTTCGTAGACAGACTTACAAACATAACGACTATGCTTTTATAAATAATCAGTTTACTGTAAATTTTAGTAATTATTAATGGTGTAAAATCGATGATTTCCTTCTAATTATTTTTAATATCGCAGTTCAAGAATAGTATCTTTTAAAATGTCAGTTTTAGAAAAGTATCTTCCTAAGCTTGCCGCAGCCCCATTAACTGCATTACTGGAGCAAAATGAGGTGCATCTTAAAATTGTGAATGAGCGCAAGACCAGACATGGAGATTATCGCAAAAACCCTGACGGTTCTCATGCGATAACTATAAATGCAAATCTTAATAAGTACCGGTTTTTAATTACTCTCGTACATGAAATAGCACACCTAGTGGCGTTTCAAAAATATGGTAGACAGATAAAACCCCATGGAGTAGAGTGGAAACATACCTTTCAAAAACTCATGTTGCCCTTTTTAAGGCCAGACATTTTTCCCAAAGATTTACTGCCTGTACTAGCGCGACATTTTAAAAATCCTAAAGCGAGTAGCGATACAGATGCAATGATGAGTGTCGCCCTAAAATCTTACGACCCACAAAGTGATAAAAGCTATATCTTTGAAATACAAGAAGGGACTATCTTTTTAGGACCTAGCGGTAGAAAATTCCAAAAAGGAAGTAAATTGCGTAAACGCTACCGTTGTGTAGAAATAAGCAGTGGAAAAGTGTATCTTTTCCAACCTAACGCGCAAGTAGAAGTATTAAAGACATTATGAATAACAACAACTACGCAGTAATTATGGCTGGCGGTGTTGGTTCTCGATTCTGGCCAGTAAGTAAGCAATCTTTTCCTAAACAATTTCACGATATGTTAGGAATGGGTAAGTCACTCTTACAGATGACCTTTGATCGATTAAAGCATCAAATCCCAGCACAACACATATTAGTATTAACAAACGAGGCCTATGTAGATCTTGTAAAGGAGCAATTGCCCGACATGAACTTTGACAACATCGTTGCAGAGCCTGCTATGCGCAATACCGCTCCATGTATTTTACTGGCTGCTTTAAAGATTCAAAAAATGAATCCGCAGGCGAGTATGATAGTCGCACCTAGCGATCATTACATTGCCGAAGAAGATATTTTTAACGAAGACCTTAATACGGCATTTGATTTCTGTAAAGAACATCCAGATGCGTTAATGACCTTAGGTATTCAGCCTACATTTCCTAATACTGGTTATGGATATATTGAATTTAATAAGGAGGCAAGTGAGGTGAAAAAGGTATCTCAATTTAGAGAGAAACCAGATCTTAAAACGGCTCAAGAATTTATCGCTGCAGGTAATTTTTTATGGAATGCAGGGATTTTTATCTGGAATGTACATAGTGTTGTTTCCGCTTTCGCGAAAGCGCAACCACAATTAACCTCTTTATTTAAAAATGGATTATCTGTTTTTAATACCAACGAGGAAACGGAATGGCTGGAAGAAAATTATCCAAAAGCCGATAACATTTCTGTCGATTATGCGATCATGGAAAAAAGTAAAGACGTCTATGTATTACCTGCACGATTCTCCTGGAATGATCTAGGGACATGGGGCTCGCTCTATGAAAAGCTAGATAAAAATGAAAAGGACAGCGCTGTAGTAAATGCGTCTGTAACAGAGATAGATTCTAGTAAAAATATGATAAGAACGGCAGCTGGTAAAAAAGTAATCGTTCAAGGACTAGAAAATTTTATAGTAGTAGATCAAGACGATGTATTGATGATTATTCCTATGACTGCAGAGCAGGAGATCAAAGAAATACGCAATAAAGCCATGGAAAAATATGGTAAGAATATAGGTTAATGGAAGAACAGAATATTAATAAAGTAGAGGAGAATGTTCTCGAGGATAATCAGCAAAAAATATCTGGAATCTGGGAGAATATTATGGAGTTTTTACACAATCTTCTAGATATACGTGAGGACTCTGACCGTCATGAAACCATAGACTCTGTAAGAAAGGATATCTCTTTTCAAGGACACAATGCCTGGATTTTGATATTTTCTATCATGGTGGCATCTATAGGTCTTAATGCAAATTCTACTGCGGTAGTGATAGGTGCCATGCTTATCTCTCCACTTATGGGTCCTATAGTAGGTATGGGATTAGGTACGGCTATTAATGACAGTAAAATGTTGCGTCGTTCTCTAACAAACCTAGGTGTAATGGTAGTACTGTCTCTTCTTACAGCGACCTTGTACTTTTTTATCTCTCCTATTAAAGAGGCAGAAAGTGAGATACTCGCGAGAACTGCGCCTAACATTCTAGATGTATTGGTCGCTATATTTGGTGGTCTAGCGCTTATAGTTGCCAAAGCTAAAAAAGGAACTATTTCTAATGCCATTGCAGGTGTAGCTATTGCTACAGCCTTAATGCCGCCGCTGTGTACGGCAGGTTTTGGTATAGCAAATGGAGAATGGGGATTCTTTGGTGGGGCGATGTACTTATTTTGTATCAACGCTGTGTTTATAGCACTTACTACTTATTTAGTCTGTAAATTATTGCAGTTTCCTATGGTGAAATATGCAAATGAGGCAAAAAGAAAACGTACGTCTCGTATAGCGGCACTAGTAGGTTTCATAGTTTTAGCTCCTTCTATTTGGTTTTTTATACAATTGTATGAGAAGCAAAAATTCATAATCGATTCAAAGAAATTTGTTCAAGAAAACATGATTTATGAAGGTACTAGAGCAACACCAGAATGGGATCAAGAAAAGAAACAACTAGATGTAACTCTTTTAGGTAAAGAAGTGCCAGAATCGTTAATCAATGACTGGAAAGCAAGATTTGCCAAAATAGACGGTTTTGAAGAAAGTAAAATAGAAATTTATCAAGGTAGCCGTACGATTTTAAATTCTGGAAATGAGAATTTTGAAAAATTGCAAGAAGAGCGTATCAACGATATAAAGCAATTACAAAATAAAGACCAGCGCATTATCGCTTTACAAAATGAGTTGAATATTTTAAATAGTAAAACTCAAAAAATAGAGATGATAAGTGAAGAGGCAGCATTGATCTATCCGCAATTATCTAGTATAGCACATGCACATGAGATTAAGAAAGATCTATTAACGCAAACCTATGACACCACAGACGTGTTTACGGTAAGTTATAAAGACTCTACACTTACTGGAAACGATACACAGACCATGAGAAAAAACATGGCAAACTGGCTTTCTTACCGCATGAAGCCCAATAAAATAAAAGTCAACGAGTCTTTTCCTGTAATTGAAAAAACAACGAAGTAGTAGGTAGTTGATAGAAGTAAAAAAAAGCTCTCAAGAACTTTATTCTAGAGAGCTTTTTCAATTAATAAAAATGATTTTTATTAATGAATTAAGTCATTTGTTTTAGAAAATTAGAAAAATTATGAATCAAGGGATATATGAAGAATTAGTTACTCAACTGGTGTCTCAAAAACTAAATGAACTTGATAAGCAGAATTTTTATTTAAAGAAAGTTGCGATAGATAAGGAGGAAGCTTCATCTATTTTATCTAATCATATCTCGAAAACACTTAAAAAAGCATTTAAGGTTATAAAAGGGAGTAATAAAATAGAGCTTCAAATTGAAATTGCTAATAAAATAATTAGACTACTTAAAGAAGAACTTCAAAGTCAAAATTTTGATAATGACATTGTAAATATAGAAGGGGAAGTTTTAAAAGCTGTTTTTTCCAAAGCAGATGCGCATTTCTCAAATTTAGATTTACATCTTAAAGAAATAACACCTTATACTAGATTAACTCAAAGTGAGTTGTTCACAGGTGGAAATGGAGGTTTGTCATTGGAAAGTGAGCTCAAAAAAGAGATTCTTTCTTCGAACAAGATAAATTTATTGGTATCTTTTATTAAGTTTAAAGGAATAATAATTCTTGAAAAGGAATTAAGGGAGTTTACAGAACGTGGCGGGAAACTCAATATAATTACAACTACATATATAGGTGCAACGGACTATAAAGCTATTCAACTACTGGCTCGATTACCAAATACCGAAGTTAAGATTTCATATAATACAAAGAATGAGCGATTACACGCAAAAGCATATTTGTTTTATAGAAATACAGGATTTCATACTGCTTATATAGGTTCTTCTAATTTTTCTAGATCTGCATTAACTGATGGTTTAGAATGGAATTTGAAAATTACCACTAAAGAAGTGTCTCACATTATAAGTAAATTTCAGAAGACATTTGATACTTACTGGTTAAGTGATGATTTTGAGTTATTTGATGAATCTATTCACAAAGAAAAGTTGATAGGTGCTTTAAAACAAAGTAAGTTTAGTAAGCCTTTTGAAAATAATACAGTTTTTTTTGACATCAATCCATTTCCTTATCAAAAGGAGGTTTTAGAAAAATTAGATGTTGAGAGAGTTGTTCATAATAGATATAGAAATCTGGTTGTTGCTGCAACAGGGACTGGTAAAACGGTAATCTCTGCATTTGATTATAAGCGTTTTAAGCAGAAGAATGATTCGTCAAAATTACTTTTTTTAGCTCATAGGAAAGAGATCTTACAAAAATCACTTTCAACTTTCCAAGGTGTTTTACGGAATAATAATATTGGTGAATTATGGGTTGATGGTAAAATTCCTAATGATTTTCAAATTGTATTTGCATCAGTTCAAACTGTCCATAATCAGCTTGAATATAGTAATTTATCTCCAGATTACTACGATTATATCATTATGGATGAATGTCATCACCAAACGGCTAAGTCTTATCGCTCAATAATCAATTATTTCAAGCCAAAGATTCTCTTAGGTCTCACAGCTACGCCAGAAAGAATGGATGGTGGTGATATCTTATTGGATTTTGACAATAAGATAGCTGCAGAAATTCGATTGCCAGAAGCAATGAATAGAAAGTTGCTTTGTCCTTTTCAATATTTTGGTATAACAGATAGCGTTGATTTATCCGGTTTAAGCTGGACTCGAGGAAGATATATTGTAAGTGAATTAACTGATATCTATACAGAAAACGATAGAAGAGTTAGAGAAATTATAGATGCATTAGAAAAGTACACAAAGGATATTAATGAAGTTAGAGCTTTAGGGTATTGTGTTTCTATAGAACATGCGAAGTATATGTCTAAAAAGTTTACTCTTGCCGGTTTAAAATCAGATTATTTAGCAAGTAGTAATAGTAACGATCGAGAAATTATCCGTCAAAAGTTAGAGAAAAAGGAGATTAACTATTTATTTGTCGTTGATATTTTTAATGAAGGAATTGATATTCCTCAAATTGATACCATATTGTTTTTAAGACCTACAGAAAGTTTAACTATATTCTTACAGCAATTAGGTAGAGGTTTGCGACTTTTTGAAGAAAAAGATTGTTTGACAGTTTTAGACTTCGTTGGTAATGCACATTCAGAGTACAATTTTGAAAGTAAATTCAGAGCTTTAATCGGGAAGACAAATACAACAGTTATTAAAGAATTAGAAGATAATTTCCCTCATCTACCATTAGGCTGTTCTATCATATTAGAGAAAAAAGCTAAAGAATCTATTTTAAGTAATATAGCTTCAACCACTTCTTTTAATAAAAAACGGATAATTAAAAAAATCCAGCAATTTCAAAACGAAACAAACCTTCAATTAAATATTAGAAATTTCACTCAATTTTATAATATTCCGGTTGAAACTCTTTATAAGAGAGGTAGTTGGAAAAGGCTTTGTCAGATTGCAGGTAAAATGGATGATTTTGAATCAGTAAATGAGAAAGTAATTGTTTCTGCAATTTCAAACAAATGGTTATCCACTAATTCTTTGAGTTATTTTAGCTTCATTTTGAAAATTGCAAAGCAAAATTTTCAAATTGAAATTTCAACATTTAATGAAAAAGAAAAATTAATGCTTTTGATGCTACATTACGATGTATGGCAACAAGCAGGAGGGTTTGACACAATTGAAAAAAGTATACAAGCTATAGGTTTAAACACTGTGCTTGTTCTAGAAATACAAGAAGTTTTAGAGTTGCTTATCGAAAGAATTAACTTTAGAGAAAAACCGTTAGAATTACCTTATGAACAACCGTTACAACTTCATGGTCGTTATACTAGAGATCAAATACTTGTAGCTTTTGGTTTAAGCACATTTGAAAAAAAATCATCTAATAGAGAAGGAGCAGCAGAGAATAAAATATTAAAAACAGAAGTGCTTTTTATCAACCTTGTTAAGTCAGAAGAGAATTTTTCGCCTACCACTATGTACGATGATTATGCAGTTACAGAATCATTGTTTCACTGGCAAACACAAAATGAAGCAGGACCAAATACAGGCAAAGGAATGTCATATATTCAGCATGAAAAAAACTCAAAAAAGATTTTACTTTTTGTACGCGAGAAACAAAAAAATGAATTTGGAAAAAGTATAGGCTATGTCTTTATTGGTGAAGGTAAATTAAAAGATCATTATGGTTCAAAGCCTATGAGTATTAACTGGGTTTTAGAGGAACCAATGCCTCATTATCTATGGCAAGATGCTGCTAAGCTTTCGATAGGATAATTTTTATTTCTAAATTCTATAAAAAATACTGGTAAAGAGTCTAGAACACCTTAAAGAACTTGCTGTTAATGAATATGGTGATTTTCAAGATTTTTATATTTCAACCGCTAATGGTATTGTTAGGAGTAGCAAGAGAATTCTTTATGAAAATAAAATTGATGAGTTTTCTTTAATTCATGAAGTAGGTGAATCCTATCAAGAGTTTAACTCTTCAGAAATTAATGAGAAAACTAATTTGATTGAAGCAATAAATAGAAAAGCTCTTATTAAAGTATTGATTAAAGCCCCTTATTCTGCGCAATACGAACCTTCTTAAACAGGTTAGAACTATATACAAAGTCAGTTACGGTTTCATTATCGGTTTTAAAGATCTCTTGGTTGGTGCCTTTCCAGGCCAGTTTACCATCTTTTAAGAAGACTATGGTTTCACCTATTTCCATTACAGAGTTCATATCGTGCGATATGATTACTGTAGTGATATCGCGCTCGTGTGTGATTTCTTGAATTAAGTTATCGATTACCGTTGCCGTTTTAGGGTCGAGTCCAGAATTGGGTTCATCACAAAATAAAAATCTTGGATTGTTTACTACCGCTCTTGCTAGTGCCACACGTTTTTGCTGTCCACCAGATATCTCACTAGGCATTTTTTTATTAAGACCTACTAGATTTACACGTTCTAATATCTCGTTTGCGTTTTCCTGTCGTTCTTTTAAACGCATTTTTGTAAACATACGTAAAGGGAACATAACGTTTTCTTCTACAGTTAATGAGTCGAATAAGGCACTGTGCTGGAAAAGCATTCCCATTTCTTTACGCAAGTTACTCTTGCGATCTATTTCCATTTCATTAAGAGGCTCTCCGTCATAAATAATCTCACCACTATCAGGAACAAAAAGACCCAACATGTTTTTAAGAAAAACAGATTTACCAGATCCACTGGCACCTATAATCATGTTGGTTTTTCCTTTTTCAAATGTTGCAGTAATTCCTTTTAGAATTTCTTCATCGCCAAAACTCTTGCGCAAATCGTTTACCTGTATCATTAGCTTAAAAGTAATTGAGTTAGAATATAATTTGCTATAATGATAGCGACACAAGTCCAGACAAAGCTGGTCGTACTCGCTTTACCTACTTCTAGCGCTCCACCTTCCATATAATAACCATGGTAACTAGGTATAGTCGCAAGCATTAATCCAAAGACCATTGTTTTTATAAAAGCATAAGCAACATGCCAAGGGATAAAACTATCTTGTAATCCTACTATAAAATCTTCTGAACTAGAAAGGCCACCATAAACAGCCGCTAGATAACCACCAGCTATTCCTACGAACATGATGATAGCAATCAAGAATGGGTAGAAAAGTAGGGCAATAATTTTAGGGAAAATCAAATAATTTAAAGGATTGATACCCATTACTTCTAGAGCATCTATTTGCTCAGTAACACGCATAGAACCTATACTAGAGGTAACATAAGAACCTACTTTACCAGCCATAATAACCGATATAAATGTAGGGGCAAATTCTAGAATTATAGACTGCTTGGTAGCAAAACCTATCAATGATTTAGGAATCAATGGATTATCTAGATTAAGCGCCGTCTGTAACGCTACAACGGCACCCATAAACAAAGATATAAATGCGGTTATACCTAGAGAACCTATAATAAGGTCGTCTATTTCTTTAAGGATCAACTCCTTAAGAACTATTGCTTTAGTCGGTCGTTTAAAAACGCCGTACAACATGATCATATAACGTCCTATGTGTCTTAAAAATCTCATCGTGGTAAAAATAGATAAAAATAATCCTACATAATTTAATGCTTTATTAAACTTGTTCATTTTTTCATAGTTTACTTTTGTGAAAAATATTTTTCCATGAAGAATTTACTTTCTCTGATACTTCTTTTTGTCTTTTTGACTTCTTGTAGCACGCTTTCGCGAAAGCGAGACCAACAACCTTCTACATCTTCTATAACAGAAATGGATGCTTCTCAAAATGCACCTAAACTGGTAGTAGGTATCGTTGTCGATCAAATGAGGTATGATTATTTATCTAGATTTTATAACCGTTATTCTGACGGTGGTTTTAAGAGATTGATGAATGATGGTTTTAATCTTACTAACAATCATTACAATTATGTACCTACGTATACAGCGCCTGGACATGCGTCTATTTATACAGGTACTTCACCTATGAATCATGGAATTATAGGCAATAACTGGTACGATAAATTTGAAGGTAAAGTGATTTATAATGCAAGTGACGACCAGGTGAGTGGTGTAGGTTCTTTAAGTGACGACGGTAAAATGTCACCACGCAGAATGTTAACGACTACAGTGACAGATCAACTAGAATTGCACACTCAAGGTAAAGCAAAGGTGATAGGGATTTCTGTAAAAGATAGAGGCGCCATTTTACCAGCAGGACACGCGGCAGATGCTGCTTACTGGTTTGAAGGTGGTGATAAAGGAAGTTTTATTTCTAGTACATTTTATCTAGAACAACTGCCTAAATGGGCGGCAGATTTTAATGCCTCTAGAAAAGCAGACGATTATCTTAAAACATGGAACACGCTTTACCCAATAGAAACGTATACGGCTAGCGGTACTGATCTTAACAAATTTGAAAAAGCACCTAGAGGTAAGACTAACGCTGTATTTCCTTATGACTTAAATAGCCTGAGAGAGAAAAATGACAACTACAGTCTTATAAAAGCAACTCCTTATGGTAATAGCATCGTCGCAGATTTTGCCATAGAAGCTATAAAAGCAGAAAATATGGGTAAGGATGAGGTTACTGATTTTCTAGCGGTTAGTTTTTCTAGTACCGATTATATAGGACATCAATATGGAGTTAATTCTGTAGAGGTAGAAGATACTTATTTAAGACTGGATAAAGATTTAGAGCGTCTTTTTATAGCTCTAGATCAAGAAGTAGGTAAAGGTAATTATACCATTTTCCTTACTGCAGATCATGGTGCGATTAACAACCCTGCCTATCTTCAAACTAGAAGAATAAACGCAGGTTACTTTAATAGATCTGACTTTAAAGATAATCTCAATACAGCGATACAATCTAAGTATGGTGTAAACGATTTGATTTCTAACATTTCTAACGACCAGATATTCTTTGATAAAGCAAACCTGATTAAAAATAATATCAATCCTATCGATCTAGAGAACTTTATAGCAATGACTATAGTAGATTATAAACACATTGATAAGGTATTTACTAGAAATGCGTTAGTATCTGGTACTATGCAAGATGGCACAGGAAAGTTGATTCAAAATGGTTTTCATCACAAGCGTAGTGGTGATGTGATTTATGTTCTAGAACCTGCTGTTATTTCTTACTCTAAAACTGGTTCTACACACGGTAGTTCTCAAAGTTATGATACACACGTACCATTATTATTTTATGGTAATGGAATCAATAAAGGTTCTAGTAGTATGCGTACAGAAATTATAGATATCGCACCTACTATATCGAGTCTTTTAAAAATAGGATTTCCTAATGGAGCTACTGGTAACCCTATAAGCGATGTGTTAAAACAATAAGTTTCTTTTAACTTGATAATCTTATATTTGCAACCGCAAAATTAAAACTTAACAACATGAAAAAAATATTACTTATCGCAGCTCTTATAGCTGGTGTAACTGTAAATGCTCAAATATTTGCAGGTAAAGGAGATCAAAAAGTACAAATAGGTGCAGACTTTCAGTCAGGTGCTACTGGTATTCAAGGGACATATGATTATGGTCTTGCAGAGAATTTTTCTATGGGTCTAGGTGTCAACTATGCATTAGGTCTAGATGATGATATAGATGCAGACTTTGATGAAAGAGCGACTATAAAATTACGTTTTAACGCAAACATAGGTAACGTTATCAACATAGATCCTATGTTTGATTTTTATCCAGGTCTTGCTTTCAGTACAAAAAACTTTGGTGGTCACGTAGGTGCTAGATATTTCTTTACAGACGGTTTTGGTGTTTATACAGAGGCTGCTTTTCCACTAGCACAATATAAATCTGGAGATCTAACAGTACAAGAAGAATTGTATAACCAGTTTAATGTAAGTGTAGGTCTAGCTTTTAATTTCTAGAAACCTAATTTAGATTTTATACCGTTCCAGCGGTAATTTCTTATAAAACGACCTTGCTCTTCTGTTACCAGTGGTGCAAGGTTCTTTTTTTGTACCAGATGGTAACCTTTTAAATAATCGGTAATAAGTTGGAATTGTTTTTTATTCCAAGCCATTTTTGCAGCGGTAATAAAGGTGAGCATCCTCCCATATCGCATTTTATAAAAAGCCTCTCCTTGCAGGTATTTTGATCTAGAATTATAAGCGGCTCCTGTAGGTTTTAAATGTTTTACATGTAAACCAGCAATAGTAATGACTTTCCAGCCATAAAAACGCGCCAGCATCTCATCAATCGTATCCCAACCTATACTTGCTTTGAGACCACCTATTTGTTTAAAGCACTCTGTTCTGTACGCTTTTAAGGCACCTCTTATATGATCAGGATTGTTTTGGTTTTCTACTTGCCATGTACCATCTTTATCAATGGTACAATGTCCTGCTGCCATTCCTGTTGTTTCGCTTTCGCGAAAGCGAGTCACCACATCTTTTAAATAATGATCTGGAAAAATTAAGTCCGAATCGTATTTACAGACGATATCATAATCCTCGAGATCTATTTGAGATAATCCATAATTAAAGGCATTGATCACCTTAGAACCTGGTATGTTTTGCGCACTAGAAGAGGTTTTTACCACTTGAATAGGTAGCACAGTAGAATAGGAGCAAGCTATGTCATAAGTAGCGTCTGTAGAGTTATCATCTACCACCACTATTTGTGCTGCCTTATAAGTCTGTTGCACTAGACTGTCTAAGGTTAGTTTAATGAATTGTTCTTCATTATGAGCAGGTATGATAATGGCTATTTTCAACGGCTATGAAGGATTCACTTTTTCACAATAAACTAGGTAATAGCGATCTGTAAATTTTCTCAGTAAGGGACGTAGGCCTATTTTTTTAATAGGATTTGTAAATTTCATGCGATCTACCACTTTCCAGCCTGCTTTTTCTAGAACGTAATCCAGTTGCCAAGGCTCAAATTCATGATAGTGTTGGTCTCTTATATCGTTCTTATTACGGTAAGCACTAGAAAACCATAGTTTTAAAGGGACGCTTATCACGGCTTTATTACTTTTAATAGCTTTTAAAGAAGTGTATGGACTTACTAGGTGCTCAAAAATTTCAAAAGCAGTAACGACATCGCCATTAAATTTCTCAATTTCACTCACGTCGTCATCTAGGTCTAGTCCAGTAGTGTTTTGTACTTTATAACCAGCATTTTTCATAATCACAGAAAACGGATTTTCAACACCTAAATCTAGAATGGTATCTGTTTTAGGGATGTGTTTTTCTAGAAATTCTAGGGTTAATCCAAATCTTTTATGAGGGAAACTGTTCTCGTACAATGGTGCTTAATTTAAGTTACGAAAATAGAGATTTATACTCGTAGAGTAAGATCAGTTTCTTAAAACTTTATGCGGTAGTGATAGTCTTATCGTTAATAAAAGTTAAGCATGACTCGTTAGGAGTTAATTGCGGTACATCTTTTGTATTTTTCGCCCTTATGAAATGGATCACACTAGTTGCTCTTTTTGGAGCTTATTTTTCTCAATCACAAAACACGCCTAGCCAGTTAACAACGGTAGATTTTAAACAGGCTGATGTGTCTATAAACCTAGATGCAAATTCTAATGAGATAACAGGTACTATAGATTATAATCTTGAAATCTTAAATGATGCGCCATCTATTTTTCTAGATGCAAAAAACCTAGTTTCTTACAGCGCCTTATTAGATAATAAGGAAGTGAAAATGATTTATGATGGGAAGAAACTTGTCGTACAAGCTCCGTTTAAGGCAGGAGAGGAGCACGTGCTGCATATCTCTTTTACCAGTTACCCATCAAAGGCTATGTACCATATAGATATAGACGATGATCGTTTGTGGGATCAAGTATGGACGCAAGGACAAGGTAAATACACCAGCAACTGGTTGCCTAGTATTGATGATATGAATGATAAGATCATCTGGAATACGTCTATTACCGCTCCTTCTTCTAAGCTTGCTGTAGCAAATGGTGTTCTTAAAAACGTGACAAATGGTGCAGATGTGAAAACATGGAAATACACCATGCAAAAACCTATGTCTAGTTATTTGCTGGCCGTGGTTGTAGGAGATTATGAGGTTAAAAAAGAGAGTAGTTCTTCTGGGATACCTCTAGAATATTACTATTATAAAAATCAAGGAGATAAAGTAGCGACTACCTATCAACATTCTAAAGAGATTTTTGATTTCTTAGAAGGAGAGATAGGAGTAGCATTTCCATGGCAAGATTATAAGCAAATTCCTGTAAAAGACTTTTTATATTCTGGGATGGAAAATACAGGTTTAACCGTTTTTAGCGATGTGTTTTTTACCGATGCGCTAGGAGCAAATGACCGTAGTTATGTAAACGTAAATGCGCACGAGTTAGCACATCAATGGTTTGGTGATTTAGTTACCGAGACAGATGCAAAGCACCACTGGTTGCATGAAGGGTTTGCTAGTTATTATGCATTGCTAGCCGAAAAGGATTTATACGGTAATTCTTATTTTCAACATCAATTATATGAGTATGCCGAGGCTTTGAACGAGCAGACTGCTAGAGGAAAAAGTACTGTTTTGTTAGATCCCAAAGCAAACTCGCTTACATTCTATCAACATGGGGCATGGGCTTTACATGCGTTAAAGGATAAGGTTGGAGAGTTCAGCTTTCGCGAAAGCGTAACACAATACCTTATAAAGAATAAATACAGTAATGTCACGACAAATGATTTTCTAGATATAGTAGAAGAAGTAAGCAATCAAAATCTAGACGAGTTTAAAGCAACATGGTTAACATCTACTACATTTCCTACTGCCGATGCTTTACAAATCTTGAGAAAAGAACCTATTATGGAGGACTTTTTACAGCTGGCGGCAAGACGTATATCTAGCTTTGACGAGTCTTATTATTCTTATAAAGAAACGCTAGAAAAACCGGTAGAGTTAGAACTGGTTAAAGAAATGGTGGCACAATTAAGTATTCATAATACGAATAAGAAATACGAGTTATTAAGAGCGGCTGCCACACTTGATAATGTAGAGGTGAATCAATTAATAGTTTTAAGTACGCCTAGTATAAATGTAGAGAATAGAGAATTGATAAAAAGCATGCTCAACGATAATTCTTACGTGACTAGAGAGTCGGCATTATTTCTTTTATGGAATGATGTGAGTGATAAAAGAACCTTTTTAGAAGAAACAAAACAGCAATGGAACGACATGAATTCTAGTCTAGACATGGCATGGATAGTTCTTGCGCTCAACTCTAGTGGTTACAGCAATGAAGAGTTATTGCCTTTGTTAACTAGATTACAGTCTTATACAGGACCTGTTTATGGTACAGAGACTAGAACGGCAGCATTTGATTATTTAATAAATCTAGATGCGATGAGTCAGCAAAATTACATTGATCTCATGCAAGCTAGTTTACATCATGTATGGCGATTTTATGAAAATGCGCGTGATATCTTAAAAGCGCAATATAAAAGAGAGAATGGTAAATTTCTTATAGACCAGTCTTTTGATCATTTTAATACAGAAAATCAAAAACGTTTAAAGAAGATTATAGATATAAAATAATCTAATGATTTTATAAATAGTGATTTATAACTCTTATAAAGTTTAATCATATAAAAAAATCCAGATCTATTACAGATCTGGATTTTTTATATAAGCTATGTTTTTTATTTAAAACAAATCATTTACTTCAGTTTTTAAGAAGCTTATCGCAGTGGCGCTAGGTGCACGTTTATCCATAAGGTCATTAAGAATAGCCTGACGTAGTCCGTCTGCAGTGGTGACTTTATCAGTCATAGATACTTGACGTAGTTTTTGTATGGTAGTGTTTTTTGCGGCACGTATGATATTCCAGCATTCTTCACTCACGTAAACTTGTTGCGCTATGTTGTGTTCAAACTCATGTTCTATAGCTGCAATAAGTCCTTGTTCATACTCAGATTTTGATAAGTTACCAGGCTTAGTTCTAACGACTAGACTAGCAGGTTTAATACGTTCAAGAAAAAGAACTAATCTCTCATAGGCAGCCATGCGAGTAGGAAGTGTTTTTGCTTGAGACTCTCTTACTGTGATAAAACGTCTTCTTTTTTCTTCATTCTTCATAAATGACGAAAAGAAATAATAAGAAATTACTGCAATAATAAATGCAGGTAATAAGGTTTGGAGTAAAGGTAAAATCGCTTCTTGCATATTTGGGTTTTAAAGTTTTGGAACGTTCAAAAATAATAGGATATTTTATTTAACAAGTAATTTTATAGGGCTATTTCTATTCATCTAGCGATATAAGTGTTTTATAGTATGAAGCCGTGGTTTTATCTGTTACCTCTTTATCGACATATTTATATACTTTATGTTTATAGAATAATACTTCCTTAAAAAGACATCGAGTTAGCAAATTGCAGTACAGAGTTTTTTAAGTGTCGAGATTATAAGGTTATTTGGTTAGTTTTTACAGTAAGCTGCTCTTTTGATTGAGCAGCTTATTTTATTTACCACCTAGGTGAATGCAGTCTTTTAATTCTTGCATGCCATTAAATGGGACGACCGTTTTTTGATATTTATAAGTATGTTCTAGAGTTTGTGTCATGTTACTATCTCCTATATTCACATCTACATCTCTCATATCAAACTGACATGGGTGCTCATAACCAGCTGCGTGAGTAATCTCTAGCACTTCTTTATTGAATTTTTTAAAATAGCTAGCCAGTCTACCAGCTTTTTCTGGAACAACGATACCACGTTGCAACCATTTATTTTGAGTAGCAATACCAGTAGGACAGGTGTTGTTGTGGCATGCTTGCGCCTGTATGCAACCTATAGATATCATAGCTTCACGAGCTACATTAATAACATCTGCTCCCATAGAAAATGCCATCGCAGCCTTAGCAGGAAAACCTAGTTTACCAGATGCGATAAAGACTAAATCTTCAGTCATTTGTCTATTCTGGAAAACCTGATAAAGATCTTTAAAACCATATACCCATGGAAGAGAAACATGATCTGCAAAACTAGGTGGTGCAGCACCAGTACCACCTTCACCACCATCTACAGTGATAAAGTCTGGACCTTTTCCTGTAGCTTTCATAATATCTGCCAGTTCTTCCCATTGTTCTAGTTTACCTATCGCAGCTTTTATACCAGTAGGTAATCCAGTTTCCTGAGCTATTTTTTCAACAAAATCTACAAGGCCTTGTATTCCTTCAAAAGCACTGTGAGTAGGAGGAGAGAGAACGTCTTTCCCCATAGGGACATTACGTATTTCACTTATCTCTTTAGTAATTTTAGAACCTGGTAGTACACCACCTTTTCCAGGTTTTGCACCTTGAGATAGTTTCACCTCTATAGCTCTTACTTGTGGATGATCTTTAACCAGTTGTTTTAATTTTTCCATAGAAAAATTACCCTCGTCATCACGTACACCAAAGTATCCAGTACCGAAATGAAAAACTACATCAGCACCAGTTTTATGATAAGGAGATAGTCCACCTTCACCAGTATTGTGGTAAGCATGTACTTCCTTACAGCCTGTGTTTAAAGCCTCAATAGCCTTGGCACTTAAACTACCATAACTCATCGCGCTCACATTAATTACACTTCTAGGTCTAAAAGGTCTTTTTCTATTTTTTGCAGCTCCCATAACCTTTGCACAAGGCAAGAATCCAGGGTCTTTAGCAGTAACATGATTTTCATCAAGTTTAAAAGGCATCATTGAATTATTAATAAATATATATTGATGCGCATAGATATCGCGATCGGTACCAAAACCTTCATAGTTATTTTCATTCTTTGCACTGGCATATATCCAGCCACGCTCAATTCTATTGAAAGGAAGTTCTTCACGATTATTTGCCACAATGTATTGACGCAATTCTGGACCTATACTTTCTAGCCAGTATCTAATATGTCCGACTACAGGAAAATTCCTGAGAATGATATGTTTCTTATTGAAAATATCATAAAGTGCAACGATAATTATAAAAGCGATGAGGTACCAGTACCAAGCTATGTTTGCAATAAAATCCCAAATTTGTTCCATGAAAAATAATTAAGAGCTAAAAATACAATAGTTGTTATATAAGATCTGTGATAACTGCAATGAAATTATACTATTCCATCTCTTAATGTTGAAAAAACGCTGGATTTTTATTCCGCTTTCGCAGAAGCGAGAACAGCACAAGCCTTATCTTTATACTCTATAAAATGAAGACCTGTGCAAGATTATATTTCCCAGCTTAACGACGCCCAAAGAGAACCAGTTTTACAAAAGGAAGGTCCTATGATCATCATTGCTGGTGCAGGTTCTGGGAAGACTCGTGTGCTTACCATACGTATTGCTTATTTGATGCAACAAGGTGTAGATCCATTTAATATTTTATCTCTTACGTTTACTAATAAGGCGGCTAAAGAGATGAAAAAACGTATCGGTGATATCGTGGGTGCCGGACAGGCTAAAAATTTGTGGATGGGGACTTTTCACTCTGTCTTTGCAAAGCTATTGCGTATGGAGGCAGATAAACTAGGCTATCCATCTAACTTTACTATTTACGATTCTCAAGATTCACAACGTCTTACGAGTGCCATTATAAAAGAAATGGGACTGGATAAAGATGTCTATAAATACAAGCAAATACAATCTCGCATCTCTTCTCTTAAAAACGGTCTTATTACCGTACGTGCCTATTACAATGATGCCGATTTACAAGAGGCAGACGCGATGGCACGACGTCCACGTTTTGGTGAGATTTATAAAGAATATGTAGAGCGCTGTTTTAAAGCAGGCGCGATGGACTTTGATGATTTATTATTAAAGACTAACGAGTTGATCAACCGCTTTCCAGAAGTTCTAGCAAAATATCAAAATCGTTTCCAATACATACTGGTAGATGAGTACCAGGATACGAACCACTCACAGTATTTGATAGTAAAAGCACTGTCAGATAAATTCCAAAATATATGCGTGGTAGGTGACGATGCGCAATCCATTTATGCTTTCCGTGGTGCAAATATTAATAACATCTTGAACTTTCAGAAGGATTATGATAATGTAAAAGCATACCGTCTAGAACAAAATTACCGTTCTACAAAAAATATTGTAGAAGCGGCAAACTCAATCATCGAGCACAATAAGACTAAACTTGATAAAGTAGTATGGACAGCAAATAATGATGGGCCTAAAATTATAGTCCACCGACTCATGAGCGATGCCGAAGAAGGTCGTTATGTAGCCGGTTCTATTTTTGAAAACAAAATGCAACACCAGTTAGATAATGGAAAATTTGCCATTCTCTATAGAACAAACGCACAGTCTCGTGCGATGGAAGACGCGTTGCGTAAACGTGATATTCCATATCGTATTTATGGAGGTCTTAGCTTTTACCAGCGCAAAGAGGTGAAAGATGTACTTGCATATCTACGTCTGGTGGTAAACCCAAAAGACGAAGAGGCTATAAAACGAGTTATCAATTACCCTGCTCGAGGTATAGGTGCTACGACCATGGACCGTTTAATAGCTGCTACAAAACATTATGACCGTACCATTTTTGAGGTCATGGAAAATATAGATCGAGTAGATGCTGGAATAAACAGTTCTACAAAAACAAAGTTGAAGAATTTTGTTACCATGATTAAGAGTTTTCAAGCGCTAGATCTAACTCAAAACGTTTTTGAACTGACAGAATATGTCTTAAAGAAAACCGCTTTGTTAACTGAGCTCAAGAAAGACGGCACACAAGAAGGAATCTCTCGTATAGAAAACATGGAAGAGCTTCTTAACGGTATGCGAGACTTTGTAGAAGGACAAAAAGAAGTAGCAGACGCGAGAGGTGCCCTGTCAGAATTTCTAGAAGATGTTGCATTAGCAACAGATCTCGATAAAGATACAGGAGACGATGACCGCGTTTCTTTAATGACCATCCACCTGTCCAAAGGGCTGGAGTTTCCTTACTTATATATAGTAGGTATGGAAGAAGATCTTTTCCCTAGTGGTATGAGTATGAATACTCGCGAGGACCTAGAAGAAGAGAGAAGATTATTTTACGTGGCATTAACCAGAGCAGAGCATCAAGCTTATTTAACCTACACTTTGAGCCGCTATCGCTGGGGTAAACTAGTAGATGCAGAGCCTAGTCGTTTTATTACAGAAATTAATCAAGATTATATAGAATACACGACTCCTATAGATAATTATCGATATAAACCACTGATGAATAATGACCTGTGGGATGAGCCAGATAAGTCAAAACTGCGACAGTCTAAACCTAAGAATGGAACACCACCCAGTGTAAACCAGCCTAATGAAGAGCAAATTAGAAAACTAAGAAAAATGCGACCGGTAAGTCGTACAACTAGTAATTCTAGTGCTCCTTCTGGTTTTGAAGGCGATTTACAACCAGGTATGATAGTAGAACATGCGCGCTTTGGTCGTGGTACAGTAGTTAATCTAGAAGGCGCTGGTGGTGAGAAAAAAGCCGAAATCAACTTTAATGTCGGTGGTCTTAAGAAATTATTATTAAGATTTGCTAAATTAGATGTGGTAGGATAGAAATAAATCTATAGATGTTAATCTTTGGCTCCGCTTTCGCGAAAGCGGAATTATAACATTACATTTAACCACTAATTAAACCAGAATGAACAACTTACAATACCCTATTAAATTCTCATTTAAGATCACTACGCTAAGTAATGATTTTACAGCAAAAAATGCGTCAGGACAAACTATTGCTTACGTAAAGCAAAAAATGTTTAAGCTCAAAGAAGCCATTTCAGTTTACAGTGACGAGAGTAAATCGCAAGTTTTATTTACCATCGCGGCAAATAAATGGCTAGACTTTAGTGCCGCATATTCTATGACAGACGCTAACGGTAATGAAATAGGTAAAATTGCTCGTAAAGGATGGCGCTCTATGTGGAAGGCAGAGTATGATATCGTAGATCAAAATAACCAGCCGCAGTATAAAGTGCAAGAAGCAAACGCATGGGTACGTGTTGCAGACTCCATGATAGGAGAGATACCTGTACTAGGTGCTTTTACAGGTTATTTATTTAACCCTACTTATAATGTGACTAACAAAGCAGGTCAGATAGTAGTTAAATTAAAGAAAATGCCTTCTTTCTTCGGTAAAGAATTTGAACTTGAAAAAGTGGCAGATATAGACGAAGATGATAAAGAAAGAGTAATGTTAGGTCTTATGATGATGATTCTTCTAGAAAGACGTCGTGGATAATACAGACTATTAAATAAATACTTGAAAACCGAAACTTAACAATGTTGAGTTTCGGTTTTTTTTGATTCGAAAACTAAAATGAATTAACTTCATTTAAGGTTTTTTTAATGCGCCTTCAAAAAAATAGAATATCAGATTACTGAAAACTTGTTAAATGTCTATGATGCAGCTTTAAGGTATAAAATACAAGAAGCATTAAACCTTCAAGAAAGCAGTCTGAATGTGTCAGGAAATAATAAATTCATTTTAAATGCTTGGTTGAGCGATAGTCGAAACCTTTTTCTCTCGCACGATCTTTATTAATATTATTTGGTATGAATTATCAGTTTTATATATACCTATTAGAATCTAATGACAGATTGCTCTACACAGGAATGACGAACAATATCCAAAGAAGATTTAACGAACATCAAAAAGGATTGAATCCGCGATCATTTACTTTCAAAAGACGACCAGTAGAGTTGTTATTTCATGAACAATTTAACGATGTATTTCAAGCTTATCATTTTGAAGCAAGAATTAAGAAATGGTAAGTTAAAAAGAAACGAGCATTAGCATCTGGTGATTTTGATAGATTGAAAATATTATCTAATTGTCCGAATGATTCATCAAGCGCATTTGCATCTTCAGATGATGTACCTAAAAGAGAAAGATAAAACTCTTTCCATAAGTAAGCGTCTTCGACTATCGCTCAGACTAGCATTATTTTAAAAGTTTAAATTTTGGTATATCATATATTCACATGATTATTAATTTGACAATTTCATCAAGTCCATTTATCTTTGAATACACACTAGAAACAACTTTCCATTGCCACTTAACTTTCTTTCTACACCTATAGATTACCTTACTGGCATAGGCCCAGAAAGAGCAAAACTGTTGCGTAGTGAATTGCATATCCATACTTATGGAGATCTGGCAAACCTTTTTCCTAATCGATATATAGATAAAACTAAATATTATAAGATCAATCAGCTTGTGCCAGACAGTGCGCAAGTGCAGATTCTAGGAAAAATAATAAATATAAAAACGGCAGGATCTGGTAAGTCAGAGCGGCTAGTTGCCACGTTTGCAGACGAGACGGGACGCATGGAGTTGGTATGGTTCCGCAGTCAGAAACATTTTAGAGATAGTCTTAAAGTAAATGAGCCCTATGTAGCCTTTGGTAAAGTGGCTCGTTATGGATCTCAATATAATATTGCACATCCAGATCTAGAATTATTAGTAGATCACAAGTCACGCAAACAAAGTGCGATGACACCAGTCTATCCCAGTACAGAAATGCTGGCCAAACGTAAGATAACCAACACCTACATTGTTAAATGTATGCGCAAGTTATTTAGCGAGATCAATGGCGCCTTTGTAGAAACATTGCCAGACGATATGCGCGAGCATTATAAGTTGATAGGTAAAAATGAAGCCATGCTTAATGTTCATTTTCCTACCACACCAGAGATGTTAAAGCATTCTATTTATAGATTAAAGTTTGAAGAGCTTTTCTTTATTCAAATGGAATTATTGCTGCAAAATAGAATTAGAAAAACGAAGATAAGAGGTTATGTTTTTGATAATGTAGGAGATAAGTTTACCGACTTCTATAAAAATCATTTACCCTTTGAACTTACTGGCGCTCAAAAACGTGTGGTAAAAGAAATACGTGCAGACATGGGTACTGGCGCACACATGAATCGTTTGCTTCAAGGTGATGTAGGTTCTGGAAAAACGATAGTTGCCGTTCTCACAGCCTTACTTGCATTAGATAACGGTTTCCAGGCTTGTATTATGGCACCTACAGAGATTCTTGCACAACAGCATTACAGTGGCGTTTCAGAATTGCTAGAAGGTACAGGAATTACGGTTTCCTTACTTACAGGATCTGTAAAGACTAAAGCACGTCGCACCATTCATGAAGAGTTAGAAGATGGAACTTTAGATATTTTAATAGGTACACATGCACTTATTGAGGATAAAGTAAAGTTTAAAAACTTGGGCGTTGCTATAGTAGATGAGCAGCACCGTTTTGGCGTTGCACAAAGAGCAAAACTCTGGAAGAAAAATGAATTGCCACCGCACGTGCTCGTGATGACCGCAACACCTATACCTAGAACACTTGCCATGAGTCTATATGGAGATCTAGACATCTCTGTAATAGATGAGTTGCCGCCAGGTCGTAAAGAGATTAAAACCGTACATCGCTATGATAAAAATAGATTGGCTGTTTTTGGATTTATACGTGACGAGATAGCGCTAGGACGACAAATTTATATGGTATATCCATTAATAGAAGAGTCAGAAAAGCTAGATTATAAAGACCTGCAAGATGGATATGAAAGTATCGTTAGAGAATTCCCTTTACCTAAATACAATGTAAGTATAGTCCATGGCCGTATGAAGCCAGAGGACAAAGATTATGAAATGAATCGCTTTGTAAACGGCGAGACTCAGATCATGGTCGCAACCACAGTGATAGAAGTAGGTGTAAATGTGCCTAATGCCAGCGTCATGATTATAGAAAGTGCCGAGCGTTTTGGACTATCTCAATTGCACCAATTGCGCGGTAGAGTAGGTCGTGGTGGAGACCAGAGCTACTGTATTTTAATGACAGGTCATAAATTAAGTGCCAATTCAAAAACAAGATTAGACACCATGGTTGCTACTACCGATGGTTTTAAAATCGCTGAGGTAGATCTTAAATTACGCGGCCCAGGAGATCTTATGGGAACGCAGCAAAGTGGTGTTATGGATTTAAGACTTGCAGATATTGTAAAGGACAATCATATACTTGCTATTGCAAGAGAAGCAGCGCAAAAATTACTCGCCAAAGATGTGAAAATAGAAAAACCTGAACATGCTGGTGTAAAACGCGTCATGTCTTTTTTACAAAACAAAAAAGGACTTTGGAAGTATATAAGTTAAGTCTTTAAAAGATGCTTGATCAAGTCGATGAGCTTATAATTTATTCTCCATTCCAGCACTGCAAAACCTTTCCGACCATAAACCGCTACCGCTTTTTATGCCCACGTTTCCTTAATTAAGGAAAGGAGCTTTTTGTGTAATAAAGTTATTTTAATTTAAAAGAGAGTTTTTAAAAGCTCCTCACCTAAGACTAGGCGAGGTGTGGTTTTGCAAAAACCTCGGAGTGGTTGAAAGAAGCTTGATCAAATTGATGAGGTTATAATTTATTCTCTAGACTAGTACTGCAAAACCTTTCCGACCATAAACCGCTACCGCTTTTTATGCCACCTTTCCTTAATTAAGGTAAGGAGCTTTTTATGTAATAAAGTTATTTTAATTTTGAGATGAGAGTTTTTAAAAGCACCTCGCCTAAGACTAGGCGAGGTGGGGTTTTGCAAAAACCTCGGAGTGGTTGAAAGATGTTTGATCTGGTCAATGAGGTTATAATTTAATCTCCATACCAACACAATAAAACCTTTCCGACCATAAACCGCTACCGCTTTTTATGCCCACCTTTCCTTAATTAAGGAAAGGAACTTTTTGTGTAATAAAGTTATTTTAATTTTGAGATGAGAGTTTTTAAAAACACCTCGCCTAAGAATAGGCGAGGTGTGATTTCGCTAGAAATCTCGGAGTGGTTGAAAGGTGCTCGATCTAATCGATAAGGTTGTAATTTATTCTCCAAACCAACATAGAAAAACCTTTCCGACCATAAACAGCTACCGCTTTTTATGCCCACCTTTCCTTAATTAAGGAAAGGAACTTTTTGTGTAATAAAGTTATTTTAATTTTGAGATGAGAGTTTTTAAAAGCACCTCGCCTAAGAATAGGCGAGGTGTGGTTTTGCAAAAACCTCGGAGTGGTTGAAAGATGTTTGACCTGGTCAATGAGGTTATAATTTATTCTCCAAACCAACATAGAAAAACCTTTCCGACCATAAACCGCTACCGCTTTTTATGCCCACCTTTCCTTAATTAAGGAAAGGAATTTTTTGTGTAATAAAGTTATTTTAATTTAAAAGAGACTTTTTAAAAGCTCCTCGCCTAAGACTAGGAGAGGTGGGGTTTTGCAAAAACCTCGGAGTGGTTGAAAGGTGCTCGATCTAATCGATGAGGTTGTATTTAATCAGCTTCAAACTACCTTAATCCTTGATCGATATTTAATATTCTTTTTTTTATTCCGCTTTCGCGAAAGCGAGATCTACAACCATTTTATGTGGAATTTAAACGACTAGAATGTTACGGTTCTTAAACAGGAACGTTAAATATCTCTTTAATGATTGCTAGAGTAGGGCTTGGGTTGTAATTTGTACACGATTACGAAGGAAAAATTATGGATTACAATAAAATAAGTACGTTAGGACAGCTGAAGGAAGCCGGCTGGAAATCAAAGTCAATTAAGGAAGAATTAAGGGATAACCTTATTGAAAACATTAAAAATGATGTGAATTCTTTTACAGGAATACATGGTTATGAAAACACTGTAATTCCAGAACTAGAACGTGCTATTTTATCACGTCACAATATCAATTTATTAGGTTTAAGAGGTCAGGCAAAAACCAGACTTGCGAGACTCATGACTGGCTTGCTAGATGAATACATACCTTATGTGACCGATAGTGAGATTCATGACGATCCATTACAGCCGCTCTCTAGAACGGCCAAAGAATTGATTGAAAAGCATGGTGATAAAACACCTATATCCTGGTTGCATAGAGACGATCGTTTTTATGAAAAACTAGCGACTCCAGATGTTACTGTTGCCGATTTAATAGGTGACATAGATCCTATAAAAGCGGCCAACTTAAAACTAAGCTATGCAGATGATCGCGTGATACATTATGGTATGATACCTCGTGCAAACCGATGTATTTTTGTAATAAATGAACTTCCAGATTTACAGGCGCGTATACAGGTAGCTCTTTTTAATATTTTGCAAGAAGGTGATATACAAATACGTGGTTTTAAATTGAGACTGGCACTAGACATGCAGTTTGTATTTACGGCAAACCCTGAAGATTATACCAACCGTGGTAGCATCGTTACACCTCTTAAAGATAGAATAGGATCTCAAATTCTGACTCATTATCCTGAGAGTATCGCTATTGCGAAAACAATTACTCAACAAGAGGCAAAGAACGATTCACGAACTACGGAGACTGTTTATGTGCCTGAATTGGCTAAGGATTTATTGGAGCAAATAAGCTTCAGCGCTAGAGATAGTGAGTATGTAGATGAAAAAAGTGGGGTAAGTGCTCGTATGAGTATTACTGCTTTTGAAAATCTACTGAGTACTGCTGAGCGTCGTTCTTTAATGAATGGTGACGATAAGACTACTATTCGTTTTTCTGACTTTACCGGTATTATACCTGCAATCACAGGTAAGGTAGAACTGGTTTATGAAGGAGAACAAGAAGGTGCAGCCTTTGTTGCAAATGAATTGATAGGTGCGGCGACTAAGACGTTGTTCCCTCAATATTTTCCAGAAATCAAGAAATTAGTTAAAAGTGATGAGGTAACGCCTTATGACAAATTAGTGGAGTGGTTCTTTAATAATGAAGGGCTAGAATTACTGGACGAATTAAATGATAGTGATTATCAAGTATTGATCGATCAGGTGACACCGCTAGAAGATCTTGTGCAAAAATACCAGCCACAGACAACTAAGGAAGACCGTAATTTCATGAAGGAGTTTATTCTTTGGTCACTAGTGGAATTTGATAAACTGAGTAAAAAGAGATTTACAGAAGGGTATCAATTTAATGATTTATATAGTGACTTTGTAAGAGGAATCTAGATAATAAAAGATATTAGAATTTATAAATAGTAGGTTGTTTTCTTAAACGACCTACTATTTGCATTTTAAAAAGTTTAAAAGAATTACATAATAATAAACCCCTATAAAAACATGCAAAAGAGCTTTAAATTCCTGCCATTATTACTTTTAATACTATTCATTAGTAGTTGTAATGATCATACTTCTACCGACCGTAAAGAGACGATAGAAAAGCCTAAAAATGAAGTTCTAGTTTTGGGAACTATTCATGGTGGCCACTTAACAGATAGTGTTTATAATACAGACTATCTGGAGAGGTTAATTAAAGAGATTCAACCTGATTATATCTTAACTGAAATACCACCTAGTAGTTTTAAAGAAGCGATGGATGGATTTAAGAAAAACGATTCCATATCTGAATCTAGGGTCTCGCGTTTTCCAGAATATACAGACGTTGTTTTTCCTTTGTCTAAAGAAATGAATTTTGAAATAATACCAACAGCAGGATGGTCTTTATCCATGGCGAGAGAACGTAGTAAAAAGCTAAGAGCTATAAGTCAGGATACTTCTAGAACAGAAGACTGGGCTGCCTATCGCAATGCAAATAGATTATCAGATTCTATTTATAAAGCTACAGGAAAGGTAAATGATCCCTATTTTATTCATACCAATGCATATGATAGCATACAAGATATAGGATTACAGACGTATAACAAACTATTTAATGAAGAGCTAGGCCTAGGTGGTTGGGAAAATATAAATATTGCCCATTATTGGAATATTGAAAAGGCTCTAGAAAAACACCGTTATGAAGGTAAGCGAATTTTAATTACTTATGGAGCTGGTCATAAAGGATGGTTCTTAAGAGAATTACGTAAAAGAGATGACATTCATTTATTAGAACTAGAGCCATTTCTTAATGCCATAGAAGAGAAGTAAAAAAGCTTTTAACGAGTTTTATTTTAAAATAGAAAAGAGTCCATTATCGCGAGATAATGGACTCTTTGCTTAAGAATTAATTTGTTCTTTTTTAAATGGAATAAGTAAGATTATGCTTTACCACCTAGCATTAATACCTGGTCGCAAACTACCTCTGTAGTATAGCGTTTTTCTCCAGATTTATCTTCCCACTGTCTAGTGACTAGTTTTCCTTCTACACCTATTTTATTTCCTTTTTTTACGTATTGAGATATAATGTTTGCCGTACCATTAAAGGCTACAATACGGTGCCATTGTGTGTCAGTTACCTGCTCACCTAATTTGTTAGTATAACGGTCTGTAGTAGCAAGAGAAAACTTAACTAGCGTTTTGCCGTCATTAAGATTTACTGTTTCTGGGTCTTGTCCTAGGTTACCGATCAATTGTACTTTGTTGCTTAGATTACTCATAATAAATTTGTTTGTATGGATTATATATTAGTTAACGCCATCGTTTGTAATTGATGACGGTGCAAAGATGTGACGGTATCAAAGTTTCAATTGTATTTTAAACGTTTGTTTACGTTTATTTACGTTTGTAAGTGGTTATATCTTATTAACCGACGGTTATTCTTAAAAAGAATAAGTTTTAAAAATTATGTTAGAGATGGGGTTGATTTATATTTAAATTTATGGATTGAGAGATAGTTCTCATATATACTAGTTCTAAGCAAGCTAAAAAAACCACGATTGGAAGAATATAAATACAACGGATTTAAATACATAAAGGACTATCAAAATACCGAAGTTCCTATAATTATCGAACACGGAAAAAAGAAACCAGAAAATATTTTTAAATTTTATGGTTTATCAAGATTTAGTGTAGATGCTTTAACAAAAGGATACTTTTATACTTCTCATCCAATAGAATTGAATGATATTCTTGATAGCAGTCCATTCTTATTTTACACTTCTAAACCTTTGGATTTTGAATACTATAATAAGTTCTTAGGATTTCTTTACGAAGGCAAAGAGGAAGAACTAATTAAGTACTATGAAGAGGATTCGAGAGAACCTAATCTTTGTAAAGGTTATATATTCCAATTATGGGAAACAATGACCAATATTTTTGGAATAATTTCCACTACTGGAAAAGAAAACAATCCTTTAATGTGGCCTCACTATACGCAAGAAAAAGGCTTTCAAATTAAATTTAAGACAGATGAACTTGAAAAGTCAATTCCAGAAAAACTAACTGCGGATGAAGAATTTTTAGGATTATATCCTGTAAATTATACTTCTACATTACATCCAATAGACATAAATCAATTTGGAGCAATGTTTATTCCATTTTATTATGGTGCGACTGTTAAAATTGACACGTGGGAATATGAAGACGAATGGAGGTTTTTGATTGGCAAACAGCAAATGGGAGTTCCATATAGTAAATCCGGATTCAGCCCGAGAGAAGATTACTTGGTAAAAAAAGAAAACCGATATACATATTATGATAAATCTATTGTAAAGGAAATTACTTTAGGAATGAACTTCTTTAATGGACGAGATTTTGAAATTGACAGAGTTAACGACAAAATTATAAATGTAAAACCTAAAGAAATAGAGTCGAACTGGGAATTTAAAAGTCAGCAAAAACTTCTTGATTATTTATGTACAGATTTGAATGATAAGTTTTACTATTCTGGTGTTAAATATGAATTGGACGAACAGGAAAAACCTTATTTAATTAGAACGAAGGAGAAAATGCTGATTGAAAAATTAGACGGTGGGTTTTATCAATTAACAAGAACTGAGAATATAATCAAGCTGATAGAAAAGCCAGCTTAGAACAATGTATAAAAAACATAGGGCATTTGTACATAACCCAAAGGTCTGTGACTATTTACAAAGTCCTCTAAATATAAAATTTGGCGTTTATAGTAAAAAAGATAAAAGCAAAATATTTATATTTAGCTAAGTAATAAACCGAAACGAAAGTGCTTATCACCTGCCCTACGTTTCTTATACGAGACGTTACCACACATTTGAGAAAAACAATAACAATAATTCTGATTTTAGTTTCGTGCCTTTCGTATGGACAAGGAAATGGACTTTATAAATTTCGTGCTGAAAATGGTATGTACGGATTTATGGACGAAACTGGAGAAATTAAAATAAAAGCAGAATACCTAAACGTAGGTGACTTTAGTGAAGGTCTTTGTTACGTTTCTAAAGAAGTTATAAAAAAAGGTTATAAATGGATTTTTATAGACACTTTAGGAAATAAAGCATTTGATATTATAGACAACTTTCCAGAAACTAAATTTAGCAATGGATTTGCCCGAATCTCAAGCTTTGAAGAACATTGGTTTATAAATAGCAAGGGAATAAATGAATTTGGAAAAACGTGGATTGATGGCCGTGGTGATTTTCAAAATCGCTACGCAGTCGTTAGCGACAAACAGTTTAAGGAATTTTATTTCATTAATGATAAAGGAGAAGCAGTCGAAAATTTTCCAAAAGGAAACATAAGACCCTTTAATGATGGTTTTTCAACATATTATAAAGATGGATTCTTTATTATTGATAGTTTAGGCAGACAAATCGGTGAGAAATTCAATCTTATTGATGGTTACCGTGAAGGTCTTTTTAGAGTTAAAAATGGAGGAAAATGGGGTTTTGTTGATGTGAATGGAAATTTAGTAATTGATTTTATTTACGAAAAGGATAGAAGACGAGAATTCGATGAAATACGTAGATTAAATACAGATTCATTTGACGCTTTACCAAAAGCTCATTTAAGAAATGTATCATTGTTTTATGAAGGTCTTGCAAGTTATCAGGACAATGACTTGTATGGATTTATTAATAAAGAAAATAAAGTTGTAATTAAACCTCAGTTCAAAAAAGTCAACCATTTTTCTGAAGGCTTTGCAGGTGTGTCGATTGATGGAACAAAATGGGGTTTCATAGACCAAACAGGAGTTTTTGTAATTGAGCCTAATTATTTTAAAGTTGACAGCTTTGAAAACGGAGTATGTGGTGTTGTAATTAATGAACAAGAATTTGAATTTGCTAATGATTATTTTATTGATGCCTTAATTGATGTTAAAGGCAAAATATTAATAGAAACAGAAATGCATTGCTTTTTAGGATTTCAAGGAGAATTAATAGAATATTATGGCGCACCTCATTTTGGAGGCGGAATTTATTATCTAAATAAAAATGGAGAAAAAATCACACCAACGGAATAAAAACGTGTGGTAACAAAGAACCGCACTAAAACACAAGCAAATTTCACTTCATTTCTTACAAGTACACTTCTATATCCGTCATCATATATAATACTGATTTACTTTTTTAATGAAGTATTCACCTATTATAACTTGCTCTTTTTGAACACCTTTGAGGCGCATAAATTCTAAATTTGTTTATCTATAATCATAATTAAAAATACTACATAACAATGTAATGCCTCACTCGCATTATACCTTTGGCTATTGTGTGCATTTTGGTTGCGTTACCAATATTTGGTATATTTGAGTAAAATTATATTCGAAATGGGAAAAAACACATCAATATCACTCGGAAATCATTTTGAGGAGTTTATTAGAGAAGAAGTGAATTCTGGAAGATATGGTTCGGTTAGCGAAGTAATTCGTTCTGCTTTACGTTTGTTAGAACGTGATGAAAAAAAAGAAAGAGAATTGATTAAAGCTCTAGAAGTTGGAGAAAATAGTGGATTTGTTGAAGAATTTGACCCAAAACAACACCTGAAAGAATTACATCGTAAACACTTATGAGTAATAACAAATATCGTATAAGTCAACAAGCGATTGAGGATTTAAATAAAATTTGGATTTATACTCTTAACAAATGGTCTAAAGAACAAGCAGACAGATATTACGATTTAATAATTGCAGAAATTGAATTTATTGCGGAAAATTATCTGGCAGGAAAATCTGCAGAACAAACTCGAAAAAATTATAGAGTTTCGAAAGTTAAATCTCATCTATTGTTTTACAGAAAAGTAGATAATGAGATGGTAGAAATCGTTAGAATTTTACATCAGAGAATGGATATTAAAAAACATCTGAAATAAAAAAAAAACGGTGTACAACAAACAACTGTACTAAAAAAACAAGTGAATTTCACTTAATTTCTAACAAGTACACTTTTATTACCGTCATCATATATTAATCCTGATTTTGCTTTTTTAATGAAGTATTCACCTATTATAACTTGCTCTTTTTGAACACCTGTAAGGCTCATGAATTTTAAATTTGTTTTGTACTTTCACATCTACAACTATAGCCATAACATCAGCATACCAATGGAATGCCTCACTCGCATTATACTTTTGGCTATTGACCACAATATGACAAAAACACCGAAACATAATATTTCTCAAGAAAAAGCTACCGCTTTATTAAATAACGGAATAACACTAAAAGATTATTATGTGGAAGGCGAACTGAAAATTGAAACGGTTGACGGTTGGAATAAAGAAATTGTTATTGAAAATTGTATAATCGAATATTTTTCTGGTAGCGTAACCCAATTTGAGAAAGCTGTTAGTATAACTAATAGTCGATTTAAAAAATGTCAATTCGTGTTCACATATTTTTTGGGTGGTTTAGAAATTGACAATTGCATTTTTGATAGCTATTTAGATTTTCAAGCTGGCGGACATAATAAATTTGGAAACTCTGTTTTAATATCAAATAATGAATTTTATGGCTTTGTAAATTTCTTTGATTGTTGGTATGAGAATGAATTCACAGCTAAAAAAAATAATTTTTTAAACGGAACTAATTTATTGGGAAAGCCACATAACATTCCAGTAACTTTTGACATTGAACCGAATATTATAGACAATATTGGACAACTAAATTTTGACCACGAAGGAATTGAATAATATAAATTTGAATATATTTTAGAACACAATCACAGCTTTGAGAAGTCGCCAAATTTTTTAATTGGGCTTATTGAGAAAAAATAATAAGTAAATTTTAAAAATTCGGCTTGTGTTCTACTGAATAGTGACTGTTTATTTTCAGCCCTACTATTCTTATACAAATCCTTTGGCAGTCATTTAAGAAACCGAGAAAACACATTGAAAATTAAAAAATTTATTTCCAGCTTTTTTAAAAGTAACTCAAAGGAGAAACTTGAAACTGATGAAAATCAATGGAGACCTGTTCTTCATCCTTTGTTTATTCAAATGAAAGAAAAAGCGAACATCTATTTGTCCGAAGATGGATATTCGATTTCTAATCAAAAACGTGGAATTGAAACCTTTAAAAATGATTTTGGGATTTATATTTCAATCGTAAATCAAGGTTATGATTTTCCTGAAGTTTATTTCGGAAAAAATACCATTATTGAGGAAATGATTCGTTTTGACTTTATGCTTGAATTATACTTGACTGACAAAACTGAATTAATAAAAAAACATAAATCGCTGAACAATTTCTATGACTTTGAATATGAAAAAGACTTTATAGAAACGCATTATCAATCCATTTCCTCAACAATATAATAAATGGATAAAATCAAACGACAAACTAATAAGAAGTTATACGAACTAAAAAAAACGAACTGCCAACAAAGAACCGTACTAAAAAAACAAGTGAATTTTACTTAAGTTCTAACAAGTACACTTCTATAACCGTCGTCATATATAAATCCTGATTTTGCTTTTTTAATTAAGTATTTTCCTATTTTACCTTGCTCTTTTTGAACACCTGTAAGGCTCATGAGTTCTAAATTTGTTTTGTACTTTCACATCTAGAACCATAATCAAAATAACAGCATACCAATCTAATGCCTCACTCGCAATATTCCTTTGGCTGTTAGGCACAAGTTGAACAAATCAAGAAAATGAAATTTTTAATTTGGATATTTTTACTTTTTACATACATATCGGTTGCGCAATCGGACAAACCATTCGTGTCTGATTTTTTACTTGAAGATGAATTAACATCTGGAAATCTATTGAGTGACTATGAACAGTATGATTTCTCAAATGTTTGGAAAAAAACATCTAACGAAGTCATTTTCGGAATTATTGGCGAAGACCATCAACGTATTAGAATAAAATTACTGTCGATAAATAAGAATCCAGAAAAACCTAATGAATATAACGTTTACGGAAAATCGATGGTTAAAGAGACTGTTTGTGATTTTTTTGGAATAATTACAATCAAGAAAATAAAAGAGGTTAAACGGTTACACTTTGGAGTTGATAATGAATACAAAAACAAAGGAATTAAGAAACAAGGGATTTTGATTGCGGAATATTCGTTTGACGAAAACGCTCAACAAAAGCACAGTGGAGTTTTTAATGGAAATTTGTATTCCAAATGGTATTTGAATAAAAATGACAAAATGGAATATGACGATATTCAATCCATTTCTGATAGTTATACTAATAATGCCTTCATCGGAATTTGGAAAAGCTACTCAACCGACAAAGAAAAAGTTTGCAATTGGGCAGATTGGCGAGTTCCAAATTCTAATCAAGACTTTGATATTGGAGCTGGAGAATTCAACGTTTCAGAAAAATATTGGAAAAAAGGTTGGTTAGATATTGCATTGAAAAACCAAGCGCGAAATGGAGCGATTGTCCGAGAGAAATCGGATAAGAAAATGAAAGAATGGTGGGAATAAAGCCAGTGCATAACAGTGTATAAAAAATAATAGGACAGTTAGTTGCTCAATTCAATGGCTTGAGCATTTTTGCAAAGTCACCAAATATAAAATTTGGCGTTTATAGTAAAAAAAGATAAAAGCAAAATTCTATATTTAGCTAAGTCATAAATCGAAACGATAGTGCTTATTAACTGCCCTACGATTTATTATACTGAACGTTGTAAGCAATTTGAGAAATGAACATACTATCGAACATATTTAAAAAGAAATCTGATAAAGTAACTTTGATTCTTAATCCTAAAGGGAATAATTGTATTGGAGGAAAAGCAAATTCTGAATTTGAGATACCTAAATTAGAAACGAGTGCGATTGTTTATTTTGGATGTATTTCTAAAAAAGAACAACATTTAAAACAAATCGATTTCGATTTGCATTTGATTTGCCCATTTTTTATTGACCTTCGAGAACCTGTGTTTTTTGATTATTCTAATTCAAAAAAGCCTGAATTAATTAGAGAAAATGTACCTACTGACTTTCAGCCATTATATGATGAAATACCTAATACGGCTTATGTAGAGTACAAGAAATTGAATTTTATTTTTGACAATCCATTACCAACTAAAGTCAAAATTGGAGTTCATAATATTGATATGATACCTGGCGAAATTGGTCATTGTGGAAAACCTAATTGGATTCGTGACGAAAACTGGCCTATTTGTCCAATTACAGGAAACAAAATGAAATTTTTATTTCAATTAGCAGAAATTGATGATTGTGAAACATTAGTTGGACAGGAAATTATTGATGAAGATTTTGACCCATATCTGAACTTTTGCCACGGCTATCTTTATATATTTTATGAGCCTGAATCTAAAGTTATTGCCTATTTGAACCAGTATTAAAAACTGCTTAAAACAAAGAACCGTACTAATAAAACCAAGCAAATTCCACTTAAATTTCCTACAAGCACACTGCTATATCCATAATCATACACAAAACCTTTACGGGCTCTTAAAATCTATACAACAATGCATGATTTAGTTTCTATTCTAGTAGATTTTGCTTTGTTGCGCAAAGATTATAAGCATAGAAAAAATATAGAAAAGTTAGAAAAAGAAGATGGAGTTAAACGACCATTTCAAAAATATATGATACAGCCCAGTGTTGTTATATACTCGATCGTTCTATTTCTTGCATTAGTATTAATGATACTTTTTATAACTTATAAAAGAACAATCAGCTATCCTAAAGATACCCAACGAGAAATAACGGTCATAGCAAATAGGGTGGAGAACTGGTACGATATAAATGGTAGATACCCTGTCGATTTAGAAGAGTTGATAGGTAGTAATCCGGTGCGTAAAGAATGGAAAACAGACGCTTGGAGAAGAGAGTGTCAATTTACTTTGTCTGATGATGGGAAAGGTTTCGTTATCTCATCTGCTGGAGCAGATGGTAAACATGGCACTAGTGACGATATAATTTCTGATTAAATGGAAGTTGTATTTTTATAGTAAATTGAACCAATCAAAACCAACCACCACATGAAAAACTTCATTTTTTTAATCATTGCCTTATTCACCATTTCGACCTATGCACAAGAAAAAGAGTTGTGGGCAAAATCCATTCTTAATGAAAAAGCACCTGAACTAGTAGTAGAGAAATGGCTGTCAGATATTCCAGATACCGAAGGGAAATTTGTTCTAATAGACTTTTGGGCTACCTGGTGTGGACCTTGTATTAAAGCAATACCTGAATTGAATTCTTACCAAAAAGAGTTTGAAGATAAACTTGTTGTAATAGGGTTAAGTGATGAGCCAGAAGCAAAGGTTAAAAAGCATAAAAGACCTAAAATAGAATATTACAGTGCCATAGATACTCAAAGTAGATTAAACAATACGCTAGAAGTAAGAGGTATACCTCACTGCATTTTAATAGATCCTGATGGTATCGTTAGGTGGGAAGGCTATCCATTATTAACCGGTTATGAACTCACATCAGATGTGATTGCAAAGGTTATTGAGAACTATGAAAAGTAGTGATTTTAAGTAGAATCAATAGTATATAAAATATTCAACGTGTTAATTACTAATGATTAATCAATGAAAAAATGATTATACAGTGAGACCATATTTGAGAATCAACTAAAAATCTACCTCATGATAATCTCAATTAACATTTGTACATTTGACTCATAAGCCCATCCATGAAAAATTATTACTTCCTTACCGTTTTTTTAATTTCATTAGTTAGTTTCAAGAATAGTACAGCTCAGACAGACGTAGAGAACGTCCTTACAGATATACTTTTTATTCTCGACGGTTATAACGATCCTGCTGCAGAGGCTAGCGTTATGCAAACAGGTGCAGGATGGTTCCATACTGCAAAATCTCTTGATAAATTTAAAATTAACGTCTCTGCTGGTATAAGTGGTCTTCCTTTTCCTTCTAATAAAAAGAGTTTTACAGTACAACAATCTGATTTTATTAATCTAGATATAAGAGAAGCAGACCAGGCATCTATACCTACATCATTAGGTGGACAGAAACGCGTGTTTTTTGATTTTATGATAGAAGGTGAGAGCTATGAATTTCAGGCCTTTTCTGGTTTAAATACCGATTTCTTTGCCTTTCCTTATATACAAGGACAGGTAGGGTTATGGAAAGAGACAGAGGTTACTTTAAGATATGCGCCTCAAATCACTATCGAGCGTTCTAGTTATGCCGTTTATGGAGTAGGCCTTAAACACAATCTATCTCAATACTTTTATAAAGAAAATCGCAGTTTTGATTTGGCTTTTTATACTAACTACAGTCTTACCGATCTTAACCTAGGTTATGATGAGCCACTGGATTTAGAACCACAAGATGGTGGTGCGCCATTAGCAATTATAGATGGATCGCTTATTGATTTTCATTCAATAAACGCAGGTCTTGTAGCTAGTAAAGATGTCAATAAATGGACATTTTCTACAGCAGTTAATTATAATACCAGTTGGGTAGATTACAGTTTAACAGGAGAAGATGGTATATTTTTCAACCTTTTTAATAACGTGCTTACCACTCTTAGCGAGACCAAGCATTCACTTAAGGTAGATGCTGGCGTTGCTTATCAAATCGCCCCTAAATGGAATTTAAATACTCAATTAAGCGTCGGTCAGTTTGCTAACCTTAATATAAGTGGTGTTTATAATATCAATTAATTTATTTTTATAAAGGCTATTTATAATTCCGCTTTCGCGAAAGCGAAACAACCATCTATCTACCCAAATAATTTAAAGATTTATGCTAGTTCATAATTTGAGAAACGCGTCTAATTTGGCATTTTTATAAGTAATTAGATCGTTTTAACTACTATTTTCTTTAATTCTGTTAAAAAACGATGCTTTTTTAGAGAACCATTGTGAATTTCTATGTGGGCCTGACTTCTTATAGCCTGTAACTTTGTACTGTAATAAATAACTAATTTAAAAATACAGACAAATGAAAAAGACAATCATAACAACACTAGCAATCGCAGGATTATTTACTATCTCAAATGTAAATGCACAAGAAACATATCAACCTGCCGAAGGTGTAAACACCGGAGTGACCAAAGATATTAATGGTACTGCCGACGATTTAAAAGACGAAGGAATAGTAGGAGTGAGTGGATGGAGTAGTTTTAATACTTTATCAAATCACGTATATATGCTAGAAGGTAAAGATTTTACCACGACACGAGAGATCATACCATTAATGAGTTCTAATATCATGATGCTAGATGATACGATGCCAGAATGGTTAATGACCGAAGAGATCATGGAAGACGTAATGGATGTGCAAAAAGATTATGTAGAGTTAATGAATGGTACAAAAATGACCAGTCATGAATTTGAAGAAAATCTAGAAGAAGTCATTGAGCAATATGAGGATTTAAGAGAAGAAGTAGGAGAGACTGTACAAGAATATAATAATGTACAAGCAGATGCTATGGAAGAATACATGGAAGAAATCGAGAACGATAGATCGTATCGTAAAAACATGCAAGACGCCTCAGAAGAATATGAAGAAGAGATTAAAGGCTTAAATAAAATTACTGATTTAGAAATGAAGAAGTAGTAATCACCCCATAAGTGATAATTGAAAAGACCGATGTTAAAGCATCGGTTTTTTTATGTCAGAGTTTTTCTGCTTTCATTGAACTAGGTTCTATAAGAGGAATAATTCTTATGGAAGAAGCTCGTTCTTTAGGGTGTACAAATAAAGTGTAGAAAAAGAGTTCTTAAGCGCTGGATTTGTGGTGTCAGTTAACCATTATTAGAATATATGAGAAACTGATAAGACCAGGTGTGAAGGAGTACATCTAGACAACAAAAACAATAAATTAGGGCATAAAAAAATCCCCATCATTGCTGATGAGGATTTTTATTACGAGAGATGGTTGTTAAACCTAATTATTTTACTTTGTTTACTACTGCTTCAAAAGCTTCTGGGTGATTCATAGCAAGGTCTGCAAGAACTTTACGATTTAACTCGATGTTGTTCTTTTTTACAGCTCCCATGAATGCTGAGTAGCTCATTCCGTGCATACGAGCACCAGCGTTGATACGCGTGATCCATAGTCTACGGAAAGTTCTTTTCTTGTTTCTTCTATCGCGGTAAGAATAAGCCATAGCTTTATCTACTGCATTCTTTGCTACTGTCCATACGTTTTTACGACGTCCGAAGTAACCTTTTGCCTGTTTAAGGACTTTTTTTCTACGTGCTCTACGAGCTACTGCATTTACTGATCTTGGCATAATTTAATTTTTTAACAGCAGGCGATCCATTTCTAGATTCTTTTATTGTGCGCTACTATTGGGTTATTGTGTGAATTAATAAACCATCAAGGTTTACAAAAATGTCTTACTTAAGACGTAACTGTAACTTGATATTTGGTTCGTCTGCTTTGTGCACAAGTGTAGAGTGCGTTAAAGCTAACTTACGTTTCTTACTCTTTTTAGTCAGGATGTGACTTTTAAAAGCGTGTTTTCTTTTAATTTTTCCAGAACCAGTAAGCTTAAAACGCTTCTTAGTACTAGATTTTGTTTTCATCTTAGGCATAATTTCCTTTTTTAAATTCTCGTATTCCTTTCTCTTAAACTGCTTTTTGTTTCTTAAAACCTATTAAATCAATGAGTTATTAGGGATAATTAAGACACAAATACACGGTCCTCAATTAAGGATTGCAAAAATAGGTTTTTATTTAGAAATGGCATTATAAAACATCAATTTATTCCTACTCATTCATTGAAATTTATCTTCTATTTTTCTTGTGCGGTACCTAGTCGTTAACTGTTTAAATAAGATAGCAGGCTTTGATGGAGCACTAGTGGTTTAACCAGTTCTAGATGTTGCTGTTTATTTAAGTAGCTGTTGTACCGTATTTGAATGTATTGTTATTCTATGAAATATGATAAAAACTAACTCTTAAAATCTCAATTATTGAAACAAGAAAAGACTGTCTCGTTTTTAGAGACAGTCTTTTAAATATATACTTTCTACGTTGCTACTACCTTTTAATAACAGTAACGAGTAAGATTATTTTTTCTTAGGTGCGATAAACATATTCATACGTTTACCTTCCATTTTAGGCATTTGTTCTACTTTACCTAGTTCTTCAAGATCTTGAGCAAGTCTTAGAAGTAAGATTTCTCCTTGATCTTTATAGATAATAGAACGACCTTTAAAGAATACATAAGCTTTTAATTTAGCACCTTCTTTAAGGAACTTCTCACCATGTTTTCTTTTAAACTCGTAATCATGATCATCAGTGTTAGGTCCAAAACGGATCTCTTTAATAACCACTTTACTAGCGTTTTGCTTTATTACTTTCTCACGCTTTTTTTGTTCATAGACAAATTTCTTGTAGTCCATGATCTTTGCAACTGGTGGGTCAGCATTAGGAGAGATCTCAACTAGGTCAAGTTCTTTTTCCTGTGCTTCCTTAAGTGCGTCACGTGTGTCCATAACACGAGGTTCTCCATCGCCTACTAGGCGTACTTTTCTCGCACGTATCTTTTCATTGATTGCGTGCTTGTCTTCTTTGATAATTCGAGCCGGACCACGGCTTCTGCGTCTACGTATTGCTATGACTATATAATTTTAATTAAACTTCAAATGTTTTTATCGTTTCAGAGATTTCCTTTTGAACTAGTGTTGTAAAATCTGCAACACTCATCGTTCCTAAGTCGTCTCCACCATGTTTTCTTACAGAAACTGTACCATCTTTTTCTTCCTGCTCACCTACGATAAGCATATATGGTAATTTATTCATTTCTGCCTCACGGATTTTTTTACCCATGGTTTCTGCACGGTTATCAACTGCTGTGCGAATTTCGTTAATTTCTAGGGAATTTGCCACTTGTTTAGCATAATTTTCATATTTCTCACTGAGTGACAGAATAGTACACTGCTCTGGCATCAGCCATAGTGGGAAATTACCGCCAGTATGCTCTAATAAAATAGCTATAAAGCGCTCCATACTACCAAAAGGTGCTCTGTGTATCATAACTGGTCTATGTGATTCGTTATCAGCCCCTTTGTATGATAGATCAAAGCGTTCTGGTAAATTGTAATCTACTTGTATAGTACCTAATTGCCAGCTTCTGCCTAGTGCATCCTTCACCATAAAGTCTAATTTAGGACCATAAAAGGCAGCTTCACCTTCTTCTATCACATAATCAAGACCTTTATCTTTTGCAGCACTGATAATTGCATTTTCTGCAATTTCCCAGTTTTTAGTATCACCTATATATTTTTCTGGCTTCTTAGGATCGCGTATACTTACCTGTGCCGTAAAGTTTTCAAATCCTAAAGAACCGAATACATAAAGAACTAAGTCTATTACTGCTTTAAATTCTTTGTCCAATTGCTCTGGCATACAGAATATGTGTGCATCATCTTGAGTAAAACCACGTACACGAGTTAAACCATGTAATTCACCACTTTGCTCATATCTATATACCGTACCGAATTCTGCAAAACGTTTAGGTAAATCTCTATAAGACCATTGTGCACTTTTATAGATCTCACAGTGGTGAGGGCAGTTCATTGGTTTTAATAAAAACTCTTCACCTTCATTAGGTGTTGTAATAGGTTGGAAAGAATCTGCGCCATACTTTTCATAATGACCAGATGTTTCATAAAGCTCTTTGGCACCTATGTGAGGTGTTACCACCATCTCATAACCTGCTTTTTTCTGTGCTTTTTTCAAGAAGTCTTCCAGTCTCTCACGTAGTGCAGCACCTTTAGGTAACCATAATGGTAACCCTTGACCTACACGCTGGGAAAAAGTAAATAATTGTAATTCTTTACCTAGTTTTCTATGGTCGCGTTTTTTAGCTTCTTCTAGAAGTGCTAGATATTCTTTTAAGTCTTTTTGTTTAGGAAAAGAAGTTCCGTATAAACGTGTCAGTTGCTGGTTGTTCTCATCACCACGCCAGTATGCACCAGCTATACTCATTATTTTTACCGCTTTGATTATTCCTGTGTTAGGAACATGTCCACCGCGACATAAATCTGTAAAAGTATCGTGATCACAAAAAGTAATATCTCCATCAGTAAGGTTTTCAATTAACTCTACTTTAAAAGCATTGTCTTGATCCTTATAGAATTGAATAGCATCTGCTTTAGAAACACTACGCATAGTAAACTCATGTTTACCGCGAGCTATTTCTAGCATGCGAGCTTCTATTTTAGGTATGTCAGATTCTGAGATCGAGTGTTCTTTAAAATCGATATCATAATAAAAACCGTTATCTATCGCAGGTCCTATTGTTAGACTTACTCCAGGGAATAATTCTTCAACAGCTTGTGCCATAATGTGAGAAGTAGAGTGCCAGAAAGCCTCTTTTCCTTCAGGATTACTAAAAGTAAATAAAACCAAGCTACCATCTTCTGTAAGAGGTGTTTTAGTCTCTACCTTAGTACCATTAAAGCTTGCGCTTATTACGTTACGAGCAAGTCCTTGTGATATACTCATTGCGACGTCCATAGGAGTGGAGCCGCTTTCCATTTCTTTAATACTGCCGTCTGGCAATGTAATGTTAATCATAACTACAAAATATGTGCTGTAAAGGTAAACTCTTTGGAGAAATTTGCAATTATTTAATTCAACAGTTTTTTAAGTTCTTTAATCGTTTTTAGTGCCTATGGAATAGGCTGTTATAAAGATATTTATGTATTTTTAATCTTCAATTCTATATTACATGACTTCATTATTAGGGAAATGGAAGTTGTGCTTATTGCTATTTGTATTGGGTAGTTCCGCTTTCGCGAAAGCAGAAACGTATCTAGCAACCATGCTATGCAACAACTTTTCTATCACAAACACACAAACGTATACGCTAGATCTAACGGTAGATCGCGACCAAATATTCTCATTATTTAAAGATCTAAAAGCGCACTATGGAATTTCTTGTTCTATAAACGCTTATAGACGTAAATCTGGAGTTACTAGTAAATTAGGTATAGAATTAGTAAGCAGTACTGGCGTGGTTTATCACGTCTTTGAAGAGGATCATAAAGGTATAAAAGACATTTGCCTAGAAATAGATAAGGTAACTAAAGAAGTTATCTATTTTGACCACTGTGATGTAGAAAAGGATTCTAGCATAGCCACACATACTACCGTTATCAACCGACAGCAAATAGGTGATGAAAAATTTAAAAATACCAATGCAAATTTAAAGTCAGCACAAGAAAATCCAACAGAAATAAATGGGCGAGAATCAGTGCTTTTAAAGGATCAAATAAATAAAGCAAAAAAAGAAAAACAAGCTCTAAAATCTCAAATAACCAAAGCTAGAGCTGAAAAATTAAAAGAAGAAAAACGACTCGCACTTTTACAACAAAAAGAACGCCTCGCCGCTACAGTGATTAAAGTAAGGGAACGCAAGGCCCAGGCTGCCGCAGCGGCACTAGAATTGCGTAAAAGAAAACAAGAAGAGTTGCAAGCGCAACAAATGCAACAAAAACGCGAGAAAGAGGCTGCTAGAATAGTTAAATTAGAAGAAGAACGCTTGCGTATAATTAAGGAAACAGAAGCATTAAGGCGTACAAACTTAATAGAGCAAGAACGACTTTTAAAAATAAAAGAAGATAGAGAGGCGGCACAACGACTGTCAGATCTTAAGAATGAAAATTTAAAAGAATCTAAAGAGAGTCTTGCTCAAATGAAACAAGCTAGAAAATTAGATTATCGAGAAGAACGAGCGACATCTAAGGCTCTTGAAAAACAACGCCTCACTGCCGAAGAGCTCAAAAAGCAAGAGATAAAATTAGCAAATGAAGAGCTAGACGCAGTAAGAAGAAACCAGGAAGAAGAGTTAGAGAAGTTAGAATATGAAAAAACTAAGGCTTTAGAAATCTCTAAAAAACTCAAAGAACAAGAAATGGTAAAAGAATTAGATCGCATACAGAGAGAACGAGATCTAGCAGAAAAGACGCTTAATGTGATCAACGAGAATTATAAAGATCGTCTTGCAGGTCTCCAGAATTTAGAGACTCTCATGAAAGAAAATACAGAACTTATCATAGAAGAAGATAGCACAGAAAAACCAATAGCCGAAGGAACTCTTATTTTTAAAGCAGAGCAATGTTTCTATACCGTATACAGCGATAGAACCGTAATTTATAACACCATGGGTAGAGAGCTCTTAACACTAGACTTACCTTATGAAGAAGAATTGATAATGGGTAAGGTTTTTTATAAAAAGAAAAGTCGCAATTATAAATTTAATGGTAATGTGTTAATTATAGAAAATATAGAAGGTGCTGCAAAGCAACTATCTTTTAGAACTAATAAAACTTATATTATTACATCTCAATATACGGCACAACAATTTGAGAATTTAGTGAAAAACCTTGTAGAATCTGGACATGATTTTTCTAATTTAGAATACAAAACTCTAGTAGGTAATAACAGTATTTACAAACTGTCTTTTAAGATTGATGATCAAAATTATTCTTTTGAAGAATCGCAAGGTATAACAGATATTGAGCTTATTGATAATGTGAAAGAAGGAAAGGTTTTTATAAGAAAAGCCTCTTAAATAATAAAATGGCCTGAGGTTTGATGAGCTTTTATCAAACCCAACCTATGAAAAAGCTGTTAATTCTCATCGGCGTTAGTTTATTAATAACTAGTTGTGATCCATTCTTAGACTGCATTATCGATAATCGACCACAACTTAATGATAAGGTGTTGTCTAATGGTTTTAGAGATTTTTATTATGAAGACAGTCTCAATGCAGAGATAAATAACGACCCTGCAGATAATGCTTATTATTACTATTTTTCAGTAGATGGATTGCCTGCCGGTATGGATTATGAATCTTATGGTCGTGAGTTAGTTATCTATGGTACACCTAGGGTTTCAGGACGTTTTACTCTAGATGTTTATTTAAACGTAGAGGCTCCAGATAGTTATTATGATGAGGATGATGGCCTCTTTGAAGACGGAGATGATTTGTGTAAAGATAGTACCAGTAGGCAGTATAATTTAAGAATTCAATAAGCCGATTTTATAGAGATAATTAGATGAGATTCCGCTTTCGCGAAAGCGCAATAGCTACTTATATCATCTCTTATAAATAAAGTATCGTTAAGAAAACAACTCTTTGATACGGTAATAGTTGCAATAGCTTACCTTTGCAGTTCAATATTATACATGACATTTAAAGAATTAGGGTTAGTAGAACCCATCTTGCGAGCTTTGCAAGACCAAGGATATGAACGTCCTACACCTATACAAGCACAAGCCATTCCAGTTTTATTAGAAGGAAAAGATTTATTAGGCTGTGCGCAGACTGGAACCGGTAAAACTGCCGCGTTTTCCATTCCCATCGTTCAAGATTTATATAACCGTGCGCCACCTAAAGGTAAAAGGCGTATTAAAACACTAGTAGTAACACCTACAAGAGAGCTAGCTATACAGATAGGTGAGAACTTTACAGCTTACACAAAGTATACTGATATTAAAAATACAGTCATCTTTGGTGGTGTAAAACAAACCTCTCAAGTATACAAATTACATCAAGGAGTAGACGTGCTAGTTGCTACTCCAGGTAGATTACTGGATTTAATAAACCAGCGTTATATCTCGTTAGATCACATAGAGCATTTTGTCCTGGATGAGGCAGACCAGATGCTGGATATGGGTTTTATTCACGACATTAAAAAGTTGTTGAAAATTCTACCTACAAAAAGACAGTCTCTATTTTTTAGTGCGACTATGCCTAGCAGCATAGTAAAATTATCTAATGAAATATTAGGTAACCCTGCTAGAGTAACTATCGCACCAGAAAAGACTACTGCAGAGAAAGTAGAGCAAAGAATCTATCACGTTAATAAAAAGAACAAGACAAAACTCTTAGTCGATTTATTAGGTGGTGAATTAAATGGCCCAACGTTAGTTTTTTCTAGAACAAAACATGGAGCAAATAAGATAGTAAAAGATCTGGATAAAGCTGGTATTAAAAGTGCCGCTATACATGGTAATAAATCTCAGGCAGCTAGACAAAGAGCTTTAAAGCAATTTAAAGATGGAGAGCTTACAGCACTTATAGCAACTGATATAGCCGCTCGTGGTATAGATATCGATGAGTTGAGTTATGTAGTGAATTATGATTTACCTAACGTACCAGAATCTTATGTGCATAGAATAGGTAGAACTGGTAGGGCAGGAGCAAGCGGTCTAGCCGTTTCTTTCTGTATGCTTGAAGAACGTCCTTTCTTAAAGGATATCGAGAAATTGATTAAAACGAGTATTCCAGTTGTGGAGGATCACGATTTTGAATTTAAAATGGAAGATGCTGCAGAGCCTAGCCTTAAAAAACAAGGTGGTGGACGTGGTCGCTCTCAAGGAAGAAATAATAATAGATCTAAGAGTGGTGGTAAAGGTTCTTCTAAAAGTGGTGGCTCTGGTCGCAATAGCAGTCGCAATCGCAGATAACAGTTGTCTTAGTTCTTAAATAGAATAAGGAAAAATCAATATTTTATAAAGGCCTTTTGTCATTTGATGAAAGGCTTTTTTTGTGCGAATAACTTAGGTTTTTGTGATAAAGAGTTTATAAAAACGTGTTTTAGTATGGGAATATGATTCTTTATTCAAAATACATAAATGTTAATTGTTTTGTAATCGAGGAATAATAGAACATAAATGAGGAATCTTGTGCGATCAAGAAAGCTTTAAAATGTCGCAACTTTGTACCATCACTTAAAAACAATTATTATGAAAACTCAAATAAAATCTATATTCAACCTTATTGAAATATTTAGAACAGGAAAAAGAAAAGTAAAACAAGCTATACAACCAGAATTATACTGTAAAACTAATAGCGTGCAAGATTACTACTGTGATCAAGAACACATAGGAATTTGATGAGGTAAATACACATCTCAATATTTTCTATATATTTGCAGCATTATGAAAAACAATACAATACATAACAACTTACTTCAGGAAGTACCTTCTTGGACAGATCTAGGAGGAGATTTTCCTTTGAGATCGAGTGGTTATCTATTTGTTTTTGACCCTATGTAAGATATAATTACACAGGTAAAACATAAAGAAAAACGCTTGATCGATAGATCAAGCGTTTTTTTTTGTGGGTCTTTCAAAATTTTTTCAAAGAAAATGAATGCGAAAAGATAAATGAGTCCATATCCTAAAACCATAACTATCAACGCGATAGTAAAATGGCAATTATCTGCAACTTGCGGACAGGTCTTCTAGTGTCTATTTTTAAAGTTATGAGTCTGATCATCAATAAATTAAATTCATTTTTTGTTTGGTAATTAAAAAATAACGACTTTATATTTGCACCGCATTTAAGAACAATGCAAAACAATTAATTTAAACAAGAAGTTGATGTTATACACACAAACACATATGGGTTTCTCGTCTTTAGAAGACCAGCTGCCTAGAGCCATAGGGCTTACACGACTTCGGTATTCTTTTTATTGACTAACTAGATATCAATAATGGAAAAATCCGAAGGCAATGAAAAATTTAAAAAATCATGTTTCGGATTTTTTTATGCGATAAACTCAAATAAAAATACCACATAAAGAAATCCGTAACGCACACTAGAGGTCATTTAAACCTCTTAATAAAACAGTTATGGACACTATTACACATAATACTTACTTAATAAAAGCCTTAAATAATTTTGAGTGGGATCTAGAAGAAACCGTAGAGTCATTAAACTATGCACTCTCTTATGATCCAGAAAACGCTTACACTTTATTTACCATGGCGCGATTACAGGCAGAGCGTTTTTCTAATTATCCTGCGGCAAAGGATTACTATGCACAGGCATTGTCTAAAAACCTAGATCTAGTAACCGCCTATCCTAAATACGTAAGTGTATTGATCTTAAATGAAGAGTATCATGAAGCGATGCGATTAATAGATTTTGCTTTAAAAATTAAAGGAACTAATAAAGCCTATTTATACATGCAGTTAGGTCTAGTTCTAGAACATTTAGGAAAATATAGACTTGCAGTTAAGATAATGAAACAGGCTTATTTAATAGCAAATGATGAACTTAATGAACATATAGATCATCAATTAAAACGTATTAAAGAAAAGATTAAAAGAACTAGAGAAACTTCTAAGAAAACTAAAGGCAAGAAAAAAGCCAAAAAGAAAAAGAAGTAGCACTAGATAAAAGAATCTTTTCTTTTAAAGCATCATTCAAATTTAGAACCTGTGTTTCTGTATAGCACGGTAGTATCATGTCCTGCGCAGTTGCGTATAGGAATTTTGATATCCTATTTGAATCGATAGGTTGATAGTAACCTTAATACTATCTCACACTGAAGATCGCTGGTTCAAATCCAGCACCTGCGAGAGCAGGTTAGCTAAGTCCGGTTATAGCAGCAGTACAATTGTGGGTTCGAGTCCTACCAAATCCTCATCGATTTGTGGCCAAACTGGTAAAGGCACTACAATACGGTTGTAGCTTGTATGAAGTTAAGTCACTTCTCAAAATGACTTGTATCAATCTTTAAAATTGATGTAGCCATGACCACGGCTTTAAAAGGTCCCCAAAACAGTAGGACATCTGTTTTTTGTGTTTAGTATATACCACCATATTAAGTTAAGTAGGTAAAGAAAAGCACCTTTATTTATAAGTGAGATGCCATCTCGTTATGATAAAATGATATAGTAGTTAGCTCTTTGTTGATCAAAGAATAAAACGCTATAGACTTAAATCATTATGCGGTCACAACTTCCTTAAAGATCTAGAAACCATGTTTTACTGTTTTATTTAATAGTAAATAACCAGCTTTTAAAAGCACAAATAGAGTAAAATGAAAAGAGTAAGAATAAGAGAAGGTACTAGAGGTATCGTCTTAAAAAACGGCAATTTTAATAGAGTATTGATAGCAGGTACCTACTGGTTAGGTTTTAATGAAAGACTCGTAGTATACGATATGTCTGTAAAGCAAGTGGGACCAGTTTCCATGGATTTAATGTTGGCTAACAAAGAGTTTGCAAATATGGTAAACGTTATTAATGTAGGTAGTACAGAGATAGTCATGGTAACTATAAACGGTGTCCTGTCAGAAGTACTTACCACTGGTAGATATGTGTTCTGGAAAGGGTTGATAGACTTCGCTTTCGCGAAAGCGGATACCGCATCCATCTATATAGATAACAATGTGCCAGTTGCCTTTTATGAACAATTGAGAAATTTATACCTATTGCGCAATGTAGAAATAGCCAGTGGTAGTAAAGGTCTTTTAATGGTAGAAGGTAAGTGCGTAGAATTGCTAGAAGCAGGAAGTTATTATTTCTGGAAAAATGCTACAAAAATAGAAACCATCGCTACCGACATGAGATGGAAACAAATGGAATTGAGCGGTCAGGAATTGTTATCTAAAGATAAGGCAACCATAAGAATGACTTTAAACACCAGCTTTAAAGTAATCGATGTACGCAAGGCATTGATAGAAAATAAAGACTTTGAGAAGCAGTTATATGCTGCCTTACAAATGGCATTGCGTTCTTATGTGGGTAATTATACTCTAGACGAATTGTTAGAAAATAAACAAGAAATCGCAACAGCTGTTGAGACAGAGGTCGCAGTAATAGCTGGTAGATTAGGAGTAGAGGTAAGCAATTGCGGTATAAAGGATATTATTCTAACTGGAGAGATGAGGGCGATTATGAACAAAGTTATTGTAGCAGAAAAAGAAGCGCAAGCAAATATCATTCTAAGGCGTGAGCAAACTGCCGAAACAAGAACGATGTTAAACGCAGCAAAATTGATGGAAGAAAATGAAACTTTGTTTAAGCTTAAAGAAATGGAATATGTAGAGAGAATAGCTGACAAAGTAGGTGAAATAAGTATTACTGGTAACGGTGGTATGGTAAAGCAATTAAAGGAGATTTTTGCTTTGGGTAAATAAAAAGATTCTTTCCTGTAAAAGGGAAAGAATCTTTTTTGTTTGCATGATGTTTATGTGAACAGAATCAGAATCTTTAATTTCAATCTAGTTAATTACTTAACTCTAATGCAAAGGTCTCTTCTTAATCATACCACCTTTTATGTCCTTAATGCTATTCATTATTACAAAGGCATTGGGTTCTATTTTTTCGATCTCAGTATTTAATTTATTTAATTCTAGTCTGGTTATTACGGTATAAATGATATCCATATCTTTTGAAATACCATCTTTTGCATAACCGCCTTCACCTTTATAAATAGTCACACCACGACCTAATTTATTGATAAGCATCTCTCTTATACGATTGCTTTGAGAAGAAATGATGGTAACACCTATATATTCTTCTATACCTTCTATAATAAAATCTAGAGTTTTAGAGGCCGCGATATAAGTAATCATGGAGTATAGCGCTATTTCTATAGATAGTAAATAAGCTGCAAATGAAAATATAATCACGTTTATTAAAATAATCACATCACCTATGGTCGTAGAAAATTTGCGACTTAAGAAAATGGCAAGTATTTCTGTACCATCTATAACCGCGCCACCTCTTATAGCAAGACCTATTCCTGCACCTAGAAAGAAACCTCCAAAAATCGCAACTAGTAAATCGTCATCAGTGACATTAGGAAAAGGAACTACTGCAACACATAATGCGAGTCCGATAATGGCAAGTGTTGTTTTTAAGGCAAAATGCTTTCCCATGATTTTATAACCCATAATAACAAAGGGTAGATTTACTCCTATAATTAAAGCATAAAGAGGTACATCTGTAATAGCGGCAAGGAGTAGAGAAATACCAGTGGCACCACCATCTATAAAATCATTAGTCAGTAAGAAACCTTTAAAACCAAATGAAGCAGAGAATATACCAATAACTATAAGAATAAAGTTTTTGATATTACGCTTTATAGAAACTACCAGTTCCTTGTATTTTTTGGCAAGCCTATATTCAGAAGGTTTTCCTTTAGGGTATTTTTTCTTATCCTTAAACTTAAGAGTAGTTTGAATAATAATATTAGTTAAAAGTTGATTCATTTATGAGGTTTGATTTTATAATTGTTTCCGTTGAATTGTTCGGGCATTTATTTGTGAAATAAGTTTCAAATCACAATCTTGAAAATACGTTTTTTTACTACTTTTAACTAGTTAATAGTTACTTAATTTCTTTATAAGTAGATAGCAGAAATAAATTTAATGAAAAGGTATTTGTAAAGATATTCCTGTTTCTAGATCTGGTGCATTATTAACGGTAAGATCTTCTTTTAAATAAATGGTGTAAGAAATCTTAGGTCTAGCATGTGTATATAAAAACGACCAGCTGCTCAGGTTTTTTATTAGCGTGGTGTAACCATAATGCCAGCCTTGATTAATAGCAGCATAATCACCTTTGAGATGAAAATAATCGGCTTCTTCTTTTTTAAAATACGAGGTCTGATTTTGATAATTAAGGCCCAAAATATTTTGATTACCGTGTACTGTTCTATGTGACCATTGCATCATAACCTCTCCTGAACCTAAAAAACGATTGTTTCCTAAGTCCAGATTATCTGTGCCGTCTATTGCATTTTTATATAACACACTGTAACCTATACCTAGCCATAAATTGCTTTTAGGATTAAGAATGTACTTTTTAATGGCATTTAATCCTATTCCTAGATCTAGAGAATTATTATAAGCACTCGTATTCCATCCTATTTGTGACTGTATGTTAAAGAATAAATTGCGATCATTCCACCTTTGTAATTTGGGGTAATAGCTGTGTGATAATTCTAGACCGGCTAAGATAATATCACCAGCCTCCATGGTGAGTGTTTTTCCATTGCGGTCGGTATAGTTTACAGCCACTTGATTAACGCCATAAAATTTCCTACCAAAAGGATCTTCTCCACCAGCAATATTACTATGAAACCACTCTATAGAATCGTCATTTGTAAAAGGCGAATTAAAGAAATTACCCTTAACCGTTTGAAAAGCCCGCAAGCCTATCTTTATCTCATTACTTTTACTTATAGGTATGGTTAACGCTGGTCTATACACTTTATACACCGCATCGATTTCCATACTTAATATTTGCGCTGGTGTTGTTTCTTGATCTACATAATTAAAAGGCCTGTAAAACCATGTTATATTTCTAAACTGGTTTCTTATTTCACGATCCTCTGGTAAAAAGGCCTGGACAGGTGCGTGAAAATTATTTCCAGATTGTATTTCTAGATGCAGTTCATAGCTCTTACTTACACTAGTCTTAAAATTTTGCGTCATGCGAGAAGAGAACAACCCTAAATGGTGCGTAGATGCTAGATGAGGTTTTATCAGTCCATTGATCTTTATATTTAAACTATCAGATTGTCCTAGCGCTATGGTGCTTTTAAGGAAAATAAAAAGCACGATACAAAACCTAGATAAATAACTGTTATTAGGGTTTTGATATAGCATCGTTTAGTGAATGGATTCTTTTTGCAAGATAGAATAAGTAAATAATAATTTTAGGTTCTATGAGATGGATTTCTATTCCGCTTTCGCGAAAGCGGAACACTTATCATTCTCCTAAAAAGATGTACTTTTGCACGCTTAAAAATCAAGCATTATGCGCAAGATATTCAATAATTTTACCAGTAATCCTAAGGATGATATTCTCTCTGGAATAACCGTTTCTCTAGCGATGATACCAGAAGTGGTAGCATTTGCTTTTGTTATAGGTATTGATCCTTTAGTAGCTCTTTCTGGTGCTTTTATGATAGGACTAATTACGGCATTATTCGGTGGACGTCCTGGATTAATATCTGGAGCAGCTGGAGCAGTAGCCGTGATTTTTGCAGATTTGATTATAGAAGGACATGATAAAGGTCTTGCTATGGATGTGCCAGTAGATAACATGCAATACATTTATCTATTTGCAGCGGTAATTTTAATGGGAATTATTCAGGTGCTAGCTGGTGTATTTAAGGTAGGTAAATTTGTTAGATTGATACCACATCCAGTAATGATGGGGTTTGTAAACGGTCTTGCTATTGTAATTTTCTGGGCTCAAGTAAAAATGTTTAGAAATAGAAACGCAGTTGTAGATGAAAATGGTGTTACAGAATATATAGCTACTTATATGCAAGGATCTCAATTATACATTATGATCGCACTGGTAGCGCTTACTATGGCTATCGTATTCTTTTTACCTAAGTTAACTAAGAAAATACCAGCAGCGCTTACGGCTATTATCGTAGTAACCGCTATTGTTATATTAGGTGATATGGAAGGTGTGAGTACGGTAGGTTCTTATATAAGAGATGGTGGTGGTACTGGTCTTAAAGGAGAGTTACCTACTTTTAATACAGAGTTATGGGATAAATTACCTATAAATTTAGAGACTTTTAAATTTATACTTCCTTATGCTTTTCTAGCTGCTGCGGTAGGATTAATAGAGTCTTTAATGACCATGAATCTTGTGGATGAACTTACAGAGACTCGTGGTAGTGGTAATAGAGAGTCTGTAGCACAAGGAGCTGGTAATATAATCAGCGGTTTATTCGGTGGTACAGGTGGTTGTGGTATGATAGGACAGACGGTTATTAATATCAATGCAGGTGGACGTGGACGTCTGTCTGGTGTCATGATGTCTTTAACCTTATTAGTCTTCTTACTTTTTACAGATGAATATATTGAGCAAGTACCTATTGCAGCGTTAGTAGGTGTTATGTTTATGATGGTTATCGAGACATTTGCATGGTCTAGTTTTAGAATATTACGTAAAATCCCTAAGTCAGACGCATTAGTATTAATTACCGTATCTGTAGTAACAGTGGTTTTTGATCTTGCCATCGCAGTATTTGTAGGTGTAATTATCTCTGCATTAGTATTTGCATGGGAAAGTGCAAAACGTATTAGAGCTCGTAAAAGCCTTAAAGCAGATGGTACTAAAGTATATGAGATCTGGGGCCCATTATTCTTTGGTTCTGTAACAGATTTTAATATGAAATTTGATCCTAAAAACGACCCTGATAAAGTAGAAATAGACTTTATAGAAGCTCGTGTGCAAGATCATTCTGGTATAGAGGCATTAAGAGGTATTGCAAATAAATATCTAGATCTAGGTAAAGAAATAAAGTTAACGCATCTTAGCCCTGAGTGTAAGGAGTTATTAATGCGCAACAATCCAGAATTTGATACGATTATAGAAAGTAGTATTGAAGACCCACGTTACCATATAGCAACAGACTTAATGGATGCTGAGGTATAGTAAATAACTTCTTAAAAAAAACAAAACCTCTATAAAGTAATACATCACTTTATAGAGGTTTTATTTTTATAAATAAGATGATGTAATACTACGCTTTATGCGTTTTAAAAGTCGTTTTTTTAGGCTCATCTTTTTCTTCTATATTCTTATTGCTTCCAGGAAAAATTAACGGAGTGCTGCTGTAAGTAGTACCAAAATTCACATGAGCCAGATAGACTTGTTTCACAGCATCTGCCACTTGTTTTTCTGTCAATTCTTTTAATGGATGTATAAAAACAGACCACAATAGATTTTCTGAAATGGCATACTTAACGTCTAGAGCGGTATGAAAATTTGCTACTAGAGCATTGGTTTTCATCTCTTCATCTAGTTTAGAATATTCTATTATAGGAGAAATAATGCGCATTCTATTATGGTTGACATCAGTTACACAAATAATAGGTATGTCATTGATTACAAATTGCCACCTACCATTCTCACCTTGAATGGTATCACTGACAGTTTTAAAAATAGTATCCAGTTTATCATTACTCATGTTCTGTGAGAAAGATAAATTTGTAATAAATAGCGCTGCTAATAAGAAGGTGTATTTCATAATAAAGAATTTAGATGTATGAGCCTTACTCCATAACCCACGCAGCAAGTATATGTAAATGGTCTCACAAAAATATTTCAAAACCTTAATTCTGGTTTTATAAATAACCCATTCTTTAAAACAACTGTTTAATATTCCTTCTATTTAAACAATTCTTTACGTAGTAACGTAATTTTATATTCTAGAGAATCACGCTGGTATGTTATGTTTACCGTATCTAATTCAGTGATATTATAGTTGTTCCATTTCTCACAGGCATTATCTTTATTAATATCTCTAAAGTCAAAATCGTTAATAGATAACAGTTGATCTCCTAGCTCTAATTCAATAGGTAATTCTTTGATAAGCCCTGTTACTATAGCTTTATTGTCTTTTATTCTAAAATTAAAACCAAATGAAGTTTCTTGAGTATCTTGATATTCCTTTACTTTCTTTAAGTAGATTTTTTGAGATGACCAGTCCATAATGATCTCATGTTTATTCATGAATTTATTCCCTATTAAACTACCATGATCTAGATCAATAATTTGAGTTTTCATATCTATAGCACCTATTTTTACACTGTCCATTTTTACCGTTCTCGTACTAACAGAGTCTATTGCATCATAAAGTCCCACACTAGAATTTCCCAATCTTGTAATTCCTACAGCATCTGGAAAATCGGCTAGTTTTTTACTTACATCTATATGACCAGTAAAACCTGTGTCATAAGTAAAAGAGGTGGTTAAACCATTGATAGTTCCTTTTACATAAGGCGTTTTTTGCATAGAAGTTGTAAAAGAAAGCGTGTCCTTATAAGAAGATAAATCGTAATTAGATAACTGTTCTGTAATGGTGATCTCGTGATTTTGATAGTCAAATTTCCAGAATGATTTTGCCATTTGGTTTGCCCCTATAATACCATCTATTTTCATGCATTTAAACTCAAAAACATCATCTAGACTAGCTACTACAGCACCTATATTATTGTATGTTAGATTACCTAATTTGATCTCTGGCACAATAACGACCTCCTTTTTATCCTTCTGTCCTTGAGAATCTGAAACAGATATTTGATGAGCAGGTTTTACATTTATATCTTTATAAATACTGCTAGAAATAACAGTAGGTGCTCCTGTATCTACTAAAAAATTGTACTTTTTTGAATTGATAACAACCTCAATTATTGCCAGATTATTATCGTAATTAAAAGGCAATACTTCTTTATAATACTCAGTAAGTAGGCTTCCAGAATTGTATGTTTTTGATAAACTGCCACAGCTTATTATTAAGAAAACAAAGGCTAGGTAGAGGTATTTTTTCATTCTATATGGTTGTAGGTTATAAATATAGAAATTATATGGGTCTCGCTTTCGCGAAAGCGGAACATTTACCATCGTTATAGTAACAAAATCCTTATTTTTGAGCAAAGACTTATTTACATGGATTTAGACTTCAATAAAAACGAAGATCATAATAAAATGCTGCTTTCTGACTTGAGAAGAAAGTTTGCTCAAGTAGCCCTAGGTGGTGGTAAAAAGCGTATTGAAAAACTTCATGCCAAAGGTAAGATGACCGCTCGAGAGCGTATCGATTACTTACTTGATAATGCAGAAGATGCTATAGAGATAGGTGCATTTGCTGGTGATGGTATGTATGAGGAGCATGGCGGCTGCCCTAGTGGTGGTGTGGTGGTGAAAATAGGTTATGTGCAAGGTAGACAGGTTATAGTTGTGGCAAATGACGCAACGGTAAAAGCTGGAGCGTGGTTCCCTATTACAGGAAAGAAAAACTTACGCGCTCAAGAAATCTCTATTGAGAATAGATTACCTATAATTTATCTAGTAGATAGTGCAGGTGTTTATTTACCTATGCAAGATGAGATTTTTCCTGATAAGGAACACTTCGGTCGCATATTTAGAAACAATGCGGTCATGAGTAGTATGGGAATCACTCAGATAGCTGCCGTAATGGGTAGTTGTGTTGCAGGTGGTGCTTATCTACCTATTATGAGTGACGAGGCGTTGATAGTAGATAAAACAGGAAGTATATTTCTTGCTGGTTCTTATCTAGTAAAAGCTGCTATAGGAGAATCTATAGATAATGAAACACTAGGTGGAGCAACGACGCATTGCGAGATTAGTGGTGTGACAGATTATAAGGCAAAAGACGATAAGGATGCTCTAGATAAAATCAAGAAAATATTTGATAAAATAGGCGATAGCGATAAAGCCGGTTTCAATAGAGTAGAAGCAAAGAAACCAGAATTAGATCCTGAAGGTCTATTCGGCGCGTTACCTAGAGAACGTAATGCTCAATATGATATGATGGAGCTTATTAATCGTATGGTAGATGCAGGTTCTTTTGAAGCGTATAAAGACGGTTATGGACAGACATTAATTACAGGTTATGCTCGTATGGATGGTTGGGCTGTAGGTATAGTTGCAAACCAGCGCAAGATTGTAAAAACTAAGAAAGGCGAGATGCAATTCGGTGGTGTGATTTATAGCGATAGTGCTGACAAGGCGACTCGTTTTATTGCAAACTGTAATCAAAAGAAAATACCTCTAGTATTCCTTCAAGATGTTACTGGTTTTATGGTAGGATCAAAATCTGAGCATGGTGGTATTATAAAAGATGGAGCAAAAATGGTAAACGCTGTTTCTAATTCTGTCGTTCCTAAATTTACGGTGGTTATAGGAAATAGTTATGGTGCAGGAAATTATGCGATGTGTGGTAAAGCCTATGATCCTAGATTAATTTTTGCATGGCCTACTGCTGAGCTTGCAGTAATGTCAGGTAATAGTGCCGCAAAAGTATTGATGCAAATAGAAAAAGCATCTCTAGAAAAATCAGGTAAAAAACTATCTGAAGAAGAAGAGAAAGCACTGTTTGCAAAAACGAAAGACCGTTATGATAAACAAGTGTCTCCATACTACGCAGCGTCTAGAATATGGACAGATGCGATTATAGATCCACGTGATACTAGAAAATGGATTTCTATGGGAATAGAGGCAGCAAATCATGCACCTATTACAAAGGATTTTAACCTAGGAGTTATACAGACATAGCGTACAGTAACTTTTATATAACAGAGTTTTAGATGTCAGTCTGAACTTGTCGAAGATGATCTGCGAATAGATATTCAGGTCCATTTCTATAAGTTCAGTATGACATTTTTTTATTGACTTTTTCTCAAGAAGTTTTTTTTAATAGTATTTCATGAAACAATTTTTCAACAGGTTCTTACTCATAGTAAATTTACAAACGGTAATAATCTCTTTACTGGCCGTTATCTCTACAGCGATATGTATCCATTATAAGTACGAGGCCGAGTTTCCATTAACTCTAGTAGCGACATCCATCATTTTTCCTATCGTGTTTTCTATAGGTGGAGCTTATAAACGTAGAGAGGCTGCATTAAAAGAATATGCTGCGATAAAAGGATATTTAAGAGCTATATTCTTTGTTTCTAGAGATTGGTTGGACCATCCAAAGCCTGAAAATGTGACTAAGATGAACACGATCATATTTGATTTTTTCAATAATCTAAGGACCATGTTTACCAGTCCTAAAGAGCAACTTATTGAAAACGAGAAGCTAGTTTATGATAGTTTTTCTGATTTTTCATTATACATAAAACATGAGTTGAGAGGTGAAGGGCTGTCTGCAGGTGAGTGCTCACGTACCAATCAATATTTACAAAAGATGATGGTATCTTTTGAATCTATTAAACACATTTACCAGTACCGCACACCTAGAACTCTTAGAGCTTTTAGTTCTTTATTTATTAAGGTGTTGCCCATACTTTATGGACCTTATTTTGCGTTTAAAGCAGAAGAGATGTCTTGGGGACTGGAATTTGTGATTCCTATCTTACTAACGATGATTCTTGTAAGTTTAGAAAATATTCAAGAGCACCTAGAAAATCCTTTTGATCAAATAGGAGAAGACGATATAAAGTTCAATGTAGAAAAATTTGTGGAGCGATTGAATCATAAATCAGATGATTAATAACTAAATATGTTTTTAAAGAAATTATTTAAGGGTCTTGTTATCGTTGCTATTGCAGGCTATGTGTTAGTTTGTAGTTTGCTTTATTTCTATCAAGAAAGTATACTCTTTTTTCCAGAGCAATTAACGCAAGAGCATAAATTTGAATTTAAGAATGATTTTATAGAAAGAGATATTGTCGCCAGATCTGGACACCGTATCAACACCTTATTATTTAAAAATGAAAACTCAAAAGGTGTCATTCTTTATTTACATGGTAACGCTGGTAGTTTAAAATCTGTAGGTAATGAGTCAGAGAATTTTTTACCATTAGGATATGATGTTTTAATGATGGATTATTCTGGGTACGGGAAAAGCTCTGACCAGATCACAAATCAAGAAGAACTTTTTGAAGATGCACAAGATGTTTATGATGACCTTAAAAAGACCTATACAGAAGATAAGATTCATGTTTTAGGATATTCTATAGGTACAGGTATTGCAGCACATCTTGCATCTAAAAATAAACCAGCAAAACTAATATTACAATCACCATACTACAGCATGACCGATATGATGAAACGTAAGTATTCCTTAATACCGACGCTTATTTTAAGATATGATCTTGCTACAAATGAGTATTTAAAAGAATGTGATATGCCTATATATTTATTTCACGGTGTAGAGGATAAAGTAATACCCATAGAATCTTCTGTAATGCTGAGCAAAGAATTTGATATTCCATTATATAAATTAGAAAATCAAGGCCATAACGGTATGGGAGGTAATATAGAAGCATTACAAAAGCTCAATGAAATTTTAAATAATTAAAAAATAGTTATTTGAATAGGAGAAACAGATGTTTCTTGATACAAAAAGTAAAAACCTCCATTAATTATAAATGGAGGTTTTAGAATTAATAACGTTCCCTAATTGTTATTAATCGTAATGTAAATTAAAATCTTAATTTTTTTAAGATTTTGATATGAAGTAAAAAAATTGATTTCATCAAATATTTATAGATTTATAACAAATCAGTTTCTGCTTATTTTTTAGTAAACCAACTGTCTACTGTTCTGGTATACCCCAATTGAATAAAAGTAGACCCATCGTTCCCGAAGTCATTTCTTGATGTACCATCTATATTACCAACAATAGGGTATGTAGGGAAGTATTCAATTGATAAAATTCCGTGATGATCATGTTTCCATTCAAAACTATAGCCTGTATAACTAGGAGTATCTCCGCTTATATTATCATCTTCTAATTGTTGTACAAATAAATTATCATCATCACTAGTTATTTTATCAAACATGACACCAATAGTAATGTGATTTCTTGCTGCAGTTCTAGAGTTACCGTACCAGCTGAATTGCGTACCTAAACTTAATCGATTGAAATTATAATTTGCTTTACCAGATCCCAGTTCTTCAGAATCTAGCCACGCATTTGCACTATATGATCTATTTCCTATCTGGTAGTCGACGTATCCTTTTACCCATTTTAAACCTCCATAAGCTCTCGCACCTAGGTCATAGGAAAGTCCAAAAGAGTCAAAGAATGGTGAGAATCCAGCTCTTAATGTACCGTAACCATAGCCACCGTAGTGTCCTGTTTCATAACCGAATTTAGGATTAACATCAAAATTAATATTAACAATTCCGTAATCTGTAAACTCTTCTTTAGTTCTAGCATTATCACTGCTATCAAAAGTAGTGGTGCTAGAATTAAATCCTATACTAGTTATAGTACTACTGTAACCAAAATCTAAACCAAAATACAGTCCTTCTCCTTTAAAAATTCTATCAGGATTAGCTCGGCCAGAACCCTGATAAACGACTCCTGCTAGCATATAAAGTACAGTTGCCGAAGATGCCGCAGCGCTGCTTGCTACAGCCATGTTTTGTTTGTTCTGAGACGCTACTCTATCTTCATATTCTCGTCTTGCTTGTTTTCTTTCGGCAGCTTTTCTTTGTTTCTCTTCTTCAGCTGCTTTTTCTTGTTGGGCTTTGCGCTCTTGCGCTTCTCGTTCTTCATTTATCGTAGCTTGCTTTTTTTCTACTTCATCTTTTTCTACCGCAACTTTTGTAGCCTCATCTTTTTCCTTTTTCTCTTTTTCCTTTTTGGCTTTTTCAACCTTCTTTTTTTCTTCCTCTTCTTTACGTTTCTTTTCTTTTTCCTCATTTAAACGTTTCAAGGCTTGTTCTGTATTTGAGATTTGATTTTGATAATTACGATTAAGATCTTTATTTTCAAGCTTTTTTAAGATACTTAATTTCTCATTTAAATCTTCTTCAGAATTACCTAGAGCATTTAATTCATTTCTTAAAATGGCTATTTCATCTTCTTTTTCTTTTTCTACTAATTTTTGATTTTTATAAGACTCTGGAGTTTGCCCACAGCTTAAATCATTAGTAATACTAGGTACTCCATATCGTTCTTGATCACTTTGGTTATATTCAACCTGAATTTGATAAACTCTAATAGTAGGATATTTTTCAGTATAATTATTTCCACCAAGACCATCATATGTAGCGCCAGACCTAATGGTATGAGAACCGCCATTACCTAATCCCCACATAGAGGTAGCTACATTAACATCATAATTGCTGTTATTGGTAACCTCTACTTTGAATTTATATGGTTTTTGTTTGTCACTAGAAGCTCTGACATAAACCTGTACATCTAAGAAGTTGAAACAATTTTGTCCATTTGTAGAAAGTCTGATATATTTGGGTGCTACAAAAGTAGAAACTCCATCCACCAAGGTGTTTCCTGGAAAATGAGTAACTTTTACATTAGTACTAGTTTGACCATATATTTGTAAACTAGTAATAAGAATTGTTAAAAGTAACAGTTTTTTTAAATTCATAATTAATTTGTTAGTTGGTTAATCGTTTTTTGATAGGTTCTAGGGTTTCAGAAATACGTCCACTATAAAAGGATATTTTAATTTCAGGGTTGATAATTTCAATTTTCAGCTTGTAAAATAGTTCTTGGTTATCTTGATGGATGCTGAAAGTTTTATATATTTTATCACGATCTTCAGTATCTAACCAGTTCCTGTCAAGTCCTCCCCAAGACCGATTGTCAACCGATTTAAAGATCTTTCTAATGTCTACTGACTCCTGACCATTTGTAAATCTTAATGTTGTTATTAAATCAACTTGAGGTGTTTGAATGGGAATAGGGAAGTTTTGATGAGGTAGGTTTGTAGCTAATTTATTCTTGAAAGAGTACTCAATCAGTTGAAAATCTTTTAACCCTGCCATAATGTTTATTCCTTGAAATAAATCCGTGTTGAGAACTAGATTAGCTTTGAAGGTAAAACTACCGTTGTACTTTGTGTCAACGGTTTGAGAAATGATACGTGTACTTATTATTTTTTCTGTTTGAGACCAGCTAACTGTAGAAATGAAAAAGGCAATTATGATTATTATTCTTGGCATCGTTATTTTTTAAATGATATGATATAATGATGATGTATACTCTTACTCAAAAGTTTTGTGGTAAAAAGAAGATTAGAGCTGATAAAAGAGAGTGAGTTATTTATCAAGGTTGTAGTTTTTAATTTTCGGTAAGATTAATTAATTAAGAGTCGTGAAGAAATACCCTGTTTAGGGTATATTTTTAGTTAATTGCTCCCTTTGATTTTTCCAGCTCCCAAAGAAAATCGATAGCCTAGCTCTGCTTGAAAGAAGTGTCCATCAGAATTTATACTTAGATCATCATTTGTCCTAAAACGTGCAAAAAGAGAGTTTTTCTTGCTCTTTACAGGATACCACTCTAATTCAAATTGATTACCAAGAACTAAAAAGTTTTTTGGATCACTAATGTTTTCAAGATCATTCTGACTATCTATATGGTAATCCATGAGATCCAATGTATAGGTAAGTGACAGATTTTCAAATCGCTTTAATTCTATTCTTAAGCCGCCACCCAATCCTAATGAAGAATATCGTTCTGAATTTTCTTCATCTGTTTGTAAAAGAGCAGATTGATACCAAGAGCTAAAGAATAAGGAAATATCGGATAATGCTTCCTTTTTAACTTTGTAAGTAACAAGATCAATGTCTATACCAGTTCTAAATGTTGATTTTTGTAATAGATCGATATCTTGAATTAAAGATCTATTCAAACCTATTCCTTCGCTTTCAGTTTTTACAAGTTTGTCTTCCCCTTCAAATCTTGATATGATAGCAAAAGGTCTTACTTTCTTTAATATGAATAAATTTGTGTTCCTAACGTTTGCGGTCTGAAGAAAAAATATAGCTTGTGCTTCAAAAGATGCTAAACCATTTTCTTGAGAATCTGCTAATGCTAGTGCGTCTGTATATGCTCTAAATTCTATCACGTTATTAAGAGCTGTAGATTGCTTCACTCTATAAGCCGCTGGGGCATTAGAATTAGTTGATTTATCATTTACATCATTTAATGGAAAACTAAATGTCATATCATCTGGCACGTAATTACCACCTATGTCGTATTGATAAGTAATAACATCAGATACTCTTAATACATGATCTTCAAATTTTTCTGAATAGTTTGTTTGTTCATTTGCATAAGATAAATAGTTAAGACTAGCGGTTTTGTCAAAATGAAGAAAGGATATAGGTGTTCTATTTGTGAATAGGTGACTATTCCCTTTTTTATCAATTAAAATTACACGTATGTCAACAATACTACCTTCTTTTAATTCTAAGTCTACTTTTTTAAAGTTAAGTGGTATAGTGTCTTCCTTTTTTTTACCAGGGAAAAGAAGAATGTTAACTTCTTTATTTTTTTTCGGTATAATAAAGGTACCGAAATGAGTTTCAGAATCCTTCGATATGCCATCAGTAATTGCTTTTATATAGGCGTTACTTTCATTAGAATTATTTATTTCAATCGCCTGATCTGGAGTTAATAATAAGTATTCATTTGGCTTAATTTCTGGAGATTCAACATGTTTAAATAAATCATCAATGTCAACTTTATTTTTATCTGAAAGCAATTGATCAAGGCTAAAGTAACTGTCTAGAGCATTATATGATATACCAGCTGTATGATACATTTCCATTTGAAGACTCACTTTATTAGTAAGATACTGTAGGTCTAATTCTGCTTTTAGAATCTTTTTAAGTTCAGAAACAAATGCATCTGGATTTTTTTTTGATGCTTTTATGATTTGGTTCTTATTTTCTTCTAATATTTTAATCTGAGAGTCATATTTTTCTTGATAGTCTGCAAATTCTTTTTTAGCCTTTTCTTTTAAGTCTTTAATAGTTTGCGCGGTTGTACTGATACTCACTAATAAGAATAATGTGAATAGAATTGATCTCATAATTAGGATGTTTAAATTTTCAACACCACAAACCTAATTACTCCATACGCCTCTTATTCAAGGACTTTCCCTAATTGATTTAAGACTATTCTTTTAAGAAATAGGGTTTTACCTATTTATGTTAAAATGTTAATGTGTAGATTTATGGTCTAACTTTAAAACTTTACTTATGGAATTTCTTTATTTAAATAATGATCCACGACCGTTCGATGCAATTTTTAAAAGTGTAATTGTAGAGAGAAAATATGGTTTGTACAGATGTGATTTTTCAAATCTTTTTGAACTCGGAACTAAAATTAATTTTCTCCATTCTCACTCAGATATGAACGAAGAACGTCAAATGGAACATTCTTTAATTGTTCATAATAAATCTGAATATTTTAGTCTTATCGAAAAAGCAATTAACTCTAAGGATTTTAACGAGCAAAAGGGCTTTATCAGAGGTATTCAATCACTTTTAGAAACTCCGCAGCCAACATATAGCGTTTTTTCTCAATGGATTCACGACGATTTACCTTTATCTTTATCTATTGGACTTAGAAGTGCTGATACTTTGCCTAACTATAAAGAGTTAGTTCCTGTGTACAACTTTTTTTCACAAACTTTCGTCCATGCTTTAAAGCAGGTTTATGGAGACGTGAATATTCAATTCGTCATTATTGAGCCGTATGAAAACACTAAAATATTAGCTATGAAAGTTGAAGGCAACGGTAAAACAGGATACTACAATCTATCGTACAAAAAACCATATAAAGGAATTGCTTTAATCTGATGTTAGAAGAATTAAGTCCCATAACTATTTTAGCCATTGTAAGTTTAATCCTTGCAGTGGTTTTCTATTCAAAACGCAAAGCTTATATATATGTTTTAGGGATATTATTTATTAACGTTGTAACTGAAATTTCTTTACTTATAGCTACTGTTGGTGAGGCTAATGATTTAATATTTTATTTATACAATCAATATGTGATTATTCATCAATTGCTTTGGCTCTTGCTAATAGTAACATTGTTATATATTAATAAAAAGGAATTTTTAATACCAATAGCTTTTGCTCTTTTGCAATTACTATTTGTATATATCACACTGCCTTCAGATTTACATGTCTATTGCTTTTTAGTTAGTTTCGTTATTTATTTGGGTTATTACTTGTATAAACACTATAAGAAGTTAAGCTCTGAGAATCTATCATACTTTTCTAACTCAACTTTTATATTGCTTAGTGCACCATTAATTTATTTTTTCTCATTGGCATTTATTTTTGGCTTTCGCGAAAGCGAAATAAGAGAAGTAGAGTTCTTTGGGTTTTATTTTGAAGAAATTTTAAGTAGAACAGGTAGTTTTATATTTTACATATTAATAATCGTGTATATTTTTAAGTTACGTAAAGAAAAGAAAATACTCAATCATGTATGATACTGCTGTAGGAATAATACTATCCTTTCTCTTCGTCTGTATGGCGCTACTATTCTGCGCCATACTGATAAAAGTTTATGTTGCCAAAATCAAAAAATACAACCAAATCCTTTTTGACAAACAACTGGAACAACAAAAAGCCGTCAGTAAAGCTGTGCTAGAAACTCAAGAAGAAACGCTTAATAACATCGCTCTAGACTTGCATGATGATACTGGACAGCGTCTTACCTATTTGAACTTGCAACTGGAGCAAATCAAATTACAGCAACCAGAATTAACAGCAATCATACAACCTGTTAGTACAACGGTTAATGATCTTGCTATTAATTTACGTGACTTAAGTCATTCCATGACTTCAAATTCTTTAATAAAAACGGCGTTATTCAAGGTTATAGAAAAAGAAATAGCACGAGTAAATAGGCTAGGAGTAGTGGTTTGCAGTATAGACATTTCTAACAGAGAAGATTTCTATTTTTCTCTAGATGAGAAGATCATCTTGTACCGTATTTTTCAAGAGGTGCTCAATAATATGCTTAAACATTCTAGAGCTAGTGAGTTTACTATAAATGTATCAAATCCTGAGCAACCTTCTTTTTCTTTCATAGATAATGGGAAAGGATTTGAAATAAATAATGAGTCGCTTACTAATGGTTTTACGAATATGAAATTGCGTAGCGAATTGATAGGTTATGAACTTCAAGTAAAGTCTCAAGAGCAAAAAGGGACACACATCCAGCTAGTTAAAGAAATAGCTTAATTTTAAAGCATGGCAAAGAAAATTAACATAGGGATTATTGATGACCATGACATCGTACGTAAAGGATTGAGTCAGTTGCTCCAAAACATGGGAGATTATGTAGTTACAGAAGAACATTCTAGTGGTGTTTCATTTATCAATAATTTACCTGATAATAAAGAATTGCCCGATGTCTATCTTCTAGATTATTCTATGCCTATGATGAATGGTCTTGAAGTCCTACAAGAAGCTAAAGAAATTAATCCCAACCTAAAATTTCTCATGCTTACTCAAAATATTGAAGATAAAATCAAAGTAGAGGCCTATGACAAAGGTGCAAGAGGTTTTCTTTCTAAAACTTGCCAGGCTCCAGAATTAGGTCAATCGATCACTAACGTAGTCACTACTGGCTACGATAATTTTGAAGAAATTTTACGATTGTTGCGTAATAGAAACACGATAGAACAACTTACCAAAGAAGAAAAAGCAAATTTAACTGCTCGTGAATTACAACTACTAGAACTCGTTTGTGATGAGAAAGAATACACCTATCAAGAAATAGCAGACCAGATGAATCTCTCGATAAAATCAGTAGACGCTTGTAGGTCACAGCTTTTTCAGAAACTAGATGTGAAATCCAAAGTCGGTTTAGTACTGTATTCTTTTGCTCATAAGCTTACTAAACCTTTTGTTTAATTAGAATTATATCAATTCAAGAGCTAGGGAAATCTTTACTAATTCTGAAACTTTAGTTACATCTAATTTTTTGAATATATTTTTTTTGTGGGTGTGTACAGAGTGAACTGATAAAATTAGTATTTCACTAACCTCTTTATTTGATCTCCCTTCGGCAAAAAGTTTGAGGATTTCTTTTTCGCGTTTGGTCAGCGTTTGAAATTTATTCCATCGGTTAAAACTTTCCTTGCCCCAAGGGATTATTTCTCTAAAAATTTTTTCCACAGCCTCGTATTCATTAGGAAATAAAGACGTGTTTAAGGTAAGTTTTTCATCGATTAATATCTTATTTGTAAAATAGGGAGTCATGTTATGATTCATAGATATGATTTGCATGTAACTACAAACAGACTCATAATCGTTATCTTTATGAAGAGCATCGGCCTTATAAATAGCCTTTTTCATTAGGCTAATGTTGGAAATTTCTGGTAAATACGATTTTCCTAATTCGTATAATTTTTCTATTTCTCTCCCATAGCTGAAAAAAGATTTACTGAAAAACTCATACTCATGGCTATCTCTGCAATTGATATAGGTAGGGCTAGGTAAAAAATCCTGAAGTTGATAAAAAGCTTTTTTATCATTTAAGTATAGCTTTCTAAGCCTAAATACAAAATGCTGGCTCTGTTGATGGTATTCTTTATCAGTAAATAGATTCATTTCTCTATTTTAAAGGCTTAAAAATATCTATAGCAATTTGATTTATAATTTCAGACATTTCTTCTGGCTTTTCTAATGTAGGGTAGTGGCCGCAATTTTCAATAAAAATAAGCTGTGCATCTCCTTTACTTTGTTCTACCACTTCTTTTAAATAGCTAGGGTTTACAGATGGGTCTTGCACACCACTCACTATAAATTTAGGACATTTTAATTCTGTAAAAATCTTATGTTGATCTAACCAGTTACCACTAGAAATATCTTCTGCAGTGGTGGTTCTTACCTTAGGGTTAGAATTATTAAAATCTGCTACAACCATGGTGCTGTATTTATCATCATAAACGGTAATTGCTGCAGCTTCTTCAATTTCCTTTTGAGTAGGATGTTCGGTTAAAAAAGTTTGTAATGCAGCAACAGGTAAAAACGCCTCTTCAAAGTTGACAGGTTTTTTAACCGGTGGCGTCCCAAAAATCATTAAACCTTTTAAGCTTTTGATATCGTTTGCAATCTCAATAGCAAGGTGCCCGCCTATACTATTACCTATTAAAAAGACAGGTCTTGAATAGCTATTAATTAATTGGATCAGTTCACTTTTATAAAATTTAAAACTAAAATCATCATTCTCATCTGTATTCTCGTTAATTTCGTGACCAGATAAGGTAGGAGCTAGTACTGAATTTGTTAGCTGTAATTTTTTAAAAACTTTACTAGAAGAAGAGCTTCCATGAAGTAAAACTATTAAACCTTCTTTATTTGAGCTGATAAATGTACTTTTCATAAATTATAATGTTTAACCAAAGTAAATAAAACACTAGTTTTTAACAAGTGATTTATTGTAAAATAATAAAAATCAATATTTTGACTCGTAAAAAAATCATTTGGTTATTGGTTATAGCTATTCTAGGCTATCTAGGATATCAGGCGCTTTCCATTTTTGCTCTAGAAGAAGATAAAATTAATGCGGTATACCTAGTACCTAGAGATGCGGTGTTTTTTATGGAGATGGACGAGCCGTTGCGCAACATGAATACACTTGCTGAGAGTGAGATCTGGGATCATTTACAAACTAATGATGACATTCATAAAATGAGTGCCAAATTGAATGCCGTGGACTCTCTTTTTCAATCAGAGAGTGATCTTTTTGAAATGATAGGAGATCGTGATATTATTTTGAGCGCTCACATGATTAAGCGTGATGATTATGCTTTTCTATACATCGTAGATATGCAAAAATTATCGCAGCTCAATTTACTTAAAAACAATATTAACCAGTTGCTTACCGGTGATTTTACAGTTACAAAACGTCTTTATAAAGAGATAGAAATTACTGAGGTAACTGATAAAACTACCTATGAGATTCTGTCTATTGCCTTTGTGAAAAACCAGATGATAGCCAGCTATACGCACTCACTGGTAGAAAAAAGTATAGACGAATTTGCCTCTCCAGAAATAGGTCGCGACCTTCAGTTTCTAGAAATTCAAAGAGAAGTAAGACAGAACGATTTATTCCGTTTTTACTTAAATCATAAATTCTTAACCGATTATTACAAAGCATTTTCTAACGAAGAGAGCCCATTTGTAAAATTACTAGAAGATCATTTTAGTTTTTCTGGTTTTCAAATAGATGTCGATAACGATCGATTATTAGTAGCAAAAGGATATACTAACGGAGACCAGACAGCACAGAGTTTTATAAACGCACTGCATGAGTCTGGAACTGGTTCTATAGACGCCACTACGATTTTACCTCAAGAAACGGCATTGTATTTAAGTTTTGGTTTTGACGATTTTTCTACTCTACACCATAATTTTTACAACTTATTAGGTGAGCAGCAGCCAGAAATGGTGGCAGAATATGAAACGGGCAGGAAAAAAATAGAAGAATTGCTAGATATAGACTTACAGCGTGATTTTTACGATTGGATGGATGATGAGCTCGCTTTCGCGAAAGCGGATGCCCCAAATTTATCTGAAAAAGAAGGTCTAGCACTTGCCATAAAAGCAAAAGATACCGATGATGCTCTGGAAAGGTTAAAATTTATTGAAGAACAAATAAGAAAGAAAACACCTGTAAAATTTAAAGAAGTAGATTACAGAGGTTATAAAATCAACTATTTAGAGATTAAAGGCTTTTTTAAATTGATCATAGGCTCACTGTTTGAGAATATTGAAAAACCATATTATACCATCATAGATGAATATGTGATTTTTAGTAACTCGCCCAAGACTTTAAAGTTATTCATAGACAGTTTTGAAGAAGAAACTACCTTAATGTCTGACGAGTATTATCGTGATTTTATTGATGAATTCAACTCTGAGAGTAATGTGTTTTTATATGTAGATACTAATAAGTTAAGTAATGCGTCTGGAAAATATCTCAATAAAAACTCTCGTAAAGAACTGAAACAAAACGAGGCTTTTTTCTCTCAGTTTACACAAATAGGACTGGAGTTAGAGGCACAAGAAAACTTCTTTGAGTCAAAGGCGGTTATACATTATGACCGTGATTATGACTATGAGGCTATACAACTAGAAGAACGCAATAAAGACGTACCACTTGATCTAGTGACTATTAAAAAAGAAGAAATAAATAAGGAAACCATCTTTAATATTGCACCTATTTTCCCTGATGATTTCACGGCAAATTTTTACGAGCAAAAATTTAATAATGGTCAACTTAAAATGAAGGTTTATCTCAAGGATGGAATGCCAGACGGTCGTTATAAAGAATATTATTTTGATGGACAGTTAAAGATTTCTGGACGTTATGACGACGGTAAACAAGACGGTACCTGGAGAGCTTATTTAAGAGATGGAAAGTTATTCCACAAAAAGCGATTCTAATTTTATGAAATTTGGCTCGAAATATGATAACATAAGAACAAGGCCAGTTTCTTATTTATAGGAGACCTGCTGGTTGTGTTTCGATACTTATTACATTCATTTTATTACATTTATTCTATGAAAAAACTTCTTATTCTTTTCACGATATTTTTAAGTTTGACAGCTGTCGCTCAAGAAGAAATCTTTTATCTCTTACCTAACGGTGAGATTATGAACGAGGCTAGTTTTGATAAACTCAAAGCAAGTTTAAAGGATATGGGAGATGTAAAAGCAGATTTTATCTCTACCATACGTCGCAATGACTCGGTTATAAAACGTACTAAGTTAGTTATTACTGAGAAATCTGATAGAAAACCCTTTGATCCGTTTGCTATTCATAGGGAGAAAATAGGAGAAAAGTTTGTTCTAGAAGACTTTAAAAAAGCAGATGGCTCTGTGCTTACGCTTCAAGATCTAGGTGGTAAATCTACAGTACTTAATTTTTGGTTTACGAGTTGTGCGCCTTGTATAAGTGAGATGCCCAAATTAAATAGCCTTAAAAAACAAATGAGAGGCGATGTTAATTTTATCGCGATTACTTTTAATGAGAAGTCTAGAGTAGATGAGTTTTTAAAAACGACTAAATTCGACTTTGATCATATTACAGATGCTCGCAAACAAATAGATTCTTTAAGAATACAGGCATTTCCTATGACCATTTTATTAGATAAGAATGGCTTTATAAAAAATGTTTACGGAGATCTTACCTATCAAATGAATGATTTAAAATCTGATTTAAGAAAAGTAATGCAATAGAGTAGATTGAATCTTACTCTCGATCTTTTCTTTTTTCATTTAAACGTTGCTTAAAATTGCGACGTTTGCGGTCTTTTATACTGCCTTGTTTACTTTTATTCCAAAACATAAATATGACAAATGCCAGTAAAACGGCACCTATATAAATCCAGTCTTTATTCTCGCTTAAGATTTCCATGGTCTATTTCTTGTATCACTTTCTATAACGCCATCACGCAGTCTTATAACGCGATGTGCATGCTCTGCAATGTCTTCTTCGTGAGTTACTAATATTACCGTATTCCCGTCTGCATGGATTTTATCAAAAAGTGCCATGATCTCTACTCCAGTTTTAGAATCTAGGTTTCCAGTAGGTTCATCTGCTAGAATGATAGAAGGATTATTAACCAGCGCTCTTCCTACAGCTACACGCTGTCGCTGTCCACCAGATAATTGATTAGGCTGGTGATCCATGCGGTCTTCTAGACCTACACTAGTAAGTACCTCTGTAGCTCTTGCAACACGGTCTTTCTTTGATTTACCTGCATATATCATAGGTAAAGCCACGTTATCTAGTGCAGTCGTTCTAGGTAGTAAGTTAAATGTTTGGAATACAAAACCTATCTCGGTGTTTCTTATGTCTGCCAGCTGGTCGTCTGTGAGCATAGACACATCTGTACCATTAAGCTTATAACTACCAGCAGTAGGAGTGTCCAGACAGCCTAATAAATTCATTAAAGTAGATTTACCAGATCCAGATGGTCCCATAAAAGCGATGTAATCTCCTTTTTTGATTTCTAGATCGATTCCTTTAAGTACATGAACTACTTCCTGACCTAATTTAAAATCACGTATAATATTCTTTATTTCGATTACATTTTCACTCATGGAACTAAGTTATGAATTATAGTTTGTACGAGTATGACGCAGCAATTGTTTTTTAGTTACAATTTTATATAAAAACGTTCGGGCAATTGTTCTTTTCTAAAAAACACCATACCTATATCAAAGCAATCTACGCTAGCGGTTACCTTAGAATGTGCGCATATTTTATTCCATGCAGCGGTCATGTCTGTAGACCAGTAGATATCATCAAAAATCACTACACTGTCATTGTGCACTTTATCCAGTATAGCTTCAAAATAATTTAATGTTGCTGTACCATCATGATGCCCATCTATATAAATAAGATCATAAGTAATTTCATTAAAATCATATTCATCAAAGAATTTTTTAAAAGTAGAAGCGATGCAGTTTACATTTTCAATACCGTTATGAACTAATGCAGTTGCGGCATATTCATAAACCTCTGGACTACCTTCTACGGTGGTAATTATAGCATCTGGTCTCGCTATAGCCATAGCATGAGTCGCTATACCTAGTGATGTGCCTAATTCAAGTACTGTATTTACTTTAAGATAATTGCAAATGCGATAAAGCATTTGCGCATCTTTTTGAGTACTGCAATTGTGTCTTAAAATGTCTTTTACCTTGCGGTCGTTAGTTTTAAAAACCCTGCTGCCCGCACCATGATCTTCTATATGAAGAGTTTTGTCAGACGCGTTAACACTATTGCGATATTGAGACAGTTTTAAGTAATCTGTATAGGTAGTAGAATCTTTAAGACATTTTTTCTCTAGTTGAAACACAAATGGTGAGTGTATACCATGTAAATGAAACGACTTAAGAAGATGTGCGAAGTATGAAAATATGAAATGAAACAATGCTTAGTTTTTAAAGGAACAAAGATGCTTTAAAAATACTATTCGGCTTCTATTTTTTCAATTAACTGCTCAACAATAGCAGCAGACTCGTTATTACGATTGGCTAGTTTTTTTGCTCTTTTTGCTGTTTTTAAAGCCTTTTTGTTTTCTCCTGTTTTATGCAGTAAATGCGCTTTAGTCTCTAGATTAGAAACATTTTCTTCTAGTTCTATAGATCGGTTTATTAAAACTATAGCACAGTTTAAATCTTGTTTGTCATTAAGATTTTGATATATTTTCCAACTCAGTTCATTTAATTGGTGAGTACTGTACCAGAGTTGTTCTAAGTTTTTTTTAGTCAGCTTTTCATGAGCACCTTCTACTATTTCATATTTAGACGGTTTTCCTTTATAAGGTAATAGATCACCTTTTACGGTCAAACGGTCGTGTCTTTCTATCATCTTTACCATTTCGTCGCGACGCATGACACTACCGCTTTGTCCTATTTTGCGACCATTTTTAATAAAGAAATAAGTAGGTATGCTGTGAACTCCTAGAATATCATCGGCTATGTTATCATCGGTATTCATTTTATAAATAGTTACGTTAACAGACTCATCATCTGCTATGGATTTAATAACCGGTTTCATATACTGACACGGTCCACACCAGGGCGCAGTAAAATAGAGTACTTTGATCTGGTCGTCGTTTGCCATCACCGTTTCTTCCATATCTTCATCGGTAACATATTGTTGTGCTACGGATAGGTTAGAAAGTAAAAGTGAAAAAGTAATTATAAATAGAATTCTCATCGTGTCGATTTTATAGTTTAAGTAACTAATTTTATGCCAGTATTATTGTTGGATAAAAGTTCCGCTTTCGCGAAAGCGAGATAAAAATAATCTAACAAACTCACAAAAGGCTCTCAATCGCTCAAAATAATAGACTAAAATGAACAACAGAAAGGATCAACTCAAAGCCATAGATAGATTATTAACCATTATGGATGAGTTGCGAGAGCAGTGTCCATGGGATAAAAAGCAAACGCTAGAGTCGTTGAGACACCTGACTATAGAGGAAACGTATGAGCTGGGCGATGCGATTCTAGATAAGGATATGGAAGAGATTCCTAAGGAATTGGGCGATTTATTACTGCATATTGTGTTCTATGCAAAAATAGGGTCGGAGACTAACGACTTTGATATCGCTAGTGTGGCAAACGGTATTTGTGATAAATTGATATCTAGACATCCACATATTTATGGAGATGTAAAAGTAAAGGATGAAGAAGAGGTAAAAGCAAACTGGGAAGCGCTGAAATTAAAAGAAGGGAAATCTAGCGTGCTAGAAGGTGTGCCCAAATCACTGCCAGCACTGGTAAAAAGCCAGCGCATACAAGATAAAGTAGCTGGAGTAGGTTTTGATTGGGAAAAGCCAGAACAAGTAAAAGAAAAGCTAGAAGAAGAACTGGCAGAGCTGCAGGTAGAAATAGATGCAGGAGATAAGGATAAGATCGAGGCCGAATTTGGCGATGTGCTATTCTCACTAGTTAATTATGGTAAGCACTTAGGAGTAAATCCAGAAGATGCTCTAGAGCGCACCAACAAGAAGTTTATAAAACGTTTTCAATACCTAGAATCCAAAGCTAAAGAATTAGGCAAAGAACTGAGAGATATGACTCTAGCAGAAATGGATGTTTTCTGGGAAGAGGCTAAGAGGTTGTAGGGTTGAATAGATGGTATATAACGGACTGTAGTAATTAAGTATATTCATTAAATGACTCATAATAAAGAAATAGGGTTTAGAGAGAAAGTACTGGCATTTTTCAGGAAGAAAGAAGGTTTTATAAAAAGTGTAAGGCCAGAAAGCTATCTGGATTATGTGCCTAATTTGCTATTTGTTACAGCATTTATTATTCCTGTATTATTTCTAGGTTTTGATTTCTTTCCATATAATTATTTGGACTTAGTTGCTATTACTTATTTAATTATCATTACGTTGTGGTTTTTAATTAGAAAGTTTCTTTTGTTTGAAGATCAAGAAGAGTTAACGTTAATGAATAGTGGTGATTATTTGGATCTTTCTGTAGTTGAGAAAAGTTTGCTATACTCTAGAATACTTAGTTTTTTAGGTTTTATAGCTTTGATAGGAGCAGCGGTATTTTTAATTACAGATGATAATTATGTATTTGAATGGTTCCATATTGTGTTTGGTTTGATTGTGTTGAAATTCAGTTTAATTCTAGGTATAAATGCTTATGAAAAGCAACGTACAGAAACTAAAATATTTAAAATAGATAACAGTCGACTTAGAATATCCTTTGGTTTAGGTGAAAAGAATATTTTATTAGATGATATCCAAAAAATAAAAATAGCATTTACTCATTTATCATTTTTTCCAAAAGAAGGAAAAATTGAGATGCTTAATGATCTAGAATTAAATGAAGAAGAAAAAGAGCAACTGAAGAGTTTTTTAGAAACAAATCTAACAGATATAGAGGTTTCTCTTTATGAAAATAGAGAAGAGCTGTTTGAAGACGCAGCAATGAAATAATATGTGGAACAAAGATCAATTTTTAAAGAAAAAAAGACCGTCCTGGAAAAGCGTATTGTTTCATATTTTTATATGGGGCATTTATGCTCTTGTAATTTTCAAAGATCTAACGGAGTATTTTACAGAATGGACTTTTTATTATGGTATACTATTGTTTTGGAGTCTTGTTTTATTATCTAATTATATAAATATAGGTAAACCAATAGGTAAGGTGATAAAAATTAATGCACATGATAAGTGGTATGATATGAATAATGTGTTTAGTGATATTTTTCCATTTATTGGTATTTATTATTTTGGTACTCATGCCACAGAAGACTCCTGGATCATTTTACAGCACTGGCCTTATTTAATGTTAGGATTTATTTTATTGCTAGTATATAAATTCTATACCAATAAAGAAGTAGTAGAGAGAATTATTAAAGTAGAAGAAGGTAATTTGTATTTTGAGGAAGCAGAATCAACCTACTACGCACCGATAGCAGATTTTGATAAAATAAGAATCAGTTATAATAAAATAAGCGCAATAGCAAAAGACGGTAGAAAAGATAGACTAGGTGGCTATACGATGACAGATGGTGCTATTCTTAATCTAGTCGCATTCCTGAAAGAAAACACGCCTAATGTTGAACTAGATGTCTTATTTGAAGATACTAAAGATTGATGATGGAAAGCAACATTCATTTTTAAACACAAAAAAAACCGATGCTGTAAGGCATCGGTTTTCATCTTTTTCAAAGCAATTTTAATTCTAAAATTTATTTTGATGTCACGTAAAATGCGTGAATCATTCCTGGTATTCCACCTAATAAGGTTAGAATAACATTAATTATAAAGTCTTTACCTAATCCTTTGTTCATCGCTACACTTAAAGGCGGTAAGAAAATGTTTAATATAATAGTAAGAATGCTCATAGTTAGTTGTTTTTTGATATATCCAAATTTACTGATTGATATTCGGTTACTTTCTTAAAATATTACGAATTGTTATTCTATTAACTTAAACGGCTACTTTTTAGATGTTATGTAAAATGCGTGAACTATACCTGGTAAATAACCTAAGAAGGTGAGGATTATATTTATAGTAAGATCTTTACCAGCACCTTTTTTAAGCGCAACGCTTATAGGCGGTAAGAAAATGTTTAATAAAATGGCAAGAATGCTCATAGTTGATAAGTTTGATTTAATAATAAGTTTCAATAAAAGTGAATGTCCAGATTTATACTAGGGCAAAAGTTACTTATAACTAGTCATAAAAAAAGCCCTGACTTTTAGTCAAGGCTTTGGTATAAAAGGTAAAGAATAAGAATTAAATCCCTGTAAAAGTACTAGGAGTAATGACTCTCATCTCTGCTTTAATATCTTCACTTACGTCTAAGGTTTCAATGAAGTTTGCAATACTCTTACCAGTGATTTTTTCATTAGTACGAGTTAGTTCTTTTAAAGCTTCATAAGGATTAGGATACGCCTCACGACGTAAAATAGTCTGAATAGCCTCTGCTACAACAGCCCAGTTGTTTTCTAGATCTTGAGCGATTTTTGCCTCGTTTAATAAAAGTTTATTAAGTCCTTTTAAAGTAGCTTTAAACGCTATTATAGTATGTGCAAGTGGTACACCTACATTTCTCAATACGGTAGAATCTGTAAGGTCACGTTGTAATCTAGATATAGGTAATTTTGCTGCTAGGTGTTCAAAAAGAGCATTTGCAATTCCTAAGTTACCTTCAGAATTTTCAAAGTCGATAGGGTTTACTTTGTGCGGCATGGCACTAGAACCTATCTCACCAGCTTTGATCTTTTGCTTAAAGTAATCCATAGATATGTACGTCCAGATATCACGATCTAGATCTATAAATATGGTGTTGATTCTTTTTAAATTGTCAAAAAGAGCAGCCATGTGGTCATAATGCTCAATTTGTGTTGTTGGGAAACTGTGTTTTAAACCTAAACGACTCTCAACAAAATCTTCTCCAAAACGCTGCCAGTTCACTTCTGGAAACGCCACGTGATGTGCGTTATAATTACCTGTTGCACCACCGAATTTTGCTGCGTGCTGTACTTGCTCCAGCATATTCATTTGCTCTTCTATACGCACGACAAATACATAAAACTCCTTACCTAAACGAGTAGGAGATGCTGGCTGTCCATGAGTACGAGCTAGTAATGGGATGTCTTTCCACTCATTTGCTAGTCTGTGAATATCGTCACGTACAGCTTCTAATTCTGGTAAATACACATTTTCTATAGCATCTTTAATAGATAGAGGTATAGCTGTGTTATTTATATCTTGAGAGGTAAGCCCAAAGTGTATGAACTCTTTATGGTCAGATAACCCTAACGTATCAAATTGTTCTTTCAAGAAATATTCTACAGCTTTGACATCGTGGTTAGTAACCTTTTCTATGTCTTTAATAGCTTGTGCATGCTCATCATTAAACTTGCGGTACAAGTCTCTTAATTGTTCTTGAGTTTGCTCAGGTAGTGGTTGTAGTTGTTTGATTCCGCTTTCGCTTAAAGCGATAAAATACTCTACTTCTACAAGAACGCGGTAACGTATCAGTGCAGACTCAGAAAAGTAATTTGCAAGTGGCTCGACTTTAGAACGGTAACGTCCATCGATAGGAGAAATAGCTTGTAAAGCAGTAGGCATAATTGTGTCTTTAAAGCGTGCTAAATTACGGTTTTAATAATTGATTATAGATCTATTGAGAGTCTATTTTGGCTAAGATTATTCTGGCACTAGACTTAAAGCCGTTACCATAATCTTCTTGTAATTTTTGTTGTAAAACTGGCGCTAATTCTGGATATATCCACTCAAACTCTTTGCCTAATTCAAAGAGACTGTAAACAGAATAAGCCATGTTTGCTGTCTTATCGGTAGTTATTAATTCTTGAAAACAACCTTCTACCATGCTTTCTCTTATGGGTTTAAGAAGTAGTTTTTTTACTTTGTTATCTTTTTTGCTATAGAATTGTTTGGTTAAAATTCCAGATATTTTACACAAAGCACGCATGCCAGAAGAGTTGATTTCTAACTCGTATAATTCACCTATTTCCTTTAAAAATGGATAGCAAGCATATTCATGAATTAAGAAAGATTGCTCCAGACTCCAGCAGGCCTGGTGAGAAACGCCACTTTCTGGACGACACCATTCTATAAGTTCTGGTAACAGATTAAATTCTACAGCAGCGGTTCCTAGCCGCACACGTTCTGCCTTATAGGCTTTTAGTTTTTTTAAATTCTGTTTTAAATCTGCAGCGGTCATTGTGGGTATTTTTACTTAAAATATGATATCTGCAATCTCATTTTCTGTTCCTGCCATGTGATCACCACCAGTAATAATGTGGTAAATACGATTTTCTTTACGTACCATAAGTGCTGGTGAATTCCAGTCTATACCGTCTTTCCATACAGCTTCACTACCAGATTTTAACTCCATGAGTCTGGTATAACTAGCTGTAGCTATGGAATCATTTTTAAAGATATATTCGATCATAGTTCCTTGAGGAAAAACGTCACCATTTCTCTTTACCTGGGCTTTGTATTGAAAACTGTTCTTTTTAACGACCGTTTTTCCTATGTCTTTTAAAGCACGTTCTATGTTCTCAATTCCTTTAGAATACGTCTCATCTACATCATAAAAACCAGGAGGTGATAGTAATCCGTTGTGGTTGCTTATGACATATTTATATTTAGATGCTTCTAATTTTGATTTGTATGCTGATAGGTAAGAGGTAACATTTGAACTTGTGCTGTCAGTAACAGACTCTTTTATTGGCCTAGATTCTGTGGTAGGAACGATCACATCTTCTACCATTTCACGTTCTGCGTCTTTTTTATTGTCGTGATTACAACTAACTAGAAACAAGATCGATAAAAAGCTTAAAAGTGTTTTCATTATTTTTCTATATTTAATAAATCGGCTACCATTTGTACGCCTTTGCTTGCTTTTTCTTTGATTACAGTAAGTTTTCCATGAGACTCTATAGAAGGTGCAGGGTCTACAAAATAAATAGGTGTAGTGCTAGGTGCAAAATCTTTGAGTCCAGCAGCAGGGTAGACTTGTAGCGATGTTCCTATTATAAGGAGTACATCTGCTTTTGAGACCAGTTCTATAGCTTGTTCCATTGCAGGCACTTCTTCACCGAACCATACTATGTGTGGTCGCAATTGAGAACCATCGGCACTTAAATCACCCATTAAGATATCTCCATCGCAATCTTGAATTTCATGTCTATTCTTAGAACTGCGTGCTTTTTTTAACTCGCCGTGAAGGTGAATTACAGTAGAAGAACCGGCACGCTCGTGCAGATCGTCCACATTTTGTGTAATTACCTGCACATTATAATTACGTTCTAATCCAGCGATACAAAAATGAGCATCATTAGGTACAACTTCTTTTAATTGTGCACGACGCTTGTTGTAAAAATCTAAAACTAATGCAGGGTTTGCAGCATAACCGTCTGGCGAGGCGACTTCCATAATGTCGTGACCTTCCCATAAACCACCGGCATCTCTAAAGGTTGCGATACCACTTTCTGCACTAACACCTGCGCCAGAGAGTACGACTAGATTTTTCATAGAATTTTATTTTCGGTTTAAAAGTAGACATTATTTAAAAGATTTCTAACATTTTAATCGTGGTGTGAGCCATTAAATATAATTTAGAACAATGGTGTTTACAACCTTTAGAATTTGAGAATTTAAGCCGTTTTATCGTTATAAAGAACTGTGAATTTATGTATAATGTTTATGTAGGTTCCGCTTTCGCGAAAGCGGACATATAACTATCTTTACCGACCTTAAAAAGCAATGGATTTATGAGAGTTTCCTATAACTGGATCAAGCAATTTATCAACGTGCCAGAAGCGCTGGAAGAACATACTGCCTTATTAACCTCTCTAGGGTTAGAAGTAGAAGGTTTAGAAAAATTTGAAAGCGTTAAAGGTGGGCTGGAAGGCATAGTCGTAGGATATGTAGAGTCTTGCGAGCAGCATTCTAATGCAGATAAGCTTAAGGTAACAAAGGTAAACCTAGGTACAGAAACGGTTCAAATAGTTTGTGGCGCGCCTAATGTTGCCGCAGGTCAGAAAGTGCCTGTTGCTACCATAGGTACTACTTTATATGATGATAAAGGTGAAGCCTGGAAAATCAAAAAAGGCAAAATAAGAGGTGAAGAAAGTCATGGAATGATATGTGCCGAAGATGAGTTAGGTCTAGGTAAGTCACATGACGGTATCATGGTTCTAGATGAGAATCTAGAGGTAGGTACACCGCTTAAAGATGTAGTAGATATAGAACTGGATCATGTTATAGAAATAGGTTTAACGCCTAACAGGTCTGACGCGATGTCGCACATGGGTGTGGCACGTGATTTAAGAGCTGGTCTAGCCGTTAATGCAGACGCGGTAGAGTTTATTACACCATCTGTGAGTGGTTTTCATGTAGATAGTCGCTCTTCTAGAGTAGATATAGAAGTAGAAAATACAGATCTAGCACCGCGTTATTGCGGTGTGACCCTTACAGGAATTAAGGTTAAGGAATCTCCAGAATGGATTAAAAATAGATTAAGCGCCATAGGTATTGCGCCTAAGAATAATGTGGTAGACGTTACTAATTATGTAATGCACGAGTTAGGACAGCCGCTTCATGCCTTTGATTTATCAAAAATTGCTGGTAATAAAATTATAGTAAAAACTCTTGAGAAAGACACGCCGTTCACAACCTTAGATGGTGTAGAGCACAAGCTTCATGAAGATGATTTAATGATATGTGATACAGAAAAGCCTTTGTGTATCGCAGGTGTTTATGGTGGTGAGAATAGTGGTGTTACAGAAGGGACGACTTCTATTTTCTTAGAAAGTGCGTACTTTAATCCAGTAAGCGTGCGTAAAACTGCAAAAAGACACAACTTTAATACCGATGCCTCTTTTAGATTTGAGCGTGGTATAGATCCTAATATTACAGAATATGCTCTTAAAAGAGCCGCATTGTTAATTCAGGAAACTGGAGGTGGTGAGATATCTAGTGATATTACAGACTTGTATTCTCAGAAAATAGAAGATCAACAAGTGTTCTTAACTTATCAAAAGGTAAACTCTTTAATAGGTCAAGAAATACCTAAAGAAGAGATTAAAAGTATTTTAAGAACTCTAGATATAAATGTAAATAACGTAACAGAAACTGGTATAGGACTTACTATTCCTGCTTATAGAAATGATGTAACTCGCCCAGCAGATGTTATTGAGGAGATATTAAGAGTTTATGGTTATGACCGTATAGAAAGCTCTTCAAAGATTAATGCAACTATTGCAAAGTCTTCAAAACTAGAAAACAATAGAGTACAAAATATAGTAGCACAACAGCTGGTAGGACAAGGCTTTATTGAGATGATGGCAAACAGCTTAACATCTGAAAAGAACCACACACTTACAGAGCAAATTTCACCTAAAAACCAGGTGAGTATGTTAAATCCTCTAAGTAGTGATCTTGCTGTAATGAGACAGAGTTTAATTTATGGAGGTCTAGAAGCGATCGCTTATAACTTAAATAGAAAACAAGAGAACCTGAGGTTATTTGAATTCGGTAGTAGTTACCACCAGTATCAAGAACGTCAGTTTACAGAAAATAAGCATTTGAGTATTTTAACGGCTGGTAATACTTCTAGTCCTACATGGAATGGTCCATCACAACCAGCAGATTTCTTTTATCTTAAAGGTGCTGTGATTGCTGTTTTAAAGCGTTTAGGAATTAATACTATAAATGAAAAACCTACTAAATTAGATTTCTTAAGTGAAGGTATTGCATTAAGTAGTGGTGCAAAAATTGCCGATCTAGGTGTGGTAAAAAAGAAGGTTGCAAAGAACTTCGGTATAGAGGTAACCGTACATTTTGCAAATATTTATTGGGATGAGGTGTTAAAAATAGTTTCTAAGGAATATACTCCTGTTACTGATATACCTAAATTCCCTGAAGTGAGTAGAGATTTTGCATTGTTAGTAGATGATGCTGTGAATTTCAAACAACTTAGAGAAATTGCTTTAAATTCTGAAAAGAAGATTTTAAAGTCGGTGCAGCTTTTTGATGTTTATGAGGGTAGTAAGTTACCTAAAGGTAAAAAATCTTATGCCTTAAACTTTACACTACAAGATGCTAATAAAACACTTACAGATAAGCAAATAGATAAAGCTATGAATAAGATACAGCAGCAACTAGAGAATCAGGCTGGTGCAGTATTGAGGTAGATAGATCTTTCTATGTTTAAAAAGATCATTAAAACGGTAATAAGTTTGTTCAGTGCTGCGTGTACTGAACAAACTGTTATCAAGATCAACGATGACTCTTTTCATACATTGAAATCTTTGATCAATAAGGATCAATATGCAGGTGGTGTTAAGTCTAACGGCTTTGAGTTTAGAGCTAGAAGATTTCCTAACAATATAGAAATATCTGTAAATGAATCTGATGATGGTACTTATACCATTGTTGCAGATTTTTTATTTCCTTTTGCCTATTACGTATTTCTTCTTATTACAGTAGGAATTTTTAGTTATGTATTCTCATACCAGTTTTGGACAATTATAGGTATATCCACGTTTGTAATTCTTATCGTAAATAATTTAATAAGTTGGTCTCGACAAAAGTACGTGGACTATTTTCTGATGAATTATTTTAAAAATAAACGAGGGTATTCTAAAAGCCCTAGAAACCATAATAGATATCAATGATTTCTATATTTCTAGATTTTTTTGACGGTGCTTATAAAGAGAAAACTTCTATTAAAAGAGATGCCACTTCTAGAAAAATTATGGAAGCGCTTGCTAAAAGTGATTATTATGATGGTGAAGTAAGTTTGTATGAGGGGTATTTTGTTCCTAAAAAGAAGTTTCCTAACAATTTGAAAATTTGCTTGTCAACTTCTAAGGATGATTTTTATATCGTTTCCAATGATCATATTCATGTTCCTATGCGATACGGTTTTGGTTTAGCGTTTTTAATTTGTTTATTATTCAGCTTAATCCCAATTTTGAATGGTATTTTTTACTTAGCACCTTTTTTGTTTTTAATATTTTGGATTATATCTAGGGTGTCTAGAATTTTATTAAAGGATGATGTTCATCTTTTTTTAGAACGTTATTATAAGAAGGAGTACGAGCATTCTAAAAGCCCTAGAAACCCTAATAGATATTAATAGATTGTATTTTCCGCTTTCGCGAAAGCGGAAAAATTAACATTCTCATTTTGAAATTATAGAGGCTCCTTTACGACCTATACAGTGAAGGAGTTTGTTGTTTTTGCAACAAGACTTGTTTAATACTCACTCGTTTAATCAGGAAGTTGTTATGTGGAATCGTACTAATATTGAAGAAAAGCTCAAGAAATCTAAAGCAAAAAACTTTAAAGAAACTGATATTATTGATCAGGTGGCAGCTATTCTTAAAGAAGATGGTAGGAGAGAAGATGCGATTATGGCGCGTATGAAAAGCCCGCAAAAACCCACGCCTCGCAATCATTTTAATATCGATTTATTAAATAAAGATCGCATTTATCACATAGATCAAATACAAGATATTTGTATAACCTATAGATTGCGATTTCTGGATACTAAGTATTTTAAGAACGAGATTCCATATGAAGCTTTAATGAAGATTAAAGAGATGGAAAAGGATCACGATATAGAAATGCGTGGTTTTAAAATAGTTGCTCCTTCTAAGATGTTCAAATTAGAAGATGCAGATGATCCGTTACTATTTGCACCTATAGGAAATGGCTATTTCTATCTTATACATAAATGGGGAAATGATTTAAACCCTTTTAGAAAAATTTGGGCATGGAATTTTAAGAGTTTTGAAAACCTTATTTTCTCTACTGTAATCGTGAGTCTTTTATTGGCCTATTTAATTCCTAATGGAGTCTTTTCAAAGGATACTACAAATGTTCAATTTTTATTAATTTTCTTTTTTACTTTTAAATCTATTGCAGCGATAGTATTGTACTACTCGTTTGCAGCAGGAAAGAATTTTAATACGGCCATATGGAATTCAAAGTATTTCAACGCTTAATTTTTGACATACTATATAACTAGTTTTTCAAAGCAATTGCATTATATCAAGCATTCATATTTGCCTCTTAAGGAGTACTTTTTATTTATCTTTGCCGGATAAAACATTATTATGGCAGTTAGAAAAAGAAATCCGATTTTAGGAAGTATTATGGCAGTAGCCTTTATAGGTTTTGGTGCTTATAGATTATATGCTCATTTTGGATTAGGTGAAGAGATGGCTTCATGGAGACTTGTATTATCAGCTGGTTTTATAGCTTATGGACTATATATTGCCTATACATTATTACCTAAGAAAGATGTCTAATCAAGATTCTAACAAACGTAAATACACCTTGTTATTATCTATAGCTTTTATAGGTATAGGCGCATGGAAACTGTACGATAAGTTTGTACAAAAATCTGAAGTAGAGAGTTATCAATGGATTCTAGCTGCAGGACTTATAATTTTAGGAATCTATCAATTGATAGGGTTAAGAAAAAAGTAGTTCTACAAAAAGTTTACTTTTATAAAATAGAAAAACGGCTATCAAATTTAATTTGATAGCCGTTTTTTATTTTAGTAAGGAACTATATTTAAAGGCCTTGTTTTATTGCAGCCATTTTAATCGCTGCTACAGCTGCTTCACTACCTTTATTTCCATGAATACCACCGCTGCGTGCAACAGACTGTTCATGAGTATTATCTGTTAAAACACAAAAGATAACTGGCACTCTAGATTTATTTAAATTTAAATCTTTAATACCGCTAGTAACGCCGTTACATACAAAGTCAAAATGTGCCGTTTCTCCTCGTATAACACTACCTATGGCAATGACAGCATCTAGAGGTTTACGTAGTTTGCTATCTTTTATAGGATAAGTAGCATATTGCATGTTTTTACATCCGTAAATAAGCTCAAAAGAACCAGGTACATCCATACGGAAAATACGTTCTGGATCAATACCACAATCTAGTAACGTTTCTTGAGCACCTTTAAAAAGGTTTTCAGTAATATCGTCATTCCACTCAGATACAACTATACCTATACGCATGTCAGTAGCGTCTGGCATGCTTTCTTTATCGTAATGTGATAGATCTTTTCCTACGGTTGCCATAGTGTCTTAGTTAGAAGCTGCTTGAGCCTGTCCTAGAAGTACCTGTGCAGTCTTAAATTCTTCTGCATTAGGATAGTTCTCTTCAATTCTTTCTAGAGCTTTTACAGCAGTGCTGTTATCTCCAGTTGTTAAAGCTACTTGAGCAGCTTTAAGTAAATACTTAGGAGTTGTAAATTCATTTTCATTAGTCTCTGCAGCATTCATGTAATAAGAAACAGCATCTCCAGCCTGACCAGCTTGTACAAGTGCATCACCTATTCCAGCTTGTGCGATAGACTGTAATACAGAATCACCACCATCATATGCCTTAAGGTAATCGATAGCTTTTTGTAGCTTATCACCACCTATGTTTAAGTATGCCATACCAGCCTGGTAAGTAGCAATGTTACCTACATCAGTACCACTGTACTCTTCAGATATTTTTATTAAACCGAATTTTCCATTAACACCTTCTAGTGCTAGTGTATAAAGTGAGTCTTTTTCTTTACCAGTAGAGTTAAGAGCAAGATCATAATATTTGTTTGCTTCAGTAGTTTCTGAAACAGCCTCTTCTTGTTTAGGTTCTAGAACAAACTGACTATAAGCCCAAGCGCATAATGCACCTATAGCTATAACAGCAACTACTATTATAAGAGTTTTTTGGTTTTTTTCTAACCATTCTTCTGTTTTGTTAGCACCTTCATCTAGGGTACTAAATACTTCAGCTGTAGTAGATTCAGAGTCATCAAAGATTTCTTCTTTCTCTATTTTTTCTGGTTTTGTTTTCGGTTTGTATCCTCTTTTGTTATAAGTAGCCATAGTAGTCATTAATTGAACGCGCAAAAATATAATTTTTATCCATATATAAAAATGTGTGAAAGCTTTATTCTCTACCTTTTCTTAGGTTAAATTTGCAAATGTCTTATACAGATGGTTATTATTCCGCTTTCGCGAAAGCGGAATACTTTTAAATCATTAATCCACAATTAGTTACCGTATTCTTCTATGCATCTTAATTCTATTAGTCTTATTAACTATAAAAGCTTTTCTTCGGCAGAATTTGACTTCGATAAGAAGATAAATTGCTTTGTAGGGAACAATGGTGTAGGAAAAACCAACGTTTTAGACGCGATTTATCACCTTGCTTTTGCCAAAAGTTACTTTAATCCCATTACTATTCAGAATATTAAGCATAATGAAGAGTTTTTTGTGGTTAATGGTAATTTTTCTAAAAAAGATCAAGATGAAAAAATAGTAGTCAGCGCAAAAAAAGGAGTGAAGCGTGTGGTAAAACGCAATGGTAAAATATATGACAAGATTAGTGATCACATAGGGTTAATACCTCTGGTTATAATTTCTCCAGCAGATAGAGATTTAATAATAGAAGGTAGTGATACCAGACGCAAGTTTTTAGATGGAGTGATATCACTAAGCAACTCGTTGTATTTAAATAAGTTAATTAATTACAATAAACTGGTACAGCAGCGTAACGCATTGCTTAAGTACTTCTTTATCAATCGTACTTTTGATAGTGATGCTCTTGCTGTTTATGATGAACAACTAGTTGTTATAGGTGGTTTTATTCATAAAACTAGAACCGAGTTTTTAGAATCTTTTACTCCTATTTTTAAGAAATATTATCATCAAATTTCTCGATCAGAAGAGGTAGTGGATATATATTACAAAGCCGATTTCAATAACGCAGATGCTGCACAAGTTTTAAAAAGTGCTCAACAAAAAGATATGCAATTGCAGTATACTAGTGTGGGAACGCATAAGGACGATTTGTTATTCTTGCTGGATAATCATGCCGTTAAAAAATTTGGTAGTCAGGGGCAACAAAAAAGCTTTCTAACGGCATTAAAATTGGCGCAGTTTGAGTTCATAAAACAAGAAAGTGGTACCGTACCTATCTTACTATTGGATGATATTTTTGATAAATTAGATGAATCTAGGGTAGCACAAATTATCGACATGGTTAACGACGATCAATTTGGACAGCTATTTATAAGTGACACACACCCAGAACGAACAGAGGCTGTGATTAAACAAACAGAACAATCTTATAAGATATTTAAATTATGAAAAATCTATTTTACATAGTACTAGCTGTTTTATTCATTTCATGCAGTAGTAATGAAGACAAAATACAAGCCATAGAAGGTTACTGGAATATAGATCAAGTGGTTTTACCTAATGGAAGTGAACGTGAGTTCCCTTTTTCAAATCATATGGACCATTTTGAAATAGATGGATTTAAAGGTGTAAAAAACCGTGTAAGTCCAACTTATGATGGTAGCTTTGTATCCTATGGTGATCCTGTGAGTTTTGTTTGGGAAGAAAAAGAAGGCGATTTATGGCTTTCTTTTAAACAAGGAGAACAAGCCTATACTCAGAAAGTTGAAAAAGCAACTGAAGAGACTTTGGTTTTAATTCATGAGAACGGTACAAGATACACCTACAAAGCATATACGCCAGATGAGAAACAATAAGAAGAACGATTTTGTAAGCATGAGTGATTTATTAAGTGATTTTAAATCACAAAGTAAGTTGCAAAAAGGTTTTGAAAAAGTAGATGTAGAAGGAGCATGGAATACCATCATGGGACCAGGTGTTACTAACTACACCACGCAATTAAAGTTTACAGCAGGAACTTTATTTGTTAATTTATCATCTTCTGTATTAAGACAAGAACTTATGTATGGTCGTACCATGATCATTAAAAACCTTAATGAGCATTTAGGTAAAGATATGATAGAAAAAATAGTGTTGAGGTAGTAAACTATTATTTAAACTGTACTGGTGCGCTGTCTACTTCTTCACTTGCTTTTACCTCTCTAGCTTTAACCATTTTCTTCTTGAAGATGCGTTCATACAGCTCTTTAAGACTGTCAAAGTTTATACGGTATTGTAGTCCTAAACCTTGAGTATAGTCTTCTTGTTGTCCTAGTTGTTGTAAGGTATTTTCTCTATTAAATAGTTTTAAACGTAGAGTTCCATCTTCATTTATTAAGAATTCAATTTCTACATTACCTATTACAGCTCTTTCACTAGAACTGGTAGAGCCCACAGGAACACCTAGTTTACCATTAATTAAAACACGGTCTGTTATTTGTGTACTTAGTGTTATACCAAAACGGTCTGCACGTTCCAGGTCAGAATTAGGGTTACGTTCTGACGCTTCATAGCTTACTCCAAAGTTAAATTTACTATCCTCACGACTCACTAGATCATTTACAATTCCTGTAACACTTTCTACCACGTTACCAGTAACAGCATTTTGGCCTATGCTATTTGGGTTGTAGAATGAGCCTGTAGCTACTAGTGATAGTGCTTGCAACTGTCTTTGAGATTTGTCATCTAGTCTGTACTGTAATTCTGAGCTTACAACAGAATTGGTATTAGGAAATCTAATAACAAACTCAGGATCAAAGAAACTTAAGTCACCTTGTAATTTAGTAAGAACCTCTACAGGAACTTGTGCGTTAAGGTTAGGGTTATCTAGTAATATAGAAGGGTTTGCTCTAGTATTGTATACGGCTTCTACATCTATATTTGCATTAGTAGGATCTCCATTCCAGTCCATGGTACCACCTGGTTCTATAGTAAAGTTTTTATTTACGATACCAGCATATTTAAAATTGTATATACCCTCGGTAACAATAAAATCACCGTTCATTATAAATTTACCGTTGGTATTAATCTCTAATAGTAAATTACCGACACCTCTACCGCGTATATAACTTCCGTTAGTTGGGTCTACTGTTATTTCGACTTCGGCATCAGGTGTGACTTGCAGTTCAAACCTTAGTTCTAGACCACTTATTTTATCTGTAATAACTTGCTCGCCAGAAATACGTGCTTTCTTTTCTTCAGGACTTAAAAAGTAAATGGCAGATGTGTCACCTAGAGATTCACCGTCATCTATAGGGACTTTAAAAACGGTTCCCTCACCAGTAGTAGCGATTACGTTAATGAAAAGCTCATTAGTAGGGCCTGTAATAGTGGCCTGTCCATCGATAAATGCAGTTCCATAATAAAGAGCATCTGGTGTCAACTCCGTGTCTAGAGCAAGTAATTTTTCTGATTCTATTTTAAGATCTAAATCCCAGAAACCAAAGTTTTTATGATTTATAGTACCAGATAGAACACCTCTGGTATTGTATTTTGTATCCTTGAGTTGTAAACTATTGAAATCAAAAGAGGTTGATGTAATTGAAATCTGTGAATTATTCTCAATATCAAAATCGGTGTTTAAGTAAGGAACTCTTAGACCTGCATCTCTCGTTTTGAGAGAGCCCACTATATCAGGTGCTTGTAGGTCTCCTGTTAATCTTGCTTGTCCAGATGTAAAACCTCTTATATTATCGAGAACTTCACCACCTAAGGGACTTAAGGCGACGAGATTAAAATCTTTAAAAACTGCGTTAACATCTATCTTACTGGTGGCTCCACTCGCATCAATATTACCAGATGCTGTAAATGTTTTTTGAACATCATCTTTAAGCTGCGCGTTGACATTGTATCTACTTAGGTCATCATTTCCAGTAACAGATAGCTCAAAATCACCTAATGGTGTTTCATTTACCTCAAATCCTTTTACCGTAAAATCACTAGTAGGCGCATACTTACCGTTAATTTGTTTTAACGATAGGTCTCCATCTATGTGTCCTTTTAGTTTTAAGCTGTCTATAGGAGATGTAAGACTAGAGAGGCGTACATCTTTAAAGTCTAAGTGAAGATCTTTGGTGTCTTTTCCAGCAACATCACCTACTATAGTAATTAATTCTTCTTGGTGTTTTGCAACGAGGCTGTCTAATTTAAAAGTTTTAAAATCATGGTCAAATTTTAATTTCACTTCTTGATCTTGTTTATTTAAAAACCATTTTTGACCTTGAAAAACGACATCACTTTTTCTTATTCCTACAACAGACTCATTATTATCATTAATAGTGTGATAGAAACTCAAATTGAATTTATCAGTCTCACGTGCAGTACTATTGAACTTAGTACGGAAAAGTAAAGTGTCCTTATTAGTAACGTTTATCAACTGAAAGTCTTCAATATCATAAACACCATTTTTTACCTGGTCTACTTTAATGAATGTATTAAATAATGGGTTTTGATTGTTTATTTGAACATTAACCTGATCCAGTTCAATATCATAAACCTTAATATCTGGAGATCTAAATGTCATTCTAAACTGCGCCTCGTTACTAGCTACTTGACCTTTTAAAATAGTATTTTCACCTAAGTCAATTTCAGGGAATACAAGATCTACTATTTTATCATAAATTTTAAACTCATAATCAAGATATTGATCTTTAGTAATATTTTCTGACCTATAGTTGGTGTAAACGTTACCTATACTATTTTTAAATAGTTCAGGGATTTCAGCAAGTTTAAATACTCCAGATAGTTCACCTTCTATAATGTCGGGACTATTAATAGTGATGAGTCTCTCGTCGTTTATAAAAGATGATTCTATTGCAAAATCTTCAAAGACATAATCGTCATTATGGTTTTTGTAACTAGCATTATTAATTTTTATAGAACCTACAGCATCGTCCAGTGTGGTCCCTTTCATGTTCATGACTATATTTCCTTTTAGAATAGCTAGAGAGTCACGAGTAAACACATTGATAGCTTTTAAATTTGCATGTTCTATTCTAGCTTTAAAGTCATAGGTGTTAACAGCAGCGGTAAGGTCGGCTAGTCCATTAAAGTTCATTCTAAGATTAGGATCATTGAGAGAAACTTTCCCTCTAAAAATAGGTTTCTTGAATTTCCCATTAACGACTATGTTCTTATAAGAATAGCCATTAAAATCTAGTTGAGCTACTTCACCTCTTAGCGTAGTGTTTACTTTTTCAGGATCAAAACCACGTCCATCAACATCTAGATCTAAGGTCACTACACCAAATTCTTCTAGACCTAGTATAGAGCCTAATTGAACTTGATTTAATTTAATATTTCCATTATAAGCGATATTGCCACTTTGAATATCGTTTAAAACTAAATCAGAATTAAAATTACCCTTACGTGTAGATCCGGATAATTTAGTTACCACTCTGTTGGCATTGACACTTGCATAACCAGCAGCTTTAATGGTTCCTAATTGGTTCAATTCGGTAGGCATTGTATTACCTAGAATATTGGGTAAAAATCGTTTTAAGTCTGTGTTACTTATTTGTAGATTATCAAAATCACCTTCTATAAAAAAGTCATCTTCATTTTCTATAAGATTCTTAAATCGCATATTACCATCTATAGTGATATCGCTCAATGTTGTAGCGAGCATGTTATTTACAGTAAAGTCATTTAATGGACCTATGAGTACACCGGTTAATTGTACTGTTTCATTCTCGATTATTTCATCATAGAATTTTCTCAACTCGTTAGTAGATAAATCAGCTTTTTTAATATGAAAATCCCAATCGACCTTATTTACAAAATCGATAAAATCTTCTCTATTATAAGACATTTTTAAGTCACCTTCAAGAATAGACCCAGCGGTATTAATAACTAAGTCGGTTGCGAGTATTTGTGATGGGGTATAGGAAAAATCAGTTTTGAGATTTTTAACCTTTAAAATTTTATTACCATTTACATCTGGTTTCATTACACCAGTGTACATGTCAAAATTAGCATCTTCTATTACGGCCGAAATGTTAGACCCCTCAATCTTTAACCCATCAGATTGTAGATTGAAATTTGTTGCCATAAAAGTTTCAGGATACTTTAAATTTTCATCGACTATACTTATTCTAGAATTAGTAATGTTTAAATCGTCAGTGGTAAGTATAAATGGTGTTGTAGATGTCCCTTCACTTTCTCCAAATTTATTGATGAATTCTGTTAAATTATCGTCACTATCACCTTTATACCTTTTCATGTGAAAATAAAGCCCATCTATAGAAGTGTCACCTAAATCAGGCTGTCCACCCAACAAATCTCCAAAACCTAATATAGAAGATTTAAGTTCTTTAAAATAAAAGATCGTATCCTTTCTAGAATCTAGAGCTCTTGATTCTCTGAGTATTACGTCTCCTGAAAATGAGATGTCTATAGATTCTATTTTGAGATCTGTATCATATTCTTCGTTAAGATAGGTCGTCGCACGATCTGCAGCTGCGGTTTGCACAGCTGGAAAAGAAAAAATTACTACTAATAAAATAAATAGTATTAGAAGTACAAGAGCGGCTTTCGCTAGTATTTTAAGAAGCTTCTTAATGATATATCATTTACTTTTGCAAAGATTACCAATTTTTATGCCTTTCTGCCTTAATGGATACACAAATTTCATACATTCTTGCAATTGAATCATCATGTGATGATACCTCTTGTGCCGTTCTTAAAAATGATCGCGTATTATCTAATGTAGTAGCTGGTCAGGAGATACATACAAAATATGGTGGTGTCGTTCCAGAACTAGCTTCTAGAGCACATCAGTCTAATATTGTTCCTGTAGTAGATCAGGCATTAAAACAGGCTGGTATATCAAAAGAAAATTTAACTGCTATTGCTTTTACTAGAGGTCCAGGACTTATGGGGAGTCTTTTAGTAGGTTCTAGTTTTGCAAAATCATTATCTCTAGCATTAAATATACCACTTATAGATGTTCATCATATGCATGGTCATATACTGGCACATTTTATTAATGAAGATCAAAAAACTCCAGATTTTCCATTTTTAGGGGTTACCATAAGCGGTGGGCATACTCAAATCGTAAAAGTTACAGATTATCATGAAATGGAAGTCATAGGTACCACTCAAGATGATGCGATAGGAGAGGCTTTTGATAAAAGTGGTAAGATGTTAGGGTTAGGTTATCCAGCAGGTCCTCAAATAGATAAATTAGCTCAAGAAGGAGATCCTAAGAAATTCCCATTTCCTGTACCTAAAGCGCCAGACCTTAATTATAGTTTTAGTGGTTTTAAAACTGCCGTATTGTATTTTATACAGAGAGAGGTAAAAAAAGATCCTGATTTTGTTGAGAAAAATCTAAAAGATATATGCGCTAGTATACAGTACACGCTTATTAAAATTCTTTTTCAAAAAGTAGAAAAAGCAGTAAAACAAACCGGAATTAAATCTGTTGCGATAGGTGGTGGTGTTAGTGCAAATTCAGGTATTAGAACCCAGCTTTTATCATATAAAAATAAAGGATGGAATGTGTTTATACCTCCATTTCAATATACTACAGATAATGCTGCGATGATAGGTATATCAGGATATTTTAAATATTTAGAAGGAAACTTTGCAGGCATGGAAGTAACTGCTTCACCTAGAATAGAAATGTAATGCAATTATTTTATTTTGAAAATATTACCCTTGATACTACTGTTCTTCACTTAGATAAAGAACAAGCGCGTCACATGACTAAGGCTTTACGTAAAAATGTAGGAGATACTGTCCATATAACAGATGGGGCAGGAAACCTCTTTAATGGAACCATAAGTCTGGTTACTAGTAGTAAATGCAATATAGATCTCGCTTTCGCGAAAGCGTACCCTCAACAATCTCCGAGACTACATGTAGCAATAGCCCCTACTAAGATGAATGACCGTATGGAGTGGTTTCTAGAAAAAGCTACAGAAATGGGAATAGCTTCCATTACACCATTATTGTGTGACCACAGCGAGAGAAAGAAAATAAATCTAGAAAGGTTTAAAAAGATAATTGTGAGTGCAATGCAGCAAAGCAATCAGTTTTACTTGCCTCAAATAAAAGAATTAACAGTCTTTAATCAGTTTTTAGAAAATCCAGTAATGGGTGTAAAATGCATCGCACACTGTGAAGAAACGGATAAAAAATTATTGACTCACATAATCAATCGTGAGCAAGACCTAACGATTATTATAGGTCCAGAAGGTGATTTATCAAGTAGAGAAATAGAGGCAGCAATCAACACAGGCTTTTCACCTGTGTCGTTAGGAACTAAAAGATTGCGCACAGAAACTGCAGGAGTTTATGCCGCTGCAGTTTTTAATAGTTTTATAGAACAGTAGCCATAGACGCAGCTACTACAGTCATATTTTCATCTTGTAATAAAAGAGCAACTTTAAATTTATTGTTCTCATTAATCATACTCGGTAATTCAAAAGTTTGGATACCTTTTTCTACGCTGGTCTTTAAAGGTACTTTCTTTAAAACTACATTAGGATTTACTAATGTCATATTAGTATTAGGACTTTTATTTATGTCTATTTCAAAAGAGTCCATTAATAGCAGTGCATAAGCATCAGTAAAATCTTGATTACTTTCAAGGTTATATGACACATCAATAGTTCTACCATTTCTAGAAGCGGTAGGACTCATTAATTTTTCTGTTGTACTTGTCTTTTTTAAGGAGTTGTTGAGCATCCTTATGTTAGTACCATCAAATTCTGTAGTACCGTTTACTATCATTTGTGGAGTAAAAGAAGGTTGGTGCAACTTGTTCTCGTAGCTACGTTGATAGTCTGTATGTCTAGCGTCAGAGAAGGTGTCTTTCCATCCTAAACTGTTCCAGTAGTCTACATGATAGGAGAGAACTATGACATTTTCATAATCCTTTATTGCATTAGCTACCGCATCTGCATTGTTACAAGTATAGCAACTTTGAGACGTGAATAGTTCAATAACTACAGGGTTTTTTTGAGGTGAAAATTGAATGGGTTGCGAGCTGTTTTCAATATGTTGAAATGCGAGCATACAGAATGCTACCGATAAACTGAGTATAGGTAACAGTATTTTTTGAGAGGTTGTTATGTTCATAACGGGGGGATTATGATATCTTCAAATATAAAAAATTAACGTTATCGTAACGATTTTATTTTATTTTTTTTACACAAAAATTAATAACATTTAATAACTATTGTCATATAAGTTTGTAATTTGCTTTCTTATGAAAATATTTACTGTATTCTTAGTTCTACTAAGCTCCATTTTTGTTAACGCTCAACAAGTTGCTGTTTTAAAATATAATGGTGGTGGTGACTGGTATTCTAATCCCACTGCTATGCCTAATCTTGTTCAATACTGTAATGAGAATTTAAAAACACAACTAGATAAAGAGGTTGCCACGGTAGAAGTAAGCAGTATTGATATTTTTCAATACCCATTTATTCACATGACAGGACATGGAAATGTTGTCTTAAATGAAGCCGATATTCAAAACCTTAGAAACTATTTATTAAGTGGTGGTTTTTTACATATAGATGATAATTATGGTATGGAGCCTTATCTTAATAAAGAACTCGTTAAACTTTTTCCACAACAGGAATTGATAGAATTACCATCTACACATCCTATTTTTCATAGTTATGTAGATTTTCCAAAAGGTCTCCCTAAGATTCATGAACATGAAGGTCAGCGACCACAGGCCAAAGGTCTTTTTCATGAAGGTAGATTAGTCCTTCTTTTTACCTTTGAGAGTGATCTAGGCGATGGATGGGAAAGTCCAGAGGTACATAACGATCCACCGGCGGTGCGTAAAAAAGCACTAGACATGGGCGCAAATATTATAAAATACGTTTTTACCAATTAGAATATGAGCAAAGCAGTACATTCTAAATCCATTGCTTTTGGTATACTAAGAGCGCTAGGTATCATCTTTGGTATCCTTGTTTTACTTTGGTTCTTGTGGGAAATCCAGTCGGTACTTGCTTATATAGGTATAGCAGCAGTTTTTTCTCTTATAGGTCGACCTATTGTACTTTTATTGAGAGATAAATTAAAGTTTAATAACACCATTGCAGTGATTATAACATTACTCATATTATTTATGATCATCATAGGTGTTGTCATGATGGTTATACCTGTTATTACAGAGCAAAGTGAAAATTTAAGCCAGATAGACCTAGAAGAGTTACAGGTTAATATAGAGGTGCTTAATGAGCAAATAAGTAATTATTTTGGAATTAAAAGAGTAAATTTATTAGAGAGATTACAAAAAACCGATTATTACCAAGACTTTAATATGGACCTTATTCCTCAGTTCGTTAATGGTTTTTTCGGTACGTTAGGTAGCTTTGCAATAGGTCTATTTTCTATACTTTTTATATCGTTTTTCTTGCTTAAAGACAGCCGTCTTCTTTTAGAAGGGGTTTTAGTGTTTTCTAAAAAAGGTAATGAAGGTCAGTTTTTAAGAGCTTTTACAAAGATTAAACAACTCCTGTCACGTTACTTTATAGGTTTAGTATTTCAGGTATTGATTCTATTTGTTCTTTATAGTGTTATCTTATTTATAGTAGGAGTAGAAAACGCTATTATCATCGCTTTTTTCTGTGCATTATTGAATTTAGTTCCATATTTAGGGCCCGCCATAGGTTATGTACTTATGTCTGCATTTGTAATAAGTGATAATTTAGGATCTAATTTTTCTGACGTTATTTTACCGCAATTAATCATCGTATTTGTAGGGTATGGAATTGTGCAAACCATTGATAATTTCTTGAACCAGCCATTAATTTTTGGAAAAAGTGTAAAATCACATCCTTTAGAAATATTCATTGTTATTTTAATAGCAGGTATTGTATTCGGTATATTAGGTCTAGTACTTGCTGTGCCTACTTACACAGCGATAAAGGTGATCTCAAAAGAATTCTTGAGTGAATATAAAATCGTTAAGAAACTGACTCAAAATTTATAAATGAATCTTAAGGTAATTCTGCCAGAAGTAACGGCATATTTAAGATCGTGTTTGCATGAAAACGCTGCTGCTTTTATGCTCAAGAAACATCCTTTTAATGAGGTGACTAATCTTGAGTTGACCCAACAATTGATAGGTTTACAGAAAGCACGCAGTAAATTCCCATCATTTTTTGAGAACGACCAGATTATTTATCCTCCTAAGGTAAATCTTGAGCAGACCAGCTCACAAGCTACCGCGGTTTATAAATCTCAAATATTTAAGATCGATAGTATGATAGATCTTACTGGTGGTTTTGGTGTTGACGTTTCCGCTTTCGCGAAAGCGTGCCCAACAACAACAACACACATAGAATTATCTAGCCAGTTGCAAGAGTATGCACAGCACTCTTTTAAAGTACAAGGTCTTCAAACGGAATCATATTGTGCAGACGGAATGCAATTTTTAAAAGAAAATAATTCCCTGTATGATTTAATATACATAGACCCTAGTCGCAAAACAGCAAGCCATTCAAAGGCAGTGCTTTTAAAAGATTATGAGCCTAATGTGATAGAAAACCTTGAGCTTTTATTAGAAAAAGGTAAGCAAATCATGATTAAAACCTCACCCATGCTGGACATAACAGCTGGATTACAGCAGTTAAAATATGTAAGTAGCCTACATATAGTTGCGGTTAAGAATGAGGTAAAAGAATTGTTATGGATTCTCAACAAAGATCAGGTAGATACACCGGTAGTTAAATGTGTAAATCTTTTAACAGTCCAGCCTGTATTTGAATCTGTAATAAAGTATAAATTGATAGGGCGTTATTCTAGCCCTTTGAAATATTTATATGAACCTAATGCTGCGGTAATGAAATCGCAAGAATTTGACGCGATTTTAGAACAATATCCGTTAGCCAAATTAGACCAAGATGCTCATCTATTTACTTCAGAGCATTTAATAGATTTCCCAGGTCGTGTATTTGAAATCAAAAACGTAATTGATAACAAGCCTAAAAAGATTAAAAGGCTTTACGGTAAAAGTGCTAGAGGAGTGGTGACGCGCAATCACAAAGAGTCTGTTGCACAATTGCGTAAGAAATATCAGTTTTCAGAGCATGAAACCGATTACTTGTTTTTTACTAGTTCTGAAGAGTTGGGTAGTATTGTGATCGAAGCGATTAAATTATAGTTCTTTTTTGTGGTTAAATGTCAGCTTATATGAACATTATTTAGATTATATAATTTTGTTTTAAAAACTTGATAATCATTATTTTATATATAATTCATCAAATATCTTCCTTACGTTTAATTGTATAGGTAACTATAATAATGGTAAGAGCAATGACATTAATGGGAAAGCTTACAAACATAAAAACCATTGTGTCCCAGGTTCCTATTCCTCTCAATAACCAAATAGAAGGAATTAAAGTAATTACGAAAAATGTGGACCAAAATGGAGTCTTTTTCAAAATATCAATGATTAGCTTCATAAATTTTTAATTCTTTAAATATAGATAATTAGATTTTTAGTTAATAAATACTCGACTACTCAAAGACTCAAAAGCTCAACACTCACATACTTTTCAATTACTTTTGCATTCTTAAAATATAATCATGATCACAGTCGATAATCTTGCCGTAGAATTTAGTGGTACCACCTTATTTAGCGATGTCTCATTTGTAATAAACCCTACAGATAAAATAGCTTTAATGGGTAAAAATGGTGCAGGAAAATCTACGATGATGAAGATAGTTGCAGGTGCTCAAAGTGCAACACGTGGTCATGTAAGAGCACCTAAGGATGTTGTAATTGCATACTTGCCACAACATTTACTTACTGAAGATGATTGTACTGTTTTTGAAGAAACGGCCAAAGCTTTTAAGCACGTTTTTGAGATGAAGGCAGAGATGGATCATCTTAATAACGAGCTTACTGTTAGAACTGACTATGAGAGTGATGAGTACATGAAAATCATAGAAAAGGTAACAGAGTTAGGAGAGAAGTTTTATGCTCTAGAAGACGTTAACTATGATGCCGAAGTAGAAAAAGCTCTCAAAGGTTTAGGTTTTAAACAAGAAGATTTTACCAGACAGACTACAGAGTTTAGTGGTGGATGGCGTATGCGTATTGAGCTAGCTAAGATCTTACTTCAAAAACCAGATTTAATACTTCTAGATGAGCCTACTAACCACATCGATATAGAATCGGTGATATGGTTAGAAGACTTTTTAGTGAATAAAGCAGACGCTGTTATGGTGATTTCTCACGATAGAGCATTTATTGATAACATAACAAACCGTACTATAGAAGTAACTATGGGACGCATTTTTGATTATAAAGCTACCTACTCTCATTACTTAGTACTACGTGAAGAACGTAGAGCGCACCAAGTAAAAGCGTACCAAGAGCAGCAAAAATTTATAGCCGATAACATGGCTTTTATAGAACGTTTTAAAGGAACATATTCTAAGACTAATCAAGTTACTTCTAGAGAACGCATGCTAGAAAAACTTCAAATAATCGAGATAGACGAAGTGGATAATAGCGCATTGAAACTTAGTTTTCCACCATCGCCTCGTTCTGGTGATTATCCGGTTACAGTAAACGATGTGTCAAAATCCTATGGTGATCACGTAGTCTTTAAAGATGCAAATATGTCTATCGCTAGAGGTGAGAAGGTATCCTTCGTAGGTCGTAATGGAGAAGGTAAGTCTACTATGATTAAGGCTATTCTTAAAGAAATAGAAGTAGAAGGGACTTGTGAATTAGGTCATAATGTAAAAGTGGGATACTTTGCACAAAATCAGGCAGCGTTATTAGATCAAGATTTGACTATTTTTCAAACGGTAGACGACGTTGCACAAGGCGATGTAAGAACGCAAATTAAAAACATATTAGGTCGTTTCATGTTTAGTGGTGACGATTTAGAGAAAAAAGTAAGTGTACTTTCTGGTGGAGAAAAAACCAGACTTGCTATGGTAAAATTACTCCTAGAACCAGTTAATCTATTAATTCTCGATGAGCCTACAAATCACCTAGATCTTAAGTCTAAGGATGTTTTAAAAGAGGCACTTTCTACTTATGACGGTACGCTTATTCTCGTTTCTCACGATCGTGATTTCCTTCAAGGACTATCTGAGAAAGTATTTGAGTTTAAAGAACAACGCGTTATCGAGCACTTTGAAACCATAGATGCATTCTTAGAACGCAATAGAATTAAAAGTATAGCAGATATTAATTTGTAGAGATTTAAAATCAACCTATAAAAAAATGTCCTGAGATTTAATTTTAATCTCAGGACATTTTTATTTTTCTAATATTCCCACTGACGTAGTTTATTCAGCTCTTCTTGAGCTTCTATTTCTTCTACAGGAATTACTTTTAAGAAAGATTGATGTTGCTCAATAGCAAACTCTAACTGCTCCACGATCTTTTCTACAGAGTCATTTTCATAATCTATTTCTAGCGGTTCTTTAATAACCATAGATTGTAAAATATTACGCTTTTTAATGCGCAATCCTTTTTTATCAAAACTCCTACGGAAACCGTCGATAACAACAGGTACGACTATAGGCTTGTATTGCTTTATAATATGAGCAGTTCCTTTTCTAATAGGCTTAAAAGGCTTTGTAGTTCCTTGTGGGAAGGTGATTACCCATCCATCATCTAGAGCAACACCTATATTTTTTGTGTCGTTAGGGTTTACGGCTCTATTAATTTCTTCTCCTTTTGCTCTCCAGGTTCTTTCTACCGTAATGGCGCCAGCATAAGAAAGTATTTTAGGCAGTAAGCCACTTTGCATAGTTTCCTTGGCAGCTACATAATATACATTTAGCTTAGGATTCCATAAGTAACCTATGTTTTTAATGCTGTCATCACGACCTTTTAATGCGGCATTAAATACGTGAAACATGCTTACCACATCAGCAAAGTAGGTTTGATGATTAGAAACAAATAGCACACCTGTTTCAGGTAGATTTCTTAAAATATCACTTCCCTCTATATCCATCTCATTAAAGCCACGATAGCGTCTGTGCGATAATGCACCAGCAATACGTATGAGCCATTTTTTGAGAAATAATATATGACCGAAAGGATTTTTTTTAAATAATCCCATGTAGTTTTTTTAATTTTAGGCGAATTACAAAGATAGTAATAGCTTTTTAAACTATCGCATTCTATTTAAAACCTGCAGTAATAAAAAGATCTTTGATTTCTTGTAGCATCATAGCCGTTGCTCCCCATACCATAACTTCGTTAAAATAAAAACAAGGTACCGTTGCGTTTTCCATATAACTGGTAGACAGTGTGGTAGTAGAGTTGTTTTTAGGATCCATTAAACTCTCTAGAGGGATTTCTATCACAGATTTTACTTCACTTAATTGAGGTGTGAATGATAGTTCCGCTTTCGCGAAAGCGAGATAAGGAAAAACCATGTAGTTACTAGGTGGAATATAGATAGATGTTAAGGGTCTTATTAAATGTTGTTGCGTTGTTAATATACCTATTTCCTCTTCTGTTTCTCGCAATGCCGTGACGCTATTATCTGCATCTGTAGGTTCTTTTCTACCGCCAGGAAAAGCGATCTGACCACTGTGTTTACCTGTAGATTGGGTGCGTTCTATCAGTACAAAATAAGGGATGTCTTTTTTAGGGTAAATCAACATCATGACAGAGGCTTCTTTATGTTCTTTTTTTTCTAACGCAATTTGCTGCATTTCTTCTAGACGTTCCACAGCAGCCATTTTAAGCTGAGATTGTGGCCCTGGAAGTGGTAATTTCTTTAGTTTTGAAATCTGATTTAAAAAATCCTCAAATGAAGTCACTAGTATTGATTTTAGCAGTTATACTATTAAGTATCTCTTGTAAAGATAGTCCACATGTGGTAGATATCAAAAATGAAAAAAAACAAGATACGGTTAAGAGGTTAACTAGAGCAGAACGTATTTTAGAAAAGACGTATAAGAAACAAATATCGGCAAATGGTGATACCTTACTTTCTTATATACCTCAAGATAGTGTTCAAGTATTCTTTACACGTTACGGAAAAGAAAATCCAGAAACTAAGGTGCGATTATTGACTACCTATGGAAATATAGAAATGGAGCTGTTTACAGAAACACCTATTTATAGAGCCAGTTTTATCTACCTAGTAAAGAATAAATATTTTAATGGCACTTTTGTGCATAGAGTGGTAGAAGGTTTTGTCATACAGGCTGGTAATAGTGATGAAACGCTGCCTTCTTTAAAAAGAGCTAGTGCAGGGAATTATAAACTAGAACCACATTTTTTACCTAACGTGCGTCATGAAAGAGGTTCTTTAAGTAGTGCAAAACAATGGGTTAATAATCCAGAAAACTGGCATGATCCATTTGATTTTTTTATCACTTTGAGTAAATCCCCACATTTAGATAATGAGCATACTATATTCGGTAGGGTAGTAAAAGGTATGGAGGTCGCAGACGCTATTTCTAAAGTTGAAAAAGATGACAGTGACTGGCCTAAAAATGATATTTTTATAGATATGGAAATTATAGATTAGGTTATTGTAATGTCTAGGTTTAAAAAAAAAAAACACCCCTTGAAATCTTTGATTTCAAGGGGTGTTTTTTTTTCTTAGATAAATACTAGTATCTGTAAACTATGGCATTTATATTCATTCCTGCACCTACACTAGCAAACATAACTACATCGCCTTTTTCTACTTTGTGTTGTGGCATTTTACCATGAATAACTAGATCCATAACAGTAGGAACAGTTGCTACAGAGCTGTTTCCATATTTATGGATAATCATAGGCATGATATCCTTAGGAACCTCCATGTCATACAGCTTATAGAACCTATCAACAATAGCTTCGTCCATTTTTTCATTGGCCTGATGGATGAATATTTTTTTAAGATCTTTGATATCTACACCTGCTTGCTCCATAGCACTCTTCATGCCTTCTGGTACTTTGGATAAAGCAAAATTATATATGCGACGACCATACATCTTTATGTACTTGGTCTTATCTTGTAATTCTTTATTATAAGAAGTTTCATTAAATATGAAAAACGCTTCTTCTTCTGTATAGGTTGCTGTAGCCTGTCCTATAATACCATGCTCATCATTACTAGCTTCTAAAACTGCTGCACCAGCACCGTCAGAATATATCATAGAATCTCTATCATGTGGATCTACAACTCTAGACAAAGCTTCTGCACCTATAACAAGTACTTTCTTAGCAAGTCCTGATTTTATAAAAGAATCTGCTTGAGTAACACCTAGAATCCATCCCGGACAACCGAATAATACATCGTATGCTATACAAGTAGGGTTTTTAATACCTAGTTTATTTTTTACTCGACTCGCAAGACTAGGTACCATATCACTAGAACCACCATCAGACTGTATGTCACCATAGTTGTGCGCTACAATTATAAAGTCTAACGTCTCTGGATCACAATTTGCATCTTCTATTGCTTTTATAGCAGCAAGTGTTGCTATATCGCTAGTAACAAGTTCATCACTCATGTACCTGCGCTCTTCAATTCCAGTTATCGCAACAAATTTTTTAATAATAGTAGAGTTATCGCTACCGAAAGAACTACCATCATTATTTAAGAATTCATGATTCATGAACTCTTCATTTTTTCTAACTACATCGGGAATATGACTTCCTACACCAGTGATTTTTGCTCTCATTAACCTGCTTTTCAAACTTAGGGATAACAAAAAAAGTGATTTATGATGTTCATTCCTAATTATTAACAACGGAATATGTGGTATTTTTTACTTTGTTGAGAATCAATCAAAGAATAGGTGTTTTTCTTGCATTATATATAATGCAACGAATAGTAAACTAGCTTATTTTGCTGATTTTTCTTTTATTCTATAGATCAACTAGAGTCTATTGAATGATGAATTATTAGAGTTAAGAATGGTTTATATATCTAGAAAAGTAATAGTTTTTTAATCTAAAAAATATGAGTCTTTTTTTAGATGCTAACATTATATTTGCAAAATAATTCAAGAAACCTGAAAAATTTTATAATCATATTGATGCTTATTTCATTTGCATTGCGACCTATGTACTACGTGGGTCAGTTTGTGTATTATGGAACTAACATGGATTATATTATAGAGAATTACTGTGTCAACAAAGAACGACCACAATTAAAATGTGATGGTAAATGTTTTCTTGCTAAAAAACTTATCGCAGCTAACGACTCTGAAACAGATGATTCAAAAAGCGTAGAAGCACATGCTTTTTTCCCTGTGTTTTTAGAAACTCCACAAACGTTACAAATAGATGGTGATGTCATTTATAAAGATCACTCTATTAATTTCTCTTATCAATTATTATACAGTTATAACTGGTACGAGGCTCCTCTAAAGCCACCCATTTCATAAGTTTATTTTCCGTTTTTATTACAAAGACTTTTGACGTGAGTCTTCGATCGCGTCTACAATAAACTTAAAAAATGAATTTTTCAAAAACTATAGGAGCACTAGCTCTAAGTATCGCTATTATATCATGTTCATCTGACGATGACGCAATGGAAAACCTGTCTAACCAGACAGGAGAACTTACTGTTAAGTTTGATAATGCTGTTGGTAATCAAGATTTTATATTTGATTCTTCTTTTTCTAAATCTAATGGAGAATCTTTTAAATTAGAAACACTTAAATACATCGTTAGTAACATCAAGTTAACAGACGAGAATGGAGTGGAATTTGAATACCCAACTAGTGATAATATTTTTATTATTGATGAGGCAAATGCAAATAATGCAGGTGAAATATATGTAGAATTAGATAATGTACCTGCTGCTAACTATACAAAGATCTCCTTTGGAATCGGTGTAGATCAGACTAGATTTGCTCAAGGTGCAGCAGGTCAGGGAGATTTCTTGACTACCGCACAAGATGCAGGTATGTTCTGGTCATGGGCTTCTGGTTATAAATTTATGCGTTTAGATGGAACTTATTCTGACGCTACCGTAACAGATCAACCGGTAAATATACACATGGGTAGTGTAGGAACATCTCTAGATAATTATAGAGAAATCACTTTAGACTTACCTAATACTTCAAGAGTAAGAGAGGATTCTCATGCAGAGATTCACCTAGTAACAGATATCCTTAAAATTCTAGATGGCGCATCTTCATTGAATTTTTCAGATGGGTATGACCAGGTACATACTAATGAAATAGAAACTCCTATCATAGCAAATAACTTTATGGGTAGTTTCAGTGTAGATCACGTACATAACTAATAATCTATATAGTAATACTGCTAGAAGGGTTTAAACAAAACCCTTCTAGTTATTACTATGATTTTATCTGATATGAAAAAGTATATATTATTTGCATTAGGAATCCTCATGATTTCTTGCACAAAAAATGATATAGAAAACGGATACGAACCTATTCCTGTATCTTTTGAAAAACCAAGTAATTTTCCTGATCTTGTTTATAATCTAGATGCAAATCCTTTAACTGAAGACGGTATAGCCTTAGGTAAAGCTCTTTTTTACGAAGGAGATTTATCTTCTAATGGAGCAATAGCTTGTGCTTTTTGTCACGAGCAGGCATCAGCTTTTACGCATCATGGACATACTTTAAGTCATGGAGTAAATGGAAACATAGGATTTAGAAACGCACAACCTATTCAGAATTTAGGTTTTCAAGAAGCATTTACATGGGATGGAGCTGCATCGCATCTCGATTTACAGCCTATTATTCCTATTACTAGTGAGCTAGAAATGAACGAGACTTTATCTAACGTTATAGGTAAATTACAGGCAGACGAAGGTTATAGAAACATGTTTAGTAAGGCATTTGAAGATGGAGAGATTACTTCTAGCCATCTATTACAAGCCTTGTCTCAATTTATGGTGACTATGGTTTCTTCAAATTCAAAGTATGATAAAGTAGAACGTAATGAAGGAACGGTCTACACTACTATAGAAGCTGATGGTTTTGCATCTTTTAATCAAAAATGTACAAGCTGCCATGCTGGCTCTTTACAAACGGACCAGAGCTACCGCAATAACGGTCTAGCAGTAAACCCTAGGTTAAATGACTTAGGAAGGTATAATTTATTAGAAATACCAGAAGACCTATATAAATTTAAAGTGCCTAGTTTAAGAAATGTAGCAGTTACCTTTCCTTATATGCATGATGGACGTCTGTCAGACTTAGAATCTGTTCTGGATCACTATGCCTCAGGAATGGTAGATACTGGCACTATAGATCCATCACTAGTAAAAGCAGACGGTAGTCTAGGTATCGATTTAACAGCTTATGAAAAAGAGAGCATCATTGCTTTTTTAGAAACATTAACTGATCAAGAATTTTTAAATGACGAGCGCTTTGCAGAATTTTAATAAAACTTTTATCACCCTATCCATAGGACTATTATTCAGTATCTCTAGTTATGCGGCTTGCCCACCGCATCTAGAAAAAATATTTTGTGACCTTTGTGGCTGTACTACATCTAGTGGTAGTTCTGGTTTTGGAACACTTAATAATGTGAGTTTTATAGGACTGCGCTATATCCACCAGTCCTATGAATCACGAGATGGTATTTTTGTAAATTCACCTACTAGTAAGGAGGCTTTTAATACCTATCAAATATGGAGTAAAGTGCCGCTATCTAAAAAGTTCTCCATAAATGCGATGGTACCTTTTCAAGATTTATCAAGAAAACGTAATGCCGGTTCAGAGCATATAAGTGGACTAGGAGATGTAACTGTGATAGGTTGGTACCAACATGTTTTTTATGAAAAACCAGAAGGTTATAAAGTGATTTTTGAAAACAAAGTCCCTACCGGACACCAACTTAACTTTGGTTTAGGTGTAAAATTACCAACAGGAGAATTTGAAGAAGAACTTACAGATCGTATCAATCCTGGTTTTCAAGTAGGTACTGGTAGTGTAGATGTACTAGCATCAGTTTCTCACACTTATTCTAAAAATAAGTTAGGTATCAATACACTAGCTACCTATTATTTTAAAACAGAGAATAAAAACGAATACCGATTTGGTAACCAATTCAGTGTTTCTTCAAATGCGTATTATAACATACCGTTTACTAAATCTGCTTTGAGTCCATTTCTAGGCCTATCAGCAGATGTTTATGACTCTATCGAGCAATTTAATGAGCAACTTGTGGATACAGATGGTTATATTTTTAACGGCAGTATCGGTACCGAATATAAATTTGATCAATTTGTTTTAGGAGCTAGTTACACATTGCCTATAGTTCAAGACCTTTTTGGCGGCGATGTAGAATCCCAAAATAAATTTTTATTGTATGCTAATTTTGTGTTGAACTAATTATAGAACACATAAAAACTTAATCATAGATCTAAGGATCTGTTCTATGATTAAGTTTTTATTTTTAATCTCGCTTTCGCGAAAGCAGAATAAGTAACAACATTTTAACCCATAATCTATGTACTAGATGTTTAGTACATCGTGTTGGGGTTTGCCGATTTTTCTGGTATTTGCTGTATGGAATCCCAATGCTCTACAATTTTACCATCACTATTAAACCTAAAAAAGTCCATAGTCACGTATTGATCGTTTCCAGGCCATATTTGATGTGTGTGTAAAGCGACTAAATCATCTTCTGTTATCGCTCTTACAAATTCGATAGATTTATCTGGATATTCTAATTGCATCCTTTCAAAATAATCTATAAAACCTTGCTTTCCATTTGCTACATCTGGGTTGTGTTGTATGTAATCTTTACCTACATAAAGCTCTATCGCTTTACGAGGATTGCCTTCATAAGCTGTTCTATAGAAATGTATGGCATTTTGTTTATTTAATGAATTCATAGGTGTTGCTTTAAAGCTCAAATTTAAAGATAGATTTAAAAATTTTGAGTTGATTACATCGTCTTTAACAATCTCAACTGACGTCACTTTTTTTATTTTATAGATCTAAATATCTTAATAAGCATTGTTCTTTTGGTAAAGTCTTTTCTCTTAATTAGAGTGCTTATTAGTTGAATTAGATTTGAAGTTTTACGATGCTTAGTATAAATCCTAGAATTACAAAACCTAGTAAACTAAAGAAAAATTGTTTATTGATTTTAAAAACACTTGAAACTATAATCCAACTATATAAAAATAAGAATAATGGTAATAAATAAGAGCTTATTTGAAAATCTTCATAAAGTTTTATATCAAGTCCTGCAAATATAGTAGTCATACGAGCAAGAAACATGAGTACTAAGAATACCACATAAAACACTAAATTTTGAGCATGTCTTTGACGGCGTTTTACGGTTCTTATATTATTTGTGAAACCTAACCATATTTGATTACAAAATAAAAACCCCATGCTTGAGACCGTAAGTCCCATTAAAACAAAATAATAATTTGTGAATTGATCATTGATAATGGTGATAGAAAAATCGTCATGGTATCTCATGCTTACATGACTTAATTGAGTAAAGAGACTAAATAAAATAAATAAAATAAATAGAACAATACTGGAACTTATACCATATACTATTCCTAAGATATATCTTTTTATACTATGTTTTTTACTGAATATTCAGGTCTGTATTTTTCAAAACGTTTTATCAATGAATTTAATGTGGTTGGCTTATTTTATAGGTGCAAATAAATTGATTTTTGTTACATGAAACAATCAAAAAAAACCGAATCAACAAAATGCTGATTCGGTTTTATATATATGTATCTCAAATTACTAGACTACTTAATGCCTAATAACCTAAAGTCTGATTAATCCTCCAAATACTCCTCCATAGGAGCACAAGTACACATTAAATTACGGTCTCCATAAGCATCGTCTGCACGACGTACGGTAGGCCAGAATTTATTGTCAGCAATGTAATCTAGTGGATATGCAGCTTGCTTTCTAGTATATGGTAAATCCCACTCATCACTAGTTATCATTTGCAAGGTATGTGGACTGTTCTTAAGAACATTATTAGGCTGGTCTTTAGAAGACTCTGCAATTTCTGCTCTTATAGAAATCATCGCGTCACAAAAACGATCCATTTCTTCTTTAGATTCAGACTCTGTAGGCTCTATCATCATAGTACCTGCCACTGGGAAAGAAACAGTAGGAGCGTGGAAACCATAATCCATCAATCGTTTTGCGATATCTGTTACCTCTATACCATTTTCTTTAAATGGACGACAGTCTATAATCATTTCATGAGCAGCACGACCTTTCTCTCCTGTAAAAAGACATTCATAACTACCTTTAAGACGTTCTTTAATATAGTTTGCGTTAATAATAGCATACTCTGTAGAGCGTTTTAAACCTTCGGCACCTAACATACATATGTAACCATAAGATATTAAACAAACCGATGCACTACCATATGGCGCTGCACTAATAGGTGAAATAGCCTGATCACCACCTGTAGGTACGATAGGGTTAGTAGGTAAGAAAGGAACGAGTTGTGGTGCCACACATATAGGTCCTACACCTGGTCCACCACCACCATGTGGTATAGCAAACGTTTTGTGTAGATTAAGGTGACATACATCTGCACCGATGTTACCAGGATTAGTAAGACCAACTTGTGCATTCATGTTAGCTCCATCCATATAAACCTGACCACCATTTTCATGGATAAGTCCTGTAATTTCTTTAATCGCACTTTCATAAACTCCATGAGTAGATGGATAAGTAACCATTAAAGCACTTAAATTATCTTTATGCTTTTCTGCTTTTTCACGTAAATCATCTACATCGATATTTCCGTTTTCTAGCGCTTTAGTTACGACTACCTTCATACCAGCCATTACTGCACTAGCAGGGTTAGTACCGTGTGCACTAGATGGAATAAGGCATATATTTCTATGTTGATCTCCACGACTGTGATGATAAGCACGTATAGCCATTAAACCTGCAAATTCTCCTTGAGCACCAGAGTTAGGTTGTAAAGAAGTACCTGCAAAACCAGTCGCTTCATTTAATTGAAGCTCTAATTTCTTCAACATTTCTTGATAACCAGCTGCCTGATCTACAGGTACAAATGGGTGAATATTTCCCCATTGCGGATTTGAAAGTGGCAACATCTCTGCCGCAGCGTTCAATTTCATTGTACAAGATCCTAAAGCAATCATCGAGTGATTTAAAGCCAAATCTTTACGCTCTAATTTCTTGATATAACGCATCAACTCTGTCTCAGAATGGTAAGAGTTAAATACCTCATAGGTTAAGAAGTCTGTCTGACGTCCTGCACCTAAGTGAGTTTTTTCTAATAATTCTGTGATAGGAGAGAAGTCTTTAGAAACCGCTTTCGCGAAAGCGGAAACAACATCATTCAAGTCTGCAAGAGAAGTAGTTTCATTTAAAGAAACCTGTACCGTGTCTGCATCTGGATAATAGAAGTTAATCTCTAAATCAAGAGCTTGTTTTTTTACAGCTTCGGCATTTACTTTAAAACTTAAAGTGTCAAAGAAGTTTGCGTTAGTCTGGTAAATACCTAGTTTCTCTACAGCGTCTGCAAGAGTTGCTGTTTGTGCGTGTAATTTATTTGCAATAAACTTTAAACCACGTGGTCCGTGATATACACCATACATACCGGCCATAACAGCTAGTAAAACCTGTGCAGTACAAATATTTGAAGTCGCTTTATCTCTTTTAATGTGTTGCTCACGCGTTTGTAACGCCATGCGCAGCGCACGTTTTCCATCTGTATCTTTAGTAACACCTATAATACGACCAGGAATTTGTCTTTTAAATTCTTCACGAGTTGCAAAGTATGCTGCGTGTGGTCCACCGTATCCTAGTGGTATTCCAAAACGTTGTGTAGTTCCCACAACAACGTCTGCACCCCAATGTCCTGGAGCTTCTAGTAATACTAGCGACATAATGTCTGCAGCAACAGCTATACGTATATTGTTTTCTTGGCATTTTTTTGCAAAAGCAGTATAGTCTACCACATTACCACTAGCACCAGGATATTGTAAAAGAATACCGTAATACCCTGCATTTACATCCATCTCTTGTGGGTTGCCTTCTACTAATTCTATACCTAGTGGAATAGCACGAGTTTTTAATAGCTCTTTAGTTTGTGGTAAAGCATCTTGATCTACAAAGAATTTTATAACATTTTCTTTTTTCTGAGCTCTCTCACGAACTGAGTAAAGTAAAGTCATAGCCTCTGCAGCTGCAGTAGACTCATCTAATAAAGAAGCATTTGCCAGTTCCATACCAGTTAAATCGGTAATCATGGTCTGGAAATTTAATAACGCTTCTAGACGTCCTTGAGCAATTTCTGCCTGGTAAGGAGTGTAAGCGGTATACCAACCTGGATTTTCAAGAATGTTACGTTGGATAACTGCCGGCGTTATAGGTGCATTGTAACCTAGACCTATGTAAGATCTAAATTGCTTATTCTTATCACCTAGTTTTTTAATATGAGATAAAAACTCATATTCACTCATCGCAGGATCTAACTGTAAATCTTGTTGAAGGCGTATGTTATCTGGGACAGTTTCATAAACTAGTTGGTCTATAGAATCAACTCCTATTGTTTCTAGCATGGGTGCAAGGTCTGCCTTGCGTGGTCCGATATGTCTTAGGGCAAAACGATCTGTATTCATAGTACTTGTATGGTCTATTTAAGATAGTGCAAAAGTAGTCGTTTAAGATATCTAAACTAACAAGGGTTAGTCTAGATTTATAGGTATTTTTCAACCTTTTTAACCTAGTTATTAACTATGCGCTGTAAATTTGAACCATGAGGTTATTAAAAACCGTTTTAGATTTCTATATAAAGAGTAGTTTGCACGTTGCAATTTGCTTTGTAGCCTTACTGTACGTGTTTCATTGCTATAGTTTTGTGAAACTGAGTGAAGACTTTGCATTGTTAGGTTTTTGCTTTGTGGTTATAGGATATAACTTTATAAAGTATGCGACACTCGTATATGAAAATAGAGATTTTAAATATAAAATAGGGATTTTTATAATCACTGTCATTAGCGCACTAGTAGGTGCTTATTTATTACTGTTTGAAAGTCCTCAAGCCTATATAGTATTGCTTATATCAGGTCTGTTATCTTTATTTTATGTGATACCATTTTACCATAAAAAAAGTTTAAGGTTAATGTCCATTATTAAGGTTATTACTGTGGTGGTGGTATGGTGGCTAGTAATAATGGTGTTACCAGTTTATTCAGTGTACTCAGAGATTGTAAATTTGAATGTAGATGGTTTGAACTCCATCGAGCAAATAAACTGGACGCCCTATATTATAAAATCTGTAGAATTGTTTCTCTTTGTATTTAGTTTATTGATTCCTTTTGAGATACGAGATTTAAAATATGATGACCCTAGTTTAAAAACAATACCACAACTAGTAGGAACAAGAAAAACTAAATACCTCGGTATAGTATTATTGCTGTGTGCTTTCTTATTACATCACTTTTATTTCATGCAGTATGAATTCCCGTATTACTTTATTCCCTTATTAATTTATGTGATAACAGCCATTGCAATATGGTTTTCAGATAAATTTAAAGCAGATTATTGTGTCAGTTTCTTTGTAGAAGCCATACCAGTTTTTTGGTTAGCTTTATACTGGATGACATAAAAAAAAGAGCCGTATGGCTCTTTTTAAATATGTGTTTTAAGATGTACTACTTTTTCAAAGACGCTGCAATCCTTTTTTTAATAGAATCTTTTTGTGAGTCAGACAGTGTAACCCATTTGAGCCCTCTAAGTTCGCGCTGGAAACGTTCGTTATTTTTATGAAAAGACCTGCATCGTATGCAGTGACCTTGGTGCAATTTATGACGGAAAGCCTCCTTAGGATTAAGATCTCCATATTGTTCTCTTGTACTTAAAATACTTGCCTCGTCGCAGTTTATAAAAAATCTACCCATCAGATTAGTTGTCTTTGTGCCATTTCTTGTTCATACATTCCATAAGCTGTACTCGAGCTCTATGAATAATTACCCATAAATTAGACGCTGTGATATCGTGTTCCTTACATATCGTTTCAGTTTCTAGATTATCGATGGTCTTTTGAACAAATATAGTGGCATATCTCTCTGGTAGACAGGCGATACATTCTTCAAGTGCTTTTCCTAATTCTTCTTGTTCTATAGTATCTTCTACATTAGGATTGCGCAGGTCTTGAGCCTTTTCTTCCATCCAGTCGCCTTCTTGGTCACTATTAGAAAGATAGCTCATACGTACTTCCGCCTTTCCTTTATTAGAGTTTATCTTGCGATAATAGTCTATAATCTTACGTTTAAGAATAGAAATCAACCAGGTTCTCTCTGTAGAGTTTCCTTTAAATCTATGCGCGCTTTTTAAACCTGCCAGAAAAGTTTCAGATACCAGATCTTGCGCCATAATAGGATCGTTAACCCTACTTATGGTAAAATTAAAGAGGTAGTCACCATAACGGTCCACCCATTTTTCTGGTATTAATTTAACTTCTGGCATATTTAATAAACTGTTTTAACTTATTAAACCAGCTCTCTTTAGAAGAGCATCGATTTTAGGCTCGCTTCCGCGGAAACGAGTATATAATAACATAGGATCTTCTGTACCACCTCTAGAAAGAACATGATCTCTAAATTTCTTAGCCGTCGTGCGATCAAAGATTCCGTTTTCTTTAAACATTTCAAAAGCATCTGCATCTAGAACTTCTGCCCATTTATAACTGTAGTATCCTGCGCTGTAACCACCCTGGAAAATGTGTCCAAAAGAAGTACTCATACAACTACTTGCTACATCTGGATAAAGATCTGTCTGGTCAAATGTTTTTCTCTCATGAGCTTTTACATCTGTAATACCAGTTGGGTCTATACCATGCCAGTTCATATCTAACATTCCAAAAGAAAGCTGTCTTAAAGTTTGCAATCCTTCTTGAAAATTAGCCGCTGCTTTTATTTTTTCTATATACTCAAGAGGTATTACCTCGTCAGTTTCATAATGTCTCGCAAATATCTCTAATGCTTCTTTTTCATAACACCAGTTTTCTAATACCTGACTAGGTAACTCCACAAAATCCCAAAATACAGAAGTACCTGATAGGCTTTGATACTTGGTATCTGCTAGCATGCCGTGTAGTGCGTGACCAAATTCATGAAACAAAGTCGTTACTTCATTAAAAGTAAGTAAAGAAGGTTTTGTAGCAGTAGGTTTTGTAAAGTTGCACACGTTAGAAACATGTGGTCTCACGTTGTTTCCATTTGCATCATGCCACTGTCCTTTAAAAGAAGTCATCCAGGCTCCATTACGTTTTCCTTTACGTGGAAAAAAGTCTGCATAGAAAATAGAGTTTAAACTATCATCCTCATTTTTTACTACATAAGTAAGTACATCGGGATGGTACTTTTCTATTTCTTGAGTTTCTTCAAAGCTTAAACCGTATAGACGGCTAGCGATTTCAAAAACTCCATTAATTACATTTTCTAATTTAAAGTAGGGTTTTAACAACTCGTCGTCCAGACTAAATAGACGTTGTTTTAATTTTTCTGAATAATAAGCCGCATCCCATTTTTCTAATTTTGTTATTGATTCAGAAATCTCTGACTGATTAGAAATCGAGATCGCAAAATTAGTCAATTCATCAAAATCGTGCTGTGCGGCAGGTTTTGCTTTTTCAAGAATCTCTTGCGAGAACTGGATAACGGTTTCAGGAGTTTTTGCCATGCGCTCTTCTAGTACAAAGTGTGCATGCGTTTCATAACCTAATAACTGCGCACGCTCATATCTTAAACGTACTATGTTCAGTACATTTTCTTGATTATCATGGTCATCTTTATATGCTTTTTTACCAAAAGCCTTTGACATCTCCTCACGCAATTTTCTATCATCTACATAAGTCATGAATGGAATGTAGCTAGGGTAATCCAGCGTGAAAACATATCCAGTTTTATCTTTAGCTTTTGCAGTTTCTGCAGCTGCTTCTTTTGCACTTTCTGGTAAACCTGCAAGCCTAGAATCGTCTTCTAGGTGCATTTCAAAATCGTTAGTTGCTGCTAGTACGTTCTCTCCAAATGCAAGAGTCAACTTTGAAAGCTCACTATCTATTTCTCTTAAACGTACTTTCTTATCGTCGGTTAGGTTTGCACCATTACGAGAAAAACGCTTGTATTGTTTATCTAAAAGTGTTTTTTGTTCTTCAGTTAAATCTAGATCATTTTTTTGATCATAAACTGCTTTTACACGCTTAAAGAGTTCTAAGTTTAAAGTTACATCATTCCCGAATTCAGATAACTGCGGACTCACCTCACGAGCGATACGCTGGATTTCGTCATTAGTTTCTGCACTGTTTAGGTTAAAAAAGATGCTGGATATACGTCCTAGTGTCTCTCCAGAAGAATCTAGCGCTTCTATTGTGTTCTCAAAAGAAGGTGCTTCTGTATTCTCTGTGATAGAATTTATTTCCTTTTTTGCTATTTGTATCGCTTTCGCGAAAGCGGACTCATAATCAGACTCCTTGATCAATGAAAAAGGCGCTGTGTTATGAAAAGTATGAAACTCTTGTAATAAAGGATTGTTATCTGTGCTCATATAAGTGTAAAAGTAATGGTCAGAAAGAAGAAAGTCATTACTATTTTGTTAAACTTTATCTTCTGAAGGTTAAACAAAGTAGTTAAACGAAAAAATAACCATATCCAAAAAGACTCACCATTAGAACACCATGAATGATGCCCAGATAGTTGTGATCTTTTTGTGTGTACTGTCTATTAATAATAACAGCCATCAAGAAATTAATACCACCTGCGGTTAAGAAATGCCACTGGACAGAGTGTCTCAACATCATTTCATAACCGAACCATAATGCGGTTAAAGCAATAATAAAAATAGAGGCTATTTGAAAAGCTCTAGACATTTTCACGCATTTGTGCAGCCGCCTTAGTCACTTTTTCTTTAAGTCCTTGTTTATAATTTATAATGCGCTCACGTACATCTTCTTGTGTGGCACCTAGTATTTGTGCAGCAAGAATACCAGCGTTTTTTGCACCATTAAGAGCAACAGTTGCTACTGGTACACCGCCTGGCATTTGTAAAATAGAAAGAACACTATCCCAGCCATCTATAGAATTACTAGATTTAACCGGCACTCCTATTATAGGTAATGGAGATAAACTGGCTACCATGCCTGGTAAGTGTGCAGCACCACCAGCACCTGCGATAATTACAGCGATACCGTTTTCGTGCGCTGTTTTACCGAATTCAAACATTTTCTCTGGTGTGCGATGGGCGCTTACCACATCTACCTGAATTTCTATTTCTAGTTCTTTGAGAACATCTATTGCGTCTTGCATCACTGGAAGGTCGCTCGTAGACCCCATGATAATAGCTATTTTTTTATTCATGAGGTAAATTTACAAATATGAGGTCAGTTTTTTAAAACGAAATTGTGATATTATTGACACAATACTTAACAGTATTGCAACAACTGTATGCGCTTTTAGTACGTAATTTTACCATATCTAAAAATAAGACAGATGATTAAAAATATTTTAATAGCCATTATGGCAATAGGTTTTGTCTCTTGTGGTAATAATACCTCAAAAGAGATCGCAATGAATTCTTCTCATGATCACATGCAACAAGAAAAAGTGTATGAGGTGAAGAAGTCTAATGCAGAGTGGAAAGAAGTTCTAACAGCATCTCAATACAATGTGTTGAGAGAAGCTGGAACAGAACGTCCACACACGAGTCCTTTAAATAAACAATATGCTCCAGGTACACTAGTATGTGGTGCATGTTATGCACCAGTTTATGATAACGCACATAAATTTGATTCTGGTACAGGATGGCCTAGTTATGATAGAGCGATAGAAGGACAGGTAGAGCGCGATACCGATTATAAAATAGGATATGCACGTACAGAATTGAAATGTAACACTTGCGGTTCTCACCTAGGTCATGAATTTAGCGATGGTCCTAGAAAAACTACTGGTAAACGCCACTGTATAAATGGTGTAGCTTTAGATTTTATACCACAAGGTCAGGAATTACCTCCTTTAAGAAAATAAAATTACAAGTTGCGTAAGATTTGAAGAGAGCTCTGGACTAACTAGTCGAGAGCTTTTTTTTGTATCGCTATTGCGAAAACGAGATTAATTCAAGAACTTTAGATCATGACAGAACAAGAATATAAAGATAAACTTACTCCAGAGCAATACCATGTGTTAAGAGAGAAAGGAACAGAAAGACCATTTACAGGAGAGCATAATACAAACTATGACAGCGGTGTTTACAGTTGTGCGGCTTGTGGTAATGAATTATATAAATCAGATCAAAAATTTGATTCAGGCTGTGGGTGGCCTTCCTTTGATGATGAAGTAGAAGGAGCAATTGAGCGTAAACGTGATACCACTCACGGTATGATACGTACAGAGATTATGTGTTCTAATTGTGGCAGCCACTTAGGTCATGTTTTTAACGATGGCCCGACAGCAACAGGAATAAGACATTGTGTGAATAGTTTAAGTCTAGATTTTAAAGCAGAGTAGGTTTTAATCTTGTCATTCCGCACTTGATGCGGAATCTGCTTTTACATTTCCCAATTTATAAAGTGACTCCTTTCCATATGTGTAAATGCTATGAACTTTATTACTTATTAATCTTCTCTTCTTGAAGTTAATATTTTAACTTTGGTAAACTCGGTTCAGGATAATTCCAATAATCGAGTACCAAAATTCTTTCTTTTTTAAGGTTATCTAGTTCTTTTAAGTTTAATTCTTCAAGATGTTTACTGTAGTTATTTACAGACAGACTATCCATATATCTAGTGTATGAACTAACAAAAGCGTTGAGAACGACTTTGCTTAATTTTTTATTTGCTTTTTTATCTCTTATAATCATAATTCCGGTTTTGTTTTTGTAAGAATATAAATTGGTGTTATCCCTAATTATTTCGTTCGTTTTTAATTCAATATTAGAAAAATCTTCAAGGTTTTCTGAATCTATAAATATTCTATTTTCTTGATTAATTAGAATTTGAACATTCATTCTTACACCACAAAACATTGGTATTCCACATGGTTGATTTAATCTTGCTCCAATAGTTAAACTGTCAATTTTTAAATTGAAATCTTTAAAAGTCTCACAACCATTAGGTAGTATTTTTTTATTTAATTCTTCAAAGAATAATGAATCTGGTTGATCAAATTCTATTTCTAAAGTAGGTACACTATCGTTATGACTCAACAAATAACTGGTGTAATCAAATGGCGCTTTTTCTATTGTAGAAGTTTTTGTATCTGTTTTACAGGATGTTAAAATCAGTACACATAAAAATAAAAGGGCTGGTAGGTTTTTCATTAATTAAATTTTACAAATTTTAAAGTGAATTGTCTTTTGTCTTTTAAATATTCTAGTTCTTCTACTATTAACTGATTTAATGGTTTTTCAAAAAACTCTTGAGCGAGTCGTTCCATTGATTTTATGTAACCATTAGAAAGTGTTTTTAATGCACTATAGATATCAGATTCATTTGTTTTAACGTCAATCAAAATCTGTATATAAAAATTTCTCTTCTCTTCAATATTTTCTATGAACCAGTCATAACTTTCTGCTTCAAGTTGATCTAATTTCAAAGTTTTATAATTAAAAAATATTAGAGAATCAGTAATGATTAATTCGGTATTAATAAACCCATGTGCTATAGGTGCTCTTCTACTTAATGAATGATCCCAAGATTCTGAGGCAATTACTATATCATGATATTGAGAATTAAAATGAGAAACAGGTAAACTATCAGCAAAGATTGAATGTACACTTTTAAGAATTTGATTTACCTCAAAATTAGATGTAACCTTGATCGTAGGTGCATTTTGGTCTTTGAGTAAATAAGCACGGTAATCAAATTGTTTTGACTCCTCAATAGAAGTTTTTGTGTCTGTTTTACAAGATGTTAAAATCAGTACACATAAGAGTAATAAGGTTGGTAGGTTTTTCATGAATGATTGGTTATCAATCTTTGTGCCTTTTATTAAATTCTTTTTTGAAATAGCTATACAATTGTTTGTCAAGTAAATAAAATGAATTTTCAATGCTATCTATTACTAGATATGTGCCAGTAATTAAATACTAAAAGAACCTTTCTGTGATATTATTGTTATATCATTTTATGAGATTTGGTCAAACTTAAAAGTGGATTCACATGAAAAAAATTACTTTATTAATTACTTATTTATTCACCATAGGGCTTGTGCAAGCACAATGTTCGCAACCTGCGAGCAATTTTGGTAACAATACCGTTCCTAATTATGATGTGTCTGGAGATATAGATGTTGTTCTTAATGCAAACAATACGGTATCAGTAAATCTAGGAAATAATTTCTCTACAGCGGCTGGACCAGATGTTAGAATATTCTTAGTAGATCGTGGTACATTAACAGATAGCCAGTTAACGGTACCTAATAACTTCTTAAACAGCCCTCGAATAGAAATAGGTCTTGTTTCTAGTTTTTCTGGTGCTTCTAGCTATACAGCAGCTTTACCTAATAATGTCAGTATAGCAGATTATCAAACGGTGTTTTTCTATTGTTTACAATTCAATCAATTTTGGGATTTTGGATCATTTACAACCATAGATAGCTCTAACTGTACTTTATCTAATGAATTAATTGAAAAAACAGAATTTTCTATCGCACCTAACCCTGCGGTAAATGATCTTACTATACAAAGCAATTCTGCAACGGCTATTCATTCGGTTTCTATTTATAATATACTTGGTAAAGAAGTGTATTCTAGAAAAGGAAATGTGGAAGAAAGAATCTCCATTCAGGATTTACAGGACGGTGCTTACTTTGTCAGAATAACAGACGAAGAGAATTCTATGTCTACTATTAAATTGCTCAAAAAGAGTTAATAAATAGTGTAGATTATACTAAAACGAAAAAAAGCGATACTTGTGTAAGTATCGCTTTTTGTATTTAATTAGTTGAAGCTGTTAAGAATTCCACTCTGGTAAATCTTCCATCCAGACTTTTAATTTTGTTTTCTTTTGAATAGTTCTCATGTGATTTGACTCTTCTTTAGAAACTAAAGAGATCGCTGTACCAGCGTTTTCTGCACGACCAGTTCTACCTATACGATGTATGTAATCTTTAGGAGAGCGAGGCAACTCATAATTAATTACATAAGGTAAGAACTCAATATCTATACCTCGAGAAAGCAAATCTGTAGTAACGAGACATCGCACGCCAGTTTCTGCATGATTTTTAAAAGCTTCTAGATTTGCATTACGCACGCCTTGAGTTTTTTTACCGTGTATCGCTTTGGATTTTATTCCATTAACGTTAAGCTTATCATTTACATGATCTACTTGATAGGTGGAAGAACAAAAGATCAACACTTGTTGCATGTCATGCTCTTCAATAAGATGTCTTAAAAGAACGCCTCTTTTTTCTTGAGTAACACGGTAACCTAATTGTTTGATAAGAGAATAATCTTGCTCTTCTTCTTCAATTTCTATGACTACTGGATCAGTTAATAATCCTTCTTGAATATCTTTAACTTCACGACTTAAAGTAGCCGAAAATAATAAGTTTTGTTTCTTTTTAGGTAAATGATAAAGAACAGCATCCATCTCTTCTTTAAAGCCTAGAGAGAGCATTTTATCTGCCTCATCCAGCACAAGAACCTTACATTCTTTAAGAACCACAGCGTTAGCCTCTACCAGCTCAATAAGTCGTCCTGGTGTAGCCACCAACACGTCTACTGTATTCATCTTCATCATTTGAGGATTAATACTCACACCACCATAAACAGGCATTGTAATAAGAGGTTGGTCCAGTGCCTTAGAAAAAGTTTTAATCACCTCACTCACTTGTACGGCAAGTTCTCGAGTAGGTACCATTACAAGACCACTTATGAATCTGTTTTTAGATTTAATACCTTTTAAATTTTGAAGAAGTGGCAACGCATAACTAGCTGTTTTACCAGAACCAGTTTTTGCAATACCCAGCACATCTTTTCCTTCTAGAATTACAGGAATAGCCTGTTCTTGTATAGGAGTAGGCTGTGTTAAATTCTGATCGTTAAGGGATTTTATAAGTGCAGGATCGAGTCCTAATTTTTCAAATGACATATAGGTTTTTTACAAGCTACAAAGGTAAACGATTTTCAATGCTTTTGTTATTCCTTTTCTGTCTCGTTTTCCCTTATCGCCGTGATGTGCAATTCTACGCGACGGTCATAAAAATCACTCTTGCCAGTTTTAAAATTGGCCATTTTTCCTATAGTAGTAAATCGAGTAGGGTCTAAGCCATATTTTACAAAGAACCTCTTAATTTGCTCTGCTCTGGCAGTAGAGAGATTCCACTGTCCTGTGTCTTTATCGAGTCCAGGTTCATTTAAACCGTTGCAACATATGTGACCTTGTATTTCTATTTCGTACTTTTTATGAATCATTAAAGAGTTGATAATTGAGTCCATTACAGGATGAGAAATTTCTCTTAATCGGTGTGTGCCAGGGTAGAAGATGACATTGTTAAAAACCAATTTGTCATTTAATTTAAGACTGTCTGTAATTTTGGATGAGATCTTTTGTAAACTTTTTTCTTGTGATTCAACAGCTATGACTTCGCTGTCTCTATTTCTATTTAGTAAAGTTGAATCTGGATATTCATAGCTAACATTTATTTGTACACGTCTATTTAATTGATAATCCCCTTCAAAATATTCCAAGTCGCTTGGATTTAACTCTCCTCGAACATGAATTTCAAATATCGATGGATCAAAATTGCCTTTAGAATTGAAAAAATCTTGAACATTTTTTACTCTTCTTAAAGCTAAATCTTTATTATTTGAATTCGATCCATGTTCATCACAAAAACCAGTTAGTATTATTTGTTTAACAACGGATCCATTTTTAAAAAGAAACAAATCCTCAATTGTCTTACGAGAATCATGATAAAATTGATCGCTATCAGTTTCAAAATAAACGGTAGACATTACAGAAATAATTTTTTCATTTTTTCCAGTGTCTTGGGACAGACAAAAATTAGTCGTTAAAAGCAACCCTACTATTAAAAAAATCTTAAGCATCATAATGAATGGCGTGAACTGAATTATATTTAGGTATGAACAAAAACCTTTCCAAAAAAATACCTGCATCTTATTATCAACAAGAAGATGTAGTAGCTATCGCAAAGGATTTAATAGGTAAGAAAATAGTATCTAATATAAACGATCAATTGACATCTGGTATTATAACAGAGACCGAAGCTTATCGTGGTTATGATGATAAGGCCTGTCATGCACATTTAGGTAAGTTTACAGACCGTACTAAGGTGATGTATGAGGACGGTGGCGTTGCTTATGTTTACTTATGCTATGGTATTCATAACCTGTTTAATATCATAACTAATTCTAAAGACCAGGCAGACGCGATTCTTATACGCGCTGTAGAGCCTGTAGATGGAGTAGAAGTGATGTTAGAACGTCGCAATAAATTAAAACTAGATAAAACACTCACTTCTGGACCAGGTAATTTCAGTAAAGCTTTTGCCTTAGATAAATCACATTACGGTGCTTTTCTTACGGGAGATCTAGTGTGGGTAGAAGAGAATGATCAGTTCCGCTTTCGCGAAAGCGAGATCACAACCACCACCAGAATAGGTATAAATTATGCACAAGAAGATAAAGATTTGCCCTGGCGTTTTTATTTAAACACGTCTAAGTTTATTAGTAAACGTTAAGTTTGTAAAATGAAAAACTTAATCAAAATTATAATCATTTCCTTAGTTATAGTACAACTTACTAGTTGTGGCTACACCAGGACAGAAGATGATAAGTTTCCTGAAATGGCAGCTTTTCCAGACCATTCTAATGATATGATCTCGATTAAATCTGCTGGTATGAGAATAGATACCATTTATACTACCAGTAAGAATGAGTTGATGGCATATGTTGAAATACTAGATGCTGATGGTGATAGTTATAGTAAAAAAGTTATAGCAAAATTTGATAAGAATTTAAATATAATAGACTCTGTTTCTGTCTCAAGAAATACTTTCATAAATAAAAACGGACAGTTTTATCGGTACAATAGAGAAGGTGAGTTAGAACGATTTGATAACATAAGTGCGACACCTGTTTTAATACCAGAACACCCTTTTAATGGAGTGAAATTTAAAGAAGATCTAGAGAAAGAGTTGGCAAAAAACGGACCGTTTGCTACACATAAATTCCCAGATAGTCTAAGTTATGAAATTGCAATGAAGAATGACTCTATAAGCTATCATCGCGCTGTAGATGCGTTTGAAAAACAAGTATTACCGGGCTTGCTATGCTTTAAATACACCCTAGGAATCACCATTCTAACTTATGCAAATCAAGAATATCGAATAAATAACCTGCCACGAGCTCTATGGGACAGTGCTTATGGGGATAGAAAAACATGTAATACCATGTTATCAGAATACTTAGAATGTGATCGGGCAAAAAAGTACATAACTCACTATAGAGATCATATAAAAATAACCGACCAGGCAGTTACAGGTAACGGCAGTTCTGGTGGTAATCATTTTGTTTTTGGATCCTTTTACACAAAGGGTTTTGAATATTATGAACTAGAAATAGAAGGTGAGGTAACCACATTTAAAAATTATGGTAATGTAGTAGGTTCTCATAGAGTTACCTCTAGAAATCTACCAGGCACAAACGTGTACCTGATAGATGTAAAAGGTGATATGTATGACCATCCAGTAACCTACATAGCTACTTTAAAAGAATAGTCTATCTATATTCTGGGTTATTAAAAGCCCATTTATTACCATTATTCCATTCTTCTTTTGAATTACCATAGGTAGAATAGCCGCCATTTTCTTTAAGCATTTTTGCAAGGTGCATTAAATTATAGGTCATAAATGTGGTATTACGTTTAGTAAAGTCATTATCCAGACCGACTTTACCATCATCTCCATAACTAGGTCCAGGACCAGCTTCTCCTATCCATCCAGCATCTGCTTGTGGTGGTATGGAATAACCTACATGTTGCATGGAATATAAAATTCCCATAGCGCAGTGTTTAATACCATCTTCATTACCTGTGATAATAGTACCACCTACTTTTCCATAGAATTTATACTGTCCTTTATCGTTAGTAAGCCCACTCATGGAATATAAACGTTCAATTAATAATTGTGCTTGTGACGACTTTTCACCTAACCATATAGGAGTACCGATAATTAAAATATCTGCAGCGTCCACTTTTTTATAAATATCATTCCACGCGTCGGTATCCCAGCCATGTTCTGTCATGTCAGGTTGTACACCAGTTGCTACATCATGATCTATAAAACGTATGTGCTCAACGTCTACACCTTCTTTTTTCATAATGTTTGCGCTTACATCCATAAGAACTTTAGTATGACTTTTTTCTGGTGATCTTTTAAGAGTACAGTTTATATAAAGTGCTTTTAATTTTGAGAAATCTGGTTTATTCATCTTGTATTGTTTTTGAGGATTATTTTGATCTCGCTTTCGCGAAAGCGGAACTATTATTTTAATTTTTTAGTTAATTTTTAGGCTGTTGCATTTTTTCTACCATTTTTAGAATCACTTTTTTAGGCGTGATGGGTAGAGTATGGAGCATGGCTTTTTGCGTAAATGTCAGACCGGCTTTGATATCCATTTTACCTTCAATCATTGCGTTATATGCCGTAGTGGCAACATCTAGTGGTGTAGCGGTGTTGTCAAACAGAGATGTTTTATCCATTCCCGATGTTTTACCAAAACCAGTATCTGTAGCGCCAGGCATTAAATTAGTCACCGTAATATTAGTAGGTGATAATTCTTGAGAAAGTGCGTTGCTCAGTGAGGTTACAAAGGCCTTAGTCGCAAAGTAAACGGCCTGCATAGGTCCTGGCATAAGACTCGCGGTAGAAGAAACGTTGAGTATTTTCCCTTCATTGCGCTCTACAAAGTCTGGTATAAATAAACGACATAGATGTGTTAATGCAGTAATGTTGAGCAGAATCATATTTTGATCTTGTGCCCAGTCTCTTTCATGAAACTTACCTATACCACCAAAACCTGCATTGTTAATCAAATAATCTACTTGAATACCAGCCGATTTTACTTCGTTGTAGATCTCTTGTGTAGCGTTATAATTGGTAAGATCTTTTTCAATAACATGAACAGAAACGTTATACTGGTTTTCTAATTCTTCTTTAAGTAATCGCAATTGATCACCGCTCCTGGCTATGATAACCAGATGACCACCTTGTGAAGCATGTATTTTTGCGAGTTCTTTACCTATACCGCTGCTGGCACCGGTTATTAATGCAGTTTTCATTTTATTTATGTTAAAACATAAAGATAATGAACTAATAGAGGTGGGTAACTGCGTTTATTTCAAGTTTAACAGCGTGTGAGAAGTATGTTAAATTTTAGTAAGACGTGCGAGATAGTCATAATGTTCTCCTTTTTGAACGAGATCTGCTTTTAAACCAGCTTTTTGAGCATGTGTTTTAAGAAGTTCAAAATCCATGTATAACCAATCAAATGATGCAGATTCTATTCCTTTATATTGTAAAGAGAAGGTGACTTCTCCATAATATTCTTTGCTAGGGTCTACCCACAGGCCACCATCTTCTTCGTCTTCATAGAGAAATCTCAGGTCAGAACTGTCTATTAGAATCTGTCCGTTTTCATTCAGTAGGTTTTTTAAATTCTCTAGACTGGAAGTAGCACGAGATAATTTTTCAAAAATGCCAGTACCATTCATAAGTAGAAGAATAGTGTCGTACTTTTCTTTATGTTCCCATATGCTTTCTAGAACTATTTTAGAATCAGGCGATTTTAATCGTTCTTTTAAAACAGTTATAGCTCCAGGACTTTGATCTAATGCGGTAATGGTAAGCCCATTACTCTCTAGGTATAAGGAGTGAGAACCTGCGCCAGCACCTACATCTAGAACAGTACCTGTGGAAAGTAGCAATGCTTTCTTTTCTAGAGCCGGCATTTGATCATAAGATCTAAAAAGATAGGGAAGTGGCATAACGTCATCTTCCATAGTGGTACTTAAAACTGTAATATCTTCACTGTAGTTTCCTTGATGAAAATCTACTAATGCATTACCATAAAGGTCTGATTCTATATCCACTTTAATATCTTTAAAACAAAATTAAGCTTTAAGAAATGAATAGCCTTTCTTAGTATACTTGAAGTATGAATTAATTAACCTTTGAGCTGATTTAAAAAGTCGGTACGTTTTGCTCTAGATACAGGTATGCTGGTGTTGCCTTCTAAAACTACGTAGCCATCGTTTAAATAACGCTCTACAAAAATCATATTAATGATGTAAGATTTATGCACATGATAGAAATCTTTATGATCTAACAGTTTTTTAAAATGTCCTATACTGTGAGAGCTGAGAATAGGTTTACTATCTATAAAATGAATTTTAGTATAACCGTCTACACCTTCACAATGGGTAATGGTTTTAACTTTTACAAATTCTAGACCTTCAGTAGATGGAATAACAATTTTCTTTTTTTGGAATTTTTGAATACCTAGATTTTCGATTAGAATTTTATTCTTTTCTAGTGCATTCTTATCGGTAATATTACGTGTTGCATTATCGACTGCCTCTACTAGATCTTCATTATCGATAGGTTTCACTAGATAACCTATCGCACAATGTTTAATCGCATCGAGAGCATATTGATCAAAGGCCGTAGCAAAAATAATTTCAAAATTAGGATTTGAAAATTGCTTTAATACTTCAAAGCCACTCATACCAGGCATAGCTATATCTATAAAAACAAGATCTGGTTTCAACTCGTTTATCGTGTCAAAAGCATCTTGAGGTTTTTCTATAGTAGCCACTATGTCTAATTCTGGACAAAAGCGTGCTATCTTATTCTTTAAAATAGCAATAGCCTTAGGCTCGTCATCTATAATAATAGTCTTGATATTCATTCTTCCTCGATGTGTTTAAAAGTGATGTAAACCGCTGTGCCTGATTCTCCTTTATGTATGGAGCGGTCTATGATTTCATAATCTATGGACCATTCTTGGCTTTCGTTTAAAATGTCTAGTCGTTCTTTTATGACTTCACTACTGTGTGCTTTGGTATTAGCTTTTTGGTTTTTTTGAATTTCTCTAGATTTTTCACAACCTATACCATCGTCTATGATACTTACTTTGTAACCGTTTTTTTCTGGTAATAGATCAAAGCTCATAATAATATGTCCAGCACCTAGTTTATGAAAAATACCATGATTAACAGCATTCTCTAACATGGGTTGTAAAATCATGGTTGGGATAAAGGTGTTTTCTTTATCTAAGTGACTGTCTACCTCTATGCTATAACTTATTTTCTCTTCAAACCTCAATTTCTCGATTTGTAAATACTTAGTTAGAAACGATATTTCTTCTTCTAGAGTGATTAATTTCTTTCTAGAATAATCAAAGAAAAGACGCATGAGTTTAGAGAACTTAGTAAGATAATCTTCAGAGATTTCTACTTCATTACGTTGTATATAGTACTGAATTGCGTTTAAACTATTATGTACAAAATGTGGATTGAGTTGACTACGCAGCGCATTTAATTCGCTATTATGTTGTCTTTTTTGAGCGGCTAGTTGTTCTTCAAGTTTTTCATTAAGTAATTGATTCTTTCTATTATTAAAGGTGATAAATAAAGAGATAATACCGATGGTAATGACCAGTACAAATATAAAAGCGCCTATAAAGTAGTCATAATTATTCATCTCGAGCAGATTTCAAACTTAAAGCGTATATGAAACAGCCATACATAATCAGGTTAATAAATACTAGTACACCGCTAACTTGCCAGGTTAATCTTTTAAGGTTAGGTAAAAATAGCACTAGTGGCATCGCATTTATATGAAAGACAAATAAGCCTATGGTAATCCAGAATGGTCTGTGATTTGTGTATTTTTTCACCTTATTGTTAAGCAGCATTTTATTAAAAAAGATAAAAACATTAAGCGTTATGATTAATGCGGCAGCTATAACAATAGCAGGCAACTCGTCTACATAAGATTCTACATAATAAACGCTTATTAAGTAACTAGCTATCATTAAAATAGAGCTTATAATTGCTAGCCATTTTATTCTCAAATAAGAGTAAAACCAGTAAATAGTAAATAGCATCGCAATCAACGTATAAAAATCTAGAACTATAGATGCATTCCTAACAAGAATCCATACATAATAATTACTTATAAGTTCTATAACAATGGTAAAACAAAGAAAAGGGAGAAATATCCATTCCTTTGTTTTACTCAAATAACTCCAGTTTTTAACAGTGACCCATGTAGTAATAAGGATCAACGCATAAATTATGGCTGTAGAAATATAATAATATGTATAGTCATGCTGCATAAAACTATGGGTATATTAAATCCTTAGGAGGCATTCCAGACGTTCCTTTATTAAGACCATCTATTCCCGGGATATTAGTATCTAGAGCTGACTGTGTCGTACTTCTTTGTGAAGTAAGACCATTAGCATGTCCAGTTCCATAAAAGAATAGCGTAGTAACGGCCTTGCCATCTTTAATCGGTTCTTTAGTACCTAAATAGACTCTTATACCTAATTGATCATAATTGTTATCCTTACCATGTTGCTCGATATAAGCAATGTAGTTTTTCAACTCTTCTATGTCAAACCAGACTTCTCTAGTATCTTTATATACCTCACCATTTGCATCGATTAGAGAATCTCTGGATCCATTATAAAGCAATTTCTTATAATTCTCTTCTAATTGGTTAGCTTCTTTATTAGAGATTTTCCCCTTTGTATTGTTCCATTTCTTAGCTATTTCTTCTGGTGATGGATCGTTATGTTTAGGAGTATCTTTATTCCACTCGCAAGAAGTTAAACTTATAGCGATGGTTAATAAAAGAAAAGATTTAAGGATGTTATTTTTCATGGTAGAGATAGGTTGGTTAGTGGTTAAAATTAACGTTTTAAAACTCTTTAAGTTAATTTTCTTATTTTTTCATTATTTGTTATGAGTTAAAACTTCTCATTTTTACATTAGGTACATGCGTGAACTGACATATATTCCTGTAATTTCTATAAGAGCTTAAATGGGTGTTAGCTTTATTTCTCTTCATTATTAATAAAGTATAGTCTTTAAAAAGCCATATGTGTTTGTGCATTAAAAACTCGATTAAAAAAGAGAAAAGCCGCAGGATTGCTCGCCACGACTCTTCCCCTAAAATCTATACACTTCCTTACAATGGGCGATACAAATATGTGCTTATATTAAAGTTTATGAAATGGTCAGTACAGCAACGGTGGCTTTGGGTCGATAATCAGTAGTTTTAAAACTATAATTAAACTGTCAGGTTGTCGTATTCTTTTAAATGGTACAAGGCTTGAAATAGGCAAGAGGTAATTAATAATTCCGCTTTCGCGAAAGCGGAACAGATATAAACTTAATAGAACAATAAAATAATATGTCACAAAAAGGAACCATTAACGTAGCGGTGGAAAATATTTTCCCGCTTATTAAAAAGTTTTTATACAGCGATCACGAGATATTCTTAAGAGAATTGGTCTCTAACGCAACTGATGCTACATTAAAATTACAACACCTTGCTAGAATAGGTGAGGCGAGTGTAGAATTAGGTGATCAAAAAATTGAGATTAAGATCGATAAAGAAGCAAAAACGCTTCATATTATAGATCAAGGTCTAGGTATGTCTGAAGATGAGGTACAGAAATATATTAATGAAGTAGCGTTTTCTGGAGCTGAAGAGTTTCTAGAAAAATATAAAGACACTGCAAAGGATAGTGGTATCATAGGTCATTTCGGTCTAGGATTCTATTCTGCCTTTATGGTAGCAGACCAGGTAGAAATTATTACAAAGTCATTTAGAGGTGATGCAGCTGTGCACTGGACTTGTGATGGATCTCCTAATTATACGCTAGAGCCTGCGACTAAAGAAGATTTTGGTACCGAGATTATTCTTCATATATCTGACGACGAGACGGAATTCTTAGAAGAAAGCCGTATTACAGAGCTTCTTAATAAGTACAACAAGTTCATGCCAGTGCCTATCAAATTTGGTATGAGAACAGAAACTCTAGAAAAACCAGAAGGAGCTGCAGAAGAAGATGCTGCACCTACTGAAGAAGTAGATAATATCATCAACAACCCTTCTCCAGCATGGACTAAACAGCCTAGCGAGTTAGAAGAAGCAGATTATAAAGGTTTCTATCGTGAGTTGTACCCTACGCAATTTGAAGAGCCTCTTTTTAACATTCACCTTAATGTAGATTATCCTTTTAATCTTACAGGGATTTTATATTTCCCTAAGATGACTCAGGATCTTAATGTACAGAAGGATCGTATACAATTGTATCAAAACCAAGTGTATGTTACAGATAACGTAGAAGGAATTGTACCAGAATTTTTAACCATGTTGCGTGGTGTTATAGATTCTCCAGATATTCCATTAAATGTATCTCGTTCTTACTTACAGGCAGATGGTGCTGTAAAGAAAATTTCTAGCTACATTACTCGTAAGGTAGCCGATAAATTAAAGAGTCTTTTCAACGATGACCGTAAAGGTTTTGAAGAAAAGTGGAACGATATCAAAATCGTTATCGAATACGGTATGTTAAGCGAGGAGAAATTCTTTGATAAAGCAGATAAGTTTGCTTTATACCCTACTGTAGATGGTTCTTATTACTTATGGGATGAACTGGTAGAAAAAATTAAAGATGCACAGACCGATAAAGATGGTAAGACAGTAATTCTTTATACTTCAAATAAAGAGACTCAACATTCTTACGTAGCAGCAGCGACAGAAAGAGGTTATGAAGTACTGTTATTAGACTCTCCTATTATCTCGCACCTTATGCAGAAATTAGAAGGATCTAAAGAGAATGTTTCTTTTGTAAGAGTAGATGCTGATCATGTTGATAACCTTATCAAGAAAGATGAAGAGCAAATCTCTAAATTATCTGATGAGGAGAAAGAATCTCTTCAAAAAGTAATTACTGATACTATAAAGGATGCAGAATATACGGTACAAGTAGAAGCTATGAGTAGTGATGCAGCACCGTTTATTATCACACAGCCAGAATTTATGAGACGTATGAAAGAAATGCAAGCGTCTGGTGGTGGAGGTATGATGGGCTTTGGTAACATGCCTGACATGCACAACCTAGTGGTTAACGGTAATCACGATTTAGTACAAACTATCTTTAATGAGAAAGATGAAGCTAAAAAAACTGGACTTATTCAACAAGCAGTTGATCTTGCAAAATTATCTCAAGGATTACTTAAAGGTGAGAAATTGACTGAGTTTGTGAATCGCAGCTATGGTCTAATTAAATAAGACTGTAGAACTAATAATTTATTTTATGAAAGAGCATGCTGTAAGGCATGCTCTTTTTTTTTAATTATACATCGTAACTAAGGATAATTTGATGAGGAATTGATAAAAATCGGTTTTAATAATCATAAATCGGCATTACGTTGTAGTCTAATACTTACAATTTGTTAAATTTAAACTAAAATAATCGAGTTTTTCACATTCTGTTTTACGTATTACAAAGAGTATTTGTGTAGTATGTCTAAAACATTGTTTTTTAACATATTAAGCTTAAGTATTGTCATTGCTCGATTTTCAAGCCTCAGATAACAGAAAATACCCATCATAAGTCAAAAAAGGTGTTTGCATAGCATTAAAATCATCGCCTATATTTACCATGTCAGAAGTAAACAGCATCCCTGCAAATGTTTATGACAATTACAAGGTTATCCCTACAGCCGAGTAATAATAAAGTCCCTATAGATTAAAAGAACGTATGTTCAATGAACGATTAAACGCGTAAGGTTTTCTTGTTTCATGCTCAATGAATGTGTATTTATTAATTCTAAATATTTTATTATGAAACGATTAATCTTAAGTGTTGCGGCACTTCTTGCAGGAACTGTAGCGATAGCACAGACGCCGCAAACAATTACTAATCCAGGACAGCAAGCAGTACCAACATCTGCAGCGACTGTAGGAGGTAACTACTCTAATGTAGACCAGAAAGGAACTGGTAGTGATGCTTTAGTATCTCAACAAGGTACAGCAAATGGTTCTTACATCTCACAGACAGGTACAAATGCAATTAACCGTAACACGGCTACCGTATTACAATGGGGTAATGTACAACCTAGTATAAGTGGTCATCTTAACTATTCTGATATTGCACAGTCTGGTGAAGGAAACGCTTATACAGTAACTCAACAAGGTGATTTGAATGAAAACTATGGTGTCCAAGTAGGGTTGGACAACACAGCGTTAGTTCAACAAGGTGCAGATACACCACAACAGGCAGAAAGTAACCTAGCACTTGTAGATCAAGACGGTAAGGATAACTATGCTGAGGTACAACAACGTTGGGATAATAATGAAGCTTCTATACTTCAAAGAAATGACCAAGTGGCTGGCGTAGGTAACAGATCTTACCAGTCTCAAGGGGCAAATCCTAACCAAAGTGCAGGACATGTTGCTATAGGTGAGCAATATGGTGATGACAATGAGTTGGTACAAATTCAAGATGGTGCTTCTAGTGGTCCTACTGGATTAGGTAACTATGCACAGTCTAACCAAGGAGATGCTGTTACAGGAGCAACAGGTGCTTTTGCTCAACAAATTCAAGAAGGTGAATTAAACGAAGCTTATTCTTCTCAAAAACTAGTAGGTGATACTGCTTTTCAAGAGCAACTAGGAAATGGAAACATGGCTGTTAATGAGCAAAACTTAGGTGGTTCTTTAAACGGTGGTGATAACTATGTAGATCAATACCAAGCTGGTAATGGGAATGAGGCTAGATCATTACAAAACGGTAATGATAACCAAGCATTTCAAGAGCAGTATCAAGATGATAACTACTCTAAAATAACTCAAGGAAATGGACAGGTTGTAGGTAACATAGCTACATCTATTCAAAACGGTTTTGACAACTCTTCTTTAATCAACCAAAGAGCAAATGGAAACATGTCTATGGTAGATCAAACAGGTAATGGTCAAGTAAGTGTTGTGAATCAAAATACTCCATTAAGTGGTTCTCCAGCAGCAACTTCTGGAAGTAACACAGCTACTATTATTCAAAGAAATGCAAATGTTTCTTTAAATGCTCAGCTTCAAAAAGCAGCAGCAACTAAAGTTCATAACTTCTAAACAGAAGCAACTTTATCCAACATCTAATTATTTAGATGTTGGATTTTTTACATATCAACTCAATCTAAATATTTATTATGAAACGAATTATCTTAAGTGTAGCAGCACTTCTTGCTGGTACTGTAGCAATAGCACAGACTCCACAAACAATAGCGAGTCCTGCACAACAAACAGTTCCTACTGCAGCAGCGACTGTAGGTGGTAACTATTCTAATGTAGATCAAAAAGGAACTGGTAGTGATGCTCTTGTATCTCAACAAGGTACTGCAAACGGTTCTTTTATCTCACAAACCGGTACAAACGCAACTAACCGTAACACGGCTACCGTATTACAATGGGGTAATGTACAGCCTAGTATAAGTGGGCACCTTAATTATTCTGAGATTGCTCAGTCAGGTGAAGGAAATGCTTACACAGTAACTCAACAGGGTGATTTGAACGAAAACTTTGGTATCCAAGTAGGGTTGGATAACACAGCGTTAGTTCAACAAGGTGCAGACACACCACAACAAGCAGAAAGTAACCTTGCTCTTGTAGATCAAGATGGTAAGGAAAACTATGCTGAGGTACAACAACGTTGGGATAATAATGAAGCTTCTATACTTCAAAGAAATGACCAAGCAGCTGGTGTAGGTAACAGATCTTACCAGTCTCAAGGAGCAAATCCTAATCAAAGTGCAGGACATGTTGCTATAGGTGAGCAATATGGTGATAACAATGAATTGATACAGATTCAAGATGGTGGTTCAGGTAGTCTAGGTTTAGGAAACTATGCAGAATCTGATCAAGGTGATGCATCTGTTCAAGCTACTGACGCATTTACACAACAAGTTCAAGAAGGTGACTTAAACGAAGCGTACTCTTCTCAAAGATTAGTAGGTGATTCTGCTTTTCAAGAGCAAGTAGGAACTGGAAACATTGCTGTAAATGAGCAAAACCTTATAGGTCTTACAACTGGAGGAAATAACTCTCTAGAGCAGTATCAAGCTGGTAATAATAACGAAGCTAGATCTACACAAGCTGGAAATGACAACCAAGCTTTTCAAGAGCAGTATCAAGATGATAACTACTCTAGTATTTTTCAAGCAAATGGACAGGTTGCAGGTAACATAGCAACTTCTATCCAGAATGGTTTTGATAACTCTTCTGTAATCAATCAAAGAGCTAATGGAAACATGGCTGTTGTAGACCAAACAGGAAATGGACAAGTAAGTGTTGTGAACCAAAACAACCCTTTAAGTGGATCACCAGCAGCAACTTCAGGTAGCAATAGCGCTGTAGTAATTCAAAGAAATGCAAACGTAGCATTAACTGCTCAAATGAAAAGAGCGGCTGCTACTGCAGCACACAGTTTCTAAAATAATTTTTAACAAGATAATCGCGAGTTACTTACTCGCGGTTATTCTTGTTTTTTAAATCTGATAATATGAAAAATGTAGTTTTATTATTTGTATTGGTTTCTTTTTGTGGCTTTGCTCAAAATTATGTAGACGATAAAGAGGTAATATCTGACGTTTCATTTAAGACTAATAACTCACAATTAAATTATGCTGCAAACCAGCAAATACAACAAACTCCCGTTTTAAAAAACTCCGTTTTTATTGCGCAAGTGGGACTTAATAATACTGCAATTTCTCAAATAGCCTCTGATAATGCAGAGGTTACTATAGTACAAGATGGAAACTTTAATATTTCTAATCTTAAAATAAATGCTTTAAGGGTTAGAGAGCAGGTGCAACAAATAGGAAATAGCAATTTGTTTTTAGACTATAGTTTACACGGTGCTCAAAACCATGAAGTACAATTAAATCAAAATGGAAACTATAATACAGCTATAAGTGTAGGTACCAACGGTATATCTGAGAGATTAAAGATTAATCAAACCGGTACAGGAGCTGCTGTTTATGTACTTCATTACTAAAACATGAAAGGGTTTTTCACAATAGTCATATTACTAGTTGCAAGCACTTGCTATGCGCAACAATCCTTATACAATCGTGAAGTAAAGGCAGATATTCAAATGGAAGAAAAATCAGAGTTTTTAACCATTAAAGGAGTGGCTGAAAATTTAACAGGACTCGACACAGGGTTGAGGTATGAGTTATCAGTTATTAAAAAAGATTCTTTAAATAATATATCAAAAAATAAACAAGAAGGAAGTGGTGTCCTAAATGCAAAAAACAAAGTAGTTCTAGCAACTACCAGTGTTAATTTAAACATACCAGAAACCTTAACCATAATGCTACTTATTTATAATTATGATAATAAGTTGATAGGGAAATCTATAGAGAGAATAGCGCCTTACACACGTCAGTTAAATAAACCAGTAGTAGATACCTATGACGGTATAGTTTTTTTGGGAATAGTTGAAAATAAAACACGTACCAGTCCGGGACGTAAATTTTATGACTATTTCTATGGTAGGTATAATTATTACCAGTTAAAAGGTAATCAAACAGTGAAAATAAAAGAAGTCTTTGGACAGGGCAGAAGCTCTAGAATAGAGATTTACTTAGGATATAAATTGGTTTTTCAATTCTTTTTAAATCCTAAAAAAGAATATATAAAAGCAATGGGAGATCAAGCGATCAGTATTGTGTATCAAGAATTACAGAAATTAAAAAGTGCTCAACAATAAACTAAAACTTAAATCATGCTCAAAAAATTAACAACATCGCTCGTTTTGTTATTTTCAATTTGTTTTATGGCAAATGATCTTAATGCTCAACAATTTGTCTATAAACCTATTAATCCAGCTTTTGGTGGAGATACATTCAATTATCAGTGGCTTGTACAAAGTGCTGAATTACAAAATAAATTTACGGATCCAGCAGAAGCTCAATCTGCAAACGATACATCTACATTAGATAGTTTTGCCGCAGGTATAAATAGTCAGATACTTAGTCAGCTTTCTAGATCGCTGTTAGATTTACAATTTGATACATCGACAGGATTATCACCAGGAGTATTTTCTTTTGGTAGTCTAGAGGTAGAAATTCTTGAATCCTTAGAAGGACTTGTAGTAAATATACTCGATACTACGACAGGAGATCAAACCCAGGTAATAGTACCTAACCAGTAGGGTTTACTCAAATATTTTATTTATGAAAATCCGATTAAAACAAATCGGGCTGTTGTTGTGTGTCGCATTATTTACTAGTTGCGGTGCTTATTTCAACCAGCCATTTGATACTCAAGAAGCTCGTATAGGTGAGATAACTGAAGCTACTACTAGATTAAAAGAATTGCCAGAACCTGCTGCTAAGGCTGTGGTAGGTGTGTATAAATTTGAAGATCAAACAGGACAGTATAAACTCAGTGAAGTAGGAAGTAGTTTTAGCAATGCAGTTACACAAGGAGGAACTACTATTTTAATAAAAGCGCTCGAAGATTCTAAATGGTTTAGAACCATAGAGAGAGAAAATATAGGTAATTTAATAAATGAACGTGGTATAATTTTAAACACACGCAAAGATTATGCTGCAAAAACTAAAACCCCTATAGAAGATTTGCCTCCATTGCTTTATGCAGGTATATTGATAGAAGGTGGAATTGTTTCTTATGACACAAATGTATTAACCGGTGGTGTAGGTGCTAGATATTTTGGTGCAGGAGGTTCTACAGAGTACCGTCAGGATAGAGTAACTATTTATTTACGTGCTGTCTCTACACAGTCTGGCGAGATTATGAAAACCGTTTATGTGTCAAAATCTATATACTCGCAAGCAGTAGATGCTAACCTTTTTAGATATGTAAGTTTTCAAAGATTACTAGAGGCAGAAACCGGTTTTACTAGAAATGAACCAGGACAACTAGCGATTAAAGAAGCTATAGAAAAAGCGGTAGAATCTCTTATAATAGAGGGTATTACGGTACAATTGTGGTTTCCTAAAGGTGGTATGCCTGTTGCTCAAAAAATGGTGTCGGATTATTATAAAGAAAAAGAAATAGCCGAAAGAACTGATGTCTACCAACGTGAATTTTTAGAAAGAAGAAGTAAATGGCGTGCAGACCTAAGCGCAGGAAGTACTTACATAAAAGGAGACTTGCCAGACGCTAGTTATGAATACTCCATTTCTGGAGGTCTTAAATATAACCTCACACCTAATATAGGTGTACGTGGTGTATTGAGTAAATACAGATTAAAAAATACCGACTTATTAAATAGAGAGTTTGCATCTTCAGATTTAAACCTCGAGTTAACCGTTTTACCTTATCAAGAGTTCTCTCCATATGCCTATATAGGTAGCGGTCTCAATTTTGCTAACAATTTTGATAAGACAGATCTTAAGGTACAGGCAGGTATAGGTTTTGAATATGCGTTCTCGCCCAGCTTTGGATTGACAGTTTTTGGTGAATACAATAACGTTTTTGCTGACGATCTTGATAACCTAGTCTCCGGTAAATTAGATGATCAATACTATCGCTTTGGATTGGGTTTAAACGTGTACTTAGGTAATAACAAAGCCAAAGAAAGCAACATAGAACGTCAAAAACGTAAAGCAAGAAGAGTACAAAAACGCAAGGAAAAAAAGGCTCTCAAAGAAAGTTTAAAACAAGATGTTGAGGGAGATTCGCTTTCGCGAAAGCGAAACACACAACAAACTCCTTTAATTAATCAAGAAAATAATTAGATGATGAAAGGATTTTTAATATTGCTAGTGTCTCTACTACTTATAACTGGTTGTAGTGAAGATTTAATAGACATAAACGGTACCGGTGTGATACGTGGAAAAGTGGTAGAAGAAACTACTTTTTTACCTCTTGAAAATGTAAAAATATCTACAAATCCTAACACCAGCTCAGTCTTCACTGATGTTAATGGAGATTTTGAGATAGAAGTAGAGGCAGGTCAATATGCGGTCCAAGCAGAAAAAGATGAATATATCACAGCATTTGAGTCGGCAACAGTTGAGGTAGATGGAGAGGTAGAACTGGTTTATGAATTGAGAACACAAACTGCAAATAATCGCGCACCTAACGCGCCGGTATTAGAAGTTCCTGTAGATAATGCGGTGGATCTATCGTTCAATTTAACTCTAGAATGGACAGGTACAGATGTTGATGATGATGAGCTTACTTATAAGGTAACTCTTAGAAATACAGGCGATAATACGGTTGAGGTTTTTGAAGATATTACGGACGCCAGTCTTGATGTTACTGTAGATTATGGTACAACTTATTTCTGGCAGGTAACAGCAAATGATGGTATCAACGAAGATGTAAATAGCGAATTGTTCACGTTTTCTACAGCAAATTTTCCTGTAAATAGATTTCTATTTGTAAAGAAAATAAACGGTAATAATGTGATTTATAGTGGTGACGAAGATAGTGCTGAGGTCGCAATTACATCGGTTAATTCTAATAGTTGGAGACCTAGAGTAAGTCGTGTAGCTAATAAAATAGCATTCTTACGTAGTGTAGGAGCGTTAGTTCAAGTTTTTGTCATGGACCCAGATGGTAATAATGTAAGACAGGTATCTACTCAAGTACCTGTGGCAGGATTTAATCTAGAAGAGATAGATATTTCATGGTCGTCTGACGGTGCAAAAATTTATTACCCTTCACAAGACAAATTATATAGTGTGAATCTAGACGGTACAGGTACTACTATGGTATATCAAAGTACTGGTAATCTAGTAACAGAGGTAGACGTAAACGGATCTTTAATAGCTGTAAAAACTAATGATTTGGGTGGTTATAATTGCGAGATATTATTGATAGACACCGCAGGAGCATTAGTAAGTACAGTACTTACTGGTGTGAATGGAGCTGTAGGTGGACTAGATTTAAGTGCAGATAATTCTAAGTTACTTTATACTAGAGATATTACTGGTTTTGAGAATATCGGTTATAGACAGCTGAATACACAGGCATTTATATATAACCTAAATTCCATGTTAGAGTTGAGCGTTAGTTTTAATAAAGATCCTGGAACTAATGATTTGGACGCTAGATTCTCACCTACCGAGTCTAAAATAATAGTTTATAATCAAGATAATGATGGTATTACACAAGGGACGTTGCAAGTCTTAGAGATAGATACTATAGATACTAGAGAAGATATTTTTACTAATGGATTAATGCCAGATTGGGAATAGTCGACATCTATTTATCATCATGTTTGCGTAAATGTGATTTATGAAAGGAGTATCTGAGCAATATTCCATTTCATGGATAGATGAGATTGATACTTACGCAGCTTCAATGTACTGCGGCTATTCCTTTATGGTATTCAATTGAAAGAATGTTATAAAAACAATGCCTGGAAAAAGTATAGGGACTTCGTTCCAGGCATCTTTCAATTCTAAATATCTATTAAAAACGTATGTTTTTTTTAGACAGGACAAATGTAATATATGTATGTGGGATGAGCATAAATATGTTAAAAAGAAGTGTTTTTTCTTTGAATAACAGTATTTCATCGATAAAGAACCTAAAATTAAAGATCCTTATTTTGTTAAAATTACCGATTAGTAATTATTAATAGAAATTAGTATGGGGTAATTTCTATAAATAATGTGTTTGCTTATAAAAAACAAGGCTTTATTTTCTTAATGCATTATCTGTCTATTTATTATTTAGATAAGATCAATTAGTAGATAAATCCACACTCTCAAAAGCACCAGCATCTGGAGACGCTGCCCTTGTGTTACCTTCTATATCTAGAGTAGTGGTAGTGGTAGGATTTGCAATACCATTTGCGCCACCAGTATTATCGATGCGTAGTTTAAACGCATCTTCATCCTCAAACAAAGGGTCTTCATTGAATACACAGTTCTCATAAAGACTTGAATTAGTGATGTCATAAGAAGGAAAACCATCAAAACTGTTTGAGAAATCATTAAATCTCATTAAAGAATTTTCAAACTTAAAGTTGAATGTAGAGAGTTGATCATCTAGTAATGCATACTCAATATTGCGATCTCCATAAATAATACAGTTGGTAAAATTAGCTTCTAGCAGGTCTGCTGATAGATCTGAGTTTGGGAAAATGTTAGTTAGGAATAGAGTAGGGTCTTGACGGAAACTGTTATTCCAGTAATTAGAAATCGTACAATTATTAAAATTATACGCTCCACCTAGTCTAGCAATTACTGTAGACTGTCCTGAATTGTGAAATATAGAATTACTAGCCTCTATCGATGCTGTGGTAGCTAACAATGCTGTATTAGAACTATTTAATATTTTAGAATTATTTATTTTTAAAGTAGCACCGTTAGAAGTAGTGTTAGAGCTATCCATAATAATACCTACGCTGGCATTTTTAATGGTGGCATAATTAATTTCATGATCTTTACTACCAGCAGTAAGCCATATAGCGGTCCATTGTCCAGCTATATCTTCATAAAGAGGTTCTAATCTATCTCCTTCAAAAATCACTTCGTTTTCGAGATCTTCTGTCGTGGATAAAGCTCCATTTACTTTTAAAGTAGCTTCATTATACACAATAATTCCACTTTGTGAATGAAAGTGAAGTCTAGCTCCAGGATCTATGGTGAGTGTCTTGTTAGATGGCACGGCTGCAAAACCATATATAACGTACGGTTTTTCATTGGTGAAATTAAGTTGATCATCATCTAGAAAAAATCCAGAAATGCGTGTTTCGTTACCATCAGTGTCTGTATCTAACAATAAAGTCTCTTCTACACCTTGCGCATCGCGCTCTGGAAAAAGAAAAACAGCATCTTTTATTAAAGTCACTAATTCTACTTTTTGAAGATTACCACCAGCATCAAATTCTATAGTATCTTCATAAAGAAATTCAGTGTCAGATGTAAAGTCCATGATGTCTACTGTGGTTTCTACAAAAACGAACATAGAATCTTTTGCAAGTAATTCTACATTTTCAAATACCTGTCCAGGTACTCCATCTACAGACAGTCTGTAATTAGAGTTAGTACCTTGGTTAAGAGCAACTCTAGGGATGACAATGTCATCACTACTGCGATTGTATACTTTAAAAGTTCTCGTGCTAGAACCTATATTAGAAAAAACAGTATCTAAATATATGGTGTCTTGAGAGAATTCTAAATTTCCTGTACTGGCAGTAAATTCAAAATCATTTCTACAAGAAGAAATGCTAACTAGAGTTATGATACTAATAAGGACAGTAATTATATATTTCATGTTGTTTCAAATAGGTCTCTCATTTCCTGAGAGATTTTAATAGGTCTACCGTTTTTATCAATCGCGCACCAGTCAGATGTTGTTTTAACTAGCAAGTCCATTGTGGTCTCGTTATATATTTCAATGTAACGCTCATAACGTACGTTTGTTGCTCTACCGACTTGGGTTTTAATTAGTATTTTATCACCTAGAACCGCGGCTTTTTTATACTCTATACAGTGTTTTAACATTACCCAACCAAAAGTGTCCAGCATCTCTGGTGTAGCAACTGTAGTCCAGTGCTCCGTAGCGATGTCGTTTGCCCACTGTACGTAAACCACATTATTTACATGGTCTAGGTCATCTATTTCTTCTTCAGTAGCAATACGTCTTTTCTCAAAAACAGGAAGGTCAGCTTGAATCATTACTTTACTATTTCGATTTCAAACATTTTAGGCCATCTTTTACCGGTAATGAAAAGCTTGTCATTAACTTTATCATATGCGATACCGTTAAGCACATTATCAGATTCAGAGTAGTTAGGGATTTCTTTAGTAATACTATTTAGGTTAATCGCACTTTCTACCACACCGTTCTTAGGGTTGATAATCATGATTAAATTAGTAGTATAAACGTTTGCATAGATTTTACCATCTATCCATTCTAATTCATTGATTTTAGAAACTACACCATCGGCACTTACTACTTCTATGTAGCCTAGTTCTTCATAAGTATTAGGATCTATCTTCCATATTTTTGAAGTACCATCACTTTTATAAAGGTATGTACCATCATTAGTAAGTCCCCAGCCTTCCATACTGCGGTTGTATTTAAACTCATCGACTTTATTTAAGTCCATATCATAAACATAACCTATTTTACTTTGCCATGTTAGTTGATACACCTTATTATTAAGTATAGTCATTCCTTCTGCAAACTGACTAGCAGGTAAGTCTACTTTTTTTGTAACCTCACCAGTTTCTACATTTGTGATTCTTATATCACTTTCTTTAAATTGACCTGTACTTTCATAAAGGGCGTTTCCATAAAACTCTAGTCCTTGAGTATAGGCATCGGTTTGATGCACATAAGTATTAAGAATATTGTACTTGTAGATTTTTGCTTTTGTTGCAGGTATTCTTTTTATTTTGGTAGCTACAGTAGTATTCATACCGTCCTTATATATGGTAGCTTTAAAAGTAAGATTACCATAAGGTTGATTTTTCAGCTTTCGCGAAAGCGAGTTTCCACCAGCACCATCGATAATGGCATCATTTTGACTCCATATAATACTATCTGCACCGACAGATGCGTCATCAATCAGCGATAATTGGACCGTATCGTCCTCATTCCACTTTAATTTTGAATTAGAAACCTCTAATTTATAATTTTCTTTAAAAGTTTCTATGTCTGTTTTACAGCTTGATAATGAGATCACTGCTACGATTAGTAAAACCGAATTTTTCAATTTCATAATATTTTTTTATCAAGTCGAAAGATAGTTATAAAAAAGCATGAGAAAAACCTTTGTGTAAGTAAAACTAGACTGTATATTTGCAGCGGGCAAGTCCTACACAACCAGCTCCTGCTGAACTCCTCCAGGGCGGGAACGCAGCAAAGGTAAGTGGTCGTAGCGGTGTGATGTAGGTAGCTTGCCTTTTTTTTCTTTCTCCTTTTAGTGATTCCTTCACATTAGTTTTTAAAATATTTTATGAAAAGAGTAGTATTGGTTACCGGCGGTTCTTCTGGTATAGGCAAAGCCATTGCATTATTTCTTCAAGATAAAAATTATACCGTTTACGGTACGAGTAGAAACCCAGATCGTTATCCAGACAGTCCTATAGAGTTACTAGCTCTAGACGTACAAGATCAAAACTCTATTAATAAAGCAGTTGATATTCTTATAGAAAAAGAAGGGCAGCTAGATGTACTTATTAATAATGCAGGAGTAGGTATTACAGGTCCTATGGAAGAGACTCCGATAGACGAAGTTAAAAATGCTATGGATACTAATTTTTATGGTCCATTAAGAGTTTTACAAGCTGTATTACCGGTAATGAGAAAACAAAAATCTGGACGAGTTATTAATATAACTAGCATCGCAGGTTACATGGGTTTACCTTATCGAGGTATTTATAGTGCTAGTAAAGGTGCGCTAGAAATAGCTACTGAAGCATATCGTATGGAATGCGCACACCTTAATATTCATTTTAGTAATGTAGCGCCTGGTGATTTTGCAACTAATATTGCAGCTGGTAGATTTCATGCTCCAGTTATAGCAGGAAGCGATTATGAATCTGGCTACGCACATACCTTAAAGTTAATCGATGAGCACGTAGATGATGGTCAGGACCCTAAAGAAGTGGCCTCAAAAATCTATGAGATTCTACAAAACCCTAATCCAGGTATTCATTATAAAGTAGGTAGTTTTTTACAGAAATTTTCTATTGTTCTAAAAAAGATTCTTCCTGAAAAGACCTACGAAAACATGCTTAAAAAACATTATGGACTTTAAAGTAAGTAATTTTTTTCCGCCAGTAACAAGGCTTTTAGGTGTTCTTATTTTTGTTATTGGAATAATAGGTATTGTAACTAACGGTATTCAAGTATTTTTTATACCATTAATAGGATTTGCAATTGTGTTTTCTACAAAAGGAGTTTCTATAGACGTGGCTCATAAAAAATTAAAAGAATACAATAGTTTCTTTTTTATAAAATTTGGAAAATGGCAATCTTTAGACCAGTTTCCTCATATTACGGTTCTTGAAATTACCGAAAAAACCAGTTTAGGAAGTCATACTACGTTAGTAAACTCATCTTCTCGAGAAATGGTTTATCGCATCACGCTATTAAGTAAAGATCATTATCAAAAATTGTTGATCAAACAATTAAAAGATAAGGATATAGCTCACAAAGAAACAGAGAAACTTGCCGATTTAATAGGCTTTGAAAAGGTGATTTACAGCCCTGGAGCTTATTAGAAAATTATATTAAATTGTAAATTCGCTTTCGCGAAAGCGGAACTTGCATCATTGATCTTTCTTTAAAGGTTCTATTAATTGCTGACGAATAGCACTTTAGAATCTTTTATCTATAACAGTACTTAGTTTTTATTTCTTATCAGGAGAAGGTAAGTATGGTGTAGCAAAAATATCATCTATAACTATGAATGAAGACTACTGTTTAAAGAATAATAGTAATTTTTCATGCCGTTAATCGATTTTTTTAATTCGTTTAACAAATGTGTCTTTTTTTGTTTTCTATAAAGCTACTCTGCGTTAAAGAGCTGTTAATTTTGTCGCACTCAAAATTTCAACTTAAACCACAGTAATGATTAGATTAGGTATTTCTATTGTCTTATTCTTCACTTGTTTTTATTCCTATTCTCAAGTAGGTATCAATATACAAGTGCCAGCTGCAGATGCTGCGCTGGATGTTTCTGGTACAGACAAGGGTGTTCTCGTACCACGTGTGGATATAGATAATCTATCCACTATTGCACCAGTAACAGGTGGCGCTACAGAGAGTCTTCTAGTTTATAATACTAATATAACTACAGGCAAAGGTTTTTATTTTTGGTCTGGTGTAGAATGGGTTCCAGTGGGTACAGGTTCTTTTTGGGGTAAGAAAGGAAATGCAGGTACTAATCCAGGAACAGCTGTAGGTGAGAATTATCTAGGTACTAAAGATGCTCAAGATTTAATTATAGCTACTAACAGCGTCGAGAAAATGAGAGTGACTGATTCTGGTCAGATACTGGCTTCTAGTAATGGAACTGCGTCACAGCCTATTTATTCTTTTCATTCAGATAATGATACAGGTATTTATTCTAGTGCAGCAAATAAATTGAATATATCTGCTGCAGGAAATGACATGATAGAGTTAGATGGAACAGTAAATCAAGAAATTGTTCTTAACAAAAATCAAGTAAATATCGATACGCGTGTGGCATCACAAGGACAGACTCACATGCTTTATGTAGATGCCGTAACCGATAGAATAGGAATAGCTCAAGATAATCCACAGGCAACTTTACATATAGGTGGTAGCAGTAGTACAGTAAGAATAGATGCTTTTAACGCTGTTAATAATGTAAATAATAAAGGAACAGTATCAAAACCTGTATTTGTAGATTCTAACGGTGAGTTGAGTATAGAAGGGTCTAATGTTATAACGCAAATGGTAGAAGATAATACCACTTTCTTATCAACACCAGTAGTAATAGACAATAATTCTACAGGTAGAACTCAGGTAGAACTTTACAGTACATCTGTCACTTTAACGCGCGATGCACTTGTAGAAGTGGTTTACCAGGCTGGTGTAACTATAACAGATATGTCTGACGACCTTATATATGATGGTAGACCGAGATTATACCGTATTTATGTTTTAATAGATGGTGTTAAAGTCGCATATAAAGGTGATGCTTATACTAGTAGGAGTAACATGGGCACGGCTATAGTTAATGGTCCGTTTTTTCTTAATGGTAATGGATATGTAAAATTACCAGGTTCCATTACTGGTACCACTCACGATATAAAAGTATATGGAGAGGTTTATGGTAACACCGCTTCCACCAGATGTACTTATGGTGGTAACGGAGATGATTTATTTCAAGTTCTAGTTAGATATTAAGAATATGAGCTTTAAAAATATAATCGTTACAGCGTTATTATTCAGTAATATCATAACGGTAACAGCACAAGTAGGAATAGGTACTATCGATCCACAACCAGAAACTCTTCTTGATATATCTTCAGGAAACAAAGGTTTTTTAATACCTCGTATTTCAGTTGATGATTTTGAAACGTATAACTTACCAGTAGGATCGCAAACAGAATCAGTATTGCTCTATAATACTAACGAGACTTCTGGAAAAGGTTTTACTTCATGGACAGGTTCTAGATGGAATCATATAAATAATGATTTCTTCTGGTCCACTTATGGAGATAAAGACATAATACCGGTTTCTAACTTCTTAGGAACTACAGATTCTAGATCATTTATTCTTGGAACATCAGGCTTGCCAAGACTTGAATTTACCACAGATAGTAGATTTTTATCTTATGATTTAGGTATTGTAAACAGGCCTAGTTGGGCATTAAGAAATACACTAATAGGAGCGTACACTACTGGTGATAATCTAGTACTTAGTGCAAACAACATAGATTTTTTATCCAGTTCAAATGCTACAGGGATTACTTTTAATCCTAATCAAAGTGATGTTAATTTAAAAATCAATAGTACATCAAATAATATCTTAGAAATAGATAGTTCTATAGATAGAATAGGAATTGCAAGTACCGCTCCACTAGAGGCATCGTTACATATTCAGGGAACAACTAGTAATGTGAGAATAGAAAGTCTAGACAGCTCTCATCCTTATAATAATGGTTTAGATAAATCGGTTCTTTATGTAGATAGTAATGGAGAGTTTAAATTAGAACCTACTCCTAATATTACTCAACTGCCACAATTTGAATTTGAGTCTACTTATTTATCAACTGCTATAAGATTTAGTAATGTCACCTTAGGAGAAGAATCCAGAGTGATTTATACCACAACCCAACAATTATTTGAGGACGGTTTACTAGAGGTCGTGTATCAAAATTCCATCTCTGTAAATAGAAGTAATGGATTTGCTATTGTTGATGGTTTACCTAGAAAGTATGGTGTAAGAATAAAAGTAAATGGTCGTGTGGTAGGACAGACCGCAAAGATGTATACCAGCGGTACTAATATCGGTAGTATAGCATCTGGGTTTATGTATCTTAATGGTAAAGGCTACGTTCCATTAACAGGTGACGCATCTGGCACAATGTATACGATAGAGGTAGAAGCCTTTGTAGACGGCGGTGGTAATGATACTCAAATTAACTATGGCTCTTCTTCAAATGACTTTTTTGAGGTTATAGTTCATTATTAGTCCGCTTTCGCGAAAGCGGAACCTACATCAATGGTCCTTCTTAAAAGGCTCTATTAATTGCTCATGAAAAGCATCGGGAAACTCCTCATCTCCCGGAAAACCTAATTCTAATTCTCCATCGTGATAAGGAATGTGTGCCGTCCCAAAAATATAATCCCATACACTCAAGGATAGCCCATAATTAACTCCATAAGTGACACCTTCAGGAAGTTCTTTAGCATGATGCCATAGGTGCATTTTTGGATTATTCAATACATATTTTAAAGGTCCGTAATCCCAATTCAGATTAGCATGATTCAAGTGACCTATAAAAACTGCAATCATGTGGATAATAATAAATTGATCAATACCAAATCCTATCATCGCTAGCGGCAAGTACTGTAAGGATTTATATAAAATAGTTTCCATAAAATGAAACCTAAATTGAGCAGCAAATCCCATTTCTTTTATACTGTGATGTACTTTGTGAAATTCCCATAAAAAAGGAACACGATGTAATAGTCGGTGAATATTCCACTGGGCGAAATCGGCGATAATAAACATGATTAAAAGCTGCGCCCATATAGGTAGAGTATTTACCTCTATCGCAACTAGGTTAGTAATACCTATTTGTGCCAGGCCATCTTTAAAAAGCTCTACAAAAACATCTGACACAGCGTTGTAACCTATTAATGAGAATAAAAAGAAATTAAAGAATAGATAAAATAAATCCAGCCAAAAATCTCTACGCAATATCTTTTGATTTTTGCGCCATGGCAACCATATTTCTAATGCAAAAACAAGTAATGAAATAACGAGTAACCAGTAAAAATAATTGGTCCAAGAAGGGTTCATAATCTCACCCCATAGGTAAGATGCATATCCTTTAAAGGAGTCTGTAAAGATGTCTATATATTTATTCATGATATTCTAGGCTGTTTTATCAAGTGTAAAATTAGTATATAAAAAGGATTACGATAACGTTGTATTATATTAGAAATCTATAATGGTATAATATCATCATCTTCTTTTATTTTTACGATATAAATATGGATCCATGAAAAAGCTTTTATACCTATTCACTTTAAGTCTCTTAGTTATCTCCTGTAAAGAGATTGCAGACAAAGAAATAGCCTTGGTAAAAGAACCAGCATACTTTGACTGGAGCGCTGCAAATGTTTATTTCCTATTAACAGATAGATTCAATAACGGCGATACATCTAACGATAGTATTGTAGAGAGAAATGAAAAAACAGCAAAGTTGAGAGGTTTTAATGGAGGTGATTTTGCAGGTATTATTGAAAAAATAGACGATGGATATTTTACCGATTTAGGAATTAATGCCATCTGGTTAACACCTATATGGGAGCAAATTCATGGCGGTGTAGATGAAGGTACAGGGTATTCTTATGCTTTTCATGGCTATTGGGCAAAGGACTGGACTGCCGTAGAACCTTCTTACGGTACACTAGAAGAGTTTAAAACACTAGTTAAAAAAGCACATGATAACGACATAAGAATTTTACTAGACGTAGTAATTAATCACACAGGGCCGGTAACAAAAAAAGACCCATTATGGCCAGAAGAATGGGTACGCACAGGACCTAGCTGCACCTATAAAGATCAAGAAACAGCAGTTACCTGCACACTCACTAATAATCTCCCGGATATAAGAACAGATAGTAAAGAAGAGGTAGAATTACCGGCTATTCTTAAAGAAAAATGGAAAAAAGAAGGTAGGTATGATCAAGAAATAAAAGAACTAGATCAATTTTTTACCACAACAGGTCTTAAGAAAACACCAGCTAATTATTTGATTAAATGGGTGACAGACTATGCTAGAGAAACTGGTGTAGATGGTTTTAGAATAGATACTGTAAAGCATGTAGAAGAGTCCGTATGGGCTACTTTTAATGAACAGGCGAGACTTGCTTATAACGACTGGAAGAAAAATCATCCTGAAGAAATCATTCATAACGACGATTTTTTTATACTAGGCGAGCTCTATGGTTATGAGGCTAGTGGTGGTAGAGTTTATCCATTTTCTGATGTAGAGGTAGATTACTTTGATGCTGGTTATGATGCACTTATCAATTTTGGATTTAAAAACCATGCCATCGCAAATTATAAAGAACTCTTCAAAAGGTATGATGGTTTTAGAAGAAAACTTTTAAAAGAAAACCCAGATAGTGAGGCTTATTTTATGAATTACATAAGTTCTCATGATGACGGGCAGCCCTTTGATGTGTCGCGTGTTAAAGCAATAGAGGCTGCAACAAAATTGTTGCTTACACCAGGAATGACCCAAATATATTATGGAGACGAGATCGCTAGACCTTTAATTATAGAAGGCACACAAGGAGACGCTACCCTAAGATCTCAAATGGAATGGAAACACAATAATCCAGAAGTTCTCAAACACTGGCAGCTATTAGGAAAGTACCGCAAGAATCATGTGGCAGTAGGTGCTGGAGAACATTTCTCTCTAGAACACGATGGAAATGGCACACTTGCAGCTAGATTCTATGATAAAAATAACCATCAAGATATCGTGTTGATAGGTGCAGGATTAGATAACGGTAAGTTAGAAATAGATGTAAAAAAAGTATTTCCTAAAGCAACTAGATTGCGCAACGCCTACACCACAAAAAAACTGCCTGTAGTTAATGGAAAAGTAACCGTAATGGTAGAAAATGGAGTGGTTCTTCTAGAGCAATGGTAAAATATGATACTGTAAGCGCTACTATGTCTTATGATATGTTCCTATAATTTCACATCTGTAAGAAAATAGGAATTTGTTAAGTGATAAGTGATTCAAAAAAGTTGGTTTAAGTTCCGCTTTCGCGAAAGCGATATAGAACAACATACATAAAGAATGTTTTATCTTTAAAAACTGAATAGAAAATAAAGATGAAATATTTAATATATGCTCTAGTAGCAATTACGGTGATAAGTTGTAAAAATTCTGAAACGTCTACAACTCCTGAAAAAACTGCTAAAACAGAGAACGTAGTAATAGTAGATAAGATTCCTACACCACAATTAACCTTAGAACAGGCTAATAATCTGGCGCAATTACCACTGCACTGTATAGAAACCGAGTACCCTAATAAAATGGGACATGTAACGGCTAGCCCTACAGATCAAAAAAGGCCGGCTGTACAACATCCTGTTTTTTACGGTTGTTTTGACTGGCATAGCGCTGTACATGGCTACTGGAGTGCTGTGACTTTATTAAAAAACTTTCCAGAATTAGAAGCTAAAGAAGAATTACTGCAAAAAATAAATCATAATCTTACTGCCCAAAATATTGAGGTAGAGATTGCTTATTTTAATACCGCAAACAATACTAGTTTTGAGCGTACTTATGGATGGGCATGGTTGCTCAAATTACAACAAGAACTCGATACATGGGATAGTGTAGAAGGCAAAAAGTTATCGGCGATTTTACAACCATTGACAGATGTGATAGTGAGCAGGTACATGGAATACTTGCCTAAATTGAATTATGCGATACGTGTAGGTGAGCATTCTAATACCGCTTTTGGGATGGCATTTGCCCATGACTATGCCGTACATTCTCAAAACGATGCCTTTAAAAATAGTATAGAAACTAGGGCAAGAGATTTTTATTTAAATGATAGTGACTGTCCTATCTCTTGGGAGCCTAGTGGTTATGATTTTTTATCTCCGTGTCTAGAAGAGGTGGATATTATGAGAAGAATATTACCAGAAACGGCTTTTCATAATTGGATAAAAGAATTCTTACCTGGAATAGAAAGTGGAGTTTTAGACATAGAAATAGGTCAGGTATCTGACCGTACAGATGGGAAGTTAGTCCACATAGATGGATTGAACCTGAGTCGTGCTTGGGTACTTTATGGACTAGCAGCTCAATACCCACAATACGATAATCTCACAGAAACGGCAGATGCTCACATAACTAACACGCTACCTAATCTAGTAGCTGATGATTATGCTGGTGGTCACTGGTTAGGTAGTTTTGCTATTTATGCATTACAGAATGCAAAAAAGAAATAGAGACACTACATGATCTTTGATAAGATCGTTAAACTATAATTAATCCTTGTGGTAAATTAAGAAATAGTTGGTTAATTCGTTATTATGAACACACAACCAGCTACCGAAACTTTTAAATGGAAACATTTACCATCTTTATTGTGGAGTAGTGCAAAAAAATGGAATGACGAAGACGTGTGGCAATTAAGCGCCAGCGTTGCCTATTATACCATTCTTGCACTGCCTGGTCTTATAGTCATACTCATTAATCTAGTAGGCTCAGTATGGGATACAGAGATAGCAACAGGTAGATTAACATCTGGTCTTACCTCACTGATAGGTTATGACGCTGCAGAGGATATTAACGGTATGTTACAAGCAGCTAGTGCCGATCAAGACAGCTGGATTGCCAAAATTATAGGTATAGCCACTTTAATATTTGCTGCAACTGGAGTCTTTTATCAATTACAACTGGCTCTTAATAAAATATGGAAACTCAAGATCAATCCTAAAACGCCCTGGTGGAAGCTAATAACCGATCGTGTAAAGAGTTTTGGATTCATTTTAGTTCTAGGTTTTTTGATCCTAATCAGTTTTATTCTATCTGCCGTTATAGGAATTTTACAAGACTGGATACAAGATCACATTGCGTCGTACTTAGGTAAGCTGGCCTTAATAGTTAATTATCTGGTCTCTCTAGGAATCATTTCAGTACTTTTTGGTCTTATGTTTAGATATTTACCAGACGCTAGATTAAAATGGAAAATGGTATGGCCAGGTGCTTTATTAACCGGTATTTTGTTTGAAACAGGTAAATTTTTATTGGAAATTTATTTTACACAATCCTCGCCAGCTAGTGCTTATGGTGCTGCAGGTCTTATAGTATTGTTACTGCTATGGGTTTCTTACTCTTGTCTAATTCTGTTTTATGGAGCAGAGTTTATTCTAGTCTATGTAAACCGTTATGGCGATGGGATTCTCCCTAATTCTAAAGCATTGAAGTATAAAGAAGAATTAGTTATTACCGATAAAGGTGAAGAGGTGAGCGATGACGATATTATAGAAATTCTAGAAGCAGATGATAATAATATAGTTGGTGGTTAGACCGCTTTCGCGAAAGCGGAATACTCATAAATACTTCATGTTTATGAGCCAGTTAGAATCTAAAAGTATCGTTAATTCAGTTTTTATTAGGAAAAGGATTACAAAAGTAGTTCTATATTTAAAATAAAAAATGAGCATAGAAAACCTTACCCAAAGACAAGCGAGAGAGAAATATTTAGAATTAGCTAGAGATATAAAAACAGCTATGATGCTTACTGATTTAGGATCAAAGCCAGTGCCAGCGATTCCTATGGGAACTAAAGATATACTTGATAGTGGTGATATTATCTTTTTCAGTAAAGCAAGCAGTGAACACAATGCTAATATTACTGCATCTGATAAGACTCAATTAATCTTTGGCGATCCTAATACAAAAGAATTTTTAAGTGTTTATGGATCAACGATGATTTCTAAGAATAGAGAGCTGATTGATAAATACTACGATAACCTAGATAATAACTGGTTTGAAAGTAAAAACGATCCAGAATTAACGGTTCTAATTTTCACACCAGAAAAAGGTCATTACTGGGACAGTAAGACTAATGCATTAATTACACTTGCCAAATTAACGTACACAAAAATTACTGGCGACGAAACGGAAATAGGTGTATCTGGAAATTTAAAACTGTAGGGTATGAATATTTTTGAAGCATTAAGAAAAGACCACGAGATACAACGAGACCTTATTGATCAACTAGTAAAAACTAGTGGAGATAGCGATAAGAGAAAAGAACTTTTTGATCAACTAAAAAAAGAACTAGCCCTGCATGAAGATGCCGAAGAAAGACACTTCTACGTACCATTATTAGAAGTAGATATGACTCAAGAAAAAGCGAGACATAGCATCGCAGAGCATCATGAAATGGATGAGCTAGTAGAAAAAATAGAAGAAACAGATAGAAGTAGTAGCGCATGGCTGGTCTACATGAAAGAACTAGCGCACCAAGTAGAGCATCACCTAGATGAAGAGGAGCAAGAAGTCTTTCAACTAGCTGGTAAAGCTCTAAATGAAACTGAAAAAAAGAGTCTTGCTACAGACTATCAAGAATATATGAAAGAGAACAGATAGATATGTTCTAGAAAGTAAAAAATCCGATCGTTAGATCGGATTTTTTACTTATAAATAACTTTGAAAACGTGCGTTAGAACTTTGCTTAGGAGACTCTTCATGAGCATCATCTTGTTCTTCGATTGTCTTTCGTTTATAGTCGCTGTATCCGTTTTTTGATGTAATTAAATCCATTCCCTTTTTTTTGCTAAATATAATACGATGCGCGCATAGTATTTTTTAAATAATTCTTAAAATTTAACTAGATTTATGAGTATTTTATCATTTAACAATGCGTTAACTGTGACATAATGTAATAGAAATAGTAAATTCCTAACTACGCTATTTCTGCAATTTCATAAACGACATTTTGCTCTCCATATTTTTTGAGATAGGAGCGTATAATCTGGTTGGTATGATAATTTGCCGCCTTACGATCTATAAAATCTTCACAGTCTTCTATAGAAGAAATGGAGGTATATTGATCTACAAAACCATACCCTTGATACTCACCATCTTTAACCATGACAAAGCAAGATTCTTCAGTAGTTCTTCCTTTTTGTTTAATAATATAATTAGGATTCTGGTTGTGTAATGCTTTGATAGCTTGGTTTGCCCTTATGTTATACAGAGATACTAATTCTTTCTTTTTACACACTCCTTTACATTTTTGTAATTTATAGTGCTGAGTACAATCTTCAGGTGTTTTAAAACTACAGTATCTAGGGCATAAGTTAAAATCGGCACACAGTTGTTCTAATTGTTCTACAGCATGAGCACGATCATAATGTGTAACGACAGAGTAGTCATAAGATTTAACCAGTCCTACAGCAAATTGAACAACCCCTAGCTGATTTTTATAATGTAAAATTTGATAAGCCTTGCGTGGTTTCTTTTGTGCACTATTAAATTTAGGATAGTATTCTTTGATTAAATCTGCTTCTTGTAATAAAGCAACCAGCTCATTACCAGTAGGTATGTGTTCTATATAATGAATCTCCTGACACATTAAATAAGACTTACTCGTTTTAGAATAAAAATGAGAAAGTACACGCTTGCGCAGGTTGATGGCTTTACCCACATAAATTACCTTGCGCGCTTGATTTTTAAAAAGATACACACCAGGCACTTCTGGTAAATCATGAAATTGAGCACGATCTAGGTGCGGTGGGAATGTACCTTCTTTATTACTGCCTTTTAAAAAATTAGTAAAAGCAGTACCATCTAGATCTATCTCTAGTAGTTTTTTAAATAGAATTACCGTTGCGTCAGTATCACCTTCTGCACGGTGTCTGTTATTTAAGGAAATGCCCAAAGAGTTGCACAATTTACCTAGACTATAAGAATTCATTCCAGGAATTAACTCTCTCGATAGACGTACGGTACAAAGCTTTTTACGTTTAAAATCATAACCCAATCTTTTAAACTCGTTGCGTATAATGTTGTAATCAAAGTTGACATTATGTGCCACAAAAATACTGTCGCGTGTCATGCGTTCTATCTCTTCGGCAACCTCAGCAAATAGAGGCGCAGCTGCAACCATCTCGTTATCAATGCCAGTAAGGCCAGTTATAAAATCCGGAATCAATGTTTCTGGATCTACCAGAGTCGTGTATTTCTCGAGTACTTGATCACCTAGCAGTCGCACAATACAGATTTCTGTAATGCGATTACCACTCATTTTGTTACCAGTAGTTTCAATATCTACTATACTATAAACTTGTTCTTTAAAATTCACTCGGGCTTATAAATTGGAAATGTTCCAAATTTATGGAATAATTCCAAATAAATAGATCTATAAAATGGTTTTAACATAGATTGTTTTTATCTCGCTTTCGCGAAAGCGAGGTGAAAACAAATACTCTTTAGACTTTGTTATCAAAAACTATAATTAAACTATGGGCATCAATTTTGTTGTTCTTAAATTTACTACAACAAATCAACCATTATCATTTGAGATTTTTTTCTATATTTTTTTTAATTATTTGTTTATCTAGTTGTGATAAAAAAAATTCAACCTCTTCAAATCAAAATCTTGATGCTTTGGATAATGATAGTATTTCTATTTCTGAGAAGTATTATAAGGAAGGACTTGAATATTATGATAATGGTGACTTAGAAAAAGCTAAAGAATTTTACAAGTTAGCTATTGATAGTTGTAAAACAAATGATGTAGATACCCAATTTAGATACTATACTAACTTAATGGGATTATATAAATTTAAGAATGAATATGGAAATGCAATATCTATTTTAAAAAAATTTAAGGAGCAGGATTTATTGCCAAAGGATAGATTTAACGAAATGGTAGTTAATACTGAACAGCATTTATATCTTGCTTCTGGTCAGTTAGAATATGCTTTAAAAGCCAATGAAAATTATCTCAAACTAGCTTATAAAAGTGGTGATAATAATGCCATGGTTACAGCTTTAATTTTTAAAAAAGACATTCTTAACGGTTTGGGGCTTAAGCAAAAAGCCAATGATTTGATAAAAGAGTTAGAGTTTTATGATGGTTTAGATTCATTAGAGCAAAGATATGTTTACACAGAACTTGGCATTCAAAATTTTTATAATAATGATTTTAAAAAAGCTATAAGCTATTACAATAAATCATTGTTATTAGCTAAAGAATCCAAACTTGATGGTAAATATTCAGAAATAGCAACTCAATATGCAAATATTGCAGAATCATATATAGAATTAAAGGAGTTTGATATAGCAAAAAAATATTTAGATTCTTTCAGAAATCTAAACCAACAAAAAGTTGAAAATGACTTACGAATAAGTGTATTTAAATATGAGCTAAGGCTTGCCGAAGGTTTAAATGTTTCTAATGAAAGGGTTGAAAAATTAATAGATAAAATTAATAAGGACCAACAAGAGTCATATCGCATTAAATTTAATAAAGAGTTGGAGTTACTTACTGATGAAAAAGAAATATCAGAAGAATTACTAAAAGCTAACCAACAAGCAGAATTAGATAAATTGGAGTTCAGGAATATTTTTATCATATCAGCGTCAGCCTTAATCTTAATTATTTTGATTGCTCTTTTTTTGATATTTAAACAAAAAAGGGATCATGAGATTAAGAATCTTAAGTTTCAACAACGTCTCTTAAGATCACAAATGAACCCTCATTTTATTTTCAATGTTCTGAGCAGCGTACAAAACCTGATTAGAATTAATCCTGATTTAGCTCCTAAATTCATTACTAAATTCTCAAGGCTATTAAGGAGAGTTTTAGAAAACTCTAGTCAAAATTATGTCTCAATTATGGATGAAGTTGAAGTTATAGAAAATTATTTAGATCTTCAGAAACTAAGATTTCCAGAGCTTTTTAGGTATGAATTAAATATAGATCAAGAGTTGAGAAATGACATGATACATATTCCACCTATGTTAATTCAACCTTTTATAGAAAATGCTGTGGAACATGGTTTTAAAGGTATAGATTATCAAGGGGTAATAATTATGGATCTTAAATTAAAAAAATCGAGCAAAAAAGACTTTCTACAATGTGTTATTTCTGATAATGGAGTAGGATATTTGGAAAAAAATAATAAGATAAAAAAATCAATGTCTATTAAATTGATTTCTGATTTTATAAATAAATCAACAGGTAAAGAGATTAAAATATCTTTTTTAGATAAATTTAAAAACTCAGGAACTATCATTGAATTTAACATACCAAGTAAATAAATTATGTCATTAAAATTAATTACCATAGATGATGAGAAATACGTTCGTGATTTTTTAATAGAAGAAGTAAATAAAAATTTTCAGAATGTAATAGATGTTTGTGGACAAGCAGCTTCTATAAAAGACGGCTTAGAGTTAATTAAAAGGATAAAACCAGACATAGTTTTATTGGATATAGAATTAGAAGATGGAGTTAGTTTTGATATTTTAAAACGATTAGAAAAAATTGATTTTGAAATTATATTTGTAACTGGTTTTGATAATAAAGCAATTCAGGCAATTAAGTTAGGTGCCTTAGATTATTTATTAAAACCTATTGATGAAGAAGAATTGGAAAAAGCTTTAAATAAAGCCGTATCAAATAGACAAGCACCAATAAAAAATTCTTCAGATATAATGACAGATGTCGCTTCTCAATTTTATAAGAGTGAAAAAAAAGAGCATATCGTATTAAAAACTTCAGATACAGTTCATTTAGTCAAATTAAATAGATTAATGTATTGCAAGTCAGAAGGGAATTACACCACATTTTATTTAGATGGTCAGTCATCTATTCTTATTTCTAGACCTTTGAAATATGCAGTAGAATTATTACCAGAACTAAATTTTGTTCGTTGCCAACAATCTTATATTATCAATACAAAATACGTTACTAGATTTTTAAAATCAGGAACTATCATACTTCAGGACAAAATTGAAATTCCAGTTTCTGGTAGAAATAAAGAAAGTATTTTGAAATTAGTGATGTCAAAAATGAAATAGAACCACACAAATTTGAAATCATAGTAGTCAAATCTAAAGTTTAAACATATTTAATGACAACAGATATTATTATTGATTAAAATATTATTATTATTATGAGAAAAATATCCTTGTTATTATTTGTTATAGCTACAATAATCAGTTGTTCATCAGACAATATAGAAGAAGAAAGGTTTGAGATTCAAAAGAAAAAACCATCTGCTATATCCAAAAGAATGATTATTACAAATTGTAGTGATGACTACAATTATTTTGATGCTTTGAGGAAAAATTCATATGTTATTTGTGAAATGATGAGGGATAACCCTGTTTTTAGATCGAGTGTTTTAAGTAATTTAAATCAATCTAATAGAGTAGTTCGTATATCAGATATTATAGACTTGAGTAGTGATAATTTATTATCTAGTACATATAAGTTTTATTATACTAATTCTTTGTTTACTGACCTAGTAACATATCCGGATGGAAGCTCCAAATGGCCACCAAGAATACAATATCCCATTTCTAGTAATCCATCTACTAATAGTTCTGGAAATCAGGGAATAGCGTATGGGGTTAGCGTTCAATCTCACATTAATTTACTTTTAAGTAATGATGTGGAATTATATATACCCAATAAGTATACAAATGGCGATTTTTACAGTGTAGGACACCCTTTAAATGAGAATCAATATAGTCAGGGGCACGTGATTTTTAAAACAGCTATAGAAAATTATAATCGTTATTCTAATCAGATTAATTATTTGTATTCTAGCTCAATGAATATTAATAATGTTATGACATATCAAGAAAAATTTGTTGTGTTGAGTAGACCTTCTAATTGTACTTTTGAGGATTTTGAATTAACTGATTACATGAAAAAACACGTTTCTTCAGATGATGGAACTCTTTTTTAATGATTCTTTTATTCTTTTTTTTCAAATTTGAAAGTAGAATGATCATATATGAAAAACCTACTTCAACTCATACATACAAAGTGTTTTGATTTGAATAGCTCTCTATTTTTACCAATGTATTTGTAAAACTAACTCTTTGAATACCGCGGTAACCGAAAAGCGAACGAGTAGGAATCTTAAAACCTTCATTATGAAAACTAAAATTTATTTTACTCTATTACTTACCCTGTTTTTAGGGTTAAATTCATTTGCTCAAAAAGAGAAATGTGATGACAGTTTGAATGCTATAATCAATAACGATAATACATTTACTGCAGCTAATGCTCAAGCTTACTATTGGGAAATTATTCAGGGAGATGCATTAATAGTTGGACCCAATACTACTAAAACGATAGAGGTTAACTGTACTGGTAATAATTCTTTTTTTAGAGTTAAATTAACCAGGTTTATAAATGGTGAATGCATTGAAGCTTGTGAGGTTTTTACTTGTAATAATAACATTACTCCTTTACCTGAACTTAGGTGTTTTGGTTATGATCCAATAACTCCAATTAATGTAAATTCTGAGGGGAAATTAAATAGAGCGTTTGTAAATTATCCTTATTCTGCTCCTATTCCTGATGCAGGGCTAACATTTACGTGGTATTTTAAATTTAAAAATGGTGATTTAAAAATGTTCTATGTTCAAAACCCTACTTTCAGAGAACTTTGTCCACAAAATCCAGTAATGAGTTTTGGATTAATAGTGTCAAACGGAGTAGATTCTATAAAGTTATACAACGCTCCTCTTGATAGTGAAAGCCCAACACCATCACCTTATCTTATATCGGAGTTTTCAGAAGCACATGACAGTGCGTGTGTGACTTCATTTTTTGAATCATGTAACTCTTTATTACAAGGAAGTTTAGCACTGAGGAGTGTTGAAATTATTCTAAACAAAAAAGAACAATTGATTCAATTTGTAAATATAGATAACGATAGTTCATATAATTTTAAATTATATAACCTAACTGGAAACTTAATGTTGTCTTCTGATTCTGTTAACGATGGAATAGAGATATCGAAACTTAAAGAAGGGATTTATCTTTATAATTTAACAACCGAAAATGGCGAAGTTATAAAAGGTAAATTGATTAAATAACAGTTGTTATATTTGATTGCTTTAGTTCAAGTACAAAGCCTCGCTATTTGCGAGGCTTTATATTTTGAGATTTTTTTATCTTTCTCAGAAGTAAAATTTCAATTAACTAAACAATTCTAGAAACGCTTGCTTATACGTTTTTGTAATAGGAACGCGGTAGTCATCTCCTAGGACTACATATCCTTCATTTTCAAAGGCGCGCACTGCTTTTATGTTCACAATATGGGATTTATGACATTTAAAAAAGTAATCATCCAGATAACTGCTGAATTTTCCTAAGCTGTAGGAACTGGTCAATACCTTGCCGTCTACGAGGTGTATTTTTGTATAACCCTCATAACCTTCTAGGTGCATGACTTCTTCTTGTGGGATGAATGAAATACCTTTTTGTGTGGGGACTTTAAGTTTATGATCGCGATCTATGATCTTATTAAGTAACTGTACTAGATTTGCATTTTGGTCTGCATTTAGTTTTTCTATATTAAAAATAGCTTTGTTAATTGCTTCTTTGAGCTCCTGATTATCCACAGGTTTGAGAACATAATCTACAGCATTTTGTTTCAATGCCTCTAGTGCATATTCATTATAAGCGGTAGAGAATATAACTTGTGAAGATAAAGTAGGGAGCTGTTGTAGTAGTTCAAAGCCAGTCATTCCAGGCATTTGAATATCCAGAAATAAAAGATCTGGAGTGTTTTTTATGATAGATTTTACGGCAAGTTTAGGGTCTTGAAAGGTATCTATAACAGTTACCTGACTACTCATTTTTAGTATCTTATTATGTAAATTTTGCAATGCTGAGAACTCATCATCAACGATAATAGCGCTATATGTTTTCATTGTTTAATTTTTTAAGATGGAATAGAACCTGGTGACCTTTATCTTTTTTGTGTGAAAATGCATCTTCACGTTTTACAGTTATTTCCCAATCTCCTGTCTCACGTAAATATTTTAATCGATCATCTAATACAGATGTAGATTTATACCTGCCATCTTCTTGAGTAGCTTTGTATCCTTTACCATTATCTACTATGCATATTTCTATCTCGTTAGAGTCTATGCGTGTAAACTTAATGAGAACAGTACCTGCCGTTTCTTTATTAAAGATACCGTGATTAACGGCGTTTTCTACAATAGGTTGTAAAAGCATGCTGGGCAATTTATCAGTAAGATCTAGTTCTGGGTCTATTTCAAAGATGTAGTTTAATTTCCCCTTAAATCTTAATTGTTCTAGAGATAAATAGTTGTTTAATAATTTAATCTCTCTGTCTACACTTACTAGGTGTTCTTTGGACATTTCAAAAAACTCTCTAATTAATCTAGAGAACTTTACGAGATAAGTGTCTGAAGTTTCAAAATCATTTTCATTTATATAATACTGTATAGCAGTTAAGGAATTAAAAACAAAATGCGGATTCATTTGAGATCGCAGTGCTTTAAGTTGCAATTCTGATAGTTTTTTTGCCTGAAAAAGGTTCTTAGTTTTCTTTTTTTCGGATTTTTTTGTAATGGTCTTTGTAATGATTATCACTAATAAAATAAAAAGCAAAAATGCGATTACATAAAACCACCAGGTCTGATACCATCTAGGTTCTACCACAAAATCAAAAGAATTTGTTACCTGATCAATGCGCAATTCTAGTTTATAATCTCCTGGCGTTAAGTCTGTAAAGCTTAAATTTGAAGAACTGGACATTACCCAATCTGTTTGAGCAGGCATTAATCTATATTGATAAGCTGGTTTTTGATTATTTCTATAATCAATACTCTTTATAACCAGCTGCAAGTCACTATTACTGTTGTAATCTACATGGTTAGATATTTTTAAATTATTCTTATTGTAACTGGCAGTCTCAACATATAGATCTAACAGACGTTGATGCGTTTTAAAATCTATAGGTAAATTGATGATACCTTTATTAGTTGCAACGAGTAACTGGTTATCTATTCTGTGAATACCGTTTATTTTATTAGTAGGTAGACCATTTGTATTATCCCATATGTGCTGCAAACTGAATTTCCCATCCTTATACTCATAATTGTAAACACCTTTATTAGTAGGGAGATATAACTGATTATCTTGGTAAAACGGATTATTAGATTTGAGATATTCACTGCCTTTTAATAAATAAATAGAATTTAAATCGGTCCAGTAAACGCCATATCCACTAGTCGTAATTAATAGCTTCTCTTTTTCTATGGTTATTAAGTCAGTAACTGGTTTTTTAAAATCTGAAAGTGCTTCAATTCTAGTTAACTCGTCAGATTTTAAATGATACAATCCATTTGATGCAGCAACGATAATGTTATCTTTAAAAGTAACCTCATTACGTATTCCTTTTAAATAATAAACTTTAAGCACTTTGAGACTGGCAGGGTCTATTTTTTTTAAACCTGTAGTATAATGACCGTATAAAGAGCCATCGTACATAGAAACAGATCTTGCGGTTTCATTAACATCTGGAAATACGGTGTCTTTTAATACACCATTTTTTAAGGTGAAGATGTTGTTTTTTGTAATATAATAGGCCGTGTTATAATCCTTTATGTATTTAGATTTATAGAGAAATTTATCACTATCTATGTAGGGTTTAAAGAGATTTAAGGAGTCATTATATTTATAAAACCCTTTTCCATTAACTAGTGCGATAATATCATCATTTACTTGAGTTATGTCATTGATTTTATAGGGTTCTAGTTGTGTAGCGACACGCTGTTCATTTAAAGAATATTTGTAAATGCCGTCTGTAAAAGTGGCTACCCATATCGTATTTTCTTTATCAATAAATGAAAAATGCGATCTCCATGCGGCAGGTATAGGAATAACTTTTTCAGGTTTTAATTTTTGGTCCAAAATAGCAACTACATTCTCACCAGTTAATTGCAGTTTTCCATTCACTAGATGAATGCGACCATATTTTAAAGAAGGTATTCCTAACTGTTCTTGATAGGTGTATTCTTTGGCCATTAAATTATTTAAGTTTAGAAAGGCATAAGAATGAAAACTGTTAGTAACAAAAAGGCTATCAGTTATTTGGCTTCTAGAATAACTGTCTGAGTTTAAGGCAGAGTTATCTATACTTATATACTCATGATCTTTAGTAATTACGGCCATTTTACCTTTGTGAACAAGTTTTTCAATAGCCAGACCTTGATAGGTATCATTCAGTAAGTAGGCAAAATTTTGATAACGTTCTTTGGGATTGTAATACTTTAATTGCCACAGTAACTGGTCATTTAAAGTATGTGAGAGATGTGAGTCAGATAATATGACCTTATTACCAGTAAAACCTGCAAAAATAGGATCTAGAATAATTTCTTCTTGCTCATTACTATAGTCATAAATCACATCATCCAGTATATAACCTAGGCTCGTACTTTTTGCTATGTACCATAATTTACCATCGGCTCCAGGAAATAGATTCCAGATATCGTTAGTAGGTAAACCGTCTTTAGTGGTAAATGTTTTAAATTCAGTACCATTATATTTCACCAGACCTTCATCTGTAGCGATCCATATAAAACCATGGATGTCTTGTGTTATTTTATACACATGATTACTGGGTAAACCGTCTTTTTCAGAATAGTTAATACAAGACTGTCCAGTGCACATATTTATGGCACATAGAAAGGCTAGAAAGATCCATATTCTGATCATTAGAACTAATGTACTACTTAATGCTCACTTCTTCACTCAATTTAGACTGTCCACCATCTTTGGTAAACACTTTTATGGCATAGGAGCTTGTGTTGTTCTCGCTTTCGCGAAAGCGTAACTCTAGACTTCTATCATGTTGAATAAATTGTCCTTTTTTATTCTTTTTGTAAATCACAAAGAAGGTATTTTCATTCATTTGCTCATAATCCCACTGTAAGTAAACTTGATCTTTTTCTCTATTTATTTGTAGATTCTTTACTCCAGGGCGATTACCATCATCATAGGGTTTACCCATTACTGGAATGGAGTAGTCAGAGTAGTTATCGCTATCATCTTTTGCACGTAAGGTGTAAAAATATTTGACTCCTGTTTCTACTTCTTTATCGATATACGTAGTTTGCTCATTTTTTAAGGAAGCATGTTTTATCCATTCTTTCTTAAGGTCTAGTTTTCTGTATAAAGTTTGCTCTATAACATCTTCATTTGAGCTTAGTATAAACTCTAACTCGATATCTTCTTTACCTACTTTTACGTTTTTAAAGACCGGAGTTTCTGGTGGTATTAAGTCAGGTCGTTTTACTTTTAATATGTCAGAATAAGGAGACTGATTAAAATTATAATCTAAAGCCTTGATCTTATAATAAATGTATGGTGTTAAGGATTTTAGGGTGACAGTATCTTTAAAAACACTAAGAGCTTTAGTATAAATGGTGTCTTTTTCATGAAACCCCTCATTTATTACAGAAAATTCATGTTCTGGAGCATTAGATCTAAAAAGGCGGTACCCCATTAAATCACGCTCTTTATTCAATTCTATGTCCAAGGTTACAATTCCTAATGAATCAATTTTACCTGAGATAAAGTTAGGTTTTACAGGTGGAATAGAGTCTATTACAGTCACAAAATAGGGACTAGAAGAGCTTATATTACCAGTGGTATCTATGGCCTGTACGACATAATAATTATCTTTTTCTTTATGAAATGTTTTATCAATATAGCTAGTGGTATTTTTAGGAAGTAATTTAGAATGTAGAAGTTTAAAATCACCTTTATTTTTAGTTGAACGAGCTACTACAAAACCTTTTAAATCTGGTGCCATAACAGGCATTTTCCATATGATTTTTATCTCTTCGGGCTTATTATTTTTTCCACTAACTATGGCTGGATTAACTGGTGGCGTTAAATCTTTAGGCATTCCGCTTGCTGTGCCAAAATAGGCCTTTTCTCCAAAAGGGTTGATTCCATAAAAACGGTATTCATAGTTGGTATAGTTGGTAAGATTTTGATCGGTATAACTATTTCTAGTAGAAGTAGGGTCTGATTTTAAAACAGGTTTCTTATTTAATAATTCAAATTCTCCTGTAGCGTTATTTTTACGTTCTACATGAGCACCAGTGATCATGTCATTTTCTTCCCATATAAATGTCAACTTTTTGTCCCATGTTTTTACATATATATCACGTTCCACCTTATCACTTTCCTTCAGGGTTTCCATAAGATACATGCCTTGTCCTACGGTATAATTTTCTAGCTTTTCTTTTAAAGAAATACGGTACACATATTCCTTATTTTCTTCGACAGTTTTATCAGTATAAGATAATGCTAGTGCACGAGCAATAGTGTTGTTTTTTATGGCATTCATAACAAAAATAATGTACTCAAAATCTTCTTTAAACTTTTGTTCTTGCATTTCTTTAATTCCCTCATCAAAGGAAAATTTACCACCACTTTGTTTTTCCCTATTATCGTAAAACTCTTTTGCAAGGGTAATATCCTTTTTAGTTTCTTCTTTACTGTTAGCCATTAATGTGCTCCATGCGTCTTCTTCATAAGGAAATACTTCAGCTATTTTTTTATAGGATAACGTGTCACTAGATTCTGAAAATTCTGCTCGTTCAATAATAAAACCTTTTTTAAGACCTTGATAAAGTGCTTTGTTTTTATCAGGGAAATAAATAAGCTCTACGGCATTATCCGTATATCTTCCTATTACATTTATGGTACTAGAAGGTTTAACATCTTCTGTGAATTGTGCCATACTAGGAATGGAGAATAGGGCAAGGACAATTATGATTATATATTTTTTCATTTTTTAGCTTTTATAGTTTGATCAACTTATACTTTTTAATGAGTCATTTAATTGCGGCTGCGCATGGCTCTATTACCTGCCAGTACGTTTCCATTAACCGCCGTAGCTCTAGATCTTGTAAACATACTAGCTGGTGGATTAGGATTATTACCTGTGTTACCACCAGATGGTTCAACGACATTTAACCTGGTATTAATAGCGCCAGCAGTTAGATCTACTGCTTGCATAGGTCCAGTTCTTACCGTTTTCTCCTTTGTTTCTGTAACCGCATTTCCATTAGAATCGGTTGCGTTTACCCAACTGTTGTTGATTTTTTCTTTAAGGGTGGCAATTACTATTATTTTATAAGTTTTGTCTACTTGAAGTTCATTTACCACCGGTGGTGCCGCTGGTGGTAAGGTGCCATAATTTGCCGGGCCAGAACTGCCACCTGGTGGCGGTGGTGTTACTGCTGGTCCAGATGAAGATGGTGGCGCAGGATACATGACTGCTGGTGCATTTAATGTACTTGCTAGTGTATTACTTGAAAAAGCGCCTGTATTAAGACCTGTACTTCCCATAGTAGCCATGGGCATATTTGCCACTTGTGAAGAATTACTTGATACATGGCCATTATTAGAGTTACCGGTATTGTTTCCTGTACTAGGTGATAAAGCTAAATTTACATTTGCTGCAGCATTCAAATTTTGAACGGACACGGTACCTATTACGTAAAGTTCTTCTCCAAGATTATTGTCATGTTTAATTAATCCTGTAGGGCTAGCATTACCACCATACATACTTGCTCTAGGGATTTCTACAAAGTTATTGTCACCTTGTGCGTCTATATATAACTTTACCTCGCGATCTAGTTTAAAAGTTCTATTTACAACAGCTCCTGTATCTTGTTGTTCTCCTACATCAAATTCATCTTCGGGACTTAAACCAAATTTAACCGCAATAGGCTGATCAACTGGAAAATTGTAAGTTACAGTAGGTGGATCTGGATGGATATAAGTGATCAATCTTTGTGCTTGATCTCCAGCAGCATCTTCTTGATCAAAAGTTTCTGTTGGAGTAGGAGCACTTCCATTACAGTCCGTTCCCCATTCAAAGTTAGATTGAAAACTTCTATTCACTAAATAGATGGTTTCCCAATGCTGACAGGTTTTCAGTGGTCTACCAATTTTTCCATGTGACCATGAATGAAGATAATTAACATGATTACCTTCATCTCTACATCTTCCGCAGTCTCCTTGAATATTATGAACTCTTTTAGTTATACCACCTATTTTAACATCTGCTCTTACTTCTCCTATTACATAAGTAGGGCCAGGGAATTTTCCATCTAGCCATCCACCAGCTTTAATGTTTAATAAATCCCATCTATCAGAATTTTTAGAAACATAAGCATCTATGGAAGCATAAAAGCCAAGTGAACCTCTAGCTCTCCAACCATTAAGGCCAAACTCTTTACTAGAATCCGCACAATTAACACCTAGTTTCTTCATCATACTTAGGTTAATTTCTGCTCCTGCAGCTAGGTCTAAATTGATATCATAGTTTCCTACAACATTTTTATTAATATTCTTTTCAAATTGAAATCCGATACCGAAGGCAAAACCTTTTCCTAACGCTGAGTTGCTATCTACACCACTTGTTACAGGAATACCTGGTTGATCTCCATTAAAAACTCCTGCCCAACCATTTTTGAAAATGGGAGTAAAGCCATCTGGCGATTCTATATTATTTCCAAATGTCAAATATTCATATAAAGAAATTCCAAAAACATTAACTGTATTTAATGCTGATGGCTGTCCGAATTTGAAATGCCACAGGTTAGTAGTTCCATTAATATCTACATTTAAATTTGCTGGATTTGGTGTGTAAATGTTTTCAGTATTCACATTTGCATCAACATTAAGTGTAAAGTGTTTATCAGGGAAATTATAATCAGCTAGGACACTTCCTTTTACTTGAGCTTCATCTCTTTCAGATTGAGGAGTTATAGGGCCGCCTATATAAAAATCTCCAGTAAAGCCTATATTTATTAATCCTTGTGATTGCGAGAATTGACCATTTAAACCTATATCTGCATTAAAAGAATCTGGACTGGCAGAGTTAGCTATAGTAGCCTCTACCTTAAAACCTAGATTTCCTTTTTTAGGTGAAAAAGTATAATGAGCTGGAATATTACCGCTAGATGGTTCTAATGTACCTTCCATGTTTTTGTAGGCCCCACCACCAAAACCGTTAAATGCTAGACCAGGTAAAAAAGGTAATCCAGGTGAGAATTTTGCTGCAGCTTCTATACGCCAGTATCTGTAAGTGGTGCCATTATTTAAATAACTGGTGTTACCAAATTCTGCCAAAGCAGATATTCCTATGCTAGGTGTTTTAAAAGAAGCTTCTAAAGTCCCTTTAAATCCATTACCATAAACAGGATCGTCATTTCTAAACTCTAAAGTCCCATCTATAGAAACTGCAGGTAAATGAGCATAAATAGAAATTGCGTCTATTCCAGTACTTAAATATTTAGGTTTGAATTTTTGTGTGCCAGTACCACCTGGATTATCTTCAATGGCAAGCTCTACTGCCATCTTAGTCTGTCCACCTATGTCTTCTGTTAAGTTAAAAATAACATCAAAAGTAAGGTCACCATGTATCAATTGATTTCCAGAGTTTGATTTGGTTTCAAAGTCTATATTAGATATGGTTACTGGAAAATTAGATAACATTTTTTGAGGACTCGCAAAAGCCCAAGTTCCAGGTTCAAATTTGAATTTTTCACTGGATAAACTTGAGTCATAGTTCATTTCAATACCTTGAAAACCTAATTCCATATTGACATTTTTAACTGGTCCTAGCTTTACATTATCCCAGACAAAAGTTCCATTCAAATCAATATCAAATGTTTTTTTATTATTATCTACCCAAGCTACAATATTAGAGTTAGGCGTTAACTCCATGCTACCTTTTAATAAATTGGCATTAATAGGTCCAGTAGGTTCAATTGTTAACTGGAAAGAAGATGGAGTAGTAGCGGTTGTAAAAAGGGCTTTGTACTTTAACGGATTTTGAATAGAATCTCCTTTGCTAACAGGTAAGCCTATTTTTCCTTTCACATAAGCATCATGAAAAGAACTACTTCTTATATCCACTCTTACGGTATCAATACTTGCAATTAAGTCGGCGACATTTGCTCCCCTAAATGCAGCTACGTTTTCAGCTTCGGCAACCATAGTAAGACCAGTGTCATTTATGATCATATCATAAATAGAGAGTTGAGGTACTCCGTTGTTATTAGTTTGCCATGAGGTAGGCATTCCGACTGTAAGTTGCTCCATATGGAAACCTCTAAATAGTACTGTGTTTTCTCCTGTGTAATTTGATGGGAAATCACTTGCAGCTTGTAAGTTATTAGGGTTTAAGGTATCTGACATGTCAAACGAGATATTACCTGCATAAATGGTCATACCTTGAGAATCTACTATTTCACATTCTTCTAGATTACCAGTTAAAACCATATCATCCCAGTTTTGTACTATAGCTTGGAATGTCGCGGTAGTTCTAGAAGAACCATCATCTGGTATAGGCGTTAACCATTCTCTAGTGAATGTGCTTTCTAACTCGATACCGAATTGTGAAAAACCATTTTCATCCCATTCTATATAACAACCTCCTTGCGGATTACTAGCAGGGCTTATGAACTTAAATGTAATTTTATTGTTCATGTTACCTACCTCTACATCTTCTAGCAGTTCTAATCTTTCTGGCGGTATCTCTACACTAGTAGGATGAAATTTTATATTTCTCGCTATAAAACCGATAAGTTGTGGATCTTCACCAGGACCTTGCCAGCTAGGTGGCGTGTTCTTTGCGGCAACCATATTAAACTCAGACAGGTTGGGTCTAAAAACCATTTCAGTGATGGCAAATTGATCACCATTTGCATAATTAACACCTAGAGGTAATTTTACCGGAGTAGATTGCGCATCTATTTGAGGTGTAGATCCTATTTGCGGTGAATTGATCGATGTACCTGCTGTACTATTAACCCAATCTACAGCATCACCTGCCGTATCATTTGCCCAGTCTACTACATCTGATACAATTGGGTTTGCCCAATCTTCTACAGTGGCTGCAGCTGTGTTTCCTCCTAATCCATTACCTAGAATTTCTTCACCCCACGCTAGAGGATAAACAGGAGCAGGTGCTTCATAAATCGCACCTAGTATTTTTCCTGTAAGTAAGTTTTTATTAGCATCTATAGTTATGTTATTAAAATTTACAGCCACTCTAGATCCTAACCATCCTACTTCTACGGTACCTTTTCCAGTAAGATTATTAGTAGAGTCTACTGCCACTTCAGTAACTAGAACTTCAAATTCGTGACCTAGACCAGCGTGAATAGTTTCTCCTACAGCGATAGATTCTGTAGGTGTATCACTAGTGTTTAAGTCTTGAAAACTAGTAGGAACATCTATGCAATATTCCTTCACACAAGGTTCACCATCTATACCGTCTACAGGGCTTATGGTGTAAGTGATACAAATTTCTTCAGGAATCTCGTGAGATCCAGCGCTGTATTGATGCTCAAAAGCATCATTACCTGTGATAGGTTCATCATCATGATCTTCACCCCAGTTGATACTTGTTTCAATAGTGTAATCATTTGGATTTGAATTGTATGTAGATTTACAGTTGATTAAATAATCTCTCAATGCTGTTATATTAGTGAGACTTAGTTTTCTAGGATAGGTATTGGGCTCTAATTGTTCTATTGTAACAACAGGTTCTACTAATGGTGTAAGATCGCATTCACAATCTTCCTCATCTTCAGAGTTTTCAATAGTATTTCCATCTGGCATATTAAGATCATCAGTAGGTAATGGAACTTCTTGTGTAAACGTACAATTGATTCCAGCATTTGAATTTTCAATAGTATAAGTCACGGTTACAAATTCTGGAAGTCCAGAAATATCATTAACTGCAGTATTATAAGTGTGAATATAGTCAGTGTCAACGGCGTCATTAGGGTCTTCCCAATCATGGGTTACTGTACCTGTGAAAAATTGTGATTGATGATTAAATTCTGGATCATTATTGACATTCTGAGTGCTATCAAATGTTTTTATTGTGGTCATACAGTTTATGATCCTTTGAAGTTCCACATCAGAACCTACTATGTATAGAGTTTGTTCATCTCCTGCATCGTTGATACTGTATCTCATTTCCAAGTCAGCTATGGATATACTATTACCATTTAAGCATTCACATTGATCTCCTAAAGAAGCATTTGGATTTGTATCTGATTCTTCGTCGATAGCGCTTTCTGGGTTTACTAATTGATCGAGTGCTACTATGGTATCATTAGGTAATGGTAAGCAATAAGTCTGTTCACAAATTGTACGCTCTCCATTTAGATTTTTTTCTACCGTATAGGTAAAACAGACCTCAGTTGGGTAATCGTTACCAGTTATACAATTTACTGTGTAAGTATGGTCTACAATCATAGCCTGGCCATTTGTAGCTACTATAGGATTGTAATGTACACCGTTATCATAATTGATCAATAACTCTGTACGGAATGTAGCCGTATTAGATCCTGATCTTAATTCTTGTTCTAACAGGCTAGTAAATGCACCTATATCAGATAATGATATGTGCAAAGGGTCTGGGCTTGAACTGGTAGTTACGAAGTTTATAGCACTTTCAAAATCTCTTTGAGATGGGAATTCACAGAGTTGATTTATTTCTCGTGTAGTCGCATCTATAGTCTTTATTACCTCTATAGAACAAGGTGTTAGCCCTGCAGCAATAGGCCTTAATTCCATACTAACTTTTATGTCGGCAGGAATAATACTGTTATCATTACTATTATTATAATCATGAGATTTTGAAGATGTATTGAATGGAATCATCTCCATGGGGTGAGAACAACCCCAGTCTATTCTAGTAATCAATTGGTACTTTGTAGGATCTATAGTTCCTGCAGCATTAAGCCAATACATATTTTGCATTGCACTAATACCATGTAAATCGATAGTGGACTCGCTAGAGCTCTCTATAATAAATAATTGATCATTAAGATCGTTGTTATTTACATTACAATTAATGATAGTTTGTTCATTAGATCGAGTAGTAATGTTATCGTTATCAGTACCGCGTATGGTAAATACACCATAGTCTACAAAACCGTTATTCTGCGCACGGTAGGTACTGCCATTATCAGTCATGGGTTTTATACCCCATACATATTGTTGGTCTTCATCTGGTGCTTCAATGTCTGTAGGCCATGTAAATTGCGTTCCAAAACTGACTTCTTCTTCTATAATAGGATAGTTCACACTAAAAGCCTGGCTAAGTGTCTGTCCAGGTTGTACCTCGCTCACAGCAATAAGATAGACCAGACCTGATCGTACGTCTGGCATAGGTGCTAGTGGTGTCCATTTAAACATGATACTATTAATTAAAATAGGATCTATAGACCTATTATCTACAGGGTCTAACAACTCTGGCATTTGATAATCTGTGATAATCATAGAACGACAGATTTGCTCTGGCCTAGTAAGACTTTCACCAGATCCACCTAGTAATTCTATACAAAAACTGTAGGATCCTGGAGGTAAAAGTCCCGTGCGAGTCACTTGATCTCTAAAACTAGTGTCTATAAATTGGATTGCGTTGTAAGGGATCAATTCATCTGCAAGGAATGTTTCGGTGCCAAAATCAGCGACCATAAATGGTACTGTATTGTCAGTTGTTAATTTTACATCACCATCTAGTAGTAAACTGACTTTAATCTGGTAATCTATATTTGTTCCGGCGACTGGATTAGTAACCGTTAGAATCGCGAGATCATTTCTATTCACCCATTCGCTCAATTCAGGAGTTGGGTTAGAATCTACATTTAGAGTGGCTTGCAACTGCGCATGTCCTACCATAACTTGTAGTAGTAGCATACATAAAATAAAAACTCTTTTCATAATTCAGTTTTTTAAAATCGTTGTTGTACAGAAAATTGTACTCTATTTTGGTCTAGTGTGGCATTAGGTCTAGATGTGCCATACTTGAAATATGAATATCTTGACTGTAACTTTAAGGTTAGTTTTTTGGTCCATTTGTATGCTATTTTAACATGTAGACTTGTCCTATAATCGGTAGTAAAACCGGTCATATCTATATGTGCTATGTTTAACCCTAGAGATGGTGTTAACTTTTTATCTAGCAGTTTATAGCTACTGGTAATTCCATAATTAAGCATGTTAAAATCACCTGTAGGTATTTGGTTTTCTAGGTAGATGGCCTGTGCACCTATCTGAAGTGGCATTTTTAAAAAAGCTAGATTGTAGTTTAAGGAGTAGGTGGAGTTTTCCGCTTTCGCGAAAGCGTTACTAACCACATCAAATTGCTCAAAACTACTTAGAGCGACATTTCCAGCGATGAGGTGGTTGTATTTTTCATTCTTCCAAGTGTAAACTGGAGATACAGTAATGGAATTATTTACCAGCTCGATGCGCTGATTGAGAATGCTGGCATCATTATTAAAGCCAAAATTGCTGTAATTTAAGTTGATGGAAAAGCCCTCTGTAACCTGCGCAAAAAGATTTGCGTTAGTAATCACACGTTCTGATGAGGATAGTTTTGTGTCATTAAGATTATTAGTACGTATTCCAAAACTACCAGTAAGATTTACCTTTTTCTTAAATAAATTTAATCCGGTATTTATCTTATAATCTAGAATGTCACGTTCTATAAATCGATATCCTACAGGTAAAAATCCTGGTCCTACATATTTAACCTCACCACCTAGTTGAAAGGTGTCGCCCTTCCAGTCTATTCTAGAATTGTGTGCAAAGTCTGCGGTAGAACTGGCGTTTATAGTAATATAATCAGCAAGGTCGTTTATAAACTCTGCATCTATGACACCTACGTTTAATAGGTCGCTGGTATAGATAGAACCTGCCGTTTCTGTACTGATCTTTAATTTCTCAAATATTTTAAATTCTGCATAGGGTGATATGGTAAAACCCTCGATAGGGTCCACACCTATAGGTGCCGTATTTACCGATGTAAGATCGTCTTCTATTTTTACCACATTTATGGTAAACTTAGATCCTTCTAGTTTCCCTACACCTATACGTGCGGCAACTATGTTTTGCTCATAAGCACCTGGTATATTAAGTGTAATATTAGGCTCTATGGCACGCTGCGATTTACCAAAAGTAGCAGACAGTATAAATTTACCTGGATTGATTTCTATACCTGCGCCAAAAATAGGAATGTCACCTGTAGATAATGTAGAGTAGAGTGGTGTCTGAGTACCTATAAAGGCTTGTGCCCATTTATACTTAGGGTTGATACTTATATTATTTGCAGGATTTTGTAAATAATCTAACGCACTTTCTTCTGGCAGACTGGGTAGGTTGTAAAGTACTTTTTGATTAGTCACATTTACACTGAACGGAAGACTAAAATGTTTACCTAGTTGTAAATTGACTTGAGCATTGAGACGCAGTAAATTTTCAGGATATCTGGGTCTAAAAGAGGAGTAGTTATTTTCATAAAAATAATAGTAGTCATAGAAAAAACCAATGCTACCACTCAGCTTTACTGGAGACTTTTCTTTTTCTTCTTCTTGAGCATAACTTGCACAAAACCAAAAAAATGACAAAATGAACATGCACAAAAACCTTATAGATTTCTTTTCCATAAATTAAATTTCTATGGGTTACATGATACATCGCCAGTAATACTGAGCTAATTATAAAAAACTAGCTAACCCCTAAATTATAGAGCTAATTTGAGGATATGTTAAAGGAATCTAAATAGGGATTATTTAAAGGGTGTAGTTCATGGCATGAATATACCATCTCGTTAGATGAAGGAATATGAGAAAATATCTATAACCATAATCTAAGTCTAATTCTTTTAACTACTACAGCTCAGTTTACTGCAACCTATCTTAGAACGTGCCCATTCTGGACGCAAGGCATACCATTTATTGTATTCTGGCTGTTCTTCATATGGATTTTGCAACATGGCATACACCTCGTTAAGCAGTTGGTAATCTCCTTTTTCAGCATCTTCTATAACTAATTGAGAGATGTAGTTTCTTAATACGTACTTGGGGTTGATAGCATTCATTTTTTCTGTTCTCGCTATTGTGAAAGCTGATTTATCACCATCACTTTGCTCCATATCAAACTGCAGTCTAGCCACATAGTCTGTTAACCATGCCAGCCAAGTGTCTTTATGTAATTCAGATAAATCTTCTCGATTATAAAAAGCAGCAGAAATTATTGCAAAGGCATTTTCTATAGTAGTTTCTGTGTTAATTTTACTTAGCTCTCTATAAAAAATAGTCATGTCAGTTTCATGTAAATGAAGGTTTTCTTCTAGAGACTGTATCAAATCGCGATCTTGATTATTTGCATGATAAACACCTATTTTATCCATCATCAATTCCAGATATTGCACTTGATAATTAGTTTTATAACTGTCTAGAATATCTTGTAAAGGTGCAGCGTCTTCAATTAATGGAAACAGGGAATTTGCTAGTTGTAAAAGATTCCACAACCCCATTTCTGGTTGTGCGCCATACCTGTATCTTTTAAACTGATTATCTGTAGTATTAGGTGTCCAGCCATGATCATAAGGTTCTAACCATCCATAAGGCCCATAATCTATAGTAAGTCCTAGAATGGACATGTTATCGGTATTCATAACACCATGTACAAAGCCCACACGTTGCCAGTGCATGATCATTTCTAGAGTACGGTCTGTAACTTCTTTAAAGAATTGTAAGTAAGCATCTCTACCAGTAGAGGTAATATCAGTAAAAAAAGTAGCGATGGTATAATCGGTTAGTTTTTTAAGTAAATCGTTATCGCTTTGAGCTGCGGCTAGCTCAAAATTACCGAACCGTATGAAACTGGGTGCCACACGACATACTATAGCGCCTTTTTCATAAGCAGCATTACCATCGTAAAGCATATCGCGCAATACTTCTTCTCCACTTAAAGAAAGTGATAATGATCGAGTAGTAGGTATGCCTAAATGATACATAGCCTCACTACAAAGGTGTTCTCTTATGCTAGATCTAAGAACAGCAAGTCCATCACCACGACGAGAATAAGGTGTAGGTCCAGCACCTTTTAATTGAAAAGCCCATCGATTATTATTGTGCACTATTTCAAAGAGATTAATAGCACGACCATCACCTAACTGTCCGGCCCAGTTGCCAAATTGATGCCCAGCATATGCCATTGCATATGGCCTTGTATTAGGATATGTATATTGTCCAGTAAATAGTTTAAGAAATTCTGGCGACTGTATTTGTTCTTCTGTAAAGCCTAATTCTGTTGCTAGTTTTGATACATGAATAAAACTACTTTCAGAGAATTTTAAAGGAGTCGCTAGTGAATAAGCTGCATTGTTTACCTGACGAGTATAGTTGTCTTCTATAGGATCTTTAGGCAGTGAGTTGTAAAAACTATTTGAAATCTCTAGATTAATCATATGTAATAGTACCACCTACTGGATGGATTTAGTTTTATTGCTTCATGAAATCTACTATCTCGTCTATCATGTCATTCCATGGGAAAAACATTTGTATCACCATAGCAGAGTGTTTTTTATCCAGATAATTAATATGTGCTTTGGGCTGGTAATCTTGTAGTTTCTCAAGAAACAACTCGTTACCTTCTAATATAGATGGATAAGTTTTTGTACCGTTATATATTTTAATTTCTGGTGTAGTCTCATCTATATAATAATATGGAGAGGCTTCTTTCCATGTTTCAGGATTGAGAGTCCATGTACTTATGTAATCGTCTTTTTCTGTAGGTTTATTTTCTAAAAAATAAGTATACATATCTAGACCAGCAGCATCATTAAATATAATACCTTTTATATCGCTAGAGTCTGTCTGGTATTTTTTATTCATAACAGCTAGTGCCGCAAGATGAGCACCAGCACTGTGACCAGTTATGTAAATCTGGTTAGGATCTCCAGAATAGTTTTTAATGTTTTCTAGAGTCCATTTAATAGCCTGCGCTATTTGAAGAGTCATGTCGTCATAACTAGCGACAGGACTTTTAGTATAATCAGGTATTACTACCGTAACATCGTTGTTAGCAAAGTTGCGACCTATACGATTATAAATTTCCTTTTTACCACTGTTCCAGTTACCACCGTAAACAAAAATTAATACAGGTTGTAAAGAGTCTGTAGGTTTTCTCTTAGAAAAAACATTTAAAGTAGGTGCAGGCGTTTCTTTTATTTGCGGCGCTTTATAATCTAAGTTCTTAAACTTTTTTACAGAGCAACTGCTTAGCAATAGGCTGGTAGATAAAAACAAAAAGAAATTTTTTAATGACATTTAAATAGAGGATTAAAACTACTCAAAATTAGAACAGTTTTAGCTCACAAATTGATAAAATGAAGTTATTAAAAGACATGAAACAGTTCATTTATCTTAAATAAATACTATTTTTCTTCTTGACTGGCTTTTTGAGCGGCTTTTGTAATAGCCTTAAGTCTAGCCTTACGGTCTTCTTTTTCTTTGCGTTTTTTGTTCTTTACACGTTCTACTAGAACACTATGCTTTCCTTTATTCTTTGTGTTTTTTTCTCTTCCTTTCTTAGCCATGGTCATTTAATATAGTTGCAAAGGTAGTTGTTATAGATGTCAAAGCGATAGAACTTACATTTGCATTAAAAACGGAATAGCATGACTGTAGGAGATCTAGCAGGAAATTATATCATAAAAGGTCATAATCAAGACGCTTTTAAAAGCAGTTATGAAGGAGAACTTACCTTGTCTATCGATTCTAATAACAGAATCATCGCGCAATGGCGCATAAGCGGTAACCAATTGCAAGAAGGAACCGGTTTTTTTAAAGATCAAATACTCGTGATTAATTTTAATTATAAAGGAGAAGACGCTATTGTTTTTAAAGGTGTAGTGGTTTACAAATGTCTGTCTACAGATTTGTTAGACGGTTTCTGGTCAGAGAAGCATGGAGATCCTGAGTTTCTAGGAATGGAACAGGCCTATAGAATAAGTGAGAATAAAGAGTTACTTAATTAAAAGTAAAAAGCGAATAATATGAAGTGTCCTTGTAACCCAGAAAAACTTTATAAAGACTGTTGTAAAAAAGTACATCAGGATATTTTTAACGCAACAACAGCTCGAGAGTTGATGAGGTCTAGGTATAGCGCCTTTGTTCTAGGAGATATAGATTATTTAAGCAAGAGCCATCACAGCAGCACCAGACCATCAAAGAGAGAGGATAAAGAAACAGCTCGATGGACCAAAACTGTAGAATGGGTGAAACTAGACGTCATTAATCATACTGCGGGAACGGTGAGTGATTCTACGGGAACTGTTTATTTTAAAGCCTTTTTCATAGAAAATGGAAGTGTGCAGATTATAGAAGAAAATTCTCGTTTTTGTAAAGAAAAAGATCACTGGGTTTATCTAGATGCACAAGGCTAGAATAGTAGAATTATCATTGATTTTAATTCCGCTTTCGCGAAAGCGGAACACGTATCCCACTTTTAAAAGTTTATTCAATTGTAAAGTGTAACTTTTTAATCTAGATAGAGTCTATTAGAGTAACTAATGACATCATTCCAAACCAATAATTTAAATTTATGAAATCCATTTTTTCATGGGTATTGCTACTTACCATGGCAGCAGTACACGCACAACAAGATGCAGGATGGCTGCGACACAACACCATATCACCAGATGGTTCTCAAATCGTTTTTACTTATAAAGGAGATTTATACAAGGTGGCCTCTCAAGGTGGAGATGCGCAGCAGTTAACTTTTCATGAAGCGCATGATTATCAGGCAGTGTGGAGTAAGGATGGGAAACAAATAGCGTTTGCCTCTAATCGTTATGGTAATTTTGATGTGTATGTAATGAGTGCAAATGGAGGTGCAGCGACCAGACTTACTTATCATTCTACAGACGAGCAGCCGTTTACTTTTTCTCATGATGATAAAGAGGTTTTATTCGGTGCCGTGCGCATGGATGCCGTAAATCACAGACAGTATCCTACAGGATCTCAACCAGAAGTTTATAAAGTGCCGGTGACTGGTGGTAGAGTAGATCAAGTATTTACTATTCCGGCAGAATTTTTAAATATGAGTAAAGACGGTAAAACGATTTTATATCATGATAAAAAAGGTGGTGAGAATATATGGAGAAAACACCAAGAGTCTAGTATTGCTAGAGATATATGGAGTTATGATGTTGTGACCAACACGCATAAAATGCTTACTGGCTATAAAGGAGAAGATAGAATGCCGGTTTTTAATGATAAAGAAGATGCTTTTTATTACTTGAGTGAGAGCAGTGGTAATTTTAATATCTTTAAAGTATATCTGGCAGATAATTCTAAAAGAGAACAGCTGACATCATTTGATCTACATCCTGTGCGTTTTCTCTCTTATGGTAATGGAATATTAAGTTTTAGTCAAGATGGTAAACTTTATACCATGAAAGAAGGAGAAGCACCTAAAAAACTTCAAGTAAATATTACTACACAAGCCATAAGTAATAGCGATAAGTTTATTTCCATAAATGGCGGTGTGAGTGAAATGGAAGTGTCTCCAGATGGTAAAGAAATTGCTTTTATAGCTCGAGGAGAGGTTTTTGTAACCTCAGTAGACGAGTCTTTTACTAAGAGAATTACCAACACGCCCGAGGCAGAAAGTTTTGTAACCTGGGGACCAGAAGGGAAGTCAATAGTTTACAGTAGTGAGCGCAATGGTAAATGGAGTATCTATAAAACAGAAAAGACGCGCAAAGAAGAGCCATTTTTCTTTGCGTCTACCTTAATAAAGGAAATCGCTGTACTAGAAAACGGTAAAGATAATTATCTAGCAAAATACTCACCAGATGGTAAGAAACTTGCTTTTATTGAAGACAGACGTACTCTTAAAATAAAAGATGTAAAAAGTGGTGATGAGGTTACTTTAATGACGCCTAAAGATTTGTTTCACATGAGAGATGGAGATAAAAACTTTACATGGAGTCCAGATAGTAAATGGTTGCTTATGGACTGGGGTTTATCACTCAATAATAGTGAGATTCTTTTACTCGCAGCAGATGGATCTAAAAGAGTCAATCTTAATGAGAGTGGTTATTATGACTCGAGCCCGCAGTGGGTAAATGGTGGTAAGCAAATGATATGGTTTTCTAATCGTGATGGTTTAAAGTCTTATGCTACTAGCGGTTCTTCTCAAAGCGATGTGTACAGTATGTTCTTTACACAAGATGCGTGGGACGAGTTTAACCTAAGTAAAGAGGAATATGCACTTCATAAAGAAATCAAGAAACTATCTGACGACTCAAAGAAAGAAGATGACGATAAGAAAAAAGATAAGAAGAAGAAAAAAGGAGATAAAGGAAAGAAAAAGGATACAATAAAAAATCTAGAATTTGATTGGGAAGAGATGAAGGATAGAACAAAACGTTTTACCATTCACTCCTCTAGTCTTAGAGATGCCATACTATCTAAAGATGGTAACAAGTTGTATTACCTCACTAGATTTGAAGGTAAACTAAATCTATGGATGACAGACCTGAGAACTAAGGAAACTAAGATGGCGATAAAACTTAACGCTTCTTCTGGTAGTTTACAATGGGATAAAGAACAGAAAAACCTATTTCTTTTAAGTAGTGGTAGTATTTCTAAAATAGATTTAGGAAAGAGTAAAAAAACAGGAGTAAAAATATCTGGAGAGATGGAGTATGATGCCGTTGCAGAGCGTCAGGCCATGTTTGATCATGTATGGATACGTACTAATGCTATTTTTTACCATCCAGATTTTCATGGTATAGACTGGGACTTAATGAAAAAAGAATATGGTAAACATTTACCATTTGTAGGGAATAGTTATGAGTTTACAGAGTTACTGTCAGAAATGTTAGGAGAGCTTAATGTATCTCATGCCGGTGCTGGTGGTGCGAGTATTACCATGAAGAATAAAGATGCTACCGCATCCTTAGGAATATTTATGGATTATAATCATAAAACTGATGGAATAAAGATAACAGAGGTGATTAAAGGTGGTCCACTAGATAAATCTGGCTTTGATATAAAAGCAGGGATGATCATTGAAAAAATAGATGGCGAGACCGTAAGTGCTACTAAGGATATCGCACAATACTTAAATCGTAAATCAGGAAAATTTACTTTATTAGAAATTAATGATCCTGAGAGTAAAAAGAATAAGACTATTACCGTAAAACCTATAAGTCTAGGTGCTCAAAATAGACTTCTTTATAAGAGATGGGTAAAGCAAAATGAAGAAGAAGTTACTGAAAAAAGTAATGGGCAACTGGGCTATGTACATATACCAGGTATGGGAGATGGGCCTTATCGTGATATTTATGAAAAAATGATGGGTAAATACTTTGACCGTAAAGCGATGATTATTGATACTCGTTTTAATGGTGGTGGAGACCTCGTTGCAGACCTCGCTATGTTCTTTACCGGCACGCCATTTATTACCTATGAGACTGAGGATAAGATTGTAGGAGGAGAACCTACCTCAAGATGGGTGAAACCTACACTAGCTATGATTAATGAGGCCCAATATAGTGACGGTCATTGTTTTGCTTGCGGTTATACAGATCTTAAAATAGGTAAAACAGTAGGTATGCCTACACCTGGGACTTGTAGTTTTGCAGGTTGGGAAGGTCTACCAGACGGTTCTTATTGGGGTGTAGTCCCTATAAGTGCCAAAGATAGGAATGGAAACTGGATGGAAAACAATCAGACAGAGCCTTTAATCACGGTTAAAAATATGCCTGGTAAGATCGATAACGGTATGGATCAACAATTAGATCGAGCCATTATAGAACTACTTAAGGATGTAAAAGAATAAAATAGATTTACATATTCTTAAACGGCTGTAAAATATTTTTACAGCCGTTTTTTTTATCACTTATTTAATATGAAAAACTAACCATATCATGTAACTAATTTTTTAATAATACTTTGTTACATTTAGGTGTATGCATTGATACAGTCGCTTTTTTACAAGTAAAATAAATGTCTCAAAAACTTAAAAAAAAGTCCTTTCTGGATAATATAGATTATGACAATTCTTTTAAATATTCTTATCTTAGCAGTCCCCTAAATGATGATCTTATTTCTAGTAATATAGAAGTAAGATAGTTGTTTAGGGATTTTTGTTTTTACGCTTTCGCGAAAGCGTAATTATTATAAAACACACTCTTTAAATTGGACAAATGTGGTACGTATCAATTTAAGGCTGTTATATTTTACATGCGAACTTTATGTTTGAAAAACGCTTGTTTTCTTTAGACAAAAACTGTTTAACTCTGAAAAAATAAGTGATATAGTTAAAGTGTCATTTTAAGTAAAACTAATACGAAATATAAGTATTTGATAAACAGAAGGTTGTGTTTTTTGTATGTAGTTTTTTTATTTTTATTTTACCTAATTATTAATTAATAATTTTATTAATAGTAGCTTAGGTGGGTAGGTGTTAATATTTAATTTATAAATCAAAAAATGACGAAAGTCCTTTATTTTGTAACATTTTTCTTAGTTCTATTTAAAGTAAGCAATTCTACTGCTCAATACTCTGATGACTTGGATGCATACGCTCAAGTACATGAACAAACCTCCAACTTTAATCAGAAAGAATTAGATTCTATTACTAAAATAATGTTGACTTATTTTAATGATGGGGTTTATGAAAAAATACTTCAAGAGACACCAGAATTAATAAGAAATGCAAAAGAAATAGATTCTTATGAAACAGAATTAAAACTACGTAATTTATTAGGTAATTCTTTTGTAAGATTAGACGATCTAGAAAGAGCAGATGTATTTTTTTCTCAAGCACTTGAACTGGCAAAAAAGAAAAACGATACACTAGGTATAGTAACTATGTATGTGAATTTGGGTAATACTTATTTTACAGAAGATAGAGTAAAAGCTGCCGCTTACTTTAGAAAAGGACTTGATTATAATTATAAAGGTAATAAATCTGTTGAGCTCAACTTTATTATAAATCATAATCTAGCAGAGTTATATGTAGGTCTAGAGAACGTAGAACTTACTAAACATTTTCTAAGTAAGATAGAAGATCAAATCTATTTAAAAGAAATGGATGGTCGTCGTAAAACATTCATAGCTACGACCACTTATATTAAAGCTGGTCTAGCTTTACTAGAAAATAAACCACAAGAGTCCATTGATCTTACACTAGAATCTCTTAAGTATCAAAAATATATTGATGAGAATTATAAATTCGGAAACTACAAACACTTAATGGCAGGTTATGAGGCTATTAAAGACTACAAGAAGTTGAACGAAGTGCATAAGGTTTATGATTCTTTAAAAGATTTGAGAAATGAAAAAGAAACAGTTAAACAACAACAAATAGCGCGTGTAGAACTACATCTAGATAATGTGGTACAAGATTTAAGAGAGTCTCAATTAGAAAATCAGTTAGTGACTCAAAAAGCATCTGTAGGTAAAATGTTATTATTATTTTTCATAGTAGTTGCAGCATTATTATTATTAGTTGCGATTTTACTTTTAAAAGCAAAAAATAAAAGAGATAGATTAGTAAAGGGTTTAATTCTCAAAAACAAACAGTATTTAGAAGCTAAGGAAAAGTCAGAAGAGCTAGCTAACAGTAATACAAGATTTTTATCTACTATTAGTCATGAATTACGTACCCCACTTTATGGTATTGTAGGTCTGTCTGCCACTTTTTTAAAAGATCCTAGGCTAGCAGATTTTAAAAGTGAATTTAAATCTTTAAAATTTTCAGCAGACTATTTACTTGCTTTGGTTAATGATGTGCTTCATATCAACAAGTTTTCTTCTAAAGAAGGACATAGATTAACAGAGGTTCATTTTAATCTATCTATTTTATTAAAGAATATTATACAAACGTTTACTTTCTTAAATGAAAAACATAATAATATAGTTACTAAGTCATTAGATCCAGGAGTACCAGTAGCTTTATACGGAGATAAGATTAAAATATCTCAAGTACTTATGAACTTGATGAGTAATGCTAGTAAATTTACTGAAGATGGTTTTATATCCTTAACGGTGATTAAAAAAGAGCACAAAGGAAATAATTTAAAACTGTACTTTGAAGTTAAAGATTCTGGTAAAGGGATACACCCAGATCATCAAAAAGGGATTTTTGAAGAGTTTACACAAGTAAAAGACTCTTATGATGAAGATGTAGCAGGTACTGGTTTAGGACTGCCTATCGTAAATAAAATATTGAGCATATTAGGGAGTTCTTTAAAAATGAATAGCATTTATAATAAAGGTACTACGTTCTCTTTTACGTTAGACATTAAAGAGGGATGCCTAGAGGCTATTAATAAAGAAGCTCCATCTATAGATGTTAAATCATTAGAAGGTAAAAAGGTGTTAATAGTAGATGATAATAAGATCAATCAGCTAGTTACTCAAAAGGTCTTAGAGCAACATGACATGATGCATCGTACTGCTAGTAATGGTAAGGAGGCAGTGGATATGGTAGAGAAGGAATCATTTGATTTTATCCTAATGGATATAAATATGCCTGTTATGAATGGTATAGAGGCTACTCGTAGAATAAGAGAATTTGACGTAGAGACGCCTATAATAGCTCTTACAGCAACTAATTTTGTTGACCCAGAAAAAGAAGTATACCGACATGGTGTTAATTCTATTATAGTAAAGCCGTATGATACAGAGCATTTATTACAAGCCTTATTACGAGAGATGTAATTAGTTCTTGACTTCTCTTGTTCTAAAATTATAGTAAATTTTTCATATTTAATTTATTCTTCAATTCCTCTTGCAAACGATTTGAACTTCGGTTTGTAATACATGGAATATGTATCCATTTATCGAACGATTACTTCTCGTCGGATTTTTATTTTAACACTAGTTAATTATAGTTGGTATTTAGTGTTTATTCTTGTTCATTAAAACTTGTTTATTTAAAATTGTACCGATATTGTGTATTTAGACGTATTAATAAGTGTTTTATCTAATTAGTGTAAATACCTGCCATAAATATCTTTTTTGTCATAAAACCAATTCAACTATTATGAAAACTATAACGCTATTCTCAATTTTATTCATTGTAACTTTATTTTGTAATGCACAAGTAGGAATCAATACAGAAATTCCTAAAGCAACTCTAGATATAGGAGTAGCAAATCCTGCAGCACCAGAAAATACAGATGGTATACTTGTGCCTCGTATCGATGCTTTTCCACTGGTGAACCCCACAAGTGATCAAGACGGTATGCTAGTTTATTTAACGACTACAGAAGATAGTAACTCTCCTGGGTTTTACTTTTGGAACAGTTCTTTATCCAGTTGGTCTAAAGTTATGGTAGAGAACAGTACTATGCTTTGTGGTAAATCTGGAGGGTCTATCGGATTAACTGGTACGGTTTTTAATTTTCCAGATTTAAAATTTAATAATATTTTAGGAGCTTATTTTGTAGGTGATAAATTGCATTTACCGCCAGGAAATTATGAGATAGAATCAAAGCTAAGTACAAGTCCTAATTTACTATTAGGCTGGGATGTACGTGTTGATGGTATAGTATGCCCTACTTCTATAGCTGGATCGGCAAATACCATATCATTAGGACTAGGTTTAGGTGTAATAGTTACTGGAGTGAACACACAGTCTGCGATAGTTACAATTACTGATGCCTCTGAAGAAATAGACTTTGTTATAACAAGCGGAGTTGCTGTAGGAGGATTACTCTCTGATAGTAGTTACCTTAAGGTGACTAAGCTTTAATTTAAAATACATACATTATTTAAACAGTCTCTTTTGAAATTATTTTTTATTTTTTAAAAGAGACTGTTATATTTTACAAATCTTTCTGTTTTTATTAAATTAATTGCGTTTTTCGTAAATATTACTACTATAAATCAATCAACATGTCGTGTGAAGTAAGAATGCGCTATATACTCCATCTTATTCATTAATAAATAGTTTATTTTTATTTTTTAACATAAAATATCCAAATTTGAATAGGTTTACAAAGTATTGGTTTTTAGAAGGTTTTAATTTATTTAGTAAATTAAGTAAGGCTTCGATGATGCAATTGAGTGAGATTCCTGAAATGGAAAATATAGAGAAAGGAGCTCGTATAGAATTTGACAAGTTAAATAAGAACTGTGTTTTTTTTCTCAAAAAAGGCACCGTTAAAATAGTAGATGGTTCTTCTGGTAATGTAAAGTGTATAGTAAAACGTGGTAATATCTTTGGTGAGTTATCATTGTTTGAAGAAGGTAAGACTATTAAAGAAGTTGCTTATGCTTTAGAAGAATCTATTATATGTTTTATTGTTTCTGATAAAATGGAAGAATTAATAGAAAAACATTCATCTCTCAAGAATGGATTAATAAAGATTCAAGGTCTACGTATTAAAAAATTAGAAACGCGTTTAAGCGATCTTTTATATAAAGACAGTTCTACTAGAATTAAGGAGTTCGTTTTTTACTATGTAAGAGAATTTGGAGAAGAGAACAGTGACGGTACGTTCACGGCAAAAAATCTATTATCGCATAAGGATATATCAAACCTTACTAATACGTCTAGGCAAACTGTTAGTAATGTTATGAGTAATATGAGAAAAGATGAATTGATAGATTATAATTCAAAACATATATCGACGATCAACAATTTAAAAAAAGCTTCTGGAGGCTTTTAATTATATAATAAATTTAATAACTGTTCACTTGACATGTGAAAATCTCAAAAAGTATGAAACCCCTTAAATTACTTAAAAGCATAGTATGCGGTCTAGCTTTATTAGCAGGATATGCGGCGTTGGGACAAAAAGTAGAGACATCTGTTTTTGTTACCGCAAATACAAGCTCAGCAAGCGATCTTACCATTATTAAACAAATAAATAAAGAAGCTAGCACACTAAAGAAATCAAAAATGTTACTGCTGGGTAATGCAGTGCATGAAAAAGGTTATTCAAAGAATGAAAATCCTTTTATAGACGCTCAATTAAAAGAAGTATCAGAGTTTAATGGAGATGTTTACTTTGCTCCGGGAAATAATGAATGGGCAACTTATGGACATAGAGGTGTTAGAGACTTAGAAAAATATATTCAAAAAAATAGTGAAGCAAAGTTTTATCCTAATGATGGTTGTCCTATCAAAGATAAAGACCTTACTGAAGATGTTGTTTTAATAACGATCGATTCTCAATGGTTTTTAGAAGATTGGAATGATCATATTTATTTGAATGAAGATTGTGATATTAAAAACAAGACTCAGTTTTTCTTAGAATTTGAAAGCATTATTAAAAAAGCTCAGGGAAAAACGATAATGGTGGCATCACATCATCCTATATTTTCTAATACTAATGACGGTTTTTTAGCTAGAGTAGGAGGTACTTCATTAAATGATTTTCAAAACAAACAAAATAGAAAATTCAGAAACCGTATTATAACTCTAGCTAGACAGACAGATAATATCTTTTTTGTGTCTGGTCACGATGCAAATTTACAGTACATAAATAAATTCGGTTTACCACAAATAATTAGTGGAGCAGCTGGCAAAACGACAAAAGCATCTCCTGTAACTGAAGATGATTATGCATCTAGGGAGAATGGATATGTGCGTATAGACTTATTGAAAGATGGAGCTGTTAATGTCTCTTTTCAAGGTGTAGAATCGCCTCGTACTATAGAGGTTATACGACCAGTTGAAGATGAATTGTTTACAGACTTTAAAGAAGAAAGCAGCTTTGGTAAAACATATACATCTACGGTATATTCTGAAGAAGAAACAGAAAAAAGTAAGTTTTATAAAGCCGTTTGGGGAGAACACTATAGAGAGTTTTACAGTAAGCCAGTAGATGCTAAAGTAGCATTTATAGATACTTTATATGGAGGCTTGACACCAGTAAGGCGTGGTGGTGGACATCAATCAAAATCATTAAGATTAGAAACTAAAGATGGCAAGCAATATGTAATGCGTGCTCTACGTAAAAGTGCTATAAAATTCTTGCAGTCTACTGCTTTTAAAGATAAATATGTAGAAGAAGACCTTGAGGGCAGTTATGCAGACGGTTTCCTACATGATTTCTATACAACGGCACATCCTTATACACCTACGACTATTGGTACTCTGGCAGATGCGGTTGATGTTTTTCATACAAATCCAGAATTATTTTACATTCCTAAACAAGAAAAATTAGGAGTTTATAACGACGAGTATGGAGATGAATTATACCTAATTGAAGAGCGAGTAGAATCTGGTCATGTAGATCTAGCTAGTTTTGGTAAGCCAGATAAAATATTAAGTACTTCAGACGTATTACAAGAAATTCACAAGACAGGAAAAGAAGTAGTAGATGAGCCTTCTTACATCAGAGCACGTTTATTTGATATGCTTATAGGTGATTGGGATAGACATGAAGATCAATGGCGTTGGGCTTTATACAAAAATGAAGATGGTACAGAATTGTGTAAACCTATACCTAGAGATAGAGATCAAGCTTTTTCTGTCTTTGATGGTAGTATGTTAAGCTTTTTACGTTTTGCGATTCCTAGTATACGTATGATGCAATCATTTGATGAAGAGTTGCCTAGTCCTAAATGGTTTAGTTTTGAACCTTACCCATTAGATATGACATTTATTAATCAGTCGAACTGGCAAGATTGGGAAAGAGAAGCAAAATCTTTACAAAATGGGATGACAGACGAGATTATAGAAGAGGCTTTTAAAAACTTACCAGAAGAAATAAAAGGGCAAACTATAGAAGATATTAAAAGAAAATTAAAAGGTAGACGTGGTAATATAGTTAAGATAGCACAAGAGTATTACAGTTATGTGAATAGACATCAGGTAGTTACTGGAACTAATAAAGCTGATGTTTTTGAGATTGTACGACTGCCTAATGGAGAGACGACCTTAAGTGTTCATAGAAAAGACATAGGTGTTTTTAATAGAACCTTTAATAAAGAAGAGACTAAGGAAATCTGGTTATACGGTTTAGACGGTAAAGACACTTTTAATGTCACTGGTGAAGGAAAAGATTTGATCAAAATTAAAATCATGGGAGGTAAGAAAAATGACACCTATAACTTTGACAATACTAAGAAGGTTAAAATTTATGACTACGCAGGTAAAAACAATACAATTGTAAACAAGAAATCAAAAAAATGGTTAGTTGATGATTATGAAATCAATAACTACGATTACAAAAAAAGAAAGTATAGTATCAATCAAATAATACCAGTGATAGGAGTAAATGCAGATGATGGACTTCAAATAGGTTTTGTAGATAACTTTACTACCTATGGTTTACAACGCAATCCATTTACTACTAAGCATAGCTTAAGTGCTTCTTACTATACAGGTAATTCTGGATATGATATCGGTTATAAAGGAGAGTTCTCTAATATCTTTCATAATTGGAACTTTGGAGTAGAAGGAAAATATACCAGCCCTAATTTTGCACAGAACTTCTTTGGTTTTGGAAACGAGTCTACATATGATAAAGATGCTGTGGAGATAGATTTTAACCGTGTGAGTATAAGAGAGTGGAGTGCTGCTATTTCTTTAATTTGGAAAGGTAGAGACGGTGGTTCCTTCTACTTTAAACCATTAATAGAAACTTTTGAAGTAGAAAATGTAGCAGATAGATTTATCAATATCTTGCCAGCAAATTCTACACTTTTTGACGAGCAAACATATGTAGGTGCTGAGGTTAATTATTCTTATAAAAATAAGGATGACGCAGCTTTTCCTACTATGGGACTAGATGTAGGTCTTACAGCAGGATATAAAGCAAATGTAGATAGTGGTGCAGGTTCTGATAATAAATTCGGTTATTTAAAACCACACCTTGCAATAGACCATAGACTTAATAGAAGTGCAACGTTAGTATTAGCTTCAAAAATAGGAGGTGATGCTATTTTAGGAGATAACTTTGAATTGTATCATGCTGCACAAATAGGTGGAGGAGCTAGTCTAAGAGGATTTAGAAAAGAAAGATTTATCGGTAAATATGCCGCTTACCATAATACAGATGTAAGATTAGAACTTGGTAAATTTAAAACAAGTGTATTACCATTCAAATATGGGGTTACCGGTGGGTTTGATTATGGACGTGTTTGGGAAGAAAACGATACTTCAGATAAATGGCACAACAGTGTAGGAGGATCTTTCTGGATAAGTGGACTGGACACATTTACAGCAAACTTAGGATATTACGGTAGTTCAGACGGTGGGCAAATTTCCTTTGTATTAGGGTTTGCATTTTAAAATTAATCTTTAATCGATACAATAGATACTTATGAAAAAAGCAAAAGTTATAGCGCAAATAAGTCAATTAATAAATAAACAACCTGTTCATGCATTAGTTAATGGATTGGATCTAGTAATAGTCATGTTTGATGATGATATCTCTGTTTTATACGGTAGATGTTTACATAGAGGTGCATTAATGTCAGACGGTCATGTAGACGGTCATAATCTTATTTGTGGTGTACACGGTTGGGATTATAGAGTGGATTCTGGTGTGTCAGAGTATAATAACAAAGAAGTTTTACATAAATTTTCTACTAAGATAGAAGGTGATGATTTAATGGTAGATGAGTTTGAAATAGACGCTTATCTAGTTAATAATCCACAACCTTTTAATAGAGATAGTTATCTAGGTGCTTATGCAGACACGCACCCAGAAGAAACAGAACCTTATACAGGTTATATAAAAGAATTGGCTCAAAATGGATTAAAGAATATAGGGCATCATGGTTTTTCTGCCTCCATGGGTGTGGATAGAAACACACTGCCTAAATGGAATGATATCCAATTTTTACCGGCACAACTAGCTACCAGACCTTTACTAGATGAAGATGCTGTAGCAACTGAAGTAGTAATAGGCCCTAATGCAAAAAAGCCTCTAGTTCTTGACATTCCTCTATTTGTAAGTGATATGAGTTTTGGAGCCTTATCTCGTGAGGCAAAAATTGCTTTGTCTAAGGGAGCCCAACTCGCTGGTACAGGAATATGCTCTGGAGAAGGAGGTATGTTACCAGAAGAACAAGCTAGCAATTCAAAATACTTTTATGAACTAGCTTCAGCTCAATTTGGATTCTCTTGGGATAAATTAGATAATGTACAGGCGTTCCATTTTAAAGGAGGTCAAGGTGCAAAAACAGGAACAGGTGGACATTTACCTGGTAGTAAAGTAAGTAAAGAAATAGCTGAAGTAAGAGGACTTAAAGAAGGAGAGACGGCTATATCTCCTGCAACTTTTCCTACTTTCCATGGGGTAGATGATTTTAAAGCTTTCGCGAAAGCGGTAAGAGAACGCACAGGTGGAATCCCAATAGGATTTAAGATCGCAGCCAGCCATATTGAGAAGGACATTCAGTTTGCTCTAGATGTAGGTGTAGATTACATTATACTCGATGGTCGTGGAGGTGGAACAGGATCTGCTCCTACTATTTTAAGAGATCATATCAATGTACCTACTATTCCAGCACTTGCTAGAGCGCGTAAATATTTAGATAAAGTAGGTGCTACAGATGTAACCTTAGTTATTACTGGTGGATTAAGGGTTGCCGAAGACTTTTCTAAAGCACTAATGTTGGGAGCAGATGCTATTGCGGTATCTAACTCGGCATTACAAGCTATAGGTTGTTTAGGAATGCGTGCTTGTGGTAGTAATAACTGTCCAGTAGGTATTGCAACTCAAAAAGAATCTTTGCGTAGTCGTTTAATTATAGACAGTTCTGCAAAGCAATTGCACAACTACTTTGACGCAACAAATAACCTTATTAAAGTAGTAGCGAGAGCGTGTGGATATGATGATATAACAAAGTTTAATCAAGAAGACCTATCTACATTTGATAGAGATATGCACTTATTAACAGGTATTAATTACGCTGGAATTTAAAAAATAAAATAATGAAAAAGCAAATGCATCTAGCTGCTCAATATCTAGCAGCTGCAGGAATAAGTTTCTTAGAAAAAAAAGCAGATGATAGTCATACTAATCTAGGTTTTGATATAGAAAGAGGTAGTTTAGAAACACATCTTTTATCAGACCATGGAGACCAATTGTTTTTAAATTACGTAGATTTCTCACTAGAATGGAAATCAAAATCGAGCTCTATCGTTTATAATCTCGATGGGTCTACACATGAAGATGTTTTAAAATGGATTACAGAGACTGCTCGAAAGGCATTAAATAAAACGTATTCTTATAACCTACATTATGATTTACCTTATAAAATAGATAGCTCATTCACATTTAAGTTAGAAGATCCTAAAGAATTAGTAGATTTAAAAAACTTAAGAACACAAATTCAATTAAGCCTAGAGCAAATAAACGCAGATTTTAATCTGAATACGAGTATAAGAGTGTGGCCACATCATTTTGATTCTGGTATTTATACTAAGTTTCCAGATAGTGATATATCCATAGGTTTTGGTCTAGCTATACCTGATACGGTAAGCCCAGTTCATTATTTCTATATTAGTGGTTATAATAATAACGGACAGATGGAAACAGCAAATTATGCTGATTTATCTAGAGGAAAATGGAGTAAAGAAGGATTTAAAGGTGCCATTTTACCTGCTGCAGGTGAGACTGCTAGTCAGGCGACTACATTTTTCAAAGAAGCTATTCAGGTATTTTTAGCATCTTAATACATAAGATAGATAACAACATCTCATGAGTGATAAACAGATAAGAAAAGAAGAAGAGAAATATTTAATGACCGAATTAAATGTGGATAAGGAGAAGTTAAAAGCGCTCAAGAAAAAACTAGCTAAATTAGAACCTAGATCTGAGCGTGGTGTAGAGACTTTATTTAGACTACTTTCTAAAAATCAATACACGTTAAACTCGATGATAGATAAAAAATCTAACATCTTGATTTCTATTAATGCTTTGATTTTATCATTAATTCTAGGTACGGTAATGGGACAGCTTAAAAATGATCCTCACCTTATTTATCCTGTGATTATGATGTTACTTACTAATCTTGCTTCTATAACCTTTGCAATTTTTGCAACGCGTCCAGAATTAGTTCATGGAAATGAAAAGTCTAGAAATTTGATGTTCTATGGTAATTTTCAAAATATGGAAGAAGATGATTATGTAAATGAAATCACTTCTTTAATGAATGAAGGTGATGAGTTATATAAAACTATTGCAAAAGATACTTTTCATTTAGGTAAAACCATGAATCATAAATTCAAATTATTAAGACATTCTTTTCATGTGTTTTTAATAGGTATTATCCTATCTGTTATTGCTTTTGTAGCATGTCACGTTTTATTTGGTGGTTTATTATAAGAAACAATCTTTCTCAAAATAAAAAAGCACATACTTTAAAAGTATGTGCTTTAACTTCCCCTTAATATAAATTAATCTTCTGATTAATCTAACGGTACAAACATAAAGGTACGATTTGATATATTTTTACGGTATCCCTCATTTAGTCATTTAAATTCTTATTTTTCTTTAAACTACATTAAGAGGCCTCATTAAATAAGAGCTAAATAATAACGTCCAAACAGTATTTTAGATTATATAGGGTTTTGATATCTGTGCAGGCTGGAAGAGAATCTTTTCAAAAAAAATCTCGTTCTTCTGTTTATAATCCTATATTCCTGGCGACTTAACGAATAACGGTAAACTTATACCTACAGGATTAATGTTTTAAAGACTAGGGTTTTAATTTGCAAACTATAAAGATCTACAACTTTAGAGTTTTTTAGATCTGCCAGTTTACTTTTATATGGATACGTATTTAATTTTAATTATTGCTATACTATTTGCTATTGCCATAGCAACTTACATAGGTGTAGAAAAAATTAAGAAAAAACGATCTTCTGGTAGTAAGTCCTATCAGAAAAAACTCTACTATCAAGTTTATTTTAAACACTTTGTAAGTAATATTCCTGATTAAAAATAAATTATCTTTAATTTAAATACTTAGTACGACTTCATTGAATTGATTTCGTTTTAATCATTTCTAATTTATTTTAGAAAGACACTAGGTGTGATATTATATCAAACCTAGATCTTTAACAATACTTATCAAGTGTATAGCATTGCTAGCTCTAAATTGAATAAGTAATTTACCTTGTCTTTTTTCTATTGAGCTTAGACTATTAGGAGCTATGCCATTCTCCTTAAAATAATTACTTATAGCGTCTTTAGAATGCCCTAGAGATAGTTGTGTAAGCAGGTGAATATCATAGTCCACTATTTCTAGTTCGTTTCTAGAATGTAATGCTTGCTTAACCTGATCAGATAAGAAAAGCTCGTTTTTATAAACACTATCGATAGCTTTTGATAAATCTAGCAATCCATTTCTACCCTTACATACAAATGCATTAACTTCTATATTATTGATAAGGTGACGTACCTTTTGTAATCGGTCTTCAACAGAGTAAGTAATCATCTTCAGAGTAGGGTATTCTTTTCTTAATTGCTCTGTAATAGCCTCTCCAGAGCCGTATTTTTGAGCACGATGGTCTGTTTTAAAATTAAGATCTGTTATAAATAAATCATAAGGAACATTATTCTTGATAGCACTTTTTATTTCTAGATAAGCATCGTCACAGTATTGCACTTGTTTTACATTGTTAATACCTGCCTGATTTAAAACTGTCAGGACACCTTTATTGATACTACCAAAGTCATCTGAAATTAATACTTTCTTAAACATATTCTAAATAGTTATTATTGCTTTGAACCCTTTTTCTGTTTCAGATTCAAAAGTAATAGATCCATTTATGGAATGAATACGGTTTTCCGTATTCTGCAATCCATTTCCTTTAATTAATTCTGTTCCTATACCATTATCCTTATAATTAATAACAATAGATTTACCAGTATAGCTGAAGTTTATCACAATAATAGAGGCCTGACTATGTTTATTTGTATTGGTCAGTAATTCTTGTAATACCCTATAAATAGTAGACTTTTGTAAATTATTTAAGTGTTGCCAGTTAATTTGTTGTATTCCCATGGATAGGACATTAATCCTCTCAGTCTTATAACTTAATAAAAGATCGCTTATTAAATCTTTAAAGTTAATATTAAGATCTATAGAGCTATTCTCTCTAGAAATATCTCTAGTACGCTTATAAATATCTTCTAAATGGTCTAGTAAAGTTTTGTTAGTTTCTGGAGAATCTTGTAATTGGGTCATTACATGGTAAACATCATTTGCAACTTCATCATGGATTTTTCTCGAGATGCGTGTTTCTGTATTATATATTTCTTGGAATTTTTCCTTCCTGTGTTTATACTTTAAGATAAAATAGATAGAAACAGCTCCTAATGCTATAAATAACAAGAGATAGATCAATCTCTCATTTTTTAATTTACTGTCTTGTAGATCTTTCTCTTTCTTATTGTATTGATAAACGTAGTGATTAAAATTGTTGAGTTTTGTCTTGTTTATGGTAATTAGGCTATCGCTTAAACGCAAATATTCTTTTGCATTATTAGAGTCTCCTATTTGTATTTTTAAACGTAAAGCACTTTCTAGCTGTCGTATAGCTCCATTTTTATAAGCCATGTTTAAAAAAAGATCTGAATATTTGGACATATTCAAGGTATCTTTTTTACTCAAATAATATTTAGTTAAATGCGTATAACTAGAACCTAATGCGTTACTGTTTTTCCCTTTACGCCTTATGTTAAGTGCCTCTAGTAATCCCTCTTCGGCACCAGGAATATTTAATTTTGATTTTACATAACTTAGATTACTTAGTGATCTTGCTATTTTGCTAGAATCATTAACCTCTATGGCTATATCATAAGCCTTTTCATAAAAACCTTTTGCCTTTTCCAGTTGTTCTAGAGATTCATAAGTGCGTCCTTTATTATTTAAAAGAGTAGAAATATTTTTAGGTAGTTTAACCTTATTTAATGCCTCGTCATAAAAAGATAAAGCCTCTGTATAATCCTTCTTTTCTCTATAGAGTATTCCTAACTCATTAATAGTTTTTAAATAACAATGGTCCGTCCAGGGCGTCTTTTTTTCTAATCGATCTATCAATCTTAAGGTTTCTACATTTAACCGTTCACTCTCATAGATTAAACCTAGTTCTTTTTGAATTTCAGCAAGATTTTGATTGTCGTATATTTCTTTTAGAAATAATCCAGCCTTATAATGTTTAATTTTTTGTTTAGAAAAATATTTATAAGCCCTAGCAAGATCGTTACTCTGTTTAGGATTCTTAATTAGTCTCACATAGTATTGTGTAGAATCTGTACTTTGTGCATGTAACGAGTTTGTTATGAGATAGGTGAAAAATAAAAAGAGGAATGAAGTAAAGGTTAGTTTCATTCCTCTAATGTAATAACAAATTTTACAACTAGCGATTAATCTTCAGACTCATCTGCTGGTGGTGGTGGCGGTGGTAACTCTATAGTTCCTTCGTCATCACAACAGGCTTGTACCTCTGTAGTTTCTTCTATAATTTTATCTGGAGTACAAGAAAATAATGCCAGATTGAGGGATACCGTAAGGACTATTAATAATAATTTTTTCATATTTGGAGTGTTTAAAATTGGGCATAGGTGTGGCTGTCCGAGATTTTCTCAGAATATTTTTTATAGCAACACTTGCTTTATTTAGAAGAGTTTGTTCTTCTTAGGGAAGTAGGAACTGGCACGAGTAAAAGAGATAATTACTTCCCAAATGGTCATCTCAATTACCTGGCAACTCCATGATAGAATTGATTATCGCAAGCCCTATTGCGAGTAAGGCGGTCATTAATTCTGGGACAAATAAAAGTCTATTGTTTCTGTCCCATAGGAAGAGCGTGGGAAACTGTTTGGAAATATTCAGGAAATCTTTTTCCAATAACTTTCCTTGATTTAATAATCTGTTAATCAGTAGTATGAATAAAATTTTAATAATGCACGCTTTCGCGAAAGCGGAACAAGAAATCAAAAATAAAGGCATAATTAAGCCTTCTATTACTGAAAAAGCGACAGAAATATCTAGCTATTTAGACGAAAAGATGGACTTTAATTTAGGTGAACGTAGCCTGAGAGATTATAGAAGTGCAGCACAAAAACTAGAGCACGACGCTGGAGATATAAGAATCAAACAAGTGGATGTTATTACAGGTTTATGTCATTATTTAGGATATGAAAATTATCAGGATTTTGTAAATAGAAATGATACACTAGAAGTGGATGGACCTATTATAATAGAATCTACTGTAGTAAAATCGGCTGTAGAGAAATTGCCTAAAAAGTCTATTTTAAGAAACTATAGATTTTACGTTTTGATAGGTGTAATGTGTATTCTTTTATTCTGGCTATATAATTATACGACCAGACAGCGATGGATGGTCTGGAAAGAAGACCGCTATACTGAAGTAGATTTTGACGCCAAGAAATATGACATAAAACAATTAAAATTATATAAAGAAGATCGCATTTTATCATTCAGGAAAATAAAAGTAACCTGCCTCACTGATTTCTTTCATCCAGATGGTAGCGTTCTAGTCTGGTATGGAAAGAATGGTGATAAACAGTTAGAGTACTTTACAGGTTTAGGGCTGCATCCAGAGACAGGTAAAACCCTTAAACCTATTTCAGGCTACATGATTGATACACATATTTGTGTAGAATAAAAAGGAAATAAAAAAGCACCCATTGATTGGGTGCTTTTATAAATGAATTGGGTAGTCTGTATTATTCAGTAAATTCAATTACTTGACCAGAAACTATAACCTTGTATTTAGTAAATAGGAAAATTCCAGATGTTTTTACCTCCACAACCTCGTTAATTATAGTACGTGAATTTCCTTCTAGGTTTGCAGTAGATAACATATCTGCTTTGGCTTCGGCAACAAGTCCGTTTCTTCCTAAACCTCCAAAACCTAGAAAATAAGAAGCTTCTGCTTCTCCTTTTACTATTTCAATCACTTTAAAATTATTCTGTGTAAGAACAACTTCGGTAGAGTTTTGAATGTAGTTTTTAGGTACGCCTGTATGTGTCGCACAACTGGTTAAAAATAATGTGGCAATAAGAAAAGTGAATAAAATTCTTTTCATGAAAATAAAATTTAGAAATAGCCTACTTCTGGTTAAAGTCGTTTTTCGGTATGTTCCGACTATGCGACAAACATACTTTTACTCTAAATTTTTTATTTACGGTATCCCGCATTACTACCAAATAAATTGTTTTTTCATAGATTCTAAATATATTGACGTACTTAATTAGTCATCCTAGAAGTAATATAAGATGTAACGATAAATAGTATCCTTCTATTCCTTCTTATATAATTTTTGAGCAACGGTACCTATACTTAATCCTTGTATTATAATTGAAAAAATGACGATAATATAGGTAATATGCAAAATAAGATTCCCAGAATACTGATCACTTAAACTTAATGCTAGTGCTATAGAAATACCACCACGTAAACCACCCCAGGTCAATATAGCAATGGTTTTAATAGGTTTATCTTCTTCATGTTTAAGTAAAGAATAAGGTAAGAACACAGAAATAAATCTTGCTAACAACACAATGATAATTGTTATTACACCTAGGTAGACATAACTGCTAGTAAAATCTAATAAGTGAATGGCAAGACCTATTAGTACAAATAGAATACCGTTAAAAACGTCGTCTAGAATGGCCCAAAATGAATTGATAGCTATTTGTACTTCACTTTTATTTTCACTAACATGGATTTTGTTACCGATTAATAATCCTGCGACTACCATAGCTAGTGGAGCAGAGGTATGCATTAAAAAGGCTCCTGCTGTTCCACCCATTACTACAGCAAGACTCATCATTACGGCAAGTTGTGGGTTATCATTTAAGGACTGCATACATTTTAAGCCTATAAAACCTATCAATAATCCATAAAGTATGCCGCCTACAGCTTCTTCTAAAAATAGAATGCCTATTTCAGTTCCTATTTCGGTACTATTAAATTCTCCAGTAACAGATGCTATTATGAGTATTCCAGAGAAAACAACCACGCCTATACCATCATTAAAAAGCGACTCTCCTTCTATTTTAATTCCTAGACTTTCGGCAATATTAGCTTTCTTTAAAATAGCCATAACAGCGATAGGATCAGTAGGTGATATTAAAGCTCCAAAAAGAAGTGCATGTATAAAAAGTAAATCTAAATCAAATAGTTGTGCTGCAAAATAAGTTAAAGTACCTACTATAACGGTAGATATAAGAACTCCTAAAGTTGCAAATAAGATGATTGATTTCTTTTCTTTGGCTAGTGCGGCAAGGTTAACATGCAGCGCTCCTGCAAATAATAAGAAACTCAATATACCATCTAATAAAAGTGTTTTAAAATCTGCATTAACAATGATGTCACAAAAGAATTTATAAAACTCAGGAAAGATAGACTTACTTAAAGTGATAGGGATAATGAGTAGCAAGCTTAAAATCATTAAACCTATGGTAGTAGGTAATTTTAACCACTTATAATTAATGTAGCTAAAAAATGCTGCAATAGTAAATACGATACTGAATGACTCGAACATTTTATTTTTATTTAGTATTAATATATTTCCCTACAAATACGGCTATCACTATAGCGAGATAAAACTGACCTATTATATTCATCACTAGAGTAAGTGATTGTGCAGGTGCACTAATTGGAGTAATATCACCATAACCTACTGTTGTTATACTGATGAAACTAAAATAGTAAAAACTAAAACCAGAGTTCCCCTTTATTAATTCAAATGAATTAGGATCTATTAAATGTATAGATTCAAAAAAAATACCTCCTATAATTCCCAAGTAAAGAAAACCGAGTAATGGACCTAAGATAAACTGTAGGTTTACCTTCTTTATTTTTAATAGCTGTCTTATTAATATAACACCAAAACAAGAAAAAAGTAGGAGTGAAGTCGTTAATCTATATATTAATATAGGATCAGAATTCTGGTTAGATAGTTCTAACCATATAGCTAGTAAAGTTAAAATACCTATCACATAGGTAACTAATTTAGCACTTTTTTTAGAGGCCAGTAATGAACTGCTCAATATGACTAATGTATAATTAATTACTATAACATAACCAGGTGTAAGGCTACTTATTGCTACATGAATAGGAGTCAATAAAAAGTTGAATGCAGCAACTAGAGCAATCAAATACTTGTTGCTCGTTATCGTGTTCCAGTTAATTATAGATAGTAATTTCATAAGACTACTAAAAGTTAGCTTCTAGAGTCAGTACTTTTCCTTTTCTCAAAACTTTAATAAGTACTTTATCACCTTCATTGAGATTTTCTATTTGTTTTTTAATAGAACCTAGATCATGAGGACTGTTGCAACTTAAACCTTGAATACTCAAAATTATATCACCACCTAACCATAGTTTTTGTCCTAAAATTTCAGCTTGTATAACACCTGGTTTCAATCCTATTTTGTCAGCAAATGAATTAGGAAGAACACGTTGTATCAATACACCAGATTTCTGTGGAGTATTAAATATGCCTGCTAGTCCTTCGTTTAAAAATAATCCATCAAAACCAGTCCAAAAACTATTTACATCAAACAGTACTTTTTTTATAGTATTAGTGTCTACGGCAAATCCTAAACCTTCAAAACCACCACTATTAGTAAGAATAAAGCTTACCACACCTATAACTTCTCCTTTTACATTAAACATAGGCCCGCCAGAGTTACCTTGATTTATAGAAGCATCTGTCTGTATAAAGCCAGCCATTTCTCCATTTGCTATCATGTTTTTATCGACTTTTCTACTTATGTGACCTACAGATAAAGAATGCTCAAGTCCACGAGGTGCACCTATAACAAGTATTTGTTCTCCTACCTTTGATTTATTAGAATCTCCTATTACAGCAGGTTGTAAACCAGTAGGAATCGTTCTTAGTTTAAGTAGGGCTACATCTGCGGCTTTAGAGCTGGATATCACATCTGCCGAGAAGGCTATTCCATTTTGAAGTTTAACAGAGATCTCGTTTGCAGACTCCACCACGTGTGCAGCCGTAAGAATTAAACCTTCCTTACTTATAATAACACCAGATCCTAAACCACCTGAACTAGTTACTTGCTGGTTTTGTACCTTATATTCAACAACCTCTATAGTTACTACAGATTCATCTAGTTGCCCAAAAAGGCTTGATAAATCTTGTGCATTTAGAGCGGTACTAAAACATAGTAATAATATAAAGCCGAAACTCAATTTCATCTTCTTAATCATAATTATCTTATTCTTTCTTTAATTAACGTAGCAACTTTTAAAACTTTAGATGCTGTCGTAATTTTTAAAATTTATTTAAAAATGGCAACAACTCTCGTAGTTGCCATTTTATCAAAGATTTAAATCAAATTTACATCTGTAATAATTTCTAGTAGTGCAGGACCATCATGATCACGTAGTTTTTCCATTGCTGGAACTAGATCTTCTAACTTTTCTACACGTATTCCTAGAGCGCCGCAATTCTCTGCATACTTTGCAAAGCTTGGGTTAGAGAGCGATGTTTGCCAAACATCTACCTCGGCAGCACGTTGTTCCTTAGATATTTTTCCTAGTTCAGAATTATTAAGCACGACGTGTTTAATATTCATATTGTACTTGACTAGTGTATTTATTTCGGCTAGGTACTGTCCTAGACCAGCATCACCAGACACAGACCATATAGGTCTTTTATCACCTTGGGCAGCCCATGCTCCCATAGCTGCTGGTAAAGCAAATCCTATAGAGCCTAAATATCCAGACATTAATACGGCTTGATTTGTCGGTTCAAAATACCTTCCAAAAGAGTAGGTGTTGTTACCTACATCTACCGCTATAACAGCGTTATCTGGAGTAACTTTATTCATTGCGTTAAATACAGAAATAGAGCTCAATCCATTACCACAGTCCTTTAAGCGACTTTCTTTTTCTTCTCTCCATAGTTTCCATCGTTCTTTAATTTCTTCGGTCTGATCTATGGCTGCAGTTTTATCTTTAGTTTGAGTAGTGATAATATGAAGCGTTTCAGAAATCTCTCCCCATAATGCCACATCTACCTTATGGTGTTTACTCAATGCCATAGGATCGTAATCTACCTGGATAATAGGTTTCTTAGGTGTTATTCCAGTATGGTTAGAGAACGATGCGCCTAAAACGAGCATTAGATCACATTCATTCATAAACCAAGATGCGATAGGAGTACCGCTTCTTCCTAGCACACCACAACCTAATGGATGACTGTCTGCTATTAATCCTTTTGCTTTAAACGTGGTTATGACTGGACAGTTTAACGCTTTCGCGAAAGCGGTAATAGCATCCATCTCAAAACGTGCTCCATGGCCTACTATAATTACAGGTCTTTTTGCTTTCTTAAGTAAGTTAACCGCCTTTTCTACCATTTCCTTGGGAGGCGATATATTAAAAGGGGTAATTCTATTTTCTGGTGTTTGAGCTACGGCATGTTCTGGCTTTTCAGTAAAGGCTACTTCATCAGGAAAAGTTAAGTGTACCACATCTCTTTTGATCAACGCAGTTTTTACAGCTTGAGACATTAACTCACTATGATTAGAGTTTAAATGAACCGCATGATTAAATTGTGTAACACTGTCAAAAGCCTTAACGAGATCCACTTCTTGAAAAGCTCCTGTTCCTACTACTTGTGTATTTACTTGTCCAGAAAGGGCTAGCATAGGTGCTCGATCTACTTTGGCATCCCACATTCCTGTAAACATATTGGTTGCACCAGGACCAGCTATCCCAAAACATGCAGCAGGTTTTCCAGTTAGTTTTGCATAACCAGATGCTGCAAACGCTGCGGCGCCTTCATGTCTTATCCCAAAAAACTGTAGTTTTCCTTTCTCTTCTTGTCGGCGCATAGCATCTGCCACAGCAAGATTACTATGTCCTACCATTCCAAAAACGGTGTCTATGCCCCAGTTTACCATGGTTTCTATCATCACGTCAGATATCGTGTCTTTGTGAGACTCTTCTTCTGGTATGGCAACATAAATGGCGTCGCCTTCTTCTTTTACTTCAAAGGTGATAATACTATCATCATGACCACCTGGCGACTGACCATTGCAAGGGTCAAAATCCCAACCGTGCCACGGACATCGCAGCATACCGTTTTCTATAGAACCTTCTCCTAGAGGACCGCCTTGATGTGGACAGGCGTTATCTAGCGCTGAAAATTTACCATCATAATGTGTTAAACAAATACCTTGATGACCAGCAGTTACGGTTTGTACACGTCCTTCGGGCAAGGTATTTCTATTATCTAAAACTTTATACCACTTTTTATTATCCATAATTAAGTTGATTTAATTAGATCTATTTTTAAATTGATTTTGATGAATATTCACAGATCTAGTTGAATATATAATCAATGATACAAGCCCAAACGTTGCTACAGCAATCGCACAAACTCCTAAATAGGTTGCTATTTTATAGCTTTGATTTATACCAGCAATCACTCCTGAAATGAGTAATAAGAAGACCGCTATATAAAAGTAAATCATAGCTCTATTCAATAATTTTAACTGTCTCAGTTTGCGACTTATTAAATTATCGTCCTTACAATTAGTTATTAATTTGTCCAACTCATCACTAAGCGCGACCATTAAATTAGATGTCGATAGAATCAAAAGACCTATTCCTGGTATGATAGTTATGGGTAGATACCAATGCTCCATTATATAAAGTTTTTCAAATTATATTTTAAACTAAGCATAGAGGAGCCTGATCTTGAATAAAAATTCAAATGTCTTATCATAAACATAAATACGGAATATAGGTATGTTCGGTATAAACTTATAGTAATCATAACGAGGTTGGTTGCTTTTTAAGAAAGGTAAAATTTACTCAAAATTTATCACATTAAGATCACCTTTAGACGCAATACTTCTTTGTATATCAATTCAATATTAGATAAAACCTTTTAAATCTGTCTAGCTTTATTTGAGACTACTTACTTCATGCGACACATTAATACTATTGTTCTTTAGTTTTAAAACAAATGATAACTAAATCGGTTTTGAAACGATTGATTTAAAAAAGTGAGGTAAAAACCGATGTTTCTACTTTGATAAATTTTCATACATATTTATGAATTAGTAAAAGATAAATGGAAACAGTGACTAGAAGAACATGCATATCATTTTGTATTCTAAAAATAAAAAGCAATAATTTGCAAGGCTATGAAGGCATAGTCGACTTAAAGAAGCTGTATAGTAAAAAAAGAATCCCAGACCATGAATGAATTAGAAGTACCCATAACCGATATTGAAAATTTCATTTATTGTCTAGAGGTCGTTCCAGACGCTACTTTGACTGAGACGACAGAGGTGCTTACCATTCTAGAAGATATGACGTTAAATCAAAATATCAATAGTATTTATAAGGCCTGCGATACCATAGAAGATCTAGAAGAAAGTATCAATCACTTGCTTTATGAAGATCATAATTTTAAAGATTACGAGATCATTTATCTGGTCCTACCAGGAGAAGCTAACAATATATTAATAAACGGTTATTACTACAGCATAGAAGAAATAGCAGAACTTTTTGAAGGTAAAATGGAAGGAAAGCTGATTCATATAGCAAATAAAAAAGTACTCGATCTCACTGCAGATGAATCTCAGTATTTTCTAGACGTTACAGGTGCTCGCGCCATTTCTGGTTATGGAGTTCCTTCACCTCACATGACTAGCGCCTTCACCATCGACCGTGTATTCTTCAGTCTATTCTATGAAAATGACGATTTAAAACAAGTCGTAGAACGTCTGTTCTATAAACATCACCAGCTTAGTAAATTGCTCGATTTTAGATTGTATTATTAATACATCATGTAATTACTTGTGTTCTTGTAGAGATTCTTACGATATAGAGTGACCATTAGTTATTTAAATAATCATGTTTCTATTTACCGATAAGAAATGAGTTTTTTATAGGTATACGATTTGGATAATTCAATTGCTTTTAAACCTCATATAAACCGGTAAATGATCAGACAGCGTTCTCATAGATTCTAGTTGATCACACTCTTGCACAAAGTCTATGGTGCCGCAATCCATCAACTCATTTTTTGCAACGTTGTAGATAATATTATCTATAGCATGATTCAAATAATTACCGTCTTTACACAATCGTTTTAAGGTCGTTCTATCTCCATTTAAACATGCTTTATAAGAATCGTTCTTTATTTTATCAAATACATTGTGATCTATCGTTAAATTAAAATCACCAGCAAGGATTATATTCTCGTCCTTATGATTCATCATATAATCGTTTATACAACTCACCTCTATTTCAGGTTGCTCACTATGTTTTCTAGAGTGATAATTAAGCAAAGTAAAAGAACCCTTCGATCCCTTCTTAGACTCCAATTTTACTTGATACGGTTCTCTATAGACACATTCATCCAGATCAGTAATCAGTTTTGCCTTTACTATAACTTTTAGCTTGTTCGTTTTCCATAAAAAGGCATACTTCTCCGTTTTGTATTTAGGACTTTTAGTAGGATTACTTATAGAATAATCCCACTTGCTTCCCGTCCTATTAAGGTAATCTGCCAGTCTAGCCACCGCTTGCGAGCCGCCATAACCAGACACCACTTCCTGTACAGCAATCACATCATATTCCTTTAAAATGTTACCTATCTGTTCTATTTCTTCAGCCGACTTTGTTTTACCAAAATCTCTGATATTCCATGAAACTAGAGCGATCTCTTCCTGTGCACTCACTAAGTTAGGCATGCTTAATAAGAAAAACAGTAAAAGAAACAGATGCTTTAAACTCATTATATAAAAGGTGTTAAGTAGGTTGTTGATCTCGCTTTCGCGAAAGCGGAATTAAAAAAAAACAAATCGATCTCAAATAGTAAAGCCACTAAAATAAGAACCGCACAAAGATATTTATAACAAATCAACTCCACGTTACGGGATACCGTAAAGGAATGATAAGAGATAGGTTTAGGTTTGTTTTTGAATTGTCAATTAATAAATTAAAAAAAAATAATTTAATAACCAACCTTATGATAACCAATGAATTAAAAGGTCATTTTCTCCGTCTTTATCAGATTGCATTTGCAGATGACAACTTTGATAAATTAGAGTTAGAAATGTTATACAAATTTGCCAGTGACAGAGGGCTTACCAAAGAACAATTAGATGGTATTCTGCTCAACCCATCTGCTAGTGTATCCATTCCAGAATCTATTGAAACGCGCGTAGAATACTTGTATGATTTGGCTATCATGATTTGGGCAGATGGTAAAGTGGATGAAGATGAATATGTTGCTCTTAAAAAATACTGTAAGAAATTTGGGTTTTTAGATGAAAATATCGAAGCCCTAGCCGATTATTTACTGGAGTCAGCAAATAATGGTGTTAGTAAGGAAGAGATCATTAATAGTATAAATTCTTAATATTATGAGCGCGATAAAAAATTTATTCAAAACAAAGAATGAGATTAAACTTCCTGTAGAGAATGAGGTAGATACAAAAGAAGCTAGAGAGCAAGTCCGTATAACTTATTATCAATCTGGATATGGAGATTCTGCTAAGGCTTTAGGAGAACCGTTGACTCTAGGAATGGCACTACGTGATTTATATAACAGCTTTGAAGACTTGTGTAGAAAACAATTAAACGAGCAAGAGATACTGAAACAGCCACACAAGCAAAATCAAGAACAGGAGAAAACAAATTTAAGGAAGTTGGAAACTGCTTTATCAATTTATGACGGTCAGATAAAAACTAAAGCTGATGACATAGATAGACATAAGCATGAAATCGTAGACGTGAAACAGAATCCTGATAAATATGGAATAGATGCAGATAAAAGGCCTAAAGCTCAGTTTTACATAGGTCTTATATTATTACTTCCTATAACCATTTATCTCTTTGTATTTTATATTTCTGCTTCTTACTCATCCTTTTTTAAAAATTTTGAGGATGGAAGTTTAACAGCTGCTATTTTTGATGCAGAAGCTCTAAGTAAAGCTTTAAATGATGGATTATTAGAAGCTGTTTTTGTAGGGACTATTCCATTTGTGTTTATGGGTCTTGGTTATCTAGTTCATATGTTTCAGAAAGAAAAAGGCTGGAAAGGGGCATTAAAGTTAATACTGTTATTTGTTTTGACATTTTTGTTTGATGTTATTCTAGCCTACTTAATTGAGAAAAAAATATTTGACTTTAACGCGTTACCAGGTCAATCATTTACTGCAAATGATGCTTTGCAGAGTGTTAATTTCTGGGGGATCATATTCGCTGGTTTTGTGGTTTATGTGATTTGGGGATTAGTATTTGACTTTGTCATGAAAGAACATGAGAATGTTGATAAAATCAAAAACTTCATTCGTTCTAAAAAAGAGGCGATCAAAAATGATGAGGATAAAAAGAAGGAACTTATTGAAAAAGTTGATAAGCTCAAACATGATATTTCTGAAATAGAGGGTAAGATAGCTGAACTTCAATCTAAAATTGATGGTTTTATTTTTCCTGTTAAAGAATACCTTCATTATCATTTTCAGTATATGAAAGGATGGTACCAAGCAATAAATTCTGAATTGAAATTTCCAAATAAACAATTAGATGATTTAAGAGAGAGCTGCGAAGTAGTTGCAAATGAGCATTTAAATAAACTTAATTTATCTGAGGCAGATCACCAAAATGTTGTTTACACATAAAAAAAATCTTATGAAATTATATAATATACAAAAGAATTTAACTCGTTTCACAGCTGTTATGGCAATAGTTATGCTATTCTCTTACTGTAAATCTGATGTGTCAGGAAATGAAGAATTAGAAATCGATGACTTTGCGTTAATTGAAGTTGCTGAAAAAACAAATACAGGTAATCAAGACTTAAATGTTAGTTTTCTCTTAGATCTATCAGATAGAATAGATCCTAAAAAATATCCTAATCCGACAATGGATTTTTATGAGCGAGATGCTGCTTATATTCAGTCTGTGTCTGATGCTTTTTATTCCCATTTAAGAAGTAAAAAAGTAAGATTGATGAATGATAAGATTCAAGTGTTTTTTGACCCAGAACCTTTAAATTCAAATATTAATGATATGTCAGCGGCACTAAAGTATTCATTTACGAGAAAGACTACTACTATTGATAAGATTGAACAGGTTAAGAAAACATATTCTACCACGCCTATTGAAATATATAAACTAGCAATTGAAGACAGTAAGTATATAGGCTCGGACACCTGGAAATTTTTCAAATCAAAGGCACGTGATTATTGCATGGAAGAAAATCATAGAAACATTCTTGTAGTACTCACAGATGGATACATATATCATGAGAACAGTAAGTTTAAAGAAGAAAATAAAAGTACCTATATAACACCTAAAACGATAAGAGCAAATGGTTTAAATACTAGTAAATGGGAAGAGAAATTTAATGATAATAAGTATGGCTTCATTCCTGCAACAAAAGGCCTTGATAATTTAGAGGTTTTAGTTCTAGGAATTAACCCTGATAATAAAAACCCATACGAAGAAGATGTTATCAGAAAATACTGGAGTGAATGGTTTGATGCTATGGGAGTACAGAAGTATGAGATTAAAACAGCAGGTCTTCCTACTAATATGGACAAAGTAATTAAAGATTTTATACTTAAATAAACCACATGAAAACCCTATTGACCACCATTACATTATTGTTTTTAACAAGCATGGTTTTTTCTCAAACTTGTCAGGAACAAATAGATTATCTAGATGAGAATTATTATGGTTCTACCTATACCAGTCCTTTGAGCACTGCCGTGACCAAGGTTACATTTTATGAAGCCACTATAGATTACAGCACGGTATATTATGCCGTAGTTTGTTTTAAGAGTAAATATTCCTATGGCTGTAGTGAGTATTTGTATCGAGTAGGGTCTAATACAAAGTATAACTACTCCATGAATTATTTAAACAGCGCAGGAAAAGCGTTCTGGAAATATATAGAACCCTATGGTGATAACTCGCCTTGCGCTCCAGATTTAGTTTAATATGCTGTAGGTTTTTATTTCCTTGAAAATGAATTTGTACTATAAATTCTTATCTTCACAATCCCCTAAAACTCACTTTTTCCTACATCATTGGATAAGTGTGTTTTAGGGTTTTTTAATGTCAACCAACCCAAATTAATATTAGAATGAAAAGTATTTTATTATCCATCAGTTTTGTGTTTTTATCCTTAACAGCTGTTGCTCAAACAGATTACAAAAAAGAATTAGCAGAGCCTATGATAGAAATAGTCGGAGATGATTATGTCATCGAAGAGTTTATGATTATCAGAGAAAACGATACGTCTATTCAAATGTATTTAAAAGCACAAATGCCTCAGGATTGTATGGTACATCGTGATAATTTAATTGCGCTGACCACTATGTTCATGACAAAATTGACAGATGAAATAAGTGTTAATGGAGATGTAGAAGAAATAGACAATCTTATAGGTGACGCAGACATAGTATTTAAAATTTTTGTGACTGATGACGGTTTGCAAATAGTAATTACTGCTAATGGTGAGACCAAAAGAGAAACCTTAAGCTGGAAACAGGTTTATGAAGAAATGTAAGAGATTCTTTATATAGAAACTTATCTTTATCTCGCTTTCGCGAAAGCGGAATTACAACACACAAATAGTACCCTAAATGTAAGAAGAAGAAAAACAACAAATACTCAAACAAACGCTCTGGAATATTGCAAACGACCTGCGTGGTAATATGGATGCAGACGATTTTAGAGATTATATACTAGGTTTTATATTTTATAAATACCTGAGTCGCAAGATGGAACTCTATGTAAACGTGATCTTGCAACCTGACGGTCTGGATTATGAAACCGTAGAGCAACATCCACAGGCGACAGAATTGCTAGAAGCGATACGTTTTGAAGCACTCGATAAATTAGGTTATTTCTTAAAACCTAGCGAGCTGTATAGTGAACTGGCAAAGCGCTGCGATGTTGCATGGTGAATAGACATCCTTGCTTAAAGGGAATAGAAGGTGAGGTAGGTATTGAATTGCAGGAGATTGCTTCGTCGCTATCGCTCCTCGCAATGACGAGAAAAAATGATTTTATGAAACCAGGATACGTTTACATAATGGCTAATAAGAATAACACGACGCTTTATGTAGGTGTAACTTCAGACCTAGAGCGACGTGTTAAAGAACATAAAAGTAAAAAGGATCCTAAATCATTTACGGCGCGATATAATTTGAATAAATTAGTCTATCACGAGGCGCATCAAATGATAGGTGATGCTATTACTAGAGAGAAACAATTAAAAGCTGGTAATAGAGCAAAGAAAATAACATTAATAGAAAGTATAAATCCTGATTGGCAGGACTTAATTATAAGAGATGAGTAAACAGTCAGAAATACAGTTAAGAATAAATCAAACACAAGAATTTAAAAAAGGGCTGTTGCAACAGTTGTTTGTGTAGATATGGAAACATTTAAATATAATTACCTACCTATGGCCCATAATTTTTTTAATCTGGTGCGCAATTCAATTGGTGAGATGATTCGTCAAGGGAATAAAAATTCTATAACAGTAGACTATGATGAAAGCCTTGATGAGGGATAAGAGGACAAAGCATTTAATGAACAAATAAGATGGAATGATAATAGAATTGGTATTCCTATATTGTTTAATTATTATCATGGTTTAGAATTATTCATGAAAGGTCTGTTACAAGAAAGAGGAATTAAGTTTGGTACAAATCACAATTTAGAGGAGCTTTATCAATCACTAAAAAAACATGAGGATTTGTATACACCTAAGTTATTAAAGGCAATAAAAAATCAGGTATACAATTCTGATAGTTTTATTCCTTTTTTCGAGGTAAATCAGCTTAAACCTAAAGACTTTTATATAGCCTTTAAATATCCTGTTTCCTCTAAGGGTAAAATTTTTAAATATCATATGATAAGAGGTAAAGAGCAAGAAAGTCTGCAGGTTTACCAAAAAATACAAGTTGAAATTGATGAGTTGATTGGGTTATTAGTGGAATGGAACCCTAGAAAAAAACAGAATTAAAGAATTTAAAAAAGGGCTGTTGCAGCAGTTGTTTGTGTAGTCATTGCGAGCGAGGCACGAGCGTGGCAATCTGCCGCAAGTGAGCAACGACTCAACCTGCAAAGCGCTGCGGTGTTGCATGGTGAATAGAAATCTTTGCGTAAAGGGAATAGAAGGTGAGGTAGGTGTTGTATTACAGGAGATTGCTTCGTCGCTATCGCTCCTCGCAATGACGAGAAAAAATGATTTTATGAAACCAGGATACGTTTACATAATGACTAATAAAAATAATACGACGCTTTATGTAGGTGTAACCCCTGCTGGCGCCAGCAGGGGATCATCGACATGCTTTCTGGAGATATTGAGTTGCGTAGCAAACGCGAACTGATAGAGAAGTTTATAGAAGAAAATTTACCACACATCAGCGATATAGATGCGATACAAGATGAGTTTGAACGTTTCTGGCATGATGAAAAAATCATGGCACTCTCTAAAATGTGTGAAGAAGAACAACTAGATCAAAAGCAGTTTAAAGCACTGATAGAAAGTTATACTAATTATGGTAGAGAACCACTGCGCGATGATATTTTTAAATGCTTAGACAATAGACCTAGTATATTAAAAGCAAGGGAAATAGGTGAGCGTATACTTGATAAGATGCGAGAATTTGTACAAGTTTTTGTGCAGGGAATGACAGGGTAACTAGATTTATAAGATTAATACCAGACTATAAACTATATCGATGTTTCTTATAACCTACTGTTTTACATAACTGTAGGTAATAGGGTATAATACCTAACTAAATTTTAAATATAAGTTAGGTCTCATTTTAAATTTTAAACATCACTTTTAAGTGTGCTACTACTTCCCAATACAAAACTGACTGAATATATTCCCAAGCAGCTCATCGCTTGTTATTTCTCCGGTGATAATGCCTAGAGACTCTGCTGTGGCGCGTATGTCTATGGCTAGAAACTCGCTAGAAATGTCGTTTTCTATTCCTTCTTGTACTTCTATTAATGAACTGTAAGCTTGTTGTAAAGCATCATAATGTCTTGCGTTACTCACTATAGATTCATCTTGAGATAGTGCACCGCTATTAAAACTTTGTACTAACGCGGTTTTTAATTCTTCTACGCCTGTACGTGATTTGGCACTTAGTGATATAAGAATGGTATCTGGTGATTTGGTACTTATTTGTTTAGTGATTTCGGCATGTTCTAGACCGGTAATTTGATCTAATTTGTTCAGGATAACTACTAGAGGTTTATCAGGAAATTTTTCTCTCATCAGTTGTATGCGCAATAAACAGTGCATAATTCTAGGTGAGGTGTTTAATTGTGTCGCATCTAGTAGATAGAGTACCAGTTTAGACTGCTCAGCTTTGGCATAAGAACGCTCTATTCCCATACCTTCTATAGCGTCTGTGGTCTCTCGTATTCCTGCGGTATCTATAAGTCTAAAACGTACTCCATCTATATTGATCTCGTCTTCTATAGCATCTCGTGTGGTACCTGCTATATCACTTACTATTGCTTTCTCCTCATTTAACAAAGCATTTAATAAAGTAGATTTACCCACATTAGGTTCTCCAACTATGGCCACAGGAATACCTGTTTTTAAAACATTTCCTAATGCAAATGAATCAATCAATTTGCGCAACGTTTGCTGACTTTTACTCAATAAGGTACGCAGGTCGTCACGGTTTGCAAAGGCGACATCTTCTTCACTAAAATCTAGCTCTAATTCTATTAAACTAGCAAAGTTGAGTAATTGAGATCTCAAATCTTTCAATTCTCCAGAAAAACCACCACGCATTTGTTGTATCGCAATCTGGTGTGCGGTTTCACTTTCACTCGCAATTAAATCTGCCACAGCTTCTGCTTGTGATAGATCCATTTTTGCATTTAAAAAAGCCTGTAAAGTAAACTCACCTGCTTGTGCCATGCGTGCCCCTTTTTTAAGGCATACGGCTATGACTTCTTGTTGTATATAAATAGATCCATGGCAGGATATTTCTACTACATGCTCACCAGTGTAGGATCTAGGAGCAACAAATTTGGTTAATAAAACCTCGTCTATTACTCGATTTTCATCATATATGTGACCTAGGGTGACGGTATTTGCACCTAGATGGTTATAGGTTTCCTGAGATGGTGTAGGTTCCGCTTTCGCGAAAGCGGGAACAAAAATAGCACCTGCAATAACATGTGCGTCTGGTCCTGATAGTCTTATAACAGCAATAGCGCCTGTTCCTGCAGGAGTGGCAAGCGCAACAATGGTATCATTTTTATACATATGGTAAAGGTAAAAATAAGCGAGGAGTTACCTGCTTAAAATTTGCACAGATTCATTTATTCTCTAAAAATTGAGTAATTCAAAAATTCTAAGATGTAAAATCCCGTATTATTGCAAAATGTACTCAAAAGAAGAAGCAAGAAACGTAAGGCAACAATTCTGGACCATGTTCGGTAAACGATATGATCGCAAGTGGATGTTGTACGACACAAAATTAAAGGATGTGGTGCTCAAATTTTCATTTGAAGACCGTAGAGTTTTGGTTTCTATAGATATTACCCATGATGACGATCTTATTAGATCGTATTACTATGATAAATTTATAAGTTTAAAGGCTGTCATGTTAGAAGAGGTAAGTAATGACCTTATCTATGACGATGCTTATATGCTAGAATCTGGCAAGATTATATCTCGTATTTTTGTCATGCACGAGGGCGTAAAAATTCAAAAAAAAACGGACTGGCCAGAAGTCTATGAGTTCTTTTTTAAATATATGGATAGAATGGAGGCCTTTTTTAAAGAATACAAAGACTTTATCGAGGCCTAAAGGTTTTCTTTAGTATAAAGTATTTGTTCATTTACCTGATCATAGTTTTGACTAAATTGTTCTAGTAAACTATTTATCAATGGGATATCTTCATTTTTTTTTGCGCGAGTTTCTATCTCTTGTAATATGCTAGCCATATCATTAATACCTAGTGTCCTATAACTAGATTTTATTTTGTGTGCCTGCATACCTGCAGCTGTATAGTTACCAGATTTAACTTGTTGCTTGAGGAGTTCATAATCTTCGGGCACTTCTTCCATAAACATATCTAGTACGGATACTAGAATATCCTTATCGTCATCAAAAGATTCTCTCAGATCTGTTAAAGGTAGTAAAGTAATTGTAGACATATGGAGTTGATTTAAGATTGAAGATAAAAAAAATAATTAACTAAAGTTGTTAAATGGCTTGAAAAAATAGTCAATTACTTATGTTAAAAGTGATTAAAGCCACCGTTTATCGATGTTTAATATAAAAGGTTAACCTAGCCATCCGTCTCGATCGAGACTGCGGTACTGGATAGCCTCTGCTATATGTGTGCCGTTTATGGTTTCCACCGCATCAAGGTCTGCAATCGTGCGAGCTACTTTAAGAATACGGTCATATGCTCTGGCGCTTAGATTTAAACGTTCCATAGCATTTTTGAGCATTTCTTTGCTTGCTGCATCGAGTACACAGTGTTTTCTTATATCCTTAACCGTCATTTGTGCATTATAATGTGTTTTTTCACTTTCTTTAAATCGTGCAGTTTGTAAATCTCTCGCTGCAGTAACTCGTTTTCTAATTACGGTAGATCTTTCGGCCAGTCGTTCTTCTGTTAATTTTTCAAAAGGTACTGGTGTCACTTCTATGTGTATGTCTATACGGTCGAGTAGTGGACCAGATATTTTACTGAGATAGCGTTGCATCTCTGCAGGACTGCTTTGTACTGGTGCATTAGGGTCGTTAAAGTAACCGCCAGGACTAGGATTCATACTAGCCACTAACATAAAGCTAGAAGGATAAGTCACTGTAAATTTTGCTCTAGAAATAGTTACTTCTCTATCTTCTAGTGGTTGCCTCATTACTTCCAGTACGGTGCGTTTAAATTCTGGCAACTCGTCTAGAAATAGAACACCGTTATGACTCAGCGATATTTCACCAGGTTGTGGATAAGCACCACCACCTACTAGAGCAACATCTGATATCGTATGATGCGGACTCCTAAACGGGCGCTGGGCAATTAACCCTGCTTTTTCTTGTGTACGACCGGCGACACTATGAATTTTTGTAGTCTCTAATGCTTCATGTAGTGTCATAGGTGGTAGGATGGATGGTAGCCTTTTGGCCAACATCGTTTTACCAGCACCTGGTGGTCCTATTAATATAATGTTATGTCCACCAGCTGCTGCTATTTCCATACATCTTTTAATAGATTCTTGTCCTTTTACATCTGCAAAGTCAAATTCTGGATGTTCTAGTGCTTGGAAAAATTCATCTCTAGTATCTACCACGGTAGGTTCAAGTTCTTTTTCACCATTAAAAAATTCTATGACTTCTAGAATATTATCTACTCCATAGACATTTAGATTATCTACTATAGCAGCTTCTCTAGCGTTTTGCTTGGGTAATATAAAACCCTTATAACCTTCTTCTCTGGCTTTAATAGCAATGGGTAATGCGCCTCTTATAGGCTGTAGCTGTCCATCTAGGGATAATTCTCCCATGATAATGTAGTCTTTGAAAAGGTCGGTAGTGATCTGTCCAGATGCATTAAGTATTCCTAATGCTAGCGGTAGATCATATGCGCTACCTTCTTTTCTAAGATCGGCAGGAGAGAGATTTAAAATTAGTTTCTTACCAGGCATTTTATAACCTACATTTTTCAGAGCAGCAGTGATTCGATAAGAGCTCTCACTTATTGCTTTATCTGGTAATCCTACTAGGTGGTATCCTATTCCTTTATCGGCATTTACCTCTACGGTAATAGTAGTAGCCTCAACGCCAAAAACGGCACTACCATAAACTTTTGTAAGCATGAAGTTGGTTTATTTCCTAAATGTAAGAAAGTTGTGCTTAATTTTAAAGTTTGTGAACTGTCAGATAACGTTTTAATGAATAATCAGTTAAAAAGTTGTAAAAAGCAGTTTAAAGAAAAAAAATGGAGCCTTGGCTCCATTTTTCAACTTTTTTTAGAAGTTGGTAATTTTGATTTATAACATGTAAATCCCTAATTCTACTCGTTATACATTCAATATTAGGACGAATATAAGATTAAAAAAAGGCATATTACCATCTTATACATAACATAACTCTAGTAACTAGCTATGTTTTAGATGAATGGTTAAATTAATCTGTAACAGTCACTTAGCAGGAGTAGATCTATGGATGTAGATATAGAATGAGGCAATAGAATCAATAAATAACTAATGGTATTAGTAAATGAAAAATGGGACCGAAGTCCCATTTAAATCTCATTCCCTACAATGAAACTTTTTTCTTGATGTATAAGTGGTCCCCTGAACTACCACTTAAAATCATTTTTATTTACATTGTAAATGTATACCGATTTGTAATTCTACACATGAGTATAAATACCCATTTTAAGAACGACATGTTTTATTTAAGGTTGATAAGACTGTTTTGAATAGCAAATGCTACCAGTCCGGCAACGTTGCGACTATCTGTTTTATCTAATAAACTATCTCTATGTCTGTCCACGGTACGAGTAGATATAAATAATAAGTCTGCTATTTCTTTAGTAGTGTGTTGCTTGCAAATTAATTCTAATACTTCTTTTTCCCTGTCGCTGATTAATTTTTTATCTAGAGCACTTTTCTTAAAGTTTTGGTTTTGTGAATTCTCATGTAATATAGCCAGTAGCTTTTCATTATAATAAAATCCTTTTTCATGTACTTCTTTAATAGTCTTGTACACCTCTTCTGGTTTAGAGTTTTTTACTAGGTAAGAAACCGCTCCTACGCCTAACATGTTAGAAATAAAAACATCAGTGTCATAACTAGATAGAGCAATCACTTTAAGACCAGGGTAGTCTTTGTGTATTTTTTTAGTAGCCTCTATACCATTAAGAACAGGCATTTTTAAATCGGTAATAATAACATCAGGCATCACAACACAGTCATTAAGCTGGTCTATCATTTCCTGACCGTTAGTTGCGGTAAAGAGGACATTGAAATGAGCGTTTCTATTCAGCATAAAACTCAATGTTTCTAGAAATAAGGTCTCATCGTCTGCTAGAGCAAGGTTAATCATAAGTATCTAGGGGTTAGTTGGGAATTCAAAGGTATATAAAACCCCTTGATTAATAGAGGTTTCTAATGTCATACTTCCTCTTAAAATAGAAACACGACTGTTGATGTTACTAGTCCCTAATCCTTTCCCTGTATTCTCCTGAAAACCTATACCGTTATCACGGTAAACCATGCTTTTTACGTTACTTGTAGTTAACGATAGATGGATATGGTTTGCCTGACTATATTTGAGTGAGTTATTGAATAATTCCTGTACTATCCTATAAGTATGTAACTGCTGGTCAGAGGTTAATACAGACTCATCCCAATCGCAATCAAAGTTTATTTTTAATTGATCGTTATGTATGGAATCCACGAGTTCTGTAAGCGCCTGGCACAAACCAAATCTTTCCAAAACCGGTGGTAATAAATCATGTGCTAGCCTACGAGCATTTTCTAGTGTTTTTGCAGTAGCATTTTGAATACGATTTAGCAGTAAATCACGGTCATCTTTACTTAAGGTAGTATCAGTAAGTAAATTTGTGTTTAAAGAAATAACATTAAGTTTTGCACTTATCTCATCATGTAATTCTCTTGCAATACGATGTCGTTCTTTCTCTTGAGTTAATAAAGTTGCCTCTATGACATCTTCCTGAGCTTTAATTTTAGTATCTCTTACCTCTAGATCTGCTTTGGTTATCCGCTTTCGCGAAAGCAAGAAAAAAATAACCATCCCGACAGAGAATAAAATGATAAAAAGCATCAATCCTATCGCTACATAGTTGATGGTTGTATTTGAGATTTGAAGTAGAGTAAACATTGGTATAAAAATAAAAGATGTAAACTTAGTAATGGCAGTATATGTAGTAAAAGTTTTAATTTGTTAATGTGATCTTCTATTCCTGCTTGAAATGGAAATGTCACAAAATTGATTAATGAACAACCTATCATTAAAAATATCCCTATGTTAATGAATGGATAACCATACCTATTCTTTAATAAATCTGTGAAATAGACAGTGCTCATTAATAATAGTATGGGTAAGGTGATAAAGGCCGCCCATGGAGTAAATGTCATAATGAGTTTATAATCTATGAGATATGGAAGGGCTGTAATGAATAGAATGACTGTAATAAAAGCATTTAACAAATAAGAGAACCTTCTTTTATGCAAGACATTTTTATAAAATAATGAAAAGGCTATAAATTGTAAAACAATAAAGAAGAAGTAAAATGGAGCATTAGTTTTTTCTCCTAAAAAAAGAATAACGTCGTTCCTTATTAAGTTAGAAAGTACTTCTGTACTAGCTGCAGTTATTAAGTAAATTAATAAATATTTAAAAATACGATAGCCACTAGCTACGGCAACTGCGTAGAATATTAAGTTTATGCCTATTAGAATGTAATAGCATACTATTAGAATATCATAAATTTCATTCAATGGCGCTGGACTTAGATAGCCTCATCAAAATACATTTTAAGTATTGTATTTTTAGGACTGTTAAGTTAAACTAATCTGTTTTAAAGTGAAGCTGCTTAGGCAATATAGAAAACATAGCAAATTATTCATTTATTTTACCACTATGACTGTTTCTTTTCTTTTATTAAAAGAGAGGTAGATTTGATAAAAAAGTAAGGTATGAAGTAAAAGAATAGGGGTAATGTGTAAACTCTTCTTAATAAGTAACAAGTCATAATTTATATTTTCATAAAATGTTGCAGAACTTAGAAAAATAAGAGTGCAACTTGTGACCATATAAATACCTATATTGATAAATATGTAACCTTTTTCACCTTTTAATAAATCATAAAAATATACGGTACTTAATGATAAAAGAAAGGGTAGAGTAATAAAACTTAACCATGGATTGTGAGTCATAAAGGTATTTAAATCAATGATATAAATAGAATAGGCGATTACACTTATCATGCAAAAAATTATGTAAAAGTACTTTTGAAACCAGATGTTTTTAATATTTGTTTTATAAAAATACGAGAAACTTAGAAACTGTATCGTTAAGAATAAGGTGTTGAAAGGAGCATTGGTAACCTCACCGAATATTGTAATAATATCTTCTCGAATTAAATAAGTACCTGTTTCAGCCATCAACGCACCCATTAAATACAATAAAATAGGGATAAATTTTTTCCCTCCTAAAAATATTGCTGCTGAATATCCGCAGATATTCAACAGCAAAAAAAATAAATAGAAATTAAATAAATATTTATAGATTTCAATCCACATATTGAGCTATTCCAAAGTCATTAAAGGACTGTTAACATCTCCTTCTTTAGGAGGAATAGTAGAGGTAGCATCATAGATAAACCATTCCTTAGTAGCATCTATCATATCCTTACCATTTTTATCAACGCCTACTATTAGCGTTTTTAATGTTCCTTTGCCGTCTATTGCTAGGTATAGTCTTGTGTTTACCGCACCAGACTCTGCTAGAGTTTCTGCAAAATCTACTCCAGGAGCTTCATATGCCTTTATGGTGTTTCCAAGAATTTTATTTTCACTACTTCTCCAATTTGCTACCCATTTTTGGGCGTCTGATAATGGTACTACGTTTTCTGCCATTGTTACTCTTTTAGTTGGTTTATAATTCAGGTCTAAAATAATAATAAAAACACAATTCCATAAGTTATTCTTATGTTCTAATTCGGCAAGCTCTTTCAATTATTCCGAGAAAACGGTAATTTATGTTAACTAATCCATTTTAATGTAGTTCTATAATGATGGATAATTTATTTTACTCTTTAATAATGCCTTTGCTTTGATTCAACTTAAGTATTAGGAAAAGGTGTTTTTAAATTTTTGCTTTCGCGAAAGCGTAACAACCATTATCTTTAATTCATGAAAAAGACATTAAAACAATTAATCCAGACACGTCGCAGTATTTTTCCTGCACAATATACAAATGGAGTTATACCGCAATCTGATTTATTGAAAATTTTAGAGAGTGCAAGATGGGCACCTAATCATAGAAAAACAGAACCATGGCGTTATAAAGTATTACAAGGAAATGCCTTGATAGATTTAGGGAACTTTATGGTTGAGCAGTTTAGTCTATCTACTGATAAAGCAGTACCACTTAAACTTAAAAAACTTCAAGAAAAACTAGAAGTAACCTCTGCGATGATTTTGATTTTTAAATCTAGAGATGTAAGAGAGTCGATACCAGAATGGGAGGAAATAGCCGCTGTAAGTATGAGTGTGCAAAATATGTGGCTTACTACACACGATCTTGGGTATGGATGTTACTGGAGTTCTCCTAAACCATTTGCAGACATGTCAAAATTTTCAAAAATCACGGTAGATGATAGAGAGGAGTTTTTAGGTTTCTTTTATATAGGTACTTATGATAATGATGCGGTAGGTTCTTTAGGTGTACCAGAGAGAAAAAGTATAGAAGAATTTACACAATTTGTACAGTAAAAAGAGAGAGAGCTTATGGTTTTACGTCTAAATTTAATAGCTTGTGTTGTTAAGAGTTTTTATACTAAAACTGCGATATTATATCTATAAAATTTCCATATAATAAAAAATTCATTTATTAGTCGTACTTTTGCAAAATAATTAAACACAGTTATTTGAAAAATTTTGAAGACTTAGGTCTATCACAACCGTTATTAGACGGTCTTGCTGAAATGGGTTTTGAAACTCCTACGGAGATTCAGCAGCAAGCTATTCCATTATTGCTTAAGCATGATGGTGATTTTATAGGTCTGGCGCAGACTGGTACAGGGAAAACCGCAGCATTCGGTATACCATTATTAGAGTTAATGGATACCAGCTCAAGAGACACGCAGGCACTTATACTAGCCCCAACGCGTGAATTAGCACAACAAATTTGTCGTCAGATAGAAGCGATGTCTCAAAAAATGGGAAGACTTAATGTCGTACCTGTTTTTGGAGGAGCAAATATCATGGGTCAGATCAAAGACATTAGACGTGGAGCACAAGTGATTGTGGCAACTCCAGGGCGTCTTATGGATCTTATGAAACGTCGTGAGGTAAAACTCGATGCGTTGAGATTCTTGATTCTTGATGAAGCAGATGAGATGTTGAACATGGGTTTCCGTGAAGACATTGATTTTATTCTTTCTAAGACAGATGTAGGTCGTAATATCTGGTTGTTCTCTGCTACAATGGCAAGAGAGATCAAGAAGATAGTAGATACGTACATGGTAAATCCAGAAGAGGTACGTATCAACCGCGAGAACATAGTAAACACAAATATATCTCACCAATTTGTTCAACTTAAAGCTCGAGATAAAACAGAAGCTCTAAGAAGAATGCTTGATTTTAATCAAGATATGTTTGGTGTAGTATTTTGTCGTACAAAAAGAGATACACAACAAGTTGCAGACGAGTTGAATAACAACGGTTATGCAACAGAAGCACTTCATGGAGATATGTCACAAGCACAGCGTGACGCGGCTATGAAACGTTTTAGAAATAAAAATCTAAAATTGTTGATAGCTACAGATGTTGCTGCTCGTGGTATTGATGTAGAAGACATTACACATGTAATTCATTTTGCGTTACCAGAAGATCCAGAATTTTATACACACCGTTCTGGTCGTACCGCTCGTGCAGGTAAAAAAGGAGAATCTATTGCGTTTATTACTAAAGGTGATATTCGTAAGATGAGATATATGGAAAGTAAGCTTTCTATTAAATTTGAAAGATCTGAGATTCCTGCGTTAGAAGCGATAACTGCTAGACGTATTACTAAATGGACAGAAGGTATAAAAGATCTAGAAGTTAATGATAAAATTAGCGATGAGCTTCTTGATGAAGTAAAAACTAGTCTTGAAGATATTACTAAAGAAGAGTTGATAGGTAAGTTTTTAAGTCAAGAGTTTAATAAGATTTATAAGCGTAATTCTATTACAGATCTTAATGATAATTCAAAGCCGCGCGAGGATAGAGGTGAGTACCGTGAAAGAAAGCCGAGATCCAGAGGTAAGGAAGATGGGATGAAGACCTATTTTATTAACTTAGGTCGCAAAGATGATGTGAATAAAGGAGCGTTATTAGGTTTTGTATGTGATGTAACTGGTATTTCAGGAAATGACATAGGTCGTATTGTTTTAGATGGTGCCCATTCTTTTATGGATGTAAAGGAAGAAGTAGCCTCTCAAATGGAGAAGTTGAATGGGCAAGAACGTAATAAACGTGAGATCAGAGCAAATGTACACGAAGGTGAAGTGAGAGAATCGAGAGATCGTGGAGGACGTGATGGTGGCCGCGGTAGAGGTGGTTACAAAGGTCGTAGAGATGGGGATTCTAGATCTGGCGGTGGTTTCAAAGGCCGTCGTAGAGATGGAGATTCTGGAGGCGGTAGCAGTCATAGAGGTCGTCGTGATGATAGTTCTAGCTCTGGCGGAGGGTTTAAAGGTCGTAGTTCTAGATCTAATGATGATTCTCGTTCCGGTAGTAGTTTTAGAGATCGTGATTCTAAGCCTAGAAGAGATAATTCTGGTTCTAATGATTCTGGTGGTAATAAAGGAAAGCGATCTAAGTTTTTTGGTTCTAAATGGGACTAATTACTTTAATAGTTTTAAACATAGAAAAAATCCTATCTCTTTTGAGATGGGATTTTTTTTATTATATAAAATTTGTCAATTTCATTTCGACACACAAGGACTTGGATTATTAACAGGTTTAACTCTTTCATTTGGATTAATGTATTACAGGTATAAATATTTGTTGGCTTCTCCTCGAGATGAAGATAATGTTATTTTATAAGGGTTTTCTAGCTGAGGTAATGTTTCTTTAATTTTAATATATTGTAAGATGTTGTTTAGTAAAGGATTAATTAATTGCTTTGTTTTTATTTCGATTTTATTAATAAAAAGTTAGGAATTTAAACAAAAGGGGTTGTATATTTGCAGCCGCTTAGGAAAACAGCTAAATGTTTAACGAGGCAAATGTTCTTCAGATAGGTTAAAAGATCAGTTAGTGAGTCGTGAAGATTTGCAGTAAGATTTTAGCTAAGGTATTTGAAGATGGGGCTCACCTCTTACCTTTCCGAACAGAGAAGTTAAGCCCATTTGCGCAGATGGTACTGCTATTTGTGGGAGAGTATGTCGCCGCCTTCTTTTAAACCCTTGTCAATTAGACAAGGGTTTTTTTTGTTTATACATGTCCGTGCTAGAATGAATAATGTTATGAGTTTGTTCATCTAGAATAATTATAAGCTTGTATAGAGAGTTGTTGAGTAAGTTTTATTGTTTGTTTTATTGTTTGTTTTATGCTGGGTTCATATATGAATGTTTAGTTTTGATTTTTGGGGTATACATATTTATTAAAAATCAGTAGTCATAGAGATTAGTTCAGGCCAATTATATGTTGTCAAATTATTACACTATAGTATGTTAATTTAATCCTTTAGCTAATTAAAATTATTCTACACGATATTCATAAAAAACACAAAGCCATGATTAGGCTAAACAAATTAACAATTTTAAGACTCCAAAACTACTAATTGGCGTGAACAGACAAAGGTGGATAATATTTAGAGTCTAATAACCTGATGTATAGCAAGCAATACTGCCACAAATAATGTCTCGAACAAAAGTTTCAATTGAATAACGCATTCCAAATGGTTCTTTTGACATGTATGAATTATAAATTAGCTTTTTGTTTTCACACCTACAACCATTATCAAAACAACAGTATACTAATGGAATCCCTCACTCGCACTATACTTTTATTGCTGTTATTTATTATTCAGAGACAGAAAACTACAGTTTTAAATGGTGTTAAGTTATACTAGATAAAAATGTTTTTAAACCAATAAAGATAGAGAAGTATTGCCTCGAGAAGAAAAAACTATTACTAATTGAGGTATTGGAATACTAATAGCAATGTTTTCATTAATAGAAAAATACAAAGTGTTAAGTCAAAGATTGTACTTGTTGATTAATATATTCTATTTAAAAAACATCTTTTACTCTTATCTCTAGCCCTCAATAATTGGATTATTAAGATAAGTTACTTGTAAATAATAAATAAAAAAAATCTCAATGAATCTAAATTCATTGAGATTTTAATAATCTATATAGGACCAAATCAATATTTTAAAATTGAAATTATCTTACTAATAACTTTACGACTTTAGAATTATCACCTTCACTTAGTTTTGCTAGGTACATACCAGTTGTTAAGTTATGATTTATTCTAATTGTATTTGTTATGTTTTCAGTTCTTACAATTCTACCAAAAGAATCGTAAATAATAACATCTACAGGCTCTTTTACATTGGAAATAGTGAAATGGTTAATTGATGGATTAGGCGTCACAACTATTTGAGATAAAACTTCTGATTCTTGGGTGAGTGTAAAATTTTGACCAATGTTATTACCGTAAATTAATTCTACCAATTCGGGATTATCGATGAATGGATTTCTATTGTTTTGCCACGTATAAATCACATTATTACGATTCATTTCAAAATCATCTGGTGGATCATTTCTGTGCCATTGAATTAATGTTGCTAAGTCACCTATTTGTCCAGTTGTTGTGTTTGCAGGATTACCATTTGCCATAGCAAGATTAGTGTATCTTAAATCCATATAAAATAAGGCGCGAGCAACGTCACCATGCCAGCTACCTTGAGATCCTATAGGACCATTATATTCTGGGAAATCATTATTACCTCTAGAACTGTTTTCTGGACCGTCTGCAGCTCTTAAATGGTGTGCATCACTATTTCCATGTCTTAAACTATCTGCGTTAGTTTCTGTCCATACAGACATGCCGTCTGTAATCTCGTCGTATTCAATTGATGAAAACGGGCCTCTTGATCTAGACCAAATGTGTTCTCTATTCCATTTACCTGTATTTGTACTACCTGTTTGAAAGTCGATTACTCTACGTTCTTGTTCCGTATACATTAACCATACGTTGTTAGAGTTTAAAGGAGATACATCTGATTTTTTTAATATCTCTGTCACATCATTGTATGTATGGATACGCACTACGTTTTCCTCAGAAATGAGTGCTGTAATAGCCGTTTCTAGTTGTGGCGATGCTAGATTATTTAAACTATTATAATAATCACTCGGTGCAGTGCTAGCTACAATACCATATGTAGGTGCTAGTGGAGTACCGTATGTTGCTACTTGAAAATCATTATCAATCACTGCTAGTTCTTCAAGATCTTTTAATCTCTTAAAACCTGTTGGTAAATTATCATCTAAGTTGATACGTAAAGACTCATCACCCTCATCTATTGCATCGTCGGTAATGGTAAAACTTAGTGTTGTACTGGTCTGACCAGCTGGAATAGTAAATGAAGAAGCTCCTGTAAAGTCATTTGCATCAAAGCCTTGGTTATCAAAATTAAAACCTAGGGTAAAATCCGTGGTAGGTGCCTCGGTTAGTGTGAAGGTAATGTCAAATGTATCAGGTTCGGTAAGCTCTGTTTTACTAGTTGTGAAACTAACACCATTATAGGTAGGTATTGTAGAATTGTTTAATGAGTGCGGTGTAGGGCTTTTAGTTTCATATGTCCCATCTGTTTTACGTTGTACCGATTCTGTTGTTTTATTACCGTTTTCATTTTCATTGTATTGAACTGTAATACCTAAAAATGTCATCAATGCTACGTTATCAGCATCATCAGTGTCATAAATTAATGCATCAACTAGATTTACTTGGGATGGGAATGTTCTATCTGGCCAGTCTGTATCGTCACCTCTGTAAATTGCTACAGCATCTGCACCTAGTTGTATGTTACTTTCTGCTATATAACGATCTGGAACTGGTGAAACTAGAGAGCTACCTAAGACAACTAAACCATTGTCATCTGTCACAAGACCATCGAGATCTACTGTGTAATAACTACGCCCCATTCCTGTGCTAGAGCTTGTAGAACCATTAAAAAACACCAATACGAAACCATCTAACTGATAAAATGGTACATCAGATTTTAATTCAACAAATTGCCTATCGTTTGTGCTAGGGGTATCTGCATCTAATTCGTTTATGACTACTTGTGATTCCGCTTTCGCGAAAGCGAGAACAACAATTAGTAAAAAGTATAATTTTTTCATTTTAATAGGGGTTTCTGCAAAAGTACTATTAATGCTCTAGATTCAATGATATTAAATGGTTAAGAGATTTTAATACTACCTTGTGATATAAGAATACATAAATTCATGTAATTTTGAGTATGGCCGCTACAGATACATTATTTTATTCTAACTTACATTTACATTATGGTTCTATTCATGAACTGATAAATGATGAAGAAGCTTTTACTGATGTTCCAAACTCGTGGAATATAATTGTAACCGATGTAGAAAAATCTACACAAGCTGTACAAGCTGGAAAGCAACAGCTTGTTAATCTAGCAGCTACTGGTAGTATAGTTGCCTGTCTTAATATTTCTCGAGCAAAGGGTGTTGAGATTCCTTTTTTCTTTGGAGGTGATGGAGCAACACTTATAGTCCCTAATGAGATCTTAAATGAATGTTTGTTTGCTTTAAATCTACACCAAGAGAGGTGTTCTATTTCTTTTGATTTCTTTTTAAGAGTAGGGTACCGTAAAGTTGGAGAAATGGTTGATAAAGGAGCGTCTCTTAAAATATTAAAGTACAAGCGAAACGATCTCCATTTAATGCCTGTTATATTAGGTAATGCATTACAAATGGCAGAAAATGAAATCAAAGCCTCACCTCCAGTAACAGCTATAGAGCAATTTAATTTTAATCTCGACCTTAACGGAATGGAGTGCAAGTGGGATAAAATAAGCCCGCCGGATAATAAAAATGAGATTATTTCCTTAATAATTAAGGCCAGAAAAGTAGAGGATCAATCTAGTTTATATAGTCAGATTTTAGAGAAAATCGAATTAATATATGGAGATGATACCATACGCCATCCTATTGTCGCAAAACGATTAAAGATGGTCAATAGTCTAAGTAGGATTAAGGCTGAAGTAAAAATGAAATTTAAAAATGTTACACCTAGCAAGTTGGTTTCTAGCTGGTGGCGTGGTGTAATGGGTGGCTGGTTTACTAAAAACACTAAAAAAGGTAAAAACTATATCAATGACTTGATTCAACTTACAGAGACGTTATTATTAGATGGTTCTATTAATACTGTGATTACTGGAAATGTGGAGCAAAGAGAGCAACTACTAGAATATCTAGATGGGTTAGAAAATGATCATTTAATAAATTATGGATATTACAGTAGTAGCAGTAGTGTTTTATCTTGTTTTGTAACAGCCATTGATGACTATCATATTCATTTTCTAGATGGAGAAAATGGCGGTTATACACAAGCTTCTAAGGTTTTAAAAGCAAAGATGAAGCTGGTTTAATAATGTGGTATTATTAATCTTCTGCTCTTATTATATCTATTAGGGCATTTGCGTTTTGCATGCTATCTAATTCACTATTTAGAATATAATAAATATCATCACCATAATTTTCTTCTACATTAAGTTCTGATAACATGTTATACCTATCTGCCTCCATATCATTATGGATGTAAAAGATAGAATCATAATTAATTGATACAACTTTCATTGTAGAATACTGGCTGTAACCTGTTTTATAATGATATACATCACCTATAGCTGGTGTTGCGATATATGCTGCATCTCTATTTTCAACATATCGTGACCTTCCTATGCCTAGGATTATAGCAATAATTATAATAGCAACGCCCGTAAATTGCCAAAATGGTGTTTTGCTATCATTTTTTAATAGGTCTATATGGCTGTAATAATTTTGAGGGAATTCATTTTGATTTGCCTCATAGGTACAGTCGTGACAATAAGCAGAAATTTTTATACCTAAGGGAAACATAGGTATATAATATAGATGAGTGTGAGAACTGCGAGATATTAAGGTTACAGTTCCTTGAGATTCACAGAAATTACATTTAATGGATTTAGGCGTGATCTCGTTAAGTAATACTGGTTTGGTACCAAAAATAAATATCATTTGTTATATGGTTGATCTGTAATTATAACAGAAGATTAAAATTAGTTTTTATTTCTAATCCAACGGTTTAAAGGGGTTTCAAAATAACGATGGCTTGCAGCAGCAGCTATAACGGTTATTGTAAACAATAATATTATGATTAGATAGTGATTAGTGATTAATTCAAATTTACCATTACCTAGTATAAAGTATCTCATTACTAGATGGTGTATCATGTAGAAGCCAAAACTTATCTCTCCTAACCATATGGCATATTTATGACTTAGAATTTTAGAAATTGCTCCTTGTTGAAAAGCAAATATTAGAATGATGGTCATTATAGGGATCCAATAAAAAATACTGTATAAAGATGTATCTGTAACACTATCTCGTAAACTGAAAAACAATACAAAAATCGCAATAGAAAGAAACTCTAGTATAGTAAAATCTACTAACGTTTTTTGATTTTTTAGATTTATATACAAATCATATATTACAATGCCTAAGATGAAATCAACTATTCTAAATAGTGGATTGATGTAAAATAAACCATGCTGCAAGTTCGGACTTATATAGTTAGTTAGAATGATGATAATAGATGCTAAAATTGCGGTTAGGTAGTATTTAAATTTACCTAGTTTATTGAAAAGAATTAGTAAATAAGGGAAACATAAATAAAAGAAAGCCTCGCAAGAAATACTCCATGATGGTCCGTTAAAAGAAAAGTAAAGTTCTTTTATAGGTATGAAACTTTGGGTTAAAGTAACGTTAGACAACCCCAATAATAAACCTCTTATAGTAATTTCTTGACCCCAGAACATTAAAGGTATTGCGATTAAAAAAGTAGCAAGATGTAAAGGATAAACTCGTGCTAGTCTTGCTATAAAAAAACTCCTTCTTGCTGTCGCATTGCTATCTAGTTTAAAACGATAAACATGGGTAAGTATAAAACCGCTTAAGATAAAAAAGAAACTGACACCAATATAACCTTGTGATAGAATAGTGTTATAAGTATCGCGCAACCATATATGATTAGAATTTTTTAAAAAATTTAAATGTGATACAAATACCATTAATGCAAATAAAAACCTAAGTGAGGTAAGTGGTTTAAGATGCATATTGATATTTATTGAGCAAAGTAATAAAACTGTCCTTGATAAAAATCATGCATTCTACGTGTGCTATTGCGCAATAAAATAAAAGGTAATACAATGGCTATACTGGCAAACAAGATTATAAAAGGCAGTATTATTAGAGCAATGGCACTATCTGTTATTACACTAAATATCATACTTAACAACACGATAATACAGTACAAACTTGCCATAATCATGTAAATAAAAATTGCGATTTTAAAAGAGTTTACCTTAACGGTTATTTTAATGCCTTCTTCCGTTTCTATAACATAACCAGTACCTATGGCAGTATGTTTTCCAAAATCTAAGAAAGCCGCTTTATGTTTAATTCTAAAATGACTATTAACTACTAGACCTTTATATCTTCTATAGTCAGACGAGAAGAGATCTTCTAGATCTGTAAACCAGCCTATCTCACTATATAAAGTCATTTCACCTAATTTGCGCGCAAAATCATATGCGCTTATAGGTAATTCTATAGTAAAGAACGATATGATACCTATTCTATGGAGAAATTTGTCAAAGCTATTCAAGCGCTGCAGGGTTTATTAGTTTAATATATGGCTATGGTAAAAATACAAGTTTTAATAGCTGCGTAAGTTACAAAAAATGAACGCATGGTGAATACGTTAAATGCAGCTTAATAAAAGAATAAGGCATAGTTAATAAGTGCCTAAAATGAGGTTAAAAACTATTAGACAAGCTGTTAGAACAGCTGTATTTAGTATCTTGAAAACATGGAAAAAGTATTAGTAGCAGGTGCAACAGGTACCACAGGAAAACAAATAGTAAATCTTTTAAATGAGTCTCAATATTTTGAGCCGGTAGCCATGATACGTAAAGAAGAGCAAAAGGCACAATTTGAAGCTCAAAATGTTAAATGGGTAATGGGCGACCTTTCTCAAGATATTTCTCATACGTTTAAAAATATTGATAAAGTAATTTTTGCTGCAGGTTCTGGTGGTAAAAAAGTAGTCGAGATAGATCAAGAAGGAGCAAAGAAGGTAGTCGATGGGGCTATAACAAATGACATTAAAAAATTTGTGATGCTTAGTTCTATGGGAGCAGATAATCCAGAAGAGGCAGACCAATTAGTAGAGTATTTAAAAGCAAAACATAATGCTGATGTTTATTTGAAAAACAGTGGTCTCAACTATACGATAGTTAGACCAGGTTCTTTGATTAATGATAATGCCTCTAACCATATTGAACTCTCACATAAATTAAATAAACATGGTGAAATCTCAAGAGCAGATGTGGCACAAACATTAACTCGAGCATTACACGATGATACGGCAAATAAAGAAACCTTTGAAATTATAAAAGGAGATACTTTAATAAGTAAAGCCTTAGATACCATGAGTACCGCAACGGTATAAAATTTTAGTGATATAAAATCTAGCATTTAATAAAAATCCATCTCAATTTGAGATGGATTTTTTTATGCTATTTTTACTCTTTTAAGCTAGTGGAAAGTTACTATTTACTTTACTTATTCTATCATGATATTCTATAACTCGCGTAGAAGAAATAAAGCCTATTTCTTTAACAAGGTTACATGTAGAATATCGCTGACTTTTATATCTATATTCATCCAGCCATTTATCGAGAACATTTTGCTGTTCATATGTACGATCAGGAAAAATAATTCTAGGTAATTTTTGTTCGACACGATTAGGTTTTGGGGTTAATCTTGCCCGATAGCAATTTTGTTTTTCACACATGTAATTGTAGAGTCGGTCACCGTTAAAATCTTTTAAAATGGATTTAGTCTCTATGCTTCTCACGGGATAATGAAATCCACTTACTAAAACGCGATAACCTTTATAAGTTTCATAAATTCTAAAACCCAACTGACTATAAACACTCTTTGCAGCAGCTTTTTCTATTCCTGCTAGCATAAAATCTTTATTTGTTTTACCACGTCTGAAAAAGATTTTCATGAAGCTTAACTTGTAACTATCTACATCTATAAACATGGTATCTGTAGAATTGAGAACCTGTGCACCATACCTATTACGTGTTATAATATTATTACTGTCTATTTTTTCTATGATTTCCTCCCTAATATCGACCTCATAACTAGGGTCGTTATTAAATACTCTATTTATTTTCTCCTGAATCTTAGCAGCTGCTTTATCGAGTCTTTGTTCTGCATCTTCTCTAGCATGCTCTATAGAAATATCTGACCCACCATAAACAGTTGATTCCTGTGTAAAATCATCTATATGTAAAACTCTAGAGGCAGTTGCCCAATATTTGAATATTCTCATGAAGTAACCATTAACTTTAAATACGGTGACTATAAAATTGTATAGACCATAATCAAATTTAATAAAAATGAGACTTTGTAAGATAGATTTTGAAATGTATTCGCTTTCGCGAAAGCGGAACACTTATCAAAAAAGTAATTTAACTAAAAAGCCATCTCTTATTGAGATGGCTTTTTCACGCTTTAGCAAATTTGAAAGCAATTTATAAAAAATTAGTAATAAGTAAAACGTCTTACTTTTGCGATATATTTAGCCAGTCTAATCACCTGGTGGCTATATCCATATTCATTATCATACCATACATAAACTATTGCATTTTTTCCATCTGGACCTACTATAGTTGCGTTAGAGTCATAAATAGACGGTGCGTTAGAACCTATAATGTCACTAGAAACTAGCTCGTTATCAATAGAATACTTGATTTGTTCCACTAGATCACCTTCTAGAGCATATTTCTTAATGGTAGCATTAAGAGCGTCCTTAGAGGTGGCAGTTTCTAATTCTAGATTAAGAATTGCAAGAGAACCATTAGGTACAGGAACACGTATAGCGTTAGAGGTAAGTTTACCTTCAAAAGAAGGTAATGCCTTGCTTACTGCTTTTCCAGCACCAGTTTCTGTAATAACCATATTAAGTGCCGCAGCGCGTCCACGACGGTACTTACTATGCATGTTATCTACTAGATTTTGATCATTAGTATATGCATGTATCGTTTCTAAATGTCCTTTTACAACACCAAAACTGTCTTCTATCGCCTTTAAAACAGGCGTTATAGCATTAGTCGTACAACTTGCTGCAGAAAATATATCTACTTGATCAGGGTTGTTCTCTAACTGGTTAACACCGTGTACTATATTAGGAATACCTTTTCCTGGTGCAGTAAGTAGTACTTTATGTGCACCTTTTGCCTCTAGATGGCGGGCTAGTGCCACGTCGTCTCTAAAAGCACCAGTATTATCTATAATAAGAGCATCGTTAATACCGTATGCTGTATAATCTATGTCTTCTGGCGCGTTTGCGCTTATTACTTTTACAGTCGTCCCGTTAACAATAAGAGACTCTTGTTCTAGGTCATAGCTTACCGTACCAGAAAAATCTCCATGTACACTATCTTGTGCAAGAAGAGAAGCACGTTTTTCAAGAACAGATTCTGTAATAGCGCCACGAGTTACTATGGCACGTAGTCTTAACTGGCTGCCTTTTCCAGCCTTGCTCATTAACTCTCTAGCAAGTAAACGGCCTATTCTACCAAAACCATAAAGCACCACGTCCTTAGGAGTGATTTCTTCAGTTTTTTGTGCGTCACCCAGTTTACTCATGACAAAAGCCATGGCATCCTGCATCTCGTTTTCTTCTAGATGGTATTCATAAGTAAGTTTACCTATGTCTAGTTTAGAAGGTGGTAAGTCTAGAGATAGAATAGCTTGTGCGATCTCCACACTATCAAAAACCGAAATAGGTTTTTGTACAAATTCACCAGCATACTCATGTAGGTTGATGATCTCGCTTACGTTTCTATCAATAAGCTGATTTCTAAATAGTACCAGTTCTATAGAACGGTCATACCATAGGTCGCTTACGACTTTAATAAATGCAACAGCTGCACGTCGCCTGTCAGTTTGAAAAGCGAGCTCTTTTTCATAAGTATCTACTTGGTTACTCATAAATGTGGGTTTAGTGTGTTTAATTTTTTGCAAAAGTAATAATACTATAACGTTATAGTAGAATTTATTTCGACTTATTTATGTGTTTTGTTTAATTTATTTATTGATTTGTGATGGTTATAGATTCGCTTTCGCGAAAGCGGAACTCATAAAACTGCTCTTAACTACCATAAAAGTTGATTATTTATAATTTTATTACTCTCGCTATTTCTTAAAAATACAATTTTTTCAATAAAAATTATTGTTACCTAAGATTCTTATGTATGTTTGTACCTAAGAAACTTAGGTATGTCAAATAACAAATTATACAGAGGTAGTTTAACCACTATAATCATGCGCCTGCTAGAGCAAGAAGGGAAGATGTATGGTTATGAAATTACTCAAAGAGTAAAAGAATTAACTAACGGTACAATGGATGTTAAAGAAGGAGCTCTTTATCCTTCTTTACATAAATTACAATCTGAAGGTCATTTAAAAGTAGAAGCAGAGAAAGTCGAGAATCGTGTTAGAAAATATTATTCCCTCACCCCACAAGGTGAAAAAGAGGCTGTGAATATGATGCAAGAATTAAAGGAATATATGGAGAATATGCAGGCTATTATTAACCCTAAACTATCATTTTAATGAATAAATTAACTCAAGAACATATAGAAGAGTTATTTGCATTTACTCAAAAACATTATGTAGAATGGTATGATCTTCAATCAGAGTTGGTTGATCATCTAGCAAATGGAATAGAATATCAATGGGAAGAAAACCCAGATCTAAGTTTTGAAAAAGCGCTACAGATAGAGTTTAAAAAATTTGGCGTGTTCGGATTTATGGATGTGGTAGAAGAACGCCAGAAATCATTAGGTAAGAAGTACTCTAAACTAATATGGAAACATACCTTAGAGTTTTTTAAGTTACCTAAAATCTTATTGCTTATTTTATTTAGCGTAGCAACTTTCTATCTATTGAGATTAATAAGTGTCTCTGCAGATTATTTGAGTGCGGTAATAGTAATTCTATTTATTGGCTATTTTATTAAACTATCTGTTTCTTATTTTAGAGAGAGAAAAAGAAGTCAAGAAAGTGATGAGAAGAAATGGCTGTTTAAAGATATCATTATGCAGCATGGAGCAGGTTTTGGTTTAGGGTTAATACCTATTCATTTTTTTAATATGCTTATTCCCAATACAAATTCATTTGCAAGCATGAATCTTTGGGTTGTAAGAATCATTAGTTTTCTATTTGTGTTGATGTGTGTCATGTTATACGTTATGCAAGTGGTTATACCTAAAAAGATGGAAGAATACCTAGAAGAAACCTATCCAGAATATAAACTAGTAGCATAAAAAAAATCTCCAAATAACTAAGTAGCTATCTGGAGATTTTGCATTTTTAAACTTAAACTTAAACTTAAACTTAAACTTAAACTTAAACTTAAACTTAAACTTAAACTTAAACTTAAACTTAATCCAGCGTATATCTAAAACGTTCTATTTCACCAGCGCTGTTTTTCATTTGAATCAATAGCGTCGCATTAGGATTAACACTTCTCAATACATTTTGTACGTCATCTATATTTGTAACTTCTGTATCATTGATTTTGGTGATAACATAATCTCTCATATCATACCTTGCGAGACCTCCAGTAGTGCGTTCTATTTTTACACCTTCTTTAATTTTATACTTGCTACGATCTGATTTAGTTAAGTTACGTAAATCCATTTCTATAGATGGAATACTAACCGTATTGTTTTTAGTCAGCTCTATATTTATTTGACTTATTTTTCCATCTCTAATAATATTTGCCACTACTACATCGCCAGGATTTTTACTAGTTACATAACCAGTAAGCTCAGAGAATTTTGTGATCTTAATATTATCTATCATAGTAATGACATCACCTTTGCGCAGTCCTGCATTAAACGCACCACTATCTTCTACTACGTCAGATACTATAATTCCTTCACTTTCATCTATACCTAATTCGTCTGCAATGTTGCCGTTAAGGTCACCACCACGTATACCTAGCATTCCTTTTTGTACAAAACCGAATTCTATAATGTCATTAATGATTTTACGAGCATTATTAGATGGCACCGCAAATGAGTATCCTACATAAGAACCAGTTTTAGACGCGATAGCTGTATTAATTCCTATCAACTCTCCATTAGTATTAACCAGCGCACCACCAGAATTACCTGGATTTACAGCAGCATCAGTTTGAATAAAACTTTGCTGGTTAGCATCAGTCGCATCGAGATCACGACCTTTGGCACTTACTATTCCTGCGGTTACTGTACTAGTAAGGTTAAAAGGATTACCTACTGCAAGAACCCATTCTCCTATTTTAGTCTGGTCAGAATCGCCAAAAACAATATATGGCAAGGCCTCGTCTGTCTCTATTTTTAATAAAGCGATATCACTATTAGGTTCTGTACCTATCAGTTTTGCTTTATAGGTTTTGTTATTATTTAAAGTCACTTCAAGTTCGCGAGCGTTATCAATAACATGATTATTAGTCACTATATAACCATCTTCAGTAATAATGACACCACTACCAGTTCCTATCGCTTCTCTATAAGGTACACGTCCATTTCTTAAATCAGACCAGGACTGTCTTACTCTGGCAACCGTTTTGTTTTTTACGTGTACCACGGCGTGTACAGTTTTTTCAGCAGCTTCTGTAAAATCTACACCTGCTATAGATGTTGCGTTTACATAATTTACTGGGCTTATGGGTACAGGGTTTTCTCCTGTAGTTGCTTGTTCTGTATATATAGATTTTTGAAAATTTTCTTCAAAAAAGAATTTATAAGATCCTAAAACAACCGCGCCACCTAGGACGGCTATCCCTAATGTTTTGATAAATGATTTCATGTGCAATTTGTTTATTTATATCTATAACCTAAAATTACATATAGAATTGTGTTTAAAAAATAGGTTTAACGCTGTTTAACATTAAGAGAATTGAATGACTTGCTGTATTTTTGCAAGAATGAAAACGATCACATTCTACAAGTATCAAGGAACAGGTAACGACTTTGTTATCCTAGATAATCGCGACTTACATTTTGATAAAACAGACACTAAACTTATTGAGAAGCTTTGCGATCGTAAATTTGGTATAGGAGCAGACGGTTTAATGCTGTTAGAAAACCACGATACGTTAGACTTTACCATGGTTTATTATAATGCAGACGGTAACGAGAGCTCTATGTGTGGTAATGGTGGTCGCTGTCTAGTTAGTTTTGCACAACACTTAGGCATCGTAAAAGATACCGCAAGTTTTGAGGCTACAGACGGTTTACATCATGCTCATTTATTTGATAATGGAGAGGTAAGTTTACAAATGACAGATGTGCCTGTGGTACAAGTCTTTGATGGACATATTTTCACTAACACAGGTTCACCGCACCATGTTCAATTAACTGATAACATAGATCATACAGATGTTTTTACACAAGGTAGGCACCTGCGTAATGATCTTTATGGAAAAGAAGGTGCAAACATAAATTTTGTAGAACCACAAGGTGGTAACGTATTTAAAGTACGCACCTATGAGCGTGGAGTAGAAGATGAGACTCTAAGTTGTGGTACAGGTGTTACAGCAGTAGCTCTTGCCATGCATAACACACAACAAACACAAAATAACGAGGTGTCACTTCTTACACCTGGCGGTACTTTAAAAGTGAAATACCAGCCATCTCCTCAAGGATATACTGATATATGGTTAACCGGTCCTGCAACGCAAGTTTTTAAAGGAGCGATAGCCGTATGATGTTAAAAAACGATTTATGTGAGTTGAGGGCAGTAGATCCAGAAGATCTAGATTTTATCTATGCATTAGAGAACAATCCAGAGCTATGGGAATTCGGTCATACCATAACTCCTTATTCTAAATTTACCATTAGAGAATATCTAGAAAATGCGCACCGCGATATTTATGAGGTAAAACAATTACGTCTCGCCATTTGCAATTTAAATAATGAAATTAAAGGAGTTGTAGATCTTTATGATTTTGACCCTTATCATAAACGTGCAGGAGTAGGTATAATTATCTCTCAAGAGTCAGACCGTGCACGTGGTCTAGCTACTTCTGGACTAGAACTCATGATAAATTATGCTTTTAAACACCTTAGATTACATCAATTATATGCGAGTATAAGTGAGGATAATCTAGCCAGTCGCAAATTGTTTGAAAAGTTACGCTTTCGCGAAAGCGGAATAAAAAAAGACTGGATCGCCACAGAAAAATCATATAAAAACGAACACCTTTACCAACTGATCAATGAATAAGAATTATAAAAAAATCATCCTAGGTATTGTACTCGTGGGACTGGTAATTATGGGCATTTTTGCTTATAATATTTACTCAATATTATTCGGTTCTAACACTAATTTTGAAACGGAAACCTATGAGGTTTTTATCCCTAGTGATGCAGATTATAATACCGCATTTCTTATTATAGCAGATGCTGTAAAGGATCGTGACAACTTACACACCACAGCAGTTAAAAAGAAATATAACGAGAATATAAAATCTGGTAGATTTTTGATTAAAAAAGGTTCTAGCAATAACGATATTATAAATACCGTGCGCAGTCAGAACATGCCTATTAAGGTCACTTTTAATAATCAAGAACGTGTAGAAAACCTTGCAGGACGTCTATCACAACAAATAGAACCGGATAGCCTGACTTTACTTAAGGCTATGAAAGATCCAGTATTTTTAAAAGAAAATGGACTGGATGAAAATACAGCTTTGAGTATCTATTTACCTAATTCTTATGAGACCTACTGGAATACGAGTGCAGAGCGTTTTAGAGATAAAATGCTGTCTTACCACAAACAATTCTGGACGGCAGAAAAACTTGCAAAAGCAAAAAAGCTAGATCTATCACCTAGTGAAGTGTACACGCTTGCTTCTATAGTACAAAAAGAAACTGCCAAAGTAGACGAAATGCCTAGAGTAGCAGGTGTTTACCTTAATCGACTTGCGAGAGGTATAAAACTCGATGCAGATCCTACGGTTATATATGCAAAGAAAAAATCTGAAAATGATTTTGAACAACAAATTAAGCAAGTGCTTTATGTACATCTAGAAATAGATAATCCATACAATACGTATAGATATTCTAGCCTGCCTCCAGGTCCTATAGTTACTCCAGATTTAACTGCGATCAATGCGGTACTCAATCCAGAAAAGCACGACTACTTATATTTTGTAGCAAATGTTGAGAATTTTGGATATCATAAATTTGCCAAAACTCTTGCGCAACACAATCGTAATGCTGCGGCTTATAGAAGGTGGATAGCAAAGAATAATAGATAGAGTTAATACCATGCAATCGATTGATTAATAGCGCTTCATATTCCATTAAGTAGTGCTAGATGTTATTATTTGTTAATTTTAAATGCATTTCTACTAGATCTGTAAAGATTTCGTTTATCCTTTGTTACTTAAATCTCGTGTTATATAGATGACTGACCTCATTTCTATCGTTTAAAAGACTAACGACCGCTTAAAATGTCTTTTTTTAAGGATATAGTGCCTTAAATCAGTTCTTTAACATCGATCTAACAAATAAGCGAGATAGTGTCGTAAATTTGCGCCGCGTTATAGAAAGGTGTGACAGTAACCTTTCGGAAACAAAATTTATGAGATCACAATATGTGAATTTTATTGCTTATCCAGCAGTGTTGTTGATGAGCTTTTCGGCTTTTAAATATATAAAGTCCGATTCTTCAAATAGCAACTCTGAAAAAGCTGCTGTAAAAGAGGTTTTAGAAATGGGACCTTTTGAAGAAACAGAAAACGAAGAAAAGAGTGAAGACTTGAATCTACGAGACTACTCGCTGGCTACGTCCAGTGCAGATAGTTTTATTTCATTCAAGGAAGCACTAGCTTTTAAAGAATCTAGAGGTCAACACTGGCGTGTAAATACTTTAGGTTACATGGGTAAGTACCAGTTCGGTGCTGTCACGCTTAGACATTTTGGTGTAACAGATACTACTGCTTTTTTAAAGTCAGTAAGGTTACAAGAAAGAGTCTTTATTCAAAATTTACGATACAACCATAAGATTTTGAAACCTTATATAGAGAAATATGAGGGAAAAACTATTGCTGGTGTAGAAGTAACAGAGAGCGGTATTCTTGCTGCTGCACATTTATCTGGACCAGGTGGTGTGAAGAAATTTCTTAAATCAAATGGACGCAAGAGTAATAGAGACGCTTATGGTAGCTCTACAAGATCTTATATGAAAAAATTCGGTGGTTATGATTTAAGTAAAGTGCTTAAAGTAACGAGAGCCTAATACTTTTAAATTTATAGAATCCCTTAATATAATAAGCCTTGTGAAGTTCATTTCACAAGGCTTTATTTTTTTTAGTATAATCTATCTAATTTTTGATAACAGCTGTTCAATTCGTTGTATTCAATAAATGTCTTTAACAAATAAGCAATAACCTTTTCTCTCCGTTTTTTTCTTTTGGAGCACGATGTACGCAAGGTAGGACTTTGCTCTCAGGATGATCTATAGCTAATCTGTATAGGTTACCTAATTCTAATTTTACAGGTTGTGATTCAGGTGTTTCTTGATAATGTAGGTCAAAGAAATTGTCACTTAAAAAGGTTTCAAAATCTTCTTCTGATTTGTCGTGTAATTTTTTAAGTTCCTCGCGTATTTCTGGAATCTGGATTTTTTGTACGGCTTGTGAATTGGGTACTATTTCACTTGATGCGCCATAATAGGTGCACAAAATAGTGTCTACTGGTATAGGAGAACGATCTACATGAAAAGAGTACACATCTGTTGGGAAGGGTGGATAACTATCGTCTCTATCGTAGAACTCAATTAGGTTAAGAGTAGGAGATGTGCCCAGATCTTTTAAGGTCTTTAAATCTTCTAAAAGTATGTTACGAGCCAGTTGCCCTTGCTCACTTAGTTGAAGTGCTAATAGATTATCTGGTAGAATCTCGACTATGTTCTCATTTGATTCTAACTTGCTAACGATCTCAGAAAAATCACCTACTAAATCACGATTCCAGCAAATCGCATTCATTTTTTTATGAAAGGAAGCACTTATAAAGTCTTCAAAATTACTAACGCAATGAATTTGATTCTCTTTATGAGGTATGTTTTTCATAATTTATTAATAGAAACTAGTTTTAGATAGATGTAAACATAAACATTAGAAGGGTGGTTTATATCTAATAGATACATATTAGATTAAAAAATTAGAGTTACTGTACTATGATAAGTGCTTTTAAGAAATGTAGTTTTACCTGTTGTTTTATTGCTTAGGCATTATAGCGTATAGTTAATTTTCACAGGATATTTTTCACCATATACTTCTCCAAATCCAATAATTCTAATATAATTGTTTTTCACATAAACCTCGCCAACAAACATTCCGTGTTCACCAAAGTAAAGCCCAATTTCAGAATCTAAATGATTGTTTTCTGTGATTAAACTTTGCATATTTTTTGATAAATTAAGGTTTCTAATATATAATTCTGGAGGATATATGAAGTCTTTGAATTCAAAATCATCATTTTCTTCAAGAGTTTCAAAACGTTCATTGTTTCCAACAAATGTGAAGTCAATCACTTTATTTTTATCATATTCAATTACACATTTAGATTTTTCTAAATAGAAATTATTCTGTCCGATAAGAAATTCTTGTTTCAATTCCATTTTTTTTATGGTCTTAAGCTTACAATAGTAACTTCTTACACAACTACTTTATTTTTTAACGTGAGGAGTTGATACACTGAAAATATGACCAGTACAATTGCGATAATTACTAATACCATTTTAGGTTCTGGTCTAGCAATAAATTCCAAGCCTAATGCTGTTATCATGGTGATCAATAAAAATGCATAGGCAAACATTCCAACTTTTATTTTATGAGTAATCGCAAAATATAGAATAAGTATCGCCATACTTAATTCTGATATTCCAGTAAAGATCATGAAGAATTCTGCATCTAAAGGAATGACTTTTTCAAATTGTTTAAATCCTGCCACGCTTGTAGGCTGTCCTAATAACTTAGGAATCGCAAAAAATGTCATAGCTAGAATAGATAATATATTAATGGATTTTGAGGTTATATTTTTCATTATTATTTGTTTTTATATTAATTGTTTGTGTAATATGATGCTAAGCTAAACAATCGTTTAGTTATAAAAGATGTTTTATCTTAATTTTAGCACTATTAAACATTGTAGTAGCAACATATGAAAGCCTTGTGAAAACAAATTCACAAGGCTTTTAAAATTATTCTAGAACGTGCGCTATCTGTTTATTTCTCTTTCTTTTCTATATTTTGTAATTGTATACTTAATGCTTTGGTAGAAATTTGAACCTCTATAAAAGATAATATCAATGAGATCATCAAAGCAATAAGGCTCAAACCAAAAACGATATTGGCTATAAAACTCTGTTCAATATAAATAAGCAACATAGTTGTCACCGCTAGTAAAAAGCTAAAAATAGCAACCGCCTGCATGTTTTTTATGAGCGTTAATCGTTTGCTTAATTTTTCAACTTGTAATCTTATAGTTTCTGATGAGTTTTCTTCATATTGACCATGTAAATTTCTTATTAACGTAGCAATTACCAGATATCTAGCGTTATATGCTAGCATGGTTAGTGAAATCGCTGGAAATAATAGTGCTGGTATACTAAGGGATAGCTCCATGACTTTTAAGCTTATTAATATTAATAATTCCTATTGCCGAATATGGCACTACCTATGCGTACCATAGTAGAGCCCTCTTCTAGAGCTATTTTATAATCACCAGTCATACCCATAGATAATTCTGTAAATTCATGTCTAGAATCTAACAAGTTTTCTGTTTTAATTTTATTAAAAGTAGCAGCTAGACTTTTAAATTCTGCACGCACTTGGTTTTCATTATCGGTAAAAGTAGCCATTCCCATGAGGCCTTTAATTTGAATGTTTTCATATTCTTTAAAAGCAGCATCGTTTAAAAGAGTAATCAACTCTTGCTCATCAAAACCAAATTTTGATTCTTCTTGAGCAATATGCACTTGTAATAAACAATTAATGACACGATCGTTATTCTTAGCCTGTTTATTAATTTCTTTAAGCAATCTAGGTGAGTCTACACTGTGAATTAAGTGAACATAAGGCGCCATATATTTCACCTTATTTCGTTGTGTGTGACCTATCATGTGCCACTCAATATCTTTGGGTAGCGTTTCCCATTTTTCGGTCATTTCTTGAATCTTATTCTCACCAAAAATGCGTTGACCAACTTCATAAGCCTCTTCTAGATCACTTATAGGTTTGGTTTTACTTACTGCTACTAGAGTAGCTTTTGGTTGCACGCTTTCGCGAAAGCGTAACAGAGATTCTTTAATTGTGCTCATGTTTAAAATTCATAAATTATCAAACCACTAGGTAGTTTGGGGCGTATATACGTACTCTTGGGCGGCATTCTCAAATCTGCATCGGCTATGGATTTCATTTGCTCTACCGTAGTAGGAAATAAGCCGAAACCAACTTTGAATTCTCTTTTATCCACACGTTCTTTCATGTGCATTAAGTCATGTTTTCCATAACTGTACTGTATGCGACTGTCTGTGCGTAAATCTTTAATACCCAAAATAGGATCTAAAATAAGATCATACAACAACTGCGGATCTAGATCCTGCAAAGGAGTCAACTCTTTTAAAAGTCCTTTACGCAAATAAAGACTGTAAAACTCTCCATCTAGATACATGCTAAAATGGTGTTTCTTAGAAGGTCTATAGAGTTCTAAACCGCGATTTTGTATTCTAAAATGTTGATCGAGTTTCATGAGAAACTCTTGCTTATTAAGACCATTAAGATCTTTTATCTGTCTGTTAAATTCGTAAATGTTAAGCTGACTTTCTGCTATGAGAAGACTCATGAAAAATTTATAACTCTCTTTTTCATCGCCCATTTCTTGTGCCAGTAGGCTAGAACTAGCGCTGCGGTGGTGACCGTCTGCAATGTAAAGTTGTGAGAGTTCTTTAAATTCTTTTTCTATCTTTTCTATTAATTGAGGATTTATAACCGGCCATATTTTATGCGAGTTAAAATCTGTGGTAGAAAAATGTTGATCTGGAGCAGTAGTTTTAACTTCGGCTATTAGTTGATTGATCTCAGATCTATCTTCATAGGTAAGTAAAACAGGCTCTGCATTAAAACCAGCGGCCTTTAAATAATTTTTAAAGAGATTTTCTTTTAAACTTAAAGTATCCTCATGCTTTTTAATTTTATTATTAAGGTAATCATCTGTGCTCGTACCAGCTATGATACCAGTATAACTGTGATGCGGATCTATGTTTTCATAAATGTAAAAAGCAGCCTTTTCATCTTCTAATAGATATCCTTCTTCTTTGAATTCTAAATATCTATTTCTAACGAGACTGTACCGGTCCAGTCCAGTTATCTCTTGATTAAATTTATAACCAGGATTTAAAATTTGTAAAAAGCTGTAAGGATTGTACTTGAGCTGCGCCTTAAGTTCTTTCTTACCATAATCTTGATAAGTGCGCGATATTACATGCGCAACCTTATCTGCGGTAGCTCGTACTCCTTTAAATGGTTTTATTGTGGGCATTATTTACAACTTAGATTCAGTAGATTTAATCCTGACTATTTTTTTATTCACAATACTTGTTTCATCATGTTTGATACGAGATGAGAAAATTACGTCTGCCCTTTTATATTCTTTAAAATTAATAATTTCATTTTCTAAAATATGGAGTGCTTTATTCCCTAAAGAAACGACTGTGGAGTCGGATAGATTATTAACTGAACCTTCATTTAAATTGATGTTTAGATAATGGAATTTTTTATTATTTTCAAAAGAATAACCTTTACTAATAGAGACGTCTTTATTAGACTTCATAAATAATTGTCCAATTTCTTTAAGCATATGATTCTTATCAACTTTGTAAATAGTGACACCATCAAAATCATCCTTATTTTGTGAATAGTTATCGAGTTTATCACAAGAGTTAAAACTTAAAACAATACAAATTAAAATTACAATTCTTCTCATTTTCTAATTATTTAAAACTAGCACTTACAACCTCTGCTTTTCTAGAAGTAGAGTAGTCGTAGAAACCTTCTCCAGATTTCACACCTTTTTTACCAGCCATAACCATATTAACTAACAGTGGACATGGTGCATATTTAGGATTTTTAAATCCGTCGTGCATCACGTTAAGAATAGAAAGACAAACGTCTAGACCTATAAAATCTGCTAGTTGTAATGGACCCATAGGGTGTGCCATACCTAATTTCATTACTGTGTCTATTTCTTCTACACCAGCCACACCATTATAAAGTGTTTCAATAGCCTCGTTAATCATAGGCATTAATATACGGTTTGCTACAAAACCTGGATAATCATTAACCTCTGTAGGTGTTTTACCCAGCTGCTTAGAAAGTTCCATGATGGTCTTAGTAACCTCGTCACTAGTAGAATAACCTCTTATGATTTCTACCAGTTTCATAATAGGCACTGGATTCATAAAGTGCATTCCTATTACTTTTTCTGGACGTTTTGTTACCGCTGCGATTTGAGTAATAGATATAGAAGACGTGTTAGTAGATAGAATACAATTTGCTGGAGCAAATTCATCCATATCACCAAATATTTTTAGTTTCAGGTTCACATTTTCAGTTGCTGCCTCTACCACTAGATCTGCTTGTGCAACACCAGCTTTTAAATCTAGATAAGAAGTAATATTGCCTAGAGTGGTAGCTTTATCAGCCTCTGTGATACGCTCTTTGGCAATCATGCGATCTAGGTTTTTTGCGATGGTGTTTAAACCTCTATCGATATTTTCTTGAGAAATATCTACTAGAGCAACCTTAAATCCTGATTGAGCAAATGTGTGTGCGATTCCATTTCCCATGGTTCCTGCACCTATAACTGTAATGTTTTTCATTTTTCTTATTAGTAATAATTACTCTTGTGAAAACATTTAAACCATCACAATATGAAGTAATTAGTTTTTAATTTATGATTATCATCCTGCCTACAATGCAGAATATTTAATTATATTTATAATATCGAGTTACTATCTATAAAGACTTAAACTCTTTAATTATTTTTAAAGCTACATCTAGTGCTGCAGTACCATCTTCTAGGTTAACGATAGGTCTGGTATCATTTTCTATAGCGTCTGCAAAGGTTTCTAATTCATCTAGAATGGCGTTATTATCTGCTACATCTGGATTGTCAAAATAGATTTGTTTTTTGATTCCTTCGGCATTTTGTAAAATCATATCAAAATCTCCTGGAACTTCTGGAGCATTTTTCATGCGTACCACTTCTACCTTTTTAGTTAAAAAATCTACCGATATGTAAGCGTCTTTTTGGAAAAAGCGGGCTTTACGCATTTGTTTTAAACTGATGCGGCTGGCAGTAAGATTTGCCACACATCCATTTTCAAACTCTATACGCGCGTTTGCGATATCTGGAGTTTCAGAGATTACAGAAACTCCACTAGCGCTCACATTCTTAACTGGGCTGTTTACCACACTAAGAATAGCATCTATATCATGTATCATTAAATCTAGTACCACACTTACATCTGTACCGCGAGGATTAAACTCTGCTAGGCGATGTGTTTCAATAAACATAGGACTTTCTATGCGATCACTTACCGATCTAAATGCTGGGTTAAAACGTTCTACTTGTCCAACTTGACCTTTTAGGTTCCGCTTTCGCGAAAGCGAGATCAATTCATTTGCTTCTTCTACGGTTACAGTAATCGGTTTTTCTATGAATAAATGTTTTCCTGCCTCTAGAACTTTTACACCACTTTGATGATGGTAAGAAGTAGGAGTGACTACGTCTATCATATCGCAAGCAGCGATTAACTCATCAATGTCAGAAAAATATTTGTAACCTAAATCTGCCTCTATTTGTGCAGCGTGCTCAGGATTTGCATCATAAAAACCTACCAAATCATAGCGCTCGCTTTGTTGTAATAATTTAAGGTGAATTTTACCTAGGTGACCAGCACCGAGAACTCCTGCTTTAAGCATAGTAATTGCGTTTTTGTAAAAATAGGGAAATGATTGTTAAATAAAAATGAGTAAACAGAATCTTATCCCATTTAATTGACAATCTTTTGTTGAAAAATAGTTGGACTTTTTCAATTGAAAATAGAATGTAGGAAACTATTTTTGACCCTATCAAAGATAATTACATACATAAAGGAAAACGACGCCAGCTGGTAGAGTTGATGCGTTCAAAGGGAATAACTGATGAGTCTGTTCTAGATGCGATGAATAAAGTACCTAGACACTTATTTCTAGACAGTTCATTCTTAGAGCATGCTTACCAGAATAAGGCTTTTCCTATAGGAGCAGACCAGACGATATCGCACCCATATACGGTTGCTTTTCAAAGTCAGTTACTGCAATTAAAACCAGGAGATAAGGTTCTAGAAATAGGAACAGGTAGTGGTTATCAATGTGCTGTACTGTTAGAAATGAAAGCTCAAATTTATACGATAGAGCGACAGAATGAACTGTACAAGAAAACCAATTTACTTTTTAGAAAACTGAATTACCGACCTAGGAAATACGTTTTTGGCGATGGTTACAAAGGACTGCCAGAAGAGGCTCCTTTTGATTCTATTATCGTTACTTGTGGAGCACCAGAAATACCTCAAACATTATTAAGCCAACTAAAAATAGGAGGTAGGCTAGTGATTCCAGTAGGTAGTGACCCACAAATTATGACTTTAATTATTAGAGAAAGCGCAACAGACTTTTCAAAGGAAACCTTTGGCGAGTTTAGATTTGTACCATTTTTAGGTGGTAAGAATTAAAATTTTAGAGTAATCATTATTATCGTGTTATTTTACTACGTTTTTCTTAAGTAAAATTTATGAAAAGGAACCTGTCGTTTGTGATATCTGTTTGATACATTACCGCTGGGCTTAGTGATACACCTTTTTATGAAAAACATATTTTTAATAGTAATAGGTGGTTTGTTTTTAACCTCTTGTAGCAGTTTACAATACCGTTTAAATGATGAAGAAATAACAACCTCCTTTTCTAAGATAGACGCTCTATCTCATATCTCTTATGTAGCTATAGATAGTCTAGACCTTAATGTGCGTATTCAAAGTGTTACAAAAGAAGATAATGATATCAATCTCGTTTTTTTACACGGTTCTCCTAGTTCGCTAAGTGCCTGGAGACGTTATCTTAAAGATAGTTTATTGTACAACAAGGCAAACCTACATGCTATAGACAGACCAGGTTATGGGTATTCTAACTTTGGTGAGTCATTAACTTCTATAGATACGCAAGCCAAGGTCATGAATGAAGTAGTAAGTTCTCTTAATTTAAAAAATATGATTGTAATAGGCGCTTCTTATGGAGGACCACTAGCTGCAAGATTATCTTTAGAAAATGAAAACGTAAAAGGTGTGATGATGGTATCGCCAGCCATAGATCCAGATAATGAACAAAGAGTATGGCAGTCTGACCTTACACAATACTGGTTAACGCGCTGGTTAGTGCCTACCGGCTATCATGTTGCTGGAGATGAGAAAACCACGCATGCACAAGAACTTGCTTTAATAGAAAAAGATTGGGAAAAAGTGACTGTTCCTATCATGCACATACATGGAGATAAAGATGATCTTGTCCCTTATATAAATGTGTCATATACAGAACGTGTTTTTCCTAATATAGAGATTATCACCATACCTAATACAGGTCATGAAATTTCATGGGGACGACCTGAATTAGTTAAGCCTTATATTATAGAATTCATGAAACGTATAAAGAGAGATTAAGATATCGATTACCTCTCTTTAACAGCTTTTTCTTCTTGTTATTTACTAGCCTTATTTACTTTATGGCTAGCTTTTTTAAACCATACTTCGGCATAACTACCGTTTTCATACTGTTTTTTTAAATCGCCATTATAAATGTCAGACCCTGTATTCCATACGATGTTTTTTTCAGGGTCCTTTCCATTAGCTTGATTGTAAGCACCTTGTTTAAAATACTGAATTTCTCCTGCATAAGAATGTGCCATCTCTGTGCCGTCTCTACCTATAGAGGCATACAGTGTCGTTATTTGTTTAGGGAGATCTTCTTTGGCAGCAAATTCTGTATGTAGTAAGTCCTTAGAAAAATTAACCGTTTCGTGTCCTGGACTGGTAAAAGTAAGTTCCATAATACCGTCTGAGACATTTATTACATAGCTGAATTCTTCACCTAATTCTATCCCATCTGCCGGTTCTTCTGGTGCTGTATTTGATTCTGGACCTACTACAGACATGTCATAACCCCATACCGCAGTAGAATAATCCCATCTTTTTGAATTATCATCTTTGGTATTGATTTCATAATTCCAAAAAACAGAACCCTTAGTATGGCCAGGGAATTTTTTGTAAAATATTTTAATAGGTTCATTCTCGTTTCCTTCTTTACTGTGTATTTGACCTACCACGACAGAATAGGCTGCTGCAACTCTAGCATCTCCGTTAGTAGATACGTGTGTTACTTTTAAGGTGCCAGATAATTGACCTCCATTTTCTGGAATCCACTCATCCTTAAGGCGCAATTCAGACCTGGTATTGCTAGAGTTTTTTGTCGTGCCGCCCGAGTTCGGTGTTTTATAAACTATCCAATCTTCACCATCATTTACCGTATAAAAATAATCTTCATGAGTAAAATCTTTGATATCCTTAATATAATCTCCGTTACCTAGAGTAATGGTACTTTCTTCTATGATAGATAACACCTCGCTAGGTGATTTATATGTAGAGTATTCAGAATTATTTTGGTCTTTCTCTTCAGATTTACAGTTTATTAAGATCAAGCTATTGAGAAGTAGCACTGTATAGATTAGATTTCTTTTTAATTTCATTTGTTGTGGTGTTTAAGCTCTAGTAGTAATGAGTAAAGTTGTTTTTTAAGCTAAGAATGTATAAAGCAAGGAGGCTTTTTTTTGTTCCGCTTTCGCGAAAGCGAGATCAATATCAAACTATTACTTTAATTTTCTTCTTCTTTTTCAGGAAAAAAATCATTTAATAATCTTCTATTCAAAGCTACAAATAGAATTAATAAAAAAGCTCATAAATTCATGTTTGTGAATCTATGAGCTTTAAATCTATAAAAGATTTTGTTTTTTATAATTGTGCTACAACTTCTATAGCTACATCTGGCCATGTTTTACCATTGTGCAATTCTTTACATGCTTCATGAATAGCGTCAAATGATTTTGTAGCATTAAAGTCTTCTATCATGTCGATAGTACCATTAATAGTTAACTTATTTTCTACTAGTGTATACGTAAATGGAATTACTTTTTCTACTTCATTGAAGTTCAATGTAACATCTACAGTACCATTGTTAAATGTACCGAATTCACCATTAAACGTAGGGTTTACTAGGTTTTTAAAGAAAAACTCTACTAGTTTAGGATCACGTATTTCATTTTTTGAATTAACAGAAAGTCCGTCTATTTTAAATGCAGCACCGGCTAGTACTTCTTCAGCATTATTAGATGCTTTATTACCAGTAACTTTAATTGTGTCAAAGGTACCTGAAACTCCTACTTTTTGGGGTGTTTTATAAGCTGTCCATGTTAAAGTAGTCTGGTCAGATTTATAGTTATAGGTAGTCTCTGTTGTTTTTTCTGTAGCGACTTCTTCAGTTGCTTTTTCTTCTTTTTTTTCTGTACAAGAGAATGTTAAACCTGCAACGAATAGTAATAGGGCAATTTTTTTCATTTTATCTTACTTTATTTTAATTCTGTTTATTAATCTTTAATCACTTATTAAGAAATGTATTAAAGTCGTAATAAGTGCTGGTTCAGTAAATTAATAGATCTAAAGACCTGTTTTATTATAAGAGCTGTACTTTCTTTAATTATAGACTGTGAAGTTAGTGATTTTAGAGATAATCATTACTTTGTTTTTAGTTTTAGTGATGTGTACTTAGAAAAAAATGAGAATGTGTATCTCTTATTTAAGACGTGTGAAAAAGTTGTTTTTTGATTTGATAAAAAATCAATAAACCCCTGTATTTTGGGATGTTTTTGAGTAATGCAATACCTACATTTGTGCATGCTTTTTAGGCCCAAATACATACTAGCTTTATTCTTTTTATGCTATGCATCACTATGTATGGGGCAACTAACTGATTATAGTGTTGAAACAGAGGATGAAATAGTAGATAAGTTGTTTTATTACTATAATAATGGCGAGGATAATAAGGCATATAAAGAAGCACATCGTGCTCTTAAAAACTTTAAGTTTAAAAAGTCGATTACTAATACTCATTTGCTGCTGGCTTATTACCATAACAAATATGTAAGTACAGATTCTTCTATCTATTATACGTATGAAGCGCTTAAGGGCAAGAATACAGTTAGCGATTCTTTAGGTATACGGCTCACTATATTATCTTATCAATTACTGGCTTTAAATAATAAAAATAAAGGTTTATATCAGGAAAGTAAAAACTGGCATATTAAGGGTGCTCAATTAAGTGAAAAGTATAAAGAAACTAATCTTTACTATTCTCATTTACATGGACTAGCTAGTACTTATGTTACATTAGGAAAAAATGAAGAGGCACTAGACCTATTAAAAAAATGTATAAAATTTTCTAATGATGAAGAGATTATTTTAGGCAGCTACATCAATTTAGGTTCGATTTATTCTTCTCTGTCCCAATATGAAATCTCTAATACCTATTTACAGAAAGCAAAAGCCATTTGTGAGAAAGAGGATTTTAGAAAACAGGCACTAGTTAATGTGATCATTAATATAGGTGATAACCATATCAATAGAGGAGAAATAGATAAGGCACTTACAGCTTATTATGACGCAAAGGATATTAGTTTTAAAAATAGATTTTCTGATATCGAGCTTATTGCTCTTGGTAAAATAGGAACCATTTTATACGATCAAAAAAATGATAGTCAGGCATCTTTAATTTTTTCTAGCGCACTAGTTAAGTCTATGAATTTAGGTAATCTAGACATAGAAATGAATAGCTATTTAATGTTAGAGAAATTAATGGCTAGAAAAGGTGATTATAGAAATGCCTATAATTATGGTAAAATGTATCAGAAAATCAAAGACTCTATAGATAATTCCATAACCGAAAAACAACTGAATAGACTAGAGGTGAGGTTTAAAACTCTAGAAAAAGAAAAAACGATCAAGTTATTAAAAATTGAAAACCTAAATAAGAGTTTAAATTTAAAGAACAAAGATGCAGATTTAGAAAAGATTAAACTGCAACAATCCATTATTGCAAAACAAAATGAGAATCAAGTTTTACAGCTACAAAATGGTGTAGAGCGCCGTAAAAATGAAATTATTTTACTTAAGGAAAAGGAGGCCTTAAAGGCAGTAGAATTAGATAGAGAGAAGACTATCAAATATGTAGTGCTTGCTGCATTTTTTATTTTATTGGTTCCTATTTTTGGATTGTTAATTAACTATTATCAAAAACTACAAGCTCAAAGTTTATTAAACTTAAAAGAGAAAGAAATAAATGAGCAACAGGTACTTTCATTAAAAAAAGACCAAGAAATTAAATTGATTAAAGCAGCGGTAAGAGGGCAAGATCAAGAACGTAAGAAGATAGCACAAGAGATGCATGATAGTGTAGGTGGTAATCTAGCGGCTATTAAATTACAGTTTAGCCAGCTATCTAATCACCCAGATAAATTAAAGTTAATTTACAGCCAGCTAGATGATACTTATGAGCAGGTAAGAAATTTATCTCATAATTTATTACCTAAAAAAATAAGAGAAAACGACTTTGTATTTTTAGTTAAAGAATACATCAACAAGGTGGAAGAAGCCAGTGAAATAACTTTTAATATATCTTTTTTTGACGAAGAAAAGATTAATAAGTTGAATAAGGTTTTACAAAATGAAATGTTCTCTATTTTTCAAGAATTAACTACCAACACGCTTAAATATGCTCAGGCAAAAACAATAGATATACAACTAGACCTTTTAAATGAGTCCTTATTCTTTGTTTATGAAGATGACGGTGTTGGTTTTGATATCGCTATGACCACATTAGGTATAGGATTAACAAATATTAAGAATAGAGTAGAAAACTATAACGGAATTTTACATATAGATTCTCAACCTAATAGAGGTGTGAATATCAATATAGAGATTCCTTTTAAAGAAGAAAGAAATGAAGCATAATCTTATTATAGCTGACGATCATAAAATGTTTTTAGATGGTTTATTAAGCATTCTTAAAACAGAGAGTAATTATAACATCTTATATACAGGAAAACACGGTGGTCATGTTCAAAAGTATATGACTATTAATAAAGACGAAAAGATAGATCTGGTTATTACAGATGTTACCATGCCAGAAGTAGATGGTATAGCATTAAATAAGTGGATTAAAAAAACATCGAGTACGGTAAAAACTCTAGTCGTGAGTATGCATAACACTCCAGATATTATCGACGAGCTTATTGAGAGTAATGTAGATGGTTATTTACAGAAAAATGCACAAAAAGAAGAATTCTTAAAAGCTATAGAAACTATTCTAAGTGGCGAAAAGTACTTCTCAAAAGAGATTAAAGATATCTATCTTAAAAATAAATTTGAAAAAAATAAAGATCAAGAAATAAAACTGACTAAAAGAGAAGTAGAAGTCATTTCCTTGATTGCTGAAGAATATACAACCCAAGAGATAGCAGATAAGCTCTTTTTAAGTAAACACACCATAGAAAGTTACCGCAAGAATCTAATTACTAAACTGAATGTAAGAAACCTAGCAGGATTGACTAAATATGCTATTAAAAAAGGTTACGTTTCTTAAAAAAGACATTCATACTATATCCTATTATAAAAAGAGTTCTATATCATTTGTAGAGCTCTTTTCTATTTCTATATGGTTTTAAATACTGGTATTTAGAGTGATAGATTAATGCGATCAATTCATCAAAATATAAAAAATTATGTTTTTCCATTTAATCCAAATTTAAAATGGATTTTATAATCGGTAATCGTAAATAAATATAATTTTAAGCTATTGTTTTACAAGCTGTTATGTTAAAACACCCTGTTTTCAGGGTATACGTTTTCACTTAATAAGGGGTTATTTAAACTGTAGTAGCAACATAAATTTGCAGAAGAAATATGAGAGACATCAACTTAAAATAAACCAGATGTTTCAATTATAAAACAAACAAATTTAACCTTAAAAACAAACATTATGATTTTCGGAATTACACTAATCTTATTAAGCATCATCGCAGTACCATCTTTGTTATTATCAAAAAAACCTAATGCCAAAGAACTTTTAGAAAAAATAGAGCCTTACCAAGGATGGATAGGTATGATCTTTTGCTTTTATGGTATATGGGGAATTATTTTTTCTATTTTAAACCTAGGTTGGATTTCTACATTCCCTATCTGGTGGGTAACATTACTAGCAGGTAGTATAGTAGAAGCTGTTTTAGGATTCATGTTAGGATTTAGCCTTATTAACAAATACGTATTATCTAAAAACGAAGCTGCTAAGGAAAAAGCAAATGCTTTAAGAGCAAAACTAGCACCTAAACAAGGTAAGTTAGGTATAGTAGGAATATTTGTAGGTGCATGGATGATAGTTGCTTCTATCTTATTCTTTTAAGAACAAAATAAACAATTTTTCTTATGAAAAAGCTCCTATACATAATAGCCTTATTGCTTGCCATTATAGCAAACTCTCAAGAAAAAGAAAACACCATTACAGTAATCGGTGAAACTGATAAAAATTTAGTCGATGAGAACTATGTAGTTCTCATCGCACTACAACAAGTATTAGTTTATGAAGGCTCTGCAGAGGTAGAAGCTACCTCATTAAAAGTGGTAAAACAAAACGTAATTAAAAAACTTAAAGACCTAGACATTGATTTTAATAGGTTTAAAAGAAATACCTATTACGAGTTTTCTATGGCTTATAGCCAGAACAGGGAATCAGCATATTATTTTTTAAAAACCTCTAATAAAGAAGAGGTAAGAAAGATATTAAATCTGAAGTCTGCAGGAATGTCTATTGCAAATATCGAGGTAGAAACAACAGCGTTAACAGATCAAGACCTAGTAGATCTTTCTGTAAAAGCTATTGCAAACGCAAGAGAAAGAGCAACAGCCATCGCTGGAAAAATGAATAAGTCGATAGGTGAAATTGTGAGTATAACAGATCAAAATACAAACTCACAATATTTACAAAGCTATGGTACAACGACCTTACAGCCACATAGCGTTACTGTAACCTTTGAATTAAATTAAAATAACGAGTGTCCTAATAATTAACAAATTAACTAAAAGATTATGAAAATTAAATTAGTAGTATTATCAGTATTTGCTTTCTGTGCAATGTTCAATGCAGAAGCTCAAAAAATGAAAAAATTCGGAAGTTCTATCGAAAAAAAGATCGGACCTAAAACTATCAAAGTACCTTATACAGATGTAATCTCTTATGTAGGGTATGCAGCTCCAGGTAATGAAGACGCGGTAGAAGATGGCAAGAAATTCTATTACATTTATGTATGGGTACCAGCTGTAGCGCCAGAATTAGGTGTAAGAATGGTATCTCCAGTAGGAAAAAACAAAATTAAGAAAGCAATACAGTCTGCTGCTTATAAAGAAAATGCATCTTCTGAAGATTTCTTTGATACGTACATCACTCTAGAGCGTTCTACTATTTTTCAAAAAGAAAATGTTACAGAAGAAGGTGTAAAAAGCGCAACGTGGACTACGCTAGCTAGTAATGATGACAGTAGTGAAATGCCTAAGCAACCTAGTGGTAGCAGTTACAACTCTTTATTAAGATATAAGAGTGAAGTAGGTAGCCCGACTAAAGCTCTTACTGCAGGTTTATACCGTATCGGTTTTACAACTTACAAAAGAGGAGAAGTAAAAGGAACTTTTATAGCTGAGGTTGCAGCACCGGTAAAATTACCTGGTGTAGTAATGGCAAAAACTATTGCAGAGCTTAAAGAAGGACTTTAATAGTAAATTGACATTCGTATTTTAATAAAACACCTCTTTATGCAAATAAAGAGGTGTTTTTTATTTTATCAATATTCACTTTAAGATTTGGTTTTAATTCTATTACTTATTTGAATTCACAACAACAAAAAAAGACCAACTTATTAAGTTGGTCTTTTCTATTATCTGTACTGTTTTAAAAGTGCTTGTTAGGTATCCGCTTTCGCGAAAGCGGAATTAATATCCATCTATAACCCAAAGTTAATACCTACCACAAAAGCACCATAATTGCGACCACTAGTCATGCTGTAAACATAATCCACACGGAAAGGACGGAATTTACCAAAACCGATATTATCTATTCCTGCACTAGCCTCAAAATACGGTTTGCGGTCTGTAAATAGAGCTTTACCACTTAAAATGAGGTCGTAGTTTAAACGATTTAATCCTGGTACTTTACCTAGTACAAAACCTTTAAAATCGTGCTGTAAGTGTACTTGTGCATAGTCTCCATTTGTACTGTAGTCATAGTAGTTAAGCAAGCCAAAACCATAAGGATTAAGGGCTTGTAACTTATATCTTAATCGATTACCATTAAAGTGCTGGTAGTCTACAAAGGAAATGTCATCACCATCTAAGAAGGTACCACCATTAACCCAATAACTACTGCGACCTAAGTTGCCCATATCAAAACTTTGATAAATACTTGCTCTTAACTGGTGAAAGTTATAATCGCTATTACTAGCAGCTACAGCACCTTCATAATTTAGAGATATAGTAGGGTATTTTTCATTACGTATATTATACTTTTGATCAGGATAACTTTGGAATTTCTGACCTGGACGTATAGTTAGACCTAGACCTATTTTAACTAGTTCATGGTCATCTATAGTAGCCACTTGGTTATTATCTAACCCCAGCGGATTGTTACTCGTGTAATCCACATCACTTTGAGTAAACCATACCTGGTCTGTGGTGTTATTAAGTCCCTGACGTCTTTCATAATCCAGTCTACCACTTAAGAAAAAGCCATTTGCAATTTCTTCAGAATAACTAGCACCGGCATAGTCTACTTCATAAAACTTAGCATAGTTACGTTCAAATGCGAGACTAGAAATAGTGTTTTCTAGACCACTTATAGGGTTTGAATTATTGATTTGTCTTGCTTCTGTACCACCATAAACAGATAAGTTTCTTCTATTAGTTCTATTAAATCTGTAATTAGCTCGCGCTGTGTATCGCAATCTGTCATCAGATATTCCATAGTTGATATTACTAGTTACATAAAGACTGCGGTTATAGTCGTCATCATAACCTTTTGAGTAACTAAAACCGGTACCTACTACATATCCTTGGACTGTATTAAAACCTTTAAAACTACCTGGATTTAATAACCCATTATAGCTGAAACTCTCATTTTTCTTACTGTTTCTATAAGTGTAACCAGTTAATGGGTCTAGAATATGAAATTTATTATTCACTCTGTCCACGCTGTCTTTATACTTAGGGTCGTTGCGCACAGCAGCGATACTGTCTTTACGTACATAATTATTAGATTCTTCTACAGTAAGTGGTACAGGGCGTTTTTTACTCCAGTAAGTGCTATCTTTCTTATTTGCATCTAGTTCAAAGCTTAATACTTCTGGACCGAATGAATCTTTGTTAAAGTCAGGTTTAAAATTATAATTGGTATAATTTGCTATAAACCTACCATTACCTTTAAAACCCAAAAAGGCGAAAATAAAGTCAATACTTTGTGACCTTTTTACCCAGTCACCACTGCTAGGCTCATATGTAAAGTCTTGATTAAAAGTAAGATTCTCAATGACAGGTACGTTTATGTTCTCACCTAAAGTGGTCATTTCTAGACCATAAATAGTCCATTGATCTTCTACTATATAAATAATACCGTTAAAAGTGTTATCCTTAGGACGTTTAGAGATCACTTCTATTTTATTAATTAAGAATTTATTCTCGTCATAAAAAGTACCTAATAATTTATACTTGTAATACCCAAAAGCATAGTCGGCAATAGGGGATACGATACGGTTGTTAAGATTTATATTGTTGTTATAGAAATCAAAATTAGCTTCTTCGGCACTATTAGCACTGAAACCGTTATCATCTCCAGATATTTTACTAGCGATAATATGTTCCTTAAAATTATCTGGTGCTTCATAAGCTATTTCAGATACCGTTTCTGATAAGTAAACGACACCGCTGCGTGATAAAGAATCTAGCGATCCTTCTAGATCACCTACTTCTTGTCCCATAAATTTTTCTGGAACATCTTTCATACGCCATATTCCACGTGAGTAAAAATCTGCTTTATAACTTGAGAACTTTTTACGATTCATCTCTCTGTTCTTGATCGCTTCTCGTATCACACGGTCGGCAGGATTTTCATCTGAATTTACAATAACCGCATCAAGAGATGCCACCTCTTCTTCTAGAGATACATTTTGCACCTGGCCATTTTGAGTAAAAGAAATTTGAATAGTTTTAGGTCGATAACCCAGAGACTGATAGACGATCTCGTAGTCTTTAAAACCATCTAGTTTAAGTGTGTAATTACCATTCTGGTTAGTGGTAGTCCCTTTGTACGTTCCTTTTATATATATAGAAGCAAAGGCAATGGGATCTTCATTTGAGTCGGTTAATGTTCCTGTTAATTGTGCATGTGCATAAACAGAAAACAACATGCCGATAATAAAAGTAATCGTAGTTTTAATAATGTAATTCATCTTGGTGGTTTGTTAGTTGATTGCAAATAAACAACGGACTATAAAGTTATTGTGTTAATGACAATTATCTAATGTTAAGACGAAGAATTTTTAAAATAGTTGCCTGAGATTTGAAAAAGTATACAAATAGGTTGAAAAAAAAGTCAATTACATCACTGCAAACCCCTTGTTAAATTTGATAATTTTCCGTTCCCCAACCCTAAAGGGTGCGGAAAATAAAGTTGTATTTTTTTTAGAATAAAGAAATAGAAACCTACCCTTTAGGGCTAGGGAAAGGTTTCGGTAAAAATTACTTTTAGAAAAAGGGAAAGCTTTATACCACAGCAAGTTCTTTATAATTGCTAGTAATCAAACCATAAGATTGTAATCTAATCTTAGTCCAACCTTTCCCTTCAGCCGAAGGGAAAACAAGTTATGCAACGCAGTTGCAAACCAAAAAGGTTTGACGCGGTGTTTTTTTAATTAAGAAATTTTGATTTAAACGACCTCTTTATTTTTGAATAGAAACCTATCTATGTTTAAAGAGTCGTCTTTATAAAACCATGCTATAAAAACTAGTAATACCGCTCGTATAAAAACATTTTGTAAATCCCATATAGGAGATTGCATACCATGACCGAAAGAAACAATTAAAAGAATAAGAGCGATTACACCATAAGATAGCTTTCTGAAAAAGCCTAATACGAGTAGAATTCCTGTGAGAAACTCTCCATAAGAAGTAAAGTAAACTGTAAATTTCAACACAAAGTTGGGTAAGAAACTATCTTCAAAACTAGCAAAACCATTTTTGTATACATTATCAATTCCCCATGTAGCTATTTTACCTAATCCTTGCCAGAATAAAATAATACCTAATAACAAACGAGTAAAGAGTAGAATATAGGATTTCATAAAAGTAGTTTTATTAAAAACAAAAATAACTTTTAGTTATCATGAAATGTTCACGGTTTCTATTTTACCATCCCTGCAGACTTCTTATTTAATTCATGAATTTAACGCTTCTCAACCTTAAAGGATGCGGAAAATAAAGTTGTATTTTTTAGAATAAAGAAATAGAAACCTACCCTTTAGGGCTAGGGAAAGCTTTTATCGCAACAAATTTTAAATAATCAGAATGTAGCAATCCAATCTCAGTCCGGCCTTTCCCTTCAGCCGAAGAGAAAACAGATTATGCAACGCAGTTGGAAGTCAAAAGGGTTTGATACAGAGACAGTTGCTTAAAAAATAAATAAATAATAAATAGAACCATTATGTTCTAAATTCTTTTTTAATCTGATCCAGGCGTTTTTTATTATCACGATCCTTAAGAGTTTCTCTTTTGTCGTGTAATTTTTTACCTTTAGCTAGGGCGATATCTATTTTGGCTAGACCTTTTTGATTAACAAATAAGCGCAGCGGTACAATAGTGTTACCAGAGTTAGCAACGCCTTTTTCTAGTTTTTTTAATTCTTTACGGTTAAGAAGTAATTTACGTTCTTGTTTAGGCGCATGATTAAAATAAGTAGCATGAGAGTATTCTTGAACTGTCATATTAATAATAAACAATTCATTATTCTTGAACTCGCAAAAACCCTCGGCGATACTTGCTTTACCTAATCGTATAGCTTTTATCTCAGTTCCTGCTAGTACAATACCAGCGGTGTATTTATCAAGAATCTCGTATTCAAATCGCGCTTTACGATTCTTGATTTCTATTTTGTTCTTAAAATCCATAATTAAAGGACAAATATACCTTAATCCTTTAGGGATTCTCTTATATCTTTGTGAAATGAGAAAGATTTTTTTACTATTTATTTGCAGCGCAGCGATTCTTATTTCTTGCGATTCTAATACACCAGACCCTCGATCGATAATGATGGAAACCATGAAAGCTCATGGGACGGACCTTGCATCACAAGGGAAGCTAGATTTTACATTTAGAGGTATAGATTATTCTGTAAAAAGAGAAGGCGGTAATTATAATTATGAACGTCATCTAACGATAGGTGAGGACGCTATTCTAGATAGACTTAACAACAGTGGTTTTTACCGTTATAGCAATGATGCAAAGATTAATTTACCAGACTCTTTATCCCAGCGATACAGTGCGAGTCTTAACTCTGTTATATATTTTGCCCAGCTTCCTTATAGTCTAGATGGCGATGCTATTAACCTAAAATACATAGGACAAGACAGCATTAAAGGAAAGTCATATCATGAAATAGAAGTAACTTTTAATGAAGAAGGTGGTGGAGAAGATCATGAAGACGTTTTTGTTTACTGGATCAACCAGCAAGACCACCTTATCGATTATCTAGCGTATTCTTACTGTGAAGAAGAATGTGGTTATCGCTTTCGCGAAAGCGTAAACCGTAGAAACAAAAACGGTGTAATTATACAGGATTACAATAATTATAAATCGACAAAAATAGATCCTGAACTATTTAATATGGACGATCTTTTTGAGAAAGATCAATTGGAGTTGTTGAGTAAAATAGAACTAGAAAGAGCTAGTTTCAAAGCCAATAAATAACATTTCACTCCTTATAATAAATAAAAAAAGGCTCACATTCATGTGAGCCTTTTTTATGATATCCACCTTCTAAAGATAGAGTAGAGCACCGGTAAGAGTAGGGCAATCGATCTATATTAATTTAATGAAAGGAAATAATTTTTCACATCAGTAATGTGCTTTTTCTTATCGCTATCATTTAACCAGCTTGCCTCAAAGGCATTGATAGCCAGTTGTTGTAATTGATCCTTAGTTAAGTTTAAAGCCTTTGCTGTTTCATAATAATTCTCATTCATATAACCACCAAAGTAAGCAGGGTCGTCAGAATGTATGGTGGCTAGAATACCTTTATCTAGCATTTTTGCAACCGGATGATCCTCTAGTTTATCTATCACTTTAAGCTCTAGATTACTTAAAGGACACAAGGTAAGAGCCATGTTCTCTTTTAATAATCTGTCTACCAGTGCGTCATCACTTAAACATCTATTACCGTGGTCTATTCTTACTACATTAAGAACGTCTAGAGCTTCCCAGATATAGTCTGCTGGGCCTTCTTCTCCTGCATGAGCAACAAGTTTATAGCCTTGTGCTGCAGACGCCTTAAAGACCTCTTTAAATTTACTAGGAGGATTTCCTACCTCAGAAGAGTCCAGGCCTATACCATGAATCCAGTCTTTAAATGGTAAAGATTCTTCAAGAGTTTTAAATGCTTCTTCTTCTGTCATGTGCCTTAAATAGGACATGATTAATCGATAGGATATGTGTAATTCTTCCTTAGCTTTTTCTAGAGCTTTATAAATACCAGTAATAGCTACTTTAAAATCAACACCTCTTTCTGTATGCGTTTGTGGATCAAAAAATACCTCTACATGTACCACATTCTGACTGTGTACTTTAGTTAAATAAGCCCAAGTAAGGTCATAAAAATCTTCTTCCTTTAAAAGTACTTGAGCACCTGTGTAGTAGATGTCTAGAAATTCCTGCAGGTTATTAAATTTATAGGCTTTTTTTAAAGCATTTATAGATTCATAATTTAGAGTGATATTATTTCTTTTGGCTATTTGAAACATCAATTCAGGTTCAAAACTACCTTCTATATGTAAATGAAGTTCTGCCTTGGGAATTCCTTGAATGATGTTCATTAAGTCAGTTGATTCCATGTGGGTGTTTATTTATTAAGCGACATCGTTTTATATTTTTAGAAACTTCAAGCTTCATTTTAAAATATAAGGATGTGATTATTATTAGAAAAAGCAAAGTTAACGCATTAAAAAAGACCTATAGATTACCATAATGCTAATAAGTGATAGAGTTATTATGAATTCATATGGTGGTGGTTTTACAAATTTGATAAGGAGTTAATATCGTAATTAGAAATGCCTAATATTAAACGCCCCATGGCGTGTGAAAAGGCGTAAAAGACAAAGACGTAGTTCATAGCTATAAATGCAAAAAGCTCTAGATATCTAGAGCTTTTCTTTACTTAATTGTGAAAAAACATAACTAACTTAACTAAGTAATTTTATTTTAATAGTTCTACTATCTCGGTGTTGCCTTGCATTTGAGCATGTTTAAGAGCCGTATTCCCTCTATTATCTAGAATGGTCTTATCTGCATTATGAGTTAGTAAATATTTTACGATCTCTGTATGTCCAAAGGTGCTGGCATATATCAATGCTGTTGCATCGTTAAAATTTTGCTGATCAACATCCGCACCATTGTCGATAAGTAGTTTTGCGATTTCAAAACTTCCTTTAAAACAAACTCCCATTAATGCTGTATTACCTGATAGGTCTTTTGCATTAAGATTTGCTTTTTTGTTTACAAGAAAAGAAACAGTTTCTGTTTGATTATTATATGCAGAAAGTATTAATGGTGTAAAACCTTTACTGTCCACACTATTAATGGTATCGTTACTTACCTGATAAAGTGCTTCTAGATTTTTTATATCTCCATTTCTTGAGTACTCAAAAATGGACTGTGCGTTTAGGGTTGCAGTCATAATTAATAAGATTAATGTAATGATATGTTTCATAATAATTGAGATAAAAAAGAGGACGTTTTAATGCATCCTCTTTTTAAAATTTATTTTTAATTTCTAAAATCTTTTGCTGAGAAACCTAGAGCCTCAGCGACTCTTATACCGTAATTCCTGTCTGCTTTATAGAAAAAGGTAATCATCTTCATTTTAATAGCTCTATCAGTTACCTGACCTAAATCACCAGCTAAGTTTTTGATTAAATTATCTTGTTCTCCTTTTGATAGAGATCTATAAAAATCACCAGCTTGTGCAAAATCATTGGTCTTTGTAATTTTCTTTTGTGTAATAGTCACATCAGACAGCGTTGTTTCAGATTGCTTGTATTGAGTATCTTCTTTTAAATCTACCCTTGTACTAGGCTGGTAGTTTACATCAGGATTTTTAAACCTTTTATTACCATAACTACCCCAACTGTCAGAGTTGTAGTTGTTAGGTTCTTCTAGAGGTTTGTTAATCGTTAGTTGTTGGAAATTAGGACCTAATCTATGTCTTTGTGTATCAAAGTAAGAGAATAATCTACCTTGTAATAACTTATCTTCAGATGGTTCTACTCCAGGTATTAACGCTCCAGGCGAAAATGCAATACTCTCCACTTGCTCAAAATAGTTAATCGGATTCTGGTTTAATGTCATTGTCCCAATTTTGATTTTTTCAATTTTATCTGCAGGCCAGTCTTTTGTCGCGTCTAGTGGCCAGAAATCAAAGGAATGAAGATCTTTAGGCTCTATCATTTGAACATATAAATCCCATTGAGGGAAATTACCGTCTGCTATATCTTTACGTAAACTTACTGTGGCATGTTGCCAGTCTTTACCTTGTTGTGCAGATGCTTCTTCAACGGTTAGATTTTTTTCTCCTTGTTTAGAAACCCATGAATATTTTACATAAGTTACTTTTCCAGCTTTATTAATCCACTTATAACCATGTACACTACTTCCATTCATAAACTGGTAACCTTTAGGAATCCCTAAATCGGTATAAAGTCTTGTAAACATGTGTGTCGCTTCTGGAACATTTGAAAAGAAGTCAAAGATTCTATTAGGATCTTGCTTATTTGTAACTGGAGATGGTTTTAAAGAATGCACCATGTCTGGGAATTTAATGGCATCTCTGATAAAGAATATAGGTAGATTATTCCCTACGATATCATAATTACCTTGTTCTGTATAAAATTTTACAGCAAATCCACGTGGGTCTCTAGCCGTTTCTGGAGATCCTTTACCATGTATTACCGTAGAGAAACGTACGGCTAGATCTGTCTTTTTACCAGCATTAGAAAATAATACTGCTTTTGTATAATCAGACATATCTTTGGTTGCTTCAAAGTATCCTGATGCACCTGCACCTCTAGGGTGTACTACTCTTTCTGGTATGCGCTCTCTATCAAAGGCAGCTAGTTTTTCTACTAGATGTATATCTTCTAATAAAACAGGACCGTATTCCCCTACAGTTTTAGAGTTTTGATTATCTCCTACAGGAGCACCATTATTAGTAGTCATAGTGCTCTCGTTGCTGTTTTGTGCAGTTGCAAGCAAGCCTATGGAAATTGCGATTAAAGTAACTAGTTTTTTCATCTTTATTATTACGTTGTTAATTGAGGTGGCAAATATCTGAGCGTTTAACTTATTAATCAAATTAATAGTTTTTATATTTGTATTGATTAAATTAATAAAATGACTTTACAACAATTAGAATATGTAGTGGCTTTGGATACCTACAGGCATTTTGTAACAGCTGCAGATAAGTGTTTTGTTACTCAACCTACTATTACTATACAGGTTAAAAAATTAGAGGACGAGATAGGCTTTTCTATTTTTGATAAAAGAAAATCACCATTTCAACCTACAGAATTAGGTGTCATGTTTATTCAAAAATCCAAAGTTATACTGCGAGAAGTAGGTGACCTTAAAAATATGGTGACGACAGAGCTTAATAATATAGATGGTGTATATAGAATGGGAATTATACCTACCATATCTCCATACCTTATACCACTCATTTCAGGTTCTTTTTCAGATAAATATCCTAATGCTGTACTTAAAATTAAAGAAATGCAATCAGATGATATTATCGCTGCATTGCAAAAGAAAGAAATAGATTTAGGGATTTTAGTGACTCCATTAAACGAGCCGTCTATTAGGGAAATTAAAATGTATAATGAACCTTTTGTATTCTATGGACAGAATAGTGATAAACTCAAAAATAAATCAAGCATCACTGCAGGAGAAATTGAAAGTATAAAAAACGTCTGGTTATTAGAAAATGGGCATTGTTTTAGAAATCAGGTTTTAAACATATGTAATAACACAGATAATAATAAGAGCATAAAATTTCAGAGTGGTTCTATAGAGGCTTTAAAAAAAATGGTTGATAATTATGGCGGTTATACCTTAGTACCAGAAATGGCCATAAGTCCTAAAGATGCTGGTTGTAGCATTCCATTTGTAGAGCCTAAACCTATAAGAGAAGTAAGTATGGTGACACATCATTCTTTTTCTAAAGACATTTTAATTGAAGCACTGAGAGATGAAATACTAGAAAAAATACCTGCTGATTTTATCAAAAATAAAAACTTCATGAAGATCAATTGGAGATAAATCTTTAATTTAAAAATATATCGATAGAGTAGTGCTAGTAGATTTAAATTATGAAAGAAGAAAAGACCAAAAGAATTAAAACACCATGGCCTACTAGAATGGCTATGAATCAGGTGTATGAAAAGAATTTATGGGGTAATAACAGTTCTCCATTTTATTCTGGAGATGGTTCTCATGATTTACAGATTGTGACACCATACATTAATGCGGTAAGTTCTTTTTTTAAATCATTTGAAGAACCGATTACGGTATGCGATTTAGGTTGTGGCGATTTTAATATAGGAAAACAACTTCTTCCTTATGTAAAAAGATATGAAGCGGTAGATATAGTAGCAGATCTTATTGAATATAATAAAACCAATTTTAAACAGGATAATCTAGATTTTTACTGTCTAGACATTGCAGTAGATCCATTACCAGCAGCAAATTGCGTTATTATCAGGCAGGTTTTACAACACCTGTCTAACGACGAAGTCTCTTCCATCGTTAATAAATTACAAGACTATAAGTATGTTATCCTAACAGAACACTTACCGGAACAGGATTTTATAGCCAATAAAGACATCATTTCAGGACAAGGCATACGTCTTAAACAGCAAAGCGGTATTCAATTAACCGCTGCGCCATTTCATTTTAAGGTAAAGAAAGAAACTCTATTAATACGCACCACATTAGAACCAGGTAAAGGTGTAATAGTAACAAGGTTATATGAGGTGTTTTAGGATTTGTTTTTCTATGTTATTTACTGATTTAAAGCAACTCGTTCTTCTTTTGTTAAAAGTCTTGAGTGAATAAAAAACCGCAATCCTAGCGGTATTTCTAGTGAGAAACTTGCTCCACGACCTTCTGTAATGTCTACCGTTAAATGCGTGTGTTTCCAGTATTCAAATTGATCTTGATTCATATAAAAATTTACATCATTTAAAGTACCTAAGAGTACATCGCTATCATCCAGATACATATCTCCTTTTTCAAAAACCATAGGAGCAGACCCATCACAACAGCCACCACTTTGATGAAATATCAACTCGCCGTGTTTTTCCTTTAATTGTTCTAGAATCTTTGCAGCCTCTGGTGTTATTGCTATTCTTTCCATAATTGAAATGATTAAAAAAAAGGCTGGACTTTTCTTTATCCAGCCTTTTAAATTATTTAAAGTTTGTTTCTAAAAGAAGCCTAATTTATTCTTATCATAAGAGATAAGCATGTTTTTAGTCTGTCTGTAGTAATTCAACATCATCACATGATTTTCTCTACCGAAACCTGATTTCTTATAACCACCGAATGGTGCATGTGCAGGATAAGCATGATAACAGTTCACCCATACACGACCAGCTTTTATAGCTCTAGGTATTTGATACAGTTGGTGTGCATCACGAGTCCATACTCCAGCACCTAGACCATAAAGTGTATCGTTTGCTATTTCTATAGCCTCGGCTTCATCTTTAAATTTAGTCACACATAGTACAGGACCAAAGATCTCTTCTTGAAAAACACGCATCTTGTTATGTCCTTCTAGTATCGTAGGCTGTATGTAAAAACCGTTTGCTAGATTATCTTCTAGATGGTTAGCATCTCCACCGGTTAATACTTTGGCACCTTCTTCTTTACCTATTTTAAAGTAAGACTGTATTTTCTCATATTGATCTTTGGACGCCTGCGCACCTACTTGAGTAGAAAGTTCATATGGATTGCCTTGTATAATAGCATTAGTTCTATCTACCACACGTTCCATAAAAGCGTCATATATATCTTCTTGTACGAGTAATCTAGATGGGCAGGTACATACTTCACCTTTATTAAAAGCAAACAGTACAGCACCTTCTACAGCTTTATCTAGATAAGCATCGTCATGGTCCATAACAGAGTTAAAGAACACATTAGGAGACTTACCACCTAATTCCATAGTTACAGGATTTAAGTTCTTAGAAGCATACTGCATGATTAACTGTCCTGTTGTGGTTTCTCCTGTAAAAGCCACCTTATCTACCTTTGCACTAGAGGCTAGAGGTTTACCTGCTTCAGGACCAAAACCATGTACGATATTAATCACTCCTGGAGGGAAGACATCGGCTATTTTTTCCATTAATAATGTCGCACTAGATGGTGTTTGCTCTGCAGGTTTTAAGACCACGCAATTACCTGTTACTAGTGCTGGTGGTAATTTCCATGATAACATGAGTAAAGGGAAATTCCAGGGTATAATTTGTCCTATAACACCTAGAGGTTCTTTGATATTCATGGATAAGGTGTGCTGGTCCAGTTCAGACGCGCTTCCTTCTTCAGATCGTATACAGGCAGCAAAATAACGCCAGTGATCTATGGCAAGTGGTATATCTGCATTTAAGGTCTCACGTATAGGTTTACCATTATCACAAGTTTCTACTATCGCAAATTCTTCAAGATTTGCTTCTATGATATCGGCTACTTTATTTAATAGATTAGAACGCTCTGTGGCAGACGTGTTTCCCCAGGCTTCCTTTGCTGCATTTGCTGCATCTAGTGCTAGTTCTACATCTTCTTTTTGTGATCTAGGATATTGGGCTATAAGACTATTATCAATAGGAGAGGTGTTATCAAAATATTGTCCACCCAGCGGTGCGACAAATTTTCCATTGATAAAATTAGAATACTTTTCTTTAAACTTAGGTTTTGAATAACTCATTTGAATAGGTATTTAATTAGTAATAAGGTAATTTTTATACTTAAAGATTATGGTATCTTTAGTTTTGTTAAAGTTATTTTATCATATCCTAATTTTCTTGAACATATAGATCAAAATTTTGAACATATCTATTATTTAGCAATTCTTGTTCTAAAATTTTGTAATATTGAGTATGAAGCCCATTTTAAATCAACATAATAACGTTAGAAAAATCACTACTCTCGTAGAGAATAGAACGACGTATAATGCTGACTATGCAGAGCTTAATATATATGAAACCCATGCCTTTGCAGAGAAAGTATCGCTCACCTTTGATTTTCCTATAATAGCCAGCATGCTCACCGGTAAGAAAGTGATGCATCTTGAGGGTTTTGAATCCTTTGATTTTTTTCCAGGAGAGTCTGTAGTAATGCCTACACATAAAGAGATGGTCATAGATTTCCCTATAGCTACTAGCGATAACCCTACACAGTGCCTCGCACTAGGTATAGATGCTTTTAAGATCAATGAAGTAGTAGAAAAGTTCAATCAGCATGTGGCTATAGAAAATGAGAATAACAATTGGGACCTGGACCAGACTGCCTCTCATTTAATTAATAATACAGATGTAAATCACCTTATAGAACGCCTTACCTATACGTTTACTAATAACAATAAGTCTAAGGATGTGTTGCTAGATTTAATGATTCAAGAGTTGATAGTAAGACTGTTACAGACTAAGGCAAAGTCACTGATCATAAACGATCCACATCAAATTTTTAATGATACCAGAATAGGTACGGTTATCAAATTTATTAAGGATAACCTGACTAATAAGGACATAAACGTAGATCTACTTGCCAAAAAGGCCTACATGAGCACCTCTAATTTCCATAAACAGTTTAAGAATACACTGGGCATATCTCCCATAGATTACATCAATTCTGAGAAGATTAAATTCTCTAAGAAGCTCATTAAGAGTTCTGAAGATTTTAGAATGTCAGAGATTGCCTTTAAATCTGGATTTAATAACACGAGTTATTTTAATAGACAGTTTAAGAAAATGGAATTAATGACACCACAACAATTCAAGAAGTCTATTATTTCTTAATAGATAAAATTTACTTTTTCTACATGCTGTTGTCTCTAACATAGTCTTTATGTAGAGCGTTTTGAGAGAATGGTCTAGGTGCAAAGAGTAGCACGTGATTTTGTACTAGGTATGGAGTGTTTAAATGGTTAATGAGTTGGTTTTAATTCCGCTTTCGCGAAAGCGAGATAAACATCCATCTATTAATACTCTCAAAAAGTAACTAGACGACATTAAATATAAAATCGTGTAAATAATGAAATCCTATCACAATTAAAGCTATGACTACCATAACTGCAAGGCGTGTGATGAGGTGATGTGATTTTCCTGATAATTTTTTACGTAAATAAAAGAGGTCAAAAAGAATAAATAGAACTGCGATAATGCTGCCCATTATACTCGTGCTGACTATTAAAGCTGCCTCATATACCCAATTAAATATAGACAGAATTCCATCGTTATATTCAGGTTGTGGTCCTAGCATAATGCGCATGTGCAAAAAGCCTAGAAATAGTGCCACTAGATACCATAATAGGTAAATAAGAATTTGCTTAATAACGCGCATAGAGATAATAACTTACTGACTTAGGTGGATAACGGCATGGTTCTATATAATCGCCTGCACGATTGTTCTAGGTGCCATGAGTAGCAGTGTATAAAAGTAAGATATTTTGGTTTTAAAGTAGTTGTTATGAAGTGAGTCGTTTTAATGTGTATCTATTTTAAAGAACTTGTAACTAACTGGTGTGTTGTAGCAATGGGATATTCCTATAGGTGGTGATGAGGTAAAAGTAGCTTCATAACTTAAAATCATGGCGGTATGGTAGTACCTTTGACATTTATATCTATTCTATAATTGCATGTGGTTGGGTATAAAAATGATGTCTATAGATTTTCATATATAGATGTTGATATGAAGATTAAATTTGCGCTAAGAGACTCTAGTTTCTTTAAAGATATAAGGATGATTCAACTAGTAAAAACCTTTTTTGTATTTCTTATTTTAATGATGGTGGTTTCTTGTGGAAATACCACAAAATTAAAACCTGCCGACACACCGATTAGCTTAAGATTTATTGACGAATATGTATTGCCAGATACTACCATTTTTGAGAACACTAGAGTAGGAGGCTTATCAGGTATAGATTATGGAAATGGTGCCTGGTATGCTATAAGTGATGATACAGACCTGCCTAGATTTTATAAAATGGATATTTCTTATAATCACAAGGGTTTTAATTCTATAGCTCTCAATGAGCTTATAAAATTTAAGGATAGTCATGGAATAGTTATACCTAACGGGACAGTAGACCCAGAATCGATAAGGTATGATAACGGTAACTTTGTCTGGACCAGTGAGGGAAATATAAAGAAAGGTGTAAAACCCTTTGTACATATGGTAAATTCTAGCGGTAAGTTAGTAAAAGAGATACCACTAGCCAGTCGTTTTTTACCTAGTAACCAGGCAGGTTATGGACCGCACCACAATGGGGTTTTTGAAGGTGTGTCGTTGAGCCTAGATAAAAAAGGTTATTGGGTCGCTATGGAATTGCCTTTAAAAGAAGATGGAACAGAACCTACTGTAGAAGAAAATAATTCTCCTGTGAGAATAGCTTATATCAATAAGGAGACTGGACGCTTTGAGAAAGAAATAGTTTATGCTCTGGATAAAGTGGAGCGTCCTGCTATAAACGGTACTACATTTGAGATTAACGGTCTTGTAGAGCTTGTAGAATATGAGCTAAACAAATTCTTAGTTTTAGAACGATCTTATTCTATGGGATATAAGGATGGTGGTAATACGGTAAAAATATACCTGGTAGATGCGACTAATGCTACTGATGTAAGAGATATAAAAAGTTTAAAAGGCAGTAACTATACTGGTGTAACTAAGAAGTTGCTCTTTAATTTTGAAACCATAAGAGCTCAATTAACTAACGCTGTGGTCGATAATATAGAAGGAATTACCCTCGGGCCAGATTTTAAAAACGGCAACCGCTCTCTAGTCGTGGTAGCCGATAATAACTTCAGTCTTTATGGACCACAATTGAACCAATTCATTTTATTTGAAATAGAACAAAGTATCGCAAATTAATCTAGGCTTTCCTACAAAAAGGAGAAACTTATGGTAAACCAGAAATATGTTGATTATGCTTTTACAATAGCAAAATCAGGTTTCATATATGATGATGGATATAGAAGTGTTCTTGTTAGAAATGAAATTCACTTGTTTTTTAGAGCGGTTCTTTGTTGTAGTGTGTTTTTTCTCCAACTCTTTAATTTCAAATTCAATTTTAGAGCTCCAAGTATTACTCCCGAAAAAACTAATAGTACAGTCAGTTTGTAATATTCTTGATTTGAAAATGATTCCGTAATAATAATAACTGAAGCCAAAATACAAGCAATAGGAATAAAATAGGACATTAACATAATACCCTTGAAAGCAATATTTTGTACTGTTGAATTGACTTTAATCCAATTCAATTGTTTTAATGGTAAAATACTAATTAGGTGATAAAACATATGAAAACCAATATTCATAACTAAAACAATTCCGAATTTGTCTTGAATTAATAAGTTGTCAATCGGTGTTAAAACCAAAATGATACTTATTGCAATTAAAAAATATGCAATCAGTTTATAAAATTTATGTAATTTATTTATTGTCAAGGTTTTAATTAAGTTTTTTATTTTCTATTTCTGCAAATTTTTGTTTGTCAGTTGCGATAATATCTGTCAATTCGAATCGATTTTTATCTAAAACATTGAAGTCAACCAGGCTTAAATATAAGTCTACAACTTTTCGGTCAATCATTATCTTTCCGCCTCCAGCCCAATGTCGGTCAGTTCCGTTTTTCTTTATTCCTGAAATCCAATATTCATCTCCGTTTTCTATGTCATAGTAGTTTCCAGCGATTCCTTGTGCATTTGAGCTTTTAAGAGCTTTTCCATTAAAATACACAGTTCGACCAGATTTTGAGAATTCCGCTATTCCAATCCAAGCAGGTCCAGTATCTCCAAATCCACTTTTCAATTCGATATATTTTAATTCAGGTTTCATTAAGTTAAATATTTTGATGTCTTACCATTCCAACCACATTTTGAACAATTTTCGTTTTCAAATTCATGCTCACAATTTGGATAATCATATAGATGATGAGTGCAATCTGGGCATAAATCTGTCATTTTCGAACTATCTTTAAAGTATTCAGATTCACATTCTATACAAATATTTTTCTCTCTGTTCATTGGTTTCTCAAATGCACTAAAACAGCCAAAGGTATAATGCGAATGAGGCATTCCATTGGTATGCTGTTGCTTTGGTTAAGGTTGTAGATGTGAAAGTACAAAACTATTTTAGAATTCATGTGCCTCACAGGTCTTATAAACGATAGAGCAGGAGTAAGTTAATATTCCTGTATAATAGCAAAATCAGGTTTCATATATGATGATGGATATAGAAGTGTTCTTGTTAGAAATGAAGTAAAATTAGCTTGTTTTTTTAGAGCGGTTCTTCATGGTAACCAGTTTTTGTCAGTTTCTTCTTGTCATTTCATCTTGTGTGATATAACCATCTTTGTTTTTGTCTCTATTCTGAAAATTTTGTTTTAGATTTCCTTTGGCTTCAGATATGGATATTTTCCCATCATTATTGGAGTCCATTTTTTTGAGCATATCACTAAAATTTGCAGATTTTTTACCTCCTTGATTTTGTGATGATTGTTGTCTTTGCTGTGGTTTATTTTGCCCTTGGACTGTTTGCTGTTTTCTTCCTCCACCAATTTTAAAATCATTACTTGGTGTTCCCATAAAACACCTGCTAGCGGAAGGAAATTCGTCAGAAACTACATAATAATATGTGCCATTTGGAAATTCTGGAGTTACTCCAGTTCTTCCGTTGCATTCATCTAAATCGCCATAGTCATTCTGGTATTCGTAATCACGCACATATTTTCCAGAGTACGTTCCATTTGGTGCAGAAATACCATCACCTGGTCTTTCACCTCGTTTTAAAATATAACTAGATTTTAATTGAATAACACGGCTATTTGCATCCATTGGGTCTGCATAACCCATTTTATAATACATCGGATATCCATCAGCAGCCCAACCCACTAAAGACATTTTGTTGTTATCAAAATTGGCAACCAAACCAGTAGGTGTTCCATGGTAATGGTATTCTCCATTGGGTTGAACATGGGCATTGTTATAATCTTCACCTAAGTTAACTTCTTCACTCAAAGGTTCTAGCGTCCATTCGTAATTAGGTTCATTTGATTCTACGTTTCTAAAATATTCGTTGGCAGAAGGCTCAAATTTTACGCCGTTAATAGCAACACCAAATACATAACTTGGTCTTCCCTTATCAATTCCTAAATCATAAACATAGGTGATTTTGTTTGCTAATGTTGGTGTCAAATCAATAGAATATTCCTTGTTTTGTTCTGTAATTGTGTTTGGATTTCCTTTAGTAGGAAATTGACCAACAGTATGATTTGGAATGGCATTGGATTTTATAATTCTAACATCGTTCTTTTTATCTTCTGTTATAGAAACTTCACTTTGAAGTGGTAATTTTTCCTTGTTAGAGTTCTTTATTTCTGGCAAGTGTTCATTATTGTGCGAGTGTGATATGCCATTATGATTATGAATATCATTTACTAAGGGTAATACCATCAGGTCTTTAGCATATAGAACTGTGCCCACATAGTTTTTGCGAATTTCTGCAGTTGTGTTTTCTTCATCAACATTTGTAAAGTTGAAATGCGTTAATACTAAATTTTTAACATTGGCTTCTTTTGCCATTAGTGAACTTTCCTTCAAATTGACGTGTGCTTTTTCTTTAGTCTTAGTATCGCTTCTATTTTTATTATTTCTTGTAGTATTTCTATTTTTTCCTAATTCAATAGCTCCACCAGAATCCATTATTAAATAATCGGCATTGTTAGCCAAAATAGGTAAGGATTGCGAGTATGTTAAATCTCCAGAAATTACAATAGATTCACCACCTGCATCAAAACGATAGGCTAAGGTTTCTATCGTATGATTTACAGCGGTATATGTGATTTTTATATCTCCTATGTTTAATGGGGTGTTTCCTGTCAAGTTTTTAGCGATGAAGTTGGCTTTAACATTACTTAATCTTCGTCCTGACTTTGAGAGTCTATATTCAATATCTTCCTCATAACTTTCAAGAATATTATCAATTATTGAGGTTGTTTGTTTTGGACCAGCAATAATTATTTTATTTCTGCCTAGCAGCGATTGAATAAAAATAGGGGCAAACTCCTCGTTGTGATCTAAATGATGATGAGTAAAAAGCAAACCATCAAGGTCTTTAACTTTTAGGTTCAATTTGTTGAGATTGGCTTGAGTACCATTCCCCATATCTATCAAAATATTCGTGTCTTTATAGGATATTAATACCGCAGGTCCAGAACGTTCTGTATTAAATTTAGGAGAACCAGATCCAATTATGGTAGCGGTTAATTGGTTGTTGTTTTCTTGAGCAAAGAGCTGTTGACATAAACAAATGAGTATTAAAACTAAGTAATTTTTCATTATAAACATTTTGTTTATTCGACACTTTTTTTTCTAAATAGTTTAATTTAAAAAAGAGATAAATTACTGTTTATGTGCAGTTTTAATGCTTGTAAACACAACAAAGCATGCAAGGCAATTTACGATCGGATAGTAGCCAAAGGAAAGAGTAAAAAACTAGCCTTAATAGCTGTCTGTAACAAGCTCTTAAAAAAGGCTTTTGCCATAGCAAAATCAGGATTAATATATGATGATGGATATAGAAGTGTATTGGTTAGAAATGAAGTGAAATTCACTTGTTTTTTACCACAGTTCTTTGTTGTGGTGCGTTATTATATAATTTCACAATACTTTTAATTTCAAAATATTTGTATTCGTTATCGATGATTCGTTTATAAATTTCAGGTTTGTCTTTAAGTAACTCCAGATATTTTTCTTTTTTGTCGACAGCTATAAATTCTTTGAAGTCTTTAGTCAAATAACTTTGTCCTTTTTTTAAATCACGATACATTGAAATTTCTCCCTCAATCATTTCAACAAGGTGTTTTAACTTGTTTTTAATTTGAACATTTTTATATGTTCTATTATTAATTTTGAACTCAATTAATTCTTTAGGGTCATAACTTGATTCTGTTCCGCTTTTTGAAATGAAATTGACTTTGTCACTCAAAACAAATCTTCCGTTCATTTTTATTGAACCAAAAATTGTATCTTTTTCTTTCTTAATTACATAACCTTGAGCATATCCGCTTTTTAATGTAGTATCTATGCGTTTTTCAAAGTCAGATTTATTTTCGATTGAGATATTCGCTAAATCAACAAGTAACTCTATGTCCTCAAATGTATAATTGTTCTTTTTAATGAGTTGATACAAAGTATGTTCTTTTCCTAAAATCTGATAAAAACTCCATTTGAAATTTGAAGAGTAAAATTCCAATTGACCAGCACCTTGTATATCTCCAAATATATTGGTTATGAATCCACTTCCTTTAATGTTCGTATCAACATCAATAGGATAAATTTTGTCATTGTATTCTAGAAAAACTTGTCTTACATAATTCAAAGTAAATCTCGATTTCAAATGTGATTCTTTGTAATATGAGATTTTACCTTTTTTTACCTCCAAAAGAAATTCTGGAATACTTGTTTTGACAGAGGAAAACTTGAAATCTCCTCGCTTAAAACCTTTAGCCTCATTTGCTCTAAACCTCTGTTTACCATCTTTGTTTTCTATGTAGACTGTTGTATTGGTTTTCCATTCAATTTTCCCATAAATAGTGTCGTTTTCGTTTGTCACTAAATAATCTTGTGAAAAACAAATGGATGAGAAAAAACAAAATATCAACACAATTATTATTCGAAAGTATTTATTCATAAACTTTTAGGTTTTCAGTATGAAGCGGTTTGCTCTAATGACGCACAAAGTTCAGTATAAGAAACGTAGGGCAGGTGATAAGCACCTTCGTTTCGGTTTATTACTTAGCTAAATATAAATATTTTGCTTTTATCTTTTCTATTATAAATGCCAAATTTTATATTTAGCGGACTTTATAAATAAACACAGACTTTCGGTTAAGCCACAAATGCCCTATGTTTTTTATACCGTGTTAGCAATAATTTTTTTATTTCTTTTGTGTTGCTCAATCTTATATATTATTGCTGTCAAAGGAAATAAAGTCAGTAATAATAAACTCCCAAGTCCTAGTGAATAGTCTTGAATCGGAAATGATAATGAAGCTATAGCTCCGAAAAAATACAAGAGAAAAATAATTAACATCAAAATCAGAAGAGTTTTTTTCCAGATAATTTTTTTATTAATTTGATATCCGATTATTAAAATCAGAATAGGTATATAAAATAAAAACAAATCAACTTCTTGAAATATGTAATTCGGAATCCAATGCAACTGTTCCATTTCGTGGGTATGACTGTATGAATACGAGTAAGGAACAATCAAAATCAGTAAAACTATTAGATTCAGCAAGCTAATCGTTTTGTTATTCGTTATATAATTCCAGATTTTTTTTGTCATTCCAAATTATTGCTAACGTGTTTGTGTATGATTTCGTTGCGTGTTTAAGCACTAAAGTTAGCAAATAAATCACAGATAGAAAGTCCGCGAGGACTTTCGTAATAAGGCTAGAAGCCAGCAATTAATTATACATGATTTACTTGAACTATGCAGTTATGCTGGATTAATACCTATAATAAGGCAAAGCGGAACGAGCATAAATGGAAGAGCTCGAATAAGTAAAATAGGTAAACAGAAGTTAAGAAACCTACTGTTTATGTGCAGTTTTAATGCTTGTAAATACAACAAAGCATGCACGGCAATTTACGATCGAATAGTAGCCAAAGGAAAGAGTAAAAAACTAGCCTTAATAGTTGTCTGTAATAAGCTCTTAAAACAGGCTTTTGCCATAGCAAAATCAGGATTAATATACGATGATGGATATAGAAGTGTACTGGTTAGAAATTAAGTGAAATTCGCTTGTTTTTTACCACAGTTCTTTGTTATGTGTCGTTAATTCCGCTCTGTGTTTTCATCGTTACAAGAGTTATAAAAATCTATTATTTCAATAATATCATCTGTCTTGTATTCTTTATCTTTTATTTTTTTAATTAGTTCTTCGCATCCTTTAAAAAACTTTTCAGCATATTTTCTAAGTTTTCTATTTGAATAAATAAATTGTAATTCATCAGAGTCATCTATTTTCAATAGATACTTAGGATTCTTTACCTGCATCAAATACTTTTTTATTTCTGAATTTGAGCGATAAGGTTGATTAATAAAATCCGTGCCGAAAGATAGAAAATCTCCTATGTTACTTCTGTCAACATCTTTATAAAACAAACTTAAGTCATTACTAGAATTGACATAAATATCATATTTCGAACGATGTAATAATTCTACAAATTTTAGATATTTATTAGCGTTAGTTTTTTTGTAATAAAATTCTCGTTGGTTAGGCGTATCTTTTGATAATACAATTTTTTTTATCTTTTTGTAATCAATTTTCTTTTTACCTTTTTGACTTTCATCTAATTTAAATCTTACACGAAATGCTGAATCTTCTAATTTTATAAAGCCATCTCTAATACTATCATTTTGCATTATGATTGTTCCTTTTATGTAAGGATTTATTCTCATTTCTAATTGTGCATTAACAAAGCAGCAACATAGAAGGAGAATTAAAGTTATATAATGTTTTCTCATCTCAGTTTTTTTTAATGACACATAACGTTAAGTATAAGAAATCGTAGGGCAGGTGATAAGTACTTACGTTTCGGTTTATTACTTAGCTAAATATAAATATTTTGCTTTTATCTTTTCTGTTATAAACGCCAAATTTTATATTTAGCGGACTTTATAATTAAACACAGACTTTCGGTTAAGCCACAAATGCCCTATGTTTTTTTATACACTGTTGTGAGTAGTTATTTTTTTAATAGATTTTCTAATAGTTCGGTTGTTTTAGGATTACTAGGTCGATAACCATTGTCTGTGTGTATTATTTCCCCTTTTTGGTTAATTATTGTATAAGTTGGAAAACCATTAAGAGAAAATAGATTTGTTAAATCTTCTATCTGGTTTTTCTCAATAAAGTAATGTTTACCTTCTAACTTATATTTTGAAATTGTCGATTTCCATTGTGCTTTCTCAGATTTATAGCATAAAAACACAAACTCAATTTTACCATCAAATTGACTCATTAATTTTGGGGTATTTTCCTTGAATTCAGATAAACAAGGTTGACACCAAGTTGCCCAATTATCAATGTAAATCGGTTTTCCATTAGCTTCTGATATAATTGTTTGAAGTAAGCTGTCAATGTTAGATGATGAATATTCTTTTAAGTTTATTTTATCGGTAAATTGTGGGTTGTTAATTCGCTTTTTTAAACTCTCATATTTTTCTTTTAAAGAACTCTCAAAATCGGTTTTAAACAGAATGCTATCTATTACTATTCTATTGTCTTCATATAATTCTATATTTTCTATATTTAGATTTGATTTTGTGAAATCATTTACCATTAACTTTAGTAATTCAGGTTTATCAGAATATATTTCAATTATCTTTTTGAGATAGAAGCTGTATGTTTCATTTGGTTCCAAATTAGAAGCTCCTTTTTGTGAATATATTAAAGTATTATCTAAAAGCTTTTTAGGAATACTGTTAGATGCGATAGTATTTATCCTATGTTTTTGTAAAACTTGCGGTATATCATTTATGTTGAATTTAGTTAACCGTGTTAAGTCGTTATTTTTTAATTCCAATTTAAGGTCATTTTTATAGTCAAAATAAAATTCAAATAGACTATAATTGTTTGGTAGAGCAAATAATTTCTGAGCCTCTAACCAATTTGTAAAAGGTTTTGAGAATGAATCATTAGATAGTAAACTGTCACAGTAACTAGATTGAACTAAATAAATACTATCACGATATGTTTTAAATTCGTTTGGATTTAGATTTCTTCGATTGTTTTGAAATATCTCATAATCGATTGGGTCATTATAAAAAAAGTCTATAACATTTTTATTTATATTAGCTGCAGTTCCAGAAACTTTAAGATGCTCTAAAATGTCTTTTCTACGTTTAGATTTCGCATCAATTTCTAGAAACAAACTATCTCCAGGCCTAACGATTAAATCTATGATTGTATTGTGAATTAACATTACACCTTGTTGCTCGGTGATTTCAAATTCAAATTTAAACCTTCCTAAACTATCTAATTGTTTTTCAGTATTTGTAATGTCCTTTGTTATATAGTCTTGAACATATATTCCAATATTAGACAAAGAATCTACAGACTGAAAATTATAAAATTCTCCAGCAATTATTACAGATTGGCTAATCTCGGAATTTTTTTCATCAACATTTTCTTTACAGCTAAATATTAAGAAAATTATCAGAAATATTGGGAAAATAGAATTGAATTTAGTCATTTAAAATAATTTTGTAGGTTGGCGATTAATTACTCACAACGGTCAAAGGTATAAGGCGTGTGAGGCGTTTTGCTTTGTATCCCAATGTTAGAGATGTTAATTTAGGATTTTAAAGATAGATTAATTTTGAATTATACAGCCTCACAGGTAGCCTTTAAAACGCCTGATAAGCTTTATGCTTTGTTCACGCCAGTTATTTGTGGCAGCATGACAAAAGCAAGTATGCACCGGATTTAAGACGAGGTGTTTTACACCTTTGCCTGTTCAGGCCAATTAGTAGTTTGGGAGTCTTAAAACAGGCTTTTGCTATAGCAAAATCAGGATTAATATACGATGACGGATATAGAAGTGTACTGGTTAGAAATTAAGTGAAATTCACTTGTTTTTTTAGTGCAGTTCTTTGTTAGGCACAGTATTTTAATATTTTTTCTTTTCCGACATTTTAAAATTCGTTAAAGAAATTAGATAATCGCAAGCGTTATAAAAATTCCCTTTACTTGGTGACCAAACACTAACTACTCTATAATCGTTTTTATTAACTCCTTCCATTATCCATTCAGAACCATCATTTCCGATTGAGCTACGACCTAAATCCATATTCCAAAAATCCGCTTTTCCGATAAGTTGGATAAATTCAGTCCATTCTTTTTCGGTTAGTATTTTCAGTCGCTCAATTTCTATTTCTCCTGGTTCGTATCCACCAGTACCATTTAGCAATTTCCAATAAAGAATATATCTGTCATTTCTTTTTTCAATTCTAAAGGTCATTGGTTTGTCAAATGTCCTTAACCAAGTAAAACGATAAATTTCTTTGTCAATTTTTCTATTAAACAACAAAGGTTCTTTCATTGCGTGAAGATGTTTTGAATACCAATCCACAACAAATTCGTCATAAGTCCCCTTTATTGTTTTTGTTTTAATCGTATAACTTGAGTCATTTTTCTTAATCCAATCAGTACTAACTTCAGGAAACATTTCTTTCGGAAAATAAGGTTGATTTAAATCAGTCGGAACATTTAAACTATCAACTTTGATTGTCGAGTCGACAAATTTTTCAATCGATTGGCTAAATCCGGTTTGGGCCAGAAATAATGTCAAAATTCCAATTGATAAAATTAGTCTCAAAGTTTTGTTCATATTGTACCTAACGTGTTTGTGTATGGTTAGTTGCGTGGTTAAGCGACTAATTTAGTAAATAATTACGGACAAAGAAAGTCCGCGAGGATTTTCGTAAGTTGGCGAGAACAAGCCATTAATTATACACGTTGTTCTACACCGTTTTTATTCTTTTTCAAATTCCCATTCCATATTTAAAAATTCGTAAATAATTCTTAATGAATGTTCAAAAGAATTTTTGCTTTCTATTTTAGTTCCTTTTTTTACTGATACTCCTAATTTCTGTTTCAGCCTATTATTTAATAAATCTCGTTGATTTAAAGTTAATTCAGAAAACTGTTTGTCTTCTTTTTTATTAGGATTACTTTTTACTAAAGTCATACAAATTCCAAGAGAAATTTCTCTATAAAAGTTTGACGTAAATTTATTTTGTTCAACTAAAGATTTATTTTTTTTCTTTAATTCTTTCTCTGAATACTTTGAATTCGTTACATAATTCAAATATTCGTAGTTCATTTTAACCAAATCAGTCGTTAAATTTGTTAAATCAGTTGCTACTTCTTTGATATTGCTATTTTCACTTTTAGTATGTTTTGATAGTTTATTTAAAGAGAATAAAACTAATTCATTATTATACGTTGTAATATTGGTTTTTAATATTTCAGAATTTGTATTGTTTTCGAGTATTGAATAGAATTCATTGATGCTTTCATTTAACTTTGAAAATACTTCCACACAATCGTTTAGAAAGTCAAATTGTTCATTAACTGAAGTGATTTTTGCGGTCTTTTTATAAATCAAATAATATTTCTTTTCATATTCAACTTTCATTTCCGTTTCTGTCAGTTCAATAATTTTGTCAGAAGATGCATCAAGAAAATTCCCATTATTATCTTTTCTCCATTTTTTATTAGGTAACAATTTTTGGGTTTGAAGTATTAGTCTTCCTTGTCTTGAATCTTTTGGAATGACCATTTCATATTCGATTTCGTTTTCGGATTTTATCCTCCAATTACCTGTATCTGAATTTTCAGGTGTGAAAACTTTGATGTAAGTTCCATCTTTATTTATAGTAATTTCTGGTCCACTTGCAACAATTTTCATTTCTTTTCCATTTGGATACTTTCTAATAGTATGTTGGATAGAATTATACTCTTTGTCAATGGTTTTTATATATTCCCATTTTCCAATAAGAGTTCGTTCCGATTTAGTAATATCAATTCCGCTTTCGTTTTGTCCGAATGCAATTGCTGAAATAAAAAGCGATAATGTTATTAGTATTCTCATAGTTTCTTTAAATGGTGTAGAACGGGCAAAGGTATAAGGCGTGTGAGGCGTTTTGCTTTGTATCCCAATGTTTGAGATGTTAGTTTAGGATTTTAAAGATATACTAATTTTGAATTATACAGCCTCACAGATAGCCTTTAAAACGCCTGATACGCTTTATGCTTTGTTCACGCCAGTTATTTGTGGCAGCATGACTAAAACAAGTATGCACCGGATTTAAGACGAGACGTTTTACGCCTTTGCCCGTTCAGGCCAATTAGTAGTTTGGGAGTCTAAAAACAGGCTTTTGCTATAGCAAAATCAGGATTAATATACGATGACGGATATAGAAGTGTACTTGTTAGAAATTAAGTGAAATTCGCTTGTTTTTTACCACAGTTCTTTGTTGTACAACGTTTTTTATTCACAGGTTGATTTTAATCTTTTTTTTCCATTTTCTTCAACTAATTCGTATCCATTATCTAACATTGGCTGGAAACTTTTTCTTCCAGTAAAGTGCCATAATAAATGTCCGTAAATGGGGCTCACCTCTTACCTTTCCGAACAGAGAAGTTAAGCCCATTTGCGCAGATGGTACTGCTATTTGTGGGAGAGTATGTCGCCGCCTTCTTTTAAACCCTTGTCAATTAGACAAGGGTTTTTTTGTTTATACATGTCTTATCCTAACATTGATACACAATAAAACTACAGTGTAATGGAAACACTTGTAATTATTAGTTATGTGTATGGTACCTCTAAATTTCTTTCGCTTTTGTTTGATTATCAGGTAGTGGATTTAAATGAATCAGGACAACTTATTAGGTTGTATTCCTATTTTAAAATGTTATACTTTAACTAGATTAAGAATTACCATATGCTTGGATAAATATGAAACTTTTGATTTAGGAAACGTATATGTATGAAACTTTTTTAGAGAACACCTAAATACTAAATTATGGCTTTAGAATCAAAAACTAGAGTTGAACATCTAGTAGAATGATCAATTAAGAAAGTAATAGTTTTTGATATGCTAGTTGGCAAAGTAGAATAAGCATATGATATCAAGATCAGAAAAATTTATAAGCTTAAATTTTCGAAGATTTCTAAGAAAAACATATGTTGATAATAGTTTCTGTCTTAAATTTTTTAGTCAATCTAGATAAAAGATTTTGTAATTAAATCTTGAATTGTATTATAATGAAAAAAATATAGTTGTTTCTAGTAGAGAAAACAGTTGTAGTATAGGAATTGTTAAATTATAATTTTTTTTTGGTTTCATTACTCATTACTCATTACTCAATTTGATAATAGAAATATTTTGTTTTTTTTGATTTCGTTATTTTGAGTAGATTACTAAACTATTCAAGAAGCTAGGATATTTTATTTCTTATTTAATGTGACTGGCTTTTGCCACTTAAGTTGTTCGGTATTTCACTTTCGCGAAAGCGATATTAAAAATTTAAACTGTCAAATATTAATTTTGGGTTTATGGGTTGCTGATATAGTTTGAGTATATATGAGCACAAAAAAAAGCTCAATTACGCCAGTGACGTTATTGAGCTTTGATTTACTACGATCATAATGCGAGCATTGCTTTTAATAATCGATGGAAAAATATTTTTTTACTAAGCTTTGAATAATGGTAATCCTTCAGTTATGGTGTATACTTCGTCTTCTAGTTTAGATAAATTATCTGGATTACCTGTTAAACAACGATCTATTAGATCAACGATAGTTTTCATACTATCTTCTTTTAGACCTCTTGTCGTTATTGCTGCTGTACCAATACGAATTCCACTGGTTACAAATGGAGACTCTGTATCAAAAGGAACCATGTTTTTGTTTACAGTGATGTGTATTTGTCCTAGTAATGCCTCAGCTTCTTTACCGTTAATGTTTTTATTTCTTAGGTCTATAAGCATCATGTGATTATCTGTACCACCTGAAATAATATCATAACCTCTAGCAACAAATTCTGCTGCCATAACTTCTGCATTTTTCTTTACTTGAACCATGTAGTGTAAGAAATCTTCTGAAAGTGCCTCTTTAAACGCTACTGCTTTTGCTGCTATAATGTGTTCTAAAGGTCCGCCTTGATTACCTGGAAATACCCCACTGTTTAGTAAGCTAGACATTTTCTTTAAGTTTCCATTTTTTAATTTCTGACCGAATGGATTTTCAAAATCTTTACCCATTATAATCATTCCTCCTCTAGGACCTCTCAAAGTTTTATGTGTAGTAGTTGTGCAAATGTGTGCATGAACTACTGCGTCCATCATGATTCCTTTGGCGATAAGACCTGCAGGATGTGCAATGTCTGCCATAAGAATTGCACCTACTTTGTCTGCGATATCTCTAAACCTTTTATAATCTATTTCTCTACTATAAGCTGAAGCACCAGCGATAATTAGTTTAGGCTGTTCTTTTACAGCTATTTCTTCTATTTTATCGTAGTCTAATCTACCAGTTTCTTTTTCAACACCGTAAAAGGCGTTTTTGTAGAGTTTACCTGAAAAGTTAACTGGTGAACCATGTGTTAGGTGACCTCCATGAGATAGATCAAAACCTAGAATTTTATCTCCAGGATTCAAACAGGCATGATATACAGCTGTGTTAGCCTGGCTACCAGAGTGTGGTTGCACATTTATATATTCTGCATTAAATAATTCTTTAGCTCTGTCGATAGCGATATTCTCTATTTCATCGACTACCTCGCATCCTCCATAATATCTTTTTCCAGGATATCCTTCGGCATATTTGTTAGTTAAAATAGAACCTGCAGCAGCAAGTACATCATCACTTACATAGTTTTCACTAGCAATTAATTCGATACCTTTTGTTTGACGGATTCTCTCATCTTCAATCAAGTTAAAGATTTCATTATCGTTGTAAGCCATTTTAAATATTTTGTTACAAAAATAAGCTACATATGCTATCAACCAATTCTTATATAATATATTTGAATACTACTTTTTAACAAGAAATCAAGATACAGATGCCTAATAAAACAAATGACCCAAAGAGAAGTTCATGGATAGGATATAATAGAGATACTCATTTCCCTATTCAAAATATACCATTCGGCGTTTTCCTTACTAGGGATAACGTTATTACTATAGGTACTAGAATAGGCGATTATGCCATAGATCTAGGTGCATTGCAGGAGATGGGTTACTTTGAGAGTGTGCCATTAACTGACGATATGTTTATGCAGGACACACTTAATGATTTTATTTCTGACGGGAAGAAAACGTGGCGTCTTGTGCGTAATAGAATAGGTGATATCTTTGATAAAGAAAATTCTGAACTACGTGATAATAAATCTGATAGAGACCGTATAATCTTTCCTATCGACGAAGTGGAGATGCAGTTACCTGTTTTAATAGGTGATTATACTGATTTCTATAGTAGTAAAGAGCATGCTACAAATGTAGGTACAATGTTTAGAGATCCTGATAATGCACTTTTACCAAATTGGTTACACATGCCAGTAGCTTATCATGGTAGATCCAGTTCTGTTATACCTTCTAATATTTCTATACACCGACCACAAGGTCAGACTATGCCAGCAGGGTCAGAGCAACCAGTATTTGGTCCATCTAAATTAGTAGACTTTGAATTAGAAATGGCATTCATTACAACAGATGCTAATAATTTAGGACATCCAGTGCCTGTTAATGAGGCAGAGGATTATATTTTTGGTATGGTTATTCTTAACGACTGGAGCGCTAGAGATATTCAAAAGTGGGAATATGTTCCACTAGGACCATTTTTAGCAAAAAACTTTGCGAGTTCTATCTCTCCATGGATTGTAACGTTAGATGCATTAGAGCCTTTTAGAACTAATAGTCCTAAACGCGAGAAACCAGTTTTAGATTATCTAGATTCAAAAGAAGATAGCAGTTTTGATATCAATCTAGAGGTAGATATTACACCACAACAAGGAACACCTACCACAGTCTGTAAATCAAACTTTAAACATCTTTATTGGAATATTTCACAACAACTAGCGCATCATACGGTAAACGGTTGTTCTGTTAATAGTGGTGATTTAATGGGAAGCGGTACTATTTCAGGCCCTACTAAGGATTCTTATGGTTCGATGTTAGAATTAAGCTGGAGAGGTGAAAAGCCTATCCAACTTAATGATGGTACAGAGCGTAAATTCATTCAAGATTATGATACCGTTACCATGAGAGGTTACTGTCATAAAGGAGAACTACGTATAGGGTTTGGAGAAGTATCTAATACTCTTCTACCTATTTATGAGCCTAAGAAAAAGTAAATGAAAAAAACTATAATTTACCTTCTGTTTACTGTCTTAATTATCTCGTGTAGTAGTTTAAAAGAAACAGAAACTGCTTTAAACCAAGGTAACTATGACCAAGCGATAGATATCGCTGTTAATAAATTAATAGAAGGTAAAACAGCTAAAAGAAATCAAGAATACATACCTCTTTTAAAGCAAGCCTATATGAAGGCAGTTGCTCAGGACCAGGTTTTATTACAAAGGTGGCAGTTAGATAATAATCCTGCTGTACTAGAATCTATATATGAAACCTATGTAGGTATGGATCAACGACAGGATAAGATAAAACCTTTGTTGCCTTTAACCTTGATAAAAGAGAATGAAACAGTTGATTTTGACTTTGAAAATTACAATGCTAATATAATTGCATCTAAAAATGACCTTTCTGATTATTTACTTATTAATTCAAAAACGGCTCTGAGAACTGCAAATACTATAGAAGCAAGAAGTGTCTATAATGATTTGATTTATTTAGAAAAGATCAATCCTAATTTTAAAGATACTCGTGATTTAATGAAAAAAGCCCTAGAGAAAGGAACTCATTACATTATGGTAAATCTTAAAAATCAGTCACAAACAGTATTGCCACAATTGCTAGAAGAAGAATTACTTAATTTCTCTACCTATGGTATTAACGATCAGTGGACTCAATATCATAACAACGAGATAGTAGAGTTGGATTATGATTATAACATAGATATAATTATAGACCGCATTGTTATGTCTCCAGAACAAGTTTCTAAAAAAGAGTTGCATAAAGAAAGACTCGTACAAGATGGCTATATCTATGAATATGATGCAAATGGCAACGTGAAAAAGGACAGTTTAGGTAACGATATAAAAAGAGATAAATTTGTCACCATTAAGGCTAGTGTCGTTCAAAATACGCAATTTAAAGAATCAAACGTTAATGCAGTTGTTCAGTTAATTGATAATAGAACATCGCAAACAGTAGATCGTTTCCCTGTAGCTAGTAACTTTATTTTCACCTATATCTATGGTTCTGTTTATGGGGATAGAAGAGCTCTTGATGCAAATTATCTAGAAACTTTGAATCCTAGATCTGTGAACTTTCCGACAGATGAGCAAATGATTTACGACACCGGTGAAGACCTAAAGTATAAAATAAAACAGATTCTAAATAATCTTAATTATAATTAGATGGTGTGTTTCGCTTTCGCGAAAGCGAAACATGCATTAAGATCCTACTTACTTTAAAATCTTAGGATTTATTTCACAGTTCAACTCCTATATTTGAGGAGACTATAAATCTATGAGTTCAAAACACCAATCTTACACGTCTATTAGATATTTTTCAGATTTAATGTCTGATTATCTCGATCAAAAAGAACATGTAAAACCTTTATATCATCGATTTCCAAAATTAGACAATTTTAGAGATCAGATAGTTGAGAAAAAAAAGGAATGGGATCCACTACAGAATAGAAGAGAAGTCTTGCAAGACGTACTTGTGTCGCAGTACGAGAGTATAGAAGATAAAGATAAAACGCAATTAAACATTAATTTGCTGGGTAAACAACATACGTTTACCGTAACTACTGGGCACCAGCTCAATTTATTTACAGGACCATTATATTTTTTATATAAAATAATATCTACCATTAATTTATGTAAAACACTATCACATAAATATCCAGAGTATAATTTTGTTCCGGTATACTGGATGGCAACTGAAGATCATGATTTTGAAGAGATTCAATATTTTAATTATGGTGATAAAAAGGTAGTTTATAACCGTGATTCTTATGGTGGTGTAGGAAGGCTTTCTACAGATGGTCTGGAAGATGTTCTAGAAGTTTTTAAAAAACTGTTAGGTAAACATGACAATGCTCAAAAAGTAATAAGTCTTTTTGAAAAAGGGTATTTAAATAATTCTAACCTTGCAAATGCGACTAGAGTAATAGCGCATGAATTATTTAAAGAAGATGGCCTCGTAATTCTAGATGCAGATGATAGCAAATTAAAAGCACTTGCAATTCCTTATTTTAAAGAAGAATTAATCTCCCAGACTAGTTTTAAGGAGGTGAGTCATACCTTAGATAGCTGGCCACATGAATATAAAGTACAAGTTAATCCTCGAGAGATTAATTTATTCTACTTAACTGATTCTTATCGCAAACGTATAATAGAAAAGGATGGTGCTTATTCTATAGATGATTCTAACATTGCATTTACAAAAGAAGAGATTCTTAAAGAATTACAAGATCATCCAGAAAGATTTTCACCTAATGTTATTATGAGGCCACTTTATCAAGAAGTAGTGCTTCCTAATTTGTGTTATATAGGTGGTGGTGGTGAGATGGCATACTGGTTAGAATTGAAGCAGTATTTTAATTCGCAACAAGTAACATTCCCTATACTACTCATGCGCAACTCTGCTTTATTAGTTACTTCAAAGCAATTAGATAAAGTAAACAGGTTAAAATTAGAGATCTGGGATTTATTTAAAGAAGATCATGAGTTAACGACGCTCTTAACTAATAAAATAAGCGACATAGAGATAGATTTTACTACTCAAAAAGAACATCTTAAAAAGCAGTTTGAAGAACTTTTTAAAATCGCAAGATTAACAGAGCAGTCTTTTGAAAATGCGGTAAAGGCTCAAGAGCATAAGCAAATTAAAGGTCTAGAACATCTAGAGTCTAGACTGCTCAAAGCGCAAAAGAGAAAACTTAAAGATCATTTAGATAGAGCACTGGAGCTTAAAAAAGAGTTGTTTCCTAATGATAGTCTACAAGAAAGGCAAACTAACTTTTCATTATTTTATCAAGAATACGGGCCTTCTTTTATTTCTAAAATTAAAGAAAGTCTAGATCCTCTAGATCAGAGATTTAGTGTCATAGAATTGTAACAGTCTAGAAAGCTAATAAGAGACCTGATTTTTCTTTTGAAAACACGTTAACAAAAGTGTGTCATATCCTTAAACTTTAGATATTAAAAAAGTAAATTTGCTCATGCAACACGACAAGATATTAATATTAGATTTTGGATCGCAATACACACAATTAATTGCGCGCAGAGTAAGAGAATTAAACATCTATTCTGAAATCCACCCTTTCAACAAAGTTCCTACAGATTTAGATCAGTATAAAGCTATCATTCTTTCCGGCAGTCCTATGTCTGTAAGATCTGAAGACGCTTTTCATGTAGATCTTAATGAAATAAGAGGTAAGAAGCCTCTTCTGGGAGTTTGTTATGGCGCGCAGTATTTAGCACATTTTCATGGAGGTGAAGTAGGTGCGTCTAGCACTAGAGAATATGGTCGTGCAAATTTATCTTTTGTAGAAAATGATTTGTTCTTAGAAGGTATAGAAGCTGGTAGTCAAGTATGGATGAGTCATAGTGATACTATTAAGCAATTGCCAGAAAACGGTATGTTACTCGCTAGTACTCATGACGTGAAAAATGCAGCCTATAAAATACAAGGTGAATCTACCTATGCGATACAGTTTCATCCAGAGGTATATCATTCTACAGATGGTAAGCAGCTGTTAGAGAATTTCTTAATAAAGATTGCAAACGTTACACCAGACTGGACTCCAGATAGTTTTGTTGAAGAAACTGTAGATCAATTACAAAAACAAATCGGAGAAGATCGTGTGGTTTTAGGTCTTTCTGGAGGAGTAGATTCTTCGGTTGCAGCGATGTTATTGCACAAAGCGATAGGTAAAAACCTCTACTGTATTTTTGTAAATAATGGATTATTGCGTAAAGATGAGTACACTCAAGTCTTAAAGCAATATGAAGGTATGGGACTTAACGTAAAAGGAGTAGACGCTTCGGCACGATTTATGGATGCCCTTAAGGGATTAAGTGATCCAGAATTAAAACGTAAAGCAATAGGACGTGTATTTATAGAAGTTTTTGATGATGAGGCACACGAGGTTAAAAATGTAACCTGGCTCGCACAAGGTACTATCTATCCAGATGTGATAGAAAGTGTAAGTGCAACCGGTGGGCCTAGTGCGACTATAAAATCACATCACAATGTTGGTGGATTACCAGACTTTATGAAGCTTAAAATTGTAGAACCTTTAAAAGCACTATTTAAAGATGAAGTACGTAGAGTAGGTAAATCTATGGGTATGGCTGCAGAGCTTTTAGGTAGACATCCATTTCCTGGACCAGGGCTAGCTATTAGAATTCTAGGAGATATCACACCAGAAAAAGTAAGTATACTTCAAGAAGTTGATGCTGTTTTTATAAATAATTTAAAAAAATGGGATTTATACGATAAGGTATGGCAAGCCGGCGCTATTTTACTACCAGTAAATAGCGTAGGAGTAATGGGAGATGAGCGTACTTATGAAAAGTGTGTCGCTTTAAGAGCGGTAGAAAGTACAGACGGTATGACTGCAGACTGGGTAAACTTACCTTATGAGTTTTTGCAGGCAACTAGTAATGAAATAATAAATAAAGTTAAAGGCGTTAATAGAGTGGTGTATGACATCAGTTCAAAGCCGCCAGCAACTATAGAATGGGAATAAAAACAAGATGAAAAATATTTTTATAATAATTTGTATGTGTTTCGCTTTCGCGAAAGCGGATGCCGCATTCATGCAAAATTACAAACAACATACGGTAGAGCAAGGAGAGACTATCTATACCCTTACTCAAAAGTATAAAGTAACTTCTGAGCAATTATTAGAGCTTAATCCTGATTTAAAGTCGGGATTAAAGTATGGTCAGGTACTTTTAATACCAGCTCAAAATACCGTACTTACTCAAAGAAGAGTAGAAAAGTATAAAAAGCACAGAGTAAGACGCAAAGAGACGCTTTATAGCCTTTCAAAAAAATATAATATCACAGAGTTAGATATTAAGGAGGCAAATAAAGAGTTGTATTCAAATCCTTTAAGAAAAGGAGATAAGATACAAATACCAATTTTTGAAGAAGTAGAGCTTTCTGTTCAAGATTCAGAACCTAAGGAACCTGTTTTAGACCCTACAAACTTACCAGATGGTAAGTATTTAGTAAAGCCTAGTGAAGGAATGTATGGTATTGCCACAAAACATGGTATCAAGGCTAAGGAGCTTTTAGAGCTTAATCCTGATGTTAAAGATTTGCGTCCTGGAATGATTTTAAATGTGCCTAAAGGAATTACTGTTGATACAGATTCAATGCCGGAACAAGTAATTTCTGATTCTAAAAATGAGCAACCGTTAATGGTAGAGTATGCTATACCTAAAAAGATGGGTATGTATTCATTAAAGAAGCTGTCTGGTATAAGTGAGGATTCTTTACTAGCTCTTAATCCACAATTAAAAGATGGACTTAAAGAAGGTATGAAAGTGACTATTCCTAATCCGGATTATGGAAAAGAAGTAGTCGTGAAATCAAGTGTAAATACGACAGCTAGATTGATAGATAGTTTGAGGAATTTTAAAAGACAGCGCATTGCTGTTATGCTACCATTTTCAATTCATAAGACAGATGGAAACGCAAATCGAGATCTTTTAAAAGCAGATAGAACTATGCGTATTGCTTTGGATTTTTACAGTGGTGTAAAAATAGCTGTGGACAGTGCAAATGCGTTAGGTATCCCTGTAGATTATGATGTCTATGATACTCAAAAGAGCCTACAGACTACTAAGAACATTCTTAATGCGACTGATTTTGCTGATTATAATGCAGTTTTAGGACCGCTTATGTCTGATAACGTTGTGGAAACGGCAAAGGAAATAAAACGTATTGATGTTCCTGTTATATCACCTCTAACTAATACTAATGTAAAACTGTATCGCAATTTATTTCAGGCTAGACCTAGTAATGACATGCTCAAACAGCAGTTTAAAGATTTTATAGTAGCGTACTCTAAAGGAAAACATGTAATTATCGTTACAGATAATAATAATCCTAAATTGAGAAATGAATTCACTTCTATATTACCATCAGCAAATGTGTTAGTGCCTAATTCAAAAAAGAATTACATTTTCAGCATTAACTATATTAAAGAACTTCAAGCAGATGTTGAGAATGTAGTTATACTGGCAGTAGATAATGTTGGTTTTATTACTGATGCCATCACAAATTATTCTGCTAAAGCAGACTCTCATAAGATAACGATGTTCGGTTTAGATAACTTTGAAGAAATGGATTTACCTAATGCAAAGTTGGCACAATTAAACTTTGTGTATCCTAGTATGTATAAAGAAAGTGAAGAGGATAATTCTTTTATAAAAAAGTATTATTCTACACATAGTATCACGCCTAATTCTTATGCGGTAAGAGGTTTTGATGTTACTCTGGATCTTATTTTAAGACAGGCTAGCTCTTCAGACCTTTATGAAAGCGCAATGAGAAATGGAAGAACTGTTATGACAGAGAATAAGTTTGATTATTCTAAAAAGTCATCTTCTGGTTTTTATAATGAGGCGATGTATATCTTGCAGTATCAAGAAGATCTAAGCATCAAAGAATTAGATATTAATACTATTACTAATAAAGAGTAACTATGACTTCTACTGTAGAGTATAAAGGTAATTTAAGATGTGAATCTACACATCTTAAAAGTGGTAATTCATTCTTAACAGATGCACCTGTAGATAATCAAGGTAAAGGAGAGGCTTTCTCTCCTACAGATACAGTTGCTACTGGTCTAGCCAGTTGTATGCTTACTGTAATGGGCATTAAAGCTGCTGATATGGGGATAGAACTTTCTGGTAGTAAAGCACAGGTTACTAAGATCATGGATGCTAATCCACGACGTATTTCTCAAATAGATGTAGTGCTAGATATGAAGGGTGGTTGTGATAAAAGAGCGCAATTAATTCTTGAACGCGTCGGGAATACTTGCCCAGTGCACAATAGTCTACATCCAGATATTGTTAAGAATATTACTTTTAACTGGAGCTAAATGAAGATTTTGTTCTCTTGTATCCTCCTTATATTATCATTTAATTTTAATGATGATCCAAGAGAACGATTTTCTTATCAAGAACACTCTCAATTAACTTGGCAAGATTTTAAAGGAGTACCGCCTCAGGGAGCTCATCATTTTGCGAGTGTTAATTGTGGTATGGGATATAGTTTTTCTTCTAAAAGTATAGATGGTGATTTAAAGGTAGATGTACAGGTTACTAGTTATTTTTATCCTCAATTAAGTTGGAAAAAAAACATCAATGAAAGTAACGCTGCATTACTTGCCCATGAGCAATTGCATTGGGATATATCAGAGTTATATGCGCGTAAATTAAGAGCGGCTTTTACAAAATACGTTCCTCAAAAAAATCCTAAAAAGGAAATTGATTTCATTTTTAGGAAGTTTGAAAAAGATCGTCAGCAACTACAGTCTACATATGATCGAGAGACTAACCATGGATTAATAAAAGATGCTCAAGAAATCTGGTCCATAAAAATTAAGGAAGAACTCTTTAAAACTAGTGCAGAGTCTTAGGTTTCTTATAGTTCAAAAGATTCCTTAATAGAAGTGACTACTTGCGGCACTTCTTCTACCATAAAGTCTAAAGCCAATTCATATTTTTTATCGTCTTTAGAAATTTTAAGATGACCCTTTTTTACTTTATAAATTCCTGTTGCTCCTCTACAAAAGCATAGTCTGTTATAACTGACTTTAGCGTTACCTAAGAACTGATCTGTTAGATCTAAATCTGTAATGTTCTCGTCTATTTCTATAAAAATTATTTCAGAATAATTATCATCACTAATTTCAGGATTGGTATTTCTCTTGTATTCATATTTTAGAACCACTTTACCATCTGCAGGTATTAATTCGTGGTAAGTGTTTTTAAACTCATCTTCTAGAATTAAAAGTTCTTTATTTTTAAGTACTTCAAAAGAACAGGTTCCGTCTATAGGGCATGATATTTCTTGATCAGATTTTGTGGTGATTTGCTGATTAGATTTACAGGATGAAATCAATAATATCATTGCAATTAGAAGCGTGTATTTATACATGTAAGATGTTTTTAATGAAGTTTAAAAATAGATAATTATTTTTTGTTTAGTTACGCTTTCGCGAAAGCATAATTATAAATATCATGATAAATTAGCAGATACACTATTGATAACACAAAATTGTGATCATTTTCCCTTATTATTGTTTTCTAAAATTCAAAGCATGTTTAAAAATTACAAGTTATGGATGACAGCACTTCTATTTATAATTGGTGCAATGTTACCATCATCAGCTCAAAAAAGCAAAAGTACTTGGTCACAAGTAACTGAATCTGATCTCGCATCAGAGGTACAGTGGACTAGAAAAACAGATCCAACAGTAGCTTCTTATTATAGAATTGATCTTTCAGCCCTTAAAGCTCAATTACAAAACGCACCACAAAGAGGTGTTGATTCAAACCTGTCTACGGTAATTATAGAATACCCTACCACTAATGGAATAGAGTTTTTTAGAGTAAAAGAGGCAAGTGTAATGGCTCCTGAGTTACAGGCTGAGTATGCAGATTTTAGATCTTATGTAGGTCAAAGTGTAAACGATGCAGATAGTCAAGTTAGATTTTCTATTACCTCTCAGGGTTTTCATGGAATGATGTTTTCTCCTAGATTAGGTACTCAATTTGTAGATTCCTATTCTTTTGATAATTCATCTGTTGTAGTTTATAAGAAAAGTGATTTAATTAATCATGGTGATCACTGGGAATGTCATGTTGAGGACACATATGACCTGAATCAAAGATTTATTGGTCCAGAGCATACTTTTGATGTTAAAAATGCAAACGATGGTTTGTTAAGAGATTTTAGATTAGCTATCTCTACCACTGTAGAGTATTCTCAATTTCATTGGCTTAGAGCTGGTGTGGTATCAACCGACCCTATTCTAGCTAAAAGAAATGCTGTTGTAGCGGCTATTATAGTTACTATGACTCGTAATAACTTTATTTATGAGAGAGATTTAAGTGTAACGATGACTCTTGTTGCTAATAATACGGCGTTAATTTCTATAGATTCAGATAATTTCTCAAATAGTTCCCCGGGTGCCATTTTAGGAGAAAATCAAGCTGCTATAGATGCTATTATAGGTTTTGGTAACTATGATATAGGTCATATTTTCTCTACAGGAGGTGGTGGGCTAGCTTCACTAGCGTCTCCATGTACGAATAGAAAAGCGCAAGGTGTAACAGGTAGTGCTGCACCAGTGGGTGATCCTTTTGATATTGATTTTGTAGCTCATGAATTAGGTCATCAAATGGGTGCTCCACATTCATTTAACGGTGATGCAGCAAATTGTGCTGGAGGAAATAGATCTGCAAATAATGCTTTTGAACCAGGTAGTGGATCAACAATAATGGCATATGCTGGTATTTGTACACCACAAAATGTTCAAAATAATAGTGACGCATATTTTCATCAAGGTAGTTTGAATAGTATTTTTAATAATATATCGTCTGGTTTAGGTACTTGTGCTCAAACAACTTTAACAGGTAATTCAGCTCCTGTTGCTATAGCAGACAGTGATTATATTATTCCTAGAAACACTCCTTATAAATTAGTTGGTAATTCAACTGATGTAGATGGAACTTCTACGCATACCTATACGTGGGAACAAAATGATTTAAGTACTGTTACTGGTTTACCTCAAGAAACAAATGCAACAGGCCCTATGGTGAGATCATTTGAAGGTACTTCTGATAAAGTAAGATATATCCCTAGATTAGAAGAATTACTAGTTAATGGAGGTAATTCTACACAATGGGAAAAACTATCCTCTGTTAGTCGTGTGCAAACATTTGATTTAACCGTAAGAGATAATGACACAAGAGGCGGGCAGACCAACAGTGATGAAATGATAGTACAGGTAGATGCAAACGCAGGACCCTTTAGAGTTACTTCACAAAATACAGGTGGTGTTGTATGGTTGCCTAATACAGTTGAAAATATTACATGGGATGTAGCTGGTACAGATGCAAATACTATTAATACTGCAAATGTCAATATACTTCTTTCTACTGACGGAGGTTCAAATTTTGATACAGTACTAGCATCAAATGTGCCTAATACAGGTTCTTATGCGTTAACTGTACCTTCAGGAATCGTGTCTCCAAGTTGTAGAATAATGATAGAGGGCGCTGGTAATATTTTCTTTGCATTAAATAATACAGAATTTAATATTAATGCAGATGTTCAAATAACTTGTACAACGTATCAGTCTGGTGCTTTAGGTACCTCTATTCCTGATAATAACGCAAGTGGTATTTTTTCTACTTTAAATATACCGCTTACAGATAATGTTGAAAGTATAAAACTAGGTGTTGATATTTCACATACCTACATACAAGATTTAATTTTTTCAATTGCTGCCCCTTCAGGTCGTAATCAAGCTGTTGCATGGAATAGAGAGTGTGCAAATCAAAATGATGTGGCTGCTACATTTGAAGATGGTGGAGCGACTATACTTTGTAGACAGCCTACTGTAGGTAATTTTGCTCCTTCTGAATCTTTTTCAGTATTTAATGGAGTTGCAGCAAATGGAGATTGGACATTGCGTGTATCTGATAACGGAGATGCAGATTTAGGTACATTGAACAGTTGGTCCTTAGAAGTATGTGTGCAAAACGTAACTCCATTGAGTAATGAATCTTTTGAATTAGATAATTTGTCTATATATCCTAATCCTAGTAATGGTAACTTTAATGTATTGTTTGATAACGCATCAAGTAATAATGTAGGTATTACCGTATTTGATTTAAGTGGTAGATCTGTATTTAAAAGATCTTATGAGACTTCAAATAGTTTCAATCAAAATATTAATTTAGGTGCTGTATCTGCTGGTATGTATTTAGTAAACATAGTAGATGGAAATCGTACAGTAACTCAAAAGATAGTAGTAGATTAATCTCTATTAATTTTATATAATAAAAAGCCAGCAAGTAATTGCTGGCTTTTGTAGTTTTAAGCTTTTCTATTTAAGATTAAAAGTTCTCGTTTCTCTTCTTCAAAATACCTACTTTTGCAGCTGTTTTTAAAACTCTTAAAACATAACTATGGCACACGCAAAGTATATATTTGTAACAGGTGGAGTAACCTCTTCTTTAGGAAAGGGAATAATCGCAGCTTCATTAGCAAAATTACTGCAAGCTAGAGGTTTAAGGGTTACTATACAGAAGTTAGATCCGTATATAAATGTGGATCCAGGGACCCTTAATCCTTATGAGCATGGAGAATGCTACGTAACAGAAGACGGTGCAGAAACAGATTTAGACCTAGGTCACTACGAGCGTTTTCTTAACGTTAATACTTCTCAGGCTAATAATGTTACCACGGGAAGAATTTATCAAAGTGTTATTCAGAAAGAAAGACGAGGTGAGTTTTTAGGTAAAACGGTGCAAGTTATACCTCATATTACAGACGAGATTAAACAACGTATACAGATTCTTGGTAAATCTGGTGATTATGATGTTGTTATCACAGAGATAGGTGGTACCGTAGGAGATATAGAATCATTACCTTATATAGAAAGTGTAAGACAGTTACAGTGGGAGCTAGGAGAACGCAATTCTCTAGTGATACACTTAACTTTAATACCATATTTAAGTGCTGCAGGTGAGTTAAAAACTAAACCTACTCAACATAGCGTTAAGACTCTTATGGAGAGTGGTGTACAAGCAGATATTCTTGTATGTCGTACAGAGCATGAAATATCTGACGAGATACGTACCAAGCTTGCGCGTTTCTGTAATGTTAAGCAAGAAGCAGTAATCCAGTCTATCGATGTAGAAACCATTTATGACGTTCCTAATAAAATGTTATTAGAAGGACTAGATCGTGTTGTCATTAAAAATCTAGATATAGATACAAAAGATCAGCCAGATTTAAGAAGCTGGAATGAATTTGTACAAAGACATAAAAATCCTAAAAGTACCGTTACCATAGGACTGATAGGTAAATATGTAGAGTTACAAGATTCTTATAAATCTATTTTAGAAGCATTTATACACGCCGGTGCTGCAAACGAGATTAAAGTAAAAATAGAATCTATACATAGTGAATATCTGGAAGTAGATAACGTAGAGAAAAAACTATCTCATCTAGACGCCGTACTAGTTGCTCCTGGTTTTGGAGAGCGCGGTATAGAAGGTAAGATAGAGGCAGTACGCTATGCAAGAGAGAATAAATTACCATTTTTTGGAATTTGTTTAGGAATGCAAATGGCAGTTATTGAATATTCTCGTAACGTTTTAGGAATTAAAGACTCTAACTCTATAGAGATGGATGAGAAAACTGCAAATCCAGTTATTTCACTCATGGAAGATCAAAAGAATATTATGAACATGGGTGGTACCATGCGTCTAGGAGCTTGGGATTGTGAGCTAATAGGTGGTGAAATAAAAAATATTTACGGTTCTAAAATGATAAGCGAGCGTCATAGACACCGTTATGAATATAATAATGATTATAGAGAGCAATTAGAAAACGCTGGACTTAAGACCACAGGAGTAAATCCTAAATCTAACCTGGTAGAAACGGTAGAGGTAGAAGATCATCCTTGGTTTATAGGGGTTCAATACCATCCAGAATATAAAAGTACCGTTGCTGCACCACACCCATTATTTACATCTTTTGTAAAGGCAGCAGGAGATTTTAAATTAAAGAAAAATAAGATATAAGTTTCGCTTTCGCGAAAGCGAGAACAATATCCATTTTAAATACCAAGTAAATTAATCGCCCCAACGGGCAAAAGTATGGAAGAGAAAAAGACGGACTGGAAAAGTATGCTAGGATTAGCCCTAATTTTTGGGATAGTTGCATTTATGCTTTTCAGAAACCAAGAAGACCAGCAAGGAACAGAAGATACATCACAAACGAGTGAAGTTGTTTCAAATTCAAACCAGCCAGTTACATTAAATGATACAGCGCTAACACCAGGAGATTCTAAAGGTGAAGTGCTAGAGTTTAATAACAATTTAGTTGATTTTAAAATCAATACTAAAGGAGCTTTAATTGATGAAGCATTATTAAAAAGTTTCAAAACTTATGACTCTTTACCGGTATACCTAGTTAAAGGTGGTGATCATAATTTTGATTTAGAATTCATGACTAAAGATGGACGTAAAGTGCATACTAAGGACATGGTTTTTACACCTAAAACTTCACAAAATGGAGCAAATAAGGTTTTAAGTCTTACAGCTAGTCCAGCAAGTGGTGCATCTATAGAATTTAGATATGAGTTACAGCCAGACGATTATATGATGGATTTCAACATCCGTTCTCAAGGTCTAGCGCAAGTAGCAAATACATCTGAAGAAGTTGCCCTTAATTGGGAATTACAAGCATATCGTCGTTCAAAAAGTATATCTACAGAGAGTCGTTATACAGAGATTAAGTTTGAATACGATGGAGGTAGTGATGACTACACAGGTCAAGGCGAAAACGCTGAGGAAGATGCTGAAGATATTACCTATATCGCTTACAAAGAGCATTTCTTCTCTTCTATACTTTTAACAGACACACCTTTCAAAAGTGGTTTATTAAAGTCTTATAATAATACCAGTGAAGATGACGAGCAAAATGAGCTAACTAAGAGGTTTACTTCTAAAGTGCAGTTGGATTATGCCGGTGGTGAACTAGCTTACAATATGGACTGGTATTTTGGTCCTACAGATTTTGAAATCTTAGATGGATATGATCGCAATCTTGACGAAGTAGTAGATCTAGGATGGGGAATTTTTGGTTTTATTAATGAATGGGCGATAAGACCGTTATTTACATTCTTAAGTAGTTCTGATGGATTAGGTATTCCTTATGGACTTGCTATTATACTACTTACTATTTGTGTAAGACTGGTATTATCTCCAGTATTATATAAGAGTTATTTAACTCAGGCAAAGATGAAAATTCTACGTCCAGAATTAAATAGAATTGCAGAAAAGTACAAGGATAATGCAATGAAAAAGCAGCAGGAAACCATGAAGGTTCAAAGTGAGGCAGGTGCCAGCCCATTGAGTGGTTGTTTACCAGCATTGTTACAAATGCCTGTATTCTTTGCACTCTTTAAGTTTTTCCCTACAGCATTTGAATTAAGACAGAAAAGTTTTCTTTGGGCAGATGATTTATCTAGTTATGATGTTATCTATCAATTCCCAGAAGGTTTTAAAATACCATTTTATGGTGATCACGTGAGTCTATTTCCTATTCTTGCTTCTATATCTATCTTTTTCTATATGAAGATGACTACTGGGCAAAATATGCAAGCAGCACAACAGCCTGGTATGCCTAACATGAAGTTTATCATGTATCTATCTCCATTGTTCATGCTGGTATTCTTTAATAAATATGCAAGTGGACTATCATTGTATTACTTTATATCTAACTTAATTACCATCGGTATTATGTTAGTGATTAAGCATGTAATCATTGATAAGGATAAGGTTCTTGCTAAAATTGAAAAGGCAAAAGCAAAGCCTAAGAAAAAGAAAGGCCGTTTTGCTAGCAAGATGTCAGAGATTATGGAGCAAGCACAAGCACAACAAGAAGAACAACAAAAGAATAAGAAGAAGTAAGCTTCTTTAAATAGTTTTTAAAATCCTCAATCTTTTGATTGAGGATTTTTTGTTTTAATATATTTTGAAAAAAGAAGTAACTCTTGGTTTGTAATCTAGTAATGTCTCAACCACTCCTGATTGCATCGCCGCTAAAGTTTAGAAACTAATCTGTCCTCGCTTTTCTAAGGTGAGGAGTTTTAAATAAAAAAGATCTTTTCCTTAGACGAGGAAAAGAGGGAAAAGTGAGCAGTAGTGAAGTTTGGTCGGAAAGGTTGAAAAGACGCTAGTTCTATCTCTACATCTACAACCTAACAAAAACTTCCCGATCAGATTTAGACGATGCCAATTCAAATACTTGGTATGTCCATTATGAATAGTATTGTAAAAAATGAAGATTAAACTGCTTGCTTAATTCAGCTCCTTCTTCAAAAACCTAGCGGTATGACTCGTCTTATGTTTGGCAACTTGTTCAGGTGTTCCTTTTGTGATTATATTACCACCACCACGGCCTCCTTCTGGACCTACATCTATAAGATAGTCACATATTTTGATAACGTCCATGTTGTGTTCTATAACTAGAACCGTATTACCTTTATCAACTAGTTTATTAAGAACATCCATAAGAACAGCAACATCTTCAAAATGAAGCCCTGTAGTAGGCTCATCTAGTATGTAAAATGTGTTACCAGTATCTCTTTTAGAGAGTTCGCTAGCTAGTTTAATACGTTGCGCTTCACCACCGGATAGAGTAGTAGACTGTTGTCCTAAAGTAATGTAGCCTAGTCCTACATCTTTTATAGTTTTTAATTTGCGGTATATTTTAGGGATAGGCTCAAAGAAGTCTGTCGCTTCTGTAATGGTCATATTAAGAACATCACTTATAGATTTCCCTTTATACCGTATTTCTAGAGTTTCTCTATTAAAACGTTTTCCTTGACAGGTTTCACAAGTCACATATACATCTGGAAGAAAGTTCATTTCTATAACTCTTAAGCCACCACCTTTACAGGTTTCACAACGTCCACCAGTTACATTAAAACTAAAACGACCTGGCTTATAACCACGTATTAATGCCTCAGGTGTTTTGGCAAATAAGGATCTTATTTCGTCAAATGTTTTAGTGTAAGTAGCAGGATTAGATCGTGGTGTTCTACCTATAGGGCTTTGATTAATATCAATCACTTTATCACAATTATCTAGTCCCTTGATGCTTTTATAAGGCATCGGTACTTTAACTCCATTAAAGAAATGCGCATTCATAATAGGATAAAGCGTCTCATTTATAAGAGTAGATTTACCACTTCCTGAAACACCAGTTACACCTATCATCTGGCCTAGAGGTAGGTCTATAGAAACATCTTTTAGGTTATTTCCAGTACAACCTTTAAGCGATATTTTTTTACCATTTCCTTTACGACGTTTTTTAGGTACGGCTATTTCTCTTTTACCGTTGAGATATTGAGCTGTTAACGTGTCGTGTTTTAAAATCTCCTGCGGTGAGCCTTCACTAATGATTTCACCACCATATTTTCCTGCTCGAGGACCTATATCTATGACATGATCTGCTCGCTCGATCATATCCTTATCATGTTCTACCACGATTACAGAATTTCCGGTATCTCGCAGGGCAACTAGAGAATTAATAAGTTTTTCATTATCGCGCTGGTGCAATCCTATACTCGGCTCATCTAGAATGTATAAAACTCCTACTAACTGAGAACCTATTTGAGTGGCCAGGCGTATACGTTGTGCTTCACCACCAGAAAGTGTTTTGGCACTTCTGTTTAGTGATAAATAATCGAGACCTACATCTAGTAAAAACTGTAATCGTTCTCTTATTTCTTTAAGTAGTTCAGTAGCTATTTGTTGTTGCTTTCGCGAAAGCGTGCCATTTAAAGATTCAAACCATTCTACCAGCTGGACGATATCCATTTGAGCCAGTTGGGCAATATTCTTCTCGTTAACACGGAAATAAAGACTTTCTTTACGCAATCTCGATCCTTCACAATTAGGGCAGGTCACGTTATCCATGAATTCTTTTGCCCAACGTTGTAAACTAGTACTGTCGTTATTGTTATAGGTTTGCTCTATGAAGTTTGCAAGCCCTTCAAAATCTATTTTATAACTGCGTTTAACACCTAAGTTCTTGCTATCTACCTCTAGACTTTCTTTGCCACCGTAAAGAATCATTTCTATGGCTGCTGCAGGTATTTTATCTAGCGGATCTGTTAGTTTAAAATCAAACTTTTGGGCAATTAATTCTAGCTGTTTATAAATCCAGTTCTTTTTATTGTCAGGATATGGGGCAAGACCACCTTTAGTAATAGAAAGACTGCGGTCTGGTATGATTTTGTTTTCATTTACCTGATAGAGTGTACCTATACCATTACATTTAGGACAGGCACCTTTAGGACTATTAAAAGAAAAGTTATTAGGTTCTGGCTCAGGATATGAGATTCCAGTTTCTGGACACATTAACGTACGAGAGAAAAAACGACCTTCTTTTTCACCATGTGGTACAATCATCGTGATGTCGTTACCATGGTACATCGCAGTTTTAATAGACTCGTCTAGCCTTTTAATATCTTCTTCAGTGTCGCCTACTTGTAATCTATCGATTACTATTTCAATGTCGTGGACCTTATAACGGTCCAGTTTCATACCCTTAGTAATATCTACTATGACATTATCACATCGTACTTTTACAAACCCTTGTTTTGCTATTTGTTCAAAGAGTTCTCTATAGTGACCTTTTCTACCTCTTATGGCAGGTGCAAGTATGTTAATTCGCTGGCCTTTATATTCTTCTATAATAAGATCGCGTATTTGCTCATCGCTATAACTTACCATTTTCTTACCTGTGTTGTAAGAATAGGCGTCGCTAGCACGAGCGTATAGTAATCTTAAAAAATCATAGATCTCTGTAATAGTACCGACTGTACTTCGTGGACTTTTACTCGTTGTCTTTTGTTCTATGGCTATAACAGGAGAGAGTCCATCTATTTTATCTACATCGGGACGTTCTAGACCGCCTAGAAACTGTCTCGCATATGCGCTGAAGGTTTCTATGTAACGTCGTTGACCTTCGGCATAGATAGTGTCAAAAGCTAGCGATGATTTACCAGAACCAGAGAGACCAGTTATAACCACAAGTTTCTCTCTAGGAATATTTACATCGATGTCCTTTAAATTATGAACACGAGCTCCTTTTACTTCAATAATTTCGTCAGTGTACGCCATAGTATATTGCAATCTTGCGAAGTTAATTCTAATGAACTAGAAATAGAATTAAAGCTTACTTAAAATGCTGTGGAGAGTTGGGTTTTTATACTTCTCTAATTTAAGACTATTTATTTATTCATATCCATTTGAATAGAGACACTTGACCTTTATTCAATTCCGATAAGTTTAGTTTTAGAGTAGGTTGCGTGTTTTTTATGTTATGAAATCATTCTTATAAAAATAATGTAGATAAAATAAGTGTATTTTACTAAATGTAAAGTATATTTGTCATTATAATAAAAATACTTTACGTTATGAAGAATTCTGTTTTGAATAAATTTTGTGAATTTGAAAAGAAAGGCGGCGTATTTCCTTTGCTGCCTACTTCTTTTAAATGGATAGGAGTAGGTATTTCAATTAGCGCGATCATTGGTATGTTGATAGTCTATTATCAAGGCGATGAGTTGAGGTTATTTTATAAAGACCTGTGTATGCATCTTGTTCTAATTGGCTTGTTCATTTTAGCACTGTCTCGAGATAAACATGAAGATGAGCGTACAAATCAGTTACGTTATAGAGCATTTGCATTTGCCTTTGTGTTGGGTACGGGAATGTTATTGATACAGCCTTTTATTAATATTATACTAAACAGTTTTTATAAGGATATTCTAGAATGGGAATATCAAAGTTTCTTTTTTATCATGTCGTCCTATTTATTTTATTATTTGATGTATTTCAACATTTTTAAAAAGCAATTGTAATGAACGATAAACAATTAGATAAAGTAAGAAAAGGAGATTTTTTATTATTACCGCATTACATGAAATGGGTAGCTATACTTCCTATTTTATGTGGAATAGTATTATTCTTTCTTAAAGAATACCAACAATTTCTAAGTGAAGAAGTTGCAACCGGTATGGCTGGCCATTTAATTCTTTTAGGTTTTCTATTCATTATAATTAGTAGAGATAAATTTCCAGATGAGCGATTGCTTAATTTACGTCACAAAGCAATGGCTTATGCTTTTATGTATGGTATGATTCTAGTTATTGTCACACCATTTTTAAACTTTTTGTTAAGTAGTTTATTTCGTTCTGGATCTCAGCTAGATTTTATGGATTATGGGATGCTTTCTATTTTTCTTTTCCAGATCATGTATTTGATTAATTACTGGCGTTTTAAACAAGAATTATAATGAAAAACACCATCCATGTGCAGCGCGCCATCCATAAAATGACCCAAGCAGATCTTTCTGAAGCAATAGGAGTTTCTAGACAGACTATAAATTCTATAGAAAAAAATCGATACGTGCCATCTACTGTATTAGCATTAAAAATTGCGAGAACGTTTAAGGTTTCTGTAGAAGAGTTATTTGAGTTAGAAGATAGTGATGATCGATGAGAGGTAGTAGTGTTGTAGTTTTGATCAGTTATTTAGGAAATTGGTCGAAATAGACATTTTCTTAACTATAAATTAACTCTAGATTTTTATTTTCGCTTGTAATTCTTTGTTTAATAAGGGTTTATCATGACGCAATTTTATTCTTCTCAAAATAATTGGAAAACAATTACTTACTTAATTGTTAGGGTTGGTTTAGGCTCTTATTTACTCATTCATGCTATAGTTAACTTGGTTAATTATGATGAGTTTATACAGCTAGCAGTTCAATATGTGCCACAAGGAAGTGAATTAGGTTTCTTAGCAAATTTTACACCTATAGTACCTCTCTTAGAGTTCTTTATAGCCTTAATGATTCTTACAGGCTTGTACGCTAGAAAGAGTTTAATAGGGGCTATTGTTCTAGGAGTTTTTTTTACAGCTCTTTTTCATTATACCGGTGATATACAGACAGCATTAACCCATAGTTATACTCTTATTCTTAAAGTAGGTTTGTTTTATTCTTTATACTACAATAAATTCTCTGCAGATTATTATAACCTATGGACCACCCACCAGGCTATAGAGCTAGAGATGAAAGAAAAAGAAGAACAAGATCATAAAAAGAAGGTTATGGATTCACTTTTAGGTCTGTAACAGGTATTGTAATTCCTAAAATACTACGCTTTTGTGCTAGAGGAAAATCACCAGCTGTCATTTCCCAATCACTCCATTTTGCTTCTAGACCATCTAGAGGCAGGATGCTTACCCACATTTTAAACGATGTAGGGCGATAGTTTTCATCTACTTCCCATAAATAAGCATCTCCAGGAGTAGTACCTCCCGAATTATATTTTACTAATAGTTTCTCCTTGCCATCTTCAGTTATAAGTTCTCTAGTAGTACCTATATCTAATACCTTATGCGGTGCAACTACCCAGAAACTATCATTATTAAAATTCTTTGCAGCATATGCGATAGCATCATCTTTTTCTTTTCCTTTTAATGTCTTTCCATCCTTAAAAGCAAAACTAATTTTAGGAAACTGTGTTTGATAAGAAACTCTATAGTTATCCCAGTAAACATCAACTAGATTTTGCTGTACTTTCCATTCATATCTATTCACTCCTCTAAAAGTCCAGTGAATTTCACGAGCTTCTGTAAACTGTTTATGGTCTATGGCTTCAAGAATTTTAAAAGCTAGATCATCTGCTGGTTTGCCTGATGTTCCTTGAGGTACATCTTCATTATAAATAAGTTTGAGCGTTATAACGGCAATAAGTACGATTGCTAGAATAGCTAAAATACTTTTTAATAAAAAACGAAATATCTTTTTCAAATCGGGATTAATTTATCAATTTAGGGCAAAGATAAACTTAGAAAAACTTAGATAAATATATTATATGAAATTATTAGGAATAGGATCAAGAATCAATCATGCCGAGTATGGCTTTGGAGTAGTGACTAACGTTACTGCGACTATGTATTGGGTAACCTTTCAGAAAGATGGATTAGAAACCATACCTCTAGATACAGATTTTGAGGTGATAGAAGCTTGTGAGGACGACGTTGATACCGTAAGTTTCTATGATGTTGAGAAGTCACTACGTGAAATCCTAGAAAGATTCAGCGATGTGAGTCAGGTAGTAGCACTAGCTGATAAATATAAAAATGGTACTATGATTCTAAGACCTGCAGATTCTAATCTCGCAGACAAAGAAATACCTATCAATACCTTTTGGCATAAGATAGTTATGTTGCGCGACCGTTTAAGAGTTATGGAGCAAAAGATAAATAGTTCTAAAGACCTGGACGACCAGCTTAAGATAGATTTACAGCAATACATTACTCGTATTTATGGTAGCCTTACTACTTTTAACGTACTATTTGCTAGCAAAGACCAGCAGTTTAAAGGTAGCGGTAAGTAATACCACAGAAATTTGCGTTAGCAAATTATCAGGGATCTGCCAGTATTTTCACTAAAATTATTTAAATAGTCTCTGTCTCTAATAATAGTTAGGAATTTCAGTTCTACACTGCGATTAGAGATGTTAATTCAAAATTCTCTAAACTAAAAATCCTCAATGAAAACTTTGTTTTCATTGAGGATTTTTTTAAATTCAATTAGTAACTAATTACTTAGTACCGAATTTTTTCTTGTAATCTTCAATAGATTGGTTTACTATTTCTAGTGCCTTTTCACGGCCTTGAAATTCGTCTACGCTTACTTCTTTGTTTTCTAATTTCTTATAGTCTTGGAAGAAATTGCGCATTTCTTTTTTCCAAAATTCAGGAAGTTCCTCGATGTCATTAAAGTGAGCAACAGACATATCGTTTGCAGCAACAGCGATAATTTTATCATCCATTTCACCACCGTCTAGCATTTGCATAACACCTATAACTTTACATTCTACAAGACACATAGGTACAATCTCGATTTGAGAAAGAACTAATATATCTAGTGGGTCGTTATCATCACAATAAGTTTGTGGAATAAAACCGTAGTTAGTAGGATAATACATAGAAGAGTAGATCACACGGTCTAGAATTAACATTCCAGATTCCTTATCTAACTCATATTTTGCTCTTGTATTCTTAGGGATTTCTATAATTCCAGTTACATTTCCTGGTGCATCTGCTCCGTAACTTACGTCGTGCCAAGCGTGTTTAGTCATTTTCTTGTTTTTTGAACGGCTGCAAAAATAGTGTTCGTTACGCTTTCGCGAAAGCGAAAACACATTAACTTATCGTAAAATACGTACTTTTAAGTAAGTAAAGTCTAAAATTGTTCCTCAAATCGTGTATTTAACACAAACCAATGTTAAATACAGATAGATTATTCGGTTTTATCTGTTTGTACTTTACTTTTAAAAAATGGCACAAGAAAGACTAGGTTTTAAATTTGAATTCTATAATGAAAAGGAAAAAGACCCTTTTGATAAGTTATTCGGTATCTTTAAAGAGTTAATAACTCATACATCTGGAGATTTTGATGAGGCGATAGAATGGTTAAGAGAGCTGGATAAAGAATACAAGCTTACCACACCAGAATATACGATTGAAGATTTTATAGAAGATCTTAAAGCACGCGGTTACATCAAAGAAGAATTTGACCCTAACGACGAAAATAGAGAAGGAGAAGAAGGTGATGGTGATAGACCAGGACGTTTTTCTATTACTGCAAAGACAGAACAGTTATTGCGTAAACATGCGCTAGACCAGATCTTTGGTAATATGCGTAAAGGTGCTAGCGGTAACCATAAATCTGGTAAGCTAGGACAAGGCGATGAGCACAGTGGTGATTACCGTCCTTATAGATTTGGTGATGGTCTGGATAGTATATCTATGACAGAGAGTTTGCGCAACGCACAGATCAACCATGGGATGGGTAATTTTAATCTGACAGAAGATGATCTAGTTGTAGAAGACTCGCAGTTTAAAGCACAAATGAGTACGGTGCTTATGATTGATATCTCGCATTCTATGATTCTTTATGGAGAAGATAGAATCACACCTGCAAAAAAGGTAGCCATGGCACTGGCAGAGTTAATAACGACTCGATACCCTAAGGACACGCTCGATATTATTGTTTTTGGTAACGATTCATGGCCTATTAAAATAGCAGATCTTCCTTATCTTAAAGTAGGACCTTATCATACCAATACGGTGGCAGGTTTACAACTAGCCATGGATATTTTAAGAAGAAAACGTAATACGAATAAACAGATCTTTATGATTACAGATGGTAAGCCTAGTTGCTTGCGATTAAAAGATGGTACGTATTATAAAAACTCAAATGGACTAGATGAATACATTGTAGAGAAATGTTATACTATGGCGGCGCAAGCAAGAAGGTTGCACATTCCTATTACTACGTTCATGATTGCAAATGATCCTTACTTACAGAGATTTGTAGATCAATTTACAGAGGCTAATCAAGGAAAAGCATTCTTCACAGGATTACAAGGCCTAGGAGAAATGATTTTTACCGATTATGAGGCTAATAGAAAAAAGAGGTTGAAATAATTGTAAGAATTGGCTAGATTTAATTCTTAACGATAGAGTATAGAAAGAAATCTAATTATTATCTCTTTTAAATGTAATTGTTTGCCGATTATGTGATTGAGAATACATCTCTTTTAAGATTGAGCAGATATAAAGAAGCATTTTTATATATTTGAACTAATCATTCCAAAAACTAACAAATGAAATCTATTTATTTTTCTTTAATTGCTTTGTTTCTAGCAACTTTTACAGCAACAGCCCAAGATGTAACCTATGGTGTTATAGGTGGTGTTAACTTTTCAAAAATAGACAACCTAGGCGGTAGTGGTTTTGAAGATAGTAGAACCGGTTTTCATGTAGGTGGAGTAGTAGAGCTACCATTTGCAGATAAATGGTCTTATGAAGGTAGTTTACTTTATTCTGTAGAAGGTGAAGAATTTCCAAACAGCTTAGGTACGGATACTGATGTAAAATTACAATACATCAATGTGCCATTACAGTTTAAATATTATGCATTTAATAACTTTAGTGTTCACTTTGGTCCACAAATAGGTTTCCTTCTTAAAGGAGAGGCTACTATAGATGACGGTGATGCAGTAGAATTAGAAGATACAGTAAATACTAACTTTGCTGGTACAGCAGGTTTCGGTTATGACTTAAAAGAATACAACCTTTACTTTAAAGGTACTTTTACTTACGGATTTTCTGATATATTTGATAATGAGTCAGACGGTAGTGATAGAAGTCAGTTACCAGGAACTGTTCATTTATCTGTAGGATATAAATTCTAGAATATTTGATTAACATATTAGAGTAAAAAAAATGCGGCCATAGGCCGCATTTTTTTGCTTTATCGTAAATTGTAGCAATTAATTAAACCACATCATGAAGAAATTCTTATTACTATTAATAGCCATTCCATTTTTATCCCTAACCACTATCAATGATAGAGATCAGTTTATAGGTAAGTGGATAGATGAAAAAGAAAAGGGTTTTATAGAATTTGATAAAGAGGGCTATGTGATGCTAGGTAGTCTCGATGATCCTTATGGAGGTAAAGATTTTGTAATAAATGGAAAAAGAGTAAGCATGACTTACCAGATTTTTGAAGAGACCACTCCTATACAATTAGACATTATATTAACTGAATTTGAATCAGGAAAACAAAAAAAGATGCTCTGTATTGCTCAATTTATTAGTGATGATAAGATGAGACTACAAATGGATGTGACTGGTAATAGACCAACAGAGTTCAATGAAGAAAAACAAGTTTACTTTAATAGAGAATTGTAAATAGTGTAGGTAGCTAGAAAGGTTATTAAATCAATAAAGCTCGTTTATCTAAGTAATAGATAAACGAGCTTTACTGTTTTTCAGAACTTAATGATGGGTTATACCTCCATACGTTTCAACTCATTATAATTGCGTTTTAACTTACGTAATAATATTCCATAAATTAATTGATAAATAAGATACATAATGACACACATTACTAAAAACATAACAAATGTTAGACCTAAGAAAGTGGCATAAAAGGCAGTTTCATGACCTATGAAATTAGGCGAATTTAATACTTCGGACATCCTAGGGTCGTTAGGTATAATAAGCACCGCGCCTATCATTCCTACTACCATCATATAAACCAGGTTATACCATATGTACCACTTCATGGTGCGCCTGGTCTTGAGTATTCTATTCATTAAACTTCTAGTAGGCTGCGATGTAGAGATGTTTTTATAATTTTTATAAAATAGAAATATAAAAAATACAATCACTACATAGTGGACTATCATAGAACCATAGTAAAACGGTTTTCCTATTAATTCTACAGTATTGTTCTCTTCATTTCCAAAATGGGAGAATAGGCCTAAGACTATAAATAGCGCAAACTCCATTATAGCGATAATAAACAACCATTTTACAATACTGCTTGATTTTCTAGCTAATAAACCACCTAATTGTTCTTTAGAAAATTGAGGGGCATTACCGGTTTGCGACTGCCAGTTTTGTTTAAGTATATCTAGTTGATCCATGATTTTATGGATTTATAATGTTAGTTAATTTCGTTTTAATCCTGTTCATCTTCACCCTTGCATTTACTTCAGAGATTCCCATTGTTTCGGCTATTTCTCTGTAATTTTTATCCTCTAGATATAGAAAAACCAGTGCTTTTTCTATATCATTTAATTGTTTTACCGCGCCGTACAGTAAAGTAAGTTGCTCCATTTGCTCATCATCTTCTGGTCTGTCAGCGATTTTAAATTGGACAGAATCATAATCCTGTGTCTTCACCCTACGTGTAGACTTGCGATATAGTGTAATTGCCGTGTTCAACGCAACTCTATACATCCAGGTACTAAATTTAGCATCACCTCTAAATTTAGGATAAGCACGCCACAGTTGTATGGTCACTTCCTGAAACAGGTCGTTGTGCGCATCTTGATCATTAGTATACAGCCTACATATTTTGTGGACTATATTCTGATTCTCTTCTAGCTGTTTAACAAATTCTTCTTCGAGTTTTTTACTCACTTTTAATTGGCTTGGTTACTTAATAAGTCCTTCATTTTTTTAAAACGTTACAATTATAGAAAAGAATGTTAATCAAAGGATAAATCACTCTTTCTAAATTATCTTTGTTAAAACTTCATAAGATGAATATTCCACAGTCAGATTTACCACGAGTAATTGTTGTGGGCGGTGGTTTTGGTGGTGTTACGCTTTCGCGAAAGCTAACCAAACAAAATTTTCAAGTCGTACTTATAGACCGTCATAATTATCACAATTTTCAACCATTAATGTATCAGGTGGCCACTAGTGGTTTAGAACCTGATTCTATAGCATTCCCATTGCGAGGGCTGGTGGAGGATAGGAAGAATTTCTTATTTAGATTAGGTGAAGTAAACTCCATAGATCCTGATAAGAAAATAGTATGCAGTTCTATAGGTGATGTAAGTTATGATTACCTGGTAATTGCAACTGGAACAAAAACAAATTTCTTTGGTAATAAAGATCTAGAAGAAGCTTCTTTACAAATGAAGAGTGTGCCACAAGCGCTCAACATAAGAAGTTATATGCTGCAAAATCTAGAAAAAGCAACATTAACTAATGATGTAGAAGAGCAAAAGAAATTAATGCGCATCGTGCTATCTGGTGGAGGACCTACTGGTGTAGAACTAGCTGGTGCTTTTGCAGAATTTAAGAAAGGAGTACTCAAGAATGATTATCCAGACCTCAATCCAGAGTTAATGGAAATTCATTTGTTAGATGGCTCAGATCGTGTACTCGCTAGTATGAGTGAAAAAGCCTCACAAAAAGCAGAGAAATACTTAAGGAAATTAGGAGTGCAAATTCATCTTAATGTATTGGTTAAGAATTATGAAGAAGAAACCGTTCTTACTAATACAGATCTTCAAATAGTTGCATATACTTTTATATGGAGTGCTGGAGTAATAGGTAATCCTATTAAAGGACTGCGAGAAGAAAGCGTGGATGAGCGTTCACAACGTTTTCTAGTAGATAAAATGAATCGAGTAGAAGGTTATGAAGGTATTTTTGCAATAGGAGATATTGCATTAATGAAAACCGAAGAATTCCCTAAAGGACATCCACAAGTTGCGCAACCAGCAATACAACAAGGTAAATTGCTAGTAAAAAACTTTAAACGCTTAGTAAATAACCAGCCATTAAAGGAGTTTTCTTACCTCGATAAAGGTAGCATGGCAACCATAGGTAGAAATAAAGCCGTGGCAGACGTGAAAAACTTTACCCTTGGCGGTTTTCTTGCATGGATTACTTGGTTAGGAGTTCACTTATACTTTTTAGTAGGTGTAAGAAATAGATTAGTAGTGTTTCTCAATTGGATTTATAACTATTTCAATTTTGATAGAGCTGCAAGAGTAATAATAAGACCTTACCAAAAGAAAAAAATAAATAGTAAACTGAAGTAATAGTCACTGATAGATGTACATTATCTTTTCATAGTCACTTTGTTGTATTTATATCAACTTTTGAATGATAAAGGTGGTACATTAATACAAAAACACACCTTGTTTAAGCCTTGTTTTTGGTATCTTTGATATACTTTAATGTATAATAAAACCCAACTCTTATGAGTACGTACGATGTAGCAATAATAGGTTCTGGACCTGGTGGCTATGTAGCCGCAATACGCTGTGCACAACTAGGCATGAAAACTGCCATTATAGAAAAGTATAATACCTTAGGTGGTACATGTCTTAATGTAGGTTGTATCCCTTCAAAGGCACTTCTAGATTCTTCTCACCATTATGACGATGCTATGAAGCATTTTTCTGACCATGGTATCGAGATTCCTGGAGATATAAAGATCAACTTTGAGAAGATGATCGCTCGTAAAAAGAAAGTTGTAGACCAGACATGTGATGGTGTACAATTCTTGATGAAGAAAAACGAGATCGATGTGTTTACAGGTATGGGATCTTTTGTAGATGCTACACACATAAAAATAGATGGTGAGACGTCACAGACGATAGAAGCAAAACATACTATTATCGCTACAGGTTCAAAACCTGCGACATTACCATTTATCACACTAGATAAAGAAAGAGTAATCACTTCTACAGAAGCGCTAGTTCTTAAAGAAATTCCTAAACACATGATCGTAATAGGTGGTGGTGTTATAGGTCTAGAATTAGGACAAGTTTATAAAAGACTAGGTGCTGAGGTTACTGTTATTGAATATGCAGACCGTATCACACCAGCGATGGATAAGGTGCTTTCTAAAGAATTAATGAAGGTTCTTAAAAAGCAAAAAATTAAATTCAATTTATCTCATGCGGTTAATAAAGTAGAGCGCAATGGAGATACAGTTACTGTAACTGCAAAAAACAAAAAAGGAGAAGAAGTTACCTTTGAAGGTGATTACTGTCTAGTTTCTGTAGGTAGACGTCCTTATACTGATAAATTAAACGCTACTGCTGCAGGAGTTAAAATTAACGAGCGTGGACAGGTAGAAGTAAATGAGCATTTACAGACTAACGTTTCTAACATATATGCTATAGGTGACGTAGTGCGTGGTACCATGCTAGCTCATAAAGCTGAAGAAGAAGGAACTTTTGTAGCAGAAACTATTGCAGGTCAAAAACCACACATTAACTATAACTTAATTCCTAATGTAGTTTATACATGGCCAGAAGTAGCTAGTGTAGGTAAAACAGAAGAAGAATTAAAAGAAGCTGGTGTAGAATATAAAGCAGGATCATTCCCTATGCGTGCATTAGGTAGATCTCGTGCCTCTGGAGATATCGACGGATTAGTAAAAATCCTTGCAGATAAAACTACAGACGAAGTTCTAGGAGTACACATGATAGGTGCAAGAGCGGCAGATTTAATTGCCGAAGGAGTTACTGCAATGGAATTTAGAGCCAGTGCCGAAGATATAGCTAGAATGTCACATGCACATCCTACTTATTCTGAAGCTGTTAAGGAAGCAGCGCTTGCTGCAACTGACGATAGAGCTCTACACATGTAGATTTAAAAACATTATTTTTATTTAAGCCGGTTCTTTATGAATCGGCTTTTTTTTGATCTATTAACATTTCATTAGCAAACTCTTTAAGATCTAGTTACGTATTTAGTACAACTAACTTAACAGATTTATGAAAATTATTTTTTCTTATTCCGCTTTCGCGAAAGCGGTATTATTTATTGCCTTTTTCTTTTCTACACAGTTTATTGCTGCCCATACAATTACTGGTTTTATTAAAGATATTAATGGACAACCATTAAAAGATGTTTATGTTTTACATGTAAAATCTGGTACACACACACATTCAAATGCCAAAGGCTTTTTTACCATAGACAATGTAGAGCAGGAAGAAGAGCTGAGATTTTCACATATAGGTTATGAGGCCAGTTCTATCGTGGTAACTAACCATAAAGATATTTTACAAATTACATTGAGTCCATCTTCTTTAAATCTAGATGCGATTACTATAAGTAACGATGTAGAGACACTTAATGTACTAGCAAATGTAGATTTACAAATCAATCCTGTAACGTCTTCTCAAGAAATCCTGAGAACAGTACCTGGACTATTTATAGGACAACATGCTGGTGGTGGTAAAGCAGAGCAAATTTTCCTAAGAGGTTTTGATATAGATCACGGTACAGATATCGCTATTAATGTAGATGGAATGCCGGTAAACATGGTGTCTCATGCACATGGACAAGGATATGCAGATCTTCATTTTCTTATACCAGAAACTATCAATAACATTTCTTATGGAGTAGGTAGTTATGATGAGAGTGTAGGTAACTTTGCTACCGCAGGACATGTAGATTTTAAAACTAAAAGTTATCTAGACGAGAGCAAAATAAGTGTAGAGATAGGTGATTTTAACCACCAGCGTTACTTAGGTCTGGTACAATTGGTTGATAATTCTCATACGACAGCTTATGTTGCTACAGAGTATTTAACCTTTGATGGGCCGTATGATAGTCCACAAAATTTTGATAGAATTAATCTGTTTGGTAAATTACACCATACTACAGATTCAGGTAATAGACTAAGTTTAAGTTTATCTCATTTTGATAGTGAGTGGGACGCGAGTGGACAGATACCACAACGTGCTGTAGATAGTGGTTTAATAGACCGTTTTGGTTCTATAGACGACACAGAAGGTGGTTCTACATCTAGAACTAACGTGGTACTTAATTATGACATGGACATAAGTGATAAAGAACAGTTAGAAACTACCATGTTTTATTCTCATTATGATTTTCTATTGTATTCAAATTTTACATTCTTTTTAGAAGATCCTATAAATGGAGATCAGATACAGCAGCAAGAATCTCGTGACTTAGCTGGTTTTAAAACTAAATATTCTTATGAAACTCAACTAGGTGCAAATGACCTAAGTCTTATAGCAGGTTTTGGTTTAAGAAATGATAGAACTGATGCATCAGGATTATCAAGAACTTTAAATAGAAGAACAACGCTTGAAAATATACAATTAGGTGATATCAATGAAACCAATTCTTCACTCTTTGTGGGTGCAGAATTATCGGTAAATAAATTGTTAATAGATGCAGGATTAAGATTAGAGCGATTCAAATTTGTCTATAAAGATGCTTTAACTGAAACTTTTGATACACAGTCACAAACTGCTACAGCATTATTGCCTAAATTGAATTTTAATTATGAGGTAAGTGATAATGTAAAAGTTTACTTGCACAATGGGGTAGGAATGCACAGTAATGATACTAGAGTAGTATTAGAAAATGGAGCAGATGATATTTTACCTAAATCATATGGATCTGATCTTGGTACTGTATGGAAAGCTAGTGATAACCTAGTGGTTAATGGAGCGTTATGGTACTTGTTTTTAGAACAAGAATTTGTCTATGTAGGTGATGCAGGTATTGTAGAGCCTAGTGGTGAGACAGAGCGTTATGGTTTTGACCTAGGTGTAAAATACCAGCTTACAGACTTCTTGTTTTTAGATACTAATCTTAATTATGCACACGCTAGGGCGATTAATGAGCCAGACGGCGCAGATTATATACCACTAGCACCAGAATTTACTTCTACAGGTGGTATCAGTCTTAAAGATTATAAACGATTTAATGCCGGACTACGTTACCGCTATATAGGTGATAGAGCTGCAAATGAAGATAACAGCATCGTTGCAGAGGGCTATTTTGTAGCAGACTTTAATGTCAACTATGACCTTACTGATAACCTAAGACTAGGTATGGCTGTACAGAATCTATTTGATGTAGAGTGGAATGAAACACAGTTTGCAACAGAATCTAGACTTGCTAGCGAGGCACAATCTGTAGAAGAGATTCATTTCACACCAGGAACACCTTTCTTTTTAAGGGGTAGTATACAATATCGTTTCTAAGAATATCTAAAATATTTCAAATTAAGTAAAAGCTATTTCTGTAAGAAATAGCTTTTTGCTTTCTCTACAACTCTTACCTTTGTTAGATCATGAAACAAAGAGAACTCCATCGTTTTGCCTTAGAAGATGCTGCTATTTTTAAAAAGAAATTGCTGTCGTTTTTTAAATCAGAAAAACACCTCGTTTATCTAGAAAGCAATCAGGGTAATCTTAAACATGATACTTATGAAACACTTATAGGTGTAGGTGCTATAGATAGTATAACTTGTAAAACAGGAAAGGCATTTGAACAGTTAGCTGCTTTTAAGAGAGAATATAAAGACTGGATGTTCGGTTTTCTAGGTTATGACCTTAAAAATGAATTAGAATATCTGAAAACAGAAAAACAAGACCTTCTAGAGTTTCCAGATTTAAGCTTTTTTGTACCAGAATTAGTTTTTGAGATTTCTCCAAATGAGCTAAAATTACATTCTTTTATTACCTCACAACCTGCGGCGCAAAAACTAATCTCAAAGATAGAAACTCATTCACTTACTTCGTTTAAAAAAGTAATAAGACCAGTGCCTTTAAAAGCTAGAGATACTAAAGAAGATTATTTAAATAAAGCGCATACTTTTTTAGATCACATACGTAGAGGTGATATTTATGAAGCAAATTTTTGCACTCAGTTTTATGCACAAGAGGTAGAGCTAGATACTCAAAAAGCATTTCATGAATTAAATCAAATAAGCGAGCCACCATTTGCTGTTTATGCTAGATTTAATGAGCACTATGCGATATGTGCCAGCCCAGAACGTTATTTAAAGAAAACAGATAGGCAGTTGGTTTCTCAACCCATTAAAGGGACCGCAAGAAGGTCTGCTCATCTCGTTGAAGATGAAAAGCTAAAGGAATTGCTTTTTCACGATCCTAAAGAACGATCAGAAAATGTAATGATCGTAGATCTAGTACGCAATGATCTTTCTAAAACTGCTGTAAAAGGCAGTGTGCAAGTAGAAGAGCTTTTTGGAATGTACGCCTTTAAGCAAGTACATCAAATGATAAGTACAATAGTGTCGCAACTAGATAGTAAATATGATTCTATAGACGCTATAACCAGCACATTTCCCATGGGTAGTATGACCGGAGCGCCTAAAATAAGTGCCATGGAAATCATTGAACAAAATGAATCTTTTAAACGAGGACTGTACAGTGGCGCAATAGGCTACTTTACACCTCAAGACGATTTTGATTTTAACGTGGTTATACGTACTATTTTATATAATGAAAAATCCAAATCATTATCCTTTTCTGTAGGCAGCGCCATAACAGCAGCTGCAGTACCAGAAAAAGAATATGAAGAATGTTTTTTAAAAGCCAAAGCATTAATAGAAGTACTAGCGCTACAAGGCGTGTACTTTGATTAAATTTGTACCATGCTAGCAGCGTTTAAAAATCATATACAAATCCATTTTTCAGAATTTTTTACAACATCTATTGCCGTTGCAATAAGTGGTGGAAAAGACAGTACGGTTTTAGCTCATTTGCTACATCAATTGGACTTAAATTTTGAACTCATTCACTGTAATTTCCATTTAAGAGATTCAGAAAGTGATGGAGATCAGTTTTTTATAGAAGAAATGGCTGCAAATTTGGAGCGTAAACTACATGTGTTACATTTTAATACATCGCAAGTAGCTCAAGATAGAAATATATCTATTCAAATGGCTGCTAGAGACTTAAGGTACGATGCTTTTGATAAAATCGCTGTAGATAAGAAGTTCCAGCATATTCTCGTGGCACACCATCTAGATGATCAATTAGAGACATTTTTAATTAATCTAGGACGCGGCGCGGGACTGCATGGACTTACAGGGATAAGAGAGCGCAATGGTTTTATTTCTAGACCTTTATTGCCTTTTTCTAGAGAGCAGATAAGTGATTATGCTACACATAACCGTATAGCGTGGCGTGAGGACAGTAGTAATAGCTCTACTAAATATTTACGCAATAAATTAAGACACGATGTAATTCCTTTACTTCATGATGCGTTACCACATCTCGAGGGTAATTTTTCTAGTACTTTGAGCTATCTAAAAAACTCAGAAATGTTGCAAGATGTTGAGGTGGCACGCTTTCGCGAAAGCGGAACTAAAACAGTCTCAGGTAACCTAGAAATTAATATCGAGTTATTAAAAGAGACTTTAAAACCAGATGCTTATCTTTTTGAACTTCTAAAAGACTATCGTTTTAATATACAGGACGCGGTAAAACTCTTAGATTCTGAGAATGGGAAAACTATTAAATCTGGTGAGATGAGGTTGGTAAAAGATCGTGATGTTTTAATTCTTTCTGAGGCAAATCATATCAATGAAGTGTACATAGAAATTGATGAAACAACTACAGCTGTTACGATCACGGAGGTCTGTTTAGAAATAAAACATATAGAGAATGACGATTTACTTACTTATGTGAAGAATAATAGTAGTAAGAATAAATTATTTATAGACACTAGTAAGTTAATAATGCCGTTAATATTAAGAACATGGCAGCACGGAGACCGCATGCAGCCATATGGAATGAAAGGAAGTAAGTTAATAAGTGATTTATTAACGGATAGTAAAATCTCTTCTTTAAAACGAGAAAAAGCCTTAGTATTGACAAGTGGTAACGACCTTATATGGCTGGTAGGAAAAAGAGCCAGTCAACACCATACGATAACGAGTAGAACACAATCCATTATAGAAATAACAATAAAACTATGAGAAAACTTCTCTTTGCTTTAATAGCTTTAGTTTCTTTACAATTAACGGCCCAAGAAGATCCTGTTTCATGGTCTGGTGAGGTAATAAAGTTGACAGATAATGAATATGAATTAATTACAACTGCCACCATGGAACCTGGCTGGCACATTAATTCTCAAGTTATATTGCCAGAAGAGAATTCTGGTCCTATACCTACCAGCATTAGTTTCTATGATGTAGAAGGTAAAATAGAATTGATAGGAGAGAATAAAGAAACAGGATCTTACACTGCTTATTCTGATATATGGGAATTTAATGTATATGAATTTACTGATATAGCTGTTTTTAAACAGAAGATAAAGGTTTTAGATTCAGATCTAGAATATATAATTGCAAGTGCTTTTTATCAAACTTGTGATGATGAGATGTGTTTGCGTCCTACAGATAAAGGCGTGAGTTTTAAAATAAAACCTGATGCAGTAATACCTGCAGGAGCATTTGATATTATAGAAAAATATCTTGATGATGATAAAGAACCTATAGTTGCTGGTGCGCCAGACGCATCTTCTATTAAGGAGAAAAAAATTCATAAAAATCTTGCGACAGATACTGAAAAGGTAAAAGAAGAAGAAACTAAAAAAAAAAATAACGAAGAATTAAAAGATGATACTCAGGGAGAAGATGAGGATCGTAGTCTTTGGGGTATTTTTATAGTTGCATTTCTTTCTGGCTTTGCAGCGCTTCTTACACCGTGCGTGTTTCCTATGATACCGCTTACGGTTAGTTTCTTTACTAAACAAAGTGCTAATAGAGCATCGGGAATAGGTAAAGCTTTTTTGTATGGTTTTTTTATAATAGTAGTTTATGTTTTACTAGGGACTGTTGTTGTAGCAGTATTTGGTGATAGAATATTACATGCTCTTGCAACTAATGTATGGGTGAATATGACCTTCTTCACTATTCTAGTGGTTTTTGCGGCTTCCTTTTTAGGTGCATTTGAAATTACATTGCCTCAATCATGGGCTAACAAAATGGATGCTAATTCAAATAAAGGAGGAGTAATAGGAATCTTTTTCATGGCCTTGGCGTTAGCTATTATATCATTTTCTTGTACAGGGCCTATTGTAGGGTCATTAATTATAGAATCTTCGTCAAAAGGTGGTATTGCTCCTATCGTAGGAATGTTTGGTTTTTCACTAGCACTAGCTTTACCATTTACTTTATTTGCTATTTTTCCAGGATGGATGAATTCTTTGCCTAAATCAGGTGGCTGGTTAAATACAGTAAAAGTTGTTTTAGGTTTTTTAGAATTAGCACTCGCTTTAAAATTCTTATCATCGGCAGATTTAGTCTATCAATTCCATTTTGTGGATAGAGAAGTGTTCATAGCATTATGGATAGCTGTTTTTGGAGGTCTTTCATTATATCTTTTTGGTAAAATAAGACTACCGCATGATGGTCCTGAGAGTCATATTTCAGTAGGGAGATTATTGTTAGGTCTTATTGTTTTATCCTTTACAATTTATTTAATTCCTGGTTTATGGGGAGCACCTGTTCAAATTGTATCTGGATTTACGCCACCATTAAACTATGCTGAATCTCCTAGAGGCGTTGGTTATAGGGAGTTAGATCCTAATTTAATTCTTCCTGAAGGAGCACATTTAACGGTGCATGATATTATAGCTTTTGATGATTATGAATTAGGTGTTTCTTATGCTAAAAAAGTGGGTAAACCAGTATTGTTAGATTTTACTGGTTGGGCTTGTGTGAACTGTCGTAAGATGGAGGAGAGAGTCTGGTCAGATCCACGTGTTTTAACAATGTTAAAGGAAGAGTATGTGCTTATTTCTTTATATGTAGATGATGCTAATAATTTGCCACTAAATGAGCAATATGAGTCTGAAATTTTAGATGGAAAAGTAAGGACAATAGGGGATAAGTGGTATGAATTTCAGAAACGTGAGTATAGTATAGCAGCTCAACCCTATTACGCTATTTTAGATAAAAACGGAAATAAACTTGAAGATCATAACCCCATAGATTACACCCCAAATATTGAAGAATATGCAGCGTGGTTAAAGAAAGGCTTAAAAAAATAATTTAATAACCTTAAAAAAATCTTAAAAACCGATTCAATTTTGAATCGGTTTTTTTGTTAGAGTATCTTTAGGGTTCAATATATATTTATGAAACAAATAATAGTTATAGTGGCGCTGGTGCTGCTTATTTCTTGTAAAGAAGAAGGAAAAGATACCGCTTTTGTAAAAGCAAATAGTACAGAAAAAGCTGCCCAATTTAATGACTGGCTAGCGGTTCAATTTCAGGAAGATTTATCTCGTGATCCACAGATGCAAACTTCTATGGGAAGCAAAGAGAATTATGGAAAGTGGACAGATATATCATCAGACCACGAGCTAGAATCTAAGAAGATAGCAGAAAGAAGGTTAGCTTATTTAAGAGATTCTATTCATAAAGAAGGACTTTCCGGCCAGGATCGATTGAGTTATGACTTGTATTATCAAAAGCAGAAACAAGGAATCGCAAACTTTGATTACAGATTATATACTTATCCAGTAAATCAAATGCACGGAATGCAGTCTGAAATCCCTGCGTTTTTAATAAATCAACACAGGATAGATAACGTTTCGGATGCTAAGGCGTATATATCTAGATTAAAAGGAATCCAGCCACTTTTTGAGCAACTATCTGAGAACTTAAAGTTAAGAGAGTATAATGGTATTATGATGCCACGCTTTGTGTTTCATCATGTACTAAAGGACAGTAGAAATGTTATAGATGGCTATCCGTTTAACGATAGTAAAAATAACAGCACGTTAATGGAAGATTTTTTAAATAAGATTTCTAAATTAAAGCTGTCTTCAGAAGAGAGAAAACAACTAGAAGAAGAAGCTGTACTGGCACTTCAAAACGAAGTAGAATCAGGTTATAAAACATTAATAGCGACTTTAGAAAATCAGCAACAAAGAGCAACTTTGGAAGATGGTGTATGGAAATTTCCTAAAGGTGATGAGTTTTATGAATATGCTTTACAACAAACTACGACCACTGATATGACAGCAGATGAAATTCATAAATTAGGTCTTTCTGAAGTGGCGCGTATACATGGAGAAATGGAAGAAATTATGAAGAAAGTGAATTTTGATGGTTCCCTTCATGATTTTTTCAAGTTTATGAGAGAAGATGAGCAGTTTTATTATAGTGATGATGCTTCTGGAAAAGCAGAGTATCTTAAAGAAGCTACTGCTATCATAGAAGATATGAAAGGAGATCTGGACCAGTTGTTTATTACGAAGCCCAAAGCAGATATTAAGGTAAAAGCTGTAGAGGCTTTCCGTGAGGCAAGTGCAGGAAAAGCATTCTATCAACAGCCAGCTATCGATGGAAGTAGGCCAGGAACTTATTATGCTAATTTATATAAAATGAAAGCAATGCCTAGTTATCAGATGGAAGCTTTAGCTTACCATGAAGGAATACCAGGGCATCACATGCAAATTGCTATTGCGCAAGAATTAGAAGGAATACCAGATTTTAGAAAACATAGTTTCTATACGGCTTATGTAGAAGGTTGGGGACTTTATTCTGAATTGATACCTAAGGAAATAGGAAAGTATGAAGATCCTTATAGTGATTTTGGTAGATTAGCTATGGAGTTGTGGAGGGCTTGTAGACTTGTTGTCGACACAGGAATCCATACCAAAAAATGGAGTAGGGATGATGGGATTAAATATTATGTAATTAATACTCCTAATGCAGAGATAGATGCTGTGAAGATGGTGGAACGCCATATAGTTATGCCGTCTCAGGCGACTGCTTATAAAGTTGGTATGAATAAGATTTTAGACTTAAGAAAAATGGCGAAGGCTGAGCTGGGTGATGATTTTGACATCAAGGAGTTTCATGATGTAATTCTTACTAGTGGAGCATTACCATTAACTGTATTAGAAAAACAAGTAAAAGCATACATACAGAGTAAAAAGCAGTAATGGCTTTTGTATAGATTACATGGTTAAAAGGTTATCGTTTGCTCGGTAACCTTTTTTTATATGTTAAATATAGGTTGTTAAATTCTTATTTAAAGAAGGTAAATATGAGAAGTTGATAATCTGCTTGGTACCGAGTTAACTGGTTCAATGAGAAGAGTAGCTTGATAGCCTTATAATTTATCCTTATGAAGTGATGACAAGATGCCTTGATAAGATGATTTGTGTAGCTATTTGAATTCGATAGATAGATATATCTTATTCTAGTTTAAGAATTGGTATTGGCTATGTTGATGTTATGGAGTGTCTGTTATAGCGATGTTTAACATGTTAATCAGTAAGTAAGTAAGTAAGTAGATATTTAGCTATATAAAACCTTGATAATTCAATGGCTATTTTAAAATTAGACATAAAAAAAGAGCCGCAATTTGCGGCTCTTTTAAATTTAATATGACTTGAGTAATATTAGTTAACTCTAAAAGTAACTCTTCTTACTAATTGTCTAGCTTCAGCACTGTTCTTATCAACAGATGCATCTTCACCGTCACCATTATGGCTTAAACGACTTGCGTCGATACCAGCAGCAGTTAATACATCGTTAACCATCTTAGCACGACGCTCAGATAGGTTTTTGTTATAAGCAGGACTTCCTATCTCATCAGCAAAACCTGTAAGAGTAGCAGTTGCACTTGGGTTATCTTTCATGTATTGAACGATAGTATTAATAGCTCCTAAAGAGAAAGTAGCTGGCTTAGTACTATTAAACTTGAAATATACATTTACATAACCTTCGTTGATTAATTGCTTCACAAGGTTCTTATTGTTACCATTAGCACCGTTGTTACCAGCGATTGCAGTTTGTAAGTCAGAAGGTGTAGCAAAACGAGAATCTAAAGCGCTTTCCATATCATCTGGAATACCGTTTTTGTTCAAGTCAATTGCACGACCCTTACTGTCTACACGAACACCACTTTCAGTATTGTTGTCTCTATCTAAATAGTTTGGTACACCATCTTGGTCATCATCACCATTTTCTTGAGCCATTTTCTCCATTTTAGCAGCGATGTCTTCAACTTTAGCGTTGATTGGGCTTTCCGCAAAATCAGCTGGAGTATCTCCAGATCCTAAGTATAAAGTAATACCAACAGATGCGTTAACAAGAAAACCGTCAAAACCTCTTTTTACACCTCTGTCAACACCATCAAATGTTAAGTCTTGTCTTACGTGACCTAAAATAGAAAGATCTCCGAATAAAGCTAAACTATTAGTTAACTTAATTTGTGGAGTAACACCTGCTTGGAAGTTAAGCATGTGGTCTGTATCTTGATAACGTGCGTCAGATCCTTTAAGAAAAGAAACTCCCATACCACCATGTAATAATAAACCAAAACGTTGTGTCCATTCTCTTGCTCCTAATATCTCTGCAGCATTAACAACACCTTCCAGTGTAAATCTGTAGTAGTCTGATTCAAAATCAATACTTTCTTTATCTCCTTCGATATTGTCATAACCGAAGTCAGCATTAACACCAAATTTGTTGTTGAACATGTATCTTACACCTAAATCAACTTGGTAAAGTGATGGTGTGTTGACAAATGCACCACTAGATAATGGTCTTACTGGTTTATTAATTCCAGCACCTAGGTCTATGGCCCATTTTTTAAGTTCTGGTCCGTTTGATACAGATTCTACTTCTTCTGTAGTCTGAGCAGTAGAGGTTAAAAACCCTAATGCTATAAATGATAATGTAACTAATTTTTTCATAAGTATTTTAACTTGCTTTCAAATGCAAATATATAAATATATTGAAAACACCATTGGTTTAAAGTTTTAAATTTTTGTAAAATTAAAGTATTTTTTAAACGAGGTTGATTGTGTTGCCTCTACTATCTAGTAATTATGATGTGTTTTAATTGTGTATGGATATATTACTATTCGTTAAAAGATGTTTGTAGATTTGTTGTTTATGTTGATTTTGCTTTCGCGAAAACGATACTGTTATAAGATTATACTTTAAATTATATGGGCAAAAAAATATTGATTACTGGTGGTGCTGGGTTTATAGGGTCGCATGTGGCACGTTTATTTGTAAATAAATATCCTCAATATGAGGTTTATAATTTTGATGCGCTTACCTATGCTGGGAATCTGGAAAATCTTACAGATATAGAAGAGGCTGCTAATTATCATTTTCTTAAACTTGATATAACGGACGAGGTGGAGTTGGATAAAGTTTTTGAAGAATTAAGATTTGATAGTGTTATTCATCTAGCTGCAGAGTCTCATGTAGATCGTTCTATTAAAGATCCATTATCCTTTGCAAAAACTAATATAATAGGAACTCTTAATTTACTAGAGTCCTACAAAAAGCACAAAACAGATTCTGATGGTGTTTTCTATCACATAAGCACCGATGAAGTATATGGTTCTCTCGGTGCAACTGGTTTGTTTACTGAAGAAACTTCTTACGATCCTAATTCTCCATATTCTGCCTCAAAGGCTAGTTCAGATCATTTTGTTCGAGCTTATGGAGAGACCTATAAATTACCTATTGTCATCTCTAATTGTTCTAATAATTACGGTTCTTTTCAGTTTCCTGAAAAATTAATTCCTTTATTCATAAACAATATCATAGAAGAAAAGCCTTTACCTGTTTATGGAGATGGTAATTACACTAGGGATTGGCTGTTTGTAGAAGATCATGCCAGAGCTATTGATGTTATTTTTCATAATGGTAAAAAAGGCGAGACTTATAATATAGGAGGTCATAACGAATGGAAAAATATTGATTTAGTAAAGTTGCTTTGTAAGAAGATGGACGAGGCTTTGAGTAACGATGTGGGTGAAAGTGAAAAGCTTATTACTTTTGTTAAGGATAGGCCGGGACATGATTTGCGCTATGCTATCGATGCGACTAAAATAAGTAAAGAACTCAATTGGGTGCCATCACTTGATTTTGAAGAAGGATTAGAACGCACCATTAACTGGTATCTAAATAACGATAAGTGGTTAAAGAACATCACGACTGGAACATATCAAGATTATTATAAAAACCAATACCAATAATTATGAAAGGAATTATTCTAGCAGGTGGATCTGGTACACGATTGCATCCATTAACCCTAGTGGTCAGTAAACAATTGTTACCTATTTATGATAAGCCTATGGTGTACTATCCACTGTCTGTTCTTATGCAGGCAGGGATTAAGGAAGTTCTATTAATTTCTACCCCTAGTGATATTCATAATTTTGAACGCTTATTAGGTGATGGTAGTAAGTTTGGTATACAAATAGAATATATGGTGCAGCCTAGTCCTGATGGACTTGCACAAGCTTTTATATTAGGAGAAGATTTTATAGGTGATGATTCTGTAGCATTGGTGCTAGGAGATAATATTTTTCATGGTGCCGGTTTTTCTGATTTATTAGAACGCGCAGTTCAAAAAGTAGAGAAGGATCATGTGGCAGTTGTTTTTGGTAACTATGTAAAAGATCCTGAGCGTTATGGTGTTGCGACTTTTAATAAGCAAGGAAATGTAACGAGTATCGAGGAGAAACCAGAGAAACCCAATTCTAACTATGCAGTTGTCGGACTTTATTTTTATCCTAATTCAGTTATAAAAATAGCTAAAGGACTTCAGCCATCTAAAAGAGGAGAGCTAGAGATCACTGCCGTAAATCAGTATTACTTAAAAGAAGAATGTCTTGATATGCAAATTTTAAGTCGTGGTTTTGCTTGGTTAGACACTGGTACGCACGAGGCTTTGACAGAAGCTACAGAATTTGTGAAAGCTGTAGAAAAAAGAACAGGGCTCAAAATTTCTTGCTTAGAAGAAATAGCGTTAATGCAGAAATGGATATCTCCAGAAGAATTGCAATTGCAGGTTAAAGACTTAAAAGGGGATTACTATGATTATATAAAGCAAGTAGTTTTACGTATTAAAAAATAGAATAAGTGTCATATTTCTATGATCTATCCGATAGGAGTAATAAAAACAAATTACTTTTGTTTATCGGTTGTAGGTTTAGGAGATGGAAATCGATTTTTGACAAAAGATCCTTAAGTAAAGAAAATGATTATGAAAGTAAGTAATATATGTTGTATTGGGGCTGGTTATGTAGGAGGTCCTACTATGACTATGATAGCCGCAAAGTGCCCTCATATAAAAGTAAACGTAGTAGATATTAATAAAAAGAGAATTGATTCTTGGAACGATCCTGATGTCAGTAATATTCCTATTTATGAGCCTGGATTGTCAGACCTTGTTAAAAAGACTCGTGGTAAGAATTTATTCTTTACTACAGATGTAAATCAAGCAATTCTTGATGCAGATATGATATTTATTTCTGTCAATACTCCTACAAAAACTTATGGAGTAGGGAAAGGAATGGCTGCAGACTTGAAATACATCGAATTGTGTGCTAGGCAAATTGCCGAGGTAGCGACTACGGATAAAATAATTGTTGAGAAATCTACGTTGCCTGTTAGAACAGCCGAAGCATTGAGAAGTATCCTCGATAATACAGGTAATGGAGTTCATTTTGATATTTTATCTAACCCTGAGTTTCTTGCTGAAGGAACTGCGGTGAGTGATTTATTGAATCCAGACAGAGTTCTTATAGGGGCTGAGAATACAGAGAAAGGTAAGAAAGCACAACAGGCTTTGGTTGATGTGTATTCAAATTGGGTGTCTCAAGAAAGAATATTGACGACAAACGTATGGTCTTCAGAATTATCTAAGCTTACTGCAAATGCTTTTTTAGCTCAACGTGTCAGTAGTATAAATGCACTGTCCGAATTATGCGAAGTAACTGAGGCAGATGTTAATGAAGTCGCTCGTGCTATTGGGACAGATTCCCGTATAGGTGCTAAATTCTTGCAGTCTTCAGTCGGTTTTGGAGGGTCTTGCTTTCAGAAAGATATTTTAAATTTAGTTTATATAGCTCAAACTTATGGACTGCAAGAGGTTGCAGATTATTGGGAGCAAGTGATTATAATGAATGATCATCAAAAAAGGCGATTTGCAAAGAAAATTGTTAAGACTCTTTTTAATACAGTTTCAGGAAAAAAGATCACTCTTTTAGGATGGGCTTTTAAAAAAGATACAAATGACACTCGTGAGTCTGCTGCTATCTATGTTGCAGATTACTTGTTGAATGAGCAGGCAGAAGTTACTGTTTATGATCCTAAGGTGACCAACGAGCAAATTTACAGTGATCTTAATTATTTAGGGACTAGAAGCGATGAGGAGAATAGAAGGTTGCTTAAGGTAGAAAACAACCCTATGAAAGCTGTAGAAAATGCTCATGCAACAGCTGTCTTAACAGAGTGGGACGAGTTTGTGCAATACGATTGGAAACAGATTTATGAACACATGCTTAAACCAGCATTTTTGTTTGATGGACGTATGCTTCTAGATCATGAAAAAATGAAGCAAATAGGTTTTGATGTTTATACTATAGGGAAGGGTTAACATGTTTATAATAAATCTGATTTGGTAACACTATCTTAAAAGGAGTGGTGCATTTCTCTTATAAAACTTAGTATATTTGCAAATTGAATAAAAAATAATTATTATCTCTTTCGGTAGGGGTTAGAAACTAGGGGTTTACATGAAATTTAAAATACTAATTACTGGTGCTGCGGGATTTATAGGTAGTAATCTTTGTGAATATTTTGTTGGGAAAGGACACGATGTGTTAGGTCTTGATAATCTTGCTACAGGTCATATGAGTAATATAGAACCTCTTCAAGATAAAGATAATTTTTCTTTTTTAAAAGGAGATATACGTGATCTAGACACTTGTCATAAGGCAGTTTTAGGAAGAGATTATGTATTACATCAGGCAGCTTTAGGTAGTGTTCCTAGATCGATAAAAGACCCTATAACTTCTAACGATGTTAATGTAGGCGGCTTTTTAAATATGCTGGTAGCTTGTAAAGAGGCAGGTGTCAAAAAAATGGTTTATGCTGCGAGTTCTTCTACTTATGGAGATTCTAAAAGTTTGCCTAAGGTAGAAGAAGTGATAGGAAAACCATTATCTCCCTATGCAATCACAAAATATGTGAATGAGCTCTATGCAGATGTATTTTATAAAACCTACGGTTTAAATACCATAGGATTAAGATATTTTAATGTCTTTGGTCGCAAACAAGATCCTAATGGTGCTTATGCTGCTGTGATTCCCCTTTTTACTAAGCAATTAATGAATAAACAATCTCCTACTATTAATGGAGATGGCACCTATTCTAGAGATTTTACTTACATAGATAATGTAATTCAAGCAAATGAAAAAGCGATGCTTGCAGATCATCCTGAAGCGGTAAATACCGTTTTTAACGTTGCTTATGGGGATCGTACTGATCTTAATATGTTGATCGATTTATTAAAACAGTCGTTATCTAAGCATGACAAAACTATTTTAGACGTACAAACTATTTATGGTCCTTTAAGAGCAGGAGATGTACCTCATTCTTTGGCATCTATTGATAAAGCAAAAAGATTATTGGAATATCAACCTCAATTTAATTTGAAGGCTGGGCTAGATGAGGCAGTAGAATGGTATTGGTCTAACCTGTAATTATAATACCACTTTCGCTAAAGCAAAACAATCAACCAAGTTATCATGAGAAAAAAAATAACTATAATAGGTTTAGGATATGTAGGTTTACCTCTAGCTAGACTTTTTGCAACTAAATATAATGTAATAGGTTTTGATATCAATAAACCAAGAGTTGCAGAGTTAAATACTGGTGTAGACAGCACACTAGAAGTAGAAAATGAAGTGCTTACCGCAGTACTTAAAAAAGAAAAAAACAATGAGAATGGCTTGTATTGTACTACAGATAGTAATGATATAGAGGATTCTAGTGTGTATATAGTGACTGTGCCTACACCTGTAGACAAGAATAACCGTCCTATACTAACACCGCTTTATAAAGCAAGTGAAACAGTAGGTAGAGTCTTAAAAAAAGGAGACATAGTAGTTTATGAATCGACTGTGTATCCTGGAGCGACAGAGGAAGAGTGTGTGCCGGTTTTAGAAAAAATAAGTGGCCTTAAATTTAATGTAGACTTTTTTGTAGGGTATTCTCCAGAGCGTATTAATCCAGGCGATAAGAAGCATACCGTAGAAAAAATTCTAAAAGTAACTTCTGGTAGTAATCCAGAAATAGGAGTTGAAGTAGATGCGCTTTACAAAGATGTTATTACTGCAGGAACACATCTTGCACCTACCATTAAGGTGGCAGAAGCTGCTAAAGTCATAGAAAACTCTCAAAGAGATATTAATATCGCTTTTGTAAACGAACTAGCAAAAATATTTAATAGTTTAGAAATTAATACAAGTGATGTTCTTGCTGCTGCAAACACAAAGTGGAATTTCCTTCCTTTTTCACCAGGTTTAGTAGGTGGTCATTGTATAGGTGTAGATCCATATTATCTAGCTCAAAAAGCACAAGAAGTAGGCTATCACCCAGAAATTATTCTTGCAGGTAGAAGAATGAATGACGGTATGGGTAGTTATGTTGCTGGAGAGGTAGTTAAATTGATGCTTTCTAAAGATATCAAAGTAAAGAATGCTAAAGCATTAGTATTAGGAATTACATTTAAAGAAAACTGTCCAGATGTAAGAAATACAAAGGTTATTGATGTGATATCTAATCTTAAAGAATTTGGTGTAGATGTGACTATTTATGATCCACTAGCAAATCCTGACGAAGTAGAGCGTGAATATGGGGTGCGTAATTTGACATCATTAGACGATAAAACCTATGACTCTATCATCCTTGCAGTTGCTCATAAGGAGTTTGTAGAACTTTCTCTAGATGTTTTGTCAAAAGAAGTTGTTGCTATTTATGATGTTAAAGGTGTATTAGGAGATAAGGCAGATAAGAGATTATAATCTATAAATTTACTTAAAAGCGGTTTAATATTCAACGATTGATTGCTTAAAAGTGACTTATATTGAATAGCATTTTTGTATACTAGGTTATGATAAATAGATTGAAGTAGATATAAGGGCTAGCTGAGTAGTTGTTTAGAATGATTATGATGCTCACATCACTTTCTTCTTTGGTAATTAATGGAAACAAAGACTCAACTATATAGTAGCTTTAAATTTTGAAATAGATTTTCGAATTTTTAAATTGATAATTTTTGTTAAATGTGAAAGTCACAATTGGTAACCAATTTTATTAAAATAATAGACTAAGATTTCTATATAATGGCCCCATACCCTAAATAACAAATGACTTAAACAAAGAAGAGTATATCCATAAGCTAATGAAATGATTAATATTTAAAACAATGTTTTAATCATTACAACAGTTGAATTAAACTATAACTTGAAATCTTTAAATAATGAATGTACTTAATTTAATAGGACGTGATCATCTTCTTTTTGAGAAAGATATTGAACAATATAAAAATATATTAACGGAGAAAGTGAGTACGAGCTCTTTTCTTGTTCTTGGTGGTGCTGGTTCCATTGGGCAGGCGGTGGTTAAGGAGATTTTTAAGAGAAATCCGAAAAAATTGCACGTGGTCGATATAAGTGAAAATAATCTTGTTGAACTTGTTAGAGATATAAGAAGTTCTTTTGGCTATATTGAAGGAGATTTCCAAACTTTCGCATTAGATATAGGTAGTTTAGAATATGATGCCTTTATAGATGTAGATGGTAATTACAATTATGTTTTAAACTTAAGTGCTTTAAAGCACGTGCGCAGTGAAAAGGATCCTTTTACATTAATGCGCATGATTAATGTTAATATTTTTAATACATATAAATCAATACAGCAATCTATAGAAAAAGGAGTTTCAAAATATTTTTGTGTTTCTACAGATAAGGCTGCAAACCCTGTTAATATGATGGGTGCCTCAAAAAGAATTATGGAAATGTTTATCATGAAAGCTAGTCAGGATTTAAATATTTCAACTGCTCGATTTGCAAATGTTGCTTTTTCTGATGGATCTTTGCTTCATGGTTTTAACAAGAGAATAGAAAAATTACAACCCATAGTAGCACCTACAGATGTTACACGTTATTTTGTAGTGCCACAGGAAGCTGGAGAGCTGTGTTTATTGTCTTGTTTATTAGGTGAAAATAGAGATATTTTCTTTCCAGATCTGGATCAAGGTCTCGATCTTATATCTTTTGCAGATATTGCTGTAAACTATCTCAAACAGAAAGGCTATGAACCGCATCTATGTGAATCTGAACAAGAAGCAAGAGATCTTATAAATACTTTGCCTCAACAAGGTAAGTGGCCATGTTATTTTACTGTGTCAGATACAACAGGAGAAAAGTCATATGAAGAATTTTATACTGAAAATGAGAATATAGACTTAGAGCGTTTTGAGAATTTAGGAGTTATTAAAAACGATTATTTAGATAATGATGATAAAATAAGGCACTTTGAATCTGTTATAAATGAATTGAAAGAATCCAGGAAGTGGCAAAAATCTCAAATTGTAGAATTATTTAAACAAACTTTACCTAATTTTAGTCATGAAGAAAAAGGTAAGTTTTTAGATAGTAAAATGTAATATAATGGGTAATTATAATAAAGTAATTCAGAAAGTAAGAGATCTGTTTCATGAACAGAAAGAATTTATACCATTGCATATACCTCATTTCTCAGGAAATGAAAAAAAATATGTTTTAGAGTGTATAGATTCTACATATGTATCTAGTGTAGGTCAATTTGTAAATGATTTTGAACAGTCCATAGCGGATTTTACAGGTGCCAAAAGATGTATCGTTTGTGTAAACGGTACTAACGCTATACATTTGGCATTGGTAGCAAGTGGTGTTGAAGCTGGCGACGAAGTCATTACACAACCATTAACATTTATAGCAACGGTTAATGCCATTTCTTATGCTCATGCATCACCTGTTTTTGTAGATGTAGATAAAGATACCATGGGAATGTCTCCTTTATCCTTATCAAAATTTTTAGATGAAAATACTATTCTAAAAGATGATATTTGTTTTAATAAAAGTACTGGAAAAAAAATAAGAGCTTGTCTACCTATGCACACATTTGGTCATTCTGCTCGTATTGATGAAATTAAAAGTATATGTGACAAACACCATATAATTCTTATCGAGGATGCAGCTGAGGCCATAGGTAGTTCGTATAAAGGTAAGTCTTTAGGGACATTTGGACTTATGGGGACATTTAGTTTTAATGGTAATAAAACGATCACTACAGGTGGTGGTGGTGCTGTTATAACTGATGATGAAGATTTAGCAGATAAATTAAAGCATCTAAGTACTCAAGCTAAAATACCTCATAAGTGGAATTACGTGCATGATCAGGTAGGTTATAATTATAGAATGCCTAATCTTAATGCTGCGTTAGGTTTGGCTCAAATGGAAAACTTAGAATTTATACTTATTCAAAAACGAAAATTAGCATCAGCTTATCAAGAGTTCTTTAGTTCTATTGATATGAATTTTTTTGAAGAGCGTGCTGACGAAAAAAGTAATTTCTGGTTAAATGCGGTAATTTTAGAAAACAAAGAACAACAACAAACTTTTTTAACAGAACTTAACGAGGCTGGGGTCATGTGTCGTCCCATATGGGAATTAATGACGGAAATGGTGATGTTTAAAGGTTGCCAGAAAACTAATCTAGACAATGCGAGGTGGCTTTCACAACGAGTTGTCAATATTCCTAGCAGTGTTGTTGAATAAAAACGTTTATATTTTAGGATATTCAGGACATTCTTTTGTAGTTCTAGATACAATGGTTAAACTAAAGATAAATGTTTTAGGATATTTTGATTTTAAACGCTGTTCTGGTTCTATGAATTTTTATGATTTAAAATATTTCGGAAATGAACAGAATGCAGATCTCGATTTTATGGATGATTCTCATTTTGTGTTTCCTACAGTAGGAGATAATAAAATTAGGAAAAAACTAGTTGAGTTTTTCGAATCTAAAAAATTAAATCAATTTACATTAATAGATCCCAACTCTATTGTTTCAAACAAGGCAATGATAGAGTATAGTACTTTTATTGCTCCAGGAGCTATTGTGAATAGCAGGGCTTTAATTAAAAAAGGATGTATAATAAATAGTGGTGCAACTATAGAACACGAGTGTGTTATTGGTGCTTACAGTCATATCGCTCCAAATGCTGTATTAACTGGTAATGTATCTATAGGCGAGAGTACTCTTATAGGGGCAAATGCTGTGATTACTCCAGGTGTAGTTGTGGGAGATAATGTGATAATAGGTGCTGGATCTGTCGTTACTAGAGATATTCCTGATAATAGCAAATGGGTTGGAAACCCTTTAAGAATGTTATGAAAAAAATAATTATTATTGCAGAGGCAGGTGTAAACCATAATGGTGATGTCGAAAAAGCAAAGAAGCTAATAGATGCTGCTGCAGATGCTAAGGTAGATTATGTAAAATTTCAAACCTTTAAAGCAAATAAACTGGTCACTCAAGACTCTAAAAAAGCTGATTACCAAGTAGAAAACACAAATGACAACAGTAGTCAATTTGATATGCTTAAAAAATTAGAGCTATCAGAGCAAATGCATTTTGAATTAATGAAACATTGTGAAAAACGAAATGTAAAATTCTTATCTACTGGTTTCGACATTGATAGTCTGTTATTTTTAAAAAATATAGGAATCAAATTAGCCAAAGTTCCATCTGGAGAGTTAACTAATTTGCCATATTTAAGAGCTATGGCAAAAAACTTTAAAGAAATAATTTTAAGTACAGGAATGGCCTCTATGGAAGAAGTTACTGATGCTTTTAAGGTAATGCTTGATTGTGGTGTTTTAAAAGAAAATATAACTATTTTACATTGTAATACAGAGTATCCAACTCCTATGAAGGATGTTAATTTACTAGCAATGTTAGATATACAAAGGAAATTAAATGTTTCGGTAGGATATTCAGATCATACATTAGGAATTGAAGTTCCTGTGGCTGCCACGGCTCTAGGAGCAACAGTAATTGAAAAACATTTTACCTTAGATAGAAATTTACCAGGTCCTGATCATCGTGCATCATTAGAACCACTTGAACTCAAGCAAATGGTAGAATCCATTAGGAATATTGAAACGGCTATTAGTGGTTCAGGTATTAAAGAACCGTCACCATCAGAATTTAAAAATAGGCCGGTAGCTAGAAAAAGTATTGTAGCTATAGCTCCTATAAAAAGTGGTGAAGTATTAACTATAGATAATATAGGCATTAAAAGACCAGGAACAGGAATAAGCCCTATGAATTGGGATGAGGTCTTAGGATCTACATCAAATAAGGATTATATCATCGATGATTTAATAAAACTGTAAATGAAAGTTGCCGTAGCCACAGGAACTAGAGCAGACTTTGGTTTGTTAAGACCATTGATTCAAGAGCTAAAAAATGATGATTTTTTTAAGTTGTCTCTTTGGGTCACTGCAATGCATTTGTCCGATAGATTTGGAAATACTATTAATGAGATTATCAACTCAGGTTTTAAAATTGATTACTCCTTTCCTTGCTTAGATGAAGGAGACGATAGTATTGCCATTAGTAGAACAATATCTAAGGCTATAGAAGGCTTTTCAAAAGTTATTGACGAAGATTCACCTGATTTTCTAGTAATTTTAGGAGATAGAACAGAAATGTTAGGTGCTGCCATAGCCGCTACTGTGGCAAACTTACCTATTATCCATATCCATGGAGGAGAAACAACTATAGGAGCTTATGACGAAAGTATAAGGCATAGTATAACTAAAATGAGCTACCTTCATTTCACCGCTGCAAGTGAATATAGAAATAGAGTTATACAACTAGGAGAACATCCCAGTAGGGTCTTTGATGTAGGAGCTATAGGCATAGATTCTATTAAGAGCTTAGCTTTAATGAGTGATAAAGAACTTGAAGATGATTTGAATTTTAAGTTTAATAAGAAGAATATACTAATTACTTATCATCCAGTAACTTTAGAATCTTCTAGTGCTGCAAAACAGTTTAAAGCTATTTTAAAAGCACTCGATGAACTAGAGGACACATTCTTGATCTTTACACATTCAAATTCAGATAAGGATGGAAAAATCATTAATAAAATGATTAATGAGTATACATCATTAAATAATTCTAAATCCATAGGAGTTATGTCGTTAGGACAACTCAGGTATTTCAGTATGCTTGAAAACGTAGATTTAGTCTTGGGGAATAGTTCAAGTGGTATACTAGAAGTGCCGTATTTCAACATACCTACTATAAATATAGGTGATCGTCAGACAGGACGTTTACTATCAGAGAGTGTGATACAATGCACAAATGAACTTGAAGATATAAAAAAAGCATTAAAGACTGGTTTAGGTGACGCTTTTGCGAAAGCAATTAAAACCCAAACTCATATATATGGAAACGGTACAGCGACTCAACAAATTATTAATGTTTTAAAGAGTATTAATATGTCATCATTGAAAAAGCCTTTCTACGACCTACCAAAATAATAATTTATGGACTTGAACCAAATAACTATTCAGTCAAAATCGACTGTTCTAGATGCGCTTAATAAGCTTAATCAAATAAGACAAATAAGTAGATTAATACTATTTGTCAAAGATGAAGAGAATAAAATTATAGGCTCGATAACTGACGGAGATATAAGAAGGTCATTGTCTCTAGATCAAGATCTTAATAAATCAGTTGAAGAAATTTGTTATAAAAATTTTATCCATCATATTGAAAATAATGGCTTTATAGATTTATCAGCTTATAGAGATAAAAATATTAAAATCTTACCAGTATTAAATATAAATGGAACATTATCCAGAGTTTTTGACTTAGATATAATAAAATCCACGCTACCATTGGAATGTATGATAATGGCTGGAGGTAGAGGTAAAAGATTAAGTCCATTAACTGATACGATACCAAAACCTATGCTGCCATTAGGAGGTAAACCTATAATAGAGCACAACATAGATCGCTTAATCAGTTATGGAATAAAGAAAATCTATATTTCTGTTAAATATTTGGGAGAACAATTAGAAAACTATTTTGGTGATGGTTCTTCAAAAGGTATAAGTATAGAGTACATTTGGGAAGACGAACCATTAGGTACAGCTGGAGCGTTAAAACTAGTTGATAAATTCAATACAGATCACGTTTTGCTTATGAATAGTGACTTGTTTACTAGCGTTAACTTTGAAGAGATGTATTTACTATTACTTCAAGAAAAAGCAGATATGGTAGTAGCCTCTACCGAATATAAAGTAGATGTACCTTATGCTGTGTTTGAAACAGATGATAATATAGTAACAGATTTCAAAGAAAAGCCTTCTTATATTTACCAATCAAATGCTGGTATTTATATCTTAAAGAAATCATTAATAGATCAAATGACTAAAAATGAATATTGTGATATTACGGACGTAATGGAAAAATTGGTTGCAGATGGTGGTAAATTAGTATTTGATCCGATATTAGGATTTTGGATAGATATAGGTAAACCGTCTGATTATAAACAAGCTCAAGAATTTATCAAGCATAAATTATGATTGCAATCATACCTGCACGAGGCGGTTCTAAAGGACTAATTGGAAAGAATATAAAGTTATTAGCGGGAAAACCAATGATTGCTTATACTGTAGAAGCAGCATTAAACTCTAAACATATAAGTGAGGTAATAGTTAGTACAGATGATCCTAATATAGCAAAAATAGCAAAACAATTTGGAGCACAAGTTCCTTATCTTAGACCTGACAATTTAGCTACAGATTCCTCTAGATCTATTGATGTGCTTAATTATGTAATAGACCGTTTTGATCAAGAGAATGTTACTAATGTAAGAAATCTAGTGGTCTTACAGCCCACAAGTCCATTGCGAAAAAGCCATCATATTGACGAAGCAATAGAACTATTTATTAATAAAAATGCCGATTCAGTTATTAGCTATTGTAAAGAATCTCATTCCATATTTTGGCATAAAGAAATTAAGGATGATGGTAAATTTGTAAATATTTTTGAAGGTGATTTTCTTAAGAATAGGCAAGATATTAAAACAACATATTATCCTAATGGTGCTATATATGTATTCAAAAGAGACTTATTAATTAAGAATAAATATTACTCAGAACGCTCTTATGGATATGTTATGGATAGAAGCAGTTCAATAGATATTGATGATATCGATGATTTTAATTATGCCCATTTTTTAATGACTAAAGCCTGAAGCACAAAAATTATGGCTGTTTATTTCAATTATCAGGTTAATGAATATTAATAAAATTCTTAAGCATCCGTTGCTTAAATCAAGTTTAACATATACTTTATGTGCTGCGATTAATAAAGCTGTTCCTTTTTTAATTTTACCTGTTCTTAGTTATTATTTAATACCAAGTGATTATGGTATTGTTGCAAATTATAGTGTTCTATTATCTATAATATCCATATTTGTAATTTTAGGATTAAATGGAGCTATTAGTGTTAATTATTTTACACTGTCTAAAATAGATTTATCAAAGTATATTTTTAATGGGATACTACTTATACTTATATCGAGTTTAATATTAATAATTGGAATATTTTTTTTAAATGAAACAATTTATTCCTTTTTTAAACTGCCCAAAACATACCAATATTTAAGTGTTCTAATGGCTCTGACTTCTGCTTTCACAACCATAAATTTGACGTTGTTGAGATTAGAAGATAAACCATTTAGCTTTGGGGTTTATGAAATTTCTAAAACTGTTTTAGACATTGGATTATCATTAACACTTGTTGTTGTTTATAAAATGGGCTGGATAGGTAGAGTAGATGGAATGTTTATAGCTAGTTTGCTTTTTGGTTTTTTAAGTTTATATATTATTTATAGTCGTGGTTACCTAAAGTTCAACTATGATAAAACTTATATCATCGCTATTTTAGCTTTCGGTTTACCTTTAATCCCTCATTCATTGAGTTTTTGGTTGAGGTCAGGTGTTGATAGAATATTTATCACTAAATATATTGGCGAAGCTGAAACAGGCTTATATGCGACAGGATTTCAATTTGGTATATTAATTTCATTCCTTACCTTATCATTTAATAATGCTTTTCTACCTTACATGTATAAATTGTTAACTGAAAAAAACATTGAAAAGTTAAATCAAAATAAAGTAGGTCTTGTTAAATTAGCTTATTATGGAATAGTAGGTTTACTCGTTATGTGCATTGTTTTTACTATAGGCTCAAATTTTATTTTAAAATATTTTTTTTCTGATAAGTATGCTAGCGCTTCCGAATTTATTTTCTGGGCAATTTTGTCTCAAACTTTTCAAGGAATATATTTGTTTTTTGTCAACTATATTTTCTTTGTCAAAAAAACAAAGTATCTTGCTATGATAACTTTTTTCTGTGCGTCTCTTCAAGTAGTTCTTAGTTATCTTTTAATAAATAAAATAGGTGCAATCGGTGCCGCATACTCTACAGTATGTATTAGTTTTATTAACCTTCTTTTAGTCGCTTATTATAGTAATAAGGTTTACGACATGCCTTGGTTGGAATTCTTTAGAACTTCTAAATAGTACCTTATATCTTTTATGAAAAAATCAAATGTTTTAGTATGCAAAAATGTATTCCAAGTTATGTTAGCTACATATATAGTTGATATTTACAAAGATGAAAATTTTTACGTCATTATATTAAATGAGAACAATACAGATAAATTAGTTTATTATAACAACCTTTTGATAGCTAAAGTTGACAGATGTTTGTTTTTTAAACCTATGAAGTTTTCTAAAATAGGATCTGTTCTTGATTTTTTTCGATTTGAACTTATAGTTGCACGATATTTAAAGAAAATCGAAATTAATAAGCTGTTTGTAGCTGGAATTGATAATAGTTTAATTCATCTATTAATTGACAAATTACCTTATCAAAACTTATATTCTTTTGATGATGGTCTTGCTAATCTTACAGAATCAGGTCATTATTACATTAAGCAAAAATCACTTTCGATTAAATTGAAGGATTTTTTATTCCAAGTTGAAAGTAATCCTACTAATATTAGAAATAAGATAGACAAGCATTTTACTATTTTTGATAATAATCCATTTGTTACACCTGAGAAGTTGATAAAATTCAATTTTTTTAATAGGGAAGAATTAACGAACGGTAATAAAAGTGAGATTAGAAAAATCTTTGTTGGACAACCTGTTTTCGAAGTAAAAAAAGATGCTGATTATGATTTTGTAGAGGCTGTATTAAGGAATTTAGAAGTGGATGAGTATTATCCACATCCTAGAGAAGACGTGTCTTTAAGTTCATCGATAAAAATAATAAGTTCTAAATTACTATTTGAAGATTATATATTAACTTGTATGAAAGATTCTCCTAATGTAAACTTTATCATTTATAGTTTTTTTAGTACTGTTTTGATTAATCTCCAAGGTTGTAATGTTATATGTATAGCAGTAGGAGATAGAGATATGATCGATAATCCTAAAAAAGGTTATAAAATATTGAAAGAAAGAGGAGTTAAAATTGTTGAGCTATGAAAATTGAACTTCTAAAATATAAGCTCTACATTATTATTTATTTTTTGATATTTTACGGGATACTTATAAATCCAGATCTTTTTCCAAAAGAGATCATACTAATGTACTTAGTGATTATCTCTGTTCTTGAATTTAAATTCTTGAAAGCAAATTTTAACAAAGTTAAATTTTTTGTTCTTCTTAGTCTCATATCGATGATCAGTTTTGTTTTGCGTGATTCGTATAATAATGCCAGTTTAGGACTCTTTTTTATGTTCTATCCTATTCTATTATTATCATATCAGCAAAAAAAAATAGGCTCACAGATACAGCTAATACTTTTAGTTATCTATTCAGCTGTTGTTTTGCAGCATGTAATTCCTGGTGGTGATGCAAATGATATTTTCGTAAATAGAAGTAGAAATATAGTTAGTTTTTACTGCCTTATTTTAGTAATACATTATTATATTGAAAAATATAGATACCAGAAAAAAATTCCATTATGGCCAGCTTTACTTTCTATGACTATATCTTTATATTGTATAGGTAGGGCTGGGATTTTAACTTCAGCCTTACTATTATCATTAATTGTTTTTATGAAATTAAGAAAAATTAATTTCATAAAAACTTTTAAATATGGAGTTCTATTACTCATTACATCTATAATTTCTGCTGCTTATGGACTACAGCTTATGGTAACTAAATTTATAGATTTATCTTTGTTTAAATTAAGGGATAGAGGGTTAGATGACTCTTCGAGAGAACTTGTTGTATTTAATTATTTGAATGACATGTCTGATAATATATTTAATTTTATCCTCGGTGTTCCGTTAGACAATAATAGTGTTTACGCAGATCTTGAATTTAATTTGCATAATTCATTTCTAAATGCACATTATTACTTCGGTATTTTTTCACTAATTATCTTTTTTTATATTTTTAAAGCCTTGTTTAAAAAAGCAGGAGACTTGTTTTATAAAGGACTATTACTTGTGTTACTGATAAGAGGGATTTCAGATAAACTTTTTTTCACAGGTTTAAACGATGTCATAATCTTTTATCTTATTTTTTTAATCTTAGGAAGTGTAGATGTTAAGAGTGTGAATGGTCAAGAGGAGCTGCAAAATTAATCTATATACATAATGAGAGTACTTCATATCATTAATAGCCTATCAACTGGAGGAGCTGAGAAGTTAGTAGCCGATAGTATTCCATTATATCAAAAACAAAAAATAACCGTAGATGTTTTATCGTTAAAATCAGAAAAGACAGAGTTTTGGAATGTGTTAGAGACTAAATCGTCTAGTAATATTACAGGTTTAACTTCTGGTAGTATTTACAATCCTTTTTTGATATTTAAAATTATTCCTTTTTTTAAAAAATATGATTTAATCCATGTTCATTTATTTCCCGCACTTTATTGGGTAGTTATAGCTAAGTGCATTAGCTTTTCTAGAGTTAAATTAATTTATACAGAACATAGTACAGGAAATCGAAGAAGAGATAGGGTATTATTCAAAATAATTGATAGATTTATTTATAAAAAGATTGATCAAATAGTTTGTATTACTATAGATGTTAAGATAAGTCTTGAAAAACATTTGAATGTTTTTAAGGGTATAGTTGTAATAAATAATGGAATTGATGTTAAGGCATTTAGTTCTAGTTTACACAGAAATTATTCGTTTTTTAAACAAGAGGATTTTAAGTTAATTCAAATTTCTAGTTTTCGTAAAGAAAAGGATCAAGCATCAATTATTAGGTGTTTACCATTATTACCAGAACGAATAAAATTAATTTTAGTGGGTGATGGTACTCTTATTGAAGAGTATAAAAAGTTGGTTAGATCATTGAAGTTGGATAATCGAGTTGTATTCTTAGGTAATCGTTATGATATTGCACAACTATTAAACTATGCAGACGTTTCTATTTTATCATCCAATCGTGAAGGTTTTGGATTAGCAATAGTGGAAGGTATGGCAGCTGGTCTTCCTGTTATTGCTAGTGATATAGTTGGGGTAAGAGAGATTGTTAAAGGTTATGGATTGTTGTTTGAGAAAAACAATGTAGATGATTTGAAAAAAGAGATTTTGAAGCTTTATGATGATGAAGAATTTTATGAAAAAATGTCAATTTTGTCACTAGAAAGGGCAAAAGATTTTGATATAAATAAGATGGTTCTGCATTATATTAATTTTTATAAAAAACTTTTAAATGAGGCATAAGTTAGTACGTATCACAACGGTCCCTATTTCTTTAGAAAAACTTTTAGAAGGTCAACTTTCTTTTATGAGTAAACACTTTGATGTCACTGCAATTTCTTCAGAGGATAAGCGGCTTAATGTTTATGGTGATAAGGAAGGTGTGAAAACGCACTATTTAGAACTTACAAGGAAAATTACACCTTTAAAGGATCTAGTTGCTGTTTTTAAACTAGTTAAATACTTAAGAAAAGAAAAGCCTCAAATTGTTCATTCTCATACTCCCAAAGCTGGTATTGTAGGTATGTTATCTGCATATATTGCTAGAGTGCCTATTAGACTTCATACTGTAGCTGGACTACCGTTAATGGAAGCTGGAGGAATAAAAAGAAAGGTTTTAAACATTGTTGAAAAGCTAACTTATGAATGTGCTACAAAAGTTTATCCTAATTCACAAGGACTAAAGGATTTTATAGTTGAAGAGAAATTAACATCAACAGCCAAAATTAAGATTATTGGAAATGGTAGTTCAAACGGTATAGATACGACATTCTTTGATCCTACTAGGTATTCTGTAAATGACAGCTCGGTTTTAAAGGAGTCACTTAGCATTCCTTCTGAAGATTTTGTATTCATTTTTGTTGGTAGATTGGTAGGTGATAAAGGAATAAATGAACTAGTTAAAGCTTTTGTATCTATTTCAATTAGTCATGATACAGTATCATTGTTACTAGTAGGTCCTTTAGAAACAGAACTAGATCCTTTAGATTCAATAACTTTAAAACATATTAATGAACACCCTAAAATTATAGCAACAGGATATCAAACTGATGTGCGTCCGTATTTTGCAGCCTCAAATGCTTTAGTCTTTCCTTCTTATAGAGAGGGTTTTCCTAACGTTGTATTGCAGGCGGCAGCTATGGAGTTACCATGTGTAGTTTCTAATATTAATGGCTGTAATGAAATAATTGAAAATGGTATGAATGGGCTTATTGTACCAGTAAAACAGCATCTTCCTCTAGAAAAAGCTATGGAAGAAATGTTTAATGATCAGGAGCTATTTGCCATTTTGAAAAAAAACACGAGAACAAGAATAGTTCAGAATTACGATCGCAAAGAAATATGGAATGAAATTTTAAAAGAATATGAATCATTAATAGAATCAACAAATTAATAAAATGTATAAGATATTAAAGTTTATTTTAGATTTTTCAGTGGCATTTGTAGCATTAGGATTACTCTTTCCTGTTCTCGTGGTTCTCGTTATCTTCTTAGCAATAGCAAACTCAGGAAAGCCATTTTTCTTTCAAACGAGGCCTGGTAAGCATGGTAATCTTTTTAAGATTATCAAGTTTAAAACAATGAATGATAAAAAGGATAAAGAAGGCAACCTTTTATCTGATGAAATAAGATTAACCACAGTAGGTAAAATAGTAAGAAAAACATCACTAGATGAAATTCCTCAATTACTTAATGTGATTAAAGGTGATATGAGTATAGTAGGACCTAGGCCGTTACTTCCCTCTTATTTAGAATTATATTCAAAAGAACAGTCAAGAAGACATGATGTAAAACCTGGGATTACTGGTTGGGCTCAAGTAAATGGTCGTAATGCTATAAGTTGGGAAGAAAAATTTAAATTAGACGTTTGGTATGTAGATCATCAATCGTTTATTTTAGATATTAAAATATTACTTAAAACGGTTGAAAAAGTAATTAAATCTGACAATATTAATACTAAAGGACAAGCTACTACAACAAGATTTGAAGGTTAGGAAATATGAAAAAAATAGCAATAATAGGAGCAGGAGGATTAGGGCGTGAAGTAAAGTATCTTATAGATGATATAAACGCTGTATCTTTGAACAAATTAGAATTAATTGGATACTATGATGATGCATATCCTAAGGGACATATCATTGTAGATGATTTATCATGTCTGGGGAAAATAGAGGACTTATTACATCGTACAGAAGATTTAGGTGTTGTTTTTGGTCTAGGAGACACAAAAGTGAAAAAGCAAATTTTGAATAAAATAGAAGGGAATAAATGTTTAAGTTATCCTAATATCATTCACCCTAATGCACATATAACCAAGGGTGTTTTACTTGGAAAAGGAAATCTTATAGCCTATGGCTGTTTCATTTCTTGTGATGTAGAGATAGGAGATTTTAACTTTATGAATACTTACTGTGCAGTAGGTCACGATACGGTGATAGGTAGTGGTAACGTTTTTATGCCTAGAGTACAGATATCTGGTGATATCTTAATCGGGAATGACAATTTTTGGGGAATGAGTGCTTCTATAATTCAGGGTAAAAAAGTAGGAGATGAAAATAAAATTAATGGATTTACTTTTATCACAAAAAGTATATCAAATAAGCGTGTTTATTTTGGTGTTCCAGGAAAAAAAATAAATTAAAATTTAAATAAAATGAAGTCATTACAACAGTTTACAGAGTTATTTGCAGAACAATTTGACGAATCGGAAGATGTCGTTTTTGAAGCAACTACTTTATTTAAGGATCTTGATGAGTGGGATAGTATGATTGCATTATCTATTATAGCGATGGTAGATGATGAATTTGAAAAAACTATAAATGGAGATGTAATAAAAAATGCAAGTACAATAGAAGAATTATACAAAAAAGTAACAGAATAATAGTATGGCTATAGTTGAAATATCAGGTGTTTTAATTAATGGTATAGTAACAGCTGTTCCTAAAAATAGAATTGATAATCTTAATGATCCAAATATAGAAAAAGAACAAGGAGAGAAGATTCTTAAAACTACAGGGATCAGGTATAGACGATTAGCAAGTGATACTACAACAACTTCAGATCTTTGTTATATTGCAGCTGTAAATCTTTTAGAACAATTCCAGGCGTTTAGAGAAGATATTGAAATTTTAGTTTTCGTTTCTCAAACTCCAGACTATATTCTTCCTGCTACATCACCAATCCTTCAGCATAAGCTAGGTCTTGGATCAAATGTTGCTGCATTCGATATGAATATGGGATGTTCTGGTTATGTATATGGTTTGTCCACTATAACAAGTATTCTAAATAATTCTAAGAATCCAAATGCTAAAGCTTTATTGTTAGTAGGCGATACAGTTTCAAAATTATGTTCTACGAGTGATTCAGCTACTTACCCTTTGTTTGGGGATGCTGGTAGCGCTACTCTTATTTCAAAATCTAAAGAAGGAAAATTTGTTTTTGATTTAAATTCTGATGGAGGTGGGGCCGAAGCAATAAAAGTTGAGACAGGAGGCTTTAGAGCTATGACTGAAAATGATGGGATTAAGCCTAGTACTACTAAACCTTCATTATATTTAGATGGAATGGATGTTTTTTCATTTGGTATAAGTAAAGTTCCTAAATCTATTAAGTTATTCTTAAGTAATGTAGATCAGGTGGTTGATGATTTTGATTATTTCATTTTTCATCAAGCTAATATGTTTATGAATGAAAAAATCAGAAAAAAACTTAAAATAGAATCAGAAAAAGTTCCATATTCACTTTATGATTATGCAAATACGAGCAGTACAACGATTCCTTTAACAATAACGACTCAGTTGAAAAAGGATATTCATAAAAATAATAAAGTTTTTTGTTGTGGATTTGGAGTGGGACTTTCTTGGGCTAATGTAATTTTAGACTTAAATAAAGATTTTTACACATTAAATATAGAAGTAGATGAATAATTTATTTTCACTTAAAGATAAAGTTATTATTGTAACAGGCGCATCTTCAGGAATAGGGCGCGCGACGGCTATTATGTGCTCTCAATTTGGAGCGAAGGTTATTTTGCTAGGCAGAAATGAGAAAAGATTAAAAGAAACACTAGATTCTTTAGAAAATGAAGGACATGTTTATTTTTCTTTAGATCTTAATCAAGATGTTGATGTCGATATGTTTGTTGATAAATTAGATAAGATCGATGGAATCGTTCATTCTGCAGGAATTGCCCAGTCTCAACTTTTTTCTTTTTTGAAAAAAGAGGATTTGGAGGATATGTTAAATACTAATTTTATAGCCCCAGCATTATTTACTAAGAAAATTATAAAAAAGAAAAAGATTTATAAAAACTCTTCCATAGTTTTTATTTCATCTATTTCTGGACCTAAGGTAACCTTTATTGGAGGTGCATCTTATTCTGCATCAAAAAGTGCTATTTGCGGCCTTGCAAAAACAATGGCATTAGAACTTGCTGGAAAAGGTATACGAGTAAATACAGTTCTTCCAGGAATGATAGAAACAGATTTGATTAATTCGATTGATAGTAGCTCGGAAGATATCAAAATGGATAAAAAAAAGTATCCGTTAGGTGATTACGGTAGACCAGAAGACGTTGCTTCAACTGTGATATTTCTTTTATCACCAGCTTCTAAATGGATGACAGGAACAGATATTAAATTAGATGGAGGGCTTACATTAAAATGATAGAATCGTATATAAATCATATTAGTTATTATTTACCGGAGAAAATTCTAACAAATGAAGATCTTGCCACAGAATTTCCAGAATGGAGTGTAGAGAAAATAGCTAAAAAAATTGGTATAAATGAACGTCACATAGCTGGAGAAGATGAAACTTCTTTAGATATGGGAGTTAAAGCAGCAAATCAGCTATTTGAAGAATATGGTGTTCAAGCAGATTCAATTGATTATTTACTGTTTTGTACACAAAGCCCTGATTACTTTTTACCTACTAGTGCTTGTATTATACAAGATAAACTAGGCTTAAGAAAATCATGCGGAGCATTAGATTTTAATTTAGGTTGTTCTGGTTTTATTTATGGATTAAGTTTAGCTAAAGGTTTGGTAGCTTCTGGTATAGCAAAAAAGGTTTTGCTTGTTTGTGGAGAAACTTATAGTAAATTTTTAAATAAATCGGATAAAGGTAATCGTACAATTTTTGGAGATGCAGCAAGTGCAACATTAATATCAAGTGAATCTATTGGGTTATCTGCAAAAATTGGTCAATTTGATCTCGGAACTGATGGTTCTGGTGCAGAAAATTTAATAGTCAAAGCTGGTGGAATGAGACAACCAGAATTACTAAATGAAGAAATAAAGGATGATTATGGCAATACATCATCTGACGCAGATTTATTTATGAACGGTCCTGAAATTTTTAATTTCACTTCACTTAACGTGCCTAAACTTGTCGAAAATAATATTCAGAAGAATGAATTAGATATGGATGATATACAACATTTCGTATTTCATCAAGCAAATGCTTATATGCTAAATCATTTAAGAAAAAAGATTAAGGTAGAGAAAGATCGTTTTCCAGTACGTATGGATTTTTGTGGGAATACAGTTTCTTCAACGATTCAAATAGCTCTTAGAACCTTACAAGATGAAAATAGTATTAAATCGGGAGAAAAGATATTGTTAGCTGGTTTTGGTGTAGGATATTCTTGGGGTGCTGTTACTATTGAATTGAAGTAAGGTCGCAGTATGAAGTCTATTTTGGATTTTATACTCGCTATTTTTCTATTACTTGCACTCCTTCCATTTTTATTTATTTCACTGTTATTAGCAGCATTATCTACGAGATCTACTGGTGTTTTTACACAAATAAGAATAGGGCAGCATGGTAACCCATTCACCATTTATAAGTTACAAACTATGAAAGATGGTAAAGTAACTTCAATTGGTAAAATTCTAAGAAAAACTAAAATTGACGAATTACCTCAATTAATAAATATACTGAAAGGTGACATGTCCTTTGTAGGGCCAAGACCAGATGTACCTGGTTATTATGATGTGCTAAAAGATGAACAAAGGAAAGTACTTGTACTTAAACCAGGTTTAACCAGCCTAGCGGCAATTAAGTACCGTAACGAGGAGCAACTGCTTGCTCAACAAATAGAGCCTCTTTTATATAATGATACTGTTATATTTCCTGATAAAGTGAACATGAACCTAGACTACCTAAAAAAGCGTAGTGTCGGATATGATTTAAAAATCATAGGGCTAACTATTAAATCTCTTTTTAACTAAACTATCTTTGCTTAAATAAAATACGACTATGTCTCAAGATAAAATATGGCTTTCTTCACCACACATGGGTGGTGCAGAACGCGGATTTGTAAAAGAAGCTTTTGATACCAATTGGGTCGCTCCATTAGGACCTAACGTTACTGGTTTTGAAAAGGATTTAGAATCTTATCAAGGTCAGGATTCTCATGTGGCTGCCCTAAGTAGTGGTACTGCTGCTATACACCTAGCGCTTGTTCAGGCTGGTGTAGGTTCAGGTGACGAGGTGATATGTCAAAGCTTTACTTTTTGTGGTACTACAAATCCAGTACTGTATTTAGGTGCTATTCCTATTATGGTAGATAGTGAAGAGCAAACTTGGAATATGTGTCCACAAGCATTGATGCAGGCTGTAGAAGATCGCATTGCAAACGGTAAAAAGCCCAAAGCCATTCTAGCGGTGCATTTATATGGTATGCCGTATATGGTTGATGAGATTCACGCTTTCGCGAAAGCGAAACAAATACCAATTATAGAAGACAGTGCAGAGGCTTTAGGAAGTACTTACAAAGGTCAGAAATGTGGAACTTTTGGTGACTATGGAATATTGAGTTTCAATGGAAATAAAATTATAACCACTAGTGGTGGTGGTGCCATGGTATGTAAGACCAAAGAAGTAAAAGATAAGGCCATTTTTCTAGCAACACAAGCTCGTGATGCGGCGCCACATTATCAACATAGTGAGGTAGGTTATAACTATCGCATGAGTAACGTAAGCGCTGGTATAGGTAGAGGACAAATGGAAGTTCTTGATAAACATATCGACTTAAGAAGAGCTATGAACGCCTTTTATCAAGATATTTTTAAAAACATTGAAGGTATTGAGGTGCTTAAAGAGCAAGATGATACGGTACGCTCTAACCACTGGTTGAGTGCTATTCTAGTAGACGCATCAAAAACAGGTGGTATTACTAGAGAAGATATAAGACTCGCTTTAGAAAAAGATAACATAGAATCTAGACCCTTATGGAAGCCTATGCACATGCAACCACTTTATAAGGATTATCCTTATTATGGTAATAAAGTTTGTGAAACTTTATTTAAAAATGGATTGTGCTTGCCGTCTGGTTCTAATTTAACTGATGCAGATAGAGATAGAATCTCTGTTTCCATAAAGACTTTATTCAGCAAATAAAACGCTTATATTTTTTACATATGAATACAGCCGGTGTTTCAAAACACCGGCTGTATTGCTTTTACGTCGGATCAATAGTTAAAAGCATCTTTTTGTACGACAAAGAGATGTTGCTATATAGATTCTTGATCCATTTTTTTTGCAGGCATATTTCATATCTTAACGAAGAGTTAATCTAAGTAAATTCCTATAAAAAGATAATGGAATTACTTTTACGACCTTAAACAAATATTATGAAAAAAATATTACTATTAGTGGCGTTTTGTGCCGCAATCATTTCAAATGGTCAGACCACCGTTTCTTATGATTTTTCAAGTTCAGGAGCTTCTGCCGGCTTGAATTCTGCTGCACCAGGAGTTGCTCTCGACGCAAATATTGGTTTTGGGAGTTTTAAAAATTCTGGATCTTCAAATCCAGGAATCTTTAGTAGTCAATTGAGACTTTACCAAAGTGATACTAAAGGAGGTTCTATTGTGATTTATGCTAATAATGGAGTAGTTATCACTGATGTTACCGTAAATGCTTCATCTAGAATAGGAGATGCTGGATTTATTGTGGACAGTGGTACAACTATAAATGTTGCAGGTGGTAGTACTTATAGTATAAATGGAATCAATGGACTTTCTCAAGTAGAATTTTTTCAACGAGAGAGTGGTAGTGGAAACAGAATCTATATAGATACTTTTGATGTTACTTACATGACTGCTGGCCCGGCAACGACATCACTGCAGTTTGATCCTAACTCTTTAACGGTAAATGAAGATGCTGGTACTGTAGATCTTACGGTTTCTATTTCTAATGAGTCTACAAGTAATGCTACCACGGCAGATGTTGTTCTTACATCTGGTACGGCTAGTAGTATTAATAATTATACTACTCAATCGGTTACATTTCTTGCAGGTAGTTCAATGAATCAAATCGTGACGGTAACGGTTACTGATGATATGATTGAAGAACTAGATAAAGATTTTACTTTTGAGATTCAAAATATAGTGGGTGGCGATATGGCTGCTGCTGGTACAAATAATACATTTACACTAACGGTTTTAGAAGATGATATTGCACCTATTTCTTTACCTTATATAGAGAGTTTTGATGATTGTGCTGATAATAAATGGGTCGCTTTTGATCAAGCTGGTGATGATGTATGGGTTTGTAGTTCTGGAGCTTATACTATGAATGGTTTTGGTGGTACGGAAGATATAGATTGGTTAATTACAGAAGTTCCTGTCGATTTCCCTACAGTAGCAAGTCTTAATCAAATAGAAGTAACCACTTCAGAACGTTTTGGTAATAGTATAAATGAAGCAGGAGAATTCTTATTGAGATATTCTACAGATTATGATGGATCGGGAGATCCAACTATGGCTACTTGGACAGAACTAGTTTTTGATCCTAATAATACTTCTTCAAGTAATTCAGCTTCTGCATCTTCTACAACAATGGTTGATGCTTCTGCTATTCAAGGTCAGGCTTATATAGCATTTTTATATGATAACACAGGATTAGGTGCTGAAGAATGGGTAGTGGAAGAAATAGAGATTACTACCTTACCAGCCAGTGCAAATCTTGCACCTTCTATAGCAAATATCTCAAATAGTCCAGTTGCTCCAACTTCTACAGATGTGGTGACGGTAAATGTAGATGTTACTGATGCAGATGGTTTGAATAGTGTAGAACTGCAATATGGTTTTGCCTCTGGTATTTATGATCAGACTCCTGTAGCTATGGTATTATCTAGTGGTGATACCTATCAGGCAACTATCCCAGCGCAAGTAGATGGGACAACTGTGTATTATCAAATAGTTGCTATAGATGCAAATGCGTCACCAGAAACGGCAACTAGTTCAGAGCAGAATTACATAGTATTAGATCCTCAACCTCAAGGTCTTCAAATAGATGTTGTAGATACAGCCTATTTAATTGATTTTGATAATACGGTAGTAAATGTAAATAATGGACCTTTTGATGGTTCAGGATTTGTAACTGTACCTGCAGTTGGACAACTAGATGCAGATGCTTTTGCAATTGATGGTTTACAAGATGCGACAACTAACTTTGGAGATGAGCAGTCAGGTAATGATTTTGGAAAAGGAGTTTCTGACGGTGGCGTTTCAAGTGGTGGTATATATGCATTTGAAGTAGCTGCAGGAGATTATGCTTTAGGAGTACAACCTACAGGTAGTGACTTTACACCTGGTACTATCTTCTTTCAGTTTACTAACAACACAGGAGCTGTAGTTACAGATTTATCTGTAGCTTATGATTTTTATGTTTTTGATAATGAGAATAGAGCAAATGATTTTAGATTTTCTCACGGTGCAGATACATCTTCTCTTATTGAGGTGACTGATGCGGCACTTTCTTCTATGCTAGGACAAGATGTTATTGAAGAATGGAAACGCAATGCAATAGCAATGGATCTAACAGGTTTAAATATCGCTGCAGGCGATACTTATGTGTTAGCATGGTCTTCTGCAGATAGTGGAAGTAATTCTTCTGATGAGATTGCTTTGGATAATATTCAACTGATTGCCAACCCTTCTAGTCAAAAGATTAATTTAAGTGGAGTTTTAGAATCATTAACTTTATTAGGTGATGTGAATTTGAACAATACGACTGAATTGAATGGTTTCTTAAAATTAGTTTCAGGAGATTTAGCAACAAATGATAATTTGACTTTGAAATCTATTGATAGTAAAAGCGCTGTAGTAAGAGAGGTGATCGCTGGTACAGTAACTGGAGACGTAAAAGTAGAGCAATTTTATCCAGCCCAAAGAGCGTTTAGATTTATAGGGTCTTCTGTGAATATGACAGGTAGTGTTTATGATAACTGGCAGCAAGCTGGCTTAAGTGTAGGTGATGCAGGTTATATAGCAGGAAATGGTACACATATTACAGGTGGATCAATGGCTGACGGTTTTGATGTGTCTGGTTCTAATAATCCATCTGCATTTAGCTTTAATGAAGATACACAGCTTTGGGAAAGTACTTCTGCTACAAATTCTACTAGTTTAGCTGCAGGTGATGCTATACGTGTATTAATTAGAGGAGATCGCAGTGTTTCTTTAACAACAGCTGGTGCTTTACCATCTAGTACTACATTGATTTCTAACGGATCTTTGTCTTTGGGAGATTTTACAACATCAAATTTATCCACTACAGAAGGTGGTTTTAACTTTGTAGGTAATCCATACCAAGCACAAGTAAATTTAAATAGTGTTTTAAATGATGCTGATACAGAGGATATCGATGTAAGTGAATATTATGCTTGGGACCCAACTATAGGTACTAGAGGTGCTTATGTGACTCATAATTTTGTATTAGGAAATAGTAATGCAACATCTGAAGTTAGTGAGTTCGTACAACCAGGTCAGGCATTTTTTGTAACTACTGCCGAAGATGGAAGTAATGCTGCTGCACTTGCACCAAGCATTTCTTTTAAAGAATCTTATAAGTCAACAAACTTTGAAACGACTAATACCTATCGTAATTCTAATGTAAATGAGCAGATATCTGTTTCTCTATATACAGATCAAGAATTGGCTTCAGGTAAAGCTAGAGATGGTGTTTTAATATCATTTAATTTGAATGCATCTAGTGCAGTTAGTGCAAGCGGTGCTGTAAAACTTCAGAATCCTGATGAGAACTTGTCTGTAGAGGCATTAAACTCGTCATTAAGTATTGTGGAAAGAGTAGCGCCTGTGGATAGTGAGTTAATACCGTTGAAATTAAATGGTTTAACCGCTAATAATTACACTTTTGATATCGATAATTCTTTTACTAATCTTCAAACCTTATTTGTAGATCATTTCTTAGGGACTGAGACTTTAATGGTAAATGGTAGTAATTTAGTGAGTGTTAGTTTTGATAGTGCTAATGCTGCTAGTGTAGACGAAAATAGATTTGAATTAAAGTTTTTAAACAGCACGTTGTCTGTTGGAGATATCGCTTTCGCGGAAGCGGTACAAGTATATCCTAATCCAGTAAACGGAGATAGTGTTACTATCGGAAACCTAATCGCAGGTGAGTCTGTTCAGGTTTCTATTTTTAATACATTAGGTCAATTAGTTAGTTCTTACCAAAAGGAATCGACTAACGGCAAGGAAACTATTTTAAACATGAATAACCTTAAAAAAGGAATTTATCTACTTAAAATAGAACAAAACAATACTGGGGCAATTAAGAAATTTATAAAAAACTAATCATGAAAATAAAAAAGGTTTTACTTACAATTATAGTTATAGTCGCATTTTCAAGCGTAGCAAGTGCTCAGGCAGCATTTGATCCAGAAGTAGAAGACGTAGCGGCATTACCTGGACTGTTAATAGCAGCAGTAGCAGGTTTGTGTATAGGTGGTAAAAAAATGTTACGTAAATAATAGACTACTAATACTTATGTAAATTAAGGGCAATGTTTAACGCATTGCCCTTTTTTTTATACTATTTTTGCCGCAAGGGAAAATGAAAATAGAATACTTTAAAAATAGATTGGCTCAAATCTTTTGGAATGGAGATAATTCTCTTCAATTCAAAAATTTGAGGTATTTACCACGTTGGATGGTAGTCGCAATAGATGTTTTTCTAGTTGTGGTGTCTTTCTATATTTCGTTTTTAATAGTAGATAATATTGCTACTACTTTTTATCAAGTACTGTCTATATATCAACAGGCAGCATTCTTTACTCTTGTATACCTAGCGTCCTTCTTTATATTCAGTACCTATTCTGGCCTTATTAGGCACAGTACCTTTGTAGATATTTTTAAAATAGCATTTGCATGTGTAGCTAGTACTACAGTAATAGTTGTTGTAAATTATGGTTATTATTTTCTATTTGATCAGAAAATATTTTTAATGCCATTTCTGATTATTAATATGACAACTACCTTTGTAGCTTTATTGTTATTCAGGATTTTAGTTAAGCGATTGTACTCCTATATATCTCATGGAAAACAGAAGATATATGACGTTTTAATAGTAGGTGTAAATGACGATAGCATCGCACTTGCTGAAGCTTTAACAACTTCAAAAACACAAAGCTTTAATCTAGCTGGTTTTATTTCTTTTAAAAACGATCATCAACGTATTAAGATTTTAGGGAAGCCTATTATTAAGTACGGTAGCAAGTTTTATGATAAAATCGCACCTATGAAGGTGAATGGACTTATTATCGCAGGTTCTCAGTTGTCTATTGCTCAAAAAAACGAGTTGGTAGATAAAGCGCTAGCAAACGACTTGAAAATATTTAATGTTCCTGATATCACACAATGGACAGATAAGGAAGATGTTAGTACAAAAATCAAAGAAATTCAAATTGAAGATCTTTTAGAAAGAGATGCTATACATTTAGATGATAGTCAGATTTCAAATTATTTAGAAGATAGAGTTGTCATGATAACTGGTGGAGCAGGTTCTATAGGAAGTGAGATCGTAAGACAAGTTTCTGATTATAATCCGAAGTGTGTACTTATATTAGATCAAGCCGAGTCTCCTTTATACGATCTAGAGTTAGAGTTAAAAGAAAAGTTTCCGAACGTAGTTTATAAGTTTATCCTTGCAGATGTAAGACGTAGGGAGAGGTTAGAAAGTATATTTGAAGCTAATGATATCTCAGTTGTTTTTCATGCTGCAGCATATAAGCATGTTCCTATGATTGAATCTAATCCTCGAGAAGCCGTGTTTGTTAATATTTTAGGTACCGTAAATCTAGCAAACCTAGCAGTGAGTAAGGGTATAGATAGATTTGTAATGGTGAGTACGGATAAGGCTGTAAACCCTACTAATGTGATGGGTGCTAGTAAAAGAGCAGCAGAGATTTATGTACAATCTTTACAACAACATTCTACTGGTACTACTAAGTTTATTACTACAAGATTTGGTAATGTGTTAGGATCCAATGGATCTGTAATTCCTTATTTTAAAAAGCAGATAGAAAGTGGCGGTCCTGTAACGGTTACACATCAAGATATTATAAGATACTTCATGACTATACCAGAGGCTTGTCAACTCGTGTTGCAAGCTGGTACCATGGGTAATGGAGGTGAGATCTTTGTTTTTGATATGGGGAAACCGGTACGTATTATGGATCTTGCGCAGCGTATGATAAAGCTTTCCGGCTTTAAACCTTATGATGAGATTGATATAAAAATTATAGGCTTGAGGCCTGGTGAGAAATTATATGAAGAGTTGTTAAGTGATGATTCTAAGACCTTACCGACACATCATCAAAAGATTATGATTGCTAAGGATGAACCTTACAGTTATGAAAATGTGACACATTATCTAAAAGAAATTGAAGCAGCAACTCACAATTTTAATGATGATTTAGTTGTTATGAAAATAAAGCAAATGGTGCCTGAATTTATTAGTAAAAACAGTGTATTTGAATTGCTAGATAAGAAAGTGAAATTATAGAATTAAGTATCTTTGCAAAATGAAAAATGTTTTAATTAAATCATCTTTAATATTAATTTTTATCGCTTTGGTCACCTCTTGTGTGTCAAAAGATAAGATTCTTTATGTTCAAGATATTGACTCTGCGTTAACAGAAAGAGAATTGAATTATGAATCCATTATAAAAAAGGATGATATTCTTAGAATTATTGTAACTAGTGAGAATATGAAACTAGTACAGCCTTTTAATCAAGTAGTTAACCCAACAGCTAATAACGATTTGACGATCGCTTCTCAAAATAAACTTCTAGGTTACCTCGTTAATAATGAAGGTAATATTTCATTCCCTTTATTAGGTGATATAAAGGCTGCAGGAATAAGCCGAAAAGACTTAACTGATACTATTCAAAATAGATTGAGAGCAGAATATGTTAAGGATGCAACAGTAGACTTGAGAGTTGTTAATTTTAAGATCACCGTATTAGGTGAGGTGACTCGACCAGGAAATTATAATTTTGATTACAACCGTATTACTTTACTTCAGGCTATAGGTATGGCTGGGGATTTAACTATTTATGGGAATAGAAAAAATATTACCGTTTTAAGAGATGTGGATGGTGTTCAAAAGGTCCATAAATTAGATCTTACTAAATCTGATTTTATAGACTCAGAATATTACTACCTTCAACAAAATGATGTGATCATAGTGGAACCTAATAATGCTCAAGTACAAGCTGCAGGTTTTAATAGAAACGCCTCTCTCTACGTTTCGGTAGCTTCTGTTTTACTATCACTAATAGTGATTCTTTCAAGAAATTAATTTATGAGTACTACAAACATAGAAGCTAATCAAGCTCTTTCACTTAAAGATCAAATTAACCAATATCTAAGATATTGGCCGTGGTTTATTATTAGTGTTTTTATTTTTTTATTATTGGGTTTCGTTTATTTAAGATACGCTAGTAAAGAATATGTAGCTTCAACAAAAATTTTAATAAAAGATACTCAGAGTGGTGGTGGATTATCTGAGCTTTCTGCATTAGGAGATATAGATGTATTGGGAGGCTCTTTCAATACTGTAGAAAACGAGATGGAAATCTTAAATTCTAACAAGCTTATTAATGATGTTGTGACTAATCTGGATTTAAATATTGTTTATACGCGAACAGGAAATATTAAGTCTACCAATATCTATAAGAATAGTCCTATTAAACTATCGATTTTAAATGATTCATTATCTAATACAATTTCTGAGTCGATAGATTTAATGATTAGATATGTAGATGAAACTAAGTTTGATATTAAATTCGTTGAAGATTTAAATTATGTGACACATGATTACGGTGCATCCTTTAAGTTGGCTGAATTAAATTTATTAGTAGTACCTGATTTTGATCATTCAAGAGGTAGTTCCCAAACTAATGAAGTAGAAGATAAAAACTGGAAAGACTTATTGGTTTCGATAAAGCCGATTAATGACGTTACCAAATCTCTCAAATCTAAACTTAACATTTCTAAAGCTGATAAAAGAGGTAGTGTTCTAGAAATTACTTTAGTAGATCCAGTAAAGGAGAAAGCTGAAGATATTCTTAATAATCTGGTAGTTGTTTTTAATGAAGATGCTATAAAAGATAAGAATCAAGTGGCTCAAAATACGGCCAAATTCATTGATGAACGCCTTGCCGATATTCAAAAAGACCTCGATAGTTTAGAACGTGGAATACAAACTTTTAAAACTACGGAGAGATTAACTGATTTAGTAGCTGAGTCTGCGTTAAATCTACAGTCTTCTGCTGGAATTACTAGAGAATTGATTGAATCTAAAACTCAACTAGAAATAGCGAGGTTGATAAAGGACAAATTGAATAAAGAGAGTTATGATTTTATTCCTGAAAATATTGGGTTACAAAATCTAAACATTCAACAGGCTTCTTCTAGTTATAATTCATTGGTTCAAGAATACAATAGGTATAAGGATAATGCTACAGCAGATAACCCTATTCTTAGAAGATTAATGGATGAAATTGATAGCTTGAAACAGGCTATTCTTTTATCTCTAAATAATACTATTAATTCTATTGAAATTCAAAAACAAAGTCTGACTAGAGAGTTAGGTTCTGTTTCTGGTAAAATTTCTACAGTTCCTGAAAACGAACGAATAGCTAGATATATAGAAAGAGACAGAGAAGTTGTCGAAGCTATTTATTTATTATTAAATGAGAAGAAAGAAACAACTGCTATTTCTTTAGCAGTTACTGCACCTAAAGCGAAGATTGTAGATTTTGCACTCGCCTCTAAGGATCCAGTATCACCTAAACCAAAGATTGTTTATTTAGCTATGATGTTGATAGGTTTCATTCTTCCTGGTGCGATAATTTATGGAAGGTCCATTTTCTATAATAAAATTGAGTCTAGAAATGATGTAGAGAGAGGATTACCTAATGCTAATATTTTAGGTGAAGTACCTAAGTTAGACAAGGATAGTGTCGACTATATTGTGCCTAACGATAGATCTGTCTTAGCTGAGTCTTTTAGAATTATAAGAACGAACCTTCAATATAAGTTGAATGCTTTAAATCATGATGGTACTAAAATCATTTTGGTAACTTCTACCATCAAGGGTGAAGGGAAGACACTTGTTTCTTATAACGTTTCAAATACATTTGCATACTCTGGGAAGAAAGTATTGCTTATAGGTGGTGATATTAGAAACCCTCAATTACATAGGTATTTACCTAACGTATCAAAGAGAACAAAAGGGGTTACAGAATACCTTACAAATGATCAACTGACTGTAGAAGAGTTAGCAATGACCTCTAAGGTTAATCCTAACCTCGATATCATTCTTTCTGGTGCTATACCACCTAATCCTGCAGAATTGTGGATGCAAGATAGAACTAAGGACTTATTTGAAGAAGCTAAGTCTTTATATGATCTGGTAATTATTGATAGTGCACCTACTATATTGGTAACCGATACATTGTTGATTAATAAGTATGCTGATGTTACAACTTATGTTACAAGAGCAAATTATACAGACACTTCATTATTAGAATTTGTTGCAGATACTATTGATGATGGTAAATTAAGTAATGTAGCGGTAGTTGTAAACAACGTTAAGTTAGCTAACTTCGGTTATGGTAATAAGTATGGATATGCTTATGGAGAGGAAAAGAAAACTTGGTTAGATCTCTTGAAAAAGAAATTTTCAAAAGGAAAATCTTTTGAATAAGATTTTCCTATATTAAATATTAAATATTAAATATAAGCTTGTGGTTTTCCACAAGCTTTTTTATTGAATCAATTTGATTCTTTTTAATTTTTATAGTTTTTATTTTTTCTAGGTGTGATGGCTTGTGAGCATCTGTTCCTATGAACTCATACATCCCTTTATCTAGAAGTGATTTTGATTTTTGAAAAGAATCTTCTCCATAATGTTCTGTTAAGGAAAGTAAATTGAGTTGTAATTCAAATCCTCGATCTTTTAAATCTTGATAGGCATCTATAGATTTTATATATCTATACCTCTCTGGGTGTGCTAGTATAGGTTTTAAATCTTTTTGACACATTTTAAAAACTAACTCCTCAAGGTTGTTAGGTTTTTGAAAATAAGATAACTCCGTCAGGATGTAGTTCTTATGAAGACATAAATAATTATTAGTATCAATTAGGTTTTCAAATTCACCATCCATCATGTATTCGGAAGCAGTAGAAATAATAAAACCTCTATGATTGCTTGCGTCTAAGGCTAATTTTGTTTGATTAAATTTCTCAGTAATCCCTTTTGCATCATTCCCATAATAATCTTCCATGGTATGAGGTGTTGCAATACAACTTCTAAAACCTAATTCTTTAAAAGCTCCTATCATTTCTAAGGTGGTTTCTAGGTCTTTTGATCCATCATCTATGCCTGGTAGTATGTGATTGTGAATATCAACGACGTCTTCTAAGAAATCGACTAAAAAAACAGATTTGTTAAAGAAAAACATAATTTAATTATTTAATAATTTTTGAACATCAAGAAGTAGGTATTCATTAGGGAATAGCTCTTCTAGAATAGTTTTGTATTCCGCATTATTTTTTAAAGCATTTTGTAAATGAAACTTTCCTTTTATTAAATCACCACTTTTCAAATAAAGTCCGGCAATTCTGTAAAGAAGTCCTGCTTCTTGTGGGTAAAATTCTAATCCATTTTCGACATTTACTATTGCGGTATCTAACTCGCCTAAAAATAATAGAAGGTCACATCTATCAATCCATGTAGAGAGTTCATAATTACCTAATTCAATAGCTTTCCTGAAGCCGTATTCTGCCTCTTCAATAAAATTGAGCCTTCTGTTTATAGCTGCATATTTTGTCCAATACAAAGCATTGTCGCTGTCTACTTCTGTTGCTTTTTCAATGTACGTCAATGCTTTTTGAAAATCGAGACGTTGGGTGTAAAAATTTACTATGGCTAACCATCCCTTATCTAGCAAAGGATCTTCTTTAACGGTTTCTTTAAAATAATGTATGGCTTTTTCATCTACGCCTAGTTTTTCAAAGCATTTACCTAATCGCAAGTAAGCAAATGATGTTGGGTCATCGAGTTTTAAAGTAATTTGATAATTTTCTATTGCTTCATTATACCTGCCTAGTTTTTCAAGAACCTTTCCTTTTTCTAAATAAGCACCCACAAAATGATCATCTGATATGATCGCAAATTCAAAAGCAGCTAGTGATTTCTCATACATTTTTATGTCAAAATACTGTTTACCTACTTGGTGCCAGGCCACCTCACTATATGGGTTTTTATTTAAGAATAAGTTTAAAAAATCTATAGCCTGTTGATGTTCTTGTAAAAAATCAAAACAATAAATGATGTTGTAAAGAGCAGAGTAATCTGTGTCATCTAGCTCGAGACATTTCATAAAATTAACCTTAGCATTTGAATAATCTTCTATAAAAAGAAATTCCATTCCTATAAGATTATAGACATCTGCTTGATCTAGTGTTAAATCTAGAGCTATCTTGAGTAGATGTATCGCTTTATCATGTCTTTCTGTTTTAGAAAAAATATTAGCTTTTTGTATGTAAACTTCGGCATTTTGAGGTTCTAGTTCAAATAACTCATTAAGAACCTCTTCGGCTTGAGAGAATTGATCGTCAAAAATATACATCTCTGCTTTGAATAGCTTCAAATTTGCAGAAGATGGATGCTGTGATATACCTAAACTAATAGCTTTTCGGGCTAGAACCATTTTTCCTTCATCGAGATAATGTTCTATTATCTCTTCAAATTCTCCACTGTCAAAGAATCCAACTTCATTGGACTTTAACATGAGTTCAAACTTTTTTATGCTCAAACCTTCATCACCATTTAAATCAAAATGCATACATAGAATATTAAAAATTCTTGTTTTACTAAGTTCAATTTTTTTGCCAAATTATAGGCAAAAACAAGATTTCTCTTGTCAACAACTTATAAACAGAGTCTTTTAGGGTTAATTGGAATAGAAGTTTTCAGTAACTTCTATAAGTGTTTGACATGCAAATTCTATTTCTGAATTTGTTATAGTATACGGTGGAGTGATCCTAATAGCTCGTTTTTCAAATAATAATAAGAAAAAAATCACACCGCGATTTCTACATTCCTCTACTATTTGAGTTGTAAACTTATCATCGGGCAATAAAGCTATAAGCATAAGGCCTTTACCTCTTACTTCCTTAATGTTTTTGTGTGTTAAGCTTTCGCGAAAGCGTAACTCTTTATCTAACATTTCTGACAGGTATCCACCATTTTCAACCTCTTGTAAAGTAGCTAGTGCAGCCGCTGCGATTACAGGATGTCCTCCGAATGTGGTAATGTGTCCTAACATGGGTGAGTTTGATAATTGTGACATATGTTCTCTACTCGCAGTTAATGCGCCAATGGGAAGGCCTCCTGCGAGTCCTTTGCCGGTCACGACAATATCTGGTACAATGTCTAACTGAGTGAAGTAAAACATGCTACCTGTGCGGCCTATACCAGGTTGTATCTCGTCTATAATGAGCAAGGTATTTGTTGCTTTACAGCGTTTACTTAGTTCTTGTGCCCATATTTTATTAGGTATTTTAAAGCCAGCACCGCCTTGAATACTTTCTATAATTACAGCTGCGGTATTTTCATTAATCTTTTTTAAATCTTGAAGGCAATTAAAATTGATATGTGATATACCTGGAAGCAAAGGTCTGAAAGGTGCTTTGCGCTCTTCAAAGTCCATTAGGCTCAGTGACCCTAACGTATTACCGTGATAGGCGTTTCTCATAGCGATGATTTGAGATTTTCCAGTCACTTTACGTGCTAGTTTTATAGCAGCTTCTATAGCCTCGGTACCGCTATTTACTAGATAAGTGGTTTCTAATGGAGCCGGTAGGAGAGAGTCTATTTTTTTACATAATAATACAGCTGGTTCTTGAGCATACTCTCCATAAACCATGACATGCATATATTGATCTACTTGTTGTTTTATCGCTTTTACAACGGCAGGGTGACAATGTCCTAATGGTAGTGCACTTACACCTGCAACCATATCTAAGTATTTCTTGCCAGATTTATCATAGATATAATTTCCCTTTGCACTGGATATCTCTATTCCTGGTGCATAGGGTGTTGTTTGTGCTTGGTATTTATAAAAATCATCCTTCATTTTCTTTCTCTTCCTTTATAGCATCAGGAGTATCTGTAGATCTGGTTTTAAGATCTTCTTCTTTTAATCTTGAGTTCTTATTGATGTTAAATGGTGTTTCTTTTTTGAAGAAATCCTCTTCGATATCAGGTAATGGTATCCCTTGAATTGAGGTTAAAATAGGTTTTGGTTTGCCTCTGAAAAGATCTTCTTTTGATATTATTCTTTCATCGCCTCGCCATTTAAAGCCTCTTAAAGTTCGAGCATTTTCAGGTAATTCTTCTGGAGGGTATGTCTTATCGTCTGGATCATCATAATTTGTGATAACGGTCATTTCTTTATTTTCAAAAAGAATCTCCATTCTACCGCTAGTACCTTTGTTTATACCTATTAATTCTTGTTTGTCATTGCGTGAATAGATTAAATTTTCAACATTTTTATTAATATTGACGACTTCTAATTGACTAGAATCATTGAATTTACCAATAAGTTCTTTTCCTTTTATTTGATTAAAACCACCGCTACTATCTTGGTCTACTATAAATGCATTATAGAAGACGTGCAAACTGTCCAGGCGCTCTGTTAAGGTGTTGCTTTGAATATGTATGCTATCTCCTGTCATCTGGCTGTTACCACTCCACAACACTGGTTTAGTAATCATTTTAGTAAGTCCAGTACTTTGCCTAGTGACTATCGAGTCACATCTACCACTAAGGTTGCTTTTAAATAAACGTACATCATAAAAACCTCTTACTATTCTATCATTTTCGGGACCTGTGACCATGAGTCTATCTGCATGTATGTATACACTATCTTGATCTTGAATAGAAATCGCAACGGCTCTTTTAGTTATAAAGACAGAATCTTTTGCTCGATACACTTCTGCATAATGCCCTTTAATAATAGATTTATTTATTGTGTCGGTTACCACTATATTATTAGTTGCACTTGCAAATGACCTGCCTCTATTAAAGTAAAGGCTATCTCCAGTTACTGTTCTATTGTTATAGTCTATCCTGGAGTTCTTTATAAAGTAACCTTCGTCATTTCTAGTGTCATAAAAACCTCTTTCACAATATACGGTACTAGTTTTTCCTTTTATAGTAGATGGTCCATACATTCTAGTATGTCCTGTGTCGGTATAGAAGTTAAGGTGATTACTATCTATGGTATATTCTGGATTTCTCACTCTTACGTCATCAAGAAACTGATAACGTTTTTCTTTAATAAAATAACGTCCGATCCTGCTCTCTAAAGTACTAGCAGTGTCTTTTACAGTACCGCCACTTCTATAATAAGCTTCTTGCTTTGCACGATCAAAGAATAAGGTGTCTGTTTTGAGTGTCGTCTCTGGGTTTCTCATAAAAACATCACCACTTGCAAATGCTAGTTGAGAAGTACCATTATATTCTGCATATTCAGAGCTCATTTTTATAGAATCACCTTGATGTATACGTACGTTTCTAAATATTCTTATAAAGTTATCTTTCTGATATAAAACAGCTCGGTCACACCACATTTCTATGCCTTTGTGTTGTACAAATACTTGTTTTCTATCATTACCAGAATAAATTACCGCGCCAGGAAAAAGGTCTTCATTAATTTCTCTTAGACCACCAGTTACATTAATTAAAGAATCATTTACTGTTTCCTGTGCAATGGTAGTATATGAAAGTGATATGAATATAAAGAAAAGAAGTTTTTTCAAGATGGTGTTTTTAGAGAGTTCAAAATTACGAAAATGCATCATGCTTTAACTAAACGTTTCTTTTTAGATTAATTATATTATAAACAAAAAAAAGCGTCCCCAAGGACGCTTTTTAAATTTATGTAAGAGTTGAATCTTTATAATTCAATACTAGTTATCGTTAGAGATTCCTCCTGTCCCGCAATCATCTTTACAGAAAGAGTTAGTAGTACCTACTGAGTCACCAACTTGATCACCATCTAGCCAGATACCTTTTCTTTCACTGATACAACCATGACTGTTAAGTCTGTATAGTACAGCGTAAACAGAGTTACAAGTACATTCATCTATACAGCTGTCAGAAAAAGTATAAGTAACTTTAGTCTTTCTACTACCGAAACAGTTTCTAATGTTGAAACGACATACGTTAGGAGTACCGTCTGCACTTAACGGAAGATCATCACAATCTTCATCGATATTCATAAATACAGAGTAAATAAACCATCCATCTGTTGATTCTAATGTATATGTAAATCTTGTGTTATTGCTTATAAGACCTCCTAAAATACCATCTTGTACTTTAGCTATTTTTAGGTTAAGAGCGCTTTCTCCAGTTGCAGGGTCAATACCATCTTGATCTACACAGTTACCAAATTCTGGGTTAGTAATAGGCAATAATTTATTTAAATCACTTACAGCAACAATAGACTCGATATCATAAGGGTAAACAGATGCGTCTGGATTAATTGCTTCAGGAACTAAACCGTTAGATAACGCGTCTTCTTCCATAAAGTTGATAAATCTTTCTTCGCTTAATGCTGTTACATCTACAAGATCTGCTCTATCTTCATTAGTCTCTTCTACAGAACAAGAAACGATTGTAAATGCGGCTATAAATAAAGGTAATAGTTTTTTCATCATGTTTATTTTACATGGCAAAACTACGATAAAAGTAAAGTTAGAGTTTAAAATAGTCGTTTTTTTCGCTCTAAGGTGTTATTTAATCGATTTTCAACACTTAAAAACATAATTAATTGAAAAACAGCAATTTAGCAATTGCATTTCGTCGACATTAACATGCGTTTAACGTTTTTTCAGGTGCTTTTTTTGATCTATTCAACCAGCCAGGTCATTTTAGTACTTGTTAAATCTTCTGTAGATACTTCAGTTTCTGTAATAGCAGCTTTTCCAGTTGAGCTATTTTTTAAAGAAAGTACCTCGTATTTAATTAAATTCCATCCTTCCTGAATGTCTAATTGATAAGAATCTATTCTAGAATAAATTTCGTTAGAGTCATCTTCAAAAAGATTTTCTGAAACTTGTTCACCTATGATAGAGATAGGACCTTTGGCATAAATGTAATAATAGTGATATCCTTTTTCTGGAGTAGCATCACTTTTTCCAACTGCGTAGTCCACAAAGTTTTTGCTCGAACTAGAAAATATATAATGAGTTTTTTCTGGTGATATTATTTCAAATCTAAAGAACTTACCAGCATAGGCTATTAATTCTTTTTTACCAGTAAAATCTAGCTCGCTAGCATTTGGAAAACTATCTAATGCGCTAGTGAATTCTAGGTTGTATTCTGCATCAGGAGAAGAGTTATAGGTGTTAAAAGAATTACGTGTGATGGCATCAAAATCCTGAGGTAATTCAATTTTAAAAGTACCATTATTAGCTATTTCTCCACCTATTATAGGTTCAACAAAATAGCCCATAATATTGATTTCACCATTTATTCCTTCTGGATTAGAGACTTTGCCCTCAATAGATAATACGTTTTCTGTGTTTTCTTCAATGCTATCTTCTTTTTCTTTTTCGGTTGTTTTACAGCTGGTTAAAACTATGAGAAATGCTAGCAATAGGTGTCTTTTAATCATCTTGTTTTATTTGATTTAAACATAGAATCTAATATAAGATTGATTCCTTGAAATATAAATACTATGGCCAGTAATGCAAATGCTATTCCTGGCATTAAAAAAATAATAGGATGTTCAGACCCTGCTCCTATATATATAAGGATAGGGCCAGCAAATAGAAAAAGTACGCTTATAGCAAGCTTTTTAATTCCTTTACCTAAGACCTCTCTATCTGTAGATGTTTGCGACATAATGTTAACAAATTCCTTGATGTTCAATAGCGTTTCTTACACTACCATGATCGATTAATAACTTTCTAGCAATTTCATAATTTACACCTGTCGCTTCCATAATCATACGTGTACCTCGATCTACTAGCTTATCATTACTTAACTGCATATCGACCATTTTATTACCTTTTATATGGCCTAATTGAATCATAACACTGGTACTGATCATGTTAAGAATCATTTTTTGCGCTGTACCAGCTTTCATCCTGCTGCTGCCGGTAATGAATTCAGGGCCCACAATTACTGCTATAGGATGTGTGGCAACTTGATCTAATGGACTGCCTGGATTACAAGTAATGCATCCAGTGGTAATTCCCATTTTATTGCAACTTTCTAGACTGCCTATGACATATGGTGTAGTGCCGCTAGCGGCTATTCCTATAACTACATCTTTATTAGTTATTTGGTAGTTTTCTAGATCTTTAAGTGCTTGTTTTTCATCATCTTCAGCATTTTCTACAGCTTTTCTAATTGCTGTATCACCACCGGCAATAATACCTATGATTTTATCATAAGAAACACCGAATGTCGGTGGACATTCACTAGCGTCTAGTACACCTAATCGACCACTAGTTCCAGCGCCTATATAAAATAGACGGCCACCAGTTTTCATTTTAGAAACAATTTCTATTACGAGTGACTCAATAAGTGGTATTACCTTTTCTACAGCAATTGCTACTGTTTGATCTTGTTCATTAATACTACGTAATAACTCTCTAGGACTCATCTTTTCTAGATGATTGTAATGAGAATCTTGCTCTGTTATTTTATTAAATGCCATGATGTTGGTCTCGCTTTCGTGAAAGCGGTATTTTAATTAAACTAATAAGATATAGTATCCATGATTTCTAATCCATAACCTATAATACCTATGCGTTTACTTTGCTCAGAGTTAGTCATCAACTTAATTTTAGTAATGTCTAAATCATGAAGTATTTGCGCGCCTATTCCATAATCTTTATTATCAAGATTGCGTCTAGGAGCTTTAATACCACCGTTTTCTTGTAGATCTTTAAGCTCTTCTAATCTACCTAACATGTTTTCTGGCTCAAACTGCTGGTTAATGAATACTATCGCGCCTTTCCCTTCTTTGTTTAATTGATTAAACATTGCGTCTATCTTTCTGTCGGCATCGCTAGTAAGGGTAGAGAATAGGTCATTATTTACCTGTGTAGAATTCATACGTGTAAGAACGGTTTCTTCTTTTTCCCAATCACCTAGAGTAAGTGCTATGTGAATTTGATCGTTAGTTGTTTGTTGATATGCACGTAAACGGTACTCACCAAAACGTGTTTTCAACATAAAGTCCTCTTTCTTTACGATAAGGCTATCATGTTTCATCCTGTAAGCAACAAGATCTTCTATAGATACTAATTTAAGGTTGTGTTTTTTTGCTACTTCTATTAATTGTGGTAGACGTGCCATGCTACCATCTTCATTCATGATTTCTACTATAAACCCTGCAGGTTCATGACCAGCAAGTCTTGCAAAATCAATGGCTGCCTCTGTATGTCCTGTTCTTCTTAGAACACCGCCATCTTTTGCCTTAAGAGGAAAAATATGTCCAGGTTTACTTAAATCGTGTGGTTGTGTGTCTTTATCAATGATCGCTTGTAGAGTTAAAGCTCTATCTCCCGCACTTATTCCAGTGGTCACACCGTGACCTCTTAAATCTACTGAAACGGTAAAAGCCGTTTCCATAGGATCAGAATTATTTACTACCATCATGGCTAGATCTAGTTCTTTACATCTAGATGCGGTAATAGGTGCGCAAATTAATCCACGCCCATGTGTGGCCATAAAATTCACTAATTCTGGTGTTGCAGATCTAGCGCTGGCAACAAAGTCACCCTCGTTCTCACGATTTTCATCATCTACAACTATAATGGCTTTACCATTTTTTATATCTTCTATAGCATCTTCTATGCGGTCTAATTGAAAGGTAGGAGCGGCTTTTTCTTGAGTAATCATAAGGAGTTATTGATTTAAAAAAAACATCTTAGATACGATTATTTAAGTATTTAAGACTTCCTTACAAAGATAATGATTAAGCTGCAGCGTGAGGCGATTTTGGGCGTTTTTTAAACTTTGAGAACAGCTTCTTAAAGCTGAATTCATTACTAAAGATACCCTGGTCTGTCGTTGCTCTGTAGGTAAGGTAGATACCTATAGGGAATAGAATAAATGTACTCAACCATGCACCTAACCATGCAGGGAATGCGCCCTCAGTAGCTGCTTTTTCTGCAAAAATACCAATGAAATGATAGGTTAAAAAGAATAAGGTAGCGACTACTAGTGGCAGTCCCATGCCACCTTTTCTTATAATTGCACCTAGTGGAGCACCTATAAAAAACAGTATAATACAGGCTACACCTAACACGTATTTCTTGTGAATTTCTATTTCATGTTTTGCAAGTCTAGATTTCTCACCTTTAATTTGATCTTCTCTATTTTGAACTGCTGCTTTCTGGCTGCGCACTTTACTCATCGCGACATCTAGTGCTCTACGCTGGTCAAATATTTTAAGGCTGGCAAGCAAATCTTTAGGATTTTCTCTAATGGTATCTAACGCAGCAGTACGATCCATAGTACTGGGTGCCCACGTTCTATGCTGGTTACTTCTATATATTTTATAGTTATTAGTAAGTGCAAGAGAGAAAGTGTCGATACGATTATACAGCTCATTAATTTTAAGCATTCTATGATTATCAGTCACCGACTCATCATCTATATCGACTTGATTTAATTTAGATACATCTATGTTTAGAGCATATTCTTTAAACTCTGTTTTTACAAATGGAGACGTTTTCGCTTTTTTAGGCTCTGTTATAAAAAGGTCTTCATAATAATTTCCATCTTCTAGAACCAGTTGAATGATATTAGATTTTAAAGAACTTTTTAACTCACCGCTTTTACTTTTGATAACGGTATAATTACCGTTTTTCCTTGGATTTTTTTTATGGATAATCACGTCGGTTAAAAACTCACCGTTTTCTCCGGACTTTTCTCCCACTTTAATATTTATATCACCTAATTGATTAAATGTTCCCTGACCTATAGCCATGGCAGGTTTCATTTTTGCAATATTACCTCGCAGATTTCTCTGTTTAAAATATCCCCATGGAATGACAGAATTAGCAAATAAGAAAGAAGTAATTCCTATACCTAGAATAACAAAGGTTAGGGAGCGCATAGCTCGTTGCAGTGAAATCCCGTTAGATTTCATAGCGGCAAATTCATAATTCTCAGCCATTTTACCAAAAACCAATATGGCTGCCAATAGCACACTTAAAGGTAGAGCGATAGGCACCGCAACAGGAGTAGAGTAGTATAAGAATTTTGCAATAGTTAATACATCGAGATCTTTACCAGCCAGCTCTTTGATATATAACCATATAGCTTGCAGGATAAGAATAAACATTAACACAATAAAGACGCTTAAAAACGTCTTTATGTATTGGCTTAATATGTATCGATCTAATATCTTCAATTTAGTTCATCTCTTGAATCAACCAGTTTTTGTACTGATTTTTATCAAAGGTAAAAGAATTCTTAGGTAAAGGTTCATTAGTCTTTAAAGACTTTAATGTAAATGTAGCTACTGTTCCAGAGTTTTCTGTAATAATGGCTTTGTAAATATGCTTTGTGTTTGCATCTATACCTAGTAAAACATTTTTATATTCAGAGTTAGATTTTATAGGAGTAAGTCTTATGAATTGAATTTTTCTACCACCTTCATTTTGTACGATATCCCATTTTTTAGAATAACCTTTTTCATAAAAAGTTAAGATATTAGATGGTGTGATCATTTGGTCACCGTCATTACTTACTTTAGAAATAGTCACTTCTTCATCTTCAGAGTTTACCGCATATTGTTTTGCACCGTCAAATATGTAAGTAGTACCTAGAAAATTCACATTGTACTTTTCTCCTTCTAGCTTTGCATCACCTTGCACATCCATGTCTGTGCTCGTTTTAGGGTTTTTAAAATTGCCTTTATAGGTAAATGCTACATTTTTGTAAGACTTGAATTTTTGGGCTACTTCACTTAATAATTTATCTGCCTTAGCATCTTGTGCTGTAACCGCTTGCGCGAAAGCAAAAATCATAAAAACAGAAAGGAAATAATTTTTCATTGTACTTATTTATTTGTTTTGTTCTTCATTTAAAAATACTTCTAGAGACGTGAGATCTGGGATTAAAACCTGTCTAGCTTTACTACCTTCAAATCCACCGACTATACCAGCAGCTTCTAATTGGTCTATAATTCTACCAGCACGATTGTAACCTAGTTTCAATTTACGTTGTAATAAAGAGGCACTACCTTGTTGGGCAATAACTATTATTTCTGCTGCGTCTCTAAACTTAGCATCTCTCTCATCAATATTATTATCAATACTCGTGCCACCATCTTCACCTACATATTCAGGTAAAATATGCGCATCAGGATATGCTTTTTGATTACCTATAAAATCGGTAATTTTTTCTACTTCTGGTGTGTCAACAAATGCACATTGTATACGTATCAATTCGTTTCCAGCAGTGTAAAGCATGTCTCCACGACCTATCAACTGGTCTGCACCACCGCTATCTAGAATAGTACGAGAATCGACTTTTTGCATCACTCTAAAAGAGATACGTGCTGGGAAGTTAGCCTTAATCATACCTGTAATCACGTTTACAGATGGACGTTGCGTTGCGATAATTAAGTGAATACCTATCGCACGAGCTAGTTGTGCAAGTCTCGCAATAGGGGTTTCTACCTCTTTACCAGCCGTCATGATTAAATCGGCAAATTCATCTACTACCAGAACTATATAAGGTAGAAATTTATGACCATTTGCAGGATTTAATTTTCTAGCTTTAAACTTTGCATTATACTCCTTTAAGTTACGGCACATGGCATCCTTAAGAATGTCATAACGTTGATCCATCTCTATACAAAGGCTATTCAGGGTATTGATTACCTTAGAGTTGTCTGTGATTATAGCCTCTTCACTATCAGGTAACTTAGCTAGATAATGACGTTCTATTTTGTTAAATAAAGTAAGCTCTACCTTTTTAGGATCTACGAGTACAAATTTAACCTCGGCAGGGTGTTTTGAATAGAGTAGTGAAGTAAGAATAGCATTTAGTCCTACTGACTTACCTTGTCCTGTTGCACCGGCCATAAGTAGGTGAGGCATTTTTGCAAGATCTACTACAAAGGTCTCGTTAGAAATGGTTTTACCAAATGCGATAGGTAATTCCATCTCGGCATTTTGAAATTTAGGAGACGCAACCACAGATCTCATCGATACTATAGATGGATTCTGGTTAGGAACTTCTATACCTATAGTTCCTTTTCCTGGAATAGGAGCGATAATACGTATACCTAATGCGGCAAGAGATAGCGCAATATCATCTTCTAGATTCTTAATTTTTGAAATACGTATTCCTGCCTCAGGTACTATTTCATATAGAGTAACCGTAGGACCTACCGTGGCACTTATTTTTGCAATACCTATTTTATAATTCTTAAGAGTTTCTACAATACGGTCTTTGTTGGCTTGTAACTCTTCTTCATTAATAGTTATCGTTTTACCTTTAGTATAATCTTTTAAAAGATCTAGTGGTGGAAACTGGAAGTTGCTTAACTCTAGAGTAGGATCAAACTCTCCAAAATCTTCTACTAATTTATTAGCTTTATTGTCGATTACCTCTTCCTCATCCAGCGTTTGCTCGATTTCCATTCCTATGTCATTCTCATCTTTAGGAGCAACAACTTTTTTAAGAACAGGTTCTGGAACAGTTTCTTCTTCTGGTACCGTAACTTGCATACCATCGTCCGACAGTTCTACAGTATTTTTAGGCTCTTCTGTCGCTGTTGCTGGGGTAGTGGTTTGATCTATGTCCGGAGCAGGATTACCTTCTACAGTAGCTTTTTCCCAATCGCTTTCTTCGTCTGTAGTCTCTATATTTTCAAAACCTTCCTTAACCTCTGTAGCTTTTTTAGAGAAATAAGCAGTTATCAACTCTGGTGTCAGTTTAAGTCTCAATACTACATAGACTATCGCTATAAAGAACATAACAAGTATAGCGCCTAATAAGCCTAAATAGTCTTGTAAGAAATCATTTAATTCATAACCTACCTTACCACCTAATAATGCATTTGTATTGTGAAAAAATCCTAAAAAGATAGATAGCCAGAGCATTAATAATAATCCCCAGAACCATAGATTTGAGATTCGCTTTCGCGAAAGCGAGAACACATTATCACCAGTTGCAAATAAAAATATTCCAGAGATTATGGTTAGAACCGAAATGGAAAAAGCAGGGATACCAAATCCTTTATAAACAAAGGTGTGTCCTAGCCATGCACCTAGCTGGCTTATCCAGTTCTTAGTTTCTGTAGTACGGCTGCCTAATTCTACCAGTACACTTTGATCTTGTGCGCCAGTGAATAGATAAGATATAAAAGAAAAAAGCAGTAATAAACCGACTACTATTAGTGCGCTCCCTACGATTACCTCTTGTAATCTATTGAGCTTTAAATTAGGTAGCTGGAATGGTTTACTGGCCTTTGCAGTAGTTTTCTTAGATGTTGTTTTTTTACGCGCCATGTATGATAGTGAACGAGCAAAAATAAGAATATTGCACGGTAATAGTAGAACACATTTAACTTGATTGTTAACAGTCGTAATTTATCCTTTAAAACCGCTATTAATTAAACAGCGCAAGGATATAAGGAATATAAATAATACCGCCCACAATACTAGATGCGATGGCAGTAATTACCACGGCACCAGCGGCTATATCTTTAATGTGACCTATTTTCTCATGAAAATCTGGATGAATAAAGTCGGCAATAGCCTCTGCAGTGGTGTTCATACCTTCTAGTCCCATAATAAGTCCTATGCACAAGGTTTGAGCAATCCACTCGGTTGCAGTAATATTAAAATAAAAGCCGGCAATAGTCATAATAATGGCTATTGCGGCTTGTACTTGTATACTGGCTTCTGTTTTGATAAGGATGATGGCGCCTTTAAGGGCATATCCCATCGCTTTACATCTACCAATAATAAATTTTGATGCACTCAATTATAATAACGTTTTAAGTGCAGCAAGATAGTTAGGTTCGTCTGCAATTTCAGGAACTTGTTCATTATAAATTACTTTTCCTTCTTCATTAAGAACAACCACAGCTCTAGAATGAAAACCAGCAAGTGGTCCAGAAGTCATAGTAAGTCCATAGTCGTTACCAAATGTACCGTCTAGCACATCGCTTAAATTCTCTACATTCTCTAATCCTTCATCACTTGCAAAACGCTTTTGTGCAAAAGGAGTATCTCTAGAAATACATAAAACCGCAGTATTATCTAGCTCTGTAGCTCTTTTATTGAAATTTTTTACAGATGTTGCACAAACGTCTGTATCTATACTAGGGAAAATGTTAAGTACAACTCGTTTTCCTTTATAATCATTTAAAGAAGCCTCAGATAGGTCTGCTTTTTTAAGTTTAAAATCTGGTGCTTGTGATCCTACTGCTGGTAGTGAACCGCTTGTAGATATCTCGTTACCTCCTATAGTAATAGTTGCCATGTGTTTTATTTAGTTATTAAGACGATAAAGTTACAATTTACCTATCGATGCTGTATGAATGTCTTGTTAATTCTTAGAGGATTCTATATAATCTAGGATAGCGTCTATATCTTCTTTAGTTAGATTAGGAAAAGAATTCATATTAGCCTGATTGTATTCATTATATAAAGCAACCGCTTGTACATCGCCAGATTTTATGAGTGCAGCACTATTATGGATCCATTTATAAAGCCATTCTTTTTCATAACGATCTGTCACACCATATAATCCTGGTCCTACGGCTTTTTTAAAAAGTTTATGACATGCTGCACAATTGGTTTTAAAAAGCGATTTTCCTTTTTTTTGTTGTTCAGTTAAAGCTATTTTAAGTACTGTATCTATGATCTGTTCTGGTGATTCTTGCTTGTAATAAGTAGATTCTTCTCCAGAGATAATAAATGCTGTGCTAAAAATCACAACGATCATGGCGAGTACGAGTGCACAAATGGTACCTAGGGTTCTTGATAATTCTTTAAACATAGTTGTTTGAATTTAAGAAGGTTATTGTTGTTGGTCTCGCTTTCGCGAAAGCGGAATACAATCCATCATAAAGATAATCCCCAAAGCTCATTTAACTAAATAAAATAGATTGATATCGTAATAGATTTATCAAATGACATTACTTATTTTTGTTTAAAATATCTATCATGACGATTACCCAGTTAAAATATGTTCTTGCTGTTGCTCAATATCAAAATTTCACCAAAGCGGCAGATAAGGTTTTTGTAACACAGCCCACATTAAGTATGCAAATACAGAAGCTAGAAGATGAGCTAGATGTTCAAATATTTGATAGAAGTAAAAAACCTATCGAGCTTACAGAAACTGGTAAGAAGATCGTTAACCAGGCGCGTAATATAGTTAATGAAAGTGACCGTATTCAAGACATAGTAGATCAAGAAAAAGGTTTTATAGGTGGCGAGTTTAAAATAGGAGTGATACCTACGGTAATGCCTACGTTATTACCTATGTTTCTAGCTAATTTTGTAAATAAATATCCTAAGGTAAAACTGCGCATAGAAGAACTTACTACAGAGAGTATTATAGATAGCCTACTTGATGGAAGTATCGATGCTGCAATAGCTGCGACTCCTTTAAAAAATGACTTTATTAAAGAAAGAGTTCTATATTATGAGCCTTTTGTAGCTTATGATCCTAGATTATCTGGTAAGCCTAAAACAAAAATTAAGGTAGATGAGATTAATGTAGATGACTTGCTTCTATTAGAAGACGGGCACTGTTTTAAGGATAGTATTCTTAATTTATGTCGTAATTCTAGAGATACAGATGGAGAGCGTTTTATGTTAGAGAGCGGTAGTTTTGAAACTTTAATAAAACTAGCTGACGAAGGTCTAGGAATGACTTTATTACCTTATTTAAACACGATGGATTTACCAGAGCATAAAAAGGAGAATCTTAGATTTTTTGAAGATCCTTCTCCTGCTCGTGAGGTGAGTCTTATTTTTCATAAAAGCGAGTTGAAAATGCAAATTATAGAAGCGTTACAAAATGTAATAACCGGAGTTATTAAAGGTGCTATTGCTTTTCAAAACGTGCAAATAGTAAGTCCTATATCAGGTAAATAAATCTTAATTATTGAATAAAAAAAAGGCTAGTTACTTCATGTTTAAATGAAGTAACTAGCCTTTTTAAGTTTTAATAAATAGGTGTTTATTCCTTTGATATCAATACACAAGTTTGCAAGTCTGGATTTTGTAATACAAGCTGTTTAATCCAGATTTCAAGTTCTACTATTTCAAAAGGTAATAGACGATCAACTGCTTTTTGTAATTCCTTGCAAAATAGGGTTGGGTTAAAACTTACTTTCTCGAGTATTGTTTTGGTATACTCAAACATAGCTCTAGCCATAATTTTCAAGATTTTTAGTTAAAGTAGTTTTGTTGAATAGGGGTGTTTTTTATTGTAGTTAAAGATACGTTCTAATACTATTATGCTGTGAATAGTAAATGTTAAATTTGTTTAAAATTTTAAACTAAAGGTTAACATAAGTATCAACGATTTAACTGCTGTAGTTGGAATAAATAGACTATAAATGTTAAAAAAGTAGTGTTAATTCACTCTTAATGCCTTGTAATTACGGCAACACTTATAATACATAAAACCGCAAAAAAGAAGGTAGAAAGCGCTACTTTCTTCAACTCAGGATCGAGTAGAGCTGGAGACTCTGTTCTTTTTACTTTAAATAAATGTATGAATAATGGGATGAAGGCTAGGAGTGGTAAGAAAGCGATGAGAGTTATCCCAAATTCTGGATTGTAATTTGTGATCGAGAACCAGTTATATTCAATCTGATTAGCATTTTTACCGATTAAACTGTTTATTCTATTAGTTTCGTGTAATTGATATTTCAAATAAACTTGAAAAAAATAGGTGTTTGTAGTTGCAAAAACCGCACATAAAAAAGCAATAACTACAAACCCATAATGAACCAACTTAGCTTTAGCAAGTCCCATCTTTACTACAATAGTATTCTTACCAGCTTTCTTATCGCTCTCGATATCTCTCATGTTATTGAGATTAAGAACAGCAACACTTAGCAGCCCCACTGTGATAGAAGGGAAAATCATGATCCATTCTAGTCCTTTAGTAATTAGAAAATAAATACCCATAACACTAACAGGACCAAAAAATATAAAAACAAAAACATCGCCTAGACCACGATAGCCATAAGCATTATCGCCTACCGTATATTTTATCGCTGCCCATATAGCTGCGATACCTAATACTAAAAAGAATAAAGAGATTAATAATTTATCTATTCCTAGACTTACATAAATTAAGGCGATTGCACTGATTAAAGTAAGAACAGCTGTGATGACCATGGCTCGTTTCATCTCTTTCGGCGAAATGATACCGCTTTGTAAAGCACGCATAGGACCTATTCTATCTTCGTTATCTGTTCCTTTTACACCATCGCCATAATCGTTTGCAAAATTAGAAAGTACTTGAAATCCTAAAGTAGTTATTAAAGCTAGAATAGGAATGTAAAAATTGAAATTAAAACTATATTCAAAAACATTAGCTAATCTTGATATACCGGAGTTCTCATTAGATGAATTTATAAGCCATTTACCCATAGCTTTTAAATATGATGAGTTCAAATAAGCAAACGTACTTCCCACCAAAATCCCACTAATGCTCAATGGTAAGGTCCTCAATCTCGCAGCACTTATCCAAGCTTTTAATTTTGTACTAGCCATTACTTTGACATGATATTTACCATTGCTTCTTTCAATAAATCGTGATGATTTGCTTGATGTGTTCCTACACCTTTTGATTTTACGTCCATATCTCTGATGAGTTTTATGGCGCGACTGCAGTATTTCATAGGGTAATTCTTTGCAGCAGTGATAATTTCTTGAACAAAAAATGGATTCACACCAGCAGCCTTTGCCACCGCTTGCGGATTCTTATCCTTAATAGTGTGCACTTTCAACAGCTGAGTAAAAAAACTATACAACTGTGCGGTAGTCAACACCAGCGGATTATCCTTTGGGTTATCTGCAAAATAATTGATTATTTTATGAACTTTAACCACATCACGCATTCCCATGGCTTTGCGCAATTCAAAATTGTTATAATCCTTAGAAATACCTATGTTGTCCTCAATAACTTGTGGCGTGATAGGTCGGTCTTTAGAGTGTACTATCGCGAGCTTAGAAAGTTCGTTATTTATTTTTCCTAGATCAGTTCCTAGAAATTCAACTAACATTCTAGTCGCATTAGGATCGATTTGATATCCCATTTCTTTTAAACGACCAGTTACAAAAGCAGGAACTTTATTCTCATAAAGCGGTTTACTTTCCATGTAAACAGCATGTTTTTTAAGCAATTTAGTAATCTTGCTGCGACCGTCAGGCGTTTTGTATTTGTAAGCAAAAACGAGAATAGTAGTCGTTTGCGGTTGCTCAATGTAACTTTCTAGTTGTGCTAGTTGTTTAGTTAAATGTTGTGCTTCTTTAACTATAATAACCTGATGCTCTGACATCATCGGGAAACGCTTTGCGTTTTCTAAAACCTCGGACATGGTAGTATCTTTACCATAAATAACCGTCTGATTAAAGCCTTTTTCACCTTCGTCCAAGACGTTGTCCTCTATATAATCACTAACTTGATCTATAAAATAGGGTTCGCTACCGCATAAAAAGTATACAGGAGCATATCGCTTTTGTTTTAAATCGGCAAGAATGTTTGTAGCGTCACTCATCGAGAGCTGTTGTGGTTTTTGTAATATTGCGTTATGAAGCCATTGCGACTACCAGCTGGAAATTTCAGAGTCAAAAGTACTGAAAAAGGACGTGCTATCTTTGACCAGATCAGGAAAAAATTTATCATTCTAACACCAGAAGAATGGGTGAGACAACATGTTGTTTTGTTTCTGCTTACGCAAAAACGAATACCGCATAATCTCATTAACGTAGAAAAGCAGTTGATAATCGCAGGAACTACAAAGAGATATGACATTATCAGTTATAACACAGATGGTTCTATACATTTAATAGTAGAGTGTAAAGCCCCAGAAATTAAGATAGATCAATCTGTTTTTGATCAAATTGCGCGATATAACCTGGCGTTAAATGCTAAATACTTAATGGTGACTAACGGTCTGGAACATTATTTTTGTACTATGGATTACGAGAATCAAACCTATAATTTTATAGCAGACTTACCAGAATACGTTTTATGAAAATAGCAATAGTCATATTAAATTGGAATGGGGTAGACCTGCTCAAGACCTATTTACCTAGCGTTGTAGAGCACAGTAAAGATCACGTTATCTACCTAGCAGATAATGCCTCTACAGATAACTCTATTCCATGGACTACAGCCACCTATCCAGAAGTTAAAATAATTGCGATGGATGAAAATCGCGGTTATGCAGGTGGATATAACGTCGCCTTGAAAAGTGTTCAAGAAGAGGTAGTCTGTTTATTAAACAGTGATGTCGCTGTAACTGCAGGCTGGTGTGACGTGATTGCAAATAGGTTTCAAACAGACAGCAGTCTAGCTGCGTGTCAGCCAAAAATTTTAGATGATAAGCGCAAAGATTACTTTGAATACGCGGGCGCAGCAGGTGGATTCTTAGATCGTTATGCTTACCCATACTGTAGAGGCCGCATTTTTGATGCCATAGAACAAGATCTAGGACAGTATGATACTGTAGTAAATTTAGATTGGGCTAGTGGAGCTTGTCTGTTTTTGAGAGTCAGTTCATTTAAAGAAGTAGAAGGTCTAGACGAAGATTATTTTGCACATCAAGAAGAGATAGATTTATGCTGGCGATTGCGTCACGCAGGTTATACAATTAGTTATCAGCCAGACTCCGTAGTTTATCACTTAGGTGGTGGCACGCTGGCAACAATTAATCCACGCAAGACCTTTTATAATTTTAGAAACAGTTTATATAATATAATAAAAAATGACCGTTCTAGTTTCTGGATTGGTACCTTGTTTATTAGAATGGTGCTCGATGGGATAGCTGCTTTTAAATTTCTAATAGAATTTAAATTGGCTCATTTTATGGCTGTTCTCAAAGCTCATTTTTACTTCTACTTAAAGTTAATACCACTGTTTAGAAAGAGAAAATCAGTAAAACGTTTAATAAAAAATAATAGTGCTCAAAACGCACAATTAAGTATTGTTTATCAGTATTTTATAAAAGGTAATAAGCAGTATAGTAATAACCTTAAATAACTTAAATCCTTGTTAATGATCATGTACAACAGTTGAATATCATTAATTTTGATCTGTTATTTAACATTAATAACATTAATAAAACAACACATAAAATCTCATATTAAAATGAAAAAAATATTTTTAATGTTGCTTGCAGGTGGACTTTTAGTGTCATGTGCATCTAAAAAAGATCTTGAGGCAGCACTCGCAAAACAGCAAGAAACTAAAGAGCTATTAGATACCGCTACAGTAAAATTAAATGCATGTCTATCTGATGAAAAAGCATCACAAGCTAGACTAGAAGCACTTAAAGACCAGATAGCTACTTTAAAGAATTCTAATAGCGCACTTTTAAATAACCAAGGTGAGTTAGTAACGTTATCAACTCAAGGTAGTCGTAATTTAGAACGTTCTTTAGAGAGTATCAGAGAAAAAGATCTGCAAATCAAATCTTTAAACGATGCCATTACAAAGAAAGATAGTGTAACACTTGCGCTAGTTACTAGTTTAAAGAGCTCTCTAGGTAATCTACAAGATGAGGATATTAATGTTAATGTAGAGAAAGGTGTGGTTTACATCTCTATTTCTGATAAATTATTGTTCTCTAGTGGTAGCGATAGAATTAATAATAATGCAAAAGTGGTTTTAGGTAAGGTTGCAAAAGTAGTTAACGATAAGCCAGAAATAGACATCATGGTAGAAGGTCATACAGATAACCAGCCTATATCGTCTGCAAAATTTTCTGATAACTGGGCGTTAAGTACAGCTAGAGCAACTGCCGTAACTAGAGTATTGCAAGAGGAGTTTAGTGTAGCGCCAGAGCGCATGACTGCAGCAGGTAGATCTTACTACATTCCAGTTGCCAGTAACGACACTGCAGAGGGACGTTCTAAGAATAGACGTACTAGAATCGTTGTTCTTCCTAAGTTAGACCAATTCTTTGATATGGTAGAAAAAGGAATGGAAGAAGCAAAAGAAAATGCAAAGAAAGAAACTGAAATGAACAAGAACTAATTAGTTCTTATTCTTCTAGATGAATAGAAAGCACCTACGCAAGTAGGTGCTTTTTTTGTTTAAGAATTTTCTAACCTATAACACATAGAGCAAATTTCCAAAATAATTCTCAATGGCAGTTTATAACTAACTACTATAGGAAATGCTGTTAAAACCTTAATGAGGTTGAAATGTATGCGAGAATAAAGAGTTTAATGGTATTGTTTAAAGTCACTAAATTTCTCAAAAGTCAAATACATAAATTTACACGCAGTCTATAATGCTTAATTATACCAAACTTGTAAAAAGCTTATTATGTTCTTTTAACTAAGGATTTATGACATCTAGAAGCTATTCGTGAGGTTTTCATTGAGATTAACGCACGTGAGTACAAAACCTGTAGAGGCGATTTACGCTTCTTAAGTATTAGTTTTAAAGAAAAGTCAGAATAATTTTCTCGCTTTCGCGAAAGCGGAACCGCATTAAATCTATACTAAAGAAAATATAGCTGCACCATAAAGAGCAAAACGTATGAAACGCAACAAACCTACAAGTGCCCAATTTTTAACTGGATAACGTAACATACCAGCGACCAGACTAGCCATAGAAAAAGGAAGTGGTAATAAAGCACCTACGGCTATAAGAACGCCACCCCATTTTCTAGCCATAACAAGTTGTTTGGCCATTTTTACTTCTAGGTAATTATGTAAACTAGGTATTTTTAAAGCTCTTCTTCCGATCCAGTACGATGTAAAACCACCTAGATATGAAAACAATGCGATAAGAAATAGATTAAGTACAGGAGTAGCCGTCTCTCCAGCCCATGCTATAAATAATTCTGGTGGGATTAATCCTAAAACAGTTTCTGATACATAGAAAAAACCTAAAACACCATAGTCAGGTAGCTTTTCTACAGCAAGTTCTAGTAAGCCCATTAAACCACCATCTACGGTAAAATGAACAACGGCTAGAATAGCAACCACTACTAAAACAGGTGGCATGGATTTCTTGATACTATCGACCACAAATTTATAGAAGCCGGTAAGCTTATAGTATTTATGAGCGCGATCTGGTTGAAACCATGGTTTTTTCTTAGTCGTTGAATGTTCCACTTATCTGTTTGTTTTGGTAAGACAAAATTACTACTAAAACCTATTTTATCACGTTAAAATCTTATCAATTAAAATTATCTAAGATTCTTAACAGTAAACAAAGGATAATAACCTTAAAAAAGCAGTATTTTTGCAAATCTCAAAAATGAAATCCAGAGTAATGACGATGAAAAAAGAAAGTAAGATTAAATCTTTATACGATTATCAAGAACGCGATCTGGAAGCGATTTTTGATCGTATAAACAATCAAAAAGACGATTATAACCTTCTATATCAGTTGCCTACAGGTGGAGGGAAAACAGTGGTCTTTTCTGAAATTGTACGCAGGTACATCAGAGAAAAAGGTAAGAAAGTGGTTATCCTTACACACCGTATTGAGCTGTGTAAGCAAACGTCAAAAATGCTTAATGGTTTTGATGTAAAGAACAAAGTGATTAATTCTAAGGTTAAAGAATTAGATGACCAGAAGGATTATGAGTGTTTTGTAGCCATGGTAGAGACCTTGAATAACCGTATTCAAGATGATAAACTAGAACTAGATGACATAGGTCTAGTTATTATTGATGAGGCGCATTACAATAGTTTTAGAAAATTATTTAAGTACTTTGATCACTGTTTCATGCTAGGTGTTACAGCGACTCCTTTAAGTTCTAACTTTAAGTTGCCTATGAAGGATAACTATAGAGAGCTTATAGTAGGTAATAGCATTACATCTCTAGTAGAAAAAGGGTTTCTTGCACAAGCAGTAACGCATACTTATGATGTAGGTTTAAGTGGCCTTACCATAGGTATGAATGGAGATTATACGGTAAAATCAAGTGAAAAACTTTATACTGCGACAACCATGCAGGATAAATTGATCCAGTCGTATAATGAAGTAGCAAAAGGTAAAAAGACTCTTATTTTTAATAACGGTATTAGAACCAGTATTGAGGTAGAGGACACCTTCAGACGTGCGGGAATAGAGATAAGACACTTAGATAATACTAATACTAAGGAAGAGCGTAAAGAGATTCTAAGATGGTTTAAAGAAAAGCCAGATGCGGTTTTAACCTCAGTAAGTATATTAACTACTGGATTTGATGAGCCTAGTGTAGAGTGTATCGTTTTAAATAGAGCGACAAAGTCACTGACTCTTTATTATCAAATGATAGGTCGTGGTTCTCGTGTTCTTAAGGATAAAAAAGAATTCCAAATCATTGATTTAGGTAACAATGTTGCTCGTTTTGGTTTATGGAATGAGCCTGTAGACTGGCAGCAAGTGTTTAGATCTCCAGATTTCTATGTGGAGAACATTGTGTCTGACGAAGAGATAGAACGCAACTTTGTTTATACTCTACCAGATTCTACAAAAGCAGAATTTCCTAATACTACAGAGTTTACCTTTGATATCAAAGGAGCCTATAAACGTATTACCAAGGAAAACCGTAAGTCTAAAGACGTACTGGATGAGTCTATCGCGCAACACGTGCAGTGGTGTGTAGAGAATAGTGAGGACGTTTTTGACGCTCGTATTTTAGCAAAATTACTGAAAGAAGATATTAAAGATCGTATTAGACGTTATGCATACTGTATTATCAATAATACTAACAACTATAAGGATTGGTTAGAAGAAGACTATTACCGTCGTCTTAGGATGTCTATACAGCAAGAATTTGCAGGTATAGAGGCCGCAGCAGAATCTGATTCAGAATAATTGTATTTATACCGCTTTCGCGAAAGCGGAACACATATCAAAAAAAGGTGCGATGTAAATCGTGCCTTTTTTTATGCCACATATATAAGCCAGAAAAATAAATTTAAAATTAATAGAAGTGTCATAAGACGTTTAAGAAAAGGGCTTTTATTTCTTTTAGAGATCATTTCTTTTTGAAGTCGAAAAGTGCGTAGTCGGAGTAAATCAACTTCAGGGTGTTCTCTGATTGATTTAGGGTCCCAAAGCAGGAGTAGTGCAAAAAGGTAACTTATGGAGCTTCTATGTAGAAAATCAATGGTTACTTCTGTTTTAGGAACTCCTTTTAATAAGCCGATAAATAAAATTGCCGTGTATAGCATGCAAATTATTAAGAATAGGCTCGCTATAAAATTTACTGCCTTATGAAACCAGTATAACATAATGTAAAATAAAAAAAGCGCTAACTTAAAAGTTAACGCTTTGTGTTGTATCAAATATAATACTTCTTATTTATCTGTAAGTGCAGGTCTTTTATCTGCATTTGCCACATCCCATGCGGTTACAAAAATTAACTTAGCTCTTCTTTGATATAATTTGTATTCAATTTTATCAGGAGTATCAGTTGCTTTGTGATAATCTTCATGAGTACCGTTAAAATAGAAAATTACAGGCACGTCGTTCTTTGCAAAATTGTAATGATCACTACGGTAGTAAAAACGATTAGGGTCGTCCTTACCGTTGTAAGAGTAATCAAGTCTCATATTAACAGATTTCTTGTTTGCTGCCTCAGAGATATCGTGTAAGTCTTGAGAGAGCATGTCACTACCTATTAGGTAAACGTAATCTGGATTGTCCTTTTGTGCAGGGTCTATTCTACCTATCATATCTATATTAAGATCTGCAATGGTGTTAGCCATAGGGTAGATAGGGTTGTTTGCATAATACTTACTTCCTTTAAGACCTATTTCTTCTCCAGTTACATGAAGAAAAAGAATGGATCTTTTAGGACCATAACCGTCATTTGCCGCTTGTTTAAAGGCTTCAGCAATTTCTAGTAGAGCGATGGTACCACTACCATCATCATCAGCGCCATTAAAAACTTTTCCATCGTGCATACCTACGTGATCAAGGTGAGCAGAGATGACAAGGATTTCATCAGGAAATTCAGTTCCTTCTATAAAAGCAAGTACATTTTCTGAAGAAAGTTCAGGTTTTCCAAATGCTTTTCCAGGTACGATTTGAAAATAATCTCCATTTTCTCCACCGCCTGCAACGCCCATTTTTTTGTATTGCTCTCTTAAGTAGTTTACAGCTCTTTTTTGACCTGGACTACCAGTAGCGCGGCCTTCCATTTCATCACTTGCATAAAAATAGAGTTGTTCTTTTAATTCCTTTTCAGTAATCGTGTTTGCATAAGACATGATGTCTACTTGCGAGTAATCTCTAACGGTATTTCCAGACATACCATCGGCACCATCTTCTCCAGTTTGTCCATTAATTCCAGGCTCTCCACTTTTTCCAGGTTCGCCGTCTTTTCCTTTCATGTTAATGCAGCTGGTTAAAAGGGTAGCTGCAAGAGCATAAGATAATAGGTGATTGTAATTCACAAGTTTGATTTTGGTTATTTTTTATTTTTGTCTTTAGAAGTCTTCAATATCTTGTATTCTTCATAACACTCGCTGATAGCATCTAGTATTTGAAGATCGTTTGCAGTTTCAATAAACTGCTTAGAATATTGGCAATTTCTAAGGATTCCATCTATATCAACTTTGTCTAGTTGAAGTAAATTCATCAGAGTCTCTCTGTCGTATTTACTTTGTAGTAAGTTTCTAATCTCGTCTTGTTGTTTTACCTGTCTTAGCTTGCGCATAGATTTTCCTTTTTTACCAAAGGTGTTGTAAAGGAAATCTGCAGGATTAAATACACTTTCTAGAACATTTGTAATAGCACCAGGTTCACTGTCACCAGCTTCATAACCTTTAGGTAGACCACTTATCTTATATCTTCTAGTAGCATAAATAGGAGCACGCTTTGCATCTATTTCTAAGAAACCTGTAAGAGAAGTCTCTGTAACCGTTACTTCGTCTAGTGCGATACCTTTTTCTGTCATAGAAATAGTAACATCACCAAATTTTAACCAATCCTCAGTAACTCTTACATTAATGGTTTCAAAACCTAAATAAGAAAAGTATAACGTATCATTTACCTTGGCAGCGATTTTAAATAGTCCTTCCTTAGTGGTAATGGTACCTTTGATCTGATTTAAGTTAACGATGTTAACGTTCTCAAGAATGGTATTATCTTTTGCGTTAAGAACTTTTCCCTTTACCATGCCAGATATGGGAGAAGTAGTTTTGCTTTCTGATTTCTCTTCTTGAGCATTACTAATTGAAATACTTAAGGTAAAGCAGAAGAGTAGGATGTAGTGTTGTAATTTCATAATTATCTGAGCTAAATTAAGCTAATGTGCTTATTTAAAGTGAATTTATAATTTAATTAACTTCTTTCAGGTAGTCTATGAGCTTTCTCAGAGCCTTTGCTCTATGACTTATAGCACCTTTTTCTGTAAGAGTCATTTCTGCAAAGGATTTTTCATAGCCGTCTGGCTGGAAAATAGGGTCGTAGCCAAAACCTTTTGAACCACTTCTTTCTAACAAAATAGAACCTTCACAAACTCCTTCAAAGAGAGTTTGATTATTATTCAAATCTAAGGCAATAGCAGTGACAAAGCGCGCAGACCTATTGTTATTGTTTGTTAACTTTTTAAGCAATAAATCCATGTTGTCTTCGCTGCTTTTTTGTTCGCCAGCATATCTCGCACTGTACACACCAGGTTCTCCACCTAGCGCTTCAACCAGCAGTCCAGTATCGTCTGCAAAAATGGGTTGTTGAAATCTGTTTTTTAAATACTCCACCTTTTGAATGGCGTTACCAGCAATTGTACCTGATGTTTCTGGTATGTCCTCATCAAAACCTAGATCTTCTAAGCTTATAAGTTTGATGTAAGAAGGCATTAACGCTTGTACTTCTTTTAATTTATTCTGATTATGTGTAGCAAAGATGATTTCCATGTTTATAGACTTTTAGCAATTTCTAAAATAAGTGGTACGTGTACCACATGTTTAATTTCTGGTTGGTATAACTCACATTTTGTACCAAAGAGAAGTTCTATCTTTTTACTTTCCCTTTTTATTACTTCTTCATTAGAATATTCGTCTAGCGTTCCTGCTATGTGAATGAATCTAGAACAGGTGTCTCTAAAATGCTTGCCATCACTAGCGTCTAGTTCTGCTGGTATGCTGCCGCTATGCATGATAAGCGCTTTTATTTTATGATGGTAAGATTTTAAAAATCGAGTAGCGATAGAAACTCCTTGAGAGTATCCCATTAATAAAACACGTGGATCACCTATGAGATTTTCGGTTTTAAGTACTTCATGAATATAGTTGAGGTTGTTACCCATTTCTTGAGTCGTGTCCACCTTTGTTAACCAGCATGCACCTACGTGTTTAAAGCCTTTACCTATATAAGATTTAGACGGAGCCTGTAAAACGATTACATAGTTCTCTTGAGAATCTAAGCCTTCAAAATAACGTTTAAAATAGGTAGCTAGATAACCTAAACCATGAAAGCATATCCAGATATTTTTAGTCTTATCTGTTAATTCAAAAAGTGTCTCGTAAGAATTAGTATGAGTATAGGAAACTGTTTTTACCATTTTTTCTATCGGTATGACTTATTTTTGGTAAAGATATGGACAAAGAAGATATACTACAGCGTTGTAATGCTATTTGCCGCAATACACTCATGGAGACGTTAGACATCGATTTTATTGATGTAGGAGAAGATTTTTTAACGGCTAGAATGCCAGTAACTCACAAAGTGCATCAGCCAGATGGAGTGTTGCATGGAGGTGCAAGTGTTGCTCTTGCCGAGAGTGTAGGTAGTGCTGCTAGTTATATGTTTTTAGATACCGATAACTTTGCGATTAGAGGTCTAGAAATAAGTGCAAACCACACGCGATCTAAGAAAGATGGACACGTGTTTGCAACGGCCCGTTTTTTACATAAAGGAAGAACAACACAGCTCTGGGAAATCAAAATTACAGATGAAGAAGAGAGGCTTGTTTCTATATGTAAATTAACCACCATAGCTCTCAAAAAATAACACTTTTACTCACTATTATTCCTATACCGCTTGCGCGAAAATTTACTCTCATACACGGCATTACTACTTAAAAAAGAACTACCTTTCTTGTTAATTAGACAGGTGAATAGCGATACTGTGCGCATACTCTCACAACGAGATCAAAAATGGCATAAAAGCGCACCTGACAACATGACTTATGGTGTTTTTTCGAAATTTCAAAAATCAGAAGACCAGGTTTTTATAATAGCTCAAGAAGATTATAACTTTACTTATAAAAATACGAACTCAACGCCCAAAGAACTTTTAAATGCAGTACGTTTAGTAGATGGCGAGGAGCAAAAAAGGTACACAAATCTAGTGGCAAAGGCGGTTCTTAGATTAAAAGAATCTAGTTTGAAAAAGGTTGTTCTTTCGCGCAAGCAATCTTTTCAAAATTCAAAATCAGATACAGAGATTTTAACTGATTTACTAGATGCATATCCAGCAGCAAATTGTTACTTTTTTTATCATCCTAAAGTAGGGAAATGGGTAGGTGCAACTCCAGAGGTTTTGGTCCAAATAGATGGTGTAAAACTTAAAACAATGTCCCTAGCTGGTACGGCTCTTTATCAAGAAAATGAAGAACATATTTGGGGTAAAAAAGAGCTAGAAGAACAACGATTAGTTACCGATTTTATAATTCATAATTTACAAGAAAGTGGTGCTGATAACATTCAAGAATCAGACGTTAAAACGGTACGTGCTGGTAAACTTATTCATTTAAGAACAGATATCACTGCCACGGTAAATTCTAAGGATAAGAATATATTTATCGATGCATTGCATCCTACACCTGCGGTATGTGGTATGCCTAGAAATGAGTCTCTGGACTTTATCAATAAGAACGAAAATTATGATCGTTCTTTCTACACTGGTTATTTAGGTATGGTGGACAAGGGCAGCGCGAGTTATTTTGTGAACTTAAGATGTATGGAGCTGCATGATGATCAAGTAGATATCTATGTAGGTGGTGGTGTTACAGCATTGAGTGATCCAAATGCAGAATTTGAGGAAACGCTCAACAAGCTATCCACTATGAAAAAGTTAGTATAAACAGTGCTGTTAAAGAATACTTCTAAATGCTGTTCGTAACAGTGTCGTTTTAAAACCTACAACCTGTCCTTGCTCATTACGACTTTCATTTAACGATCTAATGTAGTTTATAGCTGCTCTTATAGAAGACTTTATAAAAACTGTAGACTGGTAGAATCCTACAAACGTATAAAAAACAAGATATTTAATTATAATCATAGTTAGGGCTGGTTTAATAGAACTTAAACTTAGTTATTTTTAATGAAATAAACTAGGGCAAATTTCTAAATCTTGCATTTGAACTTTTAATACTCAGTATTATATAGATAAAAAGACAATTGTATAGCTGAGTAGTAACGGGCGAAGTTATTGATCGATGGTAGAGACTATGTTCAATGTTATTATCTCTGCACATCACTTGTTTAAAAGTATCTTTTGAGGTGATTTCGTACACAATAGTGCCATATGGAGGTGCTGTAACGCAGGATACTGGTGAATTTGTTAAGGTTTCAAAAATAGGAATCTAATTTTATGAGAAGAAGCTGTTAAGTATGTTGTATGCGGCGACTGGCATCTTTACCTTTGTTATATATGTATCCAGAAATTCTACATGCCCAGCAGGTTGTACTTCTTTTTAAAGAAAGAGGTATTAAAAACATTGTCATTTCTCCAGGTTCTAGAAATGCGCCTTTAACAATAGGTTTTTCAGAAAACGATTATTTTAATTGTTACAGTATTGTAGATGAGCGTTGTGCAGCTCATGTGGCATTAGGTATGGCGCAACAATTACAAGAACCTGTTGCTGTATTATGTACTAGTGGTAGTGCACTTTTAAATTACTACCCTGCGGTTACAGAAGCTTATTATTCTGAAATCCCCTTAATAGTTCTCAGTGCAGACCGTCCGCCTCATAAAATCGATATAGGTGACGGCCAGACTATAAGACAACAAGGTGTGTATGCAAATCATATTTTATATGATACGCAGTTAGAGATGTTATCATCTATTGATAACCAAGAAGGTATCGCGACTAACGAGCGATTAATCAATAAAGCGATTAACACTGCTATTTCTCAGCATGGACCGGTACATATTAATATACCATTTGAAGAACCGTTATATAATAAAGTAGAAAAGCCATCTTTAGAGGTTAAGGTTATTGATTTATTGAAGAATGAATTTAGCGAGATACCAGATAGCTTTATAGATCAATGGAAGAGCGCTCAAAGGAAACTAGTCATTCTCGCGACATTGAATCCGCCGGTGTTTGATAATGCAGACCTAGATATACTTACCAGTGACCCTAGTGTTCTTGTAATGAGTGAGGTGAGTAGTAATGTGGTTCATGAAAAGGTAATATGGGGAATAGACACCTTAATTGCTCCTATAGAAAAGGAAGATGACCAGATAAAAGACCTGCAGCCAGACCTAGTTATCACTATAGGCGGTATGATTGTATCTAAAAAGATAAAACAATACCTAAGACGCTTTGAGACTAAAGTACATTATCACGTCGGTAAAAGACGTGCCTATGATACGTTCTTTAAGCTAGCAGGACATATTAAGGTAAAACCACAAAAATGGGTACAACAGCTACCTAAAGACTATATAGATAGTAACTATCAAGATAGATGGCTGTCACATTTCAAAAATTACCTAGTTAAAAGGCAGGATTACTTTGCGCAAATGCCGTGGTCAGATTTTAAAGCTTTTGAACATATTTTCCCTAGTTTACCAGATAATATAGTACTACAGTTAGGTAACAGCAGCACGATAAGGTATGCGCAGTTATTCCAGATGAATGAGTCACACACTGTTTTTTCTAATCGAGGTACTAGTGGTATAGACGGTAGTACGAGTACAGCGATAGGAGCGGCAATGGCTAGCGATAGGCAAGTAGTTTTTATAACAGGAGATTTAAGCTTTTTCTATGATTCTAATGCGTTATGGAATAACTATATACCTGATAACTTTAAGATTATAGTCATAAATAACTCTGGTGGTGGGATATTCAGGATTTTACCAGGTCATAAAGAGACTGACGAGTTTCAGACTTATTTTGAAACTCAACATGATTTAACGGCAGTACACCTTTGTAAAATGCATGGTGTGAATTATCAAAGTGTTAGTGAAGAGTCCGCTTTCGCGAAAGCGTGCAACCTATTGTTTACTAGTAATAAAGGACCGCAGTTGTTAGAAGTATTTACACCTAGACAGATAAATGATACCGTTCTTCTAGATTACTTTAAATTTTTAAAATAGAACTTAACTTGTTATCTTTAAGGCATACTTTTAACTTAATAACTAATACTTCAAGATAAACATTATGAGTAAATTTGATGAAAGAGTAGAGAAATATATAGCAGCATACAAAGAAAAAGTAGGCGGTAAGCTAGATGAAGAACTTCTTAGAAAAGTAACTAAAGGATTAGGTCCATCTATTTATAATAGAGATGCTGAAACTGTAAGTGCTGAGAAAACAGAAATGGAACGTGTAGTAAAAAATTATTTACAGAAAAAATTAGGACTTACTGGAGATGACCTTATGGCATCTGTAGAAGCTGTAATTGAGAAGTATGGTAAAAGTGAGCGTGCTAAGTATCGCGCTATTATTTATTACATGCTTTGTGTACACCACGGTAAAGAATCTATCTATAACTAGAACTAGATATAATTATATAGTAAAAATCCCATCTCTTGAAAAGAGATGGGATTTTTTAGTTTTTGAAGTACTGTAACTTGTGCTCGATTCTACTAAATAATGGAGCTCTTCAATACAATTATTTTGATTGTCATATTTGAATAAAGTTTTAGTTATTACCGTATCTCTAGCTGGTTCCCATCTAGTATATTTTTCAGATCTTAATAAATCATTTTCATAGTTATACTCATTAATTTCATACCTCTTACTCTCGTTATCACGATATTCTTTGAATATTAATCGATCATACTCATTATACTTGAAAACAAACTTCTTCAATATAGCGGTGCTATCTTTATTATAGAATACGTGATCCACTTCTTGATTTTTTTTATTTAGATATAATTTAGATTTAAATGTGGTCGGTAAGACTGAATCATAAAATTTCTCATACCTAATAGTAGAAACAGGTATATGATTTTTATCATAATTTATTTGTAGAGATTCTGCTAATCTTAATGGATTACCCCAATATTGTTCCCATCCTATAAACTTTTGTTCTTCATCAAAATTGAAACTAATGTAAGATGTAATACTATTATCACCTTCATGATCAGAATCCTTAGTTTTAAATTTAGTCTCCTTTAAATATTCAAAACGTTTTATCGAAGTGGGAATAGAATCTTGTTTATTATCAAAATACTTAATCGCAGTAACTCTATCTAGTTCATCCCAAGTAAATACTTTTTTTTTATTACCAGATTCTATGATTGCTAAGTTAACTGCCTCAAAACTTTCAGGATAATGGTATTTGAAAATAGTTATTGTAGTATCTATTTCTATAGGCCAATTATTTCCTTTTCTATAAGTTAGGTAGCCTTTATCATTAAATTTTATGGAGTAGTATTTTTTTGGGATAGAGTCTTTTAGCGTCAAGCTGCTAGGATAATCGTATACCTCTAGATAATAGGAATCTCTACTTTTTACCTTACCATTTAAATTATAAGACTTTAAATCTTCCCAATGATTATCCTCATAATATCCATAAGGCAGTTGCTTATTATCAATCTTTTCCTCACAAGAAATAAAAGCAAATAGAATAAAAAGGAAAAGAAGGTATTTCATTACTTCTCCACAGCCTTAACCTCTTCTTCTGTAACCATATCTCCAGTGTTCCAGGTCTGTATGGCATAATTCATAACATCTGCTACTTCTTTATCATCTAGTCCTAATGGCAGCATGACACTATTATATGCAGCACCATTTACGGTAATTTCTCCTTTAAGACCATATTTTACTGCATGTATACTTGCTATACGTTTGTTAGTTAACCAGTCCGATGGGTTAAGTGGTGGGAATGCGCCCGGGACACCTTTACCAGTAGGCATGTGACAGGTAACACACAACTCGCCGAAGATATCTTCTCCACGTTTTACACTTTTTTCTAGCGGTGTAGTAGGTGTAGTCTCTACATTATTACTACCTAATGTAGATTTTCTTTTATCATTACCGCAGCTAGTTATAGCGATGGCTAGTAGTAATAGATATACGTATTTCATAATGGTTTTCTTGATGTTTAAAAATACAATTCCATTTGTAAATGGAAAGGTTTAAAAGGCACAATTTTTATCGAGTAAAAACGGTTTATTTATCTGACCGTACCTTTAAATGGATTACATAAAACTGTAAATTACTTTGTGATTTTAAAAATACCTTTTCCTTCTACACTTATATAAATAAAGCCATCTGGCCCTATTTTTACATTGCGTAGACGTCCTATACCATCTACTAGTTTTTCTCTTTTTGTAACTGCATTATCATTTACATAAAGCATTTCTAAGTATTGAAACTTTAAAGAACCTACTAAGTAATTTCCATTCCAGTCGCCATAAGCCGTGTTATCTAGAATAGCAAATCCGCTAGGTGCAATACTAGGCACCCAATAATAGAAAGGTTGTTCCATTCCTTGCTTAGCAGTACTTTCGGCAAATTTTCCACCGCCATAATTTTCTCCATAGCTTATTACTGGCCAGCCATAATTGCGGCCAGGTTTGACAAAATTTATCTCGTCACCACCTTGTGGACCATGTTCATGACTCACTATTTCACCTGTGTTAGGATGTACGGTAATCCCTTGCGGATTCCTATTTCCATAAGTAAAAGCAGCAGTTTTTGCACCAGTGATATCTATAAAAGGGTTATCAGCAGGCACGCTACCATCGTCATGCAGTCTGTATATTTTACCACCATCGCGACTCAAATCCTGCGGATTCACATCTCGTTCTCCGCGCTCACCTATAGAAAAGTATAAATAACCATCACTATCCCAAGCAAATCGAGAGCCAAAATGCTGTCCTTTTCTAGTATTAGGTGTCGCTTTGTAAAGTACTTTTAAATCTGTTAATTGATCATTGTTAAGAACAGCCGTAGCAATAGCCGTGTTCCCGCCAGATCCTTCACCTTCTGCACTTGCATAAGAAATGTAAATGCGCCCATTTTTATCAAATTCTGGATGTGTTATTACATCGAGTAAACCACCTTGACCACGTAAATATACCTCAGGTAAACCAGTGATTTCTATAGATTTTGTACCATCATATCGATAGAGTTTTCCTTCTTTTTCTGTGTAGATAAGATCACCATTAGGCAACCATGTCATTCCCCAGGCATTGTTTAATCCCTCAATTACAGGTGTAACCGTATACTTTTTTTGATCTTCAATAAGTGGTATGTTTTCAACAAGTGGTATTTGTTGATTACTATTTATACTAGTAATGGTGTTGCTATTAGTCTGTATAGCCACAATAGCTTCATTTGATTTAGATTCATTTTTACAACTTAAAACAAGAGTAGCAAGTAGTAAAAGAGTGAAGAGATGTTTCATAATCAGTAATTTGGCTTAAAAATAATTGTTACCAGCTGCCAAAACGTTAATAAAAGTAAAAATCCCTTAGCGCTAACTAAGGGATTCAGTTGTTTTTGGTGGTTTTGTGAAGTCTATCAGGCAAAGTAAAAAGATTTAAGAAGGCTAATTCAAAATTATCTAGATGTCTTTGCGGCTTCATGCTGCCTAGCATAAAAAGAAGGTATTTGTGGCTTCCATGTTTTCATTAAAAGGGTTATTCTCATCTATAGATCTATTTCTAGATAGGATAGGAAAGTCAGAGTTAAGGCTCAATATTTTTTGTGAAATTTTCATAATAAAAGTTTTAAGAGTTGAGGTTTAAATTATCTATAACGACGTCTAGAGTTCCATGAATCAGAAAAAGTAGTTGCATTGCTTGTTCTGTTAGTAGTCTGTTGGTTTCCGTTTAAAAATCCTGTTGAAGTTTTCATAATATTATTATTTTGTGGTTATATCTAATAGACGACCACGCTTTTCAATTGTTACAGTAAAATAAACAAATAATATTCGATTTTAATTTATAATACTGTTATTCAAATGGTTACATTGCTAATATTTTTAGCTATAAAATATAAAAGCGATTCTTTTTAGTAAAGAATCGCTTTGATTGTTGTTGTTTCGCTTTCGCGAAAGTGGAATAGATTAAAAAGGAAGATAGGTTTCAGCACTAGAAGAAGGTTCAATAGACGTAACCTTTCTTTCAATTAATTTGACCAAGCCTCTATATTCTGTTTCTGTTAAGTCAGATACACGATTTTTGTTTATTCCTTTCAAATAAATATCAACAAGATCATCAGTAGCATTAGAATCCCATGCTGTAGGACCACCAGAAAATGATGGTTCACCATCTGGTGATTCATGAATTGTTAGAATATGAAAATTGGTGTTCACGTCGTCTACAATTAATGTCTTAGAATTAGCATTAATTATAGAAGTGATTTCAAGATGTTTTTTTCCTTCTGGTGAGTGCATCAATTTAAAAATATCTTCTTTAGAAGAAATTTTTAAATTATTATTGTTTAAAAGATTATCATAATAGGAATGATAAAAAGCAATATCATCATCATTTAATCCTTTATAAAAATCTTTTTTTCCGTATTCAAAAGTAGAGAGCCTTGGTAAAAATTCTAGTCTTGAATCATTTAAAACCTTCTCAGGTGTGTCTAAATTACTTAACTCTTCCACATCCTGAGTACAAGTTGTAAAAATCAAACTACCCAATACTATAGGAAATAAGAAAGCTAGTTTAAATAAAGCTTTTGCGGTACTTTTCTTTTTTTGTAACATAAGGATTCGGTTTTTTAAAAGTGATTTATTGAAATAAGAGCTAGCAAGTGAAAATTGTTCTGCTCCAAAAACAGTTTTTAATAAAGACTCTTGATAGGTTATTGATTCTTGATTTTTAATTAGAACATCATCCACGATGTATTCATGGACTTGTTTTAATTCTTTTTGTGCGATATAACAAATAGGGTGGAACCAGAAAATGATTTTATACACCTCATAGGCCATCAGGTCCCAAGAATGGCATTGTTTTACATGGATAATTTCATGATTTAATATTTCATCTACCTTTTTAGGGTCTAGATTTTCATCTATCACTATATTTTTAAAAAATGAAAAAGCAGTAAGTTTTTGAGATGTTTTAGTGATCCATATTCCATCTTTGAAATGAGTTGTTCCTAACCTAATCATCTCTTTTATGCTGGCCACATTATATAGAAAAAAGAGAAGACTGATAAATGCACCTATACTATATATACTCACGGCGATCATTTTGTAATCAATAGGTTTTGATGTCTTTATGGTAATAGGTTGTTCACTTATCATAGATACATTACCTATATCTACCGATGCGAGTGGTACTACCTCATCGATTACCGTTGGAGTCATGTCTATAGAAAAAGGCGCGCTCAAAAACGGAATGGTTATGCTAAGCAAAGGAATAGCTAGTAAATAAGCTCTATTCCATTGAAAAAACGTTTCTTTTCTTAGAAAAAGATGGTAAACACCATATAATAATACGGCAAGTAAAGAGCTGTGTAAGATATGTTGTATCATGATTTTATTTTAAATTCCGCTTTCGCAAAAGCGGAATAATAATTTTAATTATGGAGCAAATCAATTTTCTGTAGTTAATGGATAGTTAGTTTTTAGGATTTACAGATATTTTCATATTTGAGGTATCGATACTATCGTTTAGCCATTTTATAAATTCTGCATACTCCTTACTAGTTATATCTTTTGCCTTTAAACTTTTTAAAATAGCATCATCCATTTTTCTATTAGATGCGATACTATCTAATTCTAATTTTAAAGCAACACCTTCTGGAGATTTTTCAAATTCTCGTTGCATTTTCTCATCTTCTTCATTTATAAGTTGAGCATATTCTGCCCCTTCTTCAAAAGTATAGCCTTTACTTAGCAAGCCATAAATAGCTTTAATATTCTTAAAGCTTACAGAGTCAGAAGATTTCAGCCTTTTATCTAGATTACTTATTTGTTCTTCAAGGCTCAATTCTTTCTCTTTGGCAGTAGTGCATGAGGTATAAACAACAGCAGATAATAGAACGATTAATAAAGTTGCATATCGTATTTTGGCAATTTTAGGTGTAGATTCTTTGTGTAACATAGATATTCTGGTTTTAATAGTTTTAAAGCTGAAAAACATATTGACAAACTGTATTTCATTGGTGTCAAAGGTTTCTTTTAATAATAAATGTGCATAGTTTTTTATTCCAAACGACTCGGCAACCATACGATCTGCTAAAAGTTCGTGGACTAATTTTAATCTTTTTAAGAAAAAATAATTAAAAGGGTTGAACCAGATCATTATGTTCAATAATTGATAGAATATTAAGTCAAGATGATGCTTTTCAATAATGTGAATATGCTCATGATTGAGTATAGCTGGTAGATGTTCTTTTTTTATTTGATCACCTATTAAAATAGAGCCTACAAATGACAGTGCTATTTTACTATCATTGATTTGATAGTACCTAACACCGTTAAGTTCTTTTAAAGTTCCTTTACTTTTTACCTTTCTTAAATTATAAAAGGATTTTATAAAATAAGTCAGTGATATCCCTACTCCTAAGAAGTAAACCCACCACCAAGAAAAGGTAATTGAAGTTTCTTCTTTAGTTTTCAATTCAGTAGGGATTTCAATAGCTTGATAATCTACAGGACTTATGTTAAGCTCTTCTTGTACCGTAGAATTTTGAACTAGAATTTCTTCTACAATTGGTTCTTGATTCAAAGAATCAATATTTATAAGAGGGATGAACCATATTATTACTGGAACGATCAAAAGATAGGAGCGATTGCCATTTAAAAAAGTGGTGGTTTTAAGAAGCAATTCATATATGGCAAATGCACAAACATGTAATATGAGAACAGTTAATAAGTAGTCTATCATGATTTCTTCTTATTAATATCATTTAATATCTCTTCTAGGTCTTGTACACTTAGGTCTTCTTGTTCCATAAAGAAAGACACCATATTTTTAAAAGAACCTTTAAAGTAATTACTAGCTAGTTTACCAGCAGTGGCAGCAGTGTAGGCTTCTTTATTTACTTTAGGAAAATAGATATGTCCACGACCTTCTTTGCGATAATCCACAAAACCTTTGTTCTCTAAAATTCTAATTATGGTAGAAACGGTATTGTAGGCAGGTTTAGGAGATTTCATTTTTTCTATAATGCTCGCTACGTTTGCTTCTTTAAGCGACCATAGGTGTTGCATTATCTCTTCTTCGGCAGTGGTAAGTGTTTTCATATTTAACTAAGTTCTTAGTTCAAACTTAAACTAACTATTTAGTTTAAACTAATATTTTAGTTGAATAATATGAAATAATTAATTAAACACAATTAAATCAGGTGGTTAATCAATTATTATACAAATCGATAAGATGTGTTGAAAGGTGGTGATAGAAATTAAGCGTTTATTTCTTCCCAAAGTTTTTCAGAAGTAAGTCTATAAGTACCCACAAAATCCCAAGAACATTCTGAGGGATCGATGACAGATAAGAATGGCTGTCCATCTTTACGTCCTTTATATAGGTGATAGATTTCGCCCACTATAGGTTCAAAAGAGAATTTTGCTCCATAGACCAATTGGTTATCCTCAAATTTTTTAACCATAGCATCATATTGCTCTTTAAGTTGGTCAAATTGGGATTTGATTTCATGGTTGACTTTATTAATGTTAGTCTGTTTCCATGAGGTAATATCTGGAGTGGTAATTTTAGGAGCGGCAACACCACTAGAATAGGGAAGAAGTGCAGCATTATAAGTTCCTGTCTCTTCATCATATACTACGTAATCTGGTTTTTTATCCTCGCTCATATTACAAATTTACGACTTGAAATTCTGTTTTGTAGAACATTAACATGAATTTCTTAAACAAAAAATCGAGACAGATGCATCTGCCTCGATTATGTTAATTCATCAATCCCCTACAACTGATGAACTCCTATGCTAAATTACTGACAGATAAGGTTCTTACACACGGTGATTAGATGATAGTACTTTCTGATTCTATGAACGGTAAGGATGACTTGATGAAACTCGCTTTCGCGAAAGCGTAACAAATATCATTTTACCGATACATATAAAGTATGACAAACGAAATACACTTTATAGATTTTGAGCCTCAGGTTTTAGAGAAGAAATTTTGGACAGGAAGGGTTTATGAAAATCAAAACCAAGTTATGGTGCGATTAAATGAATGGACTAGAAAAAATTATAATAACGAGATTATAAATATAGAAACGGTGGTGGTGCCTAAACACCCTCACGTAAAAAATGATAAAAAGCAAAATAGACTGAACATGCACGGTGGTCATGTGTATATGATTCAAGTGTTACGTGTGTGGTATAAATAGGATAGACCTTATATTTGTATAAAAACTGAATCATATGTCCATTAACTGGAAAACAGCAATAGAATTTGAAGATATTACTTATAAAAAAGCAGACGGTATAGCCCGTATAGCTTTTAATAGACCTGAGGTGCGCAATGCTTTTAGACCTAAAACGGTGAGCGAGCTTATTAAGGCTTTTTATGACGCACAAGAAGATCTTTCTATAGGTGTGGTTATTCTCACTGGAGAAGGACCTTCTAAGAAAGATGGTGGTTGGGCTTTTTGTAGTGGTGGTGATCAAAATGCTCGTGGACACGATGGCTATAAAGATGACTCTGGTACTGGTAGATTAAATATTCTAGAAGTGCAGCGCATGATACGTTTTATGCCTAAAGTGGTTATTTGTGCAGTACCTGGTTGGGCTGTAGGTGGTGGACACAGTTTACATGTGGTATGTGACATGACTATAGCGAGTAAAGAACATGGTGTTTTTAAACAGACTGACACTGATGTAGCTAGTGTAGATGCTGGTTATGGTAGTGCATACCTAGCAAAAATGGTAGGGCAGAAAAAAGCTCGCGAGATTTTCTTTTTAGGTCGTACGTATAGTGCTCAAGAAGCAATGGATATGGGAATGGTAAATGCGGTTGTACCGCATGAAGAACTGGACCAGACGGCTTATGACTGGGGACAAGAAATACTTAAAAAATCTCCTATTGCTATAAAAATGGCAAAATTTGCTCTTAACGCAACTGATGACGGTATGGTAGGACAACAGGTGTTTGCTGGAGAAATGACACGTCTTATCTACATGACTGACGAGGCTAGAGAAGGTAGAGAAGCGTTCTTAGAAAAACGTGCTCCAGAATGGGGTAATGATCGTTATATTCCATAATTTTTTTAGAAAAGATAAAAATTACAAAGTGTCAATTTAAAGAATTGGCACTTTTTTATTTTACGGTAAAAAAAGAGAGCTTTTTGTATCCCAGATTTTACCTGTAACTACATAGATTGTACTTAGTTCCATGAGTTTTTACTTACATTAGCACTAGATATAGCTTACAACTATATCTAGCCCAACCACACTCTTATGGCAGATCAACAAGATGTTATTAATCAGCTGATTGAAAAATTAGCAATTCTTTCTAAAAAGCAAGAGGCTTTTAAGTACGAGATATATGAGTTAAAAACACAGCTTAATCAATTACAGTCTGCTGCACAAGCTAGCAATGAGCAAGAAAAATTAGAGGTAGAAAAACCTACCGTTACAGAAACAGATGCTGTATCTAATAATCCCATGGCAGATTGGGAATTTTCTAATCAACAGCAGCAGCAGCAGCAGCAAAATCAGCCGCAGCAAAATCAGCCGCAGCAAAGTCAGTCTGCATCAAATGATAATTGGGATGCAGTACCTAGTAAGAAGACTGTAAATTATCAAAAACCCATACAGCAACCTAAAAAGAAATCACCACTTAAAAAATCTAATCTAGAAAAATTTATAGGTGAAAACTTATTGAATAAAATAGGTATTCTTATAACGGTTATAGGTGTAGGGATAGGAGCAAAGTATTCTATTGAGAATGATTTAATAAGTCCACTAACTAGAATTATTTTAGGGTATTTGTCTGCAATAGGTTTGTTCGGTTTTGGAATGAAATTAAAACAGAAATATGAATCTTATAGTGCTGTGTTGGTAAGTGGAGCGATAGTAATACTTTACTTTATTACTTTCTTTGCCTACAGTTTTTATGAACTAATACCGCAAACAGTCGCCTTTATTCTCATGGTGGTGTTTACTGGGTTTACCATAGTCGCCTCGCTTAATTATAATAAACAAATTATCGCGCATCTAGGACTGGTGGGCGCTTATGCAGTTCCATTTTTACTAAGTAATGGTTCTGGTCAGGTAGAAATATTGTTTAGTTATATAGCGATTATTAATATAGGGATACTCATTCTAGCCTTTAAAAAATACTGGAAACCTTTATATTATTCTTCGTTTGCTTTCACTTGGTTAATTTTTATCTCTTGGATGATAATGGATTATAAGGATCAAGAACACTTTACTCTTGCGTTAGGGTTTTTACTTGTTTTCTTCATCATATTCTACCTTACTTTTCTCTCGTATAAACTGGTTAAGAAAGAATCGTTTGCAGTTTCAGATATTGTTTTACTGCTCTTAAACTCTTTTGTTTTCTACGGTTTAGGATTTGCTATCTTAAGTGATAATGAAACAGGAGAACATTACCTAGGTCTATTTACATTGTGTAACGCGGTAGTTCATTTTGCGGTGGCAACAGTCATTTATAAACAGAAGAAAAGCGATAGAAAATTGTTTTATCTAGCCACAGCATTAGTACTTGCTTTTATATCTATTGCTATACCTGTGCAGTTAGATGGCAACTGGGTGACTTTATTATGGACGGCACAAGCAGTATTGCTATTCTGGTTAGGGACCTCAAAGAAAATTGAGATTTATGAAAAGCTATCTTACCCCATTATGCTACTGGCGACTTTAAGCCTGTTTCAAGATTGGGATAATGATTATAATATTTATGATATAGAATCTTATAGCGATATTATTCCTTTGTTGAATATAAGTTTTATGAGTTCTATGCTATTTGTAGCGGCACTAGGATTTATAGTTTATCTTCAAAGGAAAGAAACTTTTGTATCGGCACTTTCTAAAGACGGTATTTTTTATAAAATGGCTATGTATGCCATACCTTCTGTTTTAATTTTTACGTTGTACTGTGCATTTAGACTTGAAATAGAATTTTACTTTGATCAATGGTATGATACTTCTCGAGTTCGACTACCTGAAGGATCTAGTCCTTATGCAAATAGTGTATTTGATTCTAGTATCAAGGATTTCAAATCTATATGGATAATTAATTACACACTCTTATTTATAGGTTTATTATCTTATTTTAATTACAAGAAAATTAAAAATAACGTTCTAGAAAACGCTGGATTGATATTTACGGTATTAACTGTATTTATCTTCCTAGTACAAGGTTTGTATTCTTTAAGTGATTTAAGAGAAGCCTATTTATCCACATCAGAATATTATAATAGAGGTATTTTCTATCTTCTTATACGTTATATATCATTTGCTTTTGTAGCCTTTGCGATGCTCACTTTATATCGATTTATAAAGAAGTCAGAAATAGCCAAAGGCTTTAAAATCGCCTATGATCTTATTCTACATATAAGTATAGTATGGATAATAAGTAGTGAGTTAATACACTGGCTCGATATAGCAGGCGCAACAGATGCTTATAAATTAGGTCTGAGTATATTATGGGGCGTCTATTCTTTCTTATTGATAGGTTTTGGAATATTAAAAAACAAACCTTATTTAAGAATAGGCGGTATGGGATTATTCGGTATTACCCTAATAAAACTTTTCTTCTATGACATTGCGCATTTAAACACTATCTCAAAAACTATCGTATTTGTATCTCTAGGAATATTGCTTTTAATTATCTCATTCCTTTATAATAAATACAAGAACCAAATCAATTATAATGAAAAGGAAGATTAAACTTTTTACTGTTTTAACGCTGTTAGTTAGCGTTATATCATTTGCTCAATTAAAAGAGTACGATTATAAAAGATCTCTAGATTCTGTAAAAGAGGATTGGCATACGGTTACGGTACCAGATGATGTATTTAGTAAGGTATCTCCATCTTTAAATGATATGAGAATTTATGGAATATCTACAGCGCTAGATACTATCGAGGTTCCTTATATTTTAAAGATTAATAAGGAAAAGACCATTTCTCAAAAACATCCTTTTGAGATTATTAATACCTCAAAAACTGATAAAGGTTATTACTTTACCTTTAAGTTAGACGCACCGACTAGCATTAATAACATACAGTTGTCATTTAAGGATACAAATTTTGACTGGAAGGTAGACCTAGAAGGTAGCCAACACTTAAAACAGTGGTTTACGATTCTAGAAGATTATAGAATACTAGACATTCACAACACGACCTCTGTGTATTCATTTACAGAATTGGTTTTACCAGAATCTAGTTATCGATATTTCCGTGTGCTAGTAAGAAGTGATCAACAGCCTGTGTTGGAATCTGCTTTAATATCTATGGATAAGCTTATAGATGGTGAGGTAGTAAAGCATCGTGTTAAAACTATGAAACTCAAGGAAGATAAGAGTTCAAAGTCGAGTGTGTTTGAATTTGAGTTAGAAAATAAAGTTCCTGTAAGTCGTCTTAAAGTTCTTGTAGATGCAAATTATGATTACTTTAGAACTATTAATATATCTTATTTATCAGACAGTATTCATACAGAAAAAGGGTGGAAATATAACTACCGTAACATACGCACAGCGACTCTTAATTCATTAGAATCTAATGAGTTTAAGATTGATAAGACGATTGCTCAAAAATTTAGAATATCTGTTTTAAATGACGATAATCAAGCACTAGACATTACATCAGTAGTAGTAGAAGGCTATAAACATGAATTAATAGCTAGATTCACCCAGCCAGCAGATTATGTACTTGCTTATGGAAATGCATCAGCTTACCGACCTAATTATGATATACAGAAATTTAAAAACACCATTCCTGCTCAGTTAACGAGTTTAGGGTTAGGTAAAGAAGTGGCTATTGATAAAATCAAGCCCACTCAAGTATCACCTTTATTTGAAAACGAATGGTGGCTTTGGGTGGTTATGGGAATTGTTATTACTTTATTAGCTGGTTTTACTTTTAAGATGTTGAGTAATACTAACAATAAGGTAGAAGAGTAGAGTAGTGTTTGTATAAATTCCGCTTTCGCGAAAGCGGAACTAAAATTAATCTTCTTTAGGGTTTTTTATAGAGCAATACTACTTTCTACCACATCTTCTATGGTAAGTTGAAGATGTTTAGGAAGTAAATTATCTTTAGGTAATACAGCTAGATGTCTATCTTCATTAGAATCAAAGACCTGCTTTAATAAAGGAGTAGGAGTGCCCAGTCGCTCACAAATATCACTTACTAAATCTATATGGTGGATAAGATTGCGACTACCTAGGTGAAAAATACCACGGCGACGTCTGTTAATAATATAGTGGAGTTGTTGTACTAGTTTTTTAATATGTGTCGCGTTAATAACCACATTAGGAAAGACCTCGATAGCTTCATTTCTCTTAAGTTGATCTTTGATCTCATTAAGGCGTGGTGAGCCGGTACCGTAAATCATAGGTATTCTACAAATCACGTACTTGGAAACTGGTTTTCTAAGCAGCTCATTTTCAATTCTTATTTTAAAACGGCCATAAATACTTTCGGATAGTGTTTTATCATACTCATAACTTGGGTAGTTAGTAAAACGGTCAAAAACGTTTGCACTAGATAGAAAAATCACCTTACAATCTCGATTATCTATGTAGTCAGATATCTCAAAATGCATTCTTAAAAGACTATTCACATTACCTCTTACGGCGGTTACTATAAATTTAGGTTTTAAATTATCTAGTAATACGTCTAGGCTTTCTAATTCATAATCAAATTGATGAAAATGCTTATTTTTTTCAAAGACTTTACTATCTGTTTTATAGGTAGCATGTACATCAAAAAAAGGCGCAAGCTCTTTATAAAGGGCATTCCCTATAAAGCCGCTTCCGCCTAGTATTAAGATTCTATTCAAAAATGTAAGATTTACTTTTTATAAAAAGGTAGTTTTACTACTGTGGCAGGTACTAACTTTTTTCTAATTTGTATGTGTATTTTACTACCAGGAGTTGCAAAAATAGGTGGTACATAACCCATTCCTATTCCTATTCCCATAGATGGAGACATAGTACCACTGGTAACTATTCCTAAATCTTGCTGGCTGCTATCTTTAATTTCATAACCACCACGAGGTATAGCGCGCTCGTCCATTTCAAAGGCGATTAATTTTCTGTCTACACCTTTTTCTTTGTGTTCTAATAACTGCTCGTGGTTTACAAAATCTTTAGTGAATTTTGTAACCCATCCTAGTCCAGCTTCATATGGAGAAGTGGTGTCGTCTATATCATTACCATAAAGACAGTAACCCATTTCTAATCTCAAGGTATCACGTGCAGCAAGACCTATAGGTTTGATACCATAATCTGCTCCAGCTTCAAAAACCTTATTCCAGATTTGTTCTACCTCAGTGTTTTTACAATATATCTCAAAACCACCAGAACCTGTATAACCAGTTGCACTAATGATTACGTTTTCTATACCTGCAAAGTCAGATACTTCAAAGTGATAAAATTTAATAGCACTTAAATCTACAGAAGTAAGCGATTGCATTGCTTCTACAGCTTTAGGTCCTTGAATAGCAAGAAGTGAATAATCTTCAGAAAGATTTTTCATGTCTGCATTCATGGTATTATGAGAGGTAATGTGATCCCAATCTTTATCAATATTAGAAGCATTTACTACTAGTAAATATTGCTCTTCTTTGATTTTATAAACAATCATGTCATCTACTATACCGCCAGTAGCGTTAGGTAGGTAACTATATTGAGCTCTTCCTACTGTAAGTTTAGACGCGTCATTAGAAGATACTTTTTGAACTAGATTTAAAGCCTCAGGTCCAGAAATTAAAAATTCTCCCATGTGAGAAACGTCAAAAACACCCACGTTATCTCTAACAGTCTGGTGTTCTATATTAACACCTTCATATTGAACAGGCATATTATATCCAGCAAAAGGAACCATTTTTGCTCCTAATGATTCATGTATAGCGGTAAGCGCGGTATTTTTCATATTCTAATTTTTACGAGTTCAAATGTAGAGATTTCTCCTTTAAATAGCACACCTTTTTAGATTCTGAAAATGCTAACTAATTCACAATTCTAATTAAATAGCTTTACACTCGATTTCATTAACTTGCAGGTTCATAAAATTGACACTTTGAAAATTCTAAGCGCACAACAACTGGCAGAAGCTGATCTGTCTACAATTAATAAACAACAAATATCTAGTAACGACTTAATGGAGCGTGTGGCAACACTCGTTTTTGAAAGACTCCATCAACGATTAAATGGTGCACCAGTACCTGTAAAAATCTTTTGTGGGATAGGAAATAACGGTGGTGATGGTCTTGCGATAGCTAGACACATGATACAACATGGTTACCATGTAAAAGTTTATGTCACTAATTGTAGTAAAAAAAGGTCTCCAGACTTTTTAGTAAACTATGACCGTATAAAAGATGTGACTAACGAGTGGCCGGTGTTATTGAGCTGTAAAGAAGATTTTCCAGAAATCACACCTCAGGACTTTATTATAGATGCCATCTTTGGTACAGGAATTAATAGACCGGTAGATGGCTGGATGGCAGATTTAATAGTCTATTTAAATAGTGTGAAAGCATTTAAAGTTGCTATCGATATGCCTAGTGGCCTGTATGCAAATACAGCACATAAAACTGATGATACCATCTTACAGGCAGACCATACCTTTACTTTTCAAACGCCTAAACTATCTTTTTTCCTTCCAGAAACCGGTCAGTACACCGGTACTTTTGAGGTGATTAATATAGGGTTAGATCCTGAGTATTTAATGGCAGCAGCGCCAATAGCTCAATTGATTACTAGAGAGGCCGCTCAAAATATGTATCAACCTCGAGAGAAATTTTCTTATAAAGGAGATTATGGTCACGTGTTAACATTTGCTGGTAGTAAAGGTAAGATGGGTGCCGCTGTACTTTGTGCAGGAGCAGCCATAAATGCAGGAGCAGGTAAAGTGACGGCCTATATCCCAGAAGACGGTAATTTTATAATGCAATCTTCTTTGCCAGAGGTAATGACGGTAGAAAGTGATGGTGACGATTATATCACAGATTTTAATAATCCTATTAAGAATGCAGTTTTGTGCATAGGTCCTGGAATAGGTGTGGAGAAGGATACGTGTTCCGCTTTCGCGAAAGCGGTAAAAGAACAATCTACTCCTATGGTTATTGATGCTGACGGAATTCAAATTCTAGCAAAGCATCCAGAATTAATAAAAGATATACCTAAAGATTCTATTTTAACTCCTCACGATGGTGAGCTTAAAAAGTTGATAGGTGAGTGGGATAATAGTTATACAAGGTTAGAAAAAGCACAAGAGTTTTCTAAGAAAAACAATGTAATTCTTGTATTAAAAGGAGCACATACTATTACTGTCGCAGGTTCTGGTCAGTATGTTAACAGTACAGGAAATCCTGGAATGGCAACTGCAGGTAGTGGCGATGTGTTGAGTGGTATTATAGCTTCATTCCTTGCACAAGGATATGACCCACTTACGGCAGCTGCATTCTCTGTGTATTTACATGGAGCCAGTGGCGATCTAGCATCACAAACATATGCACATGAAGGTCTTAAGGCTTCCATAATATCTAATTTTATAGGTTCTAGTATACTCCAGTTATTTAGAAATCCGGCGCAAGAGCAACAAGCGCAACCACAGAGTTAAACTTTTTGTTTAATATTGCCGCAGTCTAAACAGCCCATCATGACACACGAAATTTCTTCAAAACGTTTAAGTTTAAAAGATTTACAGCACATAGTAAATAATGTTACAGCTCTAAAATTATCAGATAACGCTGCACAAGCCGTAAAGGAATGTAGAGATTATTTAGATAAAAACTTTGGCGATACAAATAGCAAACCTACTTACGGTATCAATACAGGATTTGGTTCTTTGTGTAATACCCAGATAGAGAGTGATCAACTAACGCAGTTGCAACATAATCTAATTATGTCACATGCATGTGGGGCAGGAGAAGAGGTTCCAGAAAAGATAGTGAGATTGATGCTTTTTCTTAAAGTTCAAAGTTTAAGCTATGGACATAGTGGAATAAGTATAGCTGTAATACAGAGATTAATTGATTTTTACAATGCAGGAGTGCATCCAGTAGTTTATCAACAAGGTTCTTTAGGAGCATCTGGAGATCTTGCACCACTAGCACATCTTGCTTTACCCTTAATAGGATTAGGAGAGGTTTCTTACCTAGGAAAACGATATACTGGTGCTGAAATCAATGATCTTATGGGATGGGATTCTCTCCAATTACAGTCTAAGGAAGGTCTAGCTCTTATTAATGGTACTCAATTCATGTTAGCTTATGGAGTTTATTTAAGTCTAGAATCTCAAAATCTATGGTACTGGTCACATGTGACTACCGCTATATCTTTAGATGGTTTTTCTTGTAATATGTCACCCTTTGACGAGCGAATTCACTTGATAAGACCACACAAAGGACAGCTTAAGAGTGCTTCCATTATCCGCGATTTATTAGAAGACAGTCAGATAGCGTCTGGTAAAAAAGAGAATGTACAAGATCCTTATAGTTTTAGATGCACACCACAAGTTCATGGTGCTACAAAGGACACACTAGATCATGTTATTAAAACAATAGTGACAGAATGTAACTCAGTTACCGATAATCCTAATGTATTTCCAGAATCTGACACCATTATATCTGGTGGTAATTTTCATGGACAACCACTTGCTCTAGCTCTAGATTTTCTTTCTATAGCAATGAGTGAAATAGCGAGCATTAGTGAGCGTAGAATATTTCAATTAATGAGCGGTACTCGTGGTTTACCACCTTTCTTATGTAATAATGCCGGTTTAAATAGTGGTTTAATGATTATTCAATATACCGCAGCAAGTATAGTAAGTCAGAATAGACATCTTGCAAATCCAGCTTCTACAGATAGTATCGTTAGTTCTAACGGGCAAGAAGATCATGTAAGTATGGGGGCAAATGCTGCAACTAAGGCTTATAAAATAATTGATAATATAAAAACAGTACTTGCCATAGAACTTATAAGTGGTACACAAGCATTAGAATTTCAAGGCAAGAAAACATCTGACTTTTTAGAATCTATAGTTATGCTACTGCGCAGTTCTGTACCTTTTTACGACACGGATAGAGTCATGTATGGAGATATTCAACTAGCTAGAGAGTTAATGGATTCTACAGCTTTGGACCTAGAAATAATAAATTAAGAAAAGAGGTGAACGTTACTATAGTTCACCTCTTTTTTTTAATTGAGTAATTGAGAGTTGGTCCAGTTGATGGCATGTTCTTTATTGAAAAAAGATTGTAGCTTTCCAGGTTTAAAGAACTTACTCTCTAGATCTACAGAGCTTATAATTTGAGAATTGCTCTCCACTATACTTATACTTCTTAAATTTTGATGTTTTGTATTATATAAATGCACCATAGGATCTATGCTGTAACTATTCTCGCGCATACTTATATATCCTAATTTTTGCTCGGTACCATAATGAGCAATAATCTCATCGTTAAGTATGGAGTTAAGAGCCATATTAAAGTGTATACCTTCATTAATTATACCTATAATTATATCTTTATGTAATTCAAATTTTCCGAACCCTAATTCTAAAATATTCATAATTCAATTCTTAAATCGAGGTGCAAATATAAGTGCTTTTTACTATGCGTGCATAATAAAAAATGTAACCAAAGATTAATCGATCAACTACTTAATTGATAGTTTTAAGACCTAAAAAGAGTATGAATATGTCTTTTTCACCTCGTTTTCACTAAAGGATTGCTTATATGTTTTTTCATATTTCATGATAAAAATAACATAAAACAACAGATCATAAAAAAAACGAGTCTTAAGAAATACATCTTAAGACTCGTTTTAAAGAAATTATTTTGAAAATTACTCTGCAGACTGTTCTTCAGATTCTTTTTCAATTTTTATCACTAGTTTATCTTCTTCTTTATCAAAATTCATAAAAATAGAATCACCTTCACTAAGCTGACTGTTTACTATTTCTTCAGCAAGAGCGTCTTCTATATGTTTTTGAATAGCTCTTTTAAGTGGACGTGCACCGTACTCTTTGTCAAAACCTTTTTCTACAATGTAGTCTTTTGCCTCATCACTAAGAGAAAGATTGTACCCTAGACCTTTGATTCTAGTAAATAACTTAGCTAGTTCAATATCTATAATTTTATGAATATCATCTTTTTCTAAAGAGTTGAATACGATTACATCATCTATTCTGTTTAAGAATTCTGGTGCAAAGGTTTTCTTTAATGCTGCTTGTATAACTCCACGAGCGTTGTCGTCTTCGGCCATTTTGCGGGCTGCAGTACCGAATCCTACACCAGACGCACCAAAGTCTTTCAGTTTTCTAGCGCCTACGTTAGAAGTCATTATGATGATAGTATTTCTAAAATCAATTTTTCTTCCTAAACTGTCTGTTAAGAAACCGTCATCAAGAACCTGCAGTAACATATTAAACACGTCAGGATGCGCTTTTTCTATCTCATCTAGAAGTATAACCGCATACGGTTTACGTCTTACTTTTTCAGTAAGCTGTCCACCTTCTTCATAACCTACATATCCTGGAGGTGCTCCTACTAGTCTAGAAATAGCAAATTTCTCCATGTATTCACTCATATCAATACGTATAAGTGAATTCTCAGAATCAAATAATTCGTTTGCTAGAACTTTTGCTAGTTGTGTCTTACCTACACCAGTCTGTCCTAAGAATATGAAAGAACCTATTGGTTTATTAGGGTCTTTTAATCCAGCTCTATTACGTTGTATGGCTTTTACAACTTGTTTCACCGCTTTATCTTGACCTATAACTAGATCTGCAATAGTGCTATTAAGATTACTTAATTTCTTTAACTCTTTAGTAGCGATACGATTAACAGGTATTCCAGTCATCATGCTCACTACTTCGGCAACATTTTCTTCAGTTACCGTGTCTTTATGAAGTTTAGAAGCTTCTTCCCACGCATTTTGCGCTTCTTCCAGCTGTTGTTCTAACTTCTTCTCATCGTCTCTTAATTTTGCAGCTTGTTCATATTTCTGCTTTTTAACGACGTTATTCTTTTCTTTCTTAACATCTTCTAGTTGTTTTTCTATTTCAACTATTTGTTCAGGTACCTCTATATTAGTAATGTGAATACGAGATCCTGCTTCATCAAGCGCATCAATAGCCTTGTCTGGTAGAAAACGATCTGTCATATAGCGATTAGTTAACTTCACACAGGCTTCAATAGCCTCTGGGGTATAAATCACATTATGATGGTCTTCATATTTTGCCTTAATATTATTAAGAATAGTAATAGTTTCTTCAACCGAAGTAGGCTCTACCATTACTTTTTGAAAACGTCTTTCTAGAGCGCCATCCTTTTCAATACTATTTCTATATTCATCTAGAGTAGTGGCTCCTATACATTGCAACTCACCACGAGCAAGTGCAGGTTTAAACATGTTAGATGCGTCTAGAGACCCAGCTGCACCACCAGCGCCTACTATGGTATGAATTTCGTCTATGAAAAGAATGATATCATCATTTTTCTCTAATTCATTCATAACCGCTTTCATGCGCTCTTCAAACTGCCCTCTGTATTTAGTACCAGCAACTAGGCTAGCAAGATCTAGAGTAATAACACGTTTATCATAGAGAATACGAGATACCTTTTTTTGTACGATACGTAAGGCTAGACCTTCGGCTATGGCACTTTTACCTACACCAGGTTCTCCTATTAATAAAGGGTTGTTTTTCTTACGACGACTCAAAATTTGTGAAACACGCTGTATTTCTTCTGTACGACCTACTACAGGATCTAGTTTATCATCCTCGGCCATTCTAGTAAGATCACGACCAAAGTTATCTAGAACCGGAGTTTTAGACTTCTTATTTGTTTTCTTATCGCCAGATGGTGAGAATAAATTCTCTTTACCGCCATCGTGCATTTCTTCTCCTGCGTCATCGTCACTAAATGATTGTGCGCTTACGTCTTCTATATAACCATCTTCTTGTGATAGAATCATTTTAAATTCATCCTTCACATTATCATAGTCTACACTTAGCTTATTTAAAAGTTTTGTAGTTGGGTCATTCTCATTACGTAAAATACATAATAATAGATGAGCCGTATTAATAGATGTGCTTTGAAAAAGTTTTGCTTCTAAAAATGTAGTTTTCAGTGCACGCTCTGCCTGTCGAGTAAGATGCAAATTCTTCTTCTCGTTTACTGCAGCTGTTATATTAGGGTTTGCTGGACTTAATATCTCAACTTTACGGCGCAGGTTATCAAGATCTACCGATAGATTATTTAAAATCTCAATCGCTTTTCCATCTCCATCTCGCAGTAATCCTAACATTAAATGTTCTGTACCTATAAAATCGTGACCTAATCGCAACGCCTCTTCTTTGCTATAGGCGATCACGTCCTTAACTCTTGGTGAAAAATTATCGTCCATATTGCTTCTTTCGTTTAAAAGTATTGAATTTATTCTTTCAAAAAGCATTCCGTAATATAAAAAAGGGTTAATACTTTGTTCGCTTTCGCGAAAGCGTAACATTTACAGTGCTTTACCTTATTATATATACTGATAAAACTTATTCACAGAGAAGGTTTAAAAGTGTTAATAAAAACAGAGCTAAAACCGTATCAACACCTTATTATTACTAGCGATTTCCTTAAATTGCTAGTTGTTAAAATAACTAATTTAATATAATCTGATTTACATGGCAGATGGAGAAAAGTTAATCCCGATTAATATCGAGGATGAAATGAAGTCAGCATACATCGATTACTCGATGTCAGTCATAGTGTCACGTGCACTGCCAGATGTGCGAGATGGACTAAAACCAGTACACAGAAGGGTTCTTTACGGTATGTATGAACTGGGTGTACTTTCTAATAGAGGTTACAAAAAAAGTGCAAGAATAGTAGGTGAGGTACTAGGTAAGTATCACCCACATGGTGATACATCTGTTTACGATACTATGGTGCGTATGGCTCAAGAATGGTCATTGCGTTATATGATGGTAGATGGTCAGGGTAACTTTGGTAGTGTAGATGGTGACCCACCAGCTGCAATGCGTTATACTGAAGCAAAAATGCGCAAGATATCTGAAGAGATGCTTGCTGATATCGATAAAGAAACAGTTGATACACAACTGAATTTTGATGATACCTTATCAGAGCCTACAGTTTTACCTACAAAAATTCCTAATCTTCTTGTTAATGGTGCTAGTGGTATAGCCGTAGGTATGGCGACTAATATGCCTCCTCACAACTTAACTGAAGTCGTGGATGGTACAATTGCCTATATCGAGAATAATGATATTGAGATAGAAGAGTTGATAACGCACATCAAAGCACCAGACTTTCCTACTGGTGGTATCATTTATGGTTATGATGGTGTTAAAGATGCATTTCATACCGGTCGTGGACGTATTAAAATACGTGGTCGTGTAAGAATAGAAGAAGTAAAAGGTCGTGAATGTATAATCGTTGATGAATTACCATACCAGGTAAACAAGGCAGATATGATTAAGAAAACTGCCGACCTTATTAATGATAAAAAGCTAGAAGGTATTGCCTCTATTAGAGATGAGTCTGATAGAAAAGGTATGCGTATCGTTTATGTATTAAAGCGCGATGCTATACCTAATATTGTTATTAATAAACTTTATAAGCATACTGCGCTTCAATCTAGTTTTAGTGTAAATAATATTGCTCTTGTTAATGGTCGTCCTCAATTACTTAATGTAAAAGAGATGATTCACTACTTTGTAGAGCATAGGCATGAAGTAGTAACACGTAGAACAGAATATGAACTACGCAAGGCTGAAGAAAGAGCACATATTTTAGAAGGATTAATTATTGCTAGTGATAACATCGATGAGGTTATTGCTTTAATAAGATCTAGTAAAAATGGTGAAGAGGCTCGTGGGAAGTTAATCGAGAGATTTGAACTTTCAGAAATTCAGGCACGTGCTATTGTTGAAATGCGTCTTAGACAATTAACTGGTCTAGAGCAGGATAAGTTGCGTAACGAGTACAGTGAGTTAATGGAAACTATTGCTGACTTAAAAGATATTCTTGCAAAGAAAGAACGTCGTATGCAAATTATCAAAGATGAACTTATTGAAGTTCAAGAGAAATTTGGTGATGAGCGTCGTTCAAAAATTGAATATGCTGGTGGTGATCTAAGTATAGAGGACATGATCCCAGATGAGCAGGTAGTTATAACTATATCTCATGCTGGTTACATTAAAAGAACAAGCCTTACAGAATATAAAACACAAAACCGTGGTGGAGTAGGTCAAAAAGCAAGTACTACTAGAGATGAAGATTTCTTAGTAGATCTATTTGTGGGGACTAATCACCAGTACATGTTATTCTTTACTGAAAAAGGTAAGTGTTTCTGGATGCGAGTTTATGAAATTCCTGAAGGTAGTAAAACCTCTAAAGGTCGTGCTATTCAAAACCTTATTAACATTGAACAAGATGATAATGTTAAGGCAGTAATTTGTACTCAGGATATTAAAGATAAAGAATACATTAATAGTCATTTTGTGATTATGTGTACAAAGAAAGGTGTGGTTAAGAAAACATCTTTAGAACAATATTCTAGACCAAGATCAAACGGTATTAATGCTATTACCGTTAGAGATGGAGATACACTTTTAGAAGCAAAACTAACCACTGGAGACAGTCATGTTATGTTAGGTTTAAAGAGTGGTAAAGCTATACGTTTTGACGAGTCTAAAACAAGACCTATGGGTAGAAATGCCAGTGGTGTAAGAGGTATTAGATTATCTGACGACGAGGACGAGGTAATAGGAATGGTTGCTGTAAACGATATGGATTCTAATATTCTTGTTGTTTCAGAAAAAGGATATGGAAAACGTTCTAGCCTAGATGATTATCGTGAGACTAATCGTGGTGGTAAAGGTGTTAAAACTATATCGGTTACTGAAAAAACAGGTGGTCTAGTAGCGCTTAAAAATGTGAATGATAAAGATGGTCTTATGATTATCAATAAATCAGGAGTAGCTATACGTATGAATGTCGCAGATTTAAGAGTAATGGGACGTGCGACACAAGGTGTCCGTCTTATTAATCTTAAAGGAAATGATTCTATTGCAGCCGTTGCAAAGGTGGTAAAGGATGAAGATGAAGAAGAGATAGAGTCTGATGAAAGCGTAATTGCCGCTCAAGAAGATGGAACAGATCTTGAAGTAGATGATAGCGAAGAATAAATTCAAAATATTATTATGAAATTTAAATTAACAATAACTTTTCTAGCAATAGCCTCTATGGCTGTTGCTCAGAAAAAGGAGATTAAGAAAATTACTAAGGCAGTAGAAAAAGGAGAATTCAGCAAAGCACAGGAATTATTTAATTCTATAGATGAGAATTCTGTAGAAGCAGAATACGCAGGAGCTTATCAATTTTTCAAAGGTGCAAATTATATGGACCTTTCAGGTGGACAGCCAGTAAATCTTGATGATTTGCGTAAAGCAGAGTCTGCTATCGCAAAGTCTAAAGAATTGGGTTATTCGAACTTGAAGTTTGAGCCAATTTTAGAAAATTTAATTCTCAAAAGTAAGCTTCAAATTGCAAATGATAAAGTAGCTAGTGGTGATGCAGATATGGCGTTGAAACTGGTAGATGAGTTGTATGAAAGTAATCCAGAGAATTTAGATATGCTTTATAATGCAGGTAATCTTGCTTATAGTAGTTCTAAATTTGATGTGGCTTTAGAAAAATATTCATCACTTTTAGAAAAAGGATATACAGGAGTAAAAACTACTTATGTAGCGACTAATTTAAATGGTGTAGTGGAGCAATTTTCTAATGAAAAAGTGAGAGATTATTCGGTAAAAGCAAAAACTCATACAAATCCTGCTTTAGAAAAAAGTAATTCTAATTTAGGTGATATTGTTCTTAAAACGGTATGGTTACATGTGAATAAAGAGGACAAGGTTAAGGCAAAAGAGGTTTATGAAACAGCTCTTAATGCTCATCCTAACGATCAGTCTCTTAAGTTAGTTAAGCCAGATGTATTATTAACTTTAGGAATGATGGAGGAGTACAAAGAAGCTATAGAGAATATGGACTCTGATATAACTGATCCTAAGGTTTTTGATAATCTAGGAGCTGCGGCAATAGAGAAAAAGAATTATGAAAGTGCAATACGTTACTTTAAATCTAGCCTTAAGTTAGAGTCTAAAAACTATTATGCTTTAGTAAATTTATCGAATGCTTATCTAGAAACAGGCAATTTAGAGACGACAACTGCTGCAGAGCAAAAGGAGTTTTATACTCAAGCGGTTTCTTATTTAGAAAAGGCACATGATTTAAAGCCAGAGGATAAAGGTGTGATGGCAACCTTAGTTAGTCTGTATGACTTTTTAGGTATGACAGATAAGTCTGCACAAATTAAATCTAAGATGTAAGTATTTATAACGCTTTTGCGAAAGCGGAATAGAAAAAAAAGCTCTTGATTTATTCAAGAGCTTTTTTATTTATATTATTTTCTTAATAACTCTCAACTTGTGAGTATGAATGTTTTCTTCAATATTAAAAATACCACTCTGGTCTAAGCGATCTATTCTTACTTTACCATGAGCATGTATGATATAATTATCACTCATTATTATTCCAACGTGTGTAATTTTACCTTCATTATTATCAAAAAAAGCAAGGTCGCCTGGTTCAGCTTCTTCTATAAAGCTCAACACTTCACCTTGTGTAGCTTGCTGGCTAGCATCTCTTAATAGGTCAAAACCACTTAGTCTATATATTAACTGAGTAAAACCACTACAGTCTATGCCTAGTGGTGTCCTGCCGCCCCATAAATAAGGAGTGTTAAGAAATAATAAAGCGTTATTGATAAGGTTAGAACTACCAAGTATAACTGTGTTTATGTCGTTTTGAAAAGTGTCTTTTAATAACGATGTGGAGCTTACTTGAGCACCTATGGTTAGTGTGCTCAATGTTTTGTCCTCATGTGTTAAATGAGATATTAAATCTTTAGAATAAAATTTTGAGTGCTTTACAAAGTGTTGGTATTGTTCAGATTCAATTTCTTTGAACTGTTTGTTATCAATCCAGCCTTCATAATTATCATGAGCAAGTCTAATTTTAGACCATTTCTTTCTTTTTTCTAATACCTTAAATAATTCTCCATAGAGAACTTGTGATACCATCTCGCTGGCATCACTAGTTTCTAACCTTAAAGGAGCAATAGAAATCGGACAGACACCGTATCTCATAGATTCTTAACTTACGATTGTATCACGATTGCACTTGCGCCACCGCCACCATTACAGATAGCTGCAGCGCCTATCTTTCCTTTCTCTTGTCTTAAGACACTCATGAGTGTCGTTACTATTCTAGCACCACTACAACCTAGAGGATGTCCTAAAGAAACAGCACCACCGTATACATTTACATTACTGTCATTAAGACCTAATATTTTCATGTTAGCTAAGCCTACTACAGCAAATGCTTCATTAAATTCAAAGTAATCTACATCACTTATAGCTACACCTGCTTTATTAAGAGCTTTAGGAAGCGCTTTGGCAGGAGCTGTTGTAAAATATTTAGGCTCTTGTGCAGCATCAGCATAACCTATTATAGTTGCTAGTGCAGTTAATCCTAATTCATTTGCTTTTTCTTCACTCATTAAAACTAGTGCTGCGGCACCATCGTTAATAGTAGAGGCGTTTGCTGCAGTTACAGTACCGTCTTTAGAAAAAGCAGGTCGCAATGCAGGTATTTTTTCCATTTTTACATTAGAAAACTCCTCGTCTGTATCGACTATTACATCGTCTCCTCTTCTTTGTGGAACAGCTACTGGTACAACTTCGTCGTTAAACTTACCAGATTCCCATGCAGCTTTAGAGCGTTCATAAGATTGTATGGCAAATTCATCTTGGTCTTCACGAGTAAAACTGTGGTCTGTTGCGCATAGGTCAGCACAAGTTCCCATAGCTTCTTGACTGTATGCGTCAACTAGTCCGTCTTTTTGCATACCGTCTACTAGAGTAGTTGGTCCAAATTTTTGACCATTTCTCATATGTACATAATGTGGTATCATGCTCATGTTTTCCATTCCTCCGGCAATAACGATATCGTTATCTCCTAAGGCAATAGATTGAGCAGCCATCATAATAGTCTTCATTCCACTTGCACAAACCTTATTGATAGTAGATGCTGGTGTGTCTATAGATATTCCTGCTCCTAATGCTGCCTGTCTAGCTGGAGCTTGTCCAGTACCTGCTTGCACTACGTTACCCATTAATACCTCGTCTACAAGGTTGGGCTCCAAAGAAATTTTATCTAGTGCACCTTTAATAGCTACAGATCCTAGTTTTGTGGCTGGAACTGATGATAATTTCCCCATAAAACTTCCTATAGGAGTTCTTGCATAAGATACTATAACTACTTTTTTCATGTCTTGATTTTTATACTGCAAAAATAATGAATTTAATAAGTAATTTAGGTCTAACTGGTCTACCAAACACTCATTTGTGTGACTATATTAATGGTTTATTAAAACTATAGTCGTTAATTTGTCTTCTTTGCATCACGTAATGAATAGATTGTACAATTATCAAAGTCTTGTTTATAAAATCATTTTACTATGTTTTTGTACAGCATTGACTGTTTATGTGTTTCCTAATAATAATCGTTTTAAATATGATTATAACCAGGGTGAACCATGGGATTATGAGACTCTATACGCTCCCTTTTCCTTTCCTATAGAAAAAGGAGAACAAGCTTTATTGTTAGAACAACAAGCAGTTTCTGCTAAGACGCCACGTTATTTTAAAGTAGACAATAATATTAAAGATAAGGTTTATAATAAGTGGTTATCAAAATATAATCCTAGTACCGATTCTTTAAATAGCGATGAGTATAAGCTTCTTTTAAAGGATGTGAAATCTATATTAAATAAGTTGTACAAAGTCGGTTATCTTGAAGTTCCATTAGATCTTGATGATAATCAGCCTGTTGTTTTAACTGCAAATAATGAAGTGATATCTTCCAGTTATGGTAATATTTATTTACCAAATGAGCTAAGCGATTTAATAAGTAGTAAAAATCTTCTAACTAGTAATCCAAGTTTAAATAAAACAGTTTTATTATCTAGCCTACTTAGTTCTATTGAGTCTAATGTTGTTTTTGATAAAGAATTAACTGACATAGCTATAAAGGAAGAATTAAGCAAGATTTTAACTACCAGAGGCTTAGTTACTCAAGGTGCTCGTATTATCGCTCAAGGCGAAATAGTGGAAGGGCAAAAGCTCTTAATATTAAATACATTAAATAATACCTATAAATCACAAACTTGGACAGATTCCCAGTATAATTGGAAGCTTACCGGTTATATTATTTTAGTAGGTATGGCATATGCAATGCTGTTATTGTTCTTATGGAGGTATCGTCAAGATATTTTTTCTAATTTCAGGAAGTTGTTTTTTATATTTTTTAATGTTGGATTAATTGTAGTATTAACAGCGACAGTAGTCAATATTAATGTAGAGTACATATATGTAGTTCCTGTATGTATTCTTCCTCTAGTACTTAAAGCTTTTTTTGATGCTAGATTGGGTTTGTTTACTCATGTGGTAACTATTTTTATCTTAAGTTTTATAGTACCTAATAGTGATGAGTATCTTTTTCTTCAAATGATGTCAGGTATAGTGACAATTCTCTCAGGTAAGGAAATATATAAAAGAGCAAATCTATTTCTGACTGTTGCACAGATAATTGGAGTGTATTTTGTATCTTATTTTGCTTTTTATGCAATAAATCAAGGAGGTATTGTAGGATGGGAATGGGGGCGTTTAGGTTACTTTGTCCTGTGTGGTTTGGCAATGCTGTTTGTTTGGCCTCTTATTTACATATTTGAGAAAATATTTGGATTGGTAAGTGATGTTTCTTTGTTAGAGCTTAGTGATACTAATTCACGACTTCTTAAAGAACTATCTAATAAAGCTCCTGGAACTTTTCACCATTCTTTAAATGTGGCAAATATTGCCGAAACCATAGCTAATGAAATAGGAGCAAATGCAATGCTAGTTAGGGTAGGAGCGCTTTATCACGATATAGGTAAAATGAAGAATCCAACCTATTTCACCGAAAATCAAGGAAGCGGTATTAATCCACACAATGATTTAGATCCAGAAGATAGCGCTAGAATTATTATAGATCATACCATTAATGGTATAGAAATCGCTCGTAAATACAACTTGCCAGATAGAATTATAGATTTTATTAGAACACACCACGGAGATAGTTTGGTGTATTATTTCTATTCCAAAGCAAAAGAGGATAATCCCGACGTAGATAAAGATAGCTTTAGATATCCAGGTCCTAGACCATTTAGTCAAGAAACTGCTATACTTATGATTTCAGATAGTGTAGAGGCAGCTTCAAAAAGTTTAAAGAATCCTACTTCTATTAAGATAGACAATTTAGTAGATAAGATTATAGAGGGACAAGTGGATAGCGGTCAGTTCTTAAATGCAAATATTACTTTTAAACAGATTGAATTGATTAAAGCAGTGATTAAAAAGAAGTTAGCTAGTATTTATCATGTTAGAATAGAATATCCAGAATAATTTTTGAAAAAAAAGTTCTTTTTATTTGTGAGAAACAGAAAGTAGACTTAAATTTGCAACCGCTTACGGAAACGAAGCGAGTTCATTAACATATTAGGAGAGGTGCCAGAGTGGTAATGGAGCAGATTGCTAATCTGTCGACGGGCAACCGTCGCCAGGGTTCGAGTCCCTGTCTCTCCGCAAAATTAACCTCTTTAATATTTGAATTTAGGTATTAATATACAAGGTTAGTACATCAGAACCGAAACTGATATAAATAAAAATCGGGGTGTAGCGTAGCCCGGTCATCGCGCCTCGTTTGGGACGAGGAGGTCGCAGGTTCGAATCCTGCCACCCCGACTAAAAGTCGTAAGGCTTTTGTAATTACCGTTTTCATCTTACGATGAAAACGGTTTTTTTGTTTTATAGGGTAGGACTTCTCTTTTTATCTTAGATAATTTTCACTTTTATCGATGCTTTTTTTCTTCCAGTTTATTTAATTTTCACCATTCTAGTTTGTTTTAAATAAGTTGATTCTACGGAATTCTTATTTAATTAGGAACATCTTTTTTTTTACATATGTATCGTGAGCCTTACTTGATGCTTTAGGTGTATCTGTATTTGTGGTGATTGTATTGAAGAATTTATTAAATTGATAATGATATTTAATAATTGTTTCATATTACAAAAGTTGCAATTAATGTAAATTGCATAAAACAATAAATTATATGCAAAGAGACCTTCAAAACCTGCGTAAATCATACGACAAAGATGCTTTGCTAGAGACTATACTGCCTGCTAGCCCTTATGAATTATTTGACTCTTGGTTTCAAGATGCAAAAGATAATATTCAAGTGGATGAAGCAAATGCAATGAGTCTTTGTACATTAGGTGTAGACGGCTTTCCTAAATCTCGTATTGTTCTGCTTAAAGAAATAGTCGATAAAAAGTTCCTTTTTTATTCTAACTATTCTTCAGAAAAAGGAATGGCAATGGATGCTTATAATAAAGTTAGTTTACATTTCTTCTGGCCTTCATTAGAAAGACAAATTGTAATAAAAGCAAACGTTACAAAAGTTTCTAGAGAAAAATCGTTATCTTATTTTAGATCTAGACCTAGAGGAAGCCAGATAGGAGCATGGGCAAGCAGTCAAAGTAATTCAATTTCATCTAGAGAAGAGTTAGAAAAACAATTATTGCATTTTGAACAAAAATTTGATGGAGTTGATGTTCCATTGCCAGATTTCTGGGGTGGCTATTCTTGTGACGCTTTAACTTTTGAGTTTTGGCAAGGAAGACCCAATAGACTTCATGACCGTATTTTATATGAAAAGTTAGAAGAGAATTGGTCGTTTAAAAGATTACAGCCTTAATGAAAAAACTAATTGTAATACGTCATGGCAAGTCCTCATGGGAGCTGCAAGTTAGAGATCACGATAGGGTACTCACTCAACGTGGTATAGAAGATGCACACCTTATAGGTAAAGCGTTGAAAACAGCTCAAATAAATCCAGATTTGGTCTGGACCAGCACAGCGGCTAGAGCTTTGCAAACGGCTACATTAGTTACTGAGTATATGGATTATCAATTAAGTACTCTTAAATTGAAACGAGATTTGTATACTTTTAATGCGCAAGAGTTGTTAGAAGTAATATCCACTTGTGACGATAGTGTAGAGACTTTAGTTATATTTAGTCATAATAATGGAATAACTGATTTAGTAAATTTACTGGGTACTACTAGATTTGATAATGTTCCTACCGCTGGAGTAGTTGCTATAGATTTTGAGACTAATTCATGGAAATCTTTAGAAAAAGGAAGTACTAAGTTTCACATATTCCCGAAATTAATAAGATGAACCAATACTATAATAGAGAATTAAGCTGGCTGCGATTTAATGCTAGAGTTTTACAAGAGGCTAGTGATAAAAAAGTACCACTTATTGAACGTTTAAGGTTCTTAGGTATATTCTCAAATAATCTAGATGAGTTCTTTAAGGTGCGTTATGCGACTATACAGCGCATTCAAAGAGCAGGTAAAAATGCTACAAAATCACTAGGTGGGATTACAGCTGAAGAGTTATTACAGAAGATTAACGAGATGGTTATTGTTGACCAGGCACGTAGTTTTAATGTCCTTGCAGAGCTTGAAGAAGAACTAAAACATGAGAGTATTATTATAGTGGATGAAACTGAGGTGCTTACCGAGCACGAGAGTTTTATTAGGAATTATTTTAATGATAAAATTAGTCCGGCTATAAGTACGATAATGATTAACGATCATGTAGATTTCCCTCATTTAAGAGATGGATTCGGATATCTCGCTGTGCGTATGGTTATGACAGATGAAAGTATAAGGTATGCCCTAATAGAAAAGCCTAAGTACCTAAATAGATTTGTCGTACTACCTCAAATAGAAGGTGATGATAAGCAATATATCATATTAATTGATGACTTGATAAGGCATCGTATGCATTACATCTTTAATATTTTTGATTATAAAGAGATAGAAGCTCATATGATTAAGGTAACACTAGATGCAGAGTTAGATATGGAGTTAGATCTTAAAAAGAGTCTATTAGAAAAAATACGTCGCAGTGTTCACGATCGTAAAGACGGTGATCCTGTGCGCTTTGTATATGATAGGAATATACATGAAGATACACTGACTCTTATCAAAGATAAATTACAAATTGATAATAATGATAGCATTATACCAGGCGGTCGTTATCACAATAGAAGAGATTATCTTAAATTTCCAAGTCTAGGAAGAACAGATTTACTCTATGAGAAATTGCCGGCATTGCCTATTAAAGATGTTAAGATTCGAGGTTCTTTATTAGAAAGAATTGCTCAAAAAGATATTCTTCAATATACGCCTTACCACACATTTTCAAATACAACTAAATTTTTAAGAGAAGCAGCTCTAGATCCTAAAGTGAGAACCATAAAGATAACGATCTATAGACTGGCTGAAGTTTCTCAAATTGCTGGTTCACTTATCAACGCTGTTAAAAACGGTAAAAAAGTAACCGTTTCTATTGAGCTACAAGCCAGGTTTGATGAACAAGCAAATATTAATTATGCAGAGTTGATGCAGGAAGAAGGTGTGCGTATGATATTCGGTGTACCTGGTTTAAAAGTACACTGTAAAGCATGTTGTATAACGAGAGAAGAAGAAGGTAAAATTTCTAGATATGGATTCATTTCCACAGGTAATTTTAATGAATCTACAGCAGGAATTTATACCGATTACACTTTGTTTACTGCAAATCGTAAGATTTTAAAAGAAGTAGAACGTGTTTTTGATTTCTTTGAAGTTAATTATAAGCAACATAGGTATAAACATCTACTAGTTTCTCCTAACTATCTTAGAAATGGAATTGAACGTTTAGTACGTCGTGAGATCGCTTTCGCGAAAGCGGGAAAACCAGCAAAAATACGTGCCAAAGTAAATTCTTTCTCAGATTTAAAAATGATAGACTTGTTCTATGAAGCTTCTAATGCAGGAGTGAAAATAGAATTAATAATACGCGGTATATGTTGTTTAATTCCTGGTGTTAAAGGAATGAGCGAAAATATTAAAGTAATCAGTGTTGTTGATAGATTCCTAGAACACCCACGTGTTTATAGATTTTATAATCAAGGCGAAAACGACCTATATATCTCTAGTGCAGATTTTATGGCGCGTAATTTAGATAGTAGGGTAGAGATAGCTTGTCCTATTTATGACGAAGATATCAAGAAGGAGATTATAGAAACCATGGATATATGCTGGAGTGATAATGTAAAAGCGAGAGAGATTTGTGCTGACCAGCTTAATAATTATGTCACTAACGACGATAAGCCTGTTCGATCACAATATGCAACATATCAATATTATAAAAATCAAATTACAGATTAATGGCGTTTGAAATTAAAAAATATGGAGCGATAGATATAGGTTCTAATGCAATAAGGTTATTGATAGCTACAGTAACTCTCTATAATGACGAGCCGCCTGTATTCAAGAAAACGAGTCTAGTTAGGGTACCTATAAGATTGGGACAAGATGTTTTTGTTAACGGAAAGATATCTCAAGAGAACATTGATAGAATGGTAGATTCTATGAAGTCATATCAGTTATTAATGGGTGTCCACAAGGTGAAAACGTATAAAGCATATGCCACTAGTGCAATGAGGGAAGCGCTAAATGGTACAGATGTCGTTGCAAAAATTAAGGCAGAATCAGGTATCAATATAGAGATTATAGATGGCTCTCATGAGGCTGCAATTATAGCTATGACCGATTTACATGCTGTTATTGATCAAGAAAAGGTGTATTTATATGTAGATGTGGGTGGAGGTAGTACAGAATTTACTCTATTTGCCTATGGTAAAGAGATTGTTTCAAAATCTTTTAAAATAGGTACGGTCAGATTGCTTAATGATATGGTAAGTAAATCTTTGTGGGACGAGGCAGAAGGCTGGATTAAAAAAATAACTAATGCATATGATCATATAGATCTTATAGGGTCTGGTGGGAACATAAATAATATATTTAAAAGTAGTGGTAAAAGAGTGGGCAAGCCTATTTCTTATTTTTATCTAGTAAATTATTATGAGCAATTGCAAAATTATAATTATGAAGAGCGCGTTTATCATCTTAATTTAAATCATGATAGAGCTGATGTAATAATACCTGCCTGTCGCATATATCTACGTGCTATGAAGTGGAGTAAGGCAAAAAATATTTATGTTCCTAAAATAGGATTAACAGATGGTATTATTAAATCGATTTTTAATGCAGATAATCGATAATCTCAAACGTTTACATGTTTAATTTATTACTTTAGAATATAGTTAGATTAACTTTGACAATTAAATATTTAAAAATGAAAAAATTTTTACTATTAGTTAGCATTATTTTTTGTGGAGCTACGGCTACTGCTCAAAGATCTCAAGACGTTTTTTATGGATTTCGTTTAGGTGCAAATTATTCAACCCTTTCAGGAGGTAATGAAAAGTGGGATGATATAGATAGTAGAGTAGGGCTTCATGCAAGTTTTTTTGCACAAGTAGCTTTGAGTGATAGCTTTTCTTTACAGCCAGAATTAGGTGTGTCTGCCTTGGGTGTAAATGAAAAAGAGTTAAGACTTGAAAATGGAGATAATGTACAGTTAAAAACAAACTGGTTACAAGTGTCGGTTCTAGCTAGATTAGACTTAGGACGTCGTTTATTCATTTTGTTAGGACCTCAAGCAGGTGTTAATGTAACAGAGAGAGATAATAACGATTATTATAACTATGACTTTGCTGCAGTAGGTGGTATAGGTTATAAGATGGATGAAAACTGGGCAGTAGATGTACGTTATGGTTATGGGCTTTCTAATATCTTTGATAGAGAATTTGCAGAATTAGAAGATGCAAACAACAGATGGTTTCAACTAGGGGTTTCTTATAAATTATAAGTTACACTTCTGTATATATACTATATAAAAAAAGCCTCTTAATTTTTTAAGAGGCTTTTTTTTGTGCGTAAAATTTTAATTTTAAAAATCTAGGTCAAATGTTCTTCTCAATAGGTCTACTGCAGGGTTTTTCTCTACTAGTTTAGAAAATTTATCTTGGTCTGTATAAACGTATTTTTTAGTAACGCTTTTATCGACGGCTATTTTAAAATCTATAAGGTAATTATTGAGTTCTCGTTTTAAATATTCTAATATCTGACCTTGTGACTTTTCAAGATCTTCTTTCATAGATTGATTAGGGAATCTTAGTTTTATGGTAGTACCTTCTAAAACAGGTCTGTCAGCATTTATTATACTGGCTAGAATAAGCTGCCCTCTTTCTGTTAAATGCTCTACATATTTTATCCAGACATTGGTTAATTGTTCTTGAGTAAAATCTTCTTCTGGTAGTTTATCATGAACGACTTGCTTACCTTGAATACTTGCAATGTGAACCTTTTTAGCCTCTATTCCTTGTATGGATAGGCCGCTCACCTTTTTCTTGCTCTTGGCAAACAAAGCTTTTCTTGCTTCTTCTAGTGATCCAGACACTGCAGGTGATGGTGCGCTAGTAATAGTGGTGTTGGTTGATTTTTCTGCAGGAGGTTCATTAACTACAGCAGTTTGCTGTGTTGTAGATTGGGTCTGTTTATAATTTCCTGAATTCTCAGTAGGTGGAGAATTAGGAGAGGTTACTTCTGGTGTATTGTGGCTCTCTTTGCTAGATACAGTTTTTGCTGTACTAGTCTGTTGAATCGCTGTATCATTAAAGTGTGTTGCAGGGATGATGTAGTTTACATCATTTTTTTTTTTGCTTCATCAGAGGTGATGGAGGCAAGCTGCATGAGAGTTAATTCAACTAAAAGGCGCTGGTTGCGACTGGCTCGATAATTAAAATCGGCCTGGTTTGCTATTTCTATTGCCTTCCTTAAAAAGTTAAGATCAACGTTTCTAGCTTGTTCTAAGTATTTATTTTTAGTTTGATCTCCTACTTCTAATAATTCGATAGTACGCTCATCTTTGCAGACCATTAAGTCTCTGAAATGTGAGGCAAGACCACTTACAAAATGCTGTCCATCAAAACCCTTAGTCATGATAACATCATAATCTACCAGTAATTGCGGGATGTTGTTTTCTAGTAATAAATCTGTGACTTTAAAGTAAGTCTCTCTATCGAGTACGTTTAGATTTTCAGTAACTGCCTTAACGGTAAGTTCTTTACCAGAAAAGCTAACTACGCGATCAAATATAGAAAGGGAATCTCTTAGCGCTCCATCTGCTTTTTGAGCTATAATTTGTAGCGCATCTTCTTCGGCAGTAATACCTTCTTTAATAGAAATACGCTTTAAATGTTCACGCATGGCGCTTACAGTAATGCGTTTAAAATCAAAAATTTGACATCTAGATAAAATCGTAGGTATGATCTTATGCTTCTCTGTAGTTGCTAGAATGAAGATAGCATGTGCTGGCGGCTCTTCTAGTGTTTTAAGAAACGCATTAAAAGCTGCATTTGATAACATGTGTACCTCATCAATAATATAGATTTTGTACTTACCTACTTGTGGTGGTATACGTACTTGATCTACTATACTTCTTATCTGGTCTACACCATTGTTAGAGGCAGCATCCAGTTCAAATATGTTAAAGGCAAAATCTTCATCGGGATCATATTCTCCACTTTCATGGTTGATCTTTTTTGCTAGAATACGTGCACAGGTAGTTTTTCCTACACCTCTGGGACCAGTAAATAACAATGCTTGTGCTAGGTGATTGCTTTTAATTGCATTCTCTAGTGTCTGTGTAATAGCGCCTTGACCTACGACATCTTCAAATGTCTCAGGGCGGTATTTTCTAGCTGATACTATAAATGGTTCCATAGGTCAAAGATACTTTGCTATGATCGTATAGCCTTACTTTCTAAGAGTATAATTTCTGTAAATTATCAACATTTATTAACTAGTTTTGCAGCATAGCAGGTCGCCTTATCGATCTTGTGTAAACAAGGTAGGAAAGTCCGGACACCGTAGGATAACATAGCGGCTAACGGCCGTCGTTTTGTTTTCACTTTTGTGTAAACGAGATAGGACAAGTGCAACAGAAAGTATGTACAGGTAATGCTGTAGTGAAACCAGGTAAACTCTATGTGGTGAAATGTCGCGTAAATCAGAGCTCGAGCGCTATCCGCGCGATTCTGAAGGGTAGGCAGTTTGAGATAACAAGTAATTGTTATTCTAGATAAATGATGAGGTATTCAAGCAATTGAAGAACAGAATCCGGCTTATAGACCTGCTATTTTTATATTTTAGAATTACGTTCTTTAATTCCAGCTATGATATCACTTACTTGATCCATAGTAAAATCACCACTTATTTGAAGTCGCCCTCCAGAAATAGGGCCACTATTTACCATCGGTGCGCTTACTACTTTACCGTTAACTATAACGAATAAAGGGCTTTTATTTTGAAATGCTTTTTTTGTAGCTTCATACCATTTATCGTGAGCACTTTCGTGTAACTCTACACTAATTACAGGATCACCTATTGGACTTACTTCTCTTGATAGGTGTTTAAAGTCTCTTGCAACTATAACAGGTGTATAGTTTATAAAGTAAATATTTTTAGGAGAATATTCTAAAGTATGCGATAAACTAGTCTCATTACCGCTTTCTGCATATATTCCATCCACAAATTTATCTGTGGTTTTATTTATATTTTAAGCTTGTTCAACAGTAGGCCCGTTAAGGTGCAGCTCTTTTTTGTTGAAAATACTGCAGCCGTTTAATGTTATAAATAGTAAAATTAGAAAAGTAGACTTTATCATATGAGGGTATTTAAAACTTTTACTTTATTATCTATCCCAACCATCTATTAGGTATTCTTTTTCAATGATTTTTACAGCTGGAAGTATTTCATTGTTAGATTGAAACCATAATTCAAATCTTGCAGGATAAAACTTATCAAATGTACCTTCGTGAATGGCTGTTTCTTCAGAACGCAATTGATATAAATTATTAGTTGCGTCTATAATTATAGAAGTTCGATCCTTAAGTAATTCAGGCATTAATTCTATGTTACGTTCTGTTTCATAGCCTTTTATAAATAGGGTTCCTTTAGAACTAGGTTGGTACCAACTATAAAACGTGTAGCCACTATAACCATCACCTATAACTAATAGGTCGTTACTTTCTTTATGAATATGGTGTAATGAATCTTTCTGTGCATAATTTAAATAGGGTATTGGTTTCTTTAAATACTCATATTTTTCAGGGATTTCATAAGTTCCAAATCGGTGGTCCTGATAAGTATAATAGAAAAATATGCCAATGAAAATCAAGAATATTATAATTATCAGACCTACTATAGAGCCTATTATAATTAAAAATACTTTCAATATTTCACTACTCTTCTTCCTCACTACTAGGTCCATTAAAGAAACTGAAAACGGTACCGCCATAACGGCGCTCGTTATCAAAATGTTCATGACTCGATAGAGAGGTATGCTTTGAATGCTCAATGATTAGTATTCCATCTTCAGATAGAAGCTCGTTCTTAAATACATATTCTGGTAATTTAAGAAAGTCTTCTTCTTCTAGCGCATAAGGAGGATCGGCAAAGATGATGTCGTACTTTCCTTTATGTTTTTCTATAAACTTAAAAACATCTGCCTTGATAGTGTCTATCGGGAAATCTAGTTCTTCGGCAGTTTTTTTAATAAATGCAATACATGGATAGTGTTGATCTACTGCTAGAACGCTACCAGCGCCGCGACTACAAAATTCATAAGCCATATTACCACTACCAGCAAATAGCTCTAACATTTTTATATCATGAATATGAATCTTATGACGCAATATATTAAATAAAGCCTCCTTTGACATATCTGTAGTAGGTCTTACAGGTAAATTTTTAGGTGCCGATATACGACGTCCTTTATGTGTTCCAGATATTATACGCATATGATTTGTTCTAGGTAATTTGGGTAATTTTCTTCTTGAGTTACGTATCGCACGTAGGTGTATAATAGCTCTAAGAGTGCCTCGTTTTTTTCTTCACTACATACCACCATTTTCATGGTCTCTGGATCGAGGTCATTGTGGTGTGTGGTAAACATAGTGTAGTATAAAATGTCTTCTATCGCATCATGAGGGAAAAGATTATGTGCGACTAGTTTTCCTTTGTTAAAAATAGAAAGGTAAAAATGACTGTCTTTTATATCTAGATAAACTTGTGGTTGTAATGCTATGGTAGATTTACTTCTTGCCTCTAGAATACGAGAGCTGTAATGATAGTATTCATAACTTCCATAACGTTCAAAGAAGTAATTATTTATGTTAGAATAGGCTATGTAAACGGTATTTACACCTGTTTCACCCAGGTTTTCATCTACACTTAATACATCTGTCTCAAGAATTCTAGCATTGTATTTAAGGTAATCTGCTGCATGGTCTTCATTGTATAAAAGTGCAGGGACGCTTGTAAAAATGTTGTGGTGGTAGAGTAGGGTAGCTTTCGCGAAAGCGGAATCCAAAAAAGACTCTTCTCTAAAACAAGTCTCAATAATTTGTAAAATCTCAATAGGATTTGCACTGTGCTTAAATTCTTTATGTAAAGAATCTATAATTCCTGTTGAGTTATAGGTATAAAAAGAAAGTCCATCCTGATGAATCAGGACGGACAGTTTCTTTATGGTGTCGTTAGGACTAGTTGTTGTTAGGTGCATACTGTCTCGGCCAGTTACCACTAGTAGTAATCTCATCTAGGCTACCTACAAAAATAGTAGGACCATCGATCGCTTCTACACTCTTAATCTCTAATTCGTCTTTTACTAGTCTTTCTGGTTGATCAAAAAGAATGTCTTTCTTATCTGCTACCGCACGGAAAACAGGAACTCTATTCTCTTTGTCTATTACTACATCAGTTTTAAGCTCTATAGAACCAGGTGTTCCAGCTACTTGATACTTTAATAATTGAGAAACATCTACATCTCTGAAAAGAGAATCTTTTACAGATGTAAATCCTAATGTGTCTGTTATTGTAATTTCTTTCTTATAACCATTAGGGTCATTTGCACGTAGTCTAAATTTAAGGTTACGCTCTTCATCAATTACAGTACTATCACGTTTTTGAGTAAGTGCAAATTTTGCGGTGTCTACAAAACGAGCTAGTTTGTTAATGTCATTTGAATACGTACCAGTAATTGATTTGTGAGCATTTTGTGCTTCACGTAATTTTACTAGTTGACTAACTATTTGCATGTAGCGTTCTTCTTTTGCTTCGGCAAATTTTACTGGCTCTTCGATAGATTTGTAAAGTTTGTACCCAAAGAATCCACTTACCGCTAATAAGGCGATGATAATGATAGGGTGAAACTTTTTAGGAATCTTGTTTATGAATACGGCTAGTAGGATTAGTACTATTAGACCTAAAACAACTGATATAATTAAATTGAACATACTATTAATGGTTTAATGCTATTTTTCAAAGCAAACAAATCTACAATTTTTTTTCACTCATCCTAGCTTGAGATATGAAATTTGAGTTAAGTTTATACTCAGTTTTCCACAATTTGCAATGACACCACAAGAATTTTACAAAGTATTACTATTAGATTTTCCGTTTAAACCTACAAATGAGCAAGATAGAGCGCTAGAGTATCTGGCCGATTTTATTTTAGATAAAAATAAAGATCGGTTATTTATGTTGCGTGGTTATGCCGGTACAGGTAAAACTACCTTAACAAGTACGATTGTTAAGAGTATTTGGAAGCTCAAAATGAACTGTGTTCTTCTAGCACCGACTGGTAGAGCTGCAAAAGTGATAAGTAATTATGCAAATAAACAAGCAGCAACCATTCACAGAGAAATTTACTATCCTAAGGGACAAGGAAGCGGTGGAGTACAGTTTACTTTAAAACAAAATAAGCATCGCAACGCATTATTTGTTGTCGATGAAGCATCGATGATTCCTGATGTTGCTGCAGAGAATAAAATGTTCGGTGGTAATGGTTCTTTATTAGACGACCTTATAGAATATGTATATAGCGGTGTGAACTGTAAATTGATGATTATAGGAGATACGGCTCAATTACCGCCTGTTAAACTAGATGTCTCTCCTGCGCTAGACAGCCAGCTTATAGAACAGCGTTATTTAAAAGAAGTCACAGAAATAGAATTGGACGAGGTAAAACGACAAAGTGAGAACTCTGGTATTTTACTCAATGCGACTACTATACGTAACCATATTCTAGAGGAGAACTTTGACTTTAAATTTGACGTAGAAAGATTTACAGACATTAACAGGCTTATAGATGGTCATGAAATTATGGATGCTATCAATAGTGCTTATGATTTTCATGGACATGAAGAGACGGCTATAATCGTACGTTCTAATAAAAGAGCAAATCTTTATAATGAACAAATAAGGTCTCGCATTCTATTTAATGAAAACGAGCTATCGCCTGGGGACTATTTAATGGTCGTAAAGAATAACTATCACTGGTTGCAACCATCTAGCGATGCCGGTTTTATTGCAAATGGTGATATTGTAGAGGTTTTAGAAATTTTTGCTTTTAAAAACATTTATGGCTTTCATTTTGCAGAGGTAAAGGTGAGAATGGTAGATTACCCTAATATGAAAGAATTTGAAACCGTACTTTTACTAGACACATTAACATCAGAAACTCCATCGCTTACTTATGAAGAGAGCAATAAACTCTATCAAGAAGTGCGTATGGATTATTTAAAGTTGCCTAAATATAAACAGTACAAAGAGATAAAAGAAAACCCTTTCTTTAATGCCTTACAGGTTAAATTTTCATATGCGATAACCTGTCATAAGTCACAGGGTGGACAGTGGGAAAACGTGATTATAGAACAACCCTATTTACCAGACGGACCAGATAAAGGATATTTAAGATGGTTGTACACGGCAGTGACACGTGCCAAAACAAATTTGTATCTTATAGGTTTTAAAAACGATCATTTTATAGAGGATTAATATGTTTGAAATTATTTTTAGCATTTGTTTAGGTGTAGGACTAGCCGCTAGTGCTGGTTTTAGAGTTTTTATACCATTACTATGTGCAAGTCTCGCAGCTTACTTTGACGTCATACCACTTAATGAGAGCTGGCAGTGGGCAGGTAGTCTTACCGCTGTGATCGTACTAGGAGTAGCCGCAATAGTGGAGATACTTGCATATTACATACCTTATATAGATAATTTGCTAGACACTATTTCTGTACCACTAGCCGCCATAGCAGGTACTGCGGTAATGGTAAGTGTCATGGGAGATATGAATCCAGTTTTTACATGGACTATGGCTATTATCGCAGGTGGTGGTACTGCAGCCGCTATTTCTACCACCACATCTGGAGCGAGAGCAATGAGTACTTCTACAACAGGAGGTTTTGCAAATCCCATAGTAAGCACTGCCGAGGCTGGTTTTAGTGGCATGCTATCCTTAGTCTCTATAATATTTGCACCACTAGCTGTCGTAATTGTGTTCTTCCTTTTGATAGGTATTAGAAAGTTGTATAAGAGAATTTTTAATAAGAAAAAGCAAGAAGTCGTTATTAATAGATAATGTTTTATGATAATTCCGCTTTCGCGAAAGCGAGATAAAACTAACAAATAGATATGTTTAAATACTTGAGACCTAAGAATGCTGTTTATCGATTTAGTGAAGATAAAAAAGCACTTTTAATAAATGATAATGTAAAAAATAGATTTTGGTTGAGCATTTGCTTAATGTTTTTCGGAAGTCTTAATCTATTACTGACAGTGAATAATTGGGGTATGTATTTTAAAATATTCAGTTATGCGTTATTGTTATTTTCAACCATAGTAATAGTGGTTATGTTTCAAACTCATACATTAAAGAATGAAATACAAAGGGCAGAGGTAGATTATCTTTTATTTAGAAATAATAAAAGAGTAAAACAAACCATGATTAGACTAAAAAACGGCAAGTATCGTAACGTCATTTTTAATCATGAAGCACATCGTTTAAATTTTGTGCAATTCATGGAAGAGAACGATTTTGAGGTCAAGAGAGTAGAAAGTATATTGCCACTAGTACCGCTCAATTATTAAAAGTGATAATAAAAAAAATGTTTAAAAGCGTCAAAAAACTATTTACAGATAAGAATTCTACAATAGCCTTTGATCCAGACAGGCAATGTTTTGAAATAGATGATCATGCAAAGGGGCAAGTCTGGATGTTGAGAATACTGTCTGTAAGCATGCTGTTTTTCTCGCTTTCAGGATATTTTAAATCTGATAATCTCAATTTATTTTATTTAGTACTTGCTATATTTTTTACAGCTATGTTGATTTTAGGTTTTGTAAATAATAATGCATATGCAACCATACCTCTAGACCAGATTAAATCGGTAAGCTATCGCAAGTCTACAACCAGTGCTACAGGTAGTATCAGGTTAAATAATAAAAGGCGTAGAGTGTTATATCACTATAATTTATCGCAATTTGATGAACAAGTAGAGCTTTTTAAAAGTCATGGTATAGAGATTAAAGAGAAATCATCTTGGTTTTAAAATGAAAAGAAATATTTATAAAATTCAATTGTCAAATGTTATCTAAACTTAAAGATTTATTCAGTTATCAAATTTCTCAAGTCAATTATGATAAAGATTTACAGCTTTTTGAAATAGAAGATAATGTTAAGAAGCAACTAGTTATCTTTCAGGTAATTAATTTATTAATGATATTTTTAGCTATTATAAATTATTTAAATTTTGATGAATTAAATTGGTTAACTGTTACTCCATTAATCATATTTCCTATTCTAGCTATTTTTAATTTTTTTCTTTTAACAGGAAAGTCTAAAATAGCTTTATCTGAAATTAAATACCTCATTTATAGTAAAGGCAATAATTCTATAGGACTAGCAATAAAATTAAAAAACAGAACACGTAGGACTCTTTACGTTTTAGAGCGAGATAAGACAGAAGAAATAGTAACTTTGTTTCGTAATGAAGGAGTTCTTATTAAAAATAAGTAATTTCTATTGTTTTAAATTTTAAAATATCTTTTGAAAAAAATAGCCGTAATTCCAGCACGTTTTGAAGCCAGTAGATTTCCTGGTAAATTAATGAAAGACCTTTGTGGTAAAACAGTCATTATGCGCACGTATGAGGCTGCATTGCACACTGGGTTATTTGATCAGGTTCTTGTTGCGACAGATAGTGATGTGATTTATAACGAGATTATTAGTAACGGTGGAGAAGCAGTAATGTCTCAAAAAAACCATGAAACTGGTAGTGACCGCATTGCAGAGGCTGTAGAGAGCTATGAGGCAGATATAGTGATTAACGTACAAGGCGATGAGCCGTTTACAAATCAAACAGATCTTAAAAAACTGATTGCGGTTTTTGAAAACGATAAGGATCAGGAGATCTCACTAGCATCATTAATGCATGAAATTACTGAAATAGAGGATATTGAAAACCCTAATAATGTAAAGGTAATAACAGATTTAAATAGTAATGCTCTTTATTTTTCACGTTCTGTGATTCCTTTTCCTAGAGACAAAGCTGTTAAACAGCCTGTTTATAAACACATAGGTATTTATGCTTTTAGAAAAAGTGCTTTATTAGATTTTTATAATCAGTCGCCTACACCGCTAGAATTATCTGAAAAGATAGAATGTATAAGATATCTAGAACACGGTAAAAAAATTAAGATGATTCCTACTAGTCACTTGAGTATAGGCATCGATGTGCCAGAAGATCTAGAAAAAGCTAGATTAGAATGGCAACGTCTTCATTAGAATAAGAATGTACTAATAAAGGCTCTTACCTAAGTAAAAGCCTTTAAATTCTAAATAATTATTGGGGTAAAATCTTTAGATAGCTATTCCTACCGGTAGCATATCTTTATATTTGTTTCTAAATTTACGAACAAAACCTGCAATTTTAGGATGTGTAGGAACAACTTTTAGTTCTTTTTCATCTCTTATGTTATCAAAAACGCCGGTTAAGAATTCGTTTCTAAAATCTAAATCATCCTCCAGATCTTCTGGTACAATGTATTTAGTTAAGAATATTTTTCTCTCTTGTTGAGAATATTCAATTTTTGCAAAAATATCGCCTTTGCGACATTCATACTGACGCAAAAAAGCATTGTCAGTAATTTCTAGAGTAGTAGAAGGTTCCATATTCTTTTTTTTAACTCATTTAATATCTAAAAAATAGATAAGCACTAATATTTAAAAGTTAACTTTATGGCTGATTAGTGTCGTGAGTAAAAATTTTCACTTAATATCTTGTAAAGATACCTTAAAATTTGTGTCATAAAACCATTAAAAATGTTAAAGCGCTGAAATGACAGCGTTTCCTTAAATTATGAAGCATGTTTATTTAATGCCAGGTATGGCAGCTTCTCCATTAATTTTTGAAAATTTAAAATTACCAGAGAAAGATTTTACCGTCCATAAACTAGAATGGATTATCCCTAAAGTGAAAGAACCTCTGAGGGATTATGTAACGAGGTTGTTAACGCATGTTAAGCATGAAAGTCCTGTGTTGATAGGGGTTTCCTTTGGTGGTGTTATAGTTCAAGAAATGGCCAAACAGATAGATGTAGAAAAAGTTATTTTAATATCTACTGTTAAATCAAAGAAAGAATTTCCAAGAAGAATGCGTTTTTCTAAAGCGACTGGACTTCATAAAATATTACCTACTAGACTGGTAGAAAATTTTGATTTACTCGTTAAATATAATCCTGGTTTTGCACCTAAAAAGATAGAACTTTATAAAAAATACCTTTCAGTTAATAATAGAATATACCTTAATTGGGCCCTAGATACTATCTTAAATTGGGAACAAGAAGAGGCACTTTTAAATTCCATACACATTCATGGTGATGAAGATCCCATTTTTCCTATTAAATATATAAAGGACTGTATTATCGTGCCCGGTGGTACACACATTATGATTATTAATAGATTTAGGTGGTTCAATGAACATTTACCAGATATCATACTTTCTTAAAATATTATAAAGCTTAACTGTTTGTAATGCTTTAATACTCGCATGTTTTATATCTTTAACCCATAATTATAGTTAGATATGAAAAAGATATTTTTAGGAGCAGGAATCGCAGTTGTTTTTATATTCACCATAGGTGCCATACAACAGGATGGTGATTCTAGCAGTGCATCTAGCACCACAAATTCACAAAGTACAACAACAGCTGCCACCAGTTATAAAAGTAATGATAACGATAAAAGAGTAGAAGATTATAACGTGTACAGTGTACAATTGCCTAAGAGTCTAGACTTTGCAGGAGAGGCTGTGCCATTGCACCAGCCAGATATAAGAGAACGAGTAGATAGAGAGTTTTTAGTAAATACTTACTGGCAATCTAACGGTATTTTACTTATAAAAAGAGCTCAAAAATACTTTCCTATTATAGAACCTATTCTAGCAGAAAATGGTGTGCCAGATGATTTTAAATATCTAGCAGTTATAGAAAGTGGATTACAAAACGTTACATCTCCAGCAGGAGCAAAAGGTTTCTGGCAAATCATGAGAGGTACAGGAAAAGAACTAGGTCTAGAGGTTAATGATAATGTAGACGAGCGTTACCACCTAGAAATGGCTACTAAGGCGGCTTGTGATTATCTTAAACAAAGCAAAGAAAAATTTGGCAGTTGGACACTTGCAGGTGCCGCTTATAACGCAGGTAATGGAGGTATTAATAAACAATTAAATGCCCAAGATGTTTCTAGTTACTATGACCTACTTTTAGGTCAAGAAACAGGTAGATATGTTTTCAGAATATTAGCTATTAAAGAGATCTTGAAAAATCCTAAAAACTTTGGTTTTAATGTAGATCCTAGTCATGGTTATGACACCATACCTACTAAGAATGTTTTAGTAGATTATCAGGTAGATGACCTTTCCGCTTTCGCGAAAGCTAACAACATCAACTATAAAATTCTTAAAATTCACAATCCGTGGTTAAGAGAGCCTAAACTGAATAACAAATCAGGTAAAGAATACTTAATCCAAATTCCTGAAGAGGGATATTATAACTAAATTATGTTAGACTGGTTTCTCTCTAACTGGTTCATGGAGCTACTAATTATAAATTATGTGGTTGCATTAGGTGCAGCTTTTTTTCTAATACGTAGCAATCAAAACCCTAGAAAGACGCTATCTTCTTTACTATTTCTGATCACCTTTCCATTTGTAGGTCTTGCGATCTATTACTTTTTTGGAATGGAATATAGAAAGTCTAAAATTTTTAAGCGCAAAGATCTAGCAGGACATCACCTAATTAAATCATGGGAGAAACGTTTACATCTATCAGATCAAAAATTATCAGAGTACGAAGATGATTTTTTAGATAATCGTGTAAAGCTAGTCAGGTTATTAAATCAAAATCAATCGTCTTCATTAACTCTTAAAAATGACCTTAAAGTTCTTATTAACGGAGAGAACACCTTTAAATACATTTTTGAAGACTTAGATAAGGCTACAAATCATATACACCTCGAGTACTTTATTATTAAAGACGACCTTATAGGTAATGCATTTATAAATAAATTGATAGATGCTAGAAAAAGAGGTGTAGAAGTAAAGCTTATCTACGACTCGGTAGGTAGCGATTTATCCCGTAAGGCAAAAGCTGAAATGCGAGCAGCAGGAATTGATTTTCATGCATTTATGCCTGTTATATTTTCTAACTTTACTCGTAAGGCTAACTATCGAGACCATCGCAAAATATGTATCGTAGATGGACACATAGGCTATTTAGGTGGTGTAAATGTAAGTGATGATTATGTAAACACAGTAGACGATTCTAGTGAGGATTACTGGAGAGATACTCATTTAAGAATAGAAGGACACGCTGTAAAAACCATGCAAGCGCAGTGGTTGCTTAACTGGTATTTTGTTAGCGATCATATAAATGAAAAAACCATCATTGAGTTGCCAGACAGCTATTTTCCAGAGATAGATGAAAAAGTAAATAAAGCAGTTCAAATAGCGGCTAGCGGTCCAGATACCGATTGGGCTAATATTATGGAAGCTATTTTTATAGCCATTACTACGGCTAGTCATAATATTAAAATTACCACACCTTACTTTATTCCTAATGAGGCTATTTTAACAGCATTAAAAAGTGCAGCGAGAGCAGGAATAGAAGTAGAGATTATGGTGCCTAAAAAAGGAGATAGTTGGGCAGCAAGATTTGCCAGTCGTTCTTATTTTAGAGAAATATTAGAAAGTGGTGCAAAAATTTACTGGTATCATAAAGGCATGTTGCACGCAAAAACCATGGTGGTAGATGAGGAATTCTCAACAATAGGGACTTCAAATATGGATTATCGCAGTTTTGACATCAATTTTGAGATTAATGCACTTATTTTTGACAAAGAAATATCTCATGAATTGAACAATCAGTTTAAGTTAGATCTAGAACACTGTGAAGAAGTGGTCATAGTTAAATGGCTTAAAAGAAATAAATGGAATAAAATCAAAGAGTCTTTTTGTCGATTGTGGGCTCCTTTATTATAAATATGAAAAGAAAAAAAATGACGTTAGAAATTATATTGCTCTTATTGTTATTAGGTTTACTAGCAGGATTTTTAAGTGGAAGTGTAGGAGTAGGTGGTGGTGTTATTATGGTACCACTCGCTATTTGGTTTTTAGGATATAGCCAGCACCAGGCGCAGGGAATGAGTCTAGCAGTTCTAGCAGTCCCAGTTACATTACTTGCTGCTTATACATACCATAAAAATGGATTACAAGTTAATGAAGGTCTAGACTGGCGTTATGTCCCTTTTATCGCAGTTACCTTTGTAATAGGTGGTTACTTTGGGTCTAAGTTAGCTCTTAACATTGATCAACAATTATTGAAAAAGATATTTGGAGTTATACTAATTATAGTGGCTATAAAAATGATCTTTTTCTCTAGTGCAAAAGGTGTTAGTTAAGAAAATTCTAACATTTTTAAAAGACTAAATCACCGACATTTACAGACTTTAAATATTAAAAATTATCACAATGAAAAAATTATTATTTGTTTTGAGCTTAATGCTTGTGGCTACAACAGTTAACGCTCAGATCGAAGCTCCACAACCTAGTCCTAGTGCAAAAACAGTACAAACTGTAGGACTTACAGAGGTTACTTTAGATTATTCTAGACCAGCTAAAAGAGGTAGAGATATCTTTGGTGATTTAGTACCATTTGAGACATTATGGAGAACCGGCGCAAACGCTAACTCTAAAATAACTTTTTCAGACGATGTTAATTTTGCAGGAACTGATGTAAAGGCAGGAACTTATGCTGTTTTTACAAAGCCAGGTAAAAAAGAATGGACAGTAATGTTATATAGCGACACATCTAACTGGGGTACACCAGAAAAATGGGATGATTCTAAAGTTGTTGCTACTACTACAGTAGAGGTTTCTAAACTTAAAAATGCTCAAGAAAGCTGGACTATGGCAATTAACGAGCTTACTATGGATGGTGCTCACTTACAAATGATGTGGGATGAGACTATGGTTGCTGTTCCATTTACAGTACCTACAGCTGCAAAAACGCAAGCTAGTATTGATAAAGTAATGGCAGGACCAGCTGCAAACGATTATTACAGCGCTGCTACATTTTACTTAGATGCAAATAAAGATCTTCCACAAGCTCACCAGTGGATTACAAAAGCAGTAGAAGCAAATCCAGACGCATTCTGGATGCACAGAAGAAAATCTCTTATCGAGGCAAAGATGGGTAACAAATCTGCAGCAATTGCGAGTGCAAAGACATCATTAGAATTAGCAAAAAAAGCTAAGAATGCTGACTATGTAAAACTAAATGAAGACAGCCTTAAAGAATGGGGCGCAAAGATGTAATTATCTTTTATTACATACCGCTTTCGCGAAAGCGAAACATACATCAAACCGTCCAGAATATTTCTGGGCGGTTTTTTATTTTTAAACGCAACCTTTTTAACTGTTCCATACTTATAAGTATAATTACATTTATAATCTATTTGAATTAACCAATCTTGAAATTAAACGAACTTCTCAAATTATGTAAAAAGGATGATATTAGAGCTCAAAAAGAGCTCTATAATATCTATAAAGACCGACTCTTTGTTCTTAGCTTAAAGTACAGCAGAAATAGAGAAGAAGCAGAGGATAACCTGCACGATTCTTTCATGGTTATTTTTACTACTATTAAAAAGTACAAAGGTAAAGGCAGTTTTGAAGGATGGATGAAACGTATAGTCATTAATAAAGCGATTACTTCATTTAAAAAGCAATCTAAATTTAACGTGCTTATCAATGAAGAAATAACTGAAGACGTGATGGTGGAGGAGACAACTCTAGATCAAACTTCTTTACAAGTAATACTTAATGCAGTGCAAAATCTTCCAGATAGATATAGAATGGTCTTTAATCTATACCAAATGGATAATTACACACATAAAGAAATTTCTGAAATGCTTGATATTACAATAGGTACGTCAAAGTCTAATTTACATAGAGCAAAGGTTATCCTTAAAGAAAATCTTCAGAAATTAAATGTTAACTCAAAAAATGGATCTTATGGGAACTAAGAAAGAAATAGGCTCTGTAATAAAAAACCAGTTGGACTCATTGAATGTTACTCCTAGCGAGCAGTTATGGGATAGACTGGAAGAAAGTTTACAAGAAAAAAAGAAAAGAAGAATATTACCTTTTTGGTTTTGGTACGGGACTGTAGGTACATTACTTATAGGTATTTTATTAGGTGGTAGTTTTTATCACTTCTCATCAGTATATAATTCTAAGCATGAAGTGTCTAGTAAGGAGACTAATGTAGAAAGTTCTATTTCAGAAAAACAAACGCTTGAAAATGAAGATCCTGACTATCTGTTAAAAGAAACTACTGATAATAACTTAAATGAAAGTAATCACCTACCAGGCGTGTCTGATTCTTACAACGATGCGATTGCAATTTCTATGGATGACGATGTGGATAAGAAAGCAAATACTGATGCAGCTTCTTATTCTCAAAATAATTCCAACTCATATTCAAGATCTAGTGCTCCTATAGCAACTAATTCTAGCATAGCTATGTCCATTCATGAGGATCAAAATGAATATAATCAACCTAATATAGATCAAAATGATTCTGATATTCTAAAAGAGGATTTGAATACTAAACGAGATTTTTCAGATATAGAAAACGCGTTGATTTTGAAAAATAGCACAGAAACAGAGGGTGCTGTAGAAGATTCTTTATCGGTTAATCAAAAGGAGAAACAAAAGAAGAAAAGAAAGCGAAATAAAAAAGAAAGAAAGAAAGACACTATAACTAAACCGTATGTAAGCCCATGGAGTGTTAGTGTTTCTGGGATAGTTAACTCTTATGATAATTTTGGTAAAACATCTTTAATAGATAATAGACTAGATGGAAATCAGGTAAATAGAGATACTAATTTTAACTATGGATTAGCATTTCATTATAGTCCACAAGACTCTAAGCATACCTTAAGAGTAGGTATTAATTATGTGAAATACGGTCAAACGACACAGTTAGAAAACACATCTATCAATTTAGAGCGATTGCAATATGTTAGTTATAAAGCAGACCCTACAGTGGTGAGTGTTTACTTAAGTACTGCGACAGATATAGACATATTTCAAGAGTTTACATATATCGAGTTTCCTTTACAATTAAGGTATTCACTATATAAGAAAAAAGTTGATTTTGGATTAATGGTAGGTGTTCAGTCTAGAGTATTATTAGAAGATAGTATTACATTTAAATCAAACGTGGGAGATCTAGAGGTAGGAGAGTCTAATACGTTATTTGATTTTGGAGTATCTGCACACCTTTCCTTGCCAGCTCGATTTAAGCTATATAAAAAGTTTTACTTTAATGTAGAGCCATCAATTTATTATCATGTGAAGCCTTATGAGGCTGACAATATAAGTACACCGTCAGAATTTAGGCTAACTACTAGCTTAGAATATAAATTTTAATTTGGAATAGCCACCGCTTTCGCGAAAGCGAAACGCACACGAAACCGTCTAGAATATTTCTAGGCGGTTTTTTTATGTCTTACAGGATTATTTTTATTCATCTATTCAAAGTAGGAGTAAGAACTATCTGATAGCTAGATCTAAATGTTATCAATAGGAGAGATGGATTTTATGATAGACTTCTACTGTTACATACACAAAGGTTGTGAAATATAAAAGCCGTTTGATAATACTATCAAACGGCTTTTATAAGTTATAAATGAATCAGTTAATTAATTAACTAACCAGTATACCTGGCGTGCTAACTGGCTGATGACGATGATTACAGCAAATACTATAGCTATAATACGCAAGCTAGATTTTTTGATACATATAGCTAATAGTAAAGGTATAAAAGCAAAAAGAATGTTTATAAAAATACGAATAGCCTGTCCTGGACCATGCCAAAATTCTATAGATAATGATGTAAATAACCAATCCAATAAGTTATCGAACAACCAGAAAGAAATAATCGCTAGTAACAGTTTAGGTCGCCATCCTACAGATTGTGGTGCTGCAGTATAGTTAATTTGATTACTAGAATTATTTTGAGTTCCTTGATAACTTTGTTGCTCAAAACTTAAGTCACGCTCAAATGTTTGTGGTGCCGCTTGTTGATTATTACTTACAGGATTAGGCTGTTGGGGTATGTGAGTAGTATTTTGATACGGTTGCTGTTGGGTGTTTTGTTTTTGCTTAAATAAATTAGCAACCTCTATAACCTCTCTAGCAGGCTTTAATTCTGACGTTCCATCTAGTCTTAACTTATAATCAGGACGTATATTTTTATCGAGTAATTCTTGTGGTGTAAAAGGACCGAATTCTCTAAAACTATCGTGGTAGAAATACTTGTTCATGCTTTAATTCTTTTGAAACTCAAAAATACTATTATCTTCTTTATTCACCGAGCTTATAATTAAGGCTAGGGTAATAGTAAGAATAGCACCTAGCGGATTCAACCATAAGAAAGGCAATATCTCTATTCCTTCTACAAATTCATGAAGTATAGCACAAGTGAATACTACGAATTGAGAAATTATTGCAGCAATAAAAATAGCTTGACCTTTGATTTTTTTAAAGTAAAAAGCAACTAAGAATATTCCTAGAATAGTACCGTAAAATATAGAACCTATAAAATTAACTAACTGTATGAGGTTATCAAATAACGATACAAAACTAGCAAACCCTATGGCTATAACTCCCCACATAAGCGTGAACCATTTACTCATGTTTACATAATGGTCGTCATCTTTTTCTTTTGTGCTGTATCTTTTATAAATATCTACAGCAGTGGTAGAGCTTAATGCATTTAATTCTGACGCGGTAGAACTCATAGCAGCACTCAGGATAACAGCTAGTAAAAGCCCTATTAAGCCTTTAGGTAAATGATTTAATATAAAATGAATGAAGACAAAGTCCTTGTCATTAGTCTCAATACCTTCGTCTGCTTTATTAATTAATTCTCTTGCTTTTTGTCTATTGGTTTCTTCTTGTGTTCTTAGATAATCTAAAGCGATTTCATAATTACCTACATCTTCAGAAGAGGTGCTCAAAGCTGCTGCATAATTTTTTTGAACTTCCTGTTTTTCATTCAGGATTTCTTCATGACTCGATTCTAGTCTGCTGTATTCTCCTGCATATAGACTTTCTTTAACAGCTTTTTCTGCCGCAGGATTAAAGTTAAGAGGTGTAGAATTAAATTGATAAAATACAAATACCATCACACCTACCATGAGTATAAAGAACTGCATAGGTACTTTAAGTAATCCATTAAACAGTAGTCCTATACGCATTTGCTTTATAGATTTACCAGAGAGATAACGTTGTACTTGTGACTGGTCGGTACCAAAATAACTAAGCATTAAAAATGTAGCTCCAAATAAAGCACTCCATACGTTATACCTATCGTTAAGAGAAAAGTCAAAGTCAAGGACTTTCATTTTATCAGCACTACCAGCCATAGTAAGCGCGTTATCAAAACTTACATTATCTGGTAGTTGTGTTACTATAAGTACAAATGCGGTAACCATACCAGCCATGATAATTATCATTTGCTGTTTTTGAGTCACATTAACGGCCTTTGTACCACCAGAAACAGTATAAATAATAACCAGAATACCTATAATTATATTTAAGTATTTTAATTCCCAATCCAGTACAGCGCTTAGTATTATGGCAGGTGCATAAATCGTAATTCCTGCTGCAAGACCACGTTGTATTAAGAATAATATAGAAGCTAACGATCTTGTTTTTAAATCAAATCGCTTTTCTAGAAACTCATAAGCGGTATAAACTTTAAGCCTGTGATAAATAGGTATAAAGGTGACGCATATGATAATAATAGCTATAGGTAAACCAAAATAGAACTGCACAAACTCTAAACCGTCTGTATAAGCCTGTCCAGGCGTACTCAAAAATGTAATAGCGCTAGCCTGTGTGGCCATTACCGATAGACCTACAGTCCACCAGCGGGCATCTCCACCTTTTATATACTCTTCGCTGGTTTGTCTTCCTCTTGTTTTATAAACACCATAAAGGACTATAAACGCTAGGGTACTTACTAGTATGAACCAATCAATTACCTCCATAAACTGAGCTTAAAATGTAAAACAAAATTGCAAAAACTAGGTTTGCTATAATCACCAGTGCATACACACGGTTCCATTTTTTAGAGTTTTCTTTGGCCATCTTTGTTTTCAATAGGTTGATTTTCTACTCCTAGACTTATCATATTTGCCAGTAATTTATAAGCTCCAGAAACACCAGCAGGTAATTCTCTAAAGAGACTTAATCCGGTGTAGATAATATGTCCATCACCATATTCTGCAACAATAAGACTTCCCGTAGTCATTTCTTCTTGCTTATCGTGCATTCCTAAAATAGGTGTGAAGGCAGCATCCCATTTTGTAGGGAAATAAAGACCTCGTTCTTGTACCCAATCTTCAAAATCTTTAGAAGTTATCGCATTAGGTGCAGACATGATCTTATGTTGAGGTTTTAATATGGTTACTGTTGCATTTTCATCGGTCACTCGCTTTCGCGAAAGCGTAATAGGTAAAGGCCCCAATGCATCTGGACTAATTCTTCTATTAGTATTGTACTGCATCATTAAGGTACCACCATTTTTTACATAGGTATCGAGTCTAGGTTGTAAAGCTGCCATGTCTTCTTTTGCAACATTAAAAGCTCTAATACCTACTACTACCGCGTCATATTTAGAAAGGTCGTTAGGTACTTCACTAGGTTCAAATTTAAATACCTTGCTACCTATAGCTTCTATAGCTTGTGCAACGTCGTCACCAGCACCATTAATATAAGCAACGGTGCGCGCGCTATTTACTAGACCTGGTTTTACTACTTGAGATTCATTGTTTCTTACTAATTGCTGGTCAGGAATATGATCATAATCTATTTTAATTACTTCTTGAGAGTAGGTTTTTGCCCCTATTTTAACTAGTCCAGATACAACACCTCTGGACGCATTTTTAGGTGGCTGTACATTAAAAATAAATGTTCTTTCTTCTCCTTTTTTAAGTTCAGTTAGATTAAAATCTCTAGGTGTAATATTCCATCCATCAGGGTGACATAATTCTAAGGTACCTGTTGATAATGCTTTATTAGCTTTTACGGTAACCTGAATAGGTTGGGTAGAATTTCCAGAAAAAACATAAACAGGATTCTCGATACTTACGGCAACTTCTGGAACGATGTGAAAAGGTTCATTAACCTCGCCGCGTACAGGGTCAGTGCGTTTATGTATGATAGGGATTTCTCTATATAACTCTGTGTTGTTTATTTTAAGAATAGTGCGTACTACAAATTCAGCACCAGTTTCTGGTTTACCAGTTAAGGTTCTATCCTTAAATTGATACATACCTAAGGTAGATTTTTCTTTCAAGTAATAAGGAGAACTAGCCTCATAAACTGCTGGTATCTTTAAAGTAGCATCTAGGGTGAAACTTTTTGCTGCATTTAGTGATACTTGACTTTTATCTACCTCCATTAACTTATTAGGTAAAAGAGTTACCTCATAATTTTGATTAGAACGATTAGTCATTTCCACTTTTACCTTCAGATTTTCTCCTGCAGTAGCTGTAGCTGTATTAATGCTCGCCTCTAGATATACACCTGTAATATCTAGAATGACTTGATCTAATTCTGCTAGTTTGATGTTTTTCCAGTGATCTTCTTTTAATTTTTCAATTTTACTTCTCAACTCTAACAGGGCAGGAATACTCTCTGTAGGTTTTTTAAAATTATAATTTGCGATAATAGAATTAAGCAAAGTCTGTACACGACTTCCTCCTTTTACTCTGGTCCAAGTGGTATTTATGCCAGAAAATAAATCTGACTTGTCACTCGGGAAAGAGCCTTTTAAAAATTCTAAATACTCTGTTTGTGAACCACGAGACCCTGTACTACCAAAACCTTGTGATTTATGCTGGCTTCTACTCAACGCAGCAATCTCGCTGTTAGAAAGACCTTTGTAAGGGTAGTAAGTTCCTGCTTCTATTTCTAATAAGTTAGTTTTATCTGCGGCGTCAAATGCCTCTTGACTACCATAAAACCACCAGCTGGTATTAAAAAATACACGTTGTGCTTGCCAGGTGTCAAGATTTTCTAACTGATTAGGATAACTGTTTTTATTTGCTGCGAGATCAAAAACCTTCATACTCAACATGGCACTTGTAGTGTGGTGACCGTGTGTAGTACCAGGAGTACGGTGATTGAACCTGTTGATAACCACATCTGGTTTAAATTCTCTGATAATGCGTACCATGTCTTCCATAACGGCTTGCTCATCCCATATCTCTAAGGTCTCATCAGGATGCTTAGAATAACCAAAATCATTTGCACGTGTAAAAAACTGTTGCCCACCATCGATGTTTCTAGCTTCTAACAATTCTTGAGTACGTATCATACCTAATTGTTCACGTAATTGAGGTCCTATAAGGTTCTGACCACCATCACCACGTGTTAATGATAAATAGGCAGTGCGTGCCATTTTATCATTTGCTAGCCAGGAGATAAGCCGCGTGTTCTCGTCATCTGGGTGAGCTGCTATAAATAGAGCAGTACCTAGAAAACCTAGTTTTTCAATGTTGTGATAAATTTCAGCAGTATTGGGCTGTTTGTGAGCGAGTCTATTTTCTTGTGCAACCGCAGTTGATAGGAATAATAGCGCAATGATAGAGGTGATAAAGTTCTTTTTCATACAGTGTGTGAAGATAGAAGTTTCAAATCTTAATTTTTTGTGAAGATTTATAACGTTTCCTAACACTTTCTCTTGATTCCACTGTGATTTCAGTAAGAAAAACCTTTCACATGAGTTGTTTAGTTATAAAATGATATTGGGTAGGATGGTTGTGTTAAAATTCCGCTTTCGCGAAAGCGAGATTATAAAAACTAAAATGAATCTATTCTAGTATTAGGGTAGCAATGAGCCATGTGCTTTTCAAATGCCTCGATATTTGAGTTTGCTGTACTAACCATAAAAGAATAAGAGTTTAGATTATTTCTATCGCCGTTATAATAAATGGTATAACTGTACAGTAAAAATCCCATAATTTTAATACCAGAAGGTGTTGTGGTAATACTGCTTATATTGGCAAGATTTATTTTATGAGTTCCCCTTTTATCAATTAGATATAGAAAACTAGTATCATAGAACGCATTTGAATTTTGATTAAACGATCGTAGCGCGATGAAATAACCTATAATTATGGTGATAAGCACGACAGGACCGACTACTAATAAATAATCCTGCAGTAACGTGATAAGAATGAGGCATACTATAAAGGTAAGTACTGCCGGTAAGATGGTCTTGTGAATTTTATTATAAGGAGCAAGATTTTCCATATGAGTTATCTTATAGGTATGTTTCTATATTTAGAACTAAGGATTAAGAATAAACCGTAAAAAAGAACGCCGGTAGAGGTGAGTCCCATTATTATAGCGCCATATTCCACATGCATAAATGCAAATGCTGCGTCGGCTCCTTTGGGTAAGTTTGCCATATTGTAAATAGCAGATCTCCCTAAGATGTAGGCAAATACAGCAAAGACAACACCACGACTAAATCTACCTATACGTCCTAATAGCATTAAATACTTGTATTGGCTGTCAGTTAAATTTTCTTTGTGAGTCATCTTATCCATCATGGTAGAGAAAGATATCCACCATTCATTAATTGCACTAACGGCTAGTCCTATAGAAATGATAAAGACTATTATTTTACCCCAAATAGACTGTAGTAGCATAATTTTCCAGCCCGAGTTACCATCATCATCCGGCATACCGAATAGTAATTTGAGACAAGTAAAAAAGAGTAGAAAATAACCTATACCATTAATAAAATAAGCCACTCTACGGAAGGTAGGCTTACCATCATCACCATCATAATCACCTCTATTGAAGGTAAGATAGAATCTGGAGAAAATATAACCAGCTAGTCCTATACTCATTAATAAAAGTAAAAACCACCCAAAACTTAAATGAGATATCCATTTGAGCACATCGTCACCACTTTTAAGTGCATAGGTAAGTTGAAATGCTGTTATTAATGCCATGATACCCATTAATAAAAACACTGCACCTTTAGTTGCTATACCTATTCTGGCAAATCTTCTGTAGTTTTTCAAAGTCTGTTTCTAATCAAATCAAAAATAGTATCCAGACCTTTCAGTTAGGTAGTATGTAACAAAACTTTAGTTGTTTTATTAATCTATCACTTCCATAATTTTTTCCCACATTTCATCATGAAAAATTACTGGAACTAAATTTCCAGAAGGTTCATTTCCCATGCGTATAACAACCATCTTTAAACTAGGGACAACATCTATAAACTGACCGTTTTTACCTAACGCACTAATCATATCTACCGGTGCAGATGGTGTTACAGAAGAATTAAATGATGTAGTTGACCCTGGGAAAACAACAGAGTTTTTACCATTTAACCACCATAAATATCCATAGGAAGGATTTATGGATTGAGAAGTACTAGTCATAGCGTTTACATAATTAGAATCGCCTAAAACGGTTGTTCCATCCCAATTTCCTTCATTTAAAGTTAATAGTCCAAAACGTGCTGCACTTCTAGCTGTGCTCACATATAAATTATCAAATAATGCAGTATCTGTCCACTGGCCGTCCATTCCTATTTTATCATTTATGGCTGTGGTAGTATATTCATTATTAGTCATACCTGTAGCAGACTCTAATACGTTGTGTAGTATTTGATAGGTACCGTTGTGATAATACCATTGATCGTCAGCATCTGTTAAATAATCAAAACATGCTGGTGCTGTACAGTCTGGATTTGTCACATTGTAATCAATACCAGTGGTTTGTGTTAAACTGTTTTTAATAGTAATTAAGTCTTCTTTATCCTGCGGCATGTTAGTCCACCCATTACCTAGGTAGTCAGATGTTTTATCATTTATATTTAAATAACCTTCTTCTTGTGCGATACCTACTGCAGTAGCTGCAAGTGATTTACCAGCACTTGCCCAGTACCAGTTGCTATCCTTATCAAATGGCTGACCAGATAAGTCTGTATTCCAGTATTCTTCAACAACTATTTTACCATTTACCAGAACTATAAAAGCTCTTGTCTCATTTTGCTCTAGAAAGGTATTTAGTTCCGTAGCTTTTTGAGCATTCCATTGCAAATCAGATAAGGAAGTAGTTTCCCATGTATCTCCAGTTAATGGTGGGAAATAACTAGTTTTTATAGGGTCTATAATTATTTCGTCATCGCTAGAATCATCAGTAGAACTGCAGGAGATAATAATTAGAGATATAAGAATAAGGTAAGTATAAAGATTTTTCATTTATAATAGTTTGGTAGCTAGTGTTTAAGACTTGGGAAAAGATAAAAAGTTTAATATAAGTTATCCTGTACCGCCACCATGACCTAAACCGCTTTCATAAAAGCCGCCACTTTGCTTTCTTATCAGTCGGTCTCTACGTTTTTTAGTCATGGTGCGTCTATCTATTCTTATAAAATCCTTCATAAGATAATACCAGACAAAGGGAATAGTCCATATAAGAATAGAATTGAGTATTTTCTGACGTTTGCTTAAAACAAGTGCGGTAGAAACTACTTTCTGTGCTTTTATGGTATACCTCAAGTATAAGAATAGAAAAATTATAGAAAAGATAATGAGGTACCACATGAACATTAAAATTACAAACAATAATCGATTTATTAGATAGAATTTGGGAAGGATTTAGTTGATAAGGTAGGTAGATACGCTATCGTTTTCGTAAATTTGAGCCATATAAAATGTGAATTTAATAATGCAAGATCAAACTCCCTATATTCCAGTAAATAAAGTACGTATAGTAACGGCTGCGAGTCTTTTTGACGGTCACGATGCCGCGATTAATATCATGCGTCGTATCATTCAATCTACCGGTTGTGAGGTAATACATTTAGGACACGATAGAAGTGTAGAAGAAGTAGTAAATACTGCTATTCAAGAAGATGCAAGTGGTATCGCAATGACTTCTTATCAAGGTGGTCATAACGAGTACTTTAAGTACATGCGTGATTTACTAGTAGAAAAAGGAGCTGGTCACATCAAGATTTTTGGTGGTGGTGGTGGTGTAATTCTACCGTCAGAGATTAAGGATTTGATGGATTATGGAATCACTCGTATTTATGCTCCAGATGACGGTCGTGCGATGGGTTTACAAGGTATGATTAATGATCTTGTGCAACGATGTGATGTTGCTGTTCCCGCTTTCGCGAAAGCGAAACAAGGAAAAAACCTCTCAACAAAAGAATTACTAGAAGAGAAGCATGTACCTACTATTGCAAGATTGATATCACTTGCAGAGAACAGACATGAAGAATTCCAAGAAGAATTTAAATTCAACGCAGAAGAACTTGCAGGAACGCCAGTTTTAGGAATTACAGGAACCGGTGGATCTGGTAAATCATCTCTAGTAGATGAATTGATACGCAGATTCCTAATCGATTTCCCTGAAAAAAATATAGGTGTTATCTCTGTAGATCCATCAAAGCGTAAAACAGGTGGTGCTTTATTAGGAGATAGAATACGTATGAATGCGATCAATAACGACCGTGTTTATATGAGATCTCTTGCAACGAGACAGTCTAATTTAGCTCTTTCTAAGCATGTACAAGAAGCTGTAGATGTTTTGAAAGCTGCAAAGTATGACCTAATCATTCTAGAAACGAGTGGAATAGGGCAGAGTGATACAGAGATTTTAGAACACAGTGATGTGTCTTTATATGTAATGACTCCAGAGTTTGGAGCAGCCACACAACTAGAGAAAATCGACATGCTAGATTTTGCAAATGTGGTAGCCATCAACAAATTTGATAAACGTGGTTCACTAGACGCACTGCGTGATGTAAAAAAACAATTCCAGCGCAATCATAATCTTTGGGAAACAGATCCAGCAACTCTTCCAGTGCATGGAACTATAGCAAGCCAATTTAACGATCCAGGAATGAATGCGTTATATGAAGCGTTAATGGCTGAGGTAACTGAGAAAACAGGTGTGGATTTAAGTTCTAAAAATGAGCTTAACAAAGCACAAAGTGAAAAGATATTTGTTATTCCACCATCTAGAACACGTTACCTAAGCGAGATAGCCGAAAGTAATAGAGCTTATGATAATACTGCTGCTACACAGTCTACCGTGGCACAAAAATTATATGGTGTTTTTCAAACTGTACAAACTTTAATAGATCAAAACGAAAACGCACCTGCGGTAGAAAACAGAGAGCGTTTAATTACCGATAAAGGATTAAATGAAGAGTACATTTTATCTCTCGTTCTAACAGAAGATACAGATTTCATGAATCTTCTTATTGCACAATTCAATAAATCATTAAAAGACCTTGATCCATATAATTGGGAAGTAATTACCGGTTGGGATGCAAAGGTGAATAAATACAAGCAACCTATTTATGAATTTCAAGTACGTGACAAGGTCATTAAAATTGAAACGCATACAGAGTCGCTTTCTCATAAAATGATTCCTAAAGTGGCACTACCTAAGTACAGTGCTTGGGGTGATATTTTAAAATGGTGTTTACAAGAAAATGTGCCAGGAGAATTTCCTTACACAGCAGGATTGTATCCGTTTAAACGTACTGGAGAAGATCCTACCAGAATGTTTGCTGGAGAAGGTGGACCAGAACGTACAAACAAGCGTTTTCACTATGTGAGTTTAGGCATGCCAGCAAAACGTTTGAGTACTGCATTTGATAGTGTAACCTTATATGGTAACGATCCAGGATTACGACCAGATATTTATGGTAAAATCGGTAATGCAGGAGTAAGTATTTGCTGTCTAGATGACGCAAAGAAATTGTATTCTGGTTTTGATTTATCACACGCCATGACTTCGGTTTCTATGACTATTAATGGTCCTGCACCTATGTTATTAGGGTTCTTTATGAATGCTGCGATAGACCAGAACTGTGAACGATTCATTACAGAAAACGGACTAGGCGATAAAGTAGAGGCAAAGCTTAAAGAAGTATATGACGATAACAATGTAGAACGTCCTTCTTACTTAAACGCTCAAGGCGAAAAAGTATATTCTAAAAACGGTGCGGTAGACACTAGTAAACTACCAGAAGGAAATGATGGTCTTGGTTTAATGCTTTTAGGTCTTACAGGAGATCAAATTCTAGATCCTGCAGACTATAATCGCATTAAGATAGAAACTCTTGCACAAGTGCGTGGAACCGTTCAGGCAGATATACTTAAAGAAGATCAGGCACAAAACACTTGTATTTTCTCTACAGAATTTGCGTTGCGTTTAATGGGTGATGTACAACAGTATTTCATTGAAGAAAAAGTACGTAACTTCTATAGTGTATCGATTTCAGGATATCACATTGCCGAGGCTGGAGCAAATCCTATCACACAATTGGCTTTCACACTAGCAAACGGATTCACTTATGTAGAATATTACTTGAGTCGCGGAATGGATATCAATAAATTCGGTCCTAACCTAAGTTTCTTCTTCTCAAACGGTATCGATCCTGAATACTCTGTAATAGGTCGTGTGGCGAGAAAGATTTGGGCCAAAGCCATGAAAAATAAATACGGAGCCAACTCTCGTGCACAAATGTTGAAATACCACATTCAGACTAGTGGTCGTTCTTTACATGCACAAGAGATAGATTTTAACGATATACGTACGACCTTACAAGCGCTGTATGCGATAAATGATAACTGTAACTCGTTACACACAAACGCTTATGACGAGGCGATCACAACACCGACAGAAGAATCTGTAAGACGTGCGATGGCCATTCAATTAATTATCAATAAGGAATTAGGTCTTGCCAAAAATGAAAACCCTATTCAAGGAGCGTTTATCATTGAAGAGTTGACTGATCTTGTAGAAGCTGCTGTATTAGAAGAATTTGATAGAATTACAGAACGTGGTGGCGTACTAGGAGCGATGGAAACCATGTACCAGCGCAGTAAGATTCAAGAAGAATCCATGCATTACGAGATGTTGAAACACACTGGTGAGTTCCCTATAATCGGAGTAAATACTTTCTTAAGTTCAAAGGGTAGCCCAACCGTTTTACCAGCTGAGGTAGTGCGTGCCACAGAAGAAGAGAAGCAAGCACAAATTGCTACTAAGGATAATTTACATTCCGCTTTCGCGAAAGCGCAACAAGATCAATTATCTAAAATACAAGAAGCAGCCGTGCAACAAGGCAACATTTTTGAACATTTAATGGAAGCGACAAAGATTTGTACACTAGGACAAATTACCGATGCATTGTTTGAAGTAGGAGGACAGTATAGACGTAATATGTAAGCAGTGAACCGCTAGCTTTGCTAGCGTGTGAATCGCTTATCCCGATGAATATCAGGATCTGTATCTTTCTCAAAGCTTGATAAAGAGCAACCATACAAATTACAAGTTTTTAAAAGCGCAAATCGAAAGATTTGCGCTTTTTTTTAACGATGTCAATATGTTACAGAGTGGATTCTCTCAATGCTAATCTAAAATGTCAGTTCGAAAGAAGGTCGAGAAAGATTTATCAACGAGTAGTTAATTAACTTTTTTTTTGCTATTCAACGATTTTATTATAAACTATATAAGTATTTTTCCGACAAAATAGGATTATCATTTATTTTCGTTTTTTTTTGTGAAAATTTGTTAAGATGAAAAAATTATTACTTCTGTTATTTTTAGTTAGTTCTAGCTTCAGTTTTTCTCAATGTGATTTCAATATTAATTTAACTAATAGTCCTTACATATTAGTTTATGTTAACGATGTTAATTATCCGCTAGGTTCTAACTTTCAAAATACTTACACGTTAACAAACATAAATGATGGAGATATAATTAAAATTATTAAACCTCATACTGTAATTTATGCTGTACAAATGCCTAGTACATCTATACAGATTACTAATTCATCTGGTATTGAAGTATATGGCTCAAGAACTAAAAATAATAATAATCTGGACGAATACAGTGTGAAAACAGTTGTTTATGTCGCAAATTGTGACGTATGTGAAACGATCCAAAATGTAGTTACTACAGATACTGGAAATGGTTTTACTTCTAATTTTACATCTAATAATAATTCATTTAATTCAAATTATGAATTAATTTACGGTGGCAGAGGATTCGATCCAAGTATTGATGGAACTATTGTTGCCAACTCAATTACAACTTTTAACGTCAGTGTACCTGATGGATATTACGACTATTATCTTAGGGCTAATTGTTCAAATGGAAGCACGGATTGGTTCGGTCCTTTTGAAATTAAAACTGGTGTAGATATTTCAATGAACAATGCTTGGTCTAGGTCTTCTGCTGGTCATGTTTTCTATGGTAATTATGATTTGAGTGATGAAAGTGAATTTTTAAATGCTGATAAAATAAGATTATGGTATTATGAAATAATTAGAGGTAGAAGTGCTGCACAAGTTCAAACTATGATTGCGGATATTATCAGAATTAAAGGTCTTAAAACGGTACATATTAGAGATTGGGACAATTTTGACTTTAATTTATTACCTGATGACGTTGAATCCATAACAATTTCTAACTGTAATAATTTGGTAATAGATTTTTCAAGATTCAAAAAATTAACTTATATAAACATGGGCAGTGTTAATTTTGCACAGCCACCTACTTTTGATCAAAGCTCTCAACATTTAAATTCATTAAGAATAAATGATAGTGGTAATAATTTTGATTTGAATGAACTGCCTCCTAAAAGTTTATATTCTTTAATAGTTGGTTCTAACAATCAGTCTGGTTCTAATGAAACTCAATTTAGCAATTCAGATTTTAATATATCAAGGTTGACTGAAATTAGATACTTATCTATCTATAATAGTAATATAGATAACATAACAGGTGTCTGGCCTCAAAACTTAAGACATTTGACCATGGAAGGGTATTTTTCAAATGCAGTAAATATAAGTAGTGGATCCAGTTTGGAGCAACTAGAGCTTAGTTCGCCGAATCTTTCTAGCGTATCAATTAATAATATTGATATGGATAGAATATTAATTAGAGGTGGTCAAATGCTGAACACACTTAATGTTACAAATGTCAATACATTAAATTCAATATTTTATAATAACACTTATGATTCATCATTATCGCTTAATAGGAAGGACTTAACTGGAGTGTTTAGCGTACAACCAGTTTATAATGTTCAAAATGTAAATTTGGATATTATTGGTGGTAACCTTAGTAATACGATCTTGAATGTAACCAATAGTAACTTCAAACAAGTTGGCCTAAACAGTATTAAATATGGAGCATCAGGTAATACAATAGCGCAAGGAACTAATATTTCAACGTTAAATTTTAATAATAATTTAATCAGTACGATACTTATGATTAATGGATATCGTAACCTTAATTTCGAAAACAATACAATAGATGAATCCATTGCACTGTTCCCAAATACCATTGAATTTAAAAATATAAGAACTGTTTTAAACTTACAAGATAATAAATCTAATTACACTCCTATCAATTCTTCAGATAGATCATTGAAAAATGTTAATATTGATTTTGAAGGTAATTTAAATTTAGATCTTTCGAATGCATTTAAGTGGGAAACAGTACCTAATTTGACAGTAGAATATACGATTGAAGGTAATAATTTTACTAATTTAAATCTTAAAGGACAGCAAAATTTAAATGAAAATTTAATTAATATAACGTCAAATAGTCTAGTAACTAGTGATTTGAGAAGTTTGAAATATATATGCGTTCCTAACAATTTTTCAAATCAAACGCGACAAAACATAGATCAGAATTTTTTAACTCGTTGGAATAGAAACTTGGTTTTTAATGACTATTGTAATTTTACACCAGGACCAGTGTACAATAATTTATCTGGTTCAGCTATTTTGGATAGCAACAATAATGGTTGCGATATTAATGATATTAACTTTACTAACCTTTCCTTTAGTATGGATAATAGTATTTATCAGAATCAATTATTTTCAAGAAATAATTCTGGGCTTTATGCTACGGCTGTAGTAGATGGTAACTATACCATCACCCCAAATCCAGAAAACCCAAGCTACTGGAATTTCTCTCCATCAAGTGTAGTTGTAGATTTTCCAAACCAAACCAGTCCGTTCACCCAAGATTTTTGTGTCACGGCAAATGGAGTGAACGAAGATCTAGAAGTAATAGTTGTACCACTTGAACAAGCACGACCAGGATTTGATACCGATTATAAAGTGGTAGTTAAAAACAAAGGAAACGTTACAACAAGTGGAACAGTGACATTAGATTTTGAAGAAGATTTCATTAATTTACTTTCTTCAACGCCTACGGCAGCAACTCCTGCAACTAATCAGTTGAGTTGGTCAGTGAGTAATTTACAGCCTTTCCAGATGGAAGAGTATGAATTTACCATGACCTTGAATACACCTACACAAACAACCAATCCATTAAACGGTAATGATATTCTAACTTTTACAGGAGTAGTTACGGGAACTGGAACAGACGCCATGCCAGCAGATAATACAATGGTTTTTGATCAAACGGTTGTGAATTCTTATGACCCAAATGATAAAACCTGTCTAGAAGGTAAAACTATTGACCCAAGCGATGTTGGAGAATATGTTCATTATATGATTCGTTTTGAGAATACAGGTACGGCTAGTGCAGTGAATATCGTTGTTAAAGATGAAATTGATTTAAGTCAGTTTGATATCTCAACTTTGATACCTTTAGGTGGTAGTCACGATTATTATACTCGTGTACGAGATAACAATGTGGTTGAGTTTATTCATGAAGACATCAATCTAGATTTTAACGATGCGACTAACGATGGTTATGTATTGTTTAAAATTAAAACTTTAAGCACCTTAGTTGCTGGAGACACTTTTGATAATACTGCTGATATCTTTTTTGATTTCAACGCTCCAATTGTAACCAATACAGAGACAGTAAGTATAATGAGTACAGCAAGTGTGGGAGGAGTTACAGATAGCAGTATCTCCATTTATCCTAATCCAGCAAATAGTTTTATTCATGCGACAGCAAATAACGCCATAGAGAGCATCAGTGTTACCGATATTAATGGTAGAATGATCACCGCAACACAATATACAGGCGCTGCAAACGAGCAACGTCTAGAAATAGGGGAGTTGTCTTCAGGGATTTACTTTGTAACTATAAAAAGCAACGCAGGCCAGAAAATAGAGAAGTTAGTAGTGGAGTAAATTTCTCATGTATTCCAATAATATGATAAGCCTTTTCTTAATAGAAGAGGCTTTTTTTGTTCCGCTTTCGCGAAAGCGATAATAATTATGAACTAATTTCAACATCAAAGGGTTGATTAATACCTTGATTCATATTGTATTATTTAATTTATTAAATGATTTACTTAGGAAAGTATTATTAGTTTTAGTTTTTTTGTAGAAAACCAAACCAAATGAAAGGATATCTATGTTTAGTGTTAATTGTAAGTTCTTTTTTGAGTTTTTCTCAAATAATTAATATACCTGATTTAAATTTAAAACTTCAATTAGTTAATGGTCTAGTTTCAGATACAGATCAAGATGGTCTTGGGGATACAGTTGTTGATACTGATGGTGATGGAGAGATTTCGATGATTGAGGCTAATAATGTTACACATTTATACTTAGTGAATAATAATGTAAATGATTTGACAGGGATTCAATTTTTTTCATCGTTAGAATTGATTGACACCTCAACAAACTTATTAAATAATGCGGATTTTAATAATATGCAATCTTTAAATTTTATAAATGTTGGTTTAAGTACATCATTGAACAATTTTGATATAACTGGCTGTAATAATTTAGAGAGTTTAAATTTATATGCACCGGATACTAATTCTGGTTCTGGTTTTCGAGACTTGGTTTTACCTAGTTTACCTTCTCTTCTTAATTTCAGTTTCCGTTCAGGTTTCATGAATTCTTTAGATATTTCAAACTGTCAAAATTTAGAATATTTTAGATTTGACGGTTCTTTAGTTGCTTCGTCATTTATATTGGGTTTACCTACTACCAATACTTTGAAAGAAATAGAAGTAATAGGGGTTGATATTACCTCATTAGATTTATCAAATGCTTTACATATAGAGACTGTTAGAGTTAAAGACATGTCTGTTTTAAGTAATATCGTTCTCTATGATGATAATAGTTTGAAAAATTTATATTTTGATAATATTGCTATGCTAAGTCCATCGAATGTTAATTTCTCTAATTATTCTAATCTAGAAACCTTACATTGGAATAATCAATCTTTAACAGGATTTGATTTGAGTGGATTAACAAACTTGTCCGAACTGAATCTTGCTGCCAACAGTCTTTCCACAATCAATTTAAATGGATTGACAAATTTGTTAGAATTAAAACTAGGAGGTAACAATTTTACCACAATCGATTTAACAGGATTACCGAATTTATTAAATTTATACTTATCAAATAATAGTCTCACTACCATTGATCTTAGTAATAATAATAGCTTGGAGTTGGTAGATTTAACTAATAATAATTTTTCAAATATTGATTTGAGTGCTAATAATTTTCTTAAAGAAATACATGCTCCTTATAATAATTTGACGTTGATAAATCTTACAGGTTTACAAGATGTAGAAAGTATAGATTTGAGCTATAATTCTTTGTCGCAATTAGATTTAAATACGAATATTAATTTGAAATATGCAATGCTTGATTTCAACAATCTAACTCAAATAGATCTAACGAATAATGTTCTTTTAGAAGCTTTAAATTTATGGAGTAATAATATTTTGGCAATTAATTTAGAGAATAATATTAATTTACGAACACTTGATTTAGATGAAAATCAAAATTTAGTTTCTGTAAATGTGAAAGCTGGAAGAACACAAAGTGAGTGGTTATATTTTGGAGTTAATGGATGTGTTTTCTTAGAACACATTTGCGTTGATGAGGTTGATAGGTTAAGAATAGTATCGGATGCCACTAGATTTAATCCTAACTCAACTGTTGTTGTCAACTCCTACTGCTCCTTCACACCAGGTGGAACTTTCAATGAAATAGAAGGAAATATATCTGTGGACATTGATAACAACGGCTGTGACCCAACTGATCCAGTATTCCCAAACTTTAACTTTACGGCAACAGATGGAACAATCTCAGGCTCCATTTCTTCAAATCAGCAAGGAGCATATTATGTACCAGTCGCAGACGGACAACACACCATCACTCCAAACCCAGAAAACCCAACCTACTGGAACTTCTCACCATCAAGTGTAGTTGTAGATTTCCCAACCCAAACCAGTCCATTTACACAAGATTTTTGTGTCACTGCAAATGGTTCCATAGAAGATCTAGAAGTAATAGTTGTACCACTTGAACAAGCAAGACCAGGTTTTGATACCGATTATAAAGTGGTAGTTAAAAACAAAGGAAACGTTACAACAAGTGGAACAGTGACATTAGATTTTGAAGAAGATTTCATTAATTTACTTTCTTCAACGCCTACGGCAGCAACTCCTGCAACTAATCAGTTGAGTTGGTCAGTGAGTAATTTACAGCCTTTCCAGATGGAAGAGTATGAATTTACCATGACCTTGAATACACCTACACAAACAACCAATCCATTAAACGGTAATGATATTCTAACTTTTACAGGAGTAGTTACGGGAACTGGAACAGACGCCATGCCAGCAGATAATACAATGGTTTTTGATCAAACGGTTGTGAATTCTTATGACCCAAATGATAAAACCTGTCTAGAAGGTAAAACTATTGACCCAAGCGATGTTGGAGAATATGTTCATTATATGATTCGTTTTGAGAATACAGGTACGGCTAGTGCGGTGAATATCGTTGTAAAGGATGAAATTGATTTGGCTCAATTCGATATTACTACTTTGATTCCGCTAGGTGGTAGTCACGATTATTATACTCGTGTACGAGATAACAATGTGGTTGAGTTTATTCATGAAAATATCAATCTAGATTTTAATGATGCGACTAACGATGGTTATGTATTATTTAAAATCAAAACTTTAAGCATCTTAGTTGCTGGAGACACTTTTGATAATACTGCTGATATCTTTTTTGATTTCAACGCTCCAATTGTAACCAATACAGAGACAGTAAGTATAATGAGTACAGCAAGTGTGGGAGAAGTTACAGATAGCAGTATCTCCATTTATCCTAATCCAGTAAATAGTTTTATTCATGCGACAGCAAATAACGCCATAGAGAGCATCAGTATTACCGATATTAATGGTAGAATGATCACCGCAACACAATATACAGGCGCTGCAAACGAGCAACGTCTAGAAATAGGGGAGTTGTCTTCAGGGATTTACTTTGTAATTATAAAAAGCAACGCAGGCCAGAAAATAGAGAAGTTAGTAGTGGAGTAAATTTCTCATGTATTCCAATAATATGATAAGCCTTTTCTTAATAGAAGAGGCTTTTTTTTTTCCGCTTTCGCGAAAGCGAATAAGATATAATTATTTTAAATAGGTAAGAATGTTGAAATAGTAATTTGAATAGGTTTCTATTACCAAATAAATTTAAGATTTTATTAATTTGTTATCAAATGATAATTAAGTAGTTAAATGCGTGTTAAAGAAGTTTAAGAAAATTTTATGATTCGAAAAGTAAAGTAATTTAGGGAAATCCAAAACCGCCCAAAATGAAAAACTTTACTTTATTATCAATTTTATTAATGCTTGTAAGTATGCAATTTACTTCAGCACAGGATATCTCATTTACCGATCCGGATCTTGAAAATTATTTATTGAATTGCTATTGCATGAGAAATTTGAATGGAAATGGCTTGGGGAGTATAGACATTAATAATGATTCAAGTATTCAAATATCTGAAGCTCAAAATGTCGGTAAAATGTATGTAACTGGAATGTCCATAGATGATTTATCAGGGATAGAATTTTTCTCTAATCTTACTGAATTGGAAATGGAAGATACTTCAGTAACATATATCAATGCAAGTATTCTTCCTTCTAGTCTCCAAAAATTAGAATTAAATGATAATTTAATTTCTCAGATTAATATAGCAAATCATAATAGCTTGCAATACTTTTCCATGAATTGTACAGGAACCAATTGTCCCAACATCAATTCTTTAGATTTAATTAATTTAAACATGTTAATATCACTTGCTGTTTCTCATGATAATATAGCGAGTTATAATATTTCAGGTTTGCCAGCCTTGAAAAATTTTAATGTAAGAGGTTATCCTAACTCGTCTTTGAATTTGACAAGTGTCAATCTTGAAAACCTAAGTGTTAGAGATGCATCTAATCTCAACCAATTGAACACTAATTCTTTTAGTGTTCTAGAATTTATTTCTTTAAATAACGTTCCAATAAATAATTTAGATTTGAGTTCAAATCTCACACTAGAGAGGATTTCGTTCACGGACATGACTCTCAGTAATCTTGATGTTTCCAACAATGCACTACTAAACTATTTACAACTAACTAATTTTAACACCAATAATTTAGATCTATCTAACAATGCTAGTCTTGAAGACATTCAAATTAGAGATGGGTCAATCTCAAATTTGATAACGCCTTCATTTACCAATTTGACCAATTTAATATTACAAGATATTAATATTCCTTTATCAAACTTCAACAGTAGTTTTAGTACATTAAATCAATTAGGTTATCTCCATAATGGAATCTCTTCATTTGATATATCAGGATTTACAGCTCTGAGATATCTAGACTTATCTGGTAATAATCTAACTCAACTCAACGGATCTAATTCCAATATTATTTCGGTTAATTTAACTTGGAACCCTTTGACCAACTTTGATTCTTCAAATTTAGTAGGCTTGGAATCATTAACTGTTTACCAAGTACCGATTACTTCTCTTGATGTTTCTAATTCACCAAATTTTCGAAGTTTAGGTTGTAGTAATAGCTTATTAACTGAGCTAGATTTTAGTAATAATCCACTTTTTAGTTCATTGACAGCTAGTAATGTTCCATTAGAAATTTTGAATCTAAAAAATGGGTCACCTAACTATAATCACACTAATACAGGGATTAAAGTTACAAACCATCCTTCTCCAGCTCAATTCAGATACTTATGTGTAGATGATGATGAGATCGAAAATATGAATATTCTTGATTTTACGTTTCCTAATTTAGAAATTAACTCTTATTGTTCATTTACAACAGGTGGAATAAGTCATGAGGTAAGTGGTTTTTCAACTATAGATTTAAATAATAATGGTTGTACTACCAGTGATCCTATTTTTTCAAATTTAGTTTATACAGTTAGTGACGCATTAAATTCTGGTTTATTTTCTTCAAATACAGATGGCTTTTACTCATTATCTGTTCTCGACGGTCAACATACCATCTCCCCAAACCCAGAAAACCCAACCTACTGGAACTTCTCACCATCAAGTGTAGTTGTAGATTTTCCAACCCAAACCAGTCCATTTACACAAGATTTTTGTGTCACTGCAAATGGTTCCATAGAAGACCTAGAAGTAATCGTAGTTCCATTAGAACAAGCACGACCAGGTTTTGATACCGATTATAAAGTGGTAGTTAAAAACAAAGGAAATGTTACGACCAGTGGAACAGTGACATTAGATTTTGAAGAAGATTTCATGAATTTACTTTCTTCAACGCCTACGGCAGCAACTCCTGCAACTAATCAGTTGAGTTGGTCTGTGAGTAATTTACAGCCTTTCCAGATGGAAGAGTATGAATTTACCATGACCTTGAATACACCTACACAAACAACCAATCCATTAAACGGTAATGATATTCTAACTTTTACAGGAGTAGTTACGGGAACTGGAACAGACGCCATGCCAGCAGATAACACAATGGTTTTTGATCAAACCGTTGTCAACTCTTATGATCCTAATGATAAAACCTGTCTAGAAGGTAAAACCATCGATCCAGCAGATGTTGGAGAATATGTTCATTATATGATTCGTTTTGAAAATACAGGTACGGCTAGTGCGGTGAATATCGTTGTAAAAGATGAAATTGATTTAAGTCAGTTTGATATCACAACATTGATTCCGCTAGGTGGTAGTCACGATTATTATACTCGTGTACGAGATAACAATGTGGTTGAGTTTATTCACGAAGACATCAATCTAGATTTTAATGATGCGACTAACGATGGTTATGTATTATTTAAAATCAAAACTTTAAATACTCTTGTTGCAGGAGATACTTTTGATAATACTGCTGATATTTTCTTTGATTTTAATGCACCTATAGTTACAAATACAGAAGTTGTAACCATAATGACTCCTTTGAGTATAAGTGAGACGACAGACACAAGTATAAAGGTGTATCCCAATCCAGCAACTAGTTTTATGAATCTAACCGCTGCCAACCGTTTAGAGAGCTTTGCTATAGTTGATATTAATGGAAGAATGTTATCTCAAAATAATTTTACAGGAAATGGAACAGAGCAACGTATTTCTTTAGAAAACCTTAGTGCTGGAATTTACTTTGTGACTATTCAAAGTGAAGTAGGGCAAAAGGTGGAGAAGTTGATTGTGAAATAAATTTTATATTTCTACGCAACTTTTTAAGAGAAATTGCATCTATTATGCAAATCAATCAATCAATCAATCAATCACTATGAGAAGTATCTTACTTGGCGTTACGTTTCTATTTTTTTCAAATTTGTTGATAGCTCAAAATCATGGTAGATTTTGGTATTTTGGAGAAAATGCAGGCCTCGATTTTTCAACCTCTCCGCCTACAGTCTTAAATGATGGTCAATTGAACACAATAGAAAGTTGTAGTGCTATTAGTGATGATCTTGGGAATTTGTTATTTTATACGGATGGTACTTCCGTTTGGAATAAGAATCATATCGTTATGACTAATGGACAAGGATTAAGCGGAAGCTCATCCTCAGCACAGCAACTTATTGTTAGAAATAGAACCACAACTAATGAATTTTTAATATTCACGGTAAATGGAAATACCGGTTTGTCTTACAGTGTTGTGGATATGACATTAGATAATGGACTTGGAGATGTCGATGTTTCCAGAAAGAATATCTCCATGAATCAAAGTGCTCAAGAAAAAGTAACTGCCTATATTAACCCATTGGTAACTGTAAATTGGATAGTTACTTTTAACAATGGGATATATTTTTCTTACCCTTTGATTAATAGTTCGATTGATATTACCAATCCTACCGTTTCTGCTTTGACTGCTACTTCAGTTTTAACAGATGAACGAGGAATGCTTAAAATATCGCCAGATGGTAGCAAGATTGCTAACACTAGTGTAGGTGATATTAACGGTGCCTTTCTGACTGATTTTGATCCGATTACGGGAGCTATTTCCAATCCAATAAGGTTAACAAGTTCTACAGCATTCAATCGATTTTATGGAATTGAATTTTCGCCTGACTCTAGACTTCTATATGTTAATTCAAATACAGAAAATTCTAGCAACGCATGTGGTATAACAAATCAAAGAGAAATTTTTCAATATGAAATTAACGGAAGTTCAAATTGGAATCAAAACCCTTATTTTTTGGGAGGGTCTACCGGATCACCTTCTTCCCGAGGTTCTTTACAACTAGCTCCGAATGGTAAGATTTATTTTGCAAGAAATTGTCAACCATGGTTAGGTGTAATTGAAAATCCAACCCAAATTGGAACTTTTGCAAATTATGTTGATGATGCTATTCCTTTAGCAAATGGCACAAGGTCTCGTGAAGGTCTGCCTAATGTCGCTGTCCAAGTGTATGCTAACACCTTTAATACTGTAAATGGAATCGCAACTCTGGATTTAGGCTCTGATGGATGTAGCATTTCAGATCCATTGTTTTCAAATTCACAATTTAATGTCTCATCATTAAATTTTAACTTCAATTTTTTAAGTGGAAATACGGGCTCTTACTTTGTTAATATGCCAAATGGTATTTTTACGGTAACCCCAATCCCAGAAAATCCAACCTACTGGAATTTCTCACCAGCAAACGTAGTAGTTGATTTCCCAACCCAAGCAAGTCCATTTACTCAAGACTTTTGTGTCACGGCAAATGGTTCTATAGAAGACCTAGAAGTAATAGTGGTACCATTAGAACAAGCACGACCAGGATTTGATACGGACTATAAAGTTGTTGTGAAGAACAAAGGAAACGTTACAACAAGTGGAATGGTAACTCTAGATTTTGAAGAAGATTTTATGAATTTATTATCTTCAATACCTATAGCAGTAACTCCTGCAACTAATCAGTTGAGTTGGTCAGTGAGTAACTTACAACCTTTCCAGATGGAAGAATTTCTGTTTACAATGACCATGAACACACCTACACAAACAACAAATCCGCTAAATGATGGAGATGTTCTCACTTTCACTGGAGTAGTTATTGGAACTGGAACAGACGCCATGCCTGCAGATAATACAATGGTTTTTGATCAAACGGTTGTCAACTCTTACGATCCCAATGATAAAACCTGTCTAGAAGGTAAAACCATCGATCCAGCAGATGTTGGAGAATATGTTCATTATATGATCCGTTTTGAGAATACAGGTACGGCTAGTGCGGTGAACATCGTTGTTAAAGATGAAATTGATTTAAGCCAATTTGATATCACGACTTTGATACCTTTAGGTGGTAGTCACGATTATTATACGAGAATAAGAGAAGGAAATGTAGTAGAATTCATTCATGAAAATATCAATCTAGATTTCAATGATGCGACTAACGATGGTTATGTATTATTTAAAATCAAAACTTTAAATACTCTTGTTGCAGGAGATACTTTTGATAATACTGCTGATATTTTCTTTGATTTCAACGCTCCAATTGTAACCAATACAGAGACAGTAAGTATCATGAGTACAGCAAGCGTAGGAGAAGCTACAGATAGTAGTATCTCCATTTATCCTAATCCAGCAAATAGTTTTATTCATGCGACAGCAAATAACGCCATAGAGAGCATCAGCATTACTGATATGAATGGTAGAATGATCACAGCAACACAATATACAGGCGCTGCAAACGAGCAACGTCTAGAAATAGGAGAGTTGTCTTCAGGGATTTACTTTGTAACTATAAAAAGCAACGTAGGCCAGAAAATAGAGAAGTTAGTAGTGGAGTAAATTTCTCATGTATTCCAATAATATGATAAGCCTTTTCTTAATAGAAGAGGCTTTTTTTGTTCCGCTTTCGCGAAAGCGACAACAACACAAAACTTAAAGAAAACTTAAAGTTTTGATAAGGTTATAGTCTCTATTTTGGGTTTAATATATTTGTTTCAAACGCATAATTTACTAGTTTGAAGTCCTATTTTTTCTCCATTTTATTTTGTTTAATTACCAGTATGACTGTTGCGCAGGACAGTATTCCTCCTGTAAAACAACCTAACTGGATGTCGTGGGGTAGAGTTAGTTTTATATTTAATCAAAGTGCGTTTAATGCAGACTGGCAAGGTGGTGGGGTTACTAATGTTTCAGGTAACCTAGGAATCAGTTATGACATACAGTATAAGCGTAAAAAGCTTTCATGGGATACTAAATTGATTACTGATTTTGGTCTTTCTCAAGTTAAAGATCAGCGATATATACGTAAGACTACTGATCGATTAGAGTTAAATAGTATTCTAGGTAATCAAATCAATCAAAGTTTCTGGAATTACAGTACGATTTTTAATTTTAGATCTCAGTTTATTTCTGGTTATGAATTCTTTACAGAAGAGGAGACAGGCGATGACGGTCTTACGAGAACGGTTCAAAGACGTCGCGAGACCTCTGGCAGTTTTTCTCCTTCTTACTTTCAATTAGGATTAGGTTTTCTATGGAAAAAGTCTAAAAATTTCAATTTCAATATTGCTCCTGCCACAACAAGGTTAATCAAAGTATCTTCAAATTTTACTGATGTAGATATGAATGACCCTGTAGCTGTTGAGGCATATGAACCATTTTTTGGTGTAGAGGCTAATAGGACAACGCGATGGGAAGTAGGTGCCTCTTTTAGAGGTTATACAAAATTTGAAGTAGCAAAGAATATTCAAATGGAAAATGTGTTGAGTCTATACAGTGATTACCTCGCAGATCCAGAAAATATTGATATAGATTATAACCTTAATTTATTTTTAAAGGTAAATAAGTACATCAGTGGTAATTTTGAATTTCAGGCTATCTATGACGATAATACCACTAAAGGATTCCAAATACGTCAGGTTATAGGGTTAGGTTTTAAATATGATCTAGGAGAACGTCCTAAAAAAACCGCATAGTTATCAGGTGATTGGGATTTTTTTTAAACTAATTTTTTGTGGTACATCAAAACTTATATTCATGAAAAAATGGTGTTCAACAAGTCTGTTTAAATTTCTTCTATTAAGTAATTTATCTATCAAATAAGTAGTTTAATTCTACACAGGTGTCATAGACCTGTCATGTTGATGAGGTAAGGTGACAATATAATAAATCAGACATTTTTTCAGCTCTTAGGCTAGTCATAGCTTGCTATTTACCGTTAATCGATAAAGTATCATTTACTGTAGAGTTTAACTAAATTTTCACATCTGTTGTGGCGTTATGGTACGTTTATGTGGCTACTATTTCCATAATGAAAAGAAAAATGAAAAATTATTTAATGGCAATTCTATGTGCCTTATCACTAGGTTTTGTTAACGCTCAAGTAGGTTTAAATGTGCAGAATCCAGACCAGTCTGCCATACTAGATATCAGTTCTGAAGACAAAGGAGTTTTATTTCCACGTATGGATTTAAAAAACCTGTCAGAAGCACAACCGGTTAATAATCCTGCTACGGGACTTGTAGTATGGAATACAGATGCGGCAAATAACGGTACAGACTCAGGTTTTTACTTTTGGAACAATAGCTGGATCAAATTAGGAGTCAATGAAGTCAGTGCGCCAGGCACTGTAGATACTAAAGCTTATGGGCAATTAACTATTAATAACGACTGGAATAGCAATTTACAACAGTATACTTTTACAAGTATAAATACTAACTCTGCTGGACTAGCAACGTCCAACGTGCGTGTGAATGATGGTAATAATTTTTCACTAAGGCCAGAAGTAGCAGGTTTATATAGAGTAACTTTTACTATTACTTATCGTAAGAATAATGACAATGGGGCAAGTGAAATAGAGTTCTATTTATTTAAAAATAATAATGCGATTAATGATGCTAAGATCAAAGCCCCATTAAACAGAACAGTAAATACAGTTTCCTTCTCAAAATTAATGAATCTAGATGCTTATCAATATTATGGATTAGGTATTTCAAAAAGTGATATGGCACCACAAAGTTTGAGTATTACTATTCTTAAGAATCAAACGAGCTTCAATATCGAAAAAATAGACTAAAAATCAGTTTTTTATTCTTAACACAACTTTATCGTAGATAATTCTGTTAATACGTTGGTATTTTATCAACTTGCAATCCGGTTGGGTAAACAAATTCCTACATATAAAATTGGCAGAAAAAGAAGACAAAAAAACACCTCAAAAAGGGAAGAAATATAGGTGGCTGCGCAGGATTGCGCGCACTATGTTAGGTGTTTTAATAGTTCTTATTTTGTTGCTACTATTTATACGCAGTCCATGGGGACAAAGTATAATTATAGATCAGGCGGTTTCTTATGTAAAAGGTAAAACTGGTACAGATGTGCAACTTGATGGTGCTTTCATAACATTTGACGGAGATATTAGGGTAGAAGGTCTTTATCTAGGCGATGTTAAAAATGATACGCTGGTATATTCTAAGAGTCTTGAAGCAAATGTTGCATTACTGCCGCTCATCAAAGGTTCAGTTTTTGAAATAGATGACGTAGAGTGGCATGGACTTACCGCTCGAGTTAAAAGAATTGATTCTGCAAGTGGTTTTAATTATGAATTTTTAATAGATGCATTTGCAACTACACCAGATACCACGGCTACTAGTGAACCGTTAGATATTAAAATAGGGACTATTTATCTTTCTAATTTTGATATTATTTATAAAGATCAGGTTGATGAAATGGACGCTAGTGCAAATTTTGACGAGCTGTTTCTAGAGATGAATACCTTAGATCTAGATAAAATGATAGTAGATATAGAGACTTTGACTCTCAAAAATGCTGTTGTTAACTATGAGAAAGATGTGGTTACCGCTTTCGCGAAAGCGGAACAAGATACAGACCCCACTAAAGATACCAACCTAGCCGAATCCATAACCGATAGTGCAGACGATTCTCCATTGCCATTACTCAAAGCAGGTAAGATAAGACTGGATAATGTGGTGATGAATTATAATTCTGAGCCAGATGGTATTGTTTTACGTACGGACTTCGGTATTATGGAAACCTCCATACCTAAGGCAAATGTAGAGAGTAGTGATATACTGGTTTCTTATTTTAATTTAGAAGACAGTAATGTAGCGGTGCATATGAGTAATGTGGCTGCAAATACTACAGCGCCGGTAGAATCTAATGATCCTACTACTTTTCAATGGCCAGACATGAAAGTAGCTTTAAAAAAGCTAGACTTTAAAAATAATAACTTTTTATATACAGTAAATGGCGCTCTACCTTCTGGAAATGAGCTTAATCCAGATGCCATTTCTTTACAAGATATTACAGTAGGTCTAAGTGATTTTAATTTAGGAGATCATAAAGCAGCGGTAACCATTAATGAATTAAAATTAAAAGAGATTTCTGGTTTAAGTGTAAATGATTTGAAAGGTTCTATTAGTATCACAGATGAGAAATTAAATGTGAACAGTTTATATGCTAGTGTAAATAAAAGTTCTTTATCTGCTGATTTAAATTTAGGTTACCCAAATTTAGATGCGTTGATAAATAATCCAGAATCTTTAAACGTCCAGATTAATGCAGCGCAATACAATTTTGATCTAAGTGATGTTTATGCGTTTGTGCCAGAATTGGCACAAAACGAGTATGTAAGTAAACTAGCTCAAAAACCATTTAATGGTAAATTGATAACCAGTGGTAGTACAAGAAATTTAAATTTAGACAGTTTTATAGTAAACTGGGGTGCCTCTACATCGATAAATGCAAGTGGTAGGTTAGAAAACGTGACAGATGTAGATCAACTGGCTTTTAATATCGATACCATTAATGCGGTAACCACGAGAGCTACCATACTCAATTTTGTAAAAGAAGAAGATCTAGGAATTACATTACCAGAAAATGCGAGACTTAAAGCAAGTGCCTCTGGTACTATTACAGATGTAAAAACAAAGGCAAATCTAACCACCAGTTATGGGGCTATCGCGCTAGATGGTTCTTTTAAAAATGATAAGATTATAGAGTTTAACGCAGGTGTAAAATTAGACACACTTAATCTTAATAAAATGCTAGCTATGGAAGGGCTAGGTAATTTAAGTCTAGAATTAAAAACAAGTGGTAGCGGTAATGACATCAGTACGCTGGATGCAGTTTTAAAAGGTGAGATTCTAAACTTTTCTTATAACGATTATCCATTAAAAAACATTCCTATAGAAGGAAAGATGAAGAATGGAAAAGGAGATGTAAGCACCGAGTATAGAGATGATAATATCAATATATCTCTAACTGCAGACGCTACTCTCGATACCGATATAACCAAAGCAAATGCACAAATAAATGTGGTAGGTGTAGATTTAAGAGCCTTTGGTATTACTTCTCAAAATGTGAAAGCAGCTGGTAACATAGGTGTTTCTTATGAAGGTGATGGAGTTAATTATAAAGTTAATTCTACCATAGGAGATGGTATTGCTGTTTTTGATAATCAGTCGTATTTGTTAGGAAATGTAGATGTTGCTGCATTTGTACAACCAGATTCTACATCGGTAGATATACATAATAAGATGTTAGATCTAGAGTTAAGGTCTAATGTAGATCCAGAAAATCTAACCGTTGCCTTAGAACGTCATATTAATAGATATCTAACTACTAGTACAGCAATAGATACTGCACAACCTGTGGTTATGAAGATTAAAGGAAATATAAGTCCAGCACCTATTTTAAGAGATGTCATCTTACCAGGGTTGCAAGCGCTAGATACCATAAATATAGCTGTAGATTTTGATGAAAAAGAACGTAGATTAAATAGTGACGTAAAAGTGGCTTATTTAAAATATGCAGATAGTGAGGTAGACAGCCTAGTAATCTCATCAGCGTCAGATGCTCAAAATCTTAAATTTCAATTAGGTTTTAAGAAAATAGCATCAGGTCCAGTTAATATTAAACGTACTGCGATGACTGGTATAGTAGCAGGTAACACGTTAAACCTAGACTTTACCTCTTATGATGATGAGGAGAAGTTGATGCATTTTGCTAGCACGCTTTCGCGAAAGCGAGATCAAAACGGTCTAGAGAATCTCATTTTTAACCTTTCTGTAGATGATCTTATTCTTAACAAGCAACCCTGGACCATACCGTCAAATAATGAAATAGCTGTAGGAGAAAGTAAGGTTTTATTTAATGATTTTAAGTTGACTAACGGAGATCAAAGTATAGAATTAAGGTCTGATAGACCAAACACTACAAATGAACATGTGGCGATGTTGATCAATAATTTTAGATTACAAGGATTGCTAAGTTTCTTAAATTCTGATGAAAAACTAGCTACAGGAAAGGTGAATGGAGAATTTGTCCTAGATGATATTTATGGAGCAACAGGTTTTATTGCAGATTTACAGATAGAGGATTTTCATGCTATGGAAACACCATTAGGAATATTAAAGTTAGATGCAAAATCACTAGACGCATCTAAGTACGATATGAATATGAGTGTAAAGGGTGAAGATGTTGATATAGTGCTGGATGGAGATTATGAGGCAAATGAAGTTGCTGCAAAATTAAACTTAGATCTAGATATAAATAAAGTCGCGATGAGCACACTGGCTGGTATTTCTGATGGATTTCTTAAAGATGGTAGTGGTTCTATAAATGGAACGTTTAAAGTAGCAGGTACGACTGCAAACCCTGAGTATGATGGGGTTTTAAAGTTTAATAATGCAACGGCTAGTGTTTCTATGCTAGACACTAGTTTCACTTTTAAAAATGAAGAAATTAAAATAGATAATGATGGTGTTTATATGAACAACCTATCTATTACAGATGCAAATGGTAATCCATTTACCATAGATGGAACTATAGGAACAGAAAACCTATTACAACCGACTCTAGATTTAGACTTAAAGGCAGTTAATTTTACAGCGCTTAATAGTACTGAAAAGGATAATGACCTGTATTATGGTAAGGCTACCTTTGATGCCAGTGCAAAAATAACTGGTAATACAGACGTTCCTGTAATAGATCTAGATGTAACGGTAAAGAATGTAACTGATGTAACTTATGTTTTACCAGCGACAGAGTTAGATGTGGTAGAGCGTGATGGTATTGTGCAATTTGTAAATAAGGTGAATCCAGATGCTATTCTTACACAAACAGAAGAAGAGTCTGCGACGTTAACAGGGTTTGATATTACTGCAAATTTTAAAGTACGCAGTGACGCAAAGGTCACGGTAATAATAGATCCAGATACAGGAGATCAACTTCAAATTTCTGGAGATGGAGATTTTAAATATAGAATGACGCCTAATGGTAGAATGACACTTGCAGGAAGGTATGAGATTTCTGAGGGTTTTTATCAATTTAATCTTTACGACATTGTTTCTAGACGTTTTGATCTAGCAAAAGGTGGTAGCGTTACCTGGTCTGGTGATCCATTTGATGCCATTCTAGATGTAAGCGCTATTTATAAAGTAGAGACTAGCGCAAGTGCGATAATGGCTAGTCAGACCAGTGGTGCAGATCTAGCAACGCAAGAAAAATACCGTCAGAGATTACCTTTTGTAGTGTATTTGAATATTGATGGAGAGCTGCTGAAGCCTGAAATTAGTTTTAAATTAGATTTACCAGAAGATGAACAAGGTGCTTTGGGAGGAGAAGTGTACAGTAGGTTACAACAAGTTAATACTCAAGATCAGGAATTAAATAAGCAAGTATTTTCTCTTCTTGTTCTTAATAAATTTTTCCCTACTAGTGGTACCGATGGTAGTAATGGAGGAACGGCAACTATTGCTAGAGATAACTTAAACCAGGCTTTGAGCGATCAATTAAATCAGTATGGTGGGCAATTATTAGGTAAAACAGGTATAGATTTCAACTTTGGGTTAGATAGTTATACAGACTATGCTAGCGGTAGTGGACAGGAAAGAACACAATTAGATGTAACGGCAAGTAAAAAATTATTAGATGATAGATTAATTGTAAGTGTAGGTAGTGAAGTAGATATTCAAGGTAGTGCGCAAGATGGAGAAGAAGCGCCTGTGATAGGTAATGTAAGTCTAGAATATTTGTTGACACAAGCTGGTCAGTGGAGATTAAAAGGTTTCCGTCGCAATCAATATGATAACGTGGTAGATGGACAGCTAGTAGTAAGTGGTATTTCATTAATCTTTACCAAAGAATTTAATGAATTTAAAAACCTATTTGCAAAGACGGTTCTAGCCGAGGATCAAAAAGCTAGAAAAGAAGAAGAGGAAGAATTAAAGAAGAAAGAGGACAGCGAGAGTAAAACAACTGAAGGAAATAAAAACTAAATCAAAGCACTTGAATTTAAATAATTACATAAAAACCATTTTAGTTATAAGTATTGTTCTTATAGCGTCTTCATGTGCGGTAAAGAAATACGTGCCAGAAGATGAATTGTTATTTACGGGCTCTTCACTTGATATAAAATTAGATTCCCTGACAGATGTTAAAAATGTAGCTGCTCTTAAATTAGAGCTAGAAGCAACACTTTCTCCACAACCTAATTCAAAGTTTCTAGGAATGCGTCCAGGATTGCATTATTACTATAAAGTGAATAAAGATAGTGCGGGATTTATTGCAAGATTTTTAAACAAGAAAATAGGAGAGAAGCCTGTTTATTTAAGTGATGTAGAGGAAGAAGCGACTAGAGATTTATTGCGCAATAGATTAGAAAATAGAGGATTTTTCTTTAGTAATATATCGTCTAAAACCCTAAAGGATGAAGAAGCAAAGGAAGGTAACGTATCGTACAATGTTACTTTACCTAATCCATATCGTATGAAAACTTATCAGGTAGATCGTGACTCTATTCCATTTTATAAAGTGTTAGAAGATCAGATAAAAAACACTCCTATAAAAGTAGATTCTCGTTTTGATTTATCTGCTTTGAAGCTGGAAAGGGAACGTATTGATTTAAATTTAAAGGATAAGGGGTATTATAATTTCAATTCTGGTTTTTTAATATTTCAGGCAGACACTAATCAATATAAAAATAGAAAATTTGATCTGTTTTTAAAATTGAAACAAGATGTACCTACAAAGGCTATAAAACCATATCAAATAAAGTCCGTAAATGTTTTTCCATATAACGTCACTAACAATGATACTGTTAAGGTAGATACCGTACGTTATGCAAATAAAGACTTTATTCAAGAATCAGATTTCTTCAGACCAGATCGATTAGATCCTTTTATACTTTTAGAGAAAGGTGATTTGTATAACCCAGAAAAATCTAAAGCTACTAGCAGGCGTTTAGGCTCCATAGGTGCTTATAAATTTGTCAATATAGAATATACAGAAATAGATGGAGAGCAAACAGATAGTCTTAATTACTTAGAAGCAAACATATTTTTATCTCCTTTAAATAAAAGAGCCATACGTGCCGAATTGCAAGCGGTAACTAAATCAAATGATTTCTCTGGTCCTACATTAGGACTTACTTTTTCTAATCGTAATTTATTTAAAGGTGGAGAGACTCTGAATATTAAAGCTACAGGAACTTATGAAGTGCAAGTAGCTGGTAACAGTAGTGGTGGTCTGACTAGTACAGAATTTGGCCTAGGTGCAGACTTAATTTTCCCACGTGTGTTAGCTCCTTTTAAGGTAGATAGTGATTACTTTGAGTATGCCATTCCTAAAACTAAAACCAGTCTTAATGCATCGATCTTAAACCGTAGCCAGTTGTACAGTTTACTAACTTTTTCCGGTAGTTTTGGTTATGTGTGGCAAGCAAATAAATATGTAACGCACGAGTTAAATCCGGTGTCGATTAACTATGTGAGACCCACAAATATATCTGAAGAATTTCAAGCTATACTAGACGATAACGCATTTTTACAAAGTAGTTTTGATCAACAATTTATTTCTGGATTAACTTATTCGTTTACTTATAACGGTATGTTGAGTCAGAGCAAGAGAGCCTTGTACTATGTGAATAGTACTGTAGATGTTGCTGGTAATAGCATTAGTTTATTAGCTCAAGAAAATGATCTAGGTAAGAAAGAGTTCTTAGGATTAGAATATGCACAATACGCAAAGGCCGATGTGGACTTTAGATTTCATTATCTGTTAAATGAAGAATCTAGAATAGCTACACGATTCTTTGCCGGTTATGGATTACCTTTTGGTAACAGCGATGTCTTGCCATTTAGTAAACAGTATTTTTCTGGTGGAGCGTATAGTGTGCGCGCTTTTAGAACTAGATCTTTGGGGCCAGGTACCTACACTGCAGATAATGAAGATGATAGCTCTTTCTTTGATCAATCTGGTAATGTGCGTCTAGAGGCAAACGTAGAGTACCGTTTTCCTATTTATGGCTATGTTAAAGGTGCTCTTTTTATGGATGCAGGTAATGTATGGTCTACCGCAGGAAACGGTTTAGATGGTGGCGAGTTCAGTAGTAATTTTTTGAATGAACTAGGTATAGGTGCAGGAGTAGGAATGCGTGTAGATGTTCAAGGATTTGTGATACGTTTTGACCTAGCTGCTCCATGGCACGATCCATCGCTTCCAGAAAATGAACGTTGGAATTTTGATGTAGAAAATCCCGTGTTCAACTTTGCTATAGGTTATCCGTTCTAAGAGTTTTTTGCTTTGTCCGCTTTCGCGAAAGCGGAATATTTAAAAATACTATATTGTACCTTTTTTTAAATAGATAGAATAATGGATAATTTCGATAACAATAATAACACTTACCGTCAAAGAAGAGGTAGAGAAGAGTACCAGCCGGCTGCAACTAATGATGCAGGTATGTTTGAGATGATAGGCAAGTGTTTTACTAATTATGCAAACTTTACAGGAAGAGCTCGCAGGTCAGAATATTGGTATTTTAGATTGTTCAACTTCATAGTTTTGTTTTTCTTCTTTTTCATATTTATGTTATTAGGATCTGTTAAAGAAATGCGTGTTGTTTTATTGATCATTTATATTCTTTATGTGCTGGCAACCATTGTACCTAGTGTAGCAGTTACAGTTAGAAGATTACATGATACTAGTAGATCTGGATGGAGTTTTCTATTAGGATTTGTTCCGGTAGCAAGTATTATGTTATTAATTTTCTTAACGGAAGACAGCAAGTATGGAGCTAATCAATGGGGTGTTAATCCTAAAGGATTAGGAAGTGATAATTTTAACGCTCCTAAAAATCAATATAATGACGGTTTTTAACTTAAAAACTTTTAAATCTTTCTAAAACATAAAGAGTTACTTTCAATCTGATATTATATTTGTTTTAAAAATATTATGTGGAGAAAAGTATTTCAAGTGTTAGGACTAGTCGCAGCACTTTTAAGTTTACTGCCTCTTATCGCTGCAGACTACTGGTGGATAAGAGTTTTTGATTTTCCACATCTTCAACTTACCGCTTTTACTTTATTAGCAATTCTACTTTATTTCTTTACATTTAAGCCTAAATGGATTAATGATTATGCATATATAACGGTCTTATTAGGTTGTTTTGCCTTTCAATTTTTTAAAATAGTTGATTACACACCGTTATATCCGGTAGAAGTGGAAGACAGCTCTTCTGCTATTTCTGAGGATAATTACATTAGTATTTATACGGCAAATGTGTTGCAAGAAAATAAAAACACAGAAGAATTATTTAAAGAAATAGAATCTAAAGAACCAGATTTAATTGTTTTTACAGAGACTAATGATAGGTGGAGTGATGCTATAAAAAATAGAATAGGCGATTCATATCCTTTTAAAGTGGAGCAACCACAGGAGAATACTTATGGTATGCTAGTGTATTCTAAGTTAGAATTATCAGACACGAGAATTAAATTTCAAGTAGATCCAGAAATACCTTCTATTGATGCTAAAGTCAGGATGAAGAATGGAAATTTATTTCAATTATATGCGATACATCCTACACCACCCATGCCGCAGCACAATCCTTTAAGTACAGACCGTGATAAGGAGTTAATGCTTACTGCTATCGCAAGTAATAAGTCTAAAATACCTGTAATAGTTCTAGGTGATTTCAATGATGTGGCTTGGTCTCATAGCACCCAACTGACTAAAACAGTAGGTAAATTATTAGATTTGAGAATAGGAAGAGGGTTTTATAGCACCTACCACGCACAGTATCCATTGATGAGGTGGCCACTAGATCACATACTTATCTCTCCAGAATTTAGATTAAAGAAAGCAGGTACTGGTGCAGATTTTGACAGTGACCACTTTCCGTCTTGGGCAGTTTTAACCTATGAGCCAAAACTTGCAGATCAACAAAAACCGATTGAACCAGATGAAGATGACTGGAAACAAGCAAAAAATCAATTGAAAACTACTGATTTACAATCTCTGTTAGATATTTGAGATCTATTCTAAAATTTAAGTACAGAATGTGAAATAGATAATAGTAATCTATTCTGTTTTTTCAGATTCAATTATTAAGTGAGGGTATTTATCCAGTTCATAATCTAGAACTAGTCCACCAGCAAGAGATTGAGTAATTTCAGATCCATAAAGTACATCGCATAGATACATGGCAGCCTCAAAAGATCTCGCACCGCCAGCGCTGGTAATTACATTTTGATCATGTACAAACCATATATTTTTTCTTATATCTAACTGAGGGAAACGATCTTTCATTTGATCGATATCTGACGGGAAGGTTGTACTTACTTTATCGTCTAAGATTCCTGCTTGTGCTAGTACAAATGCACCATCACAATGGGACGTGATATACATGGCATTTTCACTTACTTGTTTTACAAAGTTGATCATGGTAACGTTATCTAAATCTTTATCTAGATGATGCTCTGCACTGGGAACTACGAGTATATCTATATTAGGCGCGTTATCAAATGTATAGTCAGGTAATATTCTTATTCCTTCAAATGTAGTGACCGCATCCATAGTTTGCGCAACCAAAAAGACATTCATAGGTTTTATGCCTTCACGGTATTTAGTGTGTTGAAATATATCAAACGGTGCAGTGAGTTCTGTGTTAAAAGTACCGTCCATTATTAGAAAGCCTACGTTGTACGCGTTTTCTATGGGTTGAGGTGTTGGTAATTCTTCTTTTGGTACCGGTGTCTCTGTTTTGCTAGAGTTATTGCAAGAACTTAGAGATATGACTAACAATGCCATTAAGATTAAATTGGCATTATTAGTTAAATTAGAAACAATTGATTTCATATTAACTGTAGGAATTATACTTCTTATCGATTTTTGGGAAACCAAACTAAAACTCATGAATAGGATTATTTTAATTGTTAGTATAGTAACACTTATCTCTGGAATGGCAGGTTTTTATCTAACTACACCATTAACTACATTTTTAAGAATAGTATTTCTCATCTCTGCAGATGTATTGATCATTATGTTACTAGGTAAATTATTATTTGCTGGTAATCGTGCTTTGAGAGTAAAGACAAAAAATAAAAAAGTAAGTGCTTCTTAATTAAGATTTTAATAAAAATGCCTCGGTTAATTTATAACTAGCACCAGCAGCTATTATTCCTAAACTTATACTTAGTATCAAATACCATATTGCAGATGCATAAGAGCCGTTTTTGAGTAGTAAAAACAACTCAGCACTAAATGTAGAAAACGTGGTAAGTCCACCACAAAAACCTACACCTAACAATACATACCACTGATGGGATAATTGCTCTCTATGAAACGCTGCTAAAAAACCACCTAGCAGTAAGCAACCTAATATATTGACACCTATGGTAGGAATCCATTTTAGTGTATTACTGTTCTCTATTAAGGAAAAATAAAACCTTAAGCTACTTCCTAGTCCACCGCCTATAAAAACAAATAAAAACGACTTCATTTATTCTATAGGTATATAAATTTCAGTACGATAATCTGCTGGGTTAGGAGTAAGCATAGGGTCCGTTTTATATATTTCATAAGGAGACGCTATTGCTTTTACCAGTCCGTTTTGAGATATAAATTCTTCACCTTTTCTCCATGCCTCAGCGAGGTTGCTATACGCACCATTAAGAGTGATTTTCACTGCTTTTCCAGGTTCTTGGTAACTAGATAGGATATTACTGTTAGTAGCAGTAATCTCTCTATTTTCAACAGGAAGTGCTGCAGAGAATAAAACACTATTATTAGTAGGATCTATCTTTTCATATACCACACGTGGCATGCCGTACATATCGATATGATTGCGATTCATGTAAGACATAATGTTTTGAAGCATTTGAGATTTTACAATTTGCAATTTTTCTCTCTTTGTACTAGATGACATGTATAAAAAGTAACCACCTCCAGTTTCAATAATACCGTCTACATGAACTTGGTGTACAGACATTTGGTTATTCACATAGTTGTCTAGATTTTCTAAACCTGCAGTATACTTAGGTTTAATTTCATCTTCCATATTAAAGCCTAATACGGTAGTCATTACTTTATCTAATAGACCTTGTTCACTCTTAATATTCCATGTTACTTTAGTACCATTTTCGACGCGTTCTAGATCCATGATTACATCACTGTTAGAACTAGTCATACCATTATCATAGAACATATTCATAGCCACATACTTATTAGGCTCTATTCCTGTTATAGTCATTTTACCATTACCATAAGGATCTGTAAAAGAATAATTACCATCTACACCTTTAGTTTGTGTACCCATTGTAGAGGTTATTTCTTCATCTTCTAACCATGGATTCCAGTTATCCCATTCTTTAAAATCTGCTAGTTGATCATAGATAAGGGATGGTGGTGCTGCGATAATACGAGATTCTGTTATATCATATTTTCCATCTTTTAATGAAAAATAGATAGCACCTCCTATGATGACGATTAATATTAGTATAAAAATGTACTTGAAAGCTTTCATTTAGGGTCTAATTATATATCAAAGATACGATTATTGAAAAAGATCTTAGTTAGAAAAGATATACTAGACTAGGTATCGCATATCATACACGAAATAAATAGTCTACAATTAAATGAAAATAAGAAATATTTTAAAATAGGTGTAAATAAAAACTGCCAGATTAGATCCGGCAGTTTTAGAGAAAGTCATTATTAATGAGCTTTCTTCCCCCTAAAATTCTTTGTGTTATTTGGTTGGTTAGTCTATAACACATGAGTAAAATTAAGTCTAATTAAACCTTTAAAAAATACCCATTAATGGGTATTTTTTGTTAAAAAAACAGAGTGAAACAGCAGTTTTATTTAACGATGGTTAATTATGTGGGAAGAAGCCTATTTTTCATATTCTTTAATAGACATGTTGTAGAGTAATTACTACATGTTAAATAGTTTTTATTTTACATGTAGCATCTAATTATCTAAAAGTACCACTAGGAAAACTGACCATACTCTCTATACCATCTTTTCCTATTGCAGCTATACCAAAAAAGGAGTTGTCGATTACTATTCCTTTTAAAGTAAATGCGTTTACATCACCTACATATCGCGAGTTATCCCAGGTAGGACTAGTAGTATCTCTCCAGTAAATTTTATATCCTACGGCATCTTTTACTTTGTCCCATTTAAATTTCACATGAGCTTCTACTATACCACCTATTTTAACATTTTGAGGTCTGCTAGGAGCCCATGCCAGTTGAGCTAGGTTAATAGCATTTACAGCAGTTAATTTTCTAGCATAAGGGAAATTAACATGCTCTACGACATCACCATATGCTATACCGTTTTCTGTTCTTATATCTTGGTGTTGTTGGGTGTAATTTTCATGTGCTTCCATAATTCGTATTCCAGGGAAACCTAGATCTGCAAAAGGTCTGTGATGACCACCTCTCCCAAAACGGTCCAGTCTATAAACCATCATAGGCTTCATTTCTGGCATGTAAGTCTTTACTGATTTATGTATGTATCGAGCTAGTTGTCTAGAAATTCCATCTACTTCACCACCATAAAATCTGCGACCATTACGCTGTCGTTCTGTCTCAGTAGGATCTGTAGGTTCAGAAAAAATTCTAAATTCCCTGTTGTCGATTACGCCATCTACACCTTCTATATTTCCTATCATATCGTTATTTAAAAACCCTATGACATTCCATTTTTTCTTTTTAGCGTATTCGGCCAGTCCTTTTCCTCCAAAAAGGCCTTGTTCCTCACCACTTAAACCTACATAAACGATACTGTTCTTAAACTTGCGTTTGCTCAAAACTCGCGCAGCTTCTATAGTACCTGCCATACCACTAGCATTATCGTTTGCACCTGGCGCATCTGTTGTAAAGTCCATAGTATCGCTAGCGCGAGAATCTATGTCACCACTCATCATCACCATATCATTAGGACTAGAGGTACCTCTTTGAATAGCAACCACATTTACTACCCAAGCATCTTTAGGTATGCGACTACCCATATCAGTAGAAACGAAATCTTTTTGATAGAACACCTCTAGACAGTCACCACATTCTTTTGATATTTGATCAAATTGTGCCTTGATCCATCTCCTTGCTGCGCCTATTCCTCTCGTGTTAGAAACCGTATCAGAAAATGTATTTCTTGTTCCAAAATCGGCTAGTGTACGCACGTCGTTCTCGATTCTATCTGCACTTACTTCATCAATGATAGTGTATAAGTCCATTTGATGGTCTGTAGGTACTTGTGCAATAGATAAGTAACTACAAAATAGAGATAGTATTAATAGGTTTTTCATGTTTAAAAATTTAGCTACTAAGATAAGAGCTATGAATTTATGATGTTCTATGAAATTGTTAAAAGGATACTTTATAAGCACGCTTTCGCGAAAGCGGAATTTATATACCTCTAGAACCTTAAAAAAGTACATGTTCTTAATTTACTACACCGGATTATTTAGAGAAATCACACACTTTTTAAAGTCTTTATAATGCCTATAAAAAAATTAATAGAAATAAATCACAGATACTGTAGATTTACAGCTAAATATAATTTTAAAATAAATCGATGATTCAAAGAATAAAAAAGAAAAATTATAATAAGATATTTTTGATATCAGGTGTAGTTTTAACTGGTCTACTAGTTTCATGTGGTGGGGCAAGTAAATCTATAGACAGTACTAATGTAAAAGATGCAGAATCGCCATTTATATTACCACTTCATGAGGATATAAAGGAGTGTTTTTCTTGTGACGAAAAAAAACCAATACATCTAGACCAATTTAAAACAGTGCTAACAGACTCAAAATTGCAACAATATAAGAACGGTGGAAAGAGTAGGGAAGAGTTTAAAAAATTAGATACTTTTTGTGATGATACTATTTTTAAAGTTTGTGGTGACGCCATGGTTTTACAAGCAACTGACGATAAGAATGATCGCGTAGAGTTTAGACAGCTCAAAAACTTGAAGCTTAATGATCAAAGTATCTTGAGGTTTCAAGCAAAATTTGAAAATCTACCTAATTCTAATGATAGAAAAGGAGTAACCTTAGCACAAATACATAATGATGCTCAAGGTGTAGGAAGGCCTCTATTTAGAGTAGAATACACAGGTGAAAATGAATTGAGAGCAGTACTTACCGATACGTACATTAAATATGAAGGAGAATCAACAAATGATTATTTAGTTGGTTTTAGAGATGGGCATGAGCTCTATTGTAAACTAGAAATTTTAGAATCTGGTAATCAAATTAGCGTTTATGTGAAGAATATCAATACCGGAAAGTCAAAGACTAAAATTTATACGGTAGATAACAAGTGGTTAGAAAAAGATGGAGATTTTTACTTTAAAACAGGAGCTTATTTACAAGTAGCTGGTAAAGCGCCACGAGTTAGTTACTACAGTTTAAAGTATTCATATTAATGAAAACAAAAATAGCTTATGCACTAAGTGCATAAGCTATTCTAGTAATGATAAGAAAGGATATTAAGCCTCTTTGTGTATCTCCACTGCGTGAGGATAAGGAATTTCAATTTTCTCTCTATCTAGTACAAGTTTTGTATTTTCTATAGTCCAGAAATAAACATCCCAATAGTCTTCTGGTGCACAGTAAGGTCTTACAGCTAGATTAACAGAACTTTCTGCAAGTTCACTAACGTTTACAGATGGTGCTGGATCTTTAAGTACTTTAGGGTTAGATTCTAACATGGCAAGTAAAGCATCTTTAGCTTGTTTCATGTCTTCACCATATCCTATTCCTACAGTAGTATCTACTCTCATTTTACCTTCGGCAGTATAATTTATGATGTTACCGTTTGCCATAGGGCCATTAGGTATAAGAGCAAGTTTGTTTGCAGGGGTTATTAATTTAGTAACTAATATGTCGATCTCTTTCACAACACCTAATTCTCCTTGTGCCTCTACTAGATCACCTATTTTATAAGGTTTAAAAATTAAGATAAGAACACCACCAGCAAAGTTAGATAGAGAACCTTGTAAAGCAAGTCCTATTGCAAGACCAGCTGCGGCAAGAATAGCAGCAAAACTAGCTGTCTCAATTCCTAATGTACCTGCTACTGTTACTATAAGAAGTATGGTTAAAACCCATTTAAGTAAACTGGTTAAGAATTTCTTTAAGGTAACGTCATAATCTCTTTTATCCATTAATTTACTAGTAACTTTTACTAGCTTTTTAATGATAAATGCACCAATTATGTAAATTAAAATAGCTTTTAAAAGTGGTATACCATATTCTAGGGCATAACCAGTAATGTTTTCTAAGCTAAATCCGTCAGGACTTATATTTAGGTCTAAATTGTCTGCTTGTACTACAGGTTCTTGAATCATTTTTACTAATGTTTTTGTTTGTTGAATTCAAAATTAACTAGTAAAAAATAGGAATTAAAAAAGGATGATCTGTTTTTTTAAGAATTACGTTTTATCGGTTAAAAACACATTTTAACAGACTTTTTGTTGTTAATCTAAATTGTTAAAATATTAGATACAAAAAAACCGCTCCATAAGAGCGGTTTTAATAATTATTCAAGGAGTTTACTTTATCCTTTTTTCTGAATCTCTACTTGATGTGGGTAAGGTATATCAACACCTATGGCATCTAGAGTAGGTTTAAAGTTTTCTTGCAGATACCAATACACTGTCCACATGTCATCTGTGAGTGTATAAGGTCTTACATTAATATTAATGGAGCTGTCAGCATTTGCAGCCACCATTATTTGTGGTGCAGGGTCTTTAAGTACAAGAGGATGGTCTTCTACTAGTTTGCGCAACGCTTCTAAAGTTTGTGTAATATTTGCGTCATAACTTACACCTATGGTGGTGTCACATCTTAAAATACCTTCTGCATTAAAATTAATAATATTCCCGTTCAACAATGGACCGTTAGGAATAATAGCCAGTTTGCGTTGTGGAGTTATTATTTTAGTTTGTAAGATATCTATTTCTTTAATAGTACCTAAAACACCTTGAGCCTCGATAGTGTCTCCTATTTTAAAAGGTTTAAATAATAATAGTAACACGCCACCAGCAAAATTAGACAACGATCCTTGTAACGCTAGCCCGATAGCTAGCCCTGCAGCTGCAATAACCGCGGCAAAACTAGTTGTTTGTATACCTAGTGTTCCTACTACCGTTATAATAAGTAAAATCCAAAGTCCCCATTTAATTAAATTGAGTAAGAATTTTTCTAAAGTTATATCGTAATCTCTAGCTAACATTATTTTTCTCGTTAGCTTCAGAGCTTTCTTAATTAACCACCTTCCTACAATAAAAATTAGAATCGCTTTTACTAACGGAATACCGTATTCTAAAATTAGCTCAAATCCTTTTTCAACATTAAAGTTGTCTAATATTTCTTTCATATAGAACAAAAGTAGAATAAGCCTCGAAAAACCTTGTTTATGATTTGTTAATAGTTGGGAACTTTATGATTTAATTTTAATAAATGATTTCTATTTAATTAAAAAGCCGCTATTTGGAAAATCCAATAGCGGCTTTAGTTCATTTAAAATTTTCTAGAATACTAGAAAGGGTACTTATTAGCTTCAGTCACCTTATCTGCGATAGTATCTCTTAGAGCTACAATGTTAGGTAGATTTGTATATTTAGTGAAACGTTTAAGTCCCATAAGCATCATGCGTTGTTCATCACCTTCAGCAAAGCTAGAAATACCTTCTTCAGCTCTTGCCTGGATAATTTTAGACGCTTGATATAAGTAATATTGAGACATTGCAATTTGCTCTTTTTGCTCTTCTACACTAGTACGAGCGATGTTCTTTTGAGTTCTAAGAATAGCACTCTCTGCCATATAGATCTCGATAAGAATATCTGACGCTGCAATTAATAATTGCTGGTGCTCTTCTAGTGCTGGACCGAATTTTTGCACCGCGCTTCCTGCAACCATTAAGAATACTTTTTTAAGTTTCTTAACCATATCCATTTCTTCAGATAATGGCTCTGAAAAATCTGGTGTTTCAAAAGAAGGAATAGAAGTAAGTTCATTTCCTACTGCCATTGCTGGCTCTAGTAAGTTAACGTGACCTTTCATCGCTTTTTTAACTAACATTCCTACTGCTAGCATACGGTTAATCTCGTTAGTACCTTCATAAATACGTGAGATACGAGCATCTCTCCATGCAGCCTCCATAGGAGCATCTGCACTGAAGCCCATACCACCATAGATTTGTATACCTTCATCACTACATGCTTGCATATCCTCAGATACAGCAACCTTAAGAATAGAGCATTCTATAGCAAATTCTTCAACACCTTTCAATTCAGCCTCTGCAAACGTTGCACCTTCTTCCTGACGCAAGTGGATGCGGTTTTCTACATCTTTTGCTGCGCGATAAGAAGCACTTTCACCCACATAAGCATTAACAGCCATTTCAGCAAGTTTCTTTCTTATAGCTCCAAATTTTGCGATAGGAGTTTTAAACTGCTCACGCTCATTAGCATAATTAGTAGCAAGTGTAATTACACGACGTTGTGCATCTAGACATGCTGCAGCCAGTTTTATACGACCTACATTTAATGCATTCATCGCAATTTTAAAACCTTCACCACGACCAGCAAGCATATTTTCTACAGGAACTAGGCAGTCATTAAAGAATACCTGACGAGTAGAAGAGGAGTGAATACCTAATTTGTGTTCTTCTTCTCCCATAGTAATCCCATTACTAGGATCGTTTTCTACGATAAATCCAGTAATGTTTTTATCATCTTCTAGACGTGCAAATACTACAAATACATTACAGAAACCAGCATTTGAAATCCACATTTTTTGACCATTGATCTTGTAGTGTTTTCCATCTGCAGTAAGCTCTGCTTTTGTCTTACCAGAATTTGCATCAGACCCTGCACCAGGCTCTGTTAAACAATAAGCTCCAAACCACTCACCAGTAGCAAGTTTAGGAACGTATTTTTTCTTTTGCTCTTCAGTACCATATAGTGTAATAGGCATAGTACCTATTCCTGTATGTGCTCCAAAAGCTGTTGCGATAGATCCAGTTGCACCAGAAATATAATCACAAACTAACATAGTAGAGACAAAGCCCATACCTAGACCATCATACTCTTCTGGAACAGCGACACCTAAGAATCCCATTTCTCCAGCTTTGCGCATTACTTCTTCAGTAAGTGCATAGTCTTTCTTTTCAAATCGGTCTTTATTAGGAACGATCTCTTTGTCTACAAATTCCTGTACACTCTCGCGCATCATCTTTTGTTCATCAGAGAAGTCTTCTGGAGTAAATACTTCTGATGGATTTGTTTCTTTCACGATGAATTGTCCACCGCGTATCATTTCTATTTTATTTTCTGTTGACATAATATGTATTGTTATCTCGCTTTCGCGAAAGCGTAATTCTTAATTTAAAAACTCAAAAATACCAGCAGCACCTTGTCCAGTACCTACACACATGGTAACCATACAGTGTTTTCCTTGGTTTCCTCTCTTGCGCATCTCATCAAAGATTTGCACAGATAGTTTTGCTCCTGAACAACCTAGTGGATGACCTAGTGCGATAGCACCACCGTTAACGTTAACGATGTCTTTATTAAGACCTAGTTCTCTAACCACAGCAACAGACTGACTTGCAAAAGCTTCATTTAACTCAATAAGAGCCATGTCTTCTTTTTTAAGACCTGCTTGTTTTAATGCCTTTGGAATAGCTTCTATAGGCGCAATACCCATAACTCTAGGTTCTACAGCTGCTACGGCAAAGCTTACTAGTTTTGCAATAGGCTTTATACCTAATTCATTTACCATTTCTTCACTCATTACAAGTGTAAAAGCAGCACCATCACTAGTTTGAGAAGAGTTACCAGCTGTAACACTACCACCTGCAGCAAATACTGGACGTAATCTTGCCAGCGCCTCTAGATTTGTACCTTTTCTAGGTCCTTCATCTTTAGTTACTGTATAGGTTCTAGTTTTCTTTTTACCGTTCTCGTCTAGATAAGTTTCTTCTACATCGATAGGAACAATTTGATCTTGGAAACGATTTTCAGCTTGTGCTTTTAAGGCTTTCATGTGAGAGTCATAAGCAAATTGATCTTGCTCTTCTCTAGAAACCTTATAATCATTAGCTACTTCTTCAGCAGTAAGTCCCATTCCCCAGTAGTAGTCTTCATGACCTTGCTTTGCCAGGCTATAAGCTGGAGCAGGTTTATAACCACCCATAGGAACATAACTCATGCTTTCTACACCACCGGCAACGATACATTGTGCCATACCAGATTGTACTCTAGCTACGGCTGCACCGATAGCATCTAGTCCAGATGCACACCATCTATTGATACTTATACCTGGAATGTCTACTCTTTCTAATGCTAGAAGTGATATCTGACGTGCCATGTTAAGTCCTTGCTCAGCCTCTGGCATCGCATTACCTATGATCATGTCATCGATGCGACCTTTATCAAAATCAGGAAGGTCTTTTAACATTCCTTGAATAGTTTCTGCTGCTAGCTCGTCTGGTCTTTTAAATCTAAAAACCCCACGACCTGATTTTCCTACTGCCGTTCTTTTTGCGGCAACTATATATGCGTTTGTCATTTTCTTAGTTTCTTAAAGGTTTACCTTTCTGGATCATGTGTTGAAGTCTCTCCAGTGTTTTTCTCTCTCCAGTAAGACTTAAGAATGCTTCACGTTCTAGGTCTAATAAATACTGTTCAGAGACAAGGGTAGGGGCACTTAAATCACCACCTGCCATTACATAAGCTAGTTTATTTGCGATTTTTAAGTCGTGCTCGCTTATATATTTTCCAGCTTTCATCGCGTCAGTTCCTACTAAGAACATTCCTAATGCTTGCTGGCCCAATACTTTTATATCCTTGCGCATAGCAGGTTGTGTGTAACCTTTGTCAGCTAGAAGTCTCGCTTGTGCTTTTGCAAAAGCAATACGTCTGTTATCGTTTACAACAACATGATCCACACCTTTTCTCAAGATGCCTAGATCGTATGCTTCATAAGCACTTGTTGCAACTTTAGCTGTTCCTATAGTAAGGAAGTATTCTCTAAGTCTATTTAGTTCTACGTCATTTTTCTCAAAAGTGTCACTAGCTCTTAGTGCCATCTCTTTTGATCCACCACCACCAGGGATTACACCTACACCAAATTCTACTAGACCGATGTAAGTCTCTGCACTAGCAACAGCAACGTCAGAGTGCATGGTCATTTCACAACCACCACCTAATGCCATTTGATGCGGCGCAACGATAGTAGGAATACTACTGTAACGCAATCTCATAACTGTATCTTGGAATTGTTTGATAGCCATATTCAGCTCATCATATTCCTGCTCTACAGCCATCATAAATATCATACCGATATTTGCTCCTACAGAGAAGTTAGCACCATTATTTGCTACTACTAAACCGTCAAAACGATCTTCGGCGATATCAATAGCTTTATTCATACCAGCAAGTACGTCACCACCTATAGAATTCATCTTAGAAGTAAATTCTACATTAAGGATACCGTCACCTATATCATGTACAGTTACACCAGAATTTTTGAAGACTGGGGCATTTGCACGTAAATTATCTAGAATGATAAATCCATCCTGACCTGGTTTCTTTACATAATCTTTATCTGGGATAGAGTAGTAGTAGGTAGAGCCATCTTTTACTGTATAGAAAGATTCAAATCCTTTCTCTAGCATTTCTGTAACCCAAGCAGCTGGTTTTTTACCGATTGCTTCCATTAACTCCACACCTTTTGCAACACCTACGGCATCCCAAACCTGATATGGTCCATGTTCCCAACCAAAACCTGCACTCATCGCATCGTCTATACGGTACAATTCATCACTTATTTCAGGAATTCTATGTTGTACGTATGCAAATAGTGAAGCAAATGATTTTCTATAGAAATCACCAGCTTTATCTTTTCCTTTAATTAATACAGGAAAACGATCTGCTACATTATCTATTGATTTAGTTAATTCTAGAGTAGCAAACTTAGCACGTGGCTGTTTTATGTACTCCATAGAGTCTAGATCTAATGCTAGAATCTCTTTCTTACCTTCTTTAGTAACGTTCTTTTTATAGAATCCTTGCTTTGTTTTAGAACCCAACCACTTGTTCTCCATCATGGTGTTGATGAATTCTGGTAATTTAAAGGTGTCTTTATGCTCGTCTTCTGGGCAGTTTTCATAAACACCATTTGCAACATGTACAAGTGTATCTAGTCCAACAACGTCTACAGTTCTAAAAGTGGCAGACTTAGCACGTCCTATGACAGGACCAGTAAGTTTATCTACCTCAGAAACGGTAAGACCCATTTCTTTAACGGTATGGAACAAACTCTGAATAGAGAATATACCGATACGGTTTCCTATAAATGCAGGAGTATCCTTTGCAAGAACTGATGTCTTACCTAAGTATTTCTCTCCATATTCCATTAAGAAGTCAGTAACCTCAGGATCACAATTAGGACCTGGAACAACTTCAAATAATTTTAAATATCTCGGCGGATTGAAAAAGTGTGTTACTGCAAAGTGCTTCTGGAAATCTTCACTACGTCCTTCATTCATGAAAGAGATAGGAATACCAGAAGTATTTGATGTAATTAAAGTACCAGGTTTACGGTACTTCTCAATTTGTTCAAAAACAGATTTTTTAATATCTAATCTTTCAACAACGACTTCAATAATCCAGTCGGTGTCTTTAATTTTAGATAAGTCATCAGTTAAATTTCCTGTAGAAATTCTGTTTACAAATGAGTTATTGTATAAAGGTGCCGGTTTACTCTTTACAGAAGCTGTAAGGTTATCGTTAACCATACGGTTACGAACTACCTTGTCCTCTAGAGTTAGACCTTTGGCCTTTTCTTTGTCAGTAAGTTCTCTTGGGACTATGTCCAGTAGGAGTACTTCACAACCTATGTTTGCAAAATGGCAAGCAATTCCACTTCCCATGATACCAGAACCTATTACGGTTACATGTTTTATTCTACGTTTTCCCATATTATTTTTGAGCTAATAGAGCTTTTTTTTTGAAGATTTTTTTAGAGTTTACTATTTCGTTAATTTTAAACGCAACTTCTAGAAAGGTATCTATTTTTTCTGGTTCAATCTCATTTTTAACGACTTGGTCAAAAGTTTTAACAACTGACTTTGAAAATTCTCTCATTTCAGCGCCGAAATCTGTCAGATGAATCAATACACTTCTTCCATCTTCTGGATTTCTACGTCTTTCTATGAGACCTTTATTCTCCATCATTTTAAGTGTACGTGATAGAGAAGTAGCTTCCATTCCCATTTTAGGTCCTAAAGCTGTACTAGGTGTTCCTGTTTCTGGATCTATACTAATAAGAGCAAACCCTGTAGACATAGTACTGCCCTTAACAGCAGCTTGTTCATTATACATTTTAGAAACTGACATCCATGTAGCTCTAAGAATGTAATCGATTGTTTTATCTCTCATAATTATAAATATACTGCAATATAGTAATTTTTGTTATGCATGCATAGTAAAATATTGTAAAATTTCAAACGATATAGTTTCAAGTGTAATTTATTCAGTCTCGCTTTCGCGAAAGCGGAACTAACAGTACAGCTTAAAGATAAATTATCAAAATCCTAGTTAATTAAAACTAGGATTTTGATAATTTATTAATTCTATTTATTTAGTAGTTGATATAGACCCAACTAGCTGTGTCTTCTATGTCTGCGTCATTATATTTAATAACGTAAAAGTAAACTCCGGTAGGTAGTAAGCCATCGCCAGATAATACACCGCTATTAGGTATTCCTGCAAATTCAACATAATTGCTAGCAGCTGTTTCATAAACAACTGATCCATTACGGTTGAATATTTGAAGACTAAAGTTATCGTATTGTTCAGCAAGTCCAGGAATAGAGAATGTATCATTTATTCCATCGTTATTAGGAGAGAAACCTTCTGGGAAGATGATTTCACATCTCTCAAATATGATGGTAAATTGAGAAGTGTTGAAACATCCTGTAACATTATCTTCTAATCTAGCAAACAATAAATCAGAAGTTGTTCCAGCTTGAAAAGGAACCACATAAGTAGTAGGTAATGCGTTAACACCAGCTTGAGCGTCTGCATCTGTGGTATAGTAACTTATTGTAAAGTCTGTAGCGCTATTTCCGTTAAGAATGATATCGTCTTGTACAGATAGCTCAAAAAGGTTTTGGTTTAAATCAACACTATCATCACATATATTAGTAAGATCTGGAGCATTACCTATAGATGGAGCAGCTTGTACTGTTATCATAAAACTAGTCGTGTTGAAACAACCGTCTGGTGTTTCTGATCTCACAAAGATTTCTTCAGAACCTGTTACATTATATGTGTTAGGTAAAGGATTGTTACCAGAGTCTGCATCACTAAGACTATTGTAGTAAGAAACAGTATTTAATCCAGTAGGGTCTACGTTGTTATCTTGATCTGATAATATAAAGTCACTACTACCATCTAATGGTGCATCATCACATACTTCAATATTCATCGGTGTAGAAATAGATGGTAAATCTTGAACGATCAAACTTATAGGTGCTGTTCCAAAACAGTCAGCTTCATTTGTATTCTGTAGTCTTACAAATACAATTTGAGGTGATGTAGTGTTTGTAAAAGGTACAGTTGTATCTATTGCTGCGGTATTCATGTCAGCATCCATTTGTGTAGGGTGGTAGGTATAGCTTACGTCTACTGGGTTACCAGCGGTATTCTCTATAACACTTAGGTAACCTGCAAGATCAAAATCTTCTATACCATCCTCGCTAGAGTCATCACATAGCTCAAAATCTGGGATATTTGAAACACTAGGCGTTGTGCTAACGGTAAGGTCAAATGATGCTACAGCACTACAACCGTCGTCTATAGGAGAGGTGTTGTTTGCGATTCTTACCCAAACTTGTACAGTACCTACGCTTACATCATAATTATCTGGTAAAGGATTTGTGTCCATTTCAGCATCTGTTTGAGTAGGGTGGTAAGAGATATTGAAGGTTGCTGCGTCTTGAGTACCTAATACATCTGCTGTGAATTGCGTTAAGTCAACAATTTCTGAACCAGAATTATCGTCATCACAGTAATCTAATAATGTAGTGTCAATAGGATCTACGATTCCATTTTCGTATATAACTATATCTTGAACAAAATCTCTTATATCTCCAGAAACATCGGTAACATTTACACTAACAGTATAGGTTCCTGCAGTTGCGTAGGTGTTTTGAACTACACCAGGACCAGTAACTGAAAGCGTGTTTCCATCACCAAAATCCCACATAGATGCTGCTACTTGTGGTAGACATGCTAATTCAAATTCGGTAATATCACCTTGACATTGATCATTTGCAACAAATGAACTTTGAAAATCAGATTGAATAAATACAGGTAAACCCTCTCTACTTATTCCTGGGCTTAAATCGATATAATCCGATACATAAGTGGCTGTGGCTCTATCAGCATTTAAAATAGCGCCTAAGAAATTACTGTCAGCTCTTGCTGCATAAATAATTCCATCAGGACCTAATTGTAAAGTACCTCTACCATCTGGAGCGCCAGTTGCTAAAGTATTTTTAGAAGCGATTATATTATTAGTGTCACATAAATCAAATTGAAAGACGTCTCTTGTTACCGTACCAAATCTAGATCCTGTTTCACAGTAAAGGTATTGCGAAGTTTTAGAAAATTCTACACCATAAACTGCTCCAGCATCCAATTGTAAACCAGCACCAGCAAACTGACCGTTTCCTGGATTAAATTCATATAAATAACAACCAGACCCTGATGTTACACTAGGAGTACCGAAATTGTTATTTGCAATAGCGATCTTGGTTCCATCCGGTGATGTTCTTAGCATTCCGTTTACACTGGTAGCACTTGCCAAAGTAGTTGTGTAATAAGGTAAGTTACCGTTTGCTGCTTGAGGAATAGGGGTAGCTGCAACAAATGATATTCCCGCACCTGGGATTCCTCTAACTTCCCAAGTAAATAAAGAATCGTAATTACCAGTTCCTGCAGAGGTTGCTGTAGCATTTCTTTCTGCAAAAGTCATTACATATGCGTTGTTTGATCCAGTTTTGATAGTTGCCGATACTTTTTCGGCACTACTCTGAAGTAATATGATATTTTTTACACCAGAAACTACGTCACCTAGTCCACCATTTAAAGACATCTCTACTCTTGAGTAGGCTAATGGCCCACCTCCACTTGCGGTACCAACGGTAAAGATGAAATAAACACCTGGTGTTTCTGGTGCTTTAACAATTATAGCTGCTTGTGTGGAAGATGCGTTTCCTAATAGGCCAGAACCATTTGGCATAATAGAACCATTTCTATTCCATACGTCACTACCGTTAGTGAAAAAAAGCAAATTCCCTGCATCATCAGAAATACTTGCAACACCTTCTTCTTGATTATAGCCCGACGCTAATAAAAAAGGTGCGGTAGATCTAACTTGAGGATTAGGTGTAAACTCTAAGCCAGCACCATTACCAAAAATCCACCATGAGGCTTCCATTTGTGCATTGATTTGAAAACTTAATAAAAAAGTTAAGGTTAGGAGGAAAAGTTTTTTCATTTTTTTGTAGTTAATTGGATTGTAGTTTTTGCTATCTTAAATAAACATAACCGGCTTTGGGCTTTATGTTAGGTTCATTTAATTCTAATACATAAAAATATGTACCTGTCGGCAAAATGTCATTAGTATGAAATAAACCAGTATTTGATGTGCCGTCCCATCCACCAGTTATGTTATTTCCTTCCCAAATCTTTTGTCCGTACCGGCTAAATATATACATTTTATGTTTATCATAAATATTATATAGGCCAGAAACGATAAACGTATCATTTAATCCATCACCGTCAGGTGTTATGACGTTAAAAACCTCAATTTCACAGAGTTTTGTAATTATTTTGAAAGAAAAGACATCAAAACAATTTAAAGTAGATACCCTAACAAAGATTTCTTGAGTTAAATAAAGATTTGTATAACTGCTTGGGTTAAGGATTTGATTTATGTTTTCAAGAGCATCAGCTTCAGATTCGAAAAAGGTAACTTCTTGATTTGAATTGTTATTTATCTGTTCTGCTATTTGTGTTAAATCAAAAACAGCTTTGTCAAAACCAAGCTCACACTCTTCAATAATAGGTTGGAAATCATTGATTTGTACAGAGTTAAAAACAACGACATCTTGCGTTATTGTAAATGTTTGTACTAACGTTTCTACTGTCGCTGTAACAGTGTAGGTGCCAGGAGCAGAGAATAGATGAGTAGGTGTTAAGTCGTTTGAAAAATTGTTTATTCCTGAATCTATATCATCAAAATCCCAATTTATTGATACTATGCTTGCAGCAGTTTGAATACTAAAATCTTGGGGCTCACCAAAACAGTGATCCATAGTCTCGATCTCTCCATTAAGTAAAAATGATTGTACAAATATGGGTAGTCCATACCATGCAACTGTATTAGGAGATAAAGGGAATGAGTTGTATTCATAATTAGAACCAACACCGATAGTATCGGGATTATTTATAACGCTTAAAGCGTTTTGTTGTATTCTACTATGGTAAATTTTATTATCAAGTCCTAATTGCAAAGCACCTCTAAAAGGTGTAATGTTATCATCATGTATTACTTGTGCGCTGGCAGCTATATTATTAGAAGTTAAATCGTACTGAATGATTTCTCCTCTTAAAAAATCAAAAATTTGTGTTGTAGATGCATTCATGTAGTCTACTTCGGCATATAAGAACTGACCATTTCCAGAAAATTCAACTCCATAAATAGAACCACCATCAGATCGTGTCAGCAACGCCTGTGGATTAGAAACCACGCCAGTTGAATTGTCAAAATCATAGAGATAAAGTTCACCACCGTTAGTATATGCAAGACTTCTAGCTGTTAGTACATTTGTTATACCAGAAAACTCGGCTGTGGTGTTATTTGAAAAATGAGCTGCGGCTAGTTTGTTACCTCTCGCATTTATTTTTATATAACCTCTCATTGCAGCAACATCTACATTTGTAACTGTGGAGTTAATTAATTCTATGAAAGGAGCGACTTGAGAAGATACTGGAGTTGTGTTAAGTCCACTAACTGTAAGTTCATAAGAATAAAATGTACCTTCAAATTGTGATATAATCCAGAAACCGTCTCCTGCGGCATTTGTAATAGCTGTAAGTTTTTCTGATGTGATGGGTAGTAGATTGATGTTTTTATTAAAAGGATCTACATCACCTGTGCCATTATTAAGTGTCATGTCTACTATAGAATAATGCAACCCTTCTGTATTGCGATATAAGGAGTCATCTGTGTCTACTGTAAAAACATAGTAAATACTAGAATTGCCAGGTAAAGGTACTATTATGGCACTACTTGTACTGGAAGAATTTCCCTTTAAACCAGTCCCGTTAGGCATGATTACATGGTTTGCATCATAAATTAAAGAGCCATCTGTGTAAAATAATAAATTTCCAAAAGGATCTGAAATCGTTGCGCAACCTTCTCCAGTTACTAACTGACCATTATCTACAGCCACAGCATTACCAGATGTGAAATCGATACCTGCATTGATACCAAAATACCAATAGGATGATTCTAGTTGCGCTTTCGCGAAAGCGGAACAGATAAAAATTAATAAATAAAATATATACTTCATTGCTCTATTGTAAAAATAGGCAATCATAATTTATCTTTTTAACGTAAAGTGAGATGAGAAGGTAGTCCCATCTATTAAAGTTGCCTTAAACCAGTAATCACTAGATGGTAATGGCGTGCCGTTATAGTTTCCATCCCAGCCAGGACCTTGTGGAGATAGTTGTTTGAGTAATTTACCATAACGATCAAATATGTAAATCTCGCTATTAGGTTCAAAAACTACAGAAACACCTATTAACTGCCAGTAATCATGAAACCCATCATTATTAGGAGTAAAATATCTAGGGTAACCCACAATACTGAAATCTTGTGTAGTAGTTCCACAACCATTTCTATCTCTTACATAAGCAGTATAGAAACCTGGTGCAATGTTATCAAAGATAGGGCTGTCTTGAAAAGGTTCATCTAGACTTATGCGGTACTCGTAGTCTCCTAGACCGCTTGCATTAATAGTTGCACTTCCAGAATCATTAGTGCCAGCATTTACTACTTCTATACTGTTTATAGTTGCAGGTTCACTGATAATTACCGTAACTAATCGCTGTCTAGTACATCCATCAGAATTGCTTACCGTTACAGTATAATCACCTCCATTAGTTACAGATATAGACTCTGTAGTTTCTCCTGTGCTCCAAGAATAGGTGTAATCTGTAATAGAACCAGTTATAATACCACTATCTATAACTAATGCTTGTGGGTTATTACCACAATAATCATACAGCTCTGTAAGTTCAATCACGGGAAGTGGATTAACTATAAGTTCTACTTCACTTATTCCAAAACAGTTACCATCAGGAGATTCTGCTCTTGCATAAATGGTCTGGTTATTTGCTGTAGTATTTGTGTATGCAATAGGTAGAACATTTTGTTCTGTTAGAGCATCGTTGAGAGTGAGGTAATAGTTGAGTGTTACATCAGCTGGTGCATTAATAAGTACATTGCTACTCGCTGTAGTTAAATCAAATTCTGAAAAACCATCTTCTATACCGTCATCATCACAAGTGGAAAGTGTGGTGTCTTGAGCATCGCTAGCACTTACAGATAAGGTGACCATCGAGGTTGTGAAACAGCCTGTAATATCGTTAGTAACTCTGGCAACTATAGTTTGCATAGGTGTTAAGTTAGTGTAACTAGTGCTGTTTAAAGGATTCACGTCATTATCTGCATCATTTTGATTGATGAAATAAGTAACAGAAACTCCTGTTGCATTATCACTAATTGAATTGCTAAAACTCTCAAAACTAAAAATGGTTCTGCCATCTACGGTGCCGTCTTCATCACATTGAAAAGCAGTAAAGTCTAATGCGACAGGTTTAGGGTTAACTATTAATTCAAAGAATTGTGTAGTGTCGGCACAACTGTTAGATAATACATTTTCTACACGCACAAAGACCGTTTCATTAAAAGGAGTGTTGTTTCTATACGTATTAGGTAATGGGTTAGTGCCTAAATCTGCATCGTTTTGTGAAGTATGGTAAGAAACATTAAAATCACTTGAATTTTGAGTTCCTAGAATTAATGGTGTCTGATCACTAAGGTTAAAGTCTATGATTCCATCAAAATCATCATCGCATTCTTCTAATTCATTTACTGCATTAGAAATAGGTTGATCAAATATTTCTAGGTTAAAACTTAAAGTTTCATAACATGCAGCATTATTAGAATTATAGATTCTAGCGATTAGGCTTTGGTTAGCGATATTTGATTCATAAGGAGTAGTGATAGGGTTTAAGTTATCGTCTGCATTTCTTTGATTTGTGAAGTACCTTACTGTGTAAGTTATGTCACTTTGTGATCCTAAAATTTCTGGTGTTGCAGTGTTATCTAAATCAAAAGTAGCCATGCCATCTTGATCTATATCACAAGCAGCCTGATCTGATATTGGGTTTGCTACTGGAGATTCATAAATTTGAACGTTTTTACGATATATTCTGGTGCTACCTCCACTGGTAAGAGAAAGTACAACATTATAAATTCTAGCTGCTGCATATGTATGTGTTGGGTTTTCTTGAGTAGAAGTATTTCCATCTCCAAAATCCCATAAAACTGCATCTGGTGGTGTATCTGATTGAAATTCAAAGGTGGTACCATCTCCTAGACATAGATTTTCTACATCTATAAGAGCAAAGAAACTTTGAATAAAAGGTGGTAATCCTTGTGTTGATGCACGTCCAGAAAGTGGTATGGCATCATGTTGGTAATTACATCCTGTTCCTACTGTATTTGGGTTATTGATTACTCCTAAAAAAGGTCTACCGATATCATAAGAATCTGATATGGCTCTGTAGATTTTGCCATCTATTCCTAACTGTAAAGAACCACGATATCCCTGTCTTGTGTCTATAACGGTACCGAAAACAATAGGATTTACTAAGTTAGTGTTGGTAAGTTGGTACTGATATAGGGTAGAGGTATGGTTTGCAGCACCAGATCCTCCAGCATCGTTAGATGCGGTAACATACAAAAGGCTACCATCAGGAGAAAATTCTACTCCATATCCAGCTTGATTTGCACCGCTGAAGGATAGTCTACGTTCATTAGAAACAACACCAGAGCTTTGGTCATAATCATAGATAAATGTACCTGAATTCATATTACAAGAAACCATATATCTACCGTCTGGAGATATTTTTAAATTTCCTCTTCTTTCAGTGGTAGAAGTAGCTACAGTGGATATTACTGGAGTTAAATTAACACCGGCGGCACTTACAGTATAAGTGAAAAAGGAGTTATAGGCACCAAATCCAGATGCGTTTGCCATAGCTGTTACTAGAATTTCATCGTTAACGGAATGATTAATTGCCGTTAGTTTTTCTGCAGCCTGACCAATTAATTGTGGAGGGTTTGCAATATTTGTAACTACCTCTCCAAGACCTAGGTTTCCAGTCATGTCTACTTCATAATAATGTATCCCATCAGAACCACCGAAGGCTGGAACATCTACTGTGAAAATATAATAGATATTTGGGTCCTGTGGTTTTGGTATGATAATAGCGCTTTGTGTACTAGATGGATTACCTCTTAATCCCACACCGTTAACCATGATGTTGTGCGAACTATCGTATACAGTAGATCCGTCCGTATAGAAAAGAAGTTGGCCATTTTCGTCAGATATGCTGGCGCAACCTTCATTAGTAGATACTTGACCATTTGTCAAAGCGGTAACAGCACCGGTAGCAGGATCGAAGTTTATACCTGCATTAAAACCAAAATACCAATTTGAGGCTTCTAATTGAGCATTAACTAAACTAAAACTAAATAATATTACCAATATTGAAATGGCATGAAAGAATTTCTTTTTCTGCATAGTGCGAATTTAATGCACACATATCACAATTGAGACTCTTTTAACATTTCCTGATTTTAAGCAAATGAATAATAATGAAAACGTCGCTATAAAATTAATTATAGCGACGTTTTATAAGTAGATTATGTTAATTGTATTTTACAAATCTCTCCTTTTTAATAATGCGTAGGACATATAAATAAATAATGTACTCCATATGCATACAGATGCTACATCTATCCATTCTATGTCGTAGGTAAATTCAATGCCATCAAATGTTAATTGATTTAGTGAAGATTGAACTAGGTCTACTTTAGATCCTGGCTCTTTGATTAGATTTGACATAGCGTTAAGTGGTAAAATATGAATTAACCAATTGTAAATTTCAGTTCCATAGGTTTTATCGATTACAAAAGCTACTCCATTTAAAATTACTTCAAAAATCCACCATATTATGACAAATCCTATGGCAAAGGCGCTTCTTTTGACTAGAATACCAGCAAATAAACAGAAGCAAAAGAATACTAAATGCGCTAAGAAGAATGCCCCTAAATAGCCCATTTGTGAGAAAATTATAGAAGGCTCGTCAAAGTCAGAGTAAATTAAGCCTAATATTAATGAGGCAATAAATACAACAACAGTGGTTAACAAAGCCAGAACAAATGCTAAATAAAATTTGGAAAGAATCATTTCTTTTTTACTCATTCCATCTATTAAATTCTGCTTTATTGTTCTGTTACTGTATTCGTTGGCTGTTAAAGAGACAATTACTATTGCAATTAATATTTTTAAAAAACTTAAACAATAGGTTGAGATATGCCAAACCAAGGGGAAATTGAAAATGCCTAAATCTGCAATACTACCTTCAATCGGACCGAACCGGAAAGGGATTATACCAACTAGCATGGCTATCGAAATAATCAATAAATAAATAATGGTAAGTACTATACTGCTTTTACTATATCTGAATTTGTGAAATTCTATATCTAATAATCTTTTCATGGCGTGGATTAGTTTTTGTTAGTTAACTCGATGAATTGGTCTTCTAGGCTTTGTTTTCTATGCACTAATTTGCTTAGAATAATACCGCTCTCAAATGCTTCTTTATTGATTTGTGCATTATCAACTGGTTCATAAAGTTTTACTTCTAGGCCGTTATCATGTGTAGTGATGGTACCGGCATAAGGCTTGTTCTCAATAAAACTATGTAAAGCTTTTCTATCACTAGCATCTATAAATATAGAACCGTGATTTCTGTTCATTTCATCTACTGGTCCTGCATAAAGCATTTTACCTAATCTCAAAACAATAACATCGGTACATACTTTTTCAACTTCGTCAAGTAGGTGAGAGGCAAGTAATATAGTGGTACCGTTTGAAGCGATCTTTTGTATGATGTCTCTAATTTGTCTTATACCTTGTGGGTCTAGTCCATTAGTGGGTTCATCTAGAATTAATATCTCAGGATCATTAAGTAGCGCACTTGCGATTGCAAGACGTTGTTTCATCCCTAATGAATACGTACTGAATTTAGAATGGCTGCGATTTAAAAGATCTACTACAGCTAGCTTTTCTTCAATCTTAGATTTGTCTATATTTTTAATTTTGCAAACTAACTCTAGATTTTGAATAGCACTCATGCTAGGGTAGAAGTTAGGTCTCTCAATAATAGCACCTATTCTTTTGAGAGCGTCGTGATTTGATGTAGATCCCTCAAACCATTTATACTCACCGCTAGTGGGGTTTACCACATTGAGCACCATTCCTAGAGTTGTGGATTTACCACTACCGTTAGGTCCTAGTATTCCATAGACATGGCCTTTTTTAATTTTAAATGAAATATGGTCTACCGCTGTTAATGCGCCATATGTTTTGTGAAGTTGGTTAATTTCAAGGATGGTTTCCATGAATGAGGTTTTTTTGTTGTATTATGTGACTGCAAGAAACGAAAAATGTTACTGTAATTATGTCAGAAAAGATTCTCAATGATAAATTATTATCAAATAAGAAGCCTACATTTCCTATAGGTAGTTCATTATCAGACTATGTGAAGCGGTATAATCGAGCTACTAGTATACCTGTTTCGTATGATGATTTACTTAGGTTTGCTGGTTGTATAACGGTGTATGATAAGAATGATGAAGATACTTTGTGGGTGAGATGCTATTATTCTGACTCTGATAGAGAGCATATAGATAGACACCTTAAAAGAATTTATGATATTCTACATAGTGATGGACGTGATGAGACTCTAGATTACTTAAGTGTCGATGCGGTTGATTATTGCACCTTTGGAAATACAAAACCATTCCGTATCAAGGTGAGTAATATTCTTAATGATGCTTTTACTTATTTTTATGTAAAAAAAGCTGATGCCTCTCGCGTTTATGGGTTAGAGTTAGAACATTTACTCTCACCACACCGTATTAATTTTTTAGTTTACAAAGACACTCTCATAGAAGAGCATATAGCAGGTATACCAGGTGATGAATTTATTGCAGATTATATGGATGGTTGCGATCACCAGGAGCTTACTCAAATAGCAAAGGAGTTTGTAAAATTTAATGAACGTTGTTTGATACGCTTATTAGGTGATATGCGTTCTTACAACTATGTAGTTATTCCAACGCATGATTTTGATAGAGTAAGTTATGCTATACGTGCGATAGATTTTGACCAGCAATCTTATGAAGGTAAATTAAAAGTGTATCGACCACAGTTTTTTAAGGAAAACCTTCCTATGGTAACTAATGTTGCAGAGTGTTTAAAAAGCGCCAGTATAGAACAATATAAAAAAGAAGAACGCGCCTTGATCGCAAAGCGTTTAATTAATACACAAACCAGGTATAAACAACTTATCAAATGTATGAGAGCCGACTTTATATCGACGCCTGTAAAGTTTAAACAGCTTAAAAGAGAATTACATGAATTTACCGGTGATGTTAAATTTAAAACGGCAAGAAGTATGGGAGGTATTTTAAATACAGCTATGGAGTTTGTGAAGAGAAATTACCATGATCTAGACCATTAAATAAAAATATCTCTAACGACTTTAAGTACGTTAGAGACATTTTTTAATTTTTTAAGTATGGGTAAAAAAGTTTATTTCTTTTCTTCACGATTAAAGTAAACTAGATAGTAATACATCTGTTTTTCTTCGTCCCATCCTTTTTCAATAAACTTATCTGCACTATCAGGATTAGTAAAGTCCATTTTTATTTGAACATGAGTGTCTAGATTAATAACACTTTTTATTCCTTTACGAGCTGCACTTACTGCAGTGTTAGAGATAGGAAAACTAGACACATCTTCTATAGAGTGTTTTGCACCTTGATCTACTTTATAATTTTTAAATTCTGGAATTAGATCTGGGTTATCTAATGTTTCATTTAAAAAGGCAGATTCTTCAAAAGTGTCATTTTTTGCAAAATGATTTACTGCACGATTCATAAACATTACTTCTTCCTTCTTATCCTCTGCAGGTAAAACCACGTCTTTTGCAAAGTCTTGACAAAATTTCAAATATTTCTTAGTAAAGAAGTTTTCATCTTCAAAAACATCTACACCTAGGAAACTCTCTAGCCAGTATTTTGCATCATAACGGTTAGAATCTACAGAAAGGATTTTGTACCCTACTTCTTCTTCGACATTAAATATGATGGCACCTTTATCAAGTTTATTTAAGTTCACTCCTTGTTGTAAGATCATCTTTAAATCAGACTCTCCTTCTTCAAATTGTAAAAACTCTTGTTTTATCTCACTCTTAAAAATACCTATTGCATCAGTTTTATTGTTGTCCACCATTACATTATCAAAGTAACATATGTATATCTCACCACTTCTTATGTGTGGATGGTCTGACTGCTGGTATAAGTGTTTTGCCATCTTTTTACTATTTTCTAGTAAAGAAGCTGGTGTTGAGAATATCGCTTTCGCGTAAGCGTACATCTCATGAAACTCTAAGTCATCTTCATGTGTGAAACTATAATAAGCCTCTTCTTTAGAGCGGAAAGATTTTAAAAAATATTCCTTTAAAAGAGAATGCATCTCGTCATCTAGCGGTGTGGTGTTATCTGACGTAAGAAGATGTTCTCCTTTATTCTTATTACCTACACGATGTATGGCTAGGTTTTCAATTCTAGTGTTAAATAAATTAATCATAGGCTAGTATAGGTCGTTTTCGTCAAAGGAATGCTCATCATAGAACTCGTCATCACCATCATCTATATCACCACGATATTCTTCTTCTCCATCTTCATGAAAACGAGGGTCTGCTTCAAACTCTTTGTCAGGAGCGTTATCAGGTAATTCACCTACAGAAAATATTACCTGTGGATAGGCTGTTCCAGATACATTGCTAACAATATCTGCTAGTTCTACAGAGAACGTCCATAGACTTAAGAAGTCATAAATATAGATCATCCTAGTCTTAGTTTTACTCATGGCGTTTTCTAATAAAGTGTCGGCCATTTTCTTAACTGGTGCCATACCGCCACTCATATCAAATAGGCAATACTCTTCACCTTGATTCCATTCTTCATCACTAGCGTAGAAACTAGCCATTTCATCTCCTTCTAGTTGAAAGGACTGTACAATAACGTTGTGAAACTCTTCAAGTGTGCTGTTAGCATCAATTTCTATGTCTCTAAAACAGTCGTCATTTGCATCAAGAAGAACTCTTAATCTATAGATCATTTACTTCAATTTTTAAGGATGGCAAAGATATGAATTTTGAACCTGATCTATGTTATTATGATTAGTAGGAATTTCAGTATTTAACCTGTTAAATAACATGGGAAAATAAGTTCTATTATATTATGGATAAGTACATTTCTAAATGTTGTTAACTGATTTAAAAACATCTACTACTTTTTGCGCTTTTTCTACATCAGTATCTAGAATGTATAGTTCTACACTTTCTGCTGTGGTGCCAAAACCGGCTAGTCTACCAGATTCTTGATTGTTTTTTATAATAGAAGGTATGTTTTGTTCTTCTAGTAATTGTGCTAGTCTGTTAATTGTTATAGCACTTGCTGTGTATATTCTTACCTGTTCTGCCATGAGTATGTTGTTTAATGCTTTTATTTAAAACGTTAGATTGACAGATATAGTTCATGGAAAGCTCAAATATTTGATAAGAATTTCATAAAAAAAAACTCTCGTAATCTTGTTAAGGATTATGAGAGTTTTATTTCTATATAAATAATGGTTTACATTTTTTATTTATTTAAGAATGAAGAATACATCCATACTAGTTTTTCTTGTGAGCTTATGTAATCACTCATTAAGGCGCTAGTACCTTCGTCGTCAGCATCAGAAGAAAGGGAAAGTAATTCACGTTGAAGGATAATTATAGTTTGAAAAGAAGATAAAATGTCTTCTACAGCTACAATACCATCACTTACTTGTGCGCTTTCTTTAATTTGAGAAGCAGCTCTATAATCTGCATAATTGTGTTTAGGAGTGTGACCTAGGGTCAGGATTCTTTCAGCAACTTCATCTATTTTAAGAACAAGGTCATTGTATAATTCTTCAAATTTTACGTGTAGTTCAAAAAACTTTTCTCCTTTAATATTCCAGTGATAACCTCTGGTGTTTTGATAGAATATGGAGTAATTAGCTAGAAGTTCATTTAATTTTTCAGCTAGTTCTTTTGCTTTGTCGCTGTCGAGTCCTATTAAGTTGGTATTTTTCATGGTGTATAATTTTAATATTGTGTGGGTTCTTAATTATTTGATATAAAGTTAGTCTTTATCTATAGTAACTTATGTGACACATGTTACTTATTGTGCTGTTTATATTATGATTTTAGTGCGACCCTTAATCGCATCCATAAATAGAACTGTACGCCTAAGATTAAAGAGGCGATAACTAAATGAACTGCCTGAGAACCAAAAGGGAAATCTAGGTAATTCATAAAAACACCGCTTAAAATAGTAATAACAAATAAACTTGCCAGTAAATAGTATGGAGTTTTAGGATGTTGAAAATTCTGTATCATCTGGTAGAAAAACCAAATGTGTGCGATTACTAATAAAATAGAGTAACTTCTATGTATAATAAAAACTAACGGTCCATTTTCTAACCATGTAGAGCTTAATGGATAGCCTAGTAAATCTACTTGATGGTCTATAAACTGTCTAACCTGTGTCCCCATGGCTACTTGTACGAGAGTTAGAATAATAAGTAAAGCAGCAAATTGAGCCATTTTCTTATTAGATTTAAAACGGTAATCAATAGGTTTTACCTCATGTAATAGATAAATCAATAATCCTACAATAAGTAACGCTACTATCATATGAAAGGTGATCAATGCTGGAGATAAATGAGTGTCTACAACTATTTTACCTATGACAGCCTGCACCACCATGGATATTACAGCCACAAAGCTTAAAATAGTTATCCATGGTCTCTTCTTTAAATAACGCAATGAAAATATAAACATGATCAAAACTACCAGACCACCTAGTGCGCCTACCAGTCGGTTAACATACTCCGTCCAGGTGTGGTAAACATTAAAAAGAGCATAGTCATGTTTAGTATAAGGCTCCCAATTTTTTTCAGAAAAGGTTTTTGTAGAGAAAAAATCATCTTTGGCTACACGCAGTTCTTCGTCTACTATAATCACCATTCCTTCTTTGTACGGTGTTTCTGGTGAGAACTCTATTTGAGATTGCTCTGTCGGTGGTATTAAATAACCAAAACACTTAGGCCAGTCTGGACACCCCATGCCGCTACCAGTCATGCGCACCACAGCGCCAGCGATAACTATAAGATAAATAAGTAAGATGCTGAGAGATAGCCACTGACGGTATCTTTTTTCTGAGAAGAAATTTTGAATAGTTTTATTCATTGCAATCGTTTCTTTTGTAACCTTTTTAATTAATGTAACCTATCACCACGTACTTCTAGATCGCTTATAAAGCTAGCTTCATAATCTAACCAGTAGTTCCAGCGTACCATGACGTCATCTTCAGGAAAATGCATTTTTGCAAGTTCTAAAAAGAGTTTGTAATGAGAGGCTTCGGCAACCATAAATTTATAATAGAACTCTTGTAAATCTGTATCATCTAGATTTTGCCACAATGTTTTAAAACGCTCACAACTGCGAGCTTCTATCATGGCACAAATAAGTAGTTGATCTAGAAAATACCCTTCACGGCTTTGGCCTTTTTTCTTTCCTTTGACCAGTTTTTTTACATATTCATCCTGTCTTTGTAAACCTAGTTCCAGACCTCGTTCTTTTAACTTTGCAATAACCATTCTAAAATGGCCCCATTCTTCAGTAACTACAGGTGATAAGAGTTCTACAATACCTTCACGTTCAGAATATTGTTGTATTAACGATATAATATTACTTGTTGCCTTTTGTTCACAAAAAGCATGGTCGGTAAGAATGTGTTGTAGGCTTATGGTAGAAATATCTGCCCATCGTGGATCAGTGGGTAATTTAAGACCTAGTGTAAATTTCTTTTCGGCTTTCATTTTCATACTACAAAGGTCGTGAACCCTGTGGATTTATAACAAGATTTGTTAACTTTTCATTCTATTAAATTATATGCACTAGGTAAACTGTTATCTCTACTTAAATACCGTTAAATAAGTTGCTCCTATAAAAATAAAAAGGGTACATTTAAGTGCTTAATATAAAATATACTATCATGACCACCAGAGAAGTAGCAAACCAACTAGTAGCATACTGCCGTAATAATGAAGAGCATAAAGCTTATGAAGAGTTGTACAGTCCAGAAATAACCAGTGTAGAAATGTCAGAGCCTATGAAAGAAGTAAAAGGTTTTGATGGTTTACAGAAAAAAGGGCAGTGGTGGAAAGAAAATTTTGAAGTACATGGCAATAAGGTGTCAGATCCTGTAGTTGCAGACGGTCATTTTGCTGTTACCTTTTGGATGGATACGACGCACAAACCTAGCGGTCATCGTTCTCAAATGAATGAAATAGGAGTGTATCAGGTAAAAAACGGTAAAATATGGAGAGAGCAATTTTTTTATGATACAGAAGAATAAAATTAATTCTATCGCTTTAAATTATCTTGTTTTTTTGATGGAGAACTCGCTTTCGCGAAAGCGGAAACAACATCATAACCAGTACCGTAAAACAGTCTCTGTAGTAGCAATAAAATTCTGCGACTAAAAAACTATCTTTGCAGCCCTTAAATCATAACAGAATATGCCCGTAGAGACAGCTACAAAATCAGTCGCTTTTTACACATTAGGTTGTAAACTTAATTTTAGTGAGACCAGTACCATTGCACGTTCTTTTGAACAAGAAGGTTTTGGTAGAGTAGACTTCGAAGAAAAAGCAGACATCTATGTGGTGAATACCTGCAGTGTTACAGAAAATGCAGATAAACGTTTTAAATCTGTGGTTAAAAAAGCGCAGAAGATAAATGAAGATGCTTTTGTTATAGCAGTAGGTTGTTATGCGCAATTAAAACCAGAAGAACTGGCCGCTGTAGATGGCGTAGATCTTGTTCTAGGTGCTACAGAAAAATTTAAAATTACCGATTATCTCAATCAGCTATCTAAGGAAGAACCAGCACAAGTACATTCTTGTGAAATAGATGAGGCAGATTTTTACGTAGGATCTTACTCTATAGGTGATAGAACTAGGGCTTTTCTAAAAGTGCAGGACGGTTGTGATTATAAATGTACATACTGCACCATACCGCTAGCTCGTGGAATCTCGCGTAGTGATACTTTACAAAATGTAATGGATAATGCAAGACAGATAAGCGAGCAAGGAATTAAAGAAATAGTCCTTACAGGTGTTAATATAGGTGATTATGGAAAAGGCGAGCATGGTAATAAACGTCATGAGCATACTTTTCTAGATCTAGTTCATGCACTGGATACAGTAAAAGGAATAGAGCGTTTACGTATTTCTTCTATAGAACCTAACTTATTGAAGAATGAGACTATAGAATTTGTCTCAGGAGCAAATGCCTTTGTGCCTCATTTCCATATACCATTACAGGTAGGGAATAATGAGTTGTTAGGTAAGATGAAGCGTCGCTATAATCGAGAGTTATATACAGATCGTGTCAGTAAGATTAAAGAAGTGATGCCAGACTGTTGTATAGGTGTAGATGTGATAGTAGGATTTCCAGGAGAGACAGACGACCATTTTCTAGATACTTATAATTATTTAAGTGAACTAGATCTCTCATATCTACATGTGTTCACGTACTCAGAAAGAGAAAACACACCAGCCGCTACTATGGAAGGTGCTGTACCTATTAATGTACGTAAAAAAAGATCTAAAATGCTACGTGGTCTGTCTGTAAAGAAACGCCGTTCTTTTTATGAAAGTCAGTTAGGGAAGACTAAAACAGTATTATGGGAAGCAGAGAATAAAGAGGGCTTTATTCATGGATTTACAGAGAATTATGTAAAAGTAAAAACTTACTGGAATCCAGAATTTGTAAACCAATTGCAGGATGTGAAACTATTATCCATAGAAGAAGATGGAATAGTACGCATAGAGGCAGTAGATTAAACTTTAAAATACCTTACTTCACATAAAAATAAATTAAACTTGCAAGCGTTATTCATTTGCAGTTATTGAAAAACCATTGATGCGTCACTTGTTTCTTGTTATTTTGTTATGTTCCGCTTTCGCGAAAGCGCAAATAGGAGGAAAATCTACATACCAGTTCTTAAACTTGGTATCTGGAACAAAGCAAGCAGCTCTAGGTGGTAGGGTACTTACTGCTGTAGATTATGATCCTACGTCGGGAATCCTGAATCCGGCAACTATTAATCCTAAAATGGATAATCAGTTACAGGTCAATTATGTCAATTATTTAGGAGATGTAAATTATGGTACTGCTAGTTATGCTTATACCTGGGATAGACACGTGCAAACCTTTCATGCCGGTGTTACTTACCTAAATTACGGGAAATTTGATGGTTTTGACGAGCAAGGTAACTCTACCGGAGAATTCGGTGGTAGTGAGGTGGCCGTCTCTATGGGTTATGCTTATAATATACCGTGGTCTGACTTTTATGTAGGGGCTAACTTGAAATTCATTTCTTCAAAATTAGATATCTACACATCCTTTGGTGGAGCGGTAGATATAGGTTTCTTATATTATAATGAAGATAAGGCTATACGTGCAGCGGTAGTTGTACGTAATCTAGGGACACAATTTACACCTTATAATGAGATTTATGAAGATCTTCCTTTGGAGATATCGGCTGGTTTTTCTAATAACATGAAGTACCTTCCTTTAAGACTGCACGTCACTCTAGAAAATTTACAACAATGGAATATAGCCTTTGTTAATGAGGCAAACGCGCAAACAGATCTAGATGGTAATGTGACAGATGAGAAACCTGGATTTATTAACAATGCTTTGAGACATACCGTATTAGGATTAGAGATTTTTCCAGAACAAGTTTTTGAAGTACGTTTAGGATACAGTTTTAGAAGAGCCGAAGAATTGCGCATAGAGAACACGAGAGCTTTTTCTGGTGTGAGTGCTGGTTTTTCTTTAAAAATGAATAATTTAAGATTTAGTTACACGCATGCTAGGTATACACTAGCGTCACATACGAGCCTTTTTGGGGTTAATATAAATTTGCAATAAATGAGTAAGAAAATTACAATCGCTATAGATGGACATTCTAGTACTGGTAAAAGTACAGCAGCAAAACAACTTGCTGTAAAATTGCAATATGTCTATGTAGATACTGGTGCGATGTATAGAGCGGTTTCTTTTTACGCTTTACGCGAAAACTTGCTCGTAAAAGGTTCTTTAGATATTGAAAAGCTAGTTGAATCTTTACCAGATATTCATATCAGTTTTAAATACAATAAAGACACAGATCGTGCAGATGTGTATTTAAATGGTGAGAATATAGAAAAGCAAATACGCACGCTGGAAGTAAGTGGTATAGTAAGTAAAGTAGCAGAAATATCTGAAGTGCGTGCAAAGCTGGTAGAACAACAAAAAGCAATGGGTGAGGAGAAAGGTATCGTTATGGATGGTCGTGACATAGGAAGTGTTGTTTTTCCAGATGCAGAGCTTAAAGTTTTTATGACGGCAGCACCAGAAGTACGTGCACAACGACGTTATGCAGAGTTGCTAGAAAGAGGTGATGACGTCTCCCTAGAAGAAGTGCTAGAAAATGTAATAGGAAGAGATCATATAGATTCTACAAGAGAAGATAGTCCGCTTATACAGTTGCCAGAAGCAAAATTATTAGATACTTCAAAAATGACGAGAGAAGAACAATTTGAATTGTTAGTCTCTTGGGCTGAGATTGCTGTTGAAAAAGCTTAGTTCTTTTTCTATAATCGCATCAAGCCATTTTAATTGCTCCTTTGGTGTTGCCTTTTTTGTCTCTAGGTTAACCTATTTCCCCTTGGTTAGAAAGTTGATATTTTTAAAACTTTAATTGATTAGAATTCTTGAGCTTAAATTTTTTATCTTTATTATGTCCAGGTGGGAAATTTGGGCTTTTAATACCGAATGGGCCTGAACCATTTTTCTTATAATAATATTCATCAGGATTATCAGAGTATCGTCCTGCGCATAATAAATTGAATGTTGTAAATTTTCGATCTACTTTACATACTGAAATATCTATCCATACGGGAACTTTGTTTTTTCTACATAATATATCGACAACTTCGTTCTCATTAAGGTTGAAAAATCTTTTATCATTATCCTCTGGATAAAAATCAAACTGTTCCATAGCAGTATCATCATTTGAATAATTCAAAATAATATCATATCTAAAATCTGATTTTAATTTATCCTTTACAAAGCTTTTTGCAAAACGATATGAAACAAAACTAGCTCCAAGCAATAGATATAAAAATTCTGGTTTTTTCATGATTACTTCTTAATTACACTCTCATAAATCTCCACCCATTGTTTCGGTGTCATTTTACGACACAACTCTGCAATAAGATCTAGTGGGATATCATCTACCTTCTTAAAGCGGATGCAACTTTTACCCATATCCAGTTTGTACTTAGAATGTTTGGGATATTCTTCTTTAAACCATTCCATCAATTCTGGATTTGCATAAATACCAGAATGATATAAAGCGATAAAGTTTTTTTGAGAAGCGATATTTATAAATGGTAATGGCGTCCATTCTTTACCTACGTGGTAACCTGCTTCATAAACTTCTTTAGGAACATAATAGCCCAGCATACCATAAAGCATTCCTTCTTCAAATCCTGCAGGTAAATTATTAAGAACCACTTCACGTAAATCACTTATAGGTTTTTTGCGCTCCTCCGGTAATTGGATTATGTATTCTTGCGGTGTGGTTGCTGTTGAGGTCATGTGTTATCTTAAGTTGAGGTATTAAAGGTACTCCATCTATAAATAACCTCGCAGATAATGATCATACTTCTGGCTTTTAAGTCAATCATTTTAGTCACCTGCGAGGTTTTATTTAAATAATCTTAATCCTTGATTCCAATCAGGATCAACAAACGTTTGATTTTATTTAAATAGTATTAAATCTTTGATTAAAACTATACGAATAGAATAGAAACTACTAGTGATAATTAGTAAAAGGGGTTTTTGAGTGTTTAAAACACCGTATGCGATGAGTGAGTTTGTTATGAGTTCCGCTTTCGCGAAAGCGGAATTTTCAAATTATCTTTTTAATGTAAAATGCCCAGAAAGAGTCTTACCGTCTAATAATGTGATTTGATGCCAATAATCACTAGAAACTAATTCTTGCGAGTTGAATAATCCGTCCCATAAAAATGGAGCGCGATCTATTTTCTTAATTAATTTCCCATATCTGTCAAATATAGAGACGGTTGCTATCTTAGAAGTAGGATCTTCAATTAACCAATTATCATGAAAGCCATCTTGATTAGGTGTGAAATATTTGGGGATTATCAGTTCTAAATTGGCTGTTGTAAATGATGTAATATTACAATTTATGGCATTTCCTATATTGTTATATGGAATTATGGTAACATAAAGTGTTGTATTATCTGGGTAACTCTGTGGGTGATTATAGGTTACGTCATTTCCATTATCAAAATTGTCTACGATTTCATTACCACCTATTGTTGTTCCTATAGAAATAAAATAGCCCGTAGAATTAGGTGAGAAATTCCAACTAATCGGCATGTTTATAGGAATATTTTCAGCATCATCTGCAGGTGAGATAATTGATGTACAGTTAGGTGCTGTTGGAATAATCTCTGTAGTGAAATTAGTTTCATTACAGCCAGTTGCGTTTCCTACCGCATTATAGGGTGTAATCGTTACGAAATAATCCGTGCCTTCTAGAAAATCCACTGGCGGATTATAAAACGTAGAATTACCATTATCAAAATTATTTAATATATCCGTAGCACCAGGTGTTGTTCCTATAGATAGTAAATAGCCAGTTGCAGTTGCTTCTGTATTCCAATCTATGTTAGTGTCTAAGGCTACATCAATATCATTGTCTGCAGGTGAGATAATAGAATTACAATTAGGTGCTGAAGTAATAATTTCCGTAGTAAAACTAGTTTCCGTACAGCCAGTTGCGTTTCCAACGGTATTATAAGGAGTTATTGTAACATAATAAGTTGTGTCTTCTAGAAAATCCATTGGCGGATTATAAGACGTAGAATTACCATTATCAAAATTATTTAATATATCTGTAGTGCCAGGTGTTGTTCCTATAGATAGTAAATAGCCAGTGGCAATAGCTTCTGCATTCCAATCTATGTTAGTGTCTAAGGTTACATCAATATCATTATCTGTAGGTGAGATAAGCGTTGCACAATTAGGGATTGCCTCAGCAGTTGTAAATGAAAATCCGTTAATGCAGCCACTCTCGCCAGAAATACTATTAAAAGCTTGTATCTCTACTAAAATTAATGTGTTAGCAGGGAGATCTGACATTAAGCTTAAAAAAGTCGCATTATTAATTGTTCCAGAAAAAATATTTGATGCTCCAGGTAAGCCTGTACCTATAAAAATTAAATAACTATCAGCATTAAAAGCAGGGAACCATGTAATTGTTTCATCCAGTGATATGTTAATTTGGTTATTTAATATAGATACAGGATGTGGACAACCGACAGGTAAAGTTTCAGTTGTGAAACTAGTTTCTGCACAGCCAGTTGCGTTTCCAGCGGTGTTATAAGGAGTTATTGTAACATAATAAGTTGTGTCTTCTAGAAAATCCATTGGCGGATTATAAGAAGTAGAATTACCATTATCAAAATTATTTAATATATCTGTAGCGCCAGTTGTTGTTCCTATGGAAAGTAAATAACCAGTGGCAGTAGCTTCTGTATTCCAATCTATGTTAGTGTCTATGGTTACATCAATGTCGTTATCTGCAGGAGAAATAATAGAAGTACAATTAGGTACAAAGCTGTTAATTATAAGAGTGATTTCATTTCTTTCTAAAACTAGCTGTTGTCCATTATTAGGGCTCACCACTATATCGCTACTTACCTCGCAGTGGTAGATACCTGCATCAGTTGATTGTAAGTTGGTAATAATATATGTATCGTTGTCTGGAGCACCTGCGATGCTGTTACCATCTTTAAACCAGTCATAATGATTTTGAGCTCCTGAAGCTGTAGTCGTCATTGTAACGTTACCTCCAGTGTTTGCATTAATAATATCTATAGTGTTAATTTTTTCTTGAGGTTCATTAGAATAAAATGGACTTACTGAAATATTATCTCTGTAGTAAATGTGCTCATTTTCAAAATCCCCAAATTGAAAACTGTTATTACTGAAAATATAATAGCTTAAACTAGGCAAGCCGGTAAGGTTAGGTAGTGTGCCAGAAAAATTATTGTTACCTATATCTACTATACTTAGATTGGGATAAGTATTAAAAGAATTTAAAATAGCGGGATCACTTAATAAATTTCCACCCATAGCAAAATAAGTCAGTGTTGTTGTGGAAGGAGGAGGTGTTAATGATGTTAATTGATTTGTAGAAAGGTTGATACTACGCATCAACGGATTGTTGGAAAAATCCATATTTATCAAATTGTTTCTTCGTATCCAACACCTGTTTAGAACTAGATTTTGTGATAAATCAACGGTAGTTAATTGGTTGCTTTCAAAACCTATATATTCGAGTAAAGGAGCTTGGGTAAAATCAATGTTTGTTATGTCACAGTTGTCAGCACTAAATTTTTCTAAGACAGGTTTAGATCCCATTCCGACTGAAGTGATTGGGTTAGCTCCTATATTAATGTCTTCTAGTGCTAGGTTAGAAAATAAATCTATTGTAGAAAGTTGATTGCCATTAATGAGTACTCTTACTAATGCTGTATTTAAAGATAGGTCTAAGGAGTTAAGAGTGCAATTAGCAGCTCTTAATAATTCTAACTGTATATTTAGTGAGATATCAAGTGCTGTAAGTGCGTTATTTGATAACGTTAAATCTGTAAGAGCAAGGTTATTTGAAAAATCTAGACTGGTAAAAAGATTATTGGATAAGTCTAAGTCTGTCAAGCTACTCAATATAGGTAAATTTAATGTGCTTAATTGATTTTGAGATAGATTAAGAATTTCCAGATCTGCTACTCCAGAATTAAAACTAGTGAATTGATTTTCTTCAATATTTAATTCAATAAGGTTGTTGTGAGTTGAAAGGTCTATCCCAGTCAGTTGATTATTAGCGGCATTTACTTCGATAATACTGTTAGGTAAAAGTAATGATGTGATTAAATTGTTAGAAACATTCAAATCTTCTAGAGAGCTAAGATTTGTTAAATCTAATGTAGTTATCATGTTACCTGTGCATCTTAACGTTCTGAGGGAAGTAAAGTCTTGTATACCAGATAAATCTGTGATGTTTCCTGTAGGTATATTTAGAACAGTTATAGTGTTTATGTTTGCAGTAGTGACCTGTCCATCTAGTATGTTATCATAACCACTATTGATTAACTCTTGCTCAAAAAGTATATCTGGTATTATCGTATTTTGGCTGTAGCTAACTGTAAGGAACGTAGATATAAATAGTAGGATAAAGGCTTGTCGCATGTTATAATAGTTGAAGATTCAAGAATAATGAAGTTTTTGTAGTTCTTTTCTGATTGAAAGATAATTGAGATACCTTTATGAGTTCCGCTTTCGCGAAAGCGGAATTTAAAAAAAAAAAGCTTTTATTTTTTATTTTTAGATAGCATGATTTTGATTATAGATATTTTGCTAAGGGTTAATACAATAATGAAAAAAATAACTACTATAAGAACCCAAATAGGCTGGTCGGACTTATAACCTGTGGTAAGACGCTGCACCACATAGTAAATAAGTCCAGCATTCATACCTATCATGCCCAGCGGCATAAGAATGTAAACGAATATAAAAGCGGTGTATTCCATGCCGTTTATTCCTATAGGTATATAAAAAGCATAAGCAATACCTATAATTACGTAGCCTAGTAAGAACAATGACATGAGTAAGCCGGCTAACATCAGTACTACACTAGCTATCGATCTTGAGTCTAGGTCATTAGTTTCTTGATTATAAGAAACTGGGTGTATTTCTCCATTTTGATAAGGTTCTCCAGAGCTTATGTTTAATTCTCTAGTTATAACGTCTCCTTGATCGGTAGTAAACTGTACGGTAGGTGCGTACATGGTTGTAGTGTTCCCATCACTGTCTTCACTTTCATATGTTCTTACATCAATTACTGTTGCTTCATACCTGTGATGTACCACGTTACCATATAGTCCAGATAATGTTAAGCTTAAAAATGTAAAAGAAAGTGCGCACATACACAGGTAGACTAATGTGACATAACCCACCATTATGCATCCAGGCTTTTCATCAGGATCTTTATCGCTTGCCATGCGCTGCGCAATGCGGTATGCTATGTAACATGCAACTAATAATAAAGTGATATAAATAGCTAGTCTCATGGTGTAAAAATAGAAGGTGGCAAGTTATAAAAAGGATTAAAAGGTAACGTAGTTGTAATAGGGTAAAACAAGTTGCTTTAAAAACTAGATTTTCATAGACTTAAGTATTGTTAATGATTAAAAAAGGATGTACTTTTGCAAACCCAAATCGAGAATAAGGAAACCGGTTGGGAATCAAATATTTATATAACTCTTCTTTAAAAGGTTCTATAAGTTTCCGCTACTTTTTTAGAATACAAATTTTAATCAGCAACCTATTATGGCTGAAAATCAAACAAACAAAGAGTGGGACGCTTCACAAGATGGTGTAGCAGACGCTCAAACTGAGAAAAAAACTCCAGTAATTACTTCTCCACAACAAGAAGATCCTACTGCATTTCTAGACTCTTTTGACTGGGAACGTTATAGTGAAGGAATCGAAAAAGTTGATGAGGAGCAATTAAAGGCTTTTGAAAAATTAGTATCTGACAACTTTGTTGACACTATCGATACTGATGTAATTGAAGGTGTAGTTATCAAGATTACTGATCGTGATGCTATCATTGATATTAACGCAAAGTCTGAAGGTGCTATTTCTCTTAACGAATTCCGTTACAACCAGAACCTTAAAGAAGGTGATAAGGTTGAGGTTCTTGTAGATGTACGTGAAGATGCGACTGGACAATTGATCCTTTCTCACCGTAAAGCACGTCTTATCAAGGCTTGGGAACGCGTTAACAATGCACATGACACTGGCGAAATCGTAAACGGTTACGTTAAATGTCGTACTAAAGGTGGTATGATCGTAGATGTATTCGGTATCGAAGCATTCTTACCAGGTTCACAAATTGATGTGAAGCCTATCCGTGATTATGACCAGTACGTAGATAAAACAATGGAATTTAAAGTTGTGAAAATCAACCACGAATTCAAAAACGTTGTAGTATCTCACAAAGCGCTTATCGAAGCAGATATCGAAGAGCAGAAGAAAGAGATTATCTCTCGTCTAGAAAAAGGACAGGTACTTGAAGGTGTTGTTAAAAACATTACTTCTTACGGTGTATTTGTTGATCTAGGTGGTGTTGATGGACTTGTTCACATTACTGACCTTTCTTGGTCACGTATCAACCACCCTAATGAGGTTGTAGAACTAGATCAGACACTTAACGTGGTAATCCTTGACTTTGACGAAGATAAATCTCGTATCCAATTAGGTCTTAAGCAATTAGAAGCTCACCCATGGGAAGCTCTTTCTGACAAGATCAAAACTGGAGATAAAGTAAAAGGTAAAGTAGTTGTTATTGCTGATTACGGTGCATTTGTAGAAGTAGAAGAAGGAGTTGAAGGACTTGTTCACGTTTCTGAAATGTCATGGTCTACGCACTTAAGAAGTGCTGGTGACTTCGTAAAAGTAGGTGATATCATCGATGCTGAGGTTCTTACTATTGATAGAGAAGATCGTAAGATGTCTCTAGGTATGAAGCAACTTCACCCAGATCCATGGACTGACATTACTACTAAGTATCCTGTAGGTTCTAAGCACTCTGGTACAGTAAGAAACTTTACTAACTTCGGTGTATTTGTAGAACTTGAAGAAGGTGTTGATGGATTAATTTACATCTCTGACCTTTCTTGGACTAAGAAAGTGAAGCACCCATCTGAATTCTGTGCAGTAGGAGATACACTAGAGGTAGTGGTTCTTGAACTAGACGTAGAAGGACGTAAATTATCTCTAGGTCATAAGCAAACTATGCCTAACCCATGGGATAAGTACGAAGGTGAATTCGGTGTAGGAACAACTCACGATATTGAAATTACTGAAACTGTAGACAAAGGTGCTGTAGTTAACTTTAATGAAGATATCTCTGTGTTTATTCCAACACGTCACTTAGAAAAAGAAGATGGTTCTAAATTGAAGAAAGGTGAGAAGGCGCAAATCCAGATCATTGAATTCAACAAAGAATTTAAGCGTGTAGTAGGTTCTCACATGATTCTTCATAAAGAAGAAGAAGCTAAGAATGTACAACAAGCAGCTGCTAAGTCTGCTGAAGAGTCTAAGCCTACATTAGGTGATGCAAACTCTAAGTTACAAGCACTTAAAGATAGAATGGAAGGTAAGAACTAGTAATAGTTTTTAAATTCTAAACTTTAAAACCCTTATCAGTTTTCTGATAAGGGTTTTTTTATTTCTTTTTTTTATTCGATTATAAAGATGCTGGTTGTGTGATAGTGCACAATTAAAATATAAATGTGGTCACGTATTTGATAGTTGGCCTTACAGATACGAAGTTTTTTAACCAGATTTATGCTTTTGTTTTGTGGTTAATAGGAGGCATTTTTATGTAAACTTCCTTTTTTATTTCAATAAATAAAATACAGACTTTAAGGACAGTTCAAAATACTTATCTTTGCTAGTATGGGCAGTAATTTTACTGCTATAATTTTGAAATTAAATTGGTTTCATGAGTCAAAAATTACTTCTCGACGCCGCAGCTCTGGATATTATACTTCACAGATTAGCTTGCCAATTAATTGAAAATCACGACACATTTGAAAATACGGCCCTTGTAGGTTTACAGCCTAGAGGTAGTTTTTTACTGAATAGACTTGCTGAGATTTTAAAAACCAACTATAAGATTAAAAACTTAAAAACTGGTTTGTTAGATATTACTTTCTATAGAGATGACTTCAGAAGAAATGATGAGCCATTAAAAGCAAATTCTACAGAGATTAATTTTTTAGTAGAAAATAAGCGTGTAGTAATTGTGGATGATGTATTATATACTGGTAGAAGTATACGCGCAGCACTTACAGCTTTGCAATCTTTTGGTAGGCCAGATACTATAGAGTTGTTAACTCTTATCGATAGAAGATTTTCTAGACATTTACCTATACAGCCAGATTATAATGGCAGACAGGTAGATGCAATAAATAATCAAAAAGTAAAAGTGCTCTGGAAAGAGAATGGAGGAGAAGATGCTGTTTACCTTTTAAAAAATGAAGACTAATGAGTGAGTTGAGTGTTGATAATGTTTTAGGGATTAAATACCTTACCGTTGAGGATATCAATTTAATTCACAAAACTGCAGATCAGTTTAAGGAAGTCATCAACAGACCTATTAAAAAGGTTCCTTCTTTAAGAGATATTACCATAGCAAATCTCTTTTTTGAAAACTCTACAAGAACAAAACTGTCTTTTGAACTTGCTGAAAAAAGATTAAGTGCAGATGTGATTAACTTCAGTGCGGCACAAAGTTCAGTTAAGAAAGGAGAGACCTTAGTTGATACAGTAAATAATATTCTAGCTATGAAGGTAGATCTAGTCGTGATGAGGCATCCTCATCCTGGTGCTGGAGTCTTTCTTTCTAAGCATGTAGACGCTAGAATAGTAAATGCAGGAGATGGCGCTCATGAGCATCCTACTCAAGCGTTACTGGATAGTTATTCCATAAAAGAAAAATTAGGTAGTCTTAAAGGTAAGAAAGTAGTTATAGTGGGAGATATTTTACACAGTCGTGTAGCGTTATCAAACATTTACTGTCTTAAGAAACTAGGAGCCGAGGTTATGGTTTGTGGTCCTGCGACTCTTTTACCTAAACATATTGAATCTCTAGGAGTGAAAGTGGAGCTTAATCTCAAAAAAGCTCTAGAATGGTGTGATGTAGCAAATATGCTACGCGTTCAAAACGAGCGTATGGATATTTCTTATTTCCCAAGTGTTAGAGAATATGTACAGCAATATGGTGTAAATCGAGAATTGTTAGACAGTCTTAAAAAAGATATCGTAATCATGCATCCTGGACCTATTAATAGAGGTGTAGAAATTACAAGTGACGTCGCAGACTCTGATCAAGCTATTATTTTGAATCAGGTAGAAAATGGTGTCGCTATTAGAATGGCAGTTTTATATTTAGTAGCTGCAAAAATTAGAAGAAATGATTAGTGAAGAACACGATAAGTATATAGTACTAAAAGATGAGCGAGATGATATTAAAGATTTCGCTTCATTTTTAAACCGAATAAATGACCAATTTACTGGTAAGAATGTAGTCGTTGATCTACTACAGTATGATAAAGCATCTTTAATGGATTTAATTTCCTTTTTAGAATTGAGTAATAGTCACAGGGCTTCTAAGCAATCTTTTGTAATGGTAAATACTGCCATTTCTATAGATGAGATTCCAGAAGAGTTAATGATTGTGCCTACTATTCAAGAAGCACAAGATGTGATAGAGATGGAAGAGATTGAACGCGATCTAGGCTTTTAGATCTATTTGCCATGACGCTGCAGCGGTACCTTCTATTTGCTCTAAAACGCTATTTATAGCATTAAAACACACAATTTGAAATTAACAATACTTGGTTGTCACAGCGCAACACCTCGAGATAACGCACGTCCTACGGCTCAAATTCTAGAGATGAAAGGTCATTTATTTCTCATAGATTGTGGAGAAGGTACGCAAATGGCGTTGCGTAAAAATCGTATTAAGTTTGCTCGTATCAAGCATATTTTTATTTCACATTTACATGGCGATCATGTATATGGATTGATAGGTTTAATTTCTACATTTTGTTTATTAAGTCGTGATTCTGAGTTAACTATTTATGGTCCTAAAGGGATTAAAGAGTTGATTTTAATCCAATTAAAGTTAGCAAAAGTTTATACAGCTTTTGATTTACGCTTTCGCGAAAGCGTAGAAAACATCCCACAACTTCTACTAGAAGATGATTCTCTAACGGTAACAACTATACCACTGGAGCATCGTGTATTTACACACGGTTTCTTATTTCAAGAAAAGCCAGGTGACAGGCGTCTGGATATAGTCGCTTGTGAAGAATATGGAGTAGATCAGGCCTATTATCGTAAGGTAAAACAAGGTTATGATGTTACTTTAGATAACGGCGAGCTGATTGCAAATGAAGAGTTGACTATGGATGGTGATAAGCCTAAAAGTTATGCATTTTGTAGTGATACGGTTTACAAAGAAGATATCGTACCGCAGATTACAGGTGTTACAGCTTTGTATCATGAAAGCACCTTTTTAAAAGCGCACGAAGATCTTTGCGATAGAACAAAGCATAGTACTGCAGAGCAGGCTGCAACTATTGCTTTAAAAGCGCAGGTAGGAACTCTTATTTTAGGACATTACTCATCACGTTATGGTGATTATGAGCTCTTCAGGTCAGAGGCCAGAGAAGTCTTTGAGAACAGTGAGCTAGCGATGGATGGAAAGGTGTTTGAGTTTTAGTAAAATTATTTACTGTAAACAACAAAAGCCCAATCGCAAGATTGGGCTTTTGTTTGTTTAATATATTCTAAGAAAAATTAAATCTTCTTCATTTGCTGCTTCATCATTTTAATTTGATCGGCTAGCATTCCTTGTTTATCTAGTTTCTTTGCTTCACTAAGTAGGGCAGTAGCTTCACGTTTGCGACGCTTCATCATAGAGATACCTGCTAGGTTTAATTTGGCAACCGCAAGATCTTGATCCATGTTAAGACCTAATGTGATAGCTTTTTTAAAGTATTTTTCGGCTTTGGTCATGTTTTCTTGAGAAATCATAAGACCGTGTAAATAGTTATAATAACCTTGTTGCTTTTGTACTAGAGCTGCTTCTGGATCTGTTATTTTATCTAACCATTTTTTTGCACCTGGAAAATCTTGCTTTCTTAAACGATTAAATGCAAGTAAAATCATTTCGTTTTTAAAGTAAAGAAATATGAAGATTCCTGAAAATAAGATTAAGAAAATTCCTGTAAGAATCTCGTTTCTAGTAAATTGATATATGGCATATGCTACAATAATAGCAGTGATAACCAGTTTGATGTTTTTGTTAAACATTATAGGTGTGTTTTGAAGTTTGCAAAGATAAGGATTTAAGGAGTTTTTGTTTTCAGGAAAGGGTAGTGTTTTATTCTGTAAATGGATATAACCTTTAAAAGTAAAGTGATTAAAGTCTTTTGTCGGTTACTGTAAATTCAAATATAAATTACCGTTTTTGAAGAGTAGAAGTAATATTATGTTTTAAACTATATACAATAGGATTGGATAGACAGAATAGTAAACTATAGTAAAGAGTCTTAAATATAATAGTCTAGACAAGGAATAGATACAAAGCTGTTGCTAGATAAGAACTGAAATGTTAGTTTTAAAATTTTATTACTTAGCTATTAGATAGGTATTGATCTTATCATTATCTTTAAAGCTGAAAATGAAACTGATTAGGAATTAGTAGAAAAATATTTTCAAAAAAAGTGAATTTCCTGTTGTAAGTAAAATAAGAGTTGTTATATTTGCAGCCGATTAAAATCTAAGGTTTAAAGCCTTTTTATTATATAGATACAGATTTCAAGCTATGGCACAGAAAAGAACATACCAACCAAGTAAAAGGAAAAGAAGAAACAAGCACGGTTTCAGAGAGCGCATGGCTTCTGCAAACGGTCGTAAAGTTCTTGCTCGTCGCCGAGCTAAAGGACGTAAAAAATTATCTGTTTCTACTGAAAGAAGACACAAAAGATAATATGATTTATCTTTAATTATACTTTAGGCGTTAATTCATTAGAATTGACGCCTTTTTTTGTACCCTATTACCAAATTACCTAAGTCCCATAAAATCACTTTATAATGCCAAAAAGAAAAGACCTCAAATCCATTTTATTAATAGGTAGCGGGCCTATAATCATAGGTCAAGCGTGTGAGTTTGATTATGCAGGTTCTCAATCTTTAAGATCTCTAAGAGAAGAAGGAATAGAGACCATTTTAATTAATTCAAATCCGGCAACTATCATGACTGACCCTTCTATGGCAGATCATGTGTACCTTTTACCATTAACAACTACTTCACTTAAACAAATCCTTAAAGAGCACCCACAAATTGATGCTGTACTTCCTACTATGGGTGGACAGACAGCGTTAAACCTTTGTATTGAGGCGCAGGAAAAAGGTATTTGGGAAGATCATAACGTAGATATGATCGGTGTAGATATCGATGCAATTAACATTACTGAGGACAGAGAGAAATTCAGATTGTTGATGGGTGAAATAGGAGTAGGTATGGCGCCACAAGCCACTGCTACTTCTTTCTTAAAAGGAAAGGAAATTGCTCAAGAATTTGGTTTTCCTTTATGTATACGTTCTTCTTTTACTCTAGGCGGTGCTGGTGCAGCTATTGTCCATAATGAAGAAGATTATGACGAATTATTAACCGTAGGTTTAGAGGTTTCTCCTATTCACGAGGTAATGATCGATAAAGCCTTACTGGGCTGGAAAGAATATGAATTAGAATTACTACGCGATAAGAATGATAACGTAGTCATTATTTGTACTATTGAAAATATGGATCCTATGGGAATCCATACAGGAGATTCTATTACAGTAGCTCCTGCCATGACGCTATCAGACCGCACTTTCCAGAAAATGCGTGACATGGCTATCCACATGATGCGTAGTATAGGTGAATTTGAAGGTGGATGTAACGTACAGTTTGCAGTAAGTCCAGATGAGAAAGAAGAGATTATCGCTATCGAGATCAACCCTCGTGTATCTAGATCTTCTGCACTAGCAAGTAAAGCGACAGGTTACCCTATTGCAAAAATTGCTACTAAACTAGCGCTAGGTTACACACTAGACGAGTTAAATAATCAAATTACCGGTAATACATCAGCGCTTTTTGAGCCTACTTTAGATTATGTAATTGTAAAAATCCCACGTTGGAACTTTGATAAGTTTGAAGGATCTGATCGTACTCTAGGTCTTCAAATGAAAGCCGTAGGAGAGGTAATGGGAATAGGTCGTTCTTTCCAAGAAGCACTTCATAAAGCGACACAGTCACTAGAAATTAAACGTAATGGTTTAGGAGCAGACGGTAAAGGTTATACGGATTATAATCAGGTGATTGAAAAACTAACTAACGCAAGTTGGGATCGTGTTTTTGCTCTGTATGATGCAGTAGCTATGGGAATCTCATTAGATAGAATCTTTGAGATTACTAAAATAGACATGTGGTACTTAAAGCAGTTTGAAGAACTCTTCTTATTAGAAAAAGAAATAGGGAAGTATGATGTGGGCACGCTTTCGCGAAAGCTACTACTAGAAGCAAAACAAAAAGGATTTGCAGACCGCCAGATCGCGCATATGTTAGGATGTCTCGAGTCAGAGGTATATAATTTACGTGAGGAAATGAAAATCAATAGAGTTTATAAACTCGTTGATACTTGTGCCGCAGAATTTAAAGCAGATACACCATATTATTACTCCACATTTGAGGCAGATATAGAAACTGCAGATGGAGAGCGCTACGTGCAAAATGAAAGCGTGGTATCTGACAAAAAGAAAGTAATTGTTCTAGGTTCTGGTCCTAACCGTATCGGACAGGGAATAGAATTTGACTACTGTTGTGTGCATGGAGTTTATGCAGCGCAAGAATGTGGTTATGAAACGATCATGATTAACTGTAATCCAGAAACGGTTTCTACCGATTTTGATACGGCAGATAAATTATATTTTGAACCTGTATTTTGGGAACATATTTATGACATTATACGTCATGAAAAGCCAGAAGGTGTTATCGTACAACTAGGTGGACAGACGGCTTTAAAGCTAGCTGAAAAACTAGAACGTTACGGTATTAAGATTTTAGGAACTAGTTATAAAGCTCTAGATCTTGCCGAAGATCGTGGGTTGTTCTCTGAAATGTTACTTAAGAATAACATTCCTTTCCCTGAATTTGCAACAGCAACTACACCAGCTGAGGCTCTTCAAGTAGCTGAGAAATTAGATTTTCCTATCTTAGTTAGACCTTCTTATGTATTAGGTGGTCAAGGGATGAAAATCGTTATCAATAAAGACGAGTTAGAAGAGCACGTTGTAGATATTTTAAAAAAGATACCTAACAATGTACTTTTATTAGACCATTATCTGGATGGAGCGATAGAGGCAGAGGCAGACGCAATTTGTGACGGAGAGAATGTTTATATTATTGGTATAATGGAGCACATAGAACCATGTGGTGTCCATTCTGGAGATTCAAATGCGTTGTTACCACCATTTAACCTAGGTGACCTGGTAATGCAGCAAATTAAAGATCATACTAAGAAGATAGCACTTGCGCTAGATACAGTAGGGTTGATTAACATACAGTTTGCGATCAAGGATGAAAAAGTATACATCATTGAAGCAAATCCTAGAGCATCTCGTACGGTACCATTTATTGCCAAAGCATACAAAGAACCTTATGTAAACTATGCAACAAAGGTTATGTTAGGTCATAATAAGGTAACTGACTTTGATTTTAATCCGCAGTTAGATGGTTATGCGATCAAGCAACCGGTATTCTCTTTCAATAAGTTTCCTAACGTAGATAAACGTCTAGGACCAGAAATGAAATCTACTGGAGAAAGTATTCTATTCATAGACAGTCTTAAAGACGATGCTTTTTATGACTTGTACGCAAGACGTAGAATGTATTTGAGTAAGTAATTTACTTATGCAGGTGTCAAACTGAGCTTGTCGAAGTTGATTTAATATTTGGATTTCAACTCGTCTTCGACAAGCTCAGACTGACAACAGTATTATAAATCAAAGCCCTAAAAGTTTGAAGCTTTTAGGGCTTTTTGTTTTAAGTTGTGGTTTCGCTTTCGCGAAAGATAGATACTTTTGAATCTTACTTTATATAAATTACTTATTTTTAGTTTAAAAAAAACAGCAATTTGAAAACATCCTTTTACGTAATAATAATATTTTTACTAGTCTTACTTTGCTCTTGTGGACAAAAAGAAGCAGAGGGAAGATTTCAAGGAACTTGGTTCAATTTAGAAAATGAATATGATCAATGGAACTTTAGAAATGATACTCTTTATGTTTATGAAGAAATGGTTATTTATGACGCAACGAGATCAAAAATTGAATTTGATATTCCTATATTAGATTATTATGAAGATTCCATCTGGGAATTTAGAGACAGAAGTATACTTGTTAATTATAAATTATCTGAATCTAACGATAGCATTTATGCTACTTGGAAATCTATTTATAACTCTCAAGATTTTAGCCTTATAAAAGTAAACAGTTATGAAGAGTATTTACGTAGAAAGTTTAATTTTAAATTTCATTTGCCTGAAAATGATTCGGTTAAGACTTTACAGACAATTCCCAAGTATGGACTAAAGATTTTTATGGGTAAAACAGACGGTACGATTATATCTAGGACGGAATTGTCAAATAACTTGAACTCAATGAAATCAAATATAAAAAGCTTTAAAGATAGTATTCGCCCTAATACACATTACGAAATAGAGGATCATGACGAAATGATTGATGAATGGTTTCACATAAGAGTTTATGCAGATAAACAAATTTCTGATTCAACTATTATTTATACTTTACAACAAACAAAGACTTTTAAGAATCAAGAAAAGTGGAAAGGAGAAGATATTGATAATAGAGTGCCTATAAGAATATATAGAGTATTTAAAAATCGCAATCAAACAAATCCCAATAGTGTAAAAGGTAAGTGGATTAAGTGGATGTTTAGTTCCTAATCTTTAATTATCTAGGGTTTAACCTTTATTTTTAAAACACTTATCTTTATTAAAATTTTTGATATGAATTGTATGGGTAATTATTATAGAGGTTTGTTTAGTGACCCTACTTTAGTACAGAGTCATTAAGCATTCATATTTGTATTGATTTCTTTGTTATTGGTTTTCGTCTATTTCAAAGTAAAAAAACAATCTTATCAGGACTATGTTATCTCAAATGATTCTAGTAATGATAAAGAATTATCTTATTTAACCAAAGATATTCTCATGCAGCCTAGAACTTTTGAGCATGAGTTAAAGAATAGTTCTAAAGGAATAAGTAAGCCTAGTTTTTATTCTAAGAAGTATTTTACAAATAGGTTCTATTTCTTTGCAGTACTTGCTTTAATTTACTATTTACTTTTCAGAGATACGATTTAAAAATTTTACTATCTTTAAAGTATATGTAAATTATGAACGAAAATTATACTTATTTAAGTCAAACGTATATGGAACCATCATCTTCATATACTGATTTTAATTTCATATTTTCAAATTTGAATGATGGATTTGTTCAGGTATATCAAGTTGGCACATTTACAGCGATAGCCGTATTTTTAATTATTATTTTTATAAAAATAAAGCGTCAATCTTATCAGGATTATGTTATCTCAAATAATTCTGTTAATGACAAAGAGTTGTCTTATTTAACCAAAGATATTCTCATGCAGCCTAGAACTTTTGAGCATGAATTAGAGAATAGTTCTAAAGGAATAAGTAAGCCTAATTTTTATTATAAGAAGTATTTTACTAATAGGTTTTATTTCTTTGCAGTACTTGCTTTGATTTGTTATTTACTTATAAGAGACATTATTTCATAAGTCTTAGATGTAAAGTCAATTACTTTGTAACTTCTCTAGAGTTTTAATAATCCATTTTTCACCATATTCTTCGAACCTTTTATCTTCAAATTTCGTGCTCTCTAGAATAGGGATAAAACTCTTGTCGTTTAAATATTCTATACATTCTAATATATGTGAAAGATTATGATAAGGAATGCTGGAGTACTCCTTTTTAAGGATCTCAATAATATTTTTATCTTTTCTCTGGGCTAGTCCAGAAATAGCTTCAAGTCTAACACCTTGATCTTTATCTTTAACTCTATCCCATAAGGCAGTTCTTATTTTATGGTTGTCTAGTTCATTCTGACTGCCCAAACCAAAGGTGGCATAATCCCTTATATCAACATCTCGATCAGTTGATAATTTAATCAATGTATCTATTGCTTTATCTTTCTCTATTCTACAAAGTGCATATGTCAAAGCATATCTCACATATGCACTTTTATGCTCAACATAATAGCAAATAATAGACAGTTGTTTATCTGTTATATTTTCATTGTTCCAGCTTATTCCAAATAGGGTAGATTCTATAACACGTTTGTTGGTCTCTGTTTTTAATAGATCAAAATAAATCTTTAGAGTTCTTTTTTGAAACAGCCTTGGATTAAAACCAAATTGAGATATAACATCGATCCCTATGATTTTCTCTTTATCTGAGCCTTTTTCTATTAATAATAAGCAACGTTTGTAAATTTCTTTAGTTTTTCGTTTTCTTAGCTCACTGATATAGTTCAAATAATTATTAGTTGACTTATTATCTATAAGTCGGTCAAAAATCTTATTGGTGGGATATTCGGTTAATTTATTCACGACTTAATCTATGCGTTTCCATATAGTATATTGTTTATCAGAACCAAATTCGATTTGATCATCTGAAATTGATTTTATACTTAACATTTGAGGTTTGTAATAATAAAATCCATCATCTTTTTTCTCAATTAATTTTCTTTTAAGATAACGTTTTATTGCATCTGGATTTAGATTTGCATGTTCTTGTAAAATTCTATGTTCAATTATTAGTACATTATTTTTTATCTTATAAATACCAAATTGAGTTTCATAAAATTCAAACTGATTATTTGATTTAAAGACTCTGTCTGTATTTCCAGAATTGGTATCTGTCTCTCGAGGGCAATAGGGAATGTTAGAATATTTAACTTTTTCTTGTCTTGTTCTTAAATCACAATTCTTTTCAAACCTCCAAGTTCCTATTATCAATTCAGATTGAGTTTTCTGAGCGTTTAAAATGCCTGCCTGAAATATTAAGGCTAGTATTAAAAGTTTTTTTTCAAAATTAAAAGCTTTTTTAAAATGTAGATTTAGATAGATATTTTGCTAAATAGTTTTTCATTCTGTTACACTCAATTGACATGTTTTTTGATCTCCTTCTTCTCTTCAAATCGCTCACCTTTCCAAAATTTACGTTTTAAATATTTTCTTAGATGCTTTTCATAGCCTTGGTAACGAGTAAGATATCCTTTTTTCATGTCGAGATTAAAATTGACCGTTCGATTCATAAAGATAACTTAACCAATTGTATTTTGCCTTTACTGTTAATTCTTTGAACGATTATTCAAACTTACACGCTTTCGCGAAAGCGAAACAACCCTTATCTTCATACCATAAATTCAACTCATGAAAAAGATTCTCTTTCTATCTATTCTATTTGTTTCTACAGCGGTATTTGCTCAAAAGGTCAATTACAAAAAGCTAGATCAATACATTTCTCAAACGCAAAAGGACTGGAATATTCCTGGATTGAGTGTGGGTATTGTTAAAGATGGTAAAATAGTCTTTGAAAAAGGGTATGGCCAGATGGATGTGAATGAAAACCGCAAACCAGATGAGCATACTCTTTATGCTATTGCAAGTAACACCAAAGCTTTTACTGCGGCAATAATGGCGCAATTGGTAGAAGAAGGTAAGGTGAACTGGAAGGATAAAGTACAGGATCACTTACCTTATTTTGAAGTGTATGATCCTGCAATAAGTAGAATGGTTACTGTAGAGGATTTATTGAGTCATAATGTAGGTTTAGGTACGTTTTCTGGTGATGGTATCTGGTATAAGTCAGAGTTGAGTACAGAAGAAGTGGTAAAACGCATCAAGTTTGTGCCGCAAGCTTATGATTTTAGGGCTGGTTATGGATATTCTAATTTGATGTTTATTACCGCTGGAGCATTGATAGAAAAAGTTACTGGTAAGAGTTTTAAGGATAATGTTACAGAGCGTATTTTGAAACCTCTAGAGATGGATGATACGGTGGTGAGTGTTAAGGATTTTGGTAACAATAAGAATGTAGCGACTCCACATGCTATGGATGAGAATAATAAGAATTATACGATTCCATGGGTAGGATGGGATAATGTGCAGTCTACTGGTGGTATTATTTCTAGTGTTCATGACATGAGTAAATGGATGATTCTTAATATGAATCATGGAGTTACTAAGAAAAACGACACGTTATTCTCTGAGCAGAATCGCAATAACATGTGGAATTTACATAATAGCTTTGGGGTAAATCAAGTAAATCGTAATTCTACCGGTTCTCAATATGCTGGTTATGGATTGGGATGGTTTCTTGGAGATTATCAGGGCAATTTTAGAGTACGTCACGGTGGTGGTTATGATGGTATGATATCTACGGTACAAATGCTACCAGATGAGAACCTAGGTGTTGTAGTACTTACTAATGGGGTAAAAGCACCGACTAATGCTATTGCTTATTACGTCTTTGATCGTTTCTTAAATCGGGATAAGAAAGACTGGAGTAAAGAAATGTTAGACGGTTATGATAAATGGAAAGCGGGCGACACTAGAATAGCAGACAGAAAAGCAAAACAAGTTAAGGGAACGCAACCTACTTTAAAGAAAGCAGCAATTATAGGAAGGTATCATGCCGATATTTATGGAAACTTTGAAGTAAAAGAATTGAATGGTGAACTTAAGTTATTATGGGAACACACGCCATTATTAAATAGTACGCTCTCACATTTTAATTATGATGCTTATGAAATCCATTGGGACGAGCCGCAGGCATGGTTTAGTTTTGGCACTGTAAAATTTGAGAGTGATGCTTATGGTAAAGTTACTGGTATCACCTTTGACGTGCCTAATGATGACTTCTTTTTCAACGAAATGAACGCAACGAGAGTAGAGTAAAGGTAGATTTAAAGCGCTCAAAAAAAAGCCTGAATCAATTTGATTCAGGCTTTTTTTTTATTTTTTGTATGTCAATATTTTATTTATTAAATGGTAAGTACTAGGTGTATCCCAACTTTTTAATAGCCGAAAATGCTTTGTCTACCGTATCATTTTCCACGAGTACACTGAACTCGTTTGTGGTAGAAATAACCTCATGCAATGAGATTCCTTCCCATGCAAAACGTTTAAATATTTGATAATATAAACCAGGAACTTGAGTGTTATTTTCTGGTAAAGCAATACTTATGGCGCTTAAATTGTCTTGTGTGCTCGTCATGATCTCATCGGCAAATTGAGATTGTATTTTTTCCTTCTCACTCATGGATATAACCAGGTTACTTTCATGTATTCCTTTAGAAAATCCATAAAAAATAGTTGTGTTTATGGACTCTAGAATCTTACTATGACTTAAGAATAAGGTGCTAGAATTTTTAAAGGTAAAATCGATAAGGTTAGATCGTACTGTTATATCTCCTAGATTATTTAAAATAGACTTTAAGTTATTAGAATGCCTCAAATCTTTGGGCGGATTGTAACGTCGCAACGCCATCATAATGGCACCAGTTTTCACTGGTTTTCTAAGCATGCCACTTATGGGCTCTTGTAATTCTTCTGCTAGGGCAGAGAAATTAATGATACGTCTAGATAATGCTTCTTCTAGAAATGGTTGAGTGACTAAAATCTCTTCAACACAATCTGCTATGGTTTTCATATTGTTAACTATTTAACAGCTTGTGCAAAATTAAACTAATTTTGTTATATTTTTTCTTTTACCATAGGAGTGGCTGTATTTTTACCTAAAAATTAATAAAATGCTAGTTTTAAAATTTGGTGGTACTTCAGTAGGTTCTGTAGAAAACATGACTCATGTAAAAAACATCATTAATGATGGTACTAAGAAAGTGGTGGTACTATCTGCTATGTCTGGTACTACAAATGCTTTGGTAGAAATATCTGAACAGATACGCTTAAATGAAAAAGAATCTGCACTTATTCTTATACAACAACTGGCTAGTAGTTATCAAATTACTATAGAGCAATTATTAAATGATAGTGTGCTTATTAAGGAATCTCAAGAATATGTAAATGATGTTTTTACAAATTTAATAGAGCTTGTAGGCTCAGAGCATACTACATTGATTTATAATCAAATAGTTGCTCAAGGAGAACTATTGTCTACCTTTCTATTCAGTAGATTTTTAAAGCAAGAAGGTATTAACGCTGCATTATTACCTGCTTTAGATTTTATGCGTATCGATAATAATGACGAGCCAGATTCTTTTTATATCAAACAAAATCTAGATAGGATTTTAAATGAAAATAGTGAGGCAGATATTTACATTACTCAAGGCTTTATATGTCTAGATGTTCAGGGTAATGTATCTAATTTACAACGTGGTGGTAGTGATTATACAGCTTCTATAGTAGGAGCAGCCATTGAGGCAGACGAAGTACAAATATGGACGGACATCGATGGTTTCCACAATAACGACCCTCGTTTTGTAGAAAATACGACTGCTATTTCAAACATATCTTTTGATGAAGCGGCAGAGCTTGCTTATTTCGGAGCCAAAATTTTACATCCTCAAACGGTTATACCTGTAAAAGATCTTAACATTCCTGTACGTTTAAAAAATACCATGTCTCCAGATTCTTATGGTACTTTAATAACACATCATGTTCATGGAGAAGGAATCAAGGCTATCGCGGCAAAAGACGGCATCTATGCCATTAAGATAAAATCTGCAAGAATGTTACAAGCACATGGTTTTCTTAAAAAAGTATTTGAAATTTTTGAAAAATACGAGACCTCGATAGACATGATTACCACATCAGAAATAGCTGTTTCTCTTACCATAGATAATCCATTACATCTGGATGCTATAGTAGAAGAACTAGAGAAGATAGCTAGTGTAGATGTAGATCAAGGTATGAGTATCGTGTGTCTGGTAGGTAATAATATTATTTATCATGAAGACACACCACATTTATTTCAAGTATTACAAGATGTACCTGTACGCATGATCTCATATGGTGGTAGCAATAATAATATATCATTATTGATCAATACAGATCAAAAATTAAATACGTTACAAAAATTACAAGGCTATGTATTTGAATCCCAACAGGAAAAAGCTGTTGCCTATTAATTATAATAAACAGAGTTAGAAGTAGGTGTTTTTTTTAAAGAACAATCTCTACATTGTAATTTTTTAATTCTTCCTTATAACTAGCGTCAGAGAAGTTTGCAGCAGCGATTTCTTGGGCGCTTTTTTGTTTAATTTGTTTTCTTTTTATGGCTCTAGCAAACCTGCGTACATGAGTCTCGTTACTTATTTTAAGTCCAGGAACAGGTACGGTTTTACCATTTTCATCTTTGGCAACCATAGTTAAAAAAGAAGAATTACAGTGCTTTGTCACACCAGTTTGTATGTTCTCTGCATCTACACGTATACCTACTACCATAGAAGATTTACCTACATAGTTTACAGATGCTTTTAAGGTTAACATTTCGCCTACTTCTATAGGAGCTAAAAAATCTACAACATCCACACTTGCTGTAACGCAGTAGACACCACTGTGTTTTGACGCACAAGCAAATGCAATTTGATCTATTAGAGAAAGAACATAACCTCCATGAATTTTACCAGAAAAATTGGCATTAGATGGTAACATTAATAAGGATAACATGACTCTAGATTGTTCTGGAGATTTAAAAGTATCTTTCATAAAATGTGCTTGTTGTTAAGAGAATTAATTGGATAAGTGTTCCGCTTTCGCGAAAGCGGAATTCCCATCATTAATCTCGATTAAAATGTGGGCTATTTTCTTTAGTAACCTCGGTAATAAAGTATTTTGTATCACCCCAGAAGAAGAAAGTTCCAAATTTCTCTTCATACTTTAACTTCACATATTTACCTTGATATTCCTTGAGTTTTTCGATAATCTCTGGTTGATTATCCATTACAGAGAAAGAGAAAATTTGTGCACCGCTTATACCTTGCGAGATCTCGCCTTCCCAGGTTTTAACGACAAAACCTTTATGTGTAAACTTAATTAATTCTCCACTACGGTACCCATCAGAATAGCTAGCGAAATATATAAATGCATACCATATAACGGCTAGTAGTAATATTGTGGTAAGTATGACTCCTAAAATCTTTTTCATATCATGTAATTTTTAAATAACAATCCGGTTAGAATTGCGATTCCAAAGCTAAGCAATGTACCTATTAATACGTACTCTGTGAGCTTCATATTTTTTGCCTTACTTAAATCACCAAATCTAAAAACAGATTTTGCAGTTAATAATAATCCTACAGCGCTAAAATGGTCTGTTATAATAAATAAGAATATAAGCAATCGCTCTAACATACCTATCCATTTCCCAGCATTTTTAAGTCCATAAATTCCGGTGTCGTCTTCTGTTAAAGTCCATCTAGTAAAAAATATTTTAAGCATGATGGCTACAGGACTAGTAAGAAATAATACACATAAGATTAATGGCCATAGTATTTGTAAAAACTGTTCATTTATAATAAAGTTAATTCCCGATGTATTTGTTGCTAGAACTACGAGTATTAAAATATGAGCTATTTGATCTATGGTAAATAACCAGCGGCTGTTTTTCTTAGTGGTGAAATATAGTTTACCTGCATCTATTAAAAAATGTGTTACTAAAATGATAAGGGCCACATACCAGTATTTTAAATCCCAAAGAAGAATCCAGGACAACAGTGCATGAATTGCCGCATGAACATAGAGGTGGTAGGAGCGTAGCTGGTGTTTTTCTTTTTGTTTAGTAAAATTATTAGTCTGTAGAATAAAATCACCTAAAAAGTGTGCTATTAGTAACTTAATTAATACTTCCATGGCTCACGTCTTTATAGTATTGTTTAAATAAATGTAGAAGTGCGTCTGTCTCTTTATAATGGGCACGATCTAGTCTGCGGCTAGCAGTGGCTTGCTTAATACCTAATTTATCACCCATTTCTTGTTGGGTAATAGTAGGGTTTTTATAAACTTCATATAAAATGGCAGCTGCATTCTCTGTCCAATCATCCATATAAATAAGAGCAATTTTTAATGCAGTATTCATATAATAATCCAGTGGGTTTCCACTTCTTACCATAATGTTTTGCTCCTTATTCTTTAATGAATCTAATAACTCTCCAGATTGTGTTAGAGCATTTCCAGAAGATTTTGCAATATCATTATCTATAACTTGTACGTCGCCTACACCTATTGCTATTCTTACATCTAGCATACCGGTTTTTCTCAACGCAGTTTTTAATTTAAGACAGGTTAATAAACCTTGCTCTGGACTGTCCATCCATACTTGAAAACTATCGCCACGATATATTTGATACATTCCATTTTTAGAATGTACTTTTAAAATAGGCTCTATGATCTTGAGATAATCATCTGGCTGGTTCTTTTGAGAACCTATTATATCACCTGCTAAGACTACTTGCATAAACTACTTTTAAATTATTACGTAAAAGTGTAATAATTCAAATATATTACATTATTAGGTAATATTTGTATTTATTACATAAAAGTGTAATAATTGTATTTTATTACGTTATTGTGTAATATTTGGTTATTATTACGTAATAGTGTAATATTATAAGTTTAGTCGTTGTTCTTCGTCACTAGCTTCTAGAAAATCTGGATCACTTTCTATAGCACGATTTACCAGTTTTTCATTCAGAGATTTATTGGCTTTGGCACCTAATCTTTTTAAACGTTCTATACGACCTACTAGGTTTCCAGAACCTTCAGTAAGTTTATTCATACTAGCAGAATAAGATTTTTTAACCGTATCTAGTTGTGAACCTACTTTAATTAAATCTTCTGTAAGACCTACAAATTTATCGTACAAAGCACCAGCAGCTGTTGCTATGTCTAGTGCGTTTTTTTGTTGTTTTTCATTTTGCCACATCGTGTCTATAGTACGTAATGTCGCTAATAGAGTGGTAGGTGTAACTATAACTATATTCTTATCAAATGCCTCACTGTATAGATTTCCATCATAATTTAACGCCATGGCAAATGCTGGTTCTATAGGTACAAAAAGAAGTACAAAGTCTGGGCTATCGATGTGGTAATCATGATAGCTTTTTCCAGATAAATCTGCGACGTGTTTTTTAAGAGAAGCAACGTGTTCTTTTAAATAACGTTGTTGTAGATCTTCATCTTCTTCATTAATAAAGCGTTCATAAGCATTGAGCGATACCTTAGAATCGATAACCATTTTCTTACCGCCAGGTAGATTTACGACTACATCAGGAAACAGGGTCCTGCCATCTTCAGTTTTAATAGTTTGTTGTACCTCATACTCAGATCCTTTTTCTAAGCCAGATTTTTCTAAGACACGTTCTAGGACTAATTCTCCCCAGTTACCGCGCATTTTAGCATCTCCTTTTAAAGCTTTGGTCAGGTTGCTCGTTTCTTTACTCATTTGTTGATTCAATTCTTTAAGACCTAATATTTGTTGTCTTAAAGAACTTTGTCTATCGATAGTGTCTTTGTGAGTATCTTCCACTCGTTTTTCAAAACTTTGAATCTTCTCCTGTAACGGACTCAAAATTTGTTCGATATTCTTCTTGTTTTGATCGGTAAATTTGGTGCTTTTCTCGTCTAAGATTTTGTTAGCAAGGTTCTCAAATTCCTTGGTAAATTTCTCGTTTAATTTCTCAATCTCTCCTTGTGCTTCTGTGTGTTTTTCTTCCGCTTTCGCAAAAGCGGTACGTTGCTCAGCTAGTAATACATTAAGATTCTCCTTCTCGATAGCTACCTCACGATATTCTTTATCAAGTTTTTCTAGTCTCGAACTTAATTCTTGCTGGCTCTCAAGTTTTTGCGCTAATTGTGCACTGTACTGACTGTTCTCATGTTTTAAACGATCACGTTCTTGTATCGCAGGTTGTAATTGAGATAGCTGGCTATTTAATTGCCCTTTTTCTGACTCTAGTACATTGAGAGTTCCGGCAAAGCGAGTTTTTGCAAAAAACCACGCTACTACAGCACCTATCACCACACCGATGATTAAAAATAACAACCAATTAAATTCTTGAGACATAAAATAGAGATTTACCGTAAAAATACGATGACTAAATAGGTCTTAAAATAGGAATGCCAGCTAGTTATTCACAAGAAGAATAATTATTTAAAATGGTGCAGGAACATTTAAAATGACAGGCTGTAAAGTTACAGGATGTATAAATTCTAACTGCTCGGCATGCAAGTATAAGCGGTCTTGTTTAAAACCATATAAATCATCACCTACAATAGGACAGTTTAATCCTAATGGATGGGATGCATGTACACGCAACTGGTGGGTGCGTCCTGTAATAGGGTAGAAGTGCACTCTAGTTTTACCATCTTTACGTTCTATAACTTCATATCTTGTACGAGCGTTTTTACCGTATTCAGGGTCGACCATTTGAAAAGGTCTATTATCCAGATCTACTCTTAAAGCTAGAGATATATAACCACTATCTTCTTTTACCATACCGTCTAATAAAGCAATATATCGTTTTTTAACCGTACGTCTTTCAAATTGATCTTGGACCTTTTTATGAATATCTAGGGACTTAGTAAGTAATAAAACACCTGATGTACTCATGTCTAATCTGTGTACAATTAATGGTCCTGTGGCATCTGGAAAACGTTGTTTCATTCTAGATTCTACAGAGTCGTCTATGACCTTACCTCGTACTGAGAGAAACTCTTCGGGCTTATTAACAGCCATAAGGTAATCGTCTTCATAAATAAGGGATAGTTCTTTACCTATAGCAGGGTTTTCTAGCATAGGATTATCGTCTACGTCTAGACCCTGTAGCATATGTCCTAAAACTGGTTCACATTTAGAACGGCAAGATGGGTAGAAGTGACCATGTTTACGTATTTGTGATTTTAAAGACTCACCGTACCAAAATTCTGCCATGGCGAGCGGCTGTAAATCATTTAAATAAGCATATTGTAATAATTTAGGCGCGGCACAATCTCCAGTTCCAGATGGTGGTAAGTAAGGAGGTATGTTTTTAAAAAGCTCAATAGCATTTTTATGCTCACCGTTTGCATTTAAAAAATTATAATTTTCAAAAATCCAAGTCTGCAGTTTATTAGACAGGTTTTTACGATCTAACTTAATTTGGTCTATTTCATTTTGAACAGTAGCAATAGCCTTTTCTAGAGGGACGACTTTTGAATCTAGATATACTTTATATTCTTTAAGCAAGAATTTTGCATGCATACCAGCTGTTTGATGGCTGTCTATTAATTTTTGAAAATCTACTTTACTTAGTGTAGATTTTACTTCTTCCTTTATTTTCTTACGTTCTGCTTTGAGGTTTGAATGTTTTTTACGCTGATTATAAATTAAAAGTTCATTTTCAACCTTTAGTTTTTCTAGCCTTTTCTTATTGGCAAGGTAGTCTGTGTCGTTCTCTAGTGATTCTAAGGTAGAAGTGAGCGTACTTAAAATACCATTTTCTTTGGCATAAAGACCATCTTCCTGAAACATATTAAAAACTAAAGGAGCAAATTCAGTCTCTTTTTGTTCTCCGTTTATAACCCCAGAATGTGCCCATAAATGTCCTAATTTACCTTCTTTATCTCTAACGACAAGTACCCCAAACATTTTCCCTAAGGGATGCTGATAATCTTCTGGACCTAGATTTAAATCAAAAAACCAATTATCTAGACCATCTAAAAAATTTCTTAGTTGTGTCGCTGCTTTTAAAGCAAGTGGATGTGGTTCGTAAAGAAAAGGGAATGTGAATTTTTGAGGTGCATCTATCCTTTCTTCTTCAGAATTAAATCGGCGTAAAATAGAACTCATTAAAGAGTATGTTTTAAAAATCAGTTAATTAACTCTTTGTAAAGATCTTAGTTATTAAGGCCTCATTATCAGCAGTTAAATTAGATGTAGCTTTTAATTTTTTAATAAAACTAGCCACTTCGTCTTTAGATGCTGGACAGCCTAGGTTATCTCCTTTTTCATTAAAAGAAGTCGTTATTATTGTACCACTCGCGTCTAGTATCACCCAAAAAGGCAAACCAGCACTAGCGCCTTTATAACTAGTAATTAATTCTCTAGATCCAGGGTTTTCTAGTTTTATGTTATCCCCATTTTCAAAAACAACAATAGGTAGCAACACATAATTTTCTTCTATATAAGAAGCGATGGCAGGGTCTTTTAACTGCTTAGTCATGCGATGACACCAGCCACACCAAGATGCCTCAAATTTTACCATCACATGCTTATCAGATTCTACTGCTTCACTAAGAGCTTTGTCCATTAAAGATGCTACAGATTCTTGAGCCGTTGTTACATTAATAGTGACAACGAGAAATGTTACTAAAAGAATTAAATTTTTCATGTTTTTAATTTTTAATTAAACAAGACTTTGCATACCTACAAGACCATGGTATAGACCTTCTTTAGATAATAAATCACTGTGCGTACCTTGTTCTACTATTTCTCCTTTTTTCATCACTACTATATGGTCTGCATTTTGAATAGTAGACAGTCTGTGAGCAATAACGATAGAGGTTCTATTTTTCATAACTTTTTCAAGAGCATCTTGAACCAGTCGTTCACTTTCCGTATCCAGTGCGCTAGTTGCCTCATCTAGAATTAGGATAGGAGCATTTTTAAGAACCGCACGCGCTATAGAAAGTCGTTGTTTCTGTCCACCACTTAATTTATTACCGCTGTCACCTATGTTGGTATGAATACCTTCTGGCAAGTCTTTGACAAATTCCCAAGCATTGGCAATTTTTAAAGCATCGGTAATCTGTTCTTCAGTAGCATTTTTATCACTTAGTGCTACATTAGTTGCGATAGTGTCATTAAATAAGATAGAATCTTGAGTAACGATAGCCATTTGATCACGCAAACTCTTAAGAGTTACGTCCTTAATATTTTGCCCATCTATAGTAATAGTACCATTTTCTACATCGTAAAATCTGGTCAATAGATTTGCAATCGTACTCTTTCCAGAACCACTTTGTCCTACTAGAGCAACACTAGTTCCTTTAGGTATATTAAGCGAGAAATTCTTTAGAACAGGTTCATCTTGATAAGAAAACGTGATGTTGTTTACGTTTACCGCTTTCGCGAAAGCGGGAATAGAAACAGCTCCTTCTTTATCTTCAATCTCATTTTTAGTATGCAGTATTTCTAGAACACGCTCTGCACTTGCATTACCTTCTTTAATTTGATAACTAGCTTTAGAAAGTGCCTTAGCTGGAGTCAATATATTATAAGCAAGTACCATAAACCCAATAAATGTGGTAGGATCGATTGATTCTTCAATTAACACTAGACGACCACCGAACCATAATAGAATTCCAATAACTAAAATTCCTAAGAACTCACTTACAGGACTTGCAAAACCTTTACGGTGATTTAATTTTACTGCAAATCGGTACATTCTATTGGTACTATTTTGAAAGCTTTCGCTCAATCTATCTTCGGCATTGAAACCTTTAATCACTTTTAAACCACTTAAGGTTTCTTCTAACAAGGAAAGAAAATAACCTTGCTCTTTTTGAACCTGACCACTGCGTTGTTTTAATTTTTTACCTAATCTTGAAATTAAGAATCCAGAAACAGGTAAAAAGATCAACATGAAGACGGTGAGTTTTGCACTCATCACTAACATAATGGCTAGTGTGAAAATGATATTTAGAGGCTCTTTAACAATGAGTTCTAAAATAGAAAGAAAGCTATTCTGTATCTGTAACACGTCAGCACTGGTTCTAGCAATAACATCTCCTTTACGCTTTTCAGAGAAGTAAGAAATAGGTAGGTGAACTATTTTTGAAAATAAGTCATTTCTGATATCTCTTAAAACACCATTTCTTAGGTAAGCGATAAAATACATTCCTAGGTAACCGAAAAGGTTTTTGAGAAAGAAAAGAATTAATACTAGAGATATTACAATGATTAATGCTTGTTCTTTTCCATCAGTTTGTGTAGTGATGTAGTAGCCTAAATAGCCTTTAACATAATCCATTGTGTGGTTGATACCTTCCCAAGTAGGAGCAATGTTTACTGCTTGAGTTTTGTCAAATAGGACATCTAACATAGGAATCAATGAAACAAAACTTAATGCGCCGAAAAGTGCATAAAATATATTACAAATAATATTCAGTATTCCATGACGCTTATAAGGCCTAGCATACTGTAAAATCTCTTTAAAATAATTCATTTATTAAATATCAAAACTGGCAAGAATGCCTTTAATTTTATCTTCTAATTGTGTCTGGATTAGGGTGTAATTTTCCACTTTGTCCAGCGCTGTTTTTACAGAGATATAGAACTTTATTTTAGGTTCTGTACCGCTAGGTCGTGCTGCAATCTTTGAGCCATCTGCTAGATAAAAGATTAAAACATTAGATTTAGGAATATCAAGAGTTTCAGTTTTATTCAAATGCTTGTTTTCTCTAGTGCTTGCAGCATAATCTTCTACTATAATGACATCTTGTCCGCCTATTTGTTTAGGAGGGTTTTCTCTTAGATCTATCATCATTTGTTTAATCTCTGCAGCTCCAGAGATTCCTTTCTTAACTAGAGAGACTAATTTCTCTTGATACACACCGTATTTAAGATATAGTTTTATCAACTCTTGATAAACGGTCGATGAATTTGATTTTGCAAAAGCATACATCTCACAAGCTAGTAAACATGCAGTAACCGCATCTTTATCACGTACAAAATCGCCTACCATGTAACCAAAGCTTTCCTCGCCACCACCTATAAAGTGCTGTTGTGGATGGTCTTTAATCATTTTTGCAATCCACTTAAAACCAGTAAGACCTTCTTTACATTCTACGTCATATGCATGCGCTAGATCGTGCATCATAGGTGTAGAAACGATAGTAGATCCTATAAACGGATCTTTCATCGCTTTTATATCGCTTTGCTTTAATAAAAAATCGGTCATGGCAACCATGGTCTGGTTACCGTTAAGTAATTTCATGTTACCATCTGTATCGCGCACAGCAATACCTAATCTGTCAGAATCTGGATCTGTACCTATGACCATGTCAGCATCGATCTCATTTGCAAGATCTACTGCCATTTTAAGCGCTTCTGGCTCTTCTGGATTAGGAGATTTTACCGTAGGGAAATCACCATTAGGTACGGCTTGTTCTTCTACGATATGCACATTTGTGTATCCAGCACGTTTTAAAGTTTCTGGAATTAAAGTAATACTAGTACCATGTAGGCTAGTAAAAACTATTTTTAATTGAGAGCGATCTACATCTCCTGCTATTTTACCTGCTTTTATGCTGTCGTCTATAAATACATTATCGTCTGCATCAGTTAGTAATTCTATTAACTCTGGATTACCATTAAAATTCACATCGGCAAATTCTAATGAACCGATTAAATCTAATATTTCTTTGTCTTGTGGTGGTACGAGTTGTCCGCCATCTTGCCAGTACACTTTATAGCCATTATACTCTGGCGGATTGTGACTAGCCGTTAATACAATACCTGCATGACAGTCCTTTGCTTTTAGCGTATAAGAAAGCAATGGAGTAGGGCGCAAGTCTGGAAACAGATACACGTGAATGCCGTTTGCACTAAAAACGTTTGCAACTACTTGTGCCAGTTCTTTAGAATTATGACGGCAATCATAGGCTATAGCTACTTTTACTTGCTCGTCAGGAAACTGCTTATTTAAGTATTGAGAAAGACCTTGTGTGTTTTTACCAAGTGTATATTTATTGATACGATTAGTCCCAACACCCATGACACCACGCATACCACCTGTACCAAATTCTAGATCTTTATAGAAAGATTCTTGAAACTCGTCATTATTTGCAGTGATTAATGCTAGAGTACGTGTTACAGTAGACTCATCAAAAGGTGCTTGAGTCCAAGATTGTGCGGTTTTTAAGATCTGTTCTTTATTCATGTGTTGTTGGCTTGTATTCTAAATACAAAGATAAGAATTACTGAGCAGTCTTTGTTGTTGTTTTAAGTTGTTGCATAGTCTGCTATTGTTGCTTTATTATTATTTAAATGAATAGTAAAAAGCCTTCTCCATATCAAATAGAAAAGGCTTTTAAAATTTAATCTCGATGTTCTAAGTAAACAGGTGGTGTTAAATTTCTTCAGCAATTTTATAGCGATCGCCTTGATTACCATTTCTTAAAATTAACTCGCCTAAAAAACCAGCTATAAAGAAAAGCGTACCTAAAACCATAGTGGTAAGTGCAATAAAGAACCATGGATTATCAGTAACTAGAATATAAGGAAGGTCTACAGCCATGCGGTACAATTTTGAAACACCTACATATCCTGCTGTTATAAAACCTATCATAAACGTGATAACACCTAGAGTGCCAAAAAGGTGCATAGGTCGTTTACCGTATTTAGATATAAAAGCTATAGTTATAAGGTCTAGAAAACCGTTTATGAATCGCTCATAACCAAACTTAGTAGTACCATATTTACGTGCCTGATGAATGACTTCTTTTTCTGTAATGTCTGTAAAACCAGCGTTTTTAGAAAGCACTGGTATGTAACGGTGCATCTCACCATGTACATCGATATTTTTTACGACCGCACTTTTATATGCTTTAAGACCGCAGTTAAAATCATTAAGTTGTACACCGCTAGTTTTACGCGCTGCCCAATTGAATAATTTGCTAGGTAGATTTTTTGAAATAACACTATCATAGCGTTTCTTTTTCCAGCCGCTTACTAGGTCGTGATTTCCTACGGTAATCATCTTGTAAAGTTCAGGAATCTCGTCTGGAGAATCCTGTAAATCTGCATCCATAGTAATGACTACGTTACCTTGTGTCATCTTAAAACCAGCGTGTAAGGCTTGTGATTTTCCGTAATTGGCCTGGAATTTAATACCTTTTATTGGGTTACGAGAATTTTCTTGTTCTCGCTTTCGCGAAAGCGTACTTATTATACTCCAACTGCTATCTGTACTACCGTCATCTATATAAATCACTTCATAAGATAAGTCCGTGGTTTGCATTACACGGTTTATCCAGGATTGTAATTCTGGGATGGAGTCTGCCTCATTGAGTAATGGGATGACTATGGAAAGGTCCATTTTATTCAAACTCGTAAGGTTTTTCTTTTTTAATGATAAGACTAGAAATTAGGCCACCTACGGTAAACATAATAATATTACCTATGTAGCCTATTATAAGACTGGCATAACCAAATGGTGTAGGGCTAAATTTCATTTGCTGGCGTATTTGCTCTTCTGATACCTGACCTGAAATGTCTTCCATACCGAACCAACTTAATATGGTACTACTCATTTCCATGGCTGCTTCTATACTTAGTTCTACCAGTTCTTCTTTTGCACCAGGATCGATGATGTTAAAGATTAATAAACCAGCAATAACATAACCTAAAAGGGCAATGGCAACGGTGAATATGAAATAGAGTAGGGCAGTTCCAAAACTTAGGTAACCTTCTAGCTGCTTTTTTGCTTGTGTTTGTGACACCACACCTAGTATGAAAACAATAATAGATATAGGATAAGTGATTAATGGATTTAAGAACAGTCCTAGATCTATTTGCCACATAGCAAAGTAAGCGACGATAATTAAGGTAAAACCTATAAGGCCATACTTAACCGGTATTTCTTTTATTAAATTATTCATTTAAAAGTGTCATGTTGTATGTTTCAAATATAACGATCAAATAATTACTTACCAGTTTGTGGTATTTTACTGATTATTAAACCTGTGATTAAACCTGGTACGGTAAACATGAGTGTTTTAGTAGCAAAACCTAATGCAAATTCTGATAGAGAATAAGTAGGGGCTTTAAATACATCACTTTTTGCAAGGCTGTTTTGTCCTTTTTCGGTAATTCCACGCCATGCGTCTAGTAATATTTGTTTTGCATTTGTGTCTACATGATTAAGTAAAATGTAATATGTAACAGACTCGGTTATAAAAATCATGAGAATACAAATGAAGTAGGCTAGAACGACTTGTTTAAAAGAAACATTACCTTTTAAAGCGAGTCTACCCCATACTTGTGCGAGGACACCTATAAGAATAGGGTAAAGGTATATGGAAGTGTTTAACAAAGGATTTAAATAATCCTGTGCTTGCCACATGTATATGTAAATTGCTAGCGTGATTAATGCGCCTACGGTTCCTAAAATAAAGGAATTTCTTTTGATCGTTTTGTCCACTAAAAAGATTTTTAATTGAGTTTGCAAATATAAAGCTAGGAACTATGGTTTTATGAGTTACATTTGCTTTAAATTAATTTAGGATTAAAAGGTTGTTATTTAAATAAAAACAGTTAAATTTGCAGCCGCAAAAGAATAAGAATTTAAGTCATGCAAAAAGGAATACACCCAGAGAATTATAGATTAGTAGCATTTAAGGACATGTCTAACGAAGACGTATTCATAACTAAGTCTACTGCTAACACTAGTGAAACAATTGAGTTTGAAGGAACTGAATATCCATTAATCAAATTGGAAATTTCTCGTACTTCTCACCCATTCTATACTGGGGAGAGCAAACTTATTGATACTGCAGGACGTATCGACAAGTTCAAAAACAAATACGCAAAATTCAAGAAGTAATCTTCTCGATTTTTATTTATACAAAACGCCTCGCAATTTGCGAGGCGTTTTTAGTTTATATAATTTTTACATAAGGATCTTTCTAATAACCTAATAGTTCTAACCGCTGGTTAAGTCGTTCTAGAGCAGATGCTCTATGTGGATGATACATTCTAGGGTTGTCCAGCATTAAAATTAATGTGGCAGCCTCTCTTTTATTTAAGTCTTCTAACTTCTTATCAAAATAGTGTAACGATGCGCTGTAAAAGCCTGTATTGTTATTTAAAAAGTCAAAATTACTTGCGTAAAATGCGAGTAACTGATCATCTGAAAACTGCTGTTCTAATTGATGCGCTAGAACTAGTTTAGGAAATCCATATCTATTTTGCCCACTAGAATAATGAACTATTATTAGTTGTGCTGTCTCTTCACTCATATATTTACCACTACGATTTTCAAATAATGACTCATTAATGTAACTGATTACATGTTTTGTTTTATACATTTCATTAAATGTGTCGAGAATATTATCTGGTAAGGGTTTTGTTTTATGAATATCTGATTCTATGTGATGTAAAGGTGTGCTAAGAGATTTTTTTAGGTGGTATTCTACATATTTATAACCGCAAAAAAACAGAAGACTAATAAGTATGGAGCTTACTAGAATAACTTTTGCAGTGAAATTAATAACCTTCTTAATCAATAACGATACTTTTAGAATACTAAAATTAAAATAATAGTTAGTGCAGCAGGAACGGTTTGTACAAATATAATTTTCTTACTGACTGTAAGGGCTCCGTAAATACCTGCTATTGCAATACAGGCTAGAAAGAATAAACTCACGTTATCTTTCCATGCTTCGTTTTCTATGAAGAATGTCCATATTAAACCAGCTGCGAGAAAACCATTGTACAGTCCTTGATTAGCTGCCATCGCAGTAGTCTGTCCGAATAATTCTTTTGGAAAATCACTAAATACTTTACGACCTTTAGTTTCCCAAGCAAACATCTCAAAATACATGATGTAAAGGTGTAAAAAAGCTATAAAAGCTATTAAAATAGAAATAAATGTATTCATGATTTATGGTATATTAAGATAAGTAAAGGTAGTGGAAACTTTAATTTATCTATTCATGATCATTAAGGTAAAGGTGACAACTGTTTTTTAGATCTTAATATCTATTTGTAGGTTACTAATATATCGGTTGCTTTTTGTAAATCGGTTGCATGTATTTCAGTTTTACCAGCAAGGGGAAACTGTTGTTGTCCAGGTCTGGCTATAAAGGCAGCTCTCCAACCGGCCCACATGGCGCCTGCAACATCCCAACCATGTGCTGCGACCAGCATACATTCTTCTGGTGAGACGTTCATTTTATTTGCTGCCCAATTATAAGCCTGTTTAAATGGTTTGAATTTACCTGCATCTTCTATACTAAGCATTTCATCAAAGTACGAAGTGAGACCAGCATTTTCAAACTGTTTTTTTACTCCTTCGTTTGAGGAATTAGTGTATGAAACTAATTTGTACCCATTTTCCTTTAATTGAGACAGTGCTCCTTTAACTTCAGGATGTGCAGATAAACTTCTTAATGACTTTACTACTACATCTCTAGCTTCTTCTTGAGATAACTCTATATCGTTATTTGCGGCAACCATTTGTAACGTTGCTGCACCTATGGAACTAAAATGCTCATATTGATCACCTGCTGATGCAACTAATGAATACTGTAACATAGTGGTAAACCATAATGATAGCAAATCTTCCCTGCCATTTAAAGTTTTACCTATTTCAACTTTTAAAGGGCTTATATCTAATAAAGTTTCATTTACATCAAAGAATAATACTTTGGGTCTTGTCAAAGGTTGCATAAATCTTGTTTTTTTTAAATAAGAAAGAGGTTTAAATTTAATTAAACCTCTTAAATAATACTGTTAGACTTTTGTCAAATTATAATTGAAAATCGCTTAAAGTAAAACCGTTATTAAATTTAATATCAGTCCAGTTTACTTGTACCCATGGAGCGTCTGTCACGATAGCATCCCATGAAGATTTTTTATATTTTCTAGTGGTAGGTAATAATACTCCATCTATATTTTCATATTCAACTTGCATTAAAGCTGGAGTCTCTATGACATTGTAATCTGCGACAGTAAATAGAAACTGATCTACTAGACCGGTTTCTTTGTTGATATAAACCTGATAAATATCAGTAGCTTTCTTTTCGGCTAGGTTAAAAGAAACCTTAACTACATCATATTCTTTATCGTTTATGGTTTTTGATTCTACATATTCATACACAAGGTTGTCATCTAATAATTTAGGCATCATGGCAAACCAATAGAAATTAGTAGGTCTGTTAAATTTTACTTTGTCCAGATACTTTTGCTCAATTATTTGCTCTTCATTATTCTTTAACCAGTAATCATTACCGTCAAATCCTTGCTCAATAATACCGTCTAGATCAGGAAGAGTTCTTTCATGTTTATGGTAATATCCATAAGAAAGTTCTCCATCAAAAATATATTTCTCGTTGGTGACATCAAGTTTTCCGTCTGCTGTGCGGTAAGTTAAAGTGTAAGAGACATCTTTTTTATCCAGTAACTTTTGATAATCACCTACTTTTTGAACCATTTGATACACCAGTTCATGGCCTTTATTCTGGAATTCTTGAGTTGGTTCAGGCTCTATTTCTTGAGCTGTTGTTGCATGTTTATTATCATTACAAGCTAGTAGTAAAAAGCATAATGATAAAGTAAGTAAGTTAAGTTTCATAGTGGTAATAGTTTTATGGAGTTATGAATGAGTTGATATAGTATTATAATAGATCTAATCCATTTTAAATGGATTAGATCTATTTTTAATTTATAAATGATTAGATGTTTGAAGATACATGGTGTGTTAATCTTCTTTCATTAATTCATTAAGAACTTGTTTAAAAGTATCTACAGGTTGTGCTCCAGTAACGGCACTTTTTCTGTCAAAAACTATAGTAGGAACAGATGTTACTCCTAGATTTTGCCAGTAGCTTTGAGTAGTTCTAACCTCGTTACGAGCTTCGTCACTTTCTAGTCTTGCCAGTCCTTCTTCAGCATTTAGGCCTACATCTATTAGAGCTTCTTTAAGTACATCTCTTTTTGATACATCTTTACGTTCACTAAAAAATGCTGTTGTAAATCGCATTTTTAGTTCAGTTTGTTTATCAAATTCTTTTGCATATTCTAGAAGAATATGAGCGTCAAAGGTGTTTACCATTTTCATACCATCAAAATAATCAAAAGTAAATCCTAGTTCTTCTCCAGCGTCAGACATATGCTGTCGTGAATCTTTTTGTTGTTGTAGAGTAGAACCGTACTTTTCAGCAATATGCTCTGTTAAATCTTGACCAGTAACAGGCATGTTAGGATTTAATTCAAAAGGTTGCCATTCTATAGTAACTTGATCTTGAATTCCTAGCTCATTTATAGCTTTTTCTAATCGTTTATAACCTATGGTACACCATGGGCATACTACGTCAGAAACAATGTCAATTTTTAATTTTTCTTTCATCTTTAAAAAGTTACCAGTTCGCTTATCTGTAGATCGGCTTGTACATTACTGTAATTCTCTACATCTGCTGCAAAAACTGCCGCGTGTGGACCAAATGCCGCTTGAAACGAAGCTACATCATCAAATTTTAAATGTGCAATAACCACATAAGGAGCTAACTCTCCAGGAGTTTTACTTGCTATACCTAGATCTAGTTCTAGACCTTTTAATGCGTCACCTAATTTATTAGCAACCATAGGTAAGTGGTTGTTTTTATAATACTCTGTATCAAACTTTACATCTTTGCTGTTCGGATACATTACAGATACCTTAATCATTATTTTATTTTTTGAGATTATTAATATTAAGAGAAGTCTGCTAAGACTACATTTTCAGAAAACCCTTCATAAGCGCTCTCTACTTGTTTTGCCATTTCGTCTGGAAATAAGTGAAAATCGCCAGCTTCTAACGCTTTCATGATACCTTCAGAAACATCAGTTGTTGATGATGCATTTTCAAAACCAGCTGTTGCTGCCATGTCCGTATCTATAGGTCCAGGATGTACACTTAATATGCTCACACCTTTAGGACCTAATTCTGTTCTTAAACCTTGTGTTAAAGAATAAGAAGCCGCTTTTGAAGCAGAATAGGTAGAGAGTTGAGAAAAATTCTTCATAGAAGCGATAGAATTTAATTGTACTAATGCGCCTTTTTTATCTTCTAGTGTTTGAGCAAAAGCATTTGCAACACGTAGTAAACCAAATGCATTTACCTGCAGTTGATTTTCAAAATCTTTTTCTACATCTTCACCTAGAGTACCTTGTGGGTTTCCTATACCTGCGTTATTCACTACTATTTCTACATCACTAGTTTGTTGAGCAAGTGCATTAATAGATTCTGTACTAGATACATCTGCTTGTACGGTAACTACTTGGTCGCCATAAGCATCTTCTAGTTCCTTAGTAGAATTAATATCTCGTACAGCTAGATAAACTTTTTTTGCACCGTGTTTTAAAAACGACTCCACTATTGCTTTACCTATTCCTCGATTTGCACCAGTTACTAAAGCTACTTTATTCTCGATGGAAATACTCATAATTTTGTTTTTTTTAAGTTTACTAAATCTATTAAATAGCAAACCTTCCTAAATTGCTCAAGGAAGGTCTACCGTTTAAAAATGTATTTAAGGGGATTTACATTTTATTTTTTCCAAGCAAATTTTTCAAATGCAGCATCTACAGGTGTGTTTGCGATGTGATTTGTATAATTGCTAATTACTTTTTGCGATAATCCTAAGATAATATCCAGTACTTGTTGCTCTCCATAACCTGCAGCATAGAATGTGTCTAGGTCTTCTTGAGAAACGTTACCACGATTGCGTACTAGAGATAATGTAAATGTACGTAGTGCCTCTAGTTTAGAATCTGCTAGTGGTGTTTCATTACGTAATGCTTCTGTGATAGCGTCATCTACTTTCATCATTTTTGCGATTCCTGTATGTGCTGGTACACAGTAATGACATCCATGCTCTACATTTATCGTTTGCCATACCACCGTTAACTCATCTGTGTTGAAAGATGAATTCATGAATAATTCATGAAGTTGCTGATACGCCTTAAGTAATTGTGGAGACGCGGCAAGAACACCGTGTAAACCTGGTATCATTCCAAACGATTTCTGTGATCCTTCTAATAATGGTTTACTCTCTTCTGGAGCACTCTCGATGTTGTGAACTTTTAAAGTTGTCATAATTTTAATTTTTATGTTGTTTATGTTAATTATAACTAAACAATCATTTAGTTATAGTGTAAAAAAAATAGTTATAAATTATAGAAAGTCATTTCTATGTAATCTTCAATTTCTTGTTTGCTATTTACTCTAGAAGCGGCAGCTAGGCCATGCTTTGCGAGCAATAGATAGTTAGCTTGTTTAAGCACCAGTTCTTCACTTTTAGAAGTATCTGTTTTTAATTTTTCTATGATTAAAGATTTGAGATGTTCCATAAAAGAACCCATTTGTTCTTTAATTAATTCATCTTCGCTTTCAGAAAATTCATTGTACGTATTAGTTACAAGACAGCCTTTTTGATGAAAGCCTTTGTAATTAATATTTACAGAATCATAGAAAAATTGCTTTACATCTTCTATACCATTATCAGCATTTTTAAACTTCTCTAGAATCTCGTTTACCTTTGTTTTGTAACAATTTAAACTCTCCAAGAACAATCCATGCTTACTTCCAAAACTAGAATATATAGAAAATTTATTGATGCCCATTTCTTTTTCAAGCATCTGCATAGAAGTGGTTTCATAACCATTGCGCCAAAATAGGTTCATCGCCTTTTCAACTACTTCACTCTCGTTATATTCTTTTTTTCTAGCCATTAGTTCTAACTACGGTACAAAACTAACCTATCGTTTAGTTATTATAAAGTGTTTAACAATTATTTAATGATCTCGCTTTCGCGAAAGCGGAATAAAACCAACAATAAATAAGTTAAAATTTTAATTAATAGCTATTTATGTAATTTGTAATTAAAATATGAGCGTAAATAGGGTAGAATCTCAATAACAATAGAGAATAGGGTAGGTGGAACTAGTTAGATACAAATTTTAAACCAACTATAGAAATGATTAATGTAGTAATAAAAAAGAGTCTCCAGTAAGTAGCAGGTTCATTGAATACTAAGATACCCAAAGTAACCGTTCCTACTGCACCTATACCAGTCCAGACAGCATATGCGGTACCTATTGGGATTTCTCGAGACGCTTTAATAAGTAAAGTCATACTTATAGCTAGGCAAATAACAAAACCTAGATACCAGTATATAGCTGTGGTGCCAGTGGCTTCTTTTGCTTTACCCAGACAGGTAGCAAAACCTATCTCAAATAGACCGGCGATAATTAAAAGAATCCAATTCATGAGTCGTTCTTATGAAGGTAAATTTATACTATTTAAACTCTCAAATTAATATTTCATATCATCATAAAATAAAAACCTACAGCTTCTAGTTATAGAGACTGTAGGTTTTAAAATTTTATAAATCATCAATATTATAGATCCTGAATTAACTGTGCAGGAAGTAATTTTTCTAAAATAACTTTTTGATTCTTTTCTAATACTAAGAATTTCCATCCGGTTTTACCATTATCAGATATTCCATAAACATCTTTTTGAGATTGAATTTCAAAAAATCCAGTGGTATCATTATAAACTACGTTTTCTGCTCCAAAGCTTTGTTGAAAAGCAGTTTTGGTCATGCTTATACGTAGTTTTTTATCTTCTTCAGTTTCTTGTTCTTCACCATTAATTTTCATGTCCATCTGGCTAGAATAGGTGAGAAGGGAATAATACTTGTTTTCTATTTTTTGAGCATCGTCTATTTTTAAAATAGTAGGGTTCTTTATATCTATCTCCATATCTGGATTATTGAAAGTTTGCTTCATTACTTCCAGCATTTTTGCTTTAGGAATAATGTCAAAAAACTCTGTAGGCATATAATCTAGAGATTTTTCTAGCTCCATATTCACGATAGAATTCAGGTAATTTGTAAAATCTGCCTGAATCTGGTTTTTAGTTTCTTGAGCTAGCGCAATACTACTTACTGTTATAAAAAGTAAGGTTATCAATTGTTTCTGGATGTTCATTTATTCTAGTTTTTTGTTTTATTAATTCATCGCAGGATCAGACCTACGCACTCCTTCATTAGTATGTACATTTCCTACCTCGGTAATTACTGCACCATCTGGTCCAGCCATTTGCCAGTGTGCCGATTCTACTTCAGCTAATTTTGCAAAATCACCTTCAAAGGCTTCTATAATATGATGAGTAGTCGTTTTTCCATCCCAATGTGAATTAGGTACTATCACTTGTGGGAATTGATCGCTGTTATCTTCTCCTACACCTACTATATAGCTTTTTCCATGTCTTATTAACCAGCCTTCCATTTTTGCTGGATTACCCTTTGCAGCATAATGCATGTGTTCTCCTAACATCTGTCCAGGTAATAAAAAGATGTCCATTAACATGTATTGATCAGTTTCATTATTCACAAACATGACAGACGCTAGTCCTAGTTCTAGATAGTTACCTTTATTATAATCTGTTAACCATATCTTTTCTCTCAATCCATCAAATATAGGGTAATCATGATATTCTAGCATTTCTATAAGTGCATCCTTTGCTTTTTCTTCTAGAAAATTTCCATCGGCATCATAAAATTGTTCATTGGTAAATTTTAATTCGTTCTTTTCTTCTTGAACAGATGCTGTGGTCACTTCTTTTTGAGCGGTTGTAACCGTAGTTTCATCAGGTTTATTCTTACAACTAGCAAATAGTATAGTGGTACATGCTGCGGTTAATAAAATGAGCTTTTTCATAGTCGTTTTGGGTTAAAATTGATGGTTAAGGATAGTTTTAATTCACTTTTTGAATCTTTCAAAGGTCATAATTACCACATTTTTATAGTTCCATTAGTCTCTTTGTAGTTACTTTAACAGTGGATTTATTCATAACGGACACATCAAAAGCCCATAGTTTCATAAAATGAAACTATGGGCTAGAGTAAACAACTTAGTTTTGGATAGGGAAAAGAAAGGCTGTCTACTTATAATATTATCTGGGCTGAGATACTATTATAACTAGTACTTATTGGGTAATCGATTGCTTTAGTAAATGTTATTACTGCTTGCTCTTCTTTATGAAAAGTGAGAATCGCATTTGAACAGTAAAGATGTTTTTTATCAAAATTGATGCACACATCCTATACATACTCATAAAGCAATTTATTCGATTCAAGTTTAGACTGTAAAAATGTTTAAAGGTTTAATCAATAGATTAACATTTTTATATAAAAATCTCTAGTATTCTTATAATAAGATTACTAGAGATTAAAATAAATGTATTAAAAGTATATATTTATCTAATTCTTAAGTTGTAATTCTTCTCTTTTAGATTCATCAGACAGTTTTTTTTGTTCCCAGTAGGGCTCATTGATACTTTTCTTTAAAGTAGCCTCAGTAACAAGTCCATCACCATCATCTTCTGTCCATGACATGATCTTATAAGGGAATTCTTTTTGTACGTCTATGGTAATTTTTCTATCATAATTTACATACTCGATAGAATATTTAGATAGACCAGCAGTTTCAGTTTTACTTATTTTAGCTTTTGCAGGTTGCAATTTCTTGTATGCAAAACGACTGTAAATGGTAGAGAAGATTAAATCAATATCCCCAGTAGGTAACTGTCCTTTATTTAATCTTAAACGTGTCATTAATTCTTCTTCTAACATCGCAGCAGGAATATTTTTCTCTGTATCACCGTCTGCTTCAAAATAAGAAAATTGCTTAAATTTATAAGAGTCCTCTTCTAGATTTAATTGAGTAAAAGTATGCCCACACCATTCTTGTATACTCGTGTTTAATTTTAAAGTATGTGGATATTTTGCTGTGTTTACGGGCGTGAAACTAGAACTAACAATAGAATAATCATAAACACCGGTAGTAAATTTTCTAACATGGTTAAGCTTCATGACAGACACATTATCATCACCAGCCTCTTGTGGGTGATCTAACTTTACTTGCTTATTTAAAGAAAAAGGTTCTGTTACAAAAACTAGAACTACCTCGCCCGCGCGTATATCTCCATAACGTGATTGCTTCAGGTCGTAACTATTCAACTCTGCAGTGCCAGAATACCAGTAATCGTTAAATTCTTTATCAGTAACGACATCATTCTTACTAACCTTCGTTTCTGTTTTGGTTTCTATCGCAGTATCCTTATCGGTTTTACAGGCTAGGAATAAATAGATACTTAAGATGCTTATCGCTTTAATTGTAGGACTCATAATTTCATTTTTGTACATTATATAGACACTTTATATCAAAACAGGTGGTATACTATATACAGTATATTGTTGATTTATAGCGCTTAAAGCGAAAAATAGAAACAAACTATCACAGAAATAATACAAGCATCATATTTTGGCAGTTTTATAACGTTTCAACTTGAAAATGATAAGTTTCACAACTGGTAAGCTAAAACTACATATAAATCTCATTAGACCTTCTGTATTCTGACGGGCGCTTACCCATAACTTTACTGAAGGTGTTACTAAAAGTAGGTAAGCTGCTATAACCTACCATATTTGCTATTTGTGATATATTATAATCAGAGTTTACTAGATATTCTAGAGATTTAAAGATTCTCAATTGCGTGTAATATTTAATAAACGACATGCCTAGATCTTTCTTAAAAAGACGATATAGAGACTTATCTGTCATGCTAAATTTTGATGCCAGGCTAGGTAACAAATGTTCTTCGTCTATCTTATCAGATAGGTAAGTGGTAATACCTATTAATTTAGTGTCAGTAGGGTGTGGTAGTTCTAGATGTAATGAATTAGAAACACTTTGTTCTAGCAAGGTTTTAAACGCATTTACTATAGGGTATTTATTTTTTTGAGATTTTCTTATATCGCCATTCCAGTTTTTAGTATAAAGCAACAGTTCCATTAAAAGGTTATTAATGTGATAGATGCCTTCTTTTTTATAAAACTCATTAGCACTTTTCTTAATAGGAAAGTATAAATTTCTCATAATCACCTTAGGAGAACTAGGGTAGATAGAATGTCGCACACCTGCAGGTATCCACATATAATGTCTAGCAGGTAAATAATACATTCTGGTATCTGTTTTTACATGTACCACACCACCTTCTGTATATAAAAATTGTCCTTTTTTATGACTATGGTGTTCTATTAAAATAGAGTCCATAGGATTGTGATAACAAAATATACTTTTAGAAACTTTATCTACCTCGGTTAAATAATACTTGTTATCCATAAAATGACTTTTTTACTTGAATGCACTAAATTAATAAAACATTGTCTTTAATCAATAAAAAGACATTGAATATCTTACATAAATTGCGATTGTATTTTATTAAAAACTCATTTTGCAGTCTTATTTTATATAAATACAGAATTATTTAACCCTAAAATTATAAAATCATCATATTATGGAAAGAATAAAATATGCCCCTTATTTAGATAAAATTCAGACACCAGAACAGGCCGCTTTTTTAATTAATGATAAAGATATTTTAGGAGTAAGTGGTTTTACAAAAGCTGGTGACAGTAAGTCTGTTTTACCTATGGTGGCAAAAAGAGCACTTACCGAAGATATTAAAGTAACCGTTTTAAGCGGTGCATCATTAGGTTATGACACTGATGCAGACCTTGCAAAAAACGGCGCACTATATAAAAGAATGCCTTTTCAGGCAGACCCAACACTTAGAAAAAGCATTAATAATCACGAGGTACTGTATGTAGATCAACATCTAGGACAGACGGCAGACATGCTACAGAAAATAGATACCTTTAAAATCGATGTTGCTATTATAGAAGCTGTCGCAATTACAGAAGATGGTTACATTATACCTACCACATCTGTAGGTAACTCTCCAGCATTTACAGATAATGCAGATAAAATAATTATAGAAGTAAACACATCCTTTCCAGAAAGTTTAATCGGTATTCACGATGTGAAAACCTTAAAGAAACAACCTAATAGAGAGGTCATATCGGTAGTAAATTCAGACACTAGAATAGGAGATCCATTCATTAAAATAGATACCGATAAAGTAGTAGCTATAGTTTATACACAAGTACCAGATAGTCCAGCAGTAATCTCTGCACCAGATGATAAGACTAAGGCTATATCAAAACATATACTAGATTTTCTAGATAAAGAAGTAGAAGAGGGCAGGTTAACAGAATCTCTATTGCCTTTACAAGCCGGAATAGGTAAAACAGCTAACGCTATTTTATCTGGTTTTACAAACAGCAGGTTCAAAAACCTAACCATGTATTCAGAAGTATTGCAAGACAGCACCTTTGAGCTTTTTGATTCAGGAAAACTCCTCTTTGCATCTGCCTCTTCCATAACTGTGACCGAAGAATGTTCTAATAAAATCTTTGCAAATTTTGAAGATTATAAAGAAAAACTACTACTTAGACCTCAAAATATAAGCAACGCTGCAGAGGTTATAAGCCGTCTAGGAATTATAGGAATCAACACCGCCATAGAATTTGATATCTATGGAAATGTAAATTCTACCCATATTCTAGGTACTAATATGATGAATGGAATAGGCGGTTCTGGTGATTTTGCTAGAAATGGATACCTCAGTATTTTTGCCTGTCCTTCCATATCAAAAGAAGGTAAAATATCTCACATAGTACCTATGGTATCGCACACAGACCATACAGAACACGATGTAGATATACTCGTTACAGAACAAGGCCTGGCAGACATAAGAGGTCTCGCGCCTATAGAAAGAGCGCTTTTAATCATTAAAAACTGTGTACATCCAGATTATAGAACACAGCTTCTTAGTTATTTTGAAGAAGCCTATGCACTGGGCGGCCACACACCGCACATACTGTCCAAAGCATTGAGCTGGCATACCCAACTTAAAATGGAAGGAACCATGAAAATAGAAACAGCCGTTAAGAACGAGAAGAATATCGTTATGGCATATGAGTTATAAGTGATTCCTTTATAAATTCTACAGAAACCCCATAAAAACTACCGTCTGGTTTTTATGGGGTTTTATTAGTTTCATGAATGTAGATAGGGTAGTAAAGGGAATGATTTAAGTTCCGCTTTCGCGAAAGCGAGACAAGAATAATCTTAATATTTATATGATAAATGAACTAGGTAGGTAGGGCAAAGCCTGTAATTGAGAATTAATACGATAAATTTAATAGAATTCTATATATCCCACGCAATCAGTGTCTTAACAGAATTAGCTCTGCTTTTTTAGTTTTAATAAATACGTTCTAATTTCTTTTCTCAACGAAACTTCAGGTTTGGGTAACGGAATAGTCTGGCCGAATTGTTTACTCCTATTAAATTTAGAAAACATAATTTTATGCTTTTTCCACACGTCAGGATATAACTTTAAGAACATATTAAAGAAGCTCTGTTCGGTTATTTCTCCTTCTATTTTAGAATGTACTTCTTTAAATTTTTCTTCTTGTTCTATGATCATGGGGTTTTTATAAAGTAATAATTAATATTATTTGTAGCCTCTTGCTTTGCTTTTGTTAATTGAAGGAAGAAGTCAAAGATATAACGCAAATAAGGCATTCCATTAAGTTTATACTACAAATAGCTATAGTCTTATTTTGAAAAGCACATAGCAATTGAGAATTATCATGCGTCACTCTTAGTTCTTAGAAGCGCGGTCTATTGCGTGGTCCTTAATTATTTTTCCAGTCACGTCGTTTACAAATAAGCTATCATAACTTTTTGATGGATGGCGTTCAGGATAAATGTATAGATTTATACTGTCGTAAGTGATAAGTTGTATTAAATTATTCATTTTATACTTTTCATATAAATCGTCTAATCTCCAATAAAACTCACCAGTTTTTAATGATAATTTACTGAAATGCCCAAAAGAAGAAATATAAACCACATCATGATCTATTACCGGTTTTGATAAATTAAAAGCGCCTATATGTTGATTCCATTTTATCTCTAAAGATTCTTTGTCGATCGACAAGGCTCTACTACCTGCAGAATCATAATCGGCATAGGTATAGAATAAGAATATATTATTCTTGTCTTCAGTTAGAAATGCCTTTTCTATTCTCATTTCATTTTCTAGCTCGATCTTATGATTATTAAATAGTAAATAACCTTTTTTAGCTATCATGTATCGGTTGTTACCTATGGTATAAGTAGTGTCTTTTTCAGTATCGTCTAGTACATCATTGTGTTCTATGGAGTGAATGGTGTAGTCACTACTCAATTTACGAGGAGTATGTGTAGTGGTAAAGTTACTTTTTATTATAGTCTGAAGTTTATCCTTTGAAACATCTGACTTTAAAGTATCTATGGATTCTTTTAAAATAACCTCTTTTTCATTTTTACATGAAAAGGAAATTATAATAGTTGTGATAAGGAGTAAAAAATTCAGTTTGCTTTTCATAATTAATCCTAAAGGTATATCTGAGAATAGTAACGGCTTTAACCGCAAGGTTATTTTGGTAAAAAAAGTAAGCGAGTAACAACTATTGATAATAGTACTAAATTAAGCAATTAAATATATAGCGTGTGTGCGCACGGCATGAATATAAAATTGATTTTATCACATCAAAGCATAACAGGAAAGTAGTAGTGTTTTTAAATCGTTATGTATGAGAACCGCCAGTATAGCAGTAGAAGTAGAGTAGTACTAAAATTGTTTCTTACAGAAGAGTATTTACTTAAAAAGTCTAGGATTTTCTAATTAAAAAATGGATGCCTGTGAAATGCTGTATTAAATAGCCTCGTTAATTTCAATCCAGTACCCATCTGGGTCTTGAAAGTAAACCTGTCTTATTCCATCCTTGCGTATGTAATCTTTGTTAGGTGTGTTTAACCAGTCTGAGTATTCCACGTCCAATTCTTTTAAGGTATTTATAAAGGAGTCTAGGTCAGTTGTGGTTAAAGCAAAATGTACGGCTTTATTAATTTTTATTTGAAAATCAGGTCGTGGAATCAAGTGCAATTGTCTGCCTTCATTAAGGGACAACCATCTCGTTTTTGAGTCAGAGGCAGTATTCTCGATCTCTTCTAACTGGAGGACTTTTTGATAAAACGCAACAGATGTATCCACATCTGTTACAGAAAGCGCTATGTGATTAAAGAAAAAAGTAGGCATGATATATTTATGATTAGGTTAAAAGACAACTAAGAACTATTGAAGGTGTGTTTTTATTTTTGATGGTCTCTTTTCTATTTGTTTAAATTAGAGTCGTCTAATCGATTGTATGATGTTTTATCTATTAGAATGGGTTTATATTCATTGTCTTTGTGCCATTCATCTATTATTTTTATTTTTCTAAATCTTTTACTTATTAATAACTTCAAAACATTATTGTCATCCGTTGATTCTATTTTTATCCAAAGAGGAATTTCATTTTTGTAGGTAACTAACCTTTCACAAACGTCATTCAAATTTAATTGCTTTCCAATTACGTTTGGTAAAGACCATAATTTCATAATATCATCCGAATTTGTTTTGGATTCTTGTTTTTCAGTTGGGTCATATTTGATAATGTATTCTATTTCCTCAAAATTTTCCATTATGAAGTTTTCTACCTCATTCTCTGATAGAAATTTTTCTAATTGATTTTTTAAGAATTTAGAATTTGTTTTTTGCATTTGACATTTTAGTTTTTCGGATATTCCAATAGAAATGTTTTTAAATCAGTTAGTTTATCTGGTTTTAAGCTCATTTCTCGATAAAAATAAACACTTGGATTTTCATTTCCATCTATCTTAAAATACCAAAACATATATCCTTGGTGCATCATAAAAACAAAGTCATTGTCAGTCAGAAAGTTTTCAGCATTATCTTCTTCTAACAATTCTAAAGCCCATTCTTTTAGCTCACTTTTATTGTGAAATAAGTCAGTTCCAACTATACCCTTTGGAACAGATTTTTGACATTCCAAATAGAACTTTTTATAAATAGATGGAAAATTCAAATTAAGTTCTTGTTCTATTTTATTCAAATTTTCCATATGGTTAAACTAATTAACACAATAGCTATAGATACAACTAGAAATGAATTCACTTAGTTGTTTGTATTACCTAAAGTTGTAGATGTGAAAGTACAAAACAATTTTAGAATTCATACTTCTCACATGTAGCATGAATGGTGGAGCAGGAGTAAATTGCTATTTAATAATGGATAGAAGTGTACTAGTTAGAAATTGAGTGAAATTCACTTGTTTTTTACCACAGTTCTTTGTTGGCAACAGTTTCTTTTATTGAGATTACAGTATGTTGTTTAAATCTTGTCTTCCGACAATTGCCATTATTTCAACAATGTCATTATTTATTTTATAGTAAATACTATCTATTCCGCAAACACATCTTCTGTAGTCTTTTTTTATATAATCAACGGACTCGAATGAAAAAGGCCTTTGGGATATAATTTCAAAATATTTAAAGAATGATTCAAAATACTTATCCGCTTGAGTCATTCCAAATTTTTTAACTCCATAGTGATGGATTCGGATTAAGTCATTTTTAGCTTCGTTACTTAATCGATATTTAGCCATTCAATAAAGTTTTTGATTGAGCTAAAATTTCATTTTTTGATTCGCTTGTAAATCCGTTATTTTCCGCTTTTTCCAATTTAGTTCGTATCCAGTCAATTTCGACTTGTTGTTTTCTAGCTTGCCTAATTAAATCGTTTACTAATTCGCTTTTGCTTGAATATTCTTTTCCATTGACTTGTGCTTTCAGCCATTCGTCGTTAGGTTCTGTAAATGATATACTTTGTCTTGACATAACTCAATTATTTGGTGCAAATATACATCAATTACGAATCACCTTCAAATGTATTACAACAATCAAAGGCACAATACCAGTAAGCCACTTTATTGGTATACTGTTGTTTTGGTTAAGTTTTAGATGTGGAAGTACAAAACAAATTTAGAATTCATACTTCTCACATGTAGCATGAATGGTGGAGCAGGAGTAAGTTACTATATAATAATGGATAGAAGTGTAGTTGTTAGAAATGAAGTGAAATTCACTTGTTTTTTACCACAGTTCTTTGTTACCTGCTGGCTTTATTCAGTTTCCAATCATTTATTTTTCCGAAACTATATTTTCCAATTCGGACTAAAATCAAAACGATAGCAACTACTGTTGAAAACCAAGCTGTATTATAGACTCCGTAATAAAATTGGTCAATTGGTATAAAATCTGAAAATTCAGTTCCTAAAATTATACACACTAAAAATATTCGGATTGCTGTTTTGAACCAACTTGGTTTAGTCAGAATTTCATTGAACTAGCCTATTTTTATTTCAATGTTTTTGTTTTCTAAATCAATCTCAATCCATTCAGATTGAGATTCCAAATCAGGAATGCATTCAGTCAATTCCATTCCTTTAGCATATTTGCTCAATGCTTTTTTTCCAAAATAAACTGTCGCCTTAAATTCCATTTGTCCAGTTTTTCCAATCCACGCTTTAGTTTCTATTTTCCGTTTGTCATTCACGTGTTTTTTAGTCAACTGATTTTCGGTAGGAAACCAAGAAACTCCATCACACCAAAATCCTTTTAATTCTGGGTTAGTCGATTTTTCCAATTCGTGACAAATTCGGTATTCAAGTCGAGTGCAGAATTCCTTGTTGAATGGTGTTTCGATATTTTGTTGTGCGTTCGTCATTTTAGCTTGCACATAACGGGCAAAGCATAAAGCGTGTGAGGCGTTTTGCTTTGTATCCCAATGTTAGAGATGTTAATTTAGGATTTTAAAGATAGACTAATTATGAATTATACAGCCTCACAGGTAGCGTTTAAAACGCTTGATACGCTTTATGCTTTGTTCACGCCAGTTATTTGTGGCAGCATGACAAAAGCAAGTATGCACCGGATTTAAGACAAGGCGTTTTACACCTTTGCCCGTTCAGGCCGATTAGTAATTTTGGAGTCTTAAAACAGGCTTTTGCTATAGCAAAAGCAGGATTAATATATGATGACGACGGATATAGAAGTGTACTGGTTAGAAATTAAGTAAAATTCGCTTGTTTTTTACCACAGTTCTTTGTTAGGCAATGTTATTTATTATTTTCTAATATTTTCAACAGTTTTTTAGGATTCTGTCTATTATCCCAAAAGGCAGTGATAATGATTTCTTTGTCATTAAATTTATAATAAATACTGAAATTACCTAAAGAAGCAACTCTTGTATCCTTAAAATCAGTTTCTTTATAAATTAAAGGTTCTTCCGCTATTTGAGTTGTTCTTTCAGATACTAATTCTATTAGTTTTTTTGAGTAAGTATTTGACTTATTTCTTTCAACCCAATATTTTAAAATTCCCACGAATTGAATGTCAGCAGTTCGAGTCCAAATTACATTGCGTTTAGCCATTCCAAATTCCTTTTATTCATAGCATCTTGGGAAATTAATTTTCCGTTTTTGATGTCCTGTTCGCTCATATCCAACATTGTTTTTTGTTCTTTTGTTAATTCAATTGTGTCAGATTCTGAAGAACTTGATGTAATTAGTTTGTCAAGAGCGACTAAAAAGTCTTCATTTTTAATTGATAGTATTTTGTCAATCAATCCGTTTCGTATGTTATCTACTGTTGCCATTTCTAATTAATTTAATTTTATAAATATCCGAAAAAATGCTCTTTTTTCCTAATATTTCACATCAGCCAAAGGTATAATGCGAGTGAGGCACCCCATTGGTATGCTGTTGTTTTGGTTGTAGATGTGAAAGTACAAATCAAATTTGATATTCATTCACCTTACAAGTAGTATAAATGATAGAGCAGGAGTAAGTTGCTATATGATAATAGATATAGAAGTATACTTGTTTGAAATTAAGTGAAATTCACTTGTATTTTACCACAGTTCTTTGTTACCCAACGTTTTTTATTCACAGGTTGATTTTAATCTTTTTTTTCCATTTTCTTCAACTAATTCGTATCCATTATCTAACATTGGCTGGAAACTTTTTCTTCCAGTAAAGTGCCATAATAAATGTCCGTAAGTACATTTATCTATTCTTCCAATATCCAATTCATTTTTCATTAGTAACTTTAATTCATCCCAATACTTTTTTGGTGCGTGAACTAATAAGATATATGGATTAAATTCTGGGTCTATAAATTCTTTGTCATAATATTTCTTAATACGATTTAAACTGGGGAAACCATATTTTTTTGTGATTTCAATCATTCTTTCAGTATGTTCGGCATCTTTTGGATTGATATATTTCTTCCAAATTAGTTTTCCTATGCTATCGGATTCAAACTGTCGTTTATTCATTTCTGACACCCTTAAACTATCAGGTAGGTTTTCAATTCTGTCAGTTTCTGACTTGTCAAAAGTTTTAAAAATTATGTATTCACGCAAAGTTTGGTCATAACCATACATAAATTCCATTTCTTCAATTAAATTGATAATGTCTTTTTGTAAAAGTGAATCTTTTTCTGTTTGAGAGTAAATTATATTGCCTAAAAGAAGACTTAAAATCAGTAGTTTAAATTTCATTCTCGATGTTTTTTCAAATGTTGTACAACGTTGTTGTATATGGTTTGTTGCGTGTTTCAAGCAACTAATTTAGTAAATAATCACAGATAGAAAGTCCGCGAGGATTTTCGTAAGTAGGCTAGAAGCCAGCAATTAATTATGCATGATTTACGTGAGCTATGCAGTTATTCTGGATTAACACCTATAATAAAGCAAAGCGGAACGAGTATAAATGGAAGAGCTCGAATAAGTAAAATAGGTAACCAGAAGTTAAGAAACCTACTGTTTATGTGCAGTTTTAATGCTTGTAAATACAACAAAGCATGCAAGGCAATTTACGATCGAATAGTAGCCAAAGGAAAGAGTAAAAAACTAGCTTTGATAGCTGTCTGTAATAAGCTCTTAAAACAGGCTTTTGCCATAGCAAAATCAGGATTAATATACGATGACGGATATAGAAGTGTACTGGTTAGAAATTAAGTGAAATTCGCTTGTTTTTTACCACAGTTCTTTGTTAGCTGTAGTTTATTTTTTCAAATACGTCTTTATATTTCTCAAATAAAACTAAATCTCCTCTTCCAATATTAGTGTAATATAAGAATTCATAAATTTTAGACTTATTTTGATTAAATATCTTTCTAGGTATCTGTTGTTGAATTTTTTGTACTTCATTGAATATGTTCGGACGTTCTTTAAAGTATAGTATTTTTTGTATTAAATCGTGGTATATCTTTTCATATTCAGGACTTTCGTCTATAAGTGGAACAAAGGTTCGATGCAATAAAGATGACCTAACATTATAGCATATATATTCAAGCCAGTTGTTGAAACTACCTTTTTTTGCTACAGAATCCAAGTTGTTTAAAATGGTTAAATAAATCATTGTTGAACTGTCAATATCAATAGGCAAATAAGTTGAAGTAACAGATTTTGCTCCCATTTGTAAAAAGGCATTCGCTATCGTATTGAATGTTCCATATGTTGGTGATGTACCACAAGCAGAAAGAAATACTAATGGTACTGTAATTAAATTGTTAATAATATCATCGTGAGTAAGCTCTTCATTTCCAATTTTTATAAATGTCTGTTTATTTGTTGAATTAAAATCTGCGTGACTATCAATAATCAAAAAATCAGGCCTAAATTTAAGTACGGTTTTGACAAAGTCTTTTACTGTTAAACAAGTTTTGATTGTGAATCCTTTTTCTTTTGAGGACTTGTCAATTAGTTCTCTCCATTTTTTAAACTCAATATCTTCAGTTCCAACAATAACTAAAGTCCTTTTTATTATATCTTGTTTGACTTCAAAGTCAAGAACTGAATTGAAAGCATATGATTGTATTAAGTTGTTGTGAGTTGTCTCTGGTAATCTAGTGATATCGTGAGTGAATGATAAAGGGATTTTATTTATTCTAATCCATTCAAGTGGAAGGTCACTAATACCTATTATTTGCGAGTTTCTTTTTCTTAAATTGTTTTTAAATTTCTCACTAAAAATTTTACTAGATATTTTGTCTCCAATTTTAAATATTGTGTCACTTAATTTATTTTGAGATTTTAAAGTGAGGAATTTATGAAAATGTTGAGGCGCTAAAAAGGATAGTTCTCGATAAATTGATTTGCCTAATAACGGAAGTCTTACGTAAGGTGAGAAGCTGAAACTTGAAGTTAAAAAACCAATACTGTCTAGAAAGTGAAATTTTTGTTTAATAAATTGAGCACCAGCGTTAACTACTATATGCTCACTTGTAATGTTTTCATCACTATTTGTTTCAAACACATTAATATAATTGGTTGTTTGCTCAACTTGGATAGTAGCAATCCTCTTTTTTAAGTCTTTATCTTTATTTTCAGGAAAGAAATCTAAAATATCAGGGTTGTTAAAAGGCAAACAAAAAATAATAGGTTTAACGTCAAAAGTATATGGTAAAGGGAAAGAAGCTCTACTGTAAGTTTTAGTCAGGAAATCAAAACTTTCAATCTGTTTTAAATATAAATTTAATCTATTGAATGAATTACTTTCTTTGAGTGCTTTTTCTACCTCTTTTTCAACAATGTCTTCTTCTGTATCATAGTTGAAAGAGAAATTACCAATAAGATTATTATAAATTAAATAATTATTTTTAGTTGGTATGAAGTAATCATATGTCTTTAATTGAGATGTTTCTAAATTTATGCTTAAATACTCGCTTACCTCGTTTTTAATTTTTAAAGCTCCGAATATTTCATTTTTTTCTAAAATTAATCTATCCAAGAGTGAATTAATTTCGTAACCAAATTCCGAGTTGTCGATATTTAGGATTCTTGTTAAAAAGTCATTTTGTTTTTCTAACTCTGACTTTAAAACCTTGTCTTTTTCATCCTCTAGAAGTAGTATTTTTAGGTTTTTAGTGCCCTTTATAAATTTTAATAGTTCGGTAGTGTCAGTTCTTTTAAAGAAGGATATTCTATATGGTTTGGATTTAATATCATTTATTTCATTGATTAGATAATATTCTGGGTTTTCTAATTGAAATAGATTTTTCGGAAAGAATTTTAAACAGTCTAATGAAGAGCTATTGATATTTTGGGGAAACAAAAAAGGTAATTGATTTTTTTCATATTCATCAATTAACAAAATATATACAATGTCACTTTTAAAAGCATTTCTTGACTTCATTTATTTACAATCGTGGTAATTACAGCTAACGGTTAGTATAAGAAACGTAGGGCAGGAGATAAGCGATACGTTTCGGTTTGGTACTAAGCCAAATATAATATTTTGCTTTTATCTTTTTGTTGAAAATGCCAAATTTTATATTTGGCGACTTTGTAAATAAACACAGACCTTTCGGGAAGCCTAAACCGCCCTATGTTTTTTATACATTGTTATGCCCTGGCTTTTTTTAGTTCATAATGTTTTCAATAACAGAAACCATAGTTGTAAATTCTTCAAGTTCTATTGGGTTTTCATTATTTTCAGTTCCATTGTGCATTTCTCCTCCAGATGCTCTGCCGTGAATATTTTCGAGTTTGTCAATTGTTTCATTATCATTCTTTAGCTTTTTAAGTTCTGCCCAAGCTATTCGACTATTTTTATTACTATATTTTGTTGGTAGTTGATTATTAAATACGACTTCATCTATTACACATTCAACGGTTTTTCTTAATAAACTAGCTGTTTTCATTTCTTCTTCAAACGGAGAGTTTTGCAACAATCTTTTAATTTCCGATAAATGCTCTTTTGCCTTGTTAGATTTATAGTTTCTTAAAACCCCCTTTATATTTTGACCTTCACTATTGACTTGATATACTCTTATATGTTTCCCTTTAGATTTATTACAGTCTGAATCTATAGTTTTACATATATGGTTTTCTTTTGAAGTTTCAAAAGCATCAAGGAATAAGCGATTATGGTTAAATAAAATTACTTGATTTTCTAACTTTAATAATCTTTGAGCGAATTTCCCTGCTATTCTATGGTCAAGACTATTGACTGGGTCGTCAAGTATTATTGGGTTTTTACTTTTTTGAATTTTTGCTTCCGCAATAAATAATGCTAATACAACTGCCTTTTGTTCTCCCTCACTTAATATAGTTTTAATATCGTTACTTTTCGAAAGCATTAATTTAGTACTTGAAGTTCCTTTACCGCCTTGAGCATTCTCTATTTTTACTTTTAAATTATTATAACCAAGAAAACTTAACTCTTCTTTAAAACTCTCTTTAAGAGTTTCTGTTAATAGTTGACTATGTGCTTGTTTGGATAGCTCTGTAATACTTCTAGTGTTAATTTTTGAGGCTTTTTTTCTTATTTTATTTTCTAAAATATCGGCTTCAAACCATTTTTTAATGTTCTCTTTCTGTTTATTTATAGATTCGTTTTCTTGAAGTCTTTTTAATGAGGTTTCTAGTTTTTCAATCCTACTTACTTTTTTAGTTTTATCATCCGATAACGTATCAATTTCTTTTTTTATAGATACGGAAATAGAATTTAGTTTGCTAGTAATAATTTCAATAGTAGGTAAGTCGTTTTCGAGTTTGAAATTTCCAACCTTAATTTGTTCGATTAATTTCTCTCTCTCTAAAGTGAACTGAGTATTTGTTTTTAAAATTACACTGTAAAACGATTCATTATTTCCTTCAAGTTTGTTTTTATCTAAAATATCTTGAATATTCTTTTTAATTATCAATGATGTTGAGAAAGCTTCAATATTCTTTTTTAGTTGATTTATTGTTTTTATAGAATTATTTAATTTTTGTTCAGATTCATCTTTTAAATAATTGCCATAAGCTCTAATTAATGCCGTTGCATTTTCGTCTCGTAAAGTTTGACGACAATAAATACATATTTTATCACTATCTTCTACTTTTGATGTATATTTTTCGCCAGATTGAATAAATTCTTTCCATTCAGAATTGTCATTATTTGGAATTGTAGATAAAATTTCGAATTGTTTTTTAGCTAATTCGTTAGCTTCCTTGTGTTTTGTTATTGATTCTAATTCAATTTTAATATTGTTACGAAATTCAGATAATTTTTTGTGAGTATTTTCTATATATGTTTTAATGCTCTCAATATCTGATTTATCACTCTGTTTAAGCTTGATTTTATCTTGAATATTTATTTGTTTTAAATCTTCAATTTCTTTTTTTACTTTGATTAGATTATCAGTACTTTCTGCTGTAAAATCAAATAAATTTTCAATTTGTGTTTTTATTGAATCAGAAATTTGATTATTTTCAAATGAAGTCTTTATTTCATTTTGAAAATATTTCAACTCTAGTGTTGGTTTTTCTAATCGTTTCTTGTCAGCATTATCATTGAGTTGTTTTTTAAATTTATCAATTAAAACTACCAAGCTTGAAAAGAGATTTAACCCTAATGGTTGTATTAAAGTGCTGTCAGCTTTTCGAGTTTCTAACAAACCGTTGAGATATGAAGAGTCAAAAACTTTACACTTGTTTAAGATGTCAAGTGAGCGAGTATTCCCGTCCCAGTTTATTGTTTGAATTGATTTGTTCTTTTCTTTAAAAGATATATTTACATCAATTGTTATTGGATTCTCTAAGTATATGTTAGAAGAAACTTTCTTCTTTTGATTTCCTCCTACAATTTCATTTAAAACCTTAAAGTAACTACTTTTTCCTGCTCCATTTAATCCATACAGTATAGTAACATCATTTTGGAACTTAATAGTTTGAGATTGCTTTAAAGCATTTACACCTTTATTATGTTCTAATGATATTATGCGAATTTCCTCACTAGAATTACTATCATTTATGTTAGGCTCATTAATGGTTAAAGTGGAGCCATTTATTAAATTATTATATACTTCTAGTTTTTTATCATCAGAAATATTTCCATTAGATTCAATGACTTCATAAATTAAGAACTTTAGCCAATCAGGTTGTGATTCTGCAAATTCCTTTAAATATTCTTTCGCATTAATTTTCATAAATATGTTCTAGGTTTTTGCTTGGGCATAACGTTAAGTATAAGAAATCGTAGGGCAGGTGATAAGCACTTTCGTTTCGGTTTATTACTTAGCTAAATATAAATATTTTGCTTTTATCTTTTCCATTATAAACGTCAAATTTTATATTTAGCGGATTTTGTTAATACTCACAGACCTTTCGGTTTAACACAAACGCCCTATGTTTTTTATACCGTGTTGTACAGCGTTTTTATTCGATTAGTATATTTAAATCAACTATGAATTTATTCTCGGGATGTTCCCTATAATCATTGTGATAAATTTCAAATGGATTTTCTATGCTCTTTTTATATCCGTTTTCATTCATCCAAATGAAAAGACTTGTCCAAGATTTTTCGAATTCATTAGGTGTAATTTCAAAACGACCAACAATACATTTCCCTTTCTTAATAGTCAATTTATTAATCTCACCTTCTGTTTCAAAAGGCTCGTTAGTTGCTAAAAATATACTCATACGTACCTTATTAGGTTCAGTAACTTTGAAACTATCGTAGAAAATCCTACCCATTTTTGTTTCTGAATTATTAAGCAAACCTTTGGGAATTGCCCATTTCGTGAGTTTTTCAAAAGCGTTTTCAATTCCGTTTATTCCAACGTGAGTTACTCCAGCTAAATTCAATTCAGGTGTTTCTTTAATTTCAATTTTTGCATTCATTTCTGTCCATTTTTTTAGATTATCAATGATGCAAATGTATTTTTCATAGTCAGGATATTCTTGTCCGTTCTTGCTTTTTAGTTGACGAATCTTGCTATGTCTATTTGGGTTTTCTTTTATAAATCCGGTTGGACTTATTCCAAAATATTTTTTAAAAGCTCTTGAATATGATGAATTATCACTAAAACCGTATTTGTGCGCTATTTCTGTTGTCGTGATGTTTTTATGCAGTAAATCCAAAGCTGATTTTTCAATTCTCCGTCTTGTCACATATTCATTTAGCGTTTCTTCAGTAATAAATTTGAAAATTCTATGAAAATGAAATGGTGAGAAAAAAGCAACTTCTGAAACAGTGTTCAAAGATAAATCCGATTCCAAGTTTTGGTCAATAAATTCAAAAACTCGGTTAATTCGATTTTTGTAGTCGGTTTCTATTTCTTTATCTAAAATTTTCATCTGTGTTCAAATGCTGTACAACGTGTTTGTATATGGTTTGTTGCGTGTTTAAGCACCTAATTTAGCAAATAAAAACCGAATAGAAAATCCGCGAGGATTTTCGTAAGTAGGCTAGAACTAGCAATAAATTATATACGGTGTTAGCAAAAGTTATTTTTCGTAATAACTCAAAAACATTGTGTGAATTTGATGTTCAGCTTTCAGTTTTCTGGTAAACTCAAATATCCTTTCAAATGGATTTTCATTTGAGTCATATTCATCATTGTAAAAAACAGAGTTCTTCCTTTCAAATTCATTTATAAAATTTATATAACTCCTTTGATTTATTCCAAAATCTTTTCTTTCATTAGCATAATTTAAAATCTTTGAAATTTGATTGGATAATCTATAATCATTTTCCAACGTTTCTCCTCCGTGCCAAGCTACATTTCCTCCGCTTTTAGAATAAGAATAGTGATGTTTGTGTGTATTTGTGATTTTATGTGGTGGAATAGAAATGTGATGCCTTAAAAATGGATTAGTACCTAAATCAAAACTCCTACCAAAACTAGAATCGAAAATTTCAGAATTTCTAGAGTTGAATGGTTCATATGGTAAAAACCGTCTGTACCAATCTTGGTTCATTAACTTTTCATATTCATCTAGTTCTAATGTCAAAGGTGCAATATAAAGAGCAAATTGATTTGGTTGATTATTTAGTCTAAAAAGTATATTGTGCTGAAAATCAGTCGCACGATTTGCCATTCTTCTTAATTGAAAATATAAAATTGGATTTCCACCTAATTCATTTCGTTTTCTATATTTAATAATATTTGCAAGTGGATATTTTCTATACCTTTCAAGAATATTTGCTTTTGGGTTTAATCCTTGAGAAACTTTGAATTGTAAATAAATTGGAATAAATCTTCTAAATAATTTATCAGCACCTGTTGTTTGTTCATCTACTGATATAAGTCGAAATCTACGAGACCAAAGAGGTGTAACATATCCTAAATAAGAAGCTACATCTGATTCAATTTGGTTTTCATTTAATTCGCTGTCTAACTTAAATGACATAGTTCTTTCTAATTTTTGCTAACTGTTATATATGAGCAATGTACTAAAAAACCATTCACTAACCCTGCCATATGGGTTGTATATAAGAACTTTTTTGTGACATTTTATGTATTGCGGTTTTAGGTGTATATAAGAACTTTTTATTATTAAACGTTTAATATCGACTAGAGTTTCTTTCATTTCTAGACCTAAAAAAGACCAACGCATCTGGTTGGTCTTATAGGTGTGTGTTGTGTTGTAATGTGTTGGTTAGATGTTCCGCTTTCGCGCAAGCGGTATCTATAGTATAGTTATTTTATGTGTCTAGACTGTAGGGTAGGTGCTGCTGTTTATTGGGGTATTAAAATGTTGGGTCTGGCTGTTTGCGCTGGTCCCATTTAATATCGCTCAAGGCGCTTGCTTTTATCCCTATAAAGAAGAACCAGCTGTTACTGGTACCTATAGGTGTCCAGTTAAAACTCATGGTAAAACTCTCTAGATCGCGCTGAAAACGTAATGTGGTAAAGGACACACCTTTATTTGCAAAATCATAACCGGTGTTACCACCTATGGACCATCGTGGGGACAGTTCTAGGTCACCGCTTACCATAAGACTTTGCTGGTTGATCTCGTTCTGGCGCTGTGCGTTGTTATAGGTCATGGTGTAGGCAAAGTTGAGTGACCACGGTAAATCAAATTTATAGCGGTCTTTATTTACGTCTACGTCTTGCTTTACAGGCTCTTGTTTTTGCTCGCGACTGTAGTCTATGGACTGGCCGAAGAGGTCGTCATCGCGACCACCATTTTGCTGGGTGCGCTCGTTAGATTTTTCTTTATCGCTGTCTTTATCGCCTTTTTTAAAGTCTTCACTACTCAGTTTAAAACTGGTACGTATTCCTGCTCGTGTAAGTCTAAATAAACTACCGCCATTATCTATATTAAAGGTATCGATGCGGTTGTTATTATTATCTAGGGCATAGGGATCTAGATTTGCGTCAAAGTTAAGGTCTATGTTCTTAGTTATGGGTATGACACCACGTAGGGTAACTGGACTCCAGTTAAGGGAATCTCCTGCAATGTTGTATGAGGTGTTAAAGGATAGTGATTTAAGTACTTGTACCTTGCGTAGATCGGTTTTTGTAGAATCGCGATCGCGCACTTTGGCCTCTATGTTGTTTTGTATACCTAGACTAACGCTACTAGAAAAATTACGTCCTGGTGCACCAAACAAGGTTCCTTCAAAACGGCTGAAGAATTGCTCTTCTTCGCTAGGAGCGTCTAGACCTTGCTCTGTTAATATACGGTCGTAGTATTGGTCAAAACTAGGATTTGCACTGTAGCTTAAATTAGGACGTATGATGTGACGTACGGCCTGTATTTTTGATTCTGGATTTTTTGATTTCCAGCTACCATAAACGGTAGTACCTACACTGGCTCCATAACTATAGGTGCGGTATGCGTCAAAACCGCTTATGGTGTCTGTCACGGTTTCAAAAACACCGTCTTCATCTTCTACAAATTTCTGTCTGAAGGTTTCAAACACCCAGTTTTCTTGAAAGTTGGCATTGGCACTGAAACTGAAGTAGCCTGCTTTAAAGTTAGTCGCTACCGGTATGCTGTGTTGTAAACCAGAAACGGCGTTGTCAAACATTTTTTCTGTCAGGAAATCGTCTCCATTTGTGGTAATACGATTTTCACCTCTTAAATTGTACTGTAAATTTATATTTTGAATCACTCCTTTTTTTACACCTTCTTTGGGTGCAAATGGATAGACTCTAGAGACACTACCTTGTAGAGTAGGTAGGGTTAGGTTAACGACGTCTGTGTTGGTGTTTTGGTTTTGTGTTATACTGGCGCTCAAATTTACTTGCGGCTCTCCACTGAAGGATTTTGAATAGGATATGGAACTGCTCAGGTTGTTTACTAGTGTGGCGCTCTGGTTGATCTGGTTAAAGGACTCTCTATAAAACTCACTACTACCCAGGTTTACACTGGCGCTAAATGTGGAACTAGGACTGGACTTGCTGTCTTGTGAGTGCTGCCAGTTAATGTTGTAACGAGAGGTTTGTGAAAAGTCAGAAAAACCACGCTCGCTTTGCAGTTGGTTTTCAAAAAGGAATCTTAAACTACCGTTATATTTATACCGCACGCGGTAATTGCTCTCTACTCGTGCACCATAACTACCGTTTGTAAAATAGTCTCCTAATACGGTAAGGTCCATGTAGTCGTTAACGGCAAAATAGTAACCACCGTTTTGTAAAAAATATCCCTGCGTGTTGTTGTTACCGAAGGATGGGATAACGACACCACTCTTGCGCTCTGTAGTCATAGGGAAATAAGCAAATGGTAAACCTAGCGGTGTAGGCACGTCTGCAATGTACATGTTTACCAGACCGGTGACGATCTTTTTACCTGGGACAAATTTTATTTTACGTGCCAGGAAATAATATTCTGGATTATCTGGATTCTTAGAAGTGGTAAAACGTGCGTTTTTCATGTAGAAAACAGAATCGTTTACCTTCTTAGTCACGTCTGCCACGACATTAAACTCTCCTTGTGTGGTGCTAGAATTATAGGTAAGCGCTTTTTGAGAATCTTTATTAAATACTATAGAGTCTGGTTTAACCACATTGGTACCTTGTGTAAAGACCGGTTTTTGTGTGTAACCTAGAGAATCTTGCACGATACCATAGGCTGTTATATTACCAGTATTGTTATTAATAATTATGGTACCGGCTTCTATGGTAATGTCTCCATAAGTGATTTTTGCCTCGTTATAAAGGGTAACGGTATTTGCTCTTCTATCGATGCGTTTATAGTCCTTTGCGGTAGATTCTACTACGTATTCTAGAACTGCTTTGGGCTTTTTTATAGAATCGTTAACGACGGTGTCGTTCTCTTTTTTAAGGTCCTCTATATTAACCACAGTTTTGGCAGGCTTTTTTTCTGCTTCTTTTTCAGTAGGTTGTGGCGCTGGTGCTGGTATAGGTGTACCAGTTTCTGGTAGCTCTTGTGCTATTGCAGTAGCAGCACTTAATAAAAAGAGCGTTAAAAAAATTATATGCTTTAAATGTAAATGCAATCTAGGTTGTACTATTTTCGTTGTTAGAAATGGTCTGGTTTTTGAAATGTCAAAACTACATATAAATTTTAAGCGTTTTTTGATAATTACGCTTTCGCGAAAGCGAATTAATAAACAACACATTCACAACTCATAAGTTTAATATGAAAACGAAGTTATATCTTATTATTGCCTTAATTATTATACCAGTGTTATCGATTGCAAATATACCCATCGATTCTACAAAAACTAATGTTAAAAAGGTTTTTACCGTTGTACTGGATGCAGGCCATGGTGGTAAGGACTCTGGTAAATTTGTAGCCAATACAAAAGAGTCGGATATAGCGCTTAAGGTTGTTAAAATACTGGGAAAACAACTCGAGTCGCATGCCGATATTAAAGTGGTTTACACACGTACGACAGATAAATTTCTAGAATTATATCAACGAGCAGACATAGCAAATAATGCAAAAGCAGACCTTTTTGTGTCGGTACACTGTAACGCAGCTGCGGCAACACAGGCCAAAGGAAATGAAACATGGGTGCTAGGAATACATAGAAATGCAGATAATCTAGAAGTGGTGCAACGAGAGAATTCTGTTATTTTATTAGAAGAAGATTATAAGGAAAAGTATGTGGGTTTTGACCCCAATGATCCATCTAGCTTTGCTACTAATCTTATGATTCAAGAAGAATACCTGGATAATAGTATAGAAATGGGTGCAAACGTTCAAAAACGATTTGCCGAAGATTTAAAGCGCAAGAATAGAGGTGTGAAGCAAGCAGGATTTGCGGTACTGAGACTTTCTTATATGCCTAGTGTCCTTATAGAAACTGGTTTTCTAACTAATAAAGAGGAGCGCACCTTTCTTAAAAGCAGCGCTGGACAGAAAAAAGTAGCAGCATCTATTTATGACGCGGTACTGGATTATCAAAAAAATAGAGATATCAACCTTTTTGAAGTAGAACAAATAGATACTTCTAGTCCTACGGTTATAAAACCAGCCGCTAGTAATGCTATTTATAAGGTGCAAATAAGTGCGAGTAGTAAGAGGCTTGCAGCAAAGTCTTACAACTTTAATAAGCTGCCAGAAATCTCTAGAGAGAAGGATGGTGGTATATATCGATACTTTACTGGTAATTTTTCTAGCTTAAAAGAGGCGTCTGATTTGCGTAAAAAAGCCATCGCAAAGGGTTATAAATCAGCGTTTATCGTGATTTATGAGAATGGAGAACGTCGCAGGTTGTGATAACTCATAAAAAAATGTTAGTCCATATAAATTAAGCTTGCCGTATCTTTACCTTCGTAGAAAAGGATATAAATGAAATTTTCAAAGGAAATTAAAGTTGGAATGCTTACTGTGGGAGCAATAGCACTCTTTATTTTTGGGTATCAATATTTAAAAGGTCGCAATCTTTTGAGTGATGATCGTTCCTTCTATGCCGTGTATGATAATGTAGAAGGGCTTACGTCGTCTGCACCAGTGACTATTAACGGTTTACGTGTCGGTAATATCGATAACATAGACTTTTTAGACAGTTCTGGTAGATTGCTGGTTAAGTTTCATGTAAATGAATCTTTCAAATTCTCTTCAGAAAGTGTAGCTTCTGTTTACAGCACCAGTATTATAGGTGGTAAAGCACTAGCGATTGTACCTAATTATCAAAGTAAAGCAAGACCTGCGCAACCTGGTGATACTCTTAAATCTAGTACAGACGAGGGATTACAGGGTAAGGTTATGGAAGAATTTTTACCTTTAAAGGATAAGATAGAAAGCATGATTGTTAATGCAGACTCTGTTCTATCTGCAGTAAATCAAACACTAAATCCAGATACTAGACTTGCGATTACTAACAGCCTAGACGAAGTAAATAAAACGCTTGTAGAAATAAGAGGACTTTCTAAAAATGCAAGCTCTTTACTAGCCGATAATAAAACAGAACTTAATAGTACGATTAAGAATCTAGATGTGACTACCAGAAACTTTGCCGCTATATCTGACACACTAGCACAAGTGGAAATAGCTGGTACGGTAAAAGAATTAGAAAATGCAATTTCTAAATTTAATGTAGTTTTAGATGATGTAGCATCAGGTAAAGGAAGTCTCGGTAAATTAATGACCGATGATAAACTTTATAACAACTTAGAAAGAACCACACGACAGGCAGAAATGTTGATGCAGGATATCAAATTGAATCCTAAGCGTTATGTGCATTTTTCTGTATTTGGAAAAAAGCCTGGAGAGTATGAAAAACCAGAAGATAGAGATCAATAATTGACCATGGAATATATACCTAATATTATTTTTACATTACTCCTTATTGCTGGAGTAGGATTTTTTGCGAGCAATATTAAAAAAATGATTCGCAATATTAAGCTAGGAAAAGAAGTAGATCGCTCTGACCGTAAAGGAGAACGATTTGCACAAATGGCACGTATCGCTTTAGGGCAATCTAAAATGGTGCGCCGTCCAGTTGCTGGTTTCTTGCATATAGTAGTTTATGTAGGTTTTGTGATTATTAACATAGAGGTTCTAGAAATCATTATCGATGGTATTACAGGACAGCACAGAATATTTGCACCTTTCTTAGGTGGTGTGTACGATTTCTTGATAGCAACATTTGAAATCCTTGCATTTTTAGTTCTAGCATCTGTTATCGTTTTCTGGATAAGAAGAAATGTAATGAACATTAAACGTTTCATTATGGGAGAGCTTAAAGGCTGGCCTAAAAATGATGCCAATTATATTCTTTATTTTGAAGTAGTTTTAATGTCGTTGTTTTTAACCATGAACGCAGCAGACTTTACCATACAACAAGGTGTTCTTGCAGGACAGTTTACTAGCGAGGCAGCATTACATTATATCAACGCAGGTAGTTTTCCTATCAGTGGTTTTATAGCGCCGTTATTTGATGGTCTAAGTTTTGAAACTTTACATATTATTGAAAGAACTTGCTGGTGGTTGCACATCGTAGGTATTCTTATTTTCTTAAACTACTTGTACTGGTCTAAGCATTTACACATTATGCTTGCTTTTCCAAATGTATATTTTGCAAAACTTACCCCTAAAGGGCAGTTGACTAACATGGAGGCTGTTACTAAAGAAGTAAAAATGATGATGGATCCAGATGCAGATCCATTTGCAGCACCAGATCCAAGTGAGGCAGACGAAGTTCCTGCAGCGCTAGGAGCAAATGATATTTTTGATCTCGATCAAGTACAATTACTTAACGCATATACCTGTACAGAATGTGGACGTTGTACGTCAGAGTGTCCAGCAAATATTACTGGTAAGAAATTAAGCCCGCGTAAAATCATGATGGAAACTCGTGATAGACTAGAAGATGTAGGTGCGGTAATAAATAAAGAAGGTGAGTGGAAAGATGACGGTAAGACCTTGTTAAACGACTACATCACACCAGAAGAATTATGGGCTTGTACTACATGTAACGCATGTGTAGAGGCTTGTCCTATAGGTATCGATCCATTAAGTATCATAATGGAGATGAGAAGATATTTAGTATTAGAAAATAGTGCGGCACCTACAGAACTTAATGTTACTATGGGTAACATAGAGAACAATGGTGCGCCATGGCCGTATAACCAAATGGACCGTTTAAACTGGTCAAAAGAGTAAATTATGAGTGAAGAACAGTTTAATGAAGCCCTTAATGAAGATGGATCTCTAGCTAGTCCAGTACTTCCAGAAGGAGTAAAGAATTATTTAATCGATATAGACGGTACCATTACAGAAGATGTGCCTAATGAAGAACCAGAAAGAATGGCGACTTGTGCACCATTTCCTGATGCTTTAAAAACGCTTAATGAATGGTATGATCAAGGTCATGTGATTTGCTTCTTTACTTCTAGAACAGAAGAACACCGCGAGGTGACTACAGACTGGTTAAATAAACATGGATTTAAATTTCATAGTTTATTAATGGGTAAACCTAGAGGAGGTAATTACCACTGGATAGATAACCACATGGTAAGAGCGACACGTTATACAGGTGAGTTTACACACCTGGTAGAAAAAGAAGTGACTATAGAGGTTTTTAAAAACCATAAATAATTTGTAGGATTCGCTTTCGCGAAAGCGAGATCCCTCTAATTAATAATAAAAATTTATACCTATTCTGAATTCATACTGTTTGGATTCTTAATTTTTAAGATATGAGTAATAATTTAGTAGTACCTACAGCAGCAGAATTTATAGCGCAAGGCAAACAACCAGAGGTTTTGTTTTGGGTAGGATGCAGCGGTAGTTTTGATGATAGAGCAAAGAAAATAACAAAGGCTTTTGTAAAGCTTTTAAATAAGGCAGGTGTAGAATTTGCAGTTTTAGGAGCAGAAGAAAGTTGTTCTGGAGATCCTGCAAAACGTGCTGGTAATGAGTTCTTATTCCAGATGCAAGCCATGATGAATATCGAGGTGTTGAATGGATATGGTATTAAAAAAATAGTAACGGCATGTCCACACTGTTTTAATACGCTTAAAAATGAATACCCAGAATTAGGCGGTAACTATGAAGTAGTACACCACACTTCTTTTCTTAAAGATTTAATCGCAGACGGTAAATTAACTATCGAAGGTGGGAAATTTAAAGGTAAAAAAATCACATATCACGATCCATGTTATTTAGGCCGCGCAAATGAGATTTATGAAGCGCCACGTGATTTAATAGAAAAACTAGACGCAGCACTTATAGAAATGAAACGCAGCCGTCGCAACGGTTTATGTTGTGGTGCTGGTGGTGCACAAATGTTTAAAGAACCAGAAGAAGGTAATAAAGACATAAACGTAGAACGTACAGAAGAAGCGGTAGATACTGGTGCAGAGATTATTGCTGCAGGATGTCCTTTCTGTAACACAATGATTACAGACGGTGTTAAGGCAGTAGAAAAAGAAGGTCAGGTAGAGGTAATGGATGTAGCAGAATTAATAGCAAGCGCAGCAGATTTATAAATGAGAAATTTATTATTACTTAGTATCGCATTTCTTGCAACAGTAGTTGTAAATGCACAGGAATTTGACAAAGAAGCAATAACAAAACTATCTAATGGTGTTTGTGAATGTATTGAAGGTAAAGAAGGTCTTGATACAAGAGAAAAAGCAGAATTAGAATTTGGTCGTTGTATCATGCAAGTGTATTCAAATGATCAGGAATATTTTAATGAAAAAGGACTTGATATAACAAATCCGCAGAAATCTCTTAACATAGGAAAGCAGGTAGGTGTAACACTAGCATCAACATGTGAAGAGGCTTTACCTATTTTTATGATGATAGCTAGAGATGTTAGACAAGCACAAGTATCATCTGAAGAAGAAGAATACGATGAGCAAGAATACATCGAGTTTACAGGTAAAATAGTAAAATCTGACGATAAGAAATTCACCACTTTTGAAATAAAAGATGAAGACGGCCGCAGACATAAAGTTTTATGGCTTACTTATGTGGATAATGACGAGTTACTAGAAGACGCTGTAAAGGGTAAGAAATCTTATGTATTTACCGCAATGGAACTCGATATTTATGACCCACGTATAGGGGAATACCGCAACATGTTAGTTCTGGATAGAATTGATACAATAGAAGAGTAATTGAAAGAGAAATTAGATTATAAAAGTATTGTGTTATCAGGAGCATTCGGTGGTCTTGTGTATGCCATAATCATGTCTATATTTTATCAAATTACTGAAGATACAGGTTTTAGCATTCTCAAGTTTGCTGTAGATTTTATAATGTTCGGTTTATTAGTAGCTGGTATTATATGGTGGTCCATGAGAAATAGCAGTAAAAATAAAAAATAATGAGTTTATTTAACTTTGATAGAGTGCCAGTAAAGACACGTTTTATCTACGCATTATTAAGCTCTGGTTTAACTACTTTATTTTGTTACATCATATTTACCGTTTTTGATATGGCAGACTTTGATTGGGGATACTACATTTTCTTTTTCATAGCGATGTTTATCTTTGGCTTTTTTAGTTCTGGTTATTCCATAAATAAAAAGAAAAAGTAATGTTTACAAATAAACAGAATAGAGCATCTCTTAAAGCGAGATTGATTTATACCATTACGGTTACGGTAATATTTACTTGTATTATGGAGTCGTATGATTACTTTTTTGATGACGAGCCCTTTAACCTCAAGGCTTCTTTGCTCTCTTCTCTTTTGTTTGGGGTTTTATTATTTTTAATGAGTTACTTTACTTTAAAAGCAAAAAAATAAATTATGCACGCAAATTTCAAAGATCTTCCAGACGATGCTAGAGTATGGATTTACCAAGCAAATAGACCTTTTACAACTGATGAGATCAATGAGCTAAAACCACAAATGGATAATTTTTTACAGAAGTGGACTGCTCATGGTAAAGATCTTAGAGCAGGTGTAGACTATCCATATAATAGATTTATAGTGATAGGTCTGGACCAGTCAGAGGCTGGAGCGACAGGTTGTTCTATAGATGCAAGTGTGCGTTTTATACAGTCTATAGAAAAAGCATATCGTGTGGATTTAATGGATAAGATGAATGTTACTTTTAAAAATGGGCAGTATGTCGCACATAAAGATCTAGCAGATTTTAAAAAAATGTGTAAAGCAAAATCGGTTTCTCCTAAAACCATAGTTTTTAATAATCTAGTAGAAACAGTAGGAGAATATAAAGAACACTGGGAAGTACCGGCAAGCGATAGCTGGCATTCTAGATTTTTCTAGAAAACTCCTTTTGTTATGACTAGAGTAATCGCCTTTATCGATAAATTTAAAGTGGTTATAGCGATCTCCATGATATTGATCATGATATCGACAGTTAGTTTCAGTTACCTGAATGCTAAAAGTTCTGAAGAGTGTTTAGAAACAGCACAATTTATCTGTCCAGACGGTATTGCGAGTTATCATCACAGCAGTGATTTTTTTGAAGGAGATAGTTGCACTTGTGAGTGTCTTTAAGGTATAATTTTAGTTCATAAAACAGTTAAAAACCAGCTTACTTTTAAGCTGGTTTTTTTATGCAGTCCTTTTGTTTTTCGGTATCTTTCGAGTAAGGAACGATTCTTGGTTTCCTTATTTAAAATTCTGGATATATTATATGAAATTTAAAAATGCATCATTGCTTTTGGTAGTGTTAGCTTTCGCGAAAGCGTACACATCACAAGCGCAATTAACTAATAACAAGCCTCTTATTGCTGCAGATTCTATCGCCCAAATGCATTGGGTAGATAGTGTTTATAACAGTCTATCTCAAAAAGAAAGGATAGGGCAGCTGTTTATGGTAGATATGTTTTCTAATAAAGGAAAAGCTCATGAAGACCATGTGCGCAATCTGGTAGAGAAACATAAAATAGGTGGTGTTATTTTTTCTAAAGGTGGTCCTGTAGAACAAGCTTATTTAACTAACGAGTTACAAGCAAAATCTAAGACTAAAATGTTAATCGCAATGGATGCAGAATGGGGTCTCTCCATGCGTCTAGAAGATACGTATGCTTTCCCATGGAATATGACGCTGGGTGCAACGCCAGGTAATACTTCTAGTTATGAAGTGGGACAGCGTATAGGTGAGCACTGTAAAAGACTGGGCGTTCATATCAATTTTGCTCCTGATGTAGATATCAATACAAATCCTAAGAACCCTATTATAGGGAATAGAAGTTTTGGTGAAGACATGTACAATGTGACGGATAAAGCTGGTGCTTTTATGAAAGGAATGCAAAGTACTGGTACACTAGCTTGTGCAAAGCATTTTCCTGGTCATGGAGATACAGATCAAGACAGTCACAAGACGTTGCCTACGGTAGATTTTAGTGCAGAGCGTATAGATAGTGTAGAATTATATCCTTATAGAAAGTTGATTAAGGAAGGTATGGCTAGTGTGATGATAGCACATTTAAATATACCTAGTCTAGAACCTCGTGCTGGTTATCCTACAAGCATAAGCCATAAAGTGGTGACCGATATATTGAAAACTAAATTAGGTTTTAACGGTCTTATTTTTACTGATGCTCTTAATATGAAGGGTGCAAGTAACTTCAGCGCACCTGGAGAGATTGATCTTGCAGCTTTTAAAGCTGGTAATGATGTCTTGCTTATTTCTGAAAATATACCGAAGTCTATCGCAAAAATCACAGAAGCAATTGCAAGTGGTGATGTAACAGAAGAACGCCTAGCTTATTCTGTAAAGAAAATTTTAATGTCTAAGTATGTGGTAGGTCTTCATGAATACAAGCCTATTGTTATTTCTAATCTAGTAAAGGATTTAAATACAGAGCAAGATGACGTGGTGTATGAAAATGCTATATCTAAGGCAATTACAGTACTGAAAAATAAGAATAATATCTTACCTCTTCAAAACCTAGAAACTAAAAAAATCGCTTATGTGGAATTAGGAGATGATAGTGGAGATGTGTTTTTTAAAGAATTGAATAGGTATACTAATGTCGATAAGGTAGTAGCAGATAAGTTAAATGTGCTACTTACTATGCTAGAAAAATACAATACGGTTATTATAGGGCTGCATAGAAGTAATGCAAATCCATGGAAATCATACCGATTAAAACAGCACGAGCTAACGTGGTTGTATGAAATAGCAAGAAAACACGATGTAGTTTTTGATGGTTTTGTGAGACCCTATATGCTAGATCAGATTAAAACTACCGAAAACTTTGAGGGTATAGTCATGTCTTATCAAAATAGCAAAATGAGCCAAGAGGTGAGTGCGCAAATTATTTTTGGCGCGAGAGATGCTGTAGGTACATTGCCAGTAAGTTCTGGATTATTTAATGTTAATGATGGTATTAAAGTAAAGAATGTGAAGCGACTTTCTTATGGACATAATCCATCTAGTGTAGGGTTAGACTCTCGTATGGTGGCAAAAATAGATAGTATTGCTAAGTATACCATAGATGGAAAAGGAGCGCCAGGTATGCAAATTTTAGTGGCTAGACACGGTAAAGTGATTCTAGATAAAACATATGGTTACCATACTTATAATAAAAAAAGCAAAGTAAATGAGAGTGATGTGTACGATATCGCATCGGTTACTAAAATTCTGGGAACATTACCGCTGGTTATGGAGTTAGAAGAGTCTCATGTAGTATCTCTAGACGATTCTATTTCTAAATTAGATATAGACTTGACTAGTTCTAATAAAGAACAAATCACGGTAAAACAAATGCTGTCACATTATGGTCGTTTTAAGCCATGGATACCGTTTTATATCTACACGCTAGATTCATTAACTAAACTGCCGTTATCAAAATACTACAGCAATGGACCGCAGCAAGGGTTTGATATACAGGTGGCAAATGGAATGTACACAAATATACAGGTACAAGACACGATATTTAATCGTATTAAAACAAGTGATTTAAGAAAAAAGCTAGAATATAAGTACAGTGATCTTCCTTATTACTTAATGAAAAAATATATTGAAAAGCATTATAATAAAAACCTAGATGAATTAACTCAGAATCATTTTTATGAATCTCTGGGTATGAATCGTACTGGATATTTACCACGTGACAAATTTCCTTTGAATCAAATTGTTCCTACAGAAAACGATACCCTTTTTAGAAGACAACTCGTACATGGTTATGTACATGATCAAGGCGCTGCCATGCAGGGCGGAATAGGTGGTCATGCAGGATTATTTTCTACAGCAAATGATGTGGCAAAAATGATGCAAATGTACATGCAAGGCGGTACCTATGGTGGTAGACAGTATTTTACACCAGAAACCATAGATAAGTTTAATACCTGTTATTACTGTGAAAACGATGTGAGACGTGGTGTAGGATTTGATAAACCACAATTAAAAGTATCTGGACCTACTTGTGGTTGTGTAGGTAAAAGTAGTTTTGGTCACAGTGGATTTACCGGTGCTTACACCTGGGCAGATCCTGAAGAAGAAATAGTTTATGTATTTTTATCTAACCGCGTGCATCCAGATGCTGGAAACAGGTTTATCATTAAAGAAAATATAAGAACTAACATACAGCAAATAATCTATGACTCGATCATAGACTAAAAATATACTAATGAAACTAGCTATAGTTTGTTATCCTACCTTCGGTGGTAGTGGAGTAGTTGCTACCATGTTGGGTACCGCACTCGCTCAACGTGGGCACGAAGTTCATTTTGTTACTTATAAACAACCGGTACGACTAGAGTTGTTATCTAGAAATATATTCTTTCATGAGGTAAATGTAGAAGAGTATCCTTTATTTCATTACCAGCCCTATGACCTTGCATTATCTAGTAAACTGGTTAATGTAGTTCAAGAATATGGCATAGAATTACTTCATGTACATTATGCCATACCGCATGCTTATGCAGGTTACATGGCGCAACAAATGTTAAAAGAACAAGGCATCATAATACCTATGGTCACCACGTTGCATGGTACAGATATTACACTGGTTGGTAACCATCCTGTTTATAAGCCTTCGGTTACTTTTAGTATTAATAATAGTGATGCGGTTACATCTGTATCAGCTAGTTTAAAGAGAGATACATTAAAGCTTTTTGACATAAAGAAGGAGATAGATGTAGTTCCCAATTTTATAGATATGTCTTTGTATAAGACCGAGTTTAAGGATTGTGACAGGTCTGTAATGGCTTTTCCAGAAGAGCGCATTATCACTCATGTATCTAACATGCGCCCAGTTAAAAGGGTGATGGATATTATCAAAATATTTGAGAAGGTTCAAAAAGAAATCCCTTCTATACTCATTATGGTAGGTGATGGCCCAGAACGATTTGCTGCAGAAGAATATGCAAATAAAGCAGGCTTAAAAATGAAAATTAAGTGGGTAGGAAACAGTACAGAAATAGACCGCATCCTTTGCTTTTCGGACTTGTTTTTATTGCCTTCAAAAAAAGAAAGTTTTGGACTCGCAGCGCTAGAAGCTATGGCAAATCGCACACCAGTAATTTCTTCTAACACCGGTGGTCTTCCAGAGGTGAATGAAGATGGTGTTTCTGGTTTTACAAGCAATGTAGGTGATATAGATGAGATGGCAGCAAATGCTATTAAGATCTTAAAAGATGATCAGGTTTTAAGTGATTTTAAGAATGCCGCTTTCGCGAAAGCGGAACAATACGACATACTAAATATAATACCACAATATGAAAAATTATATGAAAACGTGCTTGCTGGCACTAAGCCTAATTAGTCTAAGCTCGTGCTGTAGCAAAAAAGAATTAGTGAACCAGACTCTTAAATCTGGCGGCGAGGATTTTATTACTATTCTTAAAGAAAGCAATACTAATATTACAGTAGAAAGTGCTTATGTGATTGATAATGAAAAAGAGTTAGTAGCACTTTATGAGCAATTAAATGAAACGAGATCACCACATTTAGAACTACCGGTTATAGATTTTAAAAAGCAGTCTGTTATCGTTGCTGCAATGGGGCAGAAATCTACTGGAGGCTTTTCTTTTACCAAAGTAAAGGTGAACAAGAGTGAAGTAGTCAAATATATAATTTATACTCAATCTCCTGCACCACAAGATATGGTAACCATGGGAATGACAACACCAGGAATAGTACTACTAGCTAACCAGCCTGCCGACTCCATAAAGGTGACTGTTAAATAGTAACAGGAAATATATACCATAAAAAAAAACGGCGATCAGAAATGATCGCCGTTTTTAGTATGTTTATCATACGTCTGTTCTAGAACTGATATCTTATTCCTAAGGCGATATCTAGATCATTTCCATCTCTAAAATCACCAAAGTAAAACTCTGGTCGTACGTCTAGAGAAAGTAGTAATGGAATGTCAAAGTTGTATTCTATACCTACTTGTCCAGCTGCAAAAATGAAAGTTTCAGAATCATCATCAAAGTTGTTTCTTCCAGGGAAATCGTCGTCTAGACTAATAGTTCCTAGTCCACCACCAGCACCTGCATACCAGTTAAAACCACCTTCTATGTTCCACATCCACTGGTATAATCCTGTCGCTTTAAAACCATCAAAATTATCTCCACTTTCATAACCTAGATCTATTTCTAATCTATTGTTATCGCTTAAAGCCCTTTGGTAAGAAATTTCAGTACCAAAACCGTCACCATCACCAGTACGTATTCCTATCGCATTTTTAGAAACTTCTTGTGCTTCACTCATGGCTACTGCACCTATTACTAACATCACTGTAAAAAATACTTTTTTCATAATTGATTTAATTTTTTACAAATATCTACTAGTTAAATTATTGGTTAAGTTTATATATTGTTAATTAAATACGATATGTTCTTAAAAGAAGTTAAGGTTTATCCTTCAAATTCAAAATCCTCACCGCCACCACCGTTGGCACCGCCATTACGAGCATTTTTCTTCTTTTGATTAAATCTATAAACAAAGCTTAAATTCACTTGTCTCTCTCTCCATTGAAATTCACTGTCTGTTGTGAAGTCGTCAGTGATTGTAGTACTTTGTCTTTTACGACTATTAAATAAATCACTTACGTTAAGAGATATTGTAGCATCGTCACCTAAAATGTCTTTACTTGCTGCTAGATTCATAGTAAAAATACCATCGGTAGTCGTTTGTGCATTTTCTGAAGCACCACGATAATTTAATCTAGTCTGCAGATCAATTCCAGATGGGATACTGAATTTTTGGTTCAGTCTAGCAAAGTATGAAGTGTTTTCAAAATCAAAATTTTGACCTCCAAAATCTCCATCGGTAGTTGCTCTGTATAAATTGAAGTCTGTATTAATAGTCCACCATTTAAAAGGTCTGTACATCATAGTTAATTCATAACCTATACGTTCTTGTGTAGATAGGTTTACTGGTGTACGTCTTATGATTGGGTCACCATTATCGGTTACAGCACCTGTGTCTTCTTGAATAAATTCCCAATTATCATCACTACGATTATAATAGATAGAGGTATTAAAAGTAAATTTACTCCATCTTCTTAAATAACCTAAATCTATGGAATTAGTAAAAGTAGGGTCTAGATCTACATTTCCTTGAAACACGTTAGACTCACTAGATCTACTTGGGAAAGGGTTTAAGAAACGTCCTCGAGGTCTTCTTACACGTCTGTTATACCCTAAAGTAATATTTTCACCGTCTTGTAACTCATATCCTAAGTTCAGAGTAGGGAAGAGGCTGCTGTAGTCTTTCTTATCTTCTGTATTACTAGTAGCTTGTTTAATAGTAACATTAGTTTGCTCAAATCTCAAACCTGCAAGGAAAGAAAATTTACCAAATTCTTTACCGTACTGACTATAAACTGCGTTTACTAACTCTTCGTAATCAAAGGTATTGTTAAGTCCAGCATCTGGAAGTAGCGGTCCATTAGGTAAGTCATCTTGTGCTATTTCTTCTAAGAAAAAAGAGTTGCTAATATCACGGTAGTTACCTCTATAACCAGCCTCAAACTGCGTGTCTTCTCCTATAGGTAAAACATAATCAAATTGCGCTGTAGCATTTTGCTCATCTTCATCAGTAAATGTGCGTTCTACATCATTAATTGTGTTAGTAGTAGTTTCAGTTTCTAGAATGTTTGCATTTTGATCACTGATAGAAGTAGAGTACTGTATGCTAGCTGTAATTTTCTGACCATTATCATCTAGATCATTCTTGTAATCAAGAGAGTATTGTACTCTAGTATCGTCTTCAGCTTCAGCCTCTACACGTGTGGTAGCTTCATTTAAATTTCCATTTTCATCCAGACGTTCAATAACGTTTGTGTTCACATCGTCATCATTACCTAGACGGTAAACGATGTTTGCAACTATACTAGACTGGTCATTTATAAAATACTCAGCACCTAGACTTGTAAAGAAGTTTCTACCTAATCGGTCAAAATCACGCTCTTCATTCACAAACGTATTTAATGCCGTACCGACTGGATATTCTGTATTTGTTGTAGAGTTACCAGGAGTCTCTCTGTATCTAAAACCAGTGTTGGTGAAAAAGTTCCATTTTTCAGTACGGTAGTTACCATTGAAAGAAAGGCCTAATTGTGGGTTATAACCAGTATCTAATTGCAGGGTACCGTTAAAACCTAAAAGTTTATTTTTTCTTAGAATTATATTTAAGATACCAGCAGTACCTTCTGCATCATACCTTGCACTAGGTGCTGTTATAACTTCTATTTTTTCAATCGCATCTGCTGGAATTTGTCTTAATGCCTCTGCACCGTTAAATCCTACGAGAGCACTCGGTCTACCATCTATTAAAATAGTAACATCATCATTACCTCTCAACGCCACATTTCCTTCTACATCTACAGATACAGACGGCACGTTATCTAGCACATCACTTGCGCTACCACCACGTACAGTTAAATCTTTCCCTATGTTGTAGATTTTTTTATCAAGACGTATGTCCACAGTAGTTTTTTCTGCTACGATCAGTACACCATCTAACTCTGCAACGTCTTGTTCTAGAGCGATAGTTCCATAATCTTGATTTGCGTCAATAACCTGGCCTGTTTTAATAAGACTTTTAAAAGTGATGTATTCCCACTTAATAGTATAAGTACCAGGAGTAACATTAAATTGATAATTACCATCTAGGTCAGTAACACCACCTTGTGGAGATTTATCAGGAGTAGCACTAATAAATGAAATAGTAGCAAATTCTAGCGCCTCACCAGAAGTTTTATCTACTAATTTACCCTTAATGGTAATGGGATTTGAATTTTGTGAATAACCCAATGTCGCCGTTAACAACAGGAGTAACGTAATAATTTTTTTCATAACAATCTTAAAGTTTCTTCTAAGACGGCAAATCTATCTGAAGGGTTAATCAGACTTTGCTAAAGTTACGTTAAAGCTCGTCACTAGGCTTTTCTTTACTACTTTCCATTAAGAAAGCTTTAAGAAAAGCGTCTATATCACCGTTAAGAACAGCGTCTGTATTACCAGTTTCATGTCCTGTTCTCACATCTTTAATAAGTTTATAGGGATGCAATACATAATTACGTATTTGAGAACCCCATTCTATTTTCATCTTACCAGCTTCTATCTCTTGTCTCGCGGCATTACGTTTTTGCAATTCTATTTCAAAAAGTTGTGATTTAAGCATTTGCATCGCTTTTTCACGGTTTTCTAGTTGAGAGCGCGTTTCAGAATTATGAATTACTATACCAGATGGGTGGTGAGTAAGTATGGCCTTAGTCTCTACTTTATTCACGTTTTGACCACCAGCACCACTAGATCTAGCAAAATCCCAATTAATATCTGCTGGGTTAATGTCTATTTCTATAGAATCGTCTGCAAGAGGATATACATATACAGATGCAAAAGAGGTATGTCGTTTTGCATTAGAGTCAAAAGGAGATATACGTACCAATCTATGTACACCATTTTCACTTTTTAACCAGCCAAAACTATAATCACCTTCTATCTCTAGAGTAACGGTTTTAATACCGGCCACATCACCTGCCTGAAAGTTAAGTTCCTTAACCTTATAACCATTCTTCTCTGCCCACATCATGTACATTCTCATAAGCATCTCTGCCCAGTCACAAGACTCTGTACCACCAGCGCCGGCAGTAATTTGTAGGACAGCACTCATGTCATCACCCTCGTTAGAAAGCATGTTTTTAAACTCTAGCTTTTCAATCAGGTCATTTGTGGCATTGTACTTTGCCATTACATCTTCTTCACTAGCCTCACCTTCTTTAAAGAATTCAAAGAGTACTTCAAGATCTTCTGTAAGAGTTACTGCGGTAGCATAATCTGTAGTCCATTGCTTTTTAGTACGCAATAGTTTCATGATGACCTCTGCATCTTTGGGCGTATTCCAAAAATCTGGTGAAAAGGTCTTCTCTTCTAGGTTAGTTATCTCAATTTGTTTGGCATCAATTTGTAGATAATCCTTCAGTTTTTCAACACGTTCTTGTAATTCTTTAACCTGTTCGGCAGTAATCATAGTTCTATTTTCGGCGATTGCAAAAATAGAATTAAATTCTTTGCCATTATAGATACATATATATGGTATAGATATTATTTTTATCTCGCTTTCGCGAAAGCGTAACTAGAACATAAACATATGATAGATTTAAGAAGTGATACCGTAACAAAACCTAGCAAAGAAATGATGCAAGCCATGTTCCAAGCGGAAGTAGGAGATGATGTGTATAAGGAAGATCCTACGGTTAACGAATTAGAGAGACGTGTTGCAGAAATGTTCGGTATGGAAGATGCCTTGTTTTTTCCTACTGGTAGTATGGCAAATCAGGCGGCTATTAAAATGCATACTCAGCCAGGAGAGCAATTGATATGTGATAAATATGCTCATGTATTTAATTATGAAGGTGGTGGCGCTTCTTTTAATAGTGGTGTTTCTTGTAGATTATTAGATGGCGATCGTGGTATGGTTACGGCAGCTCAGGTAATGGAGGCTATAAATCCGCCAGATTTTTATCACAGTGCTTTAACAACGTTAGTTTGTTTAGAGAATACAACCAATAAAGGTGGCGGTGCCTGTTATGATATGAGCACATTTAAGGAGGTAAGAAAAGTGTGTGACGACCATAATCTAGGACTGCACCTAGATGGAGCTCGTTTATGGAATGCTCTGGTAGCGACCGGTCAGGATCCAAAAGAATATGGAGAAATATTTGATACTATTTCTGTGTGTTTTTCTAAAGGAATGGGGACACCGCTAGGGACCGTTCTCACTGGTAAGAAGGAGATCATGAAAAAAGCGATGCGTGTGCGCAAAGTACTAGGTGGTGGCATGAGACAAGTAGGGTATATGGCAGCAGCAGCTATTTATGCATTAGACCATAATATAGATAGATTAAAACAAGATCACGATAGAGCCAAAGAATTAGGAGAGGTACTTAAAACTTTACCTTATGTTATCAAAGTAGAAGAGGTAGAGACTAATATAGTGATCTTTGAGGTAGAAGATGAATTGCAAGTAATGGATTACTGTAGTAGTAATAATTTGATTATTAGCAATATGGGGCAAGGTAAATTGAGATTAGTAACGCATTTAGATTACACTCATAAGGATCATATTGCGGTAATCCAATTATTTAAGAATTTTATAACAAAACTATAAGACACACTGTTAAAATGTGTTTCATCGATAATATTAGTGCTTTCATCTAAGAGGGGTTATTTTTACTAGGTATTTAATTGGATTACTCTAAATTTAAAAGACCTTTGAACCATAATTATTAATCAAATTTATTCCAAATGAAAAAATTAGTACTATCCTTAGTAGCTATCGCGGCAGGAAGTTTTGCTTTTGCTCAAGATTTACCTACTAACCCAGAGCCAGGTAAATGTTATGTACGTTGTACAACGCCTGACGTTTATGAAAATGAAACTATAAGTTTAGTGGCAACACCAGCTTATAAGACATTAAAAGTTGTTCCTGCAACTTATGAAACTGTTACAGAAAGAGTTCTTGTAAAAGAAGCTTCTAAGAAATTAAGAGTAATTCCTGCAACTTATAAGACTGAAACTAGAACTTACCTTAAGAAACAAGCAGGTTCTACTATTTCTATTACTCCAGCTACTTTTGGTAAAACTACTGAAACTGTAGAGGTGAAGCCAGCTTATGCACAATGGGAAATGAGTTCAGTACCACCAGCAGAATGTACTTCTTCTAACCCAGATGACTGTCGTTACTGGTGTTATAAAGGTTACCCAGCTGAGTATACTACTGTATCTTTAACTACTCTTGCAAGTGATGCATCTTTTAACCGTACTCCAGTAGCTGAGCAGTCAGGTACTTATACTGTACGTGTTGTTGATCAACCAGCTAGAGTTGAAGAAATTGAAATTCCTGCAGAATATGCTAACATTACTAAGACTGTATTAAAGTCTGATGCTTCTACAACTGAAAACGTTGTTCCTTCTACATCTAAGTCTGTATCTCGTGAGAGATTAGTTTCTAAAGGTGGTCTTACTGTATGGTCTGAGGTAGACTGTAAATTAGTTGAGTACAATGGTCTTGCGATCAACTGGGCAACTGGTAGCTCTACATTAACTGCTGCTGACAAAAGAGAAATCGACGCTAAACTTCTTTCTGCTCTTAACAGTACTGCTGGTTCTAAAGTAGAAGTTGCTTCTCATACTGACTCTAAAGGATCTAGAACTTCTAACCAAGCTCTATCTGAAAGACGTGCACAGTCTGTAGCAAACTACCTTATCTCTAAAGGTATCAACGCATCTCGTATCGTAGCTAACGGTTATGGTGAGACTCGTTTAAAGAACAGATGTGCTGATGGTGTTTCTTGTACTGAGCGTGAGCACAGAGCAAACCGTCGTACTGAATTCCGTTTGATCAACAACTAGTCACTAGTTAGTTTCAAAAAAATGTATTAAAAGGGCTGTCGCAAGACAGCCCTTTTTTTTGTTCTGTTTTTTTAAAGTGATAATTCTAACATAGGTTACTTTACATTAAACTCTAGATACAAAAATCACTTTGTAATAATATTTCTGATAGGCAACTATACAAGACCGCTAGTGCCAGTTTTTAACTGGTACCGAGCATTAGCAAAAGAGTAAAGTAAAGAAAGCTAGTAATGTTTTTTTTAAGTCTAAATTTATGTTTTACTTTTATCTAGCGTTTTATAGAATTGATTAAACTCTATTCTTAATTGGTTGGTTTGGTACTCGTTAGAAACGAGCACTAGCGCTAGCAAGGGAAAGGATACTAAAGCTATGACTAAATCTATTATAAATGTAATACTTGAAGTGCATAATAAAAAAATAGAGCCTGAAAGAAATGAAGTTAATATTGATAATACGACTGTTGAAAAAAGAAAAATAAAGCCACAGAAATAATTTGATAAGATAATCCTACCTAAATTAATCGCCTGACGGCTTGACTTTCAAAACAACTATGAAATATGCGTAAATTCAGTTCCTTATTAATTTTTGTATTATTGACTTTATTGATTTCCTGTGAAAAATGTAATGTTTATTATCTAAATAAAGAATATCAATCATCTTTTATGGAGTTAGACTGCGAATTACATGATCATCCAACGAACAGTTCATTAAATATTAGAATTAGGTCTTTAGACTTGAGAAATTTGTACATAGATAGCATAAATATATACCCTATATATAAAGATGTAGACACGTTTATGTTACAAAGGAAGAATAATTTAAACTTTCAATTCGATGTAAATAACAGAATGCAAATGGATGAGATAGATGTCATGGTAAATCTATACTCCAAAGATCTATCTCTAAGAAATGATACATGTGTTTTTTTTAGAAACTTAGTAAGAACTAGAGACTGTTTTACAACAACTGCTTTCCATTAATAGTTTTGTCTCCTGCTGGCACCAGTATCCAAAGCCGCTAGTGCCAGTTTTTAACTGGTATCGAGCATTAGCAAAAGAGTAAAGTAAAGAAAGTTAGTAATGTTTTTTTAAGTCTAAATTTATGTTTTACTTTTATGTAGCGTTTTATAGAATTGATTAAACTCTATTCTTAATTGGTTGGTTTGGTACTCGTTAGAAACGAGCACTAGCGCTAGCAAGGGCTATATTAATACATTTAAATATTTATGATACAGAAATTTTCTCAGAATACTATAAAATACAGCTGAGAATTAACAGACTAATACAACTAATGCAATCTTTGATATGATTAAGGGAATTGAAGACCAAGAGTTGAGAGAATCAAAAAGAAAAGAGTTTGTAGTTAAAATAGGTAAATTATGAAATACATCTTTATATTAATTTTTGGACTGGCCCTAGTTTCTTGTAATAGAAGTAAAGTTAACTATAGTTTAAAGTGTTTACAAATTAGGAATTATGGCGAAAATACTCCTCCGTTTTCAAGCCCATATATAGAAATTCATATTGGCGTAAGTAATTTTTCAAATGAGACGGTAATTATAAAAAATGAGCACAAAAATTTATTTATAACACATAATAAGGACACTCTTTTTTTAGGTAATAAAAATTATTCAAATACTTTTGAAATATCTAATGGAGAAGAAGATGCTTTCTTTTTTGGATCTAATATTGATAAAACCGAATGGGAAATAGAAAAATTAACAGACTTAATAAAACATGGTAGTTTTTATATGAGTAATAAACTTGAAAACCCTTTTATAATCGAAAGGGATTCCGATTTTTCTGAACAATGTCCGATTATAGAAGATATTGAGGATGATTGGTAATGGATCAGAATAGTTGATGGTTTAAAATCCCTTGCTGGCGCCAATACACACAACGGCTAGTGCTAGTTTGTAACTAGTACCGAGTACGAGTAAAAGAGTAAACAAAATCATATTTTCATTAAAGTAATCTCCAAAATAAAGAGATACGTTTTAAAACGCTTGCTTTCTTACAACTCTAACATACGTTGCTTAACATGAAACTCTAGATCTTCAAAAAATGCTCTGAAGTGACGCTCTAGTTCATTGTAATACTTCATTAAATCTATGGGAGCAAAGTTCATTTTACTTCTTCCTTTAGTTCTTTCATTCATTTGATGAAAAATTCTAGAAATACCATCTACAGTTGCATAACTATTAATCCAATTTTGCTCTACCATATAAGGTAAGAATTTTTGTACTTTATCTGGTAAAATACTATAACTATCATGCAAGTCCTTGTAAAAACCTTGCACATATTCATCTAGAGGCTGGTTGTGAAAATCTGACCAGTTTGCAGCTAGAAAATGATCGTAATAAATATCTACTATTACACTGCTCCAGTGTCCATATTCACCTCTTATTAAATCCTTACTTTGTCGTACTATAGGATGTGTGTCTGTAAAAGTATCAATATGTCTATGCAGTATAATTCCTTGTGCCACACGATCAGGAAACATGCTAAAGTTTTTACCTCTGACAGAATCTGCTATAAAATTTCCTATTCTTAACTCTTTGTCTTCTTTTGATAAATATATGTGAGCGAGATAATTCATAGGCTTAATTGGGGATTGCTTTTTAGAAAGATTACTTTTGTTGTAAATGTAAAGTAATATATAATGACTCTTATAAAATCTATATCAGGAATACGTGGTACCATAGGTGGTGCACCTGGCGATAACCTTACACCACTAGATGCTGTAAAATTTGCCAGTGCATATGCTATATGGATCAAAGAAAATTCTGGAAAATCAGCCCCTAAAGTTGTAATAGGTAGAGATGCTAGAATAAGTGGTGCGATGATACAGTCACTGGTGCAAAATACCTTAATAGGTATGGGATGCCATATTGTTGATTTAGGTTTAAGTACCACGCCTACAGTAGAACTGGCTGTGCCTAATGAAAATGCCGATGGTGGTATTATTTTAACAGCAAGTCATAACCCTAAGCAATGGAATGCTTTAAAATTATTAAATAATAAAGGAGAATTCTTAAACGGTGCTGAAGGACAGAAAATACTAGATTCTGCAGAGAAAGAAGATTTCAGTTATGCAGATGTTGATGACCTAGGAACGGTAGAAGTCATAGAAAATTATATCGACAGACATATCAAAATGGTGCTGGATATGCCAGTTACACAAATAGATGCTATAAAAGCAGCTGGTTTTAAAGTTGTTGTAGATGGTGTAAATAGTACAGGTGGTATTGCTATCCCTGCACTATGTAAAGCGCTAGGAGTAGAAGTGGTAGAGTTGTACTGCGATCCTACCGGGCATTTCCCTCACAATCCAGAACCTCTTAAAGAACATTTAGGAGATTTATGTAAAGCGGTAAAGACACACAACGCACACTTTGGTATAACGGTAGATCCAGATGTGGATAGGCTGGCATTTGTAGATGAGACTGGAGAAATGTTTGGAGAAGAATACACACTTGTAGCTTGTGCAGATTATATTCTAGGACATAATAAAGGTAATACCGTTTCTAACCTGTCTTCTTCCAGAGCATTGAGAGATGTGACAGAAAAGCACGGTGGTATCTATTATGCTGCTGCAGTAGGAGAGGTGAACGTCGTTCAAAAAATGAAAGATCAAGGCGCTGTTATAGGTGGAGAAGGTAATGGTGGTATTATCTATCCAGATTCTCATTACGGTCGCGATGCATTAGTAGGTGTTGCTATGTTTCTCTCTTTACTTACAGAAAAGAAAATGAAAGTAAGTGAATTAAGAGCTAGTTACCCATCTTATTTTATGAGTAAGAAAAAAGTACAGCTGGTAAAAGGAATGCCAGTAGATGCTATTTTAGAAGATATTCATACTCAATATAAGAGCGAAGAGGTAACAAGCATAGACGGTATAAAAATAGATTTTGCAGACCAGTGGGTACACATGAGAAAATCAAATACAGAACCTATTATACGTATCTATACAGAAGCACCATCTCAAAAAACAGCAGATGATCTAGCAGATCGTTTTATTGCTGAATTAGAGGTGATAGCTCAACAGCACGCTTAGTATTCTCAAGAGTAGATTTCCATCTCTTGTGAGACCATAAATAATATTCTGGTTGCTTGACGATTTGTTCTTCAAGCAACTGGAAAAATTTATCGGTTATTTCCCAGTCCTTTGTATCTGATCCATTTTTTGATATGGTCACAAATTCCGTCTCGTAATAACCTCGTTTAACTTTCTTTACTTTAAGAAATACTACTGCAGTACCGTGCTCTATAGCAATACGCTCTGCGCCTTTAAAAACTGCACTAGGTTTATTAAAGAAATTAGTAAAATATTGTGCACGTCCAGCTTTAGGAGATTGGTCTGCAATTAATGCAAATAAGGCTGCTTCATTTTCTACAGATTTGCTCATAAGTGCCGTAGCTTGTTTCATTGCTACCATTTCACTATTAAACTTTTTTCTTATGTTAACTATAAGATCATTGAACTTCTTATTTTTAAGAGGTTTATATACCGCATAAACTTTATAATCTAACACGTCATCTAGAACCATAGTCCATTCATAACTAGCTTGATGTCCGAACATTATTATTATGGGTTGTTTCGCTTTCGCGAAAGCGTTAACCATTTCAGGATTGCTACAAGTAAATCTCTTTTTCATAGATTCTTTACTCATTCCCATAGATTTTATCATCTCTATAAAAATGTCGCAAAAGTGTTGGGTGCTTTTTTTAGCTAACCTAGTGATCTCTTTATCGTCCTTTTCTGGAAAAGCAGTTTTGATATTATTCCTAATAACCTCTTTGCGGTAACCGATTACATAATAGGTGATAAAGTAGAAGAAATCACTTATTAAATAGACTATAGGAAAAGGTAATCTAGAGATCACCCAAAGAATGGGGTATATAAGGTAAAAAGCCAAGGCTTGCATCTATGAATTTTAAACAAATATACTATCTTGTATCTTATAAATTTAAACATGTACAATCTAGATATAGTCACTATAGTTGTAATAGCTGCTAATTTAATTATTAGCTTCAAAGGATTTCAAGATTATAGTTTTAGAAGTAAATACCTTTTCAATATTGCAGGAATAGAGAGAGGTGAGCAATGGCGCTTTTTTACGAGTGGTTTCTTGCATGCAGACCAGCGTCATCTTTTCTTTAACATGTTGACACTATTTTTCTTTTCTGGTGCAGTAGTCAAGGAATTAGGCGATATAAAATTTCTAATTATTTATTTAGTCAGTCTTCTAGGAGGTAATTTTTTGAGCTATTTATTTCATAAAGATGAGTATCACTATAGCGCGCTAGGTGCTAGTGGTGCGGTTTCAGGAATTATTTATAGCGGTATTCTTCTAGATCCAGGAATGACTATATATTTTGTACCAGGTTATGTTTTTGGAATTGGATACTTAATATACTCCTTCTATGGAATGAAAAAATTAAACGATAATATAGGGCACGATGCTCATTTTGGTGGAGCAGTAGCCGGTTTTATACTAACATTAGTTTACGATTTTGATGTAGTGTACACCAATACCATCACCGCGATAGGTTTACTAGCCGCGATAATTGTATTGTTTATTTTAATGCGATTTACAGGAAATCGCTAGATACCCAGATTCTATTAGTTTAAAAGCTCCTCTAGTTTATCGTGTAATTGCTGTCCTCTAAGATTGGTCTCTATAATAATTCCATTTTCATCTAGTAAAAAGGTAGAAGGAATAGCACTTACATTATATAATTGTGCTATCGGTCCAAAGTACTGCAACCTAGAAACGTGATTCCAGTCCATTTTATCTTTAATGATAGCAGCTTTCCATGCCTTATCACCACCTTTACGATCTAGAGATACACTTATGATGTTAAAACCTTTGTCGTGGTATTTGTTATAAGCTGCCACTACATTAGGATTTTCACGTCTACATGGTCCACACCAGGATGCCCAAAAATCAATCAATGTAACTTTACCTAATACTTCATTAAGTTTGATCATTTTACCATCAGGATCTGCTCCTTCAAAGTCAGGGGCTTTTGCTCCTATAGCTACAGACTCTTCCTTACTTAAATACATATCAATTCTAGTAGCCATTAAAGAATTTTGAATACTAGGGTCAAAGGTGTTGTAAAGTTCACGAGCACCTTTAGAATCTACTAATTTGTTTTTAAGTAATTCACCTAAAATCATAGGAGCAACGATACTCTTATTATTAGTAGTTATTAAATTTGTAGAGTACGATTTAAAATCTAGCTCTGCCGCCATCCATTGATTATTAACACTAGTCATGGATTCTACATCCTGACTTTTCATAGCTGTAGATCTTTGTGTATTAAAAGACTTTGCTTTTACAGTATACGCAGCTTGTTTAGATTTAAAATCTTCTAGAGCCTTGTTAGAGGCACTACCGGTTACTTCACTAGCAAATAGAGAATCCTTCTTTACGTTTACTTGGATATTTTCATTTTTAATTAAAAGAACGATGTTTCCCTCACTACCATCTATGGTAAGGAACCTCATTTGTTCTGATTCTAATTCTTCTTTTTTGTCAAAGAAGAATTTCTCGTTCATTACAATGTTGGTATCTACAGGAATGGAACGACCGTTTTCATCCAGTGCATTCATGTAAACACGCATACCGTTTGCTACTCCAGGTGCGTTACCATCTATAAAATGCGTTTCTTTTGCTTTTTCATTACATTGGTTTATGGCAAAAAAGGTGAAAAGAATCAGTGCGTACTTCATGAAATTGGATTTTCGGCTAAAATAATTGATTTATGTGTAAAGTACTGGTTAAAGAAATCAAAAATTAACACCATAATCTATGGTGATTAAAGAGATAAGGTATCTTTGTAATATGAGAAGAAATTACGACGGTGGATATATGAATGTGAACTTAACCTTTAAAAAGGTTGTAGATCAGTATGTCACTCGTTTACAGCATGAAGAGAGTAATTTTAAGAAATTATACATCTCGTCTATACTTCAATATGTAGATGAGCATGAAGAGCTTGTTAATGGTATTCAAGAAGATGAGCTTGCTATACATAAAGAGTCTATTAATGTTTTACTCTCAGATCTTTTTCCAGCAGCCCTGACTCTTAATGAGATAAAAGCAGCAACCATACCGTTTTCTGATATTTTATTTAATAAAACAGAGCGTCTTAAAAATATATTTAAAGATGCTGGAGAAGATTTTAAGCTGCTCATCATGACAGATAACTCATTTGACACTTTTAGAATGTCTTGTGGTGTTATACTCAATCAGTTATATGGTAAATCTATTGATTTAGGTAGACCTATATTAATAAAAATACCTGACGCAAATGGTGTTAACCGAACATATCGCGTCGCTTATAATGCAGATTTTGTAGATATAGAATTAAACGATGAACGTTATCGATTATCTGAAAAAGACATAAAAAACCTCCTTAGATCTCCTGATGATGAAGAGTTATGGAAAAAAGGTTTTCCTAAAGGTAGTTATACTTTTAATGGCTTTGGTATCGTTAATTTTACTGACGTTACTATGGATGCCGCAATTTCTGACTTAAAAACGGTTCTCTTAGATTCTACTAATAGTAAGAAGGACCAGACAGAAAAAATGGAATCTATTTTTAGAAACATTTTTAACTTAGAAAATCTACGTGTAGGATTTACGTCTTATGATAATTATGATAAAACATTTGAGTCTGTAGGTTATCATGATTCAGAAAGTTTTTTACTTGCAGACAGTCATGAGAAACACTGTGATAACGCTCTTTGTGCACATAGTTATCAACTCTTAATAGAAGAATTTGAGCCGTTAGTTATCACTGATGTAGAAGATTATGGAGCAAAAATTCAAAATAAATTTCTAACAGATAATCTGCTTAAAAACGATATTAAAAGTGCTATTTTTTATCCTATTACAAAGTCAAAAAAGTTAATAGGAATACTAGAAATAGTCAGTAAAAAGAAATTTGCTCTTAACAGTTTTAATGTCATAAAAATAGACAGTATTGCTGGCTATATTAAAGCAGCTTTGATACGTACAGAGCAGGAATATGAAAACAGTGTAAAAGCGTTAATACAGACAGAGTGTACTTCTATACATTCTAGTGTACAATGGAAATTTGAGAGAGAAGCTCGTAGAATATTAAAAGCTCGTGCTCGCAATTCTCAAAGTGAATCTTTTAAAGATGTAAAATTTGAAGATGTACATCCATTATACGGCCAGATTGATATAGTAGGTAGTAGTGACGCTCGCAACGAGGCTATTAAATTTGATTTACTTAATCAACTCGATAAGGTTTGTGAAATATTCGCTTTCGCGAAAGCGTATGAAAAATTACCCATCTACGATCAAATCTCGTATCGTGTACTAGAATATCGCAAAGAATTAGAAAGTGGCAGTATAGATGCAAATTCTGAAAGAGATATCATTAAGTTGCTTACAGAAGAAATAAATCCTGTAATGGAACACCTCATGCAATTATCTCCTAAAATTGTAGAGATGGTAGGTGATTATCAATTAGAAATAGACGAATCTAGTGGTGTTATTTATAAAACTAGAAACGATTATGATAACACTGTACAAGCGATTAATGAATCTCTGTCTGCATGTATAGATAGAAGACAGTTAGAAGCTCAAGAAATATTCCCTCACTTTTTTGAGCGTTTTAAAACCGATGGTGTAGAACATAATATTTATGTAGGTAGTAGTGTTGCTGTAGATCAAGAATTTAACGTTGTTTATTTATACAACTTGAGATTATGGCAATTACAGACCATGATAGAGATGGAGAACAAATTCTATTCGGTTCAAGAAAATTTGCCTACCGTAATAGAGGCGGCTAGTATGATTTTAGTTTTTGATAACACACTAAGCATCAGATATCGTATTGATGAAAAACGTTTTGATGTAGATGGTGCTTACAATGCGCGTTATGAGGTGATCAAAAAGCGTATAGATAAAGCTAATATTAAAGGAACCGATGAGCGCATTACCCAAAAAGGTAAAATCGCTATCGTTTATACGAATAAAGAAACAGAACGTGAGTACATGCGTTATATTAGTTTCTTACAGTACAATAATCTTTTAGGTAAAGAAATAGAACACCTCGAACTAGAAGATGTTCAAGGTGTTGTAGGATTAAAAGCGTTAAGAGTAAATGTACTTTATGACGTGAAGGTAGCCAGTGGGACACTTACTTATGAAGACCTTGTTAAGGAATTGCATTTGTAAATTGTTCAAAATCTGTTGTGTAGAAAGCTAGTATAAAAGCGATTACACTTGTTATGATACCTACCATAAAGATGGTGTACGTCCATCTTAATAAAGTATACTTTCTGTTCAATACCAGACCTAATAACCATAAGTCTTTAAGCAAAGACTGGTAAACTTCTTCTTTATTATCTAGTAAGCCCATTATTGCTTTTTCATATCTCTTAAAAGGGACTTTATGAAAATTCCCGAAAAAGAGTAGGTTTACTTCGCGTTTTTGAACTTGCTCATCTGTAAATTCTCCACTCGTTACATTAGGACGTGTAGACATAATAGAAAGAACAATGCTCGCAACAGAAAATAATATCAAAACTAGAGTAGGCCATAATAAATGACGGTTAGATATTTGATCCAGCTTAGGGATAATGTTTGCTAGAGCTAGAGATATAATAATAGCATTTACCGACAGCAGTATGTTTGCCTTAGTGTCTGCAATATCACTTAACTTGATGTGATTACGTAACGTGGTTCTAAAAAGAGTCTGTATAGCCCTTTCTGGACTCTGGTTTTTAAGGTCTACTTTTACCTGTTCCTTTTCAATCTTATTTTTCTTTTTCTTTTTGGCTTTAATAAGGTCAAGTAGGTTGTTATTTTTTGCGGTATTCCAGTTTTTAATCGCATAAGCGCTGTAATAACGGTGCTTTTCTGTAAAAACCTTTATGTTCTCTTTGCGCCATTGTTTACCAGTATAGTCGCGACCTCTTAGTTTAAGTTCGCGTTTTAATAACTCACTAGTTTCATTATAATAATCCTTAGCAAAGTGTGATGCGTCTGCATCTCTAATAATTTCTTCTAGAGGACATTCAGGAACACCGCTAAATTTAGTCGCTAGAATAAGTCTTTTAACAAGGTCTATAGAGTTTTGATCTTCATTTTGTTCTTTTAAAAACTCCTCAGCGATGCGCGCGCTTTCTTCTTCATGTCCTTCAGCACCTTTAATATAACCGGTATCGTGCAGCCATGCTGCAAGTAGAAGTCCTTTTTGCTCTTTAACATTGATTTCAGAATTGTCGATTATTTCCTGTGTACTTTTAACAACTCGTCGAGTATGTGTATAATTATGATACACATATTTTTCATCGAGATGGTTTTTTAACAGATTTAATACAAAATCGTCAGTAATTTTTAAAATATCGCTCATTCCTATTGTTTGGGCTAAAATTAATATGATTCTCAAACTTATGACTAAAAATAACATTCTTTTATTATTAATAGCAATAATTATTACTGGATGTGCCAGTTTTAAAGCTCAATATAAAGAAGAGATTCAAGAGCAATTCCCTTCTGGGCTAGAAATAGAAAAGTCATTCTATCTTATAGGTGATGTAGGTAAGTCTCCCATAGGTGGTAAAAGTGATGGTTTAATAGCGCTAGAAAGTTATATTAAATCTCAAAAAACAGAGAATGATCATCTTATATTTTTAGGTGATAATATCTATCCAGTAGGTATGCCAGAAAAGGATACCGAGTTTAGACCTGTTGCCGAAAATCATCTGAATGCTCAAATAGATGTGGCAAAAGTATTTCAAGGTTCTACAGTTTTTATACCAGGTAATCATGACTGGTACGATGAAGGACTAGATAATGTAAATAGAGAAAAAGATTACATAGAAAAGGCGCTGGATAATAAAAATATTTGGGAACCTAAAGTAGGTTGTCCTATTAATAGTATTGACATTAATAAGCAAATTCAACTTATTATAGTAGACAGCCAGTGGTATCTTGCAAAATGGGATGATCACCCAACTATTAATGATAACTGCGATCAAATTAAGACAAGAGAGCAATTTTTCTTAGAGATAGAAGGCGAGTTAAAGAAAAATCAGGATAAGACTATAGTTTTTGCATTACACCATCCATTATTTACTAACGGTGTACACGGTGGGCAGTATGCAGCAATTAAGCATTTATATCCATCACAGTCTGCATTACCTATTCCTATTTTAGGTTCACTAGCCACACAAATTAGAACTAGTGGTGGTGTTAGTGCTCAAGATAAACAGAATAAGAGATATCAAGAAATGACTAATAGAATTACTACTCTAGCGAGAGCATCTGCTGCGCCTAGAATAATTTTTGCTAGTGGTCATGAGCATACTTTACAGTACATAGAAAATGATGGAATACGACAGATAGTTTCTGGTAGTGGTGCAAAGGAGAGTTATGCAACCCTAAGTAATGACGGTTTATTTTCTTACGGTGGTATGGGATTTGCTCGACTAGATGTTATGAAAGATGGCAGTAGCTGGGTGCGATACTATGGTTTTGAGAATGGAAAAGAAAAGTTGCTTTTCACTTATGAGGCTATTAAAAAACCAGTAGAGTTTGATTTAGAGACATTGCCAGATGAGTATCCCGCTTTCGCGAAAGCGAGTATATACGATCAAGAAAGAGTAGAAAAAAGCGCAGTGTTTGAATCTGTCTGGGGTAATAAATATAGAGATCTTTACGGAACTAAAATCAATGCAAAGGTTGCAATTTTAGATACCTTAAAAGGTGGGCTAGTAGTAGAAAGAGCTGGTGGTGGTCACCAAACTCGCTCTTTGAGACTCGTTGCAAAAGATGGAAAAGAATATAATCTAAGAGCACTTAAGAAAAGTGCCGTGCAGTTTTTACAGACTACGGTTTTTAAAGAAAACACCGTAGCAGAATCTTTTGAAGACACGACGGCCGAAGATCTTCTTTTTGACTTCTATACCGCTGCCCATCCATATGCGGCATTAACATTGCCTAAATTAAGTGATGCAATAGGCGTGTATCATACCAATCCAGAAATTTATTTTGTGCCTAAACAAGAGGCTTTAGGAAATTACAATAACGATTATGGAGACGAGCTTTATATGCTTGTAGAACGACCAGAAGAGAATCAAAAAGACATTCCTAGTTTTGGGAAATCTGACGATATAGAAAGTACCGCAGATATTTTTGAGAAAATAAGAGAGGACGAAAAATACAAAATAGATCAAGAAGCATTTGTGAGAGCGCGTATGTTTGATATGTTATTAGGAGACTGGGACAGACACCAGGATCAATGGAGATGGGCACAGTTTAAAAAGGATGGAAACAGTACATTTAAACCTATTCCTAGAGATAGGGATCAGGTGTTTTCTAACTTTGATGGTGCTTTATTTGCAACTTTAAGAACTATGATAGGTATAACTAAACAGTTTGCTACTTATGACGAAGAGTTAGATAATGTAAAATGGTTCAATAGTGCAGCATCTTACCTAGACCGCAGTCTTGCTCAAGAAGCAGACAGAGACATGTGGATAGAACAAGCACAATTTATACAAGATAATTTAAGTGACGAGGCTATAGAAGCTGCGTTTAAGGAACTTCCTGCCGAAATTTATCCGGATGAATCCACACAGAAGATTATCAATAACATGAAAATACGTCGTGGTAATATTGTGAAAATTGCTGAGCGTTATTATGACTATTTATCAGATCTAGCTATTGTAACAGGTACAGATAAGGATGACTTTGTAGTTGTAGATAGAGTAGAAGACGGAAAGACTAGAGTAACTATTTTTAGAAATAAAGATGGTAAAAAAGCTGATGTCGTTGTAGATCGTTTATTCCTTGCGGAAGACACAAAAGAGATCTGGGTATATGCACTAGATGATGATGATATAATAGAGGCCGTAGGAAGTGGTAAAGACCGTATAAAAGTTAGAATAATAGGTGGACAAAATAATGATATTTATAACCTAGAAAATGGAAAGTCTATTTCTATTTATGATCATAAAACTAAGAAGAACACTTTTACAGATAAAGGCGGTGCTAGAGTTAGATTATCTGACAGTTATAACAGAAACTTGTACGACCCACGCAAGAGTATTTTAAAATCAAATGTACTAACACCAGCTATAGGCTTTAATCCTGATGATGGTTTTAAAATAGGTGTTCAAAATACATTTACTGTAAACGGCTTTAACCGCAACCCTAATACTAGAGTACATCAAATAAGAGCAGGTTATTACTTTGCTACAGAAGGTTTTGATATCAACTATAATGGAACATTTGCAGGTGTATTTAATCAAATGAATCTTACGGTAAAAGCAAGGTTCTCGAACCCAACGTTTGCAGAGAATTTCTTCGGTTTTGGAAATGAAACGGTAAACCTAGACGATGATTTAGACTTTGACTTTAATCGTGTGAGATTAAGTGAGATCTCTGGTGGAGTAGGTGTTAGCTATAAAGGAGAATACGGTTCTAATGTGAAAGGTGGTATAGAAATACAGAGTTTTGAAATAGAAGAAGATGAAGGTAGATTCTTAGAAACTCAATTTGCTACGCCAGAGGAAGATCCTGAGTTTTTTGAACGTAAGTGGTTCTTAGAATTAAATGGAGGTTACAATTATGAGAGTTATGATAATAAATTGAACCCAACACGAGGGATGATTTTTGACATAGTAGCAGGAATAAATGCAGATAAAGATGACTTAGGAAATACATTTGGTTTTATTAAACCTAAACTAGGTTTCTATAATGCATTAAACCGCAGCCGTAGTCTAGTTCTTAAAACGCTTACACAAGCTACTTTTAATATAGGTGACGATTACCAGTTTTATCAAAGTGCTCAAGTAGGACAAAATAATGGTTTAAGAGGTTATCGTACACAACGATTCTCTGGAGAGAGTGCTCTTGCTGGTAGTGCAGATGTAAGATATAGTTTTAACGAGTTTAAGACAGGATTTGTACCGTTGCAAATTGGAATATTCGGTGGAGCAGACGTAGGTCGTGTGTGGCAAGATGGTGAGAGTAGTGATAAATGGCATAACGATTTCGGTGGTGGTTTTTGGGTAAACAGTTCTAATGCAATAGGTGCCACATTTAATTTATTTACTGGAGAAGATGGACTGAGGTTTAGTTTTCAAGTAGGATTTAGTTTCTAGATTCAGAATTTTAAAATTATAACAAAGCCTTCTCGGTAATTATCGAGAAGGCTTTATTTTTACCGTATGAATAAAAAAGGATCTATTTATATGATCGCTCTAGGCAGCATCATAGTTTTATTAGGTGTTGTCATGTACCTTACTGAGATATTAGGAGCAAAGGGTATGATAATAATAGGCTTTCTCACCGAGCTAGTAGGAGTTTACTATTACTGGCAAAATAAGAAAACAGAAAAGTAGTACTTTCTATTTACTGTGAAAAGGAGTTTTATCTACAGGTAAATCCAGTTGCTGCAACACATTATTTAATTTTAAAAGTGAGGACTTTTCTATCCAGTCTGTTTTAATTTTAAACTCTTTATCTTCGGTAATTAAGGTGTAATCTTTATTGAATTTTTTAATCCAGATGACATCGCTTAGATTCATTTTTATAGGAATCCCAAAGGAGTTTAGCTTACCGATTTACTTTGTATAGTAAGATACTGACCCCATAAGCCGTATAGAAAATAGCTTATAAATAATAACCCAAATAATAGTTGCATATAATGCGTCCACCAGATGTTATCTTGATAGAATAAGTTTGAGATACCTAGTAATGAGAAAACTAGCTCTATTAGTAGGTATCCATAGAGTTTGTTTATTTTGTACTTGGATTTTAATAAGTAGATGTATTTAAAGTTATACTTCCGTACTGCTCTGTTTACTTGTCATTAAATCTCTAGCCTGTCCTTTCCAGTCGTCGCGGTGTATTCTACCAGGAAAAAACTCAATCACTTTAGTTATTGCATTGATATCTGCATCAGTCATTTGAGCTAGTTGTGAGTAGTTATAAATACCTATTGTATTTAGTTTCTCTTCTACAAAGCTGCCTATACCTACTATCTTTTTAAAATCATCTGCTTGTGATTTATCTCCTATGCCTATGTTAGAGAAGTCTATCGTTTTATTAGCCATTTCCGTTTTTACTTCTTGGCTCAATCTACCAGCACGTTCTCTGGTTTTCATAGCTCTTATTTTACCAGGTTCACTTATATCTGCTATTTCTACACGATGCAAGTCGGTGTCATCTGGATTTGTAATCGTGTTCTTAGCTGTAGTAATAGTGCTGGTAATAGTCTTTTCTTGAGTATACTCTTTGTTCACAACGGCAGCAGTAGTATCTATACCAGATTTTCCAGAAAGAAAACCTATTATAAATGCGCCTAACATCATTAAAAAAATGACCAGAAGTAGACTGCTGTTATTTTCTATAAATTCCATAACTACTTTATTTAACTTTTAAAATAACACACTTACTACTACCGCTGGCATTTACGGCTTTTTCACCCATAGATATTGATTTAATTTTATAAGCAGGTATACCAGATTGAGCAACTATACGTTGCGCTGTTGCAGAATTTGCTTTTGATATAGACATATTATCGATAGCGTTACCTACAGAATCTGTATAAGTATATATTTCAATTTTCTTACTTGGGTTATCCTTAAGATAGGTTTTAATTTGACTAACATAAGAAGTAAAAGACTGGTTCCCATAAAAGTAATCTCCTTGATAACCAGAGGTGAATTTCTTATAAGCATAAGGACCAGTAGGTCGTGTAGTCTGGACAGTTATTTCTTTATTTGCAGGCGCAGTAGAAATACTAGAAGTAATAGGTAAGGAATCGCTATTGTTTATGCGCATTAAAATACCACCATTTGCTTTACCATTTACATAATTGATATCTTGAAAAGAAGCATTAGTATGTAATCTAGATCTATCGATACCTATTCCTACCAGTAACTTTTTTAGATACTCTGCACGCTGTTTACCTAGAGTAGACGGTTCTTCTGGAGAGCTATAGCCGGTAATGGTAAGTGAAGATTCTTTGTGTAGACTTAATATTTTTTTGATCTCCACGCCATAATTTATACAACCGTATGGAATTTTTACTTTATTGCGATTTTCATAAATTAAAGCAAATAGATTACAAGGTACGAGCACTTCTTTTGCTTCATTAAATACAGAGAACGGTAATGCCTCATATTCGGTAGAGGTTTGTTCTATATTTAAATCGTTTTTAGTGTCTGTTTTAGTTGAAAGACTTACAGAATCATTTGTAACGATACTAGGTTTTACAACTACAGTATCTATTGTATTTAGCTCTTCTTTAAAAGTTGTTTCTTCTTTTGGTTTTAAAGAGGTAATCTCAATAGGATTTGTAGAAATAGAGGTGCTTTTATTTACTGTATCATTTAATGCTGGTACATGCACACCATCGCTTTTTAAATCACCTAAGAAATAACCCAATACAAGTAGGCAGCCCATGCAATAGAGTAGGAATATTAATAATCCAGGCCAAAAATTTTTCACGTAAATATATTTGCGCTAAATATACTATCAAACCGTTAAATAATTAACGTTTAGAAGAGTTTCTATAGGAACTTAGATGTTAAATTTGGTGTAGGAATCATGCAACTCTCTTTTTTACCAAACCATTTATAGCGATTTCTAGCAATAAAATCATAAATTTTGTCAGATATAAAACTAGGTACGATCTTAAACACGTAGAGTATTGGCCACAAATGATTTAAATGTTTTGCAATGTTTAATGCGGCATCCGCTTTCGCGAAAGCGGAATCACCACTAACCAATACGATAGAATCTATCTTAGAAGAATCCATATGATGTTGAGAAAGTAACTCTTTTCCTATATCGCTATCTAATGGTGCAAATCTAAAACGATCCTTTCTATCACGTTTTATAATAAATAAGATGGCACTATTGCAAAGATTGCAAACCCCATCAAATAATACTATATCATGATTGCGTTCCATTTATTTCCCTACTTTTTCTAGTTGTTCTAGAGCAACTAAAGTCGTGAAAAAGCCATAATTAACCGTTGCTTTTCCTTTTTCAATCTGGTCTATGGTACCTATAGATTTAGAACCAGAAAGTCGCACGCGGTCATTTAATTTTAAGACTACATCTGGTACCTTTTCTTCTTTTACTTGAGATACTTTGGCTTTTATCTTTTCGGTTCTTATTTTTTGAACCTTTTGTATTACTTCGTGTTCTACCTGTTTTTGTTTCCCTTTTTGTTGTTTTGCAGCTTTGCGGTTAGGAGCAGCCTCTTTTTTTGCAGGTTTACGTTTTACATTTTCTGTAATGACCAGCTTCATAAGCTCGTCTAGTAATAGCTTTTTCTTTTTGTTGTTTTCAAAAGCTTCTGCCAGGCCATCAAATTTTTTACCTAGTTGAATATAACGCTGGTAACCGTCATAGAGTTCTTGAAAATCTTGCAGTTTTTGCTGCACACGTTCTTGTGTATCTTCTAGTTTATTAGCACGCTGCGTTGCTTTTACCTCTTTATTTTGTAGGCTCTCATTATTGCGTCGCAGGTTAGATCTTTCTTTCTGTAAAGCTGCGATAGACTTGTCAAAACGTATTTTGCCTCGTTCTACTTTTTTCTTTGCCTTATTAATTAACGAATAAGGAATACCATTCTTTTGTGCTACTTCAAAGGTAAATGAGCTACCGGCCTCACCTAATTGTAACTGATAAATAGGCTCCAAAGTTCTAGAATCAAAGAGCATGTTTGCATTAGTCATTTCTGGCAACTCGTTTGCAAGCATCTTTAAATTTGTATAATGCGTGGTAATGATACCATAGGACTTGCGGCTGTTTAACTCTTCTAGCATACTTTCTGCCAGGGCGCCACCTAGTTCTGGGTCAGATCCTGTACCGAATTCATCGATTAAGAAAAGCGTTTTATCGTTGGCCGTTTTAAGAAAACCGCGCATGTTTTTTAAACGATAACTGTACGTACTTAAATGGTTGTCAATACTTTGATTATCACCTATGTCTGTAAGTACGTGCTCAAAAACGCAAATTCTACTTTTTTCATGTACCGGTATTAACATACCAGTCTGTATCATTAATTGAAGTAAACCTATAGTCTTTAAAGTAATGGACTTACCACCTGCGTTAGGTCCAGAAATAACTATAATTCTATTATCTGGAGCTAGTCTTATGGTTTGCGCATAGGTAGTCTCGCCACGCTCATTATTTGCTACCCATAATAAAGGGTGATAAGCGTCTACCAGTTCTAGTTCTTGATGGTCTACCATCATGGGTAAACATCCTTTTATTTTACGACCATATTTAGCCTTTGCAGCTATGACGTCTGTATGAGTAAGATAGGTTCTGTACTCTTCAAATTCTGGGATAAAGGCACGTAAAAAATCAGTCAGTTCTTTAAGAATTCTCTGGATTTCTTCTAGTTCTTCTATTTCTAATTCTGACAGCTTTCGCGAAAGCGTTAACACGCGTTCTGGTTCAATGTAGGAGATGCTTCCAGTCTTAGAGCTACCCATCATTTTACCTTTTACCTTGCGTCTGTACATGGCTTTTACGGCCAGTACACGGCGGTTTTCTACTACAGATTCTCTTATTTCATCTAGATAATCCAGTTGTCCATAATGACTTAGTGCCTGACCAAAGCTACCGTTAAGCTGGCCTCGCACGGTATTCATCTCGCGTCTAATGTTTTTTAAATGTGGTGATGCGTCATTTTTAATATCACCAAAACGGTCCATAACGAGATCTACCTGTGTAGGTATCATATCGTTATAAGTAATGTGTTCTAGACGCTTGTATAATTGTGGGAAAAACTCTTGTAGTTTCTTAAAGAATTTAATGTGCTCGTTTACGGTACGTGGTAATACGGCTAGTCTTCTTATACTTTCTTTATCCAGGGTACTGTTATCGATGCCTAATAACTGTAGCTCTTTTTCTATCAGATCAAAGCCATGATTAGGTATGCGATGCTCGCTAGAAAAAGACCATAAATACTCATTAGTAAAGGCTAGTTCTCTTTCTATTAAGAAGCGTTTTGTAAAAGGTTTTAAAGTAGTAATGGCAGTTTTACCATCTTCTGTAATACAATAAGTGCTAGCCTGCTGTAGTACTACATCAAATTCTAAATCCTGAATTGTTTTGTTAGATATTTTTCTCATAAAAGTCTTACAAAAATAAGCTAGGAAGGAATGGTTCTAGCGGCATTTTACAAGAAATTAAGTAAAGAGTTGAGAAAATGAACTCGAACTTTAAAGAATGTCGAATATTGAATAATGAATTTTGAAGTTTAATGGCATTTGATTAAACAGTAAGGTTATGGGCAGTAAAAGTGAAGGCTTAAGACTTAGTAGTTATAGAATATTTGAGTGAAAATAATTTCCAATATTGATTAAGAAATATAGAATAATAAGTTTCTAAGAAACATTATATCATTATTATAGGTTTAATACTTTTCTTTATTTTCTTTTTTCAACCTAATTAATGAAAATATTAAGTGAATATTCGGTATAAATAATATTAAAATGATAATTATTCCTGCTCTAAAATTTATCTCATTAAGTAAATTATATTGATAACTTCTATTTAAATTGTTCAAAACTGCAAAAATTATATAAATAGAAAGTGGTAATAAATTTATCCAAAAAAACAATTTTTTAGTAAGGATAAAATTGTCCCTTGATAAATTAAAAGATTTCTCTTTGCTAATTATAGTCATAACATCTAAGAATAATATAGTACCTGATAAAAACACTAGTAAAAGAACATTTTTGAAAAAACTTACCCATGCAATCATTGGAAATATCAAAAAATTTGAAATACTATAAAAAATATATAATATAGAAATAGTTAAGATATAGTTCATTTTGTTATTGAAAGAAGGTTCTTCTACTTTGATTTTAGAAATTTTCAACAGACTCAGATAGATCATAATACTACCTATAAAATCATTCAAGATGTCAAATTTGATACCTACTCCATTTCTCGTTGACGAGAAGGAAAAATCTAAGGCCACTAATAAAACTCCCCAGATTATTAGATTAAAATTTTTGAATTGTGGTATCATGATTATGATATGAAATTATTGATATTTAAAATAATTAGATAGTAGACTTCAAAATAATACCTTTTAAAAACTTTATTTTCATGATTTCAGGGATGATAAAATTTCAATACTGTAAACCTACTCATGATGATAAGGTTCATTTCTCAAAATGGTAAATGCTCTGTAAATTTGTTCTACAGCAAATAAACGGACCATTTGATGAGAGAAAGTCATGTCGCTTAGGGACAATTTAGAATTTGCCCTAGAATAAACGTCTGGAGAGAAACCATAAGGACCACCGATTATAAATACCAATCTCTTTAAACCAGAAACACTTCTTTTATTGATCAACTCTGCAAATTGCATGCTGGTGTACTTCTTGCCTTTTTCATCTAGTAGGGTTACAAAATCACTCTTTTCTAGCTTGTTTAAGATCAATTTTCCTTCTTCGTTCTTTTGTTGGTCTTCGCTTAGATTCTTAGTCTTTTTAAGATCTGGTATGATCTCAAGATCAAAATTAATGTAATGACCTAATCGGTCTACATACATTTGAGTGAGTTGGTCTATGCGAGAATCGTCTGTTTTACCTACGGCGAGAAGTGTAATTTTCATGTTGCAAAGTTAATGGAATAGTTTTTTTTAATTACAATTCTAAAAGCTCCTTTCCTTAGAAAGGAAAGGTGGATTTGGCGCGCAGCGACAAAGACGGAAAGGTTGATGCGGTGATTTTTGGAATCCAAACAAATTTTATCCATAAATATAAATTGTTAAGTTATGTACTACCACCTTTCAACCACTCCTGATTTGCAGCTTTGCTGATAAATCTGTCCTCGCCTTTTCTAAGGCGAGGAGCTTTTAAAAAGTAATTGGTGATGTCAATATTTTATGGAGAACCTATTTAATAAGCTGAATCAAATACCTTAAATAGTAATTTTCGCAACAACTTCTATATCGTCTTTGTGTGTTAAACGTATTAATTTAAGCTCTTTAGTTTCGTTAGGTCTCCCATAATTTCTGATTAGTGTGATTTTCATAAAAGTAGGATTCTCTACTTTTTGATAACGATCTCCATAGTATTTTACTTTGATGTAATAATCTCCTTTTTTGGCTTGACTTAGTGTGAATTGCTCTGGACCAAAACCTTGAGTCATGTCTTTGCTTAACTGTCCGCCCATTTTTGTATTAGGATGACTGTAAAAACATTCTTCTAGATTAGGATCTACGATGTGTAAATCTATATCGGTATCGTTATGATTCCAGTCTACTAAGATTCTAAGATCATAGGTTTCTTCTTTTAAAAGTTCTTTATTTACTGTTACATCTTTTAAATCGTCTTGGTATTTGCTTGCTAGCCTTTTAAGCTCTGTCCTAGAGATGCTTTCCATAGAAGGAAATACTCTGCGATTTCCATTTTCATAGATTTCACCAGTAATAATATCGTGGTATAAAGCATATGCTTTATTGCAAAGTCCAGCAGTTTCATATGCAATCGCGAGATCTCTGTAAGATTGAGAATCTTCTGGACGCAATTCTAATACACGATTAAAGATAAAAATAGCTTCATATAATTTTGCTTCCTTTTCTAACTGATAACCATAAACTTTTAGCAATTCATAATTGTCAAAATCAATCTCTGCCACGTTGGATAGAATACGGTCTGCAAAAAGGGTATTGTTTCTTTCTTTTCTAAAAAAGTTAGCTACATCTATAAAATATGCAGGCTGTTCTTTATAATCTTCTCTGTTAGTCAAATACAATTGATAGGCTGCTTCTATACTGTTAGTAGCTCTCAATGCTGTTAAATAAGGAACTTGCACTTTTCTATTGGATACTACCAGCTGTTTTAATACTTGCTTTTTGCGTTCTTGCTCTGCTCTAAATCGATTCTGTCTATTGGTTCTACCGGTGTTCTCATCTTGCCCTGAAACGACAACTATTTCATCTAACTCTGGCTCGGTTTCTAACGATCTTGGAGCTTGCATGTCTGGAGCAGCTTCGTAGTCTTCTGAATTTATTAATCCGCTAATTGTACTCGTTTCTCTAACTTGAATATTACTATTAGCTCTTGGCTGTCCAGAACTTGATTCAACATGTATCCTTGATACTTGACCTTGTAATCTTTGGATTACGCTAGAGTTAGGTCTGTCTACAATTTCACTTTGTATAGGAGCATCTCGAGGTGACCAGTCACTGACTTCTTTCTTACTTTTAAATTGAACTTTATTATTTGCCATAGCTATAGAATCTCTTTTCATTTGTGCGATGGCTAGATCGTATTCCTGCTTTAATTCGGCAGGCGGTTCTATTTTATACCTTAGGTAATCACGTACTTCTTCTAGAACGATAAGAGAAGTATAATCGGTAACGAGTTGGTACTGTACAGCAAGATCTGTTATTGCTTTTTTGTTCTCTTTTTTATTTAAAGCAAGCTCTGCGATTTTTTGCTGTGCCCAGTATTTTTTAATCTGGTTTTGGTTATTTAAATCCTTACTTATTTTAATGGTTTTTCTTAAGGTTACCTTTCCATTATATCCATAAAGTAGATCTATAGATTCTCCTGCATTTACATTTTTACCATAAAGACTGAAGTTATTATCAATAAACTGAGTCGCTCTAGGTAATATTTCTATTTGTTTATTATTTGACGCATAACCTAAATATTCTAACGACTGATATTTAATCATATCATAAGCAGCTGCAGTATCATCAGTAACAAGATTTATGTAATTACCACTAGATGCTCGAGTCCACTCTTTTAATAATGGTGTATTAGATTTTTTTAAACTATTAATCACAAATACTGGTGCATCTTGATAAAAGTCAGAATTGCTCAGTGTTTTTAAACCATCGGTAAATAGGAGGTAAGCATCTGTTTTAGATGTTTTAACTATTGTGCCGTAATCTGTACCACCATCATAAGTTTGATTTTTTAAGATCTCTTTTATATTATTCCATTTTCCATTTCTAATTTTGATACCAGATAAATTGGTCATTATTTTATTACTAAAAATCTCTAGGTTTACTTTAATATCTTGATTTTCTTTAAAGAAAAGATCTAAAAAAGCGAGCTCTTTTTCTATCTCACGATCTTTCATAGATAGTGATGCATCCCATAAAAGAGTTACTTCCTTCATAGAGGCACGTTTCTTTTTTAAGTTAGAAAATGTCTGGTAATAATAGAAATGATCTCCAGATACCGTTAGTTGATCATTTTGAATATCTGTAGGTATTTTGATTTTAAGGTTGGTATCTGCCTTAAATTTTTCTAATCTCAGGTCGGTCACATAATTATGTTGCCAGTCCGTGAATTTTAACCCAGATAACTGTCCATCTACTAATAAAGGTTTTTTGGACTGGTCTAGAAACTCTATTCTTAAATGAAAATCGTCTATAGTGTTCTTGAATCTTAGCGGTAGCTGGTAATAATGTGCTTCATTTTCATAGGTAAGTTCTTGTTCGTAGGCTAGAATTACGCGTTTATGACCATTTGCAGGAATAGGATAGATGCGTGCTTTATAATTATTTCCTGTTCCTTTTTCTAATAATGCAGGATCTACACCGCGACGTACCACTTCTTCAAAGGCTATACGTCCCAATTCTTTATCTACCACTACGGCTTCTCTTAATTTGCCATTTACGTCTAGGGCAAAACGCGACACTTCATGACCATCACCTAGTGGGAAATTAAGCTCTCCTTCTAGTATTTGAGAAGTAGGATTGTAAAACAACATATCAAAAGTAGTTACCACTCGGTTACCGGTGACCTTAACATTTATATCTAATTTTGAGAGACCTACTTCTTTATCACCTACTTTAAGAACAGGAGATTGCTGTGCAGTAGTGTAAAGTGAGAATAAGAATAAAAACGCGAGAAATGTATTGCAGTACTTTTTCATAAGGTTAGGTTTTGTAGAGAAATAAGATTCTCAATTAACATGCCGTTTAATTTTGATACAATTTCTAACCTTTAAGCATTAATTTATAGCTTAAATGAGTGAACTGCCCATTTGATTGAGTGAACTATGAAAAGCATGGACCAAATATTCTAACATAATAAAGGAATGCCTTATTTTTGATATGTAAATAAACACGATGGACTACAATTCAAAAGAAGCACAAGAAGAAATTAAACGCATTATCCAAAATGCATTGAGAGAAGATGTAGGTGATGGAGATCATAGTAGTTTGTCCTGTATACCTGCTACAGCTGTAGGTAAGGCAAGATTGCTAGTTAAGGACGATGGGATTTTGGCAGGTGTCGCTTTCGCGAAAGCGGTATTCAAAGAAGTAGATCCTACATTACAGATAGACGTTAGAATAGAAGATGGTAGCCCTGTAAAATATGGTGACGAGGCATTTTATGTAACCGGTTCTTCACAATCCATCTTAAAAGCAGAACGTCTGGCGTTAAATGCCATGCAGCGTATGAGTGCGATTGCTACAAAAACTAAATTATTTGTAGACCTATTAGAAGGTACAGGAACAAAGATTCTAGACACTCGTAAAACCACACCTGGAATACGTATACTAGAAAAATGGGCGGTAGTAATAGGTGGCGGCGTTAACCACAGATATGGATTATACGACGTGATAATGCTCAAGGATAATCACATCGATTTTGCTGGCGGTGTTTCAAAAGCCATTCAGAAAACAAAACAATATCTAAAAGATACAAATCGCGATCTTAAAATTATCGTAGAAGCTAGAGATCTAGAAGAGATTAAGGAAATCCTTACTAATGACGGTGTTTACCGCATTCTTATAGATAATTTTAATTATGAAGATACTAGAAAAGCGGTAGAGTTAATAGGTGATCAATGTCTGACAGAAAGTAGTGGTGGTATAACACAAGATACTGCAAGAAAATATGCAGAATGTGGTGTAGATTTTATTTCTAGTGGTGCGCTTACCCATAGTGTGTATAACCTAGATTTAAGTCTTAAAGCGGTGCATGAGTAAAGTAAAAAAGATAGTAGACCGCATACCTGTAGTATCGTGGATAGTGGCATTAATTGACAAGTGGAAACTTCCTGGATTTGAAGGAATGACCGCTTGGGATTTATGCGAGACCTACTACTTAGGTATTGTTCAAGGAGCATTTTCTGCCCGTGCTAGTGCTATTTCTTATAGCTTTTTCATGGCACTGTTTCCTTTTATTCTATTTATACTTAACTTAATTCCTTTTATAGAAATAGATAATTTTCAAGAAGAGGTATTACTCTTTGTAAATGATTTGTTACCGGCACAGGCAGCAGGTGCATTTGATAACATTTTTAAAGAAATTGCTTTACAAGGGAATAGCGGTTTACTTACCGTAGCATTTTTAACCTCTTTGTTTCTAATGGCAAACGGTATCAATGCGATATTTAATGGTTTTGAGCGCAGCTTTCATTCAGAGTTAAACCGTGGTTTCTTTAGACAGTATGTAGTAGCCATTGCTGTTTCTATTATGTTAGTTGTCTTTCTTTTTCTAGGTGTTGTATTAGCTGGTGTGGTAGAGTACTGGATATCAGAATTGCGCAGTAGAGATTTCATGACCGAAGATTCTATGGAGATATGGCTTAAGTTATTGAGGTATGTAACTTTAATAATCATGTTATTCATGTTTATATGTACGCTCTATTACACCGGTACAAAAGATGGAAGAACCAGTAGTTTTTTATCTATAGGCGCGCTAGTAACCACATTTTTAATTATAATATTCTCATATCTATACGGTATTTATATAGATAACTTTTCTTCTTATAACGAGATCTATGGATCGATAGGAGCGTTACTTATTCTTATGGTTTATATATGGCTCAATTCTAATCTTTTATTACTAGGATTTGAATTAAATGCATCACTTAGATCATTAAAGGCACGGAATTTGAAATCTGTGTAGTATATTTAAGAACTAAAATATTTAAAAATGAAAAAATTACTTTTAGCAGTTATGGCTCTTTTAGGAACATATACTGCAACTGCACAGCAAACTATCGAAGGCGTATCTATAGAAAAAAACTTAACTGTATCTGGTCAAGAGCTTTCTTTAAATGGAGCTGGTGTAAGACAGAAATTATGGTTTGAGCTTTATGTAGGTGCTTTATACACTACAACAAAGAGTAGTAATGGATCTACTCTAGTAAGTGCAGATCAGGCTATGGCAATTACCCTGGACATTACAGATAGTAAAGTAACACAAAGTAAAATGAAAAGTGCTGTAGAAGATGGTTTCGGCGATAGCTGTACCGATAGTGAAAGAGCAGCTATTCAATCTGAAATCAATAAATTTATCGGTCTTTTTAGTGAAGCAATCGTAAAGGGCGATCATTTTGAAATCGCTTATGCTCCAGGAACAGGAACTAAGGTTTCTAAAAACGGTAAAGACTTAGGTACTATCGCTGGATTAAAATTTAAGAAAGGTTTATTCGGTATCTGGTTAGGTGAAGACCCTGCAGATGATGATCTTAAAGACGGTATGTTAGGTAAATAATCTATCTGCGACTTATTAATAAATGAAAGCCTATGTATTTTACATAGGCTTTTTAATTCTCATTAAATGAAATATTTAGTTTTTATAGTTTTTTGTGTTCTCGCTTTCGCGAAAGCGGATGCACAACAAGTTACAGGTACATGGAAAACCATAGACGATGAATCTGGCGTGGTAAAAGCTCATGTAGAAATCTATGAAAGAGATGGAAAGATCTATGGAAAAGTTGCTAAAATACTAGATAAGAATGCGCCTAAAAATGCATTATGTATCAACTGTGAAGGAGAACAGAAAGATGCACCGATTCTAGGACTAGAAATTATACAGGGTCTTAATAAAAAAGGAGACGTATATAAGGGAGGTGATATTCTAGATCCAGAAAATGGTAAAACATATACCTGTAAAATATGGCTGGATGATGATAATCCTAACCGGTTAAAAGTACGAGGGTATATCGCTATATTTTATAGAACCCAAACATGGATAAGGCTTTAAATGGATACTTACTTAATAGATCAATTACTAGATAATTGATGGTATTGAGTTTCTATGGATTCAAATTGTGTTTTTAATCGATCGAGATCGTGAGAATTTGAAATAGATTCTTCGGCATCGTGAATAAGTAATTGTGCCTGTAAGTGTAATGTAGTGTAGTAAGACTGTTCACAGGTTTCTCTACCCATGCAAAGAGAGAATAATTGCAGCAGTTTACCCATTACAGATAAGTCTTCTTTACAATACTTGCGGTAAGACGCAAAAATATCATAGATAAGATCTTCAAATTTTGTGGTGTTTAACATTATAAGAGCATCTTTATCCTCATTAAGTACAATGTTGTGATCTTTTTTGAGCATTCTTAAACGCACTAAGTCAGTTAGGTAATCAATGGTGTCTATAGCAGTCCCTGGATCATTTATACCTGGTGACATGGCTTTAATACCTATCTCTGTAATTTGTTTAAATCCTAAGGCGTAGTTATCACTTACTAATTCAGATTCTGAATAATTAAAATTTTTATGCACTTCAGTTAATTGTGTATAACTTAATTCTATTTCAGATTTAAAAAGAGCTTCTCCTTCTAGAATGTATTTCCCTTTGGTGGTGAGCATTTCAAATTTAGTTTTACAAGTCTCACATGATTTTTTCAAACCTTCTACACTTATGTTTTGTATGGTACCACTTCTGTTAGTTGGGTACGTGTACCATTTACTAGTATTAGGAAATTGGTCTTGTGATGATTGTTGTTCTATAAGAATCTGTAGTCGTTTACTAGATTTATTATATATGTTTTCTAGTATATTATTGATTTGTATGCTAGAAGAAATACTGTGAATAAAGTAAACAAAAGCTGCTAGTGCTACAAAGGCACTTATAATACCTATCAATACCGATAGTCCTGGAAGATGGTAGTCGCTACCAGATGGATCTATACCTATCACTGTTATTATATTATATAGAATGGTTGCTAGAAATGCCCCAAGAATAAACTGGTGTTTTCTATTAGATATTAAATTGGGTAGAACACGAGGTGAGTAGTTAGCCGCGGCCTGGCTCAATAAAAGCATCACCATAGAAAAGGTAAAGACTAACATAGAGATACCACCAGCTATTAAAGTGGTTAAAATGCTTCTTGCTGTATCTACATCGTTAATGATTAAAGATGGGAAAACCTCTTGAAAAGCTTTGGAAACATTCATTTCTTCGGCCCATTTCATGAATAAACCGAATAAAATAGCACTTACAGCATAAAAAGATGGGTAAAACGCAATACTACCAGTAATTGTGTTGAAAAAGGACTTGAGTCTTATAAAAATCGAATTCATATTCTTAAAAGTAAGAGTAATGTGGTTAAGTTAATCCTAATAAATATGTATTTTCACATATTATTATCATATCACATGACCTACACTACAGAAGAAAAGAGACACATTATAAGCGAGTTAATCCTAATGGCACATGCAGATAACCATCTAAAGAAAGAAGAGGTGAGCTTTATAACATCGGTAGGAAAACGTATGGATTTAAGTGAAGAAGAGATCGATTATATGATTAACCATCCAGAAGAGTTAACAACTATGCCGCCTAAGGATTATACTAAGCGTATAGTTCATTTTCATAGAATGATGTTAATGATGCATATTGATGGTCATGTAGATGAGTTAGAATTACAACTATTACATGAAGTAGCTTTACAATACGGATTTAGAAAAACGACTGTAGATGCATTACTGCAAACCATGCTTAAATATCCACATGGAGAAATACCACCGTCAGAATTGATGCAAATACACCTAAGAAATAGTAATTAATGACATTTAGTCATTGCTAAACCATGTAAAAGCGACATTGTGTCGCTTTTATTGTTTGGTATCCTGTTTGAATAAGCTGAATCATAACAATTAAAAATTAGTATTATGAAATTAGCACATACAACAGCAAACAATTGGTTACCATCACTTATTGATGAAATGTTTAAAAACGATTATTTAGGAGGTACAACAGAGACTGCAAAATCTTTCGTACCATCGATTAATGTAGCAGAGAGAGAAGAGAGTTATCTATTAGAATTAAGTATCCCAGGTTTTTCAAAAGATGAGGTACAGATAGAAGTAGATAAAGATGTTCTTACTATTGCTTCACAAGTAGAAAAAATAGAAGAAGACGCTGCTCTTAAATTTACGAGAAGAGAATTTGGTAAGAAATCATTTAAAAGAAGTTTTAACTTACCAGAAACGGTAAATCAAAATGATATAGATGCTTCATATAACAATGGCGTTTTATTGATAACGCTTCCTAAGAAGGAAGAAGCATTACCACAGCCTAAAAGAAAGATTTCCCTAAAATAAGAGTAAGCCAAGTTTAGATTTAAAAAATCCAACCATTTATGGTTGGATTTTTTTTTGATTTCGATCGGATTCTGTTAAGTCTATTGGTAAATTTTGTTAATTAAGAACTTTATAACTCATGTCATATTATATAAATGATAATATCGTATAAAATTAATAGTTATGAAGAAGATTTTGTTTTTAGTGTTGCTTGTAGTTTTTGCGATTACCAGTTGTTCTACAACTAATGCGGTAAAACAGACTACACGAGTTATAGATGGTAATTGGATTATAGAGAGTGTTACTTATGATGGTGTAGGAGAATTTAAATCTACGCTATTGCAAGATGTTGCTGCTAGTTGTTTTGAGGGTAGCAATTGGAACTTTGTAGCTAACAATAATAGAGGTACATACAACATCAATAATGCAAATTGTTCAACAGGTGAAAGATATTTTATATGGGATGTACCAGGCAGTAAAGAAATGATAAAAGGAGATTTGTTACTTAAAATAACAGACACAAAATATAAATCAGAATCTAATGCGGGCTATCAACTAGAAATTACCAGGGCAAATGAATCTAACATGACCTGGAGTATACCGGCTAGTGTAAATGGAGAGACGGTTTATGTAAATATGAATTTTGTCAAAAACAATTATTAAAACTAAAATTATGAAATCAAATATAATCACAATAGTAATCGCAGCTGCTTTATTAGTAAGTTGTGGAGCAGTTAAAAATAGCAATAGTCAGCAAAAAGGTACCGTAATCGGTGCTGCAGGTGGTACTATTCTAGGTTTAATTATAGGAAATAATGTAGGCGATGGAGATAACCAGACTGAAGGTGCTGTAGTAGGTGCTGCAATAGGTGGTATCGCTGGTAACTTAATAGGTCGCAATATGGATAAGCAGGCTAAAGAAATAGAAGCTAGTTTACCAGGTGCAGATGTAGAAAGAGTAGGAGAAGGAATAGTAGTAACTTTTGATGAAGGTAGTGGAGTAAAGTTTGCTACAAATCAGTCGTTATTGAATGCAAACTCACAAACTACTCTTAATAAGCTGTTAGATGTAATGAACAAGTATCCTGGTACAGAGGTGCTGGTTGCAGGTCATACAGATAGTCAGGGTGCCGAAGATTACAACCTTGAATTGTCTAGAAAAAGAGCTGCGAGTGTTAGGGACTATTTAGCCACACATGGTATTTCTAGCGATAGAATAGCGATGACTTACAGCGGTGAGGCTTCTCCTAAAGCAACTAATGAAACTGCTGAAGGTAGAGCGCAAAACAGAAGAGTAGAGATAGGAATAGTAGCAGGAGAAGAGATGAGAAGAGAAGCGCAAATGGAATCTAACCAATAGACGCTTACCAATTTTAAAATTTAACCCAACCAGAAATGGTTGGGTTTTTTATTTATCGCAATTGGCGCAAACCTTCATAAGTAATAACAGCTACCGCATTTGCTAGGTTAATACTGCGTATATGCTCGCTGTATTGTGGGATTTTATATAAATGATCTTTAAATCTATCAGTAATATCACTTGATAAACCTTTAGACTCTTTCCCGAAGATAATCATCGTTCCTTCTTCAAATGGTATATCGGTATAATCCTTAGTTCCATGACTGCTCAAAAATGCCATAGATCGATCTTTGTTTTTCTCAAAAAACTCATCAGCATTTTCATAGATGCTCAATTCTATATGTTGCCAGTAATCCAGTCCTGCTCTTTTTAATCTAGAATCGCTTAGTTCAAAACCTAATGGTTTTACTAGGTGCAAGTGAGAACCTGTAGCCAGACTTAAACGACCTATATTACCAGTATTGGTATGAATTTCTGGCTCTATGAGAACTATGTGTAGCATAAATTTGTATTAAGTAGGTAAAGATACAGTAGAAGAGTGTAGTTAGATGTGTTCCGCTTTCGCGAAAGCGGAATTTTCATAAATTTTAATAGCAAAAAACTAATGCTTTAACGCGTTATTAACCCATTTAAAACGTATTTCTGGCTAGTTTTGCAAAACTAAATAATAACCACAATACCAGAACCGATAAGGAGGTATTTAAACAATAAAAAATGCAAGAAGTAAAAGCGTACGGAGCAGTAAATAAGGATGCAGATTTAAAGGAAATGACTATTAAACGTCGTGATCTTAATGAAAATGATGTAAAAATCGATATACTTTACTGTGGTGTATGTCATAGTGATATACATGCAAAACAAAATGACTGGGGTAATGCAAAATACCCTATCGTACCTGGTCATGAAATTATAGGAAAGGTTTCTCAAATAGGGAACGGTGTTTCTAGTTATAAAGTAGGTGATCTAGTAGGTGTAGGTTGCATGGTAGACTCTTGTCAGACGTGTAGTGCGTGTAAAGATGACCTAGAGCAATTCTGTGATAACGGTATGGTAGGTACGTATAACGGTAAGGATAAAATAGGTGGAGCAGATAGTGATCATACTTTTGGTGGCTATTCTACAAGTATTACAGTTAGAGAAGAATTTGTACTAAGAGTTCCAGAAAATCTAGACGCAAGAGCTGCCGCACCTTTATTATGTGCTGGAATTACTACATTCTCACCGCTTAACCACTGGAAAGTCAAGAAAGGTGATAAAGTAGGTGTTGTAGGTCTAGGTGGTTTAGGTCACATGGGTATTAAGTTTGCAGCTGCTATGGGTGCAGAAACGATTATGATTACTACTTCTCCTGGTAAGGCAGACGATGCTAAGCGTCTAGGAGCAGATGGTGTTCTTATCTCTAAGGATAGTGATGCTATGGCAGCACATAAAGGAACCTTTGATTTTATTCTTAATACAGTTCCAGTAAAACACGATATCAATCCTTATTTACATTTACTTAAACGTGATTCTACTATGTGTATGGTAGGTGCGATAGAGCCGTTAGAGCCTATGCATGGTGGTAGTGTGATTCTAGGTAGAAAAAGAGTTGCTGGTTCTTTAATAGGTGGTATCAAAGAAACTCAAGAAATGTTAGACTTTTGTGGAGAACACAATATTGTGTCTGATATAGAAATGATCAATATGGACGAGATCAATACAGCTTTTGAAAGAGTACAAAAGAATGATGTAAAATACCGTTTTGTTATTGATATGGAATCTTTGAAGAAATAAGAGATTTAAAAATAATTAAGTTTAAAAAGACCGTTTTGTACGGTCTTTTTTTATGCCTTGTTTCTGCACACAGTGCTACTTTTCTTTTATAAATACTTAGATTTACCACTTAACAACTAACTATTTATGCATTCATTTACTGTAGAACAAATTAACGAGATCCTAAAAGGAGAACAAGTAGGCAACACAACTCATGCTGTAACAGGTGTTAACGAGATAAGAAATGCCTCAAATAGCGATCTTACTTTTATAGGAAATAAGAAATATGCAAAATTCTGGGCAGATTCAAATGCGTCAGTCGCTATTATTAATGATAATATAGAATTGCAGCCTGGAGATAATCGTGCTTTTGTTAAAGTTAAAAATGCAGATCTTGCTATGGCGAGATTGTTAGAAGCTTTTCAACCAGAGACACCTGCTTTTGATACCGATATTCATGCAACAGCAGTAGTTGATAAAACAGCAACTGTAGGTAAAGGTGTAAAAATAGGCGCACATTGTTACATAGGTAAAAATGTAGTCTTGGGAGATGGAGTGGTATTGTACCACAATGTTAGTGTTTTTGACGACACCACGATAGGTCCACAAACAGTAGTCTGGTCTGGTACGGTTATTAGAGAGCGTTCTCAAATAGGTGCGCAGTGCATTTTTCATACTAATGTGAGTATAGGAGCAGATGGTTTTGGTTACCGCCCAGCAGACGATGGTCGTGGCCTGGTTAAAATACCACACATAGGTAACGTGGTAATAGGAAATGGAGTGGAGATAGGTGCAAATTCTTGTGTAGATCGTGCAAAATTCAATTCTACCATAGTAGGTGATGGTTGTAAAATCGATAACCTGGTTCAAATAGCACACAATTGTATCTTAGGTAGATCTTGTATAATGGCTGGTCATAGTGGTCTTGCAGGTTCTGTTACACTAGGTGATGGTGTTATCATAGGTGGTAGTGCCAGTATTAAAGACCATACAGTTATTGAGTCTGGTGCAACTATAGGCGCTGGTAGTGGTGTGATGAATGATGTTAAAGCAGGACAAACCGTTTTAGGATATCCAGCAGTAGATTCTAGAGAAATGCTTAAACAATGGGTCGCATTGCGCAGACTTGCAAAAAAATAGATTTTATAACGTATTTAAAAGATTCTGCTTTCATGAAGACTGAATCTTTTTTTTTATTCATAAATGATATTGAGATTTTGTTGAGGTTAATGTTAATAGCATTTTAAAAGATAGCAATAAGCCTCTTTCATTGACTAAATTTACACGCTTTAATTTTTCTATCCCCAAAAACTGAATTATGAATAAAATTTTACTAATTGCTTTAATTTTAACTAGTTTCATTTCTTATGGTCAACAAGATGAGATTAGTGGATTTAAAGAATATTACCCTATCGCTATACGACCAGACCTGTCTGTAGGTTTGGGTAATAATGAATACGAAGAGATTTTATTAGAGGCTAGACCAGTCGTTTATTACAGTCTGTATAACGATTTAAGAAAAGCGCTTAATAAAGATACCATAACAAATGGTGATGCGGTGTATTTATCTTTTCAACCTCAATTTAGAATCTATAATGAAGAGTCTAAACCAGTAAAAACCCCTAGTTATAAAGTATTACTGGGATGGCAAAAAATTATTAAAACTAATGATGATAACTTCCTTACTGTTGCTGTGGAGTCTGGGCATTACAGTAATGGACAAGCAGGTAGCGCTTTTAGTACCGAGTTTGATGATAATTCTGAAGAGAGTATAGCATTGTATAACAGTTTTACAGACGATACAGATCTTGCAGAATTACTCAATAGAAGTGGAGGTAATTTCTCAACTAACCTAACAAGATTTAGTTTTAACTACCGCCTCAATACATTTAACGGAGATAATATTCCTCAAAAAATTCATTCTTTTACAGCTACTTATCAATTGTATCACGATAAGTTTTTAGGTTTTGCAGATTTTGGAGGATATAATCCAGAAGACATAGATATTTTAGGACGTCACCAGTTAGAATTCGGTTATGAATTTACTTCACATCTCAAAAAGATGAGGTACACCCTTAGTCAGCAATTTAATTATACCATAGGTTCACACCCATCCAGTGCTCCTTATAGGTCAGAAACCAGCGGTATTTTATACCCATGGGATAGCGATTTAGGTATTCTCGTACAGTTTTCTGTGGGTCGTGACGATTATAACTATCGTTTTTTAGACGATTTTGCTCGTTTTAAGATAGGAATTACTTGGGACTGGTTCACACCATTTGTCGTTAAGCCTACTAAAAATCAACAACTGCCTACTTTACCTAAAAAGGAATTGTAGAATTCTAGTTTTTAATGTTTTCCATCTAGATTAAAGATGTATTTTTGCGCCGCCTTAAAAAAGAGGAGCACATGAAGCGTATTAATCAGTATAAGAAAATGTTCAACGTAGAAAAGGACATTGAACTTAAAGCACTTAAAAAAAGTTACCGTAACCTAGTTAAAGAATGGCACCCTGATAAATTTCAGGAAGGTGATGATAAGAAAGAAGAGGCAGAGGTAATGAGTAGAACGATTATCGATGGTTACCACTTTCTTGTTAGTATTGCTCCAGAAACTAAGGAAGCTAACCTAGCAGAATATAAAGAAACGATTTCTAACACTGGTATAAAAGACTTTGACCACAAAGGACGTGTACTAGAAGTAGTTTTTACAGATGGTAGTACTTATGAATATTTTGGAGTAGATGTAAAAATCTTCAAAAAACTTATAAATGCAGACAACCGTTACAGATTTGCAAAGCGTAATATCTTTGAAACGTACTTATACCGCAAGTCTAAAAAAGACGAAGAGCAACAAGCTTAAGATTTTAAAATTTTAGACTTTAATAAATAGCCATATCCATAGAGATATGGCTATTTTTTTATACACATTTGTTACCTTTTACAGAGTAATTAAATAGCTGTTGTTGAGGTGCTTGTCGTTTCTATTGTTATTATTTTACTAATTTTAAATCTATTTCATGTTTTTATTGCTTTACATTGATTAAAAAGATTATTTTTGCTGTATGATTGGAACATGTGGTCATAAAGATTAGTGAGATTTCTTATTTAGTTTTTTATTCTATTGTCTGATTGTAACGAGCTTTTCCATGGTGAATACTCTTGTGGCACGGCTTTTGAAATCAAATAAGAAGTATTATTAATTTAAATTATTACAAATGAGTACAGGTACAGTAAAATTTTTCAATGACGCAAAAGGATTTGGATTTATCACAGAAGAAGGATCAGGTCAGGAACATTTTGCACACGTAACAGGTTTAATCGACGAGATCCGTGAAGGTGACAAAGTTGAATTCGAACTTAAAGAAGGAAAAAAAGGTTTAAACGCCGTTAATGTTAGAGTAATCGACTAATTCGATTCTTTAAATTTCTTACAAAACCCATCTAATTTAGATGGGTTTTTTTTATGCCCTTTTTTTTGATAACATTAATAGATACTTATCTGTTCAATACCGATTATTGAATTAGCTTTGTTTCCATGAATAGAAAAACTGCTTTAATAGGTCTTGCTTTTTTCTCCACTTATGTATTTTGGGGATCTACCTATTTATGGAATAAAATGGCGGTGACCGAGTTGCCACCATTTATGCTTGCTAGTATCCGATTTTCACTTGCAGGTATTCTTATTTTTATAATAGCAAAATTGCTAGGGTACAGTCTTAGCATTACTAGAAAACAATTTTTCAATTGTACACTAGCAGGTTTTCTTTTTCTTAGTTATGGTAACGGTGTCTTTGTTTGGGCATTAAAATATGTGGACACAGGTTTTGCAGCACTTATTGCCGCATTGCAACCCTTATTTATTCTGTTACTTATGCGACTCGTGCAACGCAAAGCATTGCAAGCAAAATCTGTTATAGGTGTTGTTCTAGGGCTAGTAGGTATGTACATCTTAATTAGTCAGAATGAAATAACGACCAAAGAAGGCGCTATTACTGGTATTGTCATGATTATCAGTTGTATTTTAAGTTGGAGTGCAGGTAGTTTATTTGTCGCCAAAGCTGATGTACCTACTAATTTCTTTGTCTCGACTGGTTATCAAATGATAGCGGCTAGTGTCATACTGGCTATTGCTAGTTTTGCTTTTAGCGAGTCTTGGTCTTCTCCTATGACGTGGCAAGAGCCTACCTATATCGCTTTAGCTTGCCTTATTATTTTCGGTAGTATTGCGGCTTTTACGGCATTTAATTTCCTTTTAAAGAATATCTCTACAGAAAAAGTGGCAACCTCTTCTTATGTAAATCCTGTAGTAGCTCTATTGCTAGGTTGGTATTTCTTGGACGAAGAAGTAACCACACAATCCTTGATTGCTGCTGCGATTATGATTACCGGTGTGTATTTTATCAATAGTAGAAAGAGAGGTAAAGATGACATCAAGCCTTCTCCTAAAAACAGGTAAACACACTAATTTCTATAGTAAATTACAGATTTTAACTGGTCTACTTAAATTGATTTTGTTTCCGCTTTCGCGAAAGCGGAACCTACACAACCATTCTTTCTATTATCCTGATAAATAGGGCTCCATATTGTTGTGATAACCATTAAATTTGCACACAGAAAAATGCACTATGAATACGGACAAAACTCAAGAAAATGAAAACACTTCTATACAAGAAATAGAAGCATGTATTCAAACACTTAATAAGTTTATTGAAGATCCTAAAAGTGTATTTGCGTTACCAGAGGAGCAGCGTGTCGCGTTAATGAAAGCGGCAGGTAAATTATCCAGACCGACTCGTGAAGAATACAAGCGCGGTAAAAAGGATGCTAAAAAAGCTGCCAAAAGAAAACAAATAGAACGAGATAAACATGCTCGTAAAGAAACAGGAATAAGAAGTGCACGTGAAGATGCCATCTTTACTGCTCCTAAATTACTAGCCGCTGCAGACCTTTCTCAAAAAGAAACTGGCGAGCTAGAATCACCTCGCAATTGTTATGTATGTAAAACCATGTTTACAAAACTGCATCATTTCTATGACCAGATGTGTACCGACTGTGGTGATTTTAATTATGCAAAACGTTTTCAAAATGCCGATGTAAAAGGGCAAGTAGCCATTATTACCGGTTCTAGGCTTAAAATAGGATACCACATTACCTTAATGTTATTGCGTGGTGGTGCAACAGTTATTGCAACTACTCGTTTCCCACATGATAGTGCTTTGCGATTTTCTAAAGAAGAAGATTTTAAAGAATGGGGACACAATTTACATATTCATGGGTTGGATTTACGTCACATACCTAGTGTAGAGATTTTTTGTAATTATATAGAACAGAAATACGACCGTCTGGATATTCTTATCAATAACGCTGCGCAAACAGTAAGAAGACCGTCTGGATTTTATGCACATTTAATGCCTAATGAAGAGTTGACTTTTGAGCAATTACCTGTATTTGCACAAGAAACGCTTACAGATCATTACAAATGTTTACATGAGTTACAAGAATTAACTCCAGGCGCATCGCCTAATAAAAATATGCCGGTAACATGGCACGGTCCAGAACCTGGTATAGGTTTAAGAGCAAGTGCAAAATTATCTCAAATACCGTATAGTTTTGACAAAGCACTGGTAACACAAGAGGTTTTTCCAGAAGGTGAACTCGATGCAGATTTACAGCAAGTGGATTTAAGAAAAACCAATAGCTGGCGATTAAAACTAGGAGAGATAGAAACTACCGAGATGATAGAGGTACAGCTAGTGAATTCTGTTGCTCCGTTCGTACTTTGTAACCGTCTTTCTGAAATTATGAAGAAAGATAATACAGGTAAAAAACACATCATAAACGTGAGTGCGATGGAAGGGAAGTTCCATACCTTTCACAAAGAAGACCGCCATCCACATACTAACATGGCCAAAGCTGCTCTTAACATGTTAACGCATACCGCAGCAGGCACACTGGCTAAAGATGGTATTTACATGAATGCGGTAGATACGGGCTGGGTTACAGATGAGGATCCTGTACAGCTGTCTAAAAAGAAACAAGAAGTTCACGATTTCCAGCCGCCACTAGATATAGTAGATGGTGCAGCACGTGTTATGGATCCATTATTTGATGGTATCAATACTGGTAAGCACTGGTGTGGTAAATTTTTGAAGGATTACAGACCTATAAGCTGGTAAGAATTCTATTGTTATTTTAACATCTCATAACACATATTAATACAGTATTAAGTAGAAGTGTGTGTATCTATCTGTAAATTTATTAAAAACAGATAATTATGAGACTTACAGGTATATTATTTACGTTATTATTTATTTCGATTAGTGCTAGTTGTCAGACCCAGTCTTCAAACGAGGTGCCTCAAGTAGTACTAGAAGCTTTTGAAACAAAATATCCAGGAGAAAACGATCCAGATTTTGAACTAGACGACCATGGCTATTGGGAAGCTCATTTTAAAAAAGATGGAGAGAAATACCGTGCAGATTTTCATGCAGACGGTACTTGGAGAGAAACAGAAAATTCTATCAAAGACAAAGAAATCCCTAAAGCGATACAAAAAGCAATAGAAAGAGAATTTCCTGATAGAACCATACAAGAAGCAGAGCATGTTATGAGTGCTACACAAGGGGAATTCTACGATATAGAATTTAAACAAAAAGGAAAAAATATGGACGTAGAATATAGAAAAGACGGGACTAAAGTCTAATTCTATTTCGTCTAATATTAAAAAAGTCCGTAATGCTATACGTATAACATTACGGACTTTTTATTTGGAATTAAAGAAGTTTAGGCAGTTTCTAGAGTTCCTTTTCTAGGTAAGGTTATTTTAAATTCAGTCCATTCTCCTAGTTGAGAATCTACAGTAATTTTACCTTGCATGTGGTCTATTAATCTAGCAACAGTTGCCAGTCCTATTCCTGTACCTTGTTTACCGTTGCGATCTTCTTGTGTAGCGATATAAAACAGCTTAAATATGGATTTCAAATTCTCTGGAGCAATACCACTACCGTTATCTCTTATAGTAATTATATATTCTTCCTTATTTTCTTCTAGGTTAATATTTATAAGGGTTTCTTCTTTATCATTATACTTTATCGCATTAGTCATTAAATTCATTAAAATTTGCTTTAAAGCAACCTCATGAGTTAATAACGTGGTGTCATATTCTGGTATGTAATTGATCTTTATATGATCATCTTTTACCGTCATGGCGATTACGTCTTCTATAGTGTCTACATAACTAACGCTATCATATTCTTCGGTAACCAGTTCGTTACTGCTGTAAAACTGTAAAATACCATCTATATAACGACTCATATTATTAGAGCTATCTCTCAGATAACCTAGATAATCTATGGACTGTTGTGATAGGTTTTTCTCGCTTTCTTTTAAAAGTTTAGTTATCATTATTATGTTAGATAACGGTGCTTTTAAATCGTGAGATACTATTCCAGCAAAGTCTTTTAACTCTTCATTGCGCTCTTCTAGTTCTTCCTGCATGGCAAGAAGTTTAAAAGTCTTGTAACGCTCTTCAAAAAGATGCATTACCTGCTTGCCCATAGCTTTGAGAGCTTTTATCTGGTGTGCAACTAGTGTTCTTGGTTTGCTGTCATAAACACATAATGTACCTAGTTTATAACCGTTTGCATCTACTAGAGGTACACCGGCATAAAAAATAGCTTTAAAATCGGTAAGTAGTGGATTATCCTTAAAACGCACATCTTCACGTGCATCGTTAACGATCATGATATCATCGTCACTAGCTATAGCGTGACCACAAAAAGAGATGTCTCGCTCAGACTCTGTAATATCCACTCCGTGACCAGATTTTATAAAATTTCTAGCTTTATCTACTAGAGTAATTAAAGATATAGGAGCATCACAGACACTAGCGATTATAGAAGTGATATTATCATAACTATCCTCAGGCATGGTGTCCAGCAAGCGGTATTTTTCTACAGCTGCTTGTCTCTTTGATTCATTATCGAGAATAGGGGCGCTTATCATTATTGGAATAAAAAAATTATTCCTACAAATAAAGATTATTTATAGAGTATTAGAATTCATTTTGTTACGCTTTTAACGTTTATTCCTGTTACTTTTTTGAACAAATGATAATTATAACAGAATATCCCTACAAATAGCGCGGTATCCTACCGAAATTATAGACATTTAAGATAAAAGGAAGCATTAAACTGTAACATCGATTAAAACCAGACGTCCTTAAAAAGCTAACCTAATCAGATAATGAAAAATTACATTCCTACAATTTTACTGTTGCTTTTTACCACACTTTCTTTTGCTCAAATCAATAAAAGTCTGCAAATAGAAAAAACAACAACATCCATAAAAATAGACGGAAAATTAACCGAAGACATTTGGCAAAACGCACAAGAAGCCAAAGACTTCATTCAGTTTAGACCTACCATGGGTGTTCCAGATTCGGTACACAATAAAACCATTGTAAAAATGGTCTATGACGACACCGCCATTTATGTATCGGCATATTTGTATGACGATCCTTCAAAAATCGCAAAACAATTCTCTAGCAGAGATAACTTTGCACAATCAGACTTCTTTGGCTTTGTAGTAAACCCCAATAACGACGCACAAAACGACACCGAGTTCTTTGTATTTGCATCGGGCACACAGGCAGACGCGATCGCAAATCCCAGTATAGGAGAAGATTTCGGCTGGAATGCGGTGTGGAGTAGTGCTGTACAAATCAATGAAGACGGCTGGTCTCTAGAAATGAAAATCCCATACCGCTGCCTGCGATTTGATAATAAAAACGTAGAGACATGGGGCATACAGTTCCACCGCAGGTTTAGAAGAGATAACTCACAATACACCTGGAACGAGCTGGACCCAACTAAGGGAAACATAGGACTCTACCACGGCGAGTTAAAAGGACTCAAAAACCTAAAACCACCAGTAAGACTTGCCTTTTACCCATTTGTCTCTGGAGTAAGCCGCAGTTTTGACGGCAACACACAGACCGATTTTAACGCAGGACTAGACGTTAAATACGGCATTACCGAAAACTTTACCCTAGACGCGACCCTTATTCCAGACTTCAGTCAGGCAGGATTTGATGACGTCTCTCTTAATTTAGGACCCTTTGAGCAAACCTTTTCAGAGCAACGACAGTTCTTTACAGAAGGTGTAGACCTATTCAGTAAAGCAAACCTCTTTTTTTCTAGACGTGTCGGTAGCGCACCATCTGCATTTCCTAGCACCAGCAGTACAGAAGAGGTCATAGACTATCCAGAAACCGTAAAAGTGCTCAATGCATTAAAAGTATCTGGTAGGACTAAAAACGGTCTGGGCATCGGACTCTTTAATAGCATTACAGATAAGACCTATGCCACCATAGAAAACACCATAGCCGGCACACGTAGAGAAGAACTCGTAGAACCGCTTACTAACTATAACATCATAGTCGTAGACCAGCAATTCAATAAAAACTCCAGCGCCGGTATCATAAATACCAACACCACACGCAACGGCGGTTTTAGAGATGCAAACGTTACCGCACTCTTTGCAGATATTGTAAATAAAACCAATACCTATAACATACAAGGTCAGGTAAAAATGAGCCATTTAAACCTAGAGACCGGCACACAGTCTGGTTACAGCACCTTTTTTAGAGCACAAACCATAAGCGGCAACTGGCGTTATAACTTTGACCACAGCTATGCAGACGCTAAGTATGACATCAACGACCTCGGACTTCAGTTCAGAAACAACTTTAACGACTTTGGTATCAACGCCACCTACCGCACCTTTAAACCAAAAGGAAAATGGAACAACATCTATGTAAATACCTATGTAGATTACACCAGACTGGCAAATCCTGGCACCTTTACAGGACTAGAACTAGGCGGTAATATAGACGGTACCACAACCACACTTAATAACTACGGCTTCAGTTTAAGCCTCTCGCCAGGCAAACAATACGATTATTTTGAACCTAGAAAAGAAGGCAGTTTCTTTATCACTAAAAATCTAGCCAACTCAAATATATGGTTCAATTCTAACGATAATAAAAAACTAGCCATAAGCGCAAACGGTGGGATAGAAGGCTTTGTAGAAAAAGATAGAAACTACCTCAACTACTGGTTTGGTTTTGGGCCACGCATGCGATTTAATGATAAATTTGTACTCAGTTATTTCTTTGATAGAGAATATTATAAAGCAAATAGAGGCTACGTCACCCAGGTAGGAGAAGACGTCATCTTTGGCGATCGCGACCGTATAGAAATAGAGCAAACCCTTAACGCCAGCTATAATTTTAATCCCTACCACACACTTTCCCTTACCTTGCGACACTATTGGGGTATTGTAGAATATGACGACAGCCTTTTTTCCCTTAAAGAAAACGGCCGCCTAGACCGCACCACAGGATATACCGCCAGCACATTACCTAGCGATCCTAATATCAACTTCAGTACCTGGAATTTTGACCTCAGTTATTCCTGGCAGTTTGCCCCAGGCAGCTTCATGACCGCACTGTATAGAAACCAGTTATTTAATAGAGACGCACAGGCTATGGAAAATTTCAATAGCAGTTTTAATACCCTATTTGACCAGCCCATTAACCACACCATATCCTTAAAAGTGCAGTACTTCTTAGATTATAACCAGCTGCCAGGCTTGTTTAAAAGTAAAAAGAAAAAGAACAATTTCATGTAATATAAAAAGTAGGATAAGGGTTCCGCTTTCGCGAAAGCGGAATAAAAACCAACACCACCACAATATATAAACTCCATAAAAAACCAGCCCATACGCTGGTTTTTTTTATGCCCAACAACAAACAAATAAAAACCTAGTAGAGCACCATAACTGCCACACCACTAGATAGTAGCGACCGTGCATAGTTACCTAGGTAAAGAACAGAAAAGAATACCAAAAAAATAAACCACCATTACGGGATACCGTAAAGATCATTCTCCAGGTAGTCCTAGATTTACGGTTGTTATAGAAATAGAGCAGTAGTGGGAAAATTTGTTATGATTAAAAAATAAGCATTAACTGTTATTAAACGTTTAATTTTAAAAAGTTCTCATATACAACCAAAACCGCAATGCAACGCATTCTTGATAAAAGTTCTCATATACAGCCTATACAGTAGGGTCAGTATATGGTTTTTTAGTAGATTGCTTATATATTAACGTTAGGCACAATTAAAAGAAACATATGAAAGTATTTATAAGTTGGTCAGGAAATAGAAGTAGACAAGTAGCGGAATTATTAAATAATTGGCTGGAATGTGTACTTCAAGCTGCTGACCCTTGGATGTCAAGCAAAGATATTGATAGAGGAGCATTATGGTTTTCGGAAATTACAGACCAACTAGCAACTACCAAAATAGGAATAGTTTGTTTAACTAAAGCTAATTTAAATAAACCTTGGATATTATTCGAATCAGGTGCACTAGCTAAAGGACTATCATCAAACAAGGTGTGTACTTTCTTAATTGACCTAGAGCCTAATGACATATCAGATCCATTAGCTCAATTCAATCATACTTTTCCAGATAAAGAAGGTTTGTATCAACTAGCTAGGACCTTAAATAATTCTTTAGATAATTCACTAAGAGAAAGTATTCTACAAAACGTTTTTGATACTTATTGGTCACAATTTGAAAAAGACTTTAAAACTATAATGAAATCAACTAGTGATGAAGAAGTTAAAATTGAAAGAACTGAAAACGAAGTATTAGGAGATGTTTTAAGTACAATTAGAAATGTTGATAGACGATTAAGAAGAATAGAAACCGAGAGTGACCATTCATCTAGTAATAATGATACGAGAAAAAGAAGAGGCAATAATTATATATCACAAGAAGAGGCACACAATAGAATAAAAATGCTAATTTCTGCAGGATTAGATGATGACGAAATATTAAAATCATTAAAAGAAAAAGTTCCTGCGTATTGGATGAAAAAAAAATTAGGAGACATCCGAGAAGATATTGAAAGAGAGTAACTGTGCCTAACAGTTATATGAAAAATAGCGCAAGTCATTGCTAAATCGATGGTTTGGGCATATTTGGAAAGTCGCCAAATTTTTAAATTTGACAAATTCCCGAAAATAAAATAATTAGTAAAATTTAAAAATTCGGCTTGTGTTTCATCCGAAAATGCAATATCAAGAGAGCATACTCTTTGGTTGGCGCAAAGAAGAAAATAAAGTTTATAAACAACTCTAAATTTATTCTTTACTACTATTAGTTTTAGGAATTAAAAATCACACTAAATTTATTATTATGAAATCAATTTTTGTTAGCCATGTATTTGAAGATAATTCTTATTTAAATAAAATGCTTAAATGGCAAGAAAAAGGACTTATGGATGGTTACTTATTTACTTATGAAAATGAAGATCAAAGAGTCAAAGGTGAAAAGGAAATCAAAGATATCTTGAAAAATAAAATTAAAGGTTGTGCCATATTATTAGTTTTAGTTGGAGACAATACACATAATCATGATTGGATAAAATTAGAAGTTGAATTAGCAAATAATTTTAACAAAAAAATATGTTGTGTTAGAATTCCAAACTCTAGAGGTAAAAAACCTCAAATCCTAAATAAACACAAGGAACTGGCATTTCATTCAAATCAAATTTTAAAAGAACTAAATGCAAAATAACAATCAAAATAAACAATCTTGGCTTCCTTTAATAATATCAATTGGAGGAATTTTACTTTTTGCACATCTAATATCAAAATTAATTGATTATTTAATTGGGAATGAATTAAATGAAGAAGATGATTATATAGAAAAAAGAAAAAAAAGAAAACCACGTATATTTATAAGTCACTCTTGGAAACATAATAAAGATTACAATAATTTAATAAAAGGTTTTGAAAACCAAGGATTTGATTATTACAATCATAGTATTTCAATAGACAAAGCAGAGGATTTAAAAAATGAAAAGGAAATTGAAAGTAAAATTACAAATCAATTATTATACAGTAGGTGTTTATTAGTCTTAGGTGGTGATTATTCAAATAAATATTGGATAAAAAAAGAGGTGGAAATTGCAAAATCTCTTGGCAAAAAAATTATTGCTGTAAGACCATGGAATACAAATAGTATTCCAAAATATTTAGAAAAATCTGCTGATGAAATCATAGGATTTAACTCTAAAGCAATAATTGAAAAAATAAAATAACTATTGCCAGTACCGTATATAGTTTATTGCTAGTTCTAGCCTACTTACGAAAATCCTCGCGGATTTTCTAGTCGGTTTTTATTTGCTAAATTATGTGCTAAACCACGCAACAAACCATATACAAACACGTTGTGCGTCATTTAAGAAAAAACCGAACTATGAAGAAAATTTGTTTTGTAATTATGGGATATGGAAAGAAGACAGACTATTTGGCTTCAAAAACGTATGACCTTGATAAAACTTACAAGAACATAATAAAACCAGCAGTTGAAAAAAGTGGTTACGAATGTATAAGAGGAGATGAAGTTGCTGAATCTGGAATAATAGATAGAAGTATGTATAGTCTACTAATTCACGCAGATTTAGTAATAGCAGATATCACAACATTCAATCCAAATGCACTTTATGAACTTGGAATAAGACATGCAGCAAAACCATACTCGACAATAATTATGCGAGATGAAGATGGTTCAATTCCTTTTGACTTAAATCATAGCAAAATTTTCCACTACAAACATATGGGAGATGACATTGGTGTTGATGAAGCGAAAAGGTGTGTTAAACATTTAGAGAATTTAATATCAGGTCTTGAAAAATCAAAAGCAGTAGATAGTCCAATGTTTGAATTTATACAATCTGCTCAACCACATATTCTACCCAATGAAGATTATTTGGAATTAATAAAGGAATTAGCTGATAAAGACAAACATATTTTCGCACTCGTTGAAAGAGCTAAATATGAAATGACTCAAGACAATTTTGAGGAAGCTTCGAAGTTATGGGACAAAGCAAGAAAGAGGGTAGAAAACGAACCTTTTTTCGTGCAACAATTAGCACTCTGTACCTATAAATCAAAATTACCATCAGAAAGAACTGCTTTAAATGATGCACTCAATATAATTTCAGTACTTGAACCTGAAAACAAAATAACTAATGATCCTGAAACATTAGGAATAGTTGGAGCAATTTATAAAAGACTTTGGCTTTTAGATAATGACATAGAATATCTAAATCGAGCAATTGAATCTTATGGAAAGGGTTTTAAAGTGTTATCAGATTATTACAATGGAGAAAATTATGCTCTTTGCCTTGATATTAAATCAAAGGAACTTCCAGATGGAGAGGAAAAAATATATTATAAAATAGAAGCCAAAAAGACACGAGAATCTATCATTAAAATCGTTTACGACATATTTGACGAAGAAGACTTTGAAAACCGTAATGATATAAAATGGATTTATGCAACAATGGCTATTTGCTCTCTTGCAACTGAAAAGCAAGATGACTATAATAAATTTCGAGAACTATTTGAAAGTAAATCAGAAGCTAAATGGGAAATAGAAACATTTGAAAAATCAGTGGAACACATCAATAATTTAAACAACTAATATGGCAAAAGATTATAAAATATTTATCAGTCATTCCTGGGCACACACAGATGAATTAGAAGCTTTACAAAACCTATTAAACGCAAGAGGATACTTTAAAGTTGAATTTATGGAAGCTTCTAAAAACGTTCCAATAAACTCTCAAAGTGCACCTTATGTAAAATCTGTTTTAAAACAGAAAATTTTAAATTCAGATATAATTTTAGGTTTAGCAGGTATTTATGCATCTCACAGTGAATGGATGATTTGGGAGTTAGAAACTGCCAAAAAGAATAATATTCCAATTGTTGGAGTTATTCCTAGAGGAAGAGAAAGAATTAGTTCTGAAGTTTATAGTCGCTCAATAGTTGATGTAAAGTGGAATACAGAAAGTATTATAGCTGCAATTAGAAGTTACGCTAAATAAAAGCTAAGGCACAATTTATTATTGGCTTCTAGCCTACTTATGACAGTTCTTGTGGTCTTTATTGACTGGTAATTCTACTAAATCAGTCGTTTGAAACACATAACAAACAATATATAAACGTTATAGCACATTTACGAAAACGAAAAACATTAAACTAAAAATAAAATGTGGAACAATATTGAGGAAAGCTCAGACTACAAAAGTGAAAAAGGGCTATATTTATCTCATCTCTTAGAACAATATAAACTATATGTTGAAATGATAGATAGAGTAAGTTCAAGACGTAATTTAGCAAATGTATTTTTTCTTACATTAAATACTACGATGTTAGGTGCCATCGGTTTTGTTTTTGAAAAAATTGAATTAATACAACCTAATTGGCTTATTCTTTTTCCATTATTAAGTCTCTTAGTAATGAATTTAATTTGGTGGTGGTTAGTGAAATCATATCGTGATTTAAATACTGCAAAATATTCAATTTTAAGAAAATTATCGACTAAATTACCTAGTAGTCCTTGGTCTGCCGAATGGATAGAGTTGGGTGAAGGTAATAACATAAAAAAATATTTACCTTTAACAAAATTAGAGATGTACATCCCTATGATTTTTAGTCTTATTTATATTTTAGTTTCAATACATACAATCTTTTTTGCTAAGTAATAAACGCACGCACAACAAAGAACTATGGTGAAAAAAAACAAGCAAATTTCCCCTTGCCGGCACTAGTATACAAAGCTGCTAGTGTCAGTTTGCAATTGGTAATCATAGGAGCAAATCACAAATTAAATTACTATTTTAGATAATAAAATTTAAAAACCTGGTTAGTGCGCAATCCAAAAATAATTTTCTACTTTACATGTTACGAGTCATGTTTTTAAAAGTTAGCAAACATTATATGAAAAGAATCCTGATATTTATAATCATACATTTCATAACGTTTAGCATCTCAGCTCAAAACGTTAGTTATAATCACATCGTCGACACTACTGATGTAGAGACTAAGGAAGTAATGATGTTAATTGAGAATTACATGTCCTCCAACCCTGAAAAACAGGAAAAAAATCTTTATTGGAATAATGAGGAACAGGAAAAACTTAAAAACTATGATTTTCTTGAAAGTGAGTTTCAACCTTCACTTTATATGGGTTTTCCAGTGCATATTTTGAGCATAAAATTTAAAAATGGCATTTGTAAAATTAAAGCTCAATTTTCTTATTGCAAAGAGGATGGTGTCCCGTATGTTTTAGCGATTGTCAACTATATAGCTAAAAGAGAACATGGAAAATATAAATTATATAATTGGTTGAGTTATGAAAAAATGAATTGGAATTTTTCAACTGTTGGAATTGTTGATTTTTATTACCCAATAAATCATAAGTTTGATATTGAGAAGGCCAAAAAGTTAAATGATTTTATAAATCATGTTTGCAGTAAGTTAAATGTATTACCTGAACCATTCGAGTACTACTTTGCTGCTGATTATGATTATATTCAAAACCTAAAAGGTATAGATTACTACATTGGAATGGGAGGAGAGTCAACACCTCGTGGTCAAGCAACAGAAAATCAAGTTTTTTGTAGCGGTTTAGGAGAATTTTATCCGCATGAAGTATTTCACGTTCTAATAGATAAGCATTTTCCAAATAAACATTTATGGGTTTCCGAGGGTATTGCAACATTCTTGGGCGGAAGCCGAGGAAAAAGCTTAAAATGGCATATCAAAAAAACAAATCAATATTTACAAAATAATTTACAAATCAATCTTAATGAGATGCTCAAACTAACAAATTTAGATAACGAAACTTCTTATCATTATGTTTTGGGTGGACTTATAGCGAAAAAAATAATGGATAAAGGCGGTTGGAACTTATTGAGAGAGTTTATGTCAAGCGGGACAAATGATGAAGATTATTACAAAGCAATTGAAATTCATCTAGGAGTTAACAAATCTGAAATCAACGAGTATATTAGAAATCAATTACAAGTTGAATCGGAAAAATAACTATGAGTAACATCTTATAGATAGTTATTTACCTGCTGGCTCTAGTATACAAAGCCGCTAATGCCAGTTTGTAACTGGTAACCATAGGAGTAAACCACAACAAAATTAATGCCCTAGAACTATAGAGTATTTTTACAACCACCCAACCTCAAAATCAACCAACACAAATGAAAACCTTTACTTTTTTACTATTTGTTCTATTCTTAAATTTAGGATATGCACAATCTGAGAAGATCACTATTAAAACAGACCATCTAGAAGAGGCAAATTATCTAAAAATGGATGATTTCTATCTGACACATTACCTTTATATCGATTTGTTTTTAAGAGAAAATCTCTTTCCTGATGCAACCCCTGAAGAAGTGTCATCTATTCTTACAGCTCTTAAAACATACGTTTCTATAGATAATAATCTAGATATAGAAATTGAAAAACCTGGTGAAAACAACTACTTGATTCGTTTTGCCATTTTAAAGAAAGAAGATGGTACAGAACTCTTAGTTGCTTTTACGAACTGGACGGCTAGGGATAAGAGATTTGAAAAAGAAATCAAAACATCAAATGATTCCTATACCAGATGGTATTTTCTTAACGGTGATAAAATGACCTATAGAAAGGATATGTCTAGTGAGAACGATTATTTAAGTATGAATAAATCAGACTTAGCAAACGCATTTTTATTTGACGAGTTAGCAGATAATGATACTGAGGTACGTAGTTCAATAGAGGAATATTTAAAGCAAGAAGGTCTCAGTGTTGCTGATCAAATAATGGCCAACTTGATTCTTTTAAAATATCAAATTTTTCAAAAAGAAGATCTAGATACCCAAATAGAATATCTAGAAAATCTGTTTGAAAAGAACAAGTCTAATTCTAATCTAAGAGGTTTACAAGCAGCATTTACTGCCACAAAATTCCAAATTAAGTTAGGCAAGTAATTTTACACTATAAATTTATTCTAAGCTCAAAGAGTCGCATCACGATTCTTTGAGCTTTTTTTCTAGAATCAAATAGGCCCCTATGCAAGGCATTCATGTGGTTTTTAAGTTCCTTCTCAGTACTTTTTTAAAATTAGAGTTCTTATAATCAAGCTCTTTTAACTCTTTATTTAGATTTAATATAAATAATTTGGTCAGTCCGATATTGGTAGATACTTTTGCCGAAAATTAACTATCTATATTAAGTCTAAATAAAAATAATGAAAAACTTACTGACTATTTTAACCTTATTAGTATTTACTAATGTCATTTTTGCGCAAGAGGTAAGCATAACAGGAACCGTAACAGATCAAACTCAAGAAGCACTTTTAGGAGTGAATGTTGCCATAAAAAATACCTCGATAGGTGTACAAACAGATCAAAATGGAGCTTTTGAAATAGACCAGCTTCAAAATGGAGATTATGTGCTTTCTATTTCATACATAGGTTTTAAAACTAAAGAAGTTCTTGTTTCTATCACAAATAATCAAAACGTTCAACTTAAAACTATCACATTGTATGAAGGAAACGAGATTTTAAATGCTGTCGTCATAGAAGGAGAACGCCGCAATAAGTTTTCTAGAAAGAAAACCGCTTATGTTTCAAAGCTTCCTTTAAAAGATATCGAAAATACACAAGTATACAGCACCATAACAAATGAATTACTAGAATCACAGGTAGTAACAAATTTTGATGATGCTTTGAAAAATGCAACAGGAGTAGAGCGTTTATGGGCATCTACAGGTCGTGGTGGTGATGGAGCAGGTTATTATGCACTACGTGGTTTTTCTGTACAGCCTCAACTAGTTAATGGATTACCAGGTTTAACTAATGGTACTATTAACCCTGCAAACATTGAGCGTATCGAGGTTTTAAAAGGACCGTCTGCAACCTTATTTGGTAATGCAGTAAGTTCTTATGGTGGTCTTATCAATGTAGTGACTAAAAAACCATATGTAGGTACAGGTGGAGAGCTTTCTTTTACATCAGGTAGTTATGGACTTAATCAAATAGTAGGTGATTACAACACAGCTTTGAGCAAGGAAGATGATCTATACTTTAGAATTAATACCGCTTACACCACAGAGCAAAGTTTTCAAGATGCTGGTTTTAGAAAATCATTTTTTGTTGCCCCATCTTTATCTTACAAAGTAAATAATAGACTATCATTCTCTTTCTATGGAGAAATCACTCAGGCAGAACAAACAAACCCTACCTTTTTATTCTTAAATAGAAGTGCGCCATCTGCATCTTCTAATTTAGATGAGTTAGGATATAATAATAAGCTATCCTTTACAAGCAACGATCTAACTCTAGAAAACCCTACTCAAAATTATAGAGTAGAGATGGATTACAAATTATCGGACACATGGCAATCACAAACTTTACTGTCTAAAAGTTCTACATCGACTACTGGTTATTATTCTTATCTGTTTGATTTTGGTATTCTAGAAGGAGATACCTTTTCAAGATTTATCAGTAAACAAAATGCAAACACTCATACTACTGATATTCAACAAAATTTCATTGGAGATTTTGAAATAGCATCTTTAAGAAATAGAATGGTAATAGGTCTAGATTACTTAAATGCTACTGAAACAAATAACAACACCGGTTTTGCCTTTTATGGAAATATAACACCAGATGGTGGTTCAAATGGTGATAATCCGTTTACAGCTTCTGTAGAAGATACGGCATATCCACTTTCTACATCGGCTGTAGATGCGGCACTAGCAACGCAAGGAGTAGGTAATCTTAAATCTAGATATAGTATTTACAGTATTTATATGTCTGATGTTCTCGATATAACTGATAATCTTTCTGCGATGGTAGGATTACGTCTAGATAGATTTGACAACGAAGGTGACATTGCTAATGCAGATGATGATTATGATCAAACTACATTATCTCCAAAGTTTGGTTTAGTTTTCCAACCTATAAAAGATAAATTATCTGTTTTTGGAAATTACCAAAATGGATTTACAAACGTTGCACCTCAATTAGTAGGAGATCCAGGAACAGGTCCACAAACATTGCAAACTTTTGATCCTGAAGAAGCAAATCAATTAGAATTTGGTATCAAAACTAATTTTTTCAATAACCGTTTAAACGCGACCATTAGTTATTATGACATCAAAGTTAAAGATCGTGTCATTACAGATCCATCTTCTCCTTTTAATAAAATTCAAGGTGGTGAAGTGGTAAGCAAAGGTTTAGAAATAGAAGTTAATGCAAACCCAATCAAAGGATTAAACATTAGAGCAGGTTATAGTAATAATGATAGTGAAACCACAGAAACAGATAATCTTGAAATATTAAATCGCAGACCATTAGAAGCTGGACCAGAAACATTATATAATTTTTGGGCAAACTATGAATTTCAACAAGGTAGTTTAGATGGTTTCGGAATAGGTTTAGGTTTTAATGGAGCTAGTGAGCGTTTTGCAATCAACTATCTATCTACAGGAGAATTTATCTTACCTAGTTATACCATTTTTAATACATCTGTGTTTTATCAAGCAGATAAATATCGTGTGAGCCTAAAACTAAATAATGCTCTCAATAAAGAATATTATACAGGATGGACTACCATTAATCCTCAAATGCCTAGAGCATTACTAGCAAATATTTCTTACCAATTTTAATTAATTATTTAATAAGAGCAACTTCTATACTAAGAAGTTGCTCTTTATAAATTTAAGTCCATGTCATTTAAAAAATTCATTTTTCAATTGCATAAAATTCTAGGCCTTGCAACAGGTCTTGTGGTTTTTCTAGTCGCGATAACCGGTTGTTGCTGGACTTTTAGAGAAGAGATAGAAAGTCTATATGATGATTATAAAAAGGTAACACCTCAAAACAAAGCGATATTAACACCTACTGAGGCAAAAACCTATGCAGAACAAGTTTTTCCTGAAAATACAGTGCACGGCACAATGTTTAAAAAAGATGATGATGCGATAGAAGTTATTTTTTATGATGCAGAACCAGAGTTTTATCAAAGTGTGTTTTTAAATCCATATACAGGTAAAGTAATTCAAGTTGATAATCATATGACTGGTTTTTTTGCCTTTATACTAGAAGGCCATATGCGTCTGTGGTTGCCTAAAGAGATAGGAGAGCAAGTTGTAGGAGTGTCCATCCTAATTTTTATTTTAATAATAATTTCAGGATTCTTTTTGTGGGTTCCTAAAAAGCGTAAAAATCTTAAACAACGCGTTAAATTTGATTGGAAAAAAACCACTCGATGGAAAAGAAAAAACTTTGACCTACATACGGTGGTAGGTTTTTATATAAGTTCGCTTGCATTAATTATCGCTTTTACAGGATCCATGATGTCCTATGATTGGTTAAAGTACGTGGTCTATATTTCTACTGGAGGAGAAAAAGAAGCTCGTTTTATTATTCCAGAAAATAAAGGCAATCAGTTAACAGATAACAATGTCGTTCCTATGGATAATTTAATAGTAAAATTATTAAAAGAAAATCCTCAAGCTGAAGGTTTTGAATTGCATTATCCTAATTCTGCTCAAGAGAGCATTTATGTAGAAGTATCAAATAGTGAAGGCTTATTCTATGATTCTGATTTTCGTTTCTTTGATCAAAATACTTTAGAAGAATTAGAGACACCTAGTGTTTTTGGAAAATATGAAAATGCTGATGTGGCAGATAAAATTCAGAGAATGAATTATGACATTCACATAGGTGCCATAGGTGGTATAGTAGGTAAAATTATTGCTTTTTTAGTTAGTTTAATAGTAGCAAGTTTACCTGTTACAGGAGTGTTATTATGGTACGGAAGAAACTATAAAAAGAAAAAAGCAATTGTGAATTAAGCCACTAGAACATAGATTAAAGATTCTGTTAATGGCACTTGTTCTAAAGTAGAATTTTATAATTTGCACATAATATTCAAAATTATTCTGAGCGATAAAATAGAATAAATAGTTGCCTAGAATCAAAAACTAATACAATGAGCACATTAAGAGAATTAACAGACGCTAAAATAGCCATGGGTAGAAAAAACAACCCTGAATTTATGAAAGGCGTAGATGCGATTATTGAAAATGCCAAAGAGTTTGAACTAGGTAAACACGCCATAAAAATAGGGGAGAAAGCTCCAGTATTTGAATTGCCTAATGCTCAAGGAGCATCCGTAGAGTTAGCAGGCTTATTAAAAAAAGGACCAGTTGTGATCACGTTCTATCGTGGTAGCTGGTGTCCTTATTGTAACTTACAGTTAAGAGCATTACAAGACAGACTAGGCGATATTCACGAACTAGGTGCACAATTAATAGCCATAAGCCCAGAAGTGCCAGATGGATCGTTGACAGAGAACGAGATTAGTAAAATGGACTTTACCGTACTGTCAGATCAGGATGCGCAAGTTGCCTCACAATATGGTGTCGCTTGGGAAGTGCCAGAATTCTTAATGGAACACATGAGAGTAGATCGCGGTCTAGATTTAAAGAAGATCAATAACGGTAACGCGAGTGTTTTACCTATTCCAGCTACTTTCATATTGGGAACTGACGGTATCGTAAAATGGAATTATGTAAATGCCGATTATAGAACACGCTCAGAACCACAAGAGATCATAGAGACGCTTAAAAAACTTGCTTAAATTCCATATTTGGTAAGTGTTACCTTATACTATTCCACATAACTTTAAGGATAAGAAATGCTTTTATATAAGCACTTTCTTATCCTTAAAAAGTTATCATCAACTATAATTATTTGAAAATAATTTAATCTCTAGATTTTACAATCATCAATTCCATAAGGAAACTTAAATTTTAAGAACAATTATCTAAGCTTGTTTTACAAAAAATGATAATCCGTACGCCTATTTTTTCATTCATTGAGAAAGCGTACGATTCAGTTATTCGTGCTGTTTTCATGCCTATTGTATAAGCTATTACTTGTAATTTTGCAGCGTTAAAAGGGAGCAACACAGATGGATAATTTGCATAAATTAGAATTGAGTAAAGAAGAGATGAGAGCCTACGGTTATAAGGTGATTGATACTCTAGTAGATCATTTTACAACACAAAATGATAAAAGTCCAGTAGCAATAGCTAGCCGCAAGGAGATGGACGATATCTTTCAAGAAGATGTACCTAATTTACCTAGCGATCCAGACCAGGTTCTAGACTTTGTGACCCAACATGTCTTGCCTAATAGTAACATAGTCTCGCACCCTAAATCTTATTCTTTTGTTCCAGGACCTAGTAATTATGTAAGCGTCATGGCAGACACGCTTGCGACAGGTTTTAATATATTTTCTGGTGGTTGGGCAGCGTCTCCTGCTGCGGCAGAGTTAGAGATCGTAACCATGAACTGGTTGCTTAAACTTTTTAAATTCCCTGCAAAAAAAGGTGGTGGTATTTTTACCAGCGGTGGCTCTATGGCAAACCTTACTGCACTAGTTACTGCAAGAAGACAAATGTGTGGCGACGACTTTTCTAAAGCCGTTATCTACATGTCTGACCAGGCGCATTCTTCTAATGTAAAAGCGATACGTGTAATAGGTTTTAAGAAAGAGCAAATACGCATTATCCCAACCGATGGAGAGTTTAAAATGGCTCTTAATAAACTTAAAAATGCGATTTCTAAAGACCGTTTAAGTGGTTTACAACCCTTTTGCATTATCGCATCTGCTGGTACGACTAACACCGGTACGGTAGATCCGCTAGAAGAAATAGGTGTGATCTGCAAGAAAGAAAAACTATGGTTTCACATCGATGGAGCATATGGTGGTGCAGCGATGTTATCTCAAAAAGGCAGCAAAGCATTAAAAGGAATTGAAAAAGCAGATTCTCTTACCATAGATCCGCATAAATGGCTGTACCAACCTTATGAGATGGGTTGTTTACTAGTGCGCAAAAGCAAGTGGTTGCACGATACATTTGTAGAAAAACCAGAGTATTTAAGAGATATAGAAGGAAACACATCAGAGATTAATTTTTACGACCACGGTATCCAGCTTACCAGACGTTTTAGAGCGCTCAAGTTTTATATGTCACTAAAAACCTTTGGATTAGAAGCTTTTAGAAAAGCCGTAAGTTACAACATCAACATAGCCGAAGATGTAGAAACCATGCTTAGAAAAAGCAGTAAATGGGAAGTGGTTTCTCCTGCCACGCTTGCCATTATCAACTTTAGGTATAACCCTATAGAACTAGATTTAAACGATGCGCAAATAGATGCTCTTAATCAAGAGATTTCTAAACGTATCATACAGTCCAAAGAATCTTTGCTAGTGACTACCGTGCTCAATAATCAGGTCGTTTTACGCATGTGTTTGATAAATCCACGCACGACTATGGACCACATCATGGAGACCTTTACCGCATGTGAGAAATTTGCTATTCTTATTCTAGAAGAGCAGTCTGTTAAATAATTTTAAGATAGTTAGTGTTACGCTTTCGCGAAAGCGGAATAATCATACAATCACTTGTTAAATAAATACTTATTAAGATTATATTTTAATATCATAAGAATTCGGTAATTATTTTTATCTAAAATAACAACCATGGAATTCATTGAAATCACAGAAGTACTTATCAAATTAGTAGTCGGTTTAAGCATACTAAAGGTATGGCTTATCAATCGCGATAAATCGACACCATGGCGAGGTGGAAACGCGAGCAGCATGCAAGAAGAATTTGCTGCTTATGGTTTATCAAAAAATGCCATGATTATAGTAGGGACGTTGAAATGTCTTTTTGCTGTTTTAATACTGATTTCTATTTATTATAAAGCCGTAGAATATACTGGGGCCATAGGTATTGCACTTCTTATGTTAGGGGCGATTGTCATGCATTTTAAGATTAATGACCCTATCAAAAAGTCTGTACCAGCAGCAATATTTTTACTACTATCTCTAGCGATCATATTTATCTAGAGCATGTCTATAAATTTATAGCAAATTATACCACAAAGTACCATAAAGATTAAAGCCGGCGACGATTTATAAACGCCGTCTTTGATCTTTACACGTACCATAAAACCAGCCAGCATCAATAAACTCAACCCTGCAGATGCTGCGATACCTATGTACGTATTAAAAATACCTACTATTAAACCTGCGGCACCTATAAGTTGAAGAACGCCAGTTAATAAGCGTTGCAACATACTCAATCCGAATCTGGTAAATTCTAACCTCATGTGCGATGAGAACAAGCAAGTAATGCCAAAAAATACAAATGACACGATGGTAAAATAGAGTAGGAGATCAAATGTTTTCATGCGTTTAAATTACAGCAATACCGCACACCATACCGTTAATTATTTGTTGAAATTAAAAATAAGATTCTCATACTCTTTACCTTAAAAAACTCCTTGCCTAAGAATAGGCGAGTTGGGGTTTTGCAAAAACCTCGGAGTGGTTGATGCGGTGCTGGAAAGTTGCACTGGATTTAGAACATATTCCAGCAACTAGATTATAAAAAACATCGCACAACCTTTCCGATCAAATCTACGCTGCGCTGCGATTTGCCCACCTTTCCTTAACTAAGGAAAGGAGCTTTTTGTACTTCCTTTTTACAGTTTTATTATTAAAGTAAAATTATAATAGTATTCAAAAAAGCAAGAAAGCTCCTTGCCTAAGACTAGGCGAGGTGGGGTTTTGCAAAAACCTCGGAGTGGTTGATGCGGTGCTAGAAAGTTGCACAAGACTTAGAGCTTATTCCAGAAACTATTTACCTATAAAAAAAGCAAGAAAGCTCCTCGCCTAAGAATAGGCGAGGTGGGGTTTTGCAAAAACCTCGGAGTGGTTGATGCGGTGTTGGAAACTTGCACAAGACTTAGAACTTATTCTAGCAACTGGATTATTAAAAACACCGCGCAACCTTTCCGACCAAATCTACGCTGCGCTGCGATTTGCCCACCTTTCCTTAACTAAGGAAAGGAGCTTTTTGTACTTCCTTTTTACAGATTTGTTATTTAATTGTCAACTATTTACTTATCAAAAAAGTAAGAAAGCACCTCGCCTAAGACTAGGCGAGGTGGGGTTTTGCAAAAACCTCGGAGTGGTTGATGCGGTGCTGGAAAGTTGCATAAAACTTATAACATATTCTAGCAACTAGATTATTAAAAACACCGCACAACCTTTCCGACCAAATCTACGCTGCGCTGCGGTTTGCCCACCTTTCCTTAACTAAGGAAAGGAGCTGTTAGTTTTGAGTTTTATTATTTAAGAGTCAACTATTTACTTATCAAAATAGCAAGAAAGCTCCTCGCCTAAGAATAGGCGAGGTGAGGTTTTGCAAAAACCTCGGAGTGGTTGATGCGGTGCTAGAAAGTTGCACTGGATTTAGAACATATTCCAGCAACTAGATTATTAAAAACACCGCACAACCTTTCCGACCAAATCTACGCTGCGCTGCGATTTGCCGACCTTTCCTTAACTAAGGAAAGGAGCTTTTTGTACTTCCTTTTTACAGATTTGTTATTAAAGTAAAGATTATAATAGTATTCAAAAAAGCAAGAAGGCTCCTTGCCTAAGAATAGGCGAGGTGGGGTTTTGCAAAAACCTCGGAGTGGTTGATGCGGTGCTGGAAAGTTGCACAAGACTTAGAACTTATTCCACCAACTGGATTATTAAAAACACCGCACAACCTTTCCGACCAAATCTACGCTGCGCTGCGATTTGCCCACCTTTCCTTAACTAAGGAAAGGAGCTTTTTGTACTTCCTTTTTACAGATTTGTTATTTAATTGTCAACTATTTACTTATCAAAAAAGTAAGAAAGCACCTCGCCTAAGACTAGGCGAGGTGGGGTTTTGCAAAAACCTCGGAGTGGTTGATGCGGTGCTGGAAAGTTGCATAAAACTTATAACATATTCTAGCAACTAGATTATTAAAAACACCGCACAACCTTTCCGACCAAATCTACGCTGCGCTTCGATTTGCCCACCTTTCCTTAACTAAGGAAAGGAGCTTTTTGTACTTCCTTTTTACAGATTTATTATTAAAGTAAAGATTATAATAGTATTCAAAAAAGCAAGAAGGCTCCTCGCCTAAGAATAGGCGAGGTGGGGTTTTGCAAAAACCTCGGAGTGGTTGATGCGGTGCTGGAAAGTTGCATAAAACTTATAACATATTCTAGCAACTAGATTATTAAAAACACCGCACAACCTTTCCGACCAAATCTACGCTGCGCTTCGATTTGCCCACCTTTCCTTAACTAAGGAAAGGAGCTTTTTGTACTTCCTTTTTACAGATTTATTATTAAAGTAAAGATTATAATAGTATTCAAAAAAGCAAGAAGGCTCCTCGCCTAAGAATAGGCGAGGTGGGGTTTTGCAAAAACCTCGGAGTGGTTGATGCGGTGCTAGAAAGTTGCACAAGACTTAGAACTTATTTCACCAACTAGATTATTAAAAACACAGCACAACCTTTCCGACCAAATCTGAGCTGCGCTGCGATTTGCCCACCTTTCCTTAACTAAGGAAAGGAGCTGTTAGTTTTGTGTGGTGATAAATAGAATTATTTAATAAACGACATCGCTTTTCATGGCAGTAATACGCTGTTGTAAACTAGGGTGGGAATAATGAAACCATACATAAGCAGGATGCGGAGTTAAATTGCTTAAACTAGTTTTAGAAAGTGTTTTTAAACCGCTTATTAATGGTTCTTTTTTAAAAGTGCTTTTTGCATAATAATCTGCTTGATATTCAAATCTCCTAGATAGCAAATTCATGATGATACTGGTTAATGTAGATATAGGAGAATACAACAAGCCAAAAGCGATTAAACCTATATGAAAAGAAGGAATAGCAACTCCTAGCGCTTCAGAAAGTAAGGCACTGTCTACAAATAGAGAAAATAACCACAAGGTAAAACCAGTGGTGAGCGTACCAGCGATAAGGTTATAAATAATATGTTTTCTTTTATAATGACCTACTTCATGAGCAAGCACTGCCACTATTTCTTCTTCAGTTAATTGTTCTATTAAGGTATCGTACAACGTCACACGTTTCTCACTACCGAAACCGCTGAAATAAGCATTGGCCTTAGTAGATCTTTTACTACCATCTATCACAAAAATCTTGTCTAGTTGAAAACCTACTGTTGCTGCATAGTCGCTTATTTTATTTTTTAAATCGCCATCTTCTAAGGGTGATTGTTTATTGAAAAGCGGCACAAATAGTTTTGCATAAAACATATTCATAAACAGCGATATCACAAATATCAATATCCATACATACCACCAGAAATTATCACCAGCCCAGTTATAACAAAGGATAATTAAGGATAGAATAGCGCCGCCTAAAACGGCAGTAAGTACATAACCCTTTAATTTATCTAGAATGAAGGTCTTTACGGTAGTTTTATTAAATCCAAATTTTTCTTCTATCACAAAGGTAGAGTAGATGGAAAAAGGCAGCGAAATGATCTCACTAGCCAGCATGATAATCCCAAAAAAGAATAGAGCCACGACGATTTCATTTTGCGCATAAGACCGTGCAATCTCATCTACTATAGCAAAACCTTTAAAGAATAAAAACAACAGCATACCGATAAAGGAGAAAGTACTGGATAACAAACCAAATTTAAAATTGGTCTTCTTGTATTCTTGAGATTTATCATACTCTGCTGCATCATAAACATCAGTAAGTTCTTGTGGTACAGGCTTTGAATACCAGGTGTAGTTGAGAAAACCTAAAATACGTTCTAATAAAAAATCAAAAATAAGAATCCCTATAATGATATAAAATACAGTAGCTGGTGTCATAAAAGTAAGGTCAAATTCTTATTTAAAATCTCGTTGTCTTTTTGCCTCAAAAATCATGATTGCTGCACTTACAGACACATTCATGGAGTCTATCTCGCCAGACATAGGTATAATGATGTTTGCCTTTGCAGCGGCTCTCATTTCTTCTGATAGTCCTGTGGCTTCAGTACCTACGGCTATGGCGCTGGCATTTCTATAATCTATCCGGTCATAACGCTCGCTACTTTGCAAAGTCGCGGCATATAAATCGATATTTTTATCACTTAAGAAACCTATCAATTCTTTTGTGCTGCACACAGCAGTAGGAATGGTAAATAGACAGCCCACGCTAGAGCGTATAACGTTTGGATTATAAAGATCTGCCGTAGGGTTTGCTATGATCACGGCATCTACTTTGGCAGCATCGGCAGTTCTTAATAGAGCGCCTAGATTACCTGGTTTCTCCGTAGATTCGGCAATAAGGATTAATGGTGTGTCGGTTAGTTCTAGATCATTTAATTGTTGGGATCTCGCTTTCGCGAAAGCGATACAACCTTCTGTACCACTGCGATAAGCCATCTTTTCATAGACTTCTTGCGTGACAGATATAATTTCTGGTGACTGATGGATCTCTAATTTTGAGTACACATCTTGTGCTGTAAACGTACTCGTATCGAGTAGGATAGGGCCGCAAACTAAGATCTGTTCCATGATAAATTTACCTCTAGTAGCTAGTAAGATCTCGCGCTGTCCTTCTATGATAAAAAGGCCTTCTTTTTTACGAGCTTTACTTTTACGTTGCAGTTGTTCTACGTGTCGTATAACGGCATTATTAGGGCTAGAGATGTGTTTCATAGTACAAAAATAGGTTTTTAAAGCAGATCAAATGTATCTTTGAATATAAACCTATACAATATGAATTTTCATACTAGAAAATGGATCAAGCCAGAAGATTTAAATCCTAATGGGACGCTTTTCGGCGGTAGATTATTAGAATGGATTGATGAAGAGGCAGCACTTTATGCGATCATACAAATCGAGAATCAAAAAGTGGTGACTAAATACATGAGTGAAATCAACTTTGTAGCCAGTGCAAAAACTGGTGACATAGTAGAGATAGGACTAGAGGTAAATAAATTTGGTAAAAGTTCTATCGATTTAAAATGTGTGGTGCGTAATAAAATGACCTATGACACCATTATTACTATAGAAAATATAATTCTAGTAAATCTAGGTGAGGACGGTAAACCACTTGCACACGGTAAAACTGAGGTAGAATACCAGCACGAACGTATGAAGAAGAAAGGTTTTGAATAGACTAAGCAGCGTTTTTAAAATCTTCTTCTAGATAGGTTTCCTTCATCCAGAAAGTTCCAAAAGGAACTACAGACATGGCGAGAACTACAAGTAGTTTTTTAAAATCCCATTTATACAACTGGCTTATAACTATGGCTACAGCTACATAACTTATAAATAAGAAACCATGTGCCATTCCCATAATTTTATTAGGTAGTAATATACCACCTGAATATTTAAGAGGCATGGTTATAAAAAGGATGAATAAAAAGGAGTAACCTTCTACTATAGCTAGATATTTGAATGTTTTAAGCATCTTTTTTTACACGTTTATCTTGAAGTGACAAAGGTAGTTCAGAATCACGACCATACAGCTTGATTTCTTGAATATCTGCTGGTAAATAGAAGCCTTTTTGCATTAAAGCTCTTTTTACATTTCCTATCACGCGGCCACGTGTGGTGTTTGCAACGCGTCCAAAGTCTAAGGTGTCTACCCAAAAGAACACTTTAAGATTTACGGTGCTGGTCGCTAGCTCGTCTTCTATGACATAACTTACATGATCTTCGTCAGTCACAACTTTAGGGTCTGCGTTTAAAGCGTCCATGATGCTTTGTTTTGCCTCGTTAATATCATCGTCATAATCTACACCTACCACAAAATCCCAACGGTAAAAACCGTCTTCTGTATAATTAGTTACCGGTTGCGTTATCACATCTGAATTAGGGATGTAAACATCTTTACCGTCAAAGGTTTTAAGCTTTGTATATCTAAATTCTAGTGCTTTTACACGACCAAAGTTATTCCCGATTTCTACCGTATCATTTACGTCAAATGGTCTGTTAAAACTAAGAATTACACCAGCTATAAAATTCTGTCCTATATCTTTAAAGGCAAACCCTAGAACTACGGCACTAGCACCAGCTGTCGCAAGAATACCGGCGCTTATATCACCTAATCCTGCAGCTCTCAATGCGAGCATTATAAAAATGATGATAAATACAAAGCGTATCGCCTTACCTAAAAAACGACTCATCAAAGGATCTTTAGTCCTACGTATCACGCTAGATGTGGTAAACCTACCCAAAAAACTAGCGATTAAAACGCCCAATATGATAATAGCGAGACCTAGAGCCAGCCGTGGTAGAAAATCGATGAAATTTTCATAATAAGAATACGTAGTGTTAGTAATTCTATCAGAAATATTAATGTCTTCTACTTGATCTTGCAATAGCATAAAATTGGGTTTACAGTAAAGATAGTCTGTAGTAAAATTCTTTTTGTTAAGCATTAATTAAATCCTTTAGATTATAAAACTCTATACTATTTTTACATCATGAATGATAACCAACCACATATTACTATTATAGGCGCTGGAGTAAGCGGTCTTACTGCAGCTGTTACATTGCATAACGCTGGATATAAAGCAACTGTTTATGACGCAAATTCATTTGTCGGTGGTCGTGTAAGCAGTGATGTAACTTCTGGATTGATATTAGATCACGGTTTTCAAGTGATGCTAGATGGGTATCCTGCGGTGAATGAATTTCTAGATATTGAGGCTCTAAAATTGCGCAAATTTGTGCCAGGTTCCTTAATATTTAAAGATGGTAAAACTCATAAACTAGGCGATCCTACTAGAGATAGTAGTTTCTTGTGGAGCACGATTACGGCTGGTGTGGGATCTTTAAAAGATAAATGGTTGGTGTACTCGCTTTCGCGAAAGCTGAAACAAAAGTCACTACAAGATATATTTACTAGTCCTGAGACTACCACAAAAATCTATCTAGAGAATTATGGATTTTCTAACAAGATGATTGCTAGTTTCTTTACTCCTTTTTATACAGGTATATTCTTAGAGACAGAGCTAGCAACGAGTAGTCGCATGTTTGAATTTGTCTTTAAAATGTTTACAGAAGGAAATGCAACCATACCTGCAGGCGGTATTAAGGCTATACCAGAACAACTGGCTGCTCAATTACCTGAAGATTCTATGCATCTTAAACAAAAAGTAACGGCTGTGGTAGGTAATGAGATCTCTCTAGAGAATGGTGAGAAAATAATGTCAGATTACACTATAGTGGCAACACCAGCAGGAGATTTAGTACCTAATTTACCTAATGAAAACATGCTGTGGCATCAAGTTACTGTATTGTATTTTGAAACCGATCATACAGGATTAGATCAGGCTATTATAGGACTGGTAGCAAATGACGATGTGCTGATTAATAACTTTCATTTTTTAAATGATGTTTTTGATAACCACAGGAATATCATAAGCGTTTCTGTTATTAAAAAGCATCATTTATCTGACCAGCAACTTACAGAGCGTGTGGTAAAAGAACTAAGGGAAGAGACTCATATTAAGGCAAATGAACTGGTAAAACTGTATCATATAAAGAAAGCATTGCCACAACTAGATTCTTTAAATTATTGCATGAATGCGTCAGAAACACAACTTACAGATAGTGTTTTTCTAGCTGGAGATCAATTGAGTAATGGATCACTTAACGCTGCGATGTTAAATGGTAAAGCAGCTGCAAATGCTGTTATAAGCAAGATAGAAGGAAGTGTGATTTTATAATTATAAAACGGTAAACAGATGGACGCATCTGTTTACCGTTTTTTTTAAGATTTAGATTTCTTTAATATACTCTCTATTTCTATTTTTTAATGACTGATTAATTCCAATTAAAGGCCTCTTTAATTTCTTGGTAAACGATAGTTCCAGATATGATATTTAGTCCTTTTTTAAGACTAGGGTTAGAATCGCATGCTGTTTCCCAGCCTAGATTTGCTATTTTTAGAACGTAGGGTAAAGTTACATTAGTCAGTGCCATAGTAGACGTAAATGGTACTGCACCAGGCATGTTTGCAACAGAGTAATGCACCACGTCATCTATAATATATACAGGATCTTCATGAGTGGTAGGTCTGGTAGTTTCTACACAACCACCTTGATCTACTGCTACATCTACGATTACAGTCCCTGGGCGCATTTCTTTGAGCATGTCGCGTGTGATAAGGTTAGGAGCTTTGGCACCTTTAAGTAATACACCACCTATGATTAAATCATGAGTTTTAATGTGTTTTCTAATGTTGAATTCGTTAGAGAATTCAGTAACCACATGTGGAGGCATGACGTCATTTACATAGCGTAAACGTTTCATGTTGATATCTAACATGGTGACATGTGCTCCAAGTCCTGCAGCCATTTTTGCAGCTTGTATACCTACTATTCCAGCACCTAAGACCAGTACTTTACCAGGTGCTACTCCAGGAACACCACCTAAAAGAACACCACGACCTTTTACTGGTTTTTCTAAGTATTTTGCACCTTGTTGAATAGCTAGTCTACCAGCTACCTCTGACATAGGAGTTAATAATGGTAGTGTACCGTCTGTATCTTCTACAGTTTCATAGGCAATGCAAATAGCTTTTGCCTTAATCATAGCCTTTGTTAACGGCTCACTAGAGGCAAAGTGGAAATAGGTAAAAAGTATTTGACCTTCTTGAATCAAGTCGTATTCTTCAGCGATAGGTTCTTTTACTTTTACAATCATTTCACTAATTGCATACACTTCACCGATAGAATCTAGAATAATCGCACCTGCTTTTAAGTAATCAGAATTTAAAAAGCCGCTGCCTTCTCCAGCATTTGATTGCACATAAACGGTGTGTTTCTTTTTAACCAATTCATAAACTCCGCCAGGTGTCATACCGACCCTGCTTTCATTGTTTTTAATCTCTTTTGGAATACCGACAATCATTTTTTTTAAACTTTAAGTTACGAGCGTAATTTGTAACTTTTTTATATATAATGAAAGTAATACCCCTATAATTTTAGGGGTGGTTTTGATTAAAGTAGTTTTATTTAATATGGTACCCTTATTTTTGTGGGGTATTTGCGGTTTGTGTTTATATTTCTCTGATTATTTTAATAAAGCTTTTCTCTTTTGATATAAAGTTAATATCTCGTTAGAATCCCAGTCGTCTCTTTCTGTTTTTCCATGGCCTAGAGACATGATGGTTTTTATAGCGCCATTTTCTAAGAAATATTTACAGTTCCATTCTATAGTATCTGGTGTGTTTATAAAGCTGATTTCTTTTTCCTGAGCATAGCGCAATTGGCCATCTACTTCATAATACGTTTCTATAAAAGTGGTGTTATTCTTTTTAGATTCTATTTTAAATATTCTTTTATTATCAAACTCGTAAACACTCCATTGCTCGTTCTTTTTGAACATATCATAATCCATTGAATTTTCAAGAGAGGTGAGTGCTTTATTATAACTAGTTTGGAATTCAGTACTTACTTTTTCTCTAAATTGGTCTTCAGTAAGTTGGGAGCTTTGTGCGTTACTTGTTTGAACAGCTATGATTACTAGTAGGGTAAAGATTAATTTTTTCATGGTGGTAGGTTTTGAAGAAGGTTGTTTATTTGTCTGTAGTGTAATCACATTCTAGATCAATAATTATTTTCTTATCTATTTTGTGATAACCAACTAGTTTTTCGTGGACTTTGATATTTTTTTGGTGATCGTATACTAGCCTTTCTTTAAAAATACCATTAGGTATGCTCTTTTCGCTTTTCCATTCTTGAAAATTTAAAGGATTATAGAGAATAGGCAAATGAAAGTCTGTATTATTTTCTATAATAAACAATACTTCTGCTGGTTTTCTTTTTCTATCCTTTGTAGAGATCAGTTTATATCTATTTAAAGTTTCTTTCTCTAATAAAGTATCATTCATATTCAAATATTTGTGATTCTTAATAAGATCTTTGTGATTGCTTAAATATTGTTTCACGTATCTACAATCAACATTAATGGTTTCTGCATTGTTTAAATCAGATTTTAAAAAATTGACATTAAAAGTCAATCCATTTTCATCTTTAAAATCCATTTGATAATTAAGACTGTCCAAATCTGTCACTACAGCTACATAGTTGTTTTTCTTTGAATTGGTAAGATATTGTCTTACCACAGTTTTTTCAATAGAGTCTTTATGAATAGTAAATTCGTAACGTACTAAATAATCAAAAGAATAGGTTTTTTGAGAAAAGCAGTATGTTGATAGTAATAAAGAAATTATAAGTATTGATTTCATTAAATGTTTTTGTTTTTTTTGCAACCGTATCTTTCACTTAATTTTCCGAAGCTGTAGTAATATATTCGAATAAATTGAAATCTATACTTTGAGTGAATTTAAAATTATTTCCATTCTCATTCTAATATTTTTTAAATGCTGTAATGTTTTTTTTGCTTCTAATTCTTTCCAATAATTAGGTGAAATTGCCCAAGTTTCTATTTCGTGATAAATAAATCAGTCATTTTTATAAATCTGAATCTAAGTTATTTGATAGGTCTTGGGAGTTTTATTTAATTTCATAATTTTTTATCCAATGCTCTTTACTGCATTATACAAATCTCTAAGGTAAAACCCTATAAATAGTATAATTAACCACCAGATAGTTTTCAATATATAACTGTTATCTTTTAACTCCTCTAATCCTCTCATTGTCAGTCCGTATTTTTCAACAATGTTAGAGTTAGTTTTTAATTCTTTCTTGTAGTGCTTTCTAACAATATAAAGAAGACTTTTTACTTTTGCGTTAGTGGAATTACTTAGTTTTAACCAATCTCTTTGTTTAAAAAGTTCAGCTTCTTCTCGACCTTTCAATAAACCTAACGGAGATATATTGTTACGTTCACATAAATGAATTAATCTTCCATCTGGCTTATCCACTTCATAGTTATAACCATAAATTAAACATAGGATTTCGGAAAGGTTAATTTTTATGTTATCGTTTAAATCTACAGGGTTACCTTTTAAAATTTTGTATCTATTCTTGATAGCTTCAAAACCGTATGTAGGAGTGTTCATTAACCAATGTACAAAATTTGAAGAATTATTTTTTTTTAGAAAATTAAAGTAATTTTTCAACATGCCTTTTTCACATAAATCTAACTGCTTATTATTTAATTCTTTAAAGTTAAACCCTTGAATTTGTGCTTCAAGGTGGATCGAAAATGAAATTATTTGTAATGATTCAAAATTCATTAGAGATATTGATGCAATACGTGGAGTATAACCATCTAAATTTTCAAAACTTTCACAACTATAGTGAATAAAAAAAGTTGATCTTTTTTCATTTTTAATTTTAGTCATGAAATTATTACCTGAACTAATTTCTTCTAATCGATGTGATTTAAACAATTTCATTTTATCTAAATGGTTGTAACAACCTAGGATATAATACTAGTAAAGTATTTCTTAAGCTGTATATGGTTTTTGATTAAGTTATTACAGTGAAATTACAAAACAATTTTAGAATCATGTCTAGTACGTTACAAGCGTTTTATAGCTAACCTACACTATACAGCATATTATAATTTCATCATTCTGTATTGATTTTCATTGACAATAATAACCCCAGCAATTTAAATAAATTTCTAATCTCTTATTTACGGTTTCCCTTAATGAGGTGAATCAATTAGGAGGTTAGGGTAGTGGTGGTGTGTGTCTGTCTTTCGCGAAAGCGAAACCGAACCACATAAAAAAAAAAGCCACTTCATGAATTGAAGTGGCTTTTAACTGTTTTGAGTAAGACAGATATTATCTGTGACCTACCATGTCTTCTGGTTTTACCCATTCGTCAAATTCCTCAGACGTTACATATTCTAGAGCTAGGGCAGCAGCCTTAAGGGTAGTTCCCTCTTCGTGCGCCTTGTTAGCAATTTCTGCAGCTTTATAGTATCCTATTTTAGTGTTTAAAGCAGTTACTAGCATTAATGAGTTGTCTAGTAAAGACTTGATCGTTTCTTTGTTAGGCTCAATTCCTACGGCACAATTCTCGTCAAAACTTCTACACGCGTCACCTATTAACTGTGCGCTTTCTAGAACCGCAGCAGCCATAACTGGTTTAAATACGTTTAATTCAAAGTGACCTTGCATACCACCTACAGTAACTGTAGTGTCGTTACCCATAACGCGAGCACATACCATAGTAATAGCCTCTGCCTGAGTAGGGTTTACTTTACCTGGCATGATAGAACTACCTGGCTCGTTTGCAGGGATGATTAACTCACCGATACCACTACGTGGTCCACTAGCAAGCATTCTTATATCGTGTGCAATTTTATTAAGTGATACGGCTACTTGTTTTAATGCACCGTGAGTCTCTACTAGAGCATCGTGTGCTGCAAGAGCTTCAAATTTATTATGTGCTGTTATAAATGGCAATTCTGTAAACTGTGCGATATACTCAGCTACTTTTACATCATATCCTAGTGGTGTGTTTAATCCTGTACCTACGGCAGTACCACCTAGTGCTAGCTGACTTAAATGTGCTAGTGTGTTTTCTAGTGCGATAATTCCATGGTCCAGTTGAGAAACGTAACCAGAAAATTCCTGTCCTAGTGTTAATGGAGTCGCATCCATAAGGTGCGTACGACCTATTTTTACCACATCGGTAAATTCTATAGACTTGTTGTGTAATGTGTTGCGCAATTGCTTGATACCAGGAATGGTGTTTTCTACCACTTTCTTATAACAGGCGATGTGCATTCCTGTAGGGAAGGTATCGTTAGAGGATTGTGATTTATTCACGTCGTCATTAGGCTGTATGGTTTTCTCACCTTCACCTACTGTTTTACCAGCTAGTTGGTGTGCGCGGTTTGCGATCACCTCGTTCACATTCATATTAGACTGTGTACCAGAACCTGTTTGCCATATCACAAGTGGAAACTGGTCGTCATGTTTACCTTCTAGAATCTCGTCACAAACCTGTGCGATAAGATCACGTTTTTCTTCTGTAAGAACACCTAGGTCATGGTTAGTGTAAGCAGCGGCTTTCTTAAGGTAGGCAAAACCATATACAATTTCTAGTGGCATGCTACCAGCAGCACCTATTTTAAAATTCATGCGAGAACGCTGCGTTTGCGCACCCCAAAGTTTATCTGCAGGGACTTCTACTTGTCCCATCGTATCTTTTTCTATTCTATATTCCATTGTGGTTGAATTTTTCACAAATATAAAACTTGAGGGTTGTTTTACCATCTCATTATAGATAATAATAACAAGTAGGATGGAGGTGCCGCTTGCGCGAAAGCGGAATTATAAACGCTCTAACCTGACTAATTCCAGTAATTAATAGAATAAGGGCTGTTATAAACAGTTTTTTGTTAATAAATGCTGTGTAGTTTTTTCATAATTAAGTTCAAGTCTTTATCTTTGCAGCAAACAAGAGATACCATGTTCGATTTTGATCAATACTTAGGCTTTTTAGCATTTTTAGGAATTCTAACTTTAGGATTTTGGTTAATGATATTTTTAACAACATTTGTAATTCCTTTTTGGATTACAGGAGCATTGTTAGAAAAGAGAAAATTAAAGAAAGAAGCAAAGCTTAAAGAAGAGAAGTAATATTCTTTTTATATAGCATTGTACTATATATGATAACCGTCTAGAATTTTTCTAGACGGTTTTTTTGTGGCTTGTTTTGAGAATTTTCCGTTCCCAAACCCTGAAGGATGCAGAAAATGATTTGCGATTTTCTTTTCCCCAAACCTGAAAGGTGCGGGAAAAAGGACTTGAAATTTTCCGTTCCCCAACCCTAAAGGGTGCGGAATATAATTTGTACTTTTTTTATAAATGAATAAATAGAAACCTACCCTTTAGGGTTAGGGAAGGGTTTCTTTGAATTTTCCGTTCCCCAACCCTGAAGGGTGTGGAAAAAAGGACTTGAAATTTTCCGTTCCCCAACCCTAAAGGGTGCGGAAAATGATTTGTACTATTTTTTATAAATGAATGAGTAGAAACCTATCCTTTAGGGTTAGGGAAGGGTTTTGGTAGTATTTTTTAAGCATAAAAAAAGCCCATTTCAAGTAATTGAAATGGGCTTTTAAATTTTAAGAATTGGTTCTTATTTATCCTCTGGTTTTAGGATGGCTAAGAAGTAATCTTTTGTAAGATATTTGTTTGCAGCATCTTGAATATCTTTTGCGGTAAGTGCGTTTACAGCTTTTTCATATTCTAATACTTTATTGATATCCTTTTTATCTTCGTCTGCATCTACAAGAACGCTTAACCAGTAACGGTTAGTTTTTACCGTTTCCTTATAGTCTAGTAAATAACCTTCTTTTACTTTGTTCAAGTCTTTTTCTGAAGGTCCGTTCTTTTTGATAAGATCGATTTCATTCATGGTTGCATCTACTAGTTTATCTACGTTATCTGGTCCACAAGGGAACGAGATACCAAAACTAAATGCTGGATAAGGTGTTTTTCTCAAAGAGCCACGTGCACCACCAGAATAGATACCACCTTCTTTCTCACGTAGTGTTTCTATAATCTTAATGGTAAGAGCTTCTCCTAGTGCATCTACAGCAAGGTTTTCTTGTGCGCTATAAGCTGGTACTTCATAACTCCAGTTTATTCTCACGCTACTCTTGTCATCAGTACCTTTTTTAACCACTTTCTTGCGTGTACCTTTTGCTTCTCTCCAGTCGTTTACTTTGTAACTCTCGTTAGAATTTAAACCAGGTAAACTAGCGATGTATTTCTTAGAGAATTCTTCTACTTGTGCTTTATCTACATTTCCTACTAGATAAAAGTGAAAATCACCAGCGTCTGCAAAGCGTTCTTGATATAATTTATAAGCTAGATCATAGTCTGCTTCGTCAAATTTTTCTTCAGTTGGGAAGCCTGTGTAACGAGGGTTAGAACCGTAACGTATTTTATTAATCTCGTTACTGAAGTAAGTGTTAGGGTCTGACATCATGCGACCTATAAAAGATTTTTGCTTAGAGATAAAACTAGCAAAAGCTTCGTCATCTTTATTTAAATCGGTAAAGTATAAATGAATCAATTGAAACATTACTTCTAGGTCTTTAGGGGTAGCGCTACCTCTAAAACTCTCTGTAAGAGAACCTATACGTGGCGATACATTTACTAATTTACCAGTCAAAAACTTGGACATATCTGTTTGAGACATACCAGCAACACCAGCTTGTGTTAAACCACCATTTGCTAGTCCAGTTTTCTTTGCATCTTCATCACTGTATAAACTTGTACCACCATAACTAAAGGCGCTCATAAGGATCTCGTCATTTTTAAAGTCAGTAGGTTTTATAGTTACTGTAGCACCATTGCTTAATGTGTAGGTAGTTGTACCTACTTTATCGTTAGATGTAGTCTTAGAAATACTTCCTGCAGCAGGTAGTTTTTCAATTAAACTCTCTCTTACTTCTGTATCTTCATATGGAGCAACTTTAGTAGCTGCAACTTCACTTACTACTTTAAGCACTTGCGCCTCTGTAGGTGGAGTGTCTGTGGTAGGACCAGTAAAAACGATAGTACGGTTATCATCATGGATGTAATCGTTAATTTTTGCATTTACTTCTTCTACATTAATACCAGGAAGTAATTCCATAGTCTTATTATAATTCCACTCGATGCTTGGTACTGCTTCTTTAGAAAAATAACTTTGTACATACTGTCCTACTATACGACTGCTTTCTAGTTTATCTCTGTCTTTGTAATAAGAATCAAAGAAAGAACCATAAGCTTGTTTTGCACGATCAAGTTCTGCCTGACCAAAACCGTATAACTTCACTCGTTGATTTTCTTCTAATAATGCTTTTAAAGCCGCAAGTTGTCCATCTGGTGCACTACCAGCAAACGACGAATAAGCATTCTTGTTTCTAGCTACTGTACCACCGTAACTACTAGAACCAAATATAAACGGCGGATTAGGCTTTTGTGTCAGTTCTTGTAACCTGTTGTTTATCATAAAAGAGAAAAGCCCATTCACTAGGTCATCTCTATAATCACCTACCGTAAGAGTAGGAGTAGAGGCTATTTTATCCTTGTAAGATATGTTTACACTGGCAAATGTTGCTTCTTTATCCTGTGCGATAGCCACCTTTGTATCTGGGTGATTAGGTAATTCTATTACAGGACGTTTTCTAGGATTTACTGGTTTAGGAATTTTAGTAAAATGATCTTTGATCTTTTGCTCCATAACAGCAACATCTAGATCTCCCACAGCAACTACTGCCATAAGATCTGGACGGTACCAGTCTTTGTAAAATCTTTTTAAAACCTCAGGTTTAAAGTTTTTAAGAATTTCATCTTTTCCTATCGGTAATCTATCGGCATATTTTGAATTATAGAACTGTACCGGTATAGTAACCTTATTCATTCTATCTGACGCACCTTTACCAGTACGTGATTCTTCTAGTACCACACCACGCTCGTCATTAATAGCATCTGTTTCTAGTTTTGCACCGCCAGCCCAGTCTTCTATAATAGTAAAACCTTGTTCTAGCTTTTCTGGGTCGTCACTAGGTATAGGAAGAATGTAAACAGTCTCGTCAAAACTGGTGTAAGCATTTAAATCTGCACCGAATTTGACACCTATTCCTTGTAGATAATCTACTAATTCATTTTTCTCAAAATGGTTCGTACCATTAAAATTCATGTGTTCCATAAAATGCGCAAGACCTTGCTGGTCGTCATCTTCTAGAACAGATCCTGCGTTGATAGCAAGTCTTAATTCTACTTTATCTTCTGGTTTACCGTTGTTTTTTACATAATAAGTAAGACCGTTAGGTAATGTCCCCATGCGCACACTAGGATCCATAGGTATGGCTTCTGTCATTCCAGCAACTGCAGGAACTTGTAAAGTTGGTGGTGGAGGCGGTGGTGGTGGGGTGTTTGTCTTGTTGTCGGTTACTTTAGGTCCACATGCGGCTATGGTAAGCGCAAGTGCTCCTAAGTAAGGAATCCATACTTTTTTCATTTAATTGGTTTTTTGGGTTAGTTTTGATTATTGGTTTTTTTGGTGTTCTCGCTTTCGCGAAAGCGAAACTGAAATCCAACAGTGCTATATCGGTATAGAAATTGCTAGTTTAAAATCAGATCACAGCATAAAGAACGCAACTATTGTTCTGAAATTATAATTTATTCTATTAATTATTGTTAACACAATTCATGAAATTACCTAAAAAATCCATTTTTAAATTAAGCTACCTCTTTGTATTGCTGGTTTTTATGGCAAACGACGTAAGAGCGCAAAATTTTAACGATGCAAAATCCTACCTTACCTTTATAGATGGTCAAAATGAAAAGGTAGTCACCAGTGTATGGGATTACATGCGACTGTATACTTTTTCTAAGGATGATATCGCCATAAAAGGAAAGCGTAAAAAACTAGAAAACACCATACGCAATAGTATTACAAAGGTGAAAAAGGTAAAGGCTTTTGATTCAGATTTAAAACTAGCGATGATTAATTATCTAGAAGGTAATCAGGCTATTGTAAAAGAAGACTTACTAGCGCTTTTAAAGAATAAAGATGTTAGTAAGGTTACTACAAATCAATTGCAAATTATACAAAATATAAGAAAGGCGGTGTATAAGTTAAGAGCCGACTATAATGATGCGGTTGCTGTTTATGGAAATAAACACGATTTAATCATTAAAGAAAACACGAGTGAACTGGCTCTTAATATGAAACAGACTATTATGGTTTATGATTATTATAACGAGCTGCAGCTGGCATTTTCTAGTTTGCAACAAGCAGAGAGAAATTTCTGGCAGGGCTTAAATGAAAAGGATATTACTAGCTATCGTAATGATGTAGAGAATTTAAAATCAAAACTATATGACACTACGCAACTAGATAGATTTAATTCTTACAGTACAGATGACAGTTTGTACAAAGCGCTGGTTAAGTACAATGAAAAATTAAATACACAAGTAACGGTAGACCTTAAACCTATAGAGGTTATTAAGGAAGATGCCCAGACTGGTTCTAGAGAGAACATTATGGCAAAAACAGATGCATATAATACGGCAATCCATGAGGCAAATGTGTGGAGAAAAACTTTTTACAAAGAGTGGAGAGAAATAAGCGCTAATTTTTTACAGACTCATGTACCACATCGTGCAGGATAATGATAAAGCGTTTTATTAAAAGGACTGTCCTTATTATATATAAGAATTAATTAGAGACTCAATAGAATAATAAAATATCAAAAAGCAGCAGTTTTATTGCTGCTTTTTGATATTTATGGTTGTAAACATAGCTGCAAGATTTTATATTTACAACTTATTAAAAATTAAATAGAAATGGGTAGAGCATTTGAATTTCGCAAGGCGCGTAAAATGAAAAGATGGAGTGCAATGTCTAAGGCATTTACTAGAATAGGTAAAGACATAGTTATTGCTGTAAAAGAAGGTGGGCCAGATCCAGATTCTAACTCTCGCCTGCGTGCTGTTATACAAAATGCTAAGGCGGTAAACATGCCTAAGGTAAATGTAGAGCGTGCGATTAAAAAAGCAACTGATAAGGATACTGCAAATTTTGAGACCGTACTTTTTGAAGGTTATGCACCACATGGTATTGCTGTACTGGTAGAAACGTCTACAGATAATAATAACAGAACGGTAGCAAATGTGCGCAGTCATTTTACAAAAAGTGATGGTAACCTAGGTACATCAGGATCTGTGGAATTTATGTTTGACCATAAATGTCATTTTAGAATCCCTGCCGAAGGTCAAGACCTAGAAGAATTAGAATTGGAGTTAATAGACTTCGGTGCCGAAGAGTTATTCTTTGATGAAAAGGATGAAGAAGACAGCAACTCTGTAGATGGAATTATGATTTATGGAGATTTTCAAAATTATGGTACGCTACAAAAAGGACTGGAAGAACTTAATATAGAAATCTTAAGTTCAGATTTTGAATACATTTCTACTATAGAAAAAGAAGTAACCGAAGAGCAGCGCGCAGATATCGATAAACTTCTAGATAAACTAGATGAGGATGATGACGTGAATAACGTCTATACTACTATGAAGGAGTAAGAGTAGGAGAGGTGTTCGTTTAGTTTCGCTTTCGCGAAAGCGGAATAAATACAGTTAGTAGGTTATTTGTGTATTTTACCGATGTAAATCTATTTATCGGTACAAATTTAGAAATAACGATTAATATCCTTAACTTTAACATTATTAACTAAAACAAAAATATACAATGGTAAAAGCAAAATATCAAAGCGTACTAGACTTAGGAGAAAAACTAAGTATTCAAGATGGTGATGTACAGGTGAATGGTGATAAAATTGAAATAAGAGGTACAGCAGCAACTCCATATGATAAGGATTTATTATGGGACGAGATTAAAAAGGTAGGTGGTGATAACCCAGCAGACCTTATGGCTGATATTCAAGTTGCCGATGATTCTATTTATACAAAGCACACTGTAAAGAGTGGTGAGTCATTAAGTCTTATTGCAAAGCATTATTTTAAAGACCCAATGAAGTACAAGCAAATCTTTGAAGCAAATACTGGTTTACTAGATAATCCAGATGTGATACACCCAGGTCAGGAACTAGTTATTCCTAATCTATAGTACAGTATAAAGTCTTAAAAAAGTCTTTATAAAATGTTAAGCCTCGCTACTCGCGAGGCTTTTTTTTGTTAAAATGTTACATTATTGTAGGAAAAATTATATATAAAAGTGTAAAAATTCGATCAATTACATAGTTGCAGTCTTAATAATCGATAAAGTGTATCCTTGTTAAGTGTGTAAACGTGTTTTTTAACTGTTAATCAGGTGTTTAATCGATATTGTGTAGCAATTGTTAAAATTCAAATAAATAACAGAGTGTAGGTGTTAAATTTGCATTATGATAAATCGTTAACAAAACGTATTATGAAAGCCCTCTACCCTCAAAGTATTATGAATAGTAATAAAAGTATAAACTTAAAGAGTATTTTTCTCTTTTTGAGTTTATTGCTGTCAGGTTATTTGTCTGTAGGGCAGTATTGTGTGCCAACAAGTATAAACCCTCAAGATTATTTTATTAACGATTTTAGCTTGGGGTCTGTAACTAATAATGGAAGCTCATTTAATAATATCATTACTCCTGGATATTCTGATTTTAGTTCTCTCTCTATAGATTTGGCTTTAGGAAGTACTAATAATTTATACATAGGAATAGGCGTAGGAGCTGGTCAAAATCATAGAATTAATAATTCACAGTACAATATTTTTATCGATTTTAATGATGATGACGATTTTGATGATGCAGGAGAATTAATTTATCATTCTACAGGAAATGAAACTTCAACTTTTACATATTCACTTTATATAGATCCTAGTACGGTTGTTGGGCCTCACCGTTTACGTATAGAGTCACGTAGTTATTATATTAATACAAATCCATGTTTGTCTGATGATCAATCAGAGGTAGAAGATTACACCATTAATATTTTAGGACCAGCATTACCACAAGCTAACGATGATACATTAGACGTTGCTTATAATAGTGTGTCCTCTCCTGCAAATACAGTAGATGTAAGTCTTAATGATTTTATAGGTACTACCAACGGAGGTGATTTAGATGATTATAGTATTTCAACAGGTACCTTGCCTTTAACGACTGCAAACGGTGGTACTGTTGTAGAGAGTACAGATGGGAATTTTATTTATGTTCCAGTAACTGGTTTTATCGGGACCGATAGTTTTGATTACCAAATTTGTGATACATTAAATAATTGTGAGACAGCTACTGTAAATGTTACTGTAGCTCCTAATGTTTGTACGCCAAGTTCTGACTCAGATGCTCGTGAACCTTGGGAAAGACATTATATAACAAGAGTTCAAATCTCTGGAGAATCTCAAAACATAGATAATGCAACTGGTGATGACGGTGGTTATGGTAATTATATAAATTTACCACCTGCTGATATGATACCAGGTAATAATTATACAATCGATTTAGATGTTTTTAACGGAAACGGACAGTCTGGTTGGGCAGCTTTTATAGATTTTAACGGTAATGGTGATTTTAATGATGCAGGAGACAATATTTATGCAACCAATGGCACCGGTGGAACGGAAGCAAGTCCTTATGCGGTAAGGACTATTACTATACCAACGTCAGCTACTACAGGTAGAAAAATATTACGTATAGGTAGTAGAAGGTATTGGGCTAGTGTTGAGTCGTGTGGTACAACTTCAGGTAATTCTGAAGAATTTGAAGATTATGTAATCGATATCTTACCTGTTGCGGGAGCAAATATATCATTGTCAGGGAATGCTGTGGCCATCACGCATAATAGTACTACAACAACTCTAGCAGATGGTACTAACTATGGAGTTGTAGATAGTAACATAGGTGATGATGTGCATACATTTGTAATTACTAATAATGGTTCTAGTGATTTGACTTTAGGATTAGTAGGACCCATTACTTTTGGTACAGGATCTCATAGTTCTTTTACTTTAGAAAATACTCCGGTACCAGGTACGATTTTAATACCAGGGGCTACAGAAACTTTTCAAATAAGATATACACCTAGAACTATAGGACAGCATAACGGTACTATAGAAATAAGTAGTGATGATTCTAATGAAAATCCATTCATATTTGCGATTCAAGGAGAAGGTGCACAAATTTATCCAGATACAGATGGAGATGGTGTGCCAGATAATGTAGATGTAGATGATGATAATGATGGTATAAGAGATGTAGATGAACAAAATGCATGTTTATTGAGTCCATTAAGCACAACAGCAGATGTAATTTTCTTAAATGAAACATTTGGTGCTGGTACTAATAGGGTTACTATAGATGGTTCTACTCCAGGTGTTACTACAACTTATTGTTATGAAGATGGTACGATAGTTCAAGGGCCTAATGAATGTGATACTGAAGTAAATCTAGGGGATGGTAACTATACTGTTCATTATTCTATTAGTGACAATAATAGTTCAACGAATATAGGTCCTTCTGGTCCAGATGTTTCTACTTGGTCAGAAGATGTTTGGTATTATGGAGAAGATCATACAGTGGGTGATGTAAATGGTAGAATGGCAATATTTAATGCAGATGTAGATCCAGGAGTTTTTTATGAAACAGAGATAGTAGGTACGGTACCAGGTGCTCCTATATTTTATGAGTTTTGGGCATTGAACATAGATAGACAAGATTCTGATTTTCCTGGAACTGAACTACCAAGAATTCTACCTAACGTAACAGTTAATTTCTTCAATTCTGATAAGTCGGTTTTACTTGATTCTTATAATGCGGGAGATGTAGAACGTTGTACAGACGGTTCTCACAACGGTTGTGGTTCTTTGTCTCAGTGGATACAGTTTAACACAACAGTAACTCTAGCAGATAGTGATTTTATCATACAAATGGTGAATAATTCTCCAGGAGGTTTAGGAAATGATCTAGCTCTAGATGATATTAAAATTACACAAACTCTTTGTGACCTTGATGGTGACGGTGTTGCAGACGTTATAGATCTTGATAATGATAACGATGGTATTCCTAATGTTTATGAAATAGGACAGCCTGCAGGGTTAGCTGTATTAGATAGCGATGAAGATGGAACAACTCTAGAAGTTGTTTGGGTAGATGTTGATGGTAATGGTTTACATGACGCTTATGAAACTTATACGCCTAGAGACAGCGATGGAGATGGTGTGCCAGATTATCTTGATCTAGATAGTGATAATGATGGAATATTTGATGTTTTAGAATATGACGGTTTAGGAGATCTAGATGTTAACGGCGATGGAATAGGTGAAGGTACAGATGCAATCTCAGGTGTTGATACTGATGAATTTGATGGTGATGGATTACTAGGTACTATAGATTATAATGATGATGATGCAGATGGTGAAGATCATGGAACAATGAATTTTGTTCTACCTCTAGATACTGACAATGATGGTTTGCCAGATTATATAGATGTAGATAGTAATGATAATTTAAATGACCTATCTAACGGTAGCGATATTGATAATTCCTATTACGCAGGTCAGGATGGTGATGGTGATGGTAGAGTAGATGGCAGCGTAGACACCGATAGAGATGGAGTTTATGATGGAAACAACGACTTTGATACAGGTATTTATGGTGCGCCTATAGATCTAGATGATGATTTATCCATATTCTTTGACGGTAGAAATGATTACTTACAAACTCCTGCACCTGTAACAGCTGGCCTAAGTAGTTCTACTATTATGGCATGGGCTCTTGCAGAAAATACAGGTACAAATGTAACCGTGATGGGAGAAGAGAATTTTAATATTTCTCTAGATAGTGCGAGTAGGGTAATAGTAACTGCTATCGATGCAGGTGGTAACACTTATACAGTTTCTTCTCCTGGTACTATTTCAAATACTAAGTGGGTAAATATTTCAGCAACATATACGGCTACAGATCTTAAACTATTTATTAATGGTGTAGAAGAAGCTACTATCGCTACAGGAGGCGCTGCTTTATCAAATGCATCTGGTAGTCCTTTTACAGTAGGTAATTCAGCTACGGCTGGATCTTCTAATTATTATAGAGGATTCTTGGATGAAATTAGAGTATTCAACAAAGGTGTTGACATTGCTGATGTAAGAAGACTTATGTACCAAGAAATAGAAGCCAATGGAACACTAGTTACTGGTAAGATCTTACCTAAGAACACAAGTGTTTTATGGAATGATATTGCTGTTTATTATGACTTTGCCAGTATAGAAGGTGATATCGTATTTGATGCTGCAAGTAATACAGATATAAGAATGTATAATGTGAAGAAGATAGTGCCACAAACAGCACCTATTCCTTATGTTACCGCTCAAGATGGATTGTTATCTGATAACGCAACTTTTGTACAGACCGTAGTATGGGATCCAGCAGATATTGAAAACTACGATTACACCATTATTAAAGTAGGACATGAAACGACACTAGATGTTAGTATATCTACAGTAGGTGTTGTAGTAGACGCTGCAGCTTCTGTTTTGGTCGAAGATGGTAATTATTTAGAGAATGAATGGTATGTAATTCTTAATGGTTTAATAGACCTAGAAGGAGATGCGCAACTAGTACAAACCATTGATAGTGATTTAGATGTTTCAAGTGCTGGTCGTTTAAAGAGATGGCAAGAAGGTAAAAGTGATGTGTTTAGTTACAATTACTGGAGTTCTCCTGTAGGAGTTGAAAATACAACTAGTAATAACAATACTTTTAATTTAGGTATGTTACAAGATGCAGATGGCTTTATTAATATTACTGGTGTAGGAGTAAGAACACCACCTGTAACAATACCTACAACGATAAGTGGTAGATGGTTACATACTTTTAATAATGGAGTTTCATATGCAGACTGGTTTAGAATAGATGGTACTAGTCCTATAGATGCAGGTCATGGATGGAGTCAGAAAGGGGCAGGAGCAGTAGGTGATCAAGAATATTTATTTGAAGGTAAACCTAACAACGGTTCTATAAATATTACAGCAATAGATACCGATGGTGATCCAGCTGTAGATCTAACTACTTCATTATTAGGTAATCCTTATCCTAGTGCGATCGATGCACGTACATTTATAGATGATAATGCAAGTGTTATAGATGGTGCCGTTTACTTATGGGATCAATTCGGTAGTACCGACCATATACTAGCAAATTATGAAGGTGGTTATGCAACTATAACAAAAATGGCAACAGTAAATGCAACACAAATTGCAGGAAGTGGAGCTTTAGGAGGTACAACTGTAGGTACAGTAGTCCCTACATTTTTCTTACCAGTATCTCAAGGATTCTTTGTAACTCTAACAGATAATGGTACATTGAACTTTAACAATGGGCAACGTGTCTTTAAACAAGAAAGTTTAGGAGAAAGTATATTTGTAAGCGCACCAGGTTCACCACAACCTACAGCAGATAGATCTGATTATCAAGATGAGACTATTGATATATTAAGATTAGAGTTAGAAGCTGATAATGGAGCGTCCAAAGAGATCGTTTTAGGTTTTGCAGATTTTCTTACCGATGGAGTAGATTATGGATATGATGGAGCTATGTTTGAAGCTTTAAGAGATACAGATATGTACACCTCTTTTAATGGTAAAAACTTTGTAATAAGATCTTTTGATCAAATTACACCTTCTAAGGTAGTACCATTAACTGTTCATGGAATTTCTACAGTTAATTACAAGATAAGTGCAAAGGAGATTGCTAACATTTCTGCATCTCAAGAACTATATTTAAGAGATAACGAGACTAATACTTATCATGATTTAAGAAATGGAGAATATTACTTCACACTTTCTGCAGATGGTAAAAACAGTTCTAGATTTGAAATCGTCTTTGAACAAAGAACTTTAGGCTTAGACGAGGAGACTTTAGAACAAATAGATATTTATTATTTAAATAATGATGGTAAGATTTATGTAGATCATTTACAAGAATCTGTAAGTGCAATGAATGTATATGACCTTTCAGGTAAATCATTATTCAGCTTCCGCGAAAGCGAACTTACCAACATACAAAACGGTATTTACATCCCACAAGTTTCTTCAGGCATTTACCTTGTTGAGATAGATGTAAAAGGAACTAAAAAATCTGTAAAGATCATAGTAAACTAAACAGTATTAATTTGAAAACTGCTTTTGTAAGTAAAAACAAAAGCAGTTTTTTTTTCAATTCCCCTAATCAATTAAAATAAAATCATGAATAAAACTTTACTCGTATTAGCATTTTGTTGGAGTATTTTTTCTCTAGCACAAAATCCTGAAACTAACGGTAGAAACTGGACAGTTACAAAGTTGGCTAACATGGATCAGTTAGTTTCTTATCCTAATGAAATTACTTATGGACCTGATGGCTTTTTGTGGATTACAGAAAGAGCAGCGCTAGATAATACATCAGATGCTACTAACGGAGAACGCGTGGTGCGTATAGATCCTAATACTGGTGCAAAAACCGTAATGTTAGACCTTCATAATGAGGTGTATAGCGCAGCTGGACAAGATGGTCTTATGGGAATGGCTATACATCCAGATCTTTATACAGATATAACGACTACGACTAATAATTATGTTTACCTAGCTTATACATATTCTAATACTTCATCTCCATACGGTAGAGATCGCAGTTTAAGAATAGAACGATTTGAATATGATAATTCAACGAATACATTAGTACCTAACACATCTACTACAGGAACTATTAGTGATGGTACTTCTAATGTACTCATCCAAGGAATGGATGCTAGTAATGATCATAATTCTGGTAGAATGAAAATAGGGCCAGACCTTAAAATTTATTACACATCTGGTGATTTAGGAGCAAATCAATTTCAAAATTTCTGTCAGTTAGTACAGTCACAAGCATTACCTACACAAGCTGCGGTTAATGCAAATGATTGGTCAGCCTATAAAGGGAAATCATTACGTATTAACTTAGATGGAACGATTCCAGTTGATAATCCTAAATTTTACCCATTTGCTGTACCTGATGGTAGTGCTGGTAATCCATTTTCTAATTCGCCAGTACCAAATAATGCGGATACTATGCGCCCAGATTCTGATAAGGTACAATCTCATATTTTTACTTATGGACATAGAAATGCACAGGGAATTGTTTTTGATAGTAACGGAACTTTATTTCAATCCGAGCATGGAGATAGAGTAGATGACGAGGTTCATGTTCTAGTAGGAGGTAAAAATTATGGATGGCCACTTATCGTAGGTGAACGTGATGACCTAGGTTATGAGCAATGTATTAAAGGATCTGCAGCTGGTTGCTCATGGACAGGAAATAATGATTGCCCTTCTGGAGCACTTACAAATAAAGAGACAGATTTTCCCTTACCAGTAGATTTTCAAGGACCTATAGCAACTTATGGTAGTACAGTTACTGCTGTGCCACAAGGAGGCTTTTTAACATGGCCTACTGTAGCACCTTCAAGTATTGATGTGTATGAGGGTAATGGTAACTTACCTTTCTCTAAAAATTTAATCATTCCTACACTTAAAAAAGGAGCTCTTTACCGTTATGGTGTCGATGCATCTAATAATATAACAACAGACCTTATTGAGTTTCACTCATCCATAGATAGATATAGAGATATTGCTATTTCTGCAGATGGTAATACTATTTATGCGGTAACTGATAGTGGTGGTTCTACTTCAGGACCTTCAGGGACATCTTCTCTAGGTGTTGCAAATCCTGGTGCTGTGTTTAAATTTGAATATCAAGTTTTTCCAGAACCTTCTACACAAGTTACTAATTTTACAGCAGTTAATAATGGTAATGATATTAATCTGGCATGGAATGATGTTGCTGGTCCTAACCTAGCAGACGGTTATGCTATAGCAATAAGTACTACTGCTGGAAATTTTCCAACTTTCACTGATGGTGTGTCACCAGTTATAGACATGGATCTAACAGATGGTAATGGACTAGTAACTGTAAATAACGGAGAAGAAGCTTATACATGGAATGACCTAGACGAGACAGTAACTTACTATTTTCAAATTACAGCTTATTCTAATGTTGCTGATGATATAGATTATCTAACTACACCAAATGGACCTCTAGCAGATGCAACAACTACCATTTCTCTAGATCCAACTATTATAATTACAGAAGTTGTTAGTACCGGTTCTAATGGTATAAATGAAGGTTATGTAGAAATTTTCAATTATGGTACTGCATCAGTAGATCTTAATGCTGAAGGCTACTATTTAGGAATCGCATATGATGGAGGTTCTTCTACAGGTAATAATGTTGATATAACAGCTACACTGCAACCTGGGCAATATTATACTATTGGTAGACAAGGAGGTTCTTTTACTCCAGATTTAACAGAATACAATGTTATTAATGGAGATGGAAATGACGCTTATGTATTGTTCAACGGTGCAGATGAAGTAATTGATATTTATGGTGTACTAGGTCAGAATGGAAGTGGGCAGGCTTGGGATTATTCTAATTCACGTGCAATAAGAAAAATTACTGTTTCAGAGGCTAACGATACCTGGACGGCATCAGAATGGATTATAGAAACTATATCAAGTTTTAATGATGTAACGGCTAATGCTGGTGAAGACATTAACTTTATTTACAATAATTCTTGGGCACCTTATGACCCAAGCGGTTCTGAATATCAGGCAGAAGATGTTACAGTAATGAATGGTACTGCAAGTTTAACTGCAATGTCTTTATTTAATAATGTTACTGTTCAAACTGGTGCAACGCTAGATTTAGGTACTACAGGAATTGATTTGAGAGAAAACTTACAAGTAGATGGAACTTTTATTGGTTCTCAAGGAACTTTATCTGTGTCAGGAACTTCTAGTCAATCAATTAGTGGTAACAGCTTTGGTCTAAATAATTTAATAGTAGATAATGTACTTGCGGTTAATACTGATGTATCAATAAATAATTTACTTACTGTAAATGATAATTTAACTGTAAACCCTGCAAATATGATGTTGCTTACTAGTAACGCTACAGGCACGGCTTATGTAGGACCAGTAAATGGATCTATAACTGGTAACTTTGCTGTAGAGCATTATGTACCTGCAAAAAGATCTTTTAGATTCTTGAGCCCATCCTTAACTACAGCAAACAGTATAGCAGATAACTGGCAAAACGACTCTGGTCTAACTAGTGGTGCTGGAACACATATTACAGGTTCTGATACTGGAGCAAATGGTTTTGACATGACTAGTTCTGGTGCTCCTTCATTATTTACGTATAATAATACAGGTCAACAATGGGAGGCTATTGCAAACACTTCTACACTAGGGTTAGTTGCTGGTAAAGCATACCGTATGTTAGTGAGAGGTGATAGAACAGTAGATTTAACAAATAATGCTGCAACACCTTCTAATACTACTCTTACTGCAACAGGTAATCTAGTTACAGGAAATGTAACTGACGCTAGTTTAAGCGCCGTAGCAGGAGAGTTTAACTTTGTAGGTAATCCATACCAGGCACCAGTAGATTTAAGTACTGTGCTAGCTGCTTCCAATAACGTGAGCAGTTCATTTGTATATTTATGGGACCCAGCTATCAATACTAGAGGTGCTTATGTTACCGTAGATGTAAGTGCAAATAGCTCAAATAACGCTAGTTCTCTTATGGATAAGTATTTACAACCTAACACGTCATTCTTTATTTCTACACTAGCAGATGGTGTAGCAAGTGTTTCTTTTACAGAATCTGATAAAGATATAACGGCTGGTTTTTCTAATAGCGCAAGAAACAGTGCCACTACAGGTTCTATATCTGTTCAACTGTATGAGCAAACAGAGTTGCAAAACGGTATGTCTGCTCGTGATGGAGTAGTGGTAAGATTTGACCCAGCTAGCTCTAACGGTGTGGATGGTAATGATGCTATAAAATTCAGCAACCTAGATGAAACTCTTAGTTTTATGAATGGAACTGATAAATTAAGTATTGAAAATCGTTTTACACCTCAAGATAATGAAACACTTTTTCTAGATATAGTAACCTATAGATCAGTAGACTATGCATTATCTCTAGATGTAACTACAGTAGGTTTACCAGTATACTTAAAAGATAATTTCTTAGGGTCGTACACTTTATTAAACGATGGTAATAATATCTATAATTATTCTATACAGTCTACAGATGCTGCTTCTAGTGCCGCAAATAGATTTGAAATTAAGTTCTCAAATGCAGTCCTTTCTTTAGAAGAGCTTGATATGGTAGAATTTACTATATATCCTAATCCTACTTCTGCAAATAAGACTATTTATATATCAGGTACTGGTGTAGAGACTATAAAATCTGCTTCATTATATAATATGTTAGGTCAGCAAATTATTAACTGGAATGAGATCGATGCGTCTAACAACGAGGCTCAATTAGATTTAGGTAATAATTTAAAAGTAGGTAATTACATCTTGCAAATTAAAAATGCATCAGGTATTACAACGAGTAAACAATTGATTGTTAATTAATCAATTTATAATTCACATAAAAAGGGCTGTTCTTATTAAGAGAACAGCCCTTTTTTTATTCCGTAAGATTCAGAGAATTATTTAAACATATCCATTCCAGGTATGTTAGGCATACCATCTTTGGCAACTGCTGCAACTTCGGCCTCATAAATTTCTTCAGCTCTTGCAAGTGCTTTGTTGGTTACCATAACTAGATAATCTTCTAGTTGCTCTTTATCTTCCAAAAGTTCTGGATCGACAGTTACATTTTTAATCTGACGACTAGCAGTTACCGTTACTTTTAATAAGCCATCACTAGATTGCTCATCTATAAGAACAGTATTCATTCTATTTTTAGTTTCTTCTACTTTTGCTTGGGTCTCCTTCAGTTTCCCCATCATTCCCATCATATCTCCGAACATAATTTATCTTTTTTAATTAAATGTGTAAAATGTTTGTTGTAGTTCCGCTTTCGCGAAAGCGAGAACAAAAATAACTCTCTACTAACTATAGTAGCAAATGGAAAGCTATTTTATATCTTGCAATGCTTTTTAATTTTAAGATTTATATGGCTCATAAAGCTCCGATTGCAAAGAAAATATCTCACGTTCATGACATTCATGGACATCAAAGAATAGATAATTACCACTGGATGACAGAGCGTGATGCTCCAGAAGTTATCGATTATTTAAAAAAAGAAAATGATTATTATGATGCCAGTACTGCACATACAAATCAATTAAAGGACGATCTTTTTAATGAAATCAAAGGCCGTATAAAAGAAGACGACGAGTCTGTGCCTTATTTATTAAATGGATACTGGTATATCAGTAAGATGGAAACTGGCGAGAGTTATCCATACTATTACAGACGTAAAGACGGCAGTGAAGAACAAGAGTTGCTTTTTAATGTAAATGAAATGGCAGTAGGGAATGAGTATTATAAACTTACCTCTATGAATATTTCTCCCGATAATAAATTAGTAGCCTATGGAGTAGACACTAAAGGACGTCGTGAGTACACCATTTACATTAAGAATCTGGAGACCGGTGAGATTTTTGAAGATTATCTAGAATTAACAACAGGTGGATCTGTGTGGGCAAATGATAATAAAACATTATTCTTTACTCGCAAGGACCAGCAAACACTGCGCGCCGATAAAATTTATAAATATCAAATAGGTACACCAGCTGCGTCTAACCAATTGATATTTGAGGAAAAGGACGAGATCTTTAATTGCTTTGTTTACAAAACCATGTCAGAGCGCTTTATCATGATCAAATCATCTGCTACGTTATCTGACGAGGTACGATTTATCGATGCAGACCAGCCAGATAGTGAGTTTAAGTTAGTACAAGAGCGCCTGCCAGAAATGGAATATAGTGTGTCTCATTACAAAGACAGCTTCTATATTATGACTAATAAAGATGAGGCGACTAACTTTAAAATCATGAAAACCGCTATCGAGACACCGCAAATGGAGAATTGGGTAGATTTTATTGCTCATGATCCAGAGGTGCTTCTAGAAGATTTTGACCTTTTTGAGAATTACTTTGTTATATCTGACCGTTTTAATGGTTTAAATCGCATAAGAATTAAAGCATGGGATAATACAGTAGATTATTTCCTACCCTTTAACAACGAGACATACACTGCTTTTACCAGTGCAAACTTTCAGTTTAAGACTAATAAATTGCGTTACAATTATAATTCTATGACCACACCACCGTCGGTTATAGAGTTTGATATGGAAACTAGAGAAGAAATAGTACTTAAAACACAACCTATAGAAGACCCTAACTTTAATCCAGATAACTATGTGTCTGAGCGTGTATGGGCTACTGCAGTAGATGGTGTAAAAGTGCCTATCAGTTTAGTGTACAGAAAAGATAAGAAAAATCCAGACGGTAATCCTTTATTGCAATATGGATACGGTAGTTATGGAAGTACGATAGATCCTTATTTTTCAATATCCAGATTAAGTTTATTAGACCGTGGTTTTGTATTTGCTATCGCACACATACGTGGTGGAGAATATCTAGGGCGTGAATGGTATGAAACAGGTAAAATGTTTGAAAAGCGCAATACTTTTACAGATTTTATAGCCTGTAGTAAATTTTTAATAGAAGAAAAATATACAACTTCACAACACTTATACGCTTCAGGCGGTAGTGCAGGAGGGCTTCTTATGGGAGCAATTATTAATATGGCACCAGGACTTTATAACGGTATTTTAAGTGCGGTACCATTTGTAGACGTAGTAACTACCATGTTAGATGACAGTATACCACTTACTACAGGTGAGTATGACGAGTGGGGAAATCCTAATAATAAAGATAGTTATGAGTATATGTTAAGCTACTCTCCATATGATCAAGTGATTGCGCAGTCATATCCTAACATGTTAGTAACAACAGGTTACCACGACTCACAAGTACAGTACTGGGAACCTGCAAAATGGGTTGCAAAGCTAAGAGAACTTAAAAAGGACGATCATTTATTGTTATTTAAAACAGATCTTTCTAGTGGTCATAGTGGAGCATCAGGGCGATATGATGCTTTAAAAGAGGTTGCTATAGATTTTGCTTTTTTATTAGATTTAGAAAATATTAACAACTAGTTTTTTTTTGTGTAAATTTGCAAAGTTTTTGTGCTAAAATTTAAAGTGCAAAAGAGCAGGTTCTGTAAAGTTAGGATGCAACCTTTTCCTAAAATTGTAGTCTAACGCAGTACAGGTTCTTAACAAAACCCTATATATGAGCGACAATATCAAAGCGTACAATAATGTACTGGAATTAATAGGAGAGACACCTCTTATAAAACTTTCTAAAACAGTAGAAAATTTTCCAGGTAATTATTACGCCAAAGTAGAGGCTTTCAATCCAGGACATTCTTCAAAAGATCGTATCGCTCTTCATATTATTGAAGAGGCAGAGCGCAAGGGAATTCTTAAACCTGGAGATACTATAATAGAAACAACATCTGGTAATACAGGTTTTAGTATCGCAATGGTAAGCCGCATAAAAGGATACGACTGTATTCTAGCAGTAAGTTCAAAATCTAGTGCAGATAAAATAGACATGTTAAAGTCTATGGGTGCCAAAGTTTATGTGTGTCCAGCAAATGTAAGTGCAGACGACCCACGTAGTTATTATCAAGTAGCAAAGCGCTTGCATGATGAAATTAAGAACAGCATCTATATCAATCAGTATTTTAATGAGTTGAATATGGAGGCTCATTACTTATCTACTGGTCCAGAAATATGGAACCAGACTGCTGGAGAGATTACACATCTAGTAGCCTGTAGTGGTACAGGTGGTACTATATCTGGTACGGCACGTTTTTTAAAAGAACAAAATCCTGATATTCAAATCTTAGGAGTTGATGCTTACGGTAGTGTTCTTAAAAAATATCATGAAACTCAAGAATTTGATAAGGATGAAATTTATCCTTACCGTATAGAAGGATTAGGTAAAAACTTAATCCCAACTGCGACAGATTTTGATGCTATCGATAGTTTTACAAAGGTGAAGGATGAAGAGGCTGCTCATACGGCACGTTTTATATCCCAAACTGAAGGTCTATTTGTAGGGTATACAAGTGGTGCTGCATTACAAGCAACTAAACAACTAGCTGCCGAAGGTGTTTTTGATGAGAATTCTAATGTGGTAATTATTTTTCCAGATCACGGATCTCGTTACATGAGTAAAATTTATAATGATGAGTGGATGCAAGATCAAGGCTTTTTTGATTCAAAATCTACTGCAGATCAACAACATATAGAGTACATTAAGTAGTCTTTTTAATATTTTATAATTTAAAACCCTAATCTATAAACGATTAGGGTTTTATTTTTTATTACGCTTTCGCGAAAGCGAGATCCACTTCTAACTGTATATTCTTCAACACATTATTAACAAATCACAAAATACTATGCATGCATAATCTATAGATGAATTGCTGCGAAAGTCGTATCTTTGTGAGCTTAATTAGTGATATGAAAGATTTATTTGATAAAATATACAAGGACAAAGGACCGCTAGGGAAATGGGCGAGTGTAGCTGAAGGATATTTTGTGTTTCCTAAGTTAGAAGGACCTATTTCTAACCGTATGCAATTTAACGGTAGAGAAGTAATTACTTGGAGTGTTAACGATTATTTAGGATTAGCAAATCATCCAGAGGTAAGAAAGGTAGATGCAGAGGCTGGTGCTGAGTATGGAAGTGCTTACCCTATGGGAGCACGTATGATGAGTGGTCATACTGATCTTCATGAACAACTACAAAATGAGCTTGCAGAATTTGTAGACAAAGAAGCTGCTTATTTATTGAATTTTGGTTATCAAGGAATGGTGTCTACTGTAGACGCTTTAGTTTCTAAAGATGACGTTATAGTTTACGATGTAGATGCACACGCGTGTATTATTGATGGTGTACGTTTACATCATGGTAAGCGTTTTACTTATAAGCATAATGATTTAGAAAGCATCGAGAAGAACCTTCAACGTGCTACTAAAATAGCAGAACAAACTGGTGGAGGAATTCTTGTGATTTCTGAAGGTGTTTTTGGTATGCGTGGAGAGCAAGGAAAATTAAAAGAAATAGTAGCTCTTAAAGAAAAGTACAACTTTAGACTGTTTGTAGATGATGCTCACGGTTTTGGTACACTAGGTAAAACTGGTGCTGGAGCAGGTGAAGAGCAAGGTGTACAAGATCAAATAGATGTGTATTTTGCAACATTTGCAAAATCTCTTGCTAGTACGGGCGCTTTTATTGCAGCTGATAAAGAAATAATTGATTACTTAAAATACAATTTACGTTCTCAAATGTTTGCAAAGTCTCTACAATCACAACTTGTAGTAGGAGCATTGAAACGTCTAGATATGTTACGTACTATGCCAGAGCTTAAAGAAAAGCTATGGGAAAACGTAAATGCATTACAGAGTGGACTTAAAGATCGTGGTTTTGATATAGGTACTACACAATCGTGTGTAACACCAGTTTATCTTAAAGGTAGTATTCCTGAAGCTATGGCTCTAGTAAAAGATTTACGTGAAAACTTTGGTGTCTTTTGTTCTATAGTTGTATATCCAGTTATACCTAAAGGGTTAATCTTATTGAGGTTAATTCCTACTGCATCACACACTATGGCAGACATAGAAGAGACGTTAACTGCCTTTGAAGGTATACGTGAGCGTCTAGATAGTGGTGTTTATAAAAGATTAAGTGCTAGTGTTGCTGCTGCGTTTGCATAAGCGATAACTTGATTATATTTATAAAAAAAAGTCCTGTGTTAACAGGACTTTTTTTTATGGTTAATATTTTAGTAGAGTTTCATGAATTTATAGCAACGACGATAAGTGAAATAAAATCAATAAAGGATAACCGATTACAGAAACATAATATTTATAGTCCTTTGCTTCTTTTTTAATAACCATAATTATGGTGAGAATTATTCCAGTAAATAAAAAAAACATAGCTAGAATAGATGTAATATTTAAAATGTTTGAAAGTTTATTTATAATAGTAAAATCATTATTTATTACAATTATGGTTGCAATTATATTTATAATGACTAGATATAAAAATAATCTAAATGCCCATGCTCTATAGTTAGTCATGTTTTAATTTTTCTATGGTTAATAAATTTATAATGCTAAAAATCTAACTTTAATTTTGCTTTTAAAATATTAATCTTCAAAAGATCAAGTTCAATTCTACGTCATTAAATATTACTTACCATTATGTAACTCAACTTCGACTTTATAAAGTGTAGCCTGCTGCATGACTAAAATAGGATAACTGTTTACTTTATAACCAGCAGATTCTCCTGTTTCTTCTTTGTTTTCTAAGCTAGACATGGTTATCATAAAGTCCATACGGTCTTTATAAAATACCTCACTATTGTTTATTAAATTACCAGCCACTTCATAGGTACTAAATAAGGTGTTGCGTGATTGTGCTATAGGCAAAATAATACCATTGTTCTCGTCTAGCTCATAGATATTCTTATTTCCTGTTTGTATAAGAGTGTAGGCTCTTTCTTCTCGTTCTGTACCGTAAAATATTTTATAATCATATTTTAAACTGTCAGTTGTAGCAAGTAAATGAAATTCCATGGGAATATCTTCTAATCCATTACTGGTTGTGTTTACTAGATTACCTTTATAAATGCCTAAAAAGTCATCAGGAAAAATAAGTTCTTTCTTTACCTCTTCAGTTTTTACAGATTTTTCTACGACAGGTTTTTTTGAATCTGTTTTACAGCTTATAAATAATAGGAGTAAGGTTATGGTGATTATTTGCTTCATATATCAAAAGTAGTTATTATTTAAATGGTTATTGGTATGGATTTGTTTTGGACATAAAATACAAATTGTCATAAAATGAAGAATCCCGAGCTATCAAGATGACAACTCAGGAATTCTTACTAACCAACCAAAAAACTTTTTGAAAATTACTCTTGTTAACCTTCATAACTAATAAAGCAATACCTGTGCCAAAGTGTTATGCGCGCATAATATATTTTTACGTTTATTGTCATATTCTAAAAATTTGAGGTCTTTCATTATCAATAATGATTTATTTCTTTAACCTTTAATGTCTATTATCACATTGTATATAAATAATACGTTCTTTATCGTCTAAAAATGCGATAAATGGACAACCAAAACTAGTATAGTAAAGTCCGAAAATAACAGGTGGTTTATCTTTAAATAATCTGCCAGCGTAATGATTCGGCTCTTTTGGCAGTTCCATGTTTTCTTCAAGGTAAAGAGAAGGACTGTGACTTTCACTGTCAGTTACTTCTGTCATGTATAGGACCTGTTTAGATGGAGATAATGCAAATATGTAGTCTGCCGTGTAAGTTCCATTGTCAAAGCTATTACGTGTGTAGTAGTAATCGTTGTTATCTATTACATAGTGATAGGCTACTTTTATATCGTATTGAGTAGATTTAAAAAATTCTCCATAGGCCAATTCGATTTTAGGCACTTTGCTTGTATTTATAGCTTTCCAATTGATGCTACTTAATGAATTTGTCAGGAAGGGGTTTTCTTTGCCTACATGTGCAAAAGAATTATAATAGGAGTAGTTGTTAGTTTCTATTAATCCTTCTAGGTTAAAACCGGTAAGATAATCACCACCACCATAAATACTTTCATGAGTAAAAAGAGGTACATCTTTTACTTTAAATTGTTTTAATTGATCTGTTTGATAGTTATAAATGAATAAAAAATCTGATTCGTCTATCTCTCTATTGTTTAAAAAAGTAATTCTTTCTTCACCTTTTATATGGTAATAGATTTCGTTTTGCTTTTCGTCATTATTTATGCTCGATTCATTTTGATATTCTTCTAGAACTTTAGGAAAACGATTAGACCAATAACCGTCTGTCAAGGATATAAATGGAATAGTTTCATCATTCTTCTTTTGATAACTATCCATGGTGAGAATAGAGAGATCATTAATGTTGTTTTCATATGCTATCTCTTTATAGTTATCTGATAAAAAACCATCAAATACATAACCCATTACACGACCAGTGGTAACCTTTACCCATGTGCCAGAGATTTCTTTATTCCCATCTTTAACAATGCTGGAAACATCTGTCATTTCAAGAATTTCTAATCTATAATTATCAGGAAATTTGCCAAGTAATTTCCCCTTAGGCGCATCTCTAAAATTTAAACCAGAAGGTGCATCGACATATTTATAGATTTTGTCTTGTATCGGTATTATTTGGGAACTTCTAGTTGGTTCATTATCGAACCCTACTGCAATTGTGTTACCGCTTAAAGAAATGTCGTTTAAAGCAATCTCTATTTCTTGTGGTTGATTTTCACAACTTAAAATTAAGAGTAGGATGAAGGCTGCAAAAACAGATTTTACAGATTTAAATAAGTCTAAAGCCATTTTTTCCACTTAAAAAAGCCCAGTAATGAGAAGAATATGACTCCACAAGCAATCCAGAAATAACTATAAGCATTTTCCCATCCCATTTCTGGCATGTCAGGTAGATTCATTCCATAAATACCTGCTAGAAAAGTAAGTGGTATAAATATAGAAGACATAATAGTAAGTACCTGCATGATTTGATTCATCTTATGACTTACACTAGATAGGTACATGTCACGTAATCCAGCATTTATTTCTCTATAAGATTCTACGGTTTCTATAATTTGAATACAGTGATCATAGGCATCTTGAAAATAAGCATGTGTTTTAGATTCTATCAGGGCGCTGTCTTCTTTAAGCAACCTAGAAATAGATTCTCTTAAAGGAAAAATAGCACGACGCAATTGAAGCAGCATCCTTTTATTCTTTTGTGCTTTATTCAGGGAATCTTTTTGAGGGTTATCAAAAATTTCGTCTTCTAGTTGATCGAGATATTCTCCTATTTGTTCAACAGCTATGAAGTAGTGATCTATTATACTGTCTATAAGAGCATAGAATAAATAATCGCTTTTAACAGATCTTATGCGACCACGACTGTTTTCTATGCGGTCTCTGATGTTTTCAAATACATCTCCTGTCTTCTCTTGAAAAGTAATAACAGCGTCTTCAGTAAGTATCAAGCTTACTTGTTCTTCATTAAGTTCATGATTCTCTGCATCATAAGAAATCATCTTAATGCATTGATATATATAGTTTCCGTAAAATTCAGTTTTAGGACGTTGCGTAGTGTTTGCTATGTCTTCTAGTAGTAAATGGTGTAAATGAAATTTACTACCTATCTTTTCTAATATAGCGATATCATGTACTCCATCTACATTAAACCAATTAACACGATTTTCCTTTAATTGATCTAAGAATATACCATTTTGCTTAGAAAAATGGGTCTCATCATACAGAATAGTCTCTGCGCTAACTTCGCCAGTCCTATCTTCTCCTACATAAGAAATGGTTCCAGGTGGCTGGAATACGTTAGTTCTAGACTTAGGTGTCGCTTTACGACGCAATCTTATATTAGGTTTTCTCATGAATATGACTTTAGAATGCAGACTTAATCAAATGTAATAAGTTTAAACTGAATAAATCGCACTCATTTATATAGCGCGAGAGTCTGTTTAATTATAATTTTTCTGCCAGGTAAGGAGCGGTATAGCTGTCTTTAATCTTAGCCACTTCTTCAGGTGTTCCTGCGGCGACTAATTTACCACCTAGTTTACCGCCTTCTGGACCTAGGTCTATAACATAGTCAGCACATTTTACCAGATCCATGTTGTGTTCTATCACAATTACAGAGTGTCCCTTTTCTATTAATGCATTAAAACTATCTAATAATTTATTGATATCATGGAAATGAAGTCCAGTAGTAGGCTCGTCAAAGATGAATAAGGTTTTATCACTAGTAGTTCCTTTTACTAAAAAACTAGCTAACTTAATACGTTGAGCTTCTCCACCAGATAGGGTAGAAGAGCTTTGTCCTAAGGTTACATATCCTAATCCTACGTCCTGTAAAGGTTGTAGTTTTCTTGTGATTTTAGCTTCTTTATTGGTGTTAAAAAACGCTATTGCATCGTTAATAGTTAAGTTGAGAACATCATCTATATTCTTATCAAAAAACTTCACTTCTAGAATCTCTTTCTTAAAACGTTTTCCATTACAGGTTTCACATTTAAGAGTAACATCTGCCATGAATTGCATCTCGATAGTTACTTCACCATCTCCTTTACAAGTTTCACATCTACCGCCATCTACGTTAAAAGAAAAGTGTTTAGGCTTATAGTTTCTTATTTTTGCAACTTTCTCATTTGCAAATAGATTACGTATGTCATCATAAGCTTTTATATAGGTTACAGGATTAGATCTAGAGCTGCGACCTATAGGGTTTTGATCTATAAATTCTACCGTTTTTACGTTTTCAAACTTACCAGATATCTCTGTAAATTGTCCTGCTTTTTTTCCATAACCACCTAGTTTTTTTAAGATTGCTGGATATAGAATTTGTTTTACCAGAGTTGATTTTCCACTACCAGAAACACCGGTTACCATAGTTAAAACACCTAGTGGGAAACGCACATCTATATTCTGCAGGTTATTCTGTCTCGCACCTTTTATATCTATATAATACTTGTTAGGTCTTCGCTTTCGCGGAAGCGGAATCTCCATAGATCCATTCAAATACTTTGCAGTAAGACTGTCAGATTTTAAGATCTCGTCCAGTGTTCCTGCAGCAACCACTTCACCACCATGAGTACCAGCCTCTGGACCTATATCTATAATTTGGTCTGCGGCTTGCATTATTTCTTCATCATGCTCCACGACGATGACCGTATTCCCTAAATCACGTAAATTCTTGAGTACTTTAATCAATCGTTTTGTGTCTCGTGGATGCAGTCCTATACTAGGTTCGTCCAGAATATACATACTACCTACCAGACTACTACCTAATGATGTCGCTAGATTGATACGTTGAGATTCTCCACCAGAAAGACTATTAGATTTACGATTAAGGGTTAAGTAATCTAGCCCCACGTCAGATAAAAAAGCAAGTCTATTATTGATCTCAATAAGTAAACGTTTTGCAATTTGTTGATCGTGATCGTTTAATTGTAAATCTTTAAAGAATAAGACCAACTCTTTAATAGGTAACGTTACCAGATCTGTTATGGTAGTGTCAGCTATTTTTACATAGTCAGCTTCTTTTCTTAATCTAGCGCCATTACAGTTGCTACATTTAGTCTTGCCACGGTATCGAGATAACATGACACGATTCTGGATCTTGTAAGCTTTTGCTTCTAGTTCTTCAAAAAAGGAATGAATACCTTCAAAGTATTTGTTTCCATCCCAGACCAGTCGTTTTTGCTTTTCAGTAAGCTCAAACCATGGTCTGTGAATAGGGAAGTCAAACTTGCTAGCGCTGTTTATAAGCTGGTTGTTATAAAAAGACATGCTATCACCACGCCATGGGAAAACAGCCTGTTCATATATAGATAGTGCGGTGTTAGGAATCACCAGGTCTGCATCTATACCTATTACATCTCCATAACCCTCACATCTAGGACAGGCGCCATAAGGATTATTAAAACTAAACAAATGCGGATTAGGTTCTAGAAATTCTATGCCGTCTAGTTCAAATTTATTAGTAAACTCGCGCACTTTGCTGCCGTCCATGTGTTCTATAAAGGCAACTCCTTTTCCTTCAAAGAAAGCAGTATCAATAGCGTCTGCTAGTCGATTATAGAAATCTTCATTATCTCGTACAATTATACGGTCTATGACTATTTTTACTTCGTCTTTTTTAGAATAAGTCAAATCTTCTTCGTCTATTCTATGGACGCTGTCGTTTATTTTTATACGTGTAAAACCTTGTTGTAAGAGTACCTGCAGTTGTGCAGCAATATCACGTTTACCTTTAACTATAAGTCTGGTAGTTAATAGCAATTTAGAACCTTCGTCCTGTTGTTTTACATAATTAACAACGTCTGTTACAGTGTCTTTTTTCACCTCGTCACCAGAGATAGGTGAGTAGGTACGTCCTATACGAGCAAATAATAATTTTAAATAATCATAAATCTCAGTAGTAGTTCCTACGGTAGATCTAGGGTTAGTAGAATTTACCTTTTGCTCAATAGCGATGGCAGGTGCAATACCTTTAATATATTCTACTTTAGGCTTATTTAAACGACCTAAAAATTGTCTTGCATAAGAAGAAAGACTTTCTACATAACGACGTTGACCTTCTGCATATAGCGTGTCAAAAGCTAGAGAAGACTTACCGCTACCAGATAAACCGGTTATTACAACGAGTTTATTTCTAGGGATAACAGCATCTAAATCTTTTAAGTTGTGTAGTTGTGCGCCTTTAATAAGAATATTCTCTTTAGGGCTTAACTGGTCTATATCGGCAAACAATTTTGTTTCTGGCATAACTACAAAGATAAGAGGGACTTTGTCCTTCAAAAAATCGTTTATTGCAATAAAAATGTTAAAAAATGTTGTCACTTTTTGTATTTGTGGAATAAATGTTGGTATATTTATCCCGGTAACAATTTCTAAACATACTGCTTATACTATAACACTACTTTAAAAAATCTGATCTAAGGCTCTATCTGAGGTCACTTAAGTTGTTATAATATGAAATTAGAAAATGTACAAGATGCTGCGTTGGTAAGGCAGTATATGGAAGGTAATGAAAAGGGATTAGAAACTCTTATCGTACGTCACAAGCAAAGAATATACAGTTTTATTTTTTCTAAAGTAATGGATCGCGACATTACTGAAGATATATTTCAAGATACATTTATAAAAGTAATACGTACCCTTAAAAAAGGTAAGTACAATGAAGAAGGTAAATTTCTTCCTTGGGTGATGCGTATTGCGCATAATCTAGTCATCGACCATTTCCGTCGCAATAAACGCATGCCTAAATTTCAATCTCGTAATGACTTTGATATTTTTGATGTAATAAGCGATGGAGAAGAGAGCATGGAATTTGACATGATTACCAGTCAGGTACATGAAGACGTAAGACGTCTGGTAGAAGAACTGCCAGAAGATCAAAAAGAAGTACTTACCATGCGCATCTTTAAAGAGATGTCCTTTAAAGAAATAGCGGCCTCTACAGACGTGAGTATCAACACAGCCTTAGGGAGAATGCGATATGCGTTAATTAACTTACGTAAAGTTATTGATAAGCATAATATCGTATTAACAAGATAATTAACATTTTCTGGTCATTTCTTATAATATAGTTTTGAAAAGTGCGTTTAATTCAAAAATAAACTTACTTGCACATGGCAAAACTTTACAATGAATCATTACCTGAACCAGTGAAACCAACAGGACCCAAAAAAGAAACTATCAACTTTTTACTCAGTTTCTCCAAAGCATTAAATGTTACTCAATACAAGAATATGACGTTTGAGACATTTAACAACTAGCATTATGAGCCTAGTGCTAGCTTTTGTTTTAAAAACAGAAAAATCCATTTTCAATTTTTTGAAAGTGGATTTTTTTATTTGTCGTGTTTTCGCTTTCGCGAAAGTGAGGTAGGTAATTGCTTTGTAGGTATATATCTATATACCAAACATCCAACTCTTATTTTCTCTAAATGAAAACGATAGTTTAGGCATTGCATTTAATTTTACTATAGCTAGTGATTATGATTTTCCCTTGAGGGAAATGCCGATAGGCAAAGGGTGTTTTTTTTCACCAAAATTTAATTTAAATATTGGAAACACCCCATTCTTATTTTTCCTCGTAGTGAAAACGGTGGTTTTGGCATTACATTTACCTTTTACTATAGCTAGAGATTATGATTTTCCCTTGAGGGAAATGCCGATAGGCAAAGGGTGTTTTTTTTCTTTTTAGATCATATCGACAAATTAAATAGACTGCTGCAGGAGAATTTTACTTTTAAGTTGGTAAAGAGATGATAGGTGACTTTGATTTTACTTTGATCATAGAGATAGGAGAGCGCTAGTTTAGGACTATTTATTATTGTCAAATTGATTTACTCTACATTTCGCTTGTTCAAACAATATTTCTATGTCAAAGTTCATATGTTCCTTATTTTTCTCAATAAATGTTAGATACATTTTTGAATTATTGAAGTGTTTCTTATAGTAATTTACTTCGTACAAGCAAGTAGCTGCACTTAAAGTAGCTGAGTTTGTGTAATCCTTATTAAAGTTACTTTTAACGATAGATTCAACATCTTTGTAATTGCCTAGAGAAAGTAAAACTTGACTCCTCGTTCCTTTAATATAAGTGTTTTCAGAAGTTATATTAATGGCAAGTTTAGAATATTCATCTGCTTTTGTTGATTCATCATTAATTAAGTGAAACCAAGCAAGTGCATTGTAAAATAAAGCTTTTTGCAAGTCATTTTCTATTTCCGTAATATTTGATTTGTTTTCTTCTAAGATTTCAATTGCTGTATCAATTTCTTTAAGATTAAAATATGCTATTGATCTGTTTAAATTGAAGATAGCGTCATTCTTGTATTTTGCTAGATGTAAATTGTACAGCTCTAATGCTTCTTTAAATTTATTTGTTGCCAACAATTCTTGAGCATCTAAAAGTTGAATATATTCATTTATGGCACCTAGATCTTTAGGTCTTTTATTGAAAATCACTTGAATTATACTTAGCCCATCAGAACTAGTTTCACCAATTAAACTATTTGATGAAATCGGAATTAGATTTATTACAGCTAGTATGAAATTAGAAAGAGCAAATAAATGCCATATGCTCACATCAATTAAATATTCTGGAAATTTGAATCCGTAGAAGAATAAAATAATCGCGGTTATAATTAAATTGATGCCCGGACCACCAAAAGCATAAATCACATTCTTTATTTTGTAAAAATCAAGATTTTTATATACCGATAAAACAATCCCAGAGTTTAAATTTGAATTCAGTTGATACATTACTCCAGATCTATTAAATCTTAAAACTTCATGACCTCGCCCTAATATAAGTCTCTTAGGAGTTAAGTTAACCATATAAGCCGCTAATAGGTGACCTAGTTCATGAATAACAATACCTATTTTATAAAATACCAGTAATAAAATAACAAAAACAATCACCTTTCCGATATCTTCCTGACCATGTTGATACCAGATTAAACTTATTCCAAAAGCTAAGAAGACTAAATATACTTTGGGAAAGAAAGTGAAAAATATGTTTTTATACATCACTTCTTCAACTTCTTATAATACTCATCAAGAACAGTCTTTCTACCAACAGTTTTTGTGATGATATCTTTTTCTAGATCCCAACCGCGAGCGGGACTATATTCACGACCGTACCAGATAATTTGGAGATGTAGGTCGTTCCATACTTCTTCTGGGAAGAGACGTTTAGCATCTTTTTCTGTTTGGACTACGTTTTTACCGTTCGTAAGATTCCAGCGGTACATTAATCGGTGAATGTGTGTGTCTACTGGAAATGTAGGGATCCCAAAGGATTGTGCCATAACAACAGCTGCAGTTTTATGTCCTACTGCAGGGAATTCTTCTAGCTCTTCATAAGTTCTAGGTACTATACCATTGTGTTTATCAATTAAAATTTGAGACAGTCCATGTATGCCTTTTGCTTTCATAGGTGATAGTCCTACTGGTTTTATGATCTCACGTATCTCGTCGACAGATAATTTTACCATATCATAAGGATTATCTGCACGGTCAAATAGGAGTGGAGTTATTTGATTAACACGTACATCTGTACTTTGAGCACTCATTAAAACCGCTATTAATAAGGTATAAGGGCTCGTGTGATCTAGCGGTATAGGAATTTCTGGATATAACTCTGCTAATTTATTTATGATAAATTCAACTTTTTCTGATTTGTTCATTCCTATCTTTATGCTTTAATTCATTCAAAAATACGATATGACTTCATTAAAAGTAGGAGATAAGGCTCCAGATTTTTCGGTTATTAATCAAGATGAGAAAACAGTTTCTTTGTCTGACTTCTCAGGTAAGAAATTGGTTTTATTCTTCTACCCTAAAGCAAGTACGCCAGGTTGCACGGCCGAGGCGTGTAATTTAAGGGATAATGTAGATCGTTTTCGCGCAAGCGGTTATGAAATACTAGGAGCAAGTGCAGACAGTCCTAAGAGACAGAAGAATTTTCAAACTAAATATGAACTACCCTATGACCTTCTTGCAGACGAAGATCACAAGTTGTTAAACGCATTTCAAGTTTGGGGACCTAAAAAGTTTATGGGTAAAGAATACGACGGTATTCACCGCACTACTTTTGTTATTGATGAAAATGGCGTGATTACCGATGTGATAGGTAAAGTGAAAACTAAAGATCACGCAGCTCAGATTTTATAAGGCTAATAACTTATTAATGTAGTTTCATTAAAATAATAAAACCCCAAATAGTTGAATTTCATCAACCATTTGGGGTTTATATTTAAAAGTTACTTGTACTATAAAGGTGCGTCTTCTACGTGAGAGTCGGTATCTTTATGAGAAGTTACTTTATTGTTGCAGCCAAAGAGGTTCTCTTTTTCCATCAATGCTGGTATACCTTCAGGAAGCATTTCTTTCCATCCGTCTTCATTTGCATCTATCATGCGCAATACTTCTCTAGAGAATATGTGAAGTATTTCAGGATTGTAGTCTTCTAGATCTTTAAGTTTACCGTTGTATTTAAAGAACTTATAAAGTTCCTTCATACGTGGGTGTACTTTTAGATTTTCACTGGTAGTAAGTTCGCCAGTTTCTTTATCTAGCATAGGGTATAAGTATACTCTCAGGTCTTTAAAGAATAGTTTTCCAAAGGCCTCTAGAATACCACCACTTAAATGAGTGTAGTATTTTGTATCAAATATTTCTACTAGATTATTAACACCCATTACCAGTCCTATACGTGCTTTTGTATAGTTATTAAAGTATTCTACTAGCTTATAGTATTCCTTAAAGTTAGATATCATAACTGTTTGTCCTAGAGAACATAACAATTCTGCTCTGTGCATGAAATCTTCTTCATCTATTTCTCCTTGAGACCTTAAGTTAGAAAGAGTAATTTCAAAAATGGTTTCTACATTTTCTTCTTTTACAGTTCCAGATTTTAAGAATCTGCGACGTGCGGTTTCAAACATATCCATGTTCACCTTAGTCACCGGGCGGAAACTACCACGCAACGCCAGTACATTCTTTTTATAAAGAATACGCGCACTTAAAATATTATTACCATCTGGGCCGAACATTACCGCCTCTGTCATACCGTGTTTAAGAAGTTGTAAACTCATTAAACGATTATCAACTTGCTTAAATCGTGGGCCAGAAAAGTTAATCATATCTATCTCAATCTTATCCTTATCGATATGATCGTATAAATATTCTAATAATTTTCTAGGGTTATCGTGCTTATAAAAAGCACCATATATAAGGTTAGTACCTAAAATACCTAGTGTTATTTGTTGTAGACGTGCATCACGTTCTTTAAAACGAACATGAAGAATAATCTCAGAATACTCTTCTTCTGGAGAGGCTTGGAATCTTATTCCTACCCATCCGTGACCTAAATAACGCTTTGCAAAATCTATAGTTGCTACCGTATTTGCATAGGTAAAGAATAATTTTTCTGGATGTTTTTCTCTCGATAGTCTTTCTTCTATAAGATTAGACTCGTGTTGTAACATCTTCTTTAAACGAGATTCTGTTACATAACGGCCGTCATCTTGTACACCATAAATGGAGTCAGAAAAGTCCTTATCATAAGCACTCATCGCTTTTGCAATAGTACCAGAGGCACCACCAGCTCTAAAAAACTGTCGTACGGTTTCCTGTCCAGCGCCTATTTCAGCAAAGGTTCCGTAAATGTTACGGTTCAGGTTAATTCTTAAAACTTTATTCTTTATAGACGGAACTGATTCAAAATCATGATCTCCTGGTAAGGTAATTCCCATTATATATCTTTTGCTGTTCTCACAAAGGTAGCAAACAGCCGTACTTAAATGAAAAAATATCAATACTTTTATAAAACAATTATGGAAGTAAAAATTACGGTTTTAGGAACAGGTACTTCACAAGGTATTCCTGTTATAGGTAGCTCACATCCAGTGTGTTTAAGTAATGATTCTAAGGACAAGCGTCTTAGGGTAAGTGCGATGGTAGAGGTAAATGATAAACGATTTATAATAGATTGTGGTCCAGATTTCCGTCAGCAAATGCTTACTCAAGGTATTTCTAGTATAGACGCACTGCTTTTTACTCATGAACATGCAGACCATACCGCTGGGCTAGATGATTTAAGACCTTTTTATTTTAGACAAGGTAATTTACAATGCCACATGACAGCACGCGTTCATAAAGCGTTGCAAGAGCGTTTCAGTTATATTTTTACTACGGTAAATAAATATCCAGGTGTAGCAACCCTAGATGTTCATGAATTTGAAAATGAGCCTTTCCTTATAGATGGTATTCAGGTAACGCCAGTTCTTGCAGACCATGGATATATACCTGTTCATGGATTTAGAATAGGCAATTTTGCTTACATGACAGATGTTAAGACTATCGCTCAAGGCGAAAAAGCGAAACTTAAAAATCTAGACGTTCTTATTCTCAATATGTTGAGAGAAGAAGAGCATGCAACACATCTTAATCTAGAAGAAGCATTAGAATTAGTAAGGGAATTGCAACCTAAACGTACTTACTTTACACACATAAGCCATCACTTAGGTTTTCATGAAGAAGTAGAGAAAACACTTCCTGAAAATGTATTTTTGGCATACGATAACCTTCAAATTATATCACATTGAAAAAAAGCATTTATTTATACCTGTTCATCTTTGCGTCACTTATAGCACTAGTTATCTATGTAAATGGTAGAAAGTATCAAGAAAAACTAGAAAGTCAAGTAAAAAGTCTGAGAACTGAGGTTTATAAAAAAGACCAAGCTAGAAAAGAAGCAGAGTCTGTACCGTACAAAGTAGATTATGAGAATTCTGTTTTTTCTCTTAAAGGAAACCCAGAAGCTGAGAATTACTTATACAACATAGGACTTACACCAGAAGAGGTGGAATATATAATAGGTGAAGAGCTTTTAGATCTAAACGTAAAACCTAATGGCAACCCTTTGGTACCATATGAAGGACAAGGTCGTGGTTTTAGAATTATAGACACAAAATTTATCAATCATAAATGGGTACTGGCTAACTTTACTGATAACGATCGCTGGGGTGATGTGCTTATACGCTACGACTTTGACGTAGATAAAAATGTAACCATGGAAACGGTATCTTCAGTTTTGTATGATAGAAATAGGAAGTAGGTAGGTATTTAAAATCCATTTATGAATTACAGACTTTTACAGATACTTTTTATTCTATTCAGTTTGTATTTTTTTTACGCTACTTATAAGGGATTACCATCGATACTCGATAATTTCTTACGTCTTTTTAGAATCAAAAAAAGAATTGTAGCACTAGATAGATTCCACAATGGATTTATGGGAGTGTTTTTAATTGTTTTGACTTACTATTTACAAATCCGTTTTCTCAGTACTAATTAAATATGGTTATCTATTAGATCTTTTAAACCAGCCTATAAATACGCACTTTACGCTTCTTAATTTTAGAATTATTTAGATCTTGACAAAGTTGGTATGCTTTTTCAAAAGGAACGGCTACAAAAGCACAGTCCTGTTTCAACTCGATATTACCCAACTCATTTTTATCTAGATTACCTTGTTTAAAGAATAAACCTGCAATATCTCCTTTTGATATTTTATCCTTTCTACCACCAGAAATAAATAGGGTTTCCCATTTTTGTACTTGGTCTACTTTTAAGCGTTCTGAATATTCTAATGGAGTACTATTTTCTATGTAATCTGGTAGTTTATATTTCTTATTGTGTAAGATATAAGCGGTACCGTCTGCATGCATTCTAGCGGTACGACCGTTTCTATGTGTAAACTCTTCTTTGTGAAAAGGCAATTCAAAGTGGATAATAAAATCTAATTCTGGTACATCGATACCACGAGCCGCAAGATCTGTTGCTAGTAATAACTGGTGCGTACCATTTCTAAATTTTATCAAAGCACGTTCACGGTCTCTTTGCTCTAGACCACCATAAAATACAGAGTGAGATATGTTTTTTCCATTAAGAAATTCGCTTACCTCTTCAATAGAATCCTTAAAATTGCAGAATATAATACCGTTACCTTTATTAGTACGAGCAATGATTTGTTCTAGATTTAAGAATCTATTTTTAGAATCAGATGCTAGAGTTTTAATTTGTAGAACACTATCGGTTTTCTTTTCAAATTTTAAAACCTGTGGATCTTGTAGACCGACAAATGAAGGTACCTCAGCTTTAAAAGTTGCAGAAGTTAATATGTTACGCCCTATATGAGGTAGTGCGTATACTATTTCTTTCATCTCTTTTTCAAAACCGGTCTCAAGAGATTTATCAAATTCGTCTAGAATCAACGTTTTGATAAAAGATGGGTCGAAAGTCTCACGTCGTAAATGGTCGGCTATTCTACCAGGAGTTCCTACTAGAATGGCAGGAGTATGTGATAAATCTTCTCTGTCCTTTGCTCCAGCACGGCCTCCATAGATAGCATTTGCTTTATAACCAGTTCCCATTTCTCTTATAACTTGCTCTATTTGTATAGCAAGCTCACGAGAAGGTACCAGAATTAAGGCTTGTACTTCTGTAATCGATGGATTTAATAACTCTATAACTGGCAGTAAAAACGCTAGGGTTTTTCCAGTACCAGTAGGAGAGATAATCACAGTATCTCTGTGGTTTGTGATTGCGCTATGCGCCTGTTGCTGCATATCGTTAAGTGAAACAATTCCTAATTTATCTAGAATTTGCTGACGTGATTTTATGGAATTGTTCATTGTTAAATTTTAAAAATTGTTTTCTTTTTCAATGGGGTTTTCTGTAGCTTCCTTTTCAGAACGTTCTTGATATTCAAGCATTCCTAGATCATCTTGCCCGGTTGCAAAGAAAAGTAAGTCAATAAAAATGCCCCAATATTTACCCCAAAGGGTCTTAGGTTTCCATTCAGTTCTTAAGACGCGATTATTTTCTAGTTCTTTTTCAATTTGAAATATATGGTCCCAATTCTTAATATGTATCCTGCCTATCGTTTTGTATTTTAAAAACTTTTTAGCTTTTAATTCAATTTCTGTTTTTTGTTTATCGAACTTCCTTTTTCTAATTGAGTACTTTAAATCAGAATATTTAATGGTAATTGATTTTTTTTCTCTAATTACAATTTCGGTATCGGTAAAATTCAATTCAGATATGATATGCTTTTCTTTATTTAAATAAGAAAAATCAAATAATAAATTAATTATTATAGGAATTGAAATTATAAGTTTGAAGATAAGATGCCATTCAGGATATTTAAAAATAAATATTAAAAGGCTTATACCTAATACGATATAGATAACCCATTTTAATTTATCATTTTTATTTCCTGTTGCTTTAAATTCGGTCATCTCAATATCTCATTGCTTTTAGTAATTATCACTTAACTTTTCAAAATTCTAGTTTCGAGCCACTCCTTCATGTCATAGAAATTATCTCTAGAAACACCGTGACCTATTGGGTAGTCTTTAAAAACATATTCCGCACCTATTTCCTCCATAAGCAATGGTGCTTTTTTTGCCCATTCATAAGGCACAACTTGATCTACGGTTCCATGTGATATGAAATAGTTGGTTTTGATCTCGCTTTCGCGAAAGCGTACTCCTAATCCATCTCTACCTGCAATAATATCTTCATTAATATAACCACTCATCGCCACAACATTGCGGAATAAGCCTGGTTGGGAAAGGCTGAGTCCATAAGAAAGTATCGCGCCCTGACTAAAGCCTAACACGTTCATATTATTAGGGTCGATAGAGTAGGTTGTTTTTAATTCTTCTAGAAAAGTATTGATTTTCATCATGCTCTCTCTAGCCTGATCGTTATCACTAAATTTACCACCAGCAGCGTCAAAATTAATGGCATACCACGCGGCGCCTTGTGGTTGCATGTCATATGGTGCGCGTGCAGATACTATAAAAATATCTTCACTTATCTCTGGCGCAAATGAGAATAGATCTTCTTCATTACTACCATAACCATGAAGTAGTAGGAGTAAAGGAGCGTTTTCTTTGCGTGCAGGACGTGTGATATGTTGTAAAGTAAGAGAAGTATTCACTGTTTTTATTTAATAAAGTTGAACCATTCTTGGAAGTACTTTCCTATGTATGGTAATAAATCTTGTTGATTGCGCAATGCGCTTACTAGACCTAATAGTGCTAGTAAAACCATCATGGTTATGATAATTAACGGTAGTAATAGTTGGTCTTCTGGTATGGCTCCAGAAAATACAGAAATGATTACTGCAATAATCCCTATACCGAACATTTGTCTAATATGAAAGCTGGTAAATTTGTTTCCTTTATTGTAATTAAGAATAACGGCAATTCCGAAAACGGCAACGAATACTATAAAATGAATGTATAGAAATATAGCGCTGGCATAAGCTAGTATCGCTAGATTTTTTGCTGGTGGGTTTTTACTCATTCCAGAGGGCTTTTTTATTATTGATAATTCCTATTACTTTTCCTTTCATAGTTTTACCTAAAAAAGCCGAGTTTTTTGATGTAGATATAATGTTGCTTTTTTCAAAGGTATAACTCGTATCTGGTTCAAAAATAGTAAGGTTTGCTATCTGTCCTTCTTCTATTTGTGGTCTATTTTGATTAAAGACCGCATAACCGTTAGTTAATAATTCTACAGCTTTATCTGTGGCAATTAAGTTATTTAAAGCGCCAAAGGCACTTTCCATTCCAATTGTACCTGCAGTTGCTCTATCAAATTCTAGATCTTTATGTTCTATAGTTAGCGGCATGTGGTCGCTGGTCACTACATCTATCACGTCAGAATTAAGGAATTTCTGTAGTTGCTTTACTTCTTTATCATCTCTTAGTGGTGGTTGTAATTTGAAGTTGGCATCAAAGCTTTCTAATTCATTACTGGATAAAGTAAGATGATGTATGGAAACACTACAGCTTACATTTTTAGAAGACTTTTTATATTCCTTGATTAGTTTTAAACCTTCGGTAGTACTTACGGTAGGGATGTGCAATCTACCTTTTGTATAGGCTGCTATTCTCAAATCTCGGGCTATTTGTAACTCTTCGGCTAGACTGGGCATGGATTTGAGACCTAGGTTGGTACTTACTAAGTCTTCATTTACCATTCCTTTTCCAGCAATGTCTTTATTTTGAGGATAAGACTGTACGACACCGTTAAAAGAAGAAGTGTATTGAAGTCCTACTTTAAGAAGATTTGCATTAGTCACCTCATGTTTGTAGTCATAAAATGAAACGGCTCCTGCTTTTTGCATATCATACAATTCTGCAAGGTGTTCTCCATCTTGATGAAGTGTAAAAGACCCTACAGGTAAAATGCTCACTGCTTGATTTGCCGTAACATTTTTTAAATACATGACACCAGATTGATCTTGTGGATTAGGCTGATTGTTTGGGTTGAGCATTATAGTTGTAAAACCACCTGCAGCGGCAGCCTTGATACCATTTTTGAGTGTCTGTCTTTCTTCAAATCCTGGTTCTCCTAAACTCACACTAGTATCTATCCATCCTATAGAAAGATGTAGGTTGTCTTTTTGAATGATTTTTGCGTCACTATTTTCTATAGACGATGCTATTTTTTCAATCTTACCATTTTTGATAAGGACATCTCGCTTTTTACCATTTAGGGTAGAAGTAGCGTCTATAATTGTAGCGTTCTTTAATAATATCATTTTACAAACTTTAATATCAATAGTTCACAAATAAGGAAGAATAATGCTCCCATAACAAAGTATTTCCACAAGGAAAGAATATTCTCTTCTTGATTGAGCTTATACAGCAAATCGTCTATAGATTCTGATAGGTTGTTACCTAAATCTGCATCAGAGTAATATTTTAGTTCATTTTCTGCCCTAGCTGTGTTAAAACTTAAGGTAGAAATGTTTTCATTTTTAACCGTCACATTGTAATTACCAGAAAGTGATAGTTCTTTACCAGCGGTAAGTAAAACATAATTATCATACGCTTGCTGTCTAGGTATGATTTGAGTAGACTCATTAGAAAGATTCAAAATATCATCTTGATTAACAGCGATATTAATAGCAATCTCATTATTATTATCTAGTTCATAGTACAGTTGTGGGACTGGTAACGCGTTAATAGCCATGTTGTAAAAAACAGGAACAATAAGTGGAGAGTTTTGAAAATTACTGTTCTCTACATTTAAGCTAGTAGTAAATACATAAGTATTTTGATTTTTATATAAAAAGCTACTGCCATCTCCATACTTTAAAATAGGGTCTAGTGCGTTAGTACTTTTTAGGACACTATTTACATTAGGATATTGAAAGTTAGATATACGTTTATTAAAAACACCTTTAAATAATGGATGATTAAAATTAATGGTGGTTATTTTTTTTGAAATCTCATTAAACTCTATACCAGGTAAACCTATAGAAGTATAATTAGCCGTTGCTTTATCTGACGGTATTAGTACTAGATAGCCACCTTTGTTAGTTAATGAGTTGATCTCTTTACTTAGACTAGCTGGTACATTGATTACTTCATTAAGAATAACGATGTTCTGTTCTTTAATTAAATTATAGTTGATATCTCTTTCCTTAACACTGGTGTAATCAAATTGCTCATCACTATACAGTCTGTCTAAAAAATTAGAGTCGGCACCATTGATGCTCAATACCTTGATTTTCTTTTTAGGACCGGTGCTTATAAAAAGTTCATTATCAAATGTAAGACCTTGATCTTCTAGATATATTCTTCCTGTAATAGGCTCATTAGCTTCAATTTCAAAAATCACAGTCCCTTTATTATTTTCTAATACGGTAGATGTTTTTGCTAGTAGAATGTTATTGTTATCTAGAGATACGGTAACTGGTTGCTCTATTTTATAATTAGATCTAAGGTCTACTTGTATTTTAATACTGTTACTAGCCTGGCTAACTATAAATGCAGTGTCTATAGAAATATTATTGATTTCTTGAGGTTCTAATTTAACCAGTTCTCTTTTTACATTTTTAAGTGTGTCAGGAAAATCAGTTGCCGTACTGTTTTGAAAATCAGATATAAGAATTATTTCCTTGACCGCGTTTTTATCGTCTAGTAAAGAAGCAGCCTTAAGCTGTATTTGATCAAATGAAAGGACAGTGCTAGAGTAGTTGTTACTAAGCAACTCGTTAGTAATTTGCTGTCTGTTAGTATGTGCAAATACCTTATCATTAGTAAAAAGTGTAAAGACTTTGTCTGCAGGTAATTTTTCTAATAGCTGGCTGGTTGCATTTTTATATAACTCTCCATTTTTTCCATTTAACTGCATGGAGTAGGAGTTATCTAGGTAGATAGCAGTCTGTTTTTCTTGTGTAGCAGTTTTACTACCAGGTAAAAAAGGTTGGGCAAATGCTATAACTATACAAGCAACAGCAGCACATCTAGCTAGTAAAGTAAGCCATTTTTTAAGTTGACGACTTTTTCTAGTCTGAGAAATAAGCGGTTTAAGAAAAGCAACATTAGTAAAAGAGACTTTACTGAATTTTCTCAGTTGAAAAAGATGAACAATAATAGGAACTATTAGAAAAAATAGGCCGTAAAGAATTATTGGGTTTTTAAATAACATCTATAGAAATTGCAATATCAAAGATACTGCCTTTGCTTAAAAAAGCCTCTATTTTCTTACGGTAAATATAAAGGTAGTTCCACAGTTAATTTGAGAATCACATTTAATAACACCGCCTAGTTTATCGACTAGTAATTTAACAGTAGAAAGCCCTATACCATTACCTTTTTTACCACTACGGTCTGTTTTATTAAGAGTAGTGAATAATTTAAAGATGTCTTTTTGCTTATCCTTAGGAATCCCTATACCGTTATCCTTTACAGCAACACGATAATATTTAGGCGTTTCTGTAGCTAGAATTTGAATTTTTATAAGGTCACTGTTGTTGTACTTAATACTATTGCCTATAAGGTTAAGAAGTATTTGTTCTATGGCAGCACTATTACTATATATAACCAGATTATCTTCTGGAAATACTATTTGAATATCATCTTTACGACCTAGCAACTCTTCTACTTTTTCAATAATGGAGTAAATATCAAATTGATCTTTTTCTTCTATAGCTAGTTGATCACTTTCATAATGGCTCAATATATTATCTACATAATGACTCATAGAAAAAGCAGAGTCTTTTATCGTTTTCAAATATCGCTTACCATCTGCATCTAAAATATCGCTGTATTTATGAGACATCACATCACTAGTAAGTATCATATTTGCAAGTGGCATTTTCATGTCGTGAGAAACTACGTGAGCAAAATTTCTAAGCATCTCGTTATTCTCTTCTAATAATCGAGTTTTTTCTGAGAGATCAGTATTGCGTTTGTTGAGTTCTAGCTGTCTCATAACCAGATCTGCTATCATGATTAAGGACTGTTTTTGAGAATCATCTAGACTATGAGGTTTATCATCTAGAACGCAAAGAGTACCTAGTGGTAAGTTGTTGCTATCTTTAAGTTGTACACCGGCATAAAATTTAACTCCATTTTCTACATTAACATAAGGATGGTCTTTAAAATCTTTATGTTTACTAGCGTCTTCTATGTAAAAAAAGTTATCGTCATCCATACTTGTGGCATGAGAGCAGAAACTTAATTCTCTAGGAGTACTGTCTAATTTTAAACCATTTTGTGATTTAAACCACACCTCGTTTTTATCTACTATAGAGATAAGGCTTTTAGGTACCTTAGTAAGTTTACAGGCTAGTTCGGTTAATTCGTCCAGTACTTTTTCACGATCTGTTTCTATATGAAACGACTCCAAATATGCAATACGTTCATCTTCTTTAGGATGTAAAGGAGCAGTTACCATATGATTAGATTAAACAGATTCCATCAAAGTTAGTCTTATTAATTAAAAATATGATGAAAATAAATTCTTTTTTCCTACAATTCTTTAAATGCTCCTAGGCCGAATAATGCAAAATCATATTTTATAGGATCTACTGGATCAAACTTGCGCAATACTTTATCTAACTCTGCGACAGATTTTGCGTCGTTTTGTTTGCGTTTCAATAACTTGAGTTTACGAGCTACATTACCAGTGTGTACATCTAGTGGTAATGAAAGTGCGCTCATAGGTATAGAATCCCAGATCCCAAAATCAACACCTGCGTTATCTTTTCTAACCATCCATCTCAGGTACATGTTGATCCTTTTTGCACTGCTATTTTTCATGGGATCACTCACGTGTTTTTGTGTACGTTGCAAATGATCTACCTCAAAGAAGATGGTTTTAAATTGTGAGATGGCTTTTTGTAAATTGTTTTGTTCTAGATACGCTTTCGCGAAAGCGTGCTCTAAACCATCATACTTACTCTCAATATGTTGTAGAGATCGCATAAAGGTCTTGCAGTCCTCACTATTAAAAGTGCGGTGGACAAAACCGTCAAATCTATCGAGATCATTTTCTTCATGATTCTTTATAAAATCTGCTGGAGAATGATCCATCAATTCCATCAATTTGTTAGAATTGTTGATTATGGATTTACGATTTCCCCATGCGATGGTAGCGACTAAAAAGCCAGCAATTTCTATATCTTTCTTATCGGTAAAAAGATGAGGAATTTGAATAGGATCGTGCGGTATAAAATCTGGCGTGTTGTATTGCTCGACTTTTATATCTAGAAATTCTTTAAGTTCTTTACGATTCATTTATAAAAATTTACCATCGCTCATTACTAGTTTACGATCTGCAAGGTTTGCAAGTTCATCGTTATGTGTGACGATTACAAAAGTCTGATTAAATTCTTCTCTCAGTTGAAATATGAGTTGGTGAAGATCATTTGCAGTTGCACTGTCTAGATTACCTGTAGGCTCGTCTGCAAAAATAACTTTAGGATTATTGATCAACGCTCTAGCTACTGCCACGCGTTGTTGTTCACCACCAGAAAGTGCTCCAGGTTTATGATTAAATCTATCAGATAGTTTTAAATAGGATAGAAGTTCTTTGGCTCTTTTCTCTGCGGCAGCCTTATCGGTATTTGCTATATATGCTGGAATGCATACGTTCTCCAATGCCGTAAACTCTGGTAATAATTGATGAAATTGAAATATAAAGCCTAGAGAATTATTTCTAAATTTACTGAGTTGTTTTCCTTTTAATTTTATAATGTCAGTGCCGTCTATTTCTAGGCTACTACCTGGTTTAAAATCTGGTTGTTCTAGTGTACCTAATATGTGCAGTAGTGTTGTTTTACCTGCACCAGAGCTACCTACAACACTAGCTATCTCTCCTGTTTTTATCTCTAGATCTACACCTTTTAATACTTGTAAATCTCCAAAACTTTTATAAATCTGTGTTGCTTTAATCATAAGTACAAAGTAATGGATTTTTATGCTTTAAACCATTTTTTTGCATTATTAAAGTCTAAGAAATACGTAACTCTCAACGATACATTATTTCTAGTAGGTTGCTTTAATAAATCGTCTAGACTTTCTTGATAAGAAATGGTTCCTTGATCATTTTGATTAAAGATACTATTGCGGTATAATAATGTAGCTTCACTACCAGGTGCAAATCTCCAAGAATAGGATAGATCTAGATTCCAAATATTAAAATTTGCATCTGGATTTACACCTTCGTCTAGAGCATAATCGCTTTCTTCACTTGTACCGTCTGATTGTAGTTCTAGAAAATCACGATTAAATCTAGCCTTAGACCAGAAATTTCTAAAAGAAAGACTCAATGCTTGCTTGTTATTAAAGTTATACGTCCCTGAAATTCTATTTTCCACAGAGTGTGTGTTTCTTCTACTCATTATGGCCTGATCGTTATCTATGGTTACATAGCTTAATCTATTATCGCTCTTATCCCAATTAAAATTATAGATAAGTAAAAATTTGTCAGAGAATCTATACCTAGGACTTAGATCAAAATCATAACTGTGTTCTAGGTCGTTAAATCTTTTAAATCTAGATATGCTCATATCTAGTGCGAGTTTCTTACGATAATCTGTAGAGATAAAACCGCTTGTATAGTAAGAAGAATTATAACGCACAATTTGATCTGGAATTCTAGATTCAAATTGATTTAAATTTCTAGTTGTAATATCAAATGTAGCACCGAAGGCAAGACGCTCACGTGTGAAAAAGAAAGGGTTAAAGGTAAGCTGACTGTTTAAATGTAAATCTGGACTGGCCTGTCTACGGTGTCTAACTCTCGTTCTTAATTCATATCTGTTAAAAATACCTTGTGGGGTAAATTGAACGTAATCTAGATTCCCTGCAAAAATGCTAGAGTTGGTTTCAAAGTTTATACCTAGGTCGTTAGGATCCCAGTTTTTACCGGTATAATAATAACCTAAAAAGGGCCTCCATTTACCAGTTGTGCGTTCCCATGTAGCTTGAGCTTGATAACCTGTATCTGTTCCGGTAGGTGTAAAACGATTGCTCATTTTTAACTCAGTACCATAATTATTTGCTGCTTTTTTATCGTTGTGATTTAGGACAATAGCGGTCACGTTTGCATCAGTAAAACTTCCATTTCTTATGGTGCTCGCATTAGCTAGAGAGATAGAGCTATTTGCACTGAACTGTTGGTCCAGTACTAACATGTTATAGTTAGTAAGCGCCTCTGTTACCACTTTACGAGTAGTACCGTCGAGATCGTTGTTTACTATGGCTTCAGTTTTTTCGGTAATGGCATTTAGAAAACCTACACCTAGTCTACCTTTAGTTCTTCCTGTAATTTTGATAGCGTTAAGCAATTGTGCTTTACTAGGGTTTTCAACCACAGACTCATCTTCTTGTAAATTTAGATTGCCAGATCCACTAGGTCTTTTTCCTATTCTACGTGAGAAGAATATGCCTCCTTTATTAAAAAGGTCTGTACCTTCATTAAAAAATGCTCTGTTCTCCCCAAAGGCTTGTTCAAATGGTCCTAAATTAAGCCTTACCTGATCAAACGCAACCTGTCCAAAGTCAGGGATAAGTGTCGCATCTAGGGTAAAGGCATCATTTATACCGTATTTAAGGTCCATTCCAGCGCTGTATTCTGTGGTAGAATTACCATCAAAATTATCGTGAATAATAGAAGCATAAGGATACAAGTTTAACCTCAACGGCGGATCGATTTTTTCTACACCAGTAAGTAAAGCATCATATTGTGTGCCTACACCTTTTGTTATGTCTAGAAAGTTATAAGTGTATTCTTCATTAATAGAACGTATTTTTCTAAATATTTGAAAACTCCAGTTTTGAATATCTACCTCTGGAAAACGTAGGGTGCGATAAGGGATTTTCATTTCTACATACCATCCACGTTCATTAATACTCGTTTCTGATTGAAAAACTACGTTGTAACTAAAATCCTCACGATCTCCCTCGGCAATGGCATCACCTAGAGCGTTTGCACTAGTTGCATAAAACCTAGTCTGGTTAATCTGATTGTTATAGGTATTTATAAAGAATCCAAAAAGGTCTGCTTGTGCGTTTACATCATCTCTTTGAGAGAACTGTCTCGCAATATTTTGTGCATCATTATCATATAAAAAGCCAGCAACATATAAAGCGTTATCATCGTAGGCTATTTTAAACTCTGTCTTATGAGTATCTCTTTCCTTTAAACCATTAGTAGGTTCTGTCATTATAAAATTATTTCCTACAGGAATAGGGTCCCAAAAACTTTCAAATGGATTCCCATCAATAACAGGTGTAGTTGTAACCCTTGTGGCATGGTACGTTTTTCTCTTAACTACTAGAGAGTCTGAGGTTGCTGTAGATGATTGCGCTTTCGCGAAAGCGGAATAAAAAAGGATTGCAAAGAAAAAATAATGAATTTTACTCATAAAATTTAAACAAAAAGCAAATCTAAGGACTACAAAAAATGAATTCATTAAAGACTTGTTAATTAAAGTAAAAATTGAGCTCTCGGTTGTAAATTGTAAATAAAAAAAGGATGATGGAAAAAGCGATTTTAGCAGGTGGATGTTTTTGGTGTACCGAAGCCGTTTTTCAAAGAGTGAAAGGAGTGGAGCAGGTGCGATCTGGTTTTTGTGGTGGTTTTATTAAAAACCCTCCATATAGAGAGGTGATGCAGGGAAGAACTGGTCATGCAGAGGCTATTGAAATAACTTATAACAATGATATAGTTTCATTTAAAGAATTATTACAAGTATTTATGGCTACTCATGATCCTACTACTTTAAATAGGCAACAATATGATGTAGGTACACAATATAGAAGTGCTATTCTATATGTAAATGAAGAGCAAGAGAAAATAGCTAAAGAGCTGGTTAGAGAACTCGATGCATCTTCTACATTTGACGATCCTATTGTTACTGAAATAGCACCTGCAACTGAGTTTTATCTAGCCGAAGAAGGGCATAATGATTATTACAATAATAATCGTGATCAACGATACTGTCAGGTGATTATAGATCCTAAGATTAAGAAATTAATGGATGGCTTTAAAGAGCTCGCAGTGTAAAATAAAAAAAAGCTCCTTTATGGAGCTTTTTTTTTATGAATGATCTACATCTATGACGTTTTCTTCTTTTTCTACACCTGATTTGATCAGGTAAGTATAACACCACATTATGGTAAATGATGGAATCACGTCCATACCTGGCATTAATTCTTCTATGGTTGTAAGTACCCCAGCTGTTACTCCAGATTTACCTGGATATAATTTGGTCATTAAATAACCTGCAATGGGTGCCCAACCTAAATCCAGTATTTCAGTAAACCCTAGTGGTACAGATGCCATACCAATTAGGTCTAATACAATACTAGCAATTAATTTTGAACGTTTTGATTGAAACATATATTTGAATTTAATACTAGTGTATAGTCAAATAACGTTCCAAAAAGAGGTTTTAGTGTAATTTTGAGCTAATTAGGTTCATAAACTCGCTACGTGTTTCTACTTTTTCAAATTGGCCTCTGAAACCACTAGTGGTGGTAACGCTGTTTTGTTTTTGTACGCCGCGCATCATCATACACATATGAGAAGCTTCTATAACTACAGCTACTCCTTGCGGCTTTAATGTTTTATCTATGCACTCTAATATGTCGTGAGTAAGTCTTTCTTGAACTTGTAATCTACGTGCAAACACGTCTACTATACGAGGTATCTTAGAAAGCCCTACGATATGTCCATTAGGTATATAAGCGATGTGTGCTTTACCAAAGAAAGGCAGCATGTGGTGCTCGCATAAAGAATATAACTCTATATCTTTAATGATTACCATGTCGTTGTAATCCTCTGCAAACATAGCTCCTTTAAGGATTTCAGCTGGGTCTATATCATAACCAGACGTTAGAAACTGCATTGCTTTGGCAGCTCTTTCTGGAGTTTTAACAAGCCCTTCTCGAGTTACATCTTCTCCTATTTCTTTAATAACGTCGCGATACTTGTCCTGAATCTCTTCGGTGATCTTAATGTTATACTCTTCAAAAACTCTATATGGCGCCATAATATTGATATATGATTCAAAGTTAATCCAAAATCGTTTAACTAAATAATTGAGATGTTAAACGTTTAAAAATTTAAAGTTACACCTAAAGTGTTCGTGGTGGCTGTTATGTTAAACACCATTTTTTTTGGATTCTGGCCAGTTTTACCTGTACCGTACCTTTTCTCACCATAACCATTTCTAGTATCTAAGTACCTGTCTACAGCTTCTACAGTAGCAATAGTAATAGCCATACTAAGAACTACGTCTGTTAAAAAGTGTGCTCCTGCCCATAATCTAGATACTGGCGATATGAGACCTACCGTATAAATACCAGCTTTTACAAATGGATTATCAAAATGTTTTGCTAGGGCATAAGCTGTGGTAAATGCAAGTACAGTGTGCCCAGATGGAAATGATCTAAAACCAGACTCTCCTGAAAATGGTCTAAATTCATTTCTCCCTAGATCCGTTTCTGGTCTAGCTCTTCCTGTTAATGTCTTTAATATTTGTTGTAAAAGTCCACCAGCTGTTGCGCTAGATATCATTAAGACACCAGTACGTCTCCATTCTGGGTCTTTAGTTATTAATCCGTAAGCATAAATACCAGCAGTAACACCATAATTGTTTTGCGGACTACCAAAATACCAACCAAAATCTTTGATCAATTCTGGTACATCCTTTTCTTGTCTTCTAAAATAATCGCTGGACTCATTATCAAATGTATAAAGACCACCAACTAATAATCCAGTGGCTCCAGCTCTATAGAAGTCATTTTTTTGCCAATTAAAAGGTCTCAGATAAGAGTAACCAACACCATTAAGTGCATTAAGACCATCGTATTTAAGTAATTGCCATGTATTCATTTCTTCTACATCTACAGCTGTATAAGAATCTGGCTTGAAATTTTGCGAATAAAGACTGGAAACAGCCAATAATAGCACTAACGTAAAAATATTTTTCAAAAAATTCATAGATGCAAAATTAAGTAATTCAAGTAGTTATTAACCTATGCGAATTAAGTCATTTTTATTTTTCATTTTTATTGTTGCACTTTATAAAATAGTATTATATTTGCAACCGCTTAGAGATAATTTAAGCATTAGGGCTCGTAGCTCAGCTGGATAGAGCACCTCCCTTCTAAGGAGGCGGTCATAGGTTCGAATCCTATCGGGCTCACAAAAACGTTCTTACTTAATTGTAAGGACGTTTTTTGCTTTATATCAATTTCCTACTTAATCTTTTCTTATAAAGCATAAAAAAAGTGCTTTTGTCTTTTATCGACAAAAGCACTTTTTTATAAAAATTAACTGATTTATTGAACTGTGTAAGTCGTTAAATTTTGAGTTGTTAAAATACTAGCACTTTGTGGTACTGGTAACGTAAGACCTAAAGTTGAATAATCTCTTAATTCATAATCTAGTTGATTATCTGATTTTATTAAACCTATGTCCTTTGACCAGTAATTATCTACAACTATAACGTCTTGAGGATCTAATAAAGGTACTTGTTGAGTAAAATTACCTATTGTTACATCTGTAGATATTGTTGCGTTGATAATAAGTTGTGAGTGTATAATATCGCTATAAGTAACACCTTCTACTACCATTTGAGCTACATCTGCCTGTTGTACAGTTCTAACTTGATACGTGATATCTAGATCATAAACATCTACTGTTTGTGAGGTAGTACCAGTTGTTGAGAACAGCTCAGTGTTAACGTTTGCATTTTGATCATATAAGGTACCATTTACAATAGCTACATTAAAATTACTTAAACCTTGTAAGCCGAAGTCAATGTTTCCATTGCCTATTAAAGTACCGTTTTCATCCTTTAAAGCTCCACCACTTAAAATACGTGTCATGAATCCTGCAGGATCAGTGGGATCTGATGTAAGTGTGAACTCTGTACCAGAGACTGTCTCTACCGTAAGGGATTCGTTAGAAGGTGTGTCTGTACCTGTTGTTATTTCAAAATCCCATGTATTTGTAACAGACAGTGGAAAATAATTAAAGTCTGTGTTAGTCATGTTGCCGTCATTATCATCGCTAGAATCACATGATATGAAAGCTATTAAGCAAAAAGCAAATAGGATTTTGTTGAACATAATTAGTTGTTTTGAACTTTATTAGGATTAGGAGCTGAGATGGGGAAGTCTAGTTTTGAAGCAAACTCTACTGGTACACTATAACTTACCGTTACTGCTTTACCATTTTTCATAGCAGGCTTTAAAGTAGGCAACATGTTTAAAACACGACTCATTTCTTTTTTCAAAATGTCTTGAGTAGACACAGAAGAAATACCTTCTATACGACCTTCTTCATTTATTGAAAATTGAGATACAACTCGTTGCTTTCCTAAAAGGTTACTTTGTTTAGCAAGATCTTTATTAATGTTTTTATTGATAAAACTTGTAATGCTAGTTGAAAAACAGTTTTTAGAATCTTCTATTTTACAGTTATCAAATAATGGTGCTTGATCAACGTTGTCGATCGATAATGCTTCTAAGGATGAGCTTTGAGCATAACCTATTGATCCTACTAGAAGCGTTGCGATTATAAGTATTTTTTTCATTTTCTATTATTTTTTTTCAAATATATTAGATTTAGCAAGCATTAAGTTAAAAGTAGTGTAGCTTTTATTTCATGTGGTTTTCATCCTAATTTATTAACTGTTTATCTTAATTAATAAGGTGCGTAGGTCACTGGTATGCTATATGGCACCGACACAGGTTCTCCTTTTTGTAAACCAGGTATCATTTTAGGGATGCTATAAACGACTCTTTTTGCTTCCAAAGCTAAGAATTTGTTAGAACCTCGTGCTCTTACGTGTGATATTATACCTTCTTCATTAACCGAGTATAGTACATAGGTTCTTGTTCTTTTTTGGACTCCAAATTGTTTTCCTATAGAACTGTCATAATTCCTACTTATGTGTCTTTGTAATGTGCGATTAGTACATCGTTGAATTTCTGTATTTGTAGTATCTGGACAACTTTCAAACCTAGGTTGTTTTTCTATCACTTGAAAATCTTCAATATTTATAGGTTTATCATCATGGTTGCTTTCTTTTTCATCTTCTTCCATCTTTGATTTTTTATAAGCTTCTTCTTCATAAGTTAGGTCTAGAAGTATTTGTGCTTTTTTAGAGTAAGAGGAATAAGTGGTATTTATGTCTAAAACCTTTTGATAATAAGTTCTAGCGTCTTCAGTTTTACCATAAGCGTGTAAGATAAAACCTCTTAGGTAATACAATTCTTCTAATTCTGTTGGGTTATTTTCTTGAATGGCTTTGTCTATAAGATCTGTACCTAAATCAACTTCTCCTGAAGATAAAGCCATTTTTGCCTTTGAATAATTAGAAAATACAACCTCATTTACTGTTGCTACTTTTTTAGATTTACAAGACGGTAGTAGAAGTATCGCAGCGACAATTATAAATAGAATGTTTTTCATAAAGATATTTTACATGTAAAATTGAATGTTACCTACAAAGCTAATGCTATTGATGCATTATATTTGCTCACATGGCAGGAAATACCTTTGGTAAAAACTTTACCGTTACAACATATGGAGAATCACATGGCGCTGCAATAGGTGGTGTTATAGATGGTTGCCCAGCAGGAATAGATATAGATCTAGAAGCAATTCAATACGATCTAGATAGACGCAAACCAGGACAAAGTAAAATTGTTACACAACGCAAAGAAAGCGATACGGTGCAGTTTTATTCGGGAATATTTGAAGGGAAAACTACAGGAACTCCTATAGGTTTTCAGATTGTAAATGAGAACCAAAAATCAAAAGACTATTCCCATATAAAAGATACTTTTAGACCTAGTCATGCAGATAAGGTGTATGAAGATAAATATGGACATCGTGATTATCGCGGTGGTGGTCGCAGCAGTGCTAGAGAAACGGCTAGTAGAGTAGTAGCAGGTGCTATCGCAAAACAAATGCTTTCACAAATTAAAGTGACAGCTTTTACTAGTAGTGTAGGTGATATTTTTATTGATAAACCTTATCAAGCACTTGACTTTTCAGAAATTGAAAACAATATCGTACGCTGTGCAGACCCAGTTACTGCAAAAGCTATGGAAGAAAGAATACTCCAAATAAGAAAAGAAGGAGATACCATAGGTGGTACTATAACTTGCGTTGTGCAAGGAGTACCGGCAGGATTAGGAGAACCAGCCTTTGATAAACTACATGCAGATTTAGGAAAAGCGATGCTATCCATAAATGCGGTAAAAGGTTTTGAGTACGGTAGTGGTTTTTGCGGTGCAAAAATGAAAGGTAGTGAGCATAACGACCTCTATAATACAGACGGTACGACCAAAACTAATTTAAGTGGTGGTATACAAGGTGGTATTTCTAATGGTATGGACATCTATTTTAGAGTAGCTTTTAAACCAGTAGCAACTATTATGCAATCACAAGAAACCATTAATTCTAATGGTGATATAGTAGAGATGCAAGGTAAAGGTAGGCACGACCCATGTGTGGTGCCTAGAGCTGTAGTTATTGTAGAAGCTATGGCAGCCTTAGTTCTTGCAGATCATTTTTTGAGAGCACGTACATCAAAAATTTAATATGTCGGTACGAGATTTATTTAGATTAGTATTTAAAAGTATAGGGGTAGTAAGTTTATTCTACGTGTTTATCAGTTTGTTTTCATTAGTATTTCCTATTATAGAAAGTGAAAACACAATGAGTATTTTATTAATGGCTGCATCCTTATTGTTAGTCAGTATAGCTATTTACTTTGTTTTTTTTGTGTTTGTAGACCAGCTTATAACTGTTTTAAAATTGGATAAAGGTTTTGATACTACACAGATCACACTAGGAGCTGTGAAAACAGAAAAAATATTTGAAGTGATTTTGTTCACTTTGGGAATGATGAATATCATTGATGTACTTCCAGATTTCTTGCATTGGGTATTTAAAAAGTTTCAAAGTGATGTTTCCCACAGCACTAACGATTTATATTTAAACGACTTTTATTCAGGATCAGTCACTTATGACATTACCTATGATATTTTTTATTTACTCATAGGACTACTCGTTATTTTGCTTAGAAAGCAGATAATCAAATTGTTAGATTAAGATAGTTTTAGTTTCGCTTTCGCGAAAGCGGAAACACCACAAAAACTTTAAGTATATTACACCACATAGAAAAAAAGAAGACGTCTTTACATGAAGAAATTAGCATTACACTGGCAGATATTAATAGGAATGATTCTCGGAATCGCATTTGGGTTTGTAATGACTCAAGTGGATTGGGGAAAAGAGTTCGTAGGTGACTGGATAGAACCTTTTGGTAAAATCTTTGTCAACCTTCTTAAATTAATAGCTGTACCATTAATTCTGGCATCTCTTATAAAAGGAATATCCGACCTTAAGGATATTGCAAAATTCCGTAATATGGGATTGCGTACTGTGGTTATATATATTGCAACCACGGTAATAGCTATTTCTATAGGTCTTGTGTTGGTAAACGTTTTTGAACCAGGAGAAGGAATTTCTCAACAAACTATAGACAATCTGAGTGCTACGTATGAGGGTAATTCAAATATTCAAGGAAAACTAGCGACTGCTGCAGCTCAAAAAGATGCTGGGCCATTGCAAGCGCTGGTTGATATGGTACCTAGCAATGCCGTTGCTGCGATGTCTAACAATAGTCTCATGTTGCAAGTAATTTTCTTTGCAATATTCTTAGGGATTTCTATGCTATTAATAGGAGAGAAAAGAGCACAACCATTAAAAGACTTTTTTGATAGTTTAAATGATGTTGTTCTTAAAATGGTAGATCTTATCATGCTTTTTGCTCCATTTGCTGTATTTGCATTATTAGCGACAGTAGTAGTAACGTCAGACGATCCAGAGGTGCTTCTTGCTTTACTTTATTATGCACTTACTGTAGTGGCTGGTCTAGTATTAATGATAGTGGTGTACTGTGTGATTTTTGCGCTTTACGTTAAAAAATCTCCATTGTGGTTCTTAAAACAAATTGCACCAGCACAATTACTTGCCTTTTCAACTAGTTCGAGTGCGGCTACATTACCAGTTACTATGGAACGTGTAGAAGAGCATATGGGTGTGGAGAAAGAGGTTGCTAGTTTTGTGCTACCGGTAGGAGCCACCATTAATATGGATGGTACGAGTCTTTATCAGGCAGTTGCAGCCGTATTTGTGTGTCAGGCCTTGGGTATTGATCTATCTTTGAGTGCACAGTTAACAATTGTCTTAACTGCCTTGCTAGCTTCTATAGGTAGTGCTGCCGTACCAGGTGCTGGAATGGTTATGTTAGTAATCGTGCTAGAATCAATTGATTTCCCTAGCGACTTATTACCAGTTGCTTTAGCATTAATTTTTGCAGTAGATAGACCTCTCGACATGTTGCGTACAACAGTAAATGTCACTGGTGACGCAACAGTCGCGTCAGTAGTAGCAAAGTCACTTGGTAAATTTGGTAAACCTAAAGTAAAAGATTGGGATGATCATCTAGACGAAGTATCCTCTTAGTATTTTTGTTAACGCTCTGTTAATTATTTATTAATAAGGTAACATATAGTTCATGTATTATTGAGTTTTAAAAGCTATATTTATAGTTCTTAAAGCGCATAGAATGAATAGATTAATACTAATTAGTACCTTATTACTGTCTCATTTATTAATGGCACAGGTAGGAATAGGTACCGCAACTCCAGATCTAGCCGCTGTTCTAGATATTAATTCTGAAATAGAAAGTGGTGTTTATGGAGGTTTAAAATTACCGACTGTTACCATCGCTCAAAGAGCAACTATAGCAACACCTATACCTGACGGTTTGATGATATATCTTAAGGATGGAAACATACGTTGCGTTCAGATATTTGATGAAACAAGAAGTCAATGGATGAATTGGTACTGTATGAATGAAGTGCCAGAAGCATCGAGTGTTGATTATACAGGAGTTTTAGAAGTAGGTGAAAGTTTAAATGGTAGTTATTCTTACAGTGATGGAGAAAATGATTCAGAATCAGGTTCTGTCTTTCAATGGTATCGTGCAGATGACGTGAGTGGAACTAATCAGGTTGCTATAGTTGGTGCTACTAGTCTTAATTATACAACTGTAGCTGCAGATGGTGGTTTCTTTATCGCTTTAGGTATTACTCCTTATGCAAGTTCTGGAGCTAGTCCTGGTGTAGAAACGTTAAGTGATTATAGAGAGATTGAATTTAAACAGACAGAAATTGATTTTGCATCTGTATCTACTAATTTGTTAGAAGATGATGTCACTACTATTACTGTAAATGTAATAAACCCAAGTCCTTCTGTAGATACTGTTGTAGAACTGAACCTTAATTCTAGTAGTACGATAGGTATATTAGGTGTCGATTATGACATAGATAATAATAGCAATACTGTAACTTCTTATCCTTTTACGGTTACTGTACCAGCAGGTGCAACAACGATAAGCTTTGATGTATACTCCTATGCAGATGATGAAAATGCTATAGATGAAATTTTGATTCTTGATATGCAGAATCAGTCAGGAGGAATTAATACGATAATAGGTACTAATGCATCTCATACTATTACAATGAACGATGACGATAGTGCTACTCAGGTTCAATTTAATAGTATTGCTTATTCTGAGACTGAAGACGGACTTGTAGGTTCTATAGATGTGGATATAATAAATCCGTCTAGTATGACAGCTACATCAGTAGAGGTTGTTTTAAATGGATCTTCAACTGCTGTTAACGGTACTGATTATGATACTGATGGACTAGGTACGTCATTGACCTTTCCTATAACCTTAATCTTTCCTGCTGGTAGTTCTAGCTCTCAACAAGTTGATTTTTTTATTACTAATGATTTATTGTCAGAGGGAGATGAAACTGTAATCTTAGATTTACAAAATATAAGTGGAGGAATAAGTGCAGAGATAGGCACTAATGCTTCTACTACATTTACAATAATTGATGATGAGATACCATTATTTGTGGAAATGAATCAAGATTTTGACTCTAATGTTAATTGGGGATACACCGTTTCTCCTACTGCATATCATGTGGGTGAGGATGTCTGGGATATTGTAAATTCTATGACCTCTATATCTACTTTAAATAATAATTTCTGGGGTATGCGGGACCTTGATAATACTAATGGAGGTGGTAGTTTTCTACATACATTAACATTTGCAGATGTAGATGTTTCTGGCGCAATTAATCCTATTTTTAGTTTTGATTATGAATCACAAGATTTAAACGCTGGAGCAGACCGATATGGCTACGAGTTATTTTATGATGGAGTAAGTCAGGGTGAGATAAATATTTGCGCTGGTTGTGATACTGACTTACAAGGAACGATTACTGTTAATATTCCTGCGACAGTGACCACCTTTAGTGTTGTTATGTACGGTAGATTTAATGGTGGTAGTGACCTTGCCGCTTTTGATAACTTTAGACTTTATCAATAATGAAATATTTTAAAACTCTTTTTATCCTTATACCTTTCATAATCTCAGCTCAGGTTGGAGTGAATACAGATTCACCTCACCCTTCAACTGTCTTAGATATTGATAGTAATAACACCATCAATTTTGGCGGTTTGTTAATTCCGAGCATACTAGAAGCACAGAAAAATTTAGTTTTAACGACTATTGAGTCAGAAGGTACTCTACTTTTTGTGACGTACCCTAGTGGAGTTCGTTGTTTAGAAATTTATGACGGAATTCAAAATGTGTGGCAAAAAATCAACTGTTTAAATTTAGACCCAGTCATACTTTATTCTGAAGACTTTGAAAGTTATGTAGATGGCACAGGTATTAATAGTTCTGGTGGTTCAGGTGATTATCCTTCGTCAGTGTCTAAATGGATTCTCAATGATGTTTTGGGGAGCCTAGCGTCATCAGATTATGTAGAAACTCAATCTGGTGTTTTAGAAGCAAATGATACTAATGGACCTATACAGTTTGATACGCAGTCTATAGATATTACTGGGTATTCAAATATTTCTTTTAGCCTAGACATTAGTGGATCAGGTACACTAGAATATAATCCCTCTCTACATGCAACTGACGATACCAATATGGTAAATGACTATGTCAACGTATCTTATTCAGTAGATAATGGTCCTTTTGTTACCATAACTGACTTTAACGGTAATGGTAATGCAAATCATACATTGCTACCTTATTATGTAAGCGGTGGTGCTGGTAGTGCTCCATATTTCCCAAATGACACCGTTGTTTTTACCGGTTTAAGTGGTTCTTCTTTAGTGATAAGAGTTCAATTTCAAAATTGGGCTGGTGATGAATTCTTTTACATAGACAACATAGAAGTATTAGGTAATTAACCCAAATTCTTTTTTCTAATCGTATTTTATGAGAAAGAAATGATTATTCATGAATTATGTTAATTCCTTCTTAGATTTAATGCGTCTTATGAAAACAAATCCTTAAAAGGGTTAATTTTACTTATATCATTATTTATCGGTCTGTTGCTTTTTTGTAAAAGTGAGACCATTTATTAGTTAATATATATTTAAAACCCTCATAGCATCTCATTACATGGTTAAATTATCTATTCTTGAAATCATAGAACGAATTGAAAACGAAGAAATATTCCATGCCGTAGTAGATGATTATTCTTTTTCAATAAAGATAGATGACTACGTACCATATGCTTGTGCTGCGATTAATAACGGCCATCATTTTTCACAAGATTTGAGAGATAATTGCTTACTCAATATTCAGGAGCGCTGGTATGAAGAAGACCCTAGTACTGGGCAGATGATAGCTGGTTTACCTATAACTTTAATAGCTCTAGATAGTAGATTTGAGTATGACTTAAACAGACACCCACAAGATGCTATTTATGAAACAGCTTGGGGAAAAAATGTTTGGAGAAAACCGTTAAATTCAGATCAACATGATAGATCCATCCGTAAACATGATAATTTTTATAAAGTAGTGCTCACCCTTATGGTAAAGCTAGAAGAACTATTCGGGAGTACGGTTTTTTATGATTTACATTCTTATAATTATAAGAGATGGGATAGAGTAGTGCCTGTTTTTAACATAGGTACTAGTAATGTAGATAAAGAAAAGTATGGCACCGCTATAACGCAATGGCAGGATATTTTAGATGGAATGTCGTTACCTATAGATCAAAAAATAGTGTGTAAGATAAACGATGTTTTTGAAGGAAATGGTTACTTCTCGAGATACGTAACTGCAAATTCATTAAATTCTTTAGTATTAACGACACATGTGGCAAAAATTTACTGTAATGAAACGTCTGGAATAGTTTATCCAGAAGTGGTGCATTCTATACAAGATCTTTTCAAATATTATATAAAAGCTCATGCCCATCGTTTTTATGATAGACATGATGCTTATTAATCTTTAAATAACGAGAAGTTGTTTTACTGTTCCGCTTTCGCGAAAGCGGAATTACCACAAATAATGCAATAAGTACGTTTATCTTATCTCTTAATATACATCACTGCAGAGTCTTCAATGTATTTAGTAGGCTTAAATTGTAAGATAAAATTTTCTTTTACAAGTTTTAAGTCCTCTCTTAATTCTTTGGCTCTTTTTACAAATTCTTTGGAGAAATTATCTTCATTAGAGAATTTAATAAATAGCTTTTCATACTTCTCAATATTGTTGAGCATGCGACCAGTAAGCTCTCCAAAGCGTATTCTTATAGATTGTACCTGGTACATGTAAGTTTCTACATTACCCATCCAGTTTTGATTATTACCGTTTTCTAAGGTATTTAATTTCAATAATATTTTATCTCTACTGTACAACTTAAAAGCATCGATATCTGAGTCTAGAGTGGCTGTTAGGAAAGTCTTGTACTTAGTTCTATCTATATTGTAAAAAGCAATTTGCTTATCTACTAGCGCTTCATATTCTGACTGTAGTTCTTTTAACTCGCTGTCTATAGTTTTCCATTCATTGTCGAGTATAGATTTTTCAGATTCAAATTGACCAATAGAGTTTAAGAGCATTAAAACTCTCGGTGTTTTTTCTATAAGGTCTTTGTCTCTACCTTTTAACTGTGATAAAATTAATGTGATTCCAGAGGTTACCGACTGTGAAATAGAACCAAAAAGTGGGATGTCATTAGTAGAATCACTTATCAAAGAGACGGTTCTATTAATAAAATCGAGTGTAGCGTTGTCTCCTTTTTTCTTTACATACCATTTATCATACTCAGACTTCCATGCTGTAAATTCTGAGTAGCCTTGTAGATTATCAAATTTACCTAGTTTGGTATAAAACCCATTTGAGGATAAATATAACTTTGCAGGTTGTATATCTTTTTGAATTTTGATAAGTTCAGTAAAAGCAAGTTGTCCGTTAGATTTAATCTTTACTTTAGGACTTTCTTCTAGTATTTTAATTCGGTTATCTAGTTCCTTCTGTATCTGTTCTTGCAAGTCTAATTTGCGACCATATTGTTTACCACTTATTTGCGATAATTGCTCGGTTAAATTAGTGATTTTGAATTGGTTATTATTTAATTCCTTCTGTAGTTTATTAAGTTCAACATCTCTTTCTGTTTTAATCTGTTCAGAAATAGTGTCGTCTTGGGCTTGTGCGGTAAAAGTAATGGTACAAAATAGTAAGAGCGATAACAATTTTTGCATGGGAATAAATTTGGTTTTCATTTCTTAAAACGCATTTAAGAACTTTCTATTTGATGTTTTAAAATTTAAATATATTAAAAAGGGAGTTATTAAGGATTACCTATTAAAAGGTATTTTATCGTCTCATTTTTTAAGATCCTACAAAGTCAGTACTATTTCATGTATATTAAGATTAAAAACAAGGTAATTAACCTTACTATAAATAGGTGTACCTCTCAGAGAATATGTAATATTGCAAATACCAAAAAATAGCTATGTCAGATTTACGTAAACAGTTAGAAGACCGATCAGGAAACGCTTGTGAGCTTTGTGCTGCAACAGATACACTAGAAGTAAAGGTTAACCTCGATACTTATCAAGTACCAGATTCTCCTAAGAATGTTAAAGACACAGCTATTCTAGCTTGTGAGACTTGTAGAACACAATTAGAAGATGAATCTCTAGTAGACGCAAATCACTGGCGAGCGCTTAATGACTCTATGTGGAGTCCAGTACCTGCTGTACAAGTAGTTGTTTACCGTATGTTAGATCAATTAAGACCTCATGGATGGCCTGTAGACCTTATTGATATGATGTATCTAGAAGACAGTACTAAACAATGGGCCGAGGATGGTATACACCGTGGTCCTAAAATCATTCATAAAGATGTGAATGGAAATATCCTTCAAAGAGGTGATAGTATCGTAATCATTAAAGATTTACCGGTTAAAGGTTCTAGTCTTATCGCAAAGCGAGGTACAGCGGTACGTAATATCTCTTTAGTGCATGATAACGCAAACCAGATAGAAGGTAAGGTAGGGCCTACACAAGTGGTTTTATTAACGCAATTTGTAAAGAAAACTTCTAAAGAAGATTAGAAATTTAAAATAGGCTTTGTTGCCCATTTGATAAATCAACTCCTTCCATGTGAAGGAGTTTTTTTTTGGCAGGTAACCCACCTGCATATCCAGTTAACGATCCATCTGCACCTATAATGCGGTGACATGGTATAATTATAGAAATGGCATTTGCTCCATTTGCACCTGCTACTGCACGTATAGCTTTTTCGTTATTCAGCTTTCGCGAAAGCGTAACATAACTACAAGTTTCTCCATAAGGAATAGTCTGTAGAGATTTCCATACCTTTTTTTGAAAATCTGTACCGAGAAGTAAAAGCGGTATATCAAATATTTGAAGATCGCCTTTAAAATAGAGGTCTAATTGTTTTATAGTAATATCTAGAAGTGAGTGTTGCCCTTCTTTATAGTTAGAGTTTAAAATACTTTGAACACGAGTGTCTATCTGGTTGCGTTGTTTTCTGTAGCGCCAGTCTCCTAGGCACAATTGATCTTTATAGACGCCTAGAATTAATTCACCTACAGGAGATTTATAATAGGTTGTAATAATGTTATTCATAACGCAATGACTCGATAGGGTCAAGTCTTGCAGCTTTAATAGCAGGTATAAGACCAGATGCTATAGCTATGGCGATTGATACTATGGTTGCTGCAATAATCGCACTCCACGGTATTTCAAACGGTATTTCAAATCCAGAAGAGACTAGAAAACCTATTAACATACCTAGTAAAATACCTAAAAAGCTACCATACTGACTTATTAAAAAGGTCTCAATAAAAAATTGCCATGAGATGGTACTACGTTTTGCACCTAGAGCTTTTCTTACACCTATTTCCCTGGTACGCTCTGTTACAGAAACCAGCATGATATTCATTAATGCAATAGAAGAGCCAAAGATGGTAATGACACTTATTATAATAGCGGCAAAATTTAAAATACCTTTTAGATCATCTAACTGACTCATTAATTGGTCACTTTGTATAACACCAAAGTTAGTAGACTCTACAGGAGATAGACCTCTAATATTACGCATAAGAACAAGAGCCTGATCCTTTGCAGTATCCATAAGATTCTGATCAAACACCTTAACACTTAAATCATAATTAATGTTAGGAGAGGTGTAAATACCACGGGCAACATCGATAGGTATTAATACACGTAAATCAACATTGTTACCAAAGGTAGAACCCTTTGCTTCTAGAATACCTACTACAGTAAATTTATTACCTCTTATACTTAATGTCTTTCCTATAGGGTTAAAACCTTGAAAAAGTTCTTCTTCCATATCACTACCTATGATACAGACTTTTGATTTGTTTTTAATATCTAGAGAAGAGAACATACGTCCTTCTCCTAGTTTAATCCCTGCATTTTCTGCATAATGCTCGTTAACGCCTGCAACGATTACGTTAGGTTTTGTTTTACGGTCTTCACTTTTTACCTCTGCGGCGCTAGTGGCCTGAAAAGAAAGTCCTACCTGTGTATAAGCTGGATCATATAATTCTTCAAATTCCTTAACCTCTCTATAAGTTATAATAGGATTAACAACAGTACGCTTGTTACCACCACGTCGTTGAAAAGTTTGTGCATACCGCTGTATGTAAAACGTATTAGTCCCTATTCCAGAAAATCCATTGGAAAGGGTAGAGGATAATGCATTTACAGAACTAAGTATACCTACTAGGGCAGTTATACCTATGGCTATAATGATAATGGTAAGTATGGTACGCAACAACTGGCCTTTAATGCTCTGTTGTGCGATGCTTATATTTTGGCGTAGTAATCCTAACATGGAAGTAAGACTTATAAATCGATAGAAAGTTACAAGATCTAGGTATAAATTATCTTTTTATTAAAATTAGTTTATGAACAAGCATGAGATAACTGTTTATATTTGCATTCTTAAATATTATTATGGCAAAGAAACCATCCATTCCTAAAGGTACAAGAGATTTTAGTCCACTAGAAGTACAGCGCAGACAGTACATCATGAATAAAATTCAGCATCATTTTGAGTTGTATGGATTCATGCCTATAGAAACACCTAGTTTTGAGAACTCTGATACCTTAATGGGTAAATATGGAGAAGAAGGTGACCGTCTTATATTTAAAATTTTAAATAGTGGTGAGTATCTTAAAAAAGCTAGTCCAGAACTTTTAGAAACAGGAAAAGAAAACCAGCTGACTTCTCAAATTTCTGAAAAAGCACTGCGTTATGATCTTACCGTACCATTTGCTAGGTATGTAGTACAACATCAAAATGATATCACATTCCCATTTAAGCGTTACCAAATGCAAAATGTATGGCGTGCAGATAGACCACAGAAAGGGCGTTTTAGAGAGTTTACACAATGTGATGCAGACGTGGTAGGAAGTAATTCTTTATTACAAGAAGTAGAACTGGTACAATTATATGATGCCGTTTTTACAGATCTAGATCTTAAAGCGTGCACTATAAAAATAAACAACCGTAAAGTTCTTGCTGGTATTGCAGAGGTGATGGGAGCTGAGGATAAGTTGATAGATTTTACTGTAGCTCTAGATAAACTAGATAAGATAGGTAAGGAGAAGGTACAAGAAGAGATGCTTTCCAAGGGAATCGATCAAAAAGCGATCGATCTTTTAGATCCTGTTTTTTCACTTACCGGTAGCTATGCAGAGAAGATTGCAAGCATGAAGGAATTGCTTAAAGATTCTGAAATAGGGCTTAAGGGTATTGAAGAATTAGAATTTATAAATTCCTCTATCACTCAAATGCCATTAAAAAGTGCCGTTCTAGATCTAGACATCACACTTGCACGTGGACTTAATTATTACACAGGCTGTATTTTTGAAGTTGCCGCGCCAGAAGGTGTTGCTATGGGAAGTATAGGCGGTGGTGGTCGTTATGATGATCTTACTGGTATATTTGGTTTAAAAGATGTGAGTGGTGTAGGTATCAGTTTTGGACTGGACCGTATTTATTTAGTGATAGAACAATTAAATCTATTCCCAGACTCTGTTAGAGCAGGAGTAGAGGTGTTGTTTATTAACTTCGGTAAGTCTGAAGCGCAATATTGTGCTGGATGGTTATCTCGCTTTCGCGAAAGCGGAATTAAAACAGAGCTCTATCCAGATAGTGCAAAAATGAAGAAACAAATGAGCTATGCAGACCGTAATGCCATACCTTATGTGATTCTAGCTGGTGAGAATGAAATAAATGATGGAAAGCTAAATTTGAAGAATATGGCTAGTGGTGAACAACTACAATTAACTCCAGAAGAGATTATCTCTAGACTTTCTTAAAATAGTAAATTTTTTATATAAACAAAAGCCTTTGAAATTAATCAAAGGCTTTTGTCATTATATAGCAGGCTATTTCTTTATTTAATAATCACTTTGCGAGATTGTAAACCAAAGTTAGTGTCTAGTACAATGATGTAATTACCGCTTGCTAGGTTAGCTACTGGCACGGATATGATACCATCCTGGGCGGTAACGTCCCATGTTTTTACTTGCTGTCCTAACATGTTAGTAAGGGTTAAAGTTTCTACTAGAATCTCTTGTCCTTTCTTTACATTGAGAGTTTCTGTACCTGCAGGCGTGTAAACGATAAGATCATTTTCTTGTAATACAACATCTTCATTACTCAAAGTTACTGGATCGTTAAATACTATAGAGTAACGTGTAGAGTTTACACCAGCAGCAAGGATCGGGCTGTGGTAATCTCCATTCATTAAATCAGTATAGGTATTTAATACAGCGTCTTTCAAGAATATTTTTTGCGTTGATTCTACATTTTTAATATCATCTAGTTTTATAGTAATACTTCCTGCGGCATCTAGTTTTACCATAAGAGGTAATTCTACGAGAGGATCCATAGCATTAATTCCTTGAATGGAAAGGTTTTGATTTCCTAAAATAAATGCCATGTCATCTATTTGTTCATCTATTTGAACACCGTCGAAAGCATTATCATAACTCATAGAAGCATTTGCATCTATGGTAAGTAATAGCTGTCTGTGAATCGTACTAGGACTATCAAAACCTAATCTTATCTTAGGTCTAGGGTCATTAATACCGTTGTAATCATCATAAGCCACGTTACCAGAACTTGCTCCAGGTGCAGCGACAAATAAACTATTACCTGAGGCTTCTGTTACAAAGTTTCTTTGGTCATTTCTAAATCTTATGGTACCGTCTGTTATACCTGTTACAAAGAAACCTTGCGCTACAGGTACAAAACGTTCTGGACGTTTAGTAGGAATACCTCCTTGGTTCACATCAGGATTAGAGGTTCCTATCGTTGCATTTGCAACACCACCAGAGTAGTTGTACATCGCATATCCACCTTGGTATCTAGCTAGTATGTGTGTGTTTCCACCCCAGTGTTCCCAAAAGTATAAGGTACCATCTAGATTAGGATTATCTGATATAAATTCATGTGCATCTAGTGCGCTAGGGTAGGGATTACCTATTAAGTAATCATTACCAGCATTAATAGGAAGATCTATATCTCCATTATTAGGTTTACCTACAAATACATAATTCTGTTCTGTAGCAGATCCTGTTCCCTTCATAGTCCATCCTTCTCCTGAGTTAATAGCCCCATTAGGTCCGGCATACTGCCAGTTAGAATAAGTATTACTGGTTAAATTACTGTATTTATATAACCATCTACCAGAAATAGTTGCTGCTGTTGTAGCGTCTCCAGGAATACCATCTCTTACTCCAGTTCCTGTCCAATTGAGATCTCGTGGGGTATTTACTAGAGTACCGTCTTTAAGTACGTTATCTAGAGTATATCCATTATTGTTGCTGTTAACAGTTGTAATGCTTACAGGAGAACTCCAGTAATTATAATCATATGTTATACCTGTTCCTTGTTGATCTCTTTCTATATAACCTGTTGTAGATTCTAATAAATCACTGTTAGTTAATTGTACTAATTGTGATTCTCCTTTTAAATCTATAGAGCTTTGAAGATCTAGAACATGAGTTATGGTTAAACCATGATCATTATCTACGTTCATTTCTTTACTTTCTACAAATAAGCCTAATAGAATTATATCTGTATTAGAAATAGTTACTTCGTCTTTAGTCCTAACAATGTTCCAATTTATCTTTTCAACGACTCCATTTATTACTCTCGTACTACCAGGTGTATAGAGAAGAGAGCCGTTTTCCCAACTAGAAGTATTTTCCCATACTCCATCAGCACCACTGATGTAAGGTAATGGCGCCGTTTGATTTCTTAATTCAAAATAATTTTCATTTGCCATTCTACCATATCCTTTGTTTACTGACTCATCATTTAATGCTGTTCCTATAAAGCTGTTCATACTATAGTAAGCAGTAAGATCATTCCAGTTTAATCCAGATATATCATTCTTAGTAATGGTAGTAGGTATGGTTTTACCAGCAACAAGATTTGAATTTTCTTGTAGCTCTTGGTTCATGATAAATCGTATTTGATTTTGACTTAGTGCAATATCCCACATTCTAATTTCGTCTATTTCTCCATTAAAATGATCATGAGCAGTTTCATCTTCATCTATTCTAGCACCTATGCCTAATAGGTTTCCATCTGGTAAAGGAGTAGAGAAGGGTTCTTGAATATCTACAACACCATCTATATAAATTTTTGCAGTAGTCCCATCATAAGAGAAACCTATATGTCTCCATACACCATCACTCAAAGCAGTATTAGATACCATTTCTTGTAAGGTACTTCCATTCCATCTTAGGGAAATACGGTTGTCATTCTTAAGAGATAATTGAAAACCAGTACCATCTGCTCTTTTTGCAACGATAGTTCTTTCTGTATTAGTACTGTTGAGTCCTGCACTAAGTACCCACGCACTTGCAGAGAAGTTACTACCTAAACCTTGTGGATTATCGATGATGATATGGTCGTCTACACCATCAAAAGAAACACTTCTATCGTCATATTTTACATCGGTAATACCTAATGTGAAGTATTTGATTCCGTCAAAATTATATGACGCTCTTTCATAAGACCCATCATTGGAGAAAAATCGAGTTTCTAGGTTAGTTGTGAAATTAGCATCGTCTGCTACTATTAATACATATTCTCTATTGGCGGTTAGTGCTGGTAAACCTGAAAAATCAGAAGTAGCTACTCTTACTTCTGTTGTAGCAATGTCAGTAGCAGTCTTTTCTTCTATTTTCCATATGCGATTTACCCTGGTGAGACTAGTAGATACCGAATTTGCAATTCCTAAGTCGTGATTTATAACTGTAGCATATGCGTTCAAATCCTGACCATTGTGTCCCCAGAAAAGGAAGTCCTTGTCATTTTCAAATACTTCTAAATTTTGAGAACCTAAATCTTCCACCTTATCTAGACCTATTGCTACTATACTTGTAGAGTTCTCGCTTTTAGATTGTTTTTGAAATAATTCAGATTTATCGTCGCGAGCTATGGCAGCAACATCATAATTAAATTGTGTGTTTGAGCTATAATCCCATATAACATTATCATCAGAATCTAGATAATCCCAGTCAGCTCTATGATCATCTAGTGTACTACTAGGTTGATGAAGAGAAACCCCATTTTTAATAGCTAGATATGAATAGATTCTTTGTTGTACTAATTCTGACTTTCTATCGCGATAACTGAAAACTTCTGTAATCTCACCGTTGAGGTGTGTTTCAAAAGGAAGACCGTTTAATTGATATCTACCAGCAGCTATATAAAAAGGTTTATTTGAAAAACCACTAAAATTTAATGTCTGTCTTGTCACTTGTGTTACACCTGTCTGATTATCGATTTTACGACCGTTTAAATAAATTTCAGTTTGGTTATTTGCAGGGTTGTTTTTCACATTCAGAATATGTACATCATCAAAAGTTCCTGAAGCATCAGATAGTGCTCTTCCATAACTACCATCTGCTGGGTCATTTTCAGATACTGTTCCAACACTATGAGCAATCACCTCATCATCATAACGAGCAGATACAGGTCCCCATCCTAATCCAGAAGGATCTTTTGCTGGATTAATAGGTGCATATTTTGCGCCTAGTAACATGGTCTCACCAGCTAGCGCTCCTGTCATATCTATGGTACTTCTAACCACTATCCAGTAATCGTTAGAGTTAAAACCTCCTTTACCTCTTAAATGTTGTTGTTGAGATCTATCAAATGCAACAGTAGAGTTAAAGTTAATATTGTTGGTGACGTTATTAGCAAAAACAGGTGCGCTGGCAGGGACTTCAAATGCATCGTTATCGAGAGCTTGATCCTCCCATAATGGCAACAGAGTACCGTCGGTAGATGCAATATCTTGTGATCTTAACCACAGAGTAAGATTATCGTTAACATCTGCTGGACCGTCAGGTGCGGTGTCTGTAATAATTTTGCGTCCAGTAATAATAATATTGTCAAAAAGGACCCCATCATCTGTATTAGAACCATCACTTGCAAATGCTATTCTAAATCTCAAATTAGGATTATTAGCTGCAATAGTAGGTAGGTCATGGCTAGCTTCTTCAAATCTACTTAATGAGTTATCTAAATTTGAATTATCACCAGTCCAGCCGTCTGCATTATTTGCAAAACCATCTACATCTCCAGAATTATACCAGTTCTCGCCAGATGAATCTGTCCCCAAAGTATTCCAGGTAGCACCACCATTACTACTATATTGTACTCTCATACCGTCATCACCGTCGTTAGTATTAGTCCTGAAATCTATCCAGAATTTTAAATCTGTATAACCTAATGTGGATATTATAGGGCTCGTTACGGTAGCGCTAGCGTTAGAAGGGAAGTTGTTCCAGTTATCAGTATACCAATAATCTCCTTCACCTTTTTCATTAAAAACGGTACCAAGGCTAAATTCAAAACCACTAATAGAAGTAGAAGTCCATCCACCAGTCCCAGCATCAAAATTTTCATAATAAAGAGTAGATACTGGTCCAGCAGAGCTAGCTGTTATACTAAAGTTGTAAGTACCTTCATCAGCATCATTAGAATTTAATTCTATGGTGGCGTGACTTAATCCAGGAACGCTACGCGAGAATTCAATGGTAAAATCACTAGAAGATCCTGCAGGTATACTATTTAAAGGTTGTGATGTTACAGCAAAGTCTCCAGCATTAACACCACTAATGGTTACAGGAGCTCCTGACAAGGTAAGTGGTCCAGTTCCAGTATTTTCAATAGTAAATGTTTTTGATAAGGAAGTTGATCCATCTGCAATACCGAAGTCGGTCGAGTCTGCAGTATCTGGAGTGCTGTCATTATTAGAAATGCTTAATCCGTTACCTATGATATCTATTTCTGGAGTAGGTGCACCACAACCACCACCAGAAACATTGAAGAAAAAGGACGCGCCACTTTGACCACCAGTTATTGTAGAAGTTAAAACAGGGCTTCCGCCAGAATTCACAGTAACAGAGCTGGTTCCCCATCCGTTATTGAATCTATCAAAAAGTCTAATTCTATAATTGTTTGCGTCAGGAAGGCACCCAAAGTCGATAGTCGTTGAGTATGATCTATTGGCTCCGTTATAACAGTTAGTAGGATTACAGTATCTACCTAATTCAGTTCCAGCTGGATCATACACCAATACGTAATTTTGACCAGAATTTGTGGGCCAATTGATATCCAGAGTGACTCTACTAGTTTGTGCTATGCTAGAAACGCTTATTAGAAAGAATAAAATAAATACAAGAGAATAGTTTTGTTCAGGTTGGGTAATTTTTTTCATGTGTACTTAAAATTGAATTCAGGGTACACGAATTTAAATGTCATTTATCGATATAAATCGTATTTTAGCAATAATATCGATGAATTACCCATTTATTTTACCATTCGTCGAATGTTAGTAGTACGGTTGTATCGATAAATTGTTGTTTAATCGGTTTAAATGTACTAATTGTTAGAACTATACACTGTTAAATGGAATTTATGATAAAATATAGATTCTTTTTAGGAGGTTAACATATGTAAAAAGAGATATTGATCTAAATTGATGCTATGATGAGGTATGTATTAAATAGGAGTGGAAGAATCTTAAAGAAACAATGTATTGATAACCATATTTAAGTATTTAATTTATTTTATCAATAGGTAAATGTTGTAATGTTCAACTTTAAAATTCTTTTTTAATTGTAGGAAGTCTAAAATCTAATCTAGTTGCTGGTAAAATTAAGTAGGGAAGAAGAGTATATAAATAAAAAAATCCCTTACTAAAAATAGTAAGGGATTTGTAGCGTGGGGCGGGCACGATCCGCCGACCTCAGCATTATGAGTGCTGCGCTCTAACCAACTGAGCTACCACGCCATTTTACTTAATTACGTTACCGTTTTTAAGCGGCTGCAAATATACATTAATTAATTTTTGAAATCCAAATGTTATTCATTAAAAATTTAGATTAATTTGTTTTTTAATGAAACAAATTAAGCCTTATATTGCCACAAAAGTTTATTAAATGCAAGAACCAATCAAATTTGACCTAGAGTTTCCTATACAAGCTTCACCTACTTTATTATATCAACACGTTGCGACTCCTTCTGGAATGTCTGAATGGTTTGCTGATAATGTAAATAGTCGTGGAGAATATTTCAAATTTATTTGGGACGGACAAGAGGAAGTAGCAAAAATAATTAAAAGAGTAGCGGGAGAAAGAGCTCGTTTTCAATGGGATTATGATGAGGATACTGAAAAGTTCTTTGAACTCAGAATTCAAGTTGATGAAATAACTAAAGATGTTTCCTTAATGATTACTGATTTCGGTGATGATGATGACGAGGTAGAAGAACAAAAAATGTTCTGGGAAAATCAAATTAGTGCTCTAAAAAAGGTCATAGGATCCAGATAATAGATAATTAAGAATTAATTTTGAGCCCTGAAATACAGGGCTTTTTTTTATGGTAATAGTTAATCAAGAATTTTTAGAAGAACAAGACGCATTAATTCCTTTTGATAATAGAGGTACCTTTTATGGTGATGGTGTGTTTGAAACATTAAGATGTTATAATGGCGTAGCATTATTATTTGAAGATCATTATTTTAGATTAATGTCTAGCATGCGCATTTTGCGTATGGATATTCCGGATTTTTTTACACCAGAGTTTTTAGAAGAAAGTATTTTAGAACTTTTAACTAACGAAGGTCTAGAAAAAAATCACGCTAGAGTAAGAATCACAATTTGGAGAAAATCTGGTGGACTTTACACGCCAGAAGATCTCGGTGTTAACTATTCTATTTCTTGTACTCCATTAGAACATGCATACATAAATGATGGAAAGAAAGAGGTAGACTTATTCAAAGATCATCTAGTCTATGCGTCTATGCTTAGCAATTTGAAATCTACTAATAAAGCGATCAATATTCTAGCTGGTATTTTTGCCAAAGAGAATAGCTATGATGATTTGTTATTACTCAATCAAAATAAAATGATTGTAGAGGCCATATCTGGAAATGTATTCTTACGTAAAGGTGATGTCATTAAAACACCACCTATTTCTGATGGTTGTTTAACAGGAATAATGAGAGCTCAAATAATTAAGCAACTTAAGAAAATGCTTAATTATCAATTTGTAGAAGAAACTATCACACCATTTGAATTACAAAGAGCAGATGAAATCTTTGTTACTAATATGGTTAAAGGTGTTCAAAGCATTACTAAATATCGTAAAAAAGAATATAGCCTGGATACGGCAAATGAATTAACAGAATTACTTAACGACACCTTCTTTCATTAATTGTAAGAAGGGTTTTCTGGCGCGTTAGACCATAATTCATAAGCACCACCTAGGTTTTTCATTTTCTTCTTCCAGATATCATGCATATTGTCAGATAGTAGGTCTTTACTGTCTGTATTTTCTACCACTACCCAAGAATGAGAGTCTAATTCATTTTCTAGTTGAGAGCGTTCCCAACCAGAATAGCCTAGAAAGAACTTTATTTCTTCACCAGTAATAATCCCTTTTTTTAAAAGATCACTTACAGCGTGAAAATCACCGCCCCAGTATATACCATCTTCTATTAAATGAGATTCTGGTATAAGGTCTGGAATGTTGTGTAAGAAATATAGATTATCTGTTTCTACTGGGCCGCCCTGATAGACTTCTAGTTTTAATGAGATTTCAGGTATCAATTGATCAAGAGTACAGTCTAGTGGTTTATTAAGTATAAAACCCACCACACCTTCTGTATTAAACTCAGTAAGTAATATAACCGACCTTGAGAATGAATCATCACCGATAACAGACGGTTCTGAAACCAAAAGATTTCCTTTTTCTGGAATTACATTTTTCATAGAGTTTAATTAGTTAAAATAAACTTAATAAAAATTTACCAATTTCCTACTAATTTTATCAATTTAGAATGTATCTAGTGATAATTAATCAAAAAAGTAGGTTAAAAAGAAAAGTCCCGAGCTTAAACTAGTTAAGTCGGGACTTTTAAATGTTTAAACTAATTTAAAATTAGTTTACAGCTTTTTGTAAATCACTACCTGCTTTGAATTTTACAACTTTCTTTGCAGCGATCTTAATAGTTTTACCAGTTTGTGGGTTTCTACCTTCACGTGCAGCTCTTTTAGAAACTGAGAAAGAACCGAATCCTACTAGAGATACTCTATCTCCTTTTTTAAGAGACTGTTCTACATTTCCTAAAAATGATTCTAATGCTTTTTTTGCTGCTGCTTTTGAAATTCCAGCATGCTCTGCCATTCCTTCGATTAAATCTGTCTTGTTCATAATTGAATTTAAATTAATGTTGGTTAAACTAAAACGTGAAACAAATTTATACGGAATATGCGACCACACAAGGATTAGAGCGTAAAACTCGATGATTTGTTCATAAAACCGACAGATTGTTAATAACTATATGCTTTTAGAAGGTAAATGCGCTTAAGCCACGTCAAATCTAGCATCAGGATCAAATGTATATCCATTGAGTAGATCTTTTACTTTCATACGCTTTTTATTAGGTATTTGTATCTCATCTATCTCTATCATGTATTTACCACATGCTATCACCATTTTTCCTTCTTCTATTACAAAACTACCAGGAGTCATTTTATGGTCTTTTTCTATTACGGTAGATTTATGAATCTTAACCACCATAGCTTCTTTATTAATTAAGGTTGCCTTTGCAACAGGATATGGATATAAACCTCTTACAAGTGCATCTACTGTGCTTGCAGGTTGTTTAAAATCAATTAAAGTATTGCTGTTATTTAATTTTGGTGCATCTTTTAAGTCCTGCGAGTCTTTTTGTATAGTAGTAGTTATGGTTCCTGCCGCTATATTATTTACTGTTTCTAAACTTAATGAAGCACCCATAGCCATTAAACGGCCATAAAGTGAGCCTACATCTTCTAGTGGTGCTATATCAGTTTCTTGATTTGCAATGATAGCACCGGTATCTATTTTTTCATCGATAAAGAAAGTGGTGACACCAGTTTTCTTTTCTTGGTTGATAATAGCCCAATTTATAGGTGCAGCACCTCGATATTGAGGTAATAAACTAGCATGTAGATTAAAGGTACCTAGTTCTGGCATTTTCCACACGGCCTGTGGTAACATTCTAAAAGCTACAATAACCTGCAGGTCTGCATTGTAAGATGCTAATTCTTTTAAAAAATCTTCTGATTTTAAATTAGTAGGTTGTAAAACTGGTAGCTCGTTTTCTACGGCGTACTTTTTTACGTCACTTTGGTTAATTTTTCTACCTCTACCGGCAGGTTTATCTGGCGCGGTAACTACAGCTACTATAGTATGGTGTGATTTATTTAAAGTATCTAAAACTCCAGTTGCAAATTCTGGAGTTCCAAAAAATACAATTCTCAATGATTTATCCATTTAATAGGTATTTATTATCATTAGTTACGGTTACTTTACCGCTTTCTAATAATGATTTTATTTCTGTTATGATTATTGATTTGGGCTGTTTAATAAGTCGTTCTATCTCTACTATATCTAGAGGTTCTTTTTGTAAAACATGCCATACTTTTTGTGGTATAGATGTAAGTGATTTATCTTTTAAACAGTTGCTACATTTACCACAGTTAGAGGTTGGTTTTTCTCCAAAATAAGCTAGTAACATACTATTAATACAGGTGTCTGTATTAGTTATCAATCTTACGAGTGCTTTTAACTTATCCAGTCGCAATTCATTCTGTCGTTCTAGTTCTTTAGAAAAACTGTTGATTACTCGCTCGTCATCTCTAGGTATTAAATAGGTTATTTGTAGATCTGTGTTAGTAATAGTGGCTTCTATTAATTCTTGATCATGTAATAATTGTAAGGTCTCGTAAACTTCGTTCTCACTAGTATTACTTCTCGTTGCAATTAATGCTGCATTGATTTGTAGGACCTGATTTGCACTACTACCATAGGTGCGCAATATGGACTGTATGATAGCATTAACGACAGGCCTGTTTTGAGCAAAGTACATGATTTGTTTTCCGCTTTCGCGAAAGCGGACACTAGACCGTCTATGGTAACCTTGAGAAAGACTTATGACACTAAATCGCTCTAATGCGGTTAATGCGCTGTAGGCTTGCATACCGTTTAATTGATAGGTACTGCAAAATTGTGAAAATGATAAAGGATGTGTTTCTTGTTCACCTTCTCCTAGTGCTATTCTCAAATAATTAGATAATTTGCGGTATATAAACTTGAGGTAAGTAGGAGTAGGCTGTGATTTTATAAACTGATTATAAGCATGCTCGAGGTCGTTGCGATTATAAATGCTGTAGGCTATGCTAGGTAATCCATCTCTACCGGCTCTACCTGTTTCTTGATAGTAACTTTCTATACTATCTGGTAATTGCATATGGACTACAGTACGCACGTCTGGTTTATCTATTCCCATACCGAAGGCGTTAGTCGCTACCATGACTTGCAACTGATTATGAAGCCATTGATCTGATGTTTTTGCTCTTAACTTATTGTTTAAACCGCCGTGGTAAAATCCTGCTGTAATACCATTATGTAGCAGCTGTTGCGTGTATTCTACAGCATTTTTTCTACTTCTTACATAGGTAATGCTACTACCTGGATGTGTCGCATAAAAACTATTGAGTGAGCTTCTTTTATCACCAGTTTTATGGATATGATAATCTATATTACTTCGCTCATAACTAGATTTAAAAACTCTATAATTATCAAATTCTAGGGTTTCTATAATATCTTTTTCTACGGTAGGAGTTGCTGTAGCGGTAACAGCTATAACAGGTACTCTGGGATGTAATTCTTTTAATATATGTATCTCTCGATATGCAGGTCTAAAATCATGTCCCCATTCACTAATACAGTGTGCCTCATCCACAGCGATAAGGTTCACATTCATTTTAAGAATGCGTTCTTTTACTAATGACTGCTGTAAACGCTCTGGACTTAAGTATAGAAAATCATAACTGCCATAAATACAGTTATCTAAAACATTATCTAGATCTTGATAGGATATACCACCTGTAATACCTACCGCTTTTATATTGCGTTTTTTAAGTTGGTCTACCTGGTCTTTTATCAATGCAACAAGAGGCGAAATAACTATACATATTCCATCTAATTGTATGCCTGGTATTTGATAACAAATAGATTTACCGCCAGCTGTAGGTAATAGAGCAAGCGTGTCTTTACCATCTAATACGTTAGAGATTATGTCCTTTTGTAAAGGTTTAAAGTTCTCATAACCGTAAACCGTGTTTAATATGTCTAACGATTTGTTGATCAATATTATAAATGGTTCTTTATAAAGTTAAACCTGCCTTCTATGTCTAGTTTAGGCACTTCTATAAGAGTATAGTTTAATTTAGTGTAAAAGCGTTTAAGAATATCACCTAATACGACCGCTTCTTCATAGCTTTCATAACGCTCTGCATCGCTTTCATAGATTTCTTCCCATGGTGGTAGAAAAAACACCTGGTCGTACCTGTGGTCGTCACATGCAGTCATGTATTCATCTGGGATATCATCACCGGTAAATACATGATAAGAAGGTACGTCTGGAATGCCTCTGTCATAAAAGTTTATTCCATTTACTGCCTCGTTATATTGAATGATACGGCCAGCAAGTAGTTGATTACTAAAAGCAAAAGGGTCTGTTAAAAATAATTGATCGATGCCTTCTTCTTGAGCCTTTGCGGTTACTTCTCTAGATATTTCATGATGGACTTTAAAACCATTAAGTTCTATCGTTTTAAGGACACTAGTTTTACCAGATCCTGGACCACCTATTATTAAGATTCTTTTCAACTTTTCCATAAAGTACAAAATAACTAAATCTATGCTTAGTAATCGTGTCTATCATGAATTATATTTGCATCGATATGATGGAAGGAAAAAAATCTGAAGAATTTTACGCAAAGTTGAAACTACAACTTGCTGATACCAGTTCATGGCCAGCAAAATATCTATATAAATTTATAGTTCCGTCTCAAGGGACGCAAATTAAAGAGATAGAAGATATATTTGATAATACAGGTGCTGTGATTAAAACTAAAGAATCTAGTAAAGGAACTTATACAAGTGTTTCTATCATGGTAAAGTTAAAAGATCCTGATGCTGTTATAGAAAAATACAAAGAGGTAAGTACTGTAGAAGGTGTTATATCACTTTAAGTAGATTAATTACAACTTTTTATGTATTTTGCAACACTTCACAACAAGTAATACATTTTCAATTTGATATCATCACTAGAATATAATACAGAGCGTAACCAGCTCGTTATACCTGAATATGGAAGACATATTCAAAAACTAGTTGAGCACTGTAGAGCGCTAGAAACTAAGGAAGAACGCAACCGTATGGCAACTGCCATTATAGGTGTGATGGGAAATCTAAATCCACATTTAAGAGATGTAGCAGATTTTCAACATAAACTGTGGGATCAATTATTTGTAATTGCAAATTTTGATCTAGATGTAGACTCACCTTATCCTATTCCAGATAAGGAAGTTCTTGCAGCGAGACCAGCGAGAATGACTTATCCTCAAAAAAGACCTCGTTATAGGTTTTATGGAAATAATATCCAGAGCATGATTAACATCGCTTTAGGATGGGAGAAAGGAGAGAAGCGAGAGGCTTTAAGTTATATAATAGCAAATCACATGAAGAAATCTTTCCTTAACTGGAATAAAGACTCTGTAGATGATGCTGTTATTTTCAAACATTTGTTTGAATTAAGTAATGGAGAGATTAACCTTGCTGCCAAAGAAGAAGATCTTCTAGAATCTAAGTCTTTGATTTACCGTAACACGAGTAGTAATCGTGTTAGTAATAAAAACCATCGTCATCATAAAAAAGGTGGTCGCAGTAATAATAATAACAACAATAATAGAAGAAGAAGAAACTAATTCTTAAACATAAAAAAGTCCCTTTTTGCAATAAAAAGGGACTTTTTTATGTGTTAATTGAGAGTTATACAGACTTTCTAGTACTCTCTGTATTCATTCTCCATGCGTCTAACATCCACGTTGTAGTTTCTAACTCTCTGATATAAGCGCCTATTAAATCAATAGTACCCTCGTCTTCACATTCTCCGGCAGTTTCTACCACTTTTGCCATTTGTGTAAGAATACTTCCATGATCTTCAATCAGGTTGTTCACCATTTCTATATCGGTAAGTTCTGACTTAGTTTCTTTTAAGTTAGATAATTTTAAATAATCACTGTAGTTAGAAGTAGGTTGGTATCTTAAGGTCAATATACGCTCTGCAACTTCATCAATTTTTAAAATCGCGTCGTTGTACATTTCTTCAAATTTTACATGAAGATCAAAGAAAGAACGACCTACTATATTCCAGTGGTAATTTCTCAATTTCTGGTAGTATAGGTGATAATCTGCTAGGAGTATATTAAGTTCTTTACTGGTGTTTTTTGCTTTTTCTAAATCAAAATTTAAATAATTCATTTCTTGGTTATTTTAGTTTTTTAAACATTATATCACTGACATCTAATAGAAGACGCTACTTTACCACTATCGATTTGAATTCTAAGATTAATTAAAAATATAGAAGACTATTTTATGGTTTTATGATGATATAAAGGTAGTTAGACATAACAACTCATGTTTTGAATATTGAGTTAAAATGTGTTTATGAAATCACAAATAGGTGTGAGTGATTAAAATATAGTAGAACTCTATGCAGCGAGTTTTACTTTATCACAAAGAATCGCTCAAAGGTGCTGTCTTCTAATTGCATCCATATTAACGGTGCAAATCCACGTGATAGACTGGCTGTAGTTAGTTCTAAAATTTGAAGAAATGTAAAAGATTCCTCTAACTCTTGAGGTTTCATTTTCCACTCATACTTTTTAGGTAAGAAATAGATGTTTGATGTTTCCGCTTTCGCGAAAGCGGAATACTTAAAGTAATATCCCACAATACTAGCTTTATTAATGTACTTAAAGGAATGATTCCATAGCCTATGAGGAATAAACACATGCGCTATAAAACAGACCTCCTGATGCATTTTATGAACGTCCAGGTCAAATTGATCTAATATATCTTGTGTATGCTCATTGTAAAGTAAGGGTAACTGGTGGTTTTTAAGGTGGTCGATTTTACGGACTAAATTATCCTTTCCATTAGGCCCTTGATACTTACTAAGCTCTTGTCTTATTGGGTCTTTATCACGTACATCTTTATCGATATCATAGATATAAAATTTGTAAACTAATTCTACATGAATAATTTGTTTACTGCGTTTTTCTTGTACGATGTAATCCAGTTCACCTATGGTAATTTTACCTTTAAAAACTTGTTGATTGGACACTAGTAAGTTATAGTTACTAGACTGCTCAATACAGAATTTAAAAAAATGTTCAGCTCTTTTACCTAAAACTGTTTTTTGAGGTATTATAGGTAAATCAATAGAATCTTTCTCTTTTAAATGGTCAAATTTGAGACTGGAGAAATGAAATTGATCAAGGCCTAATAATGTTCCTGACCATAGGGTAGCAGTGCTATAAAAGTTTTTAAATCTTGCTAGACTGTTATCCATTTATAATTTATGGTATTGTTTTTTAAGATATCTACCAGCTGCAGGTCCTAGATTAAATAATAGATCTAAGCCACTTAATGGTTGTGTAAAACCATGCTTTTCTTGAAATACCTGAATGTATGAGTCTAGTTGAAATAAGGCATCACCTTTGGCCGTAATGAGTCTTTTTGCAAGTGCGTTATCCTCATAATTAACAACTCTATTTATAGTGCGATCTATTTGAAGATGGTGCATCAAAAAATGAAGGGTTTTTATATTCCACTCTAATAATGAAGATGGTATTTCCTTAAATAATTCTTCTAGGTCGTCTTGATAATATTCAAAATAGGGACTACTGTAATAAGCACTCTTTATACTCTTTAAATGCGTAGAAGCCCAGGCTTGTGAATTATCTATTTCTATCGAACTGTACAGTACAGAATGTCCTTTTTTTTGATGAACAATAGGAATGTTAAGTGCTAGTTTACCATTTGCTGCAGCAATATAACATCTGTTTCTATAAGTTTGTTTTACATAACTATCCTGCTGCTCGAGAATAATATTCTGAGCATGATGTATATGAATGAGTGTAATGACATCCACAAAGTAGGAGGGATGAATAATCAAATCATTCATAGCCATAGATTATTAAGAGTTTTCCTGATTCTTCTTCTTATTACTCATGATCTTTTTAACCACAAAGTAACCACCTAATATTACTAAGAAATAAACTAAGTAAGAAGTAGGCTGTCCAGATCCATTTACTGTAGTAAACATTCTTTCAAACCTAAATGCAGACGTAAATGATTTATTACCGTCATAACTCATCCACACAAATACTGGTTTACCAACTACGTGATTAAATGGTACATAACCCCAGAATCTACTATCTAGACTATTATCACGATTATCACCCATGAGCCAGTAATAATCTTGCTTAAATGTATAAGAGGTAAGAGGCTGGCCATTTAGTAACACTTTATTTCCTTTAAGAGTTATATCGTTAAAGATATTCATCTCACTACCTTCATAAACTTCAATGATTCTCTCAAAGTAAGAGATGTTTTTGTAGTCTATGTCTACGGTCATACCTTCGGCAGGAATTAAAAATGGATCGCGGTCATCATTATTGTTAGATAATCTACCATCATATGGAAAAGCATTGGGCTTATTGTATATAGTAGATATGTCATTGCGGTCTCTTAAATCTTTGCGATAAGGTGTTGCTAGTTCTTGATTACGCATTTCGGCAGACGTGATAATACCATCTTTAGTAAGCTGCTCGATGGCTTTATCTGTTGCTGTTAATTGTAGTTTGTTAGGATTAACATCTCTATCTGGCTGATATATGTTTTCAGTTATATCATATTTCTCGATCATATAAGCTTGATCTGCCATAAGATCTAATCTTGTTGTGATTACGCTATAAATATGCTGTGGTCTGGCACGTTCTGGTAAAATAAGTTCTTCACCATTAATGTATATAACACCATCTTTCATAGACATGGTATCACCAGCTATAGCAACACATCTCTTTACATAATTAGATTTCTTATCAATAGGTTTGTAATGGTATTTACCATCGTCGTTAGGATAAGAATTAATGGTATCTGTAGGATAGTTAAATACCACGATGTCATTGCGTTCTATTTTTTGAAAACCAGGTATTCTAGTGTATGGTAACTGTGGTCTTGCTAGATAGCTTTTTACTCCTAACACAGGAATGGTATCGTGTACCATAGGTGCGGCGATAGGAGTCATAGGTAATCTAGCACCGTAATGGAATTTACTTACAAAAAGGAAATCACCTGTAAGCAATGTTTTTTCTAATGAAGAAGTAGGAATAATAAATGGTTGCATTACATAGGTGTGAACTATAGTTGCTGCTATTACTGCAAATAGAATAGAATTAGTCCATTCTCCAGCACTAGTTCTAGGGTCTAAACTTCTATCATGTATATAATTAAGTGGTTGCGTGTAGTTGATGTAATAGATATAAAAACCAAAAGTCACCACTCCTAGAGTCGTATCTATCGCTTTATTGTAACCAAAGGACCTCAAGGTATCTACCCATATAACTATAAACATTAAAAGGTTTACTACCGGTAAGAAAAGTAAAATAGTCCACCACCATGGTCTATTCATTATTTTCATTAATGTAACCGCATTATATACAGGTACAAATGCTTGCCATGCTTTAAAACCTGCAGCGACATACATTTTCCAGGTTCCTAATCCGTGAATTAACTGGATTAAGATAAATACGATTAACCATTCTGTCCAATTCATATTGTTATATTGTAGTATGATAGATAGTTGTAGAGATTATTATAACCCTAAAACATCTTTCATGGTGTAAATTCCTTTTTTATTAATAATCCACTCTGCAGCTATAACACTACCTAATGCAAAACCATCTCTAGTATGTGCGGTGTGAGTTATTTCTATACTATCTATTTCGTTTTGATAGATAACGCTGTGAGTTCCTTTGACATCTTCTTCTCTCAAAGCTTCAATTGAAACAGAATCTTCTTTGAGATCTGTTCCTAAATGCCAGTTTTCTTTGCTTACGCTTTTTGCTAGTCCTTCAAATAAAGTTATAGCCGTACCACTAGGCGCATCTTTCTTTTCCGTATGATGGATTTCTTGCATCTTAACATCATATTCTTTGAACTGACTCATCATTGCGGCAAGTTTTTTATTAAGTTCAAAGAAAATATTAACTCCTAGACTAAAGTTAGACGCATAAACCATACTTGATTTATGTTCTTTAATCATATCAGTTACCTCGCCTAAATTTTCATTCCACCCAGTAGTACCGCAAATAATAGGTATTTGAGTAGGAATAAGATATTTGAGGTTATTCATTACGCTTTCTGGACTAGTAAACTCTATAATAACATCTGCCTTTGTGATGTCTTCCATAGAGTCATTGCGACCTATTCTAGTAACCACAGTATGTCCTCTTTCTAGAGCTATTTTTTCAATGGTTTTACCCATTTTACCATATCCTAATAATGCAATTTTCATATTAAAAATTATAGGTGAGATTAAATCCGTAGGTGTTACCTATGGCTAGTGTGTTGTAATCCATATAAGGTAGAAAAGTTAAATTACGATCTACACTAAACTGGCTCAAATGCCCGTCTACGTTTGCATCAATTATTTGCAATACATATAGACCTGCTGTAATTAAAAGGCTTAATTCTTTATTACGTTGTGAGGTTCTTTGCGCTCTTTCTAGCCCTTCTGTAGTTATTATGGGAGTTCCGTCTGCATTAGAGAACTCATCATTTGTACCACCTGCCAGACGTATTCTAAAAGCATCTCTTAAACGATTGTATTCTTTATCATTAACTGTATACACATAAATAGGAATACCTACTGCAGCTAGGGCAAGAGGTACTTTCCAATACTTCTTATTGTATGCCTGACCTAAACCTGGAACAATAGCGCTATAAAAAGCAGCTTTTGCAGGTCGGTTTGCATCATATACAGTGGCAACACTATCCTGTGCCACTAGCAAGGGACCAAAATTAGGGTTAGGATCTGGCTGTGTTTGTGCAAATCCAGCAAGGCCTATAAAAAGTATTATGTAAATTATGTATTTACTCATTGATTAACTTTACAATGCGTTCAAAGTCTGCTTTAGAAGCATAGTTAATAGTAATTTTTCCTTTACCACTGCTTGACATAGTCGTAGTAACTTTTGTGTCTAGTAAAGAATTAAGCTCAGATGTTTTTTGAGAGATATTTTCTGGCAGCGACTTCGTTTTAGTCTGCTTTCTCGGAAGCGAGTCCGTTTTAGACTCCTTAACCATTTTTTCAGTTTCTCTTACAGAAAGACCATCGCTCAATACCTTTTGATATATATCTAGCTGTTGGTCCAGACTGTCTATAGTGATTAAAGCACGTCCATGTCCCATAGAGATAAAACCATCTCTCATACCTGTCTGAATGATAGGGTCTAACTTTAAAAGGCGCAAGTAGTTTGCAATAGCACTTCTAGATTTTCCTACACGCTCACTCATTTGCTCTTGTGTAAGATCTATTTCTTCAATTAATCTTTGATAAGAAAGAGCTATTTCAATAGGATCTAAATCCTGACGCTGGATATTTTCTACCAGTGCCATTTCTAGTGATTCTTGATCGTTTGCTAGGCGTACATATGCTGGTACAGTTTCTAGTCCTAATAACTTAGAGGCACGACATCTACGTTCTCCAGAAACTAGTTCATATTTACCAAAACCTTTCTTACGTACTGTAATAGGTTGTATAACACCTAGTTCTTTAATAGAAGAAGCCAGCTCTTTAAGTTGCTCTTCATTAAAACTAGTTCTAGGTTGAAAAGGGTTCATGTCGATATCCTTCAATGGAAGATCGATCACGTTACCTACTATCTTATCTGCATTTTTATCTGCAGTAGATTTAATATCGTTGCTAGGGTCTTTTAAAAGAGCAGATAATCCTCTTCCTAGCGCTTGTTTTTTAGTTGCTTTGGCCATTTTGCTTAAGCGTTTTTCTGTATAAGTTCATTAGCAAGGCTCAGGTAATTCTCAGATCCTTTACTAGATGCGTCATAATTAATAATGCTCTCACCATAAGAAGGTGCTTCACTTAAACGCACATTACGTTGAATGATTGTCTTAAAAGTTAATCCTTCAAAATGTTGATTTACTTCTTCTACTACCTGATTAGAAAGCCTTAACCTGCTGTCGTACATAGTTAGTAATAGACCTTCTATATCTAAATTTGTATTATGGATTTTCTGTACACTTTTTACTGTGTTTAATAATTTACCTAGACCTTCTAGTGCAAAGTATTCACATTGAATAGGTATAAGAACAGAATTACTAGCAGTAAGGGCATTTAAAGTTAATAATCCTAGTGAAGGAGCACAGTCTATAATAATATAGTCATAGTTATCTTGAATGCTAGCAAGTGCTGTACGCATCATGTATTCACGACTCTCTTTGTCTACTAGTTCTATTTCTATAGCCACTAGATCTATATGAGCAGGTATAATATCTACATTAGGAGATTCTGTTTGTAACACTAGGTCTGCGGCAGGGACAGAGTTTTCAATAAGTTGGTAAGTACCTTGTTCTATTTCTTCAACGTCTAAGCCTAGTCCAGAAGTAGCATTAGCCTGCGGATCTGCATCTATTAACAATACTTTCTTTTCTAATACTCCTAGACATGCTGCAAGATTAACTGCTGTAGTTGTTTTACCTACGCCACCTTTTTGATTTGCTATAGCAATTATTTTACCCATGGAATCTTTATGATTTTAAAACGCTAAAGTAAATATTTTACAGCGGATTTTTATCAATAATCTTCTTTTAGGTAGCTTGCTTTTCAACAATAAAGAATAGAAATCGTTATTTCATTGATTTTGAGCTCTAGAATGTAAATTTGAAAATATACATTTTAACTTTTATCGCACTAGTTCTCCTTAAGAACTAACTTTGTAAAATGAAAAAACTACTAGTAATAGGTAAAAACTGGCCAGAACCGCAAACCACTGCTGCAGGATATAGAATACTACAGTTACTAGAGGTTTTTCAAGAAGATGGTTATCAAGTTATTTTTAGTTGCGCAGGATTTAAATCGGCATATTCTGTAGATTTAGGAGCCTTAGATATTATTGAAAAAGAGATCTTGCTTAATGACTCTAGTTTTGATCAATATATAAAGGAATTAAGACCTGATATAGTGTTATATGATCGCTTCATGACCGAAGAGCAATACAGCTGGCGAGTAAAAGATAACAGTCCAGATACTTTACATATTCTAGATACAGAAGATTTACATTTTTTAAGAAAGGCTAGGGAAGTAGCTGTTAAAAACGGGACTGATGTTAGTTTTTATAATGATGCTGCCATAAGAGAAATTGCAGCTATTTATCGCTGTGATCTTAGTATAATCATATCAAAGGTAGAGCATGATGTTTTGATAAACAGTTTTGACATACCGGTAAATAAACTAGTTTACATTCCTTTCTTATATAAGGATGATAAATTAAAAATCTCTTTACCTAAATCTTTTAACGAGAGATCTAATTTTGTGATGATAGGTAATTCTCTCCATCAACCTAATTATGATTCTATCTTGTATCTTAAAACTGAGATATGGCCACAGATTAGAAAGCAATTACCAGATGTAGAAGTACATATTTACGGTGCTTATCAAAATCAAAGCATAGAACAATTACACAACCTTAAGCAAGGTTTTATAGTTAAAGGTTTTGCAACAAATGCTATTAAAACACTGCAGGAATATCGATTGTTATTAGCTCCATTACGTTTTGGTGCAGGTTTGAAGGGTAAGATATTTGACGCTTTGCATGCCGCTACACCAGTAGCAATGTCACAAATAGCAGCCGAAGGAATGTTTAATGGTAAGCAAGAATTTGGTTTTACCGAGGACGATATAGATGCTTATGTAGGTAAAGTGATAAGCTTGTATCAAAATCTTAGAAAATGGCAAGAGTTAAGCGATAGTTCTTCAAAGATTTTAGAAAATAATTATTCCCATTCCGCTTTCGCGAAAGCGTTATTATTTAAAATATCTAGTTTAACAAATGTTAATAATGCTTTATCAAGTAAGGATGATTTTTTTATAAAAATGCTAAATTTTCATTCAAATTCTCGTTACAAATATCTTTCTAAATGGATCGATTTAAAGAATAATTCTGATTAATCATAGATTTATATTTATAATCTATTAATCACTATGTATTTCATCGATAATTATAACGTTATGTCGTTCACTTAACGTTTTAAAGGTCATACGTTCTGTTTATTAACTGAAATAAGGAAGAATAATACTAGATTTTATCGTTTAAAAACTTAACTAATATTCATTTTACCGATAAAAAACGTGTCTTAATCTGATTTTTTAAAATTATGTTTAACTCATGTATCTGTGATACAGTAGATTATGAAACATAGTTAATTATTATGTATGCATAGCATAATGAAAAGCTTTTTTGTATTACATCGATTATTTATACTTGTTGTCGTACTTAAAAGTATAGGGATATGATTAAAAAATTACTCAATAAAAAGAAAAAATTTCTACTAGGATTGATAATAATTCTTACTATGCCTGCATATGGACAAATCACTGTTTTTAATGCAGATTTTACTACAGGGTTAGGAGACAATGCATGGACTGAAACTAATACAGCGCCAAATGGAAACTGGGTAAGAGGTGCAGACCTAACAGCTTTTGGAGCTGGACAATATTTTTTTTTACAAAAAACATTTTCATCTAATAGAACTTTTGAACCAAATGATCGTGCTGAAGCTATTTCTCCTGTCATTGATTTAACTGGTTATGACAAGTTGACTTTGTCCTTTGATATGTATTTAGAGGTTTTTAATTCTAGACAAGAGGGCGTAACCCTCTTATATAGTACTGATGGCGGTGTTACATATCAAACCTTGGGTAAAGAAAATGACGAAGCGACTAATTGGTACATATCAAGAGATAATGGTGTCTTACCTGGATTTGGTGGATGGACGGTAAATAGTGGAGGATGGGTAACTGCGTCCATCGACTTACCTTCACAAGGTTTTGATGATAAAAATAATATTAGATTTAAATTTTATTTTGCTGCAGATAATACATCTTATTTAGTAGATGGTTTTGCATTTGATAATTTTAAAATTACTGGATTCAATAAGTTGACAAAAAATTATTCAGATTGTGGATTAGGAATAGGTCAGAATCTTGAGTTATGGTTAAATACTAGAACTCTAACAGGATTGAATGACGGTGATAAAATAGATCAGTGGACAAATATTTCTTCATTAGACCCTGCAGCAAATATTAGTAGTGAGTGGACTAGTGCTACGGCTACAGGTGTGGAGAGACCTACTTATAACGATAATCCTACAAAAAACGTAAATTTCAATCCTGTTGTATCTTTTGATGGTTCTAATTCCATGTTTGGTAAATCTGGTTTTTATAACAGAGATATTTATATAGTTATTAATCCTACCGCAGGAATCAATGCATCTAGACCTACTGAAGATGTGTTTCTAGGGGATGATTATCTTGAAGACATAGGTAGTGAAGATATTACTGGTGTTTCCATTAATAATACTAGTGTTAGATTTACTGATGGTATGGGAAACCAGACACCAGATATCGCAGCGTATAATCAAGGAGCTAATACTGGGTATGGTAGAGCCATAATTCATCCAGCTTTAAATTATGATCGACCTGTAATATTTAACGCAAGACTTAATGCGGCAGGAGATGGTATGGATCTGTTTTTAGACGGTGTAGATTTAGGTACGACCTTGAGTCCAGCATTAATGCAAGAAGTTAATAAGGCTAAATTTTCTGATATACTTAACTCTAGATATTGGATAGGTAGATCTGAATTTTTTGGACCTAGTTTTACCGGAGATGTGTTAGAAATAATGTCATTTTCAGAACGTAAATCAGATATAGATAGAAGACGCTTAGAGTCTTATCTAGCGGTAAAATATGGAATTACATTGGGCTTGTTTCCAGTTGCGGCTATAGGTTTGCCTCACGTACCTGGAGCATATTTTGATTCTGATGGTAATTCTTTGTGGAATGCTAGTACAGATAATGGATTTACTTATAATGTTGCTGGAATAGGTTTTGATTCTTGTTCTTTATTAAACCAGAAGCAGGCTAAAAGTGTAGACCCAAATACGTTTATTACTATAGGGTTAGGTGATATCTATGACACAAATAATAATAATCCTAATACTTTTCAGGATAGTGGAGATTTCTTAATGTGGGGTAGTACTTTATCTACGTTAAGTGCTTTACCTAGTCCTCTAGAAGTAAATTTGGGTCCTAGCCTAGTAACTACATTTACAGATGTAACAGAACGTACCTGGAAGTTTAAGGAAATTTCACAAAATGCTAACGATATACCAGAGGTTAAAATTTCTGTTTCCACTGCAGGTTTAGCTTCTTTACCGGCATTAGTTGGTAATGATGCTTATGTTATGATTATTGCAGACGATAAAGATTTTACCACAAATATTGAAACTAAGTTTTTAAAGACTGTAGGCGCAAATCAAGAGGCTTATCATGATTTTGATGATGTGAAATTCGTGAAATTCGGTGTAGCGCATGAAGTAATTGAGCCTAGAGATATCTTGTTCGACGGTTCTGATGATTATGTAGCAATGGATGACGAGGTTGAATTTACTGGTAATTATTCTATATCTGCTTGGGTTAATACTAATGGGTCTAACGATAGTAATACTAATAAAACCATTGTTTCTAAAAGAGCAAACGGTGTAGATGGGTATCATTTCTATCTTACTGATGATAATCGTGTTGCTATGACGCATAATGGTGTTTCTACCATAATGTCAAATACAGCACTTTCTAACAATGTATGGAGATATGTAACCTTTACCTATGCAGGAAGCACAGCAAACATTTATATAGATGGCGTTTTAGACATTACTCAAGATATTCTTAGTCCTATAAATAATGATTCAAGATTTTGTATCGGATCTAGATATGTAGATAAGAATACTATCGTAGATAATTTTTCAGGTAGTCTAGATGAAATTAGAATATTTTCAAATAGTATTACTCAAAGAGAATTACGCTTTATAATGAATCAGGAACTAGAGAAAAGCGGCACAGGGATAAAAGGTTCTGTCATACCAGAAACTATAACTAGAAATGATATCTCTGGTATGTTATGGACAGATCTAGAGGCTTATTTTAATATGAATACTTATATAGGTACTCACTTAAATGATGCGTCTGGTAATGGACATAGAGGTAGTTTAATACAGCCAGATAATTTTAGTATTAATGAGCAAACAGCGCCATTACCATATATTACTGCTACAGACGGTAATTGGAATAATGATAGTAGTTGGGTTAATGGTAGTGTTAATTTTGTACCAGGTGCAAGAAGAGTTATTAATGGCGTTAACAAAGTAATTAATTGGAATATAGTAGAAGTAGATCATGAAATGGTTGCCGATAATAAGAACTATAAGTTTCTAGGATTAGATGTAAGCAGTACAGGTAAGTTATCTACAGATAATGATAGAGCAATAATTGTTTCTCATATTTTGACTTTAGATGGCTTTATCGATTTACAAGGAGAGTCTCAACTAGTTCAAAGTACAGATAGTGATTTGATACCATCTACTACAGGTAAGATAGAAATAGATCAACAAGGTACCTCTAATACGTATGATTATAACTATTGGACATCACCAGTGAGTATTATTACTGATGGAGTTAACAATAATGGTTTTGATATTGCTAGTGTTCTTAAAGATGGTACTTTAATCGATAATCCTAGAGATATAACCTTTACTGGTACAGGAGTTAGAGATGGTGCACCTGGTACCGCATCAGTTGCTGCTACCATTTCAGGTAGATGGTTGTATAAATATGGTAATACTACTAGTAATACCTATGCAAACTGGGAGTATGCTGGTCCTACAGTGATACAGCTAGCAGGAGAAGGTTGGACTATGAAAGGAACCGGAGCCTCAGGTTCTACGCAAAATTACATTTTTGTAGGTAAGCCTAATAATGGAGATATAAACCTTGACATAGATAGTGGAAATGATTATTTAATCGGTAATCCATATCCTAGTGCTTTGGATGCTCATGATTTTATTTCAGATAATCCAGATACAGATGGAACAGTTTATTTTTGGGAACATTGGGGTGGTAACACTCATATTTTAGCCAGTTATCAAGGTGGTTATGCCACTTATAACTATTCTGGAGGTGTAGGTAATGCGACTTTTGGAACTTCTAATCCAGATGTAAATCAAGGTGGTGTCCCGACTAAATTGCCTAAACGATACATACCAGTAGGTCAGGGGTTCTTTGTAACTGGTATTAACGATGGTGGACAAATTAGATTTAGAAACGGCCAACGAGAATTTGAAAAAGAATCTGACGGAGAGAGTATATTTGTAGCTGCACCAGGTAGTGACCCTATTCTTAGCGATGGTGCTATCAACACATCAAGAGATACTAGATTAAAGATAAGATTAGGTTTTGACTCTTCTAACTTAATTCACAGACAGCTATTGCTTACGGTAGATTCTTTGACTACTTATCAAGTAGATAGAGGTTATGATGGTAGACTGTTAGATGAGCAAATAGATGATATGTCCTGGATAGTAAACACAGATAAACTTACCATACAAGGAGTGCCATCTATTGAGAACGGAGCAGAGTTACCGTTATTTATTAAATTAAAAGATGATAGTAACTTTAGTATTACCATAGATGACTTACTTAATGTATTACCTACTCAAAATATTTTTATTAGGGATAATGTTTTAAATACGTATGTAAACTTAATGAACGGCGATTACACAAGTCCGGTATTAACTGCTGGTATTTATGAAGACAGGTTTTCTGTAGTGTTTACATTACCAGAAACTTTGAGCAATGAATTAGAACAACTAGATGAAACAGATCTTGTGGTGTTTACTCCTAATCATGTTACTGAGGTGCACATTAAAAAGCCTGTAGAAATAGAAATAAGTGATTTATACTTAATCAATATGCTGGGCCAGCAAGTGAGAACATATGACATGACTGGAAAAGTGGGTGTCCTTAAATTGGATGTATCACAAATAGCTAGTGGTAATTATCTTATAAAAATGAATACCAATCTAGGAGTAGTTACTAAAAAGGTAATTATTAAATAAACGATTAACTCGCTTGATGAATTAAAAGGTCTGTGTTTACAATAACACAGACTTTTTTTATACAAACTTTTAAAAGGTAGTGCGATTTGGTATGTATTTAATTGAATTTTAGTTGTTATAATTCCGCTTTCGCGAAAGCGGAACACAAAAAAAGCTCGATTCTATGAACCGAGCTTTAATAGTATAAATGAAACTGTAACGTTATTCTGTAACAGATTCTTCAAAGTTAACCTGAACCTGTCCTTTCAGAATGTCTGCCATGGTCTCACGCTCTCTAATAACGTGTGATTTACCATTGTACCAAAGTACCTCGGCAGGTCTATATCTAGAGTTGTAATTACTAGCCATGGAGTAACAATAAGCACCAGCGTTAGAGAATGAAAGAATATCACCTTCAGTAATTTCAGATATCTGGCGGTTGTTTGCAAATGTGTCTGTTTCACAAATATATCCCACAATGCTGTAGAATCTATTCTTACCATCTGGGTTAGAAATATTTCTTATACCATGGTAAGAACCATATAACATAGGTCTTATTAAATGATTAAATCCAGAGTCTATCCCTGCAAAGACAGTAGATGTGGTTTGTTTTACAACATTGACCTGTGCAAGAAACTGACCAGATTCACTAACTAAAAACTTTCCTGGTTCAAAAGCCATGGTAATATCACGGCCGTATTCTTTACAAAATTTATTAAAACGCTCACTTAATTGAGCTCCTAGATCTTCAATATCTGTAGAAACATCACCTTCTTTATAAGGTACTTTAAATCCACTACCAAAATCTATGAATTCTAAATCCTTAAATTTTGCAGCAGTTTCAAAAAGAATTTCTGTTGCATATAGAAATACACCTATATCTAGAATATCGCTACCAGTATGCATGTGCACACCATTTACATTCATACCTGTGTTTTCTACTATACGTAGGATGTGTGGTATTTGATGAATGGATATACCAAATTTACTATCGATGTGACCCACAGAAATATTTGCATTTCCACCAGCCATAACGTGTGGATTTATCCTTACACAAACTGGTGTGTTAGGATGTTTAGAACCGAATTGTTCTAGTATAGAAAGGTTATCGATGTTTATTTGTACACCTTTTTCTGCAACCTTTTCTATTTCTTCTAGTGATACACCGTTAGGAGTAAAAATAATTTTCTTAGGGTCTACACCAGCGGCCAGACCTAATTCTACCTCTTGTAGACTCACGGTATCGAGTCCAGCGCCTAACTGTTTAAAAAGTTTCAAGATAGAGATGTTAGACAGCGCTTTTACAGCATAATGTATTCTTAGATTCTTAGCCTTATCAAAGGCAGAAACTAAACGTTGATACTGTGCTACAATGACCTCTGCATCATAGACATAAACCGGACTACCGTGTTCTCGGGCTATGTTTAATAAATCTTGATTATTCATGTTAAAAAATTAAGCCCACAAAAGTAATAGACTAGAGGAATTAAAAGTCAATATTTTCTTAAAAATTCCATTTATTATAAGATACTTGTGCATAATTGAGGAATATCTATAAAATAAGAATTCTTTTAGAAGGATTTGTTTCAAATTCAAGGTTCACTTTCTTACTTTTGCTAGACTTAAATTGAACATTAAAGAACATTTATGAATCTTCACGAATATCAAGGAAAAGAAATTCTCGCTAGTTATGGTGTAACTATACAAAGAGGTAAAGTAGCAACAACTGCAGACGAGGCAGTAGCTGCTGCAAAAGAATTAACTGAAGAAACTGGTACTGGATGGCACGTTATCAAAGCACAAGTACACGCAGGTGGACGTGGTAAAGGTGGTGGTGTAAAGCTAGCAAAAAACCTTGATCAAGTAAAAGAAATCTCTGGACAGATTATAGGAATGGACCTTGTTACTCCTCAGACTACGGCTGAAGGTAAAAGAGTTCACCAAGTTCTTGTTGCAGAAGATGTATACGAACCAGGAGAGGCAGAAATAGAAGAATTCTATATGTCTGTACTTTTAGATCGTGGACAAGGTAAAAATATGATCATGTATTCTACAGAAGGTGGAATGGATATAGAAACTGTAGCTGAGGAAACTCCGCATTTAATCTTTACAGAAACTATCGATCCTGCACATGGTCTTCAAGGTTTTCAAGCAAGACGTATTGCTTTTAACTTAGGATTAAGCGGTAAAGCGTTTAAAGAAATGACAAAGTTTGTTAACTCTTTATACAATGCTTACTTAGGGTCAGATTCTGCTTTGTTTGAAATCAACCCAGTTCTTAAAGCTTCTAATAATACTATCATCGCAGTAGATTGTAAAATCACTCTAGATGAAAATGCTTTATTCCGTCACAAAGATCTTGAGGCATTAAGAGATGTTAGAGAAGAAAATGCAACGGAAGTAGAAGCTAGAGAGGTAGGATTAAACTACGTAGATCTAGATGGTAACGTAGGTTGTATGGTAAATGGTGCTGGACTTGCTATGGCAACAATGGACCTTATCAAACAAGCTGGTGGAGAACCTGCAAACTTCTTAGATGTAGGTGGTACTGCAGATGCTAAACGTGTTGAAGAAGCTTTCCGTATCATTCTTAAAGATGATAAAGTAGAGGCTATTCTTGTAAATATCTTTGGTGGTATTGTAAGATGTGACCGTGTAGCGCAAGGTATCGTAGATGCTTATAAAAATATGGGTGATGCTATGAATGTACCATTGATCGTGAGATTACAAGGTACTAATGCAGAAATCGCTAAGGAATTAATAGACAACAGTGGTATGGATGTACAGAGTGCTGTTGAATTTCAAGAAGCTGCAGATAAAGTACAGGCTGTACTAGCTAAGTAATTATCATATAGATATTATTAAAAATCCCCTTAAAGCGATAGCCTTAAGGGGATTTTTTATGCGTTCTAATCATTTAAGAAAATTACTAGCTATTTAATAGTGTCATCTTGTTTTCTATTTATCAATGCTTTTCTAGACATATAGATAGTAATGATTCCGGTTATAGTAATAGGAACACCCATAATGAACATCATACCCATATATTGTTTCCAATTGAAGTATTCTAATTGAAAATTGATATCACTCATGTAAAAAAGGCTACCTAATAAAAAACTAAATAGAATTATGATCAGTAAAGATTTTCTATAATGTTTTTTATTCTCCATTTTAGAATTAGTTTTCCAAATCTAATAAAAAGAGATCTTTTTTATTAAATAATTTTTAGAGGTTTTCTTCAACTTTTTTAAGATCGTCAGCGGTTATTTCTGGTAACGCATCAGGGTCTGACATCTCTCTATCAGAATAGTCTTCTTCGTCAAAGGATTCCATTTGCATGGATAAACGTTTTGAAATCTTTACGAGATACTTGGTATCTTCTGTAAGAACTTCTACAGCTTCTATGGTTTCATATTTATGATTCTTAAAAGTAATCACATCGTCATCACCATAGCCATCAGGGTATTTCTCTACAAGTAAAGCAAGAAGCTCTGGAGTTAGTTTTTTATAATCAACAATAATATTTCTCATTACCATATCATTTTAGGTAAATCTAAATTATATCATTTTTGATAATTTACTAAGCTGTAAAATGAAGTTATTGTTAAACTTTAGAGCAGGCTGAAACTTTTGATAACATCTATTTCTGGTACTGTCTGGTCGGTTATAAAAGAACCTATTGTGTCTATAAGAACAAAACGTATCTCGCCATTTACATTCTTTTTATCATGAGTCATTAACTCTAGCATGTTCTCAATATCCTGCGGGCTAAAGTTAAGATTCATTTTCAGCCTTTTATACCAGTCTCCAATTTCGGCAAAATCCGTGTCAGACAGGCCTGCGTGTAAATTACTTAGGTAAGATTCTAGATACAGTCCAGCTGCAATCGCTTCTCCATGTAATAGAGAGTCATGACTATCACTCGATAAACAGAAAGATTCTATAGCGTGACCTATAGTATGACCATAATTAAGTGCTTTGCGTGGTCCTTTTTCAAAAGGGTCGCTTTTTACTACATCACTTTTAATAACTGCACTTTGATGGATAAGTTTATCAAACGTTACAGAATAATAATCTGCACCTACGTCTTTCATGTTTTTCCAGTAATCACGGTCTGCAATGAGTCCGTGTTTAAACATCTCGATAGAACCATTGAGCAACTGTCTATTATCCAGAGTATTTAAATAAGTAGAATCTATTAAAGTCATAACTGGTGGTACAATAACACCTATTTGATTTTTAAGATGTCCTATGTCCACACCATTTTTTCCACCTATAGCTGCATCTACCATTCCTAAAACAGTAGTAGGTATGTGAATAAAAGAAATCCCTCTTTTAATAGTTGCGGCTATAAAACCACCTAGGTCTGTAATGACGCCACCACCTAAATTAATCATTAGACTATTTCTATCGCAGCCCAGTTCTATCATTGCGTTCCATACACCAGTGCATGTTTCTATGTTTTTAAATTCTTCACCAGCATCTACTTCTATGATTTCTATACGTGCTTCAGTTTCTATTTGAGGCATTAAAACCGGATAGCAATTTTGCATCGTATTCTCGTCTACAAGAATAAAAATACAGCTAGGTTTCTTCTTTGCTATAAATTTATTGAGTTGTATATAAGATTCTTCCTTAAAATGTATGCTGTAAGATGAGTTTGTTATAGAATTCATTTAATGATAGTATTGTGATATTGTGGTGATTCCGCTTTCGCGAAAGCGAAATATAAATAATTATTTAATCTCTTTACTAAGAATTATCAAAAGTACCATCTATATGATTAACTAAATCGATTTCGGAATTATATTTGCCACATGAATGAAAATCCTTTTAACAATACGGCAAATGCCTTTTCTTTAAAATCTGATAAAGATCTAAAGAAAGCACATTTTATATTCAGTTCTATGTCAAAACCCTGGTTAGTGAATTTGGGTTCTAAGGCCACCATGCTTGCCTTAAAATGGCACTTACCTGTAAAAGGTATTATACGAGATACTGTTTTTCAACAATTTTGCGGTGGTACGACAGACGAAGAGTGTATGCCTTTAGTTGGTAAAATGTTTGAAAAAGGGGTGAGTTCAATTCTAGATTATTCTGTAGAAGGAAAAGAGAACGAGGCCGATTTTGACGCAGTGGTAGGGAAGAAGCTTACCTTAATTCATATGGCTAGTGAGAATAATGCCTTACCCTTTGAAGTAGTAAAGCCTACTGGAATAGGACGTTTTTACATATGGCAAAAAATAACAGAGAATCAAGTACTAACTCCAGATGAACAAGCCGAGTGGGAGCGCATATATAACCGAGTAGATTTATTGTGTAAAACAGCGGTGGATAATGATATTTCTTTACTTTTTGACGGTGAAGAAACATGGATGCAGGATGCAGCAGATGAGTTGATCGGTGAGATGATGCAAAAATATAACCATGGTAAAGCTTATATCTATAATACAGTGCAGTGTTACCGTCATGATAGATTAGAGTATATTATGGAGCTTTATGAACATGCAAAGGCTCATAATTACATAGTAGGGGCAAAAATAGTACGTGGTGCTTATATGGAAAAAGAACGTCATAGAGCTGCTCAGGAAAACTATCCTAGTCCTATTTGTGAAAGTAAAGAAGCAACTGACGAGATGTTTAATAACGTGATGCATTTTATTCTAGATAGACTAGATGTTATTAAATTATGCATAGGTACTCATAATGAGCTGAGTACTTTAAACGCTATGAAGGTGCTCACAGAGAACGAAATTGAACCTAATACTACAGATGTGTGGTTCGGTCAGTTATACGGTATGAGTGATAACTTAACCTTTAATCTTGCGGCTTTGGGTCATAATACGTTTAAGATATTGCCATTCGGTCCTATAGAAGATGTGATGCCTTACTTAATAAGAAGAGCACAAGAAAACACCTCTGTAGCAGGGCAGACTGGTAGAGAGCTTACTTTAATAAAACAAGAAATGAAAAGAAGAGGAATTTCTTAGTCTTAATTCATTTACTGACTAAGAACTTTTTCTACTCTTACAAATCGTTCACAATTTCTAACCCATAAACTAGTGTTTGCTAGTTCTTCTCTACCAGAGATGTGGTAGAAATTACAGGGTATGGTATCGGTATTTGATTTAGAAAAATCTACTTTACCATATTTTAAAATTAGTTGAATGGTAAGTGTATCTAGTTTACGATCGGTTAACATTGTGCGTATTTCTGGAGAGAATCTTATGGCATTCTTTTTACGTATGTCGTTGATAACACGATCTTCTGGTAACCAGGTACATTGTGTGCGTTTTCCTGTTAGAAAAAAGAGTAAGAATACTATTCCTATAGCAAAACCACCACCGTAAAATCCAAGTCTTTGTATAAATTTCATACTTCGTTTAAAAGATCAACAAATTTACGTCGCTATATGGCAAATTATACCATTCACCTACAGATTTATTAGTTACAATACCGTGATATAGATAAATACCACATTTAAGACCTTTATCCATACGTATGGCATGCTCTATACCGCCATCGTCTGCCATGTTGAGTATATACGGTGTGAATATGTTACTTAACGCAATGCTGGCTGTTTTTGAGTATCTAGCGGGAATATTAGGAACACAGTAATGAGTAACGCCTAATTTGTTAAAGGTAGGTTGTGCATGACTAGTAATTTCACTGGTCTCAAAACAACCTCCCATATCTATACTTACATCTATAATTATGGCACCTTTTTTCATGTTTTCTACCATAGGTTGGGATACGACCACTGGTGTTCTATTCTCGCCGCTTAATGCTCCTATGGCAACATCGCAACGTCTTAACGCTTTAGAAAGATACTTAGGCTGTATAGTAGATGTGTAAAGCTGCTGGCTTATATTATTTTGTACGTTACGTAACTTAGATATAGAATTATCAAATAATTTTACACTAGCGCCTAATCCTAAGGCAGTTCTAGCAGCAAATTCTCCTACTACACCAGCACCCAGTATTACGACGTCTACGGGCGGTACACCTGTAATATTGCCAAAGAGATGACCTGTACTATTTTCTCCTGTAGATAAAAGCTCTGACGCTAGAAGAATCGAGGCGATACCAGATATTTCACTTAATGCATTAACTGCAGTAAATCTGCCTTCATCATCTGTTATAAATTCATAGGCTAGAGCTGTTATCTTCTTTTCAGCTAGTTTATTAAAGTAATTTTGATCGCGTGTTTTTAATTGTAAAGCAGATATTAAAACCGTTTGCGGTTTCATTAATTTTATCTCTTCTAGAGATGGAGGTGCTACCTTTAAAATAGTAGGGCAGGAGAATACTTTTGCGGTATCTGTAGTGATTTTTGCTCCGGCGTTGCTATAATCTTTGTCAGAGAAATTACTAGCAGTTCCAGCTCCTTTTTCTATGATAATACGATGTCCATGTGCACAAATAGCGGCAACGGCATCAGGAGTTAAGCATATTCTTTTTTCTTGATGTTGCGTTTCCTTCGGTATACCTATAAACAACTCCTTTTTAGTACGCTTAATTTCAAGACGTTCTTCCTGCGGTATGAGTTGGTCCTTAGTAAAAGGTGTAGAGATAGTAGGCATGAGAATAAATTATTTATTATTTGAACCAGCGATCACTAGGTTTTTTGACACTTTCTTCTATTTCACTTATATCGATACCATGTATTTTATCGAATATTTTTAAACGTGCTAAATATGTCAAGGACAGAGAAAAAATAACAACTGGGACTACAAAGTAAAGTTCTCCAGAGTCTATATAATTATTTGAAAAATCTAAAAGACTATAAATTTGGAACACGTATAAGCTAATAGGTATTAATATAGTATGATACCACCAGTGTTTACAAGTTAAAAACCAAAGAAGTAATAATACTAAAGGTACTAGTTTTTGAAAAAATGTCCATGATGCCATTAATCTATTACCATCAAATGATTTTGATAATGCTTTAAAGAAACTTAAATCCCATAACCAGTCTGGTAGAGCCTCATAATAGTAGAAAGCATAAGGTAAAATAGCCATACTTATCGCTACCATACTACCTACAGCAATGCTACCTTTACCTCTTTGAAATGTTTTCTTTATGGACATAAATGTGTTAAATTTAAAAAGCTCACTGCAAGTAAATGTAGTGAGCTTTATACTTATGATCCAAATTAAATTTTATCCGTGCTTAGGAACTTTAAATTTGGCCATGTAACTTCTTTCGATTTTTTTCGATTTAGTTTCTTTAGTTGATTCTGGTTGAAACTGTACAGCTGCACCAGCTAGAGAAACACTGAAAATTGCTAATAATGCTAACGCTTTGATTGACTTGTTGTTCATAATGTAGGGTTTAAGTAAATAAGTGACAGCAATTTACAAACGATATCCAAAAAGGTAATAGCTTTTTTTTGTTTTTTCGTTCAATCACTTTTTTATTCTATCTAACACCTATTTTAGATGAAAGGGGTAGTTAATTACTTACGAAAGTTACATTGTTTTAACAGTTTTTTAATCAATAAAAGTGATTTCTCTAGTCTCAGGGTCTAATATATTTATTTTTACCTTCTGATAATCAGATAATAATGAAATCGATATTTCTGGCCATTCGATCAGACAAAATGCATCATTTTCTAGATAATCTTCAAAACCGATATCAAACAATTGATTAGTATTTTCTATTCGATATAAATCAAAATGATAAATTTTATTTTCTCTTCCAGAGTGCTGATTAACGATACTAAAGGTCGGAGAGGTGATTTCTCCCTCTACACCTAGCTCTCGACAAACGGATTTTATCAATGTAGTTTTACCTGCTCCCATAGGTGCGTCAAATAAAATTACTTTTGATTTTGATCTTTTTAAAATCTCTCGTGCGATACGATCTATTTCTTCTAATTTATATTTCATTTTCTTCTATCTAGGTTCATAAACAGCAAACGGTATCAACATCTCTTCTAGTGAAACACCACCATGCTGATAAGTGTTTCTATAATAACTTACATAATGGTTATAGTTATTAGGATAGGCAAAGAATAAATCACCTTTAGCAAAAATGAAACTGCTGCTCATATTTATTTTAGGTAGCTTGATAGAGCTAGGGTCTGTTGCGGCTAGTACGTCTTTTGATTCATAGGATAAACTACGACCTGTTTTATACCTTAAATTCAAACTTGTATTCTTATCACCTATAACTTTGCTAGGTGAAGTTACATTAATAGTACCGTGGTCGGTAGTAAGAATAAGTTTAAAACCTAATTCTTGTCCTCTTTGTATAATATCTAGTAGGGGAGAGTTTTTAAACCAGCTCAATGTTAATGAGCGGTAACTCTTATCATTACTTGCTAACTCTTTAATTACTTCCATCTCTGTTTTAGAATGAGATAGCATGTCTACAAAATTATAAACGACCACAGTTAGGTCGTTGTCTTTTTGAGACTTAAAGTTATCTGCTAGTTTGCGACCATTGTTTTCATTAGTTATTTTGTGGTATTGGTGCTTAATGTTTAAGCCTAGTCTTTTTAATTGTGCGATAAGAAAAGCGTTCTCATGCATGTTTTTTCCGCCATCATCTGTATCGTCTAGCCATAAGTCTGGATGACGTTTTTTCATGTCTTCTGGCATTAATCCAGAAAAAATAGCATTTCTAGCATATTGAGTAGCGGTAGGTAGAATAGAGCAGTAGGCTTCCTCTTCCAGTTTTTTGTAATGGTTATTAATTAAATTTTCAAAAACCTTAAATTGATCGTACCTCAGGTTATCCACTACTACCAGTAAAACCGGCTCTTTTTCTTTAAGATGTGGAACAACTCTCTTTTTAAACAAATCATGACTCAAGGTAGGGTTACTCTCATGACCATCAAACCAGTCTGGATAGTTCTTATCAATAAATTTACAGAACTGCTGATTTGCCTCGTTCTTCTGAGCAGTTAGTATGTCGAACATTCCAGAATCATCTACATCTTCCAGTTCTATTTCCCAATAAATTAATCTTTGATACAATTGTACCCATTCTTCATAACTATTAATCATGGACATGTTCATAGCTATCTTACGGAATTCTCTCTGGTAGTCGCTGGTTGTTTTATCGTTAACCAGTCTAGAATGATCTAGATTCTTCTTAACGGCAAGTAATATTTGATTAGGGTTTACAGGCTTAATCAAATAATCTGCAATTTTAGAACCTATTGCTTCTTCCATGATATATTCTTCTTCACTTTTAGTGATCATGATGACAGGAAGTTGCGCTTGCTTCTCTTTTATTTCATGTAAAGTCTCCAATCCAGTAAGACCAGGCATATTTTCATCTAGAAAAATTAAATCATATCTATTTTCTTCTATCGCTTCTAACGCTTCAGTACCACTGACTCTTGTGTCTATAGTATATCCTTTTTTCTCTAAAAATATTATATGAGGTTTGAGTAAATCAACTTCATCGTCTACCCATAGTATTTTGATCTCTGCCATATTATTATATTTGTGTTTAAATAGCTGTTCCTTTGAAACTACAGAACAAACTTAAAATATTAAACGATCCTATTTACGGATTTATTTCGATTCCTTCAGAAGAGATCTTTAAAATAGTAGAGCATCCCTACTTTCAGCGCTTGCGCAGGATAACACAAATGGGGTTAAGTTACTTGGTTTACCCAGGTGCGCACCATACTAGATTTCATCATGCACTGGGCTGTATGCATCTTATGCAAAAAGCAGTACAAGTACTTAGATCTAAGTCTGTTGAGATATCAGATGCAGAGGAAGACGCGCTCTATAAAGCCATTTTATTGCATGACATAGGACATGGGCCATTTTCTCACGCACTAGAATATCAAATAGTTAATGGTGTCACTCATGAAGAATTGTCGTCCTATTTCATGAATCATTTGAATAATGAATTTAACGGTAGTTTAACTCTTGCTATTCAAATATTTAAGGGAGAATATCATCGTCCTTTTATGTTAGAATTAATTTCTAGTCAGCTAGACATGGATAGGCTAGACTATCTCAAAAGGGATAGTTTTTATACAGGTGTTGCCGAGGGTAATATAAATAGCCAGCGATTAATAACCATGTTAAACGTTGTGAATGACCAGTTAGTGGTAGAAGAAAAGGGACTTTATAGTGTAGAGAACTTTTTATCAGGACGTAGATTAATGTACTGGCAGGTGTATCTTCACAAGACAGGTATAGGAGCAGAGCATTTATTACAATCTGTTATTAAACGTATCAAAGAGTTGATTGAAAAGAATATACCGGTAGAGCTGCCTAAAAATCTAGAATACTTCATTAAAACGGATCAGGTAGATTTTGTAAATAATACAAATGATCTAGAAAGATTTGCTTCACTCGACGATTCTGATATTATTGCAACATTGAAATTGGGTAAAGATCATGAAGATTTTGTTCTTAGTGAACTTTGTCATATGATTTTAAACAGACAATTGTTAAAAATTAAATTCAGTAATAAGCCTATTTCAGAAAACAAGGTTGCTAAACATCTTAAAAACCTGATGTCCTATCGCAATCTTTCTGCGCATGAAGCGTCTTATTTTGTTTTCTCTGGTGTTGTTGTTAATCTCGCTTACGCGAAAGCGAAACCTATTCAAATATTAAATAAAAAAGGAAAATTGACAGAATTAATCAAGGCTGGTAAAGAAGATAGCTTTAAAGCATTACTTAAAGAAGTAAGAAAATATTACTGTTGCTATCCTAAGCTACAAGATTGATATAAATTAGTACTTTTGCGGTAATGAAATTTAACATTAAACAAATAGCCGAAATCCTTGAAGGAACTATTGAAGGTGATTCAAGTGTAGAGGTCAGTAAACTGTCCAAAATAGAAGAAGGTACCACTGGTAGTTTGAGCTTTTTATCAAATGCAAAGTATACACCTTACTTATATACGACAGAAGCGAGTGCAGTAATAGTTAATAAAGACTTTATTGTAGAGCAACCTGTATCATGTTCTTTGATAAGGGTGGAGGACTCCTATAATGCATTTTCAAAACTTTTAGAGTTTTACCAAATGGCCAAAATGAATAAACAAGGCATTGAACAACCTAGTTTTATTGATGAAACGGCAACTTATGGTGATGGCTTGTATCTTGCGGCTTTTAGTTACGTAGGCGCAAATGTCAAAATCGGTGATAATGTAAAGATATTTTCTAACGTTAATATAGGTAGCAGCGTGACTATAGGTGATAATTCTATTATCCATGCAGGTGCAAACATTATGTCTGACACAGTAATGGGTAAGAATGTGGTGATAAATTCAGGTTGCGTTATAGGCGCAGATGGTTTTGGTTTCGCACCTAATAAAGATGGTACTTTTAAAAAAGTACCTCAAATAGGGAATGTTGTTTTAGAAGATAACGTAGACGTGGGTGCTCTTACTACTATAGATAGAGCTACTTTAGGAAGTACTATTATAAAAGCAGGTGTAAAGCTGGATAATCAAATTCAGGTAGCGCACAATGTAGAGATAGGTGAGAATACAGTGATCGCAGCACAAACCGGTATAGCAGGTTCTACTAAAATAGGTAAGAATTGTAAAATAGGTGGTCAGGTAGGTATAGCTGGACACATAGTTATAGAAGACTTTGTAAATATACAGGCGCAAAGCGGTATAGGCAGAAGATTAAAAGAAGGAGAGACCGTACAAGGTTCGCCAGCATTTGATTTTGGTGACTGGAATAGGTCTTACGTTTTATTTAAGAATTTTAGAAAAATAGAATCAAGAATTTCAACTCTTGAAAAAAAATAATAGCATAAATGACGGTAACAGAATTTAAGCAGACCACGATTAAAAATGAAGTGACCTTATCTGGTGTAGGATTACACACAGGTAAAGAAGTAACGTTAGTTTTTAAGGCAGCCCCAGAGAATCATGGTTATGCATTTCAACGTGTAGATCTAGAAGGAAGTCCCATTATTGAAGCATCTGCAGCATACGTGACAGATACTAAAAGAGGTACTACACTAGATAAAAGAGGTGTGCAAATAAACACTTGTGAACATGTACTGGCGGCATTAGTAGGTCTAGAAATAGATAACTGTTTAATAGAGATAGACAGTAGTGAACCACCTATTATGGATGGTTCTTCAAAATTCTTTATTGAAGCTCTAGAAAAAGCAGGTAAAATTGAACAAGAGCAATTTAGAGAAGAATATGTAATCAAAGACATCATCTCTTATAAAGATGAAGAGACTGGGAGCGAGATCATGATCATGCCTTCAGACTCTTACCAGATTACAGCTATGGTTGATTTTGGTACTAAAGTATTAGGTACTCAAAATGCGACTCTAAACAAAATTTCAGATTTTAAAGAAGAAATCTCTAGTTCTAGAACATTTAGTTTTCTTCATGAAATAGAAATGCTTTTAGAACATGGTCTTATAAAAGGTGGCGATCTTAACAATGCTATCGTTTATGTAGATAAAGAACTTTCTGAAAAAACTACAGAGAGCCTTAAAAAAGCATTTAATAAAGATAACATTACCATTAGACCTAATGGAATTCTAGATAACCTAGAACTGCATCATCCTAATGAAGCGGCACGTCATAAATTACTTGATGTGATAGGTGATCTTGCTCTTACCGGTTATAGAATTAGAGGTAAGGTAATAGCTACTAAACCTGGACATTTTGTGAATACTCAATTTGCCAAAAAGTTAGCTAAAATCATTAAAAAAGATATTAAAGATAACGTGCCACAAGTGGATATCAATCAAGAACCACTTATGGATGTTGTAAAAATAATGGAGGTTTTACCACATAGACCACCATTTCTTTTAATCGATAAGATTTTTGAACTATCGGACAGTCATGTTGTAGGTTTAAAAAATGTAACGATGAATGAGCCATTCTTCGTAGGACACTTTCCAGGACAACCAGTTATGCCAGGTGTTCTTATAGTAGAAGCAATGGCACAAACTGGTGGTATTTTAGTTTTAAGTACCGTACCAGATCCAGAGAACTATCTAACTTTCTTTATGAAAATGGATAATGTTAAGTTTAAAAGAAAAGTATCTCCTGGTGATACACTTATATTTAAATGTGATTTAATATCTCCTATAAGAAGAGGTATTTGTCACATGCAAGCTTATGCTTATGCAAATGGTATTCTTTGTGCCGAGGCTGAGTTGATGGCACAAATTTCAAAAGTTAAATAATGAATCAACCACTAGCATACGTACATCCAGGCGCTAAAATCGCCAAAAATGTAGTCATAGAGCCTTTTACTACCATTCATAACGATGTAGTTATAGGTGAAGGCACATGGATAGGATCAAACGTGACCATAATGGAAGGTGCTCGTATTGGGAAAAATGTAAGTATTTTTCCTGGTGCCGTAATAAGTGCCATCCCTCAGGACAAGAAGTTTGAAGATGAAGATACAGTAACAATAATAGGAGATAACACTACTATTAGAGAGTGTGTTACTATTAATAGAGGTACTTCAGATAGAATGAAAACCGTAATCGGTAAGAATTGTTGGATTATGGCATATTGCCATATTGCTCATGATTGTATCGTAGGTGATAACTGTATATTTTCTAACAACAGTACTCTAGCAGGACATATTACTGTAGGAGACTATGTTGTATTAGCAGGTATGGCAGCAGTGCAACAATTCTGTCAGATAGGTAGTCATGCCTTTGTAACAGGTGGTTCTTTGGTACGTAAAGATGTACCACCATTTGTAAAAGCAGGTCGTGAACCTTTAAGTTATGTGGGTATCAATTCTGTAGGATTGCGTAGAAGAGGGTTTGACCTTGAAAAAATACGCGAAATTCAAGATATTTACAGAATTTTATATCAAAAAAATTATAACGTCTCCCAAGGTGTAGAAATCATTGAGGCAGAGATGAGCGCAACTCCAGAGCGTGATGAAATATTAGAATTTATTAAAAACACAAAGCGAGGTATCATGAGAGGATACATCAGCAAACAATAAGATATGGCAAGTACAAGCGACATTAGAAAGGGATTATGTATTCATTATAATCACGATATTTATAAAATAGTAGAGTTTCTTCATGTAAAACCTGGAAAAGGACCTGCTTTTGTAAGAACAAAATTAAAATCTATCACCACAGGTAAGGTTATAGATAATACTTTTTCTGCAGGACACAAGATTGAAGATATACGTGTAGAAACACAAGCTTTTCAATTTCTTTATCAAGATCAAGAAGGATATCACTTCATGAATACAGAGACTTATGAGCAAATACAGCTTCAAGAATCTGTACTAGATGCGCCTGGTTTACTTAAAGAAGGTGAGGTTGTTAAAATTCAAATCAATACAGAAGATGATTCTCCATTATCTGTAGACATGCCTCAATATGTAGTGTTGGAGGTAACAGCTACAGAGCCTGGTTTAAAAGGTAACACAGCTACTAATGCATCAAAACCTGCAACAGTAGAAACTGGAGCAGAGGTTATGGTACCACTTTTTATCAACGAAGGTGACATCATTAGAATTGATACTGAAAAAGGGAACTATCACGAAAGAATGAAAAAATAAGTGAAGTTCACTAAAACATATCCGCTTTCTGAAATTGCTACAATCATCGATTGTAAATACGTCGGTGATGCTTCATTTCCTGTTCAAGGTATGAATGAAATTCACGTGGTTACAGCTGGTGATATTGTTTTTGTGGATCACCCTAAATACTATGATAAGGCGCTAGAAAGTGCGGCTACCATAGTATTAATTAACAAAGAAGTAGACTGCCCAGACGGTAAGGCTTTACTTATTTCTGACGATCCGTTTAGAGATTTTAATAAGTTAACACAATATTTTGCTCCTTTTTCGGCTTTCGCGAAAGCGGAATCCAATCCACCTATTATAGGAGAAGGAACGATTGTGCAGCCTAATGCCTTTTTAGGTAACGATGTTGTAGTAGGTAAAAACTGTATCATACACAGTAATGTGTCGATAAATGATAGATGTATTATAGGAGATAATGTTATTATACATTCTGGAACAGTTTTAGGAGCAGATGCTTTCTATTACAAACGTAGACCAGAAGGTTATGATAAACTACTAAGTAATGGACGCGTGGTCATAGATGATCATGTAGAAATAGGTGGTTTATGTACTATAGATCGTGGTGTCAGTGGTGATACTACTATAGGTTATGGAAGTAAAATCGATAACCAAGTACATATAGGTCATGATACCACATTAGGTAAGCATGTTCTAGTAGCCAGTCAGACCGGTATTTCTGGTTGTGTGGTGATAGAAGATGAAGTCAAAATATGGGGTCAGGTAGGTATACGTAGTGACATACGATTAGGCAAAGGATGCGAGATAATGGCACAAAGTGGTGTCTCAAAAGATGTTCAACCAGGTGATGTACTTTTCGGCTCACCAGCTTCAAATGCTAAAGTAAAGTTTAGAGAGCTGGCTGCTATAAGAATGTTACCTAACTTTATCAAAAATAAATAGATGTCAGCAGCAGCTAAGAAAATAGTAAAAGGCTTTTTAGATTCAGATGTTTTTGTAGATCCCAAAGAATTTGGCGAATTCATACATCCAGATTTTATCATGCACTGGCACGCCAGTTCTGGATATAGAGAATTTGATTATAAAGATTATCTAAGACTTACAGAAGCAGTATCTTCTTCTTATGTAAGTACAAGATCTGAGGTGTCACATTTGTTAAGTGAAAAGGACGAAGTAGTGGCTCGATTTACAGTGTTCGTAAAAACACTAGAAAATCCTCAAGAAGAAATACCAGTAGGCTATTTTATCTCTATCTTTAGGCTTTCAGAAAATAAAATCATAGAAGTATACCAGACTAGTCATACTAGTTAATAAAATATAAATAGAAACTCAACTTAAATATATATAAATGAGCGTTTTAGTAAACAAAGATTCTAAAATAATAGTACAAGGTTTCACTGGTAGTGAAGGTACATTCCACGCAGGTCAGATGATCGACTATGGAACGAATGTAGTAGGTGGTGTTACTCCAGGTAAAGGAGGACAAGAACATTTAGGAAAACCAGTTTTTAACACCGTACAAGAAGCTGTTGAGAAAGCAGGAGCAGATGTAACAATCATCTTTGTACCGCCAGCTTTTGCAGCTGATGCTATTAAAGAAGCTGCTGATGCAGGAATTAAAGTAATTATTACAATTACTGAAGGTATTCCAGTAGCAGATATGGTTAAAGCTGCAGATTATATTAAAGATAAAAATTGTCGTTTAGTAGGTCCTAACTGTCCAGGTGTAATTACTCCAGGTGAAGCAAAAGTAGGTATCATGCCAGGTTTTGTATTCAAAAAAGGAAAAGTAGGTATCGTTTCTAAATCAGGTACACTTACTTATGAAGCATCTGACCAGGTTGTAAAACAAGGTTATGGTATTTCTACTGCTATAGGTATAGGTGGTGACCCAATCATAGGTACTACGACTAAAGAAGCTGTAGAGCTTTTCATGAATGACCCAGAAACTGAAGCTATCGTTATGATAGGTGAAATAGGTGGACAGTTAGAAGCTGATGCTGCAAAATGGATCAAAGAAACTGGTAACAAAAAACCTGTTATAGGTTTTATTGCTGGTGAAACTGCTCCTGCAGGTCGTACTATGGGACACGCTGGTGCTATAGTAGGTGGTTCTGAAGATACTGCTCAAGCTAAAAAAGCTATTATGAAAGAATGTGGAATCCACGTAGTAGATTCTCCAGCTGAAATAGGTAAAAAAGTTGCTGAAGTTTTAGCATAAATTTTATTGAGCCAGAATAATTATTATTCATTTCGTGGATAATAATTATTTTGGCTTTTTATATTAAACCAACTACTTATGAAATTATTAGAAGGTAAAAACGTAATCATTACCGGTGCCAGTCGTGGTATAGGTAAAGGGATTGCACAAGTATTTGCACAACATGGCGCAAATATAGCTTTCACATATGCCAGTTCTGAAGGTCCAGCTCTAGAATTAGAAAAAGAACTTACTGCTGCTGGTGTAAAGGCAAAAGCGTACAAAAGTAACGCTGCCGATTTTACACAATCTCAAGAATTAGTAGATGCTGTTAGTAAAGATTTTGATAGTATAGATGTACTTATCAATAACGCAGGTATCACTAAGGATAATTTATTAATGAGAATTAGTGAAGACGACTTTGATAAAGTGATAGAAGTAAATCTTAAGTCTGTTTTTAACATGACTAAAGCTGTACAACGTACCATGTTAAAGCAACGTAAAGGTAGCATTATTAACATGAGTAGTGTAGTAGGTGTCAAAGGTAATGCTGGACAGACTAACTATGCTGCCAGTAAAGCTGGTATCATAGGTTTTAGTAAATCTGTAGCACTAGAATTAGGTTCTCGTAATATACGTTGTAACTCGATAGCCCCAGGATTTATAGAAACTGAAATGACTGGTGCTCTTAATGAAGAAACAGTACAAAGCTGGAGAGATGCCATTCCACTTAAACGTGGTGGTACTCCAGAAGACGTTGCAAACGCTTGTGTTTTTCTAGCTAGTGATTTATCTGCATACGTTACAGGTCAGACACTTAACGTGGATGGCGGAATGCTAACATAATAAAAGAATTATTTCATGACCGTAATTTTAATGATTATTGCTGCAGTAGTAGCTGCCTTAATAGCTCTTTTTCAATACGGTTACATAAGTAAGACTAAGAATACTAAGAAAAAACCGTGGTTTGCGTTATTGCGCTTTCTCACGGTTTTTTGTATTCTATTGTTATTTATTGCCCCTCGATTTGACTCAAAAACTTATGAGTCTTTATTACCACAACTTATCGTTATGGTAGACGATTCTAAATCTGTAGATTATTTAGAAGCTAAAAGCACGATTAAAAATGATCTCGATCTATTACTAGAAAATGAAGATCTACAATCCAAATTTGATATTCAGGTTTTCCAATTTTCTGAAGATATAAAACCCATAGACTCCTTAGGATTTAATAAGGCTGATACCGATTTAGGTAAAGCTATTACACAACCACAAGAACTATTCAAAAATAGAAATAAAGCTATAGTGGTACTTACCGATGGTAACCAGACTACCGGTAACAGCTATGAATACTCTAAGTTAGATGCTAAGACTAGTTTATATCCTATTATTTACGGTGATACCACCCAATATGCCGATTTACAAATTACCAACATAAACGTTAATAGATATTCTTATCTAGATAACGAGTTCCCAGTAGAGGTGTTTATCTCTTATCAAGGAAATGAAAATGTGACACGCAATTTTACCATTACTCAAGGAAATAAGACCTTATATAAAGAGTCGTTTAACTTTGATGCTACGCACAGGTCTGCTATTGCTAGTTTTAATTTGACCAGTACTTCAGTAGGGACACAGTCTATGGTTGCTGCCATTGCAACACTATCTAGTGAAAAAAATACTAAGAATAATTACCGCAGCTTTGCCGTAGAGGTGATCGATCAACAAACTAATGTGTTGATATTAAGTGATATCATGCATCCTGATATCGGTAATTTAAAAAAGGCTATTGAGTCTAACCAGCAACGTAAAGTGACTATTAAAAACACATCTCAATCTTATGATCTTAATGATTATAATTTGGTTGTGATGTATGGTGTAGGTTCCGCTTTCGCGAAAGCGTACTCACAACAAGCTGCATTGAATAAAAATACTTGGGTAATTACTGGACCAGATCCAGATTTAGGTTATCTCAATGCTAATAATAAAGCATTTCAAATAGAAACAGATAACGAGTATGATGACGCACAACCTATACTCAATGATTCTTACGCAACATTTAATTTAGATCAACTCAATTTTGAAGATTATCCACCTGTGGCGGTACCATTCGGTGATATTAAATTTAATACTAATATAGATGTTCTTTTCTATAAGCAAATAGGTAGTATTGCGACTACACAACCTATATGGTTTACGTATGAAAATGGAGAAACTAAACATGCGGTGACTCTAGCAAGTGGTTTATGGAGGTGGAGAGCTCAAAGTTTTTTAAATAATAAAGACTTTAAAAACTTTGATGATCTTGTGAGCAGTCAGGTGCAATACCTTGCGAGTAATAAAAAACGCAATAGACTAGAGGTTACTTATGAGACATTTTATTATCAGAATAAAGCGATAGAAATTAATGCTCAATACCTAGATAAAAACTATGAGTTTGAAGATAATGGAATCTTAAATATAGTTTTAAAAAATAAGGAATCTAAGGAAAGTGTCACAAGACCATTTGTATTGAGTGGTAACTCGTACTCGGTAGATTTAAGTGGTTTAAATGCTGGTGATTACACATTTACGGTAAAAGTAGAAAATGATCAATTATCTAGGTCGGGCTCTTTTAGTATTCTAGAATACGATATAGAAAAACAACAAGTAAATGCTAGCGATGCTGGTATGAAAAAATTAGTCGGTCCGTCTAACGTGATGTATCAAGGACAAGTTAATCAGTTAATTAATAAATTAAATAACGACCCTTTATTACAAACCATCGAGAGAGCAACGATTAAACAGAGCAGCCTCATAGACTGGCAGTATTTACTAGGTATTATCCTATTATTGCTCGGTTTAGAATGGTTTTTAAGAAAATATAACGGATTAGTTTAAAAAAATAGAATTATGGAAAAATTACCCAAGGCAGTAGTGTTTGCATTAGCAGGCGTTGTATTACTTATTATCGTCATTATTAAAAGTTCGGTAGTAATAGAATCTGGGCAGGCAGGAGTTTTGTTTCAAACTTTAAATAGTGGTATCGATAGAGAGAATACTTATGGAGAAGGTTTTCATATCATTGCCCCATGGAATGATATGATTATTTATCCAGTAAGACAACTTTCTGTTTCTGATCAAATGAAAGTTCTATCTGTAAATGGACTAGAAGTAACGGTAGATGCAACGGTATGGTATAAGCCAGAGTATTTAAAATTACCTTATTTACATCAAGAAAAGGGTCGTACTTACAAAGACGATATCTTAATACCAGGTATAAGTGCTGCTGCAAGAAGTGTGGTAGGACGTTACACACCAGAACAATTGTACTCTAGTAAGCGCGATGTGATACAAAACGAAATTCTAGAAGAAGTACAAAATAAACTCGCTTCTCAATACATTATAGTAAGTGAAGTTCTTGTAAAGGATGTTACATTACCAGCTAAAATTAAGGCCGCTATCGAGCGTAAACTAGAACAAGAACAAGAAGCGTTAGAATACGAGTTCAGACTTGCTAGAGCAACAAAAGAAGCTCAAAGACAAAAGATTGATGCCGAAGGTAAAGCGGTTGCAAACAAAATTTTAAGCGCCTCTTTAACAGATAAGATTCTTACAGAAAAAGGAATCGAGGCAACTTTAAAACTAGCTGAATCTCCTAATTCTAAAGTCATCGTTGTAGGTGGTGGCGAGAGCGGTGGTTTACCTATCATTTTAGGGAATCAGTAACAGATATTATTAAATTTTAAAAAGCGCAAATCTTATGATTTGCGCTTTTTTTATTTCTAATAGATTGATTGTGAAATGATTTCTTATCTTTAAAAACAATTAAACAACCACCATGTCTAGATTTTTCCTTTTAGTTCTTATTACGTTCGGATTTCAATTTACACAATCTCAGTGTATACCAGCAACTCAATTTGAGTACTCAAATTTTACAGGTACTTCTGTCCAATTGAACTGGCAGAGTACTGGATCAGCCACATTATGGGAAGTTGAATTCGGTGTTGCTCCCTATACACAAGGTTCTGGCGGAGTTATAATTGCCACAGCGGCAAACAATATGATTATATCAGGTTTAACTCCTGGTGTTCAATATGAATTTTATGTGAGATCTATTTGCGGTAGTGAGTCGTCTACATTTGTTGGTCCATTATTAGTTCCTGGAAATTATAATTCTATCTCAGGAAATGTTTCTTATGACATTGATTTGAATGGCTGTACGACTTCAGATCCTGGAGCTACCGGTTTACTAATTACTGCTACAGATGCTTCTTCAGGAATTGATTTTTATGCGGTTACTGATGTAAATGGTGATTATACACTTTACGTTCCTGATGGTATATTCAATGTAAGCAGTGTGTTTTTAAATTCCAGTATTTCGGCTTTACCAGCGTCTGCAACCATTAATTTTCCTAATGCTACAAATAGTGCTACACAAGACTTTTGTTTAACACCTACAGCTATAGAGGAAGATATTGCGGTAAGTATTATACCATTGTTTCAAGCAAGACCAGGATTTGATGTTAGTTATGAAATTACAGTAATGAACCAAGGAACAGTACCTGTTTCAGATGCTCTTCTATTTACTTATCCTAACGATGTAATGAATCTATTGACAGCCGTTCCTTCGGTTACCGCTTCAACCGCAAATAGTTTGAGCTGGGATTATTCTTTACAGCCTTTACAAAGCTTAACCTATGAAATAAGTTTCAATTTAAATCCGCCTACGCATCCTACTTTTCCGCTTAATGGAGGAGATGTTATAAATTTCAGCGCATCGACTTATCTTACTGGAGCAGACGTGAATTTATTAAATAATACGGATCAATTGTATCAAACCCTTGTGAACAGCTACGATCCTAATGATAAAACTTGTCTACAAGGCAATAGGATAGAGCCAGACATGATAGGCGAGTACTTGGATTATATGATACGTTTTGAAAATACTGGTACGGCACGTGCCATCAATGTAAGAGTTAAAGATGTCATTGATACTTCAAAGTTTGATTTAGATAGTTTTGTACCGCTCAGTTCTAGTCATGAGTATTATGCGAGCATTACAAACGGTAACGAAATAGAATTTCACTTTGACGACATCAACTTAGATTTTAACGATGCGACTAATGATGGTTATGTACTATTCAAAATCAAAACATTGAATACGCTAGCAGTAGGTGATAGCTTTGATAACACAGCCGAAATCTATTTTGACTTCAACTTTCCTATAATCACGAATACAGAGACAGTAACTATTTCAAATACCGCAAGTGTGGATGAACATTCTGAAAATAGCATCTTACTATCTCCTAATCCATCTCAAGACTTTATAAGTCTTGATGCTTCTTTCACGATTAATTCGCTTGTGATATATGATGTCCAAGGAAGGCTGCAATCTCAATATGATGAGTCAACAACTGATTTTGAAGCACCTATTTCTATTGCAAAATTAAATCAAGGTGTTTATTTTCTTGTTGTAAAAAGCGATCAAGGTCAGGAAACCTTGAAGTTTATTAAGAAATAAAGATTGTTTGGGTTGTGAAGTTAAAGCACTTGGATTATCAACAAGCAACGTGTCAAACCCTTTTCGTTAGTAGCAAGCTACTTAACTTTTTTCCCTTCATCTGAAGGGAAATACTGTATTTAGATATTTTTATAATTACCTCCTGAAATTAATCAATCATAAATACATTTTTAATTTTTACTAAGTCGAGCGCATCTGTGATACGTTTGAACTATCTGAGCATTTGCAATGCGCATTGCTGCAAGTAATAAAAGAGCTTTACAAAATGTTCTAAGGAATGAAGCCTTGAATCTGTTTGCAAAGTAATTTTCAGCTTCAACTTAAGTTTAGGTTTAAGTTTAAATTTATCTACGACCCATAAATACGAGTATCAGCAATACCTACGATCACCCATTTGTCGTCTATAAAAAACAGCGTGAACTTATTTGTACCTATGTGGGATAGAAATTCATTATAATAGAACTCATAGGTAGCGGTAACGGTCGCTATTTGAGAATCGCTGTCATAACTAAGCTCGATAAGTCGCTCTTCAAATGGAATGCTGTCTGGTATTGCGGCTAGATTTTTTAAGAAAAGAGAGGTTCCTGTAGTACTTATTTTACGTTCTTCTCCTTTTATGGTCATAGACGTGAGTTGGATATCTAGAAGCATCGATTCTTTCAATGCGGTAGTATCGCGGGCATGAAAATTCTTAAAAAAGCTTTTTACGGCATCTACAGCGGTAGGTGTTTTTATTTCTTCTTTAATTTCTACTTGTGTAGTGTCTTGTGGTACAGTTTTTTGAGAGTTAGCTTTCGCGAAAGCGAGAACGAAAACAATAATAAATAGATGTCTCATAATCTTACAATTTAATTGAGCTGTAATATTAGTACTTTTGCTACACTTAAAACAAGTTTTATGTCTACTGCAAAGAAGCAATATAAAAGAGTGACTGTAAAATCACTTACTGAAATGAAAGCAAACAACGAGAAGATCTCGATGTTAACGGCTTATGACTATACCATGGCAAAGATTATCGATAGTGCTGGTATAGATGTTATTCTGGTAGGTGATAGTGCGAGTAATGTAATGGCTGGACATGAGACTACGTTACCTATAACGCTGGACCAGATGATTTATCATGCGAGTAGTGTGGTGAGAGCTGTGGAGCGTGCACTGGTTGTGGTAGATTTACCATTCGGTAGTTATCAAAGTGACCCTAAAGAGGCTTTACGTAGTGCGATACGTATTATGAAAGAGAGTGGTGGCCATAGTGTGAAGTTAGAAGGTGGTAGCGAGGTAAAAGAATCTATTAAACGTATTCTACATGCTGGTATACCGGTTATGGGACATCTAGGTCTAACGCCACAATCTATTTATAAATTTGGTACGTACACGGTAAGAGCTAAAGAAGCTGAAGAGGCTGAAAAACTAGTACAAGATGCGCTAGCGTTAGAAAGATGGGGTTGTTTTGCTCTAGTATTAGAAAAGGTACCTGCTGCACTTGCACAAAAGGTAGCAGAGCAGCTTACTATTCCTGTAATAGGTATAGGGGCAGGCGCTGGTGTAGATGGACAGGTTCTTGTATCTCACGACATGTTCGGTATGACACATGAGTTTAACCCACGTTTTTTACGACGCTATTTAAATCTTTATGAAGAGATGGGTAATGCTGTTGCTAATTACGTTAAGGATGTTAAGGCTGTAGATTTTCCTAATGATGAGGAGCAGTATTAAGTAATTTAATTACTACGAACTTTAAATAGTTGATATATAAAAAGGCTGAAAACTATACGGTATAGTTTTCAGCCTTTTTAAGTTTGTACTTAATCAGATATTTTTCTATTTATTATTTATACAGAATGAATAGTCGAAAAATGTAAAGGGTTAATATTAATAAAAAGGGTCGATATGTTTCTTATTACGCTGACTGTACCAGACTATTAATAAGATGATAACAATGATTACAAATAGAACTAAAAGCATGATCATAAAAGTCTCTACTGTATTAGAAGATTTACTAGCTTTATTAATGAAACTATTTCCTACAGCCATGCTAGAAGGGATGTATATCTGGTAACCTAGGGTTTCATTTACTTTATTTACTTGTTTTGAATATTCCTTAAATTCAGATGGGTTGATATGGTCTTTTTTGTACTTCAATAAGTAGGTAAGGTCTATTTCGTTTTTACGCTTGTTATATTTTACATCCCATTTATAGTCAAAAGCAGTACAGTTAAATTCTTCTTGCTCGTTATTCACATCCCATCGAGAGCCTAATATCACTTTGATTTTATGTTGCTTAGTTGATGGGTAATATAAATCTAAAGGATCATTGCGCTCTTCCTTATTAGGAGTATATAAAATACCTTCTATGCTAGAAGGTGTAAAATGTGCCATGATATAACCTTCTTTTTCTGGCATAGGTCTCCATAGACTATCGATCTTGTATTCTTCGGTTACTTCAAATTTATTGAGCTCTAAATCGTCTTTAAACTCTGGTTTTTTAGTAGACTCAATATTGTAATAATAGTTAGAATAATAGTTTTTATACTCTTTGGTTATCGTATTGATACTATTGTTTTTAAAGTATCCTCGCATAGCATCTGCCTCATAGTCATAGAAGACAGTTTTAACTTTTAAAGTAGCTCCTTTGCCAGTTTCTTCTAGTTCATAGACATCATAAACCTCTACAGTGTTCTTAGAATGACTCGTAATTTGATCTAAGTCTGTGTTTTCTGGTTTAATAACCAGTCCATACTGGTAATCTGGGAAATGTGTTTTATCATAAACACCACCTTGATTACTAATGGTAGGGTCATAGTATAAATCTGTTCCTGCAGCATCAATAACTTTTACTACACAGTGATCAAAGAAAATAGGTGATGGAAGAAACTCTGTGATAGATTGCTTTAAAAAACTACTAACTAACATAGGATAGGCTTCTATTCCCATTTCATTGAGCATAGAAGACATGAGTAAACTTTTATCTTTACAGTCACCAAAGCGCTGCTCAATGACCTGATTAGGCATAAAAGGTTTATAGGCTCCTATACCGTCTTCAAGACCTAGATACCTGATATCATCTTGAACAAAATTTAAAGTAGCAGCTATTTTCTCTCCATCAGTAGAATTTTCTTGTTTGATGTTATTAATTGTTTTTAATAATTCTTTATTTGGTTTTTCTTTTAAGGTAAAAGTATCTATTCCCCATTTTACCACGTCTTTCCATGAATCATAATCACTAACAATTACTAGTTGGTAATCTATTTTCCAGTTAGGACTGTAATCTTCATAAGTAACTGTTTTTGTGTTTTCATTATTCCAGTGGTATTTTTTTAAACCATTAACAGTAGTGATTTGTGGCTCACTAGGGTTGTTGATACCTTTAATATGTAACTCATTTTCTGATAGTAATGTGATAGACATTTTACCTATAGGTTCATAACTATTGAGGTAATAAGAGTCAGAAAATTTGTTTTTATGAATAGGGTTAAAACCTTTAATAGTATAACTGTATTCCACTATATCATCTGACCTAACGTCAGATATATTCATAACGGCAGACATTGTACCGTCGTACATATAATTTTCTGCATCAGATTCACGGCGCATTAATTGAAAATTATCCGGCTTTAATTTATCGATAACTTCTCCATCTCTAAGGACTTTTATAGAATGGAATTTTAAGGTTTGATACTTAGGGTCATAACTTACATTTATGGTAGATGCTTGTTGTACGCCTACATTTTCAAATATTTTAGTAGCATATTTTGTATAGGACTCCTGTTTAGGTATGTTTACTTGGTGATCGGAAAGTAAGGTTAAGGTTCCTTGATTTAAATCATCATAATTAACATCTGGAGTAGGGCTGTAAGTTACTTTTTCTAGCCAGTTGGGTGCAATTCCCGTTTCTACTTGAGCTATTGAGAATAAAGCCGTAAGTAAAAAGGCAATGGATAAGGTAATGGTTTTCACTAAGGTTGGATTTGGTTGGTAACAAATGTAAAATATAATTCTATACTATTTTAAGAGATATAAACCGCTTTTAAAATAGATATTAAGGTAAGAATCTAGCATGTTCATTAATTATGAATTATAACCTTCATAATGTTTTAAAAACTTCGGCGAGTTCGTTATTTTTAAAAATTACAATTAAAGAAATACATGGGAACATTTATAATAGAAGGTGGACATCAATTAAAAGGTGATATACAACCACAAGGAGCTAAAAATGAAGCACTTCAAATACTTTGTGCCGTTTTACTAACAGACCAGCCAGTAGAGATTAATAATGTTCCGAACATTATCGACGTTAATAAACTGATTGCTTTATTGAATAACCTAGGTGTAAAAGTGACTAAAAATGGTCCAGAATCTTACACTTTTCAAGCAGATAATATAAATCTAGACTGGTTACAGTCCGAAGAGTATAAAATACAAGGTCGTGGACTACGTGGTTCTATCATGTTAGTAGGTCCATTATTAGCACGTTTTGGAAAAGGATATATTCCACGTCCAGGTGGTGATAAAATAGGACGTCGTCGTCTAGACACACACTTTGAAGGTTTCATTAAACTAGGAGCAAAATTCAGATACAACAAAGAAGAATATTTCTATGGTGTAGAGGCAGACGAGCTTCATGGAGCGTATATGCTACTAGATGAGGCATCAGTTACAGGTACAGCAAATATTGTTATGGCAGCAGTTCTTGCCAAAGGAAAAACAACTATTTACAACGCTGCATGTGAGCCTTATTTACAGCAACTATGTAACATGCTAGTGCGCATGGGTGCAAATATCTCTGGTATAGGTTCTAACATGCTGATAATAGAAGGTGTGGAAAAATTAGGTGGTACAACACACCGCATTCTACCTGATATGATTGAAATAGGTAGCTGGATAGGTCTTGCTGCGATGACTAAGTCAGAGGTTACCATCAAAAATGTAGCTTATGACGAGTTGGGTATCATTCCAGCAACTTTCAGAAAACTAGGAATTACTATAGAACGTCGTGGAGATGATATTTTTATTCCTGCACACAATGATGGTTATGAAATCCAGAATTACATCGATGGTTCTATTCTTACCATTTCTGACGCTCCATGGCCAGGTTTTACTCCAGATTTATTGAGTATCGTTCTAGTAGTGGCAACACAGGCTAGAGGTAGTGTATTGATACACCAGAAAATGTTTGAAAGTCGTTTATTCTTTGTGGATAAATTGATCGATATGGGAGCAAAAATTATTCTTTGCGATCCACATAGAGCGAGTGTAATAGGTTATGATTTTGAATCTCAATTAAAGGCTACCACTATGACTAGCCCAGATATTAGAGCTGGTATTTCTTTACTTATCGCTGCTTTAAGTGCAAAAGGGACAAGTACCATCCACAACATTGAACAAATCGATCGTGGTTATCAAAACATAGATAGCAGACTGCGTGCAATAGGTGCCAAAATCAAGCGATTAGATTAAAATTTAAAAGCTATAATTTTTCTGTTTTAGGTTACGCTTTCGCGAAAGCGTAACCAGAATAGATAATTAATAATAAATTTCATTTGTTTAAATCTTGCTTAAAAACAACGAGTTATCACGACATTTTAACTTAAAATAACTTCTCTGTGATCATTTTAGGCAGGGAATTTGATAACTTGCAGGTATGAGAAAGGTTATTGCATTCATATTTATTTTATCTACAGGGTATTCTTTTGCACAAGAGATTCCTAACACAGCTCCACGTACTATAGAACCAGTACCGCAAACTACTACAGGAGGTTCTATGTTGTTTCCAGAAAAGAAGGAGACGAAAACATATACCAGACCCAAAGAAAATAATGAGATCAAAATGCGTCAAGAGACCGATCTTGTAGATCCAGGTATTAAGTATCAAAAGCAAAAATTTAAAAAAGATGCTCCGGTAGGTGCAGGTTTTAGAAGTGATACTTTTCTAGGCGAAATAAGAACCGGTGAGAAATTACTTAGGCTTGTTTGTAGAGATCACCAATTTGAAGATGGAGATCTAGTGCGTATATGGCAAGATGATAAGATTCTTGTGGAAAAAATATACCTAAGAAATGTCTATCAAGGAGTTAGTATACCTCTTAAAGATGGATTCAATAAAATAGAAATTGAAGCCTTAAACCAAGGGTCTTCTGGTCCCAACACAGCAGAGTTTAAAGTGATGGATACTAAAGGTAAAGTAGTACAACAAAACATATGGAACCTTGCGTCTGGTGTAAAAGCTACTTTGATTATTTTGAAGAATGAGTAAGGCTTTAGTAGTAATTTTATTTTTTATTCCATTTTTATCTTTAGGAATGGAGTGCGGAATAAGTACTACACAGTTATTTCCTGAAAATCATAATATTGATGTAGATCAATTATTTATGCTACAAAATGGAATGGAAACTGAGAAGAGCCTATTTTCTATTAATAATTTTGATTACTCCTTGAGATCTGAACAAGGTGAAATAATCGACCTACTTATTTTTGATTCTACAAGAATAAATTTACATGCTCAAATACTATTAAAGCCTGACTGTCCATTAAAAATGGGAACCAAGTATTTTTTTTATTCTCAGTTTAAATATAATGATGAAAAATTTCCTGACTTACCTGATGAATGGTTTGAAAAAAAAAGATGGAAAGGTAAATTTTTTATTGTAGACTCTGCAAAGGATTATAGTGTACACAAAGATTTACATTTAGATTACAAAGAGATAGTAGGTGCAAAGGAATTAAAGCAATCATCTTCAATAGGTTTTACACTTTTGGTAGGCTTGGAGCCTAATTATTTTCTCTTGAGTTATAAGGTCTGGTATGAGGTTACTATAAGAAATTCAAAAGGAGAAATGTATAGAACTTATTTGAAGCCCTATCAAGGCAATTTTGAAATAGGTTATTGGGAATGTGGTGGTAATATGCGATTTGATCCCAATTTGAGTTATGAAATAAAATCTACTGCAATGGCTATGAATGGATTAAAAAACACTGTTTCTGAATGGAGATCAATTACAAATCCATGGAAAGAAGTAGATCCTCTCGTTAGGAAAACTATAATAGGTCGGTAATTTCCACAACAGTTTTTTTATTAAGATTTTCTAAGGTAAATGCTCCTATGCGTACACGAGCAAGTCGCAATACAGGAAATCCTACTGCAGCGCACATCTTACGTACCTGTCTAAATTTTCCTTCTTTTAAAGTCACAGAAACCCAAGAAGTAGGACCGTGGCGATCGTCTCGTACACGTTGTAACGTTGCTGGTAAATCAGGGGTTTGTACTACTATTTTTGCCTGACATTCTTTGGTTAAGTAAATAGAGCCATTTATGCTTATCTCGATTCCTGAGGTCATTTTTTCAATTGCCTCTTTTGTAATAATACCATCTACCTGTGCATAGTATTCTTTTTCTACCTTACCGTGTTTATTAATATGACTGCTTAATTTGCCGTCTGTAGTAATCATTAATAGGCCTTCACTAGTTTCATCTAATCTGCCTACAGCCATGCTATCTGTCGGGAAATCAAATAGCTCTCCTAAAAACTTCTTGTTTTTTTGATGCCTGTCGTTAGTCATAAACTGACTAAGCATTTTATAAGGTTTGTAGATTAAAAAGTGTCGATGCTCCATGTGGCGAAGTTCTTAAAATATAGCCGATTTACTAAATAAATATTAATAAATTGAATCGTAATAATTACGTGATAATTATGCAATAAACTTGCAGTATGAAAAAATTACTATTTCTTTCGCTCGTTATACTACTTTCCTCTTGTAAAGAAGAGTCTACCCAAGCCGTAGCTTTATCATTATCTCCTGGCAACTGGAGACTAACCTTTGATTTAGGTAATGACAAAGAATTACCGGTACAATTAAAGGTAAATGAAGACCATACCTTAACGATGTTTAATGCAAATGAAGAAATTATCGTTACAGAGATCACCATAGAAGGAGACTCTATTTTTATAAAACCTCCAGTTTTTGAAGGATACTTTAAAGGTAAATTTCAATCTAATGAGTTAATAACAGGAGAACACGTTAAACCTAGTCTAGATAGAGTAGTACCATTTACAATGACTGCAGGAAAAGATTATCGTTTTGCGTCGATTGAAGATGCTACAACATCTTCCTTTTTATCTGGTAGCTATGAAACTGTTTTCAGTCCAGACAGTGAGTCAGATCGTTACATTGCAAAAGGTGTTTTTACTCAAGAAGGAAATAATGTAACAGGTACTTTTGAAACTACTACAGGAGATTATAGATTTCTTGAAGGTGCTGTGTTAAATGATACTTTAAAGTTATCCACTTTTGACGGTGCTCATGCTTTTCTATTTGAAGCAGCTGTAAAAGACAGTGTTCTAGAAGGATATTTTTATAGTGGTAATCACTGGAAAGAACCATTTACTGCAGTTCTTAATAACGATTATAATCTACCAGATGCTACAACGCTTACTTATTTAAAAGAAGGGTATGATTCTGTAGATTTTAGTTTTAAAGATGTAAATGGAAAGCAAGTTAGCTTACAAGATGCAGAATTTAAAGATCAGGTTGTTGTAGTGCAGTTATTAGGTAGCTGGTGTCCTAACTGTCTAGAAGAGACTAGATTTTTTCAAGAATATATCAACTCTCAAAACCCTAATGTAAAATTTATAGGTTTAGCATTTGAATATGCACCTACCGAAAAAGCTGCTATGCAATCTATAAAAAGACTGATTAAGGCAGAGAACGTTACGTATCCTATTTTATTAGCTCAATATGGTTCTACAGATAAGAAAACAGCAAATGAAAAGTTGCCAATGCTTAACCATGTATTATCATACCCTACCAGTATTTATATAGATAAATCTGGTAAAGTGAGACGTATACACACCGGTTATAATGGACTGGCAACTGGTCAGAAGCATGAACGATTTAAAGAAGAATTCTACGAGTTCTTAGGAGAACTGCAAGCAGAAACTCTAGAATAGATCTCTCATTATTTGTGGTGGTATCGCGAGTTCTTGCTCTTTCATAGTTACAGGTATTCTAATTAATTTAAGTAAAGAAAGTCCAGAGGTTAATAAAACCATTCTCAATTCTTCAATTTTAGAATTGGTTAATTGAATACTCAAAACCGACTCTTTTCCTACCTTTATGTGGCTAGGCATTAAAGAGAGTAATTGTTTTCTCTTTGTGTTGCACAATTCGTCTAGCTTTAAGTCTAAGTAACTTGTGCCTATATTTTTTTGTAGCATAATCCACAGTTGTGTAAATGTAGTAGTAGATACCTTTTCTTCAAATATGGCATAATATTGTTGTACTAGGTTTTTCATAATTATAGGTTTTAGTTAGCCGTTTAATAAATCATTTCTTTTAAAATCGATACCCTTTCTTATCAAGTAAGCATGGTATGCACTCGGTATATCATGCGTCCATTTAGGAAGTATGATAGTGATAAGTATTCTATCTATATGCGATATAAGTCCCATGACTATAGCTAGTGCAAAGGGAATTCCTGAATGATTAAAACCTATCAACGATGTAAAAGCAACGAGTAAAGTAATACCCCACAATTTTGATAGAAATGCATGTGTACAAGTTTCCTTTTTAAATTTAACCAGACTTATCACGTAGCATGCAATCTCCATAGCAAGAATTACATATATAGAAACGTAATTATTTGCAATAAGTTGTGGATAGAGTATCCACGTGGCAAATCCTATAGAAAGCCAAAACACCATATCTGTCTGACTATCCATTCTTCTTAAACTAGTACTGGAAACACCTTGTTTTCTTGCTACTATACCATCTAGAATGTCAGAGATCAACCCTAGATACATGAGCACTATTATGGTTGTTTTAGAATCGTCACCTATAAAATAGGCAAGTCCTAAAATAATGGGAGCAAGTAATAAACGGAATAGAATGAGCACTTTAGGAATATTCATAATAGGTAGTTTTTTTATTATATTCCAAATCTATTGTGTTTTTTAAAACAAGATTTGCGTTAAATAAGTATTTCGTACTTTTAATTTGTGAATAACGCAAAATGAAAAAACAAGACTTAATTATTAATCGCTTTCGCGAAAGCGTAACTGACCAAACATCTTTTATACAACAAGTAGCAAATGTCTTAGATATAAGTTATGATGCTGCCTATAGACGTATTCAAGGTAAAGCAAAATTAACAGCAGATGAAGCTATGGAACTGGCAAAAACAGGGCAGTTCTCACTGGATAATATCATGGTGCAAGATGTAAAATTAAGTGCACTAGGCGAGGCTACTACTCATGTGAATTCTATTAAGAGTATGGAAGAATATCTAGTAGAAACAGTCAAGAACCTCACGCAACTAGGTAAAGATGGTGTGCGTTTTGAGTACAGTGCAAAGGATATTCCTGTGTACCATCATTTTGATAATAGTGAACTGGCTAGGTTTAAAATTTATGTGTGGTTGCAACTTATGGATCCTACATTTATGGAAACTAAATATGAGAACTTTCACCTGACTATGGAAATGAAGTCGGCGATGAAGGAAATAGCACAACTCATTGAACGATTTGAGGTGTGTGAAATATGGAATGATACTACAGTAACTAGCAGTCTCAAGCAGATCGATTATTTTCTTACCGCAGGAATGTTACGACTAGAAGACGCTAGAATATTGTGTAAAGACATTAAAAACCTAATTGCTTTAAAGCAAAAAGAACTGCTTACAGATCGTTATGACATACACTATCATGAATTATTAATAATGACCAATAATTCTATTGCTTATAAGCATGGCAAGCCTGTGGCTGGCTTTGTCACTATGACCATGTTGGGTTACATAAGATTTACGGCTAGTAATATGTTGCACCGCATTGAAGGATATTTTAAACACCAGTTGAAACAGGCTACTTCCTTATCACATTCTAATTCTAAAGAGCGTGCACGTTTTTTCAATAAAATAGAGCAAAAAATAAACGCTCTAGAAAAATCTCTAGAGCGCTATGAAGTTTTAGATTTTTAAAAAATGTTATTTGATAAAATCTAATAGCAGTTGATTAAGTTCTCCTTTATGAGTAACATAAAGTCCATGTGGAGCACCTTTGATAATTTCTAATTTTGAGTCTTTTACTATCTCGTGTCCTTGTTTAGAACTAGGTTCTATAGGTACAATATTATCGGCATCACCATGTATAAATAGGGTAGGGACATCTATTTTTTCTAGTGCCTGACGAAGATCTGTTCTACCGAATGCGTTGATGCAATCCAGCGAGCCTTTAGGACTTGCACCAGCTGCTATCTGGAAATTATAGTCCAGCTGACCTTGAGAAATGCGATCTTTATTATCGTCATAGTTCACAAACCCATTACCAAAACCTTTTAAGAATCCAGCTCGATCTTTTCTCACATTATCTTCCATTCCTTTAAATACCTCGTCAGGAGCACCGCTAGGGTTGTCATCTGTTTTGAGTAGGTAAGGAGCGATAGAGCTTATAAAGATCAATTTATCTATTTTACTAGTTCCATAAGTATCTACATATTGAGCCAGCTCACCACCTGCCATAGAAAAACCAGCAAGAATAACGTTATCTAGATCTAATTGTTCAATTAAGTCATGTAGGTCGCTAGCCATAGTGTTATAATCATAACCATTATATGGTCTAGAAGAACGACCAAAACCTCTACGGTCATAAGTAATTACACGATAACCAGCATCTACTAGTACAGGTACTTGATATTCCCATTGTGCGCCACTTAAAGGCCATCCATGTATTAAAATTATAGGTTGTCCGCTACCGTGATCTTCAAAATAGATACTTACGTTAGCATCTTGTTGTGCAGTTTCTTTTTCTAAATAAGACATTATTATAGTGTTTTTATTTCTTCTAAAATTAGAGATTAAATAGATACCATTCTAATAAGAAAGTGTGAAATAAGAAAGCTTTGTGAGTAAAGTAAACAGGAATTAATTAACCTTCTTTTTAACTCTCAGGAGTTTACAAACTATTAAAATCAATAAAGAAAGAAAAGAGATAAGTAAAGAGATGATAATAAGTAACCTAAAGTTATTTTCTTCTGGAAAAACTGTATTTATGTAATACCGTTTTGGAAGATCAGGCAAATAAATTGTTGAGTATACAAAATTTGATAAAGTAGAATAGACAAATAAAGAAAAACAAACTGTAAATATTAATGATAGTAATGAAAAAGCTTTAAATTTTTTCAAGCTTAAAATAAAAATTATCAAACTTGAAATAATTCCGAAAATAAGAATAGAGTAAAGAAATCAATAGAAGAAAAAAGGTAATAGGTGTCATGAATATTGATATCCATTGTAGACTCTCTTAAATGTATAGTTTCTGATAAAACATACATATAAGTAATAATGCTAATCGCAAAAATTAGAATACTAGTATAAAACTCTGTCTTATGAAATCTAGAAATCAAGGTTTATAAATCTATAGATCCTTTTCCTTCACGTATGATTATTGGCTCATCTTCAGTAAGGTCTACGATAGTAGAACCTATGTTACCACCATAACCGCCATCTATAACATAGTCCACTAGGTTATCCCATTTCTCTGCAATAAGACTAGGGTCTGTAGTGTATTCTACCACTTCATCTTCATCTTTAATAGAAGTAGAGATAATAGGATTGCCTAATAGTTTTACTAATTCTATAGCAATATTATTATCCGGCACACGTATTCCTACCGTTTTCTTTTTCTTAAAAACAGTCGGTAAATTGTTATTACCTGGTAAAATAAAGGTATAAGGACCTGGCAGGTTGCGCTTTAATATTTTAAAAGTATGAGAGTCTATCTGGCTTACATAATCACTTAGATTACTTAAGTCTTCACAGATAAAAGAAAAGTTAGCCTTTTCTAGTTTCACACCTTTAATTCTAGCAATTTTTTCTAAGGCAGGTTTATTAGTAATATCACACCCTAGACCATAGACAGTATCTGTAGGATATATAACTAGAGCACCAGCGCGCATTGCTTTAACTATACGTTCTAGTTCTTTTTGATTAGGATTATCCTCGTAAATTTTAATTAACTGTGCCATAATTTAATACTGCGGATTGATAAACGATTTTATAGGAATCCATAAAAAAGCAAGTGCCATAATTGCAATAATTATTTTAATCCAAAATTTAAGATTGCTATTACCAGAATTAGGTACTGCTTCGTATCTATATTTTCCGTTTCTATCTATTTTTATAGAAACAGAGCTCTTAGGAGCGTCGGTATTTGAGCGTTGACTTTTTAAAAACCACAACCAGGCGACCACAAAAAAACTCGCTATAAATAGCAAGCCCAAAAGGCTTTGTGCGCTAGACGCTAGCAATTGTTGTGATGTAATTAAAGATAGATCCAAAATGGGAATATTAAATTGTTAAATTTAGTCATTTAAAATGATTAATCGGCACGTTCTACTTCACTTTCTAGTTTTAAAACACTATCACCATCTTCCTGTTTAATATAAAGAGCTTTGTTTCCTTCTTCACCATTTCTAGTGACTTCATTTCCATCGATCTTTCTCGTTACTTTCTTAGAAAACGTAGACTCTACTTTACCTGTTGCGGTACCGTTTCCCCATTTCCACTTTACCATAGACCCTTCCTTAATCATGTCTTTTTTCCTTAAAGATAGTTGTGGTTCCGCTTTCGCGAAAGCGTGCTAACAACATCTTAACGACACTTTATGACCATTTTGTGAATGCTGCGATTAAGATTATAACCACTGAAGTAATTTTTTTATAGTTTTCAATTTCCCTTGATATGGTGCATATTTTAAAGGTAAATCTATCCAGGTGCCACGATGTACAACACTCTTATAATGTGAAAAAGTTTCAAACGTTTTTTCTCCATGGTACGATCCCATACCACTGTTACCGACGCCACCAAAGGGAAGGCGGTCATTTATAAACTGAACGATACTGTCGTTGATAACACCACCGCCAAAGGAAAATCTGTTCAAAAACCATTTCTCAAATTTAGAATTGCTGGTAAAACAATAAGCACCTAGAGGTTTTTCATAACTATCTATCCACTGTTCAAGGTCTTCTTTGTTTTCATAACTGATGACAGGTAAAATAGGACCAAAAATTTCTTGTTGCATCACCTTACTCTCACGACTAGGCTCATCTATCAAAGTAGGAGTGAGGTATAACGATGCCCTGTCATTATCACCACCTTGTAGAATAGTTTCATTTTCTAACATTTCCATGAGTCTATCAAACTGATCGTTTCTTATGATTCTAGGCAGGTCTGGAGAGCTTTTTACATCGGCTCCAAAGAATTGATGAATTTGTTTTTTAATCTCACCCACCAGTTCTTCTTTTACATCTTTGTGCACGAGTAAGTAATCTGGAGCAATGCAAGTCTGTCCTGCATTTAAGAATTTTGCCCAGACGATACGTTTTGCAGCAACTTTTAAATGCGCAGTACTATCTATGACACATGGATTTTTACCACCTAATTCTAGAGTCACAGGAGTGAGGTGTTTTGCCGCGGCCTGATATATTTTTTTACCTACGGCCGGACTACCTGTAAAAAAGATGTAATTCCATGGCAAAGCAGTTAATTCTTGTGCTACGGTAGCATCACCTAGAGCAACACAAACATGCTCTTTTACAAAAGCTTCTTCTATAATATCACTTAATAATTGAGAGGTAGCAGTGGTGAATTCGCTCGGTTTTAACACCACTGTGTTACCAGCAGCTACCGCACCTATTAATGGGCCTAATGCGAGTTGAAATGGATAGTTCCACGGTGAGATAATTAATGTATTACCATAAGGTTCTGGATATCTTCTAGACCTAGATGGAAAGTTGAGTATAGAAGGTCTAACCTTTTTAGGTTGAGATAGTTTACGAGTTTTCTTAATGTAGCTTTTAAGTTCTCCTAAGATAACATTGTACTCGGTAAGAAAAGCTTCAAATTCACTCTTAGAAAGATCGGTTGCAAGTGCTTTATAGATCTCTTTTTCTCGACTTTCTATGGCTTTTTTGAGAAGCTGTAAACTCTTAATGCGATAAGATACATCTACCGTTTTACGAGTTTTAAAAAAGTCTAGTTGTGATTTATGGAGTTGCTTTGCATTCATATTTTGTGACTATGAAAAGTAAAGCTAAGTAATAATCAACGTAAAATGTTAACTATTAAGAAAACATAAGAATTAAAGCTTTGAAACAGCTTTCCAGATAGGGTCTTTAACATTTACTGGTGCGGTAATTTTTACAGCTTCTTTTTTTACCGGATGGATAAATTCTAAAAACCTAGCATGTAGGTGTATGCTGCCATCTTTGTTGCTGCGTTTTGCTCCATATTTTAAATCACCTTTGATAACACAACCTATCTTGCTTAATTGAGATCTTATTTGGTGGTGTCTACCAGTTTCTAATTTAACTTCTAATAAGGTGTAACGATCTAATTCTTTAATTACAGTATAGGAAAGTACAGCCTTTTTTGAATTAGGCACTTCGTGGTCGTGAGCATAACTTTTATTCTGTTTAGGATTGCGCACGAGGTAATGCTCTAGTCGAGCGGTTTTATTAGGAGCTTTACCTTCTATAATCGCCCAGTAAGTTTTTTCTGTTTTATGCTCAGAAAAAAGTTTATTCATTCTAGGCAATGCTTTTGAGGTACGAGCAAATATCACTACACCACTAGTAGGTCTATCTAGCCTATGTACAACGCCTAAAAATACAGCGCCTGGTTTATCATATTTCTTTGCGATATAGTCTTTAATTAAATCTGGCAGTATTTCATCTCCAGTTTTATCTCCTTGAACTAGATCACCAGATTGTTTATTAATCGCTATAAGATGATTGTCTTCAAAAAGTATGCGATGGGTAAGGGACATAAAATAAGTTCTTCCTACAAAGGTAAAACACTTGTTGCGTTCTAGAACATCTAAGTAGGTATATAGTGTTTAATTTTAATTTAAATATGGAGCTCTTTAATGAAACAAAAGCGTTTAAAATAAGTACATGCTGCTTTGTTAATACGTGTAAATACTGCATTTATCGATTAAATACAGCATAATTTATACTATTTAAAACGGTTTATAAGTGGTTGCATGAAGGAATCTGATTATTATTAAAATTTCTTATTAATTATCTAAAGTTAAATGATTTAATGACTTATAATTGTAGGGTAATACTATTAATATTAAGTTAAATTCTATGCTCAAGTTTCATTGCGTATTAATAATTGTTCTGATTAGTTTTAATGTTGGTTTTTCACAAGTAGGTATAGGAACTGCGGCTCCAGATGCTTCTAGTGCATTACATATAGAATCTACAGATCAAGGTGTTTTATTACCTAGAATGACTGAAGTACAAAGGGATAATATTCTATCTCCTGCCGAAGGTCTTTTTATTTATAATCTAGACAGTAATTGTTTTCAATACTATAAAGGCTCTTCTTGGTCTGGATGTTTAGGAGAAATGCCTATTAACTCATTAGATTGTTCTTCTACTAGTATAAATGGAGGTTACCAAGCGGGAAGTCCTTTAAATCCTAGTAATACACTAACGGTAGACGTATTTGTTAATGTGATAGAACCTTATACCATTACTACCAATACTGTGAATGGATATAGCTTTTCTGCATCTGGAGCATTTACTTCTATAGGTTTAAATACGATTACATTAAACGGTACTGGTACTCCTATAAATGAACAAACAGATAATTTTACAGTTACCTTAATGGGGCGCGGCGCTAGTTGTAATGCAAGTACTACTGTGACTAATGTGTTTGAATCCTGTCTCGCTTATTATAATGCTGGCGCTAGAACTGACGGTGTTTATACGATAGATCCTGATGGTGCTGGTAGTAACCCATCTTATGATTGTTATTGTGATATGACTAACGATGGCGGTGGTTGGACTTTAGTATTTGCTCATAATACAGCTGGAGGTTATTTTTCAAATGATGCTCAAGCAAATGAGTTTAATGTAGCCTCTCCAGGATTATCCACAAACAAATATTCTATTTTAAGCAAACTAGATGAAGTCAAATCTGCAGCAGGTTATGAATTTAGATTGCATTACCCAACGTTAAATTTAACTAATCACTGGAGCCAAACATTTGACCCTAGAAGTGGAGCATCTAGTACAAGTCCTGTAACTGGTTACACACCTATAAATATTTCTATGACTAACAATGGATGGGGTGGACTTGAATCATCTGGTGGTAATACCTATCTAGATGGAACAGTTAACAGTGGTAACTGGTTTTATTCTATAGGTAGTGTTAACTCCTGGAATGGAGGTCTTCCTTCTAACTCTACACCAGTAGATAGAGTACAGCTATTTGTAAGATAATTAGTTATAGATATCTCAGATTAAAAAAATCTCCCAAAAACAACTTGTTGTTTTTGGGAGATTTTTTAATTAAAACAAAATAATAGAATCTTACTTCTTTTTTTTGTGGTCCTTATCCTCATCTTGATTGTGAGTTTTTAACCATTCTTCACCTTTCTTATCTTTAAAAAAGTCCATCCACACATAATATAAAACTTTATCTTCTTCTACTGTTACAGAGTGGCTGGAGCCTAGAGGAATGTGTAAAACAGAGTATTCTGGAAAATCTACTTGAGCATCGTCTGCATACACGGTACAATCATTATCAGTTAAACCTAAGAATAATTGTTCTAACATAGGGTGTTCATGAGCACCTACTTTATCAGGACCAGTAGTTTGCACGGTTCCCATAGCTATTCTAGGAATAATTTTATTAGGTAAAATAGTACGACTTACTGTATTAGGACTTTTAATAGGCTCTGTATAAGATTTACAATCGGTGAATTTTGCATAATATACATTTTCAGTATTCTCTTTAGGGAATTCTTTTAAGTCCATTATATCTTGATCCGTTAATTTACTGGTTATCTTTAAATAGTGCAACGTTTCACTAGGTGTCGTTTCTATTTTAATATGATCAATAGCATTAGGTAAAAATATAGTCTCAGGCACAATTTCATAGCTTTTATCTGCCGCAATGACTTTTCCTGATCCTTTCATGAATAAATAAATGGTTCTATAACCTTCTTGGTATGTATCTACTTGAGTTTTCTCATCTCCTAAAGCGACGTGATCCACATGAATTCCTTCTATTTCATTTTCTAAAATAGATTTAGAATTCATCTTAGAATTACTAATCGATTGTGTTTCTAATTGTTCTAAGGGGATTTCTTGTGCTTGTATAACTGGAAAAATGGCAAAGAGAGTTAGTAACGATAAAATGTTCTTTTTCATTTGTTAAGGTTTTAGATATTATGAGAAAATATACAACTTATTAAAATTCTTAAAGTACTACAATAGACAAGTATAATACAATTGCCTATGTGGTAATGTGTTATCGCTTTCGCGAAAGCGAATTAAACATCTATCTCTTATAGTGTTTTGTATTACTCGATATTTGAGTTAGTACTATGTATTCTAAAGGCAGTGTCCTAAATTGGTTTAGTTTTTAATGAGTAAAAAGAAGTATTTGTATTATAAATTTCTTGTTGAAAACTACGACTCTAGAATAGTACTTCTTTGTGTATTCTTTTTGTATTGATTTTTAGGAGCGATCTTTTTGCTTGCTGTTCGAGAATAGTTCTTACTATTTGGGTTAAGGAAATATTCCATTTGATATTCAATCATTTTTTCAAACGGAACGAGAAACTTACTCGTATCACAATTTTCTAAATTGTTAGTTTTAAGCAAATTAATTACTGTGTAAACAGATTCAATCGTACTTAAGCATAGAGGTTCTGGTTGCTGCTTGATGATAAACTTTGATTTAATAGTATTGTCGAAGCTCACTCTTTTAAGCTGTTGTAAGTTCTTACTCAGTTTAAGCATTTTACGAGCACAGGGCCAGGTACCATCTAATATAAATAGATAGGGATGCTGTCCCATAAAATCATTCATTTCTGTACTATTACTGGTGGATAAGTTGAAACTTTGTTTACCAGGATAGAGTAGGAAAGAAGCGTTATTTTGATCTGAAAGAATTTCATTAACACGTTGATGCTTATTAAAATCAACACCTACTATGATTTCTGCATTCTCTAGTTGTAGGTGGGTCATGTGACCGGTACCGTTTTTCTGTTTCTTATACTCTTTAGGGTGCATTAAGATAACAAAACGAGTATTAGTTGTTAACGGTTTGATAAAGTCACAAATGCAAGTGCTTACTGGCCTCATGCAAGTATAACACTGGTTTCTATGCTGTTTTAATTCTTCTTGCAATGTAATTCTATCATTTACTATCAGGCTGTAAATTTAAGAGTTTGAATCAATCTGTCTAGAATTATCACAAGAATAAATGAAGCTAATGATACAACGAGTATTGATTTATAATTTTTGTAATTTAAAAGTTATCGTTTAGGTATGTTAACTGTAAACACTCTGTATAATAGCTTTTAAAGTTTCTTTATCTATAGGTTTATTGATAATATCTAGTATTCCAACATTATTGCATCGCTCTTTTACTTCACTGATTTGTAATGCTGTTAACGCTATTATTGGAATATTTTTGTTTTGTGTAGTAATTGCTTTTGAGGCTTCAAACCCATTCATAATAGGCATGTTGAGATCCATTAGGATTAAGTCAAAATAGTTACTGTTAAATTCTTTTAGAGCTTCTTGTCCGTTGATGGCAATGGTACAGTCATGCCCTAGCAAATTTATTAGTTTTTGAGTTACTATTTGATTGATTTTATTATCCTCGACAACTAATATTTGTAGACTTTTATGTTCTGTACTAGTATATCGTGCGGTTTCTCCATTTGGAACTTCACATTCTAGTATAAAAGAGAATTCAGATCCTATACCTACATCACTCTTAACATATAATTTGCTGCCCATCATCTTTATTAGAGACTTTACAATGGGTAGTCCTAAACCTATTCCATAAGAAGTATTTTCTTCTAGATTACCTTGATTAAAATTATCAAAAATTATAGACAGATCCTCTTTTGAAATCCCTGATCCTGTGTCAGAAACTTTAAATTCAATATAATGCTTTGTAGCCTCTTTATTTATCAATTTTATGGAAAAGGTAACAGCACCATTTGTAGTATGCTTTATAGCATTATCAATGAGTTTAGTGATTACTTCTGATAGACTATTACCATCTATAATATAGTGTTCTAATATGTCATCTGAAATATCAAGTGTTAATTGAGTTTCTTGTTGATCGGCTAGATAATTTAATGAATTTACTATGTTTCTTAATAAATCGTGTAAATTGGTTTTAGCTACTTTTAAACTGATTTTATTAGATTCTACCTCCTTAATTTTAAGAATATTATTTATAACGACTTTTAAATGGTCTCCAGAAAATTTTAGAGAATTTAAAAGCCCTTTTTTTGTATTTATTATTGATGGGTTTTCAATAAGCATTCCGGTAATACCCATAATTCCATACAACGGTGTTCTTAAATCGTGGCTAATATTTATTAATAGGTCTGATGTTAATTTATTAGCATGTTCAGCTTCATTCTTAGCTCGTACAAGTGCTTTATTCTTTTTTTCAAGTTTTTGATAAGACAATTGCTTCTTATAGTTGTAAAAAATAAGAAAGGAAGTACTTAGAAATAGTAACGTACCGATTCCCACTACGGTAATAAAATTAGCCTTTAATTGAGAGGCTTCAGCTTTTTCTTTAAATTCATTAACCTTAAAATCTGCTGTTACTTCTTCTACCTGAAGACTTTTTTCTGTATTAAAGTCTAGATCTTTATAATAATGCATTTTCTTAAGACTTGCTAAGGCCAGGTCATAAGCTCCTAACGCTTCATGTATTTCGCTTTTGAAATCATATATATCTATGAGTTCTTTATTAAGCGCATGTTCTTCTGCTATTTTAAGAGCTTTATTAATATATTTAAGTGCAAGGCTATGATCTCTTTTTTGGTTGTGATAAATAGCAAAGTTTAAATTTTGCAATAATGGATGCAAAGGGTTTTCTTTTTCAATTCTAGGTAGTAGCTCATTAGCTTTAAGAATAAAAGGATATGCTTTGTCTGGATTTTTAAAATTTAAATACATACCAGCTATGTTATAGTAGGTGTAAAATGAATGTTCATTTTTTCCTGCTTCTAGAGTGTATGATATCGATCTTTCAAAATAACCTGCAGCTTTATCTGCTGTACTCTTATCTATTGAATATATATTACCTAATCCATTAAGTGAGGCTACATTTACAAAATAGTCATCTGTTTTTTTGTCTAGTGCTATTTGGTAATACTCTTTTGCATTATCACTATCATTAATGGCTTGATAGGTGTTAGCTAGACTCACATAAGCCCGTGCTTGCAATAGTTTATCCGTAGTTTTATTTGCATGTTGCACTGCTGAAGTTGCAAATTTCAATCCATCTTTATAGTTACCACTTATATTTTTATTCTTAGATAAGGAAATTAAAACGTTCACACTATCTGCAACCTTACTTGTACTGTTTTGAGAAAAAGTAGATGCGCTATAGCAAAATATTAGTAAGATAAGGAGTAGCTTTTTCGTCAAAAGAAATACTTTAATGAAGTTAAAAGATATACAAGAATATTTTAATAACTAGATATTTTTATTTTTTTACGATAAAGTGCATGTTATAAAAAATAATTCCAAATTCTTTAACCTCATTTGCCCATAATTAATCTTTTATATCCTTATTCAACCTAGCTTTTTTAATAAGCTCATCACGCAAGGCTAGATTTGCGTCAATTAATAGAGTGAATAACATTAAATCTACTTTTTATTCAGATAGTTTTTAAAATTATTAAATATAATTTGCCACTTTTTTATTCTTAAATAAATGACTTAGAATTCAGTTTTTTAATTTCTCCTTTAAGTTATAGAATGTAATGATAGTCATATGTTGAGCAATGGTTAGTCTCTTTTACAAGCCAGTGAGAATAGCATTCTATCTTACATATTTTTAGAATCATCTATTGTCTTTAATCATTGTTTTAAAAATAGTTTTGTAACACGTCCATTTATCTGTTGTCCAAGTTATAGATACACTATTAATATGTTTAAAATATTTAAAAAAAATAGAACAATGGGAAAATTAGAAGGTAAAGTAGCAGTAATTACAGGTGGAGCAAGTGGAATAGGTCTTGCAACGGCTCAAGAATTTATTAATAATGGCGCTAAAGTAGTTATCTTCAGTAGAGGTCAAGAGGCGCTAGATGCTGCTGTAGAACAGCTAGGTCCAAACAGTCATGCTGTTAAAGGAGATGTAACAAATCACGCAGATTTAGAAAGATTGTTTTCTGAAACAACATCAAAATTTGGTGGAGTAGATACTCTATTTGTAAATGTAGGTAAAGGAAAACTGGCTCCTGTAGAAGATACTGATGAAGCTTTTTTTGATGATATGATGGATGTGAACTTTAAAGGTTCTTACTTCACTTTACAAAAAGGTATCAAAAGCTTAAATGATAAGGCGTCTGTTATTATGACTACTTCTTATTTAAACGAAGTTGGTTTCGGTGGTAGTAGTTTATTAAGTGCTAGTAAAGCAGCTCTTAGATCTGTGGTACGTGTTGCGTCTGCAGAGCTTGCTCCTAGAGGAATACGAGTGAATGCAGTAAGTCCTGGACCTATCGGTACTCCATTTTGGGGTAAAATCGGTTTACCAGATGATGTTCTTACTGGAGCTGCAGAGGCTATTACAGCACAAACAGCTTTAAAGCGTTTTGGCGATCCAGAAGAGGTAGCAAAAGCAGTATTGTTTTTAGCATCTGATGATTCTTCTTATATCATCGGTGAAGAAATTGCTGTACAAGGTGGAATTAACTCTATATAATTGTAGAGAATTTATTATTTCTTAAATTAAGCCTTGTTTCAATTTGTTTGAAATGAGGCTTTTAAAATTCAAATTATGAAGGATCTTTTATCAGGTAATTATTCCGACTATACCGATACACAACTTGTAGAACTATCGATAGATGGAGATAAAAAAGCGTTACAAGGCTTAATTATTAGACACCAGATGTTTGTATATAATCTAGCTCTTAAAATGGCTGGTAATACACAAGATGCTGAAGATTTAACTCAAGAGGTTTTTATAAAGGTAATTACGGTTCTTTCTCAATTTAAAGGTAAAAGTAAATTTACTACATGGTTGTACCGCATTACCGTGAACCATTTTTTGAATAGTAAAAAACAAAATACAAAATTAAAATTAGTGAGCTTTGAGAGTTATTTTAACTCTATAGATTCTGTACCTAGTTTTGAATTAAACGACCAAGAACAAAAGGAATTTAAAGATTCTATTGAAGAGATAAGAATTAATTGTACTACAGGTATGTTGCTCTGTTTATCTAAGGAACAACGCATGATTTACATCCTAGGAGAAATGTTTGATATAGATCATAATCTAGGTGGTGAGATTTTAGGTATTACACCAGGTAACTTTAGAATCAAATTAATGAGAACCAGGCAGGAGCTATACAACTGGATGAATAAAAAGTGTGGTCTCGTTAATGTGAAGAACCCTTGTAGATGTTCTAAAAAAATGAGAGGTTACATTAAAGAAGGAAAGGTAGATCCTGATAATCTTAATTTTAACACGAGATTTAAGTCTACTATAAAAGAGATGTCTAAAAATACAGCAATACCATTTACAGATACGGTAGAAGAGTTGAATAAGAGAGTATTTCAAAGCCACCCTGCACAAACACCTATACAGGCATCAAAAATTATTGATGAGATACTAAATAACGACTTGATTAAATCTATATTAGAATTATAACAAGTTCTTTAAAGAAATCAAACAATCTTAGAACTAGGGAAGGTCTTGATCTTTACTTTTTTCAAGAAACTTACATAATATTAATGATAACCCTATGATTATACCTGATATGAGCAGTATGTTAATCATTAGGTCATTCTCAAAAACCCAAAGAGTCACCGCACAAAAAAAGAGTAAAGAACCGCCCACAAGACCACTAATACTAGAGAATTCTATAAAGCGATCTAATAATATCCCAAACCCTTGCTGTCCTAGAAAAGGCATGTTTTACTTTTTAAGTATATGCCATCCTAGATCGCCATGAATCCCCATTCTTCTAATTACTGTTTTACGCTTTTTAAAATTCATTTCTATTAAGGCGGTTACATTTTCTTCTACTTTATTCCATACTAAATCAGTATCTACAGCAGTTTTTATGTAGTCTATATCTAACTCACTTGCTTTTAAATTGGTCTCATTCTCATAACTGAATAGACAAGAAGAGCCATCAGTATAGACGATAATTTGTAATTTTAATACACCTCTTAGTTTTTGAAAAGCTTTTTCATTAAGGCTGTTCTTAATAGCATCTATGATTTTAGAGTCTTCTATTTTTGCCTGTTCTACTTTACTTTCTAGTCCAAATCTTGAGGTATCACAATCTCCTAATTTGTTATCGTAAATATTTTGAGAGATACCATTTTGTACTGCTATTAATAGAATACAAAATGTGAATAAATATCTTAGTTGGGTGGTTTTCATAATAGAGTGGTTGGTATGGAATTGTTTTATTGAATTCTGGTTATTGGTATTTTATATCCCTATTCCAGACTCTTAATTAATTGAATATTATATATTTCAATTTCATTCAAAAAGCGATCTACATTCTTATGCTCTGCATGGTACCAGTCTTGCTTTCTGAAATATTGATCCATCTTGCCATTTTTAATAAAGATATACCCATATCGAGCATATATTTCATTTCGCATAATGGCCAACTCATTTTTAGACATCTTTTTCAATTCATTGGGTTCTAATTTTCTGTAAGAAGATTTTGGATAGTTACCGTAATAGATGTTTTCAAAAACTAACCTTGTTTTGGTTCCTATTTCATATGCGCTGTCTTCTATCCAACTGGTCCATGGGTTATCTATTTTTAAGGCTTTGTAGACCTCTCCAGACTCATTAGTAAAAGTCACAAACTTACCATGATACTGGTCGCTGGTAAAATTCCCTTTCTTGTCTATTTCGATATGAGTAAGATTGATAAAATTACGCTTGCGAGATAATACCTTTTTTTCTTCCCAATAGGCATTATGCACCTGACCTATGATAACATCTCTACTGAAATATAAATGTAATTCAGATTCACTTTCACTTTCACCAAAATGATAAGAACCGGCATATTTTAATACAAATTTTGGAATCCAATTTTCCAATTGACTTTCTTTAATTTCTTGGCCGCCCCAGTATTGAGCACAAGCAAAGTTGGATATAAATAGTAATAGGAGTAAGGGTTTCATTTTTGGGTAGTGAAGTGTTAATTTAAAATAGTGTTAGTTAATTTACCAATCCTTTTACAGAATCGAAACAAAACAGCATGTCTTGTTATTGTATAATTTCTTATTTTAAGATATTAATCAGGGTTAATTTGTGTCATTTTTTTTATTTGAACTAAACTTGATGATTGTGAACCAAAAAATTGTGTGTATTAAAAAGTTCAGAATGTAATTATAAACTGGATTATTCCAAATCAATGGAATTTGATATGAAATCCAAGTAATTAAAACTGTCATTAATCCTATCATTATTAACGAAGCAAACCACCCTAAAATTCCTTTACCGCTTCTGCTTTCTTTGTTGTAAAGCGGTAAGAAAATTAAAAAAGGTAATATTATTGCTATCAAATAATTTGATGAGAATGACATCCAAAATAGAGAGTAAGGTGATTCAGATGCAAGTATTATCTCATTTCTATTTTCGTTTTTTATATCTGTTTGGATATTTATATATGATAAATTACGATTTATAAACTCAGTGTAATGTTCTTTATCAATTATTATATTTTCTAAAAGAATGATTTTTTGAAGTTTCAATGAATCAGTTTTATATTCTTTTTTGATAGTTTGTATTTTTTCTAATTGATTTATTTTGTTATTTGTATGTAGGTTATAAGTGAAATTTAATACTAGATCCGTTAAAATTAGAAAACCGATAATTGAAATTCCGGCAGCAGCTCTGAATGTCCAAGATCTAGAATTATCAAATAGTAAATTAAAAAAATGTCTTATGGATTCAATCATACTGATAGGGTTTCGCAGAGTTAATTAATTTTATAATTAATTAACAAGCCTTAAAACTACGGTAATCTAATTATAATAGAAAGCACAGTTATCAACATTTAACCACAATACTTAACTTTCTAACTCCTTAAAAAACAAATCCCTACTGGCTAGCGCCAGTAGGGATTTGTAATTACAATCTATTTAAGTAATTATTTACTTAAAAGATCTTTTATGATTTAGTATAAACCTTCATTCTTATTAGAGAAGTAATTAAAATCATGATTGTTCTCAATTTTCAATAAAGATTCATAAATCATCTTAATGACATTCTCAACGTCATCTCTATGTACCATTTCTACCGTAGTATGCATGTAACGTAAAGGTAATGAGATAAGCGCACTAGGTACACCACCGTTAGAATAAGCAAAGGCATCTGTATCCGTACCAGTAGAACGTGATGTTGCACGACGCTGGTAAGGGATATCCTTAGCATCTGCCGCGTCCATAATTAGGTTGCGCAGGTTATTCTGTATAGCAGGAGCATAGGCCAGGACAGGTCCTTTTCCTATAGCTGCATCACCATTTGATTTTTTATCAATCATAGGTGTGGTAGTATCGTGAGTCACATCGGTAACAATCGCAACATTAGGTTTTATGGTTTGAGTAATCATCTCTGCACCACGCAATCCTATCTCTTCTTGTACAGAATTAGTTACATATAGACCGAAATCTAATTCTTGCTTATTTTCCTTTAATAAACGAGCCACCTCGGCTATCATAAAACCACCCATACGGTTATCTAGCGCACGACATACAAATTTGTTTTTGTTCAACACAAAAAACTCATCTGGATACGTGATTACACAACCTACATCTACACCTAGTTCTAGCACCTCTTCCTTAGTCTCACAACCAGTATCTATAAAGATGTTGTCAGGTTTAGGCGGTTGTTCTTTGGCACGAGAACGTGTGTGAATTGCCGGCCATCCGAAGACTCCAGTCACAATTCCTTTCTTAGTATGAATGTTTACCTTTTTAGATGGTGCTATTTGATGGTCAGAACCACCGTTGCGCACTACGTATATAAGACCATCATCTGTAATGTAATTTACATACCACGAGATCTCGTCAGCATGTCCTTCTATAACGACTTTAAACTTTGCATCAGGATTAATAACACCTACTGCGGTACCATAATTATCAGTAATAAACTCATCTACATATGGTTTCAAGTAGTCCATCCACACCTTTTGACCGTTCCATTCATAACCAGTAGGAGAGGCCGTATTTAGGTATTTTTCAAGAAAGTCGAGAGATTTTTTATTTAAAATGCTTTTTTCAGCCATGTGATAAATTTTAGAACGTGAAGATAATAATCTATGCTCAAAAACGCTTGTATATTATAGGGTTTCTTATTTTTGGAATACTTTTAGTGTGTAAATGGATATGATGAATAAGGTTATCGTTTTATTAATGGTTTTTTGTGGTCTCGCTTTCGCGAAAGCGCAACAGACACCATCACCACAGCCTGTATCAAAGGACTCGATCATAAAATCTCCTGCCGAGTATTTTTATGTAGATGGAGATTCTATCAATGCGATAGAATTAAATAGTGTCCTTCTCTTACAAGATCTAAAATTTGAGAGCAGATACGAGCGAATTAAATACCTGATTTTAAAACGTAAAGTATTAAAAGTGTGGCCGTATGCAAAACTTGCGGCAGAACGACTTACTGTTCTAGATCAACGACTGTCTTCTCTTAGGACTAAAAACCAAAAGAAGAAATACTCTAAAATGGTAGAAAAATACATAGAAGAAGAATTTACTGCCGAACTTAAGAAACTAACAAAAACCGAAGGACAAATACTCATAAAACTCATTCATAGACAGACCGGTGACACCGCTTATGCGCTTTTGAGAAGACTGCGTAGTGGCTGGAGTGCTTTCTGGTTTGATAAAACAGCGAGCCTTTTTGATATCTCGTTAAAAGAAGAATACAGTCCTGAGGCTGTTATAGAAGACTTTTACATAGAAGATATCTTATTAAACAGCATTACAGACGATAAGTTAGAAGACCAAGAAGCGGCGATAGAATTTGACTACTTTAAGGCTCGTAAAAACTGGAAGGAGTATGAGAATAACCTGCCAGAGTCTTATGACAGCATACAACTGTCTGCAAGAGCGCAACGTATTAAGGAATACAGAGAGAAAAAAGCACGCAAAGCAAAACGCAATAAGAAATAGGAGCGAGGAGTGTTTATTAAGATTACACAACTATTACCGCCTAAAATCTAAAATTTAGGTTTTCTTTAATTAGGAATATACACTTCTGTGAGATTTATCTTTTAATATTGGGTAACCATAAAAAAGGAAATAAAATGAATCTTATAGCACAATTACAGTCTCTAGCAGAAGGTAGCGCATCACGTCATCCAGGAGAATCACAAGAAATCATGTCTAAGGGTATTGAAGAGCTTAAAGCGTCTCATATCGTTTCTAAATCTCTGAAGACAGGAGATAAAATACCAGCAATTCAATTACCTAATCAAAATAACGAACTGGTAGATGTCAACGAGATTTTAAAAACTGACAAAGTAGTACTTTCATTTTACCGTGGTGGATGGTGTCCCTATTGTAATCTAGAATTAAAAGCACTGCAACATTTTTTACCAGAGATGGAAGAAAAAGGAGCGAGGCTTATCGCAATTACTCCAGAGACTCCAGATAATTCTATGACTACTCACGAGAAGAATGAGCTCACATTTGACATTCTTACTGATAAAAATAATGAACTAGCTAGAGCCATGAATCTGGTTTTTACACTTCCAGAAGACCTACAAGGACTGTATAAAAAATTCGGTATTGATCTAGATGGAACGCAGGGAAATGCTAGCCAAGAATTACCTCTTGCAGCTACTTATGTAATAGGAAAAAATGGTATTATTGAGTACCATTTTATAGAAGAAGATTACAAGCTCCGTGCCGACCCAAAAGAGATCTTAGACACGCTGTAATTTAACATATTCTTGTACTATAGGCAATGTCTATACTTAGTTTTTAAAATTCAAAAAGCCTTTATCTTCAATAAGATAAAGGCTTTTAAGTTAATAATTAATTGATCTATTGAACTGCTTGTAAAGCATCTATATTTCCATAACCAAATCTTGAATTACGACTAGGATAGAACTCACTAGACTGCTTCATTTTATTTAAAACTTGCTCTCTAGACCAGCTAGGATTTTTGCTCCATATTAGCGCAGCGATTCCTGCCGTTGTAGCGGTCGCGACAGAGCTACCACCTACGTATTTACGTGTCCCATTATTGAACCCTAAAGTAGGTACAGTTCTAGACTCGTCACTAGCACGTTGCATGATAATTGTAAAATCTATCTCGCTACCTTCATGACAAATATCGCAACGGTTATATCCATTATCTTTTAATCCAGTAACGGCAACTGTCTCACTCATACTTGCAGGAAAAATAACACCGTACCAGCTAGTAAGTGATGTAGACGTACCACCTGCGGCAACTATCATCTTGTTGCGAGAGTAGGCATATTTTACAGCATCTTTTACATTACCTATGCTCCATACATAACCTATAGACATAGAGATTATTTTTACATCGCTGCGGTTACCTAGAGCCTTGAGAGCGTTACTTACACCTTTACGTTCATGATAGTCGTTTAAAAGAACATCTTCTGTACCGCGATAGGCTACCATGTTAGAGTTATAAGCTACACCTACTGGCATTGCGTCATTATTACGTGGGCTGGCTATAGTAGACGCCATAGTCGTTCCATGACCACAACGATCATTAGGTCCATCTGTATTATTGCTCCACCACCAGTTAGAATCTATAAAGGTTCCGAATTTTTGAATACTACGTCCAGAAGAAGCGCCGTCATTAAAATCACTACCTAATAATCTTTGATTTGCACTTATTCCTGTATCGATAAGTCCTACGGTAACACCAGCACCTGTACTATAATTCCAGGCATCGTCTATGTTGTGTATGTTGTAATTCCATGGTTTCCATGCGTTAGGTGATATAACTGTATAGTCATTGCTATTGATACTTTGTCCGCTTTGATCACAGCCAGAACTAGATTTTAAAACGACTCCATTAGGATCTACATATAAACCATAACCTATAGGATCTATATAACGTATGTTGTTAGCAGCTTGTAAAGCGATTACAGTTTCTAAATTATTGATTTTAAGTTCAATAGAGTTAAGTAATTCATCATCGGCAATAAGGAAATCTTCTGTTTTATTGATTCCTTCTTTATTAGCAGCAATAGAGATAGCGTTTTGTTTTGCTGCAATTAGGTCTGTTGTTTTTACTTGTGCAAAATGCTCACCTGGCTGTCCATAACCTAAACTAAGAATACCATCACCATGCATTATGGCACTGTATAGTACGTTTGCAGGTGCATGTGTCCAGTCTACATCTCCAGATTGTTGCAACTGGTCAGATATGTATTGATTCACTTCTTGAATGGTGAGGGTTTTACTACTTACTGGTGTTTCTGCCTGAAAGTCTGCCTCTTCATTATTACAAGCTGTAAAAATGAAAATGGATAGAACTAATAAGGATAGTTTTTTCATTTGATAATTGATTTAAAGGTTGTTACCAAATTATTGATTTATTCGTATAATAATTACGAATTCATCTGTTTTTTCAAACTTTAACTAGTAAATGATTATGAGAAAACAAATTTTAATAGTTATTAATCAATTGTGTATCAGGGTGAACAACTGTTTTTATATGTCTACAGTGGTCTGTATGGGCTGTAGTTATAAGGTATCGCAAAGAGTATTTCATCGATTCTATTTCATGCTAGGCATACTATAATTACAGTAGTGGTACTAACTCATAATTTTTGTGAGCTGTTTTTGGTTCATTTATTTTTGATCCATATTTTTTTATAAAAAAGTGCGTCATTTTCTTTTTTAGTCCATTAGATTTGTCATTTAACATAAATCTAGACAATACTTTATTATGGGCAGAAAGACATCTCAAAAAATGCGCGAATTACACAGGCACTTAGGCTTCTTTTTGGCAGGAATCATGGCCGTTTATGCTATTAGTGGAGTCGCTTTGATCTTCAGAGATACAGATGCATTAAAGAACGAAATTAAAATTGAGAAAACAGTAGAAGCTCGTTTATCTAAGGATAAGGTAGGACCTGCTCTCAAAATCAAAAATCTTAAAATAAGTAAGGAAGAAGCCGGCGTTTACTACTTTAAAGGTGGTAGTTATAATAGCATTACTGGAGAAGCTAGTTTTGTAAAAAAAGAACTTCCTTACATACTTGATAAAATGACGCATTTTCATAAAGCAAAATCAGGAGAGCCATTGTTCTTTCTTAATATTTTCTTTGGTGTATCGCTTTTATTCTTTGTTATATCGGCCTTCTGGATGTTCATGCCAGGTACTCAGATATTTAGAAAAGGAATCATATTTGCCGCAGCAGGGCTAGTGCTTACTCTTATTTTGTTGTTTATATAATAGGATAAGAAGTTATAGATATCGTTATTAAATTAAAAAGCCAAGTCGTTAGACTTGGCTTTTTTAGTTGAAAAGAGCTTGGTTTTAGTAAGTAAGCAATCACAATTCTGATTAAAGAATTACGTAAATGATCTGGTTGCTCTCGGTCAACTTTAATTTAAGCACAAAATCCCCCTACAGGTTTGGATACCGTAGAGAGGATTCCTCTTCTTAAAAAAAAAAGGGCTGTGCTTTAATGTCCTGTTCTTTTTAATTGAATAATACCTACAGTATTCAGTAATCTAATAATGAGGTAAGTTACATCAATTTCATACCATTTCACACCAAAATTAGCTCTATTTGCATATTTATGGTGATTATTGTGATATCCTTCACCCATCATTAAGAAATCAAATCTAAAAAGATTTTTACTAGTATTCTTCATTTTAAAGTTAACATAGCCATATATATGACCGAACCAGTTGATAATCACACCATGTATAGGTGCCATCATAAAAGTGATAGGTAATAATAACCACTGCCACCATGCTGTAGCAAAGTATGCAAAGAATAATATGTAAAGCGTGATCCATAACAATCTAGAAAAACGAGAACTTGCAAAAGAGTCAAACGCTTTCCATTGTGGTACATTCTTAGTAAATCTAGCCTCAACTGGAACTCGATTTTTATTAATGTCTTGATACGTAGTCTTTGTTTTCCACATCATCGCAAACATATTATCATCATAAGATGGTGAGTGTGGATCTTTTTCTGTGTCTGTAAAAGCATGATGCATTCTGTGCATGATTCCATATCCATAAGCACTTAGATAACTAGAGCCTTGAAAAATCCATGTAAGTACAAAAGTGATGCGTTCCATGGTTTTAGACATTGTAAAAACTTGATGCGCTGCATATCTATGTAAAAAGAAGGATTGAAAGAAAAGCCCACCGTACCATAGTACCAGTACTAGAAGTATAACTGCCATAATCTATTTTTTTTACAAAGGTAAAAGCAGTTGTGTTCTTAAACTATGAACCTAGATCAAGAAATTCGTTTTCTAATACGGCTCAAAGCCTGTGCGGTTACACCTATATAAGAACTTATATATTTGAGAGGCATAATTCTTAGTAGCTCAGGTCTTTCTTTAAATAGCTTAAGGTAACGTTCTTCTGCTGTGAGGTTTAGTAAATTTTGTTCTCTACTAGATTTAAGTAAGAAAAGACGTTCTGCAGTTAATCTACCTATTAGATTTCCTATCTGTGTGTTTTTGTAAACGTCTTGTAAATCGTCGTAGGTAATGCTTAAAATACTTGTTTCTGTAAGTGCTTGTAATTGATAAGAAGAAGGCTGTCTGGTAAGAAAAGAATCATAAGCACTCACAAATTGGTTTTTAAAACTAAAGCCAAAAGTGATTTCCTTTTCTGTATCATCCTTAGGTATAAAAAGACGCACCACACCAGATTGAATAAAAGAAATGTGATTTTCTACCTCATTTAAACCCAAAAAAACAGTCTTTTTAGGTATTAATCGATGCGTCAATTTTGAGATAAAGAATTCCCAATCCTTATCTGTAATGTGCGCGATGCCCTCAAGATGTTGTTTAATTTGTTGCATTAAGAATATTAAATCTTATTCCATATCAAAGATAAGAGGATTTCATTAAAACCTCTTTAGAGAGGTAGTATTTTAAGTCTATTTTATTAAGTGTAATTTCTTTCTGGTAAACGGCTAACAATTGATTTTAAATTTAATAATGTTATGTTTCCGCTTTCGCGAAAGCGAATACCACAACAAACCTTCTGTAATTTTATGGATTCTATAAGTGTTTTTTAAATTTCTTTGGCCCATTTTTACGTGTCTTTAATGAAGATGATAAATAATAGAAACGTATATGTCTACTGTAATAAAAAACATTTCACCACTAGGTTTTCCATGGAAAACGCAAGATCCATTCTTATTTTGTGCTCATCACAGAGACTATTATCCGGCAGGTAATGCAGATCTAGGTGTTCCTGAAAGAGAAAAAGCTGGTAGAAATATAGGCAATGATTTTACAATTAAAGACGGTTATAGAATGTACCATGGTAGTAATGTGCCTGGTTTCCCATACCATCCACATCGTGGTTTTGAAACCATAACTATAAATAAAGAAGGTTTTGTAGATCATTCTGACTCATTAGGTGGTGCAGGTCGTTTTGGCGCAGGAGATGTTCAATGGATGACTGCCGGAAAAGGTATATTACACAGTGAGATGTTTCCCTTATTACAAGAAGATAAGGAGAATACACTAGAGATGTTTCAAGTATGGCTCAATTTACCTCGAGCAAGTAAAATGGTGCCGCCACATTTTAAAATGCTGTGGAAAGAGAATATTCCGACTATTAATTATAGAGATAGTCAGGATAAAATCACAACGGTAGATCTTATCGCTGGAGAGATCAATCAATTGCGTGCGCTAGATCCTACACCAGATTCATGGGCAGCGCATGAAGATAACGAAGTGCTTGTGGTAACTATAAAGATGGAAGCTGGTGCAACTTATACACTGCCCAAAGCAAAATCGAGTACAACTACAAGGACTTTATATTATTATCGTGGGACAGCTATCCATATCGCTGGAACTGCGGTGTATGAAAATCACTCTATAGAAGTAAATGCCGCTGTAGATTTAGAGATAACAAATAGCACATCAGACTCTTATATACTTGTTTTACAGGGTAAACCTATTAATGAACCGGTGGCGCAGCACGGGCCATTTGTCATGAATACACAACAAGAAATAAGAGAAGCCTTTGCAGATTATCAAGAGACACAATTCGGTGGCTGGCCGTGGCCTCAACAAGAGCAAGTACATGATCGAACTAAAGGCAGATTTGCACTACATAGTGATGGTCGAGAAGAGAGTTTTGAACAATAAACTCTCAACATAATTAAGAATCTCGCAGTTTCTTTTAAGTTATAAAGCAACGCTAGCATTGCAACTGGAGCAGGAGATGGTTTCACCTTTTTTTAAATCTCTCTCGTAAAAGGTAATGGCTGCACCACAATCTGGACATGGAATGACAGACGTTCTTTCCTTTTTAGTTTTGGTAAACTTCTTGAATAGATCTAGTTTCTCTTGATCTAAATCTGTTTTTTCTTCTATGCCTAACTTTACATCACAATTAGAACATGCAAAAGTGGTGCCTTTTAAAAATTCTTCTGTGTTTACAAGTATAGGCGTAGCACAAGAAGGACATGGTATGTTGTTGATCATGTTTTAATAGGTATAAATGTCTGAATTAATGATGCAAATTTACTGAAGTTCTCAGTATTTGCTTAGAAATAATGGTGATGGTGTACGCTTTCGCGAAAGCGGAACATGATTAATTGAAATTTTCTTTAATGTTGAATTATGTACGTTAAAGACATCGAGTGATAAAAATTAACAGCTTTCCCATCTTTGTAAGCAGGCTCTTCAATGGTTATTTTATTAATGCTATGTTTTATAGCTTCTACGAGATCTTTATTTTGATGTTGAACTTTGATATTAATAAGTTGACCATTACTTTTAATGATAAAACTAAGGTTAACTTTTTTTCTTTGATCACCTTGTAGGAACTTATAAATATCTAGATCTCGATTTACTTGATTTGCAATACTTTTTCTTAAACACAATATGGAATTATCATTTTTAGTAAAACACTTAGTTGTTTTTGGAATTTCACTTACTGTTAATATTTCATAAACATCCTTTCTATCTAACTTTTCTGTTATTAATGATTCTTTAGGCCTATACTTTTTTTGAAGAGTAGGTTTACCCTCATGTCTTTGATATTCTAATTCAACTACTATTTCACCATCTTTATTTTGATATTTCAAAAGAACTTCAATGTTGTTTTTCTCGTTAATAAATCGATTATAAAAGCCTGTATTAATATCGTTTTCTCTCATTGTATAGAAATAAGATGGGTTTGAGAATATATCTCTGAGGTATTCTGTTTTATCTTTATAAAAAGCGCTTGCATTTGCTTTAGTAGGGAAGTAGTATAAGGTTTTTATAGTAAGTAAATTATTGATGAATTTGCCTCCTTCCACGCTGCTAGTTCCTGATGACAAGTAGAGTTCTTGATAGTCACTTAATGAATTTTTATTTGTTTTATAACCAGAGTAAATTTTGATTTCTTTGCCATTGCTAAGAATAGTTTCATTTTTTGAAAAGGATTTGAACTGACTATTTTTCAAATAAGAATAAATAGAATCTCTACTAGATTCTAAAGGAATCTTATAGAATAAACTATCTAAAGTTTTTTGTGCTTGACAAAGTGCTGGATAAAATAATACTATAAAAAAAGCTATGGATAATTTGGTTAGGTTGCTCATTTAACTAGATTTAAACGGATAGAACAAACAAAATGCCAAAAGACCTTTCTAAGAATACAAAATCAAAAACACGCCTATCATGATGCCTGCTAGAGGAATCAGTTTTTTGCGTTTATTCTTTTCTTTAAATAAAATACCTCCCAAAACAACAGCTATGATTATCTGACTGCGTTTTATGGCACTTAATAACATGATCAAAGCATCTGGATCTTGAAGTGCTTTAAAGTAGAAGTAGTCTGCTGTTTGTAATAGGATTCCTACTGCAGGAATGGTCCAGCGAAATTTGAAAGCTTTTCTTTTACTAGCATATGGAAACCACGTTATGGATAATATAACCAGCAATATTAATATGGTGTAAAAACAGAACCAGAATTGCAACGTTTGCGGATTGAGTAAAAGCCCTTGAATCAGGAATTTATCATATAAACCACTAGATGCACCTAGAAAAGTAGCGCCTATTATGGCAAAAATCCATTTGTTACTTTTAAAATGTATGCCTTCTTTTTTACCTATTTGTGAATACATAATCACCGATAGAATAATCATAAAAAAGCCCAACCACTGCCAGTTGTTAGGTGCTTCTTTATAAATAACAATGGCACCTATAAAGGTAAAAAAAGGCCCTGCAGAGCGTATAGGAGTGACTATGGTAAGTGGTAAGTGTTTTAATGCCTGGTAAGCGAGTATCCAGGAAGATGCCATGATCATAGATTTTATAAGTATAAAACCGTGCGTGGTCCATGGAATAGTTTCTATATAAAAACCTAGTTCTCTAGTAATATCTGGATAGAAAATAGAACCTATATAAAACGGTACTATAAAAAGAAATCCAGCTGTTATGGTGCCTAATAACACAGGGAAAACCTCATTTCCTTGTACGGCATGCTTCTTACATAAGTTATGTAAGCCTAAAAATAAAGCGGCCAAAAGACCTAAATACATCCACATGCCGCGAAGATAGTTTTTTGATACAGTTGACCAAATTTAAGATGCACATAGCGGCCTATATTTCTTAGCACAAGTTTAACAGCCTAATAGCTCATTATGTGACAAATAACTTAGTCTTTTGTATTCTTAAATAAATCAAATACATAATATCCATGAAAAAAGTTTTATTCCTACTAGCGGCTATAAGCATTCTTACTAGTTGTAAAGAAGAAAAAGAGGTAAAAGAAATGGTTGAAGCACCTGCTGCAACTACAGAGATGCCAGAAGCACAATCAGAAATCACAGCGTTTACTAACAGTATAGAATTAGCACATAAGAAAGAAGCTTTTCTATCTAATGATGCGGTAGCTTATGATTTTACGGTTGCCTTTGGTGGTAATACTTTATTAGATGGTAAAATTACTCAAAAGACAGATGGTTCTATGGTACGCATAGATAACAAAGACGGTAGTGTAATCGTTTTTGATGGAGATAAGGTATATGCAAGTAATGAAGAGTTAGCTGCAAACCCTATGACTAGATTTCACATTTTTACATGGTCTTATTTCTTTGCCATGCCTTATAAATTAAATGATCCAGGTACACAGTGGTCTAGTGAAGAAATGCTTACTTATGGAGATACACAATATCCAACTTCTAGATTATCTTTTGAGAATGGAGTAGGAGACACGTCAGAAGACTGGTATGTGGTATATAAAGATCCTAAAACAAACGTACTTGACGGTGTTGCATACATTGTTAGTTATGGAAAAGGTGTTGAAGCTGCAGAAGAAGAGCCTCATTTTGCAAAATATGAAGAACTTACTGTTGTAGATGGTGTGCCATTTGCGTCTAAATGGTCTTTCCGTAACTGGAGTAAAGAAGAAGGTTATACTAATGAGATAGGTGTAGCATCTATTACAAATGTTGAGTTTGTAGAAACTCCAGCTGCATTCTATGCACAACCAGAAAATGGTGTTGTAGTACCTATGCCAGGAGAGTAGTTTTTCCAAAACATATTTTTTAGAAAACGAGAATCTAGTAATAGGTTCTCGTTTTTTTTTTTTAAGTCATTCTATTTTTGTGATGGGAATTTTGTCAATTCTTACTTATTTCTACATACTCAAAGAAGTGTCACAGGTCGTTTTAACAAATTATTAGACGTTGAAAGGTGAATTTTGATGTTTTTTAACTAGTTTTTTGTTAAATGAGGGAAACCGTAAAATGTTCTCAAAAGAATGAAATATTTTTACCTTTTGTTAAACAAAACTTATCTTTCAATTAACTTATTTAATAAATGACTTGGTTTCAAAATCTTAATATTTTCAAGAAACTTACCCTTCTTATCCTACTAATTTTATCTGTGGGTACAGTGTGTGGATATATAGCTCCTTCTTATGAGGGGACTCTTACCTACGGTAAATTAAACCTTATTTCTATAATCATACTTTTTGCTACCGTATTCTGGTCACTGGTTAATACAGGCTTGTTAATGAATAGGTATAAACGTAAGCTGTCTAAGCAATCATTCTGGATATTCCTGAGCATACTTCCATTTCTGTATATGGTTTTTTTAATATTTACAGGAAAATTGTAATTTACTGAAATTTTATAAGATAGATTTTTTTAAAGGTCTTTTAACCATTACATCGAGCTCGTTTTAACAACATATACTCGCCATTTCTTTTAAATTCTCTTATAGATATACCTGTATAACGTTTAAAGGTTTTTGATAAATGGCTTATGTCTGTAAAACCTAGATCATCTGCTATTTGAGTAAGTGTAAAGTTAGAGTTAAGAAGACGTATCTCTACAAGTTTGAGTTTTGCTTTAATAATATATTCTCTTAAGGACATATTTACTTGTTTTTTAAAATACTCACTAACATAGGTAGGTGACATCATAAATACACTAGCGAGGTGATCAACTTTTAAAAGTTCTGTTTTATCAATGTTCTCATTGATGTAGTTAAGCATTTTTGTGATTCTTTGATCTGTAGTGTTATCTGAAACTTCGCTGTAAGTTCCTTTTTTTATATTTCTTATTAAAATTTCTAGTATACTAGTCATTAAACTAGTTATTAGGTTAATAGAAGTAGATCCATAGTTTCTCGACTCGGCTAGTATAATTTGTACAATACTCTCGAGATGTTTTCTATCTATTTCGTCTTTAATTATATCACCTGGCAACTGATTATAATTAGATAGAATAAAAGATGCTTCTTTAAACCATTCATTTCTATCAATATTAATTTTCCCTATATCCTTGAAAAAGGAATCTGTAAATTTTAAAAAGACAAATGTGGTAGGTTTCTCTACCGTAAAAGAATGGCATTTCAAAGGTGGTAATAGAAACAGGCTGTTTTTATGATAAGGTGAGAGGTTGTAATTAATGCATTGGGTGCCTTCTCCAGATTTTATAAGTACCAGTTCAAAGAAATTATTTTTAACAGGGCGAGACTTCCATTCTGTTAATTCTATTTCTTGTATTTCAAAAGGTTTATATGTTTCTATAACATTCATTTATCTGGTATTTTGATCAAATTTAATCAATTCCCTCTATGGTTATCTATTATATAGGTGATTAACCTTGATTTGTACCTATATATCCTTTATTAATACCTTAATTAAGCTTGTTGGTACTAATATCTTTGTGCCTGTATAAATAGCAAATTTTAAATTCATGAACGCACCTAACATTTCAAAAGAAGAAATACTCAACGCATTCCGTTATAGACATGCAACAAAAGAATTTGATGCTTCTAAAATAGTATCTAATGAAGATATGGAGTTTATTCTTAAAACCGCACAACTATCACCTAGTTCGTTTGGTTTTGAACCATGGCATTTTATAGTTGTCCAAAATAAAGAGCTACGTGAATTATTAAAACCTGTGGCTTGGGGTGCTCCTTTAAAATTAGATACGGCTAGTCATTTTGTTTTAGGACTAAGTATGAAAGCACCTATGATAAAACATGATGCAGATTATATCACACGTATGATGAAAGATGTTAAGCAACTGCCAGAAGATGTGATGGAGATGTATTCTAAGTTTTATAGAGAATTTCAAGAACGTGATTTTAACCTTAATACAGATAAGAAATTATTCGACTGGTCGTCAAAACAGACTTATATCGCATTAGGTAACATGATGACTGCTGCAGCATTGATCGGTATCGATTCTTGTCCTATAGAAGGTTTTCATCAAGAAAAAGCAGAGGCTTTATTACAAGATAAATTTGGTGTAGATATCAATAAATATGGCTTATCATTTATGACTGCATTCGGTTATAGAAAAGCAGATCCAGAACACCCAAAAACTAGAAGAGAACTAGAAGAAATTGTAAGTTGGAAATCCTAATTTTGCTTATACCTCTTATAAGAATGATTTTAGTTTTATAGATACATTACAATATTTCTTTTACTGGATAGTTGATCACTGAGCAACTTATATTTTATGAATACAAAACCTGTTTTATATTCCATTCTAGACCTGGCATTAGTTTCTCAAGGTCATACACTTAAAGAAACCTATAACAATGCTTTGAGACTGGCTCAACATGCAGAATTATACGGTTATACGCGCTACTGGCTGGCAGAGCATCATAATGCTTCTAATATTGCTAGTAGTGCCACATCTATATTGATAGGGTATGTAGCACAAAGTACCAATACTTTGCGTGTAGGTTCTGGAGGTATCATGTTGCCCAATCACTCGCCACTTATCGTTGCAGAGCAATTCGGCACGCTAGCATCTTTATATCCTAATCGTATAGATCTAGGACTGGGTAGAGCACCAGGTACCGATAGAGAAACCGCACAAGCTATACGATCTGATTTCATGCAGGCAGCGCACTCTTTTCCATCCGAATTAGAAAAAATACAAACTTATTTTTCTAAAGAAAATGCCACTGCGCAAGTAAGAGCTACCGTTGCCGAAGGTGTAGACGTACCTATTTATATACTCGGTTCTAGTACAGACAGTGCACACCTTGCGGCTAGAAAAGGGTTGCCTTATGCTTTTGCAAGTCATTTTGCTACAACTCATTTAATGGAGGCTATACAGATCTATCGCAATGAGTTTACACCATCACAAGATCTAAAAAAACCTTATGTAATGGCAGGTGTCAACATTATTATAGCAGACACTGACGAAGAAGCAGAAAGAATGTCCACCTCATTAATACGCATGATAGTAGGAATCTTCACTGGTAACCGTGATTATGTACAACCTGGGACAGATATGAATGATGAATTTAGAGAGCTATTAAAACATCCTCAAGTACATCAAATGTTGAAGTATTCTTTTATAGGTAGTAAGAGTAAAGTTAAAGCACAAGTAAAAGACTTTATTGAAAAAACTGGGGTAGATGAATTAATTGCTGTTACTAATATTTATGACACAAATGACCGAATAAGATCTTATGAGTTATTTTCAGAAATAATGAAAGAATTGGCTTAAAACTCCTTCTTAAATTGTGGTATCTTCAAGTAAAATAGGCAAATTGAATTGATATCATAAAATGCATTATAAACTCTTAATTGTGTTATAGTTAGCGGTAATATATCTAATATTGCCGCCTCGTATTTACGACATGAAATAATTAAGATTTAATAGTATGGATAACATGATAACCTTTTGTATCACTGTATTTACAGGTTTTTTTGCGATAACTAATCCTATATCTAACATGACCGTTTTTTTATCGCTTACTCAAGGAGCAGATAAAAAAACAAAACTCGACATTAATAGAAGAGCAAACATCATTGCTTTTATTATTGTGACCGTGTTTGTTCTTCTAGGTAAATTTATTTTTGAATTGTTCAACATCAGTATTCCTGCCTTTAAAATTACTGGTGGTATTTTGATATTCTTCATAGGTTTTGACATGCTGCAGTCTAAGCAGTCTAGTGTTAAAAGCATTGATAATGTAAACATAGATGAGAACATAGCCGTATCACCACTTGCTATTCCTATTCTTGCAGGTCCCGGTACTATCGTTACCGCGATGAATTTTGTGTCTAAAGTTGAGATGTTACAAATTATTTTAGTGATCGCTATTTTTGGTTTTATGAGTTTGCTTACTTATTTCACCTTTAAATTGAGTGATCTAATTGTGAGAATAGTAGGAAATAACGTAATATCTGTAATTGGTAAAATTATGGGACTTATTATCGCGATAATAGGTACAGGTATGATTATTCAAGGTATTAAATTATCATTTGACCTTATTAAAAACTAAGTATAGTATAGATAGCTTTAATACGAATGCATAAAAAAGCTTTCTAACAGTTCTCTGTAGAAAGCTTTTTTTATTTAAAAATTAGGGACGTTTACTATCTAGCAGCGTCATCTCTTTCTAGATTATTATGACGGTCACCGCCCTGACTGTGTAATTTGTTCTCCTCATCATTTAAGGCTGGTGTACCGTTGCCTTTTTGGGCTGCAGTTCTACCAGGTATATCTAGATCACCACCTGTAAAATCTACTTTTTCTTTTCTATCGATGAGTTGCTGGTCTGCATTATTATCGCTGTGCAAGTTAGCATTGTCCTGATTTAATAGATCTTTATCGTGCTGCGTTATTTCTGGATTGTAGGTTAATTCTTTTTCTGTTTTTGTGGTTTCCTTTTTCATAATATCTTGTCTTTTCTTAAAGATAGGCAACAAGAACGCCGTAAGAATACCGTTTAACAATATCTCAACATGGGTTTATCATAACTTTTATAATAAGAGGTCTATTATGTTAAAATAAGCTTATAGCAAGATATTAGTGGCGTGCTGACAAGTAAATGATAGAAAAGGAGTGATGCTAGAAGTAAGAATCTATACAGCCATCACTTTAAGAATTATCAAAATGATGTAATAAAGTCTAGGTGTGTGAATGTAAATTCCGCTTTCGCGAAAGCGGAACACACAAAAATCTATATGCTATACTGTAATTAAGAAAACGGTTTAAGATTCTTAAAACTAGAATTACTCGGTTCTTCAAAGAGTTCTAGATTAAAATAAGGAACAGCTGCAATGGTATGGTCAAAGATGTCTGCCATGATGTATTCATAGTTTTCCCATCTCTTATCACTACTGAAGGCATAGATCTCTAGCGGCATGCCCTGACTAGTAGGAGCGAGCTGTCGCACCATAATCATCATGTCTTTATTGATACCAGAATGGTTCTCAATATAGGTCTCTATGTATTTTCTAAAAACGCCTATGTTAGTCATATTGCGTCCATTCAAGGGCAGTTCTTTATTGATATTATTTTTCTCATTATAGCTGTCGATATCTGCCTGGCGCTTTTCTACATAACTAGAAATTAGATCTATTTTTTTTAAGGTATCTACGTCATCTTTAGATAGATAAGTGATGCTATCTAACTTAATGTTTAAGGCTCTTTTTATACGTCTACCAGGAGAGTTTTCCATGCCTCGCCAGTTTTTAAACGAGTCAGATATGAGCGCATAAGTAGGAATAGTTGTAATGGTTTTATCAAAGTTTTGCACCTTTACCGTAGATAGATTAATCTCTACCACCGTACCGTCTGCACCGTATTTTTCAAAAGTAATCCAGTCGCTTATACGCACCATATCATTAATAGAAACCTGTATACTGGCTACAAAACCTAATATCGTATCTCTAAAAACAAGTATGATTATAGCAGACGCCGCACCCAGTGTGGTCATGAATTTTATGAATTCTATACCAGTGATAATCGCAAAAGCAGAAAATATACCGATTACCCAAGCAAAAATCATAAATACCTGTATGTAGCTATCTATAGGTTTATCCTTTAATCTAGATAGTGTTTTAAAATAATCCTTGAGTGCACTCAATAAACTACGTGCGATCCATAGGGTAAGAATTATGGCAAAAACCTTAAAACCCTTTTCTACCATATTCTCAAAATATGGAAAATCGGCAAAGACTACTGGTATAAACTCTAGACCAAGAATAAGCGGTATAATGTGCGCCACATTTTTGGGTACTTTGTTAGTAACCAAGAAATTATCAAACTTTGTTTTAGTCTTAATTGTAAACTGGGTAAACAGATTTACAATAATTCTTTTCACTATATAATCTACGAGTAATGCTACTATCAATAAAGCGATAAGTAGCGCGATCATATTGATATATCTAGCATAAGTGACCGACATGCCCATCTCAATTAGATAATCGTATAAAAAGTGTTTTGCATACATAATAAGGCTGTTTTTAATAATTCTAGCGTAGGGTATAAAAACGCTAAAACCTCAAAGAGTGTACAAAATTAGGCATCATAAAATAGATAGCACATTCTTTAACAAGGTTATTTATAGCGACTCTATTAAATCACGATTATCTTATCCTGATAATGGAGTGTTTAAGATCTAATTACATAAAAAAAATCCCTTAAAAATGATTCTTTCATTTCTAAGGGATTTTAAACATCAGTAATTTATAAAATACTGCAATTACATATGTGGTATACTATTTTAAATAGAATAAGTTATTCCTCTTCGGCAGCAGCGAGAACATCATCATGGTCCAGTTGTGCATCGATAATTCCTACCGGTTCTGGAGTAGAATCTTTTAATGCGACAAAAGCCTTTAAGCGCTCCATATCATTCTCTTCTCCAGTAAAATATGGAAATACGTCCATAATAGGCGACTCTGAAATTGCAGGAATCGTGTATTCTCCCATCGTGTCTGCCATCGTGCTTACCGTGTTGTCATAAGCCTCTTTTACATCGTTAGCTTGCACTAGTAAATATAAATTAGTCTTACGTTCCTTACCGCTTTCTTCGTCAAAGGCGATAAGAGACACACGCGACTTGAACCATCTATCCGTATTCTCAAAAGGGTGGATCTCTGCAAAGTTTGCCACCTTAATATTAGTAATCTTAATCTCTTCACTCTCTGGCAGGTAAGCCGCCATTTCATGAGTGATTCTACTCTCAGCCTCTGTATAAGAAATCGCATCTACTAGAAACGGTTCTGTCTTTATCTTTTGTGTTCCTGACGCTTCATCAAATTTTCTATATTTCACTTTACATTCGTACCAGGTTGCGCTCATCTTTTTTGTTTTTATGGGTGCCAAATATACCCTAGCACAACAACCCAAATCTTTAAAAAACCGAATAGATATTCACAAATTGAATCACGTCCCTTTAGGTCGTTTGCTTCTAGCAGTTTAGAGATTTTAAAATTTTAAAAGTTCTTTGTTCTCTACAGTTCCGCTTTCGCGAAAGAGGGAAAAATATCTGGCTTTATTGCGGGAAACCGTAAGGGTTAACCCACCAAACTCTCCAATGCATAGAACAAACGGTTCTTAGCGTTATCCTGTGATCCAAATACAGAACGGAACAAATCACCAGTTTTGGTAATTAATAACCACTGTGGTGTGCCTTCTGCTTTAAACTGGTCGTAGACTTTGTGGTGTTGGTCTATGTAAATAGGGAAGGGAATCTGGCCGGTGGTAAATATGCTTTTTATGTTTTCTTTGTTTCCCTCGCGTTTTTTAAAATCGCTGTGTATAGCGGCTACTTGTATACTGGGATATTGCAGTTGAAACTCATAGGCGAGTGGTATGGCGCGACCTGTGCAGCCTAGACAGTCATTGTTATAGATAAGTAATAACTGCACTTGGTTTTTGTGCTCTTGCATGAGATTTAGCACGTTACCATCGAGATCTTTTACTACTATAGTGTCTATACTAATGGGTAAGGAGTCGCTCATTTTTATGGTACTTTGCTGGTTATATAAGATCTACTATCTAGTGTATAGATTGCTTTTTTTCTACTCGCGTTACCGATTGCAACGGCATCCTTTTGTTTTTCTTTTTAAAACAAAAGATATAGTGGAAAGCGGGACCCTTTTTAGGGAAACGCCCATAGAAATATAGGGGTTCTATTGCTTTAAGTAAATGGAAAAAGGGGGACTGGTTTACTTATTAAAGAGTTGTTTAATAGATTTAAGTAATTGGTCTTTTATTTTATCTAAAGATTTTGGGTCTGTTGCGGTAACGCTGGTGGTTGCAATGGGAGCATTTTGTGACGGTTCATTAATATCATAAACCGCAGCTTCTATGACATAGGTAGTTACTTGTTTTGTGTCGTACTCTGGCTCATCGTCATTATAACGCTCTAGACTTAATGTATGTAAACCGTTCATGTAATTGTGTAGTGATTTACTCATTACGGTATCTACGGTCTGTGATTTTTTTGTCGCAAAAAGAATTTTACTGATTTGTTTTTCTTTGCAGTCTTCTACAAAGGCAGCTATTTCTTCTTGGGTTCTTACTTCTTTATAGACGATGTCTGGAAAGATATCGTGCATTTTATAGGTAAAAATGCCTTCTTTGATTAGAATTTGGGCGGTTTGGTCTTCAAATTCTTTTTGCAGTTTCTGGTCATCGGTATTAGCATATACTAATATCTTATCGATGGTCTGGTTATCAAAATCGTCTGATTTCCATGAGGCAGTGGTCATTTTTGAGGTAGAACAACTGGCGCAAAGTATCAGGATGCCTATAATAAAAATACTATTTTTCATAAGATCTGCTTTTAAGGTAATATCATAAAACCCAACGGATTTCATCTTCTATTCAAAGTTAATGGATACGGCTGTTTTAATGGGTATAAAATGAAATAAATGAAGTGCACATTTAATGAGTTACTGATTATTACTTAATAGTAAAAATAGTAAGTCATTAAATGGGATAGTCATTACTAGGCAGGTTATTAACTACCTTATTCTATACATAGAAGGTATTACCTTTTTAAAACTGTGTTGTGTACTTTGAGTATGAAGTAATTATTTAAAAGAATGGCGCATTTCCTCTACCACAGATGCTCCTAAGAGTTGGTTGAATTTTTTAATGCTGTTAAAATCGGCATGTAAACCTTGTGCAACTAATAATCCAGAGACTCCTGTCTCAAGTATATCGTTTACATCTTCTGTGGTGACGTTACCGTAACCTAGAATAGGAGTAGAGGTTTCTAATGTGTCTACTATTGCAGTGTAACCATTTATTCCTAAAGGTGTTATAGTAGAGTCGTTTATAGCTTTATATGGTCCTAATGCGATGTAATCTACATCTTTAGATATAAGGTTTTCACAGTCTTGCAAGGTATGCGCTGTAGCGCCTATCGTTTGCCATGTATAGAGATGATTTCTAGCATGTTCAATGCTGTGGTCTTGAGGTTCTAGAAAAATACCGTCTGCCTTAATCTCGTGTGCAATTTTATAATGGGTCTTTATGACTAGCCTGGTTTGAAAATGTGCGGTTATTTTTATAACCTCTTCGGCCAGGTTCAAATGATCTTTTACAGGTATGTGATCTAAGTCCAGTTGTACTAATTCTACACCACAGCTACATGCTTTTTGAATGTTTTGTAGGTGGTCTATGGTAGAACTTGCTTGAGAACGGTAATGTAGTTTGGGGATCATTATGGGCTGTTTAGTGCTTATTTGGAATAAACAAAAATAAAAGATTTACAGCGCCCTTATATTTTTAAAAGTTAAAAGATTAAATAAATGATAACAAAAGCGTGTTAATAACTCGTTTTTAAATGCTGATCAAGTAATTTTTTTCAAATACCTTATCATAGACATCTTTACTGAACATGTAAAGTTGAGCTGGTTTTTTAGAAACACCTACTTGTTTTTCATCTAGTGCGATAATGTACTTTTTATTGATGAGTTTTCTTCTGAAATTACGGTTGTCTATTTCTATACCTAATATAGACTGGTAGAGATCTTGTACCTCGTTGATAGTAAATTTATCTGGTAATAATTTAAAGATAATAGGCTCTGACAGGCATTTTACTTTAAGATCTTTATAGGCTTCTAGAATTATCTTTTCATGGTCAAAACCTAGTTCTGGCAATGCTGTTACAGGAAACCAGGTAGCACTGTATGGGTTATTTTCAAGATCTACATCTTCTGTTTTTAATAGAAAATAATAGGCTATGGTTATGGTTCTAGAGTTAAAACCTTCGTTTTCTATCCATAACAAGTCTTTCTTACTAGTTAAACGATCTGGATTACCAAATGCTTTAAATTGCTTTTTATACTGGTCTGTAAGTCCAGTTAATTCTTTAAGAACACGTGTTGCGGTCTGGTCGAGTGTCTCTTCTTTATGTACATGGTAACCGGTAAGAACATGATCGTTTACAAGAACCTCTTGTGTAGTTTTTGATTCTAGATAACGCTTAATCAATAAGACGTTTAATGATTTTGCATTTATATCATAGCCGAAAACAACACAATCTACCGATATGTTATCTATTTTTTTTGAGTTCATATTCTTAAGTTATTTATAAGACTAAGTTATCGCAATATATACATTATCTTTTTTGAAATGCTATTAAACGTCATTTAAACGGTAATTTTTAATTTACGATTTTGTCATTTTACGCTCTATTTTATCAATATAACGCAGTTATGTGATAAAATACTACACAAATATTTAAATATTATAGTGTTTAATCCATTAATTGTAATACATTTGAAAAACAAACGTAAAAAAGACGTTTATAAAATATGTCTCATTAAAAAGCTTAATTATGTTAGATAATAATCAATTGATGGAAACGAAAGCGTGTAAAAAGCAATCCTTTTATAAAAGGTCTTTTATTCTAGTTTCTATAAGCATGATGTTGTTTGCAGGAGTGTTTAATGTACAAGCACAAGATGTTACTACCGTAGAGAATGAAGTGGTAGAAAAAGAAATGAGTACGGTAGATAATGAGATGGACAGTTATGAACCTTTTAGTATAAGTGGTCATTTAAAGAACATGCATACCTGGCATGGATTTGTCGTACATCCAGGTGCGCTGTTTGCTACGAGTCTAGAATACAATACTAGAAATAAGAAATTTACATTTGGTGTTTGGGGTGGTGCGAGTTTTTCTTCTGTAGATGTAGAGAACATTACTACTGGAGAGAATGAAAGCGCTTATTATAGAGAATTTTCTATTTATACCAAATACCGTTTTTCTGATCGGTTTTTTATAGAGGCTGTTTCTCATAATAACTATACTGGTGTAGAAGAACGTGGTGATGAATTAAGTTACTGGAGTTATGATAGAACGCAAGGGTACAACTTTGTAGATGTCAACTTCGGTTATAATGTAACTCCTAATACCTTATTATATCTAGCCACTATTATAAATGGTGGTTCTGGAGATTTTGAGATAGAAGAAGATGGGAATTTAAAGAACTCGTGGACGCAATACTTTGAGGTAAGTAGTAAAGTATGGCAAAATGAGACAGCTGACTTATCTGTTTTTGCTGGTGGTGCCTGGTCTTTCTTTACAGATAAAACCTTCTACACAGAGAGTTCAGGTAATATTATTAATGTAGGTGCAACCTACAGCAAGAGGTTTTCTGTACTAGAATATCAAGTGCCTGTGGCAGTAACAGCTATGTGGAATCCTGAGCAAGAAAGAACTGTTTTACAACTGGATATCACGCTGTTTTAAAGTGTGAAATAGTCCTTATATTTATAGTAATAAAATGAAAATCATTAATTTATACTAAGAATTTATTATTTATTCAAATATTTAAATCATGAAAAATATAAACTTAAAGTCTGCTTTTAAGAGCTTGTTTTTACCAGCAGTATTGGTCGTTTTTTGTACGACTTTTTCTAGCTGTGTAGAACATCTAGATGCAGGTACCACAACAGATTCAAGTAGTCAGGAATCTACAGGAGATATTTTTGATAGTGAGCTGGATCTAACAGGTAAGAAAATAGGCTATTGTACACCATCTTTAAATGCTCCATATTATCAGGCGTTATTACAAAGTATTAAATCTACTACAGAGAAGAATGGAATGATATTCTTATCTGCCGACGGTCAGGACGATATTACTAAACAAATAGCTGCTGTCGAAGATCTTATTACTAAAGGTGTAGATGCTTTATTGTTAAATCCAAAGGATCCTGATGCACTGGTGGGGATCACTAACATCGCTACTAAAGCTGGAATACCTGTGTTTATTATAGACAGTTCTATAGACGATAGCGCAAACGTTGTAACTACCATACAATCCAATAATCTAGCAAATGGTGAACTTGCTGGAGAGTGGCTGGCAAAGGAAATGAGAAATAAAGAAATGAATATTGCTTTATTGAGTGGTAACGCTGGTAACCCAGTAGGTAGAACACGTAAACAAGGCTTGTTACAAGGTATTACAGAAGAGCAACTGAGAACACAAGGTAAAATAGATCTTAATATAAAGACACAAGCTTATACAGAATGGTCTTATGCAGGTGGTTTAAAAGCTATGGAAGACATTCTCGTTGCTCATCCAGATGTAAACGTAGTAATAACAGAATCAGATGTTTGTGTTCTAGGTGCCATAAAAGCTATAGCCCAAGCAGGTAAAACAGATGATATTTTAATAGTCGCTGGTGCAGATGGTCAGAAAGAAGCCATTAAATACATCATGGAAACGGACTTTTATGGTTGTACAGCTATGAATAGTCCAGTTCAAATAGGTATCAACTCTGTAAAATACGCAATGGAATACATGAACGGTAAAAGAGATTTCCCTAAAAAATCTTTTACTGTTCCATTGCTCATTACCAAAGAAAATGCAGCGCAGTACTATAATCCCAATGCATTATTTTAATGTCTAACTAGTATGGTTATGAAAAATTCAGAAAACGACTATCGTCTAGAAATGACAGGAATATCAAAAAGTTTTGGTGTGGTGTCTGTTCTTAAAGATGTGAATTTAAAAGTAAAGCCAGGAGAGATCCATGCTTTACTAGGAGAGAATGGCGCTGGTAAATCGACATTGATCAAGATTTTGAGTGGTGTCCATCACAAGGATACCGGTACGGTACGTTTAAATGGACAAGAGATTAATCCTAAAAACACTCATGAAGGTCAGGTTTTAGGAATAAGTGTGGTCTATCAAGAGCTATCTCTTGTAAACGATCTCTCGGTAGCAGAAAATGTTTATTTACACAAACTAGGTGCTAGCAAATTCTGGATGAATTGGGATAAGATCACTAAAGATGCCCAAGAGTTATTAGATTCATTAGGCTTTACGATTGACGCTTCCGCGAAAGTGAGAGATCTAAGCATTGTGCAAAAGCAAGTGGTCGAGATAGCAAAAGCACTTTCAGAAGACACTAAAGTACTGGTGTTAGACGAACCAACAACGGTATTTGATCCTACCGATACTAAAAAGTTATTTGATAATCTGTTTAGATTAAAAGAGAAAGGAATTTCTATCATTTACATATCACACCATCTAGACGAAATTATCAAAATAGCAGACTCTGTCACAGTTCTTAGAGATGGAGTAGATACAGGAAGTATGCCTATATCAGAGACCGATACAGATGGTATTATCAGATTAATGATAGGACGTGATTTAAAAGATTTATTTCCTGCTAGAAATGTAGAAATAGGAACCGAGCCTGTTTTTCAAGTTAAAAACCTAACAGCTAGAGATACTATTGTACATGATGTTTCTTTTTGTGTACGACCTGGAGAAGTGTTAGGAATTGCTGGTTTAGGTGGTAGTGGGAGAACAGAAACTGCAAAATTAATTTTTGGAGCAGATAAAAAGAAATCAGGAACATTAATCCTAGACGGTAAAGAGATTAAAACTAAATCTCCAGTTGATGCTGCAGCTTTTCAAATAGGTTTTGTATCAGAAGATAGAAAGGAAGAAGGAGTGTTTTTACCGCTTTCTATAAGACGTAATATAAGCGTCACGAGCTTTAAATCTATCTCTGGTAAATTAGGTTTTATTAATGTAGAAAACGAGTACAAAAAGGTATTAGGCCTTATTGAAAAATTAAACATTAAAACACCAAGTTCTGAGGTTAACGTTAAAAATTTAAGTGGTGGAAATCAACAAAAAGTGGCATTAGCAAAATGGCTGAGTATCGATAGTAAAGTGATATTTATAGATGAGCCTACTCGTGGTGTAGATGTCGGAGCAAAAATCGAAATCTATAATCTCATCAATGAAGTGGCAAAAAAAGGAGTAGGAGTAGTGGTTATATCGTCTGACATGCCAGAGATTATGGGAATCTCAGACCGTATTCTAGTGATGCATCAAGGTACTATTTATGGAGAGCTACAAAAAGACCAATTTACAGAAGAAAATATACTGCGTTACTCTATAGGTAAACGATTAAAACAACAAACTCAAACTATATAAAATTCACGTTATGGCTTTAACATTAAAAGAACAACTGAGCAGTCCTGGTGGGATTCTTAAGTTTTTAGTCAAATATAATACGGTATTCATTTTTATTTTACTCGTTATATTTTCAGCATTAATTTCTGATGTGTTCTTCACATCGGCAAATATTACTAATTTACTCAAGCAAGTATCTGGAATAGGTATTATTAGTATCGGTATGTTAATCGTAATTCTTACTGGTGGTATTGATTTATCTGTAGGCTCGCTGGTCGCATTGCTGGCAGTAACTTTTGCCATATTGGTTAATCTAGTCGTCTTGCCACTAGCTATATTACTAACCATAGTTATTGGTTTTAGTTTAGGTAGTATTTCAGGTTATCTAGTCGCCTATCAAAAAATGGCTCCTTTTGTAGCCACACTAGCGTTAATGACTATAGCTAGAGGTTTAGGTTTTATTTATTCTAAAGGATCACCAGTAACTTTTAAAACGGCAGGTGGTGTTTTTATGTCTGACTTTGCAAACAATTCTACGTTAGGAGTACCTAATATTGCGATTGTATTTTTTCTAATCGTTATCGCTGCTATGGTGATGCTTCGTTATAATGTTTTTGGTCGTTTGATCATAGCTATAGGTAGTAATGAAGAGGCTTCTCGATTATCAGGTATTAAGGTAAATAAATATAAGTTTTTAGTTTATGCTATATCTGGAGCGCTAGCTGCGACAGCTGCTATTATAGTTGCTTCTAGAACAAATTTAGGATCTCCTAATATGGGAATGTCTTGGGAGCTAGATGCTATTGCGGCAGTAGTTATAGGTGGTGCTAGCTTAAATGGTGGTAGAGGTACTGCTATAAATACGCTTATGGGAGTTCTAATTTTAGGACTTATCAGTAATATTCTTAACCTATTAAATGTTCCTTCTTATCCTCAACAAGTGGTAAAAGGAGCGATTATCATATTTGCCGTTTTACTTCAAAGATTTGAAAGCAAATAATTAAACTATTCAGATGAAAAATTATCAACTTAATACAGTGAACCTTTCAAAAATTTCAGAAAGTATCGCTGTACCCACATACGATAGAACAAAGGTTAAAACAGGAATTGTACATGTAGGTATAGGTGGTTTTCACAGATCTCATGAAGCGTTTTATACCGATCAATTATTGCATGATCCTTCAGCTTCTGACTGGGGAATTTGCGGAATTGCATTACTAGAATTTGATACTAAAATTTATCAAACCTTAAAGAATCAAAATGGATTGTACACATTAATAGTTAAAGAACTAGATGGTACACAAACTACTAGAGTTATAGGCTCTATAGTAGAATATCTTTATGCACCAGAGAATACGCTTGCTGTAATAGAAAAAATGGCCAGTCCAGAGGTTAAAATTATATCATTGACCATTACAGAAGGTGGTTATAATTATAATGAGGCTACCAAAGAATTTGATTTTAGTACTCCATCCATACAACATGATTTAGAGAATCCTGATGCTCCTAAAACAATATTTGGTTATTTAACACAAGCATTAAAATTAAGAAAAGAGCGTGGTTTAAAAGGTTGTACTATTCAGTCATGTGATAATATTCAAGGAAATGGTCACATGACTAAAAGAATGTTATTGAGTTATGTGGCTAAAGCAGTTCCAGAGTTAGTAGACTGGATAGAGTCTCATGTATCTTTCCCTAATGCAATGGTAGATAGAATTACTCCTGCAACAGCTGCTAGTGATATTACTAATTTAAAAGAAACCACAGGGGTACAAGATGCATGGCCTGTAGTTTGTGAACCTTTTAAGCAATGGGTCATAGAAGATGATTTTATAGAAGGTAGACCGGCATGGGAGACTGTAGGTGCGCAATTTGTAGAAAATGTAGAACCTTACGAAAAAATGAAATTGAGTTTGCTTAATGCAGGGCATTCTGTGTTAGGGATTCTGGGAGCATTAATAGGATATGATACCATAGATGAGTCTGTTTCTAACTCTAATATCAGTACATTTTTGCATAACTATATGGATATAGAGGTGACTCCTACATTAGGCGATCTAGAAGGGATTAATTTAAAAGAATATAAAGACTCGTTAATAGAACGCTTTGGAAATATCAACATTAAAGATCAAATCGATCGTATTTGTTCAGAGAGTTCAGCAAAGTTTCCCATCTTCATTTTACCTACTGTAAAAGCACAGTTAGTTGAAAAAGGATCGGTGGAGCTTGCAGCTTTTGTAGTAGCAGCATGGGCTATTTATAGTCTAGGTAAGGATGAAAATGGAAAGGAATTAGTAATAAAGGATGCGATGAAATCACAGCTTCATGAAAAAGCTGTTGCTTCTGTTATAGAGCCTGCTAGCTTTTTAACGCTAGAGTCTATTTTTGGAAATTTATCTTCTTCTACTATTTTTAAAGATGCATTTACAAAAGCATATCAAGATATTACAAAGAATGGAGTAGAGCAATCTGTGATCAACTTAAACGCTAAGAATTAAACAGATGGAAATGAAGAATATAGTTTGTTATGGTGAAGTGCTTTGGGACGTTTTTCCTACACATAAAAAAATAGGTGGAGCTCCCTTAAACGTTGCCTTGCGTTTACAATCTTTAGGTAATTCAGTTTCTGTTATCAGCAGTATAGGAGATGATAAAAAAGGTAGCGAAATAAAAGAATACACAGTAGAACAAGGTGTAAATGCTGATCATATCCAAGTTCATAAAGAGTTAAAAACAGGAAAAGTAAAGGTAATGCTTAACCAGAAAGGTTCTGCTTCTTACGATATTATGTATCCTAGAGCTTGGGATAAAATCCAGTTGACTGAAGAAAACGAGAAACTGACCGAAAACGCTGATGCTTTTATCTACGGTAGTTTGGCTGCAAGAGATGAAACGTCTAGACATACCTTATACGAGCTTTTAAAAATAGCTTCGTATAAAATATTTGATGTAAACTTAAGAGAGCCATATTACACAAAAGAGGTTTTAACTCATTTAATGGAACAAGCAAATTTCATTAAATTTAATGATGATGAGATTTTTGAAATAGGAGAGTTGCTCGACTCAAAAACGCACTCTTTAGAACAGAATATTAAATTCATTGCAGACTTTACCAACACAAAAACTATTTGTGTTACAAAAGGACGTCACGGTGCTATTTTATATTATAATGATAGCTTCTATTATAACAGTGGTTATCAAGTAGAAGTCGTGGATACCGTAGGTGCTGGAGATTCCTTTTTGGCAACTTTAATCAGTAAGTTACTTAAAGAAAATCTACCACAAAAAGCTATTAATTATGCTTGTGCAGTAGGAGCGTTAGTCGCAAGTAGTGAAGGTGCAAACCCACAAATTATAGAACAAGATATTATTGATTTTATGAATTCTTAAACCATCATTAATCCCAAGATGGTTAAATGATTTGAAATAATTATTTATATAAATAAGTAGTTTACTTGATGTCTGTTAATCATTTTTAAATCAATAAATTAAAATATAGAGTCGTTCAGGTAAAACAATGTGTTTTTAAACCCAATTTGTTTCAGTATTTGAACGGCTTTTTTACTGCGTATTCCAGATTTACAATACACTACGAGGTCTCGATCAGTAGTTATTTCTGAACTTCTTTTTTCTAACTCACTTAATGGTATATGGTGACCGCCTATATGATGTAATTCTCTTTCATGAAGTTCTCTTACATCTAATAAATCATAATTTTCATGAAGTGCTTTTAATTGATTTTTAGTAATCCCATAATCATCGACTTTTATACCGCAAGCATAATTATAATCAGGATTTAATTCATTGATTTCTATAGAAGTGTTCTTTTTATAAGTCAATACCATTTGTTGCATGGTGAGCATATTATAGGTTAATAGTTGGTTAGATAACACGTTACCTATGCCGCACACCATCTTAATAACTTCATTGGCTTGTAAACTACCTATAATTCCAGGTAGCACACCTAGAACACCTATTTCTGAGCAATTAGGTGAATCTTTTGGATCAGGTGATGTTGGATATAAACACCTATATGTTGCACTGCCTTTATAATTGAATACACTTACTTGACCTTCAAATTTAAAAATAGCTCCATAAACTAGAGGTTTATTAGTTATTACAGCTGCATCGTTAGCTAGATAACGAGTAGGGAAATTATCACTGCCATCTACTATAATGTCATAATCATTAAATAATTCAATCGCATTTTTTGAATTCAATTTTTCTTGAAATAGATGGAAATTAATAAATGGATTTAACCTTGATAAACGCTTTATTGCTGTTAATGCTTTAGATTTTCCTACATCATCTATAGTATATAAAATCTGACGTTGTAGATTGCTTTGTTCTATCACATCATCGTCTATTACACCTATTGTTCCGACTCCTGCAGCAGTTAGATATTGTAAAATAGCACAACCTAATCCACCTGCACCTATGACTAAGACTCTCGCTTTTTTTAATTTCAGCTGTCCTTTTTCGCCTATTTCATCAAGTAATATGTGACGGTCGTATTGTTTTCTCTCTTCTCTAGTTAGACTCATGATGTTGATGCGTTTTCAAATTGTTCCCAATCTTTCCATACCACTTCTAGGTCTTTACTTTTAAGCATAGAAACGATTTCTTCTGTACTTCTTTCATCAGATATTTCAAATTGTTCTAATGATTGCGGCTCTACAGAATAACCACCAGGATTGGTCTTAGATTCTGCACTAATAGATGTAATACCTAGTTCTACGATATGATCTCTAAACAGCTCACTTTCTCTGGTAGACATCGATAGCTCTATATCTTCATCAAACAGCCTAAAAGCACATATTAATTGGACTAAATCGGCATCTGTCATTTCTACTTTAGGTTCTAAACCACCAGAGTGTGGTCGCAATCTTGGAAAAGAAATCGAGTACTTCGTTTTCCAATAAGTTTTCTGTAAATATTTTAAATGTAAAGCGGTAAAAAAACTATCGGCACGCCAGTCCTCTAGGCCAAATAAAGCACCCAATCCTATTTTATGAATACCAGCTTTCCCTAATCTGTCTGGAGTGTCTAATCGATAATCAAAATTAGATTTTCTCCCTTTGGGATGGTGTTTTTTATACTCCTCTCTGTGATAAGTCTCTTGATATACGAGCACTGCATACAGCCCATTTTCTACCAACAACTCATATTCATCTTGATCTAAAGGCTGGACTTCAATAGTAATATTTGAAAATTGAGCACGTATCAATTGAATAGCATTCTTTAAATACTCAACACCTACAGTTCTATTTGCTTCTCCAGTAACCAATAAAATATGATCGTAGCCTTTTGCTTTTAGAAAAGCTACTTCTTTTAAAATTTCAGCATCGGTTAACGTCCTTCTAGGGATTTTGTTAGTCATACTAAATCCGCAATAGGTACAGATATTTTGACACTCATTACTTAGATACATAGGCACGTACATTTGCATGGTATTGCCAAAACGTTTTTTAGTTAAGAGTTGGCTTTTTTGTGCCATCTCTTCAATAAAAGGTTGTGCGGCTGGAGAAAGTAGTGCTTTAAAATCTTCCATATCCAGTTTATCTTTTGATAAAGCAGCGCTCACCTCTAGAGCCGTTTTATCATAAATGCTCTTTAGAGTAATATCCCAATTATAGGTGTCAAATAAATCTTTAAAATGACTCATACTTTAATTTAAGAAACTAGTTAATGGACTACTTGCAGCAGCCTTTTTACTTATAGGTGCAAGTTTTGCTTCGTATGCCATTCTACCAGCTTCAACCGCCATTTTAAAAGCCACAGCCATTTTAATTGGATCTTGAGATACTGCAATCGCTGTGTTTACTAGAACAGCATCTGCACCTAATTCCATCGCATATGCTGCATGTGATGGTGCGCCTATACCAGCATCAACTATTACCGGCACATTAGATTGTTCTATAATTATCTCTAGAAAATCTTGAGTTTTTAATCCTTTATTGCTTCCTATAGGAGCACCTAGAGGCATGACACATTGCACACCTATATCTTCTAGACGTTTGCACAAAACAGGATCTGCATGAATGTAAGGCATCACGACAAAACCTAACTTTACTAATTCTTCTGCCGCTTTTAATGTTTCTATAGGGTCTGGTAATAAATATCTTGGATCTGGATGTATTTCTAATTTCACCCAATTTGTTCCTAACGCTTCTCTAGATAATTTTGCAGCAAAAATGGCTTCTTTGGCAGTTCTAACTCCAGATGTGTTAGGCAGTAAGTTGATATGTTTATGATTTAAATGAGATAGAATATCGTCATTTTCATTTTGAACATCGACTCTTTTTAAAGCAACGGTTATCAATTCACTTTGAGAAGCTAGTAATGCCTCTTTCATTATTTGTGAAGAGCTAAATTTTCCTGTTCCTGTAAATAAACGAGAACTAAATTCTTTATCGGCAATCTTTAGTAGGTTGTTCATTTTTTCTTTTTAAAATTTTGACTTTCTATTCGCACGTTTATTCTGGTAAATACGTGGCCTTTAAAACATCCTGAAACTCTTTTATACTAGACATGTTACTCGTTATCACTCCAGAAACAGCTATACCATAAACACCTGTTTTTAGAATAGGAGCTACATCATTAATAGCAATACCACCTATAGCGATTATAGGTGTTTTGGTTTTCAATTCTTTAACTATATCTCGATAACCCTTAACACCTAGAACTGGACTTAAATTCCTTTTAGTTTCTGTAAACTGATAAGGTCCTAAACCTATATAATCCACTTTTTTATCTAGAAGGATACGGCAGTCTTCTAGAGTATTTGCTGTACCACCTATGATAAAATCATTACCTAAATACTGACGTGCTATTAGTGGACAAGTATCTGTTTTACCTAGATGTACGCCGTCTGCTTGTACCTCTTTTGCGATTTTATAATGATCGTTTATAATCAATTTAACCCCAAATTCATTAGTGATTTTTCTAGCTTCTATTGCTGTTTTTAAAACAGTTCTATATTCTGTATTTTTTATACGCAATTGCACCCAGGTAATACCATTTAAACATGCTTTACGTATATTTTCTACATGATCTTGCGGTGCAATACCTTGCGTGATATATTGTAATGTATCGATCATGAATTTTCATAATTATGAGTACCTAATAAAGTCTCGTTAGAAGTTAAAAATTGTTCTATGTATCGTTTAGTGTTCGTACAGGCTTCTTCTATTGATAAACCTTTTGATAAATAGGACGCTAGAGCAGATGATAAAACACAACCGCTACCATGTTTCTCAAAAACAACTCCGGTAGAAATAGGAGGTAGGACCAGCTTTTTATCTACATCATAATACACTTCATCCCAACCTTTTTTATCCATTCTATGACCACCTTTTAAATAGATATTGGTTCTTTGAGTAATAAATTTTATAGTATCCTCAATTGATTTATCTGGAAATAACTCTTGTATTTCCTCATAATTAGGAGTTATAAAATCACACTTTTCTAAAACTTTTTCAAGTACATGTAGATTTTGAGAATCGTGAAAAGTAAATCCAGCACTGGCTTTTAAAATGGGATCTAAAACTATAAGTATACTAGAATTGTACGCTCTCAAAACCGTTAATATTTCTAATAAAACATCCCAAGATTTAACGACTCCTATTTTCACCGCTGTTATGGTAAACCGTTCTAAGAGCGTTTCTAATTGGTTTAAAATATCATCTCTTTCTATCCAAATACATTTTTTAAATGAGACATCGTTTTGAACAGTTACCGCCGTACAAACTGATAAACCGTAAAAATTATGTGCCTCAAACGTTTTTAAATCTGAGGTAATTCCTGCACCACTAGAAGGATCTAAGCCTGCAATGGTTAATATGTAGTTTTTATCGTTCACGTGGTTTCTTATTTTAGAGTTCACAACTCATTATTAAGGCGTTCCCTAAAGGACCAGGCTATCACTACTCGCTTTTTTGTGAAGAAAAATCACAAAAAGAGCTCAGACATGCCGTTCTATCCTTAACGCAATCAGTGTATCTATTTTAAGCTTGATTTCTCAAATTGCTTTTTAATTCTTTTAAAACTCTCTAATGGATTTTCGGTATTCCACACGCCGCCCAAAACACCTATACCTTTAAAACCTAACTGCAAAGTTTCTTCTATGGTTTCTGTATTTATACCGCCCATGCCTATGATGGTTTTATCGATGGAATTCACATTAAAACCGCGGCCTTCATAACCTTGTTTTGAAATAGAAGAGAAAACAGGACTTAATAAATGATAATCAAATTCAAACTTACAGGCCTCTAAAACCTCTGATTCATGAAAAGAAGAGCTTATCGTTTTTCCATAAAGGCTCAAATTTTTAAAGTACTGACTAGGAGTATCGATATGATCTATTCTTTTCTGTTCCTGAAAATGAATTCCCTTTAAGTTAAACTCATTGATCAATTCATGATGATTATGCACTACAATTCTGTTGTGATACTCCTTATCAATCATATTTATGTATGCAACGTGTTCTTGGTAATTTTTTGCTGGTTTTCTCAGGTGATAATACATTAAACCTTCTTCAAACAACTGGTTCAATATTTCAATTTCGTTTGAAATATCATTTTCTGGAGCAATAAGAATTATCATAGTTAAGAAGTGTTATTTGAGTTAGGGATTGCAGTGGCATCCTTTTGCTTTTTTGGCAAAAGATATAACGGAAAGCCCGCCCACGCTTTTTAGTTTAAAGCGTGGGAACTCCCTTAAAATATTATAGATATACCTCAGATCCTTTTTCTTTAAACTCTTTAGATTTTTCTTCCATTCCTCTAGCGATGACCTCGTTATCCACGATATCATTAACGGCAGCAAAATCTCTAACCTCTTGAGATATTTTCATAGAACAGAATTTAGGACCGCACATAGAACAGAAATGCGCCACCTTTGCACCATCGGCAGGTAGGGTTTCATCGTGATATTCAAGGGCGCGTTCTGGATCAAGACCTAGATTAAATTGATCGTACCATCTAAATTCAAAACGTGCTTTACTTAATGCATTATCACGGTGTTGAGAACCTGGATGACCTTTGGCTAAATCTGCAGCATGGGCAGCCAGTTTATAGGTAACAACACCTACACGCACGTCTTCTTTATTAGGTAAACCTAAGTGTTCCTTTGGTGTGACGTAGCACAACATAGCACAACCAAACCAACCAATCATAGCAGCACCGATACCTGAAGTAATGTGATCGTAACCTGGTGCGATGTCTGTGGTTAAAGGACCTAGAGTGTAAAATGGAGCCTCATCACAAACCTCAATTTGCTTTTCCATATTCTCCTTAATCATGTGCATAGGTACGTGGCCTGGACCTTCTATAAAACACTGCACCTCGTGCTTGCGAGCAATTTGGGTTAACTCACCTAGGGTTTCTAATTCTGCAAATTGAGCTTCGTCATTAGCATCTGCCACAGAACCTGGACGTAATCCATCTCCTAGAGAGAAGGCAACATCATATTGTTTTAAGATCTCACAAATGTCTTCAAAATGGGTGTATAAAAAACTTTCTTTATGATGTGCCAAGCACCATTTTGCCATGATAGAACCGCCACGAGAGACGATACCGGTAACACGTTTTGCGGTCATAGGAATGTAACGCAGTAATACACCAGCATGTATGGTAAAATAATCCACACCTTGCTCAGCTTGTTCTATTAGTGTATCACGGAAAATTTCCCAAGTTAGATTTTCGGCAACTCCATTTACTTTTTCAAGTGCCTGATATATAGGTACAGTACCTATAGGAACAGGAGAATTACGGATAATCCACTCTCGAGTTTCATGGATGTTTTCTCCGGTAGATAAATCCATAATATTATCTGCACCCCAGCGACATGCCCAAACGGCTTTTTCTACTTCTTCTTCTATAGAAGAGGTCACGGCAGAATTACCAATGTTTGCATTGATTTTTACTAAGAAGTTTCTACCTAGTATCATAGGTTCGGCCTCTGGATGGTTGATGTTAGAAGGGATTACGGCACGACCTCTTGCTACTTCAGAGCGTACAAATTCTGCTGTAATTTTATCTGGAATAGAAGCGCCAAAATGTTCTCCTTTGTGCTGTTTTCTAATTTCGGTCATCTCATCTATACGCTGGTTTTCACGTATGGCGATGTATTCCATCTCTGGAGTAATGATTCCTTTTTTGGCATAATGCAATTGGGTAACGTTTTCACCATTTTTGGCTCTTAATGGTTTCTTTAATAAAGAGAAACGCATGTGATCCAGGCTTTTATCATTTAAACGCGCGTTGCAATACTCTGATGAGAATTCTTCTAATTGCTCTACGTTGTTTCTATCTAAAATCCATTGTTCACGTATTCTTTCTATTCCTTTATGAACATCGATTTCTTTATTAGGATCTGTGTAGGGACCGGAAGTGTCGTAAACGGTGACTGGTTCATTAGGTGTTTTCTTTTTGGTCATCGAGTCTATCGTGTCACTCAATGCAATTTCTCGCATGGCAACCTTGATTTGAGGATGGATTTTTCCTGGTACATACACTTTTGTAGAATTAGGAAATGGATGTCTAGTTATTCCGTCTTGTTTGGGTGCGGTGTCTTTGCTCTTCATGGTAATAAGGTTATGGACTATGAGTAATTATGCTTACAGTAGGTTAGATTTTTGATGTGTAGGAGGTGAGTAGCTATAAGTTGTTGAATGACAACTAACCACCTTGAGTGGCAGTTATTACAAGAATTTGATCGCCGTCGATTAAGATTTTTTTATCCCAATCTGTATTCGTAATAATGTCTTGATTTATAGCTACAGCAATTCCATTAACCGGTATAGCGAGTGTGGTGAGTACCATTTGTACAGTGCTATTAGGTTGAATTTTATGAAAAGTGTTATTTACTTTTATGTTTATCATGAGATATAAATTACTTTATGTGAGTAATGTTATAAACGATAAAAGTTTTGAGAATAGAAAAGGTGCAGTGTTGTGCATACAACAAGCTGATAACTTTTCCCTACGTTGGTATTAACCAAATCAGGTTCTAAGGATTTTTCTCAAACTAATTTAATAGCTACTCCTAAAGTTTACATCACAAATGTAAACATATAATTGAATTATGAACGATGTATTTTATCAAAACATAAAAATTCTCTCCTAAAAGTAAGGGTAAAATGAGATCAATTTAATCTAATTATTAAGCTATGGTTGATGCGAACGGAATGGAGTAGTGGATGGAAAAACTTTTATTGTAATAGTTAAAAAGCAGTTGTAAAAACGCATTACAACCTTTAAATAGGTGTTTTAACGATTGTTAAAACACATGTATTTCTCGTTTAGTTTTGAATCAAGTGTGGTATTACCTTTACGGTTATAAATAAAAATACATCATGAAAAAAGTAGCATTAGCAATAATAGTAGTAGCATCAATGACTAGTTGTAACAGCGTTAAGAATATGAACACTTCTAGCATATCGCAAGCGGCAACATTGTTAAGTTCTTTAAGTTCTAACTCTACAGTACAGCAAATTTCTAGTCTTTTTACTTTGTTAGATGCAAATAAAGATGAGGCAATAAGTTCTACAGAGGCAATAGGATCTGTTTCTGAAAACTTCAATGTTTTAGATAAGGATAATAACTCTAGTTTAAACCTAACAGAATTAACAGGATTACTAGGTTTACTGAAATAATATTTTCATTATTATTTACAATAAAGGTACACGTAATAGTGTGCCTTTTTTTATGCCTAATTTTTCTAATGGTCTGAAAATATTTTAATAGTGATAGGAGATTTTAACAAATGTATGTGATAGGGTATTTTAAACCTTTCTGCTTGATGTGCGTCATATAAGTGAAGTATAGCAAAGTTTAATCACATAAATAGAAAGTCATGAAATCAATTACTAAAATATATATTGTTCCTATCGCTTTTTTACTAGCAATGACTGTTCAAGTCAATGCTCAATCGCGAAGTACTACTATTAAAAAAGACAATAGAAAAACAACCACTACGATTACTAAAACGAGAACAGTAACGACACCTAGTAGATCTACTAAAGGTAGAATAGCTAGCAATAGAGTTACTTATAAAACACCCAAAAAGAAAGTGATTTCTGTTAGAAACGTACCTAATAGAACAGTAGTGCGTCACAATGGTCAAAATTATTATTACTCTAATAATAAATATTATACACAGTCTAGAGGTCGATATATTGTAATAGCGCCTAAAGTTGGTTTTAGAATAAATGTATTACCTGCTAATTATAGAACAGTACGTTTTAATAACCATTATTATTACAATGTAAATGGAATTTTTTATACTCAAGTTGATAATGAATATGAAGTAATAGAACCTGAAATAGGAACTATAGTATATGAATTACCAGACGATTATGAGAAAGTAGTTCTAGATGGTGAAACTTATTATGAGTACGCAAATGTGCTTTATGAAAAGATACAATATGATGGGACCAGAGCCTATGAAGTTGTTGGTATTATTGATATGAATTAGATCACATACTGAATTAGCCCCAGGGAGAATAATGAAAATTATTCTCCTTTTTTTTGTTTACAATAGTAGTTATGCTAGAAATATAAATCCGATTAACTAACGTTTTGTAATCAGATCACCATATGAAGTAAATATATTTGGCATGCGAAAAAGTTCTTAGCTATGAAAAATATATTGTTTATCTGTTCAGCAAACAAAGATCGTTCTAAAACTGCAGAGGATTATATCAGTAATATGTATCCAATGAATAACTATGAATCTGCATAAAATAACCGTGCTGGATATTAAAGATATTTACAAATATGGTTCTAATGAGTTGATTGAGATTTTACAGGAACGAATCCAGTTATAAAATTTACTAATTTCAAGTCTCTGAGAATCGTGTATTTTATTTTGAATGCATAAGAATACAGAATAACCAAATGAATGGCTTTATTTTTTAATTCTAATAAATAGAGTAACAAGGGTAATCTGGTAGTAATAAGTATAGAAAGCACTCTTTCATCTAATTATTCAATTTGAACCATAATATATATTATGTCAAATAGAATAATTAACAACTTGCTTCTCTCAATTCATACTCCACTATTATTTGTTACCCATTATGAGCATTCACATTTAAACCATCTGATTTAGCAAACAATCACTTTCTATCATATTAATAATAGTAAGCAGTAATGTCTAGAATACTTTTCCCTAGAACAGTAATAAGCGCGTTATTTAGAAATAATAAGCTTTGATTATTAATCGTAAGATTAAAAATGATTTAATTAGCATTACAATCTACATTACGATGCGATTCTAGGATTTCAATTTTAAAACAAATCAGCTTATTTATTATCTATTTGTTAATTGGCTTAATGATAGTTAGAAATTGAGTAAATTTGTGATAATGAAACAATTTACACATAAAGCACTTGCCATATTTATGACTTGCGTAGTTCTATTTACTACGATGTCATTTACTGTGGACATGCATTATTGTGGAGATACGTTGGTAGATTTTTCATTTGCAAGTAAAGTAAAATCTTGCGGTATGGAAAAAGCTATGGCTGTCATGGCAGATTGTGAATTACCTACAGCTCAAAAAAAATCATGTTGTACAGATCATGAAGTGATCAAACAAGGTCAGGAAGATCTTACAATATCTTTAGATAAAATCACTTTTAATCAGCAATTGTTCATTGCCTCATTTACCTATTCTTATTTAAGTGTTTTTGAAAGTACTGCTTCACTCGAGGTTCCTTTTATTCCCTACTCGCCTCCTATTCCTAAGCGAGATGTGCAAGTCCTGCACCAGTCTTTTTTAATCTGATTAATTAGTTTTTTGAAAATCTAACTCAAAACTGCTTTTGCTGTATTGGGTTATAAATACATGTGTCATTATTAGACATATATCTTTTCAACATTCTAATAATCAATACTTATGCTTAATAAGGCGATTAAATTTCTTATAGAAAACAAATTAATAGCTGTATTACTTCTTTGCCTATTTGTGGGCTGGGGTACTATTAACGCACCTTTTAATTGGGATTTAGGTTTCTTACCATCTGACCCTGTAGCGGTAGATGCTATTCCAGATATAGGTGAGAACCAGCAAATAGTTTATACAAAGTGGGAAGGTCGTTCTCCACAAGATATAGAAGACCAAATCACCTATCCACTCACCTCTTCACTGCAAGGTATTCCTGGAGTAAAGACCATACGTAGTTCTTCTATGTTCGGCTTCTCTAGTATCTACATCATATTTGAAGAAGATGCAGAGTTTTACTGGTCACGCAGTCGCATTCTAGAAAAGCTCAATTCGTTACCGTCTAACCTCTTACCAGAAGGCGTTAACCCTACTTTAGGACCAGATGCAACTGGATTAGGACAGATCTTTTGGTACACTCTAGAAGGTCGTGATAAAGACGGTAATGTTACCGGTGGTTGGGATTTACACGAGTTACGTAGCATACAGGATTATTATGTGAAATTCGGTTTATCATCAGCTAGTGGAGTTTCTGAAGTAGCCTCAATAGGCGGTTATGTACAAGAATATCAAATAGATATCAATCCAGAAAAAATGCGTCAGTACGATATTACAATGGCTGCTGTCGTAAAAGCCGTTAAGGAAAGTAATAAAGATATAGGCGCGCAAACTCTAGAGATTAATCAGGCAGAATATCTGGTACGTGGTCTAGGTTATATAAAATCCATAAGCGATATAGAAAGTGCTGTTGTGGATTCCAAAGGTTTTACATCGTTGCGCATTAAAGACATTGCAAACGTTCATTTAGGACCAGCCGCTAGACGCGGTATTCTAGATAAAGAAGGTGCCGAAGTGGTAGGCGGCGTGGTCATCGCACGTTATGGAGCAAATCCATTAGAGGTTATCAATAATGTAAAAGCCCAAATAGCAGAACTTAGTTCTGGATTACCAACTAAAACCCTGTCAGACGGTAGAGTTTCACAGCTTACCATCGTTCCTTTTTACGACCGTACTGTATTGATTAAAGAGACTTTACATACCTTGAGCGAGGCTCTTACTATAGAGATATTAATTACCATTTTAGTCATTATAATCATGGTGTTTAATCTGCGAGCGTCCATACTTATCTCTGGTTTATTGCCTGTAGCCGTTCTTATGGTTTTTGTAGCTATGAAATTGTTTCATGTAGACGCAAACATCGTTGCACTTTCTGGTATAGCCATAGCGATAGGTACTATGGTAGATGTAGGCGTCATACTTGCCGAAAATATGATACGTCATCTACATGATGAAAAACTACGTGTCAGTGAAGATGGTACTCCTTTTACTATTAATGAGGTTATTTATAACGCCACATCAGAGGTTTCTGGCGCGATACTCACTGCTGTTTTAACTACCATAATTAGCTTTGTACCAGTATTTACCATGATAGGTGCCGAGGGAAAACTATTCCGCCCACTCGCATTTACTAAAACCATGGCGCTTACTGCATCTCTTATCGTTGCCCTATTTTTAATACCGCCGTTTGCTGCGTTTTTGTTTAGAAAAACTACTATCGGAAACCGATTCAAATTAGTGATCAATGCACTTTTATTACTTTTAGGTATCACATCTATCGTTTATGGTTATTGGTTAGGGCTAGTACTGATAGGTTTTTCAATTGTAGCACTGTGGTCTTTGTTGGGTACGCTTTCGCGAAAGCGTGCTAACTACATAAACATCGCCATAGCAGCCATCGCTATCGTGTTTTTATTAGCAAATTATTGGAGACCTCTAGGATTTGACCGCAACATAGGACTCAATTTAGTATTTGTTTCTCTTATTTGTTTTGGACTTTTAGGAGCTTTTACACTACTAAGAAGATATTATGAGCATATTTTAAAATGGGCACTCGCAAATAAAATATTGTTTTTAATTATACCACTTACCGTACTGACGCTAGGTGTTTTGATAATGCGTGATACCAGTAAGGAGTTCATGCCGGCACTTAATGAGGGCTCTTTTTTATTGATGCCCACTTCCCTACCTCATGCTGGTGTAGAAGAGAATAAACGTGTGTTACAGCAGCTAGATATGGCTGTAGCCAGTATTCCAGAAATAGAAACTGTGGTAGGTAAATCTGGTAGAACAGAGTCTGCACTAGATCCTGCACCGCTTTCTATGTACGAGAACATGATTCAGTACAAGTCTGAGTTTATGCGTAATGCACAAGGTGAACGACAGCGTTACCGAGTAAATGAAGATGGTTTTTATGTTCTTAAAAATAACCAACTGATTATCAACCCTAATCGACCTATTGATAAAGGAGCAAGTTATGATCGTGCAGTTCTAAGAACAACAGCTCAAAGAGAAGACCTTATAGAAGATGAAGATGGTGAGTACTACCGCAACTGGCGACCAGAAATCAATAATCCTGACGATATATGGAACGAGATTATCAAGGTTACTAAATTACCTGGTGTAACCTCTGCGCCTAAGTTGCAACCTATCGAGACGCGACTTATTATGTTACAAACTGGTATGCGTGCTCCTATGGGAATTAAGGTAAAAGGGCCTGATTTAAAAACGATAGAAAAATTTGGTGTAGAATTAGAGAGCATACTAAAACAAGTCACTGGTGTTAAGGAACAAGCCGTTTTTGCAGATCGTATAGTTGGTAAACCATATTTACTCATCGATATAAAAAGAGAACAACTAGCCCGTTATGGTATATCAGTGAGCGATGTTCAAGAAATTCTAGAGGTCGCTGTCGGTGGCATGCCACTTACACAAACGGTAGAAGGTCGAGAACGTTATGCGGTGCGCGTGCGTTATCCTCGAGAACTGAGAACCACACCAGAAGATTTAAAAGGTATTTATGTCCCTGTAGATAAAGGCAGTCCGGTACCATTGAGTGAGTTTGTAGAAATACGATATGAGCAAGGACCACAGGTTATTAAGAGTGAAGATACTTTCTTGATAGGATATGTACTCTTTGATAAATTAAGCAATTTTGCCGAAGTTGATGTGGTCGAAAATGCTCAAGAGCTGATTCAAAAACACATCGCTAGCGGTGATCTTATCGTGCCACAAGGTATAAGTTATAGTTTTACTGGTACTTATGAGAATCAGTTAAGGGCTGAGAAAACACTAGCTGTTGTGGTGCCACTAGCCCTGATTATAATCTTTATCATTCTTTATTTTCAGTTTAAATCTGTCGCTACATCACTTATGGTTTTTACTGGTATCGCCGTAGCTTTTGCAGGTGGTTTTATCATGATATGGTTGTATGGTCAGGACTGGTTTTTCAACTTTAACCTCTTCGGTGAGAATATGCGCGATCTATTTAATATGAAAACGATTCACTTAAGTGTAGCCGTTTGGGTAGGATTTATTGCCCTTTTTGGTATCGCAACAGATGACGGTGTGGTTATGGCGACTTATCTAACACAAACATTTGATAAAGAGCAACCTACGGATAAAAAAGAAATAAGAAATGCCACCTTACTTGCGGCAGGTAAACGCATCAGACCATGTTTAATGACCACGGTAACGACCATACTCGCATTACTGCCTGTACTTACTTCTACTGGTAAAGGAAGCGATATTATGATACCTATGGCCATCCCTATTTTTGGAGGTATGATAATCGATGTTACCTCTTATTTTCTAGTTCCGGTTTTGTATAGCTGGAAAAAAGAATACCAACTTAAAAGATCAAAAAATGAGATATAATAGTATAGTTTTTTATGTTTTTTTGGTTTCCGCTTTCGCGAAAGCGCAACAATTACAAACTTTTATTAAAGAAGCACAGGCTAATAATCTAGAAATAAGAGCCGTTGAAATGCGACATAATATATCGCAAGAGAAAGTGAATGAGGCAGACTGGATACCTAATACAGAGGTAAGTTTAGGCTATTTTGTAAGCGAGACAGAAACACGTGTCGGTGCACAAAGAGCACGTATAGGTGTGAAACAGATGTTGCCATGGTTCGGCACGATAACCGCTAGAGAGAACTATGCCACCTCACTAGCAGATGCTGATTATGTGGAGATAACCATTGCAAAGCGTAAACTGGCGCTATCTGTCTCACAGACTTATTACCAGCTGTATTCCATAAGAGCAAAACAAGCCGCACTCGGTAAAAACATACAGCTTTTAAACGCATATGAGCAACTAGCATTAACATCTGTAACCGTCGGTAAAGCTAGTGCTGTAGATGTATTGAGGCTACAAATACGTATCAATGAATTACAACAACAAATCGATATTCTAGAAGAAGATTTTAAAGCGTCACAGTCGCTGTTTAATAATTTACTGAATAAAGAAGATACAGAAACTATAGAGATAACTGAGGTAATGAGCATGCCTCTAGTAGACATAGAACTAGTAGATAGTGCTATAGATGTGAATCCTGAAATTTTAAAGTATGACAAACTATATGAATCTGTGGTACAGTCAGAAGTTTTGAATAAGCGCGAGGGATTGCCTTCTATAGGTGTAGGATTTGATTACTTGCCAGTTAGCGAGCGAGCAGATTTAAATATCGTAGATAATGGTAAAGATGTTTTTATGCCTATGGTTACTGTTTCTATTCCTATATTTAATAAACGATACAAGTCCATTTCTAAGCAAAATGAATTGCGACAGCAAGAAATAGAGTTTGAGAAACAAGAACGTTTAAATGTATTAAATACGGCTTTTGCTAGAGCTAGATCACAACGCAACCAAGCCCGTATAGCTTATGAAACTATAGATAAAAACCTAAAACAAGCTCGCGATGCCGAAGAAATTCTCATTAAAAACTATGAAACCGGAACTATAGATTTTAAAGACGTTCTCGATATTCAAGAATTAAAATTAAAATTTCAAATAGAGCAAGTAAATGCGATAGAGAACTATTACGTACAATCTGCTGTGATTAACTATTTAATGAACTAAGCAATGGAAAAGAAGTTATTCATCAAAAACATGGTTTGTAATCGCTGTATCAAAGTAATAGAGAACGATATAAGACGATTAGGTATAGAACTGCTCCATATAGAATTAGGCTCTATCATCTATCAAGAAACAGATTCGATGCAGTTTAAAAGCATAACTAAGGTTATAGAAGAAAACGGTTTTGAGGTTTTACTCGCACCAGAAAAACAATTGGTAGAAGAGATTAAAAAAGAATTAATAGAACTTTTAAAAAAGCTACCATTACAGTTAGACTCTACCCTTTCAAGGTTTTTAGAACAAAAGCTGAATAAAGAATATTCTAAAATAAGTAAGTTGTTTTCTAGTCAAGAACACATCACGATTGAGAAATACTTCATTAAACTTAAAATGGAAAAGGTAAAAGAGTTGATACAGCTACAAGAAAATAACTTTACAGAGATAAGTGAGCTACTCAATTATAGTAATTCTAACCATTTGAGCCGTCAGTTTAAATCAGAAACCGGTATGAGTCTTACAGATTATAAGAAATTGCAAAAAAATGATAGAAACCCACTGGACCAAATTATGTAGATTCTAACCATAATTATGATATAGTAATCTTCATAAATAGGATAATTTTATACTCTTATTTATTACACTACTTAAAAGAAAATAAATTGAATACAATACAAATTAACTTAGTAAAAATAGCTCTTATAGCAACCTTAATATTCACTGTTTCTTGCAAGAAAACAGAAGAGAATGCAACTGTAGAAACAGAGCGTAAAGAGACTACACCAGAGAAAAATATAAGCTCAGAAAACATTTTAAAGAATTACTTCAATTTGAAGGACGCCTTAGTAAAAGATGATAAAGACAAAGCTACTATTCACAGTGAATACTTATCTAATTCATTAAATGACTTCAATAATTCTATTAGTATTGAAAATAAGCAAGATGGACTAAAAGAAGTGTTGAGTAAGGCTATTAAAAACGCTATCCATATTTCTGAAAAAGACATTAAAACTCAACGAGAGTATTTTAAAGAATTAAGTAAAAATATCACAGATATGATTGCTATTACTGGTACAGAACAACCTCTCTATGAGCAGCACTGTCCTATGTATAATGGAGGGACAAATTGGCTTAGTGATAGTAAAGAAATACGCAATCCATATTATGGCAGTCAGATGCTTAAATGTGGTATAGTACAAAGAGAAATTAAGTAAAGGAATAGATTAAAATAATCTAATGCAGTAATTCATTTATAAAACTGAATTCATGAAAAAATCCTATCACATACACGGCATGACTTGCAACGGTTGTCGCAATCATGTAGAACAAACACTTTCTAAAATAGAAGGTGTTACCACGGCTTCTGTAAACTTAGAAAATGCTGAAGCTACTCTGGAATATGATCAAGAAATCTCTATAGAAAAGTTGCAAGCTGCTATGCAAAAAGAAGGCAGCCACTACTCTATTCATTTATTAGGTGAGCAACCTGTAGAAAACTCACAGGAAAAAAAGAAATCAACAAATGGTCATGGAACAGGTGTTTTTTACTGTCCTATGCATTGTGAAGGTGATAAAACCTATGAGCAATCAGGCGACTGTCCAGTTTGTGGAATGGATCTAGTAGAAGAGCAAAATCTTAATGCTACAAATAGTGAGCAATGGACCTGCCCTATGCACCCAGAAGTTGTGGAGAATGAGGCTGGCGACTGCCCTATCTGTGGTATGGATCTCGTACCTATGGAGCCAGACCTTACTGCAGAAGAGAAAACTTATAAAAAACTAGCTCATAAATTCTGGTTAGCGCTAGGATTCACCTTACCTATTTTTATTATAGCGATGAGTGAGATGATACCTAACAATCCATTGTACGATATAATGGATCAAAAATCGTGGAATTGGGTGCAACTGGTCTTATCGGTGCCAGTGGTCTTCTACGCCACCTGGATGTTCTTTGAGCGCGCTTATCGTAGCATAATCAGTTGGAATCTCAATATGTTTACACTAGTTGGTATCGGTGCAGGTGTGGCATGGTTGTTTAGTCTTTTTGGTATGTTGATTCCAGATTTTTTTCCTGCTCAATTTAAGACAGAATCAGGTGCAGTCCATGTTTATTTTGAGGCTGCAACGGTTATTCTTACCCTTGTATTGATGGGCCAATTATTAGAATCTCGTGCTCATGGAAAAACTAATACTGCTGTAAAAGAATTACTCAAACTTGCACCTAATAAAGCAGTACGAGTAATAGATGGTAAAGAACAAGAAGTCTCTATAGATAAAATTGAAAAAGGAGATGTTTTACGTGTTAAACCAGGCGATAAAATTCCAGTGGACGGTAGTATTATAGAAGGTAATACCACCGTAGATGAATCGATGATATCTGGAGAACCTGTTCCTGTAAGTAAAACGGTAGGTGATCAAGTAAATAGCGGTACGATTAACGGAAATCAGTCGTTTTTATTAAAAGCCGAGAAGGTAGGAAAAGACACGCTTCTATCACAGATAGTGCATATGGTAAACGATGCGAGTCGTAGCCGTGCTCCTATTCAAAAATTAGCAGATACTATTTCTAGTTATTTTGTACCTATAGTTGTGGCAGTATCCATAATCACATTTGTGGTATGGAGCATTTGGGGTCCAGAGCCAGCTTATGTTTTTGCATTAGTAAATGCTATTGCGGTTTTAATAATCGCCTGTCCATGTGCGTTAGGATTAGCAACACCTATGTCTATTATGGTAGGTATAGGTAAAGGAGCACAAAATGGAGTACTTATTAAAAATGCCGAAGCCCTTGAAATCATGGATAAGGTAAATATCTTAATCGTTGATAAAACAGGTACTATTACTGAAGGTAAACCTACGGTAGAGAAAATAGGTGTTTTTGGATCTCGCTTTCGCGAAAGCGAATTAACAAAAATCATCGCTTCTATTAATAATTCTAGTGAGCATCCACTAGCTGCGGCGACAGTAAAATATGCAAAGCAGCAAGAAATAGATGTATTCCCTACGGAAGATTTCAGTGCAGTTACTGGTAAAGGTGTGGAAGGAATAGTAGATGGAAAACAAGTTTCCCTGGGTAACTTTAAAATGATGGAATATGCACAAGTTTCTGTTTCTGCAGAAATGAAAAACGAGGTGCAACAATTTCAAAAACAAGGTAAAACGGTTTCCTATCTGGCTATAGATAAAGAAGTACAAGGCTATGTTGTGATAGCCGATAAGATCAAAGAATCGAGCGCCAAAGCCATAAAAAAACTTCAAGATAAGGGAATAGATGTTGTTATGTTAACTGGTGATAATCAAGACACGGCACAAGCTGTTGCTACAGAGTTACATCTAGCACAGTTTAAGGCAGGTATGCTACCAGAAGATAAATTAAAAGAGGTTGAAAAACTACAGCAGCAAGGCTATATAGTTGCCATGGCAGGTGATGGTATCAACGACGCACCAGCACTAGCAAAAAGTAATGTAGGTATTGCGATGGGAACTGGTACTGATGTAGCAATAGAAAGCGCGATGATAACTCTAGTAAAAGGAGATCTTCACGGTATTGTAAAAGCAAAAAATCTTAGTGCTGCAGTAATGCGCAACATTAAACAAAATCTGTTTTTTGCATTATTGTATAATACATTAGGTATTCCTATTGCTGCTGGGGTATTATTTCCTTTTTTCGGTTTACTATTATCACCTATGATTGCAGCTCTAGCGATGAGTTTTAGCTCTGTGTCTGTTATTGCAAACGCTCTTAGATTACGTTCTAAGACTATAAATTAAGAATTATGAACAAGAACATTATATATATAATTATAGCTGCAATAGTAGGATTACTTGCAGGTTGGCTCATTTTTGGTAATGATAGTGTAGCGTCCGTAAATAAGGTTAGCAACACTTCTCAAGTAGAGCAACACAATCATGAAAATGACGGTACAGAAATGTGGACCTGTTCCATGCATCCTCAAATTATGCTTTCAGAACCTGGTGATTGTCCTATTTGTGCTATGGATCTTATACCAGCCAGCTCTAGCCAAGATGGTCTAGCCATGAATGAGATTAAAATGACAGAGAATGCAATGGCGCTGGCAAATATTCAAACTACAATAATAGGCAACAGCTCTAGTAGTATGGATGATAGTTCCATTTCCTTATCTGGTAAAATTGCTACTAACGAAGAGAACAATACAGTACAGGCCAGTTATTTTGATGGACGTATAGAACGCTTAAATGTAAGTTATGAAGGACAGCAAGTAAGTCGTGGACAGTTACTAGCTACTATTTATGCTCCTAACCTAGTAGCAGCGCAACAAGAATTAATTACAACAGCCTCCTTAAAAGAAAGTCAGCCGGCACTTTATAATGCCGTAAGAAATAAGTTGAAAAACTGGAAGTTATCAGAAAAGCAAATCACTGCCATTGAAACTTCTAGAAAGGTCAGAGAAAACTTTCCTGTTTATGCAACGGTATCAGGTACAGTTGCTCAGGTTATGGCAAACGAAGGTGATTATGTAAAACAAGGGCAACCTATTCTAAAAGTAAGCAATTTGAATAGTGTCTGGGCAGATTTTGATGCTTATGAAAATCAAATTATGCAATTTAAGATAGGGCAAAAAATAGCTGTTACTACAAATGCTAACCCTAATAAGAATTATGATGCGACAGTTTCTTTTATAGATCCTATTTTAAACACTAATACTAGAACTGTTACTATAAGAGCTACTATTGCAAATAAAGAAGGCTTTTTTAAACCGGGCATGTTTGTAACTGGTAAGATTAAAACCTCTTCTACTCCTGCGGTGTCTAAATCTGTAACGATTCCTGCTAGTGCTGTTTTATGGACTGGAAAGCGATCGATAGTTTATGTAAAAATGAGTCCCAACCAGCCTGTTTTTGAAATGAGAGAAATTACTCTAGGCAATAGATCTGGAGATAATTATCAGGTGGTTGATGGTCTAGAAAATGGTGATTCGATAGTAACTAATGGCGCATTTACAGTAGATGCAGCTGCACAATTACAAGGCAAGAATTCCATGATGAATAAAGATAAAAACTTTAGTGCCAATACTGATCAACCAAATATTACCAAAGAATTGGAAACAACGCTAAAAAGCATTTTACCACAATACTTAAAACTTAAAAATGCTTTTATAAAAGTAGATAGTCAGAAAATAGTCACCCATGCTATAGCTATACAAAGCAAATTGAGTTCAATTTCATTAAATGACCTGAATAAGGAAGAATCTACCTCTGTAAAAGAGGCTATTGAGACCTTATCATCTATTATAGATATAAAAGATATAGAAGAGCAAAGAAATATGTACATTATTCTTAATCAGAATCTTATCACATATTTCATGAAACTAGAAGATCTAAGTGAACCTCTTTATATTCAAAAATGTCCTATGGTAAATGGAGATAAAGGGGCGATATGGTTAAGTATGGAACCGGCTGTGCAAAATCCTTATCATGGTATAGATATGTTAACCTGTGGTGATGTCATTTATACAATAAATGAATAAAAACTGAGGCGATCTTTATTCTATCGGCTCGATGTTTAAATGACCATCGTACTTTATGTAAGAACGTTGTGAACTATTGATAATTAAAAGAGCTGTCTCTCTAGAGAATATTTTAAGCTCTACATTTAGGCTTTCTGTGTCGTTTCTTACATCAAATTCATAAGAAATATAGTTAGAGTCTGCCACTATGGATTGACTCACATTTTTTATTTCACCAGTAAAGTCAAATGAATTGTTATCATTATAACCACCACCTGTTCTACGTTCTCCATAAAAAGGTAAATTAAAGACAGCCTTCTCTCCTACTATTTTAAGAGTGTAATTATCACCACTTAAACTGATACGGCTAGCACTATTTCCATTACGTATAAGAATATCGTTAATGGCATTATTAACTGCCTGCGAGTTAAAAGGTAAGGCAGCATCTGCTTTAAAAACGAGATTGTTGTTTATTAATTCGTTTTGTAGATCTTTAAGTTTGGCGCGATCTGCTTCTGTAAAACTAGATTTACATGAAGAAAGTATCAATACTAAAATACTAATGAGGATTAAATATTTATATTTTTTCATTTTTATAGTGTATAAAGTTGCTTTTAATTCCGCTTTCGCGAAAGCGAGAACCTAAAGAATCTATTTAAGAATAGTTAAAGTTATTAAGTTAATATACTAGATTAATTAATATTAATTATAGATTAACAGTTAATTCTTCAAAGCTTAATACTTTATTAAAGCTTTACTAAGATTTAATTAAAACCCCAAGTAATAGCAGATTTGTGAATTAACTTTATCTAAAAATCAACATTATGAACATTCAATTTAATTACCAGCACGTTTCAGGAAGTACAGAACTTGAAGAATATACTAAAGAGAAATTACAAACCATTTTTGATCGATACAACTGGATTACTCGAGCAGATGTTTTTTATAAGACAGAAAACACGTCAAGTGATGAGACAGGAATGATCACTGAGATAAGATTAAGTGCTCCTGGCCCACGACTCTTTGCCGAAGAAAGTCATGCAACGTTTCATGAGTCGGTAAATAAAGTTGTAAACCAACTTAAAACACAATGCGAAAAAAGAAAAGCAACCATAATTACACATCCCTAATATGATCTCACTAGCCACAAGCCCTAAACAAATAGTATTGTTTTATAATTCTAATCAGAAAAATCATAAAGAGATTTTTGCTTATGCAAGCTCTGCAGGTAAGGATTTACTGGCTATAGATGTCAGTAAGGATAAAGTGGCAGGTACAACGTGGACAGAAATTGCTGATGTAATGAATCTAAGAGTTAGAGATTTGATACATACTGATCATGCTACCTTTGAGAATAAATATGGAACCGATAACAATATAGATTGTGATGGTGCTATTAAAGTATTACAAAAAGATCCAGAAATGCTTATCTTTCCTATAGCAATAGAAGGCAAGAGAGCAAAGGAAATCAAATTATATAATGAAATTTTAGAATTCTTTGATGTAGATACTTCATCCATCCATATTCCTTAAATTTTAAGATATAATTACTTTTTAAAATCCAGCTTTTATAGCTGGATTTTTTTATGTTTACGTAAACCTCACCACATGATTGTCTGGATTTCATTCATTGTTTTAGTAACTATCTTTTTAGGACTGGATCTATTTGTATTTAATAGAAATGCACATGTTATAAGTACCAAAGAAGCGTCAAAATTCACGGCTCTTTGGGTAGGTATCGCACTAGCTTTTACAGCAGTCATTTATTTTATTTATGACGCTGGCTATCTCGCTAATCCTGACCAATTAAGCGGTGCAGACGCCGCTCTTAAATACCTAACCGGTTATCTTATAGAATTATCACTGAGTATAGATAACATATTTGTAATAGCGGTAATTTTCAAATCATTTTCTATAAGTACAAAATACCAGCATCGTGTGTTATTTTGGGGAATTGTAGGAGCATTAGTTTTCAGAGCATTGATGATTCTATTCGGTATTGCGTTAATTAACGAGATAAGCTGGATGACCTACATTTTTGGTGGTTTTCTACTCTACACTGCTTATTCTATGTTGAGTAGTAAAGAAGAAGAATTTGACCCTAAGACTTCCAAGATCTATAAATTTGCTAAAAAACTTTTCCCTGTTACAGATCGTATAGAGGGACAACAGCTCTTTATTAAGAAAATGGGTAAGCGTATAGCGACACCATTATTTCTGGCGCTAGTGGTTATAGAAATTACCGATATTCTTTTTGCCCTAGATTCTATTCCTGCTATTCTAGCCATCACTAAGGATCCTTTTTTAGTCTTTTCTAGTAATATACTTGCTATTATGGGATTACGTAGTATGTACTTTTTCTTATCAAATCTTTTAGATAAATTTCAATACATTCATTACAGTCTAGTGGCTATACTTGCCTTTGTAGGACTTAAAATGTTATTTGTTCACTATATTCATTTACCAGAATGGATCTCTCTTGTAGTAATATTTGTGTCGTTACTGGTAGGGGCTTTGTTTTCTATCTACTACCCTGCGACTCCTCAAGAAAAAGAAAAACAAAAAGAATCCTTGAATACAGAAAAGTAGACGTACTGTTATTTTTCATGTCGTTCACTTATTTTTCTTATTTTTTTAAAACCGCGATTGTAATTCTTACGTAGGTATTATAAAAGCCAAGAAAAATGATTCATTTTAACTACGTTCATGTCCCTACTAACAAGAAGTTAGAAAAATTTACAACCGAAAAATTACAAGTACTACACGAAGAGTCTAAAATACGTAGGATAGATATCACCTATAAAAAAATGTTTGATATCAAGAATAGAACGAGAGAAGTTGCGATGATTCAAGTATCGTTATCAGACAAAAACGTGTTTTGTGAGATAGAATCTCTAAATTTTAAAAAGTCGGTAAGTATCGCTGTAGATACGCTTATGAATGAACTTGTAGAGGAACATAATTTACTATCAGCATGAAAAAAATCCTTGAAGTGAATTCAAGGATTTTTAAGTGTACTATATATATGATATTGTATCTAATAGGAAGTCTATCTTAATTAAAGAAAGACTTCCTATTTTATTTATATAATTTAGAATGCAACCAGTTCCTTAAGCAGAATTACGACTTGCGTTTATATTCCCATAAAGAGATCTAGTCACCATTTGCTCATAAATCTCTAGACTACCAGATGCTTCATTATTCTGTATATCTTGGACCATTTTAAGTGCGTATTGTTGTATCGTTAATAGCGGTAAAACTATTTTTTCTCTAGCCTGTATACTTGCTCTTCCTGCTACTTCATTATCCATAAGAGCAGTCATTCCAGAAATCTTAAGCATGTACTTTTTAGAACGTTCATACTCTGCATAAATCAGTTTCCAGAATTCTCCATAAACAGGATCATGCTCCATATAAGCAGTTAAACCAAAGAATGATTTAGTAAGACTCATCATACTATTATCCAATAATGTACGGAAAAACTTATTGTTATTATATAAAGATTGAGCAGCGTCCCAATTGCCTGCTTTTTCCATAGTTTCTAGTGCTGTACCTACTCCATAAAATCCAGGAACGTTTTGTTTTAATTGACTCCAAGATCCTACAAAAGGTATAGCTCTTAAATCCTTAAATCTTAATTCTGTACTACCTGCTCTTTTACTAGGTCTACTACCTATATTAGTTTTTGCGTAATATTTTAAGGTACTCATTTTTTCTAAATAAGATAGAAATTGAGGGTGCGCCTTAAAGTCGGTATAGGTTTTATAACTAGTTTCTGCTAGTTGATCCATTGTAGCTTGGTCTGTAGCAGAGAAGTCATTTGCATCACTAGCATAAACTGCATTGCTCACACCACTACTTATCATTTGTTCTAGGTTGTATTGACAACTTTCTAGTGTACCAAATTTTGAACTAATGGTTTGTCCTTGTACGGTTAACTGTATGTGCTTTGCTTCAATCTTTGTTCCCATAGAAGCATAAAATTGATGTGTCTGTCCACCACCACGGGCTGGCGGTCCACCTCTACCATCAAAGAATACTATCGATACTCCATACATTCTAGATACTCTGGTAAGCTCTTCTTTTGCTTTATAGATGGCCCAATTTGCCATTAAATAACCACCATCTTTAGTCCCATCACTAAAACCTAGCATAATATGTTGTGTATCACCACGTCTCTTAACATGAGAACGGTATTTCTCGTTTTCATAAAGCGATTTCATGACATGAGGTGCATTTACTAGATCAGGTACGGTTTCAAATAACGGTACCACATCTATATTAGGCTCTTTCATATCACAAAGTCGCAACATTGCATAGACTTCCATAATATGAGAAGCCATTTGCGTATTAGAAATGATGTAGCGATTACAGCCTTTTTCACCATTGCGTTTTTGTATATGTTTTATGGCATATATACTACTCAATGTGCGTTGGGTGTACTCGTCCTTAAATTCGTTAGGATCTAGAGCTCCTTCTACCTCTACAAGTACGTTGATCTTTTCTACCTCAGATAAGTCGTTATAGTTGGATGGTAGTTCCGCTTTCGCGAAAGCGAGAATCTCATCAAAAACCGCGTCATGTGCACTACTATCTTGTCTTATGTCTAAGGTTGCAAAATGGAAACCAAATAGCTCTACTTTATGAATAAAACTATCTATCTGATCTAAAAACAGCGAGTTATGACGCTCTATAACAATAGTTCTGATACTGTTAAGTTTCTCAATAAGATCTGAAGCTGTAAAATCTAAAATTTCTATATCAAAAATAGCTCGATAGCACATTCCTTCTATGGAAGTAAGTTGCTCTTCTACACCTTTAAAAGTTAGTCTTCTACGCAGTTTTCTTACATCGCGGTAATAGTTTCTAAAAATAGTTGCACGTAGCCTCTTTGCTACATCTAGTGTAATATCTGTGGTTACAAATGGATTACCATCCCTATCACCACCTGGCCAGAAACCTATTTCAACTATTTGATTTTTAAATTCTTGTGGATTTTTAATATGCGTTTTTAGGTAGTCGTAAATATTCCCCATAGCATGATAAAATACATTTTCTAGGTACCATATTAAACTTATCGCCTCGTCAAAAGGTGTTGGCTTTTCTGTTTTAAAGAACGGTGTTTTACCTAATTGAGAAAGTAATAATTTTACTTCTTGAATCTCATTTGCCTTAATAGCGACACCTAGATCGTTAATAATACCTAATACAGAACCAGGATAAAACTGTGTAGGGTGCGCTGTTAATACCGGTCTTACTTTAAACTCTTTAAGATAGGCTGCAAGTTCTTCGGTCTTGTTTAAGGCAACGGCCTCGTCCTTTACACTACGTAGAGAACCGCGACCATCCAGATTATTTACTTTACCAAATGCAGCATCTTCTATCGCATCGAATAGTACAACCTGTCGTTCTATGTACTGTATAAACTTAAAGAGCATAGACTGTCGCTCTTCATCACTACTATCTCTTAAATATTTATTAAAGAAATACTGAACTATTTCTGTTGGGTTTTTTCCTTTTTCATATCCCTTTACACATAATTCATGAAAAAGAGGCAATAAACCTCCCGTATTAGAGATTTGATCAAATGGTAGTGTCATGAAAATACCATTGAAAATCTGGTATTTAGATTCTACTTCGTTTTTAAATCTTTCTATTTTAGGTAATCTAGACATAGGTCTTATTTTTAATGAGAAAATTGATTAAGCTGTTTTTGCTTTGACTATTTGTATGGCGTCCTTAACCGTTTGCATTTCTTCCATATCTTTTTCATCTAGCATAATATCAAAAGCGTCTTCCACATCTAGCGCTATATCTACTAGATGCGCACTGTTAATTCCTAGATCTTGCATTAAATGACTATCTAGCTCTATGGCAGTAGATTCTACATCTTGTGGTAAATACACTTTTACTATTTTAAAAAGCTGTTGTTCAATTTCTTTCTCTTGCATGTTTATATTTTCATAACTTCTCTAAAAATACTATCAAAAGTTGAATTAAAGAAGTCTATATTGGTCAGTTTAACTATATATAATGAGATTACATAAGGAAACTGAAAACTGATATTTTTTGTGAGGATAATGTAGTTAATCGCTGTATTCTTTGAGAATAACACAAGCATTTACATCTCCGAAACCAAAACTAGCTTTGGCAACAATTTTTAAATCTCTATTTACCATTTGATTAGGTATACAATTAGAATCTACTACATCCGTTATATCGGGATGCAAAGAGGTGATATTACTGTTTCCATAAACTACGTTATTCTTTAATTGTAATACTGTACCCACCAGTTCTATACTACCAGCTGCAGCAAGACAGTGACCTACATAAGATTTAAAGGTATTAATAAGAGGAAAGTTTTCTCCTTTTCTATTTAAAGCTACAGACCAATTTTTCACTTCAAAAGCATCTTTAGAGGTTGCAGTAAGGTGCCCATTGATAGCATCTATTTCTTGCGGTTTAATTTGGGCATCTTTTAAAGCTAATTTTATACAGTCTTGAACTGCCTGTCCATTAGGCGCTGTCATAGAGCCGTCTCCACGATGTCCACCAGAATTTAAAGCACCTCCTAGAACTTCTCCGTATATTTTTGCACCACGTTTTAAGGCACTCTCTAGACTTTCTAAAATAAACGCACCTGCTCCTGATCCTGGTACAAATCCAGCAGCATCGCAAGATATGGGTCTACTCGCCTTTTCTGGAGTTTCATTATACTTAGTAGGTAAAATACGCATGGCATCAAAACCACCCCAGATATAAGGTCCAGAATCACTGGTAGAACCGACTAACATTTGTGTTGCTTTACCAGCTGCTATGCGCTCATATCCCATTAAAAAAGCTTCGGTACCAGTACAACACGCACTCGAGTTGCTTGTTACTAGGTTACCGCAGCCTAATTCTCCGGCAAGCCAGGCGCTTATACCGCTAGTCATGGTCTGTATAACACTGGTACTTCCTAACCTACGCACTTTCTTTTGATCTATTAATAGTATGGCTTCTCTAAATTTCTCGCCTCCACTTTGCCCAGTACCGAATATGATTCCCATATCCTTCATGGCGACATCAGGACCAGCTATTACTAGACCTGCATCTTTAAAAGCTTCTTTACCAGCTATCACACCATAGACTAATCCGGTTGCTTTTAAGCCTCTCAATTGTAAGTTTGTAAAGTTTTCAGCTAATAATTCTTCTGTAATTTGTGGTGTTCCTGATACTTGACACCCAAAGTTTAAATCGGCTAGTTGTGGATCAAATCGTATTCCTGAGGTTTGTTCTTGTAACGCTTTCGCGAAAGCGGGAACCCCAACAGCATTAGGTGCTACAATTCCCATTCCTGTTATTACTACTCTATTCTTATGTGCATTCATCGTTTTACTAAATTACATAATCTATTAGTTATGAATAAGCATTTTAACAATAGCAATGCAAATGGTCAATAGTTCACAATTTTATCCCGTTAGTTTTATACTTCTGTGATGATAATTATGATTCTTTTGAACTTTATATCCAAGTAACAAGGTAATTTTGCTATATCAATCAACAAGTAGTTAGATGTTTAAAAAAATTACATTTTTCCTTTTTATTTTACTTTCCGGTGTTTTAAATGCTCAAGATATAATTGTAAAAAGTATAGAATTTACTGGTTTAAAAAGGACTAAAGAGTCTTTTCTTAAAAGATTAGTCAAAGTAAAAGCAGGTAATATTTATGATCCTTTTCAGGTCGCTACAGATGTAGAACGACTGAATAGATTACCTGGTGTGGCAAAGGCTACATTCACGCTAGATAAAAGCGATTCTACGGCATATATTCTTACTTATGAAATAGTAGAGAATTTTACCATTATCCCTGGTGTACGTGCGTCACAAGCAAATGACGAGAGTTTTGCTTTTAGATTATCATTATTTGAGTTCAACTTATTTGGAGAAAATCAATTGATAGGTGGTTATTATGGGCGTAACATTTTTGATTCTTATGGAGTCTTTTGGGAAGCTCCTTACTTGTTTACCAATAAATTAGGGATAGGTGTAAATTATCAAAATAACGTTTTAAGAGAGCCTATATTCTTTGATAATGATAATACCGTAAATTATAGATTTGATAATCAAAGTGCTGAAGTTTATGCCTTATATGAATTAGATTTTCATAATAATTTTCAATTAGGTGTACGATATTCTGACCAAGAATATAGTTACCTAGATGGTATCATTACTAGCGAGGTACCACAAGAACTTAGTGCCAAAAAATGGAGCGTTTTAGGAGAGTATGAGAACAACCACCTTGAGATAGATTATCAATACACATCTGGTTATAGGAACTTTACAAGCCTAGAGTTAATTACTGGTGGAGAAGGTTTATTAAAAGATGAACTTATAGCGCAAACCGATTTCCAATACTTTCAAAAAGTGGGAAAGAAAGGAAACTGGGCAAATAGATTAAAGCTAGCCTACGCTTCTTTTAATGAGTCAAGGTTTGCTCCTTTTGCACTAGATAATCAAATTAATATAAGAGGCGCAGGAAATAGCTCAGGTCGTGGTACAGCAGAAATTACTCTTAATACAGAATACCGTCACACGCTATATGAAAAAGACTGGTTTGTACTACAAAGTAACACTTTTATAGATGCTGGAACCTGGCGCAAGCCTAATGGTGGTCTTGATGACCTAGTCGATGGAAGTACGCTCAAAATTAACCCAGGTTTGGGAATACGTTTTATTCATAAACGTATCTTTAACGCTGTCATACGTTTTGATTACGGCTTTGGTGTAGGTAATAACGCTACTAACGGTTTCGTATTCGGAATAGGTCAATACTTTTAAAAATTACAATTATGAGAAATTTATTTGCATTACTTACCGTTGTTCTATTTATAACATCATGTAATTCACAAAAAAAAATAGCTGAAGAACATCCTAAGTCTAAGGAGGTGTCAGTACCGATGTCTAATGAGGTTGCTGTATCACAACCTGCTTTGATGGAAGCTGTTAAAAAAACGCCATCCATTAATCTTGAAGTTCCTAAAATAACTGAAAATAGTCTGCAAAAGACTAAGGAAGAGAAATCTATGGAAGAAACAGTAATTCAAGCACCTGTTCCAGTTATTGAAACTAGTACAACTATAGATCATAGTAGCTTTGATCAATTACTTAAAAAATATGTTACTAACGATGGTCACGTAGATTATGCAGGTTTAAAAAAAGAACGTAAAAAATTAAGCTCTTACATAGTTCTTATTAAAAACAACGCGCCAGAAGATTCATGGACTAAAAATGATCTACTAGCTTATTATATGAATGCTTATAATGCAATGACTATAGATTTAATCCTAAGAAATTATCCTACAGAAAGTATCAAGGATATTAAAAACCCATGGGAACAACGTTTCTGGCAAATAGGTGATAAATGGATCAATCTAGAAGAGATAGAACATCAAATATTAAGAAAAATGGATGATCCTCGTATTCATTTCGGTATTAATTGTGCATCGTTCTCTTGTCCACCTCTAATGAATGAGGCTTTTGTTGCAGATAAAGTAGATAGTCAGCTCCATCAACTAGCTGTTCAATTTGTTAATGATTCTAAACGTAATTCTATTACAGCAGATCGTGTTGAGATATCAAATATCTTTAAATGGTTTAAAAAAGATTTTACACAAGAAGGTGACATCATAGACTTTCTTAATAAGTACAGCAAAGTAAAAATTAATGCAGATGCTCGTGTGCGTTATATGGATTATAACTGGAATTTGAATAAGTAAGCTTGGATATGAGCTATGAAATAGATTATTAGAACATTAATTAAAGAATGTTTATTCTGTCAACATCATACCACTCATCCATCCTTCGGCGATTTTATTTTCATTTTCGTCCATCATTTGAACGACTACTTTCAGTTTTCCGAATCGAAAGTAGTCTTTTTTTGCACTTACAATAACCGTAGTTTCTGGTAAAACAGTGTTTAAAAAGTTAATGTGATTTTCTGTAAACACAAACTGTGGTTTACTATCCTTATCACGCATCAAATAACTACCTAAACAGGCTAGTCCTATTTGAGCCATACATTCTATAAGTATTACACCTGGCGTTACTGGTTGGTGCTCAAAATGATGTTTATAGAAGTACTCGCTTTCGCGAAAGCGGTAAATACCAATCACACTATCCTCATCTAATTCAAGTAATTGATCTACAAATTTGAACCCATCACCATAGGGTAAATTGGCTACTATTTTTTCTAAAGGGTTGAGAAGCATTATTATTAATTAAAATTACAAGTGATTTAAATAATTTATGTCCAAAATTTTTTCCACCAGGTATTTGGTTTCGAAACACCCTTTGTTTTAGAATTTGGGCCTATTAATTCGTTTTCATTAATATTGTAGGCTTCTGATTCAGTTAAGTGACCGTCTTGACTACTCACTCTAGTTAGTTTTATACCTTTAAAGAATACTAGTTGAAGTCCATGTTCATGTTCCCACTCACATTCACAGATAGCGTTAATATAAATATCTGCATCACTTCTAGAGACATAAATATTCTCTGGATAAACGAAATTCCATATCTCCTCTTTATATTGAATATCCCAAAGCATTTTATCTGCTTCATCATATTCGACTGCTTTTAAAAAATCCATACAATTTTTGAATATCGCGTTGCTAATAGTTAAACGATTTGTAACTCGTTTTTCTAAAAAACTACGAAGCGCAATATCTGCATCTTGTATGAAAGTAAGATCTTGACTAGGATTTAGATCAGTGAATGTAATTTTTAGTTTCTTATTGTCAAAAAATGGAATCTCAATTAATTCACTTTCCCACCAATCATCAAACTCATCATTCTGTCTTAAAACACCTATTATTTCACTTTTGATCGTTGTCATTCAATATAGATTTTAATTAAAATCACTGTAAACTCTCACCGCCATCCACTTTTACAATTGTACCAGTTATCCAGCTCGCCTCTTCTCTACTCATCAAATACACCACATTTGCAACACGCTCTGGAGTAGTTAATTCTTGATGCGGATTCCTTTTTAAGCTTTCTTTCTTAAGTTCTTCATACATCGGTATCATACTTAGACTTAAAGTATCTGTAACACCAGCTTGTATGCAATTAGAAGAGATTTTAAATGGAGCAAATTCTATAGCTATACTCCTATTTATAGCTTCTAGGGTTGCTTTTGCAGCACTAACAGCTGCATATGATTTCATGGGTCTTGTGCTACCTTCACTAGTAAAACTTAAAATTTTTGCAGGTTGTGCAAATAATTGCGCATCAAATAAAGCTTTGGTCCAGCTGTAGAGACTTATTCCCATAGAATGGATGGTTTGCTGAAAGTCACTAGTAGTTAACGTTTGCTCACCAGTAAGAGGTTTTAAATTGCCTTTAGAGATACTGTGTAACAAGACACTAATTTTTTGTCCTTTGAGAAACTCAATAATTTTTGCTGTATTCTCTTCTAATTTATCTTCTCTTGTGGCATCACTATTTACTGTAAGTAACTCGATACCGTAAGATCTTAATGTTTCAAATTTGGCTTCAATAGCTACTGCCTGCATTCTAGAAGCACGATAAAATATGATGAGATTCATTCCATGTTGGGCAAGTTTTAAAGCGCTGGCATATCCTAAACCACTACTGCCGCCTAGTATCAAACCGTATTTATTTTCAAAGTCTTTTACCATTCTAAAAGTATTCTTTGTGCCGTAAACCCAGGTCCGAAGCTTAACATTAATCCCTTAGAGTCTTTCTTTATATCACGACTCATAAAGCGTTCTAAAACAAATAGTACCGTTGCACTACTCATGTTTCCATAAAGACGTAAAACCTCTTTTGTGTCGTCGATATTCTTTCCTAAATCAGAGAACAATCCTTCAACAGTTTGTACTATCTTTTTACCACCAGGGTGAAAAATTAAATGATCTATATCTTTTATTTCTAATCCGTTTTTCTCTAAAAACGGATGTATGATTTTTGGGAAATGGCTCGCAATAGTATCCGGTACAGATTTATCGAGCACCATTTGTAAACCACTATTCACAAGGTCAAAACCCATCATATGTGTAGCATCTGGAAAATGGTACATTTCATGTCCTTTTATCACTGGTCCACTATCCTCATCACAAGAAGATAGTAAAACACAGGCACATCCATCGCCAAATATGGCCGCACTAACCATGTTTGCCATAGAAAAATCTCCTAATTGAAACGTAGCCGTAGGTGCTTCTACTGCTATCACTGCAGCTTTTTTACCAGGATTTGCTCTTAAAAAATTCTCTGCATAGATTAAACCAGATATTCCTGCAACACATCCCATTTCTGTTACTGGTAAACGCACAATATCTTGTCGCATTCCCATAGAGTTAATCAAATAAGCATCTATAGACGGTATCATTATACCTGTACAACTTACAGTTATGATATAATCCAGCTCTTGAGCTTTCCACGATGCTTTTTCTAGTGCTTTTTCTACCGCTTTTTGTGCTAGTGGTACCACTTCTCTTTTATAAATATCATTGCGATCTTGAAAAGAAGTACTTGTAAATACCTCTATAGGATCCATGATAGAATAACGTTTATCAACACCAGCACCTTCAAAAATCTTAATAGTTTTACGTCTTAAACGCTCCTCCTGACCAGAAAGCCATTCTTCTACAAATGGTAAAATATCCTTAGTTTCTTTATAATACTGCGGTGTTACCGTTGCTACACTTTTTATTTTTACACTCATCTACACTGGAATAATCCATATATATCGGAACGACCACTTCCATGTCAATCGGTCATTTTTAACGCCTATAGCTTTAGCATATTTTTTAAAGTCTCTAACCTTAAAACCAGATGCGATACTTATTAGGCCATCATGTTTTGAAATCTCATGCCTTATAAAAATAGGGCTTAAATATTTAAAAAATAGAAATGCAAGTTTATGTCTATGCAAGTCGTTGATTATAATTGATTTACTTGTAATTTCTTTAAATTTAGTCAAGAAGGTAACAATCTCATTATCATCAAAATGATGCATCGTTAAGGAGCTTATTAAAATATCACACTTTAAATCAGCTGGATTTATTTTGAGAATATCGCTTTCGCGAAAGCGTAATCTTGATAAACCTTCACTCTTCAATCTAGCTTTTTCAATAGAACGAGCTGCAAAATCGAGACCTAGAAAAGAGATATTTTCTTGTTTCAAATTCTTTTCTAAAAATCGCAACATCTCACCGTCACCACAGCCTGCGTCTACAATGGTTAGTGCTTTGTTAGGGTATTTTTGTAGTTCTTTTTTAATTGCTTTTAAAGTAAAATTAAAGCCATTGAGTAATCGATTTACTGTATTAATATCATCTACCGCATGTTGTAATGTGACCTGATCTAGATTAGGGTTATCCATCCATTCTGTATCTGTATTGCGATGGTTAGATCTGTATTTTATATTAGATAGGTTTCCCATGTGTTTTTTTAATAATTATAGGCAGTAAAAAAGGCAGTTTACTTAGAAACCAGAGTCCTAGCGATGTATACGTTTTATTTAAAAGAATACCTTGCAATAGTCGTCCTATCCATAATCGCTTACGGAATGTTTTATTCCATTCTTGTGAATAATCTGATAATGATTGATCTCTCGATATTTGATTACGAAGAAATGGTTCTAGACTTTTAAATGCTATTTGTGCACTATGTATGGCCATAGCCATTCCATTACCACAAAGCGGATGTATTAAACCAGCAGTATCTCCTAACATAAGTATGTGACGCTCTACGGCTAGTTTTTTTTCAAAAGATATTTGGGATATAGTTATAGGTTGTTCCCAAACAGGAGTCGCATTGTCTAAAAATGAGGCCAAATGTTTATTCTTTGATAACACTGCAGTATTAAAATCTGCTACATTTTTATGTTCTTTAAAAGACTTATAACTTGCTAAATAGCAAAGATTTACATGACGATTTTCAACCTTTGAAATACCTGCATAGCCACCTTTAAAGTTATGTAGTTCTACTAGATTATCTGGCATATCATATTGATAGTGCATTTTTACAGCTAACCATGGCGATTTATATTTCATAAAATCGCGTTCTAGCTTTTTATCTAGTATAGAGCGTTTACCAGTAGCCATGATAAACTGTTTACAAGTAAATTGATCTCTAGAAGTGTATACGGTAAATGTATCCTTATTAATATTACTATCAAGCACTTTATCTTCAATAAAAGTAGCTTTAAGACTCGCTTTTTTAAAAAGTAAATGATCTAAGTGATACCTAGAAATGCCTTTGCCACCTTGCGGTAAATTGCATTTAATTTGTTTAGAATCTGTGGTGGTAAAATTTAATTGTTCTAGGTTAATAGATGTTTCTTGATCTAGATCTATATCTAGAGTACGTAAAAAATCCATTACTTCATTACTCAAATATTCACCACACATCTTGTGTCTAGGGTAACTATCTGGATCAATACATAGAACTTTATAGTTTTTAGAAAACAAAATTGCCGCTGTCAGACCTGAAAGTCCACCACCGGCAATTATAATATCGTATTCTTTATCCACTATCCAAAGATAACGGCTAGAAGTAAATCAAATGTTAATTTGAATCATTATCTCTGTATCTTCTTTTCTGTACAAACTTTAAGATTAAATAAATAACCAATAAAGAAGAGAATAAAGAAAATAAAGTAACCGCTGTCGGCATTAAACTACCACCTTCTGGGTTAGGTCCAAAAAACACTAAAAAGGCAAATATGATCGTAAGTGCCCATAGTACATAGCGGAAGTTGTCCGCCTCATCCATAAATTTCATAATATGTTGTTGATTAGGTTCGTAAGGGGCATTCAAAAATATAATTTTTATTAGCCTAAAGTTAATAATTTAACAGTTTTTTTAATTTTTCTTTCAATTTATTTTTAGGTAGGTAATTATCTTCAAGTCCTTTTTCAAATGGTATCGGTGTATCTATACTACCTAATCTCATGACTGGAGCGTCTAAAAACTCAAAACATTCTTCACTAATAAATGCAGCAATGTCACTCGCTACACTACCTGTCAGGTTATCTTCGGTAAGAACGAGAACTTTACCTGTTTTCTTTACAGAGGTTATAATACTTTCATTATCAATAGGTAGTAATGTTCTAAGATCTATAAGATCTATATCTAATTTTTCTTCATCGATTAACTGCTTTGCCCAATGTACTCCTGCACCAAATGTTATGATAGTTGCTTGTTCTCCACTTCGTATAGTTAACGCTTTTCCTAACTCTATATTATAATATCCATTTGGGACGTCATCATATACCGATCTGTAAAGTGCTTTATGTTCAAAGAATAAAACCGGATTAGGATCTTCTATAGATGCTATTAATAATCCCTTAGCATCTGCAGGAGAAGATGGATATACTATTTTAAGACCTGGTACAGTGTAAAACCATGCTTCATTAGATTGAGAGTGAAAAGGTCCTGCTCCTACACCTGCTCCACATGGCATTCTTACTACTACATCTGCCTGCTGATTCCAGCGGTAATATGATTTTGCTAAGTAGTTAACAATAGGATTAAATCCACTACTTACAAAATCGGCAAACTGCATTTCTACCACAGCCTTCATTCCTGCTATACTTAGTCCCATACCAGCCTCAACAATGGCACTTTCACATATAGGCGTATTTCTCACTCGCTCACGACCATATTTTGCTACAAAACCATCAGTTATTTTAAAGACACCTCCATATTCTGCAACATCTTGTCCCATGATGACTAAGTTGTCATACTTTGCCATTGAAGCATCAAGTCCATCTTTTATAGCGTCTACTAATCGTAAATTTTGAGTAGAATTATCAGGTGCTACAGATTCAAAATGGTGGGATTTAAAAACGTCTGACAGTTCTTGTTCTGGTGTTGTTTTAGGTAACGCTTTCGCGGAAGCGGTATCTAAACCATCATTAATATCTTTTTTAATTTCTTCACTCCATTCTAACACATTATCGCTAGTGATGATGTTGTTTTCTAACAAATACTGCTCAAAACGTGTTAATGGATCACGTTGTTCCCAATATTTTAATAATTCATCTGGTACATATTTAGTACCACTAGCCTCTTCATGACCACGTCTTCTAAAAGTTTTAAATTCTATCAATACAGGATGCGGATTTTCACGAATATCCTTAAGAATAGCAGCTATTTTTGTGTAGACCTCTATAATATTATTACCGTCTATAATATGAGATTCCATTCCATAACCCAATGCACGGTCTGCTAGGTTTTCACAATTGTACTGTTCTGTAGTAGGTGTACTAAGACCATAGCCGTTATTTTCTATACAGAAAAGAACTGGTAAATTCCATACACTGGCCACATTAAGTGCTTCGTGAAAATCACCTTCACTCGTACCGCCTTCTCCAGTAAAAACGGCTGTTGCTCTACCAGTATTATTTAGTTTTTGAGCTAGTGCAATACCGTCTGCAACACCTAGTTGTGGTCCTAGATGTGAAATCATACCGACTATGTTATAGTCTTGTGTGCCAAAATGAAAACTACGGTCACGACCTTTTGTAAAACCGTCTGCTTTACCTTGCCATTGCGCAAAGAGTTTCCATAACGGAATCTCTCTTGTGGTAAAAACCCCAAGATTTCTATGCATAGGTAAAATATATTCTTCTTTATGCATAGCAGCTGTTACACCTATAGAAATAGCTTCCTGACCTATGCCCGAAAACCATTTTGAAATGCGACCTTGACGTAATAGAATCAACATCTTCTCTTCTATTAATCGAGGAAGTAACATTTTCTTATATAAACCTATAAGTACCTCTTTATCTAGGGTATTCTTATAAAGCTGATCTAAATTTGTGTGATTTGTGTCTATCATTATTGTGGACTGTAAATCAAATGTAAGATAATCTATCGTCTTACTTTAACGTTATAGTTAGTTACAAGCTTTCATTTACTAACTTTGTATTAACAATTGTTGTTTTAATGAAGCTACCTTTTTTATTCTTAGTTCTATTTTGTGCTATAATATGTTATGGACAACAACAGCCTGCTGACTCTATTTCTATAAATAAAGATGTGAAATTTAAGTACCAATCTCTATTTATACCTGCAGGACTTGTTACTTATGGTGTAATAGGCATTAAAAACGATCCTATTAAAAAGTGGGATCAAGATTTAAGAACAACTCTTCAACCAGATGGTACCAAGATAGACATAGATGATTATACTCTTTTTGTGCCTATTGCAGCAGTTTATGGTCTTGATCTAGCTGGTATTAAAGGGCGTAACAACATGTTAGATAAAACGGTTATTCTAGGTACGTCTACTCTATTTTTATATTCGTCTGTAAATCTTATTAAGAATAATACTAATATAAGACGACCTAGCGGTAAGTCACAAAGTAGTTTTCCATCTGGGCATACTGCTATATCATTCATGGCTGCAGAGTTTTTACACCAAGAATATGGACATGTATCACCCTGGTACAGTATTGCCGGTTATACTATAGCTGCAAGTACTGGTTTTTTGAGAATTTATAATGATAAACACTGGCTGAGCGACGTGGCAGCAGGAGCTGGAATAGGAATTTTATCAACAAAAATAGCTTACTGGCTGCATCCTTTGATAAAGAGTGTTATCTTTAAAAATAAAAGTAAATTGAATGAATCTCAAGTGCAATTAAATATTGCACCTTTGTACACTCGTAATGAGTTATTACTGGCTACATCATTGAGATTTTAGAAAATAATAAATATAATTAGTACCATGATTAATATCCCTAGCGTAGATCTAGCAGATTTTCTAAGTGAAGATCCTAAGAGAAAAGAAAAATTTATTAAAGAAATAGGTAATGCCTATGAAGAAATAGGTTTTGTCGCACTTAAGAACCATTTTTTATCTGACGAGCTTGTTGAACAACTTTATAAAGAGGTAGAGAAATTTTTTCAACTACCTAAACCTACTAAATTAGGTTATGAGCGTGAAGAATTAGGTGGACAGCGTGGTTATGTATCTTTCGGTAAGGAACATGCCAAAGGCAAAAAAGAAGGAGATTTAAAAGAATTCTGGCATTTTGGACAAGAGGTTGCTCCAGATGTAGATATAGAAGATAATTATCCTGATAACGTGATCGTAGAAGAACTTCCTGACTTTAATAAAACAGGAATGGATGCTTATAGAATGCTAGAAAAAACTGGTATTTATGTTTTAAGAGCACTTTCTTTACACATAGGTCTGGATGAAAAATACTTTGACCACTGGGCAAGTAATGGAAATTCTATTCTTAGACCTATTCATTATCCACCTATTACCAGCGAGCCAGAAAATGCGGTAAGAGCTGGTGCACATGGAGATATCAACCTTATTACTTTATTAATGGGTGCTAGTGCACCAGGTTTACAAGTACAAAGTCGTGATGGTGAGTGGATCGATGCTATTGCAAAGGAAGACGAGCTAGTTATTAATGTAGGTGACATGTTGCAACGTCATACTAATAACAAATTGCGTTCTACTATTCACCGTGTGGTAAATCCGCCTCGTGATTTATGGCACACTAGCCGCTACTCTATTCCGTTTTTCTTACATCCACGTAGCGATATGAAACTGGACTGTCTAGAAGAGTGTGTGAGTGAGGATAATCCTAAACAATACGATGACATTACTGCAGGAGATTTCTTGCACCAGCGTCTTGTAGAGATAGGTTTGATTAAGAAATAAATTCTTTTAATTTTATAATAGAAGTCCATTAAACGTAAATTTTAATGGACTTTTTTATGTGATGTTCTCGCTTTCGCGAAAGCGGAATTTAAATGTACTACTAAACAAAACTATTAATAGAAATAGATTAAAATTTATATTACATTCTCATTATGTTTATATAGATGTGTTTCTAACTACTGAAAGATGAATAAGAACGTTGATCAATACCAAGAAGAAACTATTACTGAACGATTTAATAGTTTTTCTAATCGCTCACATAGATTTCACAGAATATCTAGTATGTTTTTAGATCACTTTATCCTTTGCGGTATTACTATTCCTATAGCTATAGTACTTATGATGATATTTAGGAACTTAGTATATCGTATGGATCTCATACCTTTTTTCTTTATCATTTTTATCTATTCAAATAAGGATTTTTTGAAAGGTAAAAGTCCTGCAAAAAGAATATTAGGATATCAAATAATAAATCGCAAAACAGGTCTACAAGCTACAGAATTACAGTGTTTTATTCGTAATCTAACCATTTGTATTGCTTGGCCTATAGAGGTTATTATTTCTTTCATTAATCCAAAAAGACGCATAGGTGATTATATAGCAAATACTAAAGTTGTTCCTTCTGAGAAGCAAAATTTAAAATCTATTATAATTGATTTAAAAGAGGTAAAATTGAAAATTGATTATTTAGTGATTTTAATTTTAGGTGGTATCTACATCTATGGCTTTTCTTTATTTTTACCATCATTTTAAAAACAACTTATCACAAATTCTCTATCTATGAAGTCCTTAAAAACCAAACCTAATACAGGAAAAAGATTCTTTGCAGGTTTAATAGATTACACCATTATTTACGGCTTTACTTTTATGTTGATTTTTGGATTAGGAACTCGAGATGAATATGGAACTTATTCTTTAAATGGATTCCCAGCTTTGATTCCAATAGCTTTATGGTTAGTTCTCACAGTAATTTTAGAAATAACACTAGGAGCTACTTTAGGTAACTCTCTTGTAGGAATAATGCCTATACCTTCAACTGGTCATCAAAGAAAACTCACTTTTATAGAGTCACTTAAACGCCACCTGTTAGATCCACTAGATATGTTCCCTTTGAGCATTATAGGTATAATTACTATCAATAACACATTAAATAATCAACGTGTAGGTGATATCTGGGCCAAAACTATAGTTGTATCGGAAAAACATTTTATAGAAAACCCTATCTAGGCTATCCATAATTGTATTCTAAGATAGCATTATCACTACACTAAACGTTGAAAATAAAATGACCGCATGGCTCTTTTAGAAATCGTACATGAAAACAACGACTTTATAGTTGTAAATAAGGCTGCAGGGCTGATAACCGAAAAAAGTCCTTTTGAATCTCTTACTGTAGAAAATCAAGTACATGATTATATAGCTAAGAAAAAGAAGAAACCTTATGTGGGTGTCGTTCACAGATTAGACCGCGTGACTAGTGGTGTACTTGTTTTTGCTAAGAAAAAGAGTGTGTTAGTTGCTTTTAATGAGCTTTTTAGTAGTCGTAGAGTTCAAAAAACATACCTAGCTATAGTCAGTAATAAACCACCTAAAACCAAACAAAACTTACAACACTTTTTAGTAAAGAATCGGCTAGAAAAAAGAGCAGATATAGTACCTACTAAAACTAAAAACGCTCAAGACGCTACTCTATCTTATCAAATTCTAGGACAGAATAAATATGGTTACCTATTAGAGGTAAAGCCTAGAACAGGTAGATTCCATCAAATACGAGCACAGTTATCACATATAGGTTGCCCTATTATAGGAGATGAAAAATATGGATCTGATCAAAAATATGAGGACCTATCAGTGTGTTTACACGCCTGGAAATTAACCTATCAAGATTTAAATACAAAAGAGAATAAAACGGTAGAAGCCTCCATGCCTAAAAATGCTTTTTGGGATTTTAAAACTATTAAATAATCAATTCTAGCATAGAGTGAGATAAACTCTAGTATATTACAATACTAAATACTAATTATGAAATTGAACTTACTCTCTTGCGACGATCAACGACCTAATAAAAGAGATATAGCTAGGTGTATAGTAGAAATTTCTTCAGGTATAAGTGAATCTCTTGCAAATGAGCTTACTGATATATTGTTAGAAGGTGATGCGGTAGATATTGAGGTTAGTGATAAGAATTCAGGATCGGCATTGCGAGCGTTGCGCAAACTAAGTATTGATTATGAAATCATAGAATAATACAAGATTCTTATAATTACTTTTGTTTCATGAAAAAATCAGTTGCTATTATAGGTGGTGGTCCATCAGCATTTTTGCTGGCTGCTTTTCTAGATGAGGAAAAGTTTTCTACTACTATCTATGAGAAAAACAAAACCTCTGGCCGCAAATTTTTAGTTGCCGGAAAAGGTGGTTTTAACTTAACGCATTCAGAATCTATAGAAAAATTAATCAATAGATACACACCTAATAATTTTCTATCAACTGCCCTACTTCATTTTACAAATCAAGATTTTAGAAACTGGCTCGAACAAATAGGTATTCCTACTTATGTAGGCAGTAGTAAAAGAGTCTATCCTGAAGATGGAATAAAGCCTATTCAAGTTCTGAATTCTATATTAAATCATCTTAAAAAGAAAGGTGTCTTGTTTAAATATGAACATACCTTCAGCGGTTGGGATACTCATAATTATCCCATTATTAATGATCATGCAGTAAAATCAGATTATACGGTGTTTGCTCTAGGTGGTGCCAGCTGGAGTGTAACTGGCTCTACTGGTGATTGGCTATCTACATTTCAAGGTCAATCGATAGACATTCAATCTTTTCAGGCGTCTAACTGTGGTTTTAACATTAATTGGAATTCTAAATTTATAGAATTAAATGAAGGTACACCTTTAAAAAATATAGCTATTTGCTGTAATGATGTAGTCCAGAAAGGAGAAGCTGTTATTACTAAATTTGGTCTAGAAGGTAACGCCATTTATGGTCTTAGCCCTCAAATTAGACAGCAATTGATAACTCATTCTACAGCTACTATATTTATAGATTTTAAACCTTCCTTATCCTTAGAAAAAGTAATTTCAAAAATTAAATTGTCAAATTATAGAACGACAAAGGACATATTAAAGAAAGAGCTCAAATTAAGTCTTCCACAAATAGATCTATTAAAATTCTATCTATCAAAAGAATCGTACCTTAATAAAGAAATTCTAGCTAGTCATATAAAACAATTTCCTTTAGAGATAATCAATACCGCATCTATAGAAGAATCTATATCTACCGTAGGTGGTGTCGATAGAGACGCCCTAACAGAAAATTATGAACTTAAAATCCTACCTAATCAATATTGTATAGGTGAGATGATAGATTGGGACGCCCCTACTGGTGGCTATCTACTGCAGGCATGTTCTAGTGCAGGTGTTTTTCTAGCTAGACATCTTAATCAAATCAATTAGAAGCAATAACTAGGTAATTAATCATAGTTTCCTTTATTTTTAAATCTTAAAATACAATAACTTTATTTATAACTAACCTAAACCAACCTTATGAAAACTTCCCTGACTTTTTTACTTGCGTTTCTTTTAATAACCTCTTGTAAAAATGCAACCGATACTACAGTAAATATTGAAAACCACGCGACCACTAGTACAGATGACGGTAGTGTAAATAAAAGTAAATATCAAGGTAATGGTTTCTCTTTCAGTTATCCAGAAGACTGGCATGTAACCGATGAAGAGCTTATTGAAGAAGGTATTTATTATATGGCAGTAGAAAAAAAAGGCCTTAATTCTAGCGGACTGATGACTATAGTTTCTTTTGATTACATACTAGACCATGACCTTATGATAGATATGAATATAGAAGAATTAAAATTGAATAGTTTTATAAACAATTTAAATTTTGATCCTATAGCAGACGATGAATTTAGCACTATTAAATCACGTACTTCATCCTTTGAATTTACCACAATGGGTTTAAAACATCAAGGTAAGATTATAGCGTTTACTAATCAAGGTAGTTCTTACGCAATATTAACTCAAGAGGCTTTAGAAGATCATCAAAAGAATTCTCAGGGATTTAGAATTATAGAAAATAGTTTTAACATCGATTAATCTTTATATTACGTCCGTTATAATTATAAAGGCTCTCTGACTATAATAGGTTAAGAGAGCTTTTATTGTTTTAAAGTTCATAGTTTTTAAAAGTGGTATTTAAGATTCCGCTTTCGCGAAAGCGGAATAGAAAAAAACACTCGTACAAAAGACTGTATATATTCTAACAAATATGACAATCTCTATATTCTATACTTGTGGCATATCAATAGTGGTAACATCCTTTAAACCCCATTGATCCAGAGCTCTCAAAATAGGCTCTAACGACTGTCCTCTATCGCTTAGTTGATACTCTACTTTGGGAGGCACTACAGGGTAAACTTTTCTTGAAATTAAACCGTCTTTTTCAAGTTCTCTAACCGTTTGAGTAAACATCTTATTAGAGATTCCAGGGATGTGTTTTTGAAGAACTCCAGATCTTAAACCGCCTTCTAATAAATGAAATAATACTAATGGTTTCCACTTAGTACCTATCAATCCCATGGTGTAATTTAATGGGCAAATGTTATTTTTTTTCAAAATTAATTTTATTAAATATTTAATAATGTGCAATTTACTCTTTTAGGTAACTATACTACTTTTAGGTAAGTTATTTCTAATAAGGCAAATATAGAGTAATTTTGAAATCTAAAATAAATATTATGGATACTAATAAAGATTACCCTAAGTCATTCTCTCATATAGGACTTACTGTACCTAATATTAACGAGGCCGTTAAATTTTACTCTGAAGTAATGGGGTGGTATGTTATTATGGAACCTGCAACGGTTAAAAAAGAAAAAGGAACCGCGATAGGTCAAATGTGTATTGACGTTTTTGGCGAGGAATGGACAGAATTTGAAATTGCTCATTTATCTACGTCTGACGGTATTGGAATCGAGTTATTTTCTTTCCCTCATGGAGTGAAGAAAGCACCAGAGTTTAATCCGTTTAACACAGGATTATTTCATTACTCTGTTCAAGATCCTAATATTGAAGAATTAATAGGGAAAATAGTGGCTTATGGAGGTAAACAAAGAATGCCTATTAGAGAGTATTACCCTAAGGAAAAACCATTCAAAATGTGTTATGTAGAAGACCCATTTGGTATTGTGTTTGAGATATATACTCATAGTTATGAGTTGACCTATTCTTCTGGTGCGTATGCTAAATAATTGAATATTTATCTAACTTTACATCATGAAAAAAAATATAGCAATTCTATCTATTTGTTTAGCAATCTTTAGTTCTTGTAAAGATAAAACTAGAGATATCGTAGATATCAAAGTTTCTGAATCAATAGAAATTATAGAACCACAAATAGATGTGGTGACAGAGTTTAAAGGACAGCAAGTTACCGGTGTAACCTTATCTGATTCTGGACGTATTTTTGTGAATTTTCCTAGATGGAGAAAAGGGGTTACCAATTCTGTAATGGAAATAAAAGAAGATGGGCAGCAAGCGAGTTATCCTAATAATGAGTGGAATTCATGGGAAATAGACCTACCAATAAGTGATACACAATTCGTAGGTGTGCAATCTGTTGTAGCTTTTGAAAACCTTTTATATGTAGTGGATACTAGAAGTCCTTTATTTAAAAATGTACTGGACGCTCCACGTGTTTATGTGTTTGATTTTAATACAGATGAGCTGGTAGAGACTATATTTCTAAATTCAGATAGTTATTTTAAAGATTCTTATATCAACGATTTAAGAGTAGATAAGGAAAATAACAAAATCTATTTAACAGATTCTGGACATGCAGGATTAGTGATTGTTGATTTAAAAACTAAGAAATCAACGAGAGTTCTAACAGATCATACATCTACTACTGCTGAAGTTTCTAGCTTAACTTTTAATAATAAGGTATGGAACAACACTGTACATTCTGACGGAATAGCTCTGGATACAAAAAACGACCGCCTTTATTATCATGCACTTACTGGTTACAGTTTATATTCTGTAAGTACAGATTCATTAGTTTTATCTAGTGAGATAGAAAAAAACGTAAAACTAGAAGCAAAAACTGCTGCTCCTGACGGAATGATCTTTGACCAATCAGGAAATCTATACTACGCAGATTTGGAGAGTAATAAAATACAATACAGAAAGCCAGATGGTTCTATTCGCACGCTTGTAGAAGGTGATAAAGTAAAATGGGCAGACACTTTTAGTATCTATAATAACTACTTATATTTTACTAATTCTAGAATTAATGAGGTTACACCAGATATTTCTGAAATGAGTTTTACGGTAAACAAAGTTCTATTACCTATTGATTAGTAGGTAAGTCTCACATTACATTTTAAGGCTAATTGTAAATTAAAAAACAATTAGCCTTTTTTGATTTATACAATTGGAAAGATTTGTTTTTGTTGAGCTTTTTAAAAAAGTCTAGAACTAGTCTTCTATTCTGCCGGCTTCTCTCCTATTTTGCTTTAAATTTGTTTAGAATTTAAACTAAATACAGCTCATGAAGAGACATAAGGCCATTAGATTCTTTATGGTAATAACTGTTTTTATAATGCAGATTACCTTCTTGTTAATGACCTTAAAAGAGAATTATGAATCTAATAATTTTCTAATAGTTACCTCTGTACTTCTTATCGCTCTCACTATATTCTTTGGGTACCGGTATTTAGACTTGCATCATGAAGATCATTCTTATGAAAAAATATCTGTAGTTATTTGGGTCCCTATAGGTGCGCTAATTTGTTATTCCCTTAATGTTTATGGAGATTTAGGCAGTGTACTTGCAGCAGGAATTACAGGAACCACAGCATCGTTTATACCTGCATTAAACAAAAAATCAGATTACTTAAAAAAATTACCTGCAGCTATTTATTGTGGTGCATTTGTAGGTATGTCCAGTGTAGAAATATCACCATCTGTAGGTTTTATAGTTACTGCTGGTGTACTAACAGGTGTCTTTTTTATGCTTTCTAAGAATCTATTCTTAGGTATAGGTGGCAAACTAGGTTCGATTGCCTTTTTGGGTGTGGTAGTCATATATTTATTAAACTGGTTATCGATATGAATTATGTAATCATAGTACTAGTCGGTATATTAGGATCTGTTCTTACCTATTATGTAAATGAACATTTAAAACAAGGCGCAGTAAGAGCATCTGCACTGTTAGCATTAATAGTAGGTTTGTTTTTTTATATTTTTCCTGATGTTTTAAATGAATATTTATCAAAGAGTATACCTATAGTTTTTATAGGTACTTCATTTATAGGTATGGTTGCCTCACATTCTAAAGGTAGTTATTTACGTCTCGCTCTTGCCGGTATTCTCTTCAGTGTGATATACCTCAATAAAGGAAATTTCTTTAATGGTTATGGTGGTGCGTTAGGTACTATTGCTTTTATCGCGTTATTAACAACTATGGTTATTTCAAATGCTTTTTCTAAGAGAAAAAAGGCCAAAAAGAAAATAAAATCTATTAAAGAAAAGGTATTTAAAAAGAATAAAAACTCACAATAAATAGTTCTTTCTAACCTATAAAATCAACAGTATTATGAAAAAAATAGAACCTTTTAAAAACCCAAATGATGCTATTTCTATACTTGATAATGGTGGTCGATTTTATAACATACTCACTAGAGCAGACGACGGTATTATTTCTAAAGCCGAACTAGGAAAAGTAGGTGGGCTTTTTAATGACCAACAACAAATGATTCTATTTTTAGAATTATCACTAGCACAACTGGACAAGACACAAAAAGCTGAAGTTCTTTCTAAACTAGATGAGAATCTTAAAGAAACATATTTAAAGTATAAGCCACAGGAATTTCTACCATCACAGGTACAATCTACTGGTATTAAAGCTGCAAACACCATCATCACTGGTATCCCAAAATTAACGGAGTCTAAAAATGATTTTAACGGTTTTATAATGGTACCTATTATGACCGGCAGCGTGACTACATTTACCATGATACCTATTATGGACCGATATGATGTGTATGAAATAAGAGATCAAGAATCTGATATTACTTTCTTAATCGCTCATATAAAAGGATCTCAAAAACTACCAGAAAATCGAGTTAAAATAGCTGGTGTTCTAAAAGAATTAAAGGACGATAAAAATCAAGAAATCGCTGAAAAGTTATTTCTAGAATCTGTTTACTACATTGATTTATAGAGAATTTAAGATATAAAAAAAGGGCTTACCTCTTAATAGAAATAAGCCCTTTTTAAATTTATATAAATAGAATTATTTAACCGCAGCAAATAATTTTTCTGCAACTAGTACAGATGATGCAGGGTTTTGACCTGTAATTAAATTACCATCTTGTAATGCATACTCAGACCAGTCATCTCCTTTAGAATAAATACCGCCATTTTCTTGAAGCATATCTTCTACTAAGAAAGGCACTACATCAGTTAATTGTACCGCATCTTCTTCAGAATTTGTAAATCCTGTAACTTTTCTACCTTTAACTAGCGGATTACCATCAGTTCCCTTAACACTTTTCAATGCTGCAGGTGCGTGACATACAAATCCTACTGGTTTATCCTGACTATTAAACGTCTCAATTAAACTTATAGAAGTTGCATCGTTTGCAAGATCCCATAATGGACCATGTCCACCTGGATAGAATACTGCGTCATAATCAGCAGCATTAACGTCAGTTAATTTGTGTGTTGTATTGATAAGTTTTTGAGCTTCCTCATCCTTATCAAATCTTTCTGTAAACTCAGTAGCAGCATCTGGTGATGCACTAGAAGGGTCGATAGGCGCTTGTCCACCATTAGGTGTAGCAAGAGTAATTTCTACTCCTTTATCTTTTAAAGTATAATATGGTCCTGCAAACTCTTCTACCCAGAAACCGGTTTTCTTTCCTGTATCTCCTAATTTATCGTGCGATGTTAAAACAAATAATACTTTCATCTTATTTTCTTTTTTAATTTTACTATTATTTTCTAATTCAGCTGTTTCAGCCTTATTTTCTTTCTTCTCACTACAACCTAATGCTGCAAATAGAACAAAAGCGATAGCTATATTTTTAAATTTCTTCAATTTTCCTTAATCAATTACTGTGACTAATTCCTCTGTACTTCTTCTTACTTTCTCAAGATTAACTAACCAGTCTTCAGACTCGTTTCTGTAACCTATAGGTAGTAATACCGTACTTCTCAATCCTTTTTCTCTCAATCCTAAAATTTCGTCTACAGCATCTGCATCAAAACCTTCCATAGGTGTCGCATCTACTTCTTCAAATGCAGCAGCAATCATAGCGTGCGTAAAAGCAATATAAGCTTGTTTTGCAGCATGGTTAAAACTAACCTCGTCAGCTTGTTGTGGATAAATACCTAACAATTGTTGGCGGTAATTTTCCCAACCTTCATTTTTAAAACCTCTCTTTTCATTCACTAGGTCAAACATGTAGTTGATACGATCTTCTGTATACTTATCCCATGCAGCAAACACTAATAAATCAGAACAATCTGTTACCACAGACTGATTCCATGCGATAGGGCGTATTTTTTCCTTTATCTCTTGACTTTTTATCACAAAAATCTCAAAAGGTTGTAAACCACTAGAAGTAGCTGCTAGTCTAGCTGCTTCTAGAATTCTATCCATTTTGTCCTGTGGTACTTTTTTACCATTCATAGCTTTTGCAGCATATCTCCACTGTAGACGTTCTAATAATTCCATATTAATTTATTTATTTTGTTTATTTTTTTGTTCACTTAAAACTTCTATCCACTCTTCTAGAGTTTCTTTTAAAGTCATAATATCTGGTAATTGCACATTAGTCGTTAGTAACACTTGCAATAATTTATCTGGCACCTCACTGGCGACGGTTTTAAGTTCTTTACCTTTTAATGTCAACTCAATAAGAACACTACGCTCGTCACTTTTAGATCGTTTACGTTCTATTAAATGTGCTGCTTCCATCCTCTTTAATAGAGGAGATACCGTGTTTGTATTGAGATATAATTTTGATGTAATTTCATTTACAGTCACACTATCATTTTCCCAAAGAACGAGTAATACAAGATATTGAGGATAAGTAATCCCCATTCTATCTAAGTACGGTTTGTAAGCCTTAGTCAGTAGTCTCGACACAGAATATATCGGGAAACATACCTGACTGCTCAATTTCAATTGCTCTTCTTTGTTCATTTTGTAATTTGTGTCGTGCACGATACAAAGGTACTATATGTTTGTAGATACAAATGTTTAATAAATGTGAAAGTTTTGAGAAGATAAAATTTGAAAACACCTCAAATCTAATTACTATTAAAAATGCATATAGGAGTTCCGCTTTCGCGAAAGCGGAATTATAAAAATTATAATCTAAGAAAGGAATTATATATCTACATCCATTTCTGTTCACTGCAAATCACCTGATTGTTAACAGTATTAATCAATGTATTTAATTGATCTTCTTTGAAATAACGTAATCCTCTTGTACCAGCTGCTGTATGTAATTTAAAATGAGCCTCTCTCCTACGTTTAAGAAATACACTGCGCCATTTTTCTACAGCCTGTGTTTTAAAAATAGGTGAGATAATAGTTTTAGGGAAAAGCCATCCTTTTTTAAATACCACAAAATCATCGTCCTTAACAATCTTGCTTTTTTTACCGTACATAAATGCCATACAGATCAATAGAATCATGAATAATAACAAAGGAATGATAGCTAAGTATTGCTCAAAATAAATGGCAGTTCCTACGCCAGGTATTATAAAAATGGAGAGTATATAAAAACGTAGCCGCGCATGAGACCATGGATTGCAAATCAACTCAATTTCAGTTTCTTCGACCGGTTCTTTAAATATTAAGTGCTGTAGAACCTTTTGATGTGCCACCGTACATGCAGGAACAGACACATGGCTTAGTTTATCATTAGTAGACTGTGCTTGAAATATTTGTGCCGTTTGAAAACTTAATAATTTCCTCAACGGATTAGAATGAAACTCTAAGATCTGAACTTTACTTAATGGTATTTTGATCTCCTTTTTATTTAATAACCCCATTTCAATTTCTAGATCCGCACCTTTTTTTACCATGCTAAAATTCCAATACTTATTAATTGCTAGTATCAAACTTATAATTACAGAGAAAAACAAAAATGCAACAATGGCAGCAACTGCCAGACCTATACTCGTTCCAGAAATAACATTTTCAAAAGAAAACTGCTCTAACCAGTCGCCAAAATACTCTTCTAGAATCTCCTTAATATTATACCAACTACCGAATACAACCCCTATGGCTAGGCCTCCACTTTTTAAATGATTTTGTGTTATACCTACTTTGAGAAGGTCCATTAAACCTAGTTTAAGAATAGGTGTTTCTATCTGTTCCTTTAGCTTTTTATAGGTTGTTTCTTTTTTACTTGTATCTTCGGTTGTATCATTAAATTCCGTATTAGATTCTAGATCATTGTTAACAATGGCAGATTCTGTTTCTACATTAAAAACTTCTACTATTTCTTCTTTACGTTCTTGTAATAGCTCTTTAAATTGGCTTGCAAATTCTCGATCTAATCCAGGTATCTCTAATTCTTTGGCTTTAGATCCTGCTGTATCTACTTCTAGAGAAACGATACCTAGAATACGTTGCACAACATTTTGTGTGATATTAATGGATTGTATACGTTCTAGAGGTATTGCTTTGCGCTCTTTTTGAATAAGTCCTTTTTGTATAATCAACTCGTCACTCTCTAGGTGAAAAGTAAAATAGATATACTTAATTACAGGAGATACTAGTGACATAATCACTACAAAAGAAATTAATGCGATGATGTACCACGCTTCTTCTCCCATAGACCTAGTACCTATGGCTGCAAATAAGAAATAAAATAAAAGTCCTTTTATACTTTTAAAAAGGTAAAAGGCTATGATCTTCTTACTTTGTCTTTGTGGTGTTGATAAATTAAGCATAGTGCGATAATTTACCTGAGATATACTCCTTTAATTTTGCAGCATCTTCTGGGTCTAGACCACTTATACTTAAATCACTAGAGCTACCACCAGCAGTAAAAATATCCAGTTGACACAATTTAAACATGCGGTCTATAGGACCATGATTGATCTCGGTATGTTGTATTCTATTAAATGGTACCGTAATCTGACTATGAAACACCCAGCCTTTTTTATAAGTAATATCTTGTTCTCTAAGTACATAACCTCTTACGAAGTAGCCTTTATACGCAAGAAAAATAGTAATAATCAATGTTACTAACCATATACTACCAGTGGTTTGCCATACCCATGGATGTTCACTAGCAGTAAAGTAAGGTATAATTACACCTGATAGAGATGGTACAAAAATGAGCAAAGTTGCGATTAGTTTTTTGTTCAAAAACCTCTTAGGGTGTTTTTGAAAATCAGTTTCTTCTACATTAGGTAAGCCAGCGGCTAGAACTTGGTCGTTAGTCATCATACTTTATTAGTGGTATAAATGTACTGTTTGTTACGTTTACCGTCAATATTACGGAATATAAAAGCAGTAAATTATTCCATAACTATTTAGAAAGTATAAGTCCTAATTGTAATCTACCACCTTCTGCACCATGGAAATAAGAAACCTTAGAGGTAAAAAGTCCAGACATTCCTAGATTAAATCCACCTCCATAACTGTTATAAAATTTAGAGCTTTTTTGATTTTCTATACCTACCTGACCTATATCAAAACCTACGTATGGTGTAATACGTATAGGTAACAATCTTGTTTTAATAGGTTTTAAATCTAATAAAACATCACCACTTGCATATATGGAGTAATCACCTATAAAACGTTCATTTCTATAGCTTCTTAATCCGCTGTTGTTATCTAGCATTGCAGCTTGATAAAAATGAGGCCTATCTCCTATTCTAGTTTGTGCACCTAGATTAGTTTTTAAAACGATGGTTCTATTATCATCTATCGCATTCCAGAAGGAAAGATCTGGATCTATAGAAAAGAAATTACGCTCGTTAGATAAATCGTCGGTAAATGAAATATTTGCTGTAAAAAGCATTCCTCTGGTAGGGAAACGTTCATTATCTAGACTCTGATAAGTATAATCAGCATGAAAATTTAAATAATCTTCACGTTGCGAATTGATCTCTATTTCATCAGGATAATCACTGTTAAACTCAACTGCTTTATAGCCTATACCTAAATCAAAAGTACTACCATAACCACCTATCTTTTTAATGTGCAAGTCAGCTTCTTGTCTTTGAAACTGGACACGATTTGTGTCATAGTCAGTGTCTTTATCAAATGTGGATAGATTGCCATATCCGAAGAAATTCTCAGTATAATTATTAGTAGTAACTGTTGCATTAAACTCTAGATTCCAGTGTCCTAAGGCATTTCCTAAACCTGCGTTAAAATCAAATTTTGCAGATTGTGTGAGTGAATAATATTGAGCTTTAAAACCATACATACTAGAATATGGATTGCGCTCATAACCTATTTTTATTTTTTCAAATCCTATGGTAGGACTAAAACCATAATCTGGGTTATAATCTAATATAAAATCTACTTTACCGCTTGTACTAGGGACTCTTTCTGTATCATAATGGTTGATATCATAATCATCTCTAAAAACAACTTTAGCACCTTTATTTGATTCTAATTTATTCTTCTCTGACTTGTAATCGTAGACTTCTATTTTACGTCCTTTATCTATGTCATAAATATCATTTCCTTTACCTCCAGAAATGACTATTTTAATTAAGTTATCTCCTCTACCACTTACTTTAAACACATCATCGTCATCTAATCCATAAATCCAGATTTCCTTAGTCTTCTGGTTATCAAAAGACCTTGAGAATAATACGGTACCTTTTTCTCCATCTTTAATGCGATATGCTTTTATGTCAGTAATTCCATTAGGCAATCTATTTATCTCAAATAAATCATCTTTATCAGTTCCTTTTAAGGTCTGAAATTCTAGAAAATGATCGTAATAGCGAGTTACTATATCTTTTAAATTTGCTTTACGAGCGATAAGATCATCTTGAGTTTGCTGCCATAAGTCATCTCTAACTTCTATGGGCATTTCATTAAATGCCTTAGCAACTATATCAGGTGTTAGATGGTCCTGTATGTATTGAACTTCTTTTAACCATAAGTCAAAACCACTGCGTTGTATAACAGCGCGATCTAATTTAATAGCACTCTGACTAAATTCTTTAATATGAGGAATGTCTGGACCATAAACACCAAATTGTCTAGCTCCTTTGACATACTTGCGCATAAAATCTAATAAATTACCATCAAATCTTGCAAACACCTGATCTCTATCTCGAGGCACAGCTATATAAGATTTCTTATTCTCATCTTCTGTACCTACTATCTCTGCCCATCTCCATTGATCTTCATGTCTGTCCCAATCACCTAATAGCATATCAAAAATACGAGCTCTTATAAATAGCTTTTCATCCACACGGTTTTTCTCATCTTCTCGTATTTTTTCAAATAAGTCTGGCGTGCTTTCTACATCTTGATTATTACCGAACATGTGACGGTTATCAAAGGATTTGTCCGGCTTTTCTACGATCATGTATAAGCGGTCACCATGTATTTCATTAAAATCACCCAAGGTCTCTTGTTTAGGCACGTAGTATAAAACAGGATGTGTGTGATTTAAATCAATAGCTCCTGCCAGTCTAGGTACAGCAAACGCTCCATAAGGATGTGCTGCTGTATAAAAATCTCTTATAAGTTCTTGTGAAAATGTCCCACCAAAATATTCTTCTACATCCACAGTTCCATAACCAGCACTTTTTAAGAATTGTATCGCATCTTTTTCTAGCGCTCTCATGTTATATTCTCTATCGAGACTATCTACCAGTCGCAATCCTTGAGTCTGGTTACCACCACCAGCGCGTTCTACTTTAACACCTCCATATAAAGTGTCCAGCATTACTACTGGAGCTTTTACTTTCTTACCATATAAATAGCGGTAATGACGTCCATAAAATTTCTCATAATCGTCATCTTTATCTACTTCTTCCTGTGAGTATACAGATGCTTTCTTAAATCTATCTGTAATAGGTTTTAAAGAATCTAGATGGAACTTTTCCGCTTTCGCGAAAGCGGAACCGCCATAAACCTCTACCACATTTCCATCTTTTACTTGATAGAAAAACACTTGAGAAGATTTATCCTTAAAAACTCGCAACTCAGCATAACCATTAACACCGCTACTCAAAACTCCTTTATCTCCTAAACTGGCAATTCCGGTATGCACAGTAGAACCAGAAATAATCTGCTTTATGTTTCCATGATCCATGTATTGCAATGACTTCTCATGAGCGCTTAAAAAGAAGACACGATCCAGATCACTGCATGCAGCTTTTATTTCTTCCATTAACTCATTCATCAATGGATTATAACGGTCCTGTCTAGAAACACCACCTTGCGATCGTATAAAACTCCATGCGCTACCTAACACCGGTACATATAAATTATCTACGCTTGGTTTAAATACAGTAGATGGTCCCATCTGGCCGCCATAAGTTCCATTAGAATATAAAGGATGGTGCATCGCAATAATAACAGTCTTGTGTCGCTGTTTGCGCATCTCGTCAGATAATGCTGCAATGAATTTTTCTCTGGTATTGATCTCGCACTCGTCGTTAAACTTAGGATTTTGATCCCAATCTTCTATGTACCATTGAGAATCTACTATAATTAAGTGCATGGTGTCAGATATGTCTATTTCTTCCATAGGACAGCCATTTTCTGGTTGAAAAGCCTCGTCGTTACCCAGTTGGGCTTCTACCATTTTTTCTATGTTCTTGAGTCCTTCAAGTCCCTCATCATTCCAGTCTTGGTTACCTGGCAATACATAAATGTTATTCTCAATTCCTTTAATAAGTTGCAGTCGTTCTTTAAAAGCATTTTTATCTGCTACATCTTTGTCCTTTTTATTAAAGTTTTCTGAGTTTACATTATCACCTAATATTAAGGTGTAATCTGTGTCTGTTGTTTTAGACTTTATATCATTAATTATAGCTTTAAAGTCATCATTAGGAGATGTTTTTGAATTAAGATTACCTAGTAGAAAGAAGCTCCTATATTCAGAGTATGTAGTTTTAAGTGTTGTATTTTCATTATTTACAAATTGTAATGATTTTACAGCACAAGAAGATAGTGCCAGAAGTATAAATACGACGACAATGTTAAAATGAATTTTTCTGATCATGTAATTTAAGTAGACCTCAAAGGTATCAACAAACAATTTGTATAATTGCCAGCATTTTCATAAAATCTAGATAAATAAACCGCGATTTTAACAATCAGACAGTGCTACATTTACTGCAAGACCACCTTCACTAGTTTCTTTATACTTTGTATTCATGTCTAGTGCTGTTTGCCACATGGTCTCTATCACTTTGTCTAGAGGTACTTTGGCGTTTTTAGCATCGGCATCGAGAGCCATTTCACAAGCATTAATAGCTTTTATTGCTCCCATTGCGTTACGTTCTATACAAGGTATTTGTACCAGTCCACCTATAGGATCACATGTTAAACCTAAATGATGCTCCATTGCTATTTCACTCGCCATAAGAACTTGGGCTGGTGTACCACCCATAAGCTCTGTTAAAGCACCTGCAGCCATGGCACTACTTACACCTATTTCTGCCTGACAGCCACCCATTGCAGCACTTATGGTCGCTCCTTTTTTAAACAACGCTCCTATTTCTCCTGCGACTAATAAGAATTTCTTTACGTCGTTAAAATCTGCATCGTGATTTTCTATGGTCATGTAATACATGATTACAGCAGGTATAACACCGGCACTACCATTAGTAGGAGCAGTTACCACACGACCTAACGATGCATTTACTTCATTTACAGCTAGTGCAAAGCAAGAAACCCATTTTAAAATTTCTCTAAATTTAACCTCAGTATTACGTATAGCTTCTATCCATTCTTCTTTATTAGAATACGGTTTTCCTTTCTGTAATCGATCATGGGTGTCATATGCTCTTCTTCTCACATTAAGACCACCTGGTAAAACACCTTCTGTATGACAACCTGTGTACATAGAATCGAGCATCACGTCCCAAATTTCTTTAAGTCTTTGATCGATGTCTACTGGATCGTGTAGGTATTCTTCGTTTTCAAGAACTATTTGAGAAACAGATTTGTTTTCTCGCTCGCAATATGCTAGTAATTCTGTCGCCTTAGAAATAGGTCTAGGAAAACATTCAAAAAGGGCTACTTTACGAGCAGATCTTTTACGTTCTTTTTGAACAAAGAAACCGCCACCTATACTATAGTAAGTTTCAAAAACGACTTTGCCGGTATTTAAGGTAGCCTTAAATCTAAAACCGTTGGGATGATATGGTAAAAATTTACGGTGAAAATGTATTTGAGTCTTAGGATCAAAATTAATTAAGTGCACACCGTCCAGTTGCAATAATTTTTGATTTGTAATATAATCTACTATTTGTGGTATCTCATCTATGTCACAAGTTTGAGGGTCTGCATTTGTTAATCCTAAAATACAAGCTAGGTCAGTAGCATGACCCTTACCAGTAAGAGATAGAGAACCGTACAAGTCTACTTCTATTTCTTTAACTAGATGCAATCTATTTTTATCCTTCAGTTTTCCTAAAAAGTTACGTGCCGCTCTCCATGGTCCTAGCGTGTGAGAACTGGAAGGCCCTACACCTATTTTGAGCATATCAAATACACTTATAGCTTCTATTTTTACTGGGGTACTTTGTGACATTCTTTTTCCAAATTTGCTGGGTAAAAGTAAACATAATGTAGGTTATAGACACTTTAATTATTAAATAGTGATTACAACACTTTAAAATTAATAATTCATTAGTACGACTGCCATTGTAAGACAGTATTTTACTGCCATATTAAGCTCAATAAATAAGGAGAACTTTGGTTTTGTCCGCTTTCGCGAAAGCGTAACACACATAACACATTTTATAAAACATAATTTAAATCAATATGTCATATAGAAATGACATCATGTCACTACTTATGTCATGGCACAAACATTGACTTAAGGAAAGCATAATAAAAATTGAAACTAAAAATTAAAATACATTTATAATGAGTAAAATAATAGGAATAGACTTAGGTACAACTAACAGTTGTGTATCCGTAATGGAAGGAAGCGAGCCTGTAGTAATACCTAATGCAGAAGGAAAAAGAACAACTCCATCTGTAATCGCCTTTGTAGAAGGTGGTGAAATTAAAGTAGGAGATCCTGCAAAAAGACAAGCAGTAACTAACCCAACTAAAACGGTTGCATCTATCAAGCGTTTTATGGGTAACAAATTCAGTGAATCTTCTAAAGAAACTGGATATGTACCTTACTCTGTAGTAAAAGGAGACAATGATACACCACGTGTTGATATCGATGGTCGTCTTTATACTCCACAAGAATTAAGTGCAATGATTCTTCAAAAAATGAAGAAAACTGCTGAAGATTATTTAGGACAAGAAGTAACTGGAGCAGTAATTACTGTACCTGCATACTTTAACGATTCTCAACGTCAGGCAACTAAAGAAGCTGGTGAGATCGCTGGTCTTAAAGTTGAGCGTATTATTAATGAGCCTACTGCTGCGGCACTAGCTTATGGATTAGATAAAAAAGATACAGATCAAAAAATCGTAGTATTTGATTTTGGTGGTGGTACACATGATGTATCTATCCTAGAATTAGGTGACGGTGTATTTGAAGTACTTGCTACAGATGGTGATACTCACCTAGGTGGTGATGATGTTGATCAAAAAATCATTAACTGGTTAGCTGACGATTTTAACGCTGCTGAAGGTATTGATTTACGTCAGGACCCAATGGCTTTACAACGTCTTAAAGAAGCTGCAGAAAAAGCTAAAATTGAGCTTTCTTCTAGTGCGCAAACTGAGGTTAACTTACCTTATGTAACTGCTACTGCTTCAGGACCTAAGCACCTTGTAAAAACTCTTACAAAGTCTGCTTTTGAGCAATTAATTTCTGACTTAGTAAAAAGAACTATCGAGCCATGTAAAACTGCATTGAAAAACGCAGGTCTTTCTACAGGTGATATCGATGAGATTATTCTTGTAGGTGGTTCTACTCGTATTCCTGCTGTGCAAGAAGCTGTAGAGAAATTTTTCGGTAAGAAGCCATCAAAAGGAGTAAATCCTGATGAAGTTGTTGCTGTAGGTGCTGCTATCCAAGGTGGTGTATTAACTGGTGATGTAAAAGACGTTCTTTTACTTGATGTTACTCCACTTTCTTTAGGTATCGAGACTATGGGTGGTGTTATGACTAAATTAATTGAGTCTAACACAACTATCCCAACTAAAAAATCTCAGGTATTCTCTACTGCTGCAGATAATCAACCAAGTGTTGAGATTCACGTAATCCAAGGTGAGCGTGCTATGGCAAACGATAACAATACTATCGGTAGATTCCACTTATCGGATATCGCACCAGCGAGAAGAGGTACTCCACAAATTGAAGTAACCTTTGACATCGATGCAAACGGTATTATTAAAGTAAGTGCTGAAGATAAAGCAACTGGTAAGAAACAAGATATCCGTATCGAGGCTTCTTCTGGACTGTCTGAAGAAGAAATCGAGAAAATGAAGCAAGATGCTGCTGCAAATGCTGATGCTGATGCAAAAGCAAAAGAAACAGCTGACAAACTTAACGCTGCAGATCAATTGATTTTCCAAACGGAAACTCAACTTGAGGAATTTGGTGAGAAGATTCCAGCTGATAAAAAAGCTCCAATTGAAGAAGCTCTTAACGAATTAAAAGTAGCTTTTGAAACTAAAGAACTTACTGTAATTGATCCTGCTATGGAAAAATTAAACCAAGTTTGGGCTGGTGTTAGTGAAGAAATGGCTAAAGCGCAACAAGAAGGTGGACAACCTGCAGGTGACGCTGGCGCAGCTGCTGATGACACAAGTGATGTAGAAGACGTAGACTTTGAAGAAGTGAAGTAAGCAATGCTTATTTAGTTTACAGTCGCAGTGACAGTAAACGATTAATATTTAAAATCCCTAAACCGTTGGTTTAGGGATTTTTTGTTTTGGGGAGTTATATTTTTTTGATAATTAAAAATTAAACCTGTTAGAAAATAAATGTAACGCTTACGATCATTACTGCATCATGTGCCATTAGAAAGGGAAAGCTATTTAGATAACATTATTAGGTCTGAGACTTTAAATCAGAATAAAAATTACTGAAATGGGTGAATACTCCTAAATAAGACATTATTAAATGAATGATTTATATCAACTTATCATATAGTAGCGGTATCACCTACTCTCGCTTCATGAAGTGAATTATAATCTCTAAAATCCATTAAGGCATATTTAGAAAGTATAAACAAACCAAATAAATAATTACCTCGTTCAAATAAATAAAAAAATTGTGGATGAAACTCGTAGTAATGAGCGATCATAGCACAGAAATCTGCGAATACAAAAGCTATACATGCGTACAAGTAATAAGATGTTTTGTTACTGATTTTTGTAGAATTATTTAAACCACAAATAAGACATGATGTTATACCTACAAAGCCAGTAATATGTACAATGCAAAACAGGACTTGGGATTCAAATAAGTCTACTAGATTGTTTAGTAAGTAATTAAAAGAAAGACAATTAAAAGTGGCCATCGCGATATAGGCGATAATTTCATACCATAAAAACTTACTCCATTCAATATCTTTGAAAATTCTAATTACATAGATAAGGTATGTGATGATAGAGGTTAAAAGGAATAAGTAGGGCCCAAAGTTGTAATCATAAAAGAGAAAACCTACATCAGACACGCATTGTGAAATGAATATGATATAAATCCATTTGCTTTGATGACCTATTTTTACCAGGAAATAAGTTAAAACAGCTAAGGAAGACAATAGTCTAACCAATCTAAAAATAGTTATATCAAAAAATAAATTGCTTACACAGTTTATGATTATAAACAGTACCGCAAGAAACAACATTTGCTTCTTGATAGACTGCTCGGTAAACGATTTAAAAATGGACATAAATTTAAATGACTCTTAAAGGTAGATGAATTTAATGATTTACCGTACTATACAGACATTATTATTTTTACTCACAAACAGTTTAAATAGCTGGATGACATGTTATGTTTTTATAAGTTTTTATTGGCTTTGAATAATAGCTTATCCCTTTGCAACGGTAACATTTAACAATCAGTTTTAATTAAGATGCGCATAGATAATTGCAAAAACTGTTTTTATTTCTTCTAATGAATAATTAGAGGCTGTGTCTATTTAATGAGAAACCTCTAACTTGTAAAAAGTAGCCTGCTCATAGTCAGAAGAACTCAATACTTTTTTATTTGCAGAGTAGATACCTGCTTTAAAGTACAACCAGTCATTTGCAAAACCGCTTGTAGACATGTCTATTTCTTTAGAAGATATGTTTTTACCACTTTCATCAAAAAGATCTACTTTTAACAGATTACCTTTTACCTCTATTCTATAAGAAAACTCTTCGTTAAGAGCAATTCCATTACTAGGGCTACTAGAACCGTTGTATTTTCCAGCGGTACTTCCTTTTTCACTCACATAATTACCTAACATATTTTCATAAATATCTGGTCTATTACGTGGTTCGTGAGCAAAATAAATAGCTCCTTTTCTATGATCTGGCTGTTTGTGATAATATAGACGGATAGGCTCGTCATCACTGGCATGAATTTGTCCTATGATAATCCTACCCACTTGATCTGGACTACCAGAAGTTTCTGTAACTCTATTGATTTTTAAAGTAGCTTTTAAAACACCATCTACAGCGCCAGCTATTTCTTGATTTTCTATGGTAGAAGAACTAAAAACCCAATTATTACTATTAATACCTTTGGTATCGATACTAGAATTTTTTCCACGCAACATCTCGCGTAATTCCACTCTAGAATAAGTAGAATTTACCGTTGTCCCTGCTCCTTTAGGATAATTTTTAAAGACCATACCACCATCTTTAGAGTCTGTATAGAATTGATTATCTAATGTAAATCCATTATTAATTTCTTCTACGCTTTTCTCTTCTCCTGATGATAAAGTAATTTTCCAATGAGATAAATCAAAGTTTTCTGAAGGAGTGAGATTTGGATTTAAATTGTAAGATGCTGTTGTGCTTTCATTATTGTTCACTGAACTTTTTCCAGTAGAACATCCATAAATCAATGCCGCACAAAAGCTAATAGATATACAGTTGATTATATTTTTTCTATTAAAAAGAGACATCATAAAAGAAGAATTAATTAAAATATTACAATTGTAAACAAAAAAACCGCCTAAGAGGCGGTTTTTATATGATATAAATGAATTACATAAACTTATTCAAAATCACATGGCTTACCTAAATCTTCAAATTTAGCTAGCTCTTCGATTAATCCATTGTTTACTTTTCCAAAAACTTCATAAGCTATTTTACCTAATGGTAAATGCACTGGAGCTTCTTCTAGTTGTGCTAGTTTATAGATCGCGTTTGCAGCTTTTGCAGGATCACCAGGCTGGTTACCGCTTAATTCTTGTAAACTTCTGATACGCTCACCTACTGTGCTTTCGTAATCTTCGATTTTTGTATTATCATAAGCTGCAGAACTTCCTGCCCACTCTGTTCTAAATGGACCTGGCTCTACGTTTGTTACTTTGATGTTGAGTGGCTTTAATTCTGCTGCAAGCGCCTCTCCTATTCCTTCTAGTGCAAATTTAGAACCGTTGTAGATACCTAAACCTTGAGAACCTATACGTCCTGCAATAGAAGTAACGTTAATAATATGACCAGAACGTTGTTTACGCATAGCCGGTAATATTTCTCTAATAGTAGTTAATACACCAAAAACGTTAACCTCAAATTGTCTTCTTACTTCTTCGTCAGAAATTTCTTCGATACTACCCATAATACCATAACCAGCATTATTTACAACAACATCGATCTTACCAAATTTATCAAGTATAGTTTTAACACCGTCCACGATCATTTGTGTAGAAGCTACATCTACAAGTACACCAAAAGAGTTACCTGGGTTTTCATTATTAAAAGCTTCAACTTGTTCTTGCTTTCTAAAAGTCCCTACTACTATTTGTCCTTGTGATAATACTTCTTTAGCTAATTGTTTACCTAACCCTGATGATACACCAGTAATAAACCATACTTTTTTCTCTGTACTCATAAATTTATTTTAATGAAATAATGAAAACTATACATTCTCTATCTGCAAATTTACTAAAACATAATCTGAAAATCTGGTTGTTCGTACCCTTTTAAAGTTTACATAACCTTTAAAATAGATGGTTTAAATTATTTGTCCCTTTTTTGAATTATAATACACTTTGAAAACCTTCCCATTATCCACAATAGAAAAGAAATCTATCTATTTCACTAGCTTTATGTATACCATAAACTTGTCATAAAAATTAAAATACGCAGCTTAAAATTTATTGATTAGAGATTCAAAACCTTAATTTTATATTTCAAAATTTGACAAAATATTACATGAAAAATCAATTTGCAATCCTAGTATTATTTCTTGCTTGTTCCTATTCCATAAATGCGCAGACAGCAACACCAAAAGAAAAAGCAGAGGTTTATCACAAGGCAAATCAATCAAAATATAAATACATAAACAACTGGTACTGGCTATTCGGCACAGAGGATGACTCTTATAAAACAAATCGTAATAATACAGTAGCTTGGGAATTAGAAGATGGTGGATGGTACACTGGTATTGGAAAAAATGATACTTATACAGGTTATGGAGTACAGTACAAATTAAAGAGTAACAGTTACATTTTCAGTAATTGGAAAGATACAAAACCTAATGGTCTGACGCTTTTTCAAGATCCTGGATATAGTTTTATAGGAACGTATAAGGATGATGCAAAAAACGGTTTTGGGATTACTAAATGGTCCAATTATAAATCATTTAGTAACGAAAATTATAAAGATGTCATCAAATATGTAGGAGAATATAAAGATGGTATATGGAGTGGCTACGGAGTGATTTATTTTGTAGATGGCACGTATAAATCAGGGATTTTCATAGACAGTATTTTAACTAAAGAATTACCTAAAATTGTAGTTTTGGAAGCACTGGGATTTTAAAGAATCTAGAAACTGTATTAAATTAGAACGATAAAAAGGTAGCAATACTTAAATTGCTACCTTCTCCTTCTTAAAGGTTCCCTATAACCTTAAATAAACTCCGCTTTCGCGAAAGCGGAATTATACCAACTATTAATCTAATCTATTCCTTGTGCATCACTGATAACACGATCTATAAAGTCAGTATTGATATGTAATAGTCTCGCTAGATTGTATAAGACGACTACCTCGCTTTCATCTATATGTCCGTCTGCATATGAGATAATAGACAAATCGCGTAGAATATTTAATTTTTGCATTACAGAGAGTACGATATGTAATTCACGAGTGAGTTGTTGTACCTCGCTTATCATCTCATCTTCTGTAAGTCCTTTGATGGTCATCATACAGTTTGCAAATATTTTAGGAGCCACAATACTGCTTAGAGCCTGTATTTCTGAATCGTCCACAACTCCGTCTGCATTTGAAATAAGGTAACCACCTAAAAACATTAATCGCTGTATCTTTTCAGAATGTTCTGATTGATCTTCAAGATTTTCTGGTTCCATTAAAGACATGATGCGTTTAATCTCTAACTCCATGGCCTCTTCTGTAATTTCACCTTTTATAGAATCATTAAAAACGGCGTAAGTTTCACTTTTGTTAAATAACTCTAACGCTTTAATTCTTAATGGACTGAATGGATGGCTGCTATACCAGTCTGATGGATCATGGTTAGAATCATTTAAAACTTCTTCTAGATCTACAAATTGCTCGATATAAGCATTTAGTTGAAAGTCTAATGAGTCTGTAGTTACACCAGATGATAATTTAAAGAAAGTACGTCCTACGGCTTCAAAATCCTGACAACATAATAACCCTGCTCTATCTGCGCTTATCTCTGCATTTCTATTCCAAGCGTATAATTTCATAGCGTGAATAGGTGCAAGATCATTCTCTCCATGATCAAGAATCTGTCTTACTGGGTAATCAAAATGTTCAAAAAGTACGTGACCTATTTCATGTCCTACAACAAAGGTTAATTCTTCTTTTGAAAAACGTTCTAGTATTCCAGAAGATAAAATAATGTATAGTTTATTATCGTCTGGAGGATAACAAGAGGCGTTAAAAATATCGCTTTGGTATACAAAGAATTCAATGTCTGCTTTTAGTTTAAGCGTTTTTTTACAATGCTCTCCTATGTCATGTAACATAGGTGCAAGAGTTTTAGTAAGTCTTAAACTAGATTTTAATAAATGTTTTCTAGACTTAAATTTACTACCTTCATTTACTTTTTCTAGAGTTTTCTGTATTAACTCATCTTCTTTAAAAGCAATAACGTAATCTCTATCTCCATCATAAACTAATAGATTTAGATCCACATCTGCTCTTTTATTAGTATATATTTCTGGCTCTTTATCTACTATTGCTTTAAGATTTAAAGCATTTATTTCTTCTATGCGCTTAGCATATTCTGCAGCGAGCTCTGTGGTTAGATTTTGAAAATCTATACTTGCTTCTTGTAATTTTGCATGATTACCAGATGCTTGTGCATCGCTCAATTCACTTAACATCTTTTCTTGTGCATTTGTTAATGCTAGTTGATGTTCTTTTTCTAATTCTGTGAGTGTTTCTGAAGTGTACGACATAATCCTAGGCTTGAACTGTTATTTTAGAATTAGTGATTTTCATTAATCTACCCTTAAGGTCAAAGATTCCAAGAATTTGATCTTCTCCCTTTTTTGCAATAATGTTATTACCTGGTAGATCGATCTCATAACCTTTATTCTTAAGGTAGAAATACAAGCTATATTTATGAGGGAAATTATAATTTGCTGCGACATAAGAGAAGTGAGAACATAATAAAGCTGGCTCTGTTCTTACTTTACTTTCTACTTCTTCAGAAGTTATCGTTACATAGACGGTTAACCCTTTAAAATCTAAAGGCAGATAACAGCTCTCCTTAGCCATTACAGATGCAATAGTTGCAAAGTAAACACCTGGATCTGTTTCTGCTTGCATTTTAGGAGCTATTAAATCATCTATTTTATAGATCTCTCCTAGTGCTTTTACTGCTTGTGATGTCTGTAAAAACTTTTCTGGGATACCACTTTGATTATTTGCCCAAGCCCATAACCAGCTTTTTTCATTTTGAGAATAAGTACCTAATACCTGGATGTCAAATACTTTATCTTCTCCAAAGGTTACTTTTCCCTCTAGCATATCACAATTCCAGTCTAGACCTGCTACTATCTCACTAAAAATCTCTTGCTTTTCATGAGATAAAACATTGGATTGATTATACAGTTCTTGAATAGTTACTGTTTTTTCTTGATTTTCTGATTCTTGTGATCCTTCATTTGTTGCAGTAGCTGTAGAATCAGTAGTATTCTCTGCAGGAGATTCTGCAAATTCCTCTAATTTATCTTCTAGTAAAGAAGTAATGCGTGCTGTTCTTTCCTCAACTCTATCTGCATTTACTACCGGACTGTGGTTAATTTTTAAAACACCATCTTCAAATGTAATGGCACGATCTGAATTGTGTTCATCATTTTCATTTATGATTATTACATTTTTTAAACCTGATTTTAATAACTCAACGCCCATAGAATCGCTACCTATTACTTTGAAAGCTTCTATTAGTGGTATAAAGTATACTTTTGGAAAGGTCTCATTATATAAATGTGAGAATCTATCTTCCATGAGTGTATTCCAAGAAATTTCTAGTGGTACAGTGTAGCCTGCAGCTCTATTAATTTCTGTCTCTAATCCTGGAAAAACATCATTTTGAAATGCTTGAATTATTCTTTTTTCTTTAAGTCCCATAATATTTTATTTTTAGAATTAATTTTTTGAGTTTTTGATTTTCAATTATCCTTTATAATAATTGAAGTAATTTTTCTTCTAATATTTTAGAAAGGTTTGCAGGAAGGGCTTTATGTATAGCTACTGAGATAGTTAATACTCCTGTCTGTAATTGAAGCTGTAAGGTTTCTGCTTCTTCTAATACAATTGTTTCTACACCTGACCAGGCATCTTTACCTAGTGCGTCTGCTGTTATTAAATCAATAGCTGGTACTAATGCTTCAAAGAAGTCTTTAACATTTAATCTATTGTTTAATTTATCCAACGAGAGGCGATCTACATTAAAATTTTGAATTTGTTCACCCAATAAATGTTTCTCATTTCTCAACCAGATTTTAAGTTGTAAAACGGTAAGATTTTTATCTGTTGAGGAGAATGGCCTGCTTATCTTTCCTTTAGATAATTCCACCACCATTTTCTTAGGTTGCTTTATAGTTACTAAAGCAATGTTATATAGATTAAAAAAAGAAATCTCTTCACCTCTAGTAATCATACAAACCGATTTGTTTTGATTGCTATCAGTCGTTATATCTAGAACAGTACCCTCTATATAAGCACCGTTAGTTAATGAAACGCCAATAAGAATATCTTCTTCTTTTTTAAAAATAGCATGCAGAATTTCTTCTGTAGTCTGGGCAACAAATGCCTTATAATAATTTGAATTATCCATGTTTAAAAAATTGTTATGAGTGCTCTATTAAAAAGGTAAAATCTTCTGGTAATTGATCTAGGAAATAGGAATTCATATGTTCCCTATCTATTGTGTTATAATCTGTATAGGTTAAACTTTCCATTACTAGATTAGGATAATGCATATGTATTTGATACCTACCTACTCCTTCCGTTAAATGACTCTTTTCATTTTTGTTCTTGAGAGGTACGTGCTTTTCAAAAGAAATAATTAATGACTTGAGGTTTTTTTGATCTACCCATATAGCCTTTAAATAAATGGAAGAACTGGCAGTGGCAAATTCCTCTTGTATGAGATTATCAATCCTTTGAGCCTTTTCAGACCCATAGTTATTAATTACTACAGCATCAGGATAATATTTGTATGAATCATTAGTATCATCATAGGTATTAGGTTTTACAATAAGTTCGTAAAAACCTTTGACCTCTGTAATTAATTTAAAATCTACGTGAGCTTCACTAGTCCAGGTATCAGGATAGTTATCAAGAACGCTACATATTTTTGTAGAGAAATATTTTAAATCCTCAAGTGTTGGATCGCTTGCAGTTGTTATACTTATCGTATGATTAAAGACACTTACATCCATATATAAGACATCTTTATCGAGAACTTCATGCAACTTTCTTCTCAATACGATCGCCTGCAGTTGATAGTCTGTTAAAGCCGTAATGCTATTTTGTTTATTTGAATAATTAGGTACATACAATTCTTTATTTTTTGCATCCCATTCAAAATTGATAACGATTTCAGGGTTCTCTTTAAGAGCTAATTCTACCCAATATATATTGGGATTCATATTAGCCGTATTAAAATGACTTTTGAAAGTTATAATTTCATATTTGTTGTTATGATGCGTGTTTAAAAATGCTACAAAACCTTTTCTAGCATTTACGTTAGAAACACCACAACTAACAAATAATAAAAGAATCACAAACAGAATGACAAAAACAAAGAATCTGTACATAATACTACCTATTAAGTTTTACACTAAATTTTAATGGGTATCTATAAATTATTCTCTAATAAATCTGTTAAGACATTTGTCCTATCTTCTACATCCTTAGCATTAAGAATAGGACTGTGATCCATCGTTAAAACACCATCCGTAAATGAATATGCATTTGCAGGATTGTGGTGATCTTTGGTATTTGTGATATGTATTTCCTTTAGACTATCTGCTAGAGCCTCTTTACCCATCTCATCACTGCAAATAGACTTGAAAGCCTCAATTATAGGTAAGAAATAAATTTGAGGATAAGATTCATTATAAAGGTGTAGAAAACGATCTTCAAATAAAGTAGACCACTCTATATTGAATACTATATCAAAACCAGCTGCTTCAATTATTTGAGCTTTTAAAGCAGGAAATTGTTCTTCTTGAAATGTCTTTGTAAATCTATTTTCTTTTAATCCCATGATATTATATTTTAAGGTTATTTTTTTATTTACCTCAAAATTAAGTCGGGAATAAAGGGAAACTAGTAAGCGTTTTACAAACGCCGTTTTCTGTTTTGTATTTGCCCTTATAAGGCGGCTAGAATTTGTTTTAAATACGATTTTTTGCGTGTAGCAACAGGTATACTCTCATCATTTGTCAAACAGACCGTATTATTAGAGTTGATCGTTTTGATGTATTTCACATTTACTAAATGTGATTGATGTACACGTACAAAAGTATGCTCACTAAGAATATTCTCGTAGTATTTAAGATTGCGAGCGCTCATTATCTTTTTATCTACGGTATGAAAAATGGTATAAGCACCATCAGACTGACATCGTACTATATCTTTGGTTTGCAAGAAATATTGTGCATCGACTGTTTTTATTAATAAGGTTTTTTCTATTTCTTTTTGATTAATTTCAGAAACTTGATCTACCGCATCCTTATAAATTTGTTCTTTCTGGTAACCTTTTCTAAATCTATCTATACATTCTGTCAATTCATCACTATCTATAGGTTTAAGTAAATAATCTATAGTATCAAATTTGATTGCTTTTATAGCAAACTCATCATATGCAGTTGTAAAAATGATTTTAAAATCAATAGTATCTAGTGCCTCTAGAATTTGAAAAGCATTACCACCTATCAATTCTATATCTAGAAATACGAGATCTGGACTTTGCTTTTTTAAAAAAGAAATAGCTTCTTTAACATTATCAATTTTTGCAATAATTTCAATGTCTTTTTGTGTGTACTTGATAAGTTTATCCAGCGTGTTTAATGCATTAAACTCATCTTCAATTATAACAGCTTTTATCATGAAAGTTTCAATTTAAAAGATACTCTAGTACCTATTGGATTCTTATCTTCATCAAATAAATCTTCTATAGTAAAGGTTTTTTCTTCACCTTTCTTTCTCATTTTTAAACGTTCTTTAAAAATAGATGTTGCGTGTAATTCTTCAGAGACCTTTTCTTGTTTTGCCTTTGCAGATCTTCCCAATCCGTTATCTGAAACGATAAATAACACTTCGTCATTATCTTGCAATATTTTAATTTCTAAGTTCCCACCGCTTTTTTTCTCTTTAAGTCCATATTCTATTGCATTTTCTACAAAAGGTTGCAATAGCATAGGCGGCACTTTAACTGCAGACTTATCTATAGTATCTGCCAATTCTATATGATAAGAAAACACATTGTTAAAACGTAATTGCTGGGTTTCAATATAATTAGAAATCATAGAAATCTCTTTTTCTAGAGTTATAGATTCCTTTCTTACATAATCAAAGTTTTGCCTTATGAGCTTAGAAAACTTTGCTATATAATTTGAAGATTTAATAGCATCGCCTTCTAAGGTAATGTTCTGAATAGCCGCAAGGGTATTAAAAATAAAATGAGGATTCATTTGTACCCTCAATAAACTCTGTTCTAATTTTGAAGACTTATTTGCTGCTCTCAATCTACCGTTGTAAACAAAAACCGCTGTCACCACTGCTAGAGATACAAATAATAAAATCATACTTATGGTAAGCAATCGATTTGTAGAATTAATCTCTCTTTGATGGTTAATTTCTGTTTCTTTTTGCTTCACTTCGTATTTAACATTGGCAAAATCTAAAAGATTTTCTTGTTCCATACGACTTAAATCTAGTTGCAAGCTATCTCTAACTATCTGATTATTTAATGCTTTGGCATAGTCCCCATAAAATAAAGAAACAGCAACCAGCTTATCCCTTACTCTTATCTCTTCATTAATATTTTTATTAGACTTATAGATGTCTAGAGCTTTATTATAATTAACCAAAGACGAGTCTATTCTAGAAGTCAATAAAAATAAATTACCCAACCCTTTGTATGGTGCTGCATTTATAGAATTGATATTTTTATTCAAAGTCACGGCACCCCTTAAAAACCTTTCAGCATCATCATATTTTCCTGCTTCTATATACGTATAACCTATATTATTAAGAACACTAACCAGTATTTTAGGATCACGCTTAGATTGACTTAACGTCATTGCTTCAGAATAGGTGGTTAAAGCCTTGTTATATTCTTTTTGCTCTACATAAATACTAGCCTTGTTATTCTTTATTGCTATAATAGATAATGTATCTGCTTGTTGAGAATATAAACTGTCCGTTTTTTCTATATATGATAACGCTTTATCATAATCTTTTAACTCATAATGAAGCTTAAAAAGCTGATTATAAGCCTTTCCCTCAGTACGTTTGTTACCGATTAACTGTGATAAACTTAATGCCTTTAATGCATATACCTGTGATGCCTCTAGATCACCCATATGTAAAGATGCGCCACTAAGTGTGATTAAACAGCGACCTTCATTATACTTATCATTTAAAGCTGTAAATAGCTCATAGCTTTTAAGTTGGGTATTAAAAGCATCTTCATATTTAAAATCTAAATACTGTGCCTCTCCTTTATTAAAAAGCAACATGGCATTTTCTAGCGTACTTAAATCATCTGTATTATTAAGTAAGCTATCTAATTCTATTATAGACTCATCTGTATTTGATTGTAGGGTACTATCTAACTTTACTAAATAATTTTCTATTTCAGGTCGTATAGTGTCCTGTTTTGAACATGCAGTAAATATTAGGAATAATAAAATAGCAATACTCAATTGCCAGTTGTTCTTGTTTCTTAAAATCATAGAATCAATACTCACTATCGGTTAATAAAGCTAAAGTAAGACACGACTCATATTTATAGTATGAGTTTAGTATTATTTTGTGTTATTATGTTTAAATATTTTTAAATTAAATGACTAAAAGTATAAACAGAAAATATTGATTTTAAAGCTATTATTCACGACTTCGTTTTAAATAAGTATACTAATACTAATGAGTTACTTTAAATAATCATCCATAAGCTATCACTAACTACACTAGTTTTATTAAAATTTGAAAATCTACTACCTATTCAAAAAACGATATTATACCCATTTAAAATGATAGTATGTATATCTTTGAAACTGTAATAGATTATTCTAAGCATAGCACATGAACAAATTAACAGCCACACTACTCCTTTTTCTTTTTTTTCAATTAAGCATTGCTCAAAATGAGACCATTACTGCGATGAAAGCGCAAATGGAAGAAATGACAAAACAAATTGCCAAAAAAGATGCTTTTACATATACCATCTTTAAAGAACATATGGTAGCCATAGAACTATTAAGAAAAGCTGCCGATGCTCCAGAGTTGCGCATGTCAGATAAAAATAAGGCCATAGTAAAATCACTAAAAAGAGAAGGGTACAACAAATTACTTAAAGAAGATTATGACGCTATAATCACTAGCGCAAAATCATATAACATCAATTGGAAAAAAGTTAAATACGTAGAGTTACTGTATAAATCAAAAACTGTTTTTAAACTAGGCCAGCCAGGTTTTGAGGGATTATTAGTATTAGAAGATAAGACTCAAAAAGACATCCTTTTCACCCTAAGAGTAGATTTTATCATGCTAGGTACAGATCCATACGTTCTAGAAATGGACGATCTTAAGAAAGAATTAAAATAAATAATTATAACTAAGTACTACCTTAAGTTATCCATACATCTATCTTAATGCAAACCTTTGTCCATTACTTTTTACACATCTTCTTTCCACTAGCCATAGCTATTGTGTTTTTTAAAAAAGAATGGAAAAAAACCTATATAATTCTACTAGCCACTATGTTAGTAGATCTAGACCATTTGCTAGCCTCACCAGTATTTGAAGCCCACAGATGCAGTATTAACTACCATCCACTACACTCCTATTATGCCATTTTAATTTACATAGGCTTACTTTTTTTCAAGAAACCATTTAAAATCATAGGTATAGGATTATTATTTCACATGGTGACAGATTTAATAGATTGCCTTTTCATGTATAACCATTGTGCAGACTGTATGGCAGCATCACCAGCAATAGAGCTTTTAAAAGGCATCTCTAGCTGGTTATAAATTATTTTCTATTGTCTGTTCCGCTTTCGCGAAAGCGGAATTTAAATCTAACAGCCTGACTAAAATCTTTGCCCTAGAGGTAGCATAAATATTTCACCTAAATTTTACAAATCATTAGCGTAAAAAAGGGCAAAAGATTCATTCAAAATCTATAATTTAGCTACTTGAAGTTATACGATTTAGAGATATGTAAGGAATGATTTACAAATTCTATTTAGTCTAGCTATCACCACATAAACACATATTCAAAAACTAAATAAATGCAAGATTTAAAAGGTAAAAAAGCAATCATAACAGGTGGAAGCCGTGGTCTAGGAAAAGCTACAGCACTAGCGTTTGCACAAGAAGGTGTAGATGTTGCGATCACTGGTAGAAATGAAGAGGCTTTAAAGGCAACTGTTGCCGAGATTGAAAAATTAGGAGTAAAAGCGACATATGCCGTTTTTGATGTGAGCAATTATGAAGAGGTTAAAACGAGTGTAAAAACACTAGTTGATACTCTAGGTTCTATAGATATATTAGTAAATAATGCTGGTATAGCGGCATTTGGTACATTAAACGATATGCCTGTAGATCAATGGACACAAATTATGCAAACTAACGTGATGGGAATGTATTACGTTACTAAAGAAGTACTACCTTATTTAATCGATCAAAATGAAGGAGAAATTATCAATGTATCTTCTACTGCAGGGTTAAATGGTAATGCAACTACGTCTGCATATTCTGCATCAAAGTTTGCTGTAATCGGTATGTCAGAATCATTAATGAAAGAAGTACGTAAAAACAACATTAGAGTTTGTACGTTAACACCTAGTACTATCGCGTCTGACATGTCTATAGATTTAGGAATCGCTACTAAAGATTCTGAGGACAGTGTTTTACAACCAGAGGACTTTGCAGAGTTAATTATCGCAGGATTAAAACTACCTAGAAGAGCCATGCTTAAAAGTGCAGCACTATGGTCTACAAATCCATAATTTTAATATAGAAATAGCCAGTTAGATTTACATTATGTTGTAATTTAACTGGCTTTATTAATTATATGCATTTGGATTTACTTCTTAATTACTTCAGGCTTAAATAAACCTATCTATATCTATGGAACTAACCAGACATTGCGATCTATGCGAGCATAAACAAAGTGATTTTAAACTAGGCTTAGTATGTGGTCTTACCTCTCGCAAGCCTGCTTTTAATAAAACATGCTCTCAAATTCTACTTAGAGATAATTTTGAAGAAAAACTGAAGCAAATAAATCTAGAATACGATCAATTAAAAAGAAAACGTTTACTCACTTATTCTTATACAGTTGTTTTCATATTCATAGGTTTAATAGTCATGTTCGTTGCATATTATTTTGGTACTTATATTTATAATATTTCTAATAGAACATCTATAAGGTTATACACTTATCCTTTAATAATATTTTCTGTAAGCTTAGCTCCTCTGGGTATTGCAGTATCGACTTTAATTAATTATTTACAGCATATAAAAGTGGCAAAAAGTAAAAAAGAAGATCTAGATAAGGTATTAGCACTATACAACATCAAGTATGCGATAGATATGGATTACCAAAAAGAATTTCACGGTACACAAGAAGTTTACATAGATCTTAAAGTAAAAGGAGTACGATAATCTTACTTAAATTGTAATTTCTTCGCTTATTATAATAACTTTAAATAGTTAATTGACTTAAATAAAAAAAATGAGTGAAAGACTTAATTTTGGAATTTTTAATGATTTTTGGAATGGACATCCTAATCATTTACCTTTTTTGAATTTATATGAAATCCCTAATCCACCTAAAGAATGGAATCTTAACAAGAGTATTGATATACTAGATTGTATAGTATCTGAAAATTCAGGTAAAGAAGTTGTAGATGGAATCAAATTATTGCTAAAAAGTCAAGATTGGAGACCACATCTTGTAGCTTCATTAGCAACACTTAAAATTGATAAAAAACATCAGCACGACGTGATAAAGGATTTATGGAATCGTCTTAAATCTGGTTCTTGGGTGAGTCCTCAAATACTAGTTATTCTTTCCATCATCGATTCTGAATTTGACATTCAAGCGAATGAAATATCTAAAAAAGGTTTTAAGATTACTTATTCTGAAATGCCTATGCACGAACATCATTCTTCTAGAGGACCTGTTGGTATAACTGTTGATAATAAAAAAGTTATTGCTTCAATTGAATATCTTCTAAACGGAGTCATTACAGATTCTATAGAAAATGATAACGGCGGCTCAATTTCAAAAGATTGGAAAGAAAATTTACTGAAATTAATAGAGAATAAGAAGTTTACATAGATCTTAAAATAAAAGGAGTACGATAGTCTTACTTAAATTGTAATTTCTCAAAATTGAACTACATCATATATAACCATAACTTTGAAATAAAATCACATGAAAGCATCCTTAAATAGCGATTTAGAAATATCAAGAATAGTTTTAGGGATATGGAGACTTCTAGATTGGAATAAAAGCGATCAAGAATTACTGTCTTTTCTTAAAGAATCTATAGAAACAGGAGTCACCACATTTGATCATGCAGATGTTTATGGAAATTATGAATGTGAGGCTGCCTTTGGTAAAGCATTACGGCTAGAACCATCAATGCGTGATAGTATGCAGTTGATTACTAAATGTGGGATCAAATTAACATCTGATAAGTTTCCAGATCGTGAGGTAAAATATTATGATTATAGCGCTAGTTACATCATCTCTCAGGTAGAACAATCTCTTAAAAATCTAAATACAGACTACATAGATGTGCTTTTATTACATAGACCATCACCATTTTTTAATCCAGAAGAAGTCGCAAGAGCTTTTGACCATTTAACATCTAGTGGTAAGGTTTTACATTATGGAGTTTCTAATTTCTTGCCCCAACAACTAGAATCATTATAGGCCTACACGACTGCTCCTCTAGTAACTAACCAGATAGAAATATCGCCCTATTGTCTAGAGCATTTTGAAAATCAAAATCTCGATTATCTTATCTCTAAAAAGATAAAACCTATGTCCTGGTCACCACTTGCCGGTGGTGAATTACTATTTCCGAAGACAGAAAAAGGAACTCGTGTTCTTAACGCTATTAAAAAAGTAGCTAAAGAATTAGATGAGGCTAATCTAGATAAAGTCATCTATCAGTGGTTATTAAAACATCCTTCTAACATAATTCCTGTTATAGGAACTGGTAAAATCGAGCGTATTAAAACAGCTGTAAGTTCATTAGATATGGAGATGACTTTAGAGCAATGGTTCCAGATTTATATAGCTGCTTTAGGAAAAGAATTACCATAATAAACGGTTAATAATTCCGCTTTCGCGAAAGCGAGAACACCACAAAACAAATCCTTGTAACGTACCTTTGTGTTCTAAAACTACATCGTGGCGAGAAGAGCACCTGTATCCATAAAAGAACAAAGTAAAAAAGGAAAAACATTCTCCTTCAGTGCATTGAAGACACTACCTAGATTTTTTAAAGAAATCTGGAGAGTGAGTCCTAAACTGTTTATAACCAACTTTACCGCTAGATTACTCACCGCAATTAGTCCGGTAGTGCTATTATGGGTAGGTAAATTGATTATAGACGAGGTTATTTTACAAATATCCTTAGAAGATCAAAATCTAGACTTGCTCTGGAAATATGTGATTATAGAGCTAGTAGTTGCCATAGCAGCAGACTTGCTCAATAGATTAATTAACTTAACCGATGGATTAATAGGTGATTTATATTCTAACGCTTCGTCAGAAAAAATTATAAGAAAAACTAACGAGCTGACTCTAGAACAGTTAGAAGATCCAGATTTTTATGACAAGTTAGAACGTGCAAGACAGCAAACTAGCGGTCGTGTAGGTTTAATGAGTGCTTCTTTGAGTCAGGTACAAAGTATTATCTCTATAACATCCTTAATTGCTGGTTTGATTTACTTTGAGCCGTTATTGATTATCTTATTGGTCCTAAGTATTATACCTTCATTTATTAATGAGGCAAAATACAGCTCGCATAGATACTCTGTAGCACGCAGTTGGACTGCCGAGCGTCGTGAACTGGATTACTTACGTTTTATAGGAGCTAATAATCAAACAGCAAAAGAGGTAAAACTCTTTGGGCTTACCGATTATATCGCAGCTAGGTTTAATAGATTATCTGGTGATTATTATGAGATCAATAAAAAGCTATCCATTAAGCAAAGTATCTATGGATCACTGTTTAATATTATAGGTATTCTATCTTATTATGGAGCTTATATATTCATCATTTTTAAAGTAATCACAGGAGTACTAAGTATTGGAGAACTTACCTTCTTATCTGGATCTTTTAACAGATTGCGTAATAATTTACAAGGTTTCTTCTCTCGTTTTACTGCTATATCAGAGAGTTCGCTTTATTTGAGAGACTACTTTGACTTTCTAGATATAGAAATCACTGACGAGGCAACTAGCTACACTCCTATTCCAGAGGTCATTAAAGAAGGGTTTGAGATTAGAAATGTACATTTTGGTTATGCTGGTAGTGATATAGAAGTTCTTAAAGGAATAAGTTTTAAGATTAAAGTAGGTGAAAAAATAGCCTTTGTAGGTCAGAATGGTGCCGGTAAAACAACACTTATTAAATTGATATTGAGGTTTTACGAGCCTACCCAAGGAGAGATTTTATTAGATGGAATTAATATTTCTAAGTTTAATAAACAAGAGTTTAGAAAACGCTTTGGTGTCATTTTTCAAGACTTCTTTAAATATGAATTCAGTTTGCGTGAGAATATCGCCGTAGGTAATATCGACGAGTTAAATAACGATGTTATGATTACTGACGCCGCACAGCGCAGTCTTGCAAACCAGGTAGTGGCAGTTATGAAGGGTGGAATTGATCAACAGCTAGGACGTAGATTTGCCAAAGGACAAGAACTAAGCGGCGGACAATGGCAAAAAGTAGCACTAGCCCGTGCCTATATGAAAGATGCAGATGTTATCGTACTCGACGAGCCTACTAGCGCACTAGACGCACAAGCTGAATACGACGTTTTTGAACGCTTTATAGGACTTACTAAAGGAAAGACCAGTATCATTATATCTCACCGTTTTTCTACCGTTAGAATGGCAGATAGAATACTAGTTCTAGAAGATGGTGTGGTTGCAGAAATAGGTACCCATGAAGAACTGATGGCACAACCCCATTTATATGAAAAACTGTTTAATTTACAAGCCGCAGGATATCAGTAGAAGAGTTATGAGTTATGAGAAAATTAGGAATGATTGTGCTTATTTCGATTAATTTTGAATGAAGATTAATAAATGAAAACATATTTGGGATATGTGAGTTGATATGGACATAATTCTAAAAACTTCAAATCTTAAACACTACTTAGATGAAAAAATTACTTTTTATAATAACTCTTATTGCAACAAGCTCTTACGCTACATCACAAAATCTACATTTATATGGTGGTAGCGATTATACCGTTTATTTAGGCTGTCTGGACTGTTCTCGTTTTGATAGTAAATCTATTTGGAATGCCTTTGGAGATTATGGAAGTAGTTTTAGCAATACATCTATCTGGAACGATTTAAATAATTATGGAGACGATAATAACCCACTATCTCCATGGAATACGGTTTCTAATAAAGCACCTAAAATTGTAGATGATGCTGGTAAATTTCAGGGATATTTAACTGCAAATCCTTCCTTAAAAGAAAAATCAAATTCTAGACTCGCTACAGAATTAGTGAACAATCATAAAGCTATTGCTAGAGATCTAGCCAAATGGTATACTAAGTTAGTGGTGGATTATAGTAAGCTATAACAACAGAGGACGATAAATTTATATTATCGTGATAATTCTGTGTTGATTGAATTTTACTATTGTAACTGTAATTAGTAACCTTAGAATTATCTCAAAGCATGAAGAATTTCATTACCGTAGCACTTCTTTTATTTATAATACCTGTTTTTGCACAAGTAGGAATCAATACAACATCACCTACTAAAGAAGTTGATATAGATGGTGGTTTAAGGGTAAGAGAGTTAACAAATACAAAGTCACTCACTTTACCAGTTCATTCTTTACCTGATGGAACCTTAGTAAATGTAGCCATAGATAACGATACGCCTGGTTTGAGATTTATCGGTTTTTTAGGTTCTAATCTCGAGCTAGATCAAGATCAGACTTTTTATGATATCAACCTAAATCAAGAATTAGTAGATCTTTTTGATGAATATGATACTTCTACTAGTTTATATACACCAGTATCTAACGGAACTTATAAAGTCGAAATGGATTTTGACATAGGTGGATTTACTGGCACATCTACAGATCTTGATATTTTAATAGGCATGTGGGATAATACCGATAATCGATGGGTTTTAAGACGTACGTTTAAACATAGAGATATACAGTCAGATGAGTTTGCTAGTGCTAGACAAGAAAGTTATGGTATAGCAAATTACCTAGATTTAGATAGCACACATGTATATAGGTTTAGAATAATAGGTACTTATGATTCATCGGTATCCTCATCTGACTATGATGGAATTCTATTACGTTCTAATACTGGTGGGACAGGTTCTTCTATATCTACAAGTTTTAGTATTGAAAAAGTGAAGTAAACCGTACTTAGTTATTGAACTAATATTAATAGAAAAAAGGAACAGGTTGAACTGTTCCTTTTTTTATGAATCTAGATAATGATCTTATACTATTATAAATTAAAACAAAAAAAAGCTCGAGAACAACATCTCGAGCTTTTTGATATTTAGATTTTGAGTTCTAACTCAACTTCTTTGCATTTTTTACTTTTTGCTTAGTAAGAGCCAGTTCTAGAACATTACTCATATCGCTTACATAATGGAAAGTAAGGCCTTTTAAGTAATCAGCATTAATTTCTTCTATGTCTCTACGGTTTTGCTCACAAAGAAGGATTTCTTTAATTCTAGCACGCTTTGCAGCAAGAATCTTTTCTTTAATACCACCTACTGGCAGTACTTTACCTCTTAAAGTGATCTCTCCAGTCATCGCAAGACTTTTCTTTACTTTGCGCTGTGTAAATAAAGATACTAGAGAGGTTAACATGGTTACACCTGCACTAGGTCCATCTTTAGGAGTAGCACCTTCTGGAACGTGTATGTGTACATTATAGTTGTTAAATATAGAACTGTCTATACCTAGTTCATCTGCATTTGCTTTGATGTATTCCATTGCTATAGTAGCACTTTCCTTCATCACCTTACCTATATTACCAGTAATGGTTAAGTTTCCTTTTCCTTTAGATAGTATAGACTCGATAAATAGAATGTCACCACCTACTCTAGTCCATGCCAGTCCAGTTACCACACCAGCCACATCATTATTCTCGTATTTATCACGTTCCATTTTAGGAGCGCCTAATACTTTAATAACCGTTTCATTAGTAACTTTAAGGTCGTACTCTTCTTCCATTGCAATACTTTTGGCAGCATAACGCACCATTTTTGCAAGTTGTTTATCGAGCGATCTTACACCACTTTCACGAGTATAACCTTCTACTACTTTTTCTATTTGTGGTTTTGCGATTTTAAGATGCGACTTATCCAGTCCGTGTTCTTTTAATTGCTTAGGTAGTAAGTGTTGCTTTCCTATTTCTACCTTTTCTTCTATCGTATAACCAGTAACATTTATAATCTCCATACGGTCGCGCAATGCAGGCTGTATGGTATTTAAACTGTTACTCGTTGCTATAAACATAACCTTACTTAAATCAAATCCCATTTCTAGGAAGTTGTCATAAAAAGCACTGTTTTGCTCTGGGTCCAGTACTTCTAGCATCGCACTAGAAGGATCTCCATTATGTGAGTTACTTAATTTATCAATCTCGTCCAGTACAAAAACAGGATTAGAGGTTTTTGCCTTCTTTATAGATTGAATAATACGTCCTGGCATCGCTCCTATATAGGTTTTACGATGTCCGCGTATTTCTGCCTCATCACGCAATCCACCTAGTGAGATACGTACATACTCACGTCCTAGTGCCTCTGCAACAGATTTACCTAGAGACGTTTTACCTACACCTGGAGGTCCATAAAGACATAGAATAGGAGATTTCATATCATTACGCAGTTTTAAAACCGCTAGATATTCTATAATACGTTTTTTCACCTCTTCAAGACCATAATGATCACGATCTAAAATTTTCATGGCGCGTTTAAGGTCAAAGTTGTCCTTTGAAAACACGTTCCATGGTAAATCAAGAATAAGATCTAGATAATTGCGCTGTATAGAATATTCCGCCACTTGCGGATTCATACGTTGCATCTTTGCTAGTTCTTTCTCAAAATGTTCCTTTACCTTATCGTCCCATTTCTTTTTCTTAGCACGCTGGCGCATTTCATCTACCTCTTGATGTGAAGAAACACCACCACCTAATTCGTCCTGAATGGTTTTCATTTGCTGGTGCAAGAAATACTCACGTTGTTGCTTATTGATATCTGTCTGTACTTTAGACTGTATATCGTTTTTAAGCTCTAATTTCTGACGTTCTATATTCATAAAACGTAAAGTCTCTAGCGCTCTTTCTTTAAGATCATTGATCTCTAGAATTTTTTGCTTCTCCTCTACCTTAAGATTCATGTTAGAAGACACAAAATTCACTAAGAAAGAATCTGACTCGATATTCTTAATCGCAAACGACGCCTCTGTAGGTATGTTAGGACTTTCTTTAATAATCTCTAAGGCTAGTTCTTTTATCTTTTCAATAATTGCCCTAAACTCAACATCTTCCTTTACCGGTCTTACATCAGGTACATCGTTTGCTATAGCAGTTATAAAAGGCTGCTCTGTGACGATCTCGCCCATTTCAAAGCGTTTTTTACCTTGAATAATAACTGTAGTATTACCGTCTGGCATCTTAAAAGTCTTTAAGATTTTTGCCACTACACCTGTTTTATGCAAGTCTTCAAAAGAAGGCTCTTCTATCTCTTCATTCTTTTGTGCAACTACACCTATCGCAATACCTTTTTTGTTTGCGTCCTGTAATAATTTAATAGAGCGATCGCGCCCTGCTGTAATAGGAATTACTACACCTGGAAACAGAACCATATTACGCAATGGTAATATAGGTAAGGTCTCTGGCACGCTTTCCTTATTCATTTCTTCCTCGTCCTCGCTGCTCAATAGGGGAATAAATTCCGCATCTTGATCAAATTCTTGAAGTGACAAGTTGTCTATCGAAAATTTCTTTGGTTTGAACATATCTTTTTCAGTCGCCACAATGTCATATAGACTGTTGGCTTTTATTTTTTAAAATTAATTTGAGCACGATGTTTATTATAAATTCGCTTTCGCGAAAGCGGAATTACAACCTTTAAAAAACAGATTATCAAACTATTAAACTACTATTATAGTATCTAGAATGATGGCTTTACTCATTTTACACCAAGTGCTGGATGAATAATTTTTCAAAATCCTTGCCATGAAGTGTAACATGCTAGAATAAATTGCATCTTTAAAGCGTAACACTAACCAAGTGATCTTAAAAACAACCGAAATAGAACTTTATAACCTCTGTGAACGAGGCGATCGCAAGGCACAAATGCGCGTTTATGATCAGTATGCAAATGGTATGTATCATGTCGCATTGAGAATCGTAAAAGACACCGCACTTGCCGAAGATATTATGCAAGATAGCATGATAACTGCGTTTGCTAAGATGAAACAATGGAACCGAGAGGCAACCTTTGGCAGCTGGTTAAAAAGAATAGTAGTGAACAACAGCCTTACACAATTGAAAAAGGAAAGTAAAATGCCTAAAGTAGATTATGACGATGTTGCCTATGAAATGGAAAATAAAGCAGACGAACAAATAGATATGGAAGCTGCTGGTATGACTGCCAAAAAAGTACTGGAAGTAATGAAACTTTTAAAGGATAATTACAGACAGGTTCTAACCCTAAGCCTTATAGAAGGAATGGATAATGAAGAGATAAGTGAGATTATGGGAATTTCTAATGCGATGTGTAGAACTACCATCTCTAGAGCAAAAGAAAGCCTGAGAAATAAAATGCAACTGATATGAAAAAGAACATGGAAGAATGGTTTGCAGATCAAGATTTTAATACAGAATCACTGCCTAGCGGCCATAGAAATAGATTTTTTGATAAGCTAGAAGAAGCTTGCAACGATAATCATGAAGAAGTAGACGATTCTATTATACCTATTGCTACTGAAGATAGTGATGGTGATCATGAAGGTAACAAGGTTATAAGAATGAACTCTTGGTTTAAATGGTCGCTAGTTGCAGGACTAGCAATTTTATTAGGTTTTACAGGTTTAAATCTGGTTCCTTCTAGCCCTGTAGATAATGGACTCTCTAGCGTGTCACCAGAAATGGCACAAGCGCAAGACTTTTTTACGAGTACTATAAATGAAGAACTAGAAAGATTAAATAAAGAACAATCGCCAGAAGCTGCTCGTATTGTTACAGCAACTAAAACAGCACTGGCAAGATTAGAACTGGATTATAAAACGATAGAAGCAGACTTTGCTACTAACAATGATAGTAAAACCGTTATCGCTGCTATGATACAGAATTTTCAAAATAGAATCGATTTATTAGAAACTGCTCTGGAGCAAATAGAACAACTGAAAAATTTAAAAGAACAAGAAGATGAAACATATATATAAACTTAGTGTACTGCTGTTTTTATTACCAGCGATGCTTATAGCCGGTCCTGGCTATGGAAAATACACCAAGACTAAAAAATTGAGTAAAACCTTTACAGTTAATAAAAACTGTATGGTAGATATTCAAAACGAGTTTGGTAACATAACCATTACTACATGGGACAAGCCCACTGTTTCCATAGATATTAATGTGGAAGTAAGTGGTAATAATGAGCAAAAAGTTATAGAACAGCTTAAAGGTATAGATGTTGATTTTAGTGCAACATCGTCCATCGTGAGTGCAAGAACTGATGCAAGTCGTAAGAAGAATAACAACAGTAGTAGTTTATGGAGCACGCTTATGGGAAGCAATAATTCTAAGAGTAGCTCTAATATGAAAATAGATTATATCATTAGAATGCCAGTGACTGCCGCGGTAGATATAAGCAACGATTATGGTTCTGTTTCCATAGATAGATTGCTAGGTCATGCAAAAATACAGTGCGATTTTGGTAGACTTGATATAGGACAGCTACTAGCGAGTGATAACGAACTTAGCTTTGACTATACTAAAAACTCTCATATCGATTACATGAAATCGGGAACGATTAGAGCTGACTTCAGCGGTTTTGAACTACATGGTGCTGAAAGAGTAGATTATAGCGGTGATTATACTAAAGCAAAGTTTGATAATGTTAAAAACATTAAATTTAATGGTGATTTCTCAACTATACAGTCTCAAGATGTTATAAAGCTAGTAGGTAGAGGCGATTATTCTACCATCAAATTAGGACATATTAAAGAAAGTGTTAACCTGGTAACTGATTTTGGATCTATAACTATTGAAGAATTGAGTCCTAATTTTAAAGATGCGGTCATTAAAAGTGAATACACAAACATTAAAGTCAATTTTCATCCAGAGGCAGCTTTTAAATTTGACATAGACACAGAGTTTGCGAGTATTAAACTATCAGACGATTTAACGGTTACCGACTCAGAAAATAATAGCACCGAAAAGCAAAAATCTGGTTATCATAAAGATAAAAACGCTACGTCTGTAATCAATATAAGATCAAGCTTTGGTGGTGTAAGTCTTAGAAAAAACTAAAAATAAAACAACAACTAACTTAATAACAATAACATGAAACATATCATCATACTTCTAGTAGCCATTTTAGGATTTAATAGTGCAAATGCTCAATGGTGGGGAAGCAATAAACGAATTAAAGGAAACGGAGAAGTAATTACAAAAACCTTTAATACTTCTGACTATGATAAGATATCTGGTAAAAGTAGTATCGATATTATCCTTGTAGAAGGAAAAGAAGGTACCATAACCGTAGAGGCCGAATCTAATATTATGGAATATATAGAGATCGAGGTGAAAGGTAATAAACTAGAAATAGGTCTTAAAGATGGTACTAACTACAGTACACGTAAAGGCATTAATGTGACTGTAAATGTAGAGTCCATCAACGCATTAAGTATGGCTGGAAGTGGAGATATCACGAGCCATATGAATTTAAAATCTAGAAATCTAGATATTTCAGTGGCAGGTAGCGGTGATATCACTGCACAAGTAGAATCAGAAAATTTAGAAGTAAATATAGCTGGTAGTGGTGATGTTACATTAAAAGGCCGTGCAGAATACCTAGATGCTAATGTTGCTGGTAGCGGTGATATCGACGCATTAAATTTAAAAGCTAATAATGTAGATGCCTCTATTGCTGGTAGCGGTGACGTATCTGTTTACTGTACAGGTGGTGAACTTAAAGCGTCCATAGTAGGTTCTGGTGATTTAATGTATAAAGGCTCTACTAGCTCAGTTAAAAAAAGTGTGTTGGGTAGCGGTGATATTACAAAGATCTAATACTATAGATTAAATTATATAAAATAAAAATCCCCAAATCAAATTAATGATTTGGGGATTTTTATTTTATATAAATACTGATGTTTATTTTACATCAAAACGATCTGCATTCATTACTTTATTCCATGCTTTTACAAAGTCATGAACCATTTTTGTTTTACTATCACTACTTGCATAAACCTCTGCAATAGCTCTTAATTCTGTGTTAGAACCGAATATAAGATCTACACGAGTACCAGTCCATTTTAAATCACCAGTCTTGCGATTGCGACCTTCAAATAATAAATCTGAAGATGACTTAGACTTCCATGTCGTACTAAGATCTAACACATTCACAAAGTAATCGTTTGTTAACTGTCCAGGTGTATCGGTAAACACACCGTAGTTAGACTGATCATAATTAGCATCCATTGCTCTTAAACCACCTATTAAAACAGTCATTTCTGGAACAGATAGTCCTAACAAACTAGCTTTGTCCACTAGTAAATCTTCACCAGCTATTTTCTGTGAGCTATTGATGTAATTTCTAAAACCGTCTGCACGAGGTTCTAAATAAGTGAAAGATTCTACATCTGTTTGTTCTTGTGTAGCGTCTCCTCTACCAGCTGTAAATGGTACAATGATATCGTGCCCAGCATCTTTTGCAGCTTTTTCTACACTTGCATTTCCAGCAAGTACGATCAAGTCTGCCATGGAAACTTGTTTATCTCCACTTTGCGCTGCATTAAACGCTTCTTGAATACCAGCAAGAACATCTAGTACTTTTCTTAATCTTACTGGGTTGTTTGATTCCCACTGATTTTGTGGTGATAATCTTATACGACCACCATTTGCTCCACCACGTTTATCACTATCTCTATAAGTAGATGCACTAGCCCATGCTGTTGCAACCATCTCGTTAACCGATAGTCCAGAACTAAGAATTTGATCTTTTAAGGATGAAAGATCTTCTTCATTTACTAATTCATGATTTACAGCAGGAATAGGATCTTGCCATAATTCTTCTTTTTCTGGTACATGATCTCCTAAATATCTAGAAGCAGGTCCCATATCTCTGTGAGTTAATTTAAACCACGCTTTTGCAAAAGCATCTTCAAATTCTTCTGGATTATCTCTAAAGTGCTTGGAAATTCTCAAGTATTCTGGATCAGTCTTAAGAGCAATATCTGCTGTAGACATCATAAGATCCTGACGTTTTGAAGCGTCACCAGCCATAGGAGCCTGGTCTGCATTAGAAGCAGCAGTAGGTTTCCATTGGTGAGCACCTGCAGGACTTTTAGTTAATTCCCAATCGTAATCTAATAAAACTCTGAAATAATCGTGATCCCACTTATCTGGATTAGGTGTCCATGCTCCTTCTAGACCACTAGTAATGGTATCATCTCCATGACCAGTACCATAACTACTGTTCCATCCCGTACTCATTTCTTCAATCTTAGCACCAGCAGGTTCTGCTCCAGTGTATTTTTCTGGATCTGCTGCACCGTGTGCTTTTCCAAATGTATGACCACCTGCAACAAGTGCTACAGTTTCATAATCATTCATTGCCATACGGCCAAAAGTTTCTCTTATATCATGTGCGCTACCTACCGCATCAGGATTCCCATTAGGTCCTTCTGGATTCACATAGATCAATCCCATGTGAGAGGCTCCTAATAATCCTTCTAACTCACCATCTTCATATCTCTCTTCATTACCTAACCATGTAGTCTCACTACCCCAGTAGACATCTTGTTCTGGTTCAAATGCATCTACACGACCACCTGCAAAACCTAATTTCTTTAACCCCATAGATTCCATAGCAACATTACCTGCAAGGATCATAAGGTCTGCCCATGAGATACTTTTACCGTATTTCTGTTTAAGTGGCCATAATAATAATCTTGCTTTATCTAGGTTACCGTTATCTGGCCAGCTATTTAAAGGAGCAAAACGTTGATTACCTATACTTGCACCACCACGACCATCACCTACTCTATAAGTACCAGCACTGTGCCATGCCATTCTAACGAATAATCCACCGTAGTGTCCATAATCTGCAGGCCACCAGTCTTGAGAATCAGTCATTAAATGCGTCAAATCTTTTCTCAATGCATCTATATCTAGGCTTTTAAATGCTGTGGCATAATCAAAATCTGGATCCATAGGATCTGATTTTGTAGCGCTTTGACGCAGAACATTTAATCTTAATTGGTTAGGCCACCAATCATTATTTTTTGTTCCTTGTCCAGCAGTACTAGTTGCACCACCGCCCATAAATGGACATTTTGAAATATCTTGAGAATCGTTTATATCCCAGACTTTTGAATTTTTATCACTCATAACTACCGTGTTTTATTAATTAGATGGTTCAAATATATTTTAATTCTAAAAGTGTTTATTAAGATTACAACTGTTAAAATCAAATCTACTATAAGAAAAACTTATTATGTATTATTTTATAGTAATTTAAATCTATTGTTTAATTTTGATTTTAGGTACTCTAGCTAGTAATATGATTCCCAATATAAAGAAAACTATTAAGAATAATATAGGTTCTCTCATAGAACCGCTTAATTCACCTACTATAGCAAATATGAGCATCCCTATAACGATACCTATTTTTTCTGCGACGTCGTAAAAACTAAAATAAGAAGCCGTATCAGGATTACCATCAGGAATCATTTTTGAATACGTACTTCTAGATAAGGATTGTATAGACCCCATTACAAGACCTACAAAACCAGCCGTTATATAAAACTGTAAAGGTGATACCACAAAATAACCATAAATACAGATAACCGCCCATAAGATATTAATGACGATTAGAGTTTTGATGTTACCTAGCTTTCGCGAAAGCTTACTAGCTAACCATGCTCCTAATATAGCCACTAACTGTATGAGAAGTATACTGATTATTAATCCCATGGTTGCCCCATCTTCTTCCCACTCTACTTCTTCTGTACCAAAATAAGTAGCGACTAGCATTACTGTTTGTACTGCCATGCTGTAGATAAAAAATGCTCCCAGATAGCGTTTCATTTGTAGATCTTCAGAAAGGTTGTTCCATATTTTTCTTAATTCTTGAAAACCATTAGTAAAAATGTTCTTTACTTGGGTACTATCCTTTTTAGTTCCTAAAGGCAAATATCTATAGGTATATTGCGCAAACCCCATCCACCATAATCCTACTAGAATAAAAGATAGTTGCACAGGATCTAAATTGAAAACATAATTTTCTAAGGAAGTTTCACACAGTAATCCGTCTTTTGGATAAAAACCACCTTCTATTAAAACAAGACATATAATAAGGAGTATGACGCTACCTATGTATCCCATAGAAAAACCTTTGGCACTTATAGAATCTTGCTGTTCTGGAAAAGCTATGTCTGGTAAGTAAGAATTATAAAATACCAAACTACCCCAAAAACCTATCAAGGCGAGCATATAGATAAGTAAACTGAGCCACAAATAATCAAAACTAAAAAGAGAAAGACCTATGCAACTTAAAGCTCCTAAATAGCAAAAGAACTGTAGAAATCGTTTCTTCTTACCAGAATAGTCTGCAATACCAGATAAAATGGGTGATATAATGCTAACTATTAAAAAAGCAATAGCTGTAGTAACTATTATTATAGACTCATTATTAACGTCCTTGAGTATTTCTGGGACTTTTCCTTCTTCATATGCTTTCATACTTATGTAAGCATAGAATATAGGAAAGATAGCACTATTGATTACTAGAGAATAAACAGAGTTAGCCCAATCATAAAATGCCCATGCATTTAATAATTTTTTAGAGCCTCGAGGTAAAATTTGTTTCATAAAAAAAGGGTTCTATTAAGAACCCTTTAAAAGTATGATTATTAAATTAACTATACATTATGTATAGATTAAACTTATTATTTAAATGAAGTTACACCATATTTTGCTGCCTCTGCTTTTGCAAGTGGAGCAAGTTCTCTAAGGTTAGCAATACGACTATCGTTAGATGGATGTGTACTTAATATTTGAGGAGTAGACTGTCCTCCACTATTTGCTTTCATACGTTCCCATAAAAGAGCACCTTCATCTGGGTTATAACCAGCCATCGCAGCTAGATACAGTCCTATTTTATCCGCCTCTGTCTCATGAGATCTAGAAAATGGTAACATACCACCCACTTGAGATCCTACACCATAAGCTTGATTAATTAAATTCTGAGTTCCCGACTCTAGACCTGCGGCTTGTGATCCAACAGCTACTCCTGTACCTATGATGGATTGCCATTGAGCAGCACTCATACGTTGTCCACCATGGTTAGCTAGTGCGTGTGCTACTTCATGCCCCATGACTATAGCAACACCTGTTTCATCTTGACAGATAGGTAAAATACCTGTGTAAAAAACTATTTTTCCACCTGGCATAGCCCATGCATTTACTGCAGGATCATTAACCAGATTATATTCCCATTCATAACCATCTAAATACTCAGGATGACCTATTGCATTTAACCATCTTTGGGCAGCAGTTTTAATTTTACTACCTACGGTTGCGATCATTTTAGAATCTGATGTACCTGTAATTACCTTATTTTCATCAAGGAATTCATCATATTGAGAAAATGCCATCGGGAAAAGACGATCATTTCCTATAGGCTTTAATGTCTTTTTACCAGTGAATACATTTGTAGCACAAGAAGAAAGGAACAATGTCGCAGTGAGTGCTAAAATAATGGTAGTCTTTTTCATATTTCTAATTTTTACTACTTACAATTTGTTGAACTTTTTTAATATCAATACCATGGTGAGATTCCGTATGCACCACTTCTTTATTAAAAATAATAATTACTTGCGGTGATTGATGTACCACATTTAATTTTTGAGCTACGGCGTTGCTTACATCTCTATACGATAATAGGTCTAGCAAGTAATAAGTCACATTGTCATCGTTACTTTCATACCCTTTTTGAAACTGGTTAAAAACCATTCTAGAAATACCACATCTTGTGCTGTGCTTAAAGATTACTTTGGGTTTGATACTAGAATTTTTGATAATATTATCCAACTGATCAATGGATTCTAATGTATCCCATTGAATACCATCCATCTCTTCTTTTGCTATATCTCGCTGTGATTTAAACAGCTTGTCCATAAATCCCATATGCTATTGATTTTATCGCTTTCGCGAAAGCGGAATAAAGACCTGCTCTACTCCTTATTATAATCTAAGATACAAAGATAGGTTATAGCGTCATAAAATCTCACAATGCTTTTATAAACACGTCATAATGTCTGTTAAAATGTAATATAAATCTGTCTAAATGTCAATTTATGAAAAAGGTATAAGAATTGACTACTACCCAACATAACATAATACATCTAAAACAATATATATGAATCCAAATAAATTAACTATAAAATCCCAAGAGGCTTTGCAGCAAGCACAGCAACTTGTACAAGAGTACGGACAACAACAAATTGAGAACGTACATTTATTACTTGCGATAACTATGGTAGACGAGAATGTCTTGCCGTTTTTATTCAAAAAACTGAATGTGAATTTAGACCTAATTATACAACTACTTAAAAGTCAAATTACATCGTTACCTAAAGTAGAAGGCGGAGAACTACAACTATCTAGAGAGACTAATAGAGTTTTAAATGCATCTATGACGCTGGCCACAAAAATGGGAGACGATTATGTAAGTATAGAACACTTATTGATCTCCATGTTTGATGGTAAATCAAAGACTGCACAAATTCTTAAAGACCAAGGTATTTCTAAAAAGAATCTAGAAATGGCTATTGAAGAATTAAGAAATGGTAATAAGGTAGATTCACAAAGTGCCGAAGAAACGTACAATAGCCTTAATAAGTATGCAAAAAACTTAAATCAACTAGCAGATCAAGGGAAACTAGATCCAGTCATAGGTCGTGATGAAGAAATACGTCGCATTCTTCAAATATTATCCAGACGTACAAAAAACAACCCTATGCTAGTAGGAGAACCTGGTGTAGGTAAAACCGCAATAGCCGAAGGTCTCGCACACCGTATAGTGGCTGGTGATGTACCAGATAACCTTAAGGATAAGCAAATATTTTCTCTAGATATGGGGGCGCTTATCGCTGGTGCCAAGTATAAAGGAGAATTTGAAGAACGATTAAAAGCGGTAGTTAAAGAAGTAACTAGCAGTGCTGGAAATGTAGTATTATTTATAGACGAAATTCACACACTTGTAGGTGCTGGTGGCGGTGAAGGTGCTATGGATGCCGCAAACATTTTAAAACCTGCCCTAGCTCGTGGTGAGCTGCGTGCAATAGGTGCCACTACCCTAGACGAATATCAAAAATATTTTGAAAAGGATAAAGCACTAGAAAGACGCTTCCAAAAAGTTGTGGTAGATGAGCCTGATACAGAAAGTGCTATTTCTATACTACGTGGTATTAAAGATAAGTATGAAACACACCACAAAGTACAGATTAAGGACGAGGCTATTATAGGCGCAGTAGAATTATCCCAGCGTTATATAACCAACAGGTTCTTACCAGATAAGGCCATTGATTTAATGGATGAGGCTGCAGCAAAACTGCGCATGGAAATTAACTCTAAGCCAGAAGAACTGGATGTACTCGATCGTAAAATCATGCAACTAGAGATAGAAATCGAAGCTATTAAGAGGGAAAATGATGAAGCAAAATTGAAGAACTTACGCTCTGAGGTGGCAAACCTTAAAGAATCTCGTAACGAACTTAATGCGCAATGGGAGAACGAAAAAAGTGTCGTTGATAATATTCAAAATACAAAAACTGACATTGAAAACTTTAAATTAGAAGCAGATCGTGCAGAACGTGATGGCGACTATGGTAAAGTGGCAGAGTTGCGATATGGTAAAATCAAACAAGCTCAAGAAGAATTAGACCGATTACAAGCTGCAATGGAAGCAAATGACAATTCTAATAACCTCATACAAGAAGAGGTTACTTATGAAGATATTGCTGAAGTAATAGCCAAGTGGACTGGTATTCCTGTAACTAAAATGTTACAAAGTGATAGAGAGAAACTTCTCAAGCTAGAAGAAGAACTTCATGAACGTGTAGTAGGACAAAGTGAGGCTATACAAGCGGTAAGTGACGCTGTAAGAAGAAGTCGCGCTGGTCTACAAGATCAGAAAAAACCGGTAGGGTCCTTTTTATTTTTAGGTACTACAGGAGTAGGAAAAACAGAACTAGCCAAAGCACTTGCAGAGTATTTATTTAACGATGAGAATTCTATGACTCGTATCGATATGAGTGAATATCAAGAACGACATAGTGTGAGCCGTCTAGTAGGTGCACCTCCAGGATATGTAGGTTATGACGAGGGTGGACAACTTACTGAAGCTGTAAGAAGAAAACCTTATAGTGTGGTATTACTAGATGAGATAGAAAAAGCACATCCAGATACTTTTAATATTTTATTACAAGTACTAGATGAAGGTAGATTAACTGATAATAAAGGACGTGTTGCAGATTTTAAAAACACGATTATTATCATGACATCTAACATGGGTGCTGATATTATCCAACAAAAATTTGAGAATTTTAATGGAGAAATAGAAAGCTTAATAGATTCTACAAAAAACGAGGTACTCGCTGTTCTTAAACAACGTGTACGTCCAGAATTTATAAACCGTATCGATGATATTGTCATGTTTACACCTTTAAATAAGGAAGAAATAAAGGAAATTGTAGGCTTACAATTTAAAGGCGTCAGCAAACTTCTTGCACAACAAGGAATTATAATTGATGCCACAGATCAAGCGATCGAACTGCTAGCTAAAAAAGGTTATGATCCACAGTATGGTGCAAGACCGGTAAAACGTGTCATCCAAAAAGAAGTGCTTAATGAACTTTCTAAGGAGATTTTATCTGGAAAAATAGCTTCAGACAGTATCGTTTTGGTAGATGCTTTTGAGAAGGAATTGGTCTTCAGGAATCAAACAGATTCTGTAGAAGTATAAAATTCGATAGTGCATTTTATAATAATGGCCACCTATTCTTAAATGAAAGATTTAGGTGGTTTTTTTTATGGAGATGTTAATTAAAAGAGTGAATTTTTAGGCCAGGAAAACTATTCTTAACATAATAAATTTGTCGCCTGTAGTGAGAAATGAACCAGGCAATATGGTTAATTAGTGTTATTATTGAGTGATTCAAATTAATTTTTTTAATCTATCGTACCATGCTTCTTTCATAGATAGTTCATCATAAAATATTTGTTGTTCATCGGTATTTTTAGGAAATAATTCTATAATTAAAATTAATTTTATTAAATAATCAGTTACCTATTTAATATAAAATAGTACATTGAAAATTATCACCTTCATTATTGTTAATCAAGGTATTAAAAATCACTATTTACCTTCTACAGCTTATTAAAACTATAGATTAGAGGAATAATTTAAAAATATTTTAAGGATACAACTTATGTCTAGACCATATTATTAATTGAGACTACAAACATGTGGAAAATTCACAAACTCACTAAAAAGACTAGCCCTAAGAGCCTATAATTACATTAATCGTGATAATTTATTTGTTTTTTTATCATTTTAATAAGCAGCCTATTTCTTATATTTAAGCCGTATAAAAATCTAAATGGACAACATGCAATATAAAAGACTTTTCGATTTCCCCCATTATCAACTAGAATTATATCCACGTGAAGATTCTCTAGTTTCTAAAGTTAATGGTGTATGGGTTAAAACTTCAACGGCATCTTTTGTCGAGCAAGCTAACTCGATTTCAAGAGGTTTATTAAGGTTAGGAATACAAAAGAATGATAAAATTGCACTTATTTCTACTACAAATAGAACCGAGTGGAATATTATGGATATAGGTATTATGCAAACAGGTGCGCAAGACGTACCAGTGTATCCTACTATTTCAGAAACAGATTATGCTTATGTGTTAAATCATAGTGAATCAAAATACGTATTTGTTTCTGATAAAGAAGTTTATGATAAAGTCATGAACATTAAAAATGAAGTTGCTTCTTTAATAGAAGTATATTCATTTGACGACATCCCTGGTTGTAAAAGTTGGAAAGAAATAAAAGAATTAGGTAAAGATGACAGCAATCAGTCAGAGCTAGAAGAAATAATGGCAACTATTAAGATAGAAGATCTAGCTACCTTAATATATACATCTGGTACAACTGGACGTCCTAAAGGTGTTATGTTATCTCATGAGAACATTGCTAGTAATGCGATGCACAGTTCTAGTCGTTTACCTATAGAAATCGGAATTTCAAAATCTTTGAGCTTCCTACCGGTTTGTCATATATATGAACGCATGTTACAATATATGTATATCTATACCGGTACAGGAATCTATTTTGCAGAATCTATTGATAAGATATCTGATAATCTTAAAGAAGTAAAACCAGAAGTAATGAGTGCTGTACCTCGATTATTAGAAAAGGTATATGACAAGATTATCGCAAAGGGTACGGATTTAACAGGGATTAAAAAGAAATTGTTCTTTTGGGCTGTAGATTTAGGTCTAGAATGGGAGCCTTACGGAGCAAATGGATGGTGGTATGAACGTAAATTAGGTCTTGCAAAAAAATTAATCTTCTCAAAATGGAAAGAAGCACTAGGTGGTAACCTACTAGCCATAGCTAGTGGTAGTGCTGCTTTGCAACCTAGACTAGCAAGAGTATTTAATGCTGCTGGCGTGCCAGTTATGGAAGGATATGGATTAACAGAAACCAGTCCTGTAATATCAGTAAACGATTTACGTAATGGAGGTTTTAAAATAGGGACCGTAGGTAAAATGCTGCCTAATACCGATGTTAAAATTGCCGAAGATGGTGAGATAATCATCAACGGACCACAGCGCATGCTAGGTTATTATAAGGACGATGAGAAAACTAAAGAAGCTATTGATGATGATGGTTATTTCTGTACTGGTGATATAGGAGAAATAGACGCTGAAGGATTCCTTAAAATAACAGACCGTAAAAAAGAGATGTTTAAAACATCTGGTGGTAAATATGTCGCACCACAGGTTATAGAAAATACCATGAAACAAAGCCGTTTTATAGAACAAATTATGGTAATAGGTGAAGGTGAAAAAATGCCTGCGGCCTTCATACAGCCTAATTTTGATTTCCTTAAAGACTGGGCAAAGCGCAAAAACATTTCATTTACTAGCATAGAAGACCTTTGTAAAAATGAACAAGTAATTGCTAGGTATCAAAGAGAAATAGAGCACCATAATGAACAGTTTGGAAAATGGGAACGTGTAAAAACCTTTGAGTTAACTCCAGAAGAATGGACTATCGAGGCAGAGCACCTTACCCCTACTTTAAAATTAAAACGTAGAAATATTAAAGCACGCTATCAAGATCTTTACACAAAAATCTACGGCTCTAAGATTTAATAAATCTTATTATAAAAAAAGTAAAAGCCATGTTTGTTACATGGCTTTTTTTATTAGCTTACACACTCAAATAACTAGATAATTCTATCTTTTAAAACAGAATATTTGTACGCAATAGTAGATGTAGAAACCACTGGAGGAAAATATAATGAAGAAGGCATTACAGAAGTAGCCATCTATAAATTTGATGGTCATGAAATTATTGATCAATTTGCTAGTCTAGTTAATCCAGAAAAAGAAATACAACCCTTTGTAGTAAAATTAACTGGTATCAATAATGCCATGTTAAAACGTGCGCCTAAGTTTTATGAAGTTGCAAAAAGAATCATAGAAATTACAGAAGGTACTACCCTAGTTGCACATAATGCAGGATTTGATCACCGCATGCTCAGGTTAGAATTTGATAGATTAGGTTATGAATTTGAACGCCCTACACTTTGCACTGTAGAGTTGGCACAAAGCCTATTGCCAGACCAGGATAGTTATAACTTAGGTAAGCTAACCAGATCATTAGGTATACCATTAACAGATAGACATCGTGCTACTGGTGATGCACTAGCAACAGTAAAACTGTTCAAGTTGTTATTACAAAAGGATATTAATAAAGAAATTATTTCAAAAAGCTTAAAACATTTTAAGCCTTTAAAAATAGAACCTAACCTTAAAGCAATAGTAGACCAATTACCAGCAGCTACAGGTGTATTCTATGTGTATGATGTAAACGGTACTATACTATTTATCAGCAAGAGCAAAAACATAAAAAAGCGCGTCACTCAACTATTTACTGGTTCTAATAAAAAATCAAAAGAGATTCAAAAAAAGGTTGCCGAAATTACTTTTGAAAAAACCGGTAGCGAGATGGTCTCTATCTTAAAAGAACATATTGAGATAAGAAAACACACGCCTGCACTCAATGGAAGAATTAAAAGAAATAACTTTTCTCACGGTCTTTATATATATTACGATACAAATCAAACACCTCGTTTTTTTGTAAAATCAGTTGTTAAAGATCCTAATCACATCATCACCTTTTCTTCTTCTAGATCTGGTTATAGTTTTTTAGAAAAATTAGAAAAAAAATACGGTACATCAGTAAAATTTAGAAAATTACCACATAATGATGCTAGTCTAAGCATTCATCAAAATACTGCAGTTACAGAGTCCCTAGACCTACTTAATGAAACAGTAAATGAAATTATCACAACCTATAGTCTTAAAGCTACCAATAAAATATTAGTTGATAAAGGTCGTGAAGCTAGTGAGCGCAGTGTCATACTGATAGAAAATGGTAGAGTCACTGGTTATGCGTTTGTAAACTTAAGAATACAAATGACGGATATTAAAATGTTAAAAAGTCTCTTGACTCCTATAGAAGATCATGGCCAGGTTTTACATCTTGTAGCTAGTTACATACGCCATAAAAAGATATATCAAATTATAGATTTATAATAGTTACGCTTTCGCGAAAGCGAGATCCACAACAATAACACAATACAATTAAAAGCCATGCAAGCAAAAGGAAGATTGTTTCTTATCCCAGTAACATTAGGCGACATAAGCCCTCTAGAGGTACTACCATTATCAGTAAAAAAAGTAGTTGAAATGGTGGATGATTATATAGTTGAAAATGAAAAAACGGCAAGAAGATTTATAAAAAGTATACATCCAGCAAAGGCGCAACCTACTTTGAGTTTTTCTACTATCAACAAGTTTACGGAGTCTAGCGAGTTACCAGCATTCTTACAACCCTGCCTAGAAGGTAAAGATATGGGGTTAATGAGTGAAGCTGGTGTTCCAGGAATTGCAGACCCAGGTGCAGACGTGATTGCAATAGCTCATGAAAAAGGTATACGAGTACAACCTCTAGTAGGACCTAGTTCTATACTTATGGCTATGATGTCTAGTGGTCTAAATGGTCAAAATTTTGCCTTTAACGGCTACTTACCTATTGATAAGCAAGAAAGACGTAAAAAATTAAAAGATTTAGAAAATTTTTCTATTAAAAATAATCAATCGCAATCTTTTATAGAAACTCCTTATCGCAATAATAAAATGATTGAAGAACTTTTAGTCTCTTTAAATAGTAGGACTAAAATATGCATAGCATGTGATATAAGTTTACCTACAGAGTTCATTAAGACATTAACTGTAGATTTATGGAAAAAACAAATTCCAGATCTACATAAGAGACCGGCCATCTTTATAATACAAGGATAGGAAAATTACTTTTCCTTTAAAAATTTAATGTTAAATATTTATCAATTTAACTATTTTATTGTGATTTTATAGAATTGGAAAAAAATGACTATTTTACGGCTCTCAAAACTATAAAGCCATGAAAAAACTTTTCCTCTTATTCTTTTTATCGATTCCCATATTGTCATTTGGACAGTTAGAAGCCGCCTGGTGGTTTTTTGGAGATAATGCTAGTGTAGATTTTAATTCTGGAGCACCTGTAGCAGCTCCTGCCGGTAGCCTTGCCACAGCCGAAGGTTGTAGTACCATTTCCGACCCATGTGGAATTCTTCAAATGTATTCAGATGGGCAGACTATATGGAATAGAAACGGTGTAGCAATGGCTAATGGTACTGGACTATCTGGAAGTGGATCTAGTGCACAGTCTGCCATAATTATTCCCGATTTGGGTGTTGCAGACCGTTATTTTGTTATTACTATAAGTTCTTTTGCTGGATTAAGGTACAGTATTGTAGATATGACATTAAACGGCGGACTAGGTGACGTTATCGCAGGTCGTAGAGATATACTTATACAAGCAAATACTCAAGAAAAAGTAACCGCAACATTAAGTGATAATGGGACTTTCTATTGGATCGTGACATTTGAAAACGGTGGAGAATATAGTGCTTATCCTGCCGCCGGTGGTATTATACTTGCTTCTAGAGGTGTGGATTCAACCCTTCCAGCAACATCTTCACTTACAGATGCTCGTGGTTATATAAGATTATCACCAGATGGAAGTAAAATTGCAAACACATCTGTAGAACCAGCTGGAACAGCATATCTTACTGATTTTGACACAGCAACTGGTGTAGTTAGTAATCCTGTTGCTCTTACCACTTCTAACAATATTATTGATCATTTTTATGGTGCAGAGTTTTCACCTGATTCTCAATTAATTTATCTAAATGCTAATTCTGCTTCTGGAGGAAATGGATGTAGTACATCCGTTAATAGAGAAATTCTTCAATATAATATAAATAGTGGAGGTGGATGGAACTCTACTCCATTCGTTTTTGCTGCAAATGGAGCAATTAATAGTGAAAGAGGAGCATTACAATTAGGTATAGATGGTAAAATTTATCATGCTCGTGCTTGTCAACCTTGGTTAGGTGTGATAAGATCTCCAGATTCAGTTGGTGCTGCTGCAAATTATATTGACGATGGAATTCCTTTAAATAATAATTCAAGAGAAGGGTTACCTCCTTTTATAACTTCCTTCTTTGAACCTTCTTTTAACTCATATGAATCTGTTGCTGGTGGTGGTAGTGGCGGCGCCTCTATCAATCAGGTTAACTTTTGTGATCAGACACCTATTCAGTTTGAAGCATCTACAGCCGACTTTTGTCCTACTTCTACAGTAACTTGGAATTTTGGTGATGGTTCACCGACCAGTACAGTTCTTAACCCTATTCATACTTTTCCTGCTCCAGGAGTTTATACAGTTACTTTAATTGTACGTAATGGTGGTTTTAGATTTACAGCCTCTCAAGACATAACTATTTATGCAAATCCTATAGCAAATCCTGTAGCAGATGTATTTTTATGTGATAGTGATGGTGACGGTATCGAAACTAGAGATTTAACAATTGCAGAATCTCCACAAGTATTAGATACCCAGATAGATCCTAATTTTATGATCGAGTATTTCTTATCACAAAATGCTGCAGATAATAATGTATCGAGCATTACAATGCCATATGATTTCCCTGTCGGTACTACAACAGTTTATGTAAGGATCACAAATGAAGAAAATGCTACTTCAAGTCTTTGCTTTGATACAGGATTCTTTGATGTTATAGTAGCTTCTGGATCTGGTGCTACTAGACCTACAGATTTAGTCGTTTGTGATGACGATAATGATGGTATATCAACATTTGATTTAACAACTACAGAAACTGAAGTACTTAATGGATTACCAGCAACTGCATTTACTATCTCTTATCATGTGACTGCTGCAGATGCAAGTACTGCTTCAAATCCTATTATGAACCCAACTTCTTATACTAACACAACTCCTGATATGGAGACTATTTTTATAAGGTTGCAAGACAACAGCCCAGGTGGTTGTACATCTACCACAGAAGTAGATCTATTTATATGGTCTACTCCTACTGCAAACGCTGTAATGGATGTCGCAGTGTGTGATACTGCAAATGATAACTCTGAGATTATAACACTTTCAGATTTTGATGCCGAAGTTTTAGGAACTCAAACAGATCCTGATTATGTAATAACGTACCACATCTCACAAGCAGATGCTGATACAGGTGCTAATGATCTACCTAATTCATATGACCTGACTGCTACAACTACTTTGTTTGTAAGGATAGATAATTTAAATAATGAACCTTGTTTTGATACAACGTCGTTTGAATTAAGACTAGATGCACAACCTGTAGCAAATCCTATAGCTACTTATAGATTATGTGATGACATTTCAAATAACAATTCTGAAGTATTTGACCTTGTTACTAGAAACCCTGAAATACTGTTAACTCAAGCAGCTGCAGATTTCAACATAGAATACTTTACTTCCCAAGCAGATGCTGATTTAGGTACTGTGGGAGGAGCAACTGCAGTTAATGACATGTACAGTAGTGCTGGCCAGACGATGTATGTACGTATTGAGAACGTAATAAACACAAGCTGTTATGATACAACAACATTTGATCTTATTGTAGATGATTTACCAGTGGCAAACACAGTTGCAGATTTAGTTCTTTGTGATGATGTAACTAACGACGGTACTGAAGATATAGATCTTACACAATTTGATACCGCGGTATTAAATGGACAGACCTCTCCTAACTTTGTAATTTCTTATCACCCAACTCAAGCAGATGCTGATAATGACACTGCAGAAATCACCACAGCTTACACCGTAAATTTAGGAACAACAACTGTTTTTGTAAGAGTTGATAATAGTGATAACATGACTTGTGCTAGCACAACACCTATCAATATTATTCTAGACGCGCAAGCTATAGCAAACCCTGTAACTGAATACAGATTATGTGATGATATGACTAACGATGGATTAGAAGACTTTGATCTTAGTACTAAAGATGCTGAAGTATTAGGTACACAAACTGCTACTAACTTTACAATAGAGTACTTTACATCTCAAGCAGATGCTGATTTAGGAAGTGTAGGTGGTGCCACACCATTAACTACTATTTACAATAGTGGTTCTACTACTTTATTTGTGAGAATACAAACTAACAGTAATACCGGATGTTATGATACAGAAATGTTTGACATTTTTGTAGATCCATTACCACTAGCTGGTACACCTGCAGACATAATAGTATGTGATGACATTTCTAATGATGGAACTGAAGACGTTAACCTATCTCAGTTTGATGCAGAAATTTTAAACGGACAGACCAACACTAGTTTTAATGTAACTTATCACGCAACTCAAGCAGATGCCGATAATAATGTTTCACCTCTAGCAAGTCCTTATGCTGTGACCAGCTCTACACCTAACTTATTTGCTAGGGTAGATAATGCAGATAATGACATGTGTTACAGTACAACGACATTCCAATTTGTTATAAGCCCTACTCCAACAGCTAATACTGTTGCAGATATGATTACTTGTGATGATCCAGGTAATGATGGTAGTGAAGTATTTGACCTAAGTCTTGCAAATAGTCAAGTATTAGATGGTCAGAATCCAAATGATTTCAATATCACTTTCCACCCATCACAAAACGATGCAGATATGAATACTGCTGCGCTACCTACTATGTATGCTAGTAGCACTACTACACCAGAAACTATTTTTGTAAGAATAGAGTCTGCTATAAACCCAGTTTGTGCTGATTTCACAAGCTTTACTCTTACAGTAAGTGTGGAGCCTACAGCCGGAATCGGTGCAGATATAGTAGGTTGTGATGACGTGAGTAATGATGGCTTTGAAGAGTTTGATTTCAGCTCTCAAGATGCTGCCATTTATAATGGACAAAGTACTACCGACTTTGATGTTACATACCACGTTAGTCAGGCAGATGCTGACAACGATGTGAACGCATTATCCTTTCCTTATACTAATACAACAAGAGCACAAACTATATATGCAAGAATAGAAAACACATCAAATACTGATTGTTATGACGTTTCTAGTTTCTTAATAGAAGTATTTGCTAGACCAGTTATTGCAGATCAAGGTCCTTATACTATTTGTGCTGGTGTTGCAGAAAATATAGATGCAGGTGCAGGATTCTCTAGTTACTTATGGTCTACTGGAGCTACATCTAGAACTATAGACGTTGCTAGTGGTGGTGATTATACAGTGACGGTAACTAATGCAGATGGATGTGATAGTACAGCAACAATTACAGTAGTAGAGTCTGATGTAGCTGTAATAGAGCGTATAGATGTAGGACAGTTTGAGGTAAACACTAACACTCTTACTGCTATTGTAACAGGAAGTGGCGATTATGAATTCTCTCTAGACAACTTTGTATATCAAGACAGTCAGCGATTTAATAACCTTTATCCTGGTTTCTATACCATTTTTGTAAGAGATAAAAACGGTTGTGGAACAGTATCGATGGATGCCGTAATCATAGGTGGACCACCTTACTTTACTCCTAACCAAGATGGATACCACGACACATGGCAAGTAATAGCTGTAGAAACTATACCAGATGCTACTATCTATATATTTGACCGATACGGTAAATTATTAAAACAAGTAAGCCCTACCGGTGCAGGATGGGATGGTAATTATAATGGTACTCCTATGCCATCTAGTGATTACTGGTACTTAGTAGAATTAAGTGATGGACGTAGTTTTAAAGGCCATTTTGCCCTGAAACGATAAACACACTTATCATAAATTACAAAAGCGAGCTATTTAAAATAGCTCGCTTTTTATTTATAATGGTTTCTCAAAATAAGAAGCCACTTACACTACTCTATTTTAAATTTTTTACATAAAATTCTTTAAAATCTTATCAAAATTAGGCTTTGAATAAGTGGGCCCTTTTAGAACCTTACCATCTTCTCGATAAATAGGCAAACCATTTTCTCCTAACTTAGACATATTAGATCGTTGTATTTCATCAAACACGTCTTCTATGACATCTTGCATTCCATGTTCTATAATTGTACCGCATAGAATATAAAGCATGTCTCCTAAAGCGTCTGCAACCTCTACGAGATCATCATTTTGTGCTGCTTCTAGATATTCCTCATTTTCTTCTTTCATCAACTCATATCGCAACTTATTTCTGCGTTCTGTGATGTGAGCAACCGGTTTACTATTCTTACCTAATTTAAAAGCGGTGTGAAATTTATGGACACTTTCTATTTGTTTCTTCATATCTATGGTGTATTTGCTAGTATTGGTTTGTAATTTTGTAAAAATAAGTTTTCTATGAGTGCATTGCCATTAGTTTTAAAAGATCCTATGTTCAGTAGTGGACAGATTAATTTTGGAATAGGTTTTTTCTTAGTTTTTGTAGTCATTATTTCCTTTATGTACTTAAAAGATAAAAAATTACATAAGAAAAATTACAAAGGTGTATTTTGGATACTTATAGGCTTTATAGCTTTTATTTTACTTCTCGTTGCCATAAAATTTGGTTTACAGAAATAAAAAAAGCACCAGAATCTCTTCTAGTGCTTTTTTTGATCTCGCTTTCGCGAAAGCGGAATTATAAATTTCTTAATCTAAATGACCATAATTCTTTGAGTACATAAGCATTTGTTCTTCAAAGCTTTTAGGTTGTTCAATAGAAAAACCTGATATAGAATCACCATCCATAGTAGGAACGATAACAGGGTTTACAAAACCTCTATAAGCTGGAGCTTTGAACTTACTGTTTCTCTCCAGCACTTCTTTATGAATATCTTGATCTACTTTTACACCATAGTTCTCTACTAGTGCCTGTCCAGCTTTAAAATCACCCTCGCTAGTAATGCGTTGTGTTTCTTTTAAAAGTTGGCCAAAAAGCTCTCTCAATTTATCGTAATCCTTAATATCATAATAAGTTTTACCGTCCTTTACCACTTTTTCAATTACATTATCCTCTTTACCTTTTTCATAAACCCAGGCACTCACCCATTGTCTGTTACGCATGTGGGCTTCTTCTACATCCTGCCCTAATTCTAAACGTATGAGCTGAGATAACATACCGTTTCTTATATAACCGTCATAAGCAGCCATACCGTAATTTTTCCAGTCGTCGACAAGGCCTAGTTCCTCTAACTTAGGGTCCATAAGGTAATAAAGCCCAAAAAGATCTGCACGACCTTCTTCTATTGTAGATTTATAACTACCTAATGTTTCTTTAGGCGTTCCTACTCCAGGGTTAATCTGACCACTTGCATGCCCTACCACTTCATGAAGAGCTGTGTGTAATTTATCAGCTTTGGCACCGTATTTTTTCTCAAGTTCTATTTCTTTCTCATCGTGTGCAAACTCATCTAATCTGCCAGAACCACCTGCGTTACCATAAGCACCAATAATATTACCAAGAGAAACTGATTTACTACCGTGTACAGATCGTATCCACGTATTATTAGGTAAATTCACTCCTATAGGTGTCGCTGGACTAGCGTCTCCTGCCTCACCTGCTACATTTACCGTTTTATAGCTTACTCCAGTTACTTTAGGTTTTTTATGCTCTTGCATAAGTGTTGAATTATCTTCAAACCATTGTGCGTTTTCACTCAAGACATTCATCTGGCGTGACATTTCAAAATCCTTAATCTGTACGATTGTTTCATAACTACCTTTATAAGCGATAGGGTCGTTATAGACTTCTATAAAACCGTTGATCCAGTCCACAGCACCTTCTGTGCTTGTGCTCCATGCAATAGAATATTCGTCCCACTTTTCTAGATCACCAGTTTGATAATATTCAATTAATAAACCTAGAGCTTTTTCTTGTTGCTCAGTTTCTGCAACGCCTTGTGCTAGTTTTAGGTAGTGAATGATTTGATCAATTGCAGCACCGTACAGACCACCACTCTTGTAAACGTCTGACATTAATTTGCCATCTTTTCTAATCAATCTAGAATTTAATCCTATTTCTACTGGTGTCTCTTTATTAACCGGTAGGCTTTTATAAAATGCTATAGCCTCTTCAGTTGTAATTCCTGGTTCATAAAAATTAACCGCACTCTCGAGTACAATATCTTTGTCTTTATCAAGAACTACTTTTTTAGAATCCTTATCGTTAAACATGACATCTACTGCTTCAGATGGCATAATTAGACTTTGATCCCTCAATAAAGTAACTAAAAATTCTTTAGAAAATTCTGGTTTCATCTTATCCATACTATAATGGTGATGAATACCATTTGCAAACCATATGCGTTTTAAGTAGGTTTCAAATTGTTGCCATTCTTCAGTTGTTTTATCACCTTTATAATTGGTATAGATACTTTCTAAACCTTTTCTTATAACTAAATTGTTACGATAATTTTGATCCCAAGTGATATCTCTACCACTTAAACCTGCTTGGGTTAGGTAATAGACTAATTTTTGTTGTTTTAAAGTCAGTTCTTCCCAACCTGGAATTTGATAACGTAAAACACCTATGTCAGCAAATTCTGTGACATTGTAATTGAAATCTATTACTTTTTCAGTTTCAACCGTTTCTTGTTTCTTTTCTATTTTCTCTTGACAAGAAAACGTAAGAGAGGCAGCAAATATGCAACCAGCAATTTTAAGATATTTCATGAATATAGTGAGTTTAAAGGTTTTATATGTTTATCTCAAAAATACGAATTTGGTAATGATTATTTTTTTACTCTATCGATGAAAAACTACACCTTTACTAACAGTTTGCTATAATAGTATCCGTATTTTTAACCTTTGATACAAAAAGATTATATTGTACCTACCCTAATACCTGATATGAGATTTCCCCTGCTTTTACTAACTCTATTATGGAGTTGTACATCATTATTTGCACAAGAATTAGTCCCTTTTAACGACATGCTTACCATGCTCGATAAAGGTGAGATAGCAAAAACTAAGCTTGCATTAGAACAATACGATTTCTCTTCATTATCCAAAGAGGATCAAGCTAGTTATTTGCTCAATGAAGGTATAATAGAATACAAAGAAAACGATTTTGTTGTTGCATATAAGACCTTACTAAAGGTTAAGAACCTGAAAAATTTTGCTAGAAAAATGGTTATCTATAATGCAAACGATTATATGATCGATATTGCAAACGCTGTATTTGAATACAGTACAGCAGCACCATCTCTTATAGAAGAAAATTGTAACATCGCCGAAGAATTAAATGATCCCAAACTTAAAATAGACTGCATATTCAATTCTTTTTATTCTGAACTTGTGGGTGAAGATTATCAGCTAGCCTTAAAGTATAATTATCAAATGCAGCGCATTGCTGAGGAAAACGACTTGCAAAAAGAGTTGTTAGACATTGAAAATAACATGGGAACCATCCACTATTTTCAAGGTAGAAACGATTCTGCTCTGTTTTATTTTGAACGTAACTTAAAAAGATCTCGCAAAACCAAGGATACATTATCCATAGCACAACGTGTTAACAATATGGCCATGTTAAAAACTGCTATAGGAGAATACCCAGCGGCACTAGACAATATTAATGAGGCCGAGGAACTAGCACGTTCTCAATCCGATCATCAATTACTGTTAACTATTTTACGCAATAAAGCAGATATTCTTACTTATAATCAAAAGTTTGAAGCTGCCACAGATTTTTATTACCAGCATCTAGACATGAATGATACACTGTCTGCTTCTCAAAATGCACAACAACTCAATGAATTACAAACTAAATATGAAACTGCCGAAAAAGAATTACTCAATGCCGAATTAGAAGCTGAAAATTCTAAAAGTGAATCGCGCATATATATGTTGCTATTCCTACTCACCATGGCATTAGGTACCGCAGGATATTTTCTTTTAAATTTTTATAAGACTAAAAAGATAATGGTAGCTAGAAAACTAGCTCAAGAACAAAAAGAACTTAAATTAATGAGAGATCAAGAACTGGCTAGTATAGATGCTATGATCGCTGGACAAGAAAAAGAACGTCTCAAAATAGCGTCAGATTTACATGACGACCTAGGCAGCTCTCTTACTGCCATAAGAGTTTCTATTGAAAATGTAAAAGAACGCACGCTAGATAATGACTCTAGATCTATACTTGAAAATGCTCATCACATTCTTAATGATACTTATTTAAAAGTACGTACCCTATCTCACACGCAAAACAGTAGGGTATTAAGTGAAGACGGCTGGATAAGTAGTTTAAAAGATCTAGCTCATAAAATCAATAAATCTGGTGATCTAGATGTAGAAGTAATTCACAGTGGGTTAAAAGGCAGGCTAAGCAACTCTACAGAACTCTATTTATTCAGAATTATTCAAGAATTGATTAACAACATCATGAAACATGCTCATGCTACAGAGGCTAGTATAAATATTACTGGTTATGATAACATACTGGATATCATGGTAGAAGATAACGGTAAAGGTTTTGACCCTAATAAAGTCTTAAAAAATGGTATGGGTCTTGATAACATAAAAAAGAGAGTAAATGACATGAATGGTACATTTACAGTAGACTCTAACATAGAAAAAGGTGGTTGCACCATAAGTATAGAAATTCCCCTGGTATGATTACAGTAGCTATTGCCGAAGATCACATTTCCCTAAGTGATGGTCTTAAATTATTTTTAGAACAAGATCCTATAATTAGAGTTTTATACGCTGCTAGTAATGGTGTAGAGATGATGCAGCGCATAGAAAATTCATTACCAGACGTGGTCCTTACTGACATAAGCATGCCAGACATGAATGGTATAGAATTGTGTAAAGCCATCAAAAAATTAAGACCGTCTACTAAGGTTATAGCCCTAAGCATGTTTGACAATACTGGTGCTATAAAAGACATGCTAGACGCTGGTGCAGATGGGTATGCACTTAAAAGCAGTCCGTTAATACATTTAAGACAGGCTGTAAAAGACGTTTATGAAGGTAAAGTTTACTTTGATGAGCACATGACCGCACAGCTAGAAGAAATCAAATCTTTTAAGGTAAAAAAGAACATACTCTCTAGAAGTGAACGAGACATACTTATTTCCATAGCCAAAGGACTATCCAGTCAGGACATAGCCGAAGAACGCGGTACAGCCATAAGTACAGTGAACAAGCATAGAAAAAACATGATCCAGAAATTAGGATTATCTGGTAAGGGAGAATTACAACAGTATGCACAAGAGCAACACGGCCACTCAAATTAACCATTTATGAAAACAACTTTTTTTATTTCTATTCTAACCACTGTCGCCTTATTTTTAAGTTGTAAAAACAATTCTCCAACTAATGTTTTTGAACCTACTGCAAAGCAAACAGTTCAAATGACTCGTTTTGACACAGCAATACAAAACGATACCATTTTATATTACAACGATTTTAAATCCAACTTTGTAGATAATCGCAATGTAGAAATATGGCTTCCTGAAGGTTATCCACAAAAAGGTATCAAATACCAAGTTCTCTATATGCACGATGGACAGAACGTCTTTAACAAAGAAACTGCTTACACCGGTGTTGCTTGGGAAATGGATCAAAAAATGGATTCTCTAACTACGGCACAGGCTATACAACCTACTATCGTGGTTACTGCATGGAATACCAATAAAAAACGTTTTAGTGAATACATGCCACAGTTACCTGGTGAGTTGACAGAGTCCGCTTTCGCGAAAGCGGAACTAAAAAAGAACACTGGATATGATAAATTATACAGTGATGATTATTTAAAATTCTTAACCAATGAGCTAAGACCATTTGTAAACGAGAATTTTCAAACCTCTACAAAACCAGAGGATACCGCCATAATGGGTAGCTCTATGGGTGGATTGATATCTCTTTATGCCATGATTAAATATCCAGAAGTATATGGAAAAATAGGTTGTGTAAGTACACACTGGCCTGTACCACTTCTAGGAGAAGCTTTTATCAAGGAATTACCTACATCTGTTCCGCAAGCTGGTAGCCATAAAATCTATTTTGATCACGGTACTAAAACGCTAGATTATAATTATGAGCCTTATCAACTACGAGTAAATGATATGTTTAAAGATCTAGGTTATACAGACAAGGACTTACTTTACAGGAAATTTGAAGGTCACATACATAACGAAAAAGACTGGCAGCGTCGTGCCGCTATTCCATTGGTATTTTTATTGAAATAAAATGCTTGTGAAAATATAATAAAACAAAAAAGGCTGCTCTATCGAGCAGCCTTTTCAATTTATAAGTATTGAATTTTTAGAATCCTAAACGTACACCTACTTTATAAGTTCTACCTCTAGTCTGGAATCCTACTGCTTCTTGATAATCCTCATCTAGTAAATTAGAAACACCTGCAAAGAAAGTAACATCTTTACTGTTCAATTTATAAGTAGCGTCTAGATCCACTAATTGATAACTTTTTAATTCTACATTTTGAGTACTAAAAGTATTCAGATCAAAGAATGCATCTGCACGCTGGTGATTGTACTGGTATCTTGCTGTTAAGAACGCACGTTTTAACACCTCTACTCTAGCACTAGCATTTACCTTATGCTTAGGAATACGTCTCAATTGTGGTACGTTTTCTCTTTCTGTAAATGTATAGTTTGCTGTAAGATTTACTTTATCAAATAAAACCGTTTGTCCCATAACCTCTACACCTCTTGCAGTAAGTTCTTCTTCTACATTCTGGTATTGAGAGATAAAGTTAACTGGATCTACAGTTACAAATTGTACTAGATTATCTTCTTCACGTTGAAAAACAGTAACACCTAAACTAGAAGAATTCTTACTCCAAGAAATTCCTGCTTCTAGAGTTTTGTTTTCTTCTGGCTCTAACTCTTCATTACCGAATCCGTTAGCATACAGTTGGAACAAAGATGGTGTGATGTAAGCAGTACTATAACTAGCATAAGCTTTCAAGGTATTCTCACCTAGATTAAATCTATACGATGGGTTAATGTTATAAACTAACTTTCCATCATAGTTACTATGTGAATTATAACGTGCACCTGCGTTAACGTTAAATCCAGTACCGCTTAAATAAACCACGTTAAAATAAGGATCATAAATCTGGAAGTTTACATTATCCTTATCCGCATTTTGTGCAAATTCTGTACTACCGAATGGGATACTGAAATCTTCATACGTCTCATTCTTAAAGTTAAAACCTAAAATAGTTTTTAAGCTAGATTCTTCTGTTAATTGAAACGTATACTTGTTATATAAGTCTATTGAGATTCCATTTGCATTATATAAAGAAGGAAAACCACTTCTAGTATCTCTGCGAGTTGCAGTAGTTACACCGTTATAAACGATCTCTCCTTTATCAGAATATTTCCAGTTGGCATTAGTTCCCCATCTTACCTGGCGGCTGTACGTCTCGTTATCTCCATCGGTAAAAGCACCGTTGTCAAATTCTGCAACGTACTCATCAAATGATAGGTAACTACTCACTTTTAAGTTCTTGTTATTATCATAACCTACTCTACCTATCAGGTTGATGCGGTTAAATTCGTCTGCCTCAAACTGTACATTATCATCAGCACTTTCTGCTGCACTAAGACCGTTTGTACTTTGATGATTTAAACCAGCACCGTAAGTAAAACCACTTTTAGTACTTCCTTGTAGTTGCACACTGTTGTTGTACTCATCAGGTCCATTATTAGCTTGTTCTCTACTTTTATTTGTTCCTATAAAAGAAGCAACACTCACACGTACACCAGATTCTGGTGCTTTACGTAATTTAATATTGATTACCGCTGTACTTGCGTTTGCACCATAAAGTGTACTTGCAGCACCTTTTAAAATCTCAATTTCTTCTATTTGGTCTATATCTACTAGTCTTAGGTCAAATTCTCCATTAATATTACTTGGATCATTAACCTGAGCGCCATCAATTAAAAAAGCTACCTGACGGCTGTTACCACCTCTTACAAAGTAACTCTGGTTCTGACCAGCATTACTTCTAGAACCATTAATTTCTATACCAGCATACTGGTTAAGAAGGTCTGCGATGTTAGCAGCACGTTGCGCTTCTATGTCTGCTCTTGTGATTTTAATTACTGGTTTACCGCTGTCTTTGCGTTGTAAATCAAATTTTGAAGATGCTGTTACAATAACTTGATCCAGCTTTGTTGCAGTAGAATCTACTTGTGCATTTCCCGACACAGCTACTGCGATCATTGCGCTTAGAGCGATGATTTGTTTTTTCATTTTTAGGTTTTTAGGCTCAGGAAAGGAATTTTGAAGAGTTCTATAAACCGCGATATAACACACGCAAAAGGTCTCGACTGCGCTCGACCTGACATAAAAAAACCCATCGCTATCTCTATCCCGAAGATGAACAATAATTGATTTGAAAAATGGCAGGTCTCCTGACTCCAAAATAAAATCGTCTTCCCAAGCCTTGCTCAGTGACTGTATTGATTTTATCTTATAAAATTTATAAGACGCCTTTTTAAAAAGACGTTTTGATTACAGTTGCGGGAACAGTTCTAGAATTGCACTAGATTCCCTTTTAATTTTTTGCTTTCGCGAAAGCGTAACTTTCTTCCAGCTTAAAAACCATATTTCAAGCCGCGAAAATACTATTTTAATCAAGTTAGATTATTGAATTGATCAATATTTTTATACCTTATTGAAAACATCTCACCTTAGTTCTATTAGAATTGGTACTTTTGAAACCTATGAAACAGCCACTGATATACTTAATTTTATTCGTTTTTATTTTACAATCTTGTAAAAAAGAAGTGGAAAAAAAGGTAATACCAATTGATGATATTACTGAATATCAACAAATAGACATTAAATATGCTCATGGTTTTCAAATTAAAAATACCAGCTCTGGTTATTATGTAACCATTATGAATCCATGGCCAGAAAGTGCTGTTAATTATACTTTTAAACTCGTCAATAAAAAAACTATAGAGTCTACTCCTCCAGCAGATATTCCTAGAACTATTCAAATACCTGTAAAAAAAATAGTCCTTACCTCTACCACTCACATACCACCACTGGTATTATTAGGAGAAGAAAAATCACTTATAGGTTTCCCATCTAGTGATTATATAAGCTCGCCAGAAGTTAGGTCTTTAATAGACAGCGGTCATGTAGAAGAATTAGGTACTAATCAACTTATAAATGTAGAGGCAACTATAATTCTAGAGCCAGATATGGTTATGGGATTTAGTATAGACGACAGTAATCCTACGTATCAAAAAATACAAAAAGCTGGCGTACCAGTTATGTATAATGGAGAATGGGTGGAAGAACATCCACTAGGTAAAGCAGAGTGGATCAAGCTTTTTGGTGTTTTATACGGTAAAGAAAAAGAGGCAGACAGTATTTTTAATTCTATAGAAAAAGAATATTTAAAGACTCTAGAATTAGTGAAAACCGAAGATAAACCTGATGTGCTAAGTGGTGCAACGTGGAAAGATCAATGGTATTTACCATATGGAGATTCTTGGCAGGCAAAAATCTTAAATGATGCTGGTGCAAACTACATATATAAAGAGACAGCAGGAAGCGGCTCACTAGCCTATCCACTAGAAAAAGTACTTACAGATGGCCGCGAGGCTAGCTACTGGATTGCACCTGGACAGTATTCTAGTTATTCAAAAATGCTAGCAGATAATAAATCATACGGCCTTTTTAAATCTTTTAAGAACAAACAAGTTTATACCCATGCGCTTACCGTAGGTGCCAAAGGTGGCGTTACCTATTACGAAGAAGCTAGCATGCGACCAGATCTAGTTTTAAAAGATCTAGTTAAGATTTTACATCCCGATTTACAATTAGAACACGAGTTATATTTCTTTAAGCCGCTAGAAGATTAAATAACCTCTATACCTACTTGAAGAAACAATTCGTCATACTGTCCATTCTACTCCTAGTCTTCTTTATTGCAGACGTATGCTTGGGTACCGTTTACATAAAACCTCATCAAGTGATGGATGCGTTGTTAGGTCTAGAAAATCCACAAACTAGCAAGACAGTTAGATACATCATTACAGAACTGCGATTACCTAGAGCTGTTATGGCTATACTAACTGGAGCAGGTCTTGCTATCGCAGGTTTATTGATGCAAACCTTGTTTAGGAATCCGCTGGCTGGTCCTTTTGTTCTCGGTATTTCTAGTGGTGCAGGACTAGGTGTGGCAATCGTTATTATGGGAGCAACGGCATTAGGAATAGGCGCAATTTCTGGTTTTGGAATCATTACTGCAAGTGTAGTAGGAAGTCTTGTTGTTCTATTGTTAATCATTCTCATGTCACTAAGAATTAAAGATACCATGGGATTATTAATCGTAGGATTAATGGTAGGAAGTTTGAGCAGCGCTGTGGTAGGTATTTTAAGTTATTTTAGTTCTAGTGAACAATTAAAAAGATATGTATTCTGGTCCATGGGTAGTCTAGGTAATATCAATTGGGCCGATTTATGGATCATCATTTTATTGTTTTTTCTTGCTTTAATATTATTAATCTGGATTATTAAACCATTAAATGCGCTCTTATTAGGTGAGAATTATGCACTTAGTTTAGGGATTAACATCAAGAAAACAAGATGGATAATTATAATCATCACAAGTATTCTTGCTGGTAGTATTACCGCATATGCAGGTCCCATCGCTTTTATAGGACTAGCCGTACCGCATTTATCAAGACTTATTTTACCTACGGTAAATCACAAAATATTAATCCCAACGGTTGTTTTATTAGGTGCTACGCTCCTACTTTTTTGCGATCTGGTATCACAATTGCCATTTTCAAATTACTCCTTACCTATCAATGCAGTGACATCATTACTGGGAGCACCACTCATTATCTGGTTAATCATGAGAAAACGTAATTTACACTTCTAATGATAAGACTAGAAAACATACAGGTAGGTTATGGTCATTGCGTTGTTGTTGCTTTTGATGGCGATCTCGCTTTCGCGAAAGCGAAATTTATATCCATCATAGGAACTAATGGTTCTGGTAAATCGACCCTATTGAGAGCTATGGCAAGTGGGCAACACCTCATCAATGGAAATGTCTTTATTGAGAATAAAAACTGGAACGATTATACGGCAGTAGAACGATCTAAATTCATATCTGTAGTACTAACAGAGCGATCGTTCAGTCATTTTTTAAGTGTCAGAGAGTTGCTAGAATTAAGTCGCGCTCCTTATACCAACTATATAGGTAAACTAGCCGCTCAAGATCACGAAATAATCAATGAAGCTCTAGAAAGTTTTGATTTAAAACAATTGGAAAATCGCAAGGCAGGCACTTTAAGTGATGGACAGCTACAACGAGTTTTAATAGCGCGTGCCATAGTTCAAGATACGGATTACATTCTCATGGACGAGCCTACCAGCCATCTAGATATCAATCATAAGGCAGATTTACTGTTGCAATTGAGAGATTACTGTCATGAGCATGGTAAAACTATTATTTATGCCACGCATGAGATACAACTAGCAATGTCTTTGTGCGACGAGATCGTTAGTATACATAAAGGATCTATCGCACATGAGACGATAAGTGACTTTGTAAAATCTAATAAACTACAAGAAATTTTCCCCTCAAAACATGTGGCTTTTGAAAACGGAATCGTCCAATTTAAATTTGACAGCTAATTTTAAGAAGATTATTTTTTATAATCTTAAGCAGCGCACGCTTCACACTTACCTTGAATTAATAACTGTGAGAATAAAACCTCGCGATTAGGTATTTCTGGAATATTTACATGAATATTAAGACAGTCTACTGTACCACAACTCAAACATTGAAAATGAGGATGGAAATCTTTGTGAACAGATTTTGTACAACCTTTACATTTTGCATACCATTTCACACCGTCAAAACCTAAAAAGGAGTGTAATACACCATCATCTTCTAACTTATCTAACACTCTATAAATAGTCGTTTTATTAATCTGTTTATCTAAACGTTTAATTAAATCTACCGTAGATATGGCATTAGATTCTTGCTCAAATTCATTAAGCAATAAATCTATAGATACTGTTTTTCTTATAATTCCCATAATACAAATTTATTACAACTAAGTTGCTTTAACAAATAAACCTTCTATATTTGCAACTCGGTTGCATTAACAAGAATGACTATATGAGATTATTATTACCAAAGCCAGACATAGTAGGTGCTGCAGTGAGTATGCTATGTGTTATACATTGCGCTATTACCCCACTGTTATTCTTATCACATGCCGCTGCAATGAGTCAGGAAATTTCTAAACCTATCTGGTGGTCCAACCTGGACTACATATTTATAATTATATCCTTTTTTTCTATATATCATGCTACTAAACATACAAATAGAAAAATCATGAAACCACTTTTATGGGCAAATTGGTGTGTTCTATTGTTACTTATAGGTAATGAAAAAATAGAAGCATTCTCCATACCAGAAACTATAACCTACATAACTGCTACTGTACTGGCTGTATTACATATATATAATTTGAAATATTGTCAATGTCAGGATGATAAATGTTGTATTAAAAATGGATGAAAAAGAAATAGAATTAATAGGTGATAATCATATATCGCATAATACAGATACACCTATGTTGCCTACTGCATTTAACAAAACAGATGCGGAAAAGATAAAAACCATAGAGTATCATTTTAGCGAAATAATGAAAGAACTGGGTCTTGATTTATCTGATGATAGTTTATCAGGTACACCCTATCGAGTTGCCAAAATGTATGTAAAGGAATTGTTCTCTGGTTTAAACCCTGAAAATAAACCTCAACTCTCTGTCTTTGAAAATAAATATGGCTATAATAAAATGCTTGTAGATCAAAACATTAATATTGATTCTGCTTGTGAGCATCATTTTTTACCCATAACTGGATTTGCACATGTGGCTTATGTTCCTAAGGATAAAGTTATAGGCTTGTCCAAAATTAATAGACTGGTAGATTATTATGCGAGACGTCCACAAGTACAAGAAAGATTATCCATGCAAATCCTTAAGGACTTACAGGAATCTCTAGATACAGAAGATGTAATCGTTATGATAAGTGCAAAGCATTTATGCGTTTCTTCTCGAGGAATTAAAGATAAAAATAGCACCACCACTACCCTAGTATATGGCGGTTGTTTTGAAAAAAAACAATATAGAGCTGATTTTTTAAATATCATTGATCAGCCATCTACTTGACACCGAGATCTATCCAAACTTTGTTGTTTTTTTAATATCATGACTTCTCCCTAGAAGTGAACTAGCACTTGTTGTAAGTGCTAGTTACCAATTGAATCTTTAATTAGGTAGATTCAATCCATGAAAAAAGCCCTTGATTTCTCAAGGGCTTTTAGTACTATCTAAGCAAATTATGCTTTTGGGATCTCTTTTAGAATTTCTAGAAGGAATTTCCAGAATTTTTGAACAGATTTAATCTCTACGCGCTCATCTGGACTGTGTGCTCCTCTTATGTTAGGACCGAATGATATCATGTCTAGACCAGGGTAACGCTCTCCTAAAAGACCACATTCTAGTCCTGCGTGACAGGCTACTACTCTAGGCTCATGATTAAAAAGCTCGTTATATTTTGCTTTTGCGATATCTAAAACCGCACTGTTTGCATTAGGCTGCCATCCTGGATAATGACCAGATAGCTTAGTCGTCATTTGTGCTAGTTCCATTACAGCAACTATACTACTAGCAAGATCTTCCTTAGAACTATCTACAGACGATCTTGTAAGACAGGCTATCTGTAATTTTGAATCTTCTAAGGTTACACGCGCTAGATTATTAGATGTTTCTACTAGTCCGTCTATATCTGGACTCATGCGGTACACACCATTATGAATTCCTAATAGTGTATATACTAGTGTGCGACTATCTTCTTGAGTTAACACAGCTGCATTAGGAGCGTCTTCAAAAGAAATAGTAATATTTGCTTCTAGAGATTTATACTCGTCTAGAATTGCTTCTTTACAAGATTGAAATGCATTAAGCATTGTGTTTAAATCGTTCTCTAAAAAACTCACTACTGTTACTGCCTCTCTAGGAATAGCGTTTCTCAAACTACCACCTTTAATAGATTGAAAATGAACAGCACCCTTTTTTTGCATCGCATCTAGAAGTCTCGCAATCATCTTATTTGCGTTACCTAAACCTTTTATAATGTCCATACCACTATGACCACCATTAAGACCTTTTACAGTAATTTTCTTTGATAAGTAAGAAGCATCTACATCGCTAGTAGAGTAACTCTTTGTTGCAGTAATGTCTACACCACCTGCACAACCTATGTCTATCTCGTCATCTTCTTCTGTATCTAGATTTAATAATATTTTAGAAGTAAGAATGTTTTTATCTAATTCTTTAGCACCGGTCATTCCTGTTTCTTCATCTATAGTAAACAAAGCCTCTATCGCAGGATGTGCAATATCGCTAGAAGAAAGTACAGCCATAATTGCCGCGACACCTATACCATTATCTGCACCTAGTGTAGTACCACGCGCTTTGATAATATCTCCATCTACAAACATGTCTATTCCTTCTGTTAAGAAATCAAAATCTGTGTCGTTATTCTTTTGATGTACCATATCCAGATGCGACTGCATGATGATACTCTTGCGATCTTCCATACCAGGAGTAGCAGCTTTTTTAATGATCACATTACCTATAGCGTCTTCCATAACCATAAGGTCATGTTGTTTTGCAAAATGTACCATAAAAGCACGTACACGCTCTTCCTTCTTAGAAGGTCTCGGTACAGCATTTAAATCTGCAAAATGATTCCATAATACCTTTGGTTCTTGTTCTCTTACTTCTTTAGACATAAAAATGTATGATTTTTTGCAAATGTAAAGCTACTTAAGAAGTTGTTGCCCTAACTATTTGCTAAATGATTGTTGATTTATAAATTACTACTAGAATTATAGACTCTTAGAAGCTCTTAACATCTCTCTTTTTCCTGGCGGTCCTGGTAAACGTTCTACTATAAAACCTACCGATTGCATGTTGCGCCTCACCTGTCCTGCTGCACAATAGGTAGTGAGAATTCCATTACTTTTTAAAGCATTATAAGCGGCTGTAAATATTTCTACAGTCCATAATTCTGGTTGGGTACTAGGTCCAAAGGCGTCAAAATAGATCAAATCATAAGAATCTTGATCTGCTATATGCTCAAAAGTTTTTTGCTGCTTTGTTAAGGAAAAGTGATTGTTAATTTGATGACGTTCTTCCCAGCTGCATTGATGTATATCTTCATACATCTCTTCATTACCTAGTAATTTACCATAGTCCATGGCTTTTACCTCTTCATCATTAACTGGATATGCCTCTACCGCTGTATACACTATCGGTGTTTTAGAATCATGCAATGCAGTGACCATGGCATTAAGACCAGTTCCAAAACCATATTCTAGAATCTTAATAGGATTTTGTTGAAAATTACGCTTTCGCGAAAGCGAGATCTCTAAAAAATGCTCTAAACCAGTATCTATAAAAACATGAAGCGCCTCTTGTAAGGCGCCATGTCTAGAATGATATTGTTCATTGAGATCGGGCATATGAATCGTTTTTGATCCATCGTCTGTAGTCATGATCTCACGTTTCATTTATTCTTCTGTATTTGCTGCTTCTTCTACATCTGGATTGTCAAATTTCTCAACAAGTGCTCCATCTGCTACAAAGCTTAACGTAACTTCTTCTTCTGTGATAGCTGCTATTTCTTCTTTAGATTTCCCAGCATCTTCAGCATAATGACGTAATTCTTCTACTGGTGTGATGTTCTTATAGGCCTTACCACTCAAGATCACCTCTTTTCCTTTACCATTTTTAGGTAAAAAGAAACTATAGTCTTTAAATTTTACTGTCGCAGCCTGGTCACCTACCGGTAATTTAATCCAGCATCCCTTCTTTACACATACGTCTGCAATCATACCTTTTACCTTTACAGCAGTAGTATCTCCTACAGTCATACCATCATAAATGGTTCTTAACTCCATCGTATCGATTACATCTTTATCTGTGATCTTTGCTCCATAATCGAGATAAGCCATTTCTTGAACTTGCTCATCATTTACAGCTGGCATGTCTTCTTCTACATTTTTTTGTTCTTTACATGCTACTAATAGAGACAATGCAAAAATTCCAATAATTAACTTTTTCATGTGGTTATAGTTTTAACAGTTAGGTTTGGGTTGTGATTATCAACCTAATATACAAGCCATTAGATCAAAATTCAATTTCTTTATAAGGACAACTTAAAAAAATCTTTATAAATACTTAAACGTACAATTAAGTAAATCATACAGATATCTGTATAAAATTGTTTACAATTAGTACAAATTTAAGAATTCATTGACATAATATCGATGCACTATTCAAGTATATTTGCAAAAATAATAAAACCACCATGACAAAGACTCACGAAATCGTTATAGATAAGGTAAAGGAATCTAAAATCAACTCGATAGATTTTAGCAATTTAACCTTTGGAAAAACCTTTACAGACCACATGCTGGAATGTACATGGCGCGATGGAGAATGGCATACTGCTGAGATTAAACCTTATGGTCCTATTCAAGTAGAGCCTAGTTGTAAAGTATTTCACTACGGTCAGGCTATTTTTGAAGGTATGAAAGCCTTTAAAGATGGTGATGGAGATGTATTTCTTTTTAGACCAGAAGATAACTGGATACGTTTTAATGAAAGTGCAAAGAGACTTGCTATGCCAGAAGTACCTAAAGAGGTATTCATGGAAGGGCTTAAAAAGCTTGTAAACCTAGATAAAGAATGGGTAAGATATGGAGAAGGACTTTCTTTATACCTAAGACCATTTATGATAGCTAGTGAAAACGGAGTTGCTGCTGCACCAGGTACAGAGTATAAGTTTATGATCATTATGTCACCTGCATTTGCTTACTATAAAGGTGATGTGCGTGTTATAATCGCTTCAGAGTTCTCTAGGGCTGCAGACGGTGGTGTGGGATATGCAAAGGCTGCTGGTAACTATGCAGCAAGTTTCTATCCTAACAACCTTGCTCTAGAAGAAGGATACCAACAAATTATATGGACAGACGCTGCTTCTCATGAATATCTAGAAGAAGCTGGTACGATGAATATTTTTGTAAGAATAGGTGACAAATTACTCACTGCTCCTAACAATGACCGTATTCTTAACGGTGTAACGCGTAGAAGCATTATGCAAATGGCAAAAGACCACGGTATTACCGTTGAAGAAAGAAGAGTGTCTGTAAAAGAACTAACTGCTGCTGCAAATGATGGTAGCCTTAAAGAAATTTTTGGAACTGGAACAGCTGCTGTAATTGTACCTATCAAAGGTTACAAACATGAAGACTTTAAATTTGAACTTCCTACACTAGAAAGTTCTTATGCAACTTTATTAATGGGTGCATTAAAAGATATACAATACAACCGTGCTGAAGATCAACATGGCTGGAGAGTAAAAATCTAATAAATTTACTACATCATTACTTAAATGCTCACTTTTAAAAGTGAGCATTTTTTGTTAGTAATTATTTTACTAGAGCTTAATATGCTACCTAATAAGATTTTGTATCTTTCACTTTACTATACACCAACTGTTTAATTATTATAAAGTTGAAAAAACTACTTGTTCTCATTAGTCTTTTAATAACGACACTTTGCTATTCTCAAAATCAGGCTAATTGGTGGTTCTTTGGATCTAACGCAAGTATTGATTTTAATGGCGGTACTGCCATTCCTAACAATGTTGGTGTATTGGATACGATAGAAGGCTGCTCTGCCATATCAGACGCTTGTGGTGCTCTATTATTCTATACAGACGGTATTACGGTATGGAATAGCAATCATACAGTTATGCCTAACGGTAATGGATTGTTTGGCGATCCATCCAGTACACAGTCTGCTATTGTGATTCCTTTACCCAATAGTCCTGACCTTTATTACATCTTTACCATCTCTATACTCAATTTTAGTGCTGGAAGTTCAAGAACAGGTCTATATTACTCTGTTGTAGATATGAATCTAGATAATGGATCTGGAGATGTAATTGCTTCTCAAAAAAACATTCCTTTATTAGCTGATGGATCAGAGAAATTATTTGCAGCTGTTTCTTCAAATGGTCTGGACGCATGGATTGTCACCTATGCAGAGCGTATTTCTGGTAGCGGTAGTTTTGATCAGTTTTACGCATTTAAATTAACTCCTAGTGGTATAGACTTATCGGCAACGGTATTATCGCAAAGCACTGCTACTAGAACTACAGATAAGCGTGGTTACTTAAGAGTATCACCAGATGGTAGTAAAGTAGCTATGATGACTCAAAATTATGTAAATCCTAATATTACTTTTGAATCTGGTGTTGGTGCCTGGCTTTTTAACTTTGATAACGCTACAGGAAGAGTTACTAATCCTACTAGATTAAATTTCCCAGCAGGATACCAAGCCTATGGAACTGAATTCTCTCTAGACTCTAGACTAGTCTATGTAGATCTCAACACATTAGGAAACGGATTAGTAGCTGCAGAAAGACTACTACTTCAATACGATACCACTGCTGCTAACTTTCAAGATAACCCAGTGACTATTTATGAAAGTAATATAAATGACTCTAGGGACGACACCATGCGTGGCGCCCTACAAATTGCACCAGATAAAAAAATATATTACACTAGAGATGAAGAGCCATGGCTAGCGGTAATTAATAACCCTAACAGTATAGGTGCTGCGAGCAATTTTGTTTACGATGGCCTTGCTTTAACTCCAGGAACCACAGGAAATGAAGGTCTACCACCTTTTTATAATGCCTTTTTTAATCCTTCTTTTTCGGTAGTAGAAGGTTGTAGCACTGCTCCTACTCAATTCATTGCAGACGATATTGCTACCTGTCCTAACAATTCTGTTTTATGGGATTTTGGTGATCCAGCTAGCGCAGTTAATAATACGTCCACACAAATCAACCCTACACATATTTATGCAACAGCTGGCAGTTATACCGTTAATCTAATTATCACCACACCTGCAGAGGTTTTTAACGCTACGAGAACAGTAATAATAGTAGATACTCCGGTTATACAAACGGTTAACGATATAGAGTTGTGCGATGATATATCTAATGACGACTTTGCTCCCATAGATTTTACACCAGTAAGAACACAAGCCATAGGCTCTCAAAGTCTCAGCACATTTGATGTTACCATTCATTCCAGTATCGCAGACGCAAACGAAGATTTTAATGCTTTATCTGATAATGATATTCTTTCTAGTGGAGATTATTATGTCCGTATCGATAATAAGGTTTCAAATGGTTGCTATGTTACCACTCCTTTTCAAGTGAGAATTGCAGCTCTACCTGTTCCTACGACAGTAAATGATTTGATCTTGTGTGACGATTTTAGTAACGATGGTACCGAGTCTTTTGATCTAGAAGCAGCAGCTATTCAAGGTTTAGGCAGTCAGGATGCTAGCCTATTTAACTACAGCTTTTTTCTATCTCAAAATGATGCAGATCTTAATCAAAATCCCATCAACTCGCCGTATGACAATACTATAAATGGAGAAGAGATATTTATACGATATGAAAATAATACAAATACTACTTGTGACGCTACCGTTTCTTTTAATCTTCAAGTTGTATCACAACCTAGTATTCCTGTTTTAGAAGACTTTACTATTTGTGACGATTCTTCTAGAGATCTCATAGAGGTATTTGACCTATCCACATTAGTAAATACCATAGAAAACACACAATTGGGAAATCTTACTACCACTTTTCACAGTTCTCAATTAGATGCTCAAATGGATGTAAATCCAGTGGATACTAGTTATATTAACAATTTACCTCAAGAGATTTTATGGGTACGTTTAGAGAATAACGATTTCATCACCTGTTATGACGTGCAACCTTTAAACATAGAGGTTTTTCCTAAACCTATTGTCCAGACCACTCCAGATCTGTTTAAATGTATTTCTGACCAAGTGACTATTACTGCCACAGCAGGATTTTCTAGTTATTTATGGAATACTGGTGAGACTACAGCTAGTATTAACGTCTCTGAAGAAGGTGTTTATACGGTTGTTGCAACCGATAGTAATGGCTGTGACGACACCTCTTCTACCACGGTTACTAACTACTTACTTACGCAAATTATAGATGTAGAGATAGAGCAATTCACTTTACGTTCTAACCGTATAGAAATTACGGCAATAGGTGACGGTCCTTTTGAGTACAGTATTGATAATTTCTTTTATCAAGACAGTAATGTTTTTACTGATTTACTACCTGGATTTTATACCGTTTATGTAAGGGATAAAAACGGTTGTGATTTAATAACTGCGCCCGCGACTATAATTGCAGCACCACCATTTTTCACTCCTAATCAAGATGGTTTTAACGATTACTGGCAGGTAACCGCTATAGTCACCGAGCCAGATGCACAGATATTCATTTTTAATCGATTTGGTAAACTGCTCAAACAACTCAGCCCAGTAGGTCCTGGTTGGGATGGAACTTATAATGGCAACCCTTTACCTAGTTCAGATTACTGGTATCGTGTGGAGCTTATCGACGGTCGCAGCTTTAAGGGACATTTCTCTCTAAAAAGATAAACTAATCATTGTAGTTATTTTAACCTCGCTTTCGCGAAAGCGGAATTACAAAAATCTTATTTTTACAATTCATGGATTTTAATATTGTATCAGAGTTTTCTCCTACGGGAGATCAACCGCAAGCCATTAAACAATTAGTGGAAGGCATAGAGGCTAATGAGAAATTTCAAACCCTACTAGGTGTTACCGGTAGTGGTAAAACGTTTACGGCTGCAAACGTGATTCAAGAAGTACGGAAACCTACCCTAGTTTTATGTCATAATAAAACGCTGGCGGCTCAATTATATTCAGAGTTTAAAGATTTTTTTCCAGATAATGCCGTAGAATATTTTGTATCCTACTATGATTATTATCAGCCAGAGGCTTTTATTCCTTCTAGTGGTACGTACATCGAGAAAGATCTTTCTATCAATGAAGAGATAGAAAAAATGCGATTAAGCACTACTTCTTCCCTACTTTCTGGACGTCGTGACATTATAGTTGTGGCATCTGTTTCTTGTCTTTATGGTATTGGTAACCCAGTAGAATTCCAGAAAAACGTTGTTAGAATAAAAAAAGACGAGGTTATTGCGAGAACGGCATTGTTGCACAAACTGGTACAGTCGCTGTATTCTAGAACCACTGCAGAGTTTAACCGTGGTAATTTTAGAATTAATGGTGATACACTAGATGTGTACCCTAGTTATGCAGATACTTGTTTTAGAATCCACTTTTTTGGAGACGAGATAGAAGATATAGAACGTTTTAATCCTGTAGATGGTAGAGTTCTTGAAAAATTTGACCAAATTACTATCTATCCGGCAAACATGTTTGTGACTTCTCCTGACATACTGCAAGGCGCCATACATTCCATTCAAGAAGATCTGGTAAAACAGACCGACTATTTTAAAGAAATAGGAAAACCTCTAGAAGCAAAAAGACTAGAAGAACGTACAGAATTTGACCTAGAGATGATAAGAGAGCTAGGCTATTGTTCTGGTATTGAGAACTACAGTCGTTATCTAGACGGTCGTTTACCTGGTACGAGACCTTTCTGTTTATTAGACTTCTTTCCAGATGATTATTTAATGATTATAGATGAGAGTCACGTGAGTGTGCCACAAGTGGGCGCTATGTATGGTGGTGATAGATCACGTAAAGAAAATCTAGTCGATTATGGTTTTAGATTACCAGCAGCCATGGATAACCGTCCATTAAAATTTGAAGAATTTGAAGCTCTACAAAATCAAGTAGTATATGTAAGCGCTACTCCTGCAGATTATGAATTGGCACAAAGTGATGGTGTAGTCGTAGAACAAATTATAAGACCTACAGGTTTATTAGATCCTATAATAGAAGTACGTCCTAGCCAGAATCAAATAGACGACCTGGTAGAAGAAATAAGATTGCGAGAAGAACGTGATGAACGTGTTCTTATCACAACGCTTACAAAACGCATGGCCGAAGAACTTACCAAATACCTAACGCGCATTAATGTAAGATGTCGCTATATTCATAGTGATGTAGATACATTAGAACGTGTAGAGATATTATCTGACTTGCGTCGTGGGGTTTTTGATGTCCTTATAGGTGTAAACTTATTGAGAGAAGGACTGGATTTACCTGAAGTATCTCTAGTAGCTATTCTAGATGCAGATAAAGAAGGTTTTTTACGTAACCAACGTTCTCTTACTCAAACTATAGGTCGTGCAGCACGTAATGTGAATGGACTCGCTATTCTATATGCCGATAAAATTACCGAGAGCATGCAAAAAACCATAGACCAGACAGAATACCGTCGTTCTAAGCAAATTGCATATAATGAGGCAAATGGTTTAAAACCTACCGCGATAAAGAAAAAGCTAGAAACAGCATTGTACCGCAAGAATGCTGCGACCTATGCCATAGAAGAAACGCTATCTCTTAAAGCGGCAGAGGAAGAAGCAGAATACCTTTCTAAAGCACAACTAGAAAAGAAAATAAGAGAAACTCGTAAGATGATGGAAAAGGCGGCAAAAGAATTGGATTTTATGGAAGCTGCAAAACTGAGAGATCAGATCAAAATGATGCAAGAGAAAGTAAAAACTGCCTAATCATTAGATTCTTCTATTTATTGCTTATTTATTTGCCTTGTTTAGAGAATTTTATAATACATATCAAAATCATAAAAATTACATTTGTATAAAATTATAGCTATGAAATATTTTTTAATTTGTGCCGTCGCTCTTACTATACTTTCTTGTGATACTAAGGTCCATGTAGAAAGTAATGGAAAAACTATTATAGGTGAAGACCCTCTAGAAACTCTAGAAAACAGAGAACTTACTCAAGAATTTAAGGATTATTGGTACAGTGGTGAAGCAGAGATTTCTAGTTATGATCTTAGTCAGGCTAGATATGGAGAGATGAGAGAAGGAACTGCGGTAATGATTTTTGTAACGGAATCTTTTGATAAAAAAGACCAGGTAAAGGCAGACCAAGCAAACGACTCTAACAGACCTGTTCTTAAATTCAATGCCACTCGTGATTTTAATACTGGTATCTATCCTTATCACATTATGAGCAGTACTTTTTTACCTCTAGATAAAAAAGACAATGCTATTAAAGTAGCCAGTAGCATTCAAGAATGGTGCGGACAGACTTATATGCAAATGAATCAAGATGGTGATGAATATGAGGTGATGCTTCACTCCTATTTTCAAAGTGAAGGAAATGATGATTTTGAGATAGAAAACGTCATGACAGAAAATCAAATCGCTGCGCAGTTAAGACTAGATCCTCAGGCTATGCCTACTGGTGCAATTAAAATCATACCTAGTACAGAATTTTTAAGACTTAAACATGTGGAGACTAAACCATATGACGCCGTAGCAAAATTAAGCGAGATGGAAGACGGCTTTTTATACAGTGTTAAGTTTACAGATCTAGGTAGAACAATTGCTTTTAAAACAGAAAAGACATCTCCTTACCGCATACTATCCTGGATGGATCGTTATAAAGATGGATCTACACCTATGGTTTCTACAGGTACTTTAAAGAAGTCCATTAAATCTGCTTATTGGGGTAAAAACGCAAACAAAGATGCTGTTTTGAGAGATAGTCTAGGAATATGAAAGAATATTTTTCAAAGCCAGAAGTAATATTAACCGTTTCTTTCTTAATAGGTACGTTTATAATTCACCGGTTGATTATATGGAGTGCTGCAAAGCTATCTCAGAAAATTCATCGATCAGAATTGCGCAAGCAGTATTTAAAAAGATATACTGGTTATATAATCTGGACCATATGTGTAATTGCTATTATTCTCATATGGGGATTTAATACAAAAGGCTTCTTTGTCGCACTAGGTTCTACATTTGCCGTGGTAGGTGTGGCACTCTTTGCAAACTGGAGTATTTTGAGCAACATAACTGCCAGTTTTATTCTTTACTTTACATTTCCTTATAGAATAGGAGATCGCATACGCATACATGATAAAGACTTGCCAGTTACCGCAGTAATAAGCGATATAAAAGGTTTTTACACCTTATTAGAAACCGATGAAGGCGAGTTAATCACCTACCCTAATAACTTATTGTTACAAAAAGGAGTTTCTATCTTACAAGATAAAAAAGGTTCTGTTTTTGACATTACTGATGATAGTGTAGATAGAACTGTTTAAATAGAATTTACTTATTAAATTTGCTATATAAAGTACCCTTATGGATTTAAGCGATCAATTAAAAAACCTTTTCCCAGAACACGATTTTAAAGAAGAAGAAAAACCAGAAAAGAGCAACATCTGGTTACAAGAAGATCCTTTAGAATGTAAGTTTGAAAAACGTAAAGGAAAAGTAAATACCGTAATAGCTGGTTATACTGGCGCCACTACCGACTTTAAAATTCTAGCCAAAGAACTTAAAACACAGCTAGGTGTAGGCGGTAGTTTTAAAAACGACCAGATTATCATACAGGGTGATTACCGCGATCGCATTATGGAAATGCTCAAAGAAAAAGGCTTTAAAGTAAAACGTGTCGGTGGGTGATAAATATTGAAAAGTTAGATCATTTGTTTAAAGAACAAATAGACGATATGGATATTTGCTTCTTTTCTTTTGACAATAATGATGAGGATATCGCTAAATTTTCTACCGAAGAATTAGGCAAAATAAATCTACTAAAAGCTATCAGTAAAGAGCTTGCTTATAAGATGGAGTCCCAAGAATTAAATTTAATTAGAAATCAAATTAAAGGAAACCTTTTAATTGAGCAGGAATTCCTTGGATGGAAATATAATGCTAGCTCTAACTGCCTGTATCTAGAAGGAAAACAGAAAGGATATCAATCTAATTATTTTTCAAGCCCTTATTTTGAAAAATCAGAATATATAGAAAGTATCGATACTGTCAATCAATCACACTATTCATGTACTTTTCTGGATTGGTATACGGTAAATGGTTCACTTCGTATGACTAATAAAGAGATTAATAGTGTCTTTTTAGAGACTAAATACCATTTATTAGATCAAGAAAATCCTATTATTCATAAATGGGAAGAAAAATGGCTTCATCATTTTGATGACTATAAAAATGTCGATGCTTGCAGTTGGACTTTATTTTATCCTAAATCTAAAATAACAATTGTTTTACTAATTATTCCATACTTATAAACTTAGTACCCCATAAAAAAACTCCTTAATCACGATCGATTAAGGAGTTTTAATTTTTTAAGGTGTTATACCTTACTCATCACCTACTATGTGCTCAATGGCAGCAGCAAGTTTAAAGTCATTTTCTGTAAGACCGTTCACATCATGAGTACTAAGAGTAATCTCTAGGGTACCATAAGTGTTGTGCCAGTCTGGATGATGCTCCATTTTTTCTGCTTCTAGCGCGATGCGCGTCATTACAGAAAAGCAGTCCATAAAATTGTCAAATTCAAAGGTAGTGTGGATCGCATCATCATAATAATCCCATCCTTCTACGTTCTCTAAATGCTTTTCTACTTGTGCTTCAGTTAATTTTTCCATTGCTGTATTATTTATCGTCAAAGGTATTTTTTATTTTCCTTTTAGCCTCACCTATTCCTTCTTCTATTTTACCTTTTATTTGATCAGTCTTTCCTTCAGCCTCTGTAGATTTATCGTTAGTGAGTTTACCGAATTCTTCTTTGGCTTTTCCTTTTGTCTGATCCCATTTTCCTTCTAGTTCCTTGTCGCTCATAACGTTGTTTTTTATTGATTTAATCTAAAGATACAGACACATCCTTGAGCGTCTCGCTAAAAATATCTTAATCCTGCACTAAAGAATTCTTAAATACCCACATAACTCTTATATTTAAACCATGAAAAAGATCAGCCTATTAATAGTATCACTAGTCGCTGCCACTGCTGTGGCACAAGTAGACTCACTTAAAACAGAACCCTTTAAAGATGCCGTACATTTAAGGGAAGTCCCTAGAAACAATCTAGTCATAGATCTAGGTGTTACACAACCTCTTTCAGATTATGGAGATGTCGCTAGATCGGGACTTAATATAGGAGCAGAATATCTGTATTATACTAACAAGCATCTAGGACTAGGTATTTCTTTAAGACACCAGTACAATGAATTCGGTTATCTAGATTTTCAGACAGACGATCGTACAGCAGCCACGGCAAACAACTGGACCAATACTTCTATAGCCATAGGTCCTACCTATTCTTATACTCAGGGCAGATTTCAATTTGATGCCTTTGTAAAAGGTGGAGTTGCCTTTTTAAACAGTCCAGAGAACAGCGTCTCACAAATAGGTATAGGTAATACACAAGTATTTTCTAGTGACAGCGAGAACTCGTCCTCATCTAGTGCTTATCTAGAAGGAGGTTTGCGATTCAATTACTATTTCCGTCGCAGTGTGCAACTATTCTTCTCGCCACAGTACAACACAACACTAGGTGACCCTATCGCCTATTCTTATAGAGATGACAGTTCTACCGCACCTATACAACCCAATTTATTGAAAAAATTAAATGCCTCTAATCTTATCTTTAATGTAGGTGTAAAAATAGCTATAGGTAAAGAATACAGCAGTGGCGAGTGGCGCGATGACGACTAGACGCTGGTGCTACTCCTATTTTTAAAACTCTTTAAATATTCTTTTTACACTTTTTAAAAACTCTTTAAATACTCTTTTTAAACCCTTTTATTACCTAATAACACTAGGTTTTAAAAGGGTTTTACGTTTTCTATAATTATATAAAAACATGAAATACGGTTATTATTATAGTCATTATTAAAGTTGGCACAGAATTTAACAAGTCTTTATTCTAAATCTTTTGTTTAAGAGTTACCTTTATACCTTAAACAAAATAACTTGAAATTAATCCAATTTTCTTCGCAGCAAAAATTACCCATCTCCATAGATAAGGCATGGGAATTTCTAACAGATGCAAATAACCTGAAACTACTCACACCACCAGAACTGGATATGGTCGTGCAGTACGGTACAGAAAGAGGTATGTATCCTGGACAGCTTATAGAATACTCTATAAAACCACTACCCTTTTATAAAACCAACTGGGTGACTCACATCACACAAGTAGAAGAAGGCAAGTTTTTTGTGGACGAGCAAATGTACGGTCCCTATGCCACCTGGCACCACAAGCATTTTATTACAGAGATAGAAGGCGGCACACTCATGGAAGATTTAATTCATTACCGCTTGCCATTCGGTGTACTAGGTAAATTAGGGACGCCATTAGTTAAGAAAAAGTTGGAAGAAATATTCCGCTTTCGCGAAAGCGCACTCATCAAACACTTCGGTGCATTTAAAGAAAAATAAGAGATTTTGAAGTCTCTACTTAGAATAATTAGAATACCATAAAAGTACAAAAATGTTAAAAAATATACTACTTATAGGCGGTAGCCATGGAATAGGAAACGCCATCGTACAACACCTTCATGAAGGAAATAACGTGTACGTAGCCTCTAGAGAAAATGAAAATTTACCAGATAGTGTGACACACATTCCATTTGATGCACTTACAGAAGAATTAGACACCAGTTTACTGCCAGAATCTCTAGATGGTTTTGTGTACTGCCCTGGTAGCATTAATCTAAAACCCTTTAAAATGTTGAAGCAATCACATTTTGAAGAAGATATCGAGATCAATTTTTTCTCCTTAATAAAAGCCACCAGAACGGTTTTACCTTTATTGACTAAAAACGGTACCAGCAGTATAGTCTATTTCTCTACCGTTGCAGTAAGTACAGGAATGCCTTTTCATACCAGTGTAGCCGCTGCAAAAGGTGCTATAGAAGGATATGCTCGCGCACTAGCGGCAGAGTATGCTCCTACGGTAAGAGTAAACGTTATCGCACCGTCACTAGTAGACACACCACTCGCTGGTCGACTCTTAAATAACGATGCCAAAAAAGAAAAAATGGGCGACATGCACCCACTTAAACGTGTCGGTACACCAGAAGATATTGCAAGCCTTGCCGTATTTTTATTGAATCAAAACGAGGGCTGGATTACCGGCCAGGTGATAGGTGTTAACGGCGGTAAGGGGTCTTTAAATTTAGGATAAATAAACGATGAGTAAAAAGGTAAACATATTTTGGCTGCGTAGAGATTTAAGACTCGATGATAATGTAGGACTTCTAGAAGCACTTAAAAGTGATCTTCCTGTCCTGCCCCTATTCATATTTGACAGTGATATTCTAGATAAATTACCAGAAGACGACGCACGCGTTACCTTTATCCATGAGCAACTGCAGCGCATGCGCTCACAACTGCAAGAAGAACACGACAGTTCTATAGCCATGCTCTATGGAACACCTAAAAAAATATGGACGCAATTACTTAAAGACTATCAAGTAGACACCGTGTTTACTAACCATGATTATGAGCCTTATGCTCTAGAACGCGATCTAGAAATAGATCAACTGCTGGCACAACATAATGTAGATTTTAAAACCTTTAAAGATCAAGTTATTTATGAAAAAGACGAGATCACAAAGGCAGACGGTAATCCCTATGTCGTTTACACACCTTATAAAAATAAGTGGCTAGAACATTTTAGAAAAGACCACGGCAGCGGCGAGCATCAAAAATTTTATTACACCCACGACTACCTAGATAACTGTATCAAAAACAGCAGGTTGCCCAACCTGTCTCTTAGCGACATAGGATTTAAAAAATCCAGTATAGAAATACCAGCCTATACCGTCACACCTACACTTATAGAAGAATACGAGAATACTAGAAACTATCCAGCCATAGAAAACGGAACCTCTAGACTGGGTATTTACCTAAGATTTGGTATAGTAAGTGTGCGTAAAATGGTGCGCAAGGCAGACCATGCAGACAACAAGACATTCCTAAGCGAGTTGATATGGAGAGAATTCTTCATGCAGATACTCTACCATTTCCCACATACCAAAGACCAAGCCTTTAAATCAAAATACGACCGCATCGAGTGGCGCAATAATGAGGACGAATTTGAAAAATGGAAAACCGGCACCACAGGTTATGCCCTAGTAGACGCAGGTATGCGAGAATTAAACACCACCGGCTACATGCACAACCGTGTACGCATGCTAGTAGCAAGTTTTTTAATAAAACACCTCTTAATAGACTGGCGCTGGGGCGAGACCTATTTTGCCGAAAAACTACTCGATTATGACCTCTCCAGTAACGTGGGCAACTGGCAGTGGGCAGCAGGCAGCGGTGTAGATGCTGCGCCCTATTTTAGAATCTTTAATCCCATTACTCAAAAAGATAAATTTGACAAAGAGCGCAACTACATAAAAGAATACGTACCAGAGTACGGCACCGATAGTTATCCAGAGATGATGGTAGACCATAAAGAAGCTAGAGAGCGCTGTTTAAAAACCTATAAAGAAGCCGTTTCTCAATAAGACCATCACCACACCATACACTATTATAAGAATACCGCTTGCGCGAAAGCAAAATCGCAAACCACCCTATTATACCATAACACACACCTATAAGACCAACCAGTTGCGTTGGTCTTTTTTACGTCTAGAAATGAAAGAAACTCTAGCCGTTATTAAACGTTTAATAATAAAAAGTTCTTATATACACCTAAAACCGCAATACATAAAATGTAACAAAAAAGTTCTCATATACACCCTATATGGTAGGGTTAGTTAATGGTTTTTTAGTAAATTGCTTATATATAAACGTTGTAAATAATTATGACCAACCATACTTAATGAAAGAAATTTACGAACCAAAATTTGTAGAAAAGTTATTTGATAAAATGTCGAGTTCTTATACAAAAGTGAACTACATAACGTCATTTGGATTTAGTGAAAGATGGCGAAGACAATGTGTAGAGGAAATTGAAATCGAAGGTGGAAAAGTTGTTGTGGATTTAATGACTGGAATGGGAGAATGTTGGAAACATATCCTAAAGAAATCGGATAGTAACTCAAAATTAATTGGACTTGACTTTTCATCTGGAATGATTGACCGAGCTGAAAAAAGAAAAGCAAAATTCAGCGAATCTAAAATAGAATTACTAAAAGAAAATGTATTTGATAATTCAATCGAAAACGAATCTGTTGATTATGTAATATCTGGCTTTGGATTAAAGACATTTAATGATGAACAACTTTTAAATCTTGCCAATGAAATTGACCGAATTCTAAAACGAAATGGGCAATTTTCATTAATTGATGTTTCAATACCAAAAATTGGAATTTTAAAACCGTTCTATATGTTTTACTTAAAGAACGTTATTCCGATTTTAGGAAAAGTTTTTTTAGGAAGTCCAGAGACCTATAAAATGTTAGGTATTTACACACAAGAGTTCGGGAATTCTAAAAATGTATTTGAGATTTTTAAGAGAGTAAATTTTGAAGTTGAGTACATTGAATATTTTTTCGGTTGTGCTAGCGGAATTAAGGGCGTGAAAAAATAACTATTTACAACAATATATATAGCAAATTGGGCGATTAGTGTTTAACCGAAAGTACATTGTCTATTTGCAAAGTCGCCAAATCTTTTGATTTGGTATTAAAAGAGAAAAATTAAAACAAAATACAAAAGATTTGGCTTGTAGCTAAACCGAAAGTAATTGCTTATTTTCTGCCCAACTTGCCATATATTTAACGTTACCTGCAAGCTGAAAAACATCGCGAATGACAAGAACTTCATCAAAAATAATTAGCATAATATTTGGAGTAATTGCCATATACTGTACCATAACATTAATACCTGACAAAACAAACAGAAAATTAACTGCATTTAATGAAAAGTTCTCGTTTGAAAAAGAAATTAATATTTCGGAAAAATTTTCAACGGACTTTGAATCATCATACAAAATCGGAATTAGCTTAGATAATCCGAATTCGTACAAAGAGGTTGACTCTATGATTCCAATGGAAACGAATCTCGAAATATTACATAAAGGAAAACCAATAGAAGTTTATGAAAACAATAGTTTTTTAAGCAAATCAGATACTGAATATGAACTAAAACTGAAATTTGTAAATGCGAACCCAAAACCGAATAAACTAAAAATAGTAATTCAAGTGGATGTGCCTGGTCCTTCTTATGACTTACTAATTGAACGTGAATATAAATGGGTGTTTTGGATTATAAATGGAATAATTTTGTTAATTGCGCTAATAACTGGATATTTTGGATTCCGAAAAAAGCCAGCAGGTAACACCGTATAAAAATAATAGGGCAATTAGTGCTTAATTAAATGGCTTGGGCACTTTTGCGAAGTCGCCAAATTTTTAAATTTGGCTTATTGAGAAAAAAAGATAATAAGAAAAATTTAAAAATTCGGCTTGTGTTAAACCGAATAGTAGTTGCCTTTTTTCCGCCCTACTATTCTTATACAATTCCGTTACCTACCATTAAATGAAATCCGTAATAAAACTAACATTAGTACTAATTTTAATATCTAGTTGTTCAAAAAAAAAGACAACTGAATCTAAAATTATTACGAAAAAAATTGAATACGGTATAATAATAACTGACTACCTTGAATCTGAAAAATATAAACCAACAGTTGTTTTCAATAATCCAAACTACAATAATAAAAAGTCTATTATTAGACTTTTAGGAAACGAAATAAGTTGGTCTGAAAAAAATAACGCGCTAGAAATAATAATCAACGGAAATAAAATTAATACGTCTGATAAAGTTACTTTAAATAACAATTGGGGAAATAGTGTTGATAGTGTAAATTTTGCTAATAACGTTAGACAAATAAAACTGTACGAATCTGAATCATTAATCGGTTTTATACTTACTAACGAACCTTGCTCAGGACTTGGATGTAGTGTAAATTATCAACTAATTTATGATTTAAGTACTAAGAGTGAAAGTTACTTTGGTAGATTTAGAACTGGATTTGAACTTGAATTATATGATTTTAACCAAGATTCTAAAATTGACTTTTTAAGTAAAACTTTTTATGGTAGAAATGAACAAATGATTGACACCACAGAGTTCATTATGTACAGTCAAATCGAAAAAGGAAAATTTGCGGAATTTAAAACAGAAAAACAAAAACGCTTTAGTTTTAAACATATTTACCCTCAAATTTATCCAGATAGAAATAAAGATTCAATCCTAGAAGAATTTGAAGAGCATTGGATTGAGAAAATATTGGATTGAAAAAATAACGGTAGGTAACAAAGCATATAAGCAATGCGAGGGTTTGTGCTTCATTAAAAGTTAGGGTATATTTGGGAGACCGCCGAATTTTAACAAATTCGACTTATTCCCCAGAAAAAATAATAATCGAAATTTGTAAAAATCAGCTTGTGCCTGCCGAATGGCTTTCGCCATTCTTCATTCGCACTGCTCATATACAGAGACGTTAGTGGTAATTACAAAAAAAATGAAAATACCGAAAATAAAAGGAATAATTGACAGACGAATTCTTGTAAACTATCAAGTTGATAAAGAAGTGTTGGAAAATTATTTACCAAAGCCATTTAAACCTAAGTTAGTTAATGGAAAAGGTATTGCTGGAATATGTTTAATCAGATTAAAGGAAATCAGACCTAAAGGATTACCAAAACAAATCGGAATTTCCTCCGAGAACGGAGCTCACAGAATTGCTGTGGAATGGAACGAAAATGGACAAATAAAAGAAGGTGTTTATATTCCGAGAAGGGATACTTCTTCGAAATTAAACTCTTTAGCTGGAGGAACTATTTTTCCAGGGATTCATCACCTTGCAGAATTTACGGTTAATGAATCTGACGGGAATTATAATGTGGGATTTGTTAGCGATGATGAAACCTCTTTATCAATTGAGGCAAGTGAAACTGACAATTGGAATGAGGAAAGTGTATTTGAAAACCTAAATTGTGTTTCGGATTTTTTCGAAAATGGATCAATCGGATATTCTCCTGACAAAAATGACTTTGACGGATTAGAACTCAAAGCTTATAACTGGAAAGTATCCCTTTTAAATGTGAAAAAAGTTAGATCTAGTTTTTTTGAGAATACCGATATTTTTCCGAAGGGATCAGTCAAATTTGACAATGCTCTTTTGATGAAGGATATTGAACACGAATGGATTGAGTTAAAAAAAATAAATAACTACCACTAACAATATATATAGCAAATTGGGCGATTAGTGCTTAATCCAAAAGTTGTTGTCTATTTGCAAAGTCGCCAAATCTTTTGATTTGGTATTAAAAAACAAAAATTAAAACAAAATAAAAAGATTTAGCTTGTGGCTAAACCGATAATAATCGTTTATTTATTGCCCAACATGCCATATATTTAACGTTCAGGCCAATTACCTGCGGCCGTAGTTCTACGCTATAAAATTTTAATTTGTTCTTATTGCGAACTAAAATTACTCTACTCCATATCCATGAAAAACATAAAGCTATCACTAGGTTAAACAAATTAACAATTTTAAGACTCCCAAACTACTAATTGGCCTGAACGGGCAAAGGTGTAAAACGCCTCGTCTTAAATCCGGTGCATACTTGCTTTTGTCATGCTGCCACAAATAACTGGCGTGAACAAAGCATAAAGCGTATCAGGCGTTTTAAAGGCTACCTGTGAGGCTGTATAATTCAAATTTAGTCTATCTTTAAAATCCTAAATTAACATCTCTAACATTGGGATACAAAGCAAAACGCCTCACACGCCTTATACCTTTGCCCGTTGGCAACAATATCCAAACTGAACGCAAAACAAATGGAAAAAAAATTAAAGCAAAGTATTCTGACTTCTTATCTCATTGGGACACCAATTGGAATTCTGACTGTCATTGCTACGATTTGGATACCATTATTACTAACTGGAGAAGGACTTTTGACAATCGCTATTCTTGGTGCATATGGTGTTTCGACGATTGGACTTGTTGTTGCGTTTCTGATTGCTCTTTGGATTGGCGGAATATTGGCTTATAAAAATATTAATGATGGAAAATCATTTATTCTGACTTCTTTTAAATATTCTGTTGTTGTGAATTTAATTATCTGGTTAACTTTTTGTCTGATTGTCGGACTGACTGTAACGGAAGAAAGGTTTTTGATGATGATTCCGCCAATTATTGCATTTGTTATTTGCACCATTCTGACAACATTTACAATCGGACTTTTAATTGCATACGTAATAAAGCGAATAAATAACAAACCAACTGAATTAAAAAATACTGTTGCCAACAAGGTATAAAAAACATAGGACGTTTGTGCTAAACCGAAAGGCCTGTGAATATTAACAAAGTCCGCTAAATATAAAATTTGGCGTTTATAGTAGAAAAGATAAAAGCAAAATATTTATATTTAGCTAAGTAATAAATCGAAACGAAAGTGCTTATCACCTGCCCTACGATTTCTTATACTTAACGTTGTAGGTAATTTGACAACTCAAGAAACTGAATGGAAAACTTAATTGGAGCAATTGTCTTTTTAATAGTTGGAGGTGGATTTTTATACGCTGGATTTAACGTTCGGAATTCAAATCGTAGAATACAAACAAGTGGAATTAAAACTAAAGCTAAAATAATTGACTTTATAGAGGAACGTAGCAAAGATGCTGACGGTGATTCACATATCTATCACTTTCCTGTTGTTCGATTTACGGACAAAAACGGAATTGAAACAACCCAAAAGTTGGATTCAAGTGCGAATCCTAAACGGATAAATGAACCGATTGATATAATTTACTTGAAAAAGAATAATGAATACGAAATAATGATAAACAGTGAGTTCTGGAAAACCTATTTTCCAATGATTTTTATAGTCGGTGGATTTTTATTCTCTGGAATCGGAATTGTATGGTTGATTAATAAAATATGAATAAAAAACTACCTACAACAAAGAACTGTGGTAAAAAACAAGCGAGTTTCACTTAATTTCTAACCAGTACACTTCTATATCCGTCATCGTATATTAATCCTGATTTTGCTATAGCAAAAGCCTGTTTTAAGAGCTTATTACAGACAGCTATTAAGGCTAGTTTTTCACTCTTTCCTTTGGCTACTATTCGATCGTAAATTGCCTTGCATGCTTTGTTGTATTCACAAGCATTAAAACTGCACATAAACAGTAGGTTTCTTAGCTTCTGGTTACCTATTTTACTTATACGTGCTCTTCTATTTATGCTGGTTCCGCTTTGCCTTATTATAGGTGTTAATCCAGCATAACTGCATAGTTCACTTCCACTTTTAAAACGCTCAAATCCATCGGTTAAAACAACTAACATTAAAGCAGTTTTATCTCCTATTCCTGGAATGCTTTTTAAACGTGTTAGAACATCTTGATGTACCTGTTTTACTAAGGCTAGCAACTTATCCTCTATTAATTTTATTTCTTTCTGTACTTGTTTTAAACTGCGTTTTATAGAACTGACAACTACTTTACTTGGATTACCTAAAACAGACTCGCCATGTAGTTTATTTTTATACATAGTGCTTTGTTTGGTCAGCATTGACAGCAGTCGAGTCATTTGAAGGCATTCTATTTGATGTTTAGAATTACCTTGCCATAGCTTTAATTCTACCTGTTTTGCATAAGCACAAATCAATTTAGAATCACTTTTGTCTGTCTTTATTTTAGACAGTTTCATCTGTATAAATCGCTTCACAGATAAAGGATTCTCTACCGACACTTTCTTACCTGATTCTAATAGATAATAAGCCAGTTGGTAATGATAATATCCGGTAGCTTCCATTACACAATGACTGTTATCATCTAACAACTTTACCAACTTTTTAAAGCCTGATACGTTATTCTTAAACTGATAGTATTTACCATCGGAATCGGTAACATCAAATACCAAATGACTAATGTCTATTCCGAAATATTTAATATCTTTATTCATTATAATATGTTTTTGGAAAGGACAACCTACGCGAGTTTCAACAACTTAAAATCGAGGTCTTAAAAGCCTCATAGAACTGTACGAAATCTGTGTAGAAAAGAGAGGGGATTTTCAATGTTGACGAGATCTGAAGTCTCTACGTATATAATAACCTTATTCCTCTCTTTTGTTCTTTCTATTTATAAGTCTTTAATTTAGTGATTTCAAACTTAAGCCGTATAAAAAAAATTGCTAGTTTTAGCTAAACCAAAGTTAGTTGCTTGTTTGCTAGCTTCTGATTTTCCTTCGGAAAATCCTCGCACACAAACACGCAACTTTCCTTATACATAAACGTTACCACCAATTAGAAAAACCTAGTTACTAAGAATGAATCAACAGAAATTAAAAAAGCAAAAAACTGACACGATTTTTATTGTAAAAAAGGATACTGTATTCGTTCAAAGCAAACAACTTGAAGGAATAAATGGTTCTGTAATTGAACTAAAAGAAGAGATTAGCTCTATTGGAAAAAAAACAGAGCCAACTTTTTGGGGTGCTAAATATGATACTGTTTTTACAGTTGCAATAACACTGTTCATTTTTATTATTGGTATTTTAATTGACAGATATATAAAAAGAGAACAAGAGAAAAAGGAACTCAAAGAACTTAAAGAGTACTTTCTAAATCAAGTAGACGAACTTTTAAATTTTATTGGTCCACCACTCTTAAAAGGCTACAATAAGTTTTATCAGGAAACTATTAACATAAACAGCGGAATACCAACAACACCGCCAAAGTTACTAACTAATAGCTTTGATAGGATTTTAAAAATGGAATCCGAAAAATTATTCAGCTCTTTTGCTTCAGATGAAAAAGTAAAATTTAATCAATACTTCGGAGAAATTGATTTTTTATCAAATCTTCTAACTGACATAAATGATTATCATAGAATTGTACTTCAAAGGAGTGAATCGATTCGAAATCCTCTAGCCGAAATTGACTATAATTACATCAAACTTCTTGCTGATTTCTGCGAATTCGATAGAAATAACGGAAGGACACAACATACTGATTTTTTTGAAACTAAAGTTCAGCACTATTACGATGAGATTGCCAATGGTAGACATTTAGTGGAGTGTTATAAAGAAATAGTAAGACCAACACAAAAATACATCCTTGACAATAATTTAATGCGCACTCATCCGATTGGAAATAAAATTGGAGAATTAGGTAAATTATATTCGACAAAATACAACCACTTAAGAATGCTGATTATGGAAGTTAGATGTCAATATCGAACATTCGCTCATAAAATAAAACAGTCTTTAGATAAAATAAAAAAGTTGAAATAACTGGTGGTAACAAGGTATAAAAAACATAGGGCGTTTGTGCTTAACCGGAAGGTCTGTGTTTATTTATAAAGTCGCCAAATATAAAATTTGGCATTTTCAATAAAAAAGATAAAAGCAAAATATTATATTTGGCTTAGTACCAATCCGAAACGTATCGCTTATCACCTGCCCTACGTTTCTTATACTTAACGTTAGCTGTAATGCGAAAAAAAATCCGATAATGAATCAATATTTAACCGACATAATTTCACGGATGAATGATGAAAGCGACCAAATTTTGGAATCTGGCTATAACAGTTCTGATACAATTTCTTGGAAAGCTTTGAGAGAAGCGGAAAAGATTGATAATGAAAATTATATACCTGAATTAACTGAATTTATTGATTCTGAAAAGGATAAAAAGAAAAGGGATAAAGCGTATTTCTTACTTGGACATATTGCAAAAAACACGAACAATACTAAAGCAACGGAATATCTAATAAAAAGAGTTGAAAAGGAAACAGATAAATATATAGTTTCTTCACTTCTCAACAGAATTTCTAACCTAGAGAAACCAAATGGAATTGATTTGCAACCTTTAATAAATGCAATTGAAAATAATAAATGGCAAATTAGACAAAGTGCCATTCAATCTTTAAAAAATGCGGAAGACAGAATTGCGGAAAAAGCATTAATTGGAATTTTGGCTGTTTCAGAAGACCAATATGATTTAACATATGCAAATGCTACATTGAATAATATGGGAACGGTAAAGGCAATTCCATTTTTAGAAAAGCATTTAAATAGTAAAAAAAGGGATGTAAAAGGTTCAGCAAAATTTGCGATAGAATCAATAAAAAAAAGAGCTGAAGAAGAAAGCACTACAGCTAACAAAGAACTGTGGTAAAAAACAAGCGAATTTCACTTAATTTCTAACCAGTACACTTCTATATCCGTCATCGTATATTAATCCTGATTTTGCTATAGCAAAAGCCTGTTTTAAGAGCTTATTACAGACAGCTATTAAGGCTAGTTTTTTACTCTTTCCTTTGGCTACTATTCGATCGTAAATTGCCTTGCATGCTTTGTTGTATTTACAAGCATTATAACTGCACATAAACAGTAGGTTTCTTAACTTCTGCTACCTATTTTACTTATTCATGCTCTTCTATTTATGCTCGTTCCGCTTTGCCTTATAATAGGTGTTAATCCAGCATAACTGCATAGCTCACTTCCACTTTTAAAACGCTCAAATCCATCGGTTAAAACAACTAACATTAAAGCAGTCTTATCTCCTATTCCTGTAATGCTTTTTAAACGAGTTAGGACATCATGATGCACCTGTTTTACTAAGGCTAGCAACTTATCCTCTATTAATTTTATTTCTTTCTGTACTTGTTTTAAACTACGTTTTATAGAACTGACAACTACTTTACTTGGATTACCTAAAACGGACTCGCCATGTAGTTTATTTTTATAGATAATGCTTTGTTTAGTCAGCATTGACAGCAGTCTAGTCATTTGAAGGCATTCTATTTGATGTTTAGAATTACCTTGCCATAGCTTTAAATCTACCTGTTTTGCATAAGCACAAATCAATTTAGAATCACTCTTGTCTGTCTTGATTTTAGACAAATGTCTTCCTATAATTCCGCTTTCGCGAAAGCGAACTCGTAAAAGTCAAGTGTATAAATCGTTTTACAGATAAAGGATTCTCAACCGACACTTTCTTACCTGATTCTAATAGGTAATAAGCCAGTTGGTAATGATAATAACCGGTAGCTTCCATTACACAATGGCTGTTATCATCTAACAACTCTACCAACTTTTTAAAGCCCGAAATACTATTTTTAAACTGATAGTATTTACCATCGGAATCGGTAACATCAAATACCAAATGACTGATGTCTATTCCGAAATATTTAATATCTTTATTCATTATAATATGTTTTTGGAAAGGACAACCTACGCGAGTTTCAACAACTTAAAATCGAGGTCTTAAAAGCCTCATAGAACTGTACGAAATCTGTGTAGAAAAGAGAGGGGATTTTCAATGTTGACGAGATCTGTAGTCTCTACGTATATAATAACCTTATTCCTCTCTTTTGTTCTTTCTATTTATAAACCTTTAATTTAGTGATTTCAAACTTAAGACGTGTATAAAACATAGCTTAGCAGTTGCTTAATTGAAGTATCTTACCTATTTATAAAGTTCGCCAAATTTTTAAATTTGGCTTTTAAGATTGATAGGTTAAAAACAAAATATAAAAATTCGGCTCTGTGTTAATCCGAAAAATTAGCGTCTTTTTATACGCTACGTTTCATACACAAGACCGTTAGTAAACATATATGATGAAATTTTAGAAATCTATATTGAACAAATTAACTAAACTTAAACAAGAACGAAAAGCATTGTTGCAGATCATATTAAACTAAAAATTATAACTATTCACTGTAAATTATAATTTTGATTAAAAAAAACGGTGAATTCATCTTTTTAACACACAAAAAAAAATTATGAAAAAGAACAACTTTTACCTCCTACTTTTATTATTACTTTTATTGAATTCATGTAGTAACGATGATGCTGATAACGATAGGTCAGCAACCAATTGTAATCCATTGGCATCAACAGCGATAGTAAATAGTGATGGTGAATACTTCTTAGACAGTGTTTTGTACATCAGTGACGAAGATGTATCAAAATTTACTATTATGGCAGTCAATAACGACTGCACAGTGAGAATAGAATTTGTCTTAACTTATATTTCAGATGTTGTTCCAGGCACATTTCCAATAGTTAATACTTCAATGCCAGGTCTGAATCAAGCAACGGTTTCTTATACAAGTTTTGATTCTAGTGGTGTCGTTGTTTCGCAATCAATCTTAGATAATGGAATGGTTATAGTGACAGGCGGCGCTATTAGCTTTACAATAGATATTAATGGCTCATCGCAGGACGGTACTAACATAACATTTGTAACTGCACATGATTTTAACGGATAATAAAAGTGCTGTTTAGAAATTAATTAATTCGAAAAAAAATAACATATTCTGATTCATTTGGTTAATTAAAATGCTGAGTGTAAAAATTACAGTTAATATCACAAATAATAAAGTGTGGGTTTCTATACGCTACGAATATGTGAAATTACTAATAAAACCACTTTAATGCATTTATAAATACGATTCAATAATCATAAATGTAAAGAACATACGGTTACTAACAATGCATAAAAACAATAGGGCAATTGTAGCAAAACCGAAAGGTTCGGGCGCATTTGCAAGGTCGCCAAATTTTTAAATTTGGCTATTTGAGAAAGAAACATAAATAGTAAAATTTAAAAATCTGGCTTGTGCTCAATCCGAAAATAATTTTCTAATTTACACGCTACGAGCCATATACAAGACCGTTGTGTGCAATTTTAGAGCTACGTCAGAAAATCAAGTTAACTAATTGAAAAGTATGTTTTGCTCATTATAGTTTTTTTAACTCAAAACACCTTTATAGATTTGAATATAAATGAGTAAATCCATAAAATGAAAAAATATTATCTCTACATATTAACTATTTTAGTTTTAACCTCTTGTTCATCATTAAAGAACAAGACTTCTAACAAAAATGACAAATTAGATATAGTTACATTTAATAAAGGTGTCACTATTTTTGAAATGGTCGATGAATTAAGTATTGATTGGGAATTACAAAGACTTGATACTTTAAAACAAGATGAAAAAGTCAAGTATGATATTTTAAAAAACGAGAAAGAAGAAATTCTCGAGTTAGCTCTTGACCAATTTGGAAAAGTAACACAAGACTTTCCGTACTCTGAACTTTATCACAAATCTCTTTACAACCTTGCTCATATCAGTTCTTTGTTGGACTATGAAGAAGATGAAATTAAATACCTGAAAATTATTTTAAACGGTAATGCCAACGATAAAGAAAATAGTGGTAGAATTGGAATAATGTCAAACCCATATGCAAACTTTAAAAATGAAGCAAGTAAAAGACTAACTGAAATTTATATTAATAAAAGAGAATATAAGACTGCTTTAGAATATAAAAAGCTTAATGAAAAATATCCTTTACAGCATTTTTGCGGGAATGCTTTTGCTGCAGATGAAATATACAATGCAAAACAGTATGCTAAAATCTATAATGGAATTGGAGAAAAGAAAAAAGCTTTAAATTATCTTTTGCCTCATATATTCAATAATGGTTTAGCAAATAATTCAGGTTTAGTCGACTTAACAATAGAATCGTTGAAAAAAAACTTTGACCAATCTCTGATAAAAAAAGATTTTGAAAAATCAATTAGTGAAATTTATTCAAAAATTGAAAAAGATGAGAAAGATGAATGGACAAACTATTTTATAAAATATTTTGATATTGAAATTGGAGTGCCAAGTTGGACTTTAAGTTTTGAAAGTGATAGTGAAAAAATAAAATCTGAATTAGAAAAATCAATTCGAGAGTCTGAATTTTACAAGAAATTAAACAAATAAAAACTGCACACAACATTGGCTATAAGTAATTGCTTGTTCTCGCCTACTTTGGAAATTCCTGCGGAATTTCCAACTTGGTGTGTACTTGCAAAGTTAATCGCTAACCCACGCAACTACTCATAGCCGAGACCGTTACCCAATATTACCAACTGATGAAAATAAAAAGGCAATCTATTAATTCTTCTTTGGGTTATTTGACAATAATTCCTTTGATTGCGATTATACTATTCATTGTTAATAAAAAAGAGAATACATCTATAAAATATGATGTTTGCCATAACCTAAAAAAAAAGATTTTTACTCTTGACAAAAGTATATACATAACGCCTAATTCCGTATTTAATGACGTCGATTTAAACTTTTTAAAGGAAAATTTAAACTTGAATTTAAATGATTGTGGGGGCGATTTAATAAAATATAGCTCTGATATAAAGCATTTAAAAAAGTTAAAATTAATTTACAATACTCCTAAATTATGTCCAGGTATACACTACCGTAGTTATTTTACTATAACCCTCAGAGATAAGCTACCTTTTGTTGAAAATGATTTTATTCAAATAAGCTCTATTGGAGATAGTTTATCAAATTATCTTTTAGAGGAGGAAAAATATTCTAAAGTAGTTTTTGATTTTAAAAAAAATGACAATTCTAAAAAAGTATCTGATATATTAGATGAAATTATAAGAGGATATTCTATAGCTTACGATTCATTGAGTTTTAGAAAATTTAAAAGACCATTTTGTCAAATAAACGAAAAAGAGATTGAAGATTTAAAACTAGATTTTAAATTAATAATTCCAACTAAAGAAGGTATTAGTGGTCGACCACCAGCTCCTGCATCTCCACCTCCATCCCTTAATAAAATAAATATAATTAAAAACCCTTAAAAGAATTAACATTGGGTAACACGGTTTATAAAACATAGCTAATTAGGTGCTAAACCGAAAAGTTTGTACTTATTTACAAAGTCCTCTAAATATAAAATTTGGCGTTTAGAACAAAAAAGATAAAAGCAAAATATTTATATTTAGCTAAGTAATAAACCGAAACGAAAGTGCTTATCACCTGCCCTACGTTTCTTATACTGAACGTTGTTGGGCGTCATTAAAAAAACTTCAGAACCATTAATGAAATTATTAAACACTATTGAAATAGAACCTTTGGATTATACTGAGAATGAATATGAGTTCCCAAATACTTCAAAAGAAAAAAACGCAAAAGCATGGAGTGATTTCTGGTATAAGTGTGTTTCAGATAGTAATTTAGAAAGTTTAAAGCCTATAGAGCTTGGTTCATATCTAATTGATATAAAAAATATTAGTGATTCTGAATTAAAAACTATTCTTCAAAAAGAACTAAAAGGAAAAGACTTATCTAATGCAGAAGAATATGTTGAACCTTTATTTGGTGGAATAGTAATTACAGAAAATGACAAAATAATTATCGAACCAACTTGTTGTGGTGATATTGCAAACCTAAATCATTGGGAAAAAATTGAAAAATTTGAATTAAATAAATGGGAACAATTATGGATTGGTCATCCTTGGGTTTATTGTAAAAAAACTAATGAGAGTATAATTTTATCTGATTACACAGAAGTTAACTTAGGTGATTATAAGGAGTTATCAGAAAAATATAACTTCTCAAGACAAGAACTTAATTCTCAAATAAAATCAAGCAGAAAAGATATTAATGCTTTTGAAAAACAAATTAGGAAAGTTTTAGTAGAACTTGAAATTGAGAATGCAAATAAAATTTCAAAATTGTTGATTGGGAACAAATAACGAACGCCCAACAAAGAACTGTGGTAAAAAACAAGTGAGTTTCACTTAATTTCTAACAAGTACACTTCTATATCCGTCATCGTATATTAATCCTGATTTTGCTATGACAAAGGCCTGTTTTAAGAGCTTATTACAGACAGCTATTAAAGCTAGTTTTTTACTCTTTCCTTTGGCTACTATTCGATCGTAAATTGCCTTGCATGCTTTGTTGTATTTACAAGCATTAAAACTGCACATAAACAGTAGGTTTCTTAACTTCTGGTTACATATTTTACTTATTCGTGCTCTTCCATTTATACTACCTGTGAGGCGACTAAATTCTATAATAGTTTTGTACTTTCACATCTAAAACCAAAACCAAAATATAAACATACCAATGGAATGCCTCACTCGCATTATACCTTTGGCTGTTACCACACATTAAAAAAATCTGTATGAGAGGAGATATACAATCGGAATTAAGACAACATTTAGACAATAACGAAACTTTGCTTTGGACAGGACAACCGAAAAAAGGTATTGTATTTAGAACAGCTGATATTTTCCTAATACCTTTCAGCCTATTATGGTGTGGATTTGCTATATTTTGGATGTTTATGGCTTCACAAGGTGGCGGAATTTTTGCATTATTTGGTATTCCTTTTGTGATTATAGGATTAATATTTGTGTTCGGGAGATTTATAATTGATGCAAAACAACGAGAAAACACTTATTATGGATTGACAAAAGACAGAATAATTATAAAAAGCGGAGTATTTTCTAAAAATATAAAATCGTTAAACATTAGAACCTTATCTGATATTGAATACAACGAAAAAAATGATGGAAGCGGAACTATCTCTATCGGACCAAAAAATCCAATGATGATATGGGGAAATGGAATGAATTGGTGGCCTGGAATGAAAGCAAACCCACAACTTGATTTGATACAAAATGTTAGAAAAGTATATAATCAAGTGATTGAAATACAGAAAGAAAGATAACGTGTGGTAACCTATATATAGCAAATTGGGCGATTAGTGCCTTACCGAAAGACTGTTGTCTATTTACAAGGTCGCCAAATTTTTAAATTTCGCTTATTGAGAAAAAAAGATAATAAGAAAAATTAAAAAATTGGGCTTGTGTTTCATCCGAATGGTTTGCGACTGTTTTCAGCCCTACTATTCTTATACCAGACCGTTGTAACACATTTGACCAAATCATAAACTATGGGATTATTTTTATCAATGTCCGGTATAATAGGAAAATCAGAATACGAAGTTGAAAAATGCCTAAGAAGTTATGCTGAAAAAAAATCTGGAGGATTAGAAATAGAAGAACTTGAGCACTTAGATGATAATTTTTGTGTCATAAATGAAAACCAAAATAGCACAACAATATTTTATCCATATGCACTTATGGAATGGGATGATGTTTCCATCTACATTTCATCTGAATTACAATGTCCTGTGTTTTCTTTTCACATCCACGATGGAGATTTATGGATGTACTTACTTTATAACAAAGGAGAACTAGTTGACCAGTTTAATCCAATACCTGATTACTGGGATGATAATTTGAGCAAAGTAGATATTGACGAGCAAAAAGGAAATGCGAAATTGATTTCCGAATTGATACCAGATGTTAAAATAGAGGATATTAACAAATATCTAGTAAGATGGAATCTTGAAGATGATGAATCGAAAGCTTATCAGGATGATGAATTTGAAAACATCGATTGGCAAATTGTAGATTTTATGAAAAAAATAGGACTTGAATATCCTATTGATGATTCAGATAAACCGAAAGGAAAGGTATATCGTTTGTGGACAAAGGAACTAAAAAAATCCAATCTAGAACAAAAACAAACAATATCGGAATCATCCATAAACAAAGGAGTTTGGTGGAAGTTTTGGGCATAAAAAACGTGTTACAACAAAACCTATAAACAATACGGGCTTAACCAAAAGGTTTGTGTATTTTTATGATGTCCGCAAAATCTTTGGGATTTTGCTTTAAACAAGGAAAAGAAAAAACAAAACAAAAAGATTTTGCTATGTGCGTGGCGGAAAGCAAACGCCAGTTTGCTCCCGTACTGTTCATAGCTCAAGCGTTGCAAGCAATACGGACAAAAAGAAACGTTCAATTAAGATTACGTTTCTTTTTGTATTTTATTTATTTTTGATTATTGAACTTCATAAGAATCTAAACGTCTTATAATACTTGGTGTAGAATTAGAAACAAATGATGAAGAATCATAAATAAGTCCTATACCACTTGCGTAATAAAAACGGTCTAAACCTGGTAGTTGCTCACCATCTGAATTTTTAGCATATCGTTCTGAATTTATGCAGTCGAACTCGCCCGCTTCAACACTAATTATGGTATTACCTTCTACAAGAATCTCATAAATATTTCCCCATTCATTTTCTTGTAATAAACGTTCTTCATTATTACTATTTGTGAATATTATAGAACCTTCTTCGTTTATTAAGCTTCCCTCAAATTCTCTCAAAAACTCGAAATGTTCACCATTAGGATTACAAAAAGTGATTCCTTCTTCATTTCCTGTTGTTAATCTTCTAAATTTATAGTAGGATTCACCTGAAAAATCTTGAATACCAACAATACTTATCGAGTCTATTACACCAGTATCATCATACATTTCTGTGCCAGCATTGTATTTGTAATTTTTGTAAACCCAAGAATTACCAATTGTTAAAGCGAAAAAATTAACATCAGGTTGATTAATTTGATTTTCAGAATTATCTGATTCAGTACAAGAAAAAGTAAATGCAATAATGGAAAAACACAACAATAAACGTTTCATAATATTTGATTTAATTAGTTAATAGTATATGTAATTGTGTATTATATTATTTAGCTATTTGATTAGACACAATTTGACAAACGAAGAAAAAAAAACTTTATTATAACGAACTGAAAAAAGTACTGCATACAACAAAGAACTGTGGTAAAAAACAAGCGAATTTCACTTAATTTCTAACCAGTACACTTATATATCCGTCATCGTATATTAATCCTGATTTTGCTATAGCAAAAGCCTGTTTTAAGAGCTTATTACAGACAGCTATTAAAGCTAGTTTTTTACTCTTTCCTTTGGCTACTATTCGATCGTAAATTGCCTTGCATGCTTTGTTGTGTTTACAAGCATTAAAACTGCACATAAACAGTAGGTTTCTTAACTTCTGGTTACCTATTTTACTTATTCGTGCTCTTCCATTTATGCTGGTTCTGCTTTGTCTTATTATAGGTGTTAATCCAGCATAACTGTATAGCTCACGTAAATCATGTATAATTAATGGCTTGTTCTCGCCTACTTACGAAAATCCTCGCGGACTTTCTATTCGGTTTTTATTTGCTAAATTTAGTACTTAAACCACGCAACAAACCATATACAAACACGTTGGCTGTAATTACAAAACTGAATCTAAGAATCCTGAAAAAGAATGATTTTTAAAGCATTTGATATAAATACAAAAAAAGAATTTGAACTATACGTTTCAATCGTAGAAGACGAAAACAAAGATTTAATTACAATCTTTACTGAATATAATGAAAAAAAAATAATAGTGTCAGACGAATTTCATTTTGGAACACTTCAAAAATTCAGAACGAAATTGATAGAAGATAATGTTGACTTGAAATGCAAAGGAGCTTTGATAAATGTTTATCCTTCTCCATTGATGAAATTTGCTCCAAAAGCATATTCTCTAAAACTTGGGAAACAAGCGGAAATGGATTCTGTTGTGGAAATATATGAATACACAGATATTTCTGAAAGTATAAGTCCTGAAAAGCAAAATTTATTTTATAGAGATTGGATAAAAAGTTTATAGTAAAAATGGAAAATAAAAAACTTAAGCCGTGTATAATTAATTTCTTAAACACGCAACTAACCTTACACAAACACGAATGATATACGGAATTTTGATAATAATTATAATAATTGTGCCGATTGGAATATCATATTATTATGACTATAAAAAAGACCCAAAAGAATTTACTTTCTCAATTAAAACAATGGGGAAAGGAATACTCAAAGGGCTTGTTTACGTGGGAATTCTAATTGGTTTAAACGCAATCTACCTATTCGTTATTCCGATAAACAAGAATCACGGGATTGAATTTAATTCAGAACGTGAAAAACTCGGAATACCAAAAATTGGAGATAATTGGGAAAATAGAGAATATCAATCAGAACAATTCAAAACCCAATGGTGGAAAACTGAATCAACAGACGGACACTTTAAAAAAATAATTGAATACGGAATTCTAAATGCAGAATCTGAAACTGATTATTATAAAAACGATAATAGAAAAGGTACATTCGCGTGGTCGAAATATGATTTTGGAAATAATTCTTCCGAATATTTTATTGAGAAACCGAATGATGAAATCGTTTCGGTAACTGAATCTGGAAAACTTAAAATGGGAAAGTCAACGATAATTCAGAAAATAGATAAATCGGAATTTGAAAAATTTAAAGCGGAATAAAAACTACTGGAAACAAAGAACTGTGGTAAAAACAAGCGAATTTCACTTAATTCATTCAAATACAATACGGTACATATTATTAGTTTTCCCAAAAACAATACTTTTATAAAATCTATGATGTTAACTTTAATATAAAAACAGACAGACTAGTCTGTTTTTGTGAATTTAAAGTAAATTTGTATTATGAAACATGCCGAAGTAAAAAATAGAATTATAGAAACAGCTTCCTTTTTATTTTATAAAAATGGCTATAACTCTACTGGTATCAATCAAATAATTGACGAAGCTGGAATTGCCAAGGCTACTTTATACAATCATTTTAAATCAAAAGAAGAAATTTGTTTGGCTTACCTTAAATTCAAAAACATTAACTTTTTGACAGATTTTCAAAGTTTTACTCAGTCTAGAAAGAAAGGCAAAGACCAAATACTCGCCATATTTGATTTTCTTAAATTATTCTATCAAGATAAAGACTTTAATGGCTGTTGGTGTATTAAAACAGTTTCAGAAATCCCTAAGGATAATGAAATTATAAGAAACGAGATACAATCTCAAAAAAATAGCTTTATTGACATCATTACTCAATTAGTAAAACACAATATAGAAGGTATTAATGGAGAACAAGTCAATTCCTTATCTAGACAAATCTATTTACTCTATGAAAGTGCTGTGGGAGAAAGTCATCTACATCAACAAGACTGGCCTATTATAGAGTCAAAAAATTTGTGTGAAAAAATAATAGCTTAAAAAAATTTTATAAACAAATAGACAGACCTGTCTGTCTTTAATCAACAATTAAAGTAAACAAAATGAAAGAATTTGCAAACAAAGTAGCCTTAGTAATAGGTGGAACAAGTGGAATCGGTAATGCAACAACAAATGCTTTATTAGAAGGTGGTGCTACAGTGCACGTAGTAGGAAGAAACACTAATAAAATAGCCGACGCTGATAATCTAATTAAACACACAGTTAACATATCTAATACTACCGAAGTAGCATCACTTATTGAAAGTATAGATGGTTTAGACAACTTAGATTATTTAGTAAATGCTTCAGGTATTTTTGGACCTAAACCATTTTTAGATCACACTATGGAAGATTATAACTCTTATTTAGACTTAAACAGAGGTTTCTTCTTTATCACACAAAGTGCAGCTAAAAAAATGAAAGCAACACAAGGAGGTTCCATTGTAAACGTAGGTTCTATGTGGGCAAAACAAGCTGTAAAAGCAACACCATCTACCGCATACTCTATGCAAAAAGCAGGACTACATTCCTTAACACAACATCTAGCTATGGAACTAGCAGATGATAACATACGTGTTAATGCTGTTTCTCCAGCTTTAGTAAACACACCTGTTTATCATAGCGTTTTTGGAAGTGAAGAAGCTGCAAAAGAAGCCTTAGTAGGTTTTAATGGTTTTCACCCTATAGGTCGTTTTGGAGAATCTCAAGATATAGCAAACAGTATAGTGTTTTTATTATCTGACAAAGCTGCTTGGGTAACAGGTGCTATTTGGGATACAGATGGTGGCGTTATGGCTGGTAGAAACTAAATAATGTGAATAAAAGTCATCACCGGTACAAGTATCGGTGATGACTTTTTACATACCTCCTTAATTATACGGAGACTTAAATCAAAATCATGAAAAATATTATTCTATCATTAAGTATTGTTTTATTACTTATCTCTTGTAAACAAGAAACACCATTAGTAACAGACACTGCAACTAGCGCTACATTATCTAATACTCCACATCAAGAAACGAGCGTAGCATATAAAACACTAGAAGTTAACGGTATCAACATAGCTTATAGAGAAGCAGGTAATGTTAATAATCCTACCATCGTTTTATTGCATGGTTTTCCTGCGTCATCTTACCAGTACAGAAAAGTACTAACACAATTATCTGATGAGTATCATTTAATCGCTCCTGACTATCCTGGCTTTGGTAACAGTGATTTTCCAGAATCAGAAGCATTTGATTACACATTTGACAATATCGCGACTGTCGTAGATTCCTTTTTAGAAAAAAAAGGAATTAATTCTTATGCCATCATGATTCAAGATTATGGTGCCCCTATAGGTTTTAGACTTGCAACAGCACATCCAGAAAGAATTACGGCTATCATAAATCAAAATGGAAATGCTTATGAAGAAGGTCTAGGAGAAGCCTGGGCTGGAATAAGAGCTCTCTGGGAAAACAGAACCGAAGAAACCGAAAATGCCTTATTACCTGCATTTACTTTAGAAGGTTTAAAATGGCAATACACACATGGAGTTAGAGATGTAGAAACTGTAGATCCTGATAGTTATAATTTAGATTATTTAAGATTATCTAGACCTAATGCACATGCCGTTAACATAGATTTGTTTTATGATTATCAAAATAATATAAAACTATATCCACAGTGGCAACAGTATTTAAGAGATAATCAACCGCCGTTATTAATAGTTTGGGGTAAGAATGATGCCTTTTTCCCTGAAAGTGGTGCCCAAGCGTTTAAAAAGGACGTTAAAACAATAGATTATAATGTTTATGATACAGGTCATTTTGCACTTGAAGAAGATGGTAATGCGATAATTAAAAAAATAAGAGAATTCATGAAAAATCAAAATAAATAGCAATTTAAGATGAGAAAATTTGCACTAATTATAGTGGTGATCACAGCATTTTTTGGATGTCAGGACAGCACAAAAATCACCGAAAAAGAATTCTATTTACCACCAGCAACAATCTATAATTATGTAGAAGTGGATAGTGCAAAACTCTTTTATAGAGAGGCAGGAGATAAACATAATCCCACCATAGTATTATTACATGGTTACCCTTCTTCCTCACATTCTTATAGAAACTTAATTCCCATGCTAGCAACTAGGTATCATGTTATTGCACCAGATAATTTAGGATCTGGTTACAGTACACATTTTGACCCTAGCACTACTAACTATACGTTTGATTTACTGGCTTCTTACATGGAAAAACTGGTCGATAAATTAGATATAGAGAATTACGTTATGTATATGCAGGACTTTGGCGCACCTGTAGGTTATCGCATGATGATGAATAACCCTAAACGTGTGGATGCTTTAATCGTTCAAAATGCAAATGCATATCTAGAAGGACTTACTCCTCAACGACAAGACTTTTTTAGGACAGCACAAACAGATACCTCGACAGCAAAGCATGATTTTTTATACAGCCTAACTGGTAAAGACGCTATCATAAATAAGCAGTATTTATTTGACCTAGACAGTACAAATAGGAATATTCAAAGTCCAGATGCTTGGACACATGATCTGGCCTTCTTAACGTCAAAGAAAGATAGAGAGATTCAGGTACAATTATTTAAAGATTATAATACTAACTTGATAAGATATCCTAAATGGCAAAAAATGCTACAAGAGCAACAACCTAAAACCTTAATAGCCTGGGGTAAAAAGGATTTAAAATTTAATGCAAATGGTGCCAGAGCTTATTTAAAAGATTTACCTAATGCAGAGTTGCACCTTCTAGATGCTGGTCATTTTGCGGCCGAAGAAAAAACAAGTGAAATTGCAACGCTTATTCTAAAGTTCTTAGCTAAAAATGAAATAGAATAGAACTTTAAAAACACCTATTCCACTACTCCGTTCTTGATTTAAGATGTGATTATATATATTAACTACTCAAATTTTAAATCTTTATATAAGACCTACCTTTGCATTTTTACAAATAAGAGAATAAAAGAGTATTTAAATTTATACAGTAATGGATTTACAGGTAGGTGATAAAGTAAAATTAATCATAGAGAGAGAAACACCTCTAGGTTATAATGTTTTAATTGAGGGCGAGATAGAAGGATTACTCTATAGAAGTGATGTTTTTTCTGAAATGGAAGAAGGCATGGAAGGTATAGGTTTTATTAAAAACATAAGAGAAGACGGTAAGATAGACGTATCTCTTAGACCTCAAGGCTATCTTAATGTTATAGATCATGACGCAAATATTGTTCTAGAAGCGCTGAGAGAAAGTCCAGATGGCTATTTACTAGTTACTGATAAAAGTGCGCCAGAGACTATACGTGCTCAATTTAACATGAGTAAAAAGTCTTATAAAAAAGCACTCGGTAACCTTTATAAAGAGAAATTGATCAACATTACCTCAGACAGAATAGAGTTAATCAACTAGTTCTATACAGTCTATTTTATGGATATAGAAAACGATTTGTTCTCTATTAATTCTAGAAAAGAACTTAAATATTTAAAAGCTTATGAATCAAGAGTGTTTTGATTTATGAGCTTTTTTTGTTATCTCGCTTTCGCGAAAGCGGAACTAAAACCACAATTAATCAATTATAAATAGTAAGTTATGTTACCTAAATAACGAGCTTATAAAATCTACTATCTTACAGTGAGATAAATAGCAAGAATATAGAAAGGCATTTTTAAAAATAGTAATAGAGACTTAAAACGCGGTGCTCCCCTATTATCTTTGCTACAATAATGAAAATAAAGTCGAGTATATGGATAATAATGAGGTGATAGAAAAGGTCTTTGAGAAGGTATCTAAGATGGAAAACATAGGTAATCTAGCCTCTTATATACCAGAACTAGCCACCATAGATGCAGAAAAATTTGGTGTTCATATCGCCACTAATTCTGGGGCATCCTACGGTATAGGTGACTTTGATGAAAATTTTTCTATACAAAGTATAGCAAAGGTACTGTCCTTGTGTCTGGCCTATAAAATACTGGGAGAGCGTATATGGGATAGAGTCGGTGTAGAACCATCTGGTACCGGTTTTAATTCTTTGATACAATTAGAAAACGATAATGGAATACCTAGAAATCCATTCATAAATGCAGGTGCTATAGTTGTTGCAGACATTTTAATAAGCCATCTAGACCATCCTAAAGAAGATCTACTAGCATTTATAAGGAGTATGTCTCCTAATAAAACGGTAGATTATTGTGCAAAAATATCATCTTCAGAAAAAACGATAGGTTACCGCAATATCGCTCTATGTAATTTTATAAAATCATTAGGTAATATTAAAAATGACCCTAATGAGGTGCTGGATTTTTACTTTGATATTTGTTCTCTAGAATTAAGTTGTAAAGATTTATCTAAGCTGTTTTTATTTTTATCCAATAAAGGAAAAACGGTACATGATCAACTAGAAATACTCACTAGAAGTCAGACTAAAAGAATTAATGCACTCTTGCTTACCTGCGGCTTTTATGATGAGTCAGGAGATTTTGCTTTTAAAGTAGGTTTACCTGGTAAAAGTGGTGTAGGTGGTGGGATTATTGCTATTTACCCTAATGAATATACCATAGCTGTGTGGAGTCCCAAATTAAATTTAAAAGGGAATTCTTATAGAGGTATGAAATTTCTAGAAGCATTTACCACATTATCTGAGGTGTCCATTTTTTAAATTTAGTAGGACGTGCGCTTACCTTAACATTAGAATTACCTTTATAAAATTATATGGAGATGGATATGGGTCTCGCTTACGCGAAAGCGGAATCTTAAAAATAAAACATACCAGAACCAGCAATCTCATTCTCAAAAGAATTTGAAACATGGGAATAATTTAACTAAAATTCCATTTTCTATATCAGATTTTGTTATTCATTTGTTGTGCTGTTAGAAAACACCATTTTCTATAGGTACAAAGTTTAAAATCAAGCATTTATTTTATTTTGAAAACGATTCAACATTTCATTAATTTCATCGTCCTATCGGTACTCTTTGTAGTATCAGTTAGTGCTGGAAATGTGACGTTTTCTGATCATTTAATCGAGTATCCCATAGAGGACACCGCTACAGTACAAGCTGCATCTAGTTACCATCACCATCTATTTATAGGAGCAAATGTGCCATCTATCGTACACCTATCCGCTCCAGAAAGATCGCGATTAACAACTGATCATTATTATTTCCATACCACCGGATTACTTAATAGAAGTAGCTACCTTACTTTAAATCAAGGTAGTAAAACTATAAAGTACGATTACATATTTATTCATCATTCCTTTATTAAGGATATTATATTTCCCTTTCATTCTTTCTGGTAATTAATTAGTGATTTACTTATTTAATTAAAATGCGCATGGTTTTTAAAAAATCATGTCAACTTACTATACACATTATCAAAAAAAATATCATGGATACAGGAATGATTATGGTTATCGCTATATTATTAATCGTTTGTATTACACCATTTGTAATCATAAGCAGCACAACCAAAAAAAGAGAAAAACACCTTAAAGAAACCTTGCAACAACACATTGCAAAAAATCGTGCAACCCTAGTAGATTATGCTGTTCACAACGACTTTGCTCTGGGACTAGATAGCCTCAATAAAATATATTGCTATCATAAAACAAAGGACAAAGAGTTATTTCAACAAATAGATCTTAACGACATAAAATCTTGTGAGGTAAAAAAGAATACTAATCGTATTAAAAACGACAGCTCTAGTTATGAGGTAGTGCAACGTGTCGCGCTAGTTTTTACACCTAGACAAGGTTCTAAAATAGAAGAGTTTGAGTTATATAATGAAGATATAAGTTCTCAATTAAATGGAGAAATTGCTCTAGCTACTACCTGGAAAAAAAAGGTAAGTAACTTGTTATAACAACTTTGACTTTATAAAATAAGTTAAATAAAAGAGTGGTATGAACTCTTTTACAACTTACAGTTGATCTAGCTGGTAGAATCTAACCCTTGATTCTATCAGCTTTTTTATCTTTACACCTCATTTATGATCATTAGAATTGAAAAACGAGCAACATAATAGCACTGCATGGACCAGCTGTCCAGACTGTTTAGGTCGTGGAAAAAAAAGCAGAAGATTGCGCAAAAAAATGCGTTTAAGTTATCTAAGAGCCGTAGAACAATTTGAAAAATCAAATAATACTGGTCCTGCACCTGAGAGACCTAAAGCACACCAATACACCTGTTTAAGTTGTGAAGGAAAAGGACTCCTTCCCGCAGACTCATTTCCTGTTGCCGCTGTAGATAACTATCCACATGTCGCTATTATAGGTGGTGGTATAGGTGGTACAGCACTTGCTGTAGCCTGCTTGCATCGTGGTATTCCTTTTACTCTGTATGAACGTGATGCTAGTTTTAATGAACGTTCACAAGGTTATGGCCTTACTTTACAACAAGCTAGTAAAGCTATAGAAGGCTTAGGTATTACTCGTTTAATAGAAGGAATTACGTCTACTAAACATATAGTACACACACCAGATGGCACTGTCATAGGAGAATGGGGAATCAGAAAATGGCTAGATAGTAAAGAAAACACCTATTCAAAACGGACTAACGTACATATCGCGCGACAGTCTTTACGTCAAGAATTACTCGATCAATTGGGCGGTGATGATAAGGTCACCTGGGGACACCAATTAATAGGTTTTAAAAGAAATAAAAATGATGCTATAGATCTTAACTTTCTAGTAAATGGAGAAGAGATAATAAAAACTGCCGACTTAGTCGTGGGAGCAGACGGTATACGTAGTACCACGCGCAAACTGTTAATAGGTGACGCTCCTACTCCATTGCGTTATCTAGATTGTATTGTTATTTTAGGTATCTGTCCACTAAGTAGTCTTAATGGTTTAGAACATGATTTGTTAGATAATGCTACTGTATTTCAAACAGCAAACGGAAAAGAACGCATATATATGATGCCATTCTCATCTGACACGATCATGTGGCAACTTAGTTTCCCAATGTCAGAAAATAATGCTAAAAAACTAAGTAAATTAGGTCCTGCAGCTCTTAAAAAGGAAGCTATATTAAGAACACAATGGCACTCACCTATCCCAGAAATAATGAATGCTACACAAGAATCACAAATTTCTGGTTATCCTGTCTATGATAGATCTTTACTCGATCCAGAAGAATTAAAAAATAATCACGACACGACACTTATAGGTGATGCAGCGCACCCTATGAGTCCTTTTAAGGGTCAGGGAGCAAACCAGGCGTTACTAGATGCATTATCACTAGCACGTGCCATATCTATAGGCTGCCGTCCACAATCTAACTGGAAAGAAACAGGATTAAGAAATGCTGTTCTTAATGATTTTGAAAAGGCTATGTTAGAACGCACAGCTAGCAAAGTAAAAGATTCTGCTCAGGCAGCTCAATTCTTACACTCTGATGTAGTTTTACACAAAGGAGATGAACCTAGAGGACGTATTCTTAAAAGAAAAGAAACGGAAGAATAGAACTAGCTATTTCTTTCTTAAAGTGTAGGTTATAACCGTGGACTAATTGTAGATTTGACTTAACTAATACTCAATTATGAAAAAGTTAATCGTTTTAATAGCCGTTATTTTTGCAATTTCTAGTTGTAAAGAAGATACAAAAGCACCTACTACTACCGGTGATTCTTCTCATATGATACCATCAAATACACGCAATGTAAAAACTAGTGTAAAATCAAGTGGTAACGTAACCGTGGTGGATAAAACTAAATCTACTCCAGCAATAGCACAAGATTTAATTGCTTTTAACGGCCTAGAAGCTTTGAAATACATAGAGCTAGAAGGTTTAAAACCAGAAATGAACCTAGAAGAATTGCAAAATGTAAATATTAAAGCAAATCAGAATATGGAACCGACTATTAAAGTATCTGGAGATGGGCAAATTCCTATTTACCAGATTACTAAAAGTGGTTTTCCTATGGTAGACATTTATTATACTGCTGACCAGGTTACCGACATTGCACTAACTCATAAAAATGCTACACCACCTAAAATGATAGGAATAGGTAATACTTATGCAGAATTATTAAGCGTTTATCCCAATGCAAAAGCTATGGGTAGCGAGGTAGAATCTAGAGTTACAGTAACTGTAGATAATGTAGTTTTTACGCTAAATGTAAATCATGGAATTAACGAAGTATATGATGCTCCATTAACATCTAAAATAAAATACCTGAGCTTTAAATAATTTATTTTAAAGCAATAAATTAAACATATTTTTTTAATGTAAACTAACTTATACAACACCTGCTTTATAAAGCAGGTGTTTTTTATTACACTGAATTTAAAGTGTTTAAATATAAAATACTACTTATTACATAGGTGGTAAAACGAGGCGTTTATACTTTTGGCACGCTGGTTGATTAGTATATAACATCGGTAGACATAATTACTGATATTAATACTATAAATTATGAAAAAGCTATTTACCCTAACACTTGTTTTTATCCTAGGATTAGGATTCTCAAGTGCCGAAAATTCAGAGGACGACACACGCTACCGTAATTACAGTAAGAACTTTATTTTTAATCAAGATGGAATCGAGTTTGCTGTTTTTCCAGACGGTCAGTTTGATTTCAATTATTTGCAAGATAGAAGTGGTGTCAATGTATTTGTGAATACAGGAAACGTTCAAGTTTCTTTTAATTCAGGATATGATTATGACCGTTATGTACAGTACGATTCTTATGGAGCTGTAATTCAAATAGAAGAAATCCCTATTTACTATGATTCTTATGGTCGCGTAAATCAAATAGGTACTGTAGATATTTACTATAACAATGGATTTATTAATCGTCTAGGTGATTTAAGAGTTTATTATAGTAGCCCAGGAGTAATTAATTACTACGACGGTTACATCAACTCTTATAATAGACGTTATGTGTATCAACCATGGCACAATTATTACCGTGTACCGGTGGTAAACAGATGTGTGATTTATAACACACCTTATAGAGCATCTTATTTCCCTATTCGTTATGCATGGTCATATCATGTAAATTACTGGAACACGCCTACCTATTATAATGGTCGTTATGGAAGAGCAAACGCACGTAGAAGTTTCTACAGACCTAATGATAGAGTGACTTATAGAAGTTTTGAAAGAGGACGTCGCAATTCTCGTGGTAGAGCTGTAGCTGTAAACAATAGAGTAAATAGAAATAGACAGTCTATCTCTACAGGTAGAAGTCAGGTAACTAGAACCACTCGTGGTAGAAATGTTGCTACTTCTACTAGAGTTGCTACACGTCGCAATACCACAAGCAACAGTAGATCTAATAGTGCAACGACTAGAACTTCTAGACCTGCAAACACTAGAGCTATTTCTAACAGAAGTACGACTAGGTCTACCACTGCTACTCCTAGAAGTAATAGAACTACTCGCAGCACAACAGCAACGACTAGTAATAGAAGCCGTACCGTTAGAGCGACTGCTCCTGCACGAACTAGTAGAGCAACTACCACTCGATCTACACCTAGTAGAAATACAGTAAGTACACGTTCTACTCGCAGTACAAATAGTAGAGCTACTTCACGAGGTACTTCTTCTAGAAACACACAAGCTAGAAGTACGAGATCTACCAGCTCTTCTAATAAAAAAACTAGTCGCAGTACAAGTTCTAGAAGCGCCCGTAGAGGATAAAATAAACTTATATAAACACAAAAATCCGATCATAATGATCGGATTTTTTTATGGTATGTATTTTTCTATAATACGATTGATTTCTGTAGAAAGATGTAATTTATAAGTAGTTATCAAATATGTGGTCCCAATTATTATAGATTTAACCGCAATATTTATATACGGATTCCATGGAAAATCCCAAAAATAAAACAACCCAATAATTATTACAATCATGAGTAAAGAACTCCACGTTTTTGCGGTCCATGGATGCATGTCTAATTTGTAGTAAACGTAGTACGCTTTCGCGAAAGCGTAACACAAATAAGCCACACAAGTAGCAATAGCAGCACCTATTAAACCAAATTCTGGAATAAGAATCCAATTCAGTCCTATCGCCACAAAGGTTAACACCAGTCCCATCCAAAGCGTCACTTTATACAAGTCACTGTTATAAAGAATCGCATTATTACTACCTAAAACATTTTCAGAAAACTTAGTTATCGCAATTAAAAAAACAACTGGAATGGCAACACGTGTTTCTGGCTGCATTAACTCATAAAACTCATTAAGATTACAAGTAATAATCACTAATAGAAATCCTGCTATAATGGTCAGGTTAAGTGAACTTCTTTTATAAAGAGTTTGCACCTGATTCATTTCATTTCTATTAAAATGTCCTGCCGTTAATGGATGTGTAATTTGCGCCATACCACGAGCTGGGACAGCTATTACCGTAGCAATAAAAACGGCTATGCCGTAAAACCCTATTTTATCGATAGCAACATATTGATTCAGCATAAATTTATCTAGATCTATTAAAGCCGTAGATATAGAACCTGCGATAATCATATAAATACAGTAATTTAAAACCTGAACTCTATTGACTATTTTACTTAATCTAAAATGAGGCATATAGGTTTTAAGCGCAATGATCTTCATTAACAACGCTCGCAACGCATATATAACAACAAGACTATAAATAAACTGATGCTGATTAATAACATCTGTAGCGAGTAATAAGAGTGTTACCGTTGCCGCAGCACGATAGAATACTTCTTTGAGAAAATTACCTGCTACAGTCTTCATATGTACTTTTACCCAAGCATAGAAGATCTCAAAATAAGCTTGAAAAATAGACACTAACGGTATGCACCACAAGTATTTACCGGTAATGATATTTTTATCAGAAATAAATGTTGCAATAGGTTCTTGTACTATATAAATAAGAACTAAAACAGGTACAATGATAAATAATGGCCACAACAGCATTTGCGTTAAAAAGGCATCGCGCTCCTGCTTTGTAGAATAGCTAGAATAATATTTTACAATGGTATTATGAATACCAAATGACATTAATGGAAAATACAAAAATGCCGAGGACAGTACATAATTCCATAATCCATAATAATCGTCAGAGAGATATACCTGTGCTAGAATTAAAACATTCAAAGCACCTAACACGAAGCCTAAGCCTGTTATAACGAGATTCCATCCTGACTGTTTAATGACTATTCCCATACGTAGTCTATGGTTTTAGCAAGGATTTTAGTTAAATAAGATCTTTTATATCGATCTATTAAATCGTTAGAGTTTCCATCATTAGTTCCCTTTTTATAGAGATCATATAGATGGATAATGTGTTTCTTAAGAGCCGTTTTTTGCTGGTAATTAAAGAATTCCCCAGAATGTGTATCTGTTATTAACAGCTCTATATCTGCCTCTTTAGGTCCTATTGCAATGATAGGTCTGCGACTCGCAAAATATTCAAATATCTTACCAGGTAAAATCGCTTTAGTCTCTTCAGAGTTTATTTCTATAAGCAACAAGGCTTGAGCTTTAAACATAAGCGCAACAGACTCTTCATGAGACACATAACCTTTATTATCTACATAAGTATCTAATTTAAAATAAGTAAGGCTCTCTAGAATTTCATCACTTATATTACCAGCCAATTGTAATTGAAAATCTGCAGCAAAATCTGTAGATTCTTTACATAATTCCTGTAATGATTCCCATAATAATTGCGGATTGCGATCTGATAATAAAGTACCTATGTGAGATAGTACAAATTTACCTTCTGGCTGTCGCATCTGTGTATTAGGTAATATATCAAATCCGTTTGTAATCAACTGTATAGGTCGTGATGTTTTACTTTTAAATTCTTTACCTGTATGCGGGCTAGTTACTATTAATAAATCTGCAGTGTTTAACACCTCTTTTTCTAAATCTACATGACGTTTTTGTGCACGTTTACCTAGTTTAAGATCTTTATGATAACCTATAGTGGTCCATGGATCACGGAAGTCTGCCAGCCATTTTACAGAAGGCACAAGAGACTTTAATTCTAAACCTATTAAATGCACAGAATGCGGCGGTCCTGTAGTAATAACAGTAGCTGTAGGATTATTTGTTAAATAAGGCTCTATATCTTTTAGAACACGGTGCTTCCATCCTACTCGTGCATCTGGAACAAATAAATTACCACGCATCCACACCATAGCACGTTCTAAAATGCCAGCGTCTTTCTTTAAAATACCGCGTTGTAGGTTTTTAGTACGCTTTCGCGAAAGCTTACCTGCCATCCTACTCGGTTCTTTGATTTTAACTTTTATGAGATGAATAGATTTTGGAACTTCTTCCATAAGAGAAGTGTCCAAGACAGGATAATCTGGATTTTCAGGAACAACAACGGTTACGTCATACCCATTTTCAGGTAGGTATTTTGCAAACTTTAACCATCGTTGCACACCTGGTCCACCTGCTGGAGGCCAGTAATAACTTATAATCAATACAGGCTTTTTCAACAACTTAAATTTTCTTTTTTAAGGCGATAAATAATCCACCTAAGATAACGAGTAATAATAGAATATTACTGATCAACATAATGGTAGATCCTGTTTTAACTACACTAGGTACAAACTTGAAAACTATCTCATGTTGTCCTGCAGGAACTGACAGTCCTCTCAATGCATAGTTAACACGTGCAATAGGTGCTTCTTTTCCATCTATAGTCGCTATCCAGCCATGAGGGTAATACATCTCTGAAAACACAGCAAGACCAGCCTGAGTGTTCGTACTAGTGTAAGTAAGCTCTTCAGTTTTATAATTTGTTAATTGTATAGATGCTGTAGAATCTTTACTTATAGTTTTAAGTCCTATTAGTTCTTTTTGATCTGCAGTAATTATGGCAAGAGAATCTGCATTTAATTCTTTAATAGATAAGATCTCTTGATTTTGATCTTTTACGACTTTAACATCTGTAACAAACCATGCATTACCTGATAAAATAGGATTTTGTTGAGCTACGGTACCATTTGCGTTTTGGCCTAGAATATACTTTGTATTAAACATACCCAGGATTTCTAGTTGCTCGCGAGTAATTCCTTCCTGACCGGCAAAATAAAAATTCATTAGATCTTGAAATCTGCGAGGCTTTGCACCATGATATCCACCCATTGCATTGTGAAAGTAAGCTGCCCTACCACTATTAACAGGATCTGCTAACTGGTCGTAAACTCTAAAATGTGATTTATCCTTAAGGACTAAATCGTCTGCCTCTGTCTTTAAGAAAGGTAAAGCATACTCTCTAGCAGACACATAATCTTCATCATTTACATATTGTGTATCAAAACTGATCAGGTCAAATAATATAACCACACCACAAATTACTAATACAACGGTTTCTTTTATTTTATCAGACAGTAATAAATATAAAGCACCACAAATAATACCTACATAAAGTAATGCTTTTAAAGCATCGCTTTGGATCATAGCAAAACGATCTGCTTTTAAAGCGTCTACATATCGAGCTCCTAATTGTGGGAAATCTAGTAAATACTCGTCATAAGGTCCTGTAAGGTTAAATAAGAAAGAACCTAACAAAGCGATAACAACTAATACACCTGCAAAGCCACCACCTGCATAAAGTAAAGCTTTGCGTTTTTTATCAATAGCAGTCTTCTCATTAAAGAATTGCCACAACCCTATAGCTGCTAGAATAGGTACGCACATTTCTATAATTACTTGAATAGATGTAACGGCTCTAAATTTATTGTAAAATGGAACGTAATCGATAAAAAACTCTGTAAGCCAACTTAAATTCTTACCATAAGAAAGTAGTAAGGTTAGAACAATAGCGGTAAGTGTCCACCATTTTAATCTTCCTTTTATTAAAAATAAAGAAAGTAAAGCAAGAAAAACAACGCTAACACCTAGATAGGCAGGAGCTTCTACAATTGCCTGGTCACCCCAGTACTTGCGCTGACTTAAAGATACCAACTGATTTAAGTATCCCATTTCTTCTTCATTTAATGAAGAGGGATCTATTTTTAATAACTGTTGACGGCTATTGCTATCTTCTTCATAAGCATCACCACTACCACCACCTGCAAAACGAGGCAGAATAAGGTTAAAACTTTCTGACAGTCCATAACTGTAATCAGTGATATAATCATAGTCCAGACCTTCTTTAACTTCCACGTTTTCGCCTTGAGCGTTAACCGTAATATTTGAAGCTCCACGAGTACTTTCTTTTGAATATTCACTTGTAGCAAGTAAATTACCAGCATTTGTTCCCAGTGCAAGAACTACAGCTGCGGTCATGATACCTATGGATTTAAAGTAATGAGGCACTACTTTTTTATTAATGGCATCTATAAAATATGCGATACCAAGAATAATTACTGCAAGAAGCAAGTAATAAGTCATTTGTGGATGGTTAGCCTGTAATTCTAGAGCCATAGCCAGTGCGGTAACTATGAAACCTAATAGGTAACGTTTTTGAAAAACTAAAATAATTCCACTTAACACTAGCGGGAAATAGGCTATTGCATGTGCTTTTGCATTATGTCCTACACCGAGAATGATGATGAGGTATGTGGAAAAACCAAAAGCAAGCGCTCCCAGTAATCCTATTTTCCAATCTACACGCATTACTAGCATAAGCACATAAAAGGACGCAAAGTATAAAAATAGATAATCTGCTGGGCGAGGTAAGAATCTTATCGTTCTATCTAGACTATCGATAAAATCATAATCATAACGCGCTCCTAACTGATAAGTAGGCATCCCGCCAAAAACAGCATCTGTCCAATAAAGCTCTTCACCAGTCTCTGCTCGATGATCGATAAGCTGCCTAGCGTTACCTTTATACTGAACTATGTCGTTTTGATACACTTTTTTACCACTTAATACAGGATGGAAATATGCAAGTGCAGCAATAATAAACACCACAAATACAGCTAGATGTGGCAATAATTTCTTAAAATCAAACTTCATGAAGACGTTAAATAAATGAATTAGGAAAATTAATCAATTTCCTCAAAGTCGATGTACTCACCTACCTTTTTCTTTTCATTTGATTTTAACGGTGTTGATTTTTGAGTAGAAGTTGATTGTTGCGTCTGAAAAGGATTCTGTCCCGTATTGAACCCAGTACGTTTTTCAAAACTCTTTTGAACTCGCTGCATCGCTTTCATTCCTAGCCATTTAAGCACCGTTTTCCCAAATGCTTTCCATAATAACCTTATGGCAACTAGAACTATTAATATGATTAATACTGTCTGTAAAAATTCCAAATGATAATCTTTTATGTAAAAATAATATGTCTAATCCATGATACTCTATAAGAAATATTAAATTTGATCTAGAATAATGATATATGAATCACACATTTAAAAGTATTGGTCTACTCATATTGCTTTTTGTTACAACTCAATTTGCAAATGCTCAATATACAGAAACAATAAACACAAATAGTCCTGGAAGATCGCAGGGAGCATTTGCCGTAGGTAAAGGTGTTGCACAAGTTGAAGGCTCTTTATATTATAGAACAGAAGAACATGATTTACAGCGTTATGACCGAGATCATATAGGAGCAAATTTTCAATTGCGCTATGGGGCTTTTCTTGAACGTCTTGAGTTTTCTTACATAGGTAATTATGCGACAGTAGATCAAACAGATTTTAATGGTTCTGTATCTTCAGAAACCTCATTTTCTAATTTTTCTAGAAGTACGTTAGGTGCTAAATACCTTGTTTTTGATCCGCTTAAATTCTTTGGTGAAAAAAAAGTGAATTTATTAAGCTGGAAAGCAAACAATAGACTGAACTGGAAAGACCTTATTCCTGCTGTATCTATTTATGCAGGAGCAAATTTAAATTTTGGTAGTACTACTAACCCATTAGTCCCGCCTAATGATCCTACTGTATCACCAAGAATAGAATTAATAACTCAAAATAACTGGGGTCGTTGGGTATTTGTAACTAATATAGTAGCAGATAGAATAAGTACCGACTTCCCTTCTTATCAGTTGTTCTTAACCATGACGCACAGTGTAAATAATAAATGGGCGATCTTTGCAGAGTATCAAGGGATCAAATCTGACTTTTATAGTGATGATCTTGCGCGTGGTGGTGTTGCTTATTTAGTAAACAAAGACTGGCAAATAGATGCTAGTGGTACGTTAAACTTTAAGGATACACCTAGTGTCTTTCAAGTAAATGTAGGAATGTCTTACCGACTTGATTTTCACAAGGACTCTCCTATCAAGCAGACTTCAAATGGTCAAGGTAGCGGTAAGAAAAATAAAAAAGGTAAAAAGAAGAATAAGCTCAATCTTGAAGAAGAAGGCGGAATATAAATTATGATTGAAGTACGTAAAATTGAGTCTAAGAAAGACATAAAAAAGTTTGTCCAATTTCCACTGGACCTTTATAAGGACAATGCCTATTTTGTCCCACCTATTATAAAAGACGAAATTGATATTTTTGATCGTGATAAAAATCAGGTTTTCAAAAATGCAGAGTGCTGGATGTTTCTAGCTTATAAAGACCATAAAATCGTAGGTCGCGTTGCAGCATTAATTAATCACATTGAAATTAATGAACAGAAAAAATCTAAAATGCGTTTTGGATGGCTGGACATGATAGACGACATAGAAGTTACTAGAGCGCTTCTTAATAAAGTGGACGAGTTAGGTAGAGAACAAAAACTAGAATTTACAGAAGGTCCTGTAGGCTTTTCTAATATGGATAAGGCTGGAATGCTTATCAAAGGTTTTGATGAGGTAAGTACCATGATTACCTGGTACAACCATTCTTATTACATGGAGCATCTAGAACAATTAGGTTATGAAAAAGCTGCCGAATGGGTGGAATTTAAATTTAAACCACCCAACCCTATTCCCGATAAGATCAACCGCTTTGCAGATATTATCGCGCGTAAATATGACCTTAAATCTTTACGTTTTAAAACAACTAAAGAGATTTTACCCTATGTAGACGCGATGTTTGATTTACTTAATAAAACATACAGTAATCTCGTAACATTTGTACCTATACAACAGTATCAAATAGAGCTCTATAAAGATAAATACTTACCCTTTATAAATCCTGATTTCATAGAATTAGTAACAGATCAGGATGATAAGCTAGTAGGATTTGCCATAACGATGCCTTCTTTTTCTAAGGCACTTCAAAAAGCAAATGGAAAATTATTCCCATTTGGTTTTTTACATTTATTAAAAGCTAAAAAGAAAAATACAGAGGCGGCATTCTATCTAATAGGTATCGATCCAGAATATCAAGGTAAAGGAGTTACAGCCATGATGTTTAGAAACATCACTCAGAACTTCATGAATTATGGTATTTCAAAATGTGAGACTAATCCAGAGTTAGAAGATAACATGGCGGTCCAAGCATCTTGGAAAAACTATAATCCTATTCTTCATAAAAGAAGAAGAACCTATCGTAAAAATTTGTAAAACCTACTTTTAATCATCCATTTATTTATAGGTAAGTTTCTTTAAATAATCTATTTCTAATAGATAGAAAATGTTTGTAATGATATCCTATCACTGCAGACTTACCACATAAAGAACAAATGAAACTTACCTTAAAACTTGCTGCCGTTTATAATCTTATTTGGGGAGCTTGGGTTGTATTATTCCCAAATCATTTCTTTGAAATAGTAGGTATGGAACCGCTTAATCATCCTATGGTGTGGCAAGGCATGGGAATGGTAATAGGTGTTTATGGACTAGGTTACTGGTGGGCTAGTTATAACCCTATGAAACACTGGCCTATAGTAGCTGTAGGATTCTTAGGTAAAATATTTGGCCCGTTAGGGTTTATATTTAATTATGCGCAAGACATTGTACCATTTGAGTTTATTTACACCTTAATAACTAACGATTTTATATGGTGGATACCATTCTTCTTAATACTTAAAAAAGTTCATACCGATTATAAATGGCAACTCAAATAATACATAAACTATCACTGTTTACATTTATAGCTGTTTATCTAATTGCAGGAATCATGCATTTTATAAAGCCAGATATATACCTAGAGGTCATTCCTGACTGGCTAGGTAATAAACTGCTTATTAACTACATAGCAGGTAGTGTAGAATTAATAGTGGCTTCCATGGCGGTGTTTTCTAAAACTAGAAAAATGGCAGGTTATTTAACTATCGCTATGCTACTAGCCTTCATTATTTCACACGTTTACTTTTTACTTAATTGCAGTTGTGCTGGAGATTTATGCATACCTTCATGGATAGGCTGGTCTAGATTACTAATCATTCACCCTATTCTAATTTATTGGGCCTATAAAATTACTAAAATATGAATGCTATAATTCTCACTAAATTACTGATAGATTTTGGTCTAATCGTACTTATCTGGATGGTACAGATCATTATTTACCCTAGTTTTTTACACTACACAAGCGAGAAACTATCTGTATGGCATCCTTTATATACTCGTAAAATCACTTCTATTGTTGCTCCTTTAATGGTTGCCCAACTAAGCTTATCTGTTTATATAATGGTCACTCAACAGACTTATTCCCTCTTTGAGATCATAGATTTATTGTTAATAGCCACCAACTGGCTGTTAACTATGCTGGTATTTATTTCTCTTCATGAAAAAATAGATCTCGACAGTACAGATCGTGATATCCAGACTAAACTTGTTAGATACAACTGGGTGCGTGTAATTCTATTCTGCTCTATATTTATATTCAACGTCATACATATATGTAAGTATTTGAACTAGTTAGAATACTTAATTTAAGCACTGGAATGTTGTTAATTCCGCTTTCGCGAAAGCGGAACAAAAACCATGATCATATTAATCTACAGTATCCATATATATCTTACAATCTGGTAATGCTTGGGTTATTCTCTCTAACTCTGAAGCACTAACCGGATTTTTTGTTATAATAAGTGTTCTTAGATGTTTAAGACCTGATAGATCTTTGGGGAAACTTGATAAATGATTATTAGATACGATTAAGGTTTCTAGTTTGTATAACTTTGAAATATTATCTGGTAGACTTTTAAGTAAATTATTCTCTAAATTAAGCTGCTTTAAAGAAGTTAACAACTCGATAGATTCTGGAAGGTTGATAAGTTTATTATTATCTAGTTTTAAAATTTCTAATGATGGTAAATTAAAGTAAGAAGGCTCTACATCATGAAATTGATTATGACTTAAATCTAGTACTTGAAGGTTTCTAAGATTATATATAGACCGCGGCAGGTAACTTAAATGATTATGCTGTAATTCTAAAACCTTTAAAGAAGTACAACTGGTTATTTCATTAGGTAAATAAGAAAGCTCATTGCTAGAAAGGTACAATCTATTTAAACTTTTAAGTTTATGAATAGCAGGATCAATCTGATTAATAGAATTCCCTGCTAGGTCTAGACTTTTTAACTGATCAAGTGAAGCTATATTATGTGGTATATATTTAAGTTTATTATTTTTTAAATTAAGTACCTCTAAATGTTTTAATTGAAACAGCCTATTATCCCAATATTCAAAATTATTCTTCATTCCATTTAAGAAAACTACGTTATTTAGTTTTTCAATAGAATCAGGTAGCTTGAAAAGGAATTGATCTCTCAGGTTTAAATGAACTTTTTCTTTTTGTTCTTGTAAAGCGTCTTGAACAGTATAATAGATGTGTTCCTTATTAGGATTAATATTTTGTGCCTTTAAAAAAGGTATAAATCCTAATGTTAAGAATGCAATTAATAATAGTGATTTCATAATGTGTAATTTGAAAGAAAAAGGACTGATCATAATAGACCAGTCCTTTTAAATAATTATATAAAATACTTGCAATTAATTTCTAACCACTTTATAGCTTCCAGAAAGGTCTCCTACATTAACCTTTACAATAAACAGCTGATTTACAGTTGTAACAGATGTAAGATCTAAGCTTAAGTGTTGAACTAAGCTATTATTTTCAAAATCACTAAAATGTGCTATTTTTCTACCTTGTAGATCATAAACTTCTACGTTTAGCTTTTCTCCTTCATGTCCTGTGATATCAATGTTTAACTGACCTTTATTAGGATTAGGGTACAATTGTATCGCTCCTAGTAAAGCATCGTCTATACTTGCTGTTCCTACATTTGCATAATCTGCTTTCAATTCTTGATCGCTACTTCCTGCTACATTTGAGGTTGTCAAACTCACGTCATAAATTCCTGGAGTAGGATAAGTAACAACTGGTGATTGATCTGTAGAGGTTGCTGGCTGTCCTCCTTCAAAAACCCAGTTCCAAGAATCTGGTGTGTTAGTACTCAAATCTGTATAAGTAATCACACCATTTGTTCCTACCATGGTTGTGTCAGATGTGAAGTCTGCAACGGGAGATTGTAGGCCTAAATTCTCTGATACGGCAAATACGATGGTAGAAGACTTATCAAAGACTACATTATTAAAAGTAGCATCTATTTGTGGAGAGTTACTACCACTAGGGTGCTGTACTGAAAAGAAACCGTATTTAAAATCTGGTGTAAATGTTAAGCCTGTCGGTTCTGAGCCTACTGGCATAGAAGCAAATAATTCAACTTGTGGGTTTGCTTGTGTATGTCCAGGACGTACTACCCAGATGTAATTATTACCTCCATCTTGTAATACCCAAAGATTTCCTTTATCGTCAAAAGTTAGATTATCGTTTCCACTACCCCAATTTTCTGTAAATACACCATTTGCCGTAGTAATATCATAAGATCTACCACCTACATATGTTTCAAAACCGCTTACAGTAGTCCCATTATCAGTAAATTTATAAGTACGCCCTTTACCTTTAGAAGTAAAAAATATTTCTCCTGTTACTGGGTTAATCTCACAATCTTCTACACCATTAAAGTTAGTAGCTCCTAATGCGGCGGCGGCATTTCTTATATCATTTCTTTCTGCTGGTGTGGTATTAGGTACTTGAACCCAACTAGCTGTAGTAGATGTAGGGTCATTTCCTACTAACGGTGCATCTAGTACTAGAGCATATACCGTACCTGAAGATAGATCTCCTGGTGTATTTGCAACAAACTTATATACCGCATCTGTCCCACCATCTTCTCCATAGTATGCAGTTACCATATCATTAGATACAACCACATTTTCATGTTTCATTCTTCCCATGGCCCATAGTTTTTCTTGACCATTTCCATAATCTTTAACCATGCGTGTAACAGGATCTATTTCTACTAACCATCCTACATCTTGATACCCATCTGCATTTACATCTCCACTATTAGTAGATTCTTCGGCAGTAATAATGGTTCCCCATGGTGTAGTCCCACCAGAACAGTTTCTTGTAGTAGTAACTAATGCATTGTTATATAAGTCAACTCTAGATGTTGCGTTTTTTACCCAAAGATTACTTGCAGCATCAAATGTTACATCTACTATAGAAACCCCACCAGGTGTTGTTTCATGATTTACAGATACAAAACCATTTGTACTACTTCCTGCAGTTGCTGGTACATAACCAGTAAAATCATTATTACCAGGCACTGTTCCTGACCCATCTGTGTACTGCTCTCCTTGTTTAAAAAGCATTTGAAAACGGTGTGCGGTAGGATAAATCATATTTGAAGTCTGTCCTGTAGGTACTATAGAAGTAAAACAGCCTATATCACCAGGTTGACAATTATAAGGAGTAACTGTAACTGAATCGTTTTCTATAAACATATCAAATGAAAGGTCAGAGCTTTGCCCGTCACGGTTATGTAATTCTACAGCTATAGTGTTGATACCGTTTTGAAAAAATGATTTAGGCACACGATGAATGTAATAAACTCCTTCATCTGCTCCACTTACAATAGTAGAAGAGTGTGTTAGGTAATCTATAACACCAGCTGGCATGTTATCTCTTATAACTTCTTGTCCATTCACATAAACAATAGCTCCATCATCTCTTAGAAGTCCAAAAACTACATCATCAGTAATAGTATTTACGTCTACATCTAACTCTTTAATAAAGTAAGATGTGATAAATTTATTATTTGCATCAGGTCCAAAGGATAAATTAGTTACCACTGGATTATTGTAACCTAATGGTGCCGCACCGTTAGACCATGAAGAAAAATCAAAACCAGCCTGATTCCACGATGTATTAGTTTGATCTGAACCATTATCTAAATAAGACCAAGTACTACCTTGAGTTAGTGGGAAAATTGCAGGTGTTACAACAGTACTAGCATCTTCTAAGGTTAAATCAAATCCCATATCAGAACTACTACCACTAGTTTGATGTACCTCTACAGCAATAACATTAATACCGTCTACTAGTAGCCCAGATACTAAAATGTTATCGTAATCATTTTCATCACTACCTGCCACGGTACCTGTAGCAAAGTCGCTGTAAGTAGCATTGGCAGCAAGATTTGCTCTATATACTTCTGTGCCGTTAAGATAAACGGCTACACCGTCATCAAATAGTATATTAAAAATTAAGTCACCAACTTGACTTGCATCAGTTACATTTAAGGTTTTTCTGAAATAATAAGTAGGATATTTATTTGAAGAATCTGTACCATAACTAAGTGTAGTAGCAGCATTACCATCTCCATATCCCAATTTTGAAGCACCAGTAGCCCATGCGGTATCATCGTATGTGGTAGAAGTCCAAGCAGTACCTAAATCTGTACCACTGTCGTTATATGACCACGTATCTCCTGTAGAGATAGGCAAATTTTGTGCCTTAATTGTATTTGTTGCGGTAAGGAATAAACCGATAACAAACAGTAAGTGTAATTTATTTTTCATTATTAGAGAGTTTTAGTTCAGACAAAACTATCTGAACTAAAACCTAAACAGATTTCATAATTATTAACCATTCATTACTACTATGTAATGCATTTATGCTTCCGCTTTAAATTAACCTTACACATGTAAAACTAAAGTTACTATGCTTAGCATAATATTCTGAAAACTAAATAATTGAACAGCTAAAAAAATATATAAAAGAAACTAGAAAGTAAGATTTATCCTAATAAAACTAAAAAAGGTTAGTATTCGGTAAGTGAATTTAAAAACGCTATTAAAGCTTCTATTTCTATATCATCAAGATCTAGAGAAGAATCACTTAACGTTTGATTAGGTACCTTCAGTCCCATACCTGCACCACCACCACGATTATAAAAGTCGATAACTTGTTCTAAGTTTTCATATGTCCCGTTATGAAAGTAAGGAGCACTTAATGCTATATTTCTTGTTGTGGTGGTCTTAAATGATCTTTGATAAATCCATGCATCTTCTCTGTAGTTACCGTTCTCTATCCTTCCCATATCCGTATCTAAAACAGGAATATCATGATTAGCAGACTTTAAAACACCTAGTATCTCGCTTTCACTTTCATTAAATAATGGCGGCACTAATCCAGAAAAAGTAGGTGTAAAATGACATGTAGCACAATTTGCTTTACCGGCAAATAGATTAAAGCCTAATTTTTCCATGTCACTGTATTCTGTTGTTTCACCTCTTACATAGGCATCAAATCTACTGTTATGTGATTGCAGTGATAATACATAGGACGCAAGAGCACTGGCCAGGTTTTCTCTCTTAAATGGTTCTTTACCAAAAATAGATTCAAACCTAGAGATGTACTTATCATTCTTTTTAAGTCTTTCTAAAATTTCAGTATAAGCGGTATTAAATTCGGCTTCGTTAAAAATAACGTGTTCTACTTGTTGTTCTAAGGTATAGGCTCTTAAGTCATAAAAATAACGGTCTGCATATACAGCGTTTAAAAGTGTAGGTGAGTTTCTTTGTACTCGTTTACCATCTATATAGCTCAATGATTTAGTCTCACCATCAGTAAAAGCTTTTTCAGATAAATGACAACTAGCACAATTTATGGTACCACTAGAACTTAGATCTTTTTCATTAAAAAGATCTTTCCCTAATTCTCTTAACTCTTCACTATCCTGTGATGCTGTAAGTTCAGTAAAAAAATATGGATCCATAAAATCTGCTGCAAAAATGGAAGTACTATTGGGATTCCACGGCGAATTATACAACTTGAGATTCCAACCATACTTCTCACCTATTAATGCAGTCTCCTTATATAAAGGTTCTATATAATTGGTAAGAAAACTAAGTCTATCAAATGAGTTGAAGTCATTCTGATTTGATAAAAATTCAATCGATTCTTTAAGTCGCGCGTCTATATCTTGAAAATCATGATGTTTAATCCCTGCCTCTTTTAAATTATTATGTATAGCATCTAGAGACTCTCTCGCTTCTCGTATACCATTTAAACTACCAGGAGTATCAAATCCTGTAACTCCCAAAGTGAATATGCGTATCAGATCTAATCGAGTAGCATTCCAATAATCTGTTATACTGAAGTTAACAGTATGTAAATCTTTATATATAATGGAATAACTCGCATTCAATTTAGTTGCAAGACTAGAGATTTCAGTACGTTTATCAAATGCCTCATTAGAAAAAGAAAGCTCGTCTAATACCTGCAACCCTTCTGGAGGGACTATGTTTGCCCTTGTGCCAGATTTATCTACTTGTAATAAAGGTGCTCCATTAAAATGTGATTTTGCATAACCTGGGAATTTATAAGCTACTATAAATTCTATACGCTTATAAGCTAGCCTGGTAGAGGTGACTGTATGTTTTAAACTATCTTTATTTACTTGCTGCAATTGGTATGCACGAGCCACCTTTTGTAATTTTTGAGTTGCGACTTTAAATTTCTCTAAATCTTGTTTTAGCTCTTTTCTAGGTATGGAATAATTATTATCTGTATCACAAGAAACAGTATTTAAAACCAATAGAAATAATAAGAGAAAAGTAAAAAAACGCATGGACTAGTATTTGAAGTCCAAACCTACGACCACACCATCATGAGTATGTTAAGGTAGTATTATATCTATTTTATGTTAATGAACTTCATTTTAATGACAATTATTATTCGACATTTCATTCGTTATGGAATGATATGAAATTAAATATTACAAGCACTAGGATGTTGTTAATTGCGCTTTCGCGAAAGCGGAACACCTATTCATAAAAATAATATATTACAAACTATGAAATACGGTAAGAACTACCTGTCCCTTACTTATTCCTGGCGTTACTTCTCGCATATAACCTGCTTGAAATTTAAGAGCTGAGTTTAATTTATAACCCAAACCAGCAAATGTCCAGTTTCTATCAAAATATTCTACAGTTCCAGTACCGGTATCTGTCTGTCCATTAATGAAAATCTCATTCCATAAGGCAATGTAAAAGGTGTTGTCAACTATGGTTTTATTATTAAGTGGAACATTAAGAAATAAAGTATAACGCAATCTTGATCTAAAATCTTGATTTTCAATGAAACGTTCTTCTATTCTCAAGCGATGTTTAAGTTCAAAACGGTTACTTACCTTACTAGAAAACCAAAGATCTTGATGTAATCTATGCTCTGTCGTAGAAGTATCGCTTATGCCAAATGGCTGTCCTGTAAAATAACCATAACCAGCTTGAAAATCTATCGCCGTGTTTTCAGGCTGATAAGAAATTGCTGCTCGAGCGATAAACTGCTGGAAATCGTTACCTACTTCATAAGTGCGGTATTGAAAATCACCAGCTATAGCCCACTTTTCATTAAATGCTTTTTTATAAATGTACTGCGACCATAAACCGGTTTCACTAACTCCTATCTGTGACTGACAGTAAAAACATGACAAAATAAAAAATAGAATGACGTATGATAATTTCATAAAAGTTTTTTGAGTTAGGACAAAATATAATTTTACTTATTAAATCACGACTATTTTAACAAATAGTATACTTTATTTTTTAAACAACATATCTCCACACCTCCTTATTACACTAGTAGTAAGATCAATTAACCCAACATTTTACTACTAGCTAGCTATAAATAGTGTAACAAAAATGTACTTGTGACGACTAATAAATTGTAGCACAAGTCACAGTATTACTAGCCTGATAAGGTGTCATAAAAAACGCTTTTGGTATGATTTTTGCTATACTATTAACATCTGACAAAAGCTGTCAGGTCATTAATTTTTTAATCTTTATTATCTAAATGAGACAACTCAAAATCACCAAACAGGTTACAAACCGTGAATCAAAATCGCTTGATAAGTACCTACAAGATATCTCTAAAATTGATCTAATCACTGCAGAGGAAGAAGTAGAACTAGCACAGCGCATTAAGAAAGGTGATCAGAGAGCTCTTGAGAAGTTGACCACTGCAAATTTACGTTTTGTGGTTTCTGTTGCAAAACAGTATCAAAATCAAGGGCTTAAGCTTCCAGATCTTATTAATGAAGGTAATGCCGGACTCGTAAAGGCTGCAAAAAGATTTGATGAGACTCGTGGTTTTAAATTCATCTCCTACGCGGTATGGTGGATTAGACAGTCCATCTTACAAGCACTAGCAGAGCAGTCACGTATCGTGCGTCTTCCATTAAATAAGATTGGATCCATTAACAAGATTAATAAGGCTTTTTCTCATCTTGAGCAATTGCATGAGCGTCCTCCATCTCCAGAAGAACTTGCAAAAGAACTGGACATGACGGTAAGTGATGTGAAACAATCTCTTAAGAATGCAGGTCGTCACGTATCGATGGATGCGCCTCTTAAAGAAGGTGAAACTTCTAACCTTTACGACGTGGTACGTAGTGGTGAGTCGCCTAACCCTGATAGAGAATTAATGCATGAATCTCTTACTCTAGAGATTACTCGTGCGTTAGAAACTCTTTCTCAAAAAGAAGCAGACGTGATTTCTCTTTACTTCGGTATCGGTAATCAACAACCTATGAGTCTGGAAGAAATCGGTGAAACTTTTGATTTAACTCGTGAGCGCGTGCGCCAGATTAAAGAAAAAGGTATCAAAAGATTACGTCAGAATTCAAGAAGTAAGATCCTTAAATCATATTTAGGATAGTCCTCTATCTTAGAATAAGTATCAAAAGCACCACTTTACAGTGGTGCTTTTTTTATGAAATATTATTTACTTCTTACCTCGAGATAACCAACTCTCCACAGCTTAATTATCGCTTTTAAATGCAGTAGGGCTATGACCTACATTCTTCTTAAAAAATCTTGAAAAACTACCTATAGACTCAAAGGAAAGCAAGTAAGAGATCTCCTTAATAGATAATTCTCCTTTGATCAACAGTCTTTTAGCCTCAGTAATGAGACGTTGTTGTATAACTTGCCTAGCTGTTAAACTCAGTTTTTCTTGAAGTATTTGATTTAATCGTTTTAGACTTATACCTAAACGCACCGCATAATAATCTGGGTTTTGTTCATTTAGATAATGTGTTTCCATTAATTCTAGAAATTGGAAAACACGCTTTTGATTTAAGTCTTGTTTTAAAAATTCATTGTTTTGATAACGTATAAAATGTAAAATCAGTACTTTGAGCAAGGTTTTAATCATAATATAAGATGCTCCATCTCTATTATATTCTTCCTTAAGTAAGTTTGTGAGATTTTTTACTTTTAAAACTTCATCTATCGCAGTAAGCTTAAATTGTGGGTATTTGTTAAAAAGGTACATGACATCTAGCGCATACTCTATATCATCTTCCTCTATTAAATCACGCTTAAAATTAATGAGAATACCAGAGTTCTCATTAAAAGCTTCACTTTTGAAAGTTTCATTTAAAGGTTTAAAATGAATATCCATCTCTTGATTTGAGATCAACTTGATATAAATCCCCATTGAGTTGTCAGATAGAATGCTAGTCCCTATATTAAAATTTTCTATGATTTGAAATTTATTCTTCTGTTGTATGCTATTCATTTGCTCTCAACCTATAAGTCAAAAATAAGCAGAAAACTTTTACAATCTATTCTTGGCGATTTTCTGAAAAAGGTTATAAAGTACCACTGCTATCATAAACGCAAGAGCTGCAGTAATTCCATAAATCGATTTATAATCATCAGAGATGAATTCAATAAACGTGGATAAAAACTGTCCTCCAAATATCGCCATCGATAGTAAACTTAAATTTTTTCCTTGATTGCTTTTATCACTTGCATCTATTATCATATTGCTTAATAATGGAATGGTAAAACCAAAACCTATACCTATCAATAATGCTGCAATAATTAAAACAGGTGTGCTTAACGCACCAGAAAGAGTTAAGTATCCCAACATGAAAAAGATAAATCCTAGAGCTACCGTCTTACCATCTCCTAAAGCGCGTACCATTTTAGGCATTTGACTAGCTGTGATTATAGCTAGAAAAGAAATAAAAGCCATTAAATAACCTGTCTCTGATTGATCAAAATTGAAAAATTTAGGTAAGTATAATGGTATCGTTACAAAACCTATAAAAAACAACATCATCGCAAGTAACGTGGCTATTAGTATGACGTTTACTTCTAGTTTATTTTGGGTTTTAGTAACTTTCTCATCCACTTCTGTTTCTGTTACTTCTTTGGACTTAGGTAAAAACTTTGTAACTAGTAAAAAACAGACTAAACCTAATAGATAGATATAAAACGGAAATTGCCAATTTATCTCACCTAGAATACCTCCTAAAGCAAGAAATACAACACCACCTAACTCTATAGACATCACTTGCCAAGAAATCATTTTAAGCCGTGTTTCTCCAGTAAACAGCTCTGCAATAAATGCAGTTACGGACACTTGTACCATTACCGTTGCACCTCCTAAAAGAAATCTATCAACTATCAACAAATAATCGTTCTTTATAAATGCTCCTATTACACCTAATACAGCATACGGTATTAATCCCATGGTCAGTAGATTGAATTTGCCTATTTTCTTTAAAATACCGCCTATAAACGGTGCAAATACTACTACTCCTAAGGATGGTAATGTAATTAACCAACTCGGTGAAAAACTAAAATCTGTGTTTTTAATAATTCCAGATAAAGATGGAGCTATAGCAGTACCTACCATAATGGTTAAGCTACTGACTAGAAGAATGGTGAAAATTCCTAATTTAGATATATTATTCATTTTACAAAATTCAAACTTTTAATTAGCAACTGTTGTTCCCTTTTTCTAAAATGTTATGCAAAAATGGAAACTATAAAATATTCCTTGAATTAAAAACAGTACTTTATATATCGCTATTGCGAAAACTTAAATCATTTAACCATCTTGATTATATTTATAATTTTAAAACCAAAAACTTGATAAGTTCGCTCTAATAGGAACCATTGAAATATATTTAAATAAGGCTGCCATAGAAATGACTCATGTCCCCTATCAGCGATCTAAACACGAAGATGTAACTTCATTTCTATAAAAAAGAAAATAAATAATTATGACATTGTTACTTACAACTATACAAGAAACCATAACAACTAACTATTCTACAGGAATATCTACAGGTACAGCCATTTTCTCTTCTATGGCAGTTGTTTGTTCTTGGACCAGAAATAGAAGCCTACTATGGGCATTTATAGCAGGCGTTTTTAGTATATTTTATGTAATCTATTGGTATTTTACTCGCACTGAAGATGAACAACGCAAGATTAAATAGCCTTTTAAAATTTGAGAATTTATTTAAGCTTCAGCTCCCAAAGCTCTACTTCTTCTAAATCTCTCCAGTGTGGATTACGTTTTGTTTTTTCTGACGCAGAGTTAACTCTCTTTTTAAAAGTTCTCTCTAGTTCAAATCTATCATTATTTGCTATTTCATTCTCTATAGGATGCTCGGTTGTAACATTAGTAATTTGAGCCAGGTTAGAAAATATAATAACCAATTTACCATCTGGTAATAGACGTTCTTTTGCGGCCTCAAAAAACGCTGGAAACATTTCTTCAGGATAATAAATAGCTTCATCTATACCATCGACATCTTTATCTGCCGGTAACCACGGCGGATTAAAAACAATAAGTTCTACAGGTATATCAAATTTACCAAAAAGCGGTGCGTAGTCTAATTCTATCTTACGTGATAGTTTAGTCTCTCCCATAAACTCCGTAAGACCTACTATAGCGTTAGGATTAACATCTGTACCATATACTTTTTGAAAACCGTGCTTTACCATTTGTAATGATAAAACTCCAGAGCCTACTCCTACATCTATAGCAGCTTTTTTAGGACCTTCATAACGTTTTAAGTAATTATCAAAAACTTCTAGATGCTCAAATCTTGTTGGAAAATAAACACCATAAAAAGGATGTATTTTGTTGCGCAATACAGGTATAGAAATTCCTTTTTTATACCACTGCCATGAACTGTTAAGTCCTTGAACTTGTGGTAAAGTAAGATGAAAATTTTGAATCTCAGGGTACAGTTTTTCTAACCAACCTATGGATGGCGCCTTTGCAACTTCTAACTTATTATCTACTATTTCTAATAAAATAAGGTTAGATAATTTACGATAGGTATCGCGATATACTTGCTGTTCTTGGTATGTTTTATTAGGTAACTTCTTTTTAAGATGCGTATGCAATTCCTTAAGTAAATGTAAACCGTTACTATAAAATGACCTTATTAAAACTACTTTGCCTTCTTCTAAGTTGTTCATGGTAGTAACTAGATTAGAATCTGCATTATAAAATGCAGGTCTTTCTGTTACATCTATAGCTTCTGGCTTGTTTAATTGAATATCTTTAATCATTATATAGTTTTGATTTTTAAAGTTTTACACCATTTAAAAAACAAAGAAACTCATATTAAAAGAGTAAAAAATTACTTTGTTATTCAGTCGTATGTATGAGGATAAAAGTAGTCTATTAAAAACTTGTATAGTGGTTTCTCCTAGCTGTAGGACAAGATCTTTATAAAAGTCTATTTACTATTAATTAGGGCACAAGATTTTACCATATAATTGGTTCCATTCCTTTTTCTTTTAAATATTCATTAGTCTTTGAAAAGTGTCTATTCCCAAACCAGTACCCACGGTTTGCACTTAACGGTGATGGATGACCGCTTTCTAGTATAAGATGCGCATTCTTATCTATGAGTTTTGCTTTTCCTTTAGCAAATCCACCCCATAATAGAAACACGACATCTTTACTTTCTTGAGATATTTTTTTTATAATAGCATCTGTAAATTTCTCCCAACCCTTTTTTTGGTGGCTTCCAGCCTTACCTTCTTCTACAGTAAGCACTGCATTTAAAAGCAACACACCTTGATCTGCCCAGCGTTCTAGATTACCAGAATCTGGATATGGCTTATCTAAATCTGTTGCTATTTCCTTAAAAATATTGATCAAACTAGGTGGGTGTTTTACCCCATCAGAAACTGAAAAGCAAAGACCATTTCCTTGTCCAGTACCATGATATGGGTCTTGACCTATGATAACCACTTTTATCTTATCAAACGGAGTACGATTAAGAGCGGCAAAAATTTTGTCCTCTGGTGGGTAGCAAGTATATCGCTTATAAGCCTCACTAACAAAGCTTTTCAATTCTTCATAATAAGGTTGACTTAAATCGTCTAGCAATACCTCTTTCCATGTGGACTCCATTTGCATTTTCATGAATTCTTTTTTTTTGTAAAGTTAGAAATACCTAATATAAATTATACCTGTGCTATTCAATTACTTTCCATTTAGTATAGATCATAAAGAAGAAACTAAAACAACAGCTGCACAAATCAAAAGCTAGAAACTCAAACCTAAATCCGTACTTTTGCAAAAACAAAAATATCTCATGCTTATATTAGGAATTGCCGGTGGAACAGGTAGCGGTAAAACTACAGTGGTAGAACAAATGGTACATGAATACCCTGATCACGAAGTAACCGTAATATCTCAAGATTCTTATTATAAAGATACTAGCGATCTTACATATGAAGAACGCACACAAATCAACTTTGATCATCCAGAAAGCATAGACTTTGATCTTTTAGAAAAACACCTGCTAGAATTAAAAAAAGGTAATACTATAGACCAACCGGTTTATAGCTTTGTGGAGCACAATCGTACTGGTGAGACCATAAAAACAGCACCTAGTAAAGTAGTTATCGTAGAAGGTATTCTTATACTTACCATGCCGCGCATACGCAAGTTATTTGATATAAAAGTATACATAGACTGTGATAGCGATGAGCGATTGATTAGAAGATTAAAACGTGATATTGCAGACCGTGGTCGTGATCTTAATGAAGTCTTAGAACGTTACCAAACGACGTTAAAACCTATGCACCAACAGTTTATAGAAATCACTAAAGCCTATGCAGACGTGATTATACCTACAAATAGATTTAATACCGTAGGTGTTAAAATCTTGCGTACTATTATCGATCAAAAGCTAGGATAATTTCTTAAATTTCCACTTATGGGATTAAAAAAATTAAAAGCTAATCCGTGGTGGAGGTTTTTTAGTAATAAATACACACTCATCACCATCTTCTTTGCCATCTGGATATGTTTTCTAGATGCAAATGCATGGATGACATCTCATAGAGAGATAGACAAGCAACTTGCCGAAAAACAAGAAAATGCCGATTTCTATAGGAAAGGTATTGCCCGTGATAAGGCAAAAATAGCTTCACTACAAGATAGCTTGGGGCTAGAAAAATATGCTAGAGAACGTTATTTAATGAAGCGCGAAAATGAAGAAGTATTCATCATTCAACACGCAGATTCTGTAAAAACTGAAGAAAATGAGTAAAGAACTTTTTAAAGATTTTGATGCTGTTTCTGAAGCTCTGTGGAAACAGAAAATCCAGATGGACCTTAAAGGTGCAGACTATAATGAAACTCTTATTACCGCTACCAGAGAAGGTATTCATATAAAGCCTTTTTATCATAGCGAGAGTGCGCCAGATATTAATATCACTAATCGTTCTACACAGACTAATGACTGGTATATATCTCAAAAAGTATATGCTGGTAATGCTGCAGCTGCAAATAAAAAAGCACTAGACATTTTAAACCGTGGTGGTGAAGGAATTATATTTATCATTCCTAATCCTAGCATAGATCCTACTCTATTGTTTAAAGATCTACCTAAAGTAGGTGTACAGATTCACACTCAATTTTTTGATCTGGATTATATAAAATCCATTCATCAAATTGCACCGCATGCTTATATTCACATAGATATCATTCATCAATTAGCGAGTGATGGAAACTGGTTTAAGAATAAAAATCATGATTATAAAAACTTAGATTCATTTCTTGATAAGTTTGATGGCTATTTCTCAAATATCACTATTAACACATCTACCTATCAACAAGCTGGTGCTACCATTACTCAAGAATTAGCTTATTTTACAGCTCATCTTAACGAGTATTTAAATCATTTAAATGAAGGTGGTACGTTATCCGCTTTCGCGAAAGCGGGAAAAAGAATCAACATAGACACGGTTATAGGTAGTAATTACTTTTTTGAAATCGCAAAATATCGTGCCTATCGCATTTTAACCAAAACTTTGGGAGATGTTTACTCAATCGATTTAGGTTGTTATATTACGGCAACTCCTAGCCTGCGCAATAAATCCTTAATGGATTATAATGTGAACATGCTGCGCACAACTACCGAGTGTATGAGCGCAATTTTAGGTGGTGCAGACACTTTATGCAACATTCCATATGATACATTTTTTAATAAAGAAAATGAATTTGGAGATCGCATAGCACGCAATCAGTTGAGAATTCTAAAAGATGAGGCTTATCTTAATCAAATAGGAAATGCAGCTGACGGTTCTTACTACATTGATACCATTACCAAGCAACTGGTAGAAAAAGCACTTGACATTTTTAAAGATATCGAGAACGCAGGTGGTTTTACACAGTCCCTTTTTGATGGCACTATACAGCGTAAGATCAAGGAAAGTGCACAACAAGAGCAAGAAGATTTCAACACAGGAAAGCGTGTTCTTATAGGAGCAAATAAGCATCCTAATGCGGCATTACCTTTACAAAAAGAGTACGAAATATTACCTTTTAGAAAGATAGAACCTCGCAAGACTTTAATACAGCCCATTATTACCAAGCGTATTACTGAAGAGCTGGAGAAGAGTGAAATAGCAAAATTGTGATCTATAAAATCACAGAAACTCGTTGTCTAGAGAATAGATGTAATTCTACATTTTAGAAACAATAGGATCTACTTTTAAAAAACTAGTATCATGAAAAGAAAAGACATCTCCAACATAAAACCCAATTACGATTTTCATACAAAGCGATCAGAAACCGCTGTTTATGAAACATCTGAAGGGATTTCTATAAAAAAAGAATACACCAAAGAAGATGTTGCGGGCTTAGAACATCTAGATTTTGTAGCTGGTATAGCGCCTAATCTACGTGGTCCCTACTCTACTATGTACGTGCGTCGTCCATGGACAGTAAGACAGTATGCTGGTTTTTCTAGTGCGACAGAGTCTAATGCTTTTTATAAACGCAATCTAGCCGCAGGACAGAAAGGGCTTTCTGTAGCCTTTGACCTAGCAACGCATAGAGGTTATGACAGTGACCACGATCGTGTGGTAGGTGATGTAGGAAAAGCAGGTGTTGCCATAGATAGTGTTGAGGATATGAAAATCCTTTTTGACTCTATTCCGCTAGATAAAATGTCGGTTTCTATGACCATGAATGGTGCGGTTTTACCTATCATGGCATTCTACATAGTTGCAGCAATGGAACAAGGTGTGGATCAAAAACTGTTGAGTGGTACGATACAAAATGATATTCTTAAAGAATTCATGGTACGTAATACCTATATCTATCCGCCTACGCCTAGTATGCAAATTATCTCAGATATTTTTGAGTACACCAGTCAGCACATGCCTAAGTTCAACTCGATTTCTATATCTGGTTACCACATGTATGAAGCAGGCGCGACTAGTGATATAGAACTAGCCTACACACTGGCCGATGGTCTGGAATATGTACGCAAAGGACTAGCTGCAGGAATGGACATCGATACCTTTGCTCCTCGCCTATCTTTCTTTTGGGCAATAGGAATGAATCATTTCATGGAAATTGCCAAAATGCGTGCAGCACGTATGCTTTGGGCAAAAATGATCAAACAATTTAAGCCTAAAAATGCCAAATCTCTTGCATTAAGAACACACTGTCAGACATCTGGTTGGTCACTTACAGAGCAAGATCCATTTAACAACGTGGCTAGAACTGCTATTGAGGCATCTGCTGCTGCATTCGGTGGTACACAAAGTTTACACACTAATGCGCTGGACGAGGCTATTGCTTTACCTACGGATTTCAGTGCACGTATAGCTAGAAATACTCAGTTATTTTTACAAGAAGAAACAGGAATTACAAAAACCGTAGATCCATGGGCAGGTTCTTATTATGTAGAATCCCTTACAGATCAAATTGCTGATAAGGCTTGGGAACTTATTGAAGAAGTAGAAGAACTAGGTGGAATGACCAAAGCCATAGAGGCAGGAATTCCTAAAATGCGCATAGAAGAAGCCGCTGCAAAGAAACAAGCACGTATAGATTCTGGAATAGATACCATTGTAGGAGTGAATAAATACCCTAGCCCAGACGAGGATAACATAGACACTCTAGAGGTAGATAACGCCGCAGTACGTATTGAGCAAATCGATAGGTTAACCGATATTAAAGCCACGAGAGACACTCAAAAAGTAGAAAAAGCTTTAAAAGCGCTGACAAATTGCGCTAGAACTAAAGAAGGTAATTTACTAGAACTTGCTGTAAATGCGGCAAGAGAACGAGCTACACTAGGCGAAATTTCAGATGCTTTAGAAGAGGTTTACGGTCGTTATAGAGCGACTATAAAAAGTGTACAAGGAGTATATAAGAAAGAGATTATGAATGATTCCGCTTTCGCGAAAGCGCAACAACTAGCAGACCAATTTGCCAAAATCGAAGGACGTAGACCTAGAATAATGATCGCAAAAATGGGACAAGACGGACACGATCGAGGCGCCAAAGTAGTCGCTACTGGTTATGCAGATGTAGGTTTTGACGTAGATATAGGTCCATTGTTTCAAACACCAGCAGAAGCAGCTAAACAAGCCGTAGAAAACGATGTACACGTTTTGGGTGTTTCTTCTCTTGCAGCAGGTCACAAAACACTTGTGCCGCAAGTAATGGAAGAGCTTAATAAATATGGCCGTGAGGACATCATGATAGTAGTAGGTGGCGTTATACCGAGAAAAGATTATCAGTTTCTCTTTGATGCTGGAGTAGCCGCAGTCTTCGGCCCTGGAACTAAAATTAGTGAGGCAGCAATTGATATTTTAGGATTATTGATGCCAGAAGAATAATTCTCATTAAAAACAACATTGAAATTTTTAGACCAATAGATCATCAAATTATTGAAAAGCCAAGTATTAAGCTTGGCTTTTTGCATTCTTATAGCCAGCATTATTAAACTTTGAATATTAAATAGTAGCTTTAAACAATATTTTTTCAAAATCCACTTTATAAAAGTAACCAACCTTTATCTCTTGAAATCTAACCTCGCATCTGTCCTATTTGTTTTTTTGATAACTAACATTTGCTTCTCACAAAACCTTGTTTTAAATGGAAGTTTTGAGGAAACAGTAACCTGTGCAAATGATCTCGAGCAATTCAATAAAAATGTAAAGTTTTGGAACGTTCCCACGAGTGGCTCTAGTGATCTTTTTAATGCCTGTGCCGACTTTGAAGATGTACAAGCATCAAATAATTATCAGGGAAATCAGTTACCATTTGAAGGGGAAAACTACGCAGGTTGCTACTTTTATGGTATTGACGATTATAGAGAATATATTCAAGGACAGTTATCAGAACCGCTGGTTGTAGGATCTACTTATAAGATTTCCTTTCAAGTATCTCTCGCTGACAATTCTGACATGGCGTTAAAAGACGTTCAAATATTATTTTCAGATTCTAAAATTAAATCATGGGGAACGTTCCATATAAGCAGTAAACGAATACGCAATAAAAAAACTAAACTATTCCAAATAGAACTATCTAATGGCGATTATCTTAATGATAAAGAGAGTTGGATAGAACTCTCAAAAGAATTTACTGCAACAGAAGCCGCCAGTCATCTAACTATTGGTAATTTTAGATCAAATAAACAAACTGATATCAAGAAACAACGGTTCATTCCCAAAATCAGAAAAGCATATTATTATATAGATCATGTTCAATTAATAAGAATAGATCCACCGATAGAGATTGAAAAGCCGAAAACTGTAGTTAAAGAAATGCAATTAGAAGAATCTACTTTTAAACTCAATTCCATCTACACCTTAAAATCAGTGCTTTTTGATTTTGATAAAGCAACATTGATTGAGAAAACTACTCAAGAACTAGATGAACTAGTAACTTATTTAAAATCACATCTTGATTTAAAAGTGACTATAAACGGTCATACCGACTATTTAGGAAACGCTGCATACAATCAAAAACTATCTGAAGACAGAGCAAAAAGTGTTGCTAATTACCTTATCAATAAAGGAATATCAAAACACAGAATCAACTACAGAGGCTATGGAGAATCACAACCCATCGATCCTAACGAGCCAGAAGATGCGCAAGCAAAAAATAGACGTGTGGAGTTTGTGTTGAGTAATTAATTACTCCTTCTTCTCTCACGTCGCAATCTTCTAGCTTCTTTTTTCTTTAAAAAATAAAGTTTTCTTTTCTCTGAAATACTTAAATCATCACGATCTCTATTTTGCAAATCAATAAGTTCTTGATTATCGGCATCTTTAAGAGGTACATTTCTATAATCTCTAACGTTAAAACGGATACCTAAAGCTAGATTTATAAATTTACCTTTATCAAAAGTATCTTCTAATGCTGGAGCACTATTTATATTATAAGAAATAGATTCATAACTGGGACTTAAATATATGGATGTAGCACTAGATAGGTTGTATTCTATGCTAGTCGTTATTCTAAATACATTTCCAGTATCTCTAAATTTACCACCACCTTGTTCTGTACTTTGTCTATTCTTATTTTGACTGTATCCATAACCTAGATCTGCAGTGATATTCCAGTCGTCATTTAATTGATAATCATAACCTAGAAACAGATAAGCATTGAACTTAGTTGCTCTATTAAACTCTCCTATCACATCTGTATTTTTTACACTGAAAAAGTCTTGACTCAGTGCACCTCCTACATAAATGTTTTTATAAATGTCAAATTGCATTCTTATTCCGTAGCCAGTACCGTCAGATAATCCGTTACCTATGAAGTTATCGCCGCTAGGCAAAGCACGTTGCAAATAAAAATCTATTGCAAAAACACGATCTGGTAAGCTATGAGACTTTTCTGTTGTATTTTCTTGACTATAAGAATAGTAACTTGATAAAACAGTTGCTATTATAAGTATTTTTCTAGTAATTAATCTCATAACGCTCTGTAGGATTGTTAATGGTAAATTGTTCGTTTACTTCATTTCCGGCAGCATCTCTATAATTCACATCTATAACAGATGGATAAAAGGCTCTAAATTCAAATAAACCATCATCTGTTGTTTGATTTACCAAATCGATGATCTCATCTTCAAACTCACAATTTTCATCTCTTACAAAAGAGTTATTCTCGTACAATTCGTCACAATAAATCGCAAAATAATTAATGGTTACATCATAAACACTTGTAGTACCTGATGTATTTATAAACTCTAATTCCACATTTGCAATATCTGTCATAGTAATTAATGGAATATCTAGAGTAAGATCTTGATTAAAACTATCACTTGCTACAGCTAGTATTTTACTAGAATCATCAACTCCTTTTATATGAACATAATATCTATAGGCAGTATCAAATAACATGGTAAAAGAAACGGCTCCATTCTCATCGGTTGTTCCTTTACCTAATAAAAAATCTCTATCAGGCTCTGAAGTTTTTGTTAGATTCTGTCCGTTAATTAAAAAGAAATCATAAGATCTATAAGTCGTTACCTCTACCGATGCGTTGACAAGTGGCAAACCACTAGAATCAACAATTCTAGTTTTAAAAAATGCACGCTTATCGTCGTCTAATCTGGCCTCGCAAGAAATTAAAATAATGGGTAGTAACAGAAAAAGTAACTTCTTCATCTAGGTTGGTTTATAGATAGATGTAGAATTCTAAAAAAGGTTGCTTATCATTATAAAGAAAAGTTCAATTATTTTGTAATCACGTCTGCGCCTAGAAATTTATCATCTTTGTTATAATACCATTTACGTACTTTAGGCATGTGTATTCCATTGATTAAGTGGCTGTCAGATAATAAAATGTACTCTCCAGAATCAGGTTTTATATTACCTTTTTGATCTGTTCTAAAAAATTGATAGATTTCCATTTTATAAGAAATTGGATCAAAATAAAAGAACCACACATCGCTTCCTACCGCTTCATTATAAGAAGCTTTTACTACTAAGTATTCTTTGCCTTTAAAGGTTTTACGTTCTACTTTAGGATCTATATGAGTTCCTTCATCCTTTAATTTCATCGGTAAACCGTACAAATAGGTATAGTAGTTTTTCATAAAAACAGCTCTTTCATTGTCTTTATCAGAACTCACCGCTTTAGTTTCAGGAGATCTCAAATCCTTTTTATCTACAGAGGTATTTTCTTTATCTACCGCATAAATAGTTATGACACTATCACGAGTTGCGGCTACACTAAATTTTTGAGCAGGTAAGTCTATCAAAATATCACTCACACGAGCTGGTTTATCTGGCGTAGACATCGTAACCTGTAAATTTCCTTTAAAACTATTCCAATTTCCACTAGGGTCATGAACTTTGATTGCTTTATCCAGTAGTTGCTGTCCTGTAATTTCTTGCGCAACTCCATTAAAAAAAGCTCCTATAAATAAAAGTGAGAAAAGATATTTCATGGCTATAAATTTTAAGCTAATATAACTAATAACCAGTTGCTCCATAAAATCATAAATACAAAAAACTCCCAAAAGCGATAGCTCTTGAGAGTTTTGAAAATTGTAATTATCGTTTAAATATAACTTAGTCTTTATGCATAAAAGCCTGCTTTTCTAACAGCACTTCTTTAGTCTCTACGACGTCATCATCTGGCACACAACAATCTACCGGACATACCGCAGCACATTGTGGCTCTTCATGAAAACCTACACACTCGGTACATTTATCTGGGACTATATAATAAAACTCGTCACTTACTGGTTCTTGCGTCTCATTAGAATCCACTTCTTTACCGTTAGGTAAAACAACATTTCCATCTAAATCTGTACCATCTGCATAGCGCCAGTCATCTGCTGCTTCATAAATTGCCGTGTTAGGACACTCAGGTTCACACGCTCCACAATTAATACATTCGTCTGTTATGATGATTGCCATAGCTTTTCTTTACTTTTGTGCAAAAATAGTGCCTTGTGAACACATTGTCAATAAATACCACGTTAAATGATCGTATTTCCGCTTTCGCGAAAGCGGGATCTCAACTATCTTCTTACCTAAAAGGTACCCTAGAGTCTCTCACAGACTCAGGTGCAAGCTGGCAAGATATCATAAAACAAAGACTGGAACTAGCAGAACGTAAGAACTCATGGTTTACAGAAGACACTTTACATTTTTCTGTACAGCAATGGGCAGATGCTTTAACTGTAGAGAACCTAACTAACTGGACACAAGCTTATCAACTAGATAATGTGAGCTCTAAAAATGTAGCACTTATTACCGCTGGTAACTTACCTCTAGTAGGTTTTCATGATGTATTATGTGTCATTATCTCAGGCCATCATGCGATGATTAAAAATTCTAGCAATGATGACGTACTCACTCCTTTATTACTAGAAATAGCAACTTCTTACTGTCCAGAACTGGCTACGTCCTACTCTTATGCAAACGGTAAATTAGAAAATTATGACGCGGTAATCGCTACCGGAAGTAATAATACAGCTCGATACTTTGAACATTATTTTGGTAAAAAGCCTAATATCATACGTAAAAATAGAAATAGTGTTGCCGTTTTAACAGGAAATGAAACACTAGAACAAATGGAAGCGCTTAGTAAAGATGTGTTTCTTTATTTTGGTCTAGGTTGCAGAAGTGTGAGTCATTTAAAAGTGCCCAAAGGATATAATTTTGATCTGTTTTTTAATGGCATGTTCGTTAGAAAAGAACTTATTAAAAATGAAAAATACCTAAATAACTACGACTACAACAAAGCCGTTTATTTAATGAGCGAGTTTGATTTATTAGATAACGAGTTCTTATTAATCAAAGAAGAAAATGACAGCTACTCCTCTCCTATTGCTAGTTTAGGCTATAGTTATTACGATAATTTAGAAGACCTGGCGACAGAGTTTCAAGAAAATGCAGATAAGTTACAATGCGTTGTAGCATCTGGACCAGCAGCCAGTACTGTAAGTAATTTATTAGGAAAAATGACTGCACCACAGACAGTAGAATTCGGTACTACACAAACACCTGGATTACAGGACTATGCAGACGGTGTGGATACTATTCAATTTTTGTTGACATTATCTTAAAAACCTTATCGATTATATAACATAATTTGGCGTTCTATTTTGCATTTTTGTAATTCATTCAAAAGATGACACACAATGCTTAAGCACAATTTTAGCGCAGGACCATGCATACTGCCACAAGAAGTTTTTAAAAAAGCAGCGGCAGCTGTTCTTAATTTCAACGATTTAAGTATCCTAGAAATTTCCCACCGTAGTAAAGATTTTGTTTCGGTCATGGAAAAAGCTCAATCCCTAGCGCTAGAACACTTAGGTTTAACTGGCAAAGGTTATAAAGCATTATTCTTAGGTGGTGGAGCAAGTATGCAGTTTTTAATGGTTGCTTATAACCTTTTAGAGAAAAAAGCAGCTTACTTAAACACTGGTACTTGGGCAGATAAGGCTATTAAAGAAGCAAAAATGTTTGGTGAGGTTATAGAAGTAGCTTCTTCAAAAGCAGATAATTACAACCATATTCCTAAAGGTTATGTAATTCCTGAAGATGTAGATTATTTCCATTTTCAGACTAATAATACCATTTTTGGTACTCAAATGCAGTACACTCCAGATGTGTCTGTTCCATTAATTTGTGATATGAGTAGTGATATATTTTCAAGACAACGTGATTTTGAAAAATACGATTTGATTTATGCAGGTGCTCAAAAAAATATGGGTCCAGCAGGAACTACTTTAATCGTTGTAAAAGAAGATATTTTAGGTAAAGTCTCTAGACAAATACCTTCTATGTTAGATTATAGAACTCATATCTCTAAAGATTCTATGTTCAATACTCCACCAGTATTTCCTATTTATGTAAGTATGCTTACACTAGAATGGTTAAAAGAAAATGGCGGTATAGATGCTATAGAAAAATTAAATAACCAGAAAGCCGCATTAATCTATAATGAAATAGATCGCAATGAGTTGTTCAATGGTTTTGTAAAAGAGAAAGAAGACAGATCTGCTATGAATGCTACATTTGTTTTAAATGATAGCGCACACACTGCAGCATTTGATTCTATGTGGAAAGAAGCAGGAATCAATGGTTTAAACGGTCATAGATCTGTAGGTGGTTATCGTGCAAGCATGTATAACGCATTAACTCTAGAGAGCGTACAAACTCTTGTAGATGTAATGCAGCAGTTAGAAAAAAATGCTTAAGAATTAATAATCATAGATTTTTAATAACGAAATCTTTTCTCCAACCCTAAAGGGTGAGATTTCATTAGAACTTAAATTTGACTCAAAGTTTAATATAATAAGTCAACTGTTTCTGCACCCTTTTAAGGTTAGGAAACGGAAACAAAAGAAACTAAAATGAAAATACTAGCAAACGACGGTGTCTCACAAAGCGGAATTGATAAATTAACCGCAGCTGGTCACGAGGTAATTACTACTAATGTCGCACAGGGACAATTAGAAGAATATATAAATAAAAATGAAGTAGCAGTACTTTTAGTAAGATCTGCAACTACGGCTCGTAAAGAGTTAATTGACAACTGCCCAAGTCTTAAGATTATAGGACGCGGTGGTGTTGGTATGGATAATATAGATGTGGCTTATGCACGTGAAAAAGGACTTAAAGTAATTAACACTCCTGCGGCAAGTAGCGCCAGTGTGGCCGAGTTAGTTTTTGGTCACCTTTACGGTGGTGTAAGGTTCTTATATGACGCAAACAGAAACATGCCCCTAGAAGGAGATAGTAACTTCAAAGGTTTAAAGAAAGCATATGCAAAAGGTTCTGAATTACGTGGTAAAACTTTAGGAATTATAGGTATAGGTCGCATAGGGCAAGAAGTTGCAAAAATCGCAGCAGGTGTAGGTATGAAAGTAGTTGCTCATGATAGTTTTGCCGATAAGGCTCCTACTGTATCTTGGGATCTTTTTGATGGACAGACAGTACAGGTAGAAATTCCTCTTGTAAAAAAACAAGAATTGCTTAAAACTGCAGACTTCGTTACTATTCACGTTCCTGCTCAAAAGAATTATGTGATAGGTGAAGAAGAATTAAGCCTTATGAAAAAAGGAGCTGCTATAGTAAATGCTGCTCGTGGTGGTGTTCTAGACGAAGTTGCTCTAGTTAATGCTTTGGAAACAGAACATATTTCTTTTGCCGCACTAGATGTTTTTGAAAAAGAACCACAGCCAGAAATAGTCTTGTTAATGAATGATAAACTTTCATTAAGTCCACATATAGGCGCTGCAACTAATGAAGCACAGGACCGTATAGGAACTGAGCTGGCTGATCAGATTATTGAGATACTGGGATAACAAATCTTAGATAAATCATACTTTTTAAAACCGCAATTTAACCGATTGCGGTTTTTTTTGATTAAAAAATTAAATCTTCAAACAGTCAGTGGGATATATTAAATCTGACCAATATGTGACTTTAATACCTTAATACTGCTCAGATAAGCGTACTTAAAACTAATTAAGATGGATAAGAAACTTAGAAAAACTCTATGTTTATGCATGATTTTGATCGTGCCGTACTCAGAAATCGCAAAATGACAGAATCCATAAAAATGCATTATACCGATTAATTAAGGTTATTGGTCGGTAATAATTGCGCTTTCGCGAAAGCGAAACTAAAATCTAGCCTTTTTTAATACTACCAATAAAATTATGTAAATTGTGCTATAATTAAAATAAACAACTACTTATGTCATCAATACTAGACTTACTACAATCTGATACTGGAAAAACTTTAATACAAGGACTTTCTCAAAAAACAGGACAATCAGCAGACCAAACTTCTGGTCTATTATCTCAAGCAATGCCTCTTATTTTAGGAGCTATGCAACGTAATGCAGCTACTCCTGAAGGTGCAGAATCTCTTAACAATGCATTAAACGACCCACGTCATAGCGGTGGTGGTGTAATGGATATGTTGGGTGGTATTTTTGGTGATGGTGCAGGTAGCCCAGAGCAATTAGAGTCTGATGGTGCTGGAATATTAAATCATGTTTTAGGTTCAAAACAAACTCAGGTAGAAAGTGCATTATCACAAACTAGTGGTATGGACATGGGATCTGTAAGTCAAATTATTAAAATGGCTGCTCCTGTAGTTATGGGTGTACTAGCAAAACAAAATCAATCTCAAGCAACTGCTTCTGGATCTAATGGTATAGGTGACCTTATAGGTTCTGTTCTAGGTGGTCAGTCTGGTGCTGCAGCAGGAGAACAAAGCTTTATTGAAAAAATTCTAGATGCAGACGGTGATGGTAGCATTATAGACGACGTTGCTGGAATGGTTCTAGGTGGTGATAAAAAACAAAGTGGCGGTATAGGTGGTATTTTAGGAGGTTTATTCAAATAAGAATCCCAACTCTTTATTATTATAAAAGCGATCACTCCCTTAGTGATCGCTTTTTTTGTACCTTTAATGTAGTAATTACTTGTTTACTCAACGAGTTGCATCGTTAACTCATTCTTACTTCATTTAAGGAAACAAGCACTCTATTTTTATCCTATGAAAACATTTATATACAGCATTTTTGTGATAGTAGCTATCGTAGGATGCAGCACCATGGATACAGGAAAAAATAAAAAACTGACTTCTAATAGTTCTGTAAAAAACGACACAATACGTATCGTAAACGATAGTCTAGAATACGAGATTATAATTTTTGAACCTGGATTTAATTCTTGGTTAGGTACACAACCACCTAGAGGTTATTATTCTCAATCTGCTATGGAAATAAGTAATGCTTTAAAAGTTACTACTTATAATATTAGATCTAGAAACCCTATAAAATATGGCAGTCATCTTTACCCATTTGCCATAGATTACAATCGTAGAACAGATTATGGCTATGAGGTGAATTATTTACTGTACAACTACTTCCTTTTCTTTGAACAAAAATATAATCAGAAGTTGAAGTAACTTATTTTTGCAATATGCAAAAACTAAAAAAGAATTGGGAGATTACCCAAAACTGGCAATTCATTTACATCCTTTTAGGAATAATAGGTTTACTAGCAAGTGGTTATTTTATAGCCGTGCGCATTTTACCTACCACATTTGAAGACATTACCTACGAGTATGCTTTTACCATAATCGTGACTTTAATTTTAACCTATATATTTTACAAAATAACCATGTGGTTGTTTTCAAAATTAAAAACCAGATGGGAAGTTACTTATAGATGGGAATTAATTGCCATGTTTATAGTATTTGCCATTACTGGTTCCTTATCTGCACGTTTATCAGGCCCATTTATGGAATACATAGGCTTGAGCAGAGAATCTATGTCTGGATGGCTATTCTGGCCGTTGCGTATACTTATACTCTTCCCTATTTATCAAATTTTATTAGTAGCAATGGGCTGGTTATTTGGTCAATTTGACTTTTTCTGGAAATTTGAAAAGAAGATGCTCTCTAGATTTGGTATTAAATTATAAAAGTAAAAGCATTATTAATTGATTTCTGCTTACGCAAAAGTGGAACAAACCCAATAAAATATTCTTAAAGGCAATCATAATCGTACCTTTGTAGCCTTAAACTAGTCTATAAATAAAAGAAATGGATAACAACGATATATTAAGAAGATTGAGATTTACTCTAAACTTGAGTGATGATGCGATGATAGATATATATGCCAAAGGTGGTGAACCTGTTTCTAGAGCAGAAATAAGCAACTGGCTCAAAAAAGAAGAAGATGAAGACTTTGATGTAGTCGTAGATGAAAATCTAGCTGTTTTTCTTAATGGACTTATAGTTAACCATAGAGGTAAAAAAGATGGTCAAATTCCTGTCGCAGAGACAGAACTAGATAATACCATTATCCTACGTAAACTTAAAATTGCCTTTAATTTTACATCTAAAGAATTACTCTATATCTGGAAAAAGGCAGATGTTGTGATAAGTGAAACAGAATTGAGTGCCTTCTTCAGAAAAAGAACACATCCTAAATTCAAATATTTAAATGATCAGTATTTACGTAAATTCTTAAAAGGTTTCCAGATACAACGTAAAACACAACGTGAGAAAGAAGCTTACAGGAATTCATTTAAAGACTAAAGTTATCTAACTATCAGCATAATAATTAAATGAATCAAGAGCAACTTCTTAAACTATATGCCGATTTTTCTGATCGAGAATTGATTCATATTCTTACTATAGATAAAGAAAAATATACTCCTGTCGCCTGGAATGCCGCACAAATTACCTTAGAAAAACGATCCATAGATGTAAATCAATGGAAAGAAATAAGAGAGTATGACAATGCGCCTAAACACAAATCTGTTGATGAGAAAAGCTCTCTCCTAGACGAACTCTATGCAGACGAGCAAGCTAGACTGAGAGAAGAATCTACTTTTGAACAACAGAAAAAGCACAGCTTAGAAACCTCAAGAAAACAACTTCATTTAAATGATGAAGATTTACTTAATCAATTCACCTCTATAATTGATGTCTTTTTAAAGAATAAAGATGAGCATCATAATACAGATAAGTTTTCTAAAGAAGAGTTTCTAGCACTATATGCAGGTGTTTATGATCGTGATCTTCAAATTCCTCTTTCTTACAAAGCTAAAGTTATAGAAGTATTAGACTCGATCCTTAAAAAGATGAAATCTAGGAGAAATATAATGATCTTATTAGGTTTTCTATTAGCTGTAATAGGTATATCTACTACTCTAGCTACTAATATTTCATTAATATTTTATGGTGCAATTATAGTAGGTTGCGGTATGATAATTAAAGCAATAGCAAACTATAGCATGAGCAAAGATTCTATCAAAAAATTAAAGCTCTATACAGATAAATAAATCTATATAGAGCTTTAATGAAAACGGCAGTTGTACTACTATTTCTTTTTACCGTAAATTTTATTCTCTCTGTATCTAGCAATAGCCGCTAGAACTAAAATCACTGATAACGATATCATTGCAAATTTGTAAGAGATAATTTGATCTCCACTGGCATAACTGTGTAATCCTGATAAATAGAAGTTTACACCAAAATAAGTCATCAATACACTAGCAAATGCTATTACTGACCATAAACTAAAAGTCCATCTACTCTTTAAACCTGGAACAAGTCTTAAGTGCAATACAAATGCATAGATAAATATAGTTATCAATGCCCATGTTTCCTTAGGGTCCCAACCCCAGTAACGTCCCCAAGATTCGTTTGCCCACATACCTCCTAAGAAGTTACCTATAGTAAGCATGATAAGACCTACAGTAAGAGCTATTTCATTGATATAAGTAAGCTCTTTGATATTAAGATCCATAATCTTCTTATTCTTTTTTGTGGAGAATATCATAAGAATCATAGTCACTAGACCTAAAATCATTCCTAACGCAAACGGACCGTAACTACCTACGATTATAGAAACATGTATCATTAACCAGTAAGAATCTAGAACAGGTTGTAAGTTACCTATCGATGGGTCTAACCAGTTCAACTGTGCTACCCATAGAATAATGGCCACTACAAATGCCGTACTAGCTATAGTCATATGACTCTTTCTACCGAACATGAGTCCAAAGGACATCGTTGCCCATGCTACATAAATTAACGACTCATAAGCATCTGACCATGGTGCATGACCACTTAAGTACCATCTCATGATTAACGCAGCTGTATGTACTAAGAATAATCCAAAAATGACCCATTTATGAAATTGAATAGTCCATCCTATCTCTTTCATCGGTTTAATGATCTCTACTATTAAAAGAATCAACATCATCACACCGAACCATGCATACCATTTATACAAGCTCTTAAAGACATTGAACTTATTATAAAGGATCTCTGCTTCGATCTTGTCCTCGCTTGGAATTATATCAACACCATAAACTTTTTGAAACTCCATCAAACTATTGAGAGCTGCATTTGCGTTTACATAATTGCCATCTGCTTTTCCTCGTATTAATAATGTACTATACGCCCCAAGGAAATCTCTTACAAAACGTTTTTGCTCATCATTAAAACCTGCTTCTTCTGCATCTACAGAAGCATACCACTTGTTATTCTCTGCTTGATACTTAGGAAATATTTTAAAAATAGAACCTGTTAAGACTTGGTCTAATAACCCAACAGCATAATTAATATCTATAAAACCTTGATGTATGCTCGACTTCACATCTGCTGCATTTGCTTCGTCTAAATATGGGCTTATTTTATAACTACCTATCGTATTATCTTCTCTTCTTATAAAGTCCATACCACGAGCATAACTGGTACTTTTATCCACACCTATAATGGTCTTTAAAGAATCATTCTTATAATTCAATTTAATCAACGGTACGTCAAACCATAGATCTCTAAATTGAATCATACTTATCATCGTTTGCTCTGGTGTTAACCTCACAACGCTATCCCCTACTTTAGCTTCATAAAAATCTCTCTTGGAAATCTTACGTAATATCTCACTAGATAAGGTAGACATAGGCTTCATACGTCCATTATCCTGTACTACTATTCTACCGAAACGTTCTGCTTGTACAAGTGGTACCATATTAGCCACTATAATACTATCTGCTAGTTTTAATGGTATAGGTGGCAATTTAGTATCTGCGACATCTATCTCAGGTTCTGTGGTATCAACAACAGCGTCATCCTGATTTGTACTTACACCTTCTCTACTCTCTATAGCTGTAGAATGCTCTCCTGCAGCATGATTATGCCCAGTATGATCTTCTTCTTGTACTTGCGCACCAGCTATACTTATAGAAAACAACATAGCAATCATTACTAGCTGTTTTGCCTTGCGTTTTTTAACACGGTTAATTAATCTTCTCAACTCACCAAATCTAGTATTAGGATCAAATAGCAATGCCATAAGACCTAAATAAAGAAGAAAGTAACCTATGTAGGTAATCGTTTTACCCCAGAAATCGTGATTAACAGATAAGTGTGTACCTAATTCATCTGGATCAAAACTTGCTTGAAAAAAACGATAACCTTCTTTGTCTAATACGTGATTCATATAAATGCGTTCTGGTGTTTTACCCATAGAATCTATAACAGTAACTTCACTTGCAAAAGCAGAGTACGACTTTTCTGTTCCTGGTTGTTTACTAGCTATAAAATCATTTAATTGTATACTAAAAGGTAATTCTCTCGCAATAGAGCCATACTTTAAATATAACTTAAGGCCATTAATATCGATGTCTTTAAAATTTGATATAATCCCTTTACCGCCTAATAATTCTATTTTTTGAGATTCTTCACCACTAGTTACCGTAGCGAGAATACCGTGTGCCTTTGCCTTAGTAGGTTCAGGGCTTTTAATTATTCCTACCTCACCTTGGGTAACAGGCTCAGGAATCACAAATTGCATTCCAGCAAGAGAATACAATGATCTTAATTTTAATTCTTGTATAGAATCTCCAAAAACTTCTCCTTCTAGCTGGTCTGCCATGCGCAAGTAATTTCCAGCATATGGAGTCTGTATCGTATAACCGTTCCAGTTTTCTGTGATATTAATAAGACCTTTTTGAGCAGCCACCTCAGGATCTATATTCACACCGAAAAGTACGTTGTGAATACTCGCCTCTTCTCCATCTTTAATTAAATGATCATGTCTCGTTCCCTCACCAGCTTCTACGATCTTTAAATAACGATCGCTATTTTCATCTCCAGGTTTTAAGCCCTCTACAGCATCGTAAATCATGCTGTCTATAGTTACTTTTATATTCTTATCATAGAAATCAAAATCTCTAGAAGTCTTATAATCATATTGCGAGACTAATAATCCTTCTTTTACACTACGTTGCATAGGATTACCGTTTTCATCCTCACCTTGAATAATAGCACTGAAATAAGTCTCGTCACTCAAAAAAGTATTTGCAGTTTGTCCTTCACGTATCAACATCATTCCCTCAAAAGAAATATAACGTGTTATTCCTGCTCCTATAATGATAAGAACCCATGACAAGTGTAAAGTAAGCGTCGCCCACTTTTTCCACTGTAATAAATCATAACGTTTTATGTTCCCTATAAAATTGATCATTAACCAAAACATGATTAATGAAAACCACCACTCATTATATACCCAAAGCTTAGAAGTAGGTGTATCATAGGAGTTTTCTATAAATGTTCCCGCCGCCATACTTGCTGCAAATGCTAGCAGCAAAAATGTCATTGTACGAGTACCAAAAAGCAAGGCAATTAATCTATCTTTCATAGGACTTTTTTACAGGCTGCAAAGATACTTCACAAAAGCCGCAACACCATGTATTGTGAGTCGCTTTGAAGTACGTATTTTTACATTATGATTAAGATTATTATTATAGGAACCGGTAATGTAGGAATGCACTTATGTCATGCCTTTGAAAAAGCTACTTTATCAAATAAAATTTCTCTTGTAGGATATTATAATAGAGCTCAAAAAAAGCTATCAGATATAAAAGCCCCTTTACTTTCTCAAATAGCAAATTTGCCCGCTTGCGATCTTATTATACTTGCAGTACCAGATGATGCCGTAAATAAAACAGCAAACCTATTACCTACCTCACAAGCCATTATAGCACATACCAGCGGTAGTGTATCTATTACAGCCTTAGAAAAACATGAGCGTCACGGCGTTTTTTATATGCCACAAAGCTTTAGTAAGACCAGAAAACCTAACTTTGGGGACATCACTTTATGTTTAGAATCTAACAGTGAGGCTGTAAATGATGTGTTAGAGCAGGTGGCTGTTACGCTTTCGCGAAAGCGAGAACAAATCAATTCTAATCAACGTAAAAAGCTCCATCTTGCAGCTGTTTATATGAATAACTTTGTAAATCACTGTTATACTAAAGCTGACCAAATAATGCAAGACGCAGCCATGGACACACAGTTGCTAAATGCATTAATGCAAGAAACACTTGCTAAAGCTATCGATTTATCTCCTCAAAAGGCACAGACTGGTCCAGCGATGAGAAATGATATAAAAACTATAGAAAAGCATTTAGAAATGCTTGATAATGAAGATCGCGATATGTACCGATCTATTACTAACTCCATACAAAAAACACATGGCAACTAGCTATAAAGAATTACTACACGATATCACAACTTTTATTCTAGACGTAGACGGCGTTCTTACCGATGGTCGCATGCTTATTTCTGAATCTGGAGAACTTTTACGTACCATGAATGCAAGAGATGGTTATGCTATGAAAACAGCTCTTAATAATGGATTTAACGTATGTATTATTACAGGCGGTAGAAATGAAGGTGTAAAATCTAGACTAGTAGGTCTAGGCATTACAGACGTTTTTCTTAATGCTAGCAATAAAATGGTGCAAATGCACGAATATGTTGCAAAACATAATTTAAAGCCTGAAAACATAGTTTACATGGGTGACGACATGCCCGATGTTCCAGCACTAGAATTTGCTGGTGTGGGCTGTTGTCCACAAGACGCAATTCCTGAAGTAAAAGCGGTAAGTCAATATATATCTCATAAAAACGGTGGCGATAGTTGTGTACGTGATATTATAGAACAAGTCATGAAAGTACAAGGTAAATGGAACGTACAAGATGGTAAAAGCGTTAAGTCTACTTAATAAACTTAGAATTTAAAAGATCAAACACAAATACATAAGTTGACATCGTGATTCCGCTATAGAGCGGAATCACTTAGTTTTACCTCAATAGCTTTAAAATTTTCCTTCTATTTAAAATGACTGTTTTCCTTAAAATTATACGCTGGCCCAACGTATTAATGACTATTATAACGCAACTAGTCATTATTTACGGCATGCTTATACCATCTAATGTGGTACCTGCTTTAAACTGGTGGCAATTGCTTCTATTAATAGCAGCGACTGCCCTACTCACCGCAAGTGGCAATGTCATTAATGATATTCATGACGTAGAAATAGACAGAGTCAATAAACCAGAAAAACTACTAGTAACAAAAAGCATCTCAGAAAAGAGTGCTTATAATTTATACTTTGCTCTTACCATTACTGCTGTTATTTGTGGATTTGTTCTATCAAACAGTTTAGGGAAACCTGTGCTTTCTAGTGTATTTATTGCAGTGGCTTTTGTACTTTACCTTTATGCGAGCTCGCTTAAATCTATTCTACTAGTAGGTAATATTATCATCTCTATATTAGTTGCATTGGTCCTATTAATCACTGGAGTATTTGAAATGTTTCCTGTCATCACTCCAGAGACACAAGTTGCTTTTAGATTTATCATGGCACGCTTATTAGAATTTGCCTTAATGGCATTTTTAATCAATCTAGTTAGAGAATGGGTTAAGGATTGTGAAGATGTAAACGGAGACAAATCTGGCGGTAGAAACACTCTAGCCATTGCTCTAGGTAGAACTCGTGCAGCAAGGTTTACCTCTATTTTCATAATAGCTATTCTAGTTCTATTAGGCTGGTACGTTTATGAATATATTTACTTAAATGAAATTGCTACCTATTATTTCATATTCTTAATCATGGGACCGTTAATGTATGTCATGATCAAATTATGGACAGCTGCGTCTCAAAGAGAATTTCATATACTGTCTACTATACTCAAGGTAGTTTTACTATTAGGAATACTATCTATAGGAATTTTTAGAATCAATTATTACTTCAATTAACAGCTATGCTAGCAAATAAATTTAAAGATACAGAGATCATTCTCGCGTCTCAATCACCACGTAGACAAGAGCTTTTAAAAGGTTTAGATCTAGATTTTAAAATAGAAACCAGACCTGTAGACGAGGTTTACAGTGACCGTTTAAAAGGTCAGGAAATCACAGACTATCTTTCTATTCTAAAAGCTAGTGCTTTTAAGAATGATTTAAAGGAAAACGAACTATTAATAACCAGCGACACCATAGTATGGTTTAATGACGCTCCATTAGAAAAGCCTAAAAGTGCTACACATGCTAGAGAGATGTTAAACTCTATGAGTGGGGATTTTCATGAAGTTTACACATCTGTTTGCTTTACCACATCGCAACGTCAGCATGTTATTAATGATGTTACTAAGGTACATTTTGCACCTCTTAGTGAAGAAGAAATAGATTACTACGTTACTAATTACAAACCCTTTGATAAAGCTGGCGCCTATGGTGTACAAGACTGGTTAGGGTATGCAGCCGTTACACGTTTAGAAGGTTGCTATTATAACGTCATGGGACTGCCCTTACCTAAAGTGTATAAATTTTTAAAAGAATTTTAATTGTTTCGCTTTCGCGAAAGCGGAATAAACAACCCATAAAAAAAGCCACTTCTTATGAAGTGGCTTTTCTATATAATTTAAAGTAGTAAACTACTATAAAAAGTCTGTTTCTTAGAACATTTCACGACCAGAGAAGTGGAATGCACTCTCTATAGCAGCGTTCTCATCACTATCACTACCGTGAACAGCGTTTTCACCCATACTCTTTGCAAACATCTTTCTGATAGTACCTTCGGCAGCATCAGCAGGATTTGTAGCACCTATCAAAGTACGGAAATCTGCAACAGCGTTTTCTTTTTCAAGAACTGCAGCTACTATAGGACCACGGCTCATGAATTCTACTAATTCACCATAAAATGGACGCTCACTGTGTACTTCATAAAATGCCTGTGCATCTGCAACAGTCATTTGAGTTTTTTTCAAAGCAACGATTCTAAAACCGCTTGCTGTAATCTTATCAAGTATAGCACCTGTGTGACCGTCTTCAACGCCATCAGGCTTAATCATTGTAAATGTTCTATTAGTAGCCATTTTTATATTTTTTAAAATGCGCTGCAAAAGTAATACTTTGACATAAAATTATACCTCCTAAATAAAAAATAAAACTGTCCTCTAGCTTAATGACCATTATACTTGTTAAAGCCTGAGAAAACTTTACTTTTGTTACCCTATGAATAAAGATCAAATTGAAGGCCTGAAAAAAGAGCTTTCCTCTCCTAGAAATATTGTTATTGTACCACATAAAAATCCAGATGGTGACGCTGTAGGTTCTGTAACTGCGCTTTACGGTTATTTAATCCAGCTAGGTCACAAGGTAACTATGATAAGTCCTAACGATTTTCCTACCTTCTTAAAATGGATGGATTACAGTGATTTATTTGTCAATTACGAGCAAGAAAGTAAAAAAGCAGATGCTCTTATCAATGAAGCCGATCTTATTTTTAACCTAGATCACAACGCTTTTCACCGCGCAGGAAATATGGAAACTATTCTTAGCGAGGTAAAATCTACCTTTGTAATGATAGACCATCACCAGCAACCAGATGATTTTGCTACCTATATGTATAGTGACACCGCAATGAGTTCTACCTGCGAGATGATTTATCACTTTCTAGAAATGCTAGGCGACACTGAAAAAATAACTCCTGCCATGGCTACTGCTATGTACACAGGTATATTAACAGATACTGGTAGTTTTAAATACCGTTCTACCACTTCTACTACCCTACGTGTTGCTGCAAATCTGGTAGATAAAGGTGCTAATAGTGAAGGTATAAATCGCAAGATTTATGATGTAAACACACCTTCTAGAATGAAGTTACTAGGTGTTGCACTTAATAACATGGTTATTTTAGAAAAATACCGCACTGCTTTTATCACTCTTACTCAAAAAGAACTGGATGACAATAACTTTAAAAAAGGTGATACAGAAGGTTTTGTAAACTATGCATTAAGTCTAGACGGTATTGTATTTGCACAAATATTAATCGAGAAAAAAAGCGAGTCTATCATTAAAACATCATTAAGATCTAAGGGTGACTTTGATGTGAATCAACTAGCACGAGATAACTGGGAAGGTGGCGGCCACAAAAATGCAGCCGGTGGTAAATCTGATCTTTCTATGGACGATACAGTGAAAAAATTAATTAGTATCTTGCCCTATTATGAAAAAGAGCTCCATGAAGTGGTTATATAAAACGGTTTTAGTAGTTGTTATTCTAGTTTCTTTTTACGGTTGTAGTAAAAAAGTAGAACCTAGAAAACCTATTACTAACACGACTAGTTCTACCATACAAGAATCTATTGAAATTAATAAAAAACTATACGCTGCCGAAGAGGAAGCGATAGAAACCATTATTAAGGATCTAGATCAACAGTTTGAGCGCGGTTCAACTGGGTTTTATTACATGTTTACTAAAAAAGATTCTGTAAGCGGTATCCAGCCTAAATTTGGCGATCGAGTTACTTTTGAATATGATGTTACCTCTTTAAATGGAGAGGTTATTTATAATAAAGAAGACCTATCTCCTATCACAAAGAGCCTAGAGCAAGAATATGGTGTTTTTAGAGGTATGAGAGAAGCGTTAAAGTTAATGCAAACCAATGAGGAGATGATCGTATTTTTCCCATCTTATGCAGCTTATGGCTATTATGGAGACCAAAATCTAATAGGACCTAACACACCTTTTAAAAGTCGTGTAAGATTATTAGGTATAAATGTAGAAAACTAAAAGTGGGATAAGTGTTCCGCTTTCGCGAAAGCAAAATCCAAAATAATTTTAAACAAAAAAAATAAATTAGTAAAATGAAAAAAATCCACGGACTACTTGCAATACTTGCCCTAGTATTTATGGCATCTTCTTGTGAAGACAAATATCCAGACGTTAAGGATGGTGTATATGCCGAAATTCAAACGAATAAAGGAACCATGTTTGCAGAATTGTATTACAAGGATGCTCCTGTGTCTAGTGCTAACTTTGTCGCTCTCGCTGAAGGTAAACACCCATTAGTGAACGATTCTCTTAAAGGTAAACCTTTTTATGATGGTCTTATTTTTCATAGAGTTATTAAAGACTTTATGATACAAGGTGGAGATATTACTGGTACTGGAAGTGGTGATGTAGGTTACAAATTTGATCAAGAAGTAAGCGATTCTTTAAAGCACGATTCTAAAGGTATCCTTTCTATGGCAAATGCTGGACCAGATACTAACGGTAGCCAGTTCTTTATCATGCACAAAGAAAACCCTGGACTGGATATGCGTTATAACGTATTCGGTAAAGTGGTAAAAGGTCTTGAAGTTGTTGATTCTATTGCTACTACTCCAGTAAACGGACAGAAGCCTGTAGAAGATATGATCATGCAAAAAATATCTATAATCCGTAAAGGTAAAGAAGCTAGAAAATGGGATGCTGTTAAAACATTTGAAGACGCATTAAGTGCTGCAAAAGCAAAAAGAGAAGAAGCAGAAAAGATTGCTGCCGAAAGAAAAGCTGCTGCACCTGCAAATAAAGCGGCTAAAGCAACTGACCTTGCTGCTCTAAAACTTAAAGCTACTAAATTACCTAATAGCGATGTAATGGTTTATGTAAAGAAAGCAGGAAGCGGTGAAAAACCAGCTGATGGCGTTTCTGTAATGATGGATTATAGTGGTTTCTTTATGGACGGTACTTTATTTGACTCTTCTGTATTAGAGATAGCTCAAAAATATGATAACGTAAACGAGAGAAAAGCGCAAATGAATGCTTATGCCCCTATGCCAGTTCAATACAGTTCTTCTGTAGGTATGGTTCAAGGATTTAAAGACGCTATGTTATCTATGAATTACGGTGACGAGATAGTAGCATTTATACCATCTGACCTTGCTTATGGTGAGCGTGGCGCTGGTGGTGTTATACCTCCTAACACTGATCTTGTTTTTGAAATGAAGATCACAAAATAAATCATATAGAACTTAAAGTTCCATATTTAATAGAAAGCGCGTTGTTTTACACAACGCGCTTTTTCATTTAACATAATCTTAAATAAAAACTTATTATACAGTTTCAAGAAGCTCTTTAATAAGTCTTAAATTAGTATCATGAAAAAAATTATCTACACAGACCTTGCTCCTAAGCCTATAGGTCCCTACAATCAGGCTGTATATTATAGCAATGATTTTGAAAAGACATTATACACTAGCGGTCAGATTGCGATAGATCCTGCCACTGGAGAACTTAAAATAGACGATCTTAAAGAAGAGACTCATCTAGTAATGAAACACCTAGAGAGCCTTCTTAAACAGGTAGACATGACTTTTGAAAACGTACTTAAAACAAGTATTTTTTTAAGTGACATGGGCAACTTTGCTACGGTTAATGAAGTTTATGGAAGTTACTTTAAAGAAGAAACAGCTCCTGCTAGAGAAACTGTAGAGGTAGCAAACCTGCCTAAATATGTGAATGTAGAAATTTCACTCATCGCAAAACACGATTTTTAATATGCCTATAGCAAATTCAGAGCTTATCATAAATCCAGATGGTAGCATCTATCACTTAAATCTGAAACCACATCAACTGGCAGACACAGTAATCACAGTAGGTGATCCAGAGCGTGTCAGTGAAGTCTCAAAATACTTTGACGTTATAGAGTTAAAAGTAGGAAAACGTGAGTTTCACACCCATACTGGTGTTTATAAAAACAGACGCATTAGCGTGGTTTCTACCGGTATAGGAACGGATAATATAGACATCGTTTTTAACGAGTTAGATGCGTTAGTAAATGTAGATTTTAAAACTAGAGAAGTTAAAGAAGAGCTTAAATCTCTAGATATCATACGTGTTGGAACAAGTGGTGCCGTACAAAGTGATATTCCCATAGACAGCTTTTTATTATCACAACGCGGGATAGGTTTTGATAGTTTAATGCACTGGTATAAAAGTGATGGTGGTGATCTCGCTTTTGCGAAAGCGGTTACCCAACAAATTCCACGATCAAAATTACACTCTACCCCTTACATAGTAAACTGCGATGCAGACCTTGCAAAGAAATTTCAGACCGTAGAGATGATTAATGGAAATACCATTACTAACGTAGGATTTTATGGGCCACAAAGTCGTAAAATAAGATTACAACCTGCAGAAAAGGATTTGAATCAACACATTGCAGACTTCAATTTTGAAGGACATAAAATAACTAATCTAGAAATGGAAACCGCTGGTATATACGCCATGTCAAAGTTATTAGGTCATAGAGCTGTATCTTTAAATGCTATTCTTGCAAATAGAGCTACTGGAGAATTTTCTACAAAGCCTAAAGAGTTAGTAGAAAAACTAATTAAATTCACTTTAGATTCTATTGTTACTTAAAACTATTACTGTATAGTAAAGTTATATGTTGTAGTGATCTTACGACTGTTATTTACATTCTCGCTTGAGGTTTCAATTGTGGTAATGATTACTGTTTCCTCGCCTGTAAACGAATCTTGTGGTTTGAAAGTAAAAAATGACATTTCCTCATCTGAGGCATTTAAAGTTTGATTAATTTCACTTGTTTCAAATATGTTAGCCTGTCTCGTTATAGTATGAGTTCTTTGATCTCTCTCAAGACTTAGAAGTTCGTTATGTTCTTCATTTATATTTAAGGTCATATTTCTCTCTACTTGGATATCATCATTGGACTCATCAGAACATGAAATGGTCAAAAAACAAAGGACAATAAGTGGAAAGTACTTTTTCATAGTTTAAGTGAATTGTAGATTGGTTTTTAAATCTACAACATATTAGGAACTTTTAACCTTAATTTGATAAAAAAAACTCCTAGAACCTCTTAATTTTAACAGATGGAGAAACATCAAAAATATCCTTACCAGCATAGAGACATTAACTGGTTAAGTTTTAATGACCGCGTACTACAAGAAGCCGCAGATAAAAGCAATCCACTTTATGAGCGTCTTAAATTTATCGCTATTTTCTCATCAAATCTAGATGAGTATTTTAGAGTAAGAGTTTCTCAAATGCGTCAGCTTAAAAGAGTTGATAAAAGCATTAGAAAAAAACTAGCGTTACGTCCTTCTAAGTTTGTAAAGCAATTACTGGTTAAAGTAAAATCTCAACAAGAAGAGTTAGGTACGATTTTCTTTGATCATATAGTCCCTGAATTAAAGGATAACAACATCCACTTATTAGATCTCAAAACTCTTAAAAACAACCACCTACAGCTAGCCAATGAATATTATAAAACACATCTCAAAAAGATATTACATACCGATATCGTAGAGGCTTCAAAGTCCAGTGATATATTTTTAGAAAACCAACACCTCTATTTGTTAGTAACCTTTCAGGATGAAAAAAAATACGGTATTGTAAATATCCCATCATCAGAAACTAGTCGTTTTATAGAACTTAAAAAAGAAGGTGATCAACATGTTATAACCTTTTTAGATGATATCATAAAAGCTAATATTGAAGATATTTTCCCTGAAAATATAATATCAAACACCTACTCTATTAAACTATCTAGAGATGCAGAATTATATCTAGATCAAGAGATAGACGGCACTCTGGCAGACTTGATTCACAAATCTTTATCGCAACGTGAGGTAGGACAAGCTACTAGATTGCTCTATGATGAGAGCATGCCTAAAGATGTTAGGAAAAACGTAAGAAAAAGTCTAGGCTTAGGTAAAATAGATATGGTAGCTGGCGGTACGTATCATAACTTCCATGACTTCTTTGGTTTCCCTAACCCAACTAAAAACAAAGAGCTACAGGCAGCTCCTTTAAAGACTATAAAGCATAAAGTATTAGAAAAGGAAAGTTCTTACTTTGAAGTAATTGCAAAAAAAGATCAGCTCGTACATTTTCCTTTTATGTCCTTTGATTATGTGCAACGATTTATAGACCAAGCATCACAAGATGAGCAAGTAGAAGAAATAAAAATATCTTTATATCGCGTTGCAAACGAATCTGCGCTTACAGATGCATTATTAAGAGCACTTAAAAACGGTAAAAAAGTAACCGTATTTGTAGAAGCAAAAGCTAGATTTGACGAAGAAAACAATATCAAATGGGGACGCATATTTGAAAAACACGGCGCTCGTGTTATTTATAGTTATCCACGTATAAAAGTACATAGCAAAGTGCTGCTTATCTTACGTAGAGAAAACGATAAGAAAAAAAGATATGCTTACATAGGTACCGGTAATTTTAATGCCAAAACTTCTAAAAACTATTGTGATCACGGATTATTTACCGCAGATAAAAAAATAACTAAAGACCTTTTAAGAACCTTTAAAGTCTTGCAAGGTGATTTAATTATACCACGCGCCAGTAGCCTGCTTATAAGCCCATTTACTACCAGAAGTACTTTTGAATCACTAATACGTCAAGAAATAGAACATTCTAAAAACGGTAAAGGTGGCTACATCACAGCAAAAATGAATCAGCTAGAAGATCGTGGCATGATTCATCTATTGTACCAGGCCAGTCAGGCTGGTGTACATATACGTCTTATAGTACGAGGATTCTCTAGTCTCGTGCCGCAACTTAAAGGTATAAGTGAAAATATAGAAATCACTTCTATAGTAGACAGATTCCTTGAACATGGTCGTATTTATAAATTTCACAATGCAGGAGATCCTATCATGTACACTGGTAGCGCAGACTGGATGAGTCGTAACCTAGATCGTAGAATAGAAGTGTTAACACCTATCAATGATCCAGATATATATGCAGAGCTCGATGATATTCTAGACCTTCAATTGAGAGATAATGTAAAAGCACGCATACATACGCCACAAGAAAACAACCCAATGGTGCAAGCCAAGGATGGGGAGAAGAAAATTCGCTCACAAGAAGAAATTTATAAATACCTAGAACAAAAGCATAGTTAACGCTTCTGTGCTATATTTGTAAGCTATGGAAAAAAAGATAACCATAAAAATAGGCGGTGTACCAGAGCATTTTAATTTGCCATGGCACCTAGCAATTGAGGATAACGCTTTCGCGAAAGCGGGAATAGATCTACAATGGCAAGACGTACCAGAAGGAACTGGTCGCATGAGCAAACTATTGCGTGAAGAGCAACTAGACGTAGCCTGTATTCTAACCGATGGAATCGTAAAAGATATTATCGCTGGGAATAAGTCGCGTATTTTACAAGTATATGTATCCTCTCCTCTACTATGGGGCGTGCATGCACCTGGTAATATAGAAGCAGATAGAACAGAGCAACTAGAAGATGGTAAAATAGCCATAAGTCGCTATGGAAGTGGCTCTCATTTAATGAGTTATCTACTAGCCAAAAGACATGGTTGGGATACCGAAGACATAGAATTTGAATTAATTAATACACTAGATGGCGCTGTAGAAGCTTTAAGTGCAAATAAAGCGCAACTATTTCTATGGGAACGTTATATGACACAGCCCATAGTAGATCAAGGTGTTTTTAAACGCCTAGAAACTATAGCCACACCATGGCCTAGTTTTGTAATCGCTGCAACGGAAAAATGTATTTCAGAAAAAGAAGAAGCACTTGCAAAAATGCTTCACATCATTAATACCTACACATCAGACTTTAAACACATACCTAGTATAGATCGCACTATTGCATCACATTACGACCTACAAGTAGGTGATGTACAGCAATGGCTGTTACGTACAGAGTTTAGTGATGACCAGTTATGGGAAAGTACCGTAGATAAGATTATAGAAGAATTTACCGCAGTAGGCATTATAGAAAAAAAGGTTGCTCTAGAAGATTTAGTCTACAACCTACCCAAAATAGACGAAGAGGAATAAATAACATAAGTATCTTAGTTGTGCAATGCGAGCTGATTTAATAATAGTAGAAAGCTATATTTTCTACTTACGCAAGCATTAACTTTGCACTGCAATTATAACACATGTCATTTACCCTACTTTCTTCTCCACTACAAGGCTTTACAGAGTTTAGATTCCGTAATGCGGTACATAAATACTTTGGTGGTATCGATACTTTTTATGCTCCTTATATCCGGTTTAATAATAAGCCAGTTATAAGTAGTAAATACCAGCGTGACTTGCAGTTAGAAAATAACGAGGTGCCAGATTTGATACCACAGGTTATGACTAACAGTGCAGACGAGTTTCTTATCGCTGTAGAGTACATAAGATCATTAGGTTACAAAGAATTAAATTGGAATCTAGGTTGCCCTTATCCTATGGTGACTAAAAAAGGTATGGGATCTGGACTTATTTGTGATCCAGAAAAGATAGATCATATTTTAGAACGTGTTCATGCAGAGACAGATGTTGTAGTCTCGATGAAAATGAGAATGGGATATTTAGAACCTACAGAAATTTTAGGTACCTTCCCTATTCTAGAAAAATATCCTATTAAGAACATCGCCATCCATGCACGCATAGGTAAACAATTATATAAAGGTGGTGTAGATCTCGAGTCGTTTCAAAAATGTCTGGACACCTCAAAACACAAACTGTATTACAACGGTGACATAACTAGTGTAGCCGGTTTTAGAGCGATGCAAAAACAATTTCCTAAAATAGATCACTGGATGATAGGTCGCGGCCTCATAGCCGATCCTTTTTTACCCAGCATGATAAAGGCAGATACTGAAGTATATCCAGAAAATCGTTGGGAGATCTTTAGAGAATTCCATGACACCATATACCAGCAATATGATGACTTTTTACAAGGTCCAACACCTATAAAGATGAAAATGCAAGGTTTTTGGGAATATTGGGCTTTGACATTTCCCAATCCGCAAAAAGCTTTTAAAGCCATTAAAAAAGCAAATAACCCTCGCGCCTATCAACAAGCAGTTAATGATAACCTGAAAACAGTGTCTTAACTTTTATAAGTTTTAGAATAAGAATTCCGCTTTCGCGAAAGCGGAACAAACACAAACCTTAAATTTGCATTCCATAAATATCCATGCAAAAAGATCTACTCCTTTTCACGCCACCTTTTACTCAACTGAATACACCGTATCCAGCAACGGCTTATATAAAAGGATTTTTAAATACTAAAGAGATCACATCATTTCAAATGGATTTAGGAATAGAGGTCATTTTAGAGCTTTTTTCTAAAAAAGGAATGACGCAATTATTTGATTATGCTATAGATAATGGTAATATTCTAAGCGAGAACAGCCAGCGTATTTATGCATTAAAAGATCATTATTTACAACCACTTGATGAAATTATTTCCTTTTTACAGGGAAATAACGACACCTTTGCGAGACAGATATGTCTTGATAATTTCTTACCACAAGCATCTCGTTTTGATCAGGTTGATGATTTAGACTGGGCTTTTGGTAATATGGGATTACAGGACAAGGCAAAACATCTAGCCACTTTATACCTAGAAGACCTTTCTGATTTTATAAAAGAATGTATAGATGACAACTTTGGTTTCAGCCGCTATGCAGAGCGTTTAGGGATGAGTGCCAATAGCTTTGACCAGCTATACAAAGCGCTACAACAGCCTTTATCATATATAGATAAGATAACCGTTGCTATTTTAGACGCGCAATTAAAAGAAACGCAGCCTAAACTGGTCGTAGTTTCCATACCATTTCCTGGTAATTTGTACAGTGGTTTAAGATCCTGTCAGCATATTAAAAAACACTTCCCTGATATTAAAATAGCCATGGGTGGTGGTTTTCCTAATACAGAATTAAGATCTTTAAAAGATGCACGTGTTTTTGAATTTGTAGATTTTATATGTCTCGATGACGGTGAGTTACCTCTAGAATTGGCAACTGATTATGTATTAAATCATCCTGCAAAACCTAGTCAAGAAATTGAATTAAAAAGAACCTTTGTTCTTGAAAATGATACCGTAGTTTATAAAAATAATGCCACTCAAGCAGATTACAAACAGTTACAAGTAGGTACACCAGATTACAGTGATTTATTACTAGATAAATATATATCTGTAATAGAAGTAGCAAACCCTATGCACAGTTTATGGAGCGATGGACGCTGGAATAAACTGACGATGGCACATGGTTGTTACTGGGGTAAATGCACGTTTTGTGACATCTCACTAGATTACATAGCGCTTTATGAACCGGTTGCGGCAAACGTTCTTGTAGATCGTATGGAGCAATTAATAGAGCAAACAGGAGAACGTGGCTTTCATTTTGTGGATGAGGCTGCACCACCAGCTTTAATGCGCTCTGTAGCATTAGAAATTCTAAAAAGAAAACTTACCGTAACCTGGTGGACCAACATACGTTTTGAGAAAAACTTTACTCAAGATCTGTGTCATTTATTAAAAGCATCTGGTTGTATAGCTGTTTCTGGAGGTCTAGAAGTAGCTTCAGATCGATTATTAAAACTTATTGACAAAGGTGTAACTGTAGAACAAGTAGCCCAAGTAACTAGAAATTTTACTGCTTCTGGAATCATGGTTCACTCCTATCTCATGTATGGCTATCCTACACAAACTATTCAAGAAACTATAGACAGTCTAGAAATGACTAGACAGTTGTTTGAATTAGGTATTATTCAAAGTGGTTTCTGGCATCAGTTTGCACTTACTGCTCACAGTCCAGTAGGTATGAATACCCAAGATTATGGAGTAACACCTCATTTAAAAGAAATCTCGTTTGCAAATAACGATGTGCAATTTGCCGATTCTACCGGTATAGACCACAGTAAATTTAGTGATGGTTTAAAGAAATCGCTATTTAATTACATGCACGGTATCGGTTTTGATCTATCCTTAGAAGAATGGTTTGACTTTAAAATACCTAGTACTTCTATCGCTCCTTTTTATATTGAAGACTGCCTCAATAAAGAAAACTTTAAAGCCATGAAGTCCAATTCTAAAATAGTGTGGTTGGGTACTTTTCCTCTAGTAGGCTCTTTTACCAAAGTAAAAAAAGGTATAGAAGTTACTTATCTAGATCTCATATTTCATGATAAATCGACATCTTTTAATATAGAACTGCCAGAAGACCTCGCAAACTGGCTACTAGATCAACTAGAATTATGGGATCCTAGTCTTAAAATACAAACGTTTTCTCAAGTAAAAGCTTCTTATGAAAATTTATTTGATGCCTTTGAGCCTTTCTGGTATGGAGAAGAAATAGAAACTTTGAGAGCCAATGGATTATTAATTCTATAAAATTATAGAGGACTATTCAAAAAATAAATTAGAAAATAAATCATCATTTAAGTTTAGTGCAAAAAAAAGAGAGGACTCCTCCTCTCTTTTTTAAGCAGTCTCCACCGCTTTATTTTTAATAAACAACTTGTCTTTATAACTGCTTGCTTATTTACTTAAACCATGTTAAAAGTAGTACATACTTCTAGGTTTAAGAAAAATAAAAACACTTTTAAACGATATTTTCATCGATTAAAAGTTAAATGATTCATTAACAATATTTTGCAAATACACAAAGCATGTATTTCATCGATTAATTATGTCTCTCGACACTATATAGCTGGTACTGAAAGAGTAAAACTAGCTATTTCATTATTACCTGCTAGGTAGCCTTGAGTCTTATTAATCATCTTAACGGTATAGAAGCCTTCGTTAGATAGTTTTTTCCAAGAATCTCCTTCTGTACCACTCCACCATATTCCTTGAGAACCTACTGCAAGAATCTCTTTACCATCTGTTTCTGGAACAAAAATGATGTCACTGCTATAACCTGGACCGTTACCATTATCCATAAGTTTCCAGCTTTTACCACCATCGCGAGTAATTGCTTTGTTATACATATTATCTTCTTTCTTATTCCAGTCACCACCTATCATAACACCATGTTGTGCATCTATAAAATCTATAGCATAAATACCTGTCATCTCACTACCAGCTATCATAGGTGTAGAATACTCTTCCCAGGTAGAACCTCTATCTGGACTGTGTAAAATACGTGCTGCTGCACCACCAGTTGCAAGCCATACATTATCTTCATAAATAGCGATATTAGAATTACTTGCTGCAAATGCCGCTTCGTCTTTAATGAATTCTGGTAGATAAGTACATTTACATTTTGCCCAAGTCTCACCGCCGTCAAATGTCTTTATAACCGACAGACAGTCTTCTGTAGCATCACCAAAGGCTATTCCTTCTTCATCATTCCAGAATTTCATACTATCATAAAAAACACGCTCTTCAAATTCTGTGTAAACTAATTTCACCTCGTCATTTGCTTGAGTGATTTTATAAATTAATGCAGGATTACCAGCACTTAATATATAGGTGTATTGTGGTGTCACCGCGATGGATCTAAATTCTATTTTCTCATCTTCATTTAAAGTAACCCTAGAATTTGTCACCACATTTGTAGCAGCATCTATCCTACCGTACTGCCCATTACTACCAGAGAACCAGTACTCTCCATCTCCATAATCTAGCGCTCTCACACTTATAGAATCATTAGAAACGGTTTCTAACTGCAGTTCTACATCTGTGCGTGTTAAGGTTTTAACTTCTTTAATTTCTTCCTTTTGGGAATCGTTTTTACAGGCTGTGATCGATAAAATCAAAGCCATAAATAGTAATTTTTTCATGTTGTAAAAATAAGTCAGAATTAATAAATAAGATATTTAAAATTCCGCTTTCGCGAAAGCGAGATAACAATTAAAAATCATTGAAAAAACAGGCCCCTATTCTATAACTTACTGAGGAATAGCTGTACTTTTGCAAAATGAGATTTCACCATAACTTAGTGCAAGCTACTGTAGATGCTTTGCACAATATATTCAACGACGGCAAGTATGCTGACCAAGCTATTCAAAAAATCCTAAAGCGTGATACACGTTGGGGTTCAAGAGATAGAGGATTCATTGCAGAAACTACTTACGACATCGTAAGATACAAGAGATTATACGCTTCTATTGCAAATGTAAATGAGCCATTTAAACAAGAAGACCTATGGAGACTAACCAGTGTCTGGATAGTTTTAAAAGGTTATGATCTTCCTGCATGGGATGAGTATTACAACACACCAGTAAGACGTATAAGAGGTAAACTGGACGAAGTAAGAAAAAATCGCAAGATGCGTGAGTCTATTCCTGACTGGATGGATGAAATGGGTGTAAAAGAATTAGGTAGTCTATGGGATCAAGAAATTACCGCGCTTAACAAACAAGCGTCTGTAGTATTGAGAGCAAACTCTCTTAAAACTGATGTAGCCTCTCTTAAAGAAAAACTAGTAGGTGAAGAAGTCATGACTACTACTGACGAGCGTTTTCCTGATGCTTTAATTCTTAATGAGCGAGCAAACGTTTTCCGTACAAAATTATTCACTGACGGTTTATTTGAAGTGCAAGATGCTGGTTCTCAATTAATCGCATCTTATTTAGATCCTAAACCAGGTCAGCGTATCATGGATGCGTGTGCAGGTGCAGGTGGTAAAACACTTCATCTAGCGGCTATGATGGAAAATAAAGGGCAAATTATCGCTACTGATATTTATCAAAGCAAATTAAATGAACTTAAAAGACGTACACGCCGCGCAGGTGTGCACAACATAGAAACTCGTTTATTAGAATCTACTAAAACCATTAAGAAACTAGCTGGTAAAATGGACGGTCTTCTTATCGATGCGCCATGTAGCGGTCTAGGTGTTTTAAGACGTAATCCAGATGCAAAATGGAAATTACAACCAGAATTTATTGATAAAATTAAAGCGACACAGCAAGAGATTTTACAATCTTATAGCCGTGTGGTAAAATCTGGAGGTACTATGGTGTATGCGACTTGTTCTATTTTTCCTTCAGAAAACGAGGTGCAAGTAGACACTTTCTTAAAGTCAGAAGCTGGTGCAGATTTTGAGCTAGAAGACTCTCAAACACTTTATGCACATAGAGACGGTTTTGACGGATTCTTTATGGCTAGAATGAAAAAGAAATAAATTATTTTACTGTAGAGGACAGTTATCCCCTTATACTATTACCGTACAGAATTTTTATATATGAAAAACTTTACCCTATTATTACTATTACTATCTGCAGTGGGTTTTGCACAAATACCTGCAGGTTATTACAATAGCGCTAGTGGCCTTACCGGCTATCCATTAAAGTCTGAGTTGCGCAACATTATAGAAAATGGTCATACAGATCAAGGTTACAGTGCACTTTTTAATTTATACGACACGTCTGATAACGATACCTATTATCCTAATCAAGGAGAAGGTATAACTGACCAGACTACAACCATAGTAGATATGTATTCTGAAAATCCTACAGGGACAGATCCTTATAACTTTACTTTTACCGATAGATGTGGTAATGTAAGTAGTAATGAAGGTTTTTGTTATAATCGTGAACACGTTTTCCCACAAGGTAGATTTAATAGTAGAACTCCTATGCGTACCGATGCACATCATGTAATACCTACAGATGGTCAGGTAAATGGACGTAGAAGTAGCTTTCCTTTTGGAGAAGTAAACAGCCCGACATTTACATCTCGCAATGGTAGTAAAGTAGGCCCTAATACAACTGCTGGTTTTTCAACAACTGTATTTGAACCTATAGACGAGTTTAAAGGAGACATCGCAAGAATGTTGCTTTATTTTGCCACTAGATATGAAAATGAATATAATGACAGTTCTTGGGACAGCCCCACAGCATTAAACGATCCTAGAGATGGTTCTCAAGGTCAGTATTATGAGCAGTGGTACGTAGATCTTTTACTTTCATGGCACAATGCTGATCCTGTAAGTCAGAAAGAAATAGACCGTAACAATGATATTTATGTATATCAAGGTAATAGAAATCCATACGTAGATAATCCACAATATGTGAATATGATATGGACTACTACAGCTAGTAATGAAGACCTACTTTTATCTAACATCTCTATATATCCTAACCCATCTACTGGTACATTTTATATTAAAGATGCAGGAATAGCTATTGAAAACATATCAGTTTATGATATATCTGGAAGACAGTTAAAACTACAACTAGACAACAACCAGTTTAGAATCAATTCTACTGGAATATTTATAGTTCGCTTAAGAAACGGTGATCAATCTAAGTCTTTTAAAGTAATTGTGAATTAATGCTTATTGAAGAAACAAGATTTTAAAGCCGCTGTAATAAGCGGCTTTTTTTATGGATTGTTTTTGATCTCGCTTTCGCGAAAGCGGAATTTTAACCAACCTTATTCTATTAAAATGTATTTTAACGACTTTAATAAATTTAATGAGCCTGGTACAACGTTTTACATTTTTAATTTTCTGTATATCTTGCTTTTTAACTATGGCACAAAAATATTCCTATGGTGCAGAAATCGCTTTGGGTCAAAGCCTGCCTTCTAATAAAGAGTTCCCTGATCGCGCTTTACAATCTCAACTTTGGTTTCATGTTTCACAACAGAAAAACCATCCTGAAATTAAGTGGCATCAAAGATTACAGTTTCCGGAAACAGGGATAAGTCTAGGTTATTCTAATTATGGAAATAACGAAATTCTAGGTAGCTCTTACTCTATTTTGCCTTTTATAAAATTTAAGAGCTTTAATAATAACAGATTAAAAGGTGCAATAATTCCTAGACAGTATCAAATTAAAGCTCTTTGAGTGTATAAATCTTATCGCTAGTAATAAATTTTTCTATCATAAAATAAAATGACAACTGTGTATTTCAACTTAGAAATGTAAACTTAAACGCAATAAAGATATTTTTAAGTTTATATTTAAACTTACTTTTGTGAATACTTAACTTTGATTTTTTGGGGTTATTCCTTTAAACATTAATTTAGTTCATTGCATGAGTCAAACAGAGGATTCTTTTTTTATTGTAGGTATAGGTAGCTCAGCAGGTGGGCTTAAAGCTTTAGAACAATTTTTAGATAATTGTCCAAATCATACCAAATTTGCATTTGTAATCGTGCAGCATTTATCTCCACATTATAAAAGTTTAATGCCAGAACTACTTTCTAGGCATACCGAGTTAAATGTTAAGGAAGCCTCTGATGGTGACGTTGTTTTACCAAATAACGTATACTTAATGCCTGGGTCACAAAACATTCAAATAAAAAATGGCCAGCTAAAATTAACGAATAGACAGCCTTCTAACCGTATTAATTTTTCAATTGACATATTTTTCAACTCACTTGCATTAGATCAAAAAGAAAGAGCTTTGGCCATTATTCTTTCAGGCACTGGATCTGACGGGACTAAAGGTGCAAAGTCTATTAAAGAAGTGGGTGGAACTGTATTTGTTCAAAGTCCAGAATCTTCTAGCTTTGATGGTATGCCTAAAAGTGCTATCTCAGAAGGACTTGCTGATTATATTCTACCGCCTAATGAAATGGTTAATGAATTAATCCAATTTGTATCAAATCCACACTATCCTTATCCTAAAGCAACAGGAGATCAAAATAATCTTGAATCTCTTGGTAGGATTTTAAGACTTATAAAAAATTATACTAACTATGATTTTATTTCCTATAAGAAGCCTACTTTATTGAGGAGAACAGCAAAAAGAATAAGCATCACTAAAAATGAAACTGTTGAAGATTATATTGATTACCTCCATAATAATCCAGAAGAAAAATTCTTACTTGCCAATGAATATTTAATAGGTGTTACTAAATTTTTTAGAGATCAAGGTGCATTTGATATTATAAAAAGTAAGATAATACCAAATCTATTTGAAAATAATAATCCTAAAAAGACCTTAAAAATATGGACTGTTGCCTGCTCTACAGGAGAAGAGGCTTATTCTATGGCTATTTTATTACAAAATTATATTGATGAAAATAATTTAAATGTAGCATTTAAAATATTTGCAACAGATTTAGATCAGCGTGGATTAGAGGTGGCTACAAAAGGAATTTATGGAGAAAATATTGAGGCCGAAATACCCCTACATTTTTTAAAGTCTTACTTCATAAAAAAAGATAACAAATACCATGTAATTCCTAAAATTAGGAAAAGCATCATATTTTCAAAACATGATATTCTTCATAATCCGCCGTTTAATAAGATGGATCTTATTTCTTGTAGAAATATGCTTATTTATATGGAGAATGATATCCAACAAGAAGTATTATCTAGCCTTCATTATGCACTAAATCAAAATGGCTATTTATTCTTAGGTAGTTCAGAAAACTTAGGGAATCTCAGTAGAAACTTTGAAGAAACAAGTTCTAAATTTAAAATCTATAAAAATATACAACCAGAGCGACTCATTCTTAAGAATAAGACAAGTGATTTCTGGAGAATTAATACTAAAGACAAAAATAATTTTCAATATAAAACATCTGGTAATTCACTAGATGATAAAATATCAAAATCCATTAATAAATTCATTATGGCGGAAATGAACGCCGTTAGTGTTTGTGTTGATGATAATTTTGAAATTTTACATGCTACAGGAAAACTTAAAAAATACATTCAGTATCCTGAAGAAGGTTATTCTAATAATCTACTTAAAATGTTACCAGATGAGTTGAATATACCGGTAAACTCTGCGATTAGATTGATAAGCCATAATTCAGAGAAAAAGATAGAAAAACTCATTAAATTTCTGAAAGATGAAGAACTGATCAACATAAAGCTAGTTGTGAACAGTGTTGATATGGTTTCTCTTAAAAATCGCTGTTTCTTGGTTACAATTATAGAACAAAATTTACCTAAGAAAAATGATAATACCTTAATTGAGCAAAAACAAATAGTCTCTAACATTGACCAGGTATTAGAACTTAAAGAAGCCTTAAATGAAACTCGTGAAAACTTACAATCTACCATTGAAGAATTAGAAACTTCAAATGAAGAAATGCAAGCTACTAACGAAGAAATGCTAGCCTCAAATGAAGAATTACAAAGTACTAATGAAGAATTACAATCTTTAAATGAAGAGTTACATACAGTAAATGCCGAGTTACAATCAAAAAATGAAGAACTTTTTGAACTTAATGCAGATATTGAAAACCTGATGCAAAACATCAATGTAGGAACAATATTTCTAGACAGAAGATTTCATATTAGAAAATTTACACCATCCGTAACAGAGCATTTTAAATTACAGCAAGAAGATATAGGTAGATCTATTACTGACTTTTCTGGTACCATAGGAGGAGAAGATTTAATTAAACACTCCACACAGGTTATAAAAACATTGCAGCCTTTTCAATGTGAAATTAAAAACAAAGAAGAAATCTGGTTTCATTTACAGATTTTTCCTTATCGCAATCAGGAAGATACTATTCAAGGTGTAGTAATTAATTTTATTAATATCCATAATTTAAAAAATGCAATTTTTGAAAAAGAAAAATTAAATACATTCTTAACATATCTAAATAAATCAAACCCAGCAGTATTATATATTTATGATGTAATAAATAATCAAAATATATATTCCAGTTCTAGTATATGGAATTATGCTGGATACAATGAACAACAAATTATTAATCTAGGAGCAAATGTGCTTTCAGAAATAATTAATCCAGAAGATCTCCCTGCTGTAATTGACCATCATGATAAAATCAAATCTCTTAAAGATGAAGAAGAACTTCAAATAGAATATAGAATTGTTCACAAGGATACAAAACAGAACATTTGGGTTCTAAGCACAGATAAAGTTCACGAGCGAGACGAAGAAGGTAATGTTAATTCCATTATAGGCGTAGCTATTATAACTACCAAGCTTAAAAGAATGGAACAAAAAGTAAGAGATGGAGAGCAACGTTATAGACTAGCACTAGAGAGCACTAATTCTGGCCTATGGGAATGGATGGACATTAAAGAGGATAAGTTATGGTGGTCTGATGTAATTTATGATGAAATAGGGGTTTCAAAAAAAACGTACGAACCTTCTTTCAGTTCATTTGTTCAATTAATTGAACCTGATCAACAATCTGATTTTCAAGAAAAAATTCAGGAACATATTGATAATGAACAACCTTTCATACAAGAAGTTTTATTTAAAACAAAAAATAATGGAGATAAATGGTTTAAAATTAATGCCCAAGTTCAAAAAGAAGTAAACGGTAAGATTAAAATGATAGGAACTATTCTCAACATAGATAGCAATAAAGTTTCTCAAAAGAAAATGGAAAATCTTAATATCGAGCTAGAAAGATTTGCTTACTTAGCTTCTCATGATCTTAAAGAACCATTAAGAACAATTACAAGTTTTACCGACCTCTTCAAAGAAGAGTATAGTGATATTTTAGATCAAAATGCTTTTCAATACTTAGATTTTATAGAACAAGCTTCTAGTAGAATGATTACATTAACTAATGATCTATTAATTTATTCTCAACTAGATGACAAATCATTAAATTTTGAAAAAGTAAACTTCAATGATATTGTGCACGATGTTTTAAAAGATTTAAAAACTGCTATTGATGATAATAAAGCTGTAATTAATGTTGATAAACTCCCTGAAGTGGTTTGCGATAAATCACAAATAAGACAATTATTTCAAAATTTAATTGCTAACGGTCTTAAATATAGAGGTGAAAAATCACCATTGATTCATATTTCTCACAAATCATCTGGTGATAACTATGAGTTCACTATAAGTGATAATGGCATCGGGATAGATGATAAATACCAGGACATTATATTTGATGTATTTAAAAGACTTCATAGTCAAGAAGAATATGAAGGTACTGGTATAGGTTTAGCTAACTGTAAAAGAATTATAGATAATCATAATGGAATAATTAAAGTGAAATCAAAACTCAATAAAGGTTCTGACTTTATTTTTCAATTACCTAAAAAAGTAAATAACAACGGTTAAATAATTGATGTATCACTTATAAAAATTCTAAATTAAATAATATTATCTATTATTTAAACTATTAAAAATGTTTTAAAACGTTTATTTTTGACTGCTTAATCAAAAAGCATAAACAATTGTGATTATTTAATTATGATTAAAAAATGTATGCCGCTATAATTTTATGAGAAAAATCGATTGCATTTTACTAATCGACGACAGTCCGTCTACTAATTTTTATAATAAAAAAATAATAGAAAAAGCAAATATTAAAGCAGAGGTATTTGAAGTGTTTAATGGCTTAGAAGCATTAGATTTTCTAAAAAAACAAAATAAATTTGAAGGACAGGACATTTTAAAACCTAACATTATTTTTCTAGATATTAATATGCCCAAAATGGATGGGTTTGAATTCTTAAAAGAATATTCAAAACTTCCTAAGGAAAATAGATGTGACGTTATTGTTGTTTTCTTAACCACAAGTACATGGTCAAAGGATAAAATTAAAGCAATTGAAAATGATTTGATTTATGGATTTATTGAAAAACCACTAACAAATAAAGAACTACAAAAAGTTATCGTTCATTACGATCAACTTGAAGATTTAGACATTAACCCTAGTTTAGTCTCTTTACAAAACATTTAAGAGTAATTGTGAATTAATACTTATTGAAGAAACAAGATTTTAAAGCCGCTGTAATAAGCGGCTTTTTTTATGGATTGCTTTTGATCTCGCTTTCGCGAAAGCGGAATTTCAACCTACCCTATTCTATTAAAATGTATTTTAGCGACTTTAATAAATTTAATGAGCCAGGTACAACATTTGACATTTTTAATTTTCTGTATCTCTTGCTTTTTAACTACGGCACAAAAGTATTCCTATAGTGCAGAAATCGCTTTGGGTCAAAGCCTACCATCTAACAAAGATTTTCCTGATAGAGGTGTGCAATCTCAATTATGGCTTCATGTTTCACAACAGAAAAACCATCCTGAAATTAAGTGGCATCAAAAATTACAGTTTCCAGAAACAGGAATAAGTCTAGGTTATTCTAATTATGGAAATAACGAAATTCTAGGTAGCTCTTACTCTATTTTGCCTTTTATAAAATTTAAGAGCTTCAATAATAGCAGATTAAAAACCTATTTAGGTCTAGGGACTTCTTACTTTACAAAGAAATATGATGCCGTAGATAATCCTTTAAATCATGCCATAAGTACTGATGTAACTTGGACATTTAGAGCTCAACTTAATTATCAATTACTTAAAACTGAAAAATGGAATTACAGCACAGGTTTAAGTGTCGTGCATCATTCTAACGGTCATACCAGATTACCCAATAATGGATTTAATTCCTTCTTAGTATCCATAAATGCTACTTACCTACCTAAAGAAGATGTCTTACATCTAGAATCCACTACTTCATCACGTATAAAAACATCTTATCTATCTGTTTACCAAGGTACAGGACTTCAAGTTTTCAGTGATCTTCCTTATTTTAATCGTAAGAAAGAAGTCTATACATTAGGTGCAGAATACGGTAAAACGTATAACAGAAATTGGAAACTAGGAATAGGAGCTTTTTATAGATTCTACCAGCATTATTACGATTACATAAATGATAATGAATATCTAGTTAGAAAAAATCAGCGGTTTTTTGATATGGATGGAAAAGCTTTTTCTAATGCAACCAACATAGGCGTCTATGTTAAAGGAGAATTATTACTAAACTATGTAGGCATAGAACTAGCTATAGGTGCAAATCTTTATAAACCAGCTTATAAAATAGATTATTCTATAAATGAAGGTTGGGATAATCCACCAAGAGAATTTCCTGATGGATGGCAATTTGCCGATCTAGATACGAGATACAAAATGAGGCATCTTATCAATTCTCGTGTAGGTATCAATTATTATCCATTAGGAACCAATGATTTTAAAAATCATAATTTCTATATAGGCGCACATATTAATGCCAACTATGGTCAGGCAGATTTTACCGAATTGCGATTGGGGTATGTTTACGAATTTATCAGATAAAATTAATATCATAAAATTGTAAATAAGTCCGTTAATAAATACGTTTTCGCGCAAGCGGAAGAGCTACAATTATCATACTAAAAAAGTATCTTTGCGGCAGCCCAAAAAAGCGCTCAAATGATCCATTTTTACGGAAATCCGTCCAAGTCAGTTTACGCAGTTCAAACCCAAGCACCGATCTCTGCAGAAGATGATCTTAAATTACAATGGCTTTTTGCCGATGCTCCTAAATTAGATGCCAGTACTTTATCTGGTCATTTCACAGGACCTCGTGCGACTACCATTACTCCATGGTCTACAAATGCTGTAGAAATTACCCAAAACATGGAAATTAAGGGTATTTTACGTATTGAAGAATTTCACAAATGTGAAGAAGATTCTTCTTATGATAAAATGTTACTTCAAAAATTTGATGGACTAGACCAGTCTCAATATGATGTAAATGTACAAGCACAAGGTGTTCTAGAAATAGATGACATTGCTGCGTATAATATGCAAGAAGGACTCTCATTAAGCGACGATGAAATCGATTATCTAATAGCTCTTTCAGAAAAACTAGATCGTAAATTAACTGACAGTGAGGTATTTGGTTTCTCACAAGTAAATTCTGAGCACTGTCGTCATAAAATATTCAACGGTACTTTTATTATCGATGGTGAGGAGATGCCTACTTCCTTATTTAAATTAATTAAGGAAACTTCAAAACAAAACCCTAACGATATAGTAAGTGCTTATTCTGATAACGTAGCATTTGTAGAAGGTCCTAAGGCAGAGCAATTTGCCCCTAAAACAGCAAACAAGCCAGATGTCTATCAGACGAGTTTATTCGATTCTGTAATATCTCTTAAGGCAGAAACTCACAACTTCCCTACTACCGTAGAGCCATTTAATGGTGCTGCAACAGGATCTGGAGGAGAAATACGTGATAGACTTGCAGGTGGACAGGGTTCTCTACCTCTAGCAGGTACAGCTGTTTACATGACTAGTTACTCTAGATTAAATGAAGAACGCCCATGGGAAAATGGTTTTGACGCACGTAAGTGGTTGTATCAGACACCTATGGATATTCTTATCAAAGCATCCAACGGTGCGAGTGATTTTGGAAATAAATTTGGACAGCCATTAATCACAGGATCTGTATTGACATTTGAGCATCAAGAAGGTGATCAAAATCTAGGTTTTGATAAAGTGATCATGCAAGCCGGCGGTATAGGTTATGGAAAAAAAGAACAAGCTTTAAAGAAAACTCCAGACGCTGGCGATGACATCATCGTTATGGGTGGAGATAATTATAGAATAGGAATGGGTGGTGCTGCCGTAAGTAGTGCAGACACTGGCGCACTAGACTCTGGTCTAGAATTAAATGCCGTGCAACGTTCTAATCCAGAAATGCAAAAACGTGCTGCAAATGCCATACGTGGACTAGTAGAAAGTGAGCACAACCCTATAAAATCTATTCATGATCATGGTGCAGGTGGACACTTAAACTGCCTGTCAGAACTGGTAGAAGAAACTGGTGGTATTATCGATACCGATAAACTTCCTTCTGGAGACCCTACTCTATCTCGTAAAGAGTTGATAGGTAACGAGTCACAAGAACGTATGGGACTAGTTATGGATGCAAAAGACACTCCTATCCTAGAAGAAATAGCAGCTCGTGAGCGCTCACCATTATATAAAGTCGGTAAAGTAACTGGCGATAATAAATTCACCTTCAGCGAGAAAGATGGACGCAGTCCTATGGATCTTGCTCTAGAAGATATGTTCGGTTCTAGTCCTAAAACTATCATGGACGATAAAACCATAGAACGCAAGTATGCCGCCGTTACTTATAACGCAAGTGATATTAAAACATACATTTCTCAAGTATTACAGCTAGAAGCCGTAGCCTGTAAAGACTGGTTAACAAATAAAGTAGATCGATGCGTTACTGGTCGCGTTGCAAAACAACAGACCTGTGGAGAGTTGCAACTACCGTTAAATAACGTAGGTGTAATGGCCATGGATTATAACGGTAAAAATGGAGTAGCAACCACTATCGGTCACGCTCCTGTTGCTGCATTAATAGATGCAGAGGCTGGTTCTCGCAACGCTATTGCAGAGTCGCTAACTAACCTCGTTTTTGCTCCTTTAGAAAAAGGGCTTAAAGGTGTTAGTTTAAGTGCCAACTGGATGTGGCCTTGCAATAACCCTGGAGAAGACGCTCGTTTATACGCTGCTGTAGAAGCGGTAAGTAAATTTGCCATAGACCTAGGCATCAATATTCCTACAGGTAAAGACAGTCTTTCTATGAAACAAAAATATCCAGATATGGATGTTCTTGCACCTGGAACGGTGATTATAAGTACTGTAGGTTCTTGCGATAACATCAGTAATATAGTAGAGCCTGTTTTACAGCGCAACACCTCAGCGCCTATTTATTACATTAATTTGAGTGGTGACGACCATAAATTAGGTGGTTCTAGCTTTGCTCAAACTCAAAATAAAATAGGTACAGAGTGTCCAGATATTGTTGATAGTTTCGCTTTCGCGAAAGCGTGGACAACCATCCAAAATCTAATAAAAGAAGGAAAGGTACTTGCAGGACATGATATTGCTAGTGGTGGACTTATTACTAGTTTATTAGAAATGTGTTTCCCTTCTAAAAATGTGGGAATGGACATTGATCTAGAAAACGTAAATGAAGATCTTGTAAAAGTATTATTTTCAGAAAATGCAGGTGTTATCTTACAAGTAACAGACACCTCTGTAGAAAGCGCCTTACTAGCCGCAGATGTTGAATACTACCACCTAGGTGAAGCTACAGATCAACCATTTTTAACGATTAATGACTTAGAACTAGATATCAATGCATTGAGAGATGAGTGGTATCAAACTTCTCACTTATTAGATAGAAAACAATCTTTTAATGGTAAAGCAGACGAGCGTTTTGCAAACTATAAAAACCAGCCGTTAGAATTTAAATTCCCTACACATTTCACAGGTGAATTACCAGAATTACCTCAAAAACGAGTAAAAGCTGCTGTAATACGTGAAAAAGGAAGTAATTCTGAAAGAGAAATGGCACGTGCCATGTACCTCGCAGGATTTGAAGTTGTAGACGTACACATGACAGACCTTATCGCTGGTCGTGAAACGCTAGAAGATGTTCAATTTATAGCCGCAGTAGGAGGATTCTCTAACAGTGATGTACTAGGAAGTGCCAAAGGTTGGGCCGGAGCATTCTTATATAATGAAAAAGCAAATACGGCTTTAAAGAACTTCTTTGCTAGACCAGATACCATGAGTATAGGTGTTTGTAATGGTTGCCAGCTATTTGTAGAGCTAGGATTAATCAATCCAGACCATGACGAAAAGCCTAAGATGTTACATAATGATTCTGGTAAGTTTGAGTGTAACTTTACAAGTGTAGAGATTGCCAAAAACAATTCTATTATGCTACAATCTCTAGAAGGTAGCAAACTAGGAATATGGGCAGCACACGGAGAAGGTAAATTCCAGTTGCCAATGGACCGCAGCGATTACCAAATCCCTGCAACCTATGCTTATGAAGGTTATCCAGCAAATCCTAATGGATCTGACTATAACGCAGCAATGTTGAATAGTGAAGATGGACGTCACCTAGTAATGATGCCACACCTAGAGCGATCTACATTCTCATGGAACTGGGCACACTACCCTACTGACCGCAAGAACGACGAAGTAACACCATGGCTAGAAGCATTTGTAAATGCTCGTGTGTGGTTGGGTAAAAAGTAATATTTTAAGCTTTTTGAGAAACGGATAAGTCGCTTTTAAGTAAGGGCTTGTCCGTTTTTTTTGGCCTTATTTGTTTTATATTCGTACTGATGTAACTAATTGCGTGTTATTTGAGAAAAACAAAATGCTAAAAATATTTAAGCGAAATATTAAGTCTAAGTATCAGGAAAGATTAAAAAAATCTTTTCCAAAAGAATTGTATTCAGACTTGAATGAAGTTTTCAAAATATTACCATTCGATAATAATCAAGTTAGATTACGTGATGGACAAACTCACAAAGTTGACAATCTGATTCACGAATCGGAATTGAATATTAAGTTTAATAACGAAAACCTAATAATTCCTTATAGACTATACTTTAACGAACCAAATCCAGAATTGGAAAAGTCTTTGACCGATAAACAAAAAGACATCTTAAATTGTATTTATTTGCGTCATCACAATGGGTATTTGAGAGAAAAACGACTGAATTTAATATCCGCTAGTTCAGAAAACTGGACTGTTCCATTCATAATTCAGTTAGTTGGTGAATACGTCTATGAATTGCTTCCTATTATTGACAAAAAAATAAACGAGAACACTTTGGATTATTACGCTCAATTTAGAGATGAAAACCCTAGATATTGGCAACAGACAGAGAGTAGAATGATAAGCTATTGGAATGCGTATTATAGATATCAATTTCCGAAACTAAAGGAGTATTTGGGTTTTGAAATTATGAACCGAATAAAAATACAAACGCATAAGAATTGCTATGAATGATTACTTGTACTCACTTACTCCTGAAAATCTTCACGGATTTAGTCGCAAATAAAACCATAGCCAAACGTGTGTATCTAATTTGAAAAAACTTTGAAAGAATCTCTTTATTATAGTAGTAAACTATACAGTTTATTTAATAAAATTTTTATTGAAACTGGTGACGCCAGAAGTAGGTTTATCGAATGTGAACACCAATTTGAATCTGCTTACATGGCCTCCTTATCAGATGGAGTCCCAAATGAAATAAAACACTATTGGCGTGAAATGTGGAATGACTTAAACACAAAAGAAGAGTTAAAAATGAATCAAGGAAAATTTATTCGATCTTCGTTTTATCAAACCATCAAATCTAAAAGGAATAAATCATTAGAAAAATATTTATTATTCATTTTGGAGGAAGAAGCTCGTTTAATAGATACTAAATATTCAAACTAAATGGAATTACCAAAATATCATGAAACTTTTATGCCAATTCTGGAAATACTGAATACTGTTAAAGTCATAAGCAGCAGAGAATTAGCCAGAAAAGTTAGAGATAATTACTATTCAGAACTTCCAAAAGAACTTTTAGATAAAAAGACAAGTTCGGGAGCAAATGTATTGATTGATAGAATACTTTGGGGGAAATCTTATCTGAAAATGGGTAAATTTGTTTCTTACCCAAAGAGAGGTGTAGTTCAATTAGCAGATAAAGGGAAACAAACCCTAATTAGCGGAAAACTTTTATTATCAGACCTTCAAAATGATCCAGATTTTATTAGCCATCGTTCTGCGGTACAAAGTAAAAAGGATGAGATAAAAATGGAAACAATCGATGTTGACAACTCATCTCCACAAGACTTAATTGACAACGGATTTTCTACCATAGAAACTGAAGTAAAAACGGAGTTACTAGATAAATTAAAAGAAATTGACCCATATTTTTTTGAAAAGGTAATTTTAATACTATTAAAAAAAATGGGGTACGGAGATTTTATTGAAACCTCAAAATCAGGAGATGGAGGAATTGATGGAATTATAAATGAGGACAAACTTGGTCTTGAAAAAATATATACTCAAGCTAAAAGGTATACAGAAAATAAAGTTAGAGAAAAAGATATAAGAAATTTTATTGGAGCAATGAGTGGCGATACCACAAAAGGAGTATTTATAACGACTTCGACTTTTGATGAGGCTGCAATAAAGAAAGCAAGAGAAGCTCATCATTCAATAATATTAATCGATGGTTCAAAACTAGTTAACTTAATGCATCAGTATAATGTTGGGGTTCAAGTAAAAATAACTTACGAGGTTAAAGAACTTGACAATGACTTCTTCGAAGGAGAGTAACTAACTACAATAAATAACGTAGTTAAAAGCATCAGTACTAATTCACTTATTATGTACAATTATATCCTAGGCTCATAGAATCGATTCATTAATTCTAGAGCCTTTTTTAATTTCCTAACATAAATTTGAAATTATAGCGCTACTTATATGTATGTTAATTTCTGTAACTTTACTTCTTTAAAGAATATTACCTAAAGGGTCTACATGCACCGGCTAAAACGACTCACTCACCTTGTGCTATTGCCGTTAAATACCATTACAAAACAAAATGGAAAATCTAATTAATTACATACAATCGAGAGTTCTTTTAACTCAAAAAGATATTGATCTAATCAAAAAATATTTTGTTTCAGAAGAAGTCTCAGCTAAAACTAATCTATTAGAGGCAGGAAAAGTGGAACGGTATATCTATTTCTTAGACACCGGAATTGTAAAAGGATATCAAAATATTGATGGAAAGATAATTGTGCAGCATCTTGTAGCAGAACAAGATTTTTTCACCTCTTTAGATAGTTTTATGACAGAAACACCGTCATTAGATTATTATGAAACTATTACCGAGTCCAGAATTTTAAAAATATCGAAACCTGATTTTGATATTTTACAAAAGGAAACAAATTTTTGGGCAATCTTTGTCAAAGAAATAACCAACGAACATTTAAGTTGCAAATTAGAACGTGTTAAAGATTTTCAAACCTTAACTGGTAAAGAACGTTATCTAAAATTTGTAAATCAGTTTCCTAAATTAGCTTTGAATGTATCTATTGATAATATCGCTTCTTTTCTAGGAATGGAACCTCAATCTTTAAGCCGTATAAGAAAACAAATCACTTTCTAACAAATGTTATTTTTAATCTCATGAGAGGTATTGAAATTTGTTTAAACAAAATTCAAGAATTATGAGCGAAGAAATTTCATTAGTAACTGGTGGAAATGGACATTTAGGAAACAACCTAATTAGACTTTTACTTTCCGAAAACCAAAAAGTAAGAACTACTGTAAGAAACATAAATAACACTGACCCTTTTAATGGGTTAGACTGTGAAGTGGTACAGGCAGATCTTATGGATAGAACATCACTTAAAAAAGCATTTCAAGGAGTTACCAACTTATACGCAGTAGCTGCTAACTTTAGTATGTGGGCTAAGAATCCAAAAGAGGAAATTTATAATAACAACATGCAAGGAACACAAAATGTGTTTGAAATGGCAAAAGAATGTGGTGTTAAAAACATTGTTTATGTAAGTTCAGTAGCTAGCTTGGATTTTACAAAATTACCAGCAAATGTGGACAATGGATATAACAAAGACAGAAGAAACTGGTATTACAACTCTAAAAATGATTCAGATAAATTAGCATTAGAATTGAGTGAAAAATACGGAATCAGAACCGTTGTAATTTTGCCTTCTGCTATGATAGGAAGTGAAGCTCATAAATTAAGTTATAGTAATAATTTAGTACACCAAGCTTTAAATGGAGAGATTCCTGTGGATACAAACATGACTTTAAATTGGGTGGATGTAAAAGACGTTGCTTTTGGTGCTTATCAAGCAATGCTAAAAGGTAGAAATAGAGAACGTTATATTTTATCCAACGAACATCACACTACGATGCAAGAAACAGTAAAAATAGCATCAGAATTATACCCTGAACTAAAACTAAAAACACCTAAAAAAGTACCAAAATGTCTACTGTATTCTGTTGCTGGATTAATGGAATTTAGCAGTAAGTTGACAGGAAAAGAACCTTTACTAATGAGACATTACGTAGATATGTTTTATGGCTTAAAACAAGATTATGATATTAGTAAATCTAGAAAAGAATTAGGTTACAACCCAAAATCATCAAGAGAAGCTTTGGAAGATGCTTTGAAATATTTGAAAACCGATTGGAAATAAAGTTAGGAATGTAATTATCACAGAGACTTCTGGTATGGTTTTAATTATCTATTAGGTACTGGAATAGATAGTGTCTATACTGTCGTGATAAAATAACCGGATTACGCTTTCGCGAAAGCGAAATTATAAACACAAAAAAAACCACTGCTCTCACAGTGGTTTTTTCTATTACTGATGTGCAATCATTATTTTAAAATACTGATTCCTTTTGCATTAACAAATTCTTTAATACCGAATCCTCCGTGTTCTCTACCAAAACCTGAATTTTTCACTCCACCGAATGGCATATCAACTTGAGCGATACCGAATGAATTGATAAACACCATACCAGTGTCAAAGTGATTTTGAGCTAACTCTATTGCTTTATCTTCATCTTTACTGAATATTCCGCCACCTAGTCCAAAACGACTGTCATTTGCTATGCGCATGGCATCATCTTGGTCTTTTGCTTTAATTAGTGAAGCTACAGGACCGAATAGCTCGTCATCATAAGCTGGTTGTCCTGGTTTTACATTTCCTAAAACTGTAGATGGGTAATAATATCCATCACCTTCAGGTATTTCACCACCGCACAATACCTCAGCGCCGTTTTCTATACTTTCTTTAACTTGATTGTGAATTTTCTCTCTCAAGTCTTTTCTTGCCATAGGACCTAACTGCGTGTTCTCGTCTGTTGGATCACCTAACTTTATATTATTCATGCTTTCTACAAAGCCTTTTTTAAACTGATCATACACAGCATCTACTACAATAAATCTTTTTGCTGCGACACAGGTTTCTCCGTTGTTATAGATACGACCTTCTGTACATGTTTTAATAGCTAGCTCTACGTCTGCATCTTCTAATACTATATAAGCATCGTTACTACCTAACTCTAATACGGTCTTCTTAATATTTTTACCAGCTTGCTCCCCTATTTTACGACCAGCACCTGCACTACCAGTGAAGGTCACACCTCTCACTAGATCATGCTCAATTATTTTTTCACTTACATCATGATCAATAATTAGTACGGTAAATAGATCTTTAGGTAATCCTGCTTCTTCATAAATCTCTTTCAGTTTCAATGCACTACCAGTAACATTTGCTGCATGCTTAAGTAGTATACCGTTACCTGCCATTAAATTAACGATAGAATATCTCACAACTTGATAAGCTGGAAAATTCCAAGGTTGTATACCATAGATAACACCTAGAGGTGAGTAAGAAACAATTCCTTTACCACCGCCGGCAAGTTCCTTTTCTTCATCTGCAAGTTCTTCTGCTCCTGTTGCTGCGGTATATTCACAAATTGCTGCACATAGATCTAACTCATCATTTCCATGGGCTATAATCTTACCCATTTCTTCGGTCATTAATTGTGCAAACTCTTCTTTATGTTCTTTGAATTTTTCTCCGATTTTCTGAATAATTTTACCTCTTTCTTCTATAGGAGTAGCTTTCCACTTAGTAAAAGCATCATGACATTTTTCCACAGCTTTTAAAGTCTGTTCTTCTGTCATTAATTCATATGTTTTAATCTCTTTTCCTGTTGCTGGGTTTATTGTTGTTACGTTAGTACTCATGTTGTTTTTTATTTAAAGGTATGGGTGGAATTGCGGTAATAGCGTTAATAAAAAATCAAGACTTCTTATTATAGTCTTTAATTAACAAGCTATTAAAAGACTATTAACAAAGGTGATGTGAATCGTTAATGGTTTTAAGAATTCATTTTATACAATCGTGTGTAATGGGACGCAACCATTACAATGAGTTTTATACTATAAGATGTAACCTAAATTATAAGCTATGAAAAACCTTAAAAAAATTATCCTTTTACTCATAACTGTATTAAGTATCGTTTCCTGTACTTATGAAGATTATGACGACTCTATATCAAAAGATTTAATAGCAGTAGACTCTGATTTATATGAATTGCTAACAGATGTTGCCAGTGATCCTGAAACTGATGAGGATACGATATCTTGTATACAGGTTATTTATCCTATCAATATATTTACCTACGATTCTAACGATATTGAAATCGCTAATACCTTTATTATAGGAAATCAAGCCTTCCGTGATTTTTTAGATGTTCTACCTAGTACCAACTCTATAAGTATAAGCTACCCTATCGCTGCTACATTAACAGATGGAAGCTCTATAGACATAACCACTAACGAGCAATTAAAAGAAAGTATAGATAATTGTATTGAAGAAGAGTTAGAACTTATACGTTACTGTCAGGGCTTACTAGATGAATGTGTTTGGGAAGTAGGATATTCTAAAATCTCTTCTAACGACTACCTAGGCGGCTCATTCTTTGTAGATAATGGAGTGATGAACTTTAGTTACTACTCTGAAACCGCTATAGGGTCATGGACATCTATCATGATAGAAAGTCAATTACACGTAAACATAAGCTTAAATGGCGATGTGGATACAGAAACACAATTTAACCGCAACTGGAAAGCTGAAATTCTAGATTCAGATTCCATGAGGCTTACTGACGGACTGGATGAACTGATTATACACAAATACTGTAACGTACCTAATGATGATTGTTATGACTTTAATTTTACAGCGTGTGAAGATGTTGCTACACCAGGTTTTACAGAATTGACTTTGAGTGAATACGATAACTGTATCTATGAAATTTTACAAGAAGACGATAACTTAATAGATATTACCTACTACAGTTCTGAGGCAGATGCTGATATGGAAACCAACCCAATAGATAGTACTGTTCCTTTTATGAACAGTATAGAAACAGAAATCTTCTATGTAAGAGTTTATGATACTGTAGAAAACACCTTTTATGTTGTAGAAATAAGTGTTACTGTAGAAACCTGTCCTTAATTAAATTAAAACGTAAACGATTATTAGCATGCTCGGTCTACAGACTGAGCATGCTTTTTTATTAATTTAAAATCTGCTTTAATTCTTTGCGGTATTTACTAGCACTCTTACCAGTTATCTCTTTAAATATTTTATTAAAGTGCGAGAAGTTATTAAAACCACATTCAAAACAAATATCTGTTATACTCATTTGAGATTCAGATAATAACTTTGTGGCGTGCACTACTCTATATTCATTTACTATTTTAGTAAAGGTCTTACCAGATGTCTTTTTAAAGTACCTACAGAAAGCAGGAACTGTCATACTTACCTTACTTGCTATCTCTTCTAGTGGTATTTGCTCTTTATAATTCTGGTTGATGTATTTATATATGACTTCTGTCTTAGAATTGTCTTGTAGCTCTGTTTCAAAAGTGAAGGTTTCTGCATTTAATATTTCATAATCATCAGTAGTAGCGAGATCATGTAAGATTTTCAATAACAGAATAGTTCTTTCAAAACCATGAACCTCGTTTAAATCGTGTATTTGAGATCCTAATCGTTCTATTGTTTCCTTTTTAAATAGCAACCCATTCTTTGCACGTTCAAATAATTGTTTAATTGGCATCATTTCTGGCACGGTGAAAAAACCTTCTCCTAGAAAATCAGGAAGAAACTGCACCAGTAATTCAGATCCATGATTAGGTCTATCTGTATAACCTATATGTGGTAACATAGAGCCTATAAGTAATAACTGGCTGTCATTATAATAGGACATATGGTTTCCTATATGTCGTTTTCCTTTTCCCTCGTTTACATAAACCAGCTCTATCTCTGGATGAAAATGCCAGAAAGGCTTGTTCTCACCTCTTTCTGTTGTACTTTTTTGTACAAACACAGAACCACCGAATTCTGGTTGTATTTTTTTTAAGGTAGCTTTCTTATATAACATGTAAAATCTAGATTAAAACGATCAATTATACCACTGCAAATATCGTTTTTTAATTTTATAATTATGTTATATTCACACTATAACGTTATAGTTGTTTTCATAAAGTTAATATAGTATACAATTAGGACAAAAATGTTGTTTTCTAAACCTTACTCCTGCTCTAAATTTGTCATGTAAATCATCAGTAAATAATAAAAAGATGAAAGCAATGAAAAACCTATTATTTATAGCACTTATGTTAACCGCGTTAACAGGCTATGCAACAGACGTAACATCTATCGTACCACCTAAAAGTGTTACTGTAGTACAATTTGACAACGTAAAGAAAGGTCATCAATTAACTATTAAGGATACAGAAAACGTTACTTTATATAATGAGACTATTAAGTCTACTGGTAACTATACAAAACAATTTGACTTAACTACTCTAGAAAATGGTAGTTATACTATTGAATTAAATAAAGATAGTGAGGTATTAACTCGATCTTTTAATGTAGAAAACGGAATTGTAAACCTGTCTACAGAAATGACATTTTACAAGCCTGTAGCAACTAAAAGAAATAATCAATTATTTGTTTCTCAATTAAGCTCTAATGACGAAGTTCTTGATGTATTGATTTACTATAATAATGAATTAGTGCATAAAGAAGCTATTTCGGACTCATCTGATCTAAAACGTGTATTTCAATTATCTCCAGACAAAAAAGGTGAATACTTTATTATAATGAAATCTGCTGGGAAATCATTTTATAAGACATTTACTTTATAGGAAATAATAAAAATTTTAGGTGAAGGCTACTTTTTTAAGTAGCCTTTTTTTATGCCTATATTTTTGAGTTTAAAATTTATTACCACCTTATAGAGTAATTACCTACTTCATATAGAAAATAAGTAATAGTTTACTGTACCTTCTTTATTCACTGAGCATCTATTTGTATTTAACACCTCTCTTTCCCACCTTCTTTTCTTCTCGACTCTTTTCTCTAATTAATATAGTAAATGAGCTAGCTCTTTTAGCTATATATATAATAGTTCATCTTTCACTTTATCCACCTTCCTTATTTCTCCATTATTAAATAGAAACACACCTTAATCTTACCGTAAATAATTAAGATTTTTTCTAAGAAAATAATGAATAAAACTATCAATTTAAACATTAAAAAAAATGGATTTCAGTTCCATAATTACACTATATTCACACTATATCGTTATAGATATTTTAATAAAGTTAATATAGCATATAATTAGATCAAATACGATGTTTTCTAAACTTGCATACTGTTCTACATTTGTCATGTAAATCATCATTAAAATATTAACAAGATGAAAGCAATGAAAAACCTATTATTTATAGCACTTATGTTAACCGTGTTAACAGGCTATGCAGCAAACGCAACATCTATCGTACCACCTAAAAGTGTTACTGTAGTACAATTTAACGACGTGAAAAAAGGACATCAACTGACTATTAAAGATGCAGCTGATATTACTTTATATAGTGAGAAGATTAAAGAAAACGGTAATTACACACAACAGTTTGATTTAACTACTTTAGAAAACGGTACTTATAGTATTGAATTAAATAAAGACTGTGAGATCCTTACTAAATCTTTTAATGTAACAAATGGTATTGTAAAATTCTCTGTAGAAAACACTTTTTATAAGCCTGTAGCAGTTGCTAGAGAAAATCAATTATTTATATCTCAACTAGCCTCTAATGACGAAGTCCTTGATGTAAACATATATTACAACGATGAGTTGATACATCAAGAAGCGATTTCTAACTCTTCTAATTTAAAGCGTATATTTCAATTATCTCCAGATAAAAAAGGAGATTACTTTATCATAATGAAATCTTCAGGAAATACTTTTTATAAGTCATTTACTTTATAAGAACACATTATCCATTTAAAAAAGGCTACTTGTAATGAGTAGCCTTTTTTGTGCCCTATTTTCTGTGATAACTATTTATTACATTTACCCTAAATAGAATTCATATTTTAAGTAAAGGACAAAAATTAATTAATATCATTCTCCTCATTCTAGCAGGAGAAGCTAACTTTATACTTCCTTTTGTACTAGCACGTATTTTTAGGCCTACCGTCTTAGATGTTTTTGAACTCACTAACCTAGAACTAGGAGCCTGTTTCTCTATATACGGTATAGTAGCATTTGTATCCTATCTTATAGGTGGTAGCCTTGCAGATAAGTACCAGCCGCGTTATCTCATGGCTATTTCTTTACTCCTTACCTCACTAGGCGGTATTTATATGTCTACTTATCCTTCCTATTTAGGACTCAGCATACTTTATGGATATTGGGGATTTACCACTATATTTTTATTCTGGGCAGCTATGATTAAAGCAACTAGAGTCTGGGGTGGTACATCTAGACAAGGACTAGCTTTTGGACTGCTAGATGGTGGTCGTGGTTTAGTCTCCTTTGCATTCGGCTGGCTAGGTATAATTATATTCTCCATTCTTTTTATAGATGGAACAGAAACCGCAAGTCTATTAGAACGTAAAAGCGCATATCAATATGTAGTCATTATAACTTCTATAATTGTCGCACTAATAGCTATTTTATTAATGATTATTTTAAAAGATAATGATAGCGATACCGCACGATCTCCTAAGATATCTAATAGACAAATTCTTAAAAATTATATAGCCGTATTAAAAATCCCATCGGTATGGTTATTAATGGTCATTATTCTATGTGCTTACACAGGTTATAAAATTACCGACATATACTCACAATATGCAAACGAGGTCATGGGATATAGTGAAACAGAGTCTGCTGCTATAGGTAGTAACCTCTTAGGTATACGTATTATTATAGGAATTATCATAGGTTTACTGGCAGATAAAACTCGTTCTTCCTTTATGATGATAATAAGCTTTGCCATAACCATTTTAGGCGCTTTAATATTTGCTTCTGGTCAGATAGAACCTCATACCACGCTCCTATTTGGTTTTACCATTATCACCGTTGCAACCGGTGTTTATGCCTTTAGAACCCTATATTTCTCTGCTATACAAGAAGGTAAGATACCTATGGCAGTCACAGGTACTGCAGTAGGTTTAATGTCTATAGTAGGATTTACTCCAGATATATTTATGGGCCCTATCATGGGGATTTTAATAGATAATTCTCCTGGAGAACTCGGTTTTCAAAAGGTTTTTTTAATGCTTTCCATATTTGCACTCATTGGTTTTATAGCCTCTTATGCTTTTCATTATATCAATACTAAAAAAGTATCTCGTTAAATAGATATTTATTCCGCTTTCGCGAAAGCGGAACACAAAAAAAAGCAACCTTCTCAGATTGCTTTTTAAATAATAAAATAAGTTTTTATCTCTATCTAGGATTCAAAATTAAATCTACACGAGCTAATAAATCTTCATAGTGGTAACGGTTTACCTTGCTCGACGAAGCATTTCTTTTGCTACGCAATGTAGACTGTAATGCTTTAAGCTCTCCTCTTACTAGCGCTCTCACATCGCTTTGCGCTACATTATACGTAGAACGTCTAGGCGTTTCTGTCATTAAATAGTTCAGTCTATCTACGTATGCTCTTTGAATATTTCTCTTATAAATATCTACTTTAGAACTAGAAAACACTGCTTTTCTTACATCTTGTAACATATCTAGTGCGCTGTAATAATCTGTATCTACAGTCTCAGAGTTGATCAATCTACCTATACGATCATGGCTCAAAAGACTATTTAAATGTCTTACTTGTACAGACCTAAGTACATCAAAATATCCATCTGGATTTATGTTTTGAACGATTTTCTTATCTACTAACCACGTAGGTGTTTCTATCACATTATTTTTAATCCACTCTACAGACTCTTTTTGAGTTTTCTTATCTACTGTGCTGTACACTGCACCTGATTGTGTAGGTTTTTTAAGATCTTCATTTACACCACCTACATTAGTCACAACATGCCCCACATATCTAGAGTACACACCTAAAAGCTCTCTGTAAAGCTCTTCCAGGTCGTCATAGTTATCAGTTTTTTGTGATGTCCATTGCGGTAAATTTAAAGCTACATATTTTAAGTTTTTCACACCATAAGTACTCGCTTTAATAGGATCATTACCTATAGCTTCAGTCTGTGATTGTGGATCAAATCTACTGCTCTGACGACCAAATTTATACACAGGATCGTTTGCCTTTTCCATAATCCAGCTATTTAACGTTGCCGTTTCTTGTTCTGGAGACGTTGCGTTAGGTATAACTCTATAACCCCAGTTTGCTGCATAATGATCATAAGGTCCCATCTGGCGCACAAATCTTATGTTCTTATCACCTGGTTGTGCGATATAATTATAACGTGCATAATCCATAAGACTTGCTGCGATACCGTTCTTTTGAGTAAACTCACCATCTCTATAGTCTTCTACATCATAAGCATAACTAGCTGCCATGTTATGAGGAAAACCTAGTGCGTGACCTACTTCATGCGCTATTACCTGGCGCATCATCTCTCCTATTTCCTTAGCATCTGTATCCAGTGTTCTTGCACTTGGGTTTGCAGCACCAGTTTCTAGTAAATATCTATTTCTATAAGATCTTAAATGGTTGTGGTACCATATAATATCACTCTCTATTATCTCACCACTACGTGGGTCACTTACAGATGGTCCTACCGCATTACGCGTTGTACTTGCTACATAACGCACTACAGAGTAACGTATGTCTTCTGGGCTAAATTCAGGATCTTCCTCAAGTGTAGGTGCATCTTTTGCTATAATAGCATTCTTAAATCCTGCAGTTTCAAATGGTTTCTGCCAGTCTTCAATACCTTGTTTAATATATTCCTTAAGATTCTCTGGAGTACCAGGATCTAGATAATAAACGATAGGTTTAATAGGTTCTACTAACTCACCACGAGCATAAGCCTCTGGGTCTTTAGGTTCTAGTCTCCATCTACGTATGTATGTTTTCTCGTCTGCTTTAAGAGCCTTGCTAGAGTAATCTATTTGCCCTACCGTAAAGAAACCTACCCTAGGATCATATAATCTAGGCTGCATTGCTACTTCTGGCAATAAAATCATAGATTGATTTACTTGCATACTTATAGAACCTACAGATCCATTAGATGGCGGCTCTGAAGCTGTGAATGTAAAATCTTGCTTTACCTCTATATTTTCTGGAAATGATTTAACCGAATTAATAAAACTCCTGCTCTTATCCAGGCTTCTTACTTTATATTGTTTTCTCAATCTAGGACTTAAACCACTTATAGATGGCACATCAGAATTGAAAAACTTAGTCACATTAACTACTACAGCTGTAGAATCTTTACTGAAAGCCTGTATATCAAACGCATACATAGTAGGCTCATAATTATTAACCTTAACCGAGTTGTTAATCGCCGCAGTTTCATCTAGTGCAACTTCAGAATAAGACTTGACTTTAAGTAAAATCTTATCTTGAAAACGCTGCCATGACACCACCTGCTGGTTAGTTTTACTACCGGCATTCATATAACCACCACCTAAGTTAGAAGGAATTTGTGCAATACGAGTAACCCATAACATGTCTTTTTCTAATAAGTCAGTTGGGATCTCATAGAAAAAATCTTCATCTACTTGGTGCGTTTTAAATAAACCGTCATCAGTAATGGCATCGCTCGTAATAACTTTAGAATACGATTTAAACTTAGGCTTCTTCTTACTACTTTTTTCGGTAGATGGTTTACTTTTTGCAGCAACAGCATCTCTAGTCGTTTTACAACTACTCGATAATAAAACGAGCGATAGCAACATACTAGTAATAATAGTTCTTTTCATTTGTATAGGGTAAAGTTTAATTGGATGACAAAATAGAGCATAAATCTCATCTATAATTTGACATGTTAAAAGCTTAACAAAAATCTAAGAAATGCTCTACCATTTGGCAGATTTTTCTTATAAATTTAGAACCTCGATCTTGTGATATGAAAACGAACTACTTCATTTTAATTCTAAGTCTTACCCTACTATTACACTCTTGTGCCCAAGAAAAAGAAGAGCTAACCATAAAAGATCCTAGATTCCATTTAAAAACAGTAGACCCAGATAATGAAAATCTAGCCTTTTACTGGAAAGATGATAATGGAAACAAGATCAACACTTTTACCAATCTTGAAAAGCACTTAAAACTTAAAGATCAAAAACTCAATTATGCCATGAATGGCGGTATGTACCTAAAAGACCACTCACCGCAAGGTTTGTACATTGAAAACGGTCGCATTATTAAAGCACTCGACACTGTTCAAAAAGCCTTTGGTAACTTTTATCTTCAACCTAATGGAGTTTTTGGGATTCAAAAAAATGGTAAGGCAATTATACAAAGCAGCACCGCTATTCAAATAGAAGATTTAAAATATGCCACACAATCTGGTCCCATGCTTGTGATAGATGGAAAAATACATGACGCATTTAATGAAGGTTCAAAAAATGTTCATATACGCAATGCAGTAGGTATTTTACCAGATGGCAAATTGCTTTTTGCTCTTTCTAAGGAAAAAATAAACTTTTATGACCTGGCTACATTTTTTAAAAAACAAAATTGTAAAAATGCTTTGTATCTAGATGGATATGTGTCACGAGTTTACGACTTAGATAACAACATAAAACAAATGGATGGTAATTTTGGTGTGCTGATAGCTGTTTATAAATAAGATAAATAGTATGTCGGTTCCGCTTTCGCGAAAGCGGAATAAAAATACCTATCTAGAAAGCATAAAATAATTGCTCATATCCACAAAGTAGCTTAACTTTACTATATATGACTGATGTCGAGATTAAAGAAGAAAACAAGCAGATAGCTAAAGGTTATAAAGACCTATTAAAGATAAGTTATCAAATGCTCACCGATGAAGATAAAAAGCTGATTAGAAAGGCTTTTGACATCGCGGTGGAAGCACACGCACCACAGCGCCGTAAATCTGGAGAGGCCTATATCTTTCACCCTATTGCGGTTGCAAAAATAGTTGCAAAACAGATAGGTCTAGATGCCACTGCTATCGCTGCAGCGTTACTACACGACGTTGTAGAAGATACAAAGTACACGTTATCTGATATTGAACAACTATTTGGTGAGACCATAGCACGTATAGTAGACGGACTTACTAAAATAGCGCACCTTAAGAAAGATGCAGATATATCGCAACAGGCAGAAAATTTCCGTAAGATGTTGCTTACTCTTAATGATGACATACGTGTTATTATTATTAAGATAGCTGACAGGCTGCACAACATGCAGACTATGGACAGCATGCCTGATTATAAACAGGTTAAAATAGCTAGTGAGACTTTATACATCTACGCTCCTATTGCTCACAGACTAGGTTTATATAATATTAAAACAGAATTAGAAGATCTAGGTTTAAAATATACAGAACCAGAGGTTTTTAATGATATTCAAAAATCGATAGTAGAGAGTAAAGAAGAACAAAAAGCATATATAGAAGATTTTAGTCACGTTATAGATGACAGTTTACAAAGAGAAGGTCTAGAATACCGTATTTCTGGTAGACCTAAATCTGTTTTTTCCATACGTCGTAAGATGTTGAAACAAGGAGTCACCTTTGACGAGGTGTACGATAAGTTTGCGGTACGTATCATTTTTAGAAGTGATCGTGCAAACGAGAAGTTTCTTGCATGGAAAATATACTCTGTAGTTACAGACCACTTTACACCTAATCCGGTACGATTAAGAGACTGGATAAGTTCTCCTAAATCTACAGGTTATGAGGCATTACACATCACTGTAATGGGACCTGATGGAAGATGGGTAGAAGTACAAATAAGATCTGAGCGCATGCATGAAATAGCCGAAAAAGGTTATGCTGCACATTATAAATATAAACAAGGTAGTAAAGAAGACGGTCTAGAAGAGTGGTTAAACAGACTGCAAGAAGCTCTAGAAAATCAAGATGGCAATGCAGTAGATTTTGTAGAACAATTTAAATTGAATCTTTACAGTAAAGAGATATTTGTCTTTACCCCAAAGGGAGAATTAAAGTCATTACCTAAAAATTCTACACCACTAGACTTTGCTTTTTCTATACACACAGAAGTAGGCTTGCACACTCGTGGTGCACGTGTTAATGGTAAATTAGTTCCACTATCGCATGAATTAAAGAGTGGTGATCAAGTAGATATTATCACGTCCGAAAATCAAAAACCTACAAAGAACTGGCTAGACTATGCCACAACAGCAAGAGCTAGGGCAAAAATAAAAGGTGCTCTTAAAGAAGATCAAAAGCTTATCGCGGCAGATGGTAAAGAGATTTTAGCAAGAAAATTAAAATCTCAGAAAATCAACCTAGATGAGACTAGTGTGAACCAGATGGTTACTTTCTTTAAGTTAAAAACCAGTCACGATCTTTTTTACAGAGTTGGAAATGGAACGATAGATAACAAAGCTATCAAAGAATATGCGAGTAGCCGCAGCAATGCTCTTTACTCCTTTCTTAAAAATAAGATTAGAAAACCAAAAGAAAATCCTGACCTTAATAAAGAAGAAGTAACAGAGAATTATGATGCTCTAGTCTTTGGGAAAGAAGGTGCTACACTAGATTACACCTTATCAAAGTGTTGTAACCCTATTCCTGGCGATTCTGTTTTTGGTTTCACAACAGTAAGTGAAGGGATAAAAGTACATAAGAATAACTGTCCTAATGCTATAAGTTTGCAAAGTAAATTTGCTTACAGAATTATCAGTGCAAAATGGATAGATTCTACTCAAAGAGAATATAAAGCAGAGTTAAAATTAACAGGTATAGATAGAATGGGACTGGTACAAGAAATTACCAAGCTCATCTCAGAGAGTATGCATGTAAATATTAGAAACATTTCTTTTAATAGTAATCATGGCATATTTACAGGAGAAATCACCGTAGTAGTTCCTAACAAGAATTTACTTACGTCTCTTATACAAAACATAAATAAAATAAATGGTATCGATAAGGTAACCAGATCATAAAATATGAGTGAAATTATTAACACACTGGAAAAAGAACAGGAAATAGTAAGGAATGTTTTTACTCAATTTCTAAGTGAAAACAAGCATCGCAAGACACCAGAACGTTATGCGATTCTAGACGAGATTTATGCTAGTGAAGAGCACTTTGATGTAGAGTCATTATACGGTAAAATGAAAGAACAAAACTACCGTGTAAGCCGCGCTACTCTTTACAATACCATAGAATTATTATTAGAGAGTAAACTGGTAAGAAGGCATCAATTTGGTCAAAATCAATCTCATTATGAGAAGTCATATTTTGACAGACAGCACGATCATTTAATTCTTACAGATACTAGTGAAGTGATCGAATTTTGCGATCCAAGAATAGAGTCGATAAAAAAGACAATTGAAGAGGTATTTAATGTAAAGATTACCAATCATTCTTTATACTTTTACGGCGTTAAAAACACAACTGAAAAACAGTAAAAATGGCAGTAGATTTATTGCTCGGTCTTCAATGGGGCGACGAGGGAAAAGGTAAAATTGTAGATGTTCTAACTTCTAATTATGACATTATTGCAAGATTCCAAGGTGGTCCAAACGCTGGGCACACACTAGAATTTGACGGTATTAAGCACGTATTAAGAACTATTCCTTCAGGTATTTTTCATGAGAAATCTACTAATGTGATAGGAAATGGTGTGGTTATAGACCCTGTAGTTTTTATACAAGAACTAGATGGGTTAAAACAATTTGATTTAGATATCAAGAGTAAATTGATTATTTCAAGAAAAGCTCACATCATCTTGCCTACACACCGTTTACTAGATGCAGCATCTGAAGCATCTAAAGGAAAAGCAAAAATAGGTTCTACTCTTAAAGGAATAGGTCCTACTTATATGGATAAGACTGGTCGTAACGGTATTAGAATAGGTGATCTAGAACTAGACAGCTGGAAAGAAAAATACAGAGCTCTTGCTAACAAGCATGAAGAACTTATCGCTTTTCACAACGTAGATATTCAATACAATCTTGTAGAGATGGAAGAAGAATTCTTTAAAGCAGTAGAATTGCTTAAAGAACTTACCTTCATAGATTCTGAAGAGTATTTACAAAAAGCACAAAAGAATGGTAAAACTATTCTTGCCGAAGGTGCTCAAGGATCTTTATTAGACATAGATTTTGGAACATATCCATTTGTAACATCTTCTAACACCACTGCTGCTGGAGCATGTACTGGTCTAGGTGTTGCACCTAATCAAATAGGTGAAGTTTATGGAATCTTTAAAGCATACACAACTCGTGTAGGTAGTGGACCATTCCCTACAGAGCTTTTTGATGAAGTAGGTGCAGAAATGGCAAAGGTAGGTCATGAATTTGGCGCTGTAACTGGTCGTGCACGTAGATGTGGATGGTTAGATCTTGTAGCTCTTAAATACACTTGTCAAGTAAATGGGGTAACTCAATTAATGATGATGAAGGGTGACGTACTTTCTGGTTTTGATAAACTTAAAATCTGTACGGCTTATGAATATAAAGGAGAAGTAATCGATCACTTACCTTATAACATAGAACCAGAAAATGTAAAACCTATTTATTCTGAGTTTGAATGCTGGAAAGAAGATCTTACTAAAATGAGAGAACCTTCTCAGTTTCCTAAAGAATTAAACGACTACATAGCCTTCTTAGAAAAAGAATTAGAAATTCCTATCAAAGTAGTAAGTGTAGGTCCAGATAGAACACAAACTATCCATAGATAAACCGTTCTTTCTTATATAACTATTTTAAATCCCAAGCGTCAAAACTTGGGATTTCATTTTAAACAACCATTATGTCTTTAAATAAAAATATCACTACCGTATTAAAAGGACTACTCATGGGCGCGGCAGATGTTGTTCCAGGAGTATCTGGTGGTACCATAGCGTTTATAACAGGGATCTATGAAGAGTTAATAAAAACTATAGATGGACTCGATTTTAATGTGTTTAAAGATCTCTTTAAAGTAGGAATTAAGAACACCTTTGTAAAATACAATCTCGGCTTTTTATTGAGTCTTCTCGCAGGTATAGCCATAAGTATATTGAGCCTTTCTAAGCTTATCACTTACTTACTACACACCTATCCTGTATTAGTTTGGGCATTTTTCTTTGGACTTGTACTTGCAAGTGTGCTATATATAGGTAAACAAATTACTAAGTGGAACATAACCGCGTTAATAGCTATCATTATAGGTACCGCGATTTCTTATTACATCACCGTTGCAGAGCCTTTAGGATCTCCAGATAGCTGGTGGTATATTATCTTTTCTGGTTTCATAGCCATTATAGCTATGATTTTACCTGGAGTCTCTGGTGCATTTCTTTTATTACTATTAGGTAGTTATAAAACCGTTTTAGGCTCTATATCTGGCTTTCTAGAAGCTATTCTTGCTGGAGACTGGAACGCGGCATGGGATTATTTTGTAAATTTATTTCTATTTGCCATAGGTTGTATAGTAGGATTAAAAGTCTTTTCTAGAATACTAACCTGGCTATTTGAAAATCAGAAGAACCTAACTCTAGCCTTACTTACTGGTTTTATGATAGGTTCTTTAAATAAATTATGGCCTTGGAAACAAGTCATTAAGACACGTATAGATAGTCATGGTGTAGAAGTACCATTTTTAGAAAAAAGCATATCACCTTCTTCATTTAATGGCGATCCACAAATATTATATGTAATTTTACTTACCATCACTGGCTTTTTATTGATACTTGCCCTAGAAAAATGGGCTCATAAAAAAACGGACTAATTGAGACAATCCACGAGAAGCTTTACCGATAAACTATTCCTTATTCTAAAAGGAGTAGCCATGGGAACCGCAAATAAGGTTCCTGGTATAAGCGGTGGTGTAGTAGCTTATGTAGGTGGTTTTTATGAAGAATTTATCTACTCTCTTCAAAAACTCAATCTCAAAGCTTTTAAATTACTTATTTCTGGAAGGTATGCGACATTCTTCCATTATATAAATGGTCGTTTTCTCACTCTATTAATTTTAGGAGAAGCACTAAGCTATTTTACCGTAAGTAAAGGTTTTGATCTATTGATACAGTATTATCCTATACTCGTATGGGCTACTTTCTTCGGTATGATTTTAGGCTCTATTTATTATATATCTAGAAGTTATGGAGAGTGGACACGCAATAATGTAATCATTCTTATAATAGGTATAGCCATAGGTGTAGGCACTTCCCTACTCGACCCAGCTAGAGAAAACCCCAATCTTATATTTGTTTTCTTTTGCGGTATGGTGAGTATTTCTGGGATGACTCTACCTGGCCTCAGTGGTAGCTTTATACTAATTTTATTAGGCAATTATGTCTTATTATTAGTAGACAGCATCAACACCTTTTTTGACACTATGGTCGCTGTTGTACAAGGTGATTTTTCATGGTGGTATAACACAGCACACATGGATATGCTGGCTATACTTACCTCATTTGTTCTAGGTTCTATAGTAGGCCTTATAAGCCTTTCCCATCTTTTAGGCTGGACTATTAAACACTATCGCAATGAGACTAATGCCATGATTATAGGTTTTATAGCAGGATCTTTGGGCGTAGTATGGCCATGGAAAAAAGAAATATATCAGCTCACTAACTCTGGCAGTATAGCCATAGATGCTAGTGGTGAAAAAATATTAGAAAACTACAGCCGTTACTGGCCAGAAATTAATGAAACTCAAACCTGGATAGCCATAATAATGGTTATAATAGGGTTTTTAAGTGTATACATATTAGACCGTTATGGAAATAAAGCAAATCCCATCTAGTGTTTTTGGATTAGTAGGAGAACGACTGGATTACAGTTTTTCACGCGCCTACTTCTCAGAAAAATTTGAGAATTTAAAACTAGATGATCATCATTATAGAAATTTTGAAATGAGTAGAGAGTTTTTGCTGTCTCGCTTTCGCGAAAGCGTAACCTACAACAAAGAATCTCGCACCACAAATGGCAAATCTGAAATTATAAGAGGTCTCAATGTGACTATTCCTTATAAAGAAGACATGCTAGAAGTGGTAGATGTGCTAAGTGACGAGGCAAAGACAATAGGCGCCATAAATACTATCACTATAGAAGATAACGTATGGACTGGTCATAATACAGACTGTTATGGATTTGGTAAAAGTCTAGAACCTTTTCTACCTATACAAAAAAATGCTCTGATTTTAGGAACTGGCGGTGCCTCTAAGGCAATAGCCTATACTCTAGAGGCGTTACAAGTACCATATCTTTTTGTGAGTAGAGACCCAAAAGACGAATTTACTATAGATTATAAATCTATTACTAAAGAAGTTATGGAAATGGTAAGTCTAATAGTAAACACCACACCACTAGGTGTGACGCCAGATGTAGAATTAAGACCTAATATTCCTTATGAATATCTTAATGAATCTCACGTTCTTTATGATCTGGTGTACAACCCTGCTTTAACCATGTTTATGAAATTGGGACAGCAAAAAGGGGCTCGAGTGACTAATGGATATCAAATGTTAGTTCACCAAGCAGAAAAAGCTTGGGAACTATGGAATAAGTAAACAGCTATAGAATTGTGGTTCAAGAAAATCTATTTATCTTGCCACTACTATTAAAAAATAGATAATGGATAAGAATGACAACCTGCACAACGCAGACGGAAACCAACCAGAAATGGATAATGTACATATGGAAGCACAAGATTCTCTTGAAAATGCAATGGTAGAAGAATCTACCACGCCTAAGCAAACACTTGAAGGTCAAGAAACAACAGACAGTGACGGTTTAAATGACGAGCCTGTTAAAGAAGGTAGTAATAAAGTAGAAGAAAAGGTAGAAGATGTCTCTACTACTCATGAAGATGCTATTGTAGAAGAAAAAGATACTGTTGCAAACACGACAGATCCTATCGTAGAAGTGGATGAAGATGATGATAACGAGCCACAAGATGATAGTATAAAAGAAATTCCTGAAAAGGATTATAATGCAATGGAAATGCCAGCTCTTATCGCAGAGCTTAGAGAGTTAATGCAGGAATACCCTATCAACAGTTTTAGAACACAAGCTGATGATATCAAAAAAGCATTTGAAACTGCAGATGCTGATGCAAAAAAAGAAGCGCTAGCAAAATTTACAGAAGAAAATCCTCCTGTAGAAGACGAGCCTGCACCTGTATTTGAATACAAAAATGAACTAGCAACTCAATTTTATGAGCTGCATTCTTTATATAGAAAACAAAAAGGTCAATTTCAAAGAGATAAGCGCAAGCAGCAAGAAGATAACCTTGAGAAGCGTCGCCAGATCATTGAAGGAATCAAGCAATTGATCAACCAAGAAGAAAACATAGGGACTACATTTAAAAAGTTCCATAATTATCAAGATGAATGGAAAGCTACTGGTAACATACCACACGATGCTTATAACATTACTTGGGAAGATTACAGACTTGCTACTCAAAATTTCTATGATTACATAGATCTAAGTAAAGAGTTAAGAGATAAAGATTTTGAACGTAATCTTGATTTCAGAAAGAAAATTATAGCTCGTGCTGTAGAATTAGGTGCCGAAGAAAATATACACAAAGCACTTAGAGAGTTACAAGAGTTACACCGCATGTGGAAAGAAGATGCAGGCCCTGTTGCAAAGGAAGAGCGTGACCCTATATGGGACGAATTCAGCGCTGCTACAAAAATTATTCATGATAAGAGACAAGCTTATTATGAAGAGCGTGATAAAATGAGTGCTCAAAACCAACTAGTAAAAGAGAATATCGTTGCCGAAATTCAGAAGATTACGCACCAAGGTGCCAAAAATCATAAAGAATGGCAGGACAGACTAGAAGAAATTAATGTTTTAAGAGAATTATTTACTAAAACAGGTCCTGCACCTAAAGCGGTAAATAATGAATTATGGAACCAGTTTAGAAACGGTACTAGAGAATTCAATAAAGCAAAAAATGATTTCTATAAAGGTCTTAAGAAAGAGCAACAAGATAATCTAGACGCAAAAATGAAGTTAATCGCGATCGCTGAAGAGCATCAAGATAACGAGAATTTTGCTGAAGGACTTCAAATCATGAAGCGTATACAGGCAGAGTGGAAACAAATAGGTCATGTCCCTAGAAAAGACAGTGATAAAATCTGGAAACGTTTTCAAAAGGCATGTAATGGGTTCTTTGATAAGAAAAGTGCTCAAAAGAAAGAGGACAGTAAAGAAGAGCTTGAGAACTTTGATGCAAAGATGAAAGTCTATGATGCATTAAAAGAAATGATTCCTCAAGATGATAAAAAAGCAATGCTTGCAGATGTTGAGCAACACATGTCGCAATGGGCTGCTATAGGTCGTGTACCTTATAACAAACGCATGATTCAAGAAAAGTTTGAAAAACTGCTTCATGCAAAGTTAAAAGCTGCCGGCTTAAATGCTGTAGATGCTGAAATGTTGAAGTATCAAAATAAACTAGCTAGTCTAGAAAATGGTGATGCAAATGATTTCAAAAACGAGCGTTTTTACCTGAAGAAAAGACGTGATGAAATACAGGATGAAGTTAGACAACTGGATAACAACCTGCAGTTTATCAACGCAAAGGATGATAAGAATCCATTCTTAGTTCAAACTAAGAAAAACATTGCAGAGCTTTCTAAAGAACTAGATGTTATCAAAGAAAAGCAAAAGCAATTGAACATTCTTCAAAGACAAATGGTAAAACAGGAAGAAGAAGCAGCCGCAGCTGCTGAAGCTGAAGCGGCAGAAAAAGCTAACGAAAGTGAAGCTTCAGAAGAAAACGAGTAATATTTATTAAAAATGTTTCAAAAAGCGCTGATTTACATCAGCGCTTTTTTTAGTTTTAAACCTCTTAAAGCAGATCACTATGTTTAAATATTTAGAAAAATTATTAGGTAAACCCATTAGGTATTATGAAAACTTAATGGCTAGTAAAAAAGAACATACCGAGATTACTGCTTTAGAGATAGAAACTGTAGTAAATACATTGAAACCTCATGTTTTAAAAGCATATGCCTTAGAAAAGGAAACCATGTCCTTTGACTCCTATCCTCTCGCTGATATTTATCCTATCCCACAGAATAAAAAAGAAATAGCATTTTTATACACAGGTACCTATCTATTTGAAAATGTAGCTATAAGTTTATACATAGATCTAACTAAAGGTTTTAATGATAAAAAGAAATATGACTATGTGGTACATAAAAAAGAAAATCTACCTGATACCTTAAAACAAGAGCTGTCTAATATTGAGAAAATAGAACAAGAAAGTCTTCCTATTTGGGAAGAAGTAATTCACAGATTCCCAGATATACATAAAGCTATAACCACTATGGAACCTAACCATCCATGGACACTTTACAAAAAGGTTAAAGAAACTTTTAAACCTACCACTGCACCTGTTTTAATGGGCGGTTATCCTCAATGGCGTGTAAATGATGTAGATTTTAGAAAGTTAAAAAATCTAGATTTTTTAATGGAATATAGAGTGAATGAAAAGGAATACTCTATTTATTTTTTTAAAGATCTCACCACCCAAGAACTATTAATAATGGAACAAAAGGCCTAGTTTATTAAGGATAATTTACGATTAGAACATACAATGTTGATGATTTATAAACGTTAGACTTGTATAACGTGAAGTTGTGGAGTAATTTTGCATACCCCTAATTTTAAATTCCCCTGAATGATTAAAGTTAATAAAATCGTTCCTACCGAGATTACATTTGGTAAGGAGCAATTGAGATATCAATGGTTGCCCTTTGATGATCGAGTAACTGGAGGTAAATCTTCTAGTATAATAGAACAGCATGATAACCACATTACTTATAGTGGTACCATAAGAAATATAAACAATAGTGCATGGAGCTGCATAAGGTCTAATAAAATAGATCAAGATTTAAGTCAGTACACTTCTATAGAAATAAAACTTAAGACAGATGGACGTCCTTATGCATTTGAAATAGAATACAATGAAGGATGGCAACATGAAAAAATAGGTTTCATGATACATACTTTACCAGATAACTGGACCACCGTACATTTTCCCATTGCAGATTTTCAACATGTAAAGTTCGGTGAAATAGTAGATTATGACGTAGATCTTTCTGTTTTAAAACATATTCTTAGGTATAATTTCTATGTAGCCGAAGGAATAGTAGGTGATTTTAAAATAGAAATAGAGTCTATTAAATTCTTCTAATCACTCTATTTACAATACATTATAAAACAAAAGCCGTTTCTAAAAATAGAAACGGCTTTTGTTTTTAATAGGTATGAAAACTATTGTTTTGTTTTCAATTTATTGATATGGTATTTTACTAGACCATCTATAGGTCTACGTACTATATTACCTACTTCATAATCAAACTCGTCTGCAACTTGTTTGATACGTCGCTCTGCAAAATGCGCTATACTACCTACAAAGTGAACTTTATACTGTTTTATCTCTTCATGAAATTGAAGAATCATATTTCTAGAGAATTTTCTCAAACCACGACGTAATACCTTTTTAATATAAGGTTCGTCTAGATTTTGAAAAATAAACTCAGCATGAGAAGCTAGAAATGCATTAGGATTAGGTTCTTTATAAAGATTGCGTTTCATATAATCACATTCTAGATTATAGTTTGCTGCAAATCGCTCTCTAATAATTTCTGGCATTCTTTTAAAACTGTAATCTCTTATCAGTTCTTTACCATACCAGTTCCCACTAGCCTCATCCATAATTGTATATCCCAGAGATACTACCTTTTGATGGATTTTTTTACCGTCAGAATAACAACAGTTAGATCCAGTACCTAGAATACAAACGATACCAGGCTTGTCTCCTACCGCTGCAAACACGGCCGCAGCTGTATCTTCTCTCACGACTACCTCGCTTGCCTTATTAAAATAGGACTGTAGCAAACCTTCTAGTGTAGCACGTGGTTTTTCAGTACCACATCCTGCTCCATAAAAGTAAACCCTTTCTACCTTTTCTTTTACAGCAACTAGCTCATCACTAGCCAGAATACGTTCTTGTAGTTGCTCAACAGTTAAAATAGCTGGATTTAAACCTTGAGTACGTACTTTAAATAACTGCTCACCATCGTTATTAATGGCTATCCAGTCACATTTAGTAGAACCACTATCTGTTATGAGGATCATAAGTAATATTTAATTTTGTGTAAAAATAAAAAAGCTGTTAGATGATTACCTAACAGCTTTGATAATTATTTTATAAAGAGTTAACTTTCTCTGCTAGGTCAACTAGTTTGTTAGAATAACCAAACTCGTTATCATACCAGCTTACCAATTTAAAGAAAGTAGGATTAAGCTCTATGGCAGCACTTGCGTCATAGATACTTGTGCGGTCATCACTTACAAAGTCTTGAGATACAACAGCCTCAGTAGTATAACCTACTACACCTTGCATATCACCTTTAGAAGCTTTTTCAAACGCAGCATTAATTTCTTCTATGCTAGTTTCTTTTTCTAACTTAACAGTAAGATCTACAACAGACACATCCACTACAGGTACACGGAAAGCCATACCAGTTAATTTACCAGCTAATTCTGGAATTACCTTAGTTACTGCCACAGCCGCACCAGTAGTTGCAGGAATGATGTTATTTAAAGCACTACGTCCTAGACGGTAGTTCTTCTTACTAGGTGAATCTACAGTTTGTTGAGTCGCTGTAGCTGCGTGTATAGTAGTCATTAATGCTTCTTTGATACCAAAGTTGTCATTAAGAATCTTTGCCATTGGCGCAAGACAGTTAGTGGTACAAGATGCATTTGAAACGATCTTATGGTCTGCAGTTAATTCAGAATCATTAACACCCATTACAAACATAGGAGCCGTTTTTGATGGAGCAGATATTACTACCTTCTTTGCACCAGCATCTAGGTGAGCTTGTGCGCTATCTAAATCTGTAAAGATACCTGTACAGTCTGCAACCACATCTACGTCCACTTCATTCCATTTAAGGTTCTTAGGATCGCGCTCACTAGTAACACGTACTTCAACACCATCGATAACTAGGTTACCATCTTTAATTTCTATTGTACCACCGTATTTACCGTGTACAGAATCATATTCAAGTAAGTATGCAAGTTGCTCAACATCTACAAGGTCATTGATAGCTACTACTTCTACATTTTCTCTTTTTAATGTAGCTCTAAAAACGATACGACCTATACGACCGAATCCGTTAATTCCTAATCTAAGTTTTTTACTCATCTTTTTATATTTAAATTTTTTAACAATCTTTTTTAAGTACTCTATAAAGCAGCAAAACTGCCTTTTACTTTTTTAGTTTCTCCTTTTTATACAGTTAGAGTCTGTTAATTCATTGTACTAGTTATTAGCCCCTTTCTTAAGTGGTCATGATATCACTTACACGCAATAACTCTAGATTTATGTCTGTCTTACCTTTTACAGCCTTATCTATAGGACATAAAACCATTTTAGTATCTTTTATACCTACCATAAAATTAGTTTTACCTTCTAGCAAACTTTCTACAGCCTTCACACCCATTCTACTAGCAAGAACACGATCCCAACAGGATGGAGAACCACCACGCTGCATGTGACCTAATACAGATACTCTTACCTCATACTCAGGTAAATTTTCTTCTACATAATCCTTAAGTTCAAAAACATTCTCACCAGTCTTATCACCTTCGGCAACGACTACTATACTAGAAGACTTACCAGATAATCTAGATCTTTTAAGACTTTCTATAAGACGTTCCTTACCTAAATTTTCTTCTGGGATTAAAATCTCTTCAGCACCAGCACCTACACCAGCATTAAGAGCTATATAACCTACATCACGACCCATTACCTCTACAAAGAATAGTCTATTATGAGAACTAGCCGTATCACGTATTTTATCTATCGCCTCGACAACAGTATTAAGTGCTGTGTCATATCCTAGAGTAGAAGACGTTCCATAAATGTCATTATCAATAGTACCAGGAATTCCCATTACAGGAAAATCAAATTCTTGAGAGAATACCATCGCACCAGTAAAACTACCATCTCCACCTATTACTACTAGAGCATCTAGCTCTTCTTCTTTCGCTTTCGCGTAAGCGGTAACACGTCCCTCCTTAGTCATAAATTCTTTAGAACGAGCACTCTTTAATATAGTACCACCTTTATTGATGATATTATTAACGCTACGAGCATTCATTTGTTTAAAATCACCTTCTATCAGACCTTGATAACCTCTGTAAATACCTACACATTCTATTTCATGAAATGCGCACGTACGAACTACGGCTCTTATCGCGGCATTCATACCAGGAGAATCACCTCCAGAAGTCATCACACCTATTTTATTTATCTTGATATCCATTGTTTTTTTGATAATAACTACGCTAATCTATTAAAGTTTTGCGATTATAAACAGTCATTTATTCTATATTTAGCTTTTTAATAAAATTCAAACGTTATCGTTAATAACTTTTATTCATGAAATTAGAATTAATCGACATTTGCATCATTATTGTCTTCTTTTTAATATCACTAGCCATAGGTTTAATAGTCTCTAAAAAAAGTTCCAAAGACAGCTCTTCCTTTTATTTATCTGGTAGAAATATGCCGTGGTGGCTTTTAGGAGTTTCTATGGTCGCAACCACATTTGCGGCAGACACGCCCAACCTTGTTGCAGGTCTCGTGCGATCAGACGGTGTTTCTGGTAACTGGGTCTGGTGGGCATTTTTACTTACCGGTATGCTTACCGTCTTCTTTTATGCTCGATTATGGCGTCGCAGCGGTATCACTACAGACCTAGAGTTCTATGAAATGAGATACAGCGGTAAGAGCGCTGCATTCCTACGTGGTTTTAGAGCCCTTTACCTAGGTGTAGTCTTTAATATCATCATTATGGCTACCGTATGCCTTGCTGCTATTAAGATAGGACACGTTATGTTCGGTTTTGATGCGTGGACCACACTTACCTTTGCTTCTATCATTACACTAGCCTATTCCTTATTAGGTGGTTTAAAAGGTGTTCTAATAACAGATTTTGTACAGTTTATCATCGCCATGGTAGGTTCTATATGGGCTACCTGGTACATACTCGACCTGCCAGAAATTAATGGAATGGCAAATCTTATTACACATCCTAATGTACAAGGCAAACTAGATCTATTACCAGATTTCTCAAACACCGATTTACTCATGGGTATATTTATAGTTCCCATAGCCGTACAATGGTGGAGCACCTGGTATCCTGGAGCAGAGCCTGGCGGTGGTGGTTACATCGCACAACGCATGCTCGCCGCAAAGGATGAAAAAAACGCCACTTGGGCAGTACTTTTTTTTAACCTAGCTCATTATGCCCTACGTCCATGGCCGTGGATTATCATAGGACTCGCGTCACTTATCATATATCCCAACCTAGAATCACTTGCCATAGCATTTCCAGAACTAGAACCAGGTTTCATAAAAGACGACCTCAGTTATCCAGCCATGCTTACCTTCTTACCAGCAGGACTATTAGGACTAGTCGTTACCTCATTAATCGCAGCCTTTATGAGCACCATTTCTACCCATTTAAACTGGGGTTCTAGTTATGTAGTAAACGATTATTATGCCCGATTTATAAATAAAAACGCTACCGAAAAGGAAAAAGTAATCACAGGACGCCTCTCCATGATAGTCATGATGGTAGCCGCAGCAGCACTCTCCTTTGTGTTAGAAGAGGCAAAATTTGCCTTTGACCTTATTATACAGATAGGCGCAGGATCAGGATTATTATTTATCCTTAGATGGTTCTGGTACCGCATTAACCCATGGTCAGAGATCACCGCTATGGCAGTATCCTTTACCATGGCAGTACTTTTCTTTATTAATTCTAGCGAGCTATTAGGACTAGAAGGACAGTTATTTGGTGAGTTACTCAACTGGCACATGATATGCATTAACGTACTTATTACCAGTATCGCATGGCTAGCCGTTACCTTCATCACCGAAAAAAGCGACCAGAATACCCTAGATAAATTTCAAGCAGCCATCTTTGGGGCAGAATCTAAGTTTCATAATTTCCAGTACAAGACTCTCGGTTTCTTACTAGGCGTTATAGGAATCTATAGCCTTTTATTTGCCACCGGTAAATTACTCTATGGCGACCTGACCATGGGACTGTCCCTACTCGTCGTTTTTACTGTATGTGCCACCAGTGTCATAGCATTAAGGAAAAAGTTGTTTTAGAAAAATTCCGCTTTCGCGAAAGCAGAACACCATCCATCACCTTGCCCTTATCCTATTCCATAGATAAGACCAATTATAAAAGCACTCCTTTAAGTAGTAATACTTATAGGAGTGTATTTTTTTTAAATTTACTTACTTTTAAAGCTGCTACGCATAACCCATTGCGGAAAACCGTAAATGCAATTTGGGTTAAATAGGTATATTGCTGGGGTTAAAATAAATTTAGAACTGCTGTTTTTAATTAATCGGTATTTTTATAGTAAAATTTATAAATATTGTCTTTGAAAAAAGTATATGAAACAGTGTCATTTAATAATATCAGCTTCATTTATAACACAAGAAGTATTTGCTAAACAATTGATAGATTGTTTTAATTTATCCAAAATTCGAATGAAAGATTTACTAATTAATGAATTGCGTAATGAATCTAAATTATCAGATTCAATAAATGAGTACTTAAAATCTGGTAAATTGATTCCTACATCTTTAATTACAGCACTATTACGTAAAAAAATTAGTGTAATTAAAAATGATCTATTGATTATAGGATATCCTAAAACAAAAGAACAATTCACAACTTTAAACGATTTATTATCGAATTCAGGATATAAAATTAGTAAATTATGGATATTAAATTTTCAAAACGTAGACAAACAATTTTCTATATCAAATGATAGAGAAATGACTAAGAAATTTATTGAACAAGCTAAAAAAAGTAAAGTAATTGAAGAGTTAGTCAACGACTCAACTATTACTTCTAAAATTAATATTAAAACAATAAATACTTGGGATTCAGAAACGATGAAACAAAAAATAATCTCGATGCATAGAATTTAACATACGCAAATAATAACTATTAATAGTAACTACAAAAACTAACTATCTTTAAACAATGAGAATATTTTTAAAAATTCTATCTTTTGTATTATTAATTGTTCTAACTACTATTTCTGGTTGGCAATTCAGAAAGGAACTCTCTAAATCTCAAAATTTTGGTGATAAATATATTGGTTTAAATAAAGAACAAATAATAGCTGAATTCGGTAAACCTGATTATTTAAATCAAAAATTAGTTACAGAGTACGATGACGATTTTAAACATTTCTTTAAAGACATATATTGTGAGGCAAATACTAAAATTCTTTATTTGAAATATGAGAAAATATGGTTTACGTACGAATTTTGGCTTGTAAATAACGATAATTCTGAAATTGTACTCTTAGTAAAATAAATAACCATGTTTGGAATAATCATTGTTTTTATCCTTATCGCTAATTTCTTATTGTTTAAAAAAATAATATTTAAAATTATAGGAAGTGGAATCATAGTTATCTTCTTTGGCTTTTCATTTATTTTTTCTCAACGATACATGAAAACCCAATCCATTAATTATCAAGCTAAGAACCAATTGTATTCTATTTTAATAAATAATACAAAATCCTATAGAGTGGATAGTATAAAAAAGTATCCGTTACATTCTATACAAGACTTTGATGTTCCTAAAAGAATAAGCATATTATCTACACTTACAAACAATTGTAATCAAAATGATACCATCATAGAGTTAAATGTAACTGGACACATTCATAAAAGTCAATTTTGGTACGTTAAAAAAGATAGTTTAGAACCTTTAGGGATTTTAAAATATTAAAATGTAATCCACTAATAAAATCATATAACATGAATAAATTCTTATTGCTATTCTTAATGACAGTATCCTACTCTGTATTTGGGCAGTCTAATTTTAGTGTCTATGATCAAGACAAGGAAACTATTATAGAGTACTTTAAACAAGAAACTATAGGTGGGAAACTGGATTTTGAGTTAAAAATGAAAGATGTCTCTACACCATTTTATCGCGTGGAAAACACTCTTTATAACCGTAAAGACATGGGCATTTTACTATGGGCAAAAGCTATTAAAATGACTGAACAATTTACAGAAGAAGAAGCCTACAAACTTTGGGAAGAAATACAAGAAAGAAAACTAACTGAAGCGGAACAAAGAGCATTTGAAAAAGGCTTCAGTATGAAATCTGAGAAATAATTTGCTGATACTATTAAAATGCCTAAAAGAAAGAAACCGATAGTTTTAAGCATTATTGAACTAGAGAAAAAGGGAACGAAGGAGTTATTAGGATACCTTACAAAATTAAGACGTTGTGAAGAAACACTAGAAAAATCTGATTTCATTACAAACCCAGAATTACTAGATGACTCAATAATTTACTTTAAACAGACTGATAAATGGAAAATTGCTTACCACAATGTCAAAGTTATTTTGGATCAACGAGAAAATATAGACAGAACCAATAACAAAAACTAAAATAACAACTACCTCCACCCTATTCCACTCACAAAATCTAATACTAGATTCTGTGAGTTTTTTTTGGTCTCGCTTTCGCGAAAGCGAAATTATTTTAATTAACATAACAAAAACATACTAACTGGTATTTTTATATACCTTTACCATATGCAACAAGAATTAAAATCTGAGTTTACTAAACAACTTATTATAGATAAGGCATTTAACCTTTTCTATGAACATGGATTTAAAACGACGAGCATCGATAAAATAATGAAGGAAACGGCATTGAGTAAAGGTGCTTTTTACCATCATTATAAAAGTAAAAAAGAACTGGGTCTAGAGGTGATTCAGCTTAAGGTACAAAAGAGAGTTGTAGACGGTATGATAGCTCCTTTAAAAGAGCCTGGTAACGCATTTGATATCTTAGAGTCTGTTTTTATTAATAGACTTAAGGAGTTTCCTTTTTATGATAAGCAGCATGGTTGCCCCATGAATAATTTTATTAATGAACTGGGTGATAACGAGGTGTTATATCAAACTGCGCTTAAAAGTATTATTGAAAAATGGAAGGCTGCCTTAATAGAACTTATAGAAAGAGGTAAGCGAGAGAATAGTATAAAACAAGAAATATCTAATCAGGCGGTAGCGGTGTATTTGATAAGCTCTTTTGAAGGTATAAGAGGTATCAGAAAACTATATGATAACGACGCTATTCTAGTAGACTATCTATCTGGTTTACAACTGTATCTAAAACAAATTAAAGTCTAATATTTTTTTTAACTAAAAACATACCACTAGGTATGTTTTAAAAAACAGCGTATAAATGAGTAACAATAGAAGGGATTTTATCAAGAAAACTGCCGTATTAGGAATGGGTCTAGCAGCAGCACCAGCAATGGCGGCTACCTCAACGAGAACAGCGTCTAATGGCTTAGAAAACACAACGAGACCTAAAGTGTTATTCTTTGATGTTAACGAGACATTATTAGACTTAACGACCATGAAGACTAGTGTGGGAAATGCACTAGGTAATAGACCAGATTTATTGCCTTTATGGTTTACTACTATGTTACAGTATTCTCTAGTAACTACGGTGGGGAGACAGTATAATGATTTTGGTATTATAGGTGCGGCAGCCTTACAAATGGTTGCTGCTAACCATGGAATTAAGATAAGCGAAGAAGAGGCAAAAACTGCTATTTTAACGCCATTGCGTTCTATACCTGCACATCCTGAGGTGAAGGAATCTCTTGCTCGTTTAAGAAAAGCTGGTTATAAGTTAGTTTCTTTTACTAACTCTTCTAACATAGGTGTAAAAACACAGTTTGAAAATGCTGGTTTAATAGAGTATTTTGATGAGCGTTTAAGTATAGAAGACCTAGGTAAATATAAACCGCATACAGATGCTTATGATTGGGCAGCTAGAATGATGGGTGTACAACCTGAAGAGTGTATGTTAATAGCGGCGCATGGTTGGGATATTGCTGGTGCTTTATGGGCAAAATGGAGAGGTGCTTTTATAGGTAGACCTGGGGCACAGTTATATCCGCTTGCTCCTAACCCTGAATTCAATGAAAAAGATTTAAAGTTAATTACAAATCAATTAATCGCATTAAAATAATAGAAATTATGAGTGATGTAAAAAACAAAGTAATTATAGTTACTGGTTCTTCTAAAGGAATAGGTAAAGAAACAGCTATTCTATTAGGTAAAAATGGAGCCAAAGTTATTGTTAATCATTCTAACAGTGAGGAACAAGCAAATGATACGGTTGCTACTATTATTAAAAATGGTGGTGATGCCATTGCGATTAAAGCAGATGTAAGCGATAGAGAACAGGTAACGATGTTATTTGACAAAGCGATTGCGGCATATGGCAAAATAGATGTACTGGTAAACAATGCTGGTACCATGATCTCTAAAAAATTAAAGGATACTACTCAGGATGATTTTACAAAACAATTTGACGTTAATGTGAGAGGTATTTTTAACACACTACAAGAAGCAGATAGCAAACTAGCTGATAACGGTATTATTATCAACTTCTCTTCTAGTACTACAAAATTAATGTTGCCCACCTACTCTATTTACTCAGCTACCAAAGCTGCGGTAGAGCAAATGACTCGTGTATTTTCTAAGGAAATAGGAAGAGGTATTTCTGTTAATGCACTAGCACCTGGAGCAACAGAAACTAAATTATTTCTAGACGGTAAGTCGCAAGAACAAATTGATAAATTAAGTTCTATGAATGCGTTTAATAGACTAGCAAAACCTATGGACATTGCAAAGGTGGTTTTATTTCTAGCATCTGACGATTCTAAGTGGATCTCTGGACAAGTGATAGGTGCAAATGGCGCTTTAGTGTAATAGATATCTCAGGTAGGCTGCTCTTACCTATTTTAGTTAGTAAGCTCATAAAATCATTTCCTTGATTTTATGAGCTTTTTAATTAGATCACCGCTACTGTTTAAACCTTTTTATAAATGTAAAGTCTCATAGAATATAAAAAACATTTTATGAAGTTTCTGTTATTCCTATCTATTGCCTTAGCATCATTTACAACTCCTGAAACAAGTGATAAAACACCTCTAGTTACAGATCCTGTAGTGGTTACAAATGATCGTGTTGTTTATAAAGTACATGATGACGCAGACTATGTTTATGTGAACATAAGTACAGAGGATAAGAAAACCTCTATGTCTATTTTAAGACATGGTCTATCGATTTACTTTGATGTAAAAGGAAATGAAGATAAGGGTGTTTATGTAAAATATCCATACGATTCAAAACCGGTGCGCATGCCTAAACCATCTAAAGAAGATAGTGACAGTGACGAAAAGCCATCTATAGATTTAAATACCATTATAGCAGACTTACCTGGTGAGGCTGAATACGTTTACTTTCAAGAAAGACAGCAGTTTCATAAAGATCTTAATGCGTATGACATCGCACTAGGTTATAAGGTTACAGGAGAACTTTTTGAATATGATTTAAAAATTCCTAAAACAAGAATAGATGCTAACGGTACAGCAGATTTTTCTCAACTATTAATAGGTGTTATGACTAATAAGCTGGAAAGAAAGTCTGAAGGGCAAAATAAAGAAGGTGCATCTCAAGGTAAAAGAGGCGGCAAAGGTGGCGGCGGTCGTGGTCAAGGCGGCGGTGGACGCGGACAAGGTGGTCGTGGTCAAGGTGGCGGCAGTCGTGGCGATAGAGCACAATCGCAAGGAGAACCGGTCTCTATAGAGTTTTGGTTTAAAGCTCCTTTGAGTAACTAATGAGCAAATTATTAATGCTTTAAATTCTCTAGTTTTTACATAGTATTTTAATTCATCACTCACCGTTTCTTTTATTAGATACGGTGAGTTTTTTTATGCCTTATAAGAATACTAAAAATCAGAATAAGCACTTCTAAATTTAGTAATTTTGGTTTCTATGAATAAAATTGATATTCGCACTGTAAATGTGGTGCAATATGTACAGCCTTTGAGAGAAGGCGGCTCATTGCCTGCTATTGTAAAAGCAGACGATGGCTTTCTATACGTAATCAAGTTTAGAGGCGCAGGACAAGGTAAAAAAGCACTTATATCAGAGTTTATAGGTGGTGAACTAGCTCGCATATTAGGCTTACACGTTCCTGAAATAGTTTTCATGAATCTAGACGACTCTTTTAGTAAAACCGAGCCAGATGAAGAGATACAGGATTTATTAAAATTTAGTGTGGGTTTAAACTTAGGGCTTCACTTCTTAACCGGCTCTATAACCTATGATCCACTAGTTAGTGAGGTAGATTCTTTAACTGCTTCTAAAGTCGTTTTACTGGACAGCATTATAAGCAACATCGATAGAACCGCAAAGAATACCAATCTATTGCAATGGAATAAAGAACTGTGGATTATTGATAACGGTGCCAGTTTCTATTTTCATCACGATTGGAAAACATGGGAAAATCATTTGACCAGAACATTTCCTTTGATAAAAGATCATGTGCTTTTAGAAAAAGCTACCCAATTAGAAGACGCTTCTAAAGAAATTATACCGCTTTTTACTCCAGAAAGAATTAATGAAATAATCTCTAACATACCAGAAGACTGGCTTATAAATGAGTCTGACGCTATGACTAGCGACCAGATAAGAGAGGCGTATAACCTGTTTTTAAACACGCGCCTATCTAAGATAGATTTACTTATTAAAGAAGCTCAAGATGCAAGATAAATTTACATTTGAGTATGCTACGATAAGAATCGTACCTAAGGTAGAGCGAGAAGAGTTTATTAATGTAGGTGTGATTCTTTTTTGTAAACGCAAGAAGTTTGTGGGCATGAAATATTACATAAATCCAGAAAAATTAAAGGCTTTTTCTCCTGATGTAGATATAGAAGTTTTTGAGGATTATTTAAATGCTTGGATAAAAGTATGCGATGGCTCGCCTGCTGGTGGCAAAATAGGCGCAATGGAATTATCTGACCGTTTTAGATGGTTAACCGCTTGTAGAAGCACGATTATCCAGAGCTCAAATACACACTCCGGACTGTGTGAAGATCCACAACAGACGCTAGAAGAATTATTTAAAAAACAAGTTCTCTAGATCATATCGTTAGGTAAATGATGCTACTGCCCTACTGGATTACTGTATGAGTTTTAAATTAATAAAAAAAGGTTGTTATGAGTTCCGCTTTCGCGAAAGCGAATCTAAAACCAACTAAGAGACCAGTATGATGAGAAAAGGCAGTTATGTCTAACGTTTAAATACGACTCTATAAGTCAATGATTTAAAACACTAGTTTTGACAGGTGATGATTAGATAAAATAAACATTAGGAAAAGTTTAAAAGTCCTCGCTGGGTAACTAAGATAATTTAGCTTCCCTTTGTAAAACAAATGTCTATCAAAATGAGTAATCATAAGTATTTCAAAGCTTATATACTGGATGGTAACAATTGAAATTAACGTATATTATTGACCATTAATATGGTAAAATTATGGAAAAGAATAAAATGCTAGATTATATTAAAGACGTATTAGAAAATATGCCATCTGATTGGGTGGATATTACAACGCATAGACTAGATATTTATAATGAAGAACTTGCAAAAACTCAGTTTCTAGAGCAATTTGAAGCTTTATATAATGATAATAATTCAGAGAAATCTGCACTAGAAATATTACCTACAGCTTATGATTATATAAGATTAGGGCATCCATTATCTTGTGTTCTAGAATGGGGAATTGCACAATTAGATGGACTTAAATCTGAGAACGTAATTAGCTTTTCGTCAAAGACAGTACCTGTTCTAGCCGTATTGAGAAAAAATCTTTTTGACCATAAGAATACCCAAATTATTTATACTGGTACTTTACCTGACTCTTTTGATGCACAAGCAATAGAACGAGTTTATGGATACCAGTTTGAATTAAAAAAGGTAGATTCTATTAAAGATGTTTCAGCCTTTGACGGTAGTACGATTTTTATCAAGAATGAACAACAAATAGGTGCTATAGAGCTGCATGACAACATAGATTTTTATATAAGCCTGCACGGTAAGTTAGGTAGTGTACTGGTTATTAATGGTCAGGAGAATGAAAGTTATGTTGCAGACATACAACATGTGCGTAGAAGAGAAACGATTGCGATGACTCCTGCAAACTCTGTTATAGCTATACAATCCCTAGTATCACAAACTGCTTTTAAAGTAGAAGAAACTACTGTAGTTAGTGACAAAGCAAGTGTTTTAAACTCTATTAAAGAGATTACAAGATCGAGTACTACACCTCTAGTAGGTTCTAGTGGTTTATCGATTCAGTATGCTATAATGATGGGGCTTATTAACGATGCCAAGGAAAATCATAAAGGAAAAGCGATTAAAATAGTCGTACCACCTAACTGTTATGGTGGTACAAATGACCAGGCAAGAAGAGTCGCGGCATGTATTGATAATGTAGATATTGTAGATTTACTAGTAGATGGTGATAATGATATGGTACAAAGTATCGATACCGTTTTAAATCAAATTGCTAAGGAAGACGCGATACCTTACATTATTGCCGAAATACCTACTAATCCTAGAGTTGAGGTACCGGACCTGGTTCAATTAAAAGAGGTTTTAACAAAAGAACGTAAAACACCTCATGGAGATCTTGCGATAGATCCTGTATTTATTCTTGATCAAACATTCTGTCCTAATGTTCACTTTTTAGGTGAAGACGATATGTTATCAGGTGTGCGAACTATCTCTTTTGCTAGTGGTTCTAAATTCCCTAGTGGTGGTCGTTGTACGGCTGGTTACTGTGTAGGAAATAAGAAAACTACTGCTTTAATGGAAAAAATAGAATTGCACCTAGGTATTTGTGATAACGAAGCTACAGATCTTCAATATGAAATACTTGCAGAGCAACTGCCGTCCATGAATCAAAGGATTGCAGATGCGTATAAGAATACTCGCGAATTTGTAAATTATATTCACGAGGCTCTACCTGGTGCAAAAATCAATTTTGTATCAGAAGAATTAGCGCAGCAAGGGTTTACCCCTTCTGTATTTTCACTAGATCTACCTACAAAAGGTGCTAATGCTGAAGAGAAAGAAGCTTATAAAAGGGAATTAAACCTTAAGTTAATTAACTTGATGATTACAGAGATTCCTGACGAAAGTAAATTTTGTGTGAGCTATGGACAGTTAAAAGGCTGTTACTGGACTATACCAGCAACGTCTACACAAGGAACGACTAAAGAAGGTGATAAAGATTACATCGTACGTGCATCTCTATCTCCTAACCTAGATCTTGAATTACATAAGAATGTGTTTTCTAAATTTGTAGATTCTATCTAAGAGTTTTTAACCTTATACTTAAAACGCCGCTTCATGTAAAATGAAGCGGCGTTTCTATTTTCTATTAATAAGAAGATTATTTATTACTTTTTAGACATGATACCTGCTAGATAGCTCGCATCTTTAGAAACTCCACCTAGTGTTGCAGACCCACGAGTGTACATCCATGGTAAGCCCATAAAATAAAGTCCTTCTATATTACTGACACCTCTATAGTTTTTAGGATAATTATCTGCATCAAGTTCTAGACCTTCTATCCATGAAAAGTTAGGGCGGTAACCTGTAGCCCAAATTATATTTTTAATGGTAGAAACGTTTTTAGATTCAAAGAAGATTTTATCCTTCAAAGCATCTTTTGTTCTCCCTACAGGAAATACATTCTCTCTAGCTAGAATACCCTTTACGTCAGTACCTATAACTGGTTGCGTAGAAGAATTGATCTTCTTCCCTATCCAGCTGTATTTGTTATAGCTTAAAAAACCTATTTTAGTAAACCACCACCATAGCGTTTTACCTAAGAAATTTTGAGGTAAAGATTTTACAGTCGTATCACCAGAAAAATAGACCTTGCGCGTACCGTCTTTAGATAGTTCATTAAGAATTTGATAACCAGAATCTCCACCACCTACTACTAGTGCATCACCATCTTGTAATTGATCGATTCCTTTGTAATAGTTACTGTGCATTTGCAATATACTGTCTGATGCTTTTACGTGACATGGTGGTGTGTACGGTATATGAAAAGGACCAGTTGCCACTACCACATTTTTAGTTTCTATGACACCATCCTTATGTTCTACACAAAAGGTTTTCTCTTTCTTTTTAACGGAAATAACTAGCGTGTTTAATTGAACAGGGATTTCAAATTTTTCTACGTAATTTTTAAAATAGTTGGCTACCTCAAATTTAGATGGATAATGACTTTTAGGAGCGTCAAAGTCCAGTCCTGGTAGGTGATTATATTCTGTAGGGGTAAAAAGCTTTAAAGAATCCCATCTATTTAACCAGGAGGCACCTATTTCATTTTCTCCATCAAGAACTATAAACTTCTTATTCATTTGTTTTAAATGATAAGCCATAGCTAGACCTGCTTGTGCACCACCTATTATCACATAATCTAACATCTTACTATTCATTACAATTTTATAAAAGTTCTTGCAAAATTAAGAATCCTTTGATGATACCCTAATTAAACAGACATTTTAAGCAGATTAAATAATAAATTGATAACAACATGTTGAAATAGTTGAATAATCTTCATGTTAAACAAAAATAGATAAAATCTTCTGTGTTTCTAATCATGAAATAATGGTTTATAATTTAATTCTCAATAGTTATATATTCCTAATTTTAATGCCTGCTGTTTTTGTATCTTTATTTAATGATAATTATGCTACTAATAAAACGTAATTATTAAGACAACCAATTTAAAAATAGAAAGTTTATGTTCGGAATTAAACATATAAAATTTGACTCAATGACCTATGTACTTCATTTTAAAAATGGAGCCATAAATAAAGAAGGTCGAGGACTTTCTTTTTTCTATTTTTCGCCCAATAGTTCCATAGTCGCTATACCTATGGGAAGTAACGACCTTCCTTTTGTATTTAACGAGTCCACTAACGACTATCAAACCGTTACCATTCAAGGACAGATTAGTTATAAAATAAATGCACCAAAAACACTGGCTGATGTATTAGATTTTACTGTGCAAGATAACGGACAGTATAAAAAAAATGATATTGAAAAATTAAATCAGAGAATCATAAACGAAGCGCAAACGGCAACTTCAGCTTATATCCATGGTATAAAATTAAAGGAATCCATAAGGTCTGCCAAAGCAATTGAAAATAACATAACAGAAGGTCTTAAATCTTCAGCAGCAATAGGAATGTTAGGGATAGAAATTCTAGGAGCAAATATTCTCGCTATTCAAGCAACTCCAGAAATGGCTAGAGCTCTAGAAACTGAAACACGTGAAAAATTACAACAAGAAGCCGATCAAGCTATTTATGAAAGACGAAATTTTGCTGTGGAACAAGAGCGTATAATTAAAGAATCTGAATTAAATACAGAAATTGCTGTAGAAGAAAAACAAAAGCAAATAGCAGAAAAGAAAATGGAGTCAGATGTTCAAAAATCTGATAATCAAAGAAAGTTAAGAGAAATGAAAATAGAAGCTGATATCTCAGTAGAAAATCAACGTAAATCTCTTATCGAACAGAAAACTGAAAATGATAAGAAGGAAGCAGAAACTAAAGGTTATGTTTTAGAAACAACACTAAAGCCTTATCGAGATATGGATTGGAAAACATTAACTGCTCTGAATAATAATTCAGATCCACGATTCAACATATCCCTTGCTTTTAGAGAATTAGCTGATAATGCTGGTAAAATAGGTAATTTGAACATTAGCCCTGACCTATTAGATTCCATCTTAAATGATAAAAATAACTCTAGATAAATGGGTTATGAATATGCCATTATTGTAAAAAGTAAAACGCGATTAGAAGATCTAGTTGACAGATTTAATACTAAAGCTCAAGCTAAGTTTTATATCGAACGATTGGGGGGCGATTTCAATGAATATGAAGTTGAAGATGAAATATTTAAAAAATCTTTAAACTCTTTGCAAACACAATTATCTAAGATTATAAAAAATAAAACTATAGATAAGCAATTTGTATCCTCCTATATATTCTCTAATAAAAACATTATTGTCGTTATTGGGCAAGATGGACTTGTGGCCAACACAGCAAAATATTCTAATAACCTACCCATAATTGCGGTTAATCCAGATCCAGAGAGATATGACGGAGTATTATTACCATTCACTACAAATAACTTTATAGAGGCCGTTGATAACGTTATGAAACAAACTCACCGCTATAAAGTAATGAGTTTTGCTGAGGTTATTTTAAATGATGGTCAAAGATTGCTTGCTTTTAATGATCTTTTTATTGGTGCTTCTTCACATGTTTCAGCGCGGTATAAATTAACTTTCAAAGATAAATCAGAACAACACTCTTCAAGTGGTATTATAGTCTCTACACAAGCTGGCTCTACTGGATGGCTTAGTTCTGTATTTAACATGGCATATGGTATCACAAATTTATTTGAAAGAAACCAACCTGTAAAACAACCTAAACTTAGGGAAAATGATTTGCTCTTTGTTGTAAGAGAACCTTTTAAAAGTATCAGAACGCAAACTAAAATTACCGCTGGTATTATTAGAAAAAACACATTAACAATAGAATCCTTTATGCCTAATAACGGCGTTATATTTAGTGATGGTGTAGAAAAGGACTTCCTAAAATTTAATAGTGGTTCTATAGCAACTATTGGTATAGCCAAAGAGACGGCAACCATTGTACAGAAATAACGTTTTAATTTTAAAAACATTCCTCATACTCTCTCAATTACCTAATAACCGCATCCTATAGGACTACCATCTGGGATGCTAGGTAATTGCTTTACTTTAAATAATTCTGGATGCATGTTGAAATTTTTGATTTGAGAAAGTAGTTGGTTTTCAAAAGAATCACGCTTATTCAACTCTTTTTCAATAGAATTCAACTCATTTCTTGCCGCAGCTTTTACTTCTATATTAGTTCGCGTACTTGCTATCAAGTTCATTAAGTGATTTAAGAACAATTCTTGACTTCTATGTGCAATGGATGTTTCATAAGAATCAATTCCATTATTAGAATCAAAAACAATCTCTGATACACCTTTAATCACAGTAGATAAGTCCAAGTAATTATCATTATTGCCGCTCATTCTTGTTGAATTCTGCGTTGCTATTCTATTCATACGTTGTGGATGGAACAATAAATCAAAAGTCATATCTACACTAGTTGCTGCAGCATTAAGTGCATCAAAGCTGACACCAGTTTCAGACTTAAAGCTTTCTCTAGTTCTTCCATACCCATAAGCTCTTGGTGGGAATAATTGGAGAACAGAACTTGGTATCTTTAATGTTTCTGGTTCTATACTTCTCAAGATACTTTGTAGAGCCTCACGTTGTAAGGTTACATCTACGGCTTTAAAATTTTGTGACTCTTCTTTAGTTAAATACCCATACTCTACTCCACCTATTAATTTTACCGTAGCCTCCACTTGATAGCGGTGTGCAAAATAAACTGGTACAAAAACATCTTCTAAAACACTTAAAGGTTCACCTGACTTTATGTTATGAATAGAAAATTGATTCATCGCGATTTCACGTACTCTTAATATATGGTCCAACTCTTCACTAGGGTTAGAACCATTATCCCATAAATGGCCACTCGCACTCGCACCACCGGTAGCTCTTGCGTCACTGTCAGATATGAATTTTAAACCAGCAACATCAGCCTTTTTAATAATAGATTTTAAATAATCTACCTCAGACTGGTTACCATTTGGGTTTCCATAAGAATATTGAACGATAAGGTCGTCCCAACTTCCTATACCTACTCCATAAGCATCATCTAGTGCTATCTCTCCATTTACGATGTCGTACTTAGGATGCGGATAATCCATAACACTAGCGCGATCGTTTACACTTGCGGCAAAATTATGTGCAAAACCTAGTGTATGACCTACTTCATGAGCGCCTAACTGTCTGATTCTAGCCAGTGCCATTTCCATCATAGGTTTATAATTATCATCACTATTCTTAAAAGGTTCTTTAATTAAACCTTGTGCGATTAAAAAATCTTGTCTTATTCTTAAACTACCTAGACTTACATGACCTTTAATAATTTCTCCTGTACGTGGATCTGTAATACTACCGCCATAACTCCAGCCACGTGTACTGCGATGTACCCATTGAATCACATTATATCTCAAATCCATAGGATCTGCATTTTCTGGCAACATTTTTACCTGAAAAGCATCTATATAACCAGCACTTTTAAAAGCCTCGTTCCACCATCCTGCACCTTCTAATAATGCTGCACGTATAGGTTCTGGTGTACCACGGTCGAGATAATAAACAATAGGCTCAACAGCTTCACTTTGTGCTGCATTAGGGTTTTTCTTTTCTAGTCTATGTCTGGTAATAAATCTTTTCTGTATAGGTTCAAAAACTGGTGCGCTATAATCCATATAACTGGTATAAAAAGAACCACTACGTGTATGAAATTCTCTAGGTTCATAACCAGCATCTGGTAATTTTACAAAACTATGGTGTTGAATTACAGATATACTACTCGCATCTGGCGCAACACTTCTTACATCACGACCTGTAGGTGTACCTGTAAAAGTGAGCATAGCTTCAAACTCTGAATTCTTTGGAAAACTCTTGGTATTCTCCATCCATAAAGCACTACGAGATTTATCAAGTTTATATGTTCCTTGTCTGCGATCTTTTAAACGTTTTGCCACGCCGTGAGCATCTTGCATTAAAAATGGTGTCAAATCAATGGTATAAGCACCATTTTTAGATTCTTTAATTTCAAAACCAAATAATACCGATCTTGCAAATGCCTGCTCAATAGATGCTTTTTCATCAACATTAGAAGAACTCGCACGGTATTTTAAATTGGGTTGCATGAGTAATAGTTTATTACCACTCTTCACCCATTTTACTACGACACCACCACCTAATTGTCCTCTATCCAGTCCTATATCATTAGATCCTAGACCACTAGTTAAAGAATGTACATATAGAAACTCTTTATCTAGATCTTTGACCTCTAGCATTATACTACCTTTATCTTCTTGATAAGTAAAGTTATAATAGCCTGTAAATTGTTGAGTGTTAGATGTAGATTGCGCTTTCGCGAAAGCGGAAACAAATAAAAACAAAGAGAAAATATAACAGGTGCTTTTCATGTATGGATATTTAAGGTCAGAAAGATAAATCATAAAAATAAAAAATGAATCTAACCACGCAACCTATTATTAGGATTTGCATCTTATTATAAACTCAACCGCCATGAAATACTTGAAGAAAATTTTAATCATCTTAACTATTGCAATAGCTTTTATCTCCTGCAATAATGATGATGGTAATGACAGTATAACACCGTTAAGTATAGTAGGAAACTGGAATCTAACTGCAACTCTTGCAGATCCTGGCGATGGTAGCGGTACCTTTCAACCAGCTAGTGGTAAAAGTTTAAATTTTACAGATCAAGGTGTTGTGAATTGTAATGTAAGTTTCTGCTTCGGTAGTTTGACACAAGCTACAAGCACCGGTACTTATGACGTAATGACCACAACTATCGATGTAGAAAATTGTATAGGAACCTACATTTTTATTGATGCAGATACGATAGAAATTTCACACTTGTGCATTGAACCTTGTGGTGAGCGCTATGTTAGGGTAAATTAATCCTTCTTCTATATCTAAAATAAATTAGATAAAAGAGGTAAGTTATCAGTAAATACGGCATATAAAAGATTATTCCAAAAACTGCTTTCAAAGGCCATCCTATTCCTGATTGAGAAATCAATAGATTTTCAATGACTTCATTATTGTTCGTTGAAACATCTGTAAATCTTTCAGATATTGATATGCCATCATTATTATAACCGTAATGTGTTAGTAAAAAACCGTTTGATAAATGAACATAATAAGCAAAAGATGAAATGATAACCGAGCCTACTATTAAAGTGAATATAAAATAAATCCAAAACTTAAATTTTAGATTATTTCTCTTTAAAATACTTTGAAGAATTAAAAATGGAATTACGGATAATAGTAGTAGAAAAATCCACGATAGTATGTGTATCAGTAATTCCAATTTATATAAAATTCATAATTAATCCTTGCGATACTGAGCAGTTTTCTCAAAAACTTGATCTAGAATATCGATATCGATTTGTTCTAATGAAAGACCGCGACGTTTCATAACCACATCGGCCACTTCATATGCTTTATTAGTTTTATAGGTCATATTACCTTGTGGACCGCCCCAATTAAAGGATGGAATAAAATTACGTGGATAACCAGCTCCATAAATGTTTGCGCTCACTCCTATTACAGTCCCTGTATTGAACATAGTATTGATACCACACTTAGAATGATCACCCATCATGAGACCACAAAACTGCAATCCTGTTTTTGCAAAACGGCTGGTTTCATAATTCCATAGTTTTACTTCGGCATAGTTGTTTTTAAGGTTACTTGTGTTAGAATCTGCACCTATATTACACCATTCTCCTAGAACAGAGTTTCCTAAGAAACCTTCATGTCCTTTATTAGAATAACCAAAAATCACAGAATTACTCACCTCTCCACCTATCTTAGAATGTGGTCCTACCGTAGTAGGTCCGTATACTTTAGTCCCTAACTTTGTTGCACTATTGTTACATAAAGCAAATGCACCACGTATGATCGAACCTTCCATAACCTCTGCATTTTCACCTATGTATATAGAACCAGTAGAAGCATTTAAGATAGCAAACTGTAATTTTGCACCTTCTTCAATAAAAATGCGGTCTTCATTTATAGACTGAACCGTTGCTGGTATAGGCTGCGATTTTCTACCTTGTGTAATAAGGTCATAATCTGCCTCTAGAGCTTTTCCATTTTTAGAAAAAATATCCCAAGTAAAATTAATAGCATCTACCTCTTCTTCTAAGAAAAGTACCTGTTCTAACTCTATAGTAGGGGTATGTAAATCTTTAACTCTATAAGCGATTATAGCATCTCCTGCTAGTAATTTCTGTTGAGGTTTTAATGCTTTAATAGCTTTACACAATGAAGCAGTTGCAAACACATTTCCTGCGATTACTACATTATCATCTGTCTCTACCAGTGGATATTTAGCCTGTAAATAGTCCTCTGTCTGGAAACTCACGCTCTCTCCTAGTTGCTTTTCCCATTTCTCACGTAGTGTAATAATTCCACAACGTATCTCGCAAGTAGGTCGTGTATAAGTAAAAGGTAATAATGCTTGGTGTTTATTAAAGTCTGCTAGGATAAAATTCATGATGGTCATTCTTTTCAGAATTCAAAGGTCGTAAAACTATTCTCATTTTACATTTTCATTTCCTACTTATTCTACTTTAATTAATAACTTAGCCCTATGCATAAAAATAGATCCTTACTTCTTGCCCTATTTCTACTATTAGCACAACTTGCATTTTATTACAGTTTAAGGTTTTTTCCCGCTGTAGTAGAGTCGTTATATAGCACAGGTATTTATCCTTATATATCCAAAGCTATGAGATTTGGGTTAGGCTGGTTGCCGTTCTCCTTTGGCGATCTTGTGTACAGCATTGCTATTATCATGATCATAAGATGGTTGTGGATAAGTAAGAAGGATTTGATCTCGCTTTCGCGAAAGCGGTACACACAACTATTCCTTTCCCTAAATATAATTATCGCATTATTTCATTGCATGTGGGGTTTTAATTATTACAGAGAACCCCTGCACAAAGTACTAGAACTAGATAACGAGTACACTACCGAAGAACTGAAGACCGTAGTGCAACAACTGGTTTACACCTCTAATAAATTACACGAGCAATTACAAAAAATAGACTCCTTACCAGTCGCATTTACACGTCCTCAGTCAGAAATTTTTGATCTCGCACCACAGGGTTTTGAAAAGATAAATCATGTTTACCCTGCACTGGATTATGGAAATGCGAGTATTAAAAAATCATTGCTCACCATGCCACTTTCTTATATGGGATACAGCGGTTATTTAAACCCTATTACTGGAGAGGCGCATACTAATGCCTGGATCAACAACTATAAAACACCTGTCCTTACTTTACATGAAATGTCTCACCAGTTAGGGTTTGCAAAGGAAAATGAAGCCAATTTTATAGCCATAATAGCAGGTATGAATCATGACGACCTTCATTTTCAATACAGCGCGAGTATTTTTGCCTTACGCTATTGTATTAATGACTTGTACCGCCGTGATCCAGCAGCTTATGAAGAAATAAGACCTATAATTAAAGATGGTATTTTTAAGAATTATAAGGAGTTGCGAGATTTCTGGGTACAATATGAAGGTGTTATAGAAGATGTATCACAAGCTACTTATAATACTTATTTAAAAGCTAATAATCAACCTGGTGGTATGGAGACCTATAGCTATGTAGTAGCCTTATTAGTTAATTATTATAAGTAAATCTAGACTACTGCATCGGTGAGTTTTCTCTCTTTAAGTTATGAAGTATAAGTTAGACACAAGGACTTTATACCGTTTAACGTCATAAAAAAAACGGAAGAGATTGTACAGAACACATTTGTTAATTACCTCATATAACTATTAGCTTTTTATGAAATCTTTAAGAAACGACTTTATAGGACTTTGATCTATCTTTATGGACTAAACCTATATTCATGAAAAGATTATTATCTCTCATGCTTTTGGCTTGTTTTTCCATGCAGGCTCAAGAGTATTTTCCTAACAACGATGACATAAGTGCGGTAAGCAATGTCACTCGTGCAATTACTAACGCTACCATAATCACCAGTCCTGGTAAAATGATATCTAATGGTACTATTATCATTAAAAATGGTAAGATAGAAGCTATAGGTAGTGGTATTTCTATTCCTAAAAATGCTGTTATTGAAGACGCTGCAGGTAATTACATCTACCCTTCTTTTATAGAGTCTTATGGAAACATAGCTATGAAATCTCCTAAAAGAGCTGCTGGTAGTAGAACAGCGCAATATGACGAAGGTCGTAAAGGATATTACTGGAATGATCACATAAGAGCAGAACAAAGCGCTATGGATCATTTTGAATATGATTCTAAAGAAGCTAAGAAGTATATTGATGCTGGTTTTGGTACCGTACAAACTCACTTTCAAGATGGTATCGCTCGTGGTAATGGTATGTTAATCGCTCTAGATAACACAGGAACTGATGCAGACCGTATTCTTAAACAAGAGAGTGGTAACTTCTTTTCATTGAGTAAAAGCCGTCAGTCTAGACAGAGTTATCCTACATCTCTTATGGGTGCGCTGGCTTTATTACGTCAGACACATTTTGATGCAGACTGGTATGCAAATGGACATTCTAAAACAAAAGACCTATCTCTAGAAGCATTAAACACAAAGAAAAATCTTGTTCAGATAATTGAAGCTGGAGATAAAAAGAATGTACTAAGAGTAGACAAACTGGGTGATCGTGTAGGTAAACAATTTGTTATCGTAGGTGGTGAAGATGCTTATGAAATGATAGCAGACGTAAAAGCAACTAACGCGGCACTAATTGTACCTATTAACTTCCCTAATCCATATGATGTTTCTAATCCTAATCTAGAGTGGTTTGTAAACCTAGGTGACATGAGAGAATGGAAACAAGCTCCTGGTAACTTAATGATGTTATCTCAAGCTGGTATTACTTATGCCATTACTACTAAGGACTTAAAATCTCCTGCAGAATTAATGAAGAAATTAAAAATAGCTATGGAATATGGTCTTACTGAAGATCAAGCCTTAGCTGCTCTTACTACTACTCCGGCAAGTATCTTAAAAGTAAATGATATGGTAGGTACCCTTGAAAAAGGAAAACTAGCAAACTTCATTATTACATCTGGAAAATTATTTGAAGACGACACAGAAATCTATGAAAACTGGGTAAAAGGATCTAAACAAGTTATCAAAAACAGAAGTATTAAAGATATTGATGGCTCTTATGTAGCTACCTTAAATGGAGTAAAATATGATATATCTATTAAAGGAAACGGTAAAAAATCTACGGTAAAAATAGACAGTACGACTCTAGGTTCTAAAATAACTTATGACGGTAACTGGATCAATATTATCACTACTCAAAAAGATAAAGAAGATAAATCTTATACCAGATTATTAGGTGTAATAAGTGATGATAATAATTTTCATGGTATCGCTTACCTACCTAATGGTCAGGAACCTGCCTTTGTAGCTGTAAAAGAACCTACAGATTCAAAAACAAATGGTAAGGATGGAAATAAAAAAGGCGATTCTAAAGAAATCAAAAAAATGGGTCGCATGACTTTTCCTAACGTAGGTTACGGTAGTGAAACCCAACCTACCGAAGAAACTATCTTATACCGCAATGCTACAGTATGGACTAATGAGAAAGATGGTATTTTAGAAAATACTGATGTACTCGTTAAAGATGGTAAAATATCTAAAATAGGTAAAAACCTAAGTGCTGGTAATGCAAGAGTAATAGATGCAACTGGAAAACACTTAACTAGTGGTATAATAGATGAGCACAGTCACATCGCTATAGATAACGGTGTAAATGAGGCTGGTCACAACTCTACTGCCGAGGTTACCATAGAAGACGTTGTAGACCATGAAGATGTAAATATTTATAGAGACCTTGCTGGTGGTGTTACTACCTCACAACTGCTACACGGTAGTGCAAATCCTATAGGTGGTCGTAGCGCTATTATTAAATTAAAATGGGGTTACAAAGCAGACGAGATGATCTATTCTAACTCTCCTAAATTTATCAAATTTGCTCTAGGTGAAAATGTAAAACAATCTCGTTATCAAAACGGTGTGCGTTTCCCACAAACTAGAATGGGTGTAGAACAAGTTTTTGAAGATTATTTCTCAAGAGCTCGTGCTTATGCAAATGCTAAAGGAAGTAAAGACTTCCGTTATGATGAAGAGATGGAAGTACTTCTAGAAATTTTAGAAAGTGAACGTTTTGTTTCTTGCCACTCTTATGTACAAAGTGAGATCAATATGTTAATGAAATTAGCAGAGAAACACGGTTTCCGTATCAACACATTTACACACATTTTAGAAGGTTACAAAGTAGCAGATAAAATGGCCGAACATGGTGTAGGTGGATCTACCTTCAGCGACTGGTGGGCTTATAAATATGAGGTGAATGATGCTATTCCTTATAACGGTGCCATTATGCACTCGCAAGGTGTGGTAGTTGCTTTTAATTCTGATGATGCTGAGATGTCTAGACGTTTAAACCAAGAAGCTGCAAAAGCTGTGAAATATGGTGGCGTTAGTGAAGAAGATGCATGGAAGTTTGTGACTTTAAACCCTGCAAAACTTTTACACATCGATGACCGTACAGGTAGTATCAAAAAAGGAAAAGATGCAGATCTTGTTTTATGGAATGTTAATCCATTGAGCGTGACTGCTAGGCCAGAAATCACAATGATAGATGGAATTGTGTTTTTTGATAAAGAACGTGACTTACGCTTTCGCGAAAGCATAAAAGCAGAAAGACAAGAACTTGTTAATGAAATGATCATGGCCAAAAACAAAGGGATGAAAACCCAAACGCCTAAAAAGAAAGACAAGACATTATATGAATGCGAAACTATTCACTGGTAATATGAAGACAATGAAAAACTTATTTTATACGATTTGTGCCTTATTTGCCATGACTGCAACTGCACAACAGACACCAGCACCTGCACAAACAGGTATTTACACGATTATGAATGCCACTGCCCACATAGGTAATGGTGAGGTTATAGATAACTCTATAATAGTTTTAGAAAACGGTACTATTACTGCAATTGCAGACGCGACAGTGGTTAAAATGGATATTAAAGGAGAAAGAATAGACGCATCTGGCATGCATGTTTATCCTGGATTAATTGCTATGAATGCCACTATAGGTCTAGTAGAAATAGATGCGGTAAACGCGAGTTCTGATGTGCGTGAGATGGGAACCTATAACCCACACATAAGATCTATTATCGCTTATAATGCAGAGAGTAAAGTGATAGAGTCTATGAGACCTAATGGGGTACTTATCGCTCAAATCGTACCTCGTGGAGGTCGTATTTCTGGAAAATCTAGTGTCGTACAATTAGACGCTTGGAACTGGGAAGACGCTTCTATACGTACGGATGACGGTGTACATGTAAACTGGCCATCTAGTTTTAGAAGAACTGGTACATGGTATGAGCCAGGACCTATAGAGCCTAGTAAAGATTACGAAAAGCAAGTTACTGAATTAACAGATTTCTTAAATAATGCAAAGGCCTATAATGCAACGACAAAACCAGTTGGTTTAAACTTAAAATATGCTGCATTACAACCTGCTATTAATGGTACTGAGAATTTTTACATCCATGTAGATGGAGAAAAAGCCATCAGAGATGTTTTGAAATTTATTAAAGCAAACGGAATTAAGAAACCTGTTATTGTAGGTGGTCGTGAAGGTGATAAAGTAGCAACAGAACTTGTTGCAATGAATATTCCTGTTCTAGCAGGTCGTGTACACGATCTTCCTTCTCGTGAAGATGAAGACTTTGACATGCCTTATAAGTTTCCTAAACTACTAGCTGACAAAGGCGTTATGGTAGGTCTAGAAAATTCTGGAGATATGGAAAGACACCAAACACGTAATTTCCCTTTCTATGCTGGTACCGTTGCTGGTTATGGAATGGATATGGAACAGGCTTTAAAAATGATCACTCTTACACCTGCACAAATATTAGGTATCGATAAAGAATATGGTTCTTTAGAGCAAGGTAAAAGTGCTACTCTATTCATTTCTAAAGGAAATGCGCTAGACATGCGTGGTAACCAAATTACACGTGCATTTATAGACGGTAGAGACATTTCTCTTAATTCTCATCAAACAGAATTATATGAGCGTTACATGAATAAATTTGGCGCTGAGATTAAAAGATAATCTCATTTATAGTATATTAAATCGTTCATTATTCATTTAATGGACGATTTTTTTATTTAAAATTATCTAGTATGAAACATACCATAAACAACGAAGAGAAAGTATTTGATCAGTTTCTTAAAATATATAAGGCTCAAGTTACTCAAGATAGCTTTGATGGTAAAAAAGAGATTAATAGCACTCGCCTAGCCTTAGACCGTGGTAATGCGGTTGCTGTGTTACTTTATGAAAAAGATACCGATAGCTTTCTTTTTATACGTCAGTTCCGCTATCCTAGTTCGCGTCGTGATCAAGGCTGGATCGTAGAAATACCAGCCGGAGCTATTGATAAAAATGAATCGGCAGAAAAAGCTGCTATTAGAGAAGTTGAGGAAGAAATAGGCTATGAAATAGAAAGCCTTGAGTTTATAGTAGAATACTTTCCATCTCCTGGAATGCTGTCAGAGCAAATAAGCATCTTTTATGGTGAAGTTACTTCTAGTCAAAAAACACTACGAGGTGGAGGCGCTACTTCAGAAAATGAAGATATAGAATTAATTAAAATACCTAGAAACGACATTAAACAGAAGCTTAATGATCGTTTTTTCAATAATTCTATAAGTATTATAAGTTTACAATGGTATTTGTTGAATAAGGTTCAGCATAAAAAAATCAACTTGTAGAATAAGTAAACACCTAGCATTATTGAATAACAAAAGCCGACTCATGAGAGTCGGCTTTTGTTATAATAAATTCTTTTCATATTTAGAAACCATTAGTTTCTTTACCTAGCTCCATCAGGTCGTCAAAGTAGTTGAACAATTGACCTTTGGTAATAATTGCACCAGACTCAATCAGTTTAAATTTATCAGCATTAGGATCTTCTCCATACGCTTTTTTTGCAGTAAAAATTTTCACTTCATCATCGAGCAGGTTTTTTTGAAGCCACTTATAACCTTCTGGTGTGGTAATATCAATTAGCTCGTCTCCTACCATAATTGATATCAATTCCATTTCTTTTTCTCCTAGAGAGAATAAATTCATGGTCCTAGCAGATATATGTTCTAGAAACTCTGCTTTGTTTAGAACACCTTCCCAGACAAGGTCAGAGAATACGTCTATTTCTTGCTCTGCTACTTCTGGTTGATTAGTTTTTAAATCATCCCATTCTTTGGCCGTAATAGTTTGAGTAGCAAGGAAGTTAATGAATTCTGGATGCATTTCATCCAGTTGTTCTTTAGTAAGTCTTCTATATTTCATAAAACCCTTAATTAAAAGTTGAAATTAAAAAAGCCGTTTCAATCTAATGAAACGGCTTTATAATGATAAGAATAAGTCTTATTTATCTTCTACAACAGTAAAAGTAACTTTAGCAGTCACATCCCTGTGAAAACGTACATCAGCATCATACTGACCTAATCTCTTGATAGAACCACCAGCAACAGAGATGAATTTCTTCTCTATTTCGATACCGTTCTTTGCAAGTAAGTCAGAAACATCTGCAGTAGTAATAGAACCAAATAATTTGTTTCCGTCACCAGTTTTTGCAGCTATTTTTAATTCAAGAGCAGCAAGTTGATCAGCTTGCTCTTGAGCAGCTTTTACATTTGCAGCTTCTTTATGAGCTCTTTGCTTAAGTGTTTCGGCTAGCATTTTCTTAGCACTAGATGTAGCCATTACAGCCATACCATTAGGGATTAAGAAGTTGCGACCATAACCAGGCTTAACACTCACTAAATCGTCAGTAAAACCTAAATGTTCTACATCTTTCTTTAATATAAGTTCCATATTGTTAATCTGATTTTATTATTTAAGTAAATCACCTACATAAGGCATGATAGCGATGTGACGAGCACGTTTTACAGCTACTGCTACTTTACGTTGGTATTTTAAAGAAGTTCCTGTAAGGCGACGTGGAAGTAATTTCCCTTGCTCATTTACAAATCCGAATAACCAATTAGCATCTTTATAATCGATGTATTTGATACCACTACGTTTGAAACGACAGTATTTCTTTCTTTCTTGAGTCTCGATCTTTAAAGGAGAAAGGTAACGGATGTCACCATCTTTCTTTCCTTTAGCTTGTTGTTGTAATGATGCCATGTTTTAAGCTTTAGATTTTTTAGACATTTTCACTCTTCTCTTCTCTGCCCACTCAACAGCATACTTGTCAAGTTTTACAGTAAGGTATCTCATGATACGCTCATCACGACGGAATTCTACTTCGAAGTCGTTGATTACCTCACCAGGTACGTCAAATTGAAAAAGGTGGTAAAAACCACTTTTTTTGTTTTCGATTGCATAAGCCAGTTTTTTTAGACCCCAATCTTCTTTGGCTATCATTTTAGCACCACGGTCAGTAAGGAAATTTTCAAACTTCTTTACTGTTTCCTTTACCTGATCATCAGATAAAACGGGATTCAAAATGAAAACAGTTTCGTATTGATTCATAATTAATATTGTTTTAAACGGCTGCAAAAATACTCTTTTTCCTTTATACACACAACTTTACTTTAAACCATTATTACTTATTATTCATTACCTTATTTTAACATCATTAAAAAAAACTTTCAAAACACTATTAAAAACAAAAGTTAAACAGCTTTTAAAGAATGATAAAAGATTATTTACTTAACATAAGTTAAATATAAAGTTATCTAAAGACTTGTTTTTCAGTAATTTCATACATTCATTTAATGAAGACCAAAATTATCTTCATTAAAAACATCGACGAAACACACCTCTAACACCCTACAAACTAAATATTTACATCTTACAAAAACTGTGATAAATTCGCTAAGTCGTTAAAATATCCGACAAAAAGATAAATTAACTTGTATTTCATCTGTAAACAGTTTAATATTGTCTTATAACTATTGATAAATAATAATGAGTAACACCATCCTTAACTGTTTTGTAGTTGACGACTCTAGTATACAGAGACTAGCTATCGTAAAGATGATAGAAGGTCACCCTAATTTAAAATTAGTAGGTGAATTTAGTAACGCTGTAGAAACTAAAGCCGCCTTAAAGGAAACTACTGTTGATCTAATTTTCTTAGATATTGAAATGCCTATTCTAACAGGGTTTGATCTTTTAGACGATATTACTGAAAAACCAGGTGTTATCTTTGTTACTGGTCAGACTAAGTATGCATTTAAGGCATTTGATTATGCCGCAATAGATTATTTACAAAAACCTATTAAGAAAGATCGTTTTCTTTATGCTGTAGAGCGCGCTCTTCTATCTCACAAGATGAAGACAGAAATGATCGAAGATCGTGGTGAATTCATCTTTGTAAAGAGCAACCTTAAGAAACGTAAGGTTTATCTTAAAGAATTAAGATACATACAGGCTCTAGGTGATTATGTAAAACTAATTACCGATGAAGACAGCCTTATCGTACTTTCTACTATGAAATCATTTGAAGGCACTCTACCATCCGAAGATTTTTTACGTATTCACAAATCATATATCGTAAATCTAAGAAAAGTAGAAAAATTCAACTCTAAAGCCGTAGAATTAGGCTCTGAGGTACTGCCTTTAAGTCGCAATAGAAAATCAGAACTGGTTGAGGCATTATCTCAATTCTAGTTACATATTTCATTTATACAATGAAAAGCCACTCTTTAGAGTGGCTTTTTTGTGTTTTAAAAATGCCATCTAGAAAGCTTTTTATTTTATAAGATACTTGTTTTAATTCCGCTTTCGCGGAAGCGGACTCTCAACAACCAATAGCCTAGTAACTATCTACATCTATATTACAACGTACAGACCTATACAATTTAATAGATTCAAAACTCTTCTTAACCCTGGTGATATAGTTTTTAATAACATCAGGTTTTTGCTGTCTGTTCATTTTAATAATCACATTTATATTATACAAATTGCGCACACGAGATACAGCAGGAAACTCTGGCCCCAACACCACTACTCCATGTGGTATCTGGTTTAAAGCATCTACAAACCACTGACTAGAATCTAGTGTGGTCTGATAATCTCTATGTTTAAAAGTGATTTTAATTAACCGTTGAAACGGCGGATATTTAAATTGATAACGCTCCTCTACTTGCTCCCTATACATAGTACCATAATCATAAGAACTGACCTGTTGCAAAATCATATGATCTGGATTATAACTCTGTATCAACACTTTGCCTCTTTCTTTAGTACGACCTGCACGACCAGCTACTTGAGTAAGTAATTGAAAACACCTTTCATGTGCCCTAAAATCAGGAAAATTAAGCATAGAGTCTGCATTAAGAACACCTACGAGACTTACATTTCTAAAATCTAGCCCTTTAGTAATCATTTGTGTACCTACCAGACAGTCTATCTCACCAGAATCCATTTGATTAATTATCTTTTCATAGGCATTTTTACCTCTGGTAGTATCGAGATCCATACGCGCCACCGTATGATTAGGAAACAACATTCTAAACTCCTGCTCTATTTGCTCTGTCCCAAATCCTTTGGTATCTATAGCTGTACTTGAACAAGCAGGACACTCCTTAGGGACAAATGTGTGGTAACCACAATAATGGCATCTTAACTGACCTTTATATTTGTGATACGTAAGACTAACATCACAATTAGGACACTGTGGTGCGTGTCCACAAGTATCACACTCCATAATAGGCGCATAACCTCTTCTATTCTGAAATAAAATGACTTGCTTTTTATCCTTAAAAGCCTCTGTCATATGCTCAATAAGCGTATCAGAAAAATGACCATTCATTCTTTTACGTTTATGCTTTTCTTTAATATTCACCATATTAATTTCGGGCATAAGAACGTTACCATAACGCCTTTTAAGCTCTACCAACTGGTACTTTCCCGTACTTGCATTGTGATAACTCTCTAAAGATGGTGTAGCACTACCTAAAAGAATATTTGCTTTTTTCATGTACCCTAAAACAATAGACGCATCTCTAGCATGGTATCTAGGGGCTGGATCAAATTGCTTAAAACTACTCTCGTGCTCTTCATCAATAACGATAAGTCCTAATTTTTGAAAAGGCAGCAACATCGCACTACGCGCTCCTATAATAACATAAGGTTCTTTTTGTTCTAGAACATGATGCCAGACTTCTTGTCTTTCATTAAGGTTGTATTTTGAATGATAAACCAACACTTGATGCTTAAAAAAAGTTTTGAGCCTAGATATCAATTGTGTAGTAAGCGCTATCTCAGGAAGTAAATAAAGTGCCTGATTCCCCTTTTCTAATTGTTCTTTAATAAGCTGCACATATAACTGCGTTTTACCACTAGAAGTCACTCCATGCAACAATACCGTTTTATTAATCTTAAAACTAGATTTAATTTGTGCTAGGGCGCTTACCTGGTCTTCATTAAGATTATATAAATCCTGACCATCTTCTACATCATCCTTAACTCGATCTACATCTTTTTCTATCTCTATTAAAATATCTTTATTGATAAGACTTTTAATGACAGTACTGGTCACATTTGCACGCTCGATAAGATCTTTTTTTGCAATATCCTTAGTCGCTCCAGTTTGCATCATGAATAAAGTCATGACAGCATCTCTTTGCTTAGGCGCCCTACTTAACGTATCTAAAAGGGTTTTAAGTGCATCTTCTTCTTTAAAATCCTGATGTAAGTAGATGAATTTTTTCTTTTTTGCTTTATAAGTACTGTAAAGTTCTTCTTGCAAGAGAATCAAATCCTTATTAATCATTTTTTGAAGTATAGGAAGAACCGTTTTACGGTCCAGAATATCCATTACCTCTTGCACTTTTAATGCATTGCGATTATTAAGAGCCTCCATAACCAAGTACTCACGATCGTCTAGATCTAGTTCTTCTATAGAACCAGAATCTTTCTTGAGTATTATAGTTTCACTTTCTAATAGAAAAGATTTAGGTAACGCCGCCCTCATTACTTCTCCTACAGCGCATAAATAATAAGAGGCTATCCATTCCCAAAATTTGAGTTGACCTGCAGTTACCACCGGCTGCTCATCTATTATAAACTCTATGTCTTTTACCTCATAAGTCGCTGTGTTTTCTTGATGGACTTTATGCACTATACCTGTATAGATTTTTGATTTACCAAACGGCACAGCCACTCGCATTCCAGGTTTAAGAAACTCAGATTCTGCAGGGTTAATAGTGTAGGTAAAAAAGCGCTCTAATGGAAGCGGTAATATGACATCAATGAAGTGTTGCATAAGATGTAAAAATAAGAAGCACTTTTTACATTTAAAGCCACAGTAAGAAAAATTATATAGTAGTTTTTAATAGTTCCGCTTTCGCGAAAGCGAGACCTCCATCAAAACTATTTACACTATAAATATCACTGTTAAAAACATGTTGAGAAAACTAGATCGATAGCATATACAATTAGAACACAGCTTTACTACCTTTATTAAAACCCTAAAACTATGAATAATCGAGACGAGTATCTAGTCGCATTAAGACCAGAAATACCCAGTATACGTGTAGATGAGCAAATGAGTGAAGAAGAACGTTTTCAAAATGTAACCTTGCGTCCTATCGCAAAATTACAACACGATCTTATCATTGCGGTTTTTAGAAACTACATAAAAAAGCACAAAAATGTCTTTTATGGCCTGACTGCTCATAAACGTATCGATTATATAGAAAACGCTGTAAATAGAGATCAAAAATTTAGAAATTCTCTAAAAGGAATCATGATGGGACATTTTACTATTGCAGAATACAGTACTTACATCACTAATTCTAGCGCATTGAATAAACGCATGATGAATTTAGTACGTGAAAGATTAATAAGCAGTATTCAAGTATTTGAAAAGCCGCAATTAGATTTATAACAGCGATTCTCCGTTTAAATCTGTAGTAAGTACATCTGTCATGTAATCAAGAAATGTACGGCCAGTATGGAAGGATTCTATGACTTTATCCATGAAATCAGGAGATGTAACTTCTTTATCTGTATAGCTTTTCATAAAATAAAAAGCTTTGAACCTAATTAAATCAATGTCTGGGTGGTTTTTATCAAAATTTCTAGGTGCTGTTTTAAGCTGCTCTCCTTGTAATTCTCCCCAACAAGATTTAAATGAAGGGCTAGAAATAATATCTCTCATTTCTTGAGCATCTAATTCTAGCTCTTTTCTTATTCTTAAAAGATCTTCTTTCTCTGGCCCAAAAAAACCTATGCCTATTACATTTTCATTAGGTTTTATACGCATGTAATAACTACCTCGCCTATCTGCTCCTGCTCTTAACCAGTTCACACTGCGATGTGCTTTAAATGGAGTTTTATCTTTGGAGAATCTTATATCTCTATAAATTCTATAGTTTTTTGCTTTTTCGATCACATCGTTTTGATTCAACTCTACCATTACGGCAGCCGTAAAATCCTTAAACTCATTATCTAGTTTTTTAAAATCTGCTTTGCGCTCTTCAAACCATGGCTTGTTATTATTTTGCGCTAGTTCTTTTAAAAATTCTAATAATGCTGGATCTATCATAATAAAGAGACTTTACTTAACAAATGGCAAGTTATTGATTATTTAAAATGTAGGGAGTCTATTTAACAAGTTTGTAATAATAAAAAACTCCTTTCTATACAGCTTAATCACAAGATAGAACTCTTAAAATCTACCAATTAAAAAACCATAAGCTCAAGAAAAATGATCGCAAAAGAACTGTATATCGTAAAGACACCTTGCAAGTCATGAGTTTATTTATAAAAAGGGCTTAATTGTTAATAAGTATGTTATGTTACTAATTATATATAAAATATCTTTGTAATTGCAGAACAGACATTGAATACACGTATTTTATGGAGTTCTATTTTAATAATTCCGTTTAATTAAATAGCCGGAATTATCATCACAAAATAACAACACCAAGATGAAATTTATAGTATCTAGTTCATATTTACAAAAACACCTGCAGTTATTAGGTGGAGTAATTAATAACAATAATACCTTACCTATTCTAGATAACTTTCTTCTAGAATTAACAGGTAGTGAGCTTAAGGTTTCTGCCAGCGATATGGAAACTACCATAGTTAGTAAACTAGAGGTAGAAAGTGAAGATGACGGTAGCATCGCCTTACCAGCAAAATTACTTCTAGACACTTTAAAAACATTTCCAGAACAACCATTAACTTTTCATGCAGTAGGCACTATGATTACTGTAAGTCATGATAAAGGTAAATCTGAAATAGCTTGCGCTGCTGCTGAAGAATTTCCTAAAGCAGTAACTATATCTGAGCCTAGCAGTACCACCATAATGGGTGATACACTAGCAACTGCGGTTAACAAAACCATATTTGCAGCTGGTAATGACGATTTAAGACCTGTAATGAGTGGTGTATTCTTTCAGTTTACAAGTGATTCACTAACATTTGTCGCTACAGACGCACATAAACTTGTACGTTATAAAAGAGAAGATATCGCTGCAAGTGAAACTGCAGAATTTATCATGCCTAAAAAACCTCTTAACTTGCTTAAAGCAATGCTGCAAGGAAGCGAGTCTGAGGTATTAGTGGAATATAATGATAGTAATGCACAATTCAGCTTTGATGGTACAACTATCATATGTCGTCTAATCGACGGAAAGTACCCTAATTACGAGGCTGTTATACCTAAAGAAAACCCTAACAAACTTACTATTTCTAGAACGCAACTTCTTAACTCTGTAAGACGTGTTAGCATTTTCTCTAATAAAACAACACACCAGATAAGACTTAAAATGGCTGGTGCAGAGCTTAATATAAGTGCTGAAGATCTAGATTATAGCAATAAAGCAGACGAGCGCCTAACTTGTGACTATCAAGGAGATGATATGCAAATAGGCTTTAATAGTAGGTTTTTAATAGAAATGCTAAATAACCTAACTTGTGACGACGTATCTCTAGAAATGTCGCTACCTAACCGTGCCGGTATTTTAACACCTGTAGATGGACTAGACGAAGGTGAAAACGTAACTATGCTTGTAATGCCAGTTATGCTTAATCAGTAAACTGACATAGTTTATAAAATAAAAAAGGCTCGCATTTTGCGAGCCTTTTTAAGTTTAAAACTACTTCTAATTATGCGTGTTGTAATTCATGTTTTCCTTCACGCACTTCTTCTACCATTTTTGCATTAAACGCATCTAGATCGTCTGGCGTCCTACTAGTGGTAAAACCTTCATCTACTACCACTTCTTGATCTACCCAATTACCTCCAGCATTTTCTACATCTCTTTGTAAAGAAGGATATGAGGTTAATTTACGTCCATTAAGTACGTCTGCATCTATTAAAGGCTGTATACCGTGACATATAGCACTTACAGGCTTTTTCTGCTTGAAAAAGGCTTTAATAAATTCTATAGAATCCTTGTCTTGTCGCAACTGATCTGGGTTTAAAACACCACCAGGAAGCATTAATGAATGATAATCATTTGCATTTGCCTCACTCACCTGTTTATCTACCTTGTAAGTATCGGACCAGTTATCATTATCCCAAGCTTTTATAGAATCCTTTTTAGGACTTATAATATCCACTTCTACTCCTGCGTCTTCTAGTGCTTTTTTAGGACTAGTTAACTCTATTTCTTCAAATCCGTCTGTGGCTAAAATTGCTACTCTCTTTTTCATGTCTATATATTTGTTTAAATTATTATAGTACAAAGATGAAAAGATAGAAGTCTTTTAAATAACAAGAGCCTGCTAAGATATTCTTAGCAGGCTCTTAAATATGAGATGTTTTTCTTAATTTAACTTAAATAACGATCTCTTATAACATTCTCGTGATGTAAGTTGTGTCCAGCTATTAAAAATGGGATCACTCTTGCGGTCATTATATTTCCACTAGCATTTCCTTTGAATAAGAGGGAATCTGCAGTTACGTTTTCAAATAAAGCTATAGTTGCATTTCTAGTACTCTCTGTTGTTTTTAAAAGTTCCGCTTTCGCGAAAGCGTAATCTCCTAAACTATCAACAAAGACATCTTGATCAAAACCAGATAACGCTGTATCATCACCTCTAAGGAAACGTAATGCACGATATGCAAAGACACGCTCTGTATCAATATTATGCTGGATTACTTGCCCTATAGACCACTTACTAGATTCGTAGCGATAGTCTAGCGGCTTGTCAATAGAATTTATAAAATCCAGTGTTTTATCTAACGACTGTTGCAATACATTATTTATGTTACTCTCTTTATCAACAAGGTTCAAGTAAGTATCAAAATATGAAGTGTACTCGTCAGACGGTATATCTTTTAAATACACCATTATAGATCTTGAAATACTTTGTGTAACAATCTCTTTTTATCATTAATGCTTTCTTCAAGACTAATCATAGTCTCTGTACGACTCACACCATCAATATCATCTAACATGAAGATAATTCTTTTTGCATGAGTTGTGTCTCTAGCACGTATTTTACAAAATATATTGAATTTACCTGTTGTAATATGCGCTACTGTTACAAATGGAATCTCTTTAATTCTACTCAACACAAACTGTGTTGCACTAGTTTTCTCAAGAAAGACACCTATGTAAGCGATAAAGGTATAACCTAACTGGTGGTAGTCTACTGTAAGAGAAGATCCATGGATAATACCAGATTCTTCCATCTTCTTAACTCTAACATGCACTGTACCAGCACTTATACTCAATCTTTTAGCTATATCTGTAAATGGGGTTCTCGTATTTTCTATAAGCACGTCTAAAATTTGCTTATCTATATCATCAATCTTTGCCATAATTAGTCTTTTACTGTCAATTTTCTGCAAAATAAAGACAAAAGCTGATAATAAACTAACAAAATTCGTGATTTCACAAATTATTAGTAAAAAATTTCGATATCCAAAGATTTAGACCTTATTTCTAGGTTTCCTTCAATGATTAAATCGTCATTATAATGAGGGAAATCGTTTAAATCTATTACTCTGTGACCATTTAAAACATCTTCTCTATTTATACCTATTAATATAGGTACAAAGTAAAGGACACCTTCTTTAACCTGTTCATGGTATTGCACACTTAGTGTCTGTAATCCAGATACCGATCTATAGTTCTTAACTAGAACATCTACATAAGCTTTACTCATATGCGGTATAGAGTTATAAGCATCTACCACATTAGATTCATTTACAACGAGACTATCTTGAATAGTCTTAAAAGCTATTTTTAAAGACTCATACATAAGGTCTGTAACTTGATCTCTAGAATAATCATCTCCAGAATGACCGGCTTCAAATAAGACAGTAGGCACCTGTTTACTCGTCATATAATCACCAACACAATTAATATTAAAGTCATCACTGTATCTACCTATTATACCACTAACCCTATTATTAAGTTGGCCATGGATAGCATTAATAATCTGCATAGACCTTAAACGAGCCTGAGAAATGGTTTTTTCTAAATCTCCTGCAGGGGCTAAAAATGAAATTTGAGCAGGCTGGTCTCCATCTAAAGATCCAAAAATGGTACGCTGACCATGAAGATTAAGACAATAATCTGGAGCAAAATCATCAAAAACAGATCTTAAAATTTGACTTTCTGGCTGAGTTAAATCTATCGCATCTCGATTAAGATCTACATTATTTGCATTTACACGTGTCCAGTTTTCAGATCCATCGGGATTTAAAATAGGAATAATATACAATGATATATTTTTAAGTAAACTATTAAAACTATCGCTTTTAAACAGTTTAAAAAGCGCTCTAGTAGTGCTGGATTCATTACCATGCATTTGCGACCACACTAACACTTTAATTTTTCCAGTACCCAATTTTATACCATATACAGAACGTCCATTAACTGATTTACCTATCTCAATATCTGACAAGCTTTTTTGTCCAAGAGTCTCTAAGATCGTTTTTAAAGCATCTTCAAATTGAAGGTAAGAGTAGTATCTAGATAGCATAAATGATAAAAGTTTATAAGAGTTGAAAAATCGCCTATACACAACTGTAATCGGACTATACAAATGTAAACTCTTTACTGTTTCCAAATGTAAACACCACGCTTGTTACAATTGTAAACAACGTCAAGCCTTAGTCTGTTTACAATTGGAAACATATCAGATGTTGATTAATGTAACAATCAATTCTATTTAGTATATTTTAACAATAACAATATTCTTAATAATCATTTACTACTATTTTTCAGTTTATTAGATCATCTGAAGTAAGGTAATACATTACACATAAGTAACTATAAGTACATAGATACAGATGTAACTTTTTGATATGTTTACAATAATAAACACATTTGTAAACTTCATTTAGTTTACTTTTGTAACCTATGGTGAATTCAGTAGATTTTTCAAAAAGATTGCAAAAAATCATGGATAGAAACGATTTAAACGCTTCATCCTTTGCAGAACGTATTAATGTAGGACGTAGTTCTATCTCTCATATACTGTCCGGTCGTAACAAACCTAGTCTTGATTTTGTAGTAAATACCGTGAAGGAATTTCCAGAAGTAGACCTATACTGGTTACTTAACGGTAAGGGTACTTATCCTAAATCTGACGAGGCTCCTATCTCTCCACCTACAAGAAACAATCCTGCTCCAACACCTTTACAAAAAGAACCCAGCACTACAAAAACAGAACCTATATCTACAGAGACTAACGACCTATTCTCTGCTCCTTATACAGACAATAACCCTTTACCTATTAAAAAAAATAAAGGGAAAAATATACAAAAGGTAATTTTACTATATGACGACGGAAGTTTTGAATATTTTATACCATAACTCACCTTCCAAGAATTAACTTTGTGAAAAATTATTACATGAAGTATGCACCTCTATTTTTACTACTCCTATTTTCTTTAACCAGCTGTTATGAAAACACAAGAGACTGTACAGATTTTCAAGTAGGTACTTTTATATGGGAACAAGAAAGTGGTGGTAAACTATTAAAGACAGAATTTACTAGAACCAAAGATTTACAAATCGAGAGATTTGAAAATAAAGTAGACACATCGAGAATAGAGTGGATTAATGATTGTGAATGGAGAGTCATTCCTATCGATCCTAAATCAAATGCAGAAAGTCGTGCATACCTCTTTAAAATATTGACAACTAGCAAAGATTCATATACCTTTGAATTTAAGCAGTCCGGTCGTGACCAGATTTACAAAGGAACTGCCGTTAAACAATAAACAACCCTATATAATGTTAGAAAACATTTTTACCCTACTTATGTTAGTCCTATTACAAGCTGTTTTAGGATTTGATAATCTTTTATACATTTCATTAGAATCTAAGAAAGCTCCTCAGGCAGACCAGAAAAGAGTACGTAAAGTGGGTATTCTTATAGCCATCGTTTTAAGAATCGTTTTACTCTTTGTATTGGTTTCTATTATTGACTTTTTCCAAGATCCTTTTTCATTCTTATCTGGTGGAATAGATGATATCGTGCACTTTGCTTTTAATGGTCATAGCCTTATAGTTCTTGCTGGTGGTGGTTTTATAATCTATACCGCTATTAAAGAAATATGGCACATGATCTCCTCTCCTGATTTATCTATAGGAGAAAATCCAGATGGCAAATCAAAGAAAACCGCAAATGCTGTAATTACTAGTATCGTTATTATGAATCTAGTTTTTTCTTTTGACTCTATTCTAGCCGCTATAGGACTGACTAGTGATATTGAAAACTCTGTAGTAGCATTTATTATTATGGCTATAGCGATAGTATGTAGTGGTTTACTAATGTTATTCTTAGCAGATAGAATTTCTATATTCTTAAACAAAAACAGAATGTATGAAGTACTAGGGTTATTTATACTTTTTATAGTAGGTATCATGCTAGTAACTGAAGGTGGCCATCTAGCTCATCTAGAATTCTTTGGTAATGAAATAGTCCCTATGAGTAAGACGACTTTCTACTTTGTAATCGTAGTATTAGTTATCGTGGATGTCGTACAAGGTCGCTATCAAAAGAAGTTGATAGCAGAGAATGAAGCTAAGAACAATATATCTTCATAAATACATTTCCATTAAACTAAAAAAGCGTCAGATAGTATCTGACGCTTTTTTTTATGCGATATGATGTTGAGTTATCACACTACTGTCTACCACCTCTAGGCGGCCCCTGACGGTTGCCACCACGTTCTGGCTTGGGTGCATTATTTAATTCTTCTAGACTTATGTAACCATCCTCATTGGTATCTATTTTATCAAAGTCATTTGATAAAGGTCCTTTTACTTCATCTTTAGATAACTTACCATCTTTATTGGCATCCATTTTAGTCATTAATTCTGTAGTTGCTTTAGAAATCTTAGAGTTGGCCGTTTTAGACGCTACTTCATCTTTTGAGCCACATGATGTCATAATAGCTACTGCAGCTGCACAAATAGTTATTTTTAAAATTTTCATAGTTAGAGTGTTTTATTATAATTAAGACTTTTTAATTAGTGTAAAGTTTAAAACAGGTTTGGTATATATTCCGCTTTCGCGAAAGCGAATCTTTAACATAAAAAAAAGAGCAGTATCTAGGATACCGCTCTTAACTTATATTCAGAAAGAATAAACTTTCATTTTTCTATTTCTTAAAGTTGTTTCAATTCAATAACCTTATTTAAAAGAGCTTCTAATTGTTCTATTCTTTTATTTTGTTCTTTTATTTTTGAATTGAGCTCTGTTATATACAAGAACTGCTCTTCTATTTTTTCTAAATTTTTAAGTGACGTCTCAGCTACATCTACCGTCATTCCTTGAGACTGTATATCTTCTATAGACTTTACTCCTATTAGGTGACCATTAGCTATGGCAAAAGACTCTGCCTCTTCTAGAGTTGGAAAATTATAGGTATTATTAAGATCAGAAGCACCATCATAATACATATCAAAAACATAATCTGCATAATTAGAATTAGACGCAGTTGCCAAAAAATTACGAGCTCTTACGGTTGCTTGCTCTGCACTAATTTCTTTAATATCATTAGACACCATTAACTGGTTGCTTTTATTCACATTTGCATTTACTCCTAAGGCTATTGATCTAGAATAATTAGATGATACTTTTGCATTTACTCCTATAGCAATAGATTCACCAGTTTGGGTAACAGCTCCTTTACCTATGCTTATAGCTCCATTTCTAGTAGCTTCACTCAGGTAACCTATCGATATAGCTTCTGTTGCGGTACTTTGAGCATCTCTACCTATAGAAATACCGTCTGTAGTAGCTCTAGATCTACCAGAACCTATTAAAATAGAATTATTTCCGTAAGTTTTTAGATTATTACCCAATATGACAGTCTCTGTATAACCAGTACTGTTAGTATCTGCATATTGACCTATGATAACATTATCTCTACCTCCAGAAATATTCTCTCCTGCATTTCTACCGATAAGGATATTATTGAAATTAGACAAGATTTCAAATTGCCCTTTCTGAGACATTCTAAATATTTCTTGATTATTAACCCTAAAGTCTAATTCTACAGCATCTGTTGTACCTATAAAATTTGTTCCAGATGATAGTCCATCATTTCCTTTTACTTTCCAACCTTCAGAAACATTACTTGATGAGCTATTAAAAGGTATCCAGTTACTTAGGTTATTATCCCAATAGTAAAAGCCTCTTTCATAAAGTTCATTAGAACCAGTTATATTTCTAGTTATATTATTATTTAAATATACAAGCATAGAATGCTGTGCCACTCCAGGATTTGTATTAGGAAAATTACTTATTCTAGGTATCAATATCCCAGTCTCACTTGTAGGAGAACCTGGAACCGTTGCTACTATTTCTAAATCTGCTTTAGGATTAACAGTGTTAACTCCTACCTGACTGATACTTAGAAGCGGTATAAATAATAAGAACGATCTTAATAAAGTTTTCATTTAAATAGTTTTGATTCTCTGCAATCTAATGCCCTTACATTCTTTTAATAAAAAAGAGAATTCTGAAATATAAAGATGCGATTAAACGTGATTTTAATCGGCTGAAGTGACCTAATCTAACCTTTTTATAAAACCGTTTAAAGACTAGGAAATCGTACAATTAGATAATTGTGTTGTATTTTAATAATTCAACACAAACCATTTTATACTATTTTCATCATCAAACAGATTACTTTTAATTAATTATAAGTAAGGTTTGAAACAAAAAAAAGGACAACATCAATGAATGATACTGTCCTTTTCTCTTTGAGAGAATGAAATCTTATTTAGATTCTAAAGCCATTATACGCTTCTCTAATTCGCTTACCTTATCTAATTGATTTTCTAAAGCTTCTATTCTTAGATTTTGTGCTTTTATTTTAGAATTAAGTTCTGTTATATATAAAAATTGCTCTTCTAATTTTTCTAAATTTTTAAGAGCCGTATCAGTTACATTAACCGTCATACCTTGAGCCTCAATATCTTCTATGGATTTTACACCAATTAAGTGACCATTTGTTTTAACGAAGGCTTCTGCTTCTTCTAGAGTTGGGAAACTATAGGTCTTACTAAGCTCAGAAACACCATCGTAATAGATATCAAAAACGTAATCTGCATAAGTAGTGCTAGATGCAGTAGCTACATAACTATTTGCAGTTATAGTTCCTGTAGTTTTAATATTTGCTGCATTCGCTTGTATTTCTGAAATATTACCTAACATTAATTGATTATCCTTAGTAGTTATCGCTCCATCGCCTAAAGCAATAGATCTTTTGTGTTTTACCTCTGTATTTGCTCCTAATGCCATAGCATTTTCAGAATTAGAGGTTGCTTTTGCATTTGCTCCTATCGCAATATTTCTATTACCTGTAACACCGCTGCTTTGACCTATTGAGATACCATCAATACCAGTAGAAGTAGCATTTTTTCCAAGAGAAATAGAAGCGTTTTGAGAAGCGATAGCGTTAAAGCCTAGAGCGATAGCATCTAAATTTGATGCATTAGCCTTATTACCTAAACTAATAGAATTGTTTCCAGATGCTATACTTTCAGACCCTAAAGAAGTACTTACTAAGCCTGTTGCTTTAGATTTAAATCCTAATGAGGTAGAACCTACCTGAGTAGATGAAGATTCAAAACCTACTGCAACAGATCTGGCTGCATTTGCCTCACTATCTCTACCTATTGCAAGAGCATCTTCCTCTTGAGCTTGAGAACTAAAACCTATAGCTATTGCATAACTTCTTATGGCTTTTGCATTATGTGCTATTGCAACTGATCCCAGTCCAGTAGCTTGTGATGCATTACCTACAGCGGTTGATGATTCAGTTGCATCTGTATTTGAACCTATTGCTACTCCATTTGCTCCATTAACATCTGCATTATAACCTACAGAAGTGGTAAAGCTAGCATTAGAATTTGCGTTACTACCTATTAATACCGAAGAGTTTCCACTACTATTTGTCGTATCTCCTATAGTTACAGAATTATTACCAGTACTTGTACCAGAACTACCTATGGTTAGCGCATTGCTACCATCTGCTTTTGCACTATTACCTATTGCTATACCATCGTTAGAAGATGCTTCAGAAAGAGAACCTACAGCAATACTATTAGAACTAGATGCCGTTGAGTTACTACCTAAAGATAAAGAACTTGCACCAGTAGCAATAGCGTTAAATCCTACCGCAGTACTTAAATTTCCTGTTGTTCTAGCCCTGTGACCTATTACTACAGAGTTAGCTGTTGATGTCGAAGTAGCGTCTGCATTAAAACCTATAAATACATTACTTGCTCCTGTAGTAGGTGTTTTACCAGAGTCTGCACCTATAGCAACCGTCTGACTTCCCCTAAGTACTATAGCAGCATTATCACCTATTATAACATTATCATTTCCTCCTGTATTTGCAATCAAAGAATTTTTACCTAAGGATATATTTCTTTGCCCACCTGAGTTAGCTAGTTGGGATCTATATCCTAAAGCTATATTTTCCTTACCACCATCATTTTCTTTTAACGCCTCGGCGCCTATAGCTATGTTATCATCACCACTTCCATTATTTTGTAAAGCATCAATTCCTACTGCAACATTGCGATCTCCACTATTACGTGATAAAGCTCCTACACCTATAGCAGTATTACTATCTCCTGAGGTACCATACCTCATTGCGTCGTTACCTATAGCCGTATTCTCATCACCATTTGTATTGCTTTGTAACGCTTCATCACCTATAGCAGTATTAAAATTACCTGTTATATTATCTGTCATAGCTAGTGTCCCTATCGCCATATTATCTCTACCTGTGGTAGTAGCTTTACCAGCTTGATAACCTATAAAGACATCTTGCTCTCCTTTTATGCTCCCACCATCTGTAGGATTATAAGACTCACCTGCTTCAAAACCTATGAAAACAGATTTATCCTTGACGAACACTTCTAATTGTCCAGTTTGTGACATTCTAAATTTAAGATCATCATTCGTTCTAAAATCAAGATCTTGAGCATTAGTTGTACCTAAAAAATTTGTTCCAGAAACAGTATCGTCATTACCTTCTGTAAGCCACCCATTTGAATTACCGCTAACTTCAAGTTTTATCCAGTCTGTGCTTAAAAAATGCCAGTAGTAAAAACCTACAGGATAATCCTTTGCACCTGATCCTGTGATATTTCTATTTACCGCTGTGTTTAAGTAAACTAACATAGAATTTTGTTCTATGGTAGGGTTTGTAGTTGGAAAATTTGATACTCTAGGTAATAATATACCAGTCTCACTAGTCGGAGAACTTGGTATAGTTGCCACTACATCTATATCTGCTTTAGGATCTATAGTATTAACACCTACTTGTCCTAAACTTAAAAAGGGAATTAATAAAAGTATAGCTTTTAATAAAAATTTCATTTGAAGGGATTTTAATCGCCTGCAAACTTAATCCCTAGATTAGGTGTAGATTGAAATTCAAATTAAAAAAAAACATAAAAACGTTAATATGTTAATTTAACAGTTTAAATCACTAATAATAAGTGTATTCCTACTTTTAAAGCTAGATAAAAAACCATTTTAATTTATTTTTTACTCAACAATTGATTCTGCTCCTTCATTAACTCTTTTAAATCATTAAGTAATTCTATATCCTTAGGAGTTACGACTTTCTTATTTTTAGGATCTTGAGCATTATTACGTAACCTATTCATTAATTTTATGACTATAAAAACCGTAAAACCTATTACTAGAAAATCTATGCTCACATTTACTAGTTCTCCATAATTTATTGCTATTTCTTTAGCCCGATCTCCGGTAGCTCCTTCAATAGCTTCTCTTAAAACATACTTTTTATCTTCATAATTAACTCCATCTGTTAAATAAGATAAGGGTGGTAATAGCACTTTCTTTACAAGAGTTTGCACCACATTATTGAAGGCTGTACCTATTATGATACCTACCGCCATATCTATCATGTTTCCCTTAACTGCAAATTCCTTGAATTCTTTTAATAACCCCATTAATGTAAGTGTTTTATAAGTTGTAATTATCTCGCTTTCGCGAAAGCGGTATTGAAATAAAAAAAGCGATAAATATAGAATTTATCGCTTTTAAAAATTTTATAATAATCTTAAAATAAAATAGACTGTCCAGTATCATCTATTTCAGGATCTGGAGCATTAGGATCTTTAGGAACATCACTATCAGTAGTATCACTTTTAGGAGTTATTTCTTCCTCAACGACCTCTTCTGGAATAGCCTCTACTGGTGTAAAAGGTATGGGATCTAATAAATTTATTTGCTTTACTTTAGCCTTAGTAAGCATATTTCCTTGGGCAGCTATTCCTTTTATAGCAATAAATTCTTCTAGATTGATCTCTTCATTATCAGGTTGTTCTTTACCTCTAGGCTTGTTAAAAACAAGTTCGGCCATGGGTTTATAATCTGTCGAGACTACTTCTAGATACGACCCTTCATGATCTGGAATAAATGACTCTTCACGTTCTTCATTTTCCATTAAAAAACGTTTTACATAATACAAATCTCGCTCTCCATTAAAATAAATAGCGGTAAGTGGTTTATTAGGTATCCATTTTTCTAGAACTATCGTATCGTCGTCAAATCTTGCTGTAACCTCAGGAATAATAGTTTTAATAATACCTTTTTGAGTTATAATCAATAAACGATCTTCTCCTCTAAATTCACCTAATAACTCACCTCTTCCATCTACGTTAAGACGTTGCACTGTATCATCAAACCATATTTTACGTGGTTTTAATGTAGAAACTCCTTCTTCTTTAAGATCTACTCTTTTGATATTATACTTAGTTACTAGATTACCTTTTGAAGAACGACCTTTAATTAAGATGTCCGAAAAATCTATATCCCACTTGATCTTCTTGATGCTACCTTGCTGCCTTAGGCTTACCGTCACCACCTCGGCCTCACCATTAGGGTTTGCACTAAAATAATGCATGAGCGAACCTTTATCTGCCTTACCCATAGGATATTCACGATCTCGAGTAACACTAGTTACTGCAAATCTTTTTATATAACTAGGTCCTGTTTTACCATCTCTATAAATGACATTATATATGGTACGCTTATCTTTTTTCTTAAAAACAGCTACATGAACGATGTTTTTACCTATAAAAGTTTTTGCATCTACTTTAGTAACCATCATAGTTCCTTCTTTTGTAAAGCATATGATGTCATCAATATCAGACACATCGCCTACATACTCATCTTTCTTAAGTGTCGTACCTACAAAACCTTCTTCTCTATTCACATAGAGCTTTGTACTACGTATAATCACCTTAGAAGCTACGATGTCGTCAAAGGTCTTTAATTCTGTTTTACGTTCTCGACCGTTACCATAATCTTTTTTAAGTTTAGCAAAATAATCAATAGCAAAATCGATCAAATGCTCTAGATGGTGTCTTAACTCTGCAATGCGGTCTTCTAAAGCATCTATTTTTTGTTGTGCTTTATCTATGTCAAATTTAGAAATACGTTTGATACGTATCTCTGTTAATCTTGCGATATCTTCTTCGGTAATTTCACGTTTTAAATGACCTATATGAGGTTTTAAACCTCTGTCTATGGCACTTAAAACACCTTCCCAAGTTTCTTCCTCTTCTATATCTCTATAGATACGGTTTTCAATAAAAATACGTTCTAGTGATGCAAAGTGCCATTGCTCTTCTACCTCATGTAGTAATATTTCTAATTCTGCTTTTAGTAATTCTACAGTATGGTCTGCACTGCGTCTCAGCATTTCTGACACACCTACAAATAATGGTTTGTTATCTTCAATTACACAGCTTAAAGGAGAGATACTCACCTCACAGTTAGTAAATGCAAATAAAGCATCCATAGTTTTATCTGGAGATAAACCTGCTGGTAAATGGATCATAATCTCCACGTTTGCAGCCGTATTATCTTCTATTTTTTTGATCTTGATCTTTCCCTTCTCATTTGCTTTAAGAATAGAATCTATCAAAGAACTAGTCGTTGTGGAAAACGGGATTTCAGTAATAACAATACTATTCTTTTCTGGAGAATGCATTTTTGCACGCACGCGTACTTTTCCACCTCTTAAACCATCATTATAATTAGAGATATCTGCCTCTCCACCAGTCGGAAAATCTGGATAAATTTTAAAGCGCTTACCTTGTAAATGCTTTATAGAAGCATCTATTAATTCATTAAAGTTATGTGGTAAGACCTTTGTAGATAATCCTACGGCGATTCCCTCAGCTCCTTGGGCAAGTAAAAGCGGAAATTTTACAGGCAAATTAATAGGTTCTTTACGACGTCCATCATAACTAGATTGCCACTCGGTAATTTTAGGATTAAAGAGTACTTCTAGACCAAATTTTGATATACGGGCTTCTATATAACGAGATGCTGCAGCAGGATCTCCAGTAAGGATATTACCCCAGTTTCCTTGCATGTCTATCAACAAGTCTTTTTGACCTATTTGCACCATCGCATCACCTATACTCGCATCACCATGTGGGTGGTACTGCATTGCGTGCCCTACTATGTTTGCTACTTTATTATAACGACCGTCATCTAAATCTTTCATAGACTGCATGATACGACGTTGTACTGGTTTAAAACCATCTTCTATAGCAGGTACAGCTCGTTCTAGAATAACATAACTGGCATAATCTAGAAACCATTCTTTGTACATGCCCGTGACACGTGTTATGGTTTCTGTAGATTGCTCTTCTACGTTTTCTCCTAAATTTTCTAACTCTTCGTTTTCTTCACTCATAGGACACTAGTCCGTTATCAGTTAATTCTCTTCAGTTAATTAATAACTGTTTATTCTATTATCGTTCCGCTTTCGCGAAAGCGGAATTAATTAAACCACTATTTATTTAAAAAATCATCACCTCTAGCAGTAATTGCTTTAAAGATAAGCAGCCCAGCAGCAATAGCCCAAAACATAACTGAAATTACAATTAATTCTGGCCCACCAAAATGACTGTTTTCACCTAAAGGAAATGCCCAATGCAATATCTTAAATAATGCTCCAATTATATAGAACAATACAGCTATTACTGCGACTATTACTATGTGTTTATATTTAATCATTGTTAAATAATAAGTTATATATCACTGATCTTCAACAACATCAAGCTCTACCTTAAGGTTATTAATAATAAACTCCTGTCTATCTGGTGTGTTCTTACCCATATAGAATTTTAATAAATCTTCAATACTCATACCATCGTCCAGCATGATAGGGTCTAGGCGTATATCTTCTCCTATAAAATGCACAAATTCATCTGGGCTTATCTCTCCAAGTCCCTTAAATCGAGTTATCTCAGGGTTTTTACCTAACTCGGCAAGAGCTTCTGCTCTTTCTTCTGGTGTGTAACAATATCTAGTTTCTTTCTTGTTTCTTACTCTAAAAAGTGGCGTTTGTAAAATATATAAATGTCCTTTTTTAATCAATTCTGGAAAAAACTGAAGAAAGAACGTTATTAATAACAAACGTATGTGCATACCGTCTACATCGGCATCTGTTGCGATTACTATTTTATTGTAACGCAGGTCTTCCATACTCTCCTCTATATTTAGGGCTGCCTGTAATAGATTGAACTCTTCGTTTTCATAAACAATTTTCTTGCTCATGTTATAAGAGTTTAATGGTTTACCTCTTAAAGAAAATACTGCCTGAGTGTTTACATTACGAGATTTTGTAATCGATCCACTTGCACTATCTCCCTCGGTAATAAATAAAGTACTATCTAGATTATTTGCTTTTTTAGTATCCCCTAAATGTACACGGCAGTCACGTAATTTTTTGTTGTGTAAATTAGATTTTTTTGCACGATCACGAGCTAGCTTTCTAATTCCAGACAGTTCTTTACGTTCTCTTTCTGCCTGTATAATTTTGCGCTGTAAAGCCTCTGCTACATCTGGATTCTTGTGTAAATAATTATCTAAATTTGTTTTAATGAAGTCGTTAATAAAGGTTCTTACCGTAGGTAAATCTCCTCCCATTTCTGTTGAGCCTAACTTAGTTTTAGTCTGTGATTCAAAAACGGGCTCCATTACCTTTATAGCAATGGCACTAACTATAGACTTGCGTATATCACTAGCGTCATAACTCTTATTATAAAACTCTCTTATGGTTCTTACCACGCTTTCTCTAAATGCTGCCTGGTGTGTACCACCTTGCGTCGTATTCTGACCGTTTGCAAAGGAGTGGTATTCTTCACTATATTGAGTTCTACTATGTGTCATAGCGATCTCAATATCTTCAGACCTTAAATGTATGATAGGATATAATCTATCTGTCTCTGTTATAGTCTCTCCTAGTAGGTCTTTTAAACCATGTTCTGAGAAGAATTTCTCACCATTAAATATAATAGTAAGACCTGGATTTAAGTATACGTAGTATTTTAACATACGTACAACGTACTCTGGCCTGTATTTAAAGTTTTTAAATATGTCAGAATCTGGCACAAAAGTCATTTTTGTACCCTTGCGTCTTGTGGTTTCTTCTAGAAAATCTTTTCCGGTTAACTCACCTCTTTCAAATTCTGCACTAGCACTTTTACCTTCTCGAGAAGATTCTACTCTAAAATAAGAGGATAAAGCATTAACAGCTTTTGTACCTACACCATTTAAACCTACTGATTTTTTAAATGCTTTAGAATCATACTTACCACCAGTATTCATCTTTGAAACTACATCCACGACCTTACCTAGAGGTATACCACGACCGTAATCACGTACTATAACACGTTCTCCTTGTATGGATACTTCGATAGTTTTACCTGCACCCATGACATACTCATCTATAGAGTTATCTATAACTTCTTTAAGTAAGATATAAATACCATCATCTGCACTAGAGCCATCTCCCAGCTTCCCGATATACATTCCGGGACGCATTCTTATGTGTTCTTTCCAGTCGAGTGAGCGTATATTATCCTCGGTATATTGTGTTGTTCCGTCCATTAAAGTAAAATCTGTGGTATGTGGAAATATAAGAATTGTACTGCTTTAATTCCTAGTCTAAAAAGCTATTTTAATTAACATATTTTAAGTTATTACTGTGAATAAAAATAGTTAATCATTATAGCTAGGAATTTGAGGTGATTTAGAATCAACTTAATTGCTATTTCATCGATTTAAAAGATAGTCATTAACCCTTTTCATTTGAATTCAACAGTCGTCTAGACGACAACTTTAAAAATAAAAATAGTAAATTTTTATTCACAAAATTTGTTATGTTTTTGTGATAAAAAACTCTAAAAACCGTATTTTTAACGACATATGCGATCTCTTTGTGATATGTTGAATTATGTATTGCAAATTTGATCTAAAAACTCCTCTATAAGTAAGTTAGCTTTACATGTATATACAAATACCTTTTGATTTTTATTGTATCATTGTAGCGTTGTGGTAATTAATTCATCATTACTAAATAATTAAAATTCAAATATAATGACTACAAAAACAGCCCAAATATTAGGCTTTTCAGGTATTCTAGCCTCTATACTTGTAGGAGCTGGAGAATACCTACTTCATTACTCTCCACAAATTATGGGAGAATCTGAAAATTATAACTTTTTCTCTTACGTCCCTTTAAGTAATCTAAGTTTAGGACATACCCTAGCTATGATAGGTTTACCTTTTTATTTTGCTGGGTATTTTCATATTTATTACATGCTTAAAACTGGTAATAAATTACTCGCACAACTAGTACTTGCAACAGGTTTTATAGCATTTGCCATAGGTGGTGTATGGATAGGATCTAGAGCTTCTATTGGTAATATTGTACACCTACAAGACAGTATCAATCCTACAGATTATAAAAATCTCATAGATCATTATACGGCACACATGGAAGTACTGGTTCAGGTATTGAGAATAGTTATTGCTGTTCTTTCTATCCTCTTTATTATTGCCATACTTAAAGGAAGTACGCAATACAAAAAATGGATGGCCATCTTAAACCCTATTACCATATTAATTGCACTCGTTTTAATAGGCTTTGCTTTACCTAGTATAGGACAGCATATCATCCCTATTCTCATGAATGTTACTCATTTCATATTATTTACCATTTCACTTATTCAACTTTACAAAAACAATCGCCATGTTTAAAAAAATAGCTTTATCCCTACTCGCAATAATTGTTATTGCTTTAATTTTCATTTTCGGTAAGTTTTGGCTCGATGCCACTACCGACAAATATGATGTAGAGATTGCTGAAGATCAAATACCGCTATTTGAATCTGTTGCCATAGATTTTACTCACAAACACAATGGTGAGAAATCATTACCTCTAGCATCTTCGGCTCTTATAGATATTGACAATGATAATGTAGATGAGTTATTCTTCGGTGGTGGAATGTCTCAAGACGATGCTTTATTTGCTTACCGTGATGGACAATTTGTTGAAATAAGCGCAACTGTTAATCTACCTAAAAAAATAGATAGCACTACTACTCTAGCTGCAGTTAGTGCAGACTTTGACAACAATGGTTTTACCGATTTAATGATAAGCCGTGAAAACGGATTGGTAATTTTTTACAACACAAACGGTAAATTCACAGAGACTGTAATAGACACGCCTGTTAATGAAAAGTCTACACCAGTAGGTATTACCGTAGGTGATATTAATAAAGATGGACTCTTAGACATTTTCTTGTCTACCTATTTACGCAAAGAATTAATGGAAGGTCAGACCATTTTTGAAGACTATACCTATGGTTCTACAAGTGAATTGCTACTTAATAATGGTGACAATACTTTTAAAAGTATCACTAAAGAAGCTGGACTAGATTATATACATAATACTTTTCAAGGTTCTTTGATTGATATCGATAATGATTCTTGGTTAGATATAATCGCTGTGCATGACACTGGAGAAGTAAGAACTTATAAAAACAATGGAGATCTTACTTATACCATGGTAGATAACCCTATCACAAATAGGTTTGCTTACCCTATGGGGCTTGCTATAGGAGATTATAATAATGATGGCCTTGTAGATTTCATGTTTTCTAACACAGGTAGTACCGCTCCTGTCTTTATAGTAAAAGGAGATATAAAAGATGCCTCTTTATTCACTGAGAAATGGATTTTATTTGAAAACCAAGGCGACTTTAAATTTAAAGACGTTGCCCAAGAAGCTTTAATAGCCGATTATGAATTTTCATGGGGTGCGGCATTTGCCGATATGAATAACGACGGTCTTCAAGACTTAATGGTTGCCGAAAACTACATAGATTTCCCTATGAGTAAAATCTTTAAATTAGATGGACGTCTTTTAATCCAGAAAGAAGATCATACGTTTGCTCCAGGTATTAAGAAAGGTGGTGCTACTAATCCTACATATGCTATCACTCCACTAGTTAGTGACTTTAATAAAGACGGACACTTAGATCTTATATGGGTTAACATTAATGATCAGGCCAAAGCCTTTATCAATAAAGGAAATAATAAAAACAATTATGTTCAAGTACACCTTGCAGATACCGGTAAAGAAATAGGAGCAAAAATCACCGTATATCTTAAGGATAGAAAATTAACAGACTGGCTCGTTACCGGAGAAGGACTCGTAAGTGATCAAACAGCGTTAGTTCATTTTGGTTTAAAAAACGACACTCAAATAGAAAAAATAACTATAGAATACATAGACGGTACTATAGATACTGTTAACAATCCTGCTATAAATACAGTGGTTAATGTTGCACTTCAAAAAGTACAAGATATAGAAGACACTGATTCAAACACAGACTTAGATTTAAACGAAAATACTTTATAACATGAATTTGATATCGATACTAACAGGTAGTAAAAAAGACGAAGTTCTAGAAGGATATTGCCCTAACTGTTGGGGTGATCAAGAATATGGTAACCTTGTAAGAAAAAAATTTAAAGACTCTCAAATAGATGTAAATAACCACAACGAGAGATATGCATTTATTCAAGAGTTTATGGTTACTCATCTTAATGGTATTAAATTAAAAAGCACCGTTAATGGATCTGAATGTCCAACTTGTGTGATTAATTCAAGTAAATGATATTCAAAACATTCTTATCATACCTTATCACTCTCCTGCTACTCATAGGATTATGGGGAGCAGGTGGACTGGTTTTAGAAGAGTTAAAAACGGGCAACGGCTGTCCTAAAATAGCCTTGATACCAGCTTGTATCATTATATTTTTCTGCTTTTTAATACCAGCCATATCTCACTTAACACGTAAGAAGACAGTATTTTACTACCTCTTCACAACACTTGCTTTTGGTATAGCCGCAGTAGCATCATATCTACAATTTAACGATCTAGCACAATGCCCTAAAATGGCAAATCTTACTCCTATGTGCTATATTTCACTTCTTATTTTTTCTACTCTGATCATACTTAAATACGTAGAGCAAAAAGTATCATTGCAATATAAGTAGTTCCGCTTTCGCGAAAGCGAGATTACAACAACTCTAGTCTCAACAACAAACATTACATCACAAAGTCAATTCATCAATCAAATAAGATGAAACGATATCATACATCGATGAAATACACATGGATAAAGTTAAAATTTAAATTAATTATGGAGTAGAATATTATCTTCATTTTGAAAGTCAGAGTTTTAGACATCTTTATTAATATAAATTTAACAAACTGAAAACAAACATATTAACCTACTAAATCAGTAGGTTAATAAACAGCGCGCAGCTTCAATATCAAATTGATAATTAGTAAGCTTATTTCATACACTATTCATAGCATAATAGATACTTTCATTGCATTATTATCAAAAGGTTCTACATTAGGCAACATATATACTAATTAAAACCCCCTATAATGAAAAAAAACTTTACTCAATTAGCACTTCTAATAGCAGTTCTTTTTACTGCGGTTAGTTTTGCTCAACAAAGAGAATGCTCGACTCATAACGACCTGGTTCTCGCTATGTCCCAAGACCCTGCACTAGCAAGAAGCGTAGCAAATGCAGAGCGGTTTACTCAACAAAAAGCAAACCAATTGCTCACTCAAAAATCTGTAAATGGTAGCGTGATCACTATCCCTGTAGTCGTTCATGTACTTTATGCAAATTCAACTCAAAACATTAGTGTTGCTCAAATACAGTCTCAGATAGATGTTCTTAATGAAGATTTTAGAAGAACAAATAGCGATGCAGATAATACCTGGTCACAAGCTGCAGATATGCAAATAGAATTCTGTCTGGCGCAAGTAGATCCTAATGGAAATGCAACTAATGGTATAACAAGAAAAGCTTCGTCGGTAACTTCATGGAATACTACTCAAAACAGAATGAAAAATTCGGCAACAGGTGGAGTTACACCATGGGACACCACACAATATCTTAACATGTGGACGGTATCTGCCTTAAATAGTAACGGTCAGGCAGGTATTCTAGGTTATGCTCAATTTCCTGGTGGCAACCGTGCAACAGACGGTGTGGTAATGGGTTATAATTACTTCGGTCGTACAGGTGCTGTATCTGCTCCTTTTGATGGTGGTAGAACGACTACTCATGAAGTAGGACACCTTTTTGGTTTGCGCCATATTTGGGGCGACGGTGGTTGTGGTGTTGATGACTTTGTAAGCGACACACCAGAATCTGACGCTTCTAACGGCGGTTGTAACACAGGACATGTTTCTTGTGGATCTGTAGATATGGTGCAAAATTACATGGATTATTCTAACGACTCTTGTATGAACTTATTCACGGTAGGACAAAAAGCACGTATGAGAGCTAATTTATTAAATGGTGGTTTTCATTCTGCTCTTGCATTATCAACTAAATGTACACCTCCATCTGGTGGTGGCGGTAATGATACAGGCTGTAACAGTACTATAGATAGTTTTCCATACTCTAACGGTTTTGAAAGCTCTCTAGGCGGCTGGACACAAGACACTGGCGACTCACTAGACTGGACTAGACAGTCTGGCGGGACACCTTCTAGCAGTACTGGTCCTAGCGCTGCAGACCAAGGTTCTTTCTATGTATTTGTAGAGGCATCTAACCCTAATTTTGACAAAACTGCTATTTTAAACTCTCCATGTTTAGATTTTGCTAGCGGTTCTACTCCTACCGCTACATTTAAATACCAGATGACTGGAGACGCAGTAGGTACTTTAAGATTACAAGCTAGAGCAAGTGGCTCTACATCATGGTCTACTGTATTTACTAAATCTGGTGATCAAGGTGCAGCCTGGTTAACAGCTAGTGCTGGTTTATCAGCAAATACAGCACAAGTAAGACTCGTAGTAGATACAGCAAGCTCATGGCAAGGTGATATTGCGGTAGATGCATTTGGTATTACAACAGCTACTTCTGGTGGCGGTGGTTCTACCGGTTGTGTAAATGGCGTTTCTTCCTTCCCTTATTCTGTAGGTTTTGAAAATACTCTTGGACAGTGGTCTCAAAATGGAAGTGATTCTCTAGACTGGTCGTTACGAACTGGAGGAACTCCATCTTCTAGCACAGGTCCTAGTGCCGCTGCACAAGGTTCTTATTATATATATGTTGAGGCATCTGACCCTAACTTCAGTAAGACAGCTTCTTTAGACTCTCCTTGTTTTGATCTTTCTAGTGAGAGTAATGCGACACTATCTTTTCAATACCAAATGACTGGTAATGCCGTAGGTACTTTAAAAGTAGAAGCGAGTACAGGTGGTTCATATACAACTATATTCACTCAGTCTGGTGATCAAGGTGCGGCATGGAAAACGGCAAGTGTTAGCCTCGCAGCCTACGCTGGTGATAATTTACAGTTAAGATTAACAGTAAACACAAGTACTTCATGGCAAGGTGATATCGCTGTAGATGATCTTAAAATAACTAATGGTGCTGCGTCTAATGATAAGTGTGCTGGCGTACCAGCTTACAACAGTGCAAACAGCTACTCTGTAGGAGATCAAGTAGTATATCAAAATGTTCTTTTTGAGAGAGAAGTTTCTTCGTGGGTAAATTTAGGAGAATGTGGTACAGCAAGAACTGCGGTAACGGCAAGCAAAGTCGCTATACCAGGTAATGAGATTAACATCTACCCTAACCCTGTAAGCGGTTCTCAATTATTCACTACAGCGACTGGTGAAAAATTAACTTATACGATTTATAACTTAACTGGTCAACGAGTTGCTGCTGGCGTGGTAAATGAAAAGTCTATCGATGTGGCTGCTCTTCAATCAAATGTTTACCTTATTCAAATCAATGACGGTGAGCAAATAGTAACTAAAAAGTTTATCAAGAAGTAATTCTAATTATCTTTTAAATTCAGAAAGCCTGTCAATTGATTTTGACAGGCTTTTTTTTACTCTTTTTTAAAGAGATATGTATGATTATCTCGCTTTCGCGAAAGCGGAATTATTAAAAATCTATGCGATCACTACGGTCTTGATATTCACAAACTCTCTGATACCGTAATGAGACAACTCTCTACCGAAACCTGAAATACCAGTACCTCCAAAAGGCAATGCTGGATGACTCGCTACTTTATGATTTATAAAAACAGCGCCATCCTTAATTTGTGTAGCTAGGCTTTCCATTTTTTTCAAATCTTGAGAAAAAAGACTTGCTCCTAGACCAAATTTTGAATTGTTCACCATTTTAATAGCTTCTGCCTCTGTTTTAAAAGTGCTTACTGCCATAAGAGGTCCAAAAGTCTCATCTTTAAAAACGGGCATATCACTAGTCACATCTGTTAAGATGGTAGGTACAAAATAAGCCTTGTCTCTAGAGCCACCATAATGCAATTCTGCACCTTTATCTATAGAGGCATTCATTAATTCTTCTAGCTCTTCAGCCAGATCTTCTCTAGCCATTACTCCTATATAAGTGTCCTCATCTTTAGGATCTCCTGATGTCAGTTCCTTTACTTTGTTAGTGAATTTTTCTAGAAACTCGTCAGCAATATTTTCTTGTAGTAACAGGCGTTTACCGGCTATGCAACTTTGCCCTGTGTTTTGAAATCTAGCTTCTACACAAGTTTGTACTGTCTTATCAATATCTGCATCATTAAAAACGACTAGTGCATTATTACCACCTAATTCAAGGACTGCTTTTTTAATGTTTTTTGCTGCAGTAGATGCCACTGCTGCACCTGCAGGTTTTGAACCTGTAAGAGTAACCGCTTTTATAATTTTACTTTCTATGATCGCTTCTACCTCATCACTATTAATAACAAAGTTTTGAAAACAACCTTCAGGAAAACCAGCTTCTAGAAATATATCTTCTATTAACTCTGCACAACCCATAACGCTACTAGCGTGTTTTAAAACACCCACGTTACCAGCCATTAGTGCAGGCACAATAAAACGGAATACCTGCCAGAATGGATAATTCCACGGCATTACAGCTAGTACAACACCTATAGGCTCAAAAGTTACATATGATTTAAAATGCTCAGTTTCTACGTGTTCTTTAGCTAGGTAACCTTCTGCTTTTTCTGCATAGAAATCACATAACCAGGCACATTTTTCTAACTCAGCTCGAGATTGTGCAATAGGCTTACCCATCTCGTCAGTCATTAACACAGCATAGCTGTCTGTATTTTTTCTAAGCAACTCTCCTACTTTACGTATGTGCTCAGCACGATGTTCAAAACTCGTATTTTTCCAGTCTTCAAAAGCTAACTGAGCTATATCTAACTTTGCTTTTATCTCTTTTTTGCTAAGCTCTTGATAATCTTTAAGTTCTTTACCTGTATATGGATTTATGGTTGTTATCATTTTTTTATTTTAAAAATACAAATAGAAACGGTTTGGAAACTAAATGTTTAGAAGGGTTTAACTATAGATTTTAAATAAATTAACAGCTGAATAGTCAACAGTTAATTAATGTTTTTTTCTGTTTAATTCTGAATTCTGACCATGAAACCTAAACGGTTCTCTTTCAGATAAAAATAACCATCAAAAAAATAAAAGCTTTTAAAACCTTAGTCCAAAGCTTTCTCCTTTTGTAAAGGGGGAAATTTAATTTGCTTGCGAATTAAATAAGGGGTTTGCGGTGATGGAAATTATAAAGAATACCAATTTTATCATCGATTCAAAAATCGCATCAAACCCTTTTGGTTTTCAGCAAAGCAGAATAACCTATTTTCCCTTCGTCTGAAGGGAAAATAGGTTATTCTGATAAGTTAAAAGGGTATAGAGGTAATATTAATTGTTTTTCATCCACTCCACTACATTAGTCTCTATGCGAGTCATAATGTCTGTTGTGTTTGCTTTTTCAAAACTCTGTCCTGTTATATTCTCGTAAAGTTCAATATAACGCTCACTTACAGATTCTATATATTCATCGCTCATCTCTGGAACTGTCTGACCTTCTAGTCCTTGAAAGTTGTTAGAAATTAACCACTGACGCACAAATTCTTTACTTAATTGTTTTTGAGCTTCTCCTTTTTCCTGACGTTCTTGATAACCGTCTGCATAGAAATATCTTGAAGAATCTGGTGTGTGAATCTCGTCTATCAAGACTATTTTACCATCTTTAGTTTTACCAAATTCATATTTAGTATCTACAAGAATTAAACCTCTTTGTGCCGCTAGTTCTGTACCGCGTTCAAATAAAGCCTTAGTATATTGTTCTAGCACTTCATAATCTGCTTGAGAGACTATGTTCTTAGAAATGATATCTTCTCTAGAAATATCTTCGTCATGGTCACCCATCTCTGCCTTAGTAGCTGGTGTGATGATAGGTGTAGGAAATTTATCGTTCTCCTTCATACCTTCTGGCATGGCTACACCACAAAGCAATCTTTTACCTGCTTTATATTCTCTAGCTGCATGACCAGACATATAACCACGTATCACCATTTCTACTTTAAATGGCTCACAAAGATGTCCTATAGCTACATTAGGATCTGGAGTAGCAATTAACCAGTTAGGGACTATATCTACAGTAGCTGCCATCATTTGAGTAGCAATTTGATTTAAAATTTGTCCTTTAAAAGGTATTCCCTTAGGCATTACTACATCAAATGCGCTCAATCTATCACTCGCTATCATTACTAACAACTCGTCATTAATATTGTAAACTTCTCTTACTTTTCCTTTATAAACACTTTTCTGGTTAGGAAAGTCGAAATTAGTATCGGTAATGGTTGCAGCTGTTTTGGTTGCCATGATTAGATATTTTGTCTTAAGCAAATTTCTACAATTAGTTTGATTTTAGCGTACGTATCTCTATTTTTTTAATCAAGTTATCTACTAGATATGAGCAATGGGGTTTTTAATAGTTCCGCTTTCGCGAAAGCGGAATTACTATTCTATTAATTACTATTCTCAATATTCTTGTAGGCAGAAACGACTTTTCTAACAAGTCTGTGACGTACTACATCGCTGTCGTCTAGGTACATCATACCGATACCGCTTATATCTTTGAGAACAAGAAGTGCTTCTTTAAGTCCTGAAGTTACACGTCTAGGTAAGTCTATCTGTCCTGGGTCGCCGGTAATGAAGAATTTTGCGTCCTTACCCATACGAGTTAAGAACATTTTCATTTGGGCATGAGTGGTATTTTGAGATTCGTCTAGAATCACATAGGCATTATCTAGCGTTCTACCTCTCATGAAAGCAAGAGGTGCAATTTGAATCGTCCCTTTTTCTATATACGTAGCAAGTCGCTCTGCAGGAATCATGTCTCGCAATGCGTCATAAATAGGCTGCATGTATGGATCTAGTTTTTCTTTAAGATCTCCAGGTAAAAACCCTAAATTCTCTCCTGCTTCTACTGCTGGACGTGTGATAACGATACGTTTAACACGTTTTTCTTTGAGTGCTTTTACTGCCAGTGCCACTCCTATATAGGTTTTACCGGTTCCTGCTGGACCTACGGCAAAGACCATATCGTTTTTCTTTGCAAGTGCTACTAGCCTGCGCTGGTTAGGTGTTTTGGGACGTATCAACATACCAGAATTACCATGTACTAAGATGTCGTCATGGTTCTTACTTAGGTCTGCATCATTGCTATCAGTAGTAAGAAGACGCTCGATGACGTTCTCGTCCATTTTATTATACTTTGCAAAATGCGCAAGTAGCATCTGTATGCGTTTATCAAATTCTTCTAACTGTTCCTCATCTCCAAAAACCTTCATAGTACTACCACGAGCGACTATTTTAAGTTTTGGAAAATGAGATTTTAAGAAAGCAAGGTTTTTGTTTTTAACTCCAAAAAATTCTCCTGGATTAGATTCTGACAGGTCAATGATAAGTTCGTTCAAAAGCAGTAAATTATATAAGTAATTACGTGTTTAATTTTATAATTTTGTTTATCGATGATAAACAGCTTGAAAGTAGTAAAAAATCGATCGTTAAATAGGTATCTCGCCTATTTTTTAACCATAATTTAATTAACAACATTTATATTCTTTATGCCTATAATAACCCTTACGACCGATTTTGGCTGGAAAGACCCTTATGTGGGTGCGGTAAAAGGTGCTATTTATAAAGAGATAGAAAACGTGAACATAGTAGACATTTCTCATGAAGTGTCGCCTTTTAATATTGCTGAGGCTGCATACATTATAAAAAATGCTTACCATTCTTTTCCTGATGGTACGATACATATTATAGGTGTTGATGCAGAGCATACGGTAGAAAATATACACATAGCCGTTTTACTTAACGGCCATTATTTTATATGTGCAGATAACGGTGTGCTGGCATTAATTATGAATAAGCTACATCCTGAAAAACTAGTAGAGATTAATATTCATGATCGCATCTCTTCTAATTTTACGACGTTAAACGCTTTTGTAAGTACTGCGTGTCACATAGCTCGTGGCGGTACTCTTGAGGTTATAGGTAAACCTATTTCTAGAATTAGAGCACTATCTGGTGTTACTCCTAAAATCTCTGATAATAAAAACGTGATCCATGGTCAGGTTATTTATATTGATAATTATGGAAACTCTGTTTCTAATATTACCGAAGATATTTTTAATGAGGTAGGAAAAGGTCGCAAATTTGAGATATCTGCTCGTAATGAGCGTTTTAATAAGATCTTTAAAAAGTATAGTGATATCGTTAACTTTGACGATGAACAGAAGAAACGAGATGTAGATGGCAAAGGTCTCGTTATTTTTAACAGTGCTGGTTATTTAGAACTGGCTACATATAAATCAAATCCGCTTACGGTGGGCAGTGCTAGTACCTTATTCGGTCTACAAATTAATGCTCCTGTGATTATAACTTTTATAGAAGAATGATAGTACGTATAGTAAACATGCATTTTAAAGAAACCTCTGTAGGTAAGTTTCAAAATATGTTCGACGCATATAAAGAACAAATAAGAAATCAGCCTGGTTGTAGTTTTCTAGAATTATATCAAGATAAGGATGATGCACAGCGCTTTTACACCTATAGTTATTGGGAAAATGAAGAGGCTTTAAATAAATATAGAAAAAGTACGTTATTTGAAGAAGTATGGCCACAGACTAAAGCTATGTTTGATGAAAAACCGCAAGCCAACTCTGTGGTAAAAATTCACAGCCTTTTATGAAAGCAATTTTCCTCAAAGAACTCACAGGATTTTTCTCTAGTCTGACTGGTTATCTGGTTATAGCTATATTTTTATTGATAACTAGTCTCTTTGTATTTGTTTTTAAAGGCGAGTATAACGTGCTAGATTATGGATTTGCAGACCTTGCTCCTTTCTTTCTAATTATTCCCTGGCTATTCATGTTTTTAATTCCTGCCATTACTATGCGCAGTTTTACCATAGAACGCAATCTAGGAACTTTAGAAATGCTTACCACCAGACCTATTTCTACTAGAGGTCTTATAGGTGGTAAATATCTAGCTGCTTTAGTTTTAATTATTATCGCATTGATTCCTACCCTAATTTACGTGTTAAGCGTTGGACAATTAGGAGAAATTACTAATAATCTAGATTATGGTAGTACATTAGGTAGTTACCTAGGTGCTGTATTGTTAGCGACTAGTTACACGGCTATAGGTATCTTTAGCTCTACCGTTACATCTAACCAGATCGTGGCATTTTTACTCGCTGCGGTACTTTGTTTTATTCTTTATTTTGGTTTTGATGGTCTGTCTAGTTATTTATCTGACAGTGATTTTCTGGCCTCTCTAGGTCTTAAATATCACTATGAGAGTATGGCCAGAGGTGTTATCGATACTCGTGACGTGATTTACTTTGTTAGTGTTGCTGTTTTGTTTTTCGCTTTAAGCGAAATTTCACTAAAATCAATCTTCTCAAAACGTTAATCATGAAAAAAACCTACACCAGCTTTGTCGTGATCTTAATAGCGTTAATCGTTGTGAACGTAGCATCACGATCTATTTATAAACGTTTTGACCTAACTAAAGACAGTCGTTATACTGTAAGTAAAGAGACTGAAAAAATTCTAGAACAAGCTTATAAACCTATAATAATAGACGTATTTCTAGATGGTGAGCTGCCAGGAGAATTCCGCAAACTGAAACTTGAAACTGGACAGTTTCTAGAAGAAATGGCGTCAATACATCCTAATCTTAAATATGATTTTATAAATCCTATTGAAAACACATCGCAACAAGAGGCAGATCAAATTACAGCACAACTCGCAAAAAGCGGTGTAAAAGGCGCTGTTGCGACCATACAAGAAGGTGGTAAAAGCACCAATGTGACTGTATTTCCATATGCACTGGTTTTATATGATGGAAAAACAACTGCCGTACCGCTATTAAAAACTGTGGCTCGTGCCAGTACGGAAGAACGTGTTAATTCTAGCATACAGCAACTAGAATATCAATTTGCAGACGGTTTACGTAAAGCGTCACAAGAAAAAACAAAAACAGTTGCGTTTTTAAGGGACAGTGGTACGTTATCCGATTTAAAAATTCGCGATTTTATACAAGGTGTGCAGGAGTATTATCGTGCAGCGCCTTTTGGGATAGAGTTTGTAACCACTAGTGACTCTATACAGCCACAGCAGGTTCTAGAGTCTTTAAACAAGTTTGATCTGGTCGTAGATCCTAAACCCACTGTAGCTTTTAGTGAGACTAAAAAATATATTCTAGATCAGTATTTAATGCAAGGAGGTAAATTACTTCTGGCAGCAGATCCTATTGTTATCGAGAATGATAGTCTATCTAATGAAGAAGCAAAAGCCTATCCTTTACCTAGAAAACTAAATCTAGACGATATGCTTTTTAAATACGGCTTACGTCTTAATAATGGACTGGTAAAAGATATGAATCACGGCCCTATTGCTCTAGCTTCTGGCCAGGGTAGAAATACACAGTACGAAGCTTATGCATGGCCCTACTACCCTATTTCAAAAACATCTCTAGATACAAGTGCTACAGCACAATTTATTACCAAGAATCTAGAAGACGTAAAATTTGAATACACAGGAACAATAGATACTTTAAAAAACGGAATTAAAAAGACTATTCTATTAAGCACGTCTGACCGTACACAAGTTATGACTTTACCTGCTGTAGTTTCTTTAAACGAAATAGGACAAGAAATAAACCCAGAAACCTATAATAGATCTAACCTACCACTAGCCGTTCTTGCCGAAGGTTCTTTTACTAGCGCTTATAAAAATCGCGTTAAGCCTATCAATTTAAAAGGCAATCTAGATCAAGGAAAAGATGCAGCCATAGTTCTTATAGCCGATGGTGATATTATGAAAAACCAAGTAGATCGTGGACAAGCACAAGAACTAGGTTATGACATGAGAACAGGACAGCTGTATGGTAATAAAGAGTTCTTAATGAATACTATTAACTATTTACTAGATGATACTGGCTTGATCAAATTGCGCAACAAGAACATAAACGTACCATTTTTAAATACTGAAAAGGTAATAGATGAAAAGTTTAAATGGCAATTCATCAACGTTGTAATGCCTTTATTGCTTGTCGCAGGTTTTGGTTTTGTATTTATGTGGTTGAGGAAAAGGAAGTATACGGTTTAAAGAACATTTAGATTTTAAAGTTCTAAAATTAAGATACTTGTAAATAGCGAGGTTTTTAATACAACCCATATCACGAAAGAATATAGTAAATCTTCTCTGCGGTATATTGACCTTTTTATCTGTTCTTTTACTTCCCATGGGTAGAATTAATTCTACCCATGGGAAACAACAAAAATGTGATAACAAATGAAGCAGCAACTTGGCTTGCACGATTAGATGATGGGCTCAGATTGAATGTATTTGATCAATTATTTGATAGTTTATTACCTTCTTTATGATTCTATTGTTAAACTTTGCTCTCTAAGAAAAGGTTTTTATTGATAAAAAAAAATAAATTATGAGCTGGCTATTCCTAACATTATTCCTTGTTTTTCTACTCTTAATTACTTTTTCATTCTTTATTGTTGGACTTATTACTAAGAATAATAATTATATCAAATTACCATTGTTATTTTGGTGTATCATTCTGGTTTTATATTTAATAGCTCTTGGGGTGCATCACTTGAATGCAAAAATAGTTCTAGAAAAAGAAGATTTCTATGGAACTTATACCATCGATCGCAACTATTTTCCTGGAGAGCAAGCAGACTGGCAGTACAATCATTTTAGATTTGAAATAAAAGAAAATGATTCCATATATTTCTACGTTACTGAAGGTTCAGATATTGTCAAAACATATAAAGGAAAAATTTACACTCGAGCACCTTTTAAATCTGCTCGACCAGTAATTAGAATGGAAGAACCTACTCATCATATTTTAACAACCAATCCAACGATATATAGAAAAAGCTGGAATTTCATGATGGTATTTAAATCTCCTAAGTTTAATAACATGTATTTCAGAAAAGGAGAATGGGAAGAGATTGATTAATAAATTCAATAATTGTTGATTCACTTTCCCAATGATAGAATTAATTCTACCCTTGGGAAAACAAAAAAAAGCTCCTTTTTCTATTTGAAAAAGGAGCTTTTTTGAAGTATCAATCGAGCAAAGCGAGCGAGAAAAACCTCATCAACATGCCTCATACGCAAAGCGCATGCGATGCGCCGCTTCTACACGTTAAACAAGAAGTGCATGATATCACCATCTTGTACGATATATTCTTTTCCTTCTACTTTTAATTTACCAGCTTCTTTTACTTTTGCTTCAGAACCGAATTCTGCATAAGTATCGTACTTGATTACCTCAGCACGTATAAATCCTTTTTCAAAGTCAGTATGGATCACACCAGCAGCTTGTGGCGCTGTAGAACCTATATTGACTGTCCATGCTCTTACTTCTTTAACACCAGCAGTAAAGTATGTTTGTTGATTCAATAACTGATAAGCACTACGTATTAATTTTGCGCTACCTGGCTCTTCTAGCCCCATGTCTGCAAGAAATTCTTTACGCTCTTCATAGTCTTCTAATTCTGTAATATCAGCTTCTGTTCCTACAGCTAGTACAAGAACCTCAGCATTTTCATCCTTTACAGCTTCTCTTACTAAATCTACATATTTATTTCCTGATACGGCAGACTCGTCATCTACGTTACAAAGGTACATTACAGGCTTATCTGTAATTAATTGAAGTGGTTTTACAAACTCTTCTTTTACCTCATCACTTAATTCTACCGCACGTACAGAAGTACCTGCTTCTAGAGCATCCTTAAGTTTTAGTAAAGTCTCTTCTTCCTTTATGGCTTCTTTATTACCAGTTCTAGCAGCTCTTTTTACTTTTTCCAGCTTTTTATCTACAGCTTCTAGATCTTTTAATTGCAGTTCTATATCGATAGTTTCTTTATCACGTATAGGATCTACATTACCATCTACGTGTACGATGTTATCGTTATCAAAACAACGCAATACATGAATAATAGCGTCTGTCTCACGTATATTACCAAGAAATTGGTTCCCTAGTCCTTCTCCTTTACTTGCTCCTTTTACAAGACCTGCAATATCTACTATCTCTACAGTAGCAGGTATCACGCGTTCTGGATTAACCAGTTCTTCTAATTTTTTAAGACGAGGATCTGGTACATTTACCACTCCTACGTTGGGTTCTATAGTACAAAAAGGAAAGTTTGCACTTTGCGCTTTTGCATTTGATAAACAGTTAAAAAGAGTTGATTTACCTACATTAGGTAGTCCTACGATTCCAGCTTTCATGTGTAATGTTATTTGTTATTGTTCCGCTTTCGCGAAAGCGTGCAAATATAACTCTTTGCGATTCATTTTTATATGATAAAATGAAGGAGCTGGACATAAAAAAATCTGCATCGAGATGATGCAGATTTTTATAATTATGTACCAGTACTATTTACTCGTTTTCTAAATCTAAATCTGAGGTATCTATACCGTTAGATTCTAGTATTGCTTTTACCGCGTCTTCATTTACATCTCCATTATGATCTGTATCGATTCCCATACCGCCTAGAATACTTTTCATACCTGCAGGATTTATATCTGCTTTTTCTAATTCTTTCATCATCTTCATTACACTAGAAAGATTCATTTTATCACCTAGAATACGAGCAACGCCCATACCCATTTGATCTGAAGTACCGAAAACGATAATTTCATCGATAGAATCTTTATCACCTTCATATAGAAACTTCACTTTCATTCCATTATCATTATGAGTCATCAATAATTTATAATCTTCATTATCAAGAATGTTGCTCAACTGTTTGCTTTCCTTTTCAAATGTCGCTGTGTTCTCGTCTGTTTTAGGGTACATTAAAACATTTACTTTTTTAATGGATCTAAATGCTTTTTGAGAGTCTGGTGATAGTTGATTATCATCGATTCCTAGAATAGTTTTAGGTATAGAAGTACTGATAAATCCTTCTTTATCACCACTGTCTACTATATAACTTTGTAATGTTGGGTCTGCATCGCATGAAGTAAGTGCGGCCATAATAGCGATACTTAAAAAAACGACTTTTAAAATGATCTTGTTCATAGTTAGTGTTTAATGGGGTTAGTTATAGGTTTTTAAAAGACGCTACTATTCTTTGGTAGCGTCTTCTATTTGTTTCTGTCCAGGTACATTGATCATTTTTGTGATCTTAGAGATTTGTGCTAGATCGATGTCTCCTGTAATTTTCATTACTAGAGCCTCTGGATTACCTGCATTCATAGTCTCGTCTATTACCATTACAAGTACTTTTACCTTCTTAGAGTTAGAGCCTTTCTTAACGTGAAAAGAGAACAGTTGATCATCTTCTTTAACGCTCATTAATTTTACAAGTCCATTGCTAGAAATATAAGAATTTGCCATGGCTATCATTTTCTTTGCACTGTCTGCATTAGAAGTAGAATAGAAACGTGCATCTTTAAGGCTGTCTAGAAGACCTTTACCAGCTTTTATACCGTCATCTTCTATGTCCATGTCTATTTCGGCAAGGAGTTCAAAGGCGTCTTTAGTAACTACTGTTTCAGATATATTTTTAAGATTACCCATTTTTTCAAAGGCATCTTGAGCAAATAATGGTGTTGCCATTACTGCTAGTACTAGGGTTAAGATTATTTTTTTCATGTTGACTTTTATTAAATTGTGATTGAGATTTCTATTGTTGTTATTTAAGATTAAAAACTGAAGCAGTTTTATTATCTAGTGTATTTATAGGTGCCATATTATTGCGGCCTTTATTGAATTTTGCACTTACTAGTTCTAACATGTTTAATGCTGCTTCTCTAGCTTCTTCTGGTGTTTCATAAGTTCCTAAGTCAGGTTGCGGTTGTGACTGGTTGTTATAATAGCCTGCTCCTACTGTCATGAGTAAAGCAAATCCAGCAGCTATAGCAAGTCCTTTCCATGTCTTTTTCTGGAATTTATTATCTTGAGATTGTTTTTGTTTCACTTTTGCAAAAGCATCAAAATCTCCTTCTTCCATTACTTGTTCTAACTCAAAAGTGTTGAACACGCTGCGGTACACTTCATGCTCTGGAGATACGTTCTCAGAACTGAAATAGGTTCTAAGTTTTTGCTCTTCTACCAGTGTAGTGTCACCGTTCCAGTATTTTTCTAATAAATCGTTCATGCGATTTCTGTTTTGTATTGTTCTTCTATTCTTTCCTTAAGCATTTTTCTTGCTCTGCTCAGCCCTACTCTTACTGCTGTAGCCTTCATGTCCATAATATTTTCTATCGCTTCAAAGTCATATCGCTGTATATCTCTTAACTGGATAATCATTTTATACTGTTCTGGTAGTTCATTAATCACTTTCTGTACCAGTTTTACTTTGCCTATTCTTTCTAGTTCTTCTTCTACGTTGCGTTCTTCATTATCATAGTTAGTATGTACTATTTTTAAATGACTAGCTTGTTTACTTTTTAATCGGTCTAGAGAATAATTCTTTACCATTTGCATGGCATAGGCTTCTTTATTCTTAACCTCTTCTAGTTTAAAACGCTTTTCCCAGAGTCGCACCATGACTTCTTGCACTGCGTCTGCCGCCTCTTCATGTGAGGTAAGAAGACGTTTAGAAAGAAAGTACATTTTTTGCTGTACGTCCCTAAAGGTATTTACAAATGTTTTCTGGTTCATTAGGTTGGTTATACTCTCATGACGAGACTGCTTTTTAATTGTTACAAGGTTATGTTATTTTTTTTTCTGCTTCATATAAAATACAAAACCTTATTATCTGTTCTAATAATATAAGCTATCATTATATTGACACTATTTTGTGACGCCTTTTCCCTATTTTTGATTCAAATAAAGCATAGAACATGAAGAAGTCTATTAAATACACATTACTCGCTCTAGTGGCATTCACTACTTTATCCAGTTGTTTCAAAGATAATGATGATGTGTTTGCAGGTAAAAGTGAGGTCAATAATTTTATATATAGAGGTATGAATGCTTTTTACCTTTATAAAGCAGACGTTGATGTTCTTGCTGATGATCGCTTTGCAAACCAAGGAGAATTAGAAGCTTTTCACGATCAATTTGATTCTCCAGAATCGTTTTTTGAATCTCTAGTTTTTGATAGACCTAGAACAGATCGTTTTAGTGTCATCTTTAGTGACTACGTTGCTTTAGAAAATATCTTATCTGGTAACACGCTTAACAACGGTATGGAATTTGGCCTGGTGGGAGAAACAGGTAGCGCCACAGATGTATATGGTTATGTAAGATATGTACACCCTAATACCAGTGCTGCCGCAGAAAACGTACAGCGTGGTATGATTTTTAACTCCATTAACGGTATACGTTTAAGCAGAACTAACGTAGCTACCTTATTAGCTCAAGACACTTACACGATAGGTCTTGCTACTTTAAGCGCTGGAGTAACTACTTCTAATGGTAATGAGATTACTTTAACCAAAGCCGTTATTCAAGAAAACCCTATTCTAGTAAGTCAGGTTATCGATCAAGGAACTCAAAAAATAGGTTATTTAATGTACAACAGTTTCTTGTCTCAATTTGACGAAGAGCTTAATGGTGTTTTTGCAGACTTCAGAGCGCAAGGTGTTACTCATCTAGTTCTTGATTTGAGATATAATGGTGGTGGGTCTGTAAACAGTGCTATTATTCTAGGTAGTTTAATATCTGGTAATCCAGTAACTGACGTATATTCTACCGAAGAATGGAATCCAGATGTACAAGCACAATTACAAGCTAGTAATCCAGACCAATTGATCAATCTATTTAGAAATCAAACTGGTGCTGGCTCTACACTTAACACATTAAACTTAAGTCAGGTTCATATTATTACTACCGGTAACAGTGCTAGTGCAAGTGAACTAGTCATAAACTCCTTAGATCCTTATATCAACGTGGTTCAAGTAGGAGATGATACGGCTGGTAAATTTCAAGCAAGTACTACTTTATACGATAGTGCAAACTTTGCAAGGTCTGGTGCAAACCCTGCTCACAGATATGCCATGCAACCGTTAATTCTTAAAAGCTTAAACTCAGTAGGAAACACAGATTATTTTGACGGTCTAGCGCCAGACATCGCTCAAGGAGAAGATTTTGAAAACTTAGGAATCTTAGGAGATATCAATGAACCACTTCTAGCACGTTGTCTAGATGACATTATGTTAAACGGTCGTGCTTCTAGACAGTCCTTCCCTACTACTACTTATGAAGAGATTATGGGTAGTAATGAGTTGAAACCTTTTGGTAACGAGATGTGGAAAGAAATTTCAAATAATTAATGAACCTCAATCAAATCACGGTACCTGTTTTAGACATTCCTAAATCCATTGCGTTTTATGAATCACTAGGTTTAAACTTGATAGTTCATACCCATGACTCTTACGCTAGGTTAGAACTACCTCATGGAGATGCTACACTTAGTCTTTCTCAGGTAAATCAAGTGCCGCAAGGCGATGGTATTAAAATCTTTTTTGAATGTGATGACCTAGATAAAAAGGTTACCTATTTAAAAACACAAGGAGTGGTGTTTAAAAATGATCCCATAGATCAGTCCTGGTTATGGAGAGAGGCGCACTTATACGACCCAGATGGCAATCATTTGGTATTGTATCGCGCAGGTGAGAATAGAAAAAATCCGCCGTGGAGGAAATAATCTTTCATATATTTAAATTAAATTAGTGAATTGTGGTTTCCCGCTTTCGCGAAAGCGGAATACCAACTCAATTTATTCTAAATTTAAATTCATGAAATATTTTCTTAGCCTTTCCTTTTTATTTATTTGTCTTTCTGTTTCTTCTCAAAATCTGCAAGAAAAAGCAGATGCTATTTTAAAAGAAGCCAAAGAATTACTGGTAATGGAGCAAGCATCTTGGCATGCTACAGATCATTTTCTTGCTACCTTTCCAGATAAGAAAAGCTTAATTAGAGGCTATTTTTCCTATGTAAATAAAGATGATGACCTCGTCTCTGTATTTTATGGAGAAGGTAAGGACTCAATTCTTGCTAGATATTTATTTAAAGGTATTCCATCTCCAGAGCGTCTATTTGTCGATATTGAAAATTTACAAATAACCGATCTAGAAGCTGATTTACTAGAAATGAGAAAAACAGCATTTGAAGATATGATGGATAATAAAAAAGGATTCTATTCTTTCTATAAAAAGGTAAATCCTAATTTAATACCTATCATATTTGAAGGAAAGAAAAAAGTATATGTAATTTCTGGCAGCAATGAACCTAAAATGTTGATAGGTAATGATTACCAAATAACTTTTAATAAGAGAAACAAAATTAAGGATCGTAAAAAACTGCATAAGAGCATTTTGACATTTGATTATACAGAAAATGAAAACGTAGAATCTTCTTTTCATTCTCATGTAGTGTCTGATTTTATAGACGTAACAGATGTATGCACGCTGTTACTTTACAAAGATTATACTGGTATAAATAAACATATTGTAGTAAGTAAAAAGTACGTATCTATTTTAAACCTAGAAGAAGAAACTTTATTGATACTTACTAAAAAAGCATGGGATAAGATAATGGATCATCAAGAAGAAAAAGCTAAGAAATAAACCAAGTCCATTAATTTTAAAACCTCAATTCTAAAATAGCCATGAAAAAAATAGTACTTCTCATCATAGTATTGTTAACAGCAATAGCAACTAGCCAGAATTTATACCTTAATCAGAATGGTGTGGAAATTACTAAAAAAGAGTTCAGGAAATTAAAAAGAAAAGGAAGAGATACTTTGATGGCTATTTCTTCCTATGATCAAGAGATTAATGAACTGTTTCTAAAAAGGAAACCTGTAAAAATCTCAAGTGCCAAAGATGAAATCATCTCTATAAATCAAATCACTGGTAATAATTTTGATACAGAAGCACCTTTACTCGTTTTATATTACCCTTCTATTGAAGAAGCGACTTTAGTACGAGATGAAATATTGTATTCAAAACACTGGTATACCTATCAAAACTCGATAATATTTAAAAGCATTAAAAAAAATCTAGGCAATACACTTATCGTGTCTGCACCTAACGGTAATGGAATTGAACTACCTGGAATTTATAATGACGATTTACTTTTTTTTCAGCTCACTTATTTCAATTCTAACATTGCGACACCTTCCTTTTTGTGGATCTCTGAAGAAAACACCTTTACTGAGCCTATAGATTTCATTCAGAATTATACGGTAATCAATACCAAAAAGTATCTGAGAGTTACAAAAGATAGTAGCCCAGACAGTTTAGTTACGGTAGATAAAAATCTGAAGAAAATAGATTTATCTACGTTTTCAAAACCTATAAGTAGAATAGAATATTTAAATCTTGATGAAGGACAACTATTTAAAGTCATACATGAAGATCAAAGAGAAACAAAAATAGATACCGTATTAAGAAATTCTTATGCTCAATACTTCACTGAATTAACTAGGCAAACCATCAAACGAAATGATACGATAATTTTAGATTTTCATTTGTATACCAATGATTACGAAGACTTTTATAATGAAAACCAAAGTCGTGAACAATTACAAGATAAGGTAGATAAATATGACTCTATAAAATTAGTATGGATGGCACAGGCCGGTTCTCTGTATATACCTGAAGGTTGTGTGTACGATATTAAGGACGCCGTAAGAAAAGGAATTTCCACTTTCGGACCTGCAGTAAATGGTGTGAATCTTATAATATATCCAGATGGGAAGCTGTATACCTTAGATAAGGAGCATTCTGATAATTTAAACTTAAGACGACTCAGGAATGGTAAAGAGAATTTCCTTCGTATGAGTCCCAACAGAAAACCTATCACCTTATTATTATCTAAAGAAGAGATTAAACCACCTAAGATTTTTAATCCCTCAAAATAGTTCTATGGTAATTCCGCTTTCGCGAAAGCGAGATTACAGATAGATCCACGTACTATAAAGCTGATTAATTGAGCAATACACAACTACTTTTTTTAGGATTAGGATTGATAAGCATTTTACTGCTATACTATTCGATTATAATTTTTATCAAAGCATATAGATGCAAACAAATTGCAGAGTTTGCGCTAGATACTCAAGCTCATGATATTATTTTTAACGCAGCAGGGTTTTATAAAATATCCTTTATAGGTTGCAGACATATTAAAATAGGCAGCACAACTATAAATTTGTTTCATTCTCAAACTAATGAATCTATACCGCTTAAAGTAAGTTTCCCAAACGTAGTCACTAGATCTAATGGAGTTTATGGTGTTGAGTACTGGAGCTTTAAAATTAGTCAACCAGGTACCTATACCTTAAAAATGGAACATATAACAGATGTAAAGTCTTATCAATCACAATTATTAATTAAGAATTTATTCAGTAAACCTACGAATAGTCAGTTTCTTAAAATACGAATCAAAGAAGGGCTTACTATCTTAGAAAGAATAAGTTCTATCGTAGGATTAGTTTTGGGAGTTAATGGTCTAGCATCGGGAATAATGATTGGTATATTTAATTTATTTGATCAGGTTTAGATTTTGATAATCTTAACAATCTCCTAAATTCTTCAAGGTTCCATATTTAGGTTTTACCTTTAAGGTCTCAACAAAAACCAATATGAAACGTATTTTACTGCTCGCATTGTGCTTACTATCCATTCAAGCATTTGCCCAGAAACTAGATTTAGATCTAGTAAAAAATCTAGAACCTAGAAACATAGGCCCAGGCGGTATGTCTGGACGTGTCACCTCTATAGATGTGGTTCATGAAAATCCAGAAAACATATTTGCAGGTACAGCCAGTGGTGGATTATGGAATTCGCAAAATGGCGGTATCACATGGAAACCTATTTTTGAAAATGAAGCAACAGCATCTGTAGGTGCAGTTGCCGTACAACAGTCTAACCCTAGCGTTATATGGGTAGGAACTGGAGAAGGTAACCCACGTAATTCTTTAAACGGTGGTGCTGGTATTTATAAATCTCTAGACGGCGGTCACAGCTGGACTTTAATGGGACTTGAAAAAACACGCAATATTCATCGTGTGATTATCGATCCTACAAATCCAGATATCGTATATGCAGCAGCAATAGGCTCTCCATGGGGCGTGCATCCAGAACGTGGTGTTTTTAAAACTACAGATGGCGGTAAGACATGGAAAAAAATATTATACACTAACGATAAGTCTGGTGCGGCAGACCTTGTTATGGATCCTACAAATCCTAATAAACTGATTGCTGCCATGTGGGAACACAAACGTGATCCATGGTTCTTTAAATCTGGTGGAGAAGGTTCTGGAATGTACATCACCCACGATGGTGGTGATAACTGGAAAAAAATAACTAGTGAAGAAGGACTTCCTAAAGGTGAATTAGGTAGAATAGGTGTTGCCATTGCTCCTAGCGATCCTAGTGTAGTGTATGCACTAGTAGAAGCAAAGAAAAACGCATTGTACAAATCTACCGATGGTGGTTTTAAGTGGAAAATGATCAACAATAAAAGTGACATAGGTAACCGTCCTTTTTATTATTCTGAGATTTATGTAGATTCTCAAAACGAGAACCGCTTGTATTCTGTTTTTACATACATCAACGTTTCAGAAGATGGTGGTAAGAGTTTTACCCAATTAATGCCAGCTTATGGTGTAGATAATGGTGTGCATCCAGATCACCACGCGTGGTACATTCACCCTAAGAATGGTAAATTCATGATAGACGGTAACGATGGTGGTTTAAACATTACTCGCGACCGTGGTAAAACATGGCGTTTTATAGGTAATCTACCTGTAGCACAATTTTACCATATTAATGTAGATATGGAAACTCCTTATAATGTTTATGGTGGTATGCAAGATAACGGTAGCTGGCGCGGTCCTGCTTACTCGTGGAGAGCACAATCTATAAGAAACAGTTACTGGCAAGAAATCAGTTTTGGCGATGGATTTGATGTCGTTCCAGATCCTGATAACAGCCGTTATGGTTATTCTATGAGCCAGCAAGGCTCTGTACAGCGATATGACTGGCAAACTGGTAATAACTATAGTGTAAAACCTACACATCCAGACGCTAGCGTTAAACTACGTTTCAACTGGAACAGTGCTATTAATATCGATCCATTTGATAATTCTACCCTGTATTTTGGTAGTCAGTTTGTACATAAATCTACCGATAAAGGACTTACATGGCAGGTAATATCTCCAGACCTTACCACTAACGATCCTGAAAAACAAAAACAATCAGAATCTGGTGGTTTAACCATGGATGCCACTGGTGCAGAAAATCACACCACCATACTAGTAATAGAGCCTAGCGCTGTAGAAAAAGATGTACTTTATGCTGCGTCTGACGATGGACTGGTGCACATTACTAAAAACGGTGGCGATAGCTGGGATAATATAACTAGTGGTTTACGCGGCCTGCCTAAAGGTAGCTGGATCACACAGATCAAAGCTTCTCAAACTAAGAAAGGCCATGCCCTACTCGTTGCAAACGATTACCGCAGGTTTAACTTTGAGCCTTATGCTTACCGCACCACTAACTATGGTAAAAGCTGGACTCGCATCGTGGATAAAGACGACGTGATTAGTTATGCACTTTGTATTATCGAGCATCCAGAAGAGAACAACCTACTCTTTTTAGGTACTGATGACGGGCTTTATGTTAGTATAGATGCTGGTGATAACTGGACTAAATACACTAACGGTTTTCCTACCGTTTCTGTAAAAGATCTAGTAATTCACCCACGTGAGGACGATTTGATTATTGGTACCTTCGGTAGAGCTGCATGGGTTCTAGATGACCTTGCTCCTTTTACCGCTTTCGCGAAAGCGAGACCAACACAATCTATAGCACTATACGAGCCTCCTACAGCGTACTTTGCGCGTTACCAGCAACCTACAGGTAGTAGATTTGGTGCAGATGCTATGTTCCGTGGAGAGAACAGAAGCCGACCTATAGGACAGTTCAAATACTTCTTTGATAAAGATCTAAAGGCAAAATCTGACACTACAAAAACAGATTCTTTATTCTTAAAAATCTATAAAGGGGAAGAGTTAATCAGAACACTAAATCGTAAAGTTCCTAAAGAAAAAGGCATCCATAACTGGTCCTGGAGACTGGATGAAAAAGGTGCAAAATCTCCATCTCGCGGTGTAAATGATTCTAAAAGAGAACCAAGTGGCAATAGCGTTTTACCTGGTACATACAAAGCCGTATTGCATTATGGAGACCTAACCAGTGAGACCATGATCGAGGTAAAAGAAGACCCACGTATTGATGAATTTACACTAGCTAATCGCAAAGAAATGCGCGCTGCACAAGATCAATTACAAACTTTAATGAGTGATATTGAGCAGGTAACTAGTCAACTGGCTAAAAACAAAAAAACAGCAGATAGCTTTAAAAAACTTTTAAAATCTCAAGATAAAAAAGCTTTTAAAGAACAAATAAAAACTACAGATTCTATAGTAAAACAAATAGAAAAACTACAGAATAAATACTTCGGTACTCCTGACAAGCGTCAAGGAATCACTCGCAATCCTGAGGTTACTGTTTTAAATCGTGTGAGAAGTGCGTCTGGCTATATAAGAAGCCGTCAGGGAGCACAAACAGCAACAGAGAAGCAATTGTACCAACAAGCAGAAACGCTTGCAAAAGAAGTCAATATAGAAGCTCAAAACTTTTTAAATAAAGAATGGAAAGCATTTGTATCAGAGATGAAACTGGTAACGGTAGATATGTTTGAGGAATAGTCTTTGAGTTCGTGAGTACTATTAAAAAATAAAACCACTATAGATTTTAAATCTATAGTGGTTTATTATGTTTAGGTAATGTAAAAACTCACCCATTTATAGGGTAGTGTCTTTTGAACTAAGCTAATCTATTTTAAACCTAGACTATCTAAATCATGATAGTGAAATTCTTTAGAATCTGTCATGGAGACAAATAATCCATTTGGGAATTTTGTTCCTAGTGGGATACTTGTAGCATCACAACCATCTGTTTCTATGGTGCCTAAGTTTATCTCTTTTATAAAAAGGTTAGAATCTCTGTCAAAAACAGAGAAGCTATGTGCTTGCTGATTAGAAACAACTAAATATCCTGAATTGTTTTCTCTTTTTACAATCGCAATTCCTTCAATATCTCTTTCAAAATGCTCTGCACCAAAACAGCTTAATTCATCATTTCCTTTTTCTGGATCTGCATAATATTTATGTAAACAATGCATCTCATCTGAATAATAAACATAACCTAACTCTTGATCTACAGCTATAGCCTCGATCTCTTTTTTTCCATTAAAGTTACCAAATTTTCTTGCTAGATTAACTGTAACACCAGTACTATCTGATACGATTTGGTATTGAGCAAGATAGTTTTGTTCTGGACCTACTTTGCGACTAACTATGGCATACATTTTATCAGAAACTTGATTTTTATATAAAGCGATTCCCATAGGTCTTCTCTTGATAAGTTCAGTTTCTTCAATAAAAACTGGGAAACCACCATTATCAAGAGCTTTCATATCTGGGATAGAAAATAGTCTAATTTGGTTTTTTTCACGCTCTGTAAACATTAAAACATCTGTTCTAGTAGAATCGTTAATTTTAAAACCATATGCAACATCTACATTGTTAGGATAACTTAACCCTGTGATTGATTTTTCTGGCATTAATTTACCATCTAAATCAAAAGCATAAACACCTCCATTAGTTTCGTCTTTATCTGTTCCAAAAACAATACTTTTTTCTGGGTTTTCATTATTGACCCAAATAGCTGGATCATCTGTGTCATGTGGAGTTTGCTCTGTTACTAGAGTTGCTTTAATTTCTGGGAGCTTATGTCCGCAAGATGTAAGCAATAAAACTGTGATACATACAGTTGAAATAACCAGATTACTTCTTTTTAAATAAGTCATATTTCAATCCTAAAGTTAAACGTCTTCCGTAATATTCTGCTTGTTGTGTTCTGGTTTTTATTCCTTGGTAAAAACGCAATGGTTGATCTGTTATATTATTTAAATCTGCGTATACTCGTAGCTTTGGAGTTAATGTATAACTTACATTAAAGTCTAAAAAGAACTGTTCGTCATAGTAACGATCTTCAAAAGTACTACCTCCTATTTCATCTATGTATGCATCTGAATAATTTGCTGAAAGTCTGATATTAAGCTTTTTATCATTATAAGCTATGGAGCTATTGAACATATTAGGAGAAGTTCCAGGTAGATCTAGATCAGCACGTTCATCACCATCTTCATTAATTACACCATCTGCACTAGATGTTAAATATGTATAGTTTAAATAGATACTGAAATTTTTAGCAAATCCTGGTAGAAAATCTAGTTGACGTTGAAATGCAAATTCTGCACCTAATATAGTTGCTCCATCACCATTTTGAGGTTGAAACACATCAAAACCTGTAGTGCCATCTTCAAATTGAGAGGTATAAATAAAATCTTGAATGTCTTTATAAAATAAACCTCCCGAAAGTATCCCTACACTTTTAAAATAGTACTCACCCATAAGGTCAAACCCCATAGATGTTGTAGGGGCTAATTCTGGATTACCTAAGAATATTTCTTCATCAGCACTAACAACGTCAACAGATGGTACAAGGTCTTGATAATTAGGACGTGCCAACGTATTTGTCCATGCAAATCGTAAAACAGTTCTGTTATTTAAATCATATTTAAAATGTAGACTAGGAAGGAAATTAGTGTATGAACTTTCTTCAATTACAGTACCTTCTAAATTTTCTTCATCAGCTATTTGGTTACCTGTTGCAGTAACTTCAGTATTCTCAATACGCAAACCAGCTAGGACACTAAATTTATCAGATAACTTTTGGTTAGCCATTAAATAACCTGCGTATACATTTTCTTCTACATTAAAATTAGCTCTTAAAAACTCATCAAAAACAGGTTCTCCATCTGCAAGGTTTAATTGTCCCAACCATTCTGGTGATGCAAAAAATCCTATTTGATATTCACCACCTGCCAGATAATCAGGGTCTGAAAAATTACGATTAGGAACACCAGACAGTAAAGGATAATCGTCTTCTAAATCAAATTCAAAGAAATCATTGTCTCTGAATTTATTTTTAAAACGTCCTCGTAAACCAAACTTTACAAATCCATCACCTTCATTAAAAAAATCAGCAGGTAATTCAAAGTTTAAAAATAAATTAACATCTTCCTCTTCTGTATATTGATTTTCTTCAGTGATTTCTGCAAATTCAAAATTAGACAGATCATTAGCGTCTAAAGGATTAACCAAAGAAAATAAAGGAAATTCTGAATTTGAAATTCTATTGTTAATAATATATTCAGACTCAAACTCTGCATATCGTTCATTTAACCTTTCTTCAGATGCTTTAGCATATGATGCCATCCAGTTTATTTTAAGACGATGTATGAGGTGATTACCTCCTAAAGTATAGTTTTGTAAACGCTGATCTTCTAATCTTCTATTTTTATTCCTATCATTATCTATACCTCCTTTAGTTTGACGAGAAACAGCAACAGGAAAACTTGTTGGATTTCCGTTTGCATCTATAGTGAAATCTCCAATATTAATATCCTCTCCATCTAGAATTTCATGTTCTAATCGATATCTATTTTCGCGATCATCTCTCCAATTGTACATTGTTTTTAGATAAACAGAATTGTTAGCATTGAAATTATAATCAAAATTTGCTGAAAAACTACGCCTTATACGTTGTACTAAATATGTACGTTCTTCAAAAACATTTGTATATGGATTTACATCTGCTTCTGCCACATCAGTACCATCAAAAAACTCAAATTCATCAGTCCATTCTGCTTCAATATTATCAGACCCAAAGTCATTATCATTAATAGATGCAGAAACCATCCATCCAAATTTTCCATTCTTTGATCTATCTCCTAAAAGAAACGAACCGTTTATGATTCTTTTATCTGTTATAAAACTTATACCAGAACCAGCTGTAGCAGAAAATCTAAATCCTTCTGGCGCTGAACGCGTTATTAAGTTTACAGAGCCACCTAATGCATCTCCATCCATATCTGGTGTTACCGCTTTGTTCACCTCAATAGATTGGATCATATCAGCAGGTATCAAATCTAGTTGTACATTTCTATTATCTCCTTCGGCAGATGGTATTCTAGAACCATTTAATGTTACAGAGTTGAGTTGTGGAGCTAAACCTCTAACTATTATATTACGAGCTTCACCTTGATCCACTTGCATCGTAATACCTGGAATACGTTTTATAGCATCACCAACATTTGCATCAGGAAATTTACCTATTTGATCTGTGGAAACTATATTAGTTATATTTTGTTTGTTTTTTTGAGTGTTTAAAGCCTTTGCTTGACCGCTATTAAAGCCAGTGATAATAACACCATCTAGGACTTCAACCTCTAGTAATAAATTAACTTTTATCTCTGTAGTTTCACTTTTCTTTACTTCTACATTTGCTTCTTGCTCAGAATATCCTAAGTAAATAATTTTTAATACATGACTTCCTTCTGGTATAGAAAGTAATGTAAACTTACCATCTACATCAGTAGTGGTTGCCTTATTAAGATTAGGAATTGTTACCGTCGCATATGGTACAAATAGACCTTGATCGTCAAATATTACTCCTTGAATATTACCACTTTGTGCAAAGCTAATGGTATAAGTGAAAAACACCATTAAGATGAATCCATACAATTTTTTCATAATGCTAATTTTATTAACTGATTTAATTAGCTGCAAAATAAATGGATGTATGTTCTAACTATTTTAACTAAATATTACGAATTTTTACTCTATTTGAATCAATTTATCTTGTAAACATTAACTAAAAGTTAATTTGGGCTCTAGAAATGTTAAGTAATAGTATCACATCATGACTAAAAACTTGATCATCAATAAATTATAATTTAAGATGAATTACTATTAGCATATAGACTTGTGTTAATTTAAGGTAACTATAGATCTATTAAGTATTGTAGTCCTTTTATAAGGACGATGTTTTTCTTGTTTATGGATAAATCAATCCACAAACGTACGCAAGTACATATCTTCTACTTTCTTCCTTGCCCAGTCTGTTTTACGTAAAAACTTAAGGCTCGATTTAATTCCAGGATTGCTATTAAAAGAGTTGATTCTTATGCGATCTCCTAACTCGTCCCAACCGTAGTGATCGACAAGTTTCTCTAACATATAAGCTAGTTTAACACCATGTAAAGGGTTGTTAACTTGTTTTTTAATCTCTTTTTCTTTGATTTCTACTACGATTATTTCTTCTTCAGAGATTTCTTTAGGTACTTCAAAAAGCTCTACCTGTGTGGTATTACCTTTTAAGAAAGACTTACTTACTGCAACATGGTTCTTTAGGTTTTCAAAATCGGCAGTAAGGACTGCCATTTTTTGTTCTTCAATAAAGCTATTCATATCCTTTACCTTATCCTCACTAGGTAAGAATGGTTCTACAAAGGACATATTAAAATCTCCTGCGTAACATATAGCACCTTGTATGCGCTCTAGATCATCTTTTTGTTCTACAAAGTCAGATTCAAAAAGATCTTTTTGAGCGCCGATTATAGTACCATACACATTAAGATTACCTAGAGGTGTTTCTAGCATTTGACACACACTAGAATAATCGTCATAGGTTTTTACTTTATTCTTAAAAGAAAACTTAGTAAAAATAGCTACTCTATTCTCTCCAGCTTTATACGCTATACCGTCGTGTCTTTGCGGCATCTCAGTAGTATAAATTCTCTTATAAGAATCTCCTAAATGAAATTTAAGCCTTGTATTAGTAAGTATTACTATGTCTGCATCATGCTCAAGAATTAGTTCTTTGCGTGTTGCATTTGATTGATGTTCTAGATCCCCATCATGGCGATTTACATTCCAGCTTAAAATTTTCATATGGTATAAAAAAGGTAGTTGATACTATTAATAGATGATGGTTTACTAACTGTGCTTACTCCATGAAGTCCATGGACTCTTTTGTAGCATTAGAATTTCCATCCTTATCGACACGCACGATAAAAAAGTGATTGTAATCTGATTCTTCTAGTTCTTTATAGATACTATCTTTTTGCAACGCGTTTGCATAAACATTTATGGTGTTGCTATGTCCATATAAAGCAACCGTTTTACCTCTATAAGTTTCTAATAAAGATACTCCATCTACTTTGCTTACATCATATAATTCTACTGGCAGCTTCTTAGATCTAGCCAGTGGTGCGGCGGTCTCTCTAGTCCTTTTAAAGTCTGATGATATGACGTGATCTACATCTTTAATGAAGAAATAATTTACCCACTGACTTGCTCTATTTTTTCCAGCTTCAGTAAGCTCTGGATCTCTACCTTGATCTACAGCTTTTTCTGCATGACGTATAAAATAAAAGGTAGTAAGCTGGTCTTTCTGTTGCTCTTCTGGTGTTTTATCAGATGAGTTATTCATGCAGGAAACCAGCGATAGAACAAGTAAAAAGTATAGATTTTTCATAATAAATATATCTGTTGTAAAAGTATAGAATCTAAAAAGAATGACTGTAACTATTACAATAATTAGTTAATGCAATATTGCTGTGATAAAAAGGTATTATTTTTATACAAAATCACGATCATGAACTTTGAAAAGATAAATTTTAAAAACGCACAAGGATATGAATTAAGCGGTAGGCTAGAATTACCTGCAAATCGCCATCCTCATAACTATGCTGTTTTTGCACATTGTTTTACTTGTAGTAAAAACTTCAGCGCCACAAAGAATATTTCTAGAGCATTAACCACTGCTGGATATGGTGTTTTACGTTTTGATTTTACAGGTTTAGGAGATTCTGACGGTGATTTTGCAGATACTAATTTTTCTGGAAATGTGGACGATCTTCTTGCTGCAATAGACTTTCTAGAGACTAACTATAAAGCTCCTTCTTTATTAATAGGTCATAGTTTAGGTGGTGCTGCTGTTATATTCGCTTCCGCGAAAGCGAGCTCCATAAAAGCTGTTGCAACTATAGGCGCACCTAGTGATACTAAACATGTGAGTCATCTTTTTGGAGATCAAATTAATGCCATTACAGAAAATGGAGAAGCTACCGTACAATTGAGCGGTAGACCTTTTAAAATTAAGGAACAATTCCTCAAGGATATCAACGAGCAACATGTGACCAATACATTAAAGGAGTTGAGAAAACCTATTCTAATTGCACATTCTCCACAAGATAATACGGTAGGTATAAAACATGCCGAAAAATTATACCACGCTGCCGTACATCCTAAAAGTTTTATAAGTCTAGATGGTGCAGACCATTTATTAATGAATAAAACTGATTCTAAATATATAGGTGAAGTAATCGCAAAATGGGCTTCTAGATATATAGAAGAACCTAAAGAAGAGGTATTAAACTCTAAAGATAACGTTGCCGCTAGTCTTAATCACGAAGACGTGTTCACTACTCAAATGAAAGCTGGTAATCATTACTTTACCGCAGACGAGCCAGAAAGCGTAGGTGGTAACAACTTCGGCCCAACTCCTTTTGATTTACTTTCTAGTGGTCTAGCCGCTTGTACTGTAATGACTATACAAATGTATGCTCGTCGCAAAGAATGGAAAGTAGATAACGTACAATGCCACGTGAATTATGACAAACAATTTCCTATAAACGGTAATCTAGATGGTGTGGAAATAGACACATTTACAAGAGAAATTAAAATAACTGGCGATCTAGACGAGAAACAATTAAAAAGAATATTACAAATAGCAGATAAGTGCCCTGTGCATAAAACGCTACATTCAGAAACACAAGTAGTTACTAAATTAATGAGTTAATGATTTTTGAATTTGACACCTATCTTAATACAGATGGTTTCATGGGTGCGCTGCCTATACCTGAAGATATTGCCGGACAGCTAGCACTAGATAAAATTAAACGTGTAGTGGCACAAATAAGTGCTGGTGAGAACCAGATTACTTTATATGCAGGTGTGGTTAAAAAACACGGCTCTGTATACCTTATGTTTTCAAAGGCTAACCAGAAAAAACTAGCTGTCATTCATGGAGATGCTATGAATGTTATCATGCAAGAGGACACCAGCAAATATCAAGCGCCTATGACTGAAGAGTTAGAGGCTGTTTTATTAAGTGATTATGAAGCCTACGAGATTTTTGAAAATCTATTACCTGGTAAACAGCGCAATATTATTTTTATGATTTACAATGCAAAAGGCTCTCAGAAAAAAGTAGATCTAGCATTAAATGCCATGGAAAATTTAAAGGTAGGAAATCATAACCCTATGAAATTTGAGAAACTCTTATGATAAAGTTATTTTTAACTTCTTACTTTTAAAGTATTAAGTAACCTAAAATAACCAAATTATGAAAAGAATTGCAATAGGAATAATCGCGCTTACCTTAACACTAGGTGTTACATCTTGTAAAGAAGGTAAAGAAACAGAAAAAATCACTGATGAAACGGAGCACACAGATGACGGCTCTCACGATCATGGAGAACACGACGATCATGCAAATCATGATGACACTACTTTAATGGTAGGTAAAGAGATTATGGTAACCATGTCTGCAAAAAGTGGTAGCGATGTAAACGGTGTTATCGAGTTTATGCAAACCGAAGAAGGTGTTACTATGAATGCAGACCTTGCAGGATTAACTGCAGGAACACACGCTATTCATATACACCAGAATGGAGACTGTAGCTCTGACGATGGTAAAAGCGCCGGCGGACACTGGGACCCAACTAGTGAAGATCATGGAAAATGGGGCGAAGGAATGTTTCATTCTGGAGACATAGGTAACCTAGAAGTTGCTGAGGACGGTAAAGCTACCCTAGAATTTACAACAGATAAATGGTGTATAGACTGTGACGATGAGACTAGAAACATAGTAGGAAAAGGAGTTATCGTACACGCTAGTGCAGACGATTTTAAATCTCAACCTAGTGGTGCAGCTGGTGCTCGTGTCGCTTGTGGTGTGATTGAATAATCATAGCTCCCAAAACTTTAACGCCTGACTATTCCTGTAGTCAGGCTTTTTTTTGCATCTTTATCAACTAATCATTAATTAATGAGCGCACAACCAGATTTACTTATTGCCAGAATGAAAAGCGGTGATCAAACAGCATTTACACGTGTTTATGATCGATATCAAGAGGCTTTACATGGGGTTATTTATAATATTGTTAAAGATAGAGATGTCTCTGAAGAGATATTACAAGATGTTTTTATCAAAATTTGGAAAAATTCTGATTCTTACGATGTAAAACAAGGCAGGTTTTTTACTTGGGCTTTAAACATATCTCGCAATGCTTCTATAGATTATTTAAGATCTAAGAGACATAAGGATGGTTTAAAAAACCTAAGCACAGATAATTTCGTAGATATACTAGAGACCAGTGATGATTTAGATACAGCGACTAATGCTATTTATTTGAAAAAATGGGTAGAAAAATTAGAGCCTATGTGTATTAAAATCATTGATGTAATATTCTTTAAAGGATTTACATTTCAAGATGGTGCAAAAGAATTAGACATGCCTTCTGGAACCTTGAAAACCAGACATAGAAAGTGTATGATGGCATTAAGAAACATGATATTAAACTAATGGATACTCAAGAATTAATAAATAGCGGCGATTTAGAACTCTACGTTTGTGGAGTACTGGACTTAGAACGTTCCATTGAGATCACACAGCTAATAAAGGATAACATACCTCTTCAATTAGAAGTACAACAAATTGAAGAAACGTATATAAAACTTGCCAAAGGTCTCGCTCCTACTACTAACGAGGTGGCACTATTTGATAAGTTACAAGCCATTATAGGTGATCATAAAAATGAGGTGACCACAACTGGTTCTTCATGGAGCAATTATCTAGGGTGGGCTGCTGCGGTAGCACTTCTTATAGGTAGTGGCTATTTGTATATGAATAATGCAAACCTACAAGAAACCAATACTACTTTAGAAAATCAGGTAGTTACTATAGAGCAAGAAAAAGATTTCTTATCTACAGAAATGGAACAAACTAAAGAAGTAAATAACGACTATCAAGAAGCACTTGCTTTTATAAAAGATAAGAACACACGTAGAGTAGATCTAGCTGGACAAAAAGGATTTGAAGACACCTATGCAACAGCATTTCATAACGCTGTAGAAAACGTTACTTATATAGATGTTGCCGGTTTACCACCAGCGCCACAAGGTAAATCTTATCAACTATGGTCATTAACCTTAAATCCATTAACACCTACCAGTCTAGGTGTTGTAGAGAATAGCAATGATTTAATAAGAGTAGAAAATGCAAACGCAACAGAGGCTTTTGGTATCACACTAGAAGAATATGGCGGCGCAGCAGGACCTAACTTAGAACAACTTTATACCCTAGGAGTTATTAATTAATAGTAAACTTCTTTTAAAATATGAAATGCGCAACGCTATAGTTGCGCATTTTTTTTGTGTTTTATTGATCCTTATAACTAGTTGTTTCTACAGTATCATTTTACAGTCACCTTAATACTTTATACCTGTAAACCGTTTTATTTAAGTACTTCATCTTCATTTAGTTATCCACTTGATAATAATTATAAGTAATCTTTAAAATGGTCTCGCTTTCGCGAAAGCGGACTCTATAACAGCTTTAACTACATATAGAATAGATGATTACCAGTCTACTAACTACATTATTGAAACTTCTTTTAAAGACTATTACAGATCACGAATACTTAAAAATAGCCCACAAAAAAAGGTGCCTGACTCTTTCCAGAACCAGGCACCAAAACTAACCAACCAAAAAAAAACTGTAATTCTGCTAAAACAAATTGTTTTTCTTTATACTTAACATTTATATATACGTATATATCAACAACTTGGTTTTAAATTTTTGAAATTAATTCAAAATAATTTTTCATAGTAACTGGGCCTAATTCATAAGCCGCACCAGATAAATCACTGGTATAGGTTAACGCTTCTTTATTCTTACCATTATCCATTAAAATCTCTAGAGAATGTAGCTGTGCAACAGGTTCAAAAGTTTTATCGATCACGTGCATCTCTTGATTTTTGAGAGCATGTTCCTTATTACCGTTTTTAAGCATGGCATAGCTTAATAAACTTTGAGTCTCTGGTGTAGATCTATTTTTCACCTCGTTAGACGCTATAACCAGCGCTTCTTTCTTCTGTGTTGCATCACCACTTAACAATTGTTCAATTTTATAGGTGTTGTACATCGCTCCATAAGCAGGTTTTGCCACCTCTGTAAGAAATGCGTTTTTTAATTTTTCAGCGTTTTCAGTATCGTTTTGATATTCTTTAATCTCGGCTATGGCTAGATCATAATCTGGTAATGGATGGCGCTCTTTAATTTTATTTAAAATGCGCAGGGCTTCTTCAGGATTTTTTTCATGAGAATAAACGATCCATGCGATGCCTTTTAAAGCATAAGTATTACTTGGGTCTTGTTTTAAGGTCTTTAAATAATGGTCATAAGAATTTTGAATCTGTCCATCATGTCCATAATAGTCTGCTATGTTAGAATTGCTCCACAATTGCAAAGCAGGACTACCACTTTTATCAGCAAGATCTTTGGCAGTTTCCATAAGTCTAATTGTGGCGCTCAAATCCCCTTTATGATCATTCCATTTTGCCGCTCTTATCAAGTAATTATAATCGTTGCTACTCGTTAAAGAATCCAGCATTTTTCTCGCACGATGATAGTCCCCTAGTTCCATAGCTATATCAAAATAAACCATCTGACTCTCTGCAGATAATTTTCCTGTCGCAAAGGACTTCATTAAACTATCTGCTTTTTTAAAGCGGTGTTGTTTTATGTAAGATTGTGCAAGAGCTCTTTTAGAACCGGCAGGATTTACATACATATTTGCCACCACAGCCTCACGCATTTCTACGGCTCTGTTTAAATCTTTTACGTTTGCTTTAAGATCGTACAGCTCGTTTAATTTTGAAGCTAGTCTACCTAAATCTAGTACACCAGTACCATTTACAGCTACTAGAGATTCTAAACTGTCTATGTCTGCACGCAATGCAGCGATATAGTTAGAATCATCTAGGTCTAGATAAGAATCATAGTCTGCTGTAGAGGTGACAACACTAGGTGCTGTTGTGGTAGAAGAAGAGGTAGTTGCTGTCTCATTTTTACAAGAAGTAACTGCTAGAAGTATTAAAAAGGTATAAAGTAATTTCATAAGTATGGGTATTAAAAATGCCGATTTCCTTCTGACAGAAAATCGGCATTCTATCAATAGAATCAATTAATTAAAACTGAGCTGCTGTTAAATATGGGAATGTACTTGTACTAACACCACCTTCTAGTGCTACATTATCAGACACAAGGTTAGGAGTACCGTTATTACCATCAAAACGTGCTCCTGTGTTACCACCAAAAAGTACGATTAAAGATACATCGATAACGTCATCTTCTAGAGTACGGCCAGTTAAGAAACTGCTCGTATCTGTAAAATAAGAAGTAGGAGCCTCTGGAGATACTTGAAGAACGTCTAGAGAAAGTACCGCCGTAGTTTGCGCCTGGTCTAGTCCTAGAATGTTATTTTCAAATGATGCACCATATGCGTCATAATACGCCTGTAATCTATCGTTAAATGGTCCAGAAAAAGCAGCGATTTGCCCTGCTGGAGTAGTGATATTAAAACTGTTCTCGTCTGCATCTGTTGCAGATAGTACCGTGTTAATACCAGGTCTACCCATTTGATCTTGAGTAGTAAAAGTACCTGAGAAGTCTGTTGTCGCGATTTCTCCACCGGTTACATCGTCATCATTATCACAACTTACTGTAATAGTAGCCATAACTGCTACTGCCATTATATATTTGAATATTTTCATTGTATTGTTTTTTAAATTTAAACTTTGCTTGTACTTGTTCTAGTTTCTTCTTTTAGTCTCTACCCATACATTGTAAGAGTTAGGTAAACCATATACTGGCGCGCCTAATCCTGCACGGAACTGGTCTGCAAGGTGTGTAGGTGCAGCACCTAAAAGAGTATTAGGAACTTCTAATACGATAGCATTTACGTTTGCATTTGTAAAAGCGTTAGTACCTGTTGTACCAAAACCTTCAGCCGGTGCTGTACCTATTACGGTATTAAACTGTTGGAAATCAAAGAAAAATGCATCCTGACGTTGTCCTGCATAAGCACGTACACCACCAGTTAACGTCTCTCCTGTAGAACCTATAGCAACACTACCTATAGCTTCATTTACATCGATAGAACTACTTATAGTGGTAGAACTAGGCGCATAAGGACCGAAAAAGTACATGCGATCGCCCTGTCTCAATGCTTGTATTACTAGGTCTTCACTTACACCTACAGATGCTGGAAAACCTCCAGGTACATCTGCACCAGTATTATCGATATTGATCTCGATCATCACGTTTTCATCAAAATTTGATGCTGCGCTTGCTGCTGGTAAGGTTACTATAAATGTGGTAGAGTTAGCATCTTCTCCTTCAAAAGCATAAAAATCTGCGATGTCTGACGGTTGCATAGCAACGTTAGGAGCATCAAGGTGGTCAGCCGCGATTAATGTACCAGCGATAGCTACGATCGCAAGAGTGGACCAAAGGGCAATTTTTTTCATCTTAAAATGGTTTTATTAATTTATACCATTACATACGACAGAAAGAAAGGTGCGGTTTTAACCAGAGTGTTAAAACCTTGCCAATGCCCAATTAAATAATATGTTTGATGAATAAAACTAGCGTTCTAACCAGCTTTTAAAATCCTTAACTCGCTCTCTACTAACTATTAAATCCATTTCTTTAAAAGAATTTATTTTAATTTGTATTCTAGAATTAGTATAAGAAATCATGTCATCTATGGCATTTATATTTACTATAGCCTGCCTAGAGACTCTATAAAACTGCTCTGGGTCCAGTTCTTCTACTAGAGATTCTAACTTAGAGTCTATTAAATAGTTGCGCCCATTTTCTAGATGCAAGTAGGTACCTTTATTTTCAGAATAGAACAGTTTCACATCGTCGGTATGAAACAGTTTTAGGTGCTCGCCTACTTTTGCTGTGTATCGTTTTTTATAATTGCGCTCTATGGGATTGCCTAGTAATTTTGCTATGTCCTCAAAATTGATGGTCGCAGCTTTATTGTTTTTGTTCTCGCTTTCGCGAAAGCGTAACCTAAATTGATCTACTGCCTTTTCTAACTCTTCTTGATCGATAGGTTTTAATAGATAGTCGATGCTATTTAATTTAAAAGCCTGCAAAGCATACTCGTCATAAGCAGTGGTAAAAATAATCGCACTATGTATGTCTACCTGGTCAAAGATTTCAAAAGAGAGTCCATCACTTAACTGTATGTCTAGAAATATAAGGTCTGGTGCATCATTATTAAGCAAGTATTCTACAGACTCCTGTACAGAGTGTAGCATGACCTCTGGCTCTACTCCTATTTCTACTAGCATGCGTTGTAGACGTCGCGCTGCTGGTTTTTCATCTTCTATGATAATGGCTTTAAATGTACTCATGTGATGGTAGGTAAATGATGTGTTAATGGCTGGTTAGGTATAATAAGGTGAGCAATGGTATTTAAGATCCTTCTTTATCCATAAGTTCTTGAATCTTGCGTTCTTCCCAATTTTTACTCGTAAACGGATTACTACCGAAGGTGCCTATCGCATGCCCTACCACACCTATACCCCAACCACCTAGCGGAAATAGAAACCATGGCTCTTCCCAACCATTCTGGTAATAATTTAAACCTGCGATGCCTATATTAACTATAATGTAGACCGTTAAATGACTGTAAAATGCTTTTATCTCTTCTACTCGAGCCTTTGCTCTGGTATATCTCTCCTGGTAGGTTTCTTCTTTTTTCATCTCTTAAAAGTTTTTATCGTTCATTAAACTATTGATCTTTTCTTCTTCCCACTTTTTACCTAAAATTAAACTCTTATCATAAGTGCGCTGGTACTGAAAAAACAATCCTATACTCATACCTATAGCAGGAAATATAACCCAAGGAAAACCACCTGTAAACGCATTAATTACAGCTAGAAAAGCGATTATTAAAATCATCTTGAGCGCGCTATCATAAAGGTCTTTTATGGCAGCTACCTTCGTTTTTGCCTGAACTAGTTTTTTATCTTCTAGATTTTCTGTAGTAAATTCTAGGGTCTTCATATGTATGGTTTCTTGCGTGAGAATAGGCAGGCTGACTATAAAAGAAGTACTGGTCTCTTCTATGGTCATTTTATGATCTGTGAGCAGTCCATATCTACTGGCTATATTTTGCAGCCCTACACCGGTGCTCTTTTTAATCACTTGCTTTTTTTGCAGGTTATTTTCTATAACCAACAAGTTATCCTTTTCATATATCTTAAGGTGCAGCGGTTTACTATCGCTTACTATATTATGTTTTACCGCATTTTCTATAAGCAGTTGTAGCGATAGCGGCACAACCATAGCGTCTGTACGCGATCCATGATCTGGAATTTCTATCGTGATACTATCTTCAAATCTGGTTTTGAGCAACCCTACATAAGTACGGGCAAATGCCAGCTCTTCTTCTACAGAGACCAGTTCTTTATTGCGCTGTTCCAGTACATACCTATATACTTTTGATAAAGATGTCGTAAACTTTGTTGCGGCTTTAGGATTCTCTTCTATTAGAGAAACCAATACATTTAAACTATTGAATAAAAAATGTGGATCTAGCTGATTCTTTAACGCGTCAAATTGCGCTGTGGCACTTCTTGCGATTATCTTTTGCTCATTTACCTTTTGTGTCTGCGACAGTTTATAAAAATAAATCGCGTGATAAATAAGCGTCATTACCAGCGTTATAATCATACCGAATAGGTACCAACTTAGCCTTTGCTTTTTTAAGAAATAATCCCAACTAGCACCATATATAAACATATAGGTAATACCGTTGAGCAACACCAGTAATAAGAAAGTTAGTATTACAGAGCCTATAGCACCGTACACGACACGTTTTACAATATTTTCTTGCCATGAAAACTTTTTGGTCATCACCTCAAACCACCACTGGTTACCTATGCTTAAAACCGTGGCAAACAAAAAGTTGATACCAAAACCCTCTAACTCTCTTTCCCAAGTTAAAAATTCACTACGCATGTAGGCATTAATAAGGTTAATCCCTATGGAGATAAGGATACTCGCAATTATAAATTTTATGAACCTTTTAAAAGTCATGAATCTGTTTTAGAATTCTAAAAGTACTTTATTCCCTTAGAACACCACAAAAATGAGAACAGAAAACAAAAAGCCAAAATCAAAACAACCCAATTGTAATAAACAGCCACCCAACTGTTATCCACGCACAACCCAGTTTATTTTATAAAACAATAAAATGGTAACTGCCACCACGCATACTAGTAAACAATATATAAAAGTGTTTAAGTAGTCGACTTCTTTGATCTATTTAAGTTTACTTTACACCTCTATTACCATTTTACATTACTAACCATAATTACCTACATGTTTTACCTTATCATTCCTTTAATCGCGGCAGTTGTACTCTATTTTTTAGTCTTTAAAGAATCTGCATCACAAAGAAAAAAGGACCATCCATCGTGGCATGCTGCACTAGAAAAGCATGTTTCTTTTTATGAGCAACTTACTACAGAGGATCAAAAGATATTTAGACAGCGCATGGTAGCCTTTCTAGAAGAAACCTATGTAGACGCCGTAGGTTTTGAGATAGAAGAACTCGATAAAATTCTAGTCGCGGCCAGTGCCGTCATACCTGTTTTTAAATTTAAAGAATGGAGTTATAATAACCTTACAGGCGTTATAATCTATCCAGATAATTTTAATGAAGACCTAGGTTATGGAGGTGACCATCCAGACCGCATGATAGGTGGACTGGTAGGTACAGGACGTTTTGAAAAACAAATGATACTCTCTAGAACAGCCCTGCACCACGGTTTTAAAAACGATACCGATAAACACAACACAGGCATCCATGAATTTGTCCACCTGCTAGATAAAATAGATGGAGAGACTAACGGTATACCAGAGGCATTTCTAGATAAATCTTATGTACTGCCGTGGATCAATCTCATGCACAAAGAGATGGACGCCATAGACCGAGATGAGTCTGACATAAGATCTTATGGGGCAACTAACCAGGCAGAATTCTTTGCTGTTACTGCAGAGTACTTTTTTTCTAGACCCAAATTAATGCGAAGAAAACACCCAGAATTATATAACATGCTGGACCTGTGCTTTAACCCACAAAAAAGAAAAAAACCTAAAAATTAAAACTTAAAAGACCTTTAATTTTAACGTCCACATAACCTTAAAACCAGACCTGCAAGTTACCTTAGTCCCCATTAAAAAAATAATCATGCGTCATTTCTTATTTATTCTAGTAGTTCTATGTACCACCGCTCCTGCCCTTGCAGACGACTGGGGAAAAACAGGCCACCGCACCACTGGTGCCATCGCACAACAGTACCTTAATAAAAAAGCTAGAAAAGCCATCTCAAGATTGTTAGACGGTGAGTCTCTAGCATTGGTTTCTACCTATGCAGACGATATAAAGAGCGATACCCTTTATAGAAAATATGGACCACATCACTATGTAAACATACCCTTTGAGGCAGACTATGACAGTCATGAAAAAAGTGAGCGTGGCGACATTATAAAAGCCATAGACACCTGTATAGCAACGCTTAAATCAAAAACGGCTAGTAAAGAAGAAAAAGCATTTCAACTGCGCATGCTCGTACATTTTATAGGCGACCTGCACCAGCCATTACACACCGGTATAAGTGAAGATAAAGGTGGTAACGATTTTCAGGTACGCTGGTTTAGAGATGGGTCTAACCTGCACCGCGTTTGGGATTCTCAAATGATAGAAAGCTACGGCATGTCTTATACAGAACTGGCTAGCAACATGCCACAATTAACTAAAAAAGAACGCAAAGCAATGGGCAGCGGTACCCATAGAGAGTGGCTAGCAGACAGCCGCGTACTTGTAAAAGATATCTATGCACATACAGAGGTAGGAGAAAAACTAAGCTACCGTTACATGTACGCCTATTTTAATAAATTACGTGGACAGTTACAAAAAGGAGGCGTGCGTCTTGCAGCTCTTTTAAATGAAGTACTGGGATAAATGAAAAGAGTTGGATGGGGTTTCCGCTTTCGCGAAAGCGGAACCTAAACACCACCTATTCTTAAAATTACTCTACTCCATAGCAATGAAAAACATAAAGCTATCACTAGGCTAAACAAATTAAAAATTTTAAGACTCCCAAACTACTAATTGGCCTGAACGGGCAAAGGTGTAAAACGCCTCGTCTTAAATCCGGTGCATACTTGCTTTTGTCATGCTGCCACAAATAACTGGCGTGAACAAAGCATAAAGCGTATCAGGCGTTTTAAAGGCTACCTGTGAGGCTGTATAATTCAAAATTAGTCTATCTTTAAAATCCTAAATCAATATCTCTAACATTGGGCCCCAAAGCAAAACGCCTCACACGCCTTATACCTTTGCCCGTTGTGCAATAATTAAAAATGAAAGACAAAAAAATTAAGGTTCCACAGCATCTTTACTTTGAAGAGACAATTGATTTTGTAAATAGTTTTGCTAGCATCAGAAAAGAAAGAAACTATGTTTTTGATTTTAAAAAGACAACAAGAATAGACCCTTTCTCATTATTATTCGTAAGCCAAGAATTAGAGATTTTTAAAAAAAACAATCCTAAATCTACTTTTCACGCTAGAAATTTTTCCCACTTAACTTATCCTGCTCATATGGGATTTTTTAAGTCTTTTGGTCTAGATTATGGAAAAGAACCAGGAGAAGCAAAAGGTTCAAGCACATACTCCCCTATACAGGTTTTAAATGTTCAAGATATAAAAAAATCTGCAAGAGATTTACTTGTTAACCCTGGTGTTGTACTAGATGATTATGCCGAAAATGTTAGTAATATACTTACTCAAAACACAAGCGATATTGTAACTAATGTTTTAAGATATTCTATGAGAGAGATATTAAGGAATATCGTTGAACATAGTCAAAGCGAAAAATTTAGATTTTGTGCTCAATATTTACCAAGTAAAAAAAGAGTCAATTTTGCAGTATTAGATAATGGTATAGGTCTCAAAAAATCTCTTTCCGACAATCCTAAACTATCTCTTAAAAATGATTTAGATGCACTTTTATGGGGTATTAAACCTGGTGTATCAGGAAAGGTATATCCAGGCCAAAAAAGAAAACCAAAAGGAGAATGGGTAAATTCAGGTTATGGTCTATATATGACAAGTAATATTTGTAAAAAAGGTGGTTCATTTTTTATTTCTAGTGGAAACAAAGGTATTCTTCTAACCGATAAACAACAGAGAGAATTTGATTTAGAGACACACGGAACAGCTGTATATTTAGATATTGATTTAAGTTCTATTTACGAATTAGACAAAATGCTTAAAGAATTAGGTGCAGATATTCCAAAAAATGTTTTTCTACAACCTTCTAAATCGACAATGGATAAGAATACTAAATCAATAAAAGATTAAAAACTATTGCTAACAAGGTATAAAAAACATAGGGCAGTTTAGGCTTTCCGAAAGGTCTGTGTTTATTTACAAAGTCGCCAAATATAAAATTTGGCGTTTATAGTAGAAAAGATAAAAGTAATATTTTATATTTAGCTAAGTAATAAACCGAAACGAAAGTGCTTATCAACTGCCCTACGTTTCTTATACATAAACGTTAGCAGCAACTATTATGGACAGAGTGTATATTATAGAATCTCCAAATCAAGAAGACATTGAAGAAGATAGAATTGAAGGGAAGGCATTATTTGAAGCGCTGACTCTTGCGAATTGTGATGTGATTTATTCTTTGATAGAATCTAAAGCTGATTTTATTGAAGCAATGGAATTTATTATAGAAGATTTTTTTGTTCAAAAAGGAAAATGGACATCAATGCCATACATTCATATTTCAGCCCACGGAGATGAAGATGGAATTGAATTAACAAATGGAGATTTATTTGATTGGTCTGATTTCAAAATTGAACTTGAAAAAATTAACAACAAAATTGGTTATGTTCCTCATTCTACAGAATATTCAGATGATGTAAGTAGAATTACTTTGTGCTTTTCAGCTTGTAAAGGATTTAACGCTTTTAAGATATGGGATAAAATAAACATTTGCCCTTATCAATGTGTAATTGGTCCAATTGTAGATATTGGGTGGTCAGATTCACTTACTGGATTCATCACTTTTTATCATTTAACTAACTATAAAGGAACTGGATTTGCAGAAGCGGTTAATAAAATGAATATATCTGCTGGACTTGATGATGAATTTCAATTATACGTGAGTCCGGAAGTCGGAAAAAAGAAAAGCAGCTGCTAACACGGTGTATAAAACATAGCTAATAAGTGCTAAACCGTAAGGTTCGGTTTGGTTTGCAAAGACCGCCAAATTTTTAAATTTGGCTTTTAGAATAGAAAAATTAAAAACAAAATATAAAAATTCGGCTCTGTGTTAATCCGAAAAGCTAGTGTGTTTTTGCACGCTACGTTTCATACACAAGACCGTTGTACGCAATTTGAGCTACTAATCTAAAACTAACTGAATTTGGGAATTGTTTGCGAAATATACAGAATGCCTGACTCTGAAATTGAGGAATTAAAAAAACTGAATATTGACGACGTGGAAGAATATCTTGATGAAAAATTTGCTTGGGTCGATTCGGAATATCACAAACAAAATGACACAGTATTTTCTATGGACAAAGGTTGGGGAATTACACGCTTTTTGATTCAGAAATGTGACAACTCACCGAATAATATTTTGACCAAATTAAATGAACGATTCGTAAAATCCAACGACGTTAAGTTGATAAGTAAAGAATTGGAATCAATTGACATTGAGGATTTAAAAAATGTCTACAATAAAGAAAAACTAATTGCAAATCACGTTTATCACGCCAAATATGAAGTTCATTGGGAATATATAAATAATTGGCATCTAAAATTATATAAATCTGGATTTAAAAAAGCATCGGAATTGAATAGCGGAATTGCGATAAACTATAATTGAAAAGAATAAAAACTGCGTACAACAAAGAACTGTGGTAAAAAACAAGCGAATTTCACTTAATTTCTAACCAGTACACTTCTATATCCGTCATCATATATTAATCCTGATTTTGCTATAGCAAAAGCCTGTTTTAAGACTCCCAAACTACTAATTGGCCTGAACAGGCAAAGGTGTAAAACACCTCGTCTTAAATCCGGTGCATACTTGCTTTTGTCATGCTGCCACAAATAACTGGCGTGAACAAAGCATAAAGCGTGTGAGGCGTTTTAAAGGCTACCTGTGAGGCTGTATAATTCAAAATTAGTCTATCTTTAAAATCCTAAATTTACATCTCTAACATTGGGCCCCAAAGCAAAACGCCTCACACGCCTTATACCTTTGCCCGTTACCCACAATTATGAAAAACATCCTGCTGACATTTATAATCACAATTCTTTTAAAAGGATGTAATGATGTTTCAAAGCGGAATTCCGAAAAGACAACGATTGAATATTATAAAAATCAGACTGAATTTAAAAGGGTAACACATTACAAAGACTTTGATAGTGTTCATTACTTTTATCGAAATGGTAATGTTTTCAAAAGAGGAAAACAGCTCAATGAAAAACAAAAATTTGGAAATTGGGTTTTATCCGATAAAGATGGAAATTTAAGGGAAATTAGGGAATGGTTTCCTTTCAAAGGTAATTCAAGACTGAACAGAATTTGGCATTTAAACAAAAGCGGAGATACGCTTGCTTGGCGAAGTGAAGACGGAATATATCAACAGAAAGAATTCATAAATGATACTGTAAGTCGCAGAGCTACAGTTTATGATATTATATTTTTCAATCGAGATACTCTAAAAATGGACGAACCTCTAATCGGAACTGTCGAAATATTTTCTCACTTAATAAGAGACCATCCAGCTAATACAAGAGTTTTATTAGCAAGAGAGGAAAACAATTATAACTACGATTTCTCAAACGAAAAAGAAGTTAAATTAGACACTTTTTACGACCTAACGAAAGACACAATAAATCAAAAATGGTTTAAAGGCGCTGAATTTAGAGATTTAGCGACATTTGGACAATGGTACGAAACTGTTGGAGAGAAAACATTACGAGGATTTTATCAGCAATATTTTATGGGTCCAACTGAATTAGATGAGGACGGAATGAAAATCGATAGTATCATTGGACCAAAAACTTATTTTGAACATAAATTTGTTGTTATTGACAGTATTGCGAAAAAATAACTGTGGGCAACAGTGTATAAAAAACATAGGGCATTTGTGGCTTAACCGAAAGTTTGGGAATATTTACAAAGACCGCTAAATATAAAATTTGGCGTTTATAGTAGAAAAGATAAAAGCAAAATATTTATATTTAGCTAAGTAATAAACCGAAACGAAAGTGCTTATTAACTGCCCTACGTTTCATATACGGAGACGTTGTATGTCATTAAAAAAAATGCGAACTAAAATATGATAAAAGAAGGCATAACTGGTTTTAACTGTTCCGATTTGCACGACTTAGACCATAAGCTTGAGTCTTTAAAAGTAAGCATTTTGAGTTTGAAAAAATTTAAAATAAAGACAGTATACGACCAAAATGAATCCAGTAATTATGTTCGAATAAAGCTTCGTGATTATATTGAAAACACAGAAATAGATTTACTTATAAATGGTCAATATGGATACTCCTGTGCTGTAACAAATGAGAGCTCTTGGATGAATCTTAAATTTATCGACATCCCGACTATTTTAGAAAATAAAGTAAAAGATATATTCCCTTGTTTGAAACCTGAATATTTAAATTCAAAATTGAACGATATGGATATTAGAAATTTATCTAAAGTAGAAAGAAAACAGGTAGAATATTGGAAGTCTGAAACAAAAGGAGAAGTAATCTTTAATGGATATGATTAAAAAACTGTTTATCAATTCTAAAAAACAAAACATTAAACAATAAAATGAATATTAACCTTCTTGTAATTAGAACTGAAAAACCTGAAATATTGAAAAATCAATATGAAAAAATTGGTTTTGAATTTGACTATCATCAACACGGAAAAGGTCCTTTTCATTATGCCTCTGAACAAAATGGTTTTGTTTTTGAAATTTATCCTTTGACTAAATCAATGACAAAAGCGGATGGAAATCTTAGGCTAGGGTTTGACATATCTAATTTAAGTTCTGTTATTGATAAACTAAGAGGAACTGACTGGATAATAAAATCTGATATTAAAGAAACTGAATGGGGAATAATAGCAGTTATTCAAGATTTAGATGGACGAAAAATAGAATTGAAGAATAAGTAAAACGCCATACAACAAGGTATAAAAAACATAGGGCGTTTGTGGCTTAACCGAAAGGTCTGTGCATATTAACAAAGTCCGCTAAATATAAAATTTGGCGTTTATAAAAGAAAAGATAAAAGCAAAATATTTATATTTAGCTAAGTAATAAACCGAAACAAAAGTGCTTATCACCTGCCCTACGTTTCTTATACTAGCCGTTGTACAACATTTGAGGAAAATCGAATTTGGAAAGAGAAATTAGAGAAAATATTGAGCAATTCTTCAAGAATTATCCTGAAATGACTGGCATCGGAGTAAAATCTGAACAAAATATTTTTCAAAATCTTAAAAGAAAAATAGAGAACAAAATTCCGAACTGGTACAAGGAATTGCTTATTGAATATCCAATTGCGGACTTAAAAATTGGAATTCCTTTTAATTATGGCTGGGAATCTTTAAAAAACAAAAGTCAAAGCGAACTTCCATTTATGAATACAGTTTTCAATAGTTTTGAGAATATTGAATTTATTGCAACAGAGGAATTTCCAGGATTTGAGCTTATAAAAGAGAATCATATCTGTATTGCAGAGGATACTAACAAAGATGGAGATGGATATTACATAAATACAAAAGAACAAAATCCACGTGTTATTTACATTTATCACGATTGCGGAAAAAATGCGTCTGAATTAATAAAAAACGGACAAATTATTAGTGAAAGTTTTTCTGATTTCGTGAAGTTAATTCGACCACCTGAATTTGCCGATAAATGGTTGAATGAAAATGAACACCTATGGAAATAAAAACGTTGTACAACAAAGAACTGTGGTAAAAAACAAGCGAATTTCACTTCATTTCTAACAAGAACACTTCTATATCCATCATCATATATTAATCCTGATTTTGCTATGGCAAAAGCCTGTTTTAAGAGCTTATTACAGACAGCTATTAAAGCTAGTTTTTTACTCTTTCCTTTAGCTACTATTCGATCGTAAATTGCCTTGCATGCTTTGTTGTATTTACAAGCATTAAAACTGCACATAAACAGTAGGTTTCTAAGCTTCTGGTTACCTATTTTACTTATACGTGCTCTTCCATTTATGCTCGTTCCGCTTTGCCTTATTTTAGGTGTTAATCCAGCATAACTGCACAGCTCACGTAAATCATGCATAATTAATGGCTTGTTCTCGCCTACTTACGAAAATCCTCGCGGACTTTCTTTGTCCGTAATTATTTACTAAATTAGTTGCTTAACCTTGCAACAAACCATATACAAAACTGTTGTGCAACATTTGAGAAATCACCTTGCATAAGATAATTCAGGTTAAATGATCGTATCTTTGATAGTATCAAATGATAGTATCATAAATGAAACCACCTTACGAAATAACATCTTCTATTTTAAAATTAATAACTTCTATTTCAGAAAAAATAGGAGAAGTAAATGCTAATTTATTAAACAGACCTTCACCTAAATTGAGAAAACAGAATAGAATCAAAACTATTCATTCTTCTTTAAAAATAGAAGGAAACACACTTACTGAAGAACAAATAACAGCACTTCTTGAAAACAAAAGAGTTATTGGTCCTAAAAAAGATGTTCTTGAAGTTTTAAATGCAATTAAAATCTATGAAAACTTAGAAGATTATAATCCTTCAAATGAAAAATCCTTTTTAAAAGCACATCAAAACTTAATGGAAGGTTTAATTGAAAATTCTGGAAAATATAGAAATCAAAGTGTTGGAATTGTAAAAGGCTCAAAAGTTGAGCATTTAGCACCACCTTTTGGAAATGTGCCATACTTAATGAAAGACCTTTTTGAATATTTGAAAAAGTCTGATGAAATTGAATTAATTAAAAGTTGTGTTTTTCATTATGAAATGGAATTTATACATCCATTTTTGGATGGAAATGGTAGAATGGGAAGATTATGGCAAACATTAATTTTAATGGAAAAATATCCAATCTTTGAGTTTTTGCCTTTTGAAACTCTAATTAGTAAAGACCAGAAAAAATATTACAAGTCTTTAGCAGAAAGTGATAAATCTGGAAAGTCAACTAAGTTTATTGAATATATGCTAAACGTTATTGATATATCAATAAGTGAACTATTAGATTTCAATAATCGAACGTTTACCGAAAAAGATAGAATAGAATATTATGTTTCTTTAAATGAAACTGAATTCACAAGAAAAGATTATATGGATATTTTTAAAGATATTTCTTCAGCAACTGCAAGTAGAGATTTAAAGAAAGGAGTTGAATTGGATTTATTTGAAAAAATAGGAGAAAAAAGTAAAACAATCTATCGTTTAAAATAACTGGTCTCAACAAAGAACTGTGGTAAAAAACAAGCGAATTTCACTTAATTTCTAACCAGTACACTTCTATATCCGTCATCATATATTAATCCTGATTTTGCTATGGCAAAAGCCTGTTTTAAGACTCCCAAACTACTAATTGGCCTGAACAGGCAAAGGTGTAAAACGCCTCGTCTTAAATCCGGTGCATACTTGCTTTTGTCATGCTGCCACAAATAACTGGCGTGGACAAAGCATAAAGCTTATCAGGCGTTTTAAAGGCTACCTGTGAGGCTGTATAATTCAAAATTAATCTATCTTTAAAATCCTAAATTAACATCTCTAACATTGGGATACAAAGCAAAACGCCTCACACGCCTTATACCTTTGCCCGTTACCACACATTACAAAAAAACAAAAAATGGGAATATTTGACATTTTTAAAAAAGAGAAATCTAACTTAAACTCTACAACAGAAAAAGGAGTTTTAGGACCGACTTTTCTTGAGAATAATGTTGAAAATATAATTAATCCAGAAAAACTTCACTCTCACGAATGGAGAAGAAAATTGAAAACAAAATCTGGCGGAAAAATTTTCAGAATAAAATACTATGGAGAACTTCATTCCAAGTACAAAAACCTAATTGTTCAAACGGAATTTGCTCCTTCGAAAATATTTGCTGTTGATATTTCAAATAATGAGGAATTTTTATTATTTGACGGTTGTTTTCACGGTTATAACGCAATGTTCTGCGATAAATATTCAGAAGACCAAATAAAAAATAGAATAGCGGACAAAATCTATATTTCTGAAAATGGAAATGATAAGTTTGAATTAATAATATCAACTTATAACGGAATTGATTACGAGGATGAATTTAGGGAAGAAGTTGATTCAAATGGAAAAATAGAATTGGTAAGTGGAAAGAAAATTGATTTTGAAAAAGTGAAAAGAAATGGATTCGACACTTTACAAATTTGGGGAATTAATGAAAGTGGAATTAAAATAGATATTATTTCAGAAGAATTAGCATAATAACGTGTGGTAACACCGTATAAAAATAATGCTTAGTTTAGTGCTTAATCAAGAGTCCGTGCACTTTTGTTACGTCTGATTTTCCTGCGGAAAATCCTCGCACACAAAACCGCACTATTCTTATACATAAACGTTAGCTGTAATTTATCAAAAAAAATGACCGTAGTAAAAAGCGACTTAATAAATTTTGATTTCGATAAAGACAAATGTTTCATCTGTGGAAAAAAATCTCAAACAAGAGAACACACAGTGCCTAAATGGTTACAGACAAAGTTTAATTTATGGGATGAGAAAATCGAGATACCTAATCTAACTCATACTACTTATAAAAAATTAGTTGTCCCTTGTTGTAAAAAATGTAACAACGAAGTTTATTCAAAATTAGAAATAAAGATAAGCACGAAAAATTGTACAGAAAAAGATATTTGGATGTGGGCAAATAAAATCCACGCTGCTTTGAGATATAAAGATTATTTCTATGAGTTTGACAGAAAAAATCCTGGTCTTAAAATAATCAATATGTTTGGCTCAAACGATTATTTACAGAAAAGCAGAAACTTTTTACATTGCCTAACAGGTAATTACACAACTTATCCAGACCCTTTTGGCTCTGTGTTTGTCTTTGAATTAGAGGAAGAGTCTAAATTCAACCTTATTCATATCATACAAACAAGTTCAATTTACATCTGCACTGGCGATAGAATTTATATAATTTTTATAAGAGATGGTCAAACTCTGAAAGATGATTTGAACATTATGGAATCGTATAATACAATAAAAGAAGACAGCTCTAATTTGATTGCAGGAACTCTGTTCTTTTATGCACAATGTATAAATTATTATGAAAGATACACTTATTCAATTCCTCTTATGCAAACACCAAATAGTATTGTTAAATTAGGTAGAGCAACTTTAAGAAATGAAAAACCAGAAGATAAAGAGTCTTTAAGAAACATTTGCAAACGATTTGGTGTAACTTGGATAGATAAAGATGAAGTGCCAAAAAACTACAGCTAACAAAGAACTGTGGTAAAAAACAAGCGAATTTCACTTAATTTCTAACCAGTACACTTCTATATCCGTCATCATATATTAATCCTGATTTTGCTATAGCAAAAGCCTGTTTTAAGAGCTTATTACAGACAGCTATTAAAGCTAGTTTTTTACTCTTTCCTTTGGCTACTATTCGATCGTAAATTGCCTTGCATGCTTTGTTGTATTTACAAGCATTAAAACTGCACATAAACAGTAGGTTTCTTAGCTTCTGGTTACCTATTTTACTTATTCGTGCTCTTCCATTTATGCTCGTTCCGCTTTGCCTTATAATAGGTGTTAATCCAGCATAACTGCATAGCTCACGTAAATCATGCATAATTAATTGCTGGCTTCTCGCCTACTTACGAAAATCCTCGCGGACTTTCTATTCGGTTTTTATTTGCTAAATTAGGTACTTAGAATACGCAACTAATATTATACAAACACGTTACCACACATTTAAAAAACCACGACTATGAAAAGAACCATTTTATTGTTAGGTATTATCACACTATTGGCTGCTTGTAATCAAAAAGAAACGGCAAATAATAAGAAGGCTTTTAACTTGACAGTTACCGCTAAAAATTTCCCTGATAGTACGAAGGTTCTTTTACGTAATCGAAATATTGGTAAATATATAGATTCTAGTTATGTAATAAACGAAAAGTTTAATTTCTCTGGAGAAGTTGATTTACCATCGCTTTCATATCTGGAATTTAAAGATAAAGAAGAGAATTGGTTGAAACCATTTAAATATTTTATGTTAGAAAATGAAAATATTTACATTGAAGGAGAGTATTCGAAATTTGAATATGCTAAAGTAAAAGGTTCATATCAGTCAGAATTATATCAACGCTACGATTCTATAGGTTGGTACAGTGAAAATTCAGATAGAAGGAGCAAACAATTAGAATTTTTGTATTCTAATGCAAATAATCAAATGGCACTAACCGCGTTATTGTTTGAAAGAAAAACGATAGCAAAAGACAGTTTGTTAATGTTCTACAATAAATTAGATTCCCTGAATGCGAATTCAAAAAATGGACAAAAGTTAATGGATTACGCCTCATCAACTGAAATGAAGGCTGGTAGTAATTTCAGAAACATAAGTGGTAAAGATTTAAGGAATAATCAATACAAATTATCTGATTTCAAAGGAAAAGTTATATTACTCGATTTTTGGTCATCAGGTTGCTTGCCTTGTAGATTGCAAAATAAAAACGAATTTCCCGATCTAATTAAGAAATATAACGAAGACGATTTTGTTCTTATCAGTTATTCTCTTGATATGAATAAAAGTACTTGGAAAAAATCAAGTAATGATGATAATATTACCTGGCTAAACATCTCGGATTTGAATGGCTATGATGGAGAAAATATTAAAAAATACGCAGTAACAGCATTACCAAATAGTTTTTTAATTGATAAAAACGGTATAGTTGTAAAATCATTCATTGGATTTTCAAAAGGAGAAAATGATATCGAAAAAGAAATAGATAAACTTCTGAAATAAAAACGTGTGGTAACAAAGAACTGTGGTAAAAAACAAGCGAATTTCACTTAATTTCTAACCAGTACACTTCTATATCCTTCATCGTATATTAATCCTGATTTTGCTATGGCAAAAGCCTGTTTTAAGAGCTTATTACAGACAGCTATTAAAGCTAGTTTTTTACTTTTTCCTTTGGCTACTATTTGATCGTAAATTGCCTTGCATGCTTTGTTGTATTTACAAGCATTAAAACTGCACATAAACAGTAGGTTTCTTAATTTCTGGTTGCCTATTTTACTTATTCGTGCTCTTCCATTTATGCTCGTTCCGCTTTGCCTTATTATAGGTGTTAATCCAGCATAACTGCATAGCTCACATAAATCATGTATAATTAATGGCTTGTTCTCGCCTACTTACGAAAATCCTCGCGGACTTTCTATCTGTGATTATTTACTAAATTAGTTGCTTGAAACACGCAACAAACCATATACAACAACGTTGTACAACATTTGAAAAAACATCGAGAATGAAATT
>NZ_JBEFOB010000002.1:9793-13682 GCF_045063745.1 Nonlabens sp. Asnod2-A12 | reverse complement strand
GATTTCCCGCATAAGCTGGATTAACAACTATTGGGTTATAAGAATACTGACTGTATTGAGGATCTTGTTGTGCGGTAACCGCTTTCGCGAAAGCGAATAACAATAAACAAGTTAATAATTTCTTCATGCTATATTATTTTTCAATTAACCTACCCTAACTGATTGAATTAGGGTAGGTAAGATTTATTTATCTGATATATAGATATCCTGCTAGTTGTTGAGTTGCACCAAAGTCATCGATATATTCAATAACATAGTAGTAGGTTCCTGTAGGTAACTTCTCTCCTGAAGATATTGTTGTTCTACCATCAGAAATTCCAACAAATCGTGTTGAAGCGTTGTCATAATTATTTGCATTATAAACCTCTACACCCCAACGGTTATAAATTCTAACGGTATTATCAAAGTTCTCTATTCCTTGAAGGAAGAAGAAATCGTTCTCATTATCACCATTAGGAGTAACAGCATTAAAGACTGTTATTCTTCTAATATCTTCATCAAGATAATCAGGAATACCATCATTATCGATATCACTAGTATCACCTGTATTAGGATCAAGGTCACCATCAGGGTTTGCACCTTCATCGATTGTATCTAGACCATCACCATCGTCATCAGTATCTAGATAATCAGGAGTACCATCATTATCAGAATCTTGATTAGTTGGATCACTATCACCGTCATAATCTTCATTAACCGTTGCTACTCCATCATTGTCGTCATCGACATCTAAGAAGTTAGGGATTCCATCACCATCTGTATCACCTAGAGCTAACTCTACACCATTAGGTACATTATCCATATCACAATCTGCATCTAACCAAGCCTGATCTGGTGTCATAGTCTGATTATCAACATCGATACTACAAGGATCTTGAGGATCTGTAGGAGTACCACCATTAGGAGGCAATAATTCATCAATGTTTCTTACTCCATCACCGTCACAATCTAGGTTATCCCATTCACCAGTTGCTGCAACTAGATTTTGTGAAATCGCTTCATAACTACAAGGATCTTGAGGATCTGTATTATCAATCTCTTCTTGTCCATTAGTAACTCCATCACCATCACAGTCTAACTGACCATATGCTTCAGATGTATTAACTGTCTGGCTAGCTGTTAAGAAATCACATGGATCACTAGGATCTGTACCATCGATGATTTCATCACCATTAGTAACACCATCACCATCACAATCTGCGTCATTAAAGTCACCTGAAACTGGAATAGTCTGACTACCCACCATAAAGTCACAAGGATCTGTTGGATTAGTTCCATCTGCAATTTCATCTGCATTTGTTACACCGTCACCATCACAATCTAATGATCCCCATGCTGAGTTAGGAACAAGGTCTTGACTAGATATTATTAGATCACATTCATCTAATGGATCAGTACCGTCCGATACTTCAACACCATTACTAACGCCATCACCATCACAGTCTAATGCTTCCCATGCCATTGTTTGTGGAACCGTTACATTATCTAGCATGAACTCACATGGATTAACTGGGTCAGTTCCATCTATCACTTCATCACCATTAGTAACTCCATCACCATCACAGTCTGAATTAATCCAAGATACAGATGCTGTAGTATCTTGACTTGTGTATACTAAATCACATGGATCTTGTAAATCAGTACCATCAGTTAACTCTGTACCGTTCGAAACCCCATCACCATCACAATCTAATGCATTCCAAGCAGCAGAAACTGGTACTGTTTGATTAGAAAGTATATAATCACAAGGATCAACAGGATTAGTTCCATCAACAACTTCATCACCGTTAATGACACCATCACCATCACAATCAGCAACTAACCATTGACTGGTCACCAACACGATATCCTGACTACTCAATAAATAATCACAAGTATCTCTAGGATCTGTACCATCAGACAATTCTGTGCCGTTAGGTACACCGTCACCATCGCAATCAGCAACTAACCATTGGTTAGAAACATTGTTAAGATCTTGAACAACTACATTATAATCACAAGGATCATTAGGGTCGGTATTATTAGCATCTACTATTCCATTCCCATCTAGATCAACTTCAACACCGTTAGGAACGCCATCTCCATCACAATCTGCTACATACCAGTCGGAGGTAGTATTAGATAAATCTACATTATTAACATCACCACCATCACATGGATCGTTAGGATTAGTACCGTTTGTTATTTCATCAGCATCAGTTACTCCATCTCCATCACAATCTACTGTGCTGGTTACCGGCACCGTTATATCTGATACGATGTAGTCACATGCATCGTTTGGACTAGTTCCATCTGGTGTTGTTGGATCACCATCCGGTCCGTTGATCTCATCTGCATCTGTTACTCCGTCACCATCACAGTCTACCATACTTGTTACTGGTACACTTATGTTTCCTACATTATAATCACATGCATCATTTGGATCAGTTCCTGCTGCTATTTCATCTGCATCAGTTACTCCATCACCATCACAATCTACTGTACTTGTTACTGGTACACTTACATCTGATACATTATAATCACATGCATCGTTTGGATCAGTTCCATCTGGCGTTGTTGGATCACCATCTGGTCCGTTGATCTCATCTGCATCTGTTACTCCATCTCCATCACAATCTACTGTACTTGTTACAGGCACACTTACATCTGACACATTATAATCACATGCATTGTTTGGATCAGTTCCTGCTGCTATTTCATCTGCATCAATTACTCCATCTCCATCACAATCTACTGTACTTGTTACTGGCACACTAATATCTGATACATTATAATCACATGCATCGTTTGGATCAGTTCCTGCTGCTATTTCATCTGCATCAATTACTCCATCTCCATCACAATCTACTGTACTTGTAACTAGTAATGTTACACTTGCAACATCATAATCACATGGATCTGTTGGATCTGTTCCATCTGGAGTACTAGGATCTCCATCTGGTCCGTTGATCTCGTCTGCATCAGTTACTCCGTCACCATCACAATCTACTGTGCTAGTTACTGGTAATGTCACACTTGCAACATCATAGTCACATGGATCTGTACTATCTGTTCCGTCTGGTGTCGTTGGATCACCGTCCGGTCCATTTATCTCATCTGCATTACTGACACCATCACCATCACAATCACCCATATCGGTTGCTGGCAATGTTGCAGCTCCTGAAGTATAATCACATGGATCTGTTGGATCCGTCATATTTAGGCATTCAGTCGCATTATCAACACCATCACCATCACAGTCTAATAATCCAATTGCATTAGATGGGTCAGCATTAAGAACCATACACACATCAACAGAACCTGACATTACATCATCACAATCAATAGTAACATTAATCAATACACTACCGATATCTGTAAGTCCATCTTCATCCTCTAGGGTATAATCAAAATTAACTTCCGTAACTCCAACACTAGGCGTTACATCTAAAGTTCCATTTGTATTCAAAGTCACCGTTGTACCATCACTCAACGTTACTGTTGAACCTGGTGCTATTGGTGTTACTGTACCTGTTAATGGATCTGTAATCTCAGTAATTATTAAGTTAGCATTATCTCCATCTGGATCAACATCGCCATCTAACACATTAATATTTACAGGTGTAGATGTTTCTGTTATTGCTACTTCATCATCAGCTATTGGTGCTAACTGCGTGAAGGTAACATCTACTTGACCTACATCTGTTAAGCCATCTTCATCTGTTAGTGTATACTCAAAACTGATTGGCTCTGTGCTATCAGTTGCTGGTGCTACATCTAATGTACCATCTGGATTTAAACTAACTACTGTTCCATCACTTAATGTTACAGGATTTGCCGCATCTATTGGTGTTACTACTCCTGTTACTAGATCTGTAATCGCTGTAACTGTTAAGTTAGCATTATCTCC
>NZ_JBEFOB010000002.1:0-9753 GCF_045063745.1 Nonlabens sp. Asnod2-A12 | reverse complement strand
CGCAACCACTTCATCATCTGCTACTGGTGATAACTGTGGGAAAGTAATGTCTACTTCTCCAACGTCTGTTAAACCATCTTCATCTGTTAGTGTATACTCAAAATTGATTGGCTCTGTGCTATCCGTTGCTGGTGCTACATCTAACGTTCCATTTGTATTTAATGTCACCATTGTACCGTCACTCAACGTTACTGTCGAACCTGGTGCTATTGGTGTTACTGTTCCTGTTAATGGATCTGTAATCGCTGTTATCATTAAGTTAGCGTCTTCTCCATCTGGATCTACATCGCCATCTAATACGTTGATGTTTGCTGTTGTGTTTATCGTTCCAGACACAACTTCATCATCTGCTATTGGTGGAATAGCGAAGGCTGCACTAACACCTACTGGATCAGAAACATTGCCTTCATCATCTGCTACAACGTACATAATATCCATCGGACTACCTTCGTACAATCCAGTACAACTCACATCTGGTATTCCAGCTGCACTACAAGGAGTGAATGTAATTGCTCCAGTCATAGGATCAACAGTCCATTCTCCAACACCAGGTTCTACTAAACTTGTCACAGGAACACCTGGGTTTGCTGGATCTATTATCATTACTGTAGTAGGATCTACAAGATCACCATCAACATCATTTGCTAATACATCAATCACTGCAGGATTCCCTAGCATAACACCTGTAATCTCATCTGCAGTTGCAACAGGAACATAATCTATTGTTACTGTAGCTTGGTTAGAAGTATTACCTGCATTATCATCTATAGTATATGTTGCAGGAGATGTTGGATCATCATTAAAACCAGCTAATGGTGCAAAACTAATTTCACCGTTTACAGGATTAACTTCCCAAACTCCTTCACCAGGAACTGTGTACCCAATAATATCACCATCTGCATCTGTCTGTACCATCGTAGCTCCAGCTGGAACTACTAAACTCACAGTCATTACATCTAAGGTACCGTCAGGATCTGCATCTGCAGCATTGCCATTACTAGCTGTCGGATCTAGACTCACCGTATCACCAGGTGTACTCGGAACGCTTACATCATCTTGCGCTATTGGATCAACACTAGGAACTGTTCCTTGATTATTTGCGTCTGTTGATAGATCTTGATTATTAGCTGTATCTGGATCATCTTGATCTGCTTCTACAGTAGCACCATTTGAAAAGGCTCCCTCACTATCAATTGTTGCTGTAACTGTTATCGTCACATCATTTGCAGCACCGGAAGCAATACTTGCTATTGTACAAGGAAATGCTGTGCATGCACCACCAGATACATTTGTTATTGTTAAATTATCAGGAATATCTGTAACTACAACATTTGTTGCTTCATCTGGACCTGCATTACTTACAGTTAATGTATACGTCACTGTATCTCCTACTAAATAAGGACTACTATCGACCAATACTTTATCAATACTTACATCAGCCTGCGCGATAGTAAGTGTAGCAGAACGTGTTTCTGTAAAACATACATTATCATCATGGCTTACTACAACAAAATACTCAGTGCCCTCTAAACCGGTAACATCATTAACTGTTAGTGCATTTGTATTTTCACCACTATAATTTGAATCTGACGCACTAATTAGTGTTCCTGAAGTATCTGGATCACCTATATACCACATGTAATTAATTCCCGCATTTGCATTTCCAGGAGTTCCATAATCTGGAACACCTGCTGTAAAACCGGTAGAATTATCTGCTGTTGCTGTAACAGTGAAAGTAGCAGACTCACCTGTTGTAGCGGTTTGGTCAGCAGGCTGCATTGCTACCACATTCACTTGTGTTGCAACTATTTCATTTCCGTTTGCTCCATCGTAACCTCCAGTTGCAGGAGAGCTTCCTATTACTAGTCCATCACTATCTACAGTAGTTGGTATCGCCCCTAAGATTCCATCACCATTTGGATCAAGACCTCCTGATTCCAATACGTCATCACAACCGTCGTTGTCGCTATCTAAATCTAATGAATCAACAACTCCATCTCCATCTACATCTGAACAACCTATTGGGATAAACGCAAAACCTTCAAAATTTGTATTCACATTAGAATCAGTATCGTAATTTAAGACAAAAGGATACGTAGCACCTTCTAAGTCGATATCTAAAGTCCATCTAGAAAACTGAATTTGACGAGTTCCTGAATTTAAACTTAGTACATCTCCAGAAGAAATTACAGCTCCATCTGCATGACTCACTATTTCACCTAGAGGATCATTTAACACTGCAGAGGTACCTCCAGGCCAAGTCAAAGTTATTTCCTTGATTGCATTTTGCCCAGCAAACGTGGTCCCTGGAGCAGCACTTGCTACTCTCAAGCTTGATAATTGTCCATTCTGTAAATTATCTAATGTTAGTGTTAGATCCATTTCACTCAACCCAGCAAGTTGTGGTCGACCATTATCACCTTCATCCCAAGTAACCTGTAGCCCTTCTGTTATCCCACTTATCTGCCTAGTAAGCGTTACTGGCTCCGTGGTTCTCGGATCTACTATAAGTGTTGGTCTACGTTGAAAAACAAACGGATTCACAGTAGTAGTCGCCAATTGAAAATCTAAAGTAAATAGATCTCCTGCGTATTGTCCGGATATGGTTTGCGTACCAACTCCCGTAACTCCTACTGGCAATAACACTCCACATTCCACAGTATCTAAAATCCCATCATTATCGTCATCAAGATCACAAAAATCTGGCACGCCATCTAAATCTGCATCCACAGTATCATCTCCTCCAGGGCAAATATCTACATCATCTAACACACCATCACCATCTGAGTCAACACTAACCATCGTTAAGGTTGCACATTGTGTTTCTGAAATACATACATTATCAGGATGTGTAATTACTACACAATATTGATTACCACTATCTGCAGCTGCTGCAGTAAATGAGTAGCTAGCATTAGTTTCTCCAGCAAGCATAGTCCCACCAGAATTAGGATCACCTAAATACCATTGGTATGTTGTAGCAGGCGTAACATCACTAGCACTCGCTCCACTATAATCTGGAGTCGTACTAGGTGCAAAGCCTGCAAAGTCTGTAGTACTGGTTGCGGTAACATCCACCATAAAGGTGACTGTATCACCCTCCATAGCAGTTTGACTTACAGGCGCAGTATCTACCACAACTTGAGTCGCTACTATCTCAGCACCACTTGCGCCATCATAACCTCCAGTAGTATCTCCACTTCCTGTAGTTACTAGACCATTACCATCTACTGTAGTTGCTGTATCCCCTAAAATACCATCGTTATCATTATCAGTTCCACCAGATTCTAAAACATCGTTACAACCATCGTTATCGCTGTCTAGGTCTAATGAATCAAAAAAACCATCTCCATCTGTATCAGTAAAACATCTTGATGACGCAGCACCATTCTGAATGTCAAAATCATCCGCCGGTATAAAAAGTTCAAACTGTACAACAGCACCAGCCGGAAGACCAAAAGGCAAAGTCACTACTATTCCTGCAAACCTCTCTGGATTTGTTGCAATATTTGAATTAAAAGCGGTGTGATCAACAAAATTAGGTCCCTGACTAGAAGGCAAAGAATTTGTAAAAGTTGCACCATTCATAACCATAATTTCTGCATCACCACCTTGATCAGTTGCATCATCCGCATTAGTATTCCCACCAGAGGGCGTTGTAGCAACAAAATATGGCTCATTTGGTAGAGGACCTGCACCATCAATATCAACAAAAAGAGTTAAAGTCGATCGTGGAACCGCACCAGAACTTCCATTATTCCACCTAAAATCAAACGATACAGTAGAACTACCAGCCTCTACAAACCCTGGAGGACAAGAACCTACAGTTCCAGAAATCACAAATGGCGTATTGTTGTTCACAGATTGCGCACCATTTAATGGGGTTAATTCAAAACCAGCTACCCCTTCTTCTGTATCTAAAATCCCATCATTATCATCGTCAAGATCACAACTGTCACTAATACCATCACCATCATTATCTGGATTTCCAGATGCTAGTGCATCACACGGATCTGGAAGAGATGTTAACACTGCTGATCTATTTTCGGACACACACACATTTTCATCATGACTAACAACAACAAAATAATCAGTATTGTTTAATCCAGAAGAGTCATTAACTGTTAAAGTATTTGTGTCTGCGCCACTATAGTTAGTATCTCCAGGAGCAATAGGCACTCCTGAAAAATCCGGATCACCTATATACCATTGATAGCTTAAACCTCCATCCGCATTACCAGGAACACTATAAGTAGGTGAACCACCGGTATAAAACGTAGCTTCATCTGCACTAGCTGATACTGTAAAGCTCACAGAATCACCCTCAAACACAGTTTGATCCATAGGGTTTCCAGCAGCAACATTAACTTGCACCGCATTCAACTCATTTCCACTAAGCCCATTATACCCTCCAGCTACCGACCCAGAACCTGTGACACGGCCAGCACCATCAACAGTTGTTGGCAGTACACCAAGTACTCCATCGCCATCAGGATCTAATCCACCAGATTCTAAAACATCACTACAGCCATCACCATCACTATCAGTATCAAAACAATTTGCAACACCATCATTATCTGTATCAAAAGGAACATCTGTAGTAAATCTAAAACTATCAATACCGTGAAAATCTTCTCCAGCAGCACCGACACCATTATAAACTGAATTTCTTTTTATTTCTACTTGAGAAACAGGCGCAATACTAATAAACCCAAAAAATGATTCGATATTTTCCCCTGCTGTTATAGTACCTAATGAATTTCCTTGACCGTCAAAAACTGAAAAAGTTCCGGTAGTACCAGCAGCAACAGAAATAGCAGGACCAATTTGGTAAGAAAGAACACCACCAACATAAATCTGCCAAGTATCAATATAATTACCTGCACCATGATCCATAAAATCAATTAAATCAAACCCAAAAGCATAGACAGGTGTGGTAAAGTTTATAAATGTTGAAAACTCTAGATCACTATCTCCTTCTAAATTAGCTCTTCCAGGCTCAATTGATAATCCAGACCCACTAGCGCCAGAAACAAAAGAAGGATTTGTTGTAGAAGCAACGTTATAATTATTTGCAACCGGATCTACTGCATCATTTGAACCAGAGACAGAGCCAATTGAGAACGTTGAATTAGAAAAATTTAAATCGGATTGTATTGTCGCACCTGTATTAGTTACAGAAACATCCCATCCAGATTCGGAGTAACCTAATCCATTTGTGTTTCCTGCAATAACAAAGAACTGAACACCATTATCATTAGTATAATAAACTGCATCTGCTTCAACAGCTCCACCTGTAGGAGCAACGAAAGGACATTCTTCACTATCAAGAATTCCATCATTATCATCATCTAGATCATCTTGATTCAACACAAGATCTCCATCACAATCTGCCAGCGGACCTGGACACTGACTATAAGCCACATGAGAAGCCAACACAAACATAGCAGTAAAAACGAACGACTTGGTTCTAATAAGTCTACTTATCGTAGCAAAAACAAATTTTAAACTAGGAGTAATTTTTCCCATAGGTAGTATCTTTTTTTAGTTAACGGAAAATGCGATTCGTTAACATATATTAAACCAAATTAAGAATAAAAACAAAAAAGTGTGTTTACTAAGTTTTAAATTAACTATCAATCGTTTAAATACATATTATAACGATTAAAAACACGAACGCTCTTGTTTTATTCATTACAATCATACCACTCAACGATTTAATATTTTAAAATCAACATAAACTTACACCTATTGATAATAGAATTTAACTTAAAACATACCGAAATGATTGTGTTAGAGCCACTTTCGCGAAAGCGATATAGACCTAAAAATTCTTTTTGTAGCTAACTCCCGATATAAGGATGGATATTGCTAAAGTAAATTTCTACAGATCGAGATCTATTCTCTATTTTTGTAATCTTATGAATAAGAAACAATTTGAGAAAGAAGTCGCAAGACGCAGGACCTTTGGAATTATATCTCACCCAGATGCTGGTAAGACCACGCTTACTGAAAAGTTACTACTTTATGGTGGCGCGATTCAAGAAGCAGGTGCGGTAAAAAATAATAAAATCAAAAAAGGTGCTACCAGTGATTTTATGGAGATAGAAAGACAAAGAGGTATATCTGTAGCTACCTCTGTTCTTGCTTTTGAATATGATGGTATAAAGATTAATATCCTAGATACACCAGGACATAAAGATTTTGCTGAAGATACTTTTAGAACACTAACTGCGGTGGACAGCGTGATCGTAGTTATAGATGTCGCAAAAGGTGTTGAAGAACAGACTAAAAAACTAGTCGAGGTATGTAGAATGCGTAATATCCCTATGATCGTTTTTATTAATAAAATGGATCGTGAGGGAAAGGATGCCTTTGACCTCATGGATGAGATCGAACAGATGCTCGGTCTAAGGGTTACTCCTCTCAGTTTTCCTATAGGTATGGGTTATGATTTAAAAGGAATCTATAACATTCATAAACAAAACATTAACCTATTTACTGGTGCATCTTCTAAGGAAATACACAAGACTAAAGCTATAAGTGATATTAATGATGCTGAACTGGATAAACTAGTAGGCGAGCAGGCAGCAAGTACTTTAAGAGATGAACTAGAGTTAGTAGACGGCATTTATCCTGCATTCAATAGAAAGGAATACCTGGATGGGGATTTACAGCCTGTATTTTTTGGTAGTGCTTTACACAATTTTGGTGTAAAGGAATTGTTAGATGGTTTTATAGAAATAGCGCCAGAACCTAGGCCTAAAAAGGCAGAAGAACGACTGGTTGAACCTAAGGAGGATCAATTTAGCGGTTTTGTATTTAAAATTCATGCTAACATGGATCCTAAACATAGGGACCGACTGGCATTTATTAAGATAGTAAGTGGTGTTTTTGAAAGAAACAAGGCTTATAAACACATACGTCTGGATAAGAACTTAAAATTCTCTAGTCCTAATGCATTTTTTGCTGAGAAAAAGGAGATAGTAGACGAGTCTTTTCCTGGGGATATAGTAGGGTTACACGATACTGGTAACTTTAAAATAGGTGACACCTTAACATCTGGTGAAACCTTACATTATAAAGGGATTCCATCTTTCTCACCAGAGCATTTTAGATACATTAACAACTCTGACCCAATGAAGTCTAAACAACTTGCTAAAGGGATAGACCAATTAATGGACGAAGGTGTTGCACAGTTATTTACACTAGAGCTTAACGGCCGTAAGGTTATAGGTACTGTAGGCGCACTACAATTTGAGGTAATACAATACCGACTAGAACATGAATATGGCGCAAAATGTTCTTATGAAAACCTCAATGTTCACAAGGCTTGCTGGGTAGATGAAAGCGTTGCAAAACCAGAGGAGTTTACTGATTTTAAACGTGTAAAATCTAAATTTTTATGTAAGGATAAAAGAGGCCAATTAGTATTTCTAGCCGACTCTTCTTTCTCGTTGCAAATGACACAGCAGAAATACCCTAGTATCAAATTTCATTTTATATCTGAATTTGAGCCAGCTGCTGAGGCATTGGTATAGTTGATTAGTTCCGCTTTCGCGAAAGCGGAATTCCTATCATACAATAAAACAAAAAAAAGCTCTGAACTAGACAAGTTCAGAGCTTTTTTTTTAATACGATAATGTATTAGAAAATTAATCGCAGTTTTTATAGTTATCTAAACCAGTGACGATAAACTCTGATCTACGGTTAAGCTGGTGCTCTTCTTTAGAACATTCTACGTCGTTAGAACATCTATTTAACAGTCTTCTTTCTCCAAAACCTTTGGCAGTTAAGCGAGAAGCGTCAATACCCTTTGATATAAGCCAATTACGTGTGCTCTGCGCTCTTTTCTCAGAAAGTATATCATTATAGTCGTCTGGAGCCCTACTATCTGTGTGAGAGCGTATTTCGACCTTGGTAAGTGGATACAGTTCCATAAAAACTTTGATCTTTGCTAACTCAAATGCTGCATCTTTTCTGATATTAAATCTATCAAAGTCAAAATATATTTGCTCTATATCTAATAAAGGACCTATATCATCACAATCTGCCACTGCTATACGTGCTGTCTCTATCTCTAGTGGCACGTCCATAAACCCAGATTTTGTAGGTGTTGAGAATAGATCTTCGTCAGACGAATAATCTTCTTTTTCAACTCTCACAAAATACTGCTTACCACATTCTAGTTTAAAAACATACTTACCATTTTCACCAGTTACTAATTGATCCACCTTATTGTTATTAGCATCCATTACCATAACAGTAGCTTCATTCATAGGCTCTCCTGTTTTCTCATCAGTAACCGTACCTGTAACTAGAACCTCACAAGTTTCCCTAAGGTCTTCTAACTGTATGAATCTATAGATATCATCATCTCCAGATCCACCTGGTCTATTAGAGGTAAAGTATCCTATTTTAGTGTCGTCGTTAATGATAAAAGCAAAATCATCATTAGTAGTGTTAATAGGCTTACCAATATTAATTACCTTACTAGTACTACCGTCCGGACTTATTGAACTAGCAAATACATCTAGCCCTCCAAGACCTTGATGACCTGTAGAAGCAAAATATAATGTGTTTGATTTACTGACAAAAGGGAAAGTCTCTCTACCAGGTGTATTCACATTCTTAAGGTTTCTAGGCTCACTAAACTGACCTTCTTCAAGAATATCTACTACCCAAATATCTGACTTAGTAAAGTCTGAATTTATATCATAACCTACACTCCCAGGCATGTCACTAGAAAAATACAATTGCATTCCATCAGGACTTAAGGCAGGGTGTGCCACAGAGTACTCATCATTATTAAAAGGAAGAGATACAGGCTTAGACCATTTACCATTCTTTTTATAAGATCTAAAAATCTTAAGCTTATTCATTCCATCAATATCCTGTCTATAAACACCGTTATCATAGTTATTACGAGTAAAATACATCGTCTCACCATCTGCAGTTATAGCAGGAGTACTTTCATGAAACTTAGTATTGATATTACTAGACAATCTTTTAGGTGAGCTTAATTTACCAGTCTCATCGGCCTTTGCAGTATACAACTGTAAGAAAGGTTGATCATTCCATGTATGTCTTCTACTTACCAAAGAACCAGAATCTCTAGAAGTAGCATACACTACCTGACTTTCTGATTCATTAAAAGCAGGACCAAAATCAACCGTATAACTATTGATTCCTTTTGTGTTAACCACATCAAATCTACCGGATTGAAAATCTATTATTTGTAAATAATTAGGCTCTTCAGAATACATCTTAGATCTAACGTCAAAACCTTTAAAAGAATTGAATTTTGACATCAATCTATCTGCCTCGTCGTACCTACTTACCGATTTAAGAGATTGTGCATATCTAAAAAAGTACTCAGGTTTTGCATTATCCTCATATTCTTCAAATAGTTGATTATACCATTTATACGCCTTTTGCAGTTCGTCATTGAAGTAATACGTATCACCTAATTTTGCTAAAATTTCAGGAGATGCAAAGCCTTCTTCTACTAATTTTAAATAGATTTTCTGAGCTTCTATAAATGCTAAAGATTTAAATTTTTCATTTCCTTTATCTAACTTACCCTTTTGAGCATGTCCAAAAGAGAAAGCAAAAAGAATGATTAGTATGGATAGTTTTTTAAACATAATGTATGCTGTGTTTATTTTTCTTAGAAGAAACGTGGTGTAATGATACGATCGTAGCTGTTAAATAATTCAAATCTCATGAAAAGCTCATAACTACCGTCATTAA
>NZ_JBEFOB010000001.1:0-3141 GCF_045063745.1 Nonlabens sp. Asnod2-A12 | reverse complement strand
GCTAACGGAAACTGGATAGCTACGGTACCAGCAGGAAGTACATCAGTAGATGTAGATGATGCAACATTACCAGCGGGAGCTGTATTAAGTACAGTAGGTTCAGATCCAGAAACGATTACTGCAGTAGTAGGAGTAGATACTCCAAGTACTGATGATGGTTATACCGAGCCACTAACAAGTGGAACAGTAAGTGGAACAGTATTCGATGATCAAAACGGAAACGGAATACAAGATGCAGGCGAGCCTGGATTAGCAAACGTAGATGTAGAGGTTACCGATTCAAACGGAAACGTACAAATAGTACCAACAGATGCTAACGGAGATTGGACAGCAACAGTTCCAGTAGGAGCTACAGATGTAGATGTAATTGATCCAATCGGATCTACCTTAACAACAGTAGGATCTGATCCAGAGACAGTAACTGTAGCAGCAGGAATGGATACGGCGTCAACAGACGACGGATTCAGTAATCCAGCAACAACAGGAACGGTAAGCGGTGTGGTATTCAATGATCCAAACGGAAATGGAATACAAGACGCAGGTGAGCCAGGAATAGCAGGAGTAGATGTAGAAGTTACCGATGCTAACGGAGTGTTACAAACAGTAACAACTGACGCTAACGGAAACTGGATAGCTACGGTACCAGCAGGAAGTACATCAGTAGATGTAGATGATGCAACATTACCAGCGGGAGCTGTATTAAGTACAGTAGGTTCAGATCCAGAAACGATTACTGCAGTAGCAGGAGTAGATACTCCAAGTACTGATGATGGTTATACCGAGCCACTAACAAGTGGAACAGTAAGCGGAACAGTGTTCGATGATCAAAACGGAAACGGAATACAAGATGCAGGCGAGCCTGGATTAGCAAACGTAGATGTAGAGATTACCGATTCAAACGGAAACGTACAAACAGTACCAACGGATGCGAACGGAGATTGGACAGCAACAGTTCCAGTAGGAGCTACCGATGTAGATGTAGATGAATCTACTTTACCTATTGGTTTAGATAATTTCACAACAGTAGGTTCGGATCCAGAAACAGTAAATGCGCTTGCAGGTACTAATGTTCCTACCTTGGATGATGGATATAATGATCCTATGGGTACAGTCAGTGGTACTGTTTACGAGGATGTTAATGGAAATGGAATTCAGGATACAGGTGAATTAGGTATTCCAGGAGTGGATGTGGTAATTGTTGATAGTGATGGTGTTACTCAAATAGTAACAACGGATATAAATGGTGATTGGTCGGCAATTGTGCCTGTGGGTAATACTTCGATTGACGTAGATGAATCTACGTTACCAATTGGAATTGATAACCTAACAACTGTATCTTCAGATCCTGAAACAATAATAGCGGTAGTAGGGGTTGATATTCCTAGTACAGATGATGGTTATAACGACCCTATGGGTACTATTAGTGGAACTGTTTATTTAGATGCTAACGGTAATGGTATACAAGATTCGGGCGAGTTGGGTATTCCAGGAGTGGATGTGATAATTGTTGATAGTGATGGTGTGACGCAAACGGTGGTTACTGACGCTAATGGTGATTGGTTAGCAACAGTGCCTGTTGGAATAACTAACGTTGATGTAGATGAAAATACGTTGCCTGTTGGTGTAGATACACTAACTACTGCAAGTTCGGATCCAGAAAATGTTACAGCATTAGTTGGTGTCAATACACCTACTACGAATGATGGTTATGATGAGCCGATGGGAACAGTAAGTGGAATTGTTTTTGAAGATACTAATGGTAACGGAGTTCAAGATGCTGGTGAATTAGGTATTCCTGGAGTAAGTGTTATTGTTGTGGGTAGTGACGGTGTTACACAAACAGTCGTGACAGATTCTAGCGGTGCTTGGACAGCAATAGTTCCTGTAGGAGATACATCAATAGATGTTGATGAGACAACATTACCGACAGGTGTAGATTCATTAACAACTATAGGATCAGATCCAGAGATGTTAACAGCAGTAGCTGGGATGGACACACCTAGTTTAAATGATGGATATATTATGCTGCCTGATAATGATATGGATGGTATTCCTGATGTAGATGATATTGATGATGATAATGACGGAATATTAGATGTACTAGAAGGTTCAGGCGACTCTGATAATGATGGTATTCCTGATTGGTTTGATCAAGATTCAGATAATGATGGTATTCCTGATAATGTGGAATCTCAGACTACTGATGGTTATATCGCTCCTAGTGGTGTAGATACTGACGGTAATGGTCTAGACGACGCATACGAGTCAACTCCAGGAAGTGGTGAGGGTATTGATCCATTAGATTTTGATGGTGATGGTGTTCCTGATTACTTAGATGATGATTCTGATAACGATGGCGTGCCGGATAGTACGGAAGGCTTCGACTTTGACAATGATGGTGAGCCAGATGTATTACCTTCGGGAGCAGATGTTGATATGGACGGTTTAGATGATGCATTTGATGGTGATCTTGGTGGATACGAAGATCCTAATGGTGATGTTGTTATAGATAACCCTTCAACTGATCTTAATAATACAGATGGAGACTCTGAGCCAGACTATAGAGATTTAGATGACGATAATGATGAAATCGTAACTGGTCCTGATTCTATTGATGATGACTTTGATGGTGATGGTATTCCTGATTACTTAGATGAAGATGTAAGAGAAGTTGTTGTGTTCAACGCGGTTACTCCAGATGGTGATAACCAAAATGACTTCTTCTTCCTTCAAGGAATTGAGAATTTTGAGAACACAGTTCACATCTATAATAGATGGGGTGTAGAAGTGTATAACGTAGATAACTATAATAATGCAAATCGCGCTTTCAGAGGTGTTTCTGAAGGTAGAGTAACAGTTTCTCAAGGTGAGCAATTACCAGAAGGTACATACTTCTATGTTCTTAGTTATGTTGACGACCAGAATCAGACGATTGAAAAGGCTGGGTATTTATATATAAATCGATAAAATTCAAGTTCTGTCTTTAAAGACAGAACTTGTTTAATAAAAATAATATGAAGAAATTATTAACTTGTTTATTGTTATTCGCTTTCGCGAAAGCGGTTACCGCACAACAAGATCCTCAATACAGTCAGTATTCTTATAACCCAATAGTTGTTAATCCAGCTTATGCGGGAAATC